>NZ_AZSU01000012.1:9472-12400 GCF_000511955.1 [Clostridium] ultunense DSM 10521 | reverse complement strand
CTAGTAGTAAAAAAGGCTGTATACATTGTTTTAGCATATACAATGGATGGATTAAAAGAAGTGTTAGGTATGTATGTAGGTGAAAATGAAAGCTCAAAATATTGGCTTATGGTATTAAACGATCTAAAAAATAGAGGCTTAGAAGATGTATTGATTTTTGCAACAGACAATTTACCTGGTTTTAGCCAAGCAATAACAGCAGTATATCCAAAAGCAGAGATTCAAAAGTGCATTATTCACCAAATTAGAAACTCCACTAGATATGTAAATTACAAGGATATACGTGAATTAATGAAAGATTTAAAAACAGTATATAAAGCAAATACTGAAAACACAGCATTAATTCAGTTAGACTATTTTGAAGATAAATGGGGTAAAAAGTATCCTAGTTGTGTATCAAGTTGGCGTAATAATTGGGCTGAATTATCAACATTTTTCAAATATCCACCAGAAATTAGAAAGTTAATGTACACAACAAATACTATAGAAAATTTTAATAGACAATTAAGAAAAGTAACAAAAAATAAGACAATATTTCCAACAGATTTTTCTTTAGAAAAGAATCTCTATTCAGCAATGGTAAATGCTACATCCAAGTGGACATCAAGAATGAGAGGTTGGGATCAAATACTTGCTCAGTTAAATATTTTCTTTGAAGATATTTTGAGTAAATAGCAAAAATAAAATGTGGATTTGATGGATAATTGCTTTGCAATTACCCACAACCCCACATTTGCTACTACTATCTTTTTATCTCCCTCAATAAAGAAGCTGTAAAGCTTGACAGCTTAGTTTTATTGTGTAAAAATATACTAAACTTAGTAAGCTTAATTAACTTTCTTATTGAACCTAATAAATTAAGATTTTAATCTTAAAATAGATTTTAAAATTTGTCAAAATTCCTTAATCTGGAATGACGAAACACAAATTATTTCACACTACCTGATTGAAACTTACTTAAAGCACAAAATTAATTACAGTCTAGTTAGTATATCTGAAAGGAGCCTTTTGTTAGGCATCAAACAAACAGGAACTAGGTTGCCAACCTAGTTCCTAACTTATTTTTTAGTTTATCTATTTCAGTTACCAATAGATTTAAAAATAATCCTACATCAGTTACTATGCCTATAGCTTGGCTACTTCCTCTATCGCTTAGTTTTGTTACCACAGCGGAATTAATATCTACACATATCATCTTAATCTTTGCAGGAAGCATATTGCCACTAGCAATACCATGAAGCATAGTACCGAGAACCAGCACTATTTCTGCTTTTTGTAAATGTTGGCTATAAGCATCCTGTGCTTTTATAATATCGGTAACTGTATCTGGCAATGGACCATCATCCCTTAGACTTCCTGCTAGAACAAAGGGAATATCATTTTTCACACACTCATACATAATACCTGAATGTAAAGCTTTAGCTTCAACAGTCCTTTTGATGGAGCCGTATTTCATGACATGGTTTATAGCTCGCATATGGTTTCTATAACCATTGTGAGTTACCCTTCCAGATTTAGCACAGACTCCTAATGAAGTACCATAAAGGTTTTTTTCTATATCGTGAACTGCAAGAGCATTTCCTGTCAACAAACTAGATACATAATTTTGGCGGATCAATTCTGAAAGGTAATAATCACCGCCAGTGTGAACTACTACAGGTCCTGCTACTAAGGTCAACTTTTTATTATTATAGAATAATTCATATGCTAAATCTTTTATAAGCATATCATTTCTTCTTTCTGATGAAACATAATTGTTCATGAAATTAAATGAGTTATCTACTTTATCATCATTATTTTCATTAATTATCTTTACGCCAGTATCACCACATACTACCATATCGCCATGTTCTATTTCTCTTAATTTTTTACATATTGCTCCATGTTCATTAATTACTATTAGAGCATCCATCCTTTGGTTTTTAACTTTTATCCACTGGTTATTATGGTAAACGAAAGTGGCGTGGTTAGTTGTTGAATAGAAGTCATCTGGCACATGTTTATCCAATATTGCCTTCTTTAGCAATACATTCTTATTTATATTAAGTTTATTTAAAATCAATTTTAAAACTCCTTTCTTAGAGAATAAAAAAAACCCTCATCCCATACTGGGACGAAGGTAATTCGCGGTACCACCCAAATTGATTAAGCAAAGAAAATTTACTTAATCCTCTCAAAGCCTGTAACGTTGGCCAACGGACAAACTTTATCGCTTGCAGCTTAGAGGGTGGGTTCAAATGAAATAATCTTAGAAGATCTTTCAGTCGGTGAATCTTCCTTCCTTTAAGAATCTTTCAATCTACTAGTCCTCTTCACAGCCTAAATATATATTTAAGATATATTATATGAAGTATTCAATTGTTTGTCAAGGATTTTTTAAAAATAGATAGTGTCAAGTAATTGTTGGAAAACAATTAAAAAATAATTTTGTAAATAATATTAGAATACTAATCCTGTATTTATACAATGTAACGATCTATAATTTATATTTTAAATAAGCTTAATAAACCTAAATGGATAGGCAAATTTATATATTATTTTAAAGTATGTTAGTTATTAAAAATATGAGGCTTTAAGCATACCTTTAAGCCACCTGCCATCTGTTCTTGATATATATGGCATATCTATCATTATATCTGGATCCATATTGTTATATGTCCTTTTTACGTTATTTATCATTTTTTCATCTAATTCTAAAATTCTTTTTTCTCTTTTTCTTTCAGATCTGGTATTCCTATAATATTCCTTTATACTTCCGCCATTAGCTTTGTATACCCTCATTCGTGCCATTTCATCTGCTCCAATTACACTCCATCCCATAGGTCTTGAACTTAATCTAGATGACAATATATGACTTATATGCCCCTCTGCACTGCATCTATATTTCTTTTCTCCAAATAAATTTTTAATGCCTTCCCAATTATTTGA
>NZ_AZSU01000012.1:5481-8237 GCF_000511955.1 [Clostridium] ultunense DSM 10521 | reverse complement strand
TCCCTTATGATTTTCTTTACTGTTTCTCTACTAATATCCACAGGTGTAGATAATTCTGCTGCTTTTTTGTAACTTACATCAGTAGATTTATCTAAAATATCTCCCTTTAAATTCCCCTCAACTCTTTCGTATTTCTCTATCCCCAATAATTCATCTAAAATATATACATAATTATTTTCATTTATATTTTTATAATATGCCCTTTCAAATTCTAATTCACCAAATTTAGTAATTAAAGTTCTTTCAACTTTTCCTTTATGAACATGGTATTTTCCACTTCTTTCAGGAGATTTTTTAATAATACTATTTAATTCACTAATTATTGCTTGAATAGTTTTAATACCAATATCATTAACCATTTCTCCAACTGAATCTACAATATCATCGAGGTTTCCTTCGCCTTCAAGAACTCTTATTATATTTTCTTCAATTTCACCCTTAACTTTTCCTGCTATTAATTGTATAATATTATTCATAGAGAATATCCTCCTTTTTTGTGATTTCGACGATTACATTATATCAAATTGAGGATTATTCTCTATATTTTTTTGTTTATTTGTCCAACAATTATTTTACACTAAGTTAAAAATATTGTTATTTATTTCTATTTATTAATATTAAGTTATTGTTTGCAAAAATCTTTGAGCATTGAATTAATTCTGTGTTAACTTCTTCTTATTTTTTATTATAAATACTGGTATAATAATTTGAAAGGAGTTGATGCATATGGCAAGAAAGAAGAAAATTATTGAAGTTGAAATAATAGATACAATCTTTCCAAATAAATCAATAGGTAAATATGAAGACCAAACTATAATATTCAAAGGCGGTATTAAGGGACAAAAAGTAAAAGTCCTTCTAAATAGAAGAAAAAAGAATTATATAGAGGCTAAGTTGTTGGAAATATTAGAAAGGTCTCCTTTAGAAAAAAACATACTCTGTTCAGATGTAAAAGATTGTGGAGGATGTGCCTACCAAACCTTATTATATGAAGATGAATTGAAATTAAAGGAAGAACAGGTATTGGCTTTGTTTGAAAAAGAGGAAATTAAGGAACTGAATTATTTAGGAATAGAAAAAAGCCCTAGAGTAGAAGGTTATCGAAATAAAATGGAATATACATTTGGTGATGAGATAAAAGGAGGCCCTTTAGTGTTAGGTCTTCATAGAAGAGGTAGATTCTACGAGATTATAGATACTGATGGATGCAATATTGCAGATAAGGATTTTACTCTAATAAGAAAAAGGGTTATGAAGTATTTTAGAGAAATAAACACAGCATTTTATAACAAAAGAACTCATGAAGGGATTTTAAGACATTTAGTCATTAGAAAAGCTTTATCTACGAGAGATATTTTGATTAACTTAGTGACTACAAGTCAAGGAGAAGTGGATCCAAATAATTTTACTAAGGAATTATTGAGTATTCATGGGTTAGAAGGAAAAATTGTAGGCATACTTCATACTATAAATGATGGTTTAGCTGATGTAGTGAAAGCAGATAAGCTTAATCTTCTTCATGGAAGAGAATATATTATAGAAGAAATTCTTGGTTTAAAATTTAAAATATCACCTTTTTCATTTTTCCAAACTAATACTTTCGGAGCAGAAAGACTATATTCTATAGTTAGAGATTTTATTGAAGATGAAAAAACCAATATTGTATTTGATTTGTATTCAGGTACTGGTACTATAGCGCAGATACTGTCACCTGTTTGTGAAAAAGTAATAGGTATAGAGATTATAGAAGAAGCGGTAGAGATGGCTATTGAAAATGCTAAGTTAAACGGATTGCATAATGTGGATTTTATTTCAGGAGATGTGTTCGAAGAAGTAGATAAATTAAAAGAAAAGCCTGACCTGATAATCATTGACCCACCAAGGGATGGTATCCACCCTAAAGCAATTAATAAGATAATTAACTTTGCTCCTCAAACCTTTATATATGTGTCCTGTAATCCTATCACTCTGGTTAGGGATTTAAAGATATTTATGGATAAAGGATATAAAATTGATAAGATGAAGTTAATGGATATGTTCCCGAGAACGCCACATGTTGAAGCCGTAACACGGCTTGTGAGGGAGTTGTCCTAATATAATAAAGTCTTGCTTATTATAATAAATTCTTGCTTTTATTATAATAAACATTTGCTCTCTTTAAACTTTCCTTCTTCCCTCCCCTTTAAAAAAGGAAAGAAAAAGGAAAACAGAAGTTGAAGCTGGAGCAGGTTAGTGTATAATTTTTGTAGGCATTAGATATATAACTGAAAAAGGGAAGACCTTTTAAGTGGCCTTCCCAATGCATAGTCAATCCGTTATAATGTAGTTAAGGACAACACATTAAGGAGGAAAGACTGTGCATATATTAAGTGTAAACCATAATGAACTTGATTTCAAGACTATTGAAGAAGAAATATATAAAACTGTTTGTAAGGTAGCCTGTGGAATTATGAAAGATATATTAGAAAAAATTGATTTGATGTTACTAGCCAAGAGGGATACTGAAAAATATCGAAATAAAGGATTCAGGAGAACCTGTATACACACAATTATGGGTGAAGTAGAGTATGAAAGAAGAATCTATCAAACCGAAGATAATGATGGGAAGAGTATGCATGTATACCTACTAGACCAATATTTAAAAAAAGAAACCATAGGCCATGTATCTAGTAATCTAGCTGAAAAGATAGTAGAAAATGTATTAGAACAATCCTATAGAAAATCAGCAAAAAATATAGAAAGCATGTGTCATAGTA
>NZ_AZSU01000012.1:0-4249 GCF_000511955.1 [Clostridium] ultunense DSM 10521 | reverse complement strand
CTTTATGAGACATTGGATTCATTATTTGATGATACGATCACCGATGATAAATTAGAAGAGGTAGTAGAACAGGTTGTGCAGCTATCAGCTGCAGAGGTCAATAAGAAACCTAAGGATAGTGGTATATATCCTATAAAGAAGGCTCCTATGCCTTTTGAAGGGCAACCAATGACATTTGGTAGGAAAGCCATTAGGGATCTAACAAAAAACCGTGTTGAACTTATTTTAAGATAAGATAGGTTATCTTCCGAAGGGGTAGTATGCCTAATTTTAGCTATAATATCGCTAAAAAGAAAAGAAAACATGAAAAAGAAAAGAAAAACTATAAATATAAAATCATGACCCCAAAGATAGACTTCGTTGTCAAGTCCGTAACGAAGTGGAGTGCATTTTAGGCTTGACAACTCTGGAAAATGATAAAATTAAAAGTATTTTTCTTGATTATATTGTAACGGTTGATTTCATGAGAAGGAAAGATGCCCACGAATACTTGACACACACCTGGAGCAGGAATTAAAAATAATAGAAGGAATAAGAAAGGGATAAATGATTGAATTAAAAGGGGAGAATGCCTTTATTTTTCAGTCTTTTGTTCCTTCTTTTTATTCTTTCATTCATCCTTGATTTACGATATAAATTCATGTTTTATTTTCATTTTTTCTTAATCCTTAATTCTAATTCCTGTTTCTATTCCTGCATTACAAAAGCAGAACTTTATTATAATTTTAATAAAGTCTTGATTCGAAGTTAAGGAATAAAATGGGAAAAGGAGAGAAAAAAAGCAAACTTTATTCAAATTATGACGAAGGAATCAGGGTTTGAGGGGTGTGAAAAAGCAAAACTTTATTATAGAAGAACAGGAGTGAAACGCCGATGTATGTTCTTATGTCAGGTTTGCCCAAGAAGGCGAACATACCGAAGCCTAATTGGTAGCAAGGTACGGAGGAGAGTATAATTCTGATGACATAGGATAAATTGAGTGGCTAAAGGGAAAATATGGAAGTAGAGTTGATAAGTGATAAGTTGATGGATTGTATACCATAATGTACATAAGTAGAAAAATATGAAGGAAAGATTATCTATATAATCTTACTTGGCAATAAAATAATAATATTATAGAATCCTCAAAAAGTGTGCAACTTTAAGTTGCTAAAAATCAGACAAAAGAAAATTCAGGTTGGTGTATAGGTATTATTTTTATTATTATAATAAGCTCAGCATAATATAAAGGAGAAATGATAATATGAGCTTTGGACAAAATTTACAGTATTTAAGGAGAATGTATCATGGCATGACACAGGAAGAATTAGCTGAAAGAATGGGGGTATCCCGGCAGACTGTTTCGAAGTGGGAACTGGATGCGGCCTACCCAGAGATGGAGAAGGTAATAGAACTATGCAAACTCTTTTCATGTTCTATGGATCAGTTAATACGAGAAGACGTAAATATGTGTAATGAAGCATATTCAGATATTCGAGTTGAAGAAATTGCGTTATTTCGATATGTGAGGTATGCAGTAATTAGCAGAAAGCCTGAAGATGATGCTATAAAGCATGTAAAAGACTGGGCAGTTAGCCACAAGATAGCTCAACCTGAAATTATAGGATGGGATTTTCCATATATGTCACAGGAACAAATAAATGTGTTTCATATGCATGGTTATGCTGCTGCCTGTATTTTACCTTCAGGTTTGGAATTAGTATTTGATAACTTAGAAGCTATTTCTCAAGAAAATCAAAAGTATGCAATTATTACAATTAAAGAACCATTTAATGCACCGTTCACTCTGATTTCGAATGCGTATAAAACACTCATGCTATATATGGAGGTAAATGGAATTAGGCATAAGCAAACTAAAGAAGTGTTATCCTGTTTTGAAAAAGAATATAAAAAAGATGGATAGGTTACACTAAATAGGACAACTCTTTTCCGAACATGATATAATATTTAACAGGAGGAGAAGGGAATGTCTAGAAAACATTACGATGAGAATTTCAAAAAGCAAATAGTCAATATTTACAACCAGGGTAACCACACATATAGAAGCCTAAGTGAGGAATATGGAATAGCTATATCCACCATGAGGCAATGGGTAATAAGATATAATAATACTCAGTCATTCAATGCAGAAGATAACAGGACTGATGAAGAAAACAGGGTTATTGAATTAGAGAAGAGAGTTAAACAACTAGAAATGGAGAATCAATCCTAACAAATCATATAAAAGAAATTTTTAGACGAAGTAGGAACAATTATGGGACAAGAAAAATTAAGGTTGAATTGGATAGGCTTGGTTATCAAGTTTCTAGAAGGAGAATATCTAGAATTATGAAGGAAAACGGCCTAGTATCTAATTATACGGTAGCACAGTATAAGATTCATACCAATAGCTGCAATGAATCAAATATACCTAATATAGTCGATAGGGACTTTGATAATAGGGACAAGCTAGAGGTTGCAGTAAGTGATTTGACCTATGTAAGAGTAGGAAGCAAGTGGAACTATGTATGTACTATAGTAGACCTATCTGATAGAGAAATAATTGGGTATTCTGCTGGGGCTAATAAAGATTCTAATTTAATAGAAAAAGCAATTTTAAGCTATAGATATTCTTTAAATGATATAAGAGTATTTCATTCAGATCGGGGCAAAGAATACGACAACAAGGCGATAGATGAGGTTTTAGAGACCTTTAATATAGAATGATCTTTAAGTAGAAAAGGAAATCCTTATGATAATGCAGTAAGTGAAGCTACAAATAAAATATTAAAAATAGAATTTATTTATCAGAACAAATTTGTAACTCTGGAAGAGCTGGAGCTACAGCTTGCAGAATATATCTATTGGTATAACTATATAAGAATTCATGGCTCCTTAGGATATGTGACCCCAATAGAATACAGAAATGAAGCAGTACCAGAAAGGGCGGCATAAATTATGTTTAGAGGGTAAAGTTTTGTTCGGAATGAATTTGTCTAAAAAAGGGTTGCCTTTCCAGTATTATACAAAGTGGGGGCACGGATAATTTGAGCGATGAACAAGGTAAAAACAATAAAAAAGAGGACAAGAAACCGAATGTTATTTGGAAAGCTTGTTTAGGATTTTCTAAGATAAATTTGGGGTAAAAGATAGAAGAGAATAGAAATATGCTAAGCTCTACAAATTCATTGATAAATCATTGAATTATAATCTTAAATGTACTATACTTTAAATGTATAAAAAAATAAACATGAGGTGATTAGTTAAAATGATCATATAATCTTATCCGGTTTTTAGAATTTAAGGTAGTACAAGTAAAGTTAACATATCTTTTAATATTTAGGGTATGTTAGTTCGTGTGCTTAAACTACTATAAGTTTTGGATAGGATTATAATAGTGTCAATTTAACTAGATTTATATAGTACTAATTAACTATTTTTATTTGAGAATAGTTGTTTTATACTAGATCTATATAATGATACTTGTAACCTTTCCGAGACTTTTAGTTGGGAAAGGTTTTTTGTTTTTTAATGGAAGGATGATAAATAAATGAATATAAACTTCTAATGGATAAATCAGGACAATATGGAATTACTGTAGGACTTGACGGAGCTATGTGGTTTACAGAAGAATGTGGTATGATTGGCCAATTAATCTACTAACAGGTTGGATTTATATCTTTATCTGTAGTTTAATTATAAGTAATTGCGAAACTCTTTCTAAAAACTGAATAATAGGAATATAGATCCTTCAAAAAAAGAGTTTCAAGAATGGAAAGTGGAATCCAAGTGAAAGTTTAGCGAGAACTAAAAGTTGTTCTTAAAAAAGGGTACACAAAATAAAGGTATCAAATTTCTAGAAAAATGAATATCTAAAATAAATACCTAAGCAATTAATGGTTTTAAACTTCTGATGTACTCGTGCTTATGTATTTTATCAGCAAGGACAACAGTAATTAATTGTGTGATGCCTGCTAGTAGTAAATCGGCATGAATGGTTTTCTCATTTTGGGTTTTACGTCCAGCAATACAGAAACTTTCTTTAAAATGATTTATGGACTGCTCTACTACTGAACGGATTTTATAAACTTTATCCCATTCTTCTGTATCACGAAGAGTCCCTGGATAAGCACGAAGATCCTTTTCAGGATAAACGTAGATCATTCTTCCACAAGGTGATGAAGTACAGGGATTGTCACAAAAATGACGTCTTCGATATTTACCGTCATCACATTTAGTCCATTTCATTTTAGGGCATACAAACTTAAAT
>NZ_AZSU01000011.1:13760-30874 GCF_000511955.1 [Clostridium] ultunense DSM 10521 | reverse complement strand
AATAGGTCGTTATGGGCATTGAAGAAGAAGGATAATCTAGGAGCAAAATCGTCTACATCTAATCCTGCATTGATGGCTGCATCTACATAAGCGATTCCATCAGCTAATGTAAAGGCTACTTCCTGGGCCGCTGTAGAACCAGCTTCTCTTATATGGTAACCACTAATACTTATGGTGTTCCATTTAGGTACTTCTTTGGAACAGTATTCAAATATATTAGTTATTAATCTCATGGATGGTTCTGGTGGAAATATATAAGTCCCTCTTGCTATGTATTCTTTTAATATATCGTTTTGGATGGTTCCTCTTAATTTATCTTTGGATACTCCTTGTTTTTCTGCAACGGCAATGTACATAGCTAATAAAACGCTTGCCGGAGCATTAATGGTCATTGATGTGCTTACCTTATCTAAGGGTATTCCATTGAATAATATTTCCATGTCCTTTAATGAATCTATGGCTACTCCTACTTTTCCTACCTCTCCTTCAGATAATCCATGGTCTGAATCGTATCCTATTTGAGTTGGCAGATCAAATGCAACGGATAAGCCCGTTTGACCTTGGTCTAATAGGTATTTATACCTTTTGTTAGATTCTTCCGCAGTAGCAAAGCCTGCATATTGTCTCATAGTCCAAAGTCTACCTCTGTACATAGTAGGTTGGACTCCCCTTGTAAAGGGATACTCTCCCGGAAAACCTAGTTTTTCTTTATAATCCAATTCCTCTACATCTTCTGGAGTGTATAACCTATCAACTTCCAGATTAGAACCCGTTGCAAATTTCTCCTTCCTTTCAGGAAATCTACTGATGGCTTTTTGTACCTTCTCTTTTGCCCATTTCTTTTCAGCTTCTTTAATTTCCTCTAACTTTTTCTCATTAAACATATTTCCATCCTCCTCTTATATGCTTATTTGGTTATTTGGTCTGGAGTAAATAATTTTCACTTAAAAAATAATTTTCATTGTGCCCGTTTCAGAAAATCTCTTATGCCATGACAATGATTCTCCAATTAAATGTGGGATATGTTTATACTTACATTCTGATAATGATCGATTATAATAATCTTTAAGCATTTCCTTATATTCTCCATAAGTACAATTTTCAATAATTGTCTTTGCTCTTTCTTTTGGGCTTAACCCTCTTAAATCCGCTACTCCTTGTTCCGTTACTATAACTTGGACATCGTGTTCTGTATGATCACAATGAGATACCATAGGAACTATACAAGATATATCACCATTTTTTGCAGTTGTTTGTGTTACAAAAATGGATAAATAAGAGTTTCTAGCAAAATCTCCCGAACCGCCTATTCCGTTTATGATTCTACTCCCTAAAACGTTACTTGAATTTACATTTCCATATAAATCTACTTCTATTGCTGTGTTAATTCCTATAACCCCCAATCTTCTTATTATTTCAGAATTATTACTTATTTCTTGAGGTCGCAATATTATCTTTTCTTTATATTTTTTTATATTATTATAAAAATCCTCTATCCTTTCTTTAGACAATGTAAGAGAAGTTGCTGAAGCCATGTCAACCTTTCCACAATCAATTAAATCAAGAACAGCATCTTGTAATACCTCCGAGTATACTGTTAAATTCTCATACTTAGAACTAACTAGCCCGGCTAACACTGCATTTGCAACACTACCTACACCTGACTGCAACGGTAAAAGATTCTCAGGCAATCTTTTACATTTAACTTCGTTATCTAAGAAATCAATTAAATTTTCAGCCATTCTAGTAGAGACATTATCAATTGGAGCTAATTCATTGTTAGCATCTTTAATATCTGTAATGACTATCCCTACTATCTTATTTGGATTGCATGGTATATATGTTGTCCCAATCCTATCACCTGATTTATAAATTGGAATCTCTTTTCTAAATGGTGGATTATCAGGGCTATATATATCATGTATTCCTTCTAGTTCAAGAGGCTGGGAAATATTAAGTTCTATTACTACTTTTTCTGCTTTTTCTATATAAATGTTTGAATTTCCAACAGATGTAGATGGTATAATCCCTCCATCTTCCCTTATAGCTATAGCTTCAACTAAGGCTATATCTATATGTCCCATAAAATCATATTTTATCCACTGAGGAAAGCTACCTAAATGCATGTCGCAATATTCTATTTGGCTACTATTAATATTATTTCTACAGAAAGAATTCGTTTGATATGGGTACCTTCTTTTAATTATTCCTGCCCTTGACAGTGTTCCGTCAAGTTCATCCCCCACAGACGCTCCTGTCATTAATGTCATTTCTATTTTGTCACCTCTTTTTCGCCTTTTAGCTAAGGCTAACGGAACTGCCTTAGGATATCCTGCTGGAGTAAATCCACTTGTTCCAACATTCATTCCTGTTTTAAAAAACATAGCGGCCTCATCTGCTGTAATTATTTTTTCTCTCAGTTCTTTACATTTGATTCTATCTTCTAACATTTGCCAATACACCTCCAAATAACATTGAATAAATCATAATGATTAATATTAGTTAGACTTTAATTCATTAATTAAAGACAAATAGTGAACCTCTGTAATAACAGAGGCTCTATACTAATCTATACACTCATGAAAGAGCTAGTAACTACATTTATATACATAGGTTTCATCATATCCTACTATTACTTTATAATAACCTTCTAACATTCTATCTATATCTTCCTCTCCAGTATCTACTAAAAAAGGTCTTCTCTTTAAATCAATTAGTTTATTAGGAGTAGATATTATAACTATATTTTCTTTTCCAGCAACTTTTATTACTTTCGGACTCAGTTGTTGGTTTCCCCGTCCAAAAATGTAACCTTGTCCCCCTATTGGTGTTATTATAATTTTAGTTTTCTTATCTTCTACTATTTCTAGTATTTCAGTCTCATTGGCATCATTAACTAAGATCTCTCCATCCTTTACTATATCTATTCCTAACAATGTATATGGCAACCCCATTCTTTCTAGTATTTTCTTAGTTGTTGTACCAGGACCTAGAAGATAAATATAATCACTTTCCATATTTTCTATTACGTAATCTGCTATACCCTCTAAACATATATTATCGCTGTATATGCCTCCAGCTTTTAAAGATTGAACATATGCTTGTTCATATGGCACGTTCATATATCCATATAATTTTGCTACTACTCTTCCTGCTCTAAATTGTTCCTCATCTATATCCATTACTTCTGATTCTCTTATTTCAACATTTGTGTTATTAAAAAAATCTACTACAATTTTCCCAGCATTTAATGGGTTTGTAGCAAATACAGCGGAGTGCATTTTTACACCAGCAGGGATCCCAATTACAGGTACTCTATCTCCTACTGATGTATAAATATTTCTTGCAGTTCCATCTCCCCCTGCAAATAAGATTAAATCTACTTTTTTTTCCACCATTCTTAAAGCTGCCTCTTCTGTATCTAGGTAAGTAGTATTCTCCATATTTATATTTCCAACAACTATTGAGGTAATGCCTAACTCTTTACATTCTTCCTCTCCCATATCCCCAGGATAAGTTAATATTTCTAACCCATCTATATTATCCTTAATATATTTAAGGGTTATTTTCGCCTTATTTGGTGCAACTTTTTTAGCTCCTAGAGATAGTGCTTTTTTAACTATCTCTTCTCCATCTGTCCCCTTTAAACCTACTTTCCCTCCCATCCCTGCAATTGGATTTATAATAAAGCCAAGTCTTTTAATCATATATTCACCTCGGTTACTTTAATCCTTTTCTTCTTTTATAAACTCTCCAAGTTACAATAAGATCCTCCGGGTCAGTTATTGCAGATTGATGTATTAGAGATATTGAAGCATTATGTGGTGCTGTTTTTACTAATTCTGGGTTTTCATAAGCTTCCTCCGATATTTTCTTAAATATATTTGCGTATTCGTCTATTTCCATTTTTGAATAAGTTTCATTTGGCTCTGGAGTAAATGGTTCAGGTACTAAATAAGGAGGATGGCTTTGATAAAACTCTTGTAATCCATAGTCTATGCATCTTCTTTCAACATCCTCTGTTCCAACTCCAGTATCTTCCTTTAATTTCTCCCAACTGTAACGTACTTGTTCCATTCTAAATTGCCCTTCAGACCATGGTGCTGATATTCCTTTAACCTCCGTTAAAAGTCTTTTCATCAAATAGTTATTATTAAGTATTGAAAGTTCAGATACTTCTTTTAAGCCATCGGCTCCGATAGCCATTATCCAGCAATAGGCCCTTAATACTGCTGCAATTACTCCGTAGAACTTTCTAACTTTTCCAATGCTATCCGGTCTATTATAATCTAAATAATATTTTTCACCATCATTCTTTACAATTGGAACTGGTAAATATTTTGCCAAAAAATCTTTCACTCCTTGCGCACCACAGCATGGTCCCATAGAACCATGAGGAGAAGAAAAGGCTTTATGCAAATTATAATGACACATATCATATCCAACTTCTTTTGCCCTTGATATTCCGAATAAACCATTGGCATCAGCTATATCAGCTACGCATAACCCACCTGCTTCATGTACTATATCCACCATCTCTTTTATAAGAGGATTAAATATTCCTGTATCTTCTGGATTGGTAATAAACATTCCAGCGGTCTTTTCAGAAACAACTGATTTTAATTGTTCTAAACTTGGATAGCCAGTATCTCCTTCAGGTATCAAGTTAATAACTTTAAATCCTTTAGTATGTGGTGCTGCTGCATTGACAGGATGAGATAATACAGTTGTTATTATTTCGTTTCTTTGTTTTCCTTCACCTCTATCTGTATGGTATGCTTTTAATATTGAAGCATTAGAATAAACTGCTTGTGCTCCACCACCAGGCTGAAATGTAAATGCATCCATCCCTGAAATTTCTTTTAGTAGAGCTTCCGTTTTATATATTATTTCAAGCACTCCTTGTGTAGTTTCTTCATCCTGTAATGGATGTAGTTCTGAAAATTTATGGTGCCTTACAAATTGTTCGTTTATCTTCGGACTATATTTCATGGTGCAAGTACCCAATCCTATATCTATATTGATTTCTTGTCCTAATGTTTCCTGTGATAATCTTAAAAAGTGCCTTAATACTTGTGGTTGTGCTATCTCTGGTAATACTGGTCTTTTATCTCTTTTAATATTTCTAGGTACTATTTCATTAATATTTCCAACCCTGTCCTTTATTTCATCATCCACTTCTGGAATCAATATACCTCGCTGACCAGGAATACTCAATTCAAATATAATAGGTTCATCCCATTTTGCCTGATGAAAATCCCTCAATTTTACATCTTTACTCATTTACATCATTCCTCCCAAATAAATTAATATTAAAATATTTTCTTATCCCAGTATGCCTTTGAGTTCATTAGCTAATTTATCTATATCCGATTTCCTGGTAACTTCGGTAACACAATATAATGCACTATTACCTAGTTCTTCAAATTCTTTAGATAAGTCTTTACCTCCAAAAATGCCTCTATTTAATAATTCTTTATTTATTTCTTCTACAGTTTTACTAGATTCATCAAAGTTTAGTATAAATTCTTTAAAACTAATACTATCACTAAACATAACCTTTAACCCTTTTATTTCTGACAAAACCATTATAGCGTATTGGGATTTATACATTATGTTTCTTCCTAAATCATACATTCCTTCAGGACCCATTAAAGATAAATATACTGCCGCAGTTATAGCCCATAGTCCAGTATTTGTACCCAAATATTCTACTGCTTTTTCCCTGCTACCATAGCTTGTTCTTTGATTTAGTGAACGAGAAAATCCAAATTCGCCTTTATCATTTTCATATAAGCTATAAAAATGATTTGGAAAATTCATAATGTATTCTGGCTTATCTTTACTTGCAATATAGCCAGACTGACCACTTCCATATCCCATATGCATTCCTAAACATTGAATATCCCCACATGTTATGTCTGCTCCATAGTTTACAGGTGCTTCAAGCACTCCTAAAGACGATGGATCTGCCGATACAACAAATATAGCTCCATGTTCATGAGCAATCTTACCTATTTCCTCACCTTGTTCTTCAATAAACCCTAGATAAGATGGATTTTCAATAAAAACTCCTGCTGTATTTTCTGAGATTTTGTTTTTTAAGTCATTTAAATCTATTTGACCAGTTTTAGGATTAAAATTTATTAATGTAATAGTCATAGAATCACAGTAATTTCTTAACTGTGATAAAATTTCTGGATTCATCGTTCTTGGTACTAACAACTCATTTCTACCTGTTATACGATTAGCCATTCGTAATGAGGTACAAGTTGCTTGACCTCCATCGTAAGTTGCTAACCCCACAACATCCATATCAACTAATTCTCCCATTAAACTTGTAAATTCAAATATAGCCTGACATTTTCCATGATCTGAATAAGTTCCACCGCAATAAGCAGTTAAAAACTCACTTCTCGAATTAATTTCATCACATATTGCTGGTACATAATGTCTGTAACAACCTGCGCCCAAAAAGTTGATATTTTCATCACATGATATGTTTTTTGATAGAATTTCTTCAACATGTTCTTTCAACTCAATTTCAGAGAGTAATGGCTCTGGTAAATTTAGCTTTTCTTGAAATCTTAACTGTTTTGGTATATACGAATATAGCTCATCAATGCTTCTTATCCCTAATTCATCCATCATTTCTTTTTTTATACTATCCACACTATTAGGCATATAGGGATAAACTATGTTTTTTTTATTACTCATAACTAGCCCTCCTCTTTAAATCAAGTAGTATTTTTCAATACTTCTGATTAATATTTTGTTATTTTATATAACTTTTATTTTAGATATCCTAATGTTGTAATTAAGTGAAGAATAATTAGCAAAGGATAATTCAAGTCCTCCTTGCAAAACTATATTGTTATTGCGTAAAAAGTATGCTTCATAACTTAGTTATCTAAACCTCTCAACTCAGGCGATACATCTTCTTGACTAAACAAACAGCAAGGTAATTTCCAAAGTTAAATACTAATAGTGCAAGATTGAAGTTAGTGAATATGATTAGAATATCATTTTTTAAATTGTTATCCTATGTTCTTAATTGTCAACGTAATAAACTTCTTAATCTTAAAGATTTTAAATAATCCCTTTGGTGCTGATTCTATCTTAAAAAAAGTATTCTATACTGTTTGGATTCTGATAGTCTTAAATATGCTGTTGTCGCCCTATAATCTACTTTTATTTATAGAATCCATATGGTTAATTTTTTATCTTTCCATAAGAATCTGACCCCCTTTGAACCCAAAGTATATTGTTTAATCCTAAAACTATCGTAAACTACAGAAAGTCCTTTGCTGATATGGATAAGACTGATCCTTTAGATGCATATATTATTACTTACTCTGCCAGACGTGGAAGAGCCTATGTAGTTTCTAATATATATTTAAAGTTCAATAAATTAGCCGTACTAGATAAGGATAAAGAACTTTTTTATAATTATGGTGCCACTCCAGCTGCCGTATTAACTGAATTATTATCTTTAGATGATGTTACCTATTCTTCTATCAAAGAACAAGTGAATTCACAAAAAAAGGTAAAATTTGCTTTACTAGTCCACAATCAACAGCTCAATTATACAGAACGCTGCAAAGGATTTTATAAATTGGATAAAGTACTATATGAACCCCTAAATGTTGCTTTAGCTCCATCTTTTAACCTTATTAATACTTTGAAAATGGAGTTAAGTTCAGTGAAAAAATATTAAAACCTTAGATACTCAAAGATATTAATCTCTAAACCTATTCCATGCATCCATCATATTTTTATTAAATGTGAACATGTAACGGATAGGAAATAATACCTGTTATAAACCAAATTATTAAACCCTAAATTCATATGAAAAAATCAAATTATTTTATTTTAAGTTTTATGTATTTTTTAACCTAAATTTAGATGAACTAAATTTGATTATTGTCAGGTAGAATAATATACTATGAATCAATCAATTAAACAATTCCTTAAGGTTTTGAAATCCAAATTTACATCTTTGATATAGTTTCAAATTTTTTATTCAGTTTTTAACTATTAATAATTATATATAACATAATTTCTTATCTTATTGTTATTTATTCATGGAATAGCCTTTTTTAAACATAATTGAGAATTTATTTAATATCCATTATTGTAAGCGTTTCTAATTATAATTTTATTATTACAAAGCTAGAGTATTTATAAAAACGTCAATAATTCTAAAACTCTCTTTTTGTATCTATCTATATTGCAATAATCATACCAAATATATTTCCTATTCCTCGCAATTTTTTCATTATATAATTTGTAATATTGTATGTTTATTTGTTTTTACTAGCTACTATATAAGTTGTTCTAAATTGTTAATTCATAATCTTATCATACATTGATACACTATTGTATCGCAATCTAATTCCTTAGGTTTATTTAATAAATAAATATCATGAAAAGTAGACAATTGTATACCGTTTATCCTTTTATTTTCCTAGATACGATACATTACAAAAGGAGATGATGTTGCCATCTCCTCTAGTTTGCCTAACATGCTTCTTGAATTGATGAATCTCATGGTAACATAAGATCTAATACTTTTGAATTATCCTTAAAATTGGATCCTGGTATTCGGGATAAAAGGAATTCTAAATATTTACAGGGATTTAGTCCATTGGCCTTTTGGCCTTTGCAGTTTCAACAAATGAATAAACCAAGCACTTGCTTTGGATCCTTCAGGGTTTCCACAAAACTCCCAACAATTTCTTCCTACTGTAAATGATCAAATGCTGTTTTCTGCAATATTATTAGTAATGAGAAGTTAGTTTTAATGGGAAGTAAATGGATTAAGACCCTAACTTACGAGTTTTTATCCAATATTGCTTCCCATTTTATATGCCTTCATATATAATTAATATAGTTAAAATAAAAATATAAGGAGGCATTGTTTTATAAAAAATGAAAAACTGTAATAGAAATAATTAAGGAAGTAAAAGAATTAATGGAGCAAGCAGGATATTTAAAAAGGACTATACGCAGGTATAATCATTGTTGGAATGTTTTTTAGAATTCATTGATTCTGATAGTGTTTTTTCTTCTGGGAAGGCGTTAGATTTTCTGGAAAATAAATATGGTATTACTGCATTTACAGATTTATCAAAATCTGATGCTATTCTTGCTAGAGCCATACAGTTTCTTTGTGAGTATAACCAATATGACAGATTTAGTATGGCTAAGGTTTCTACAGGAAAAGTTCCTGGATATAAATTTAAGGATTATCTAGATAAATTTAAAGAACATCAAAAAACTAGACATCTAATTGCAGATTCGACTTTAAAATATTTTGATTATGAATTAGGTCGTTTTCTATTGTTTCTAGATTAAAATAATTTTAATTCACTTAATGAATTAGAGGCCTCTTCAATTTTAGACTATTGTAGTTCTTTTTCTTCATATTCTTCAACTGTTAGAAATAATGCTTTTTCTACCTTAAGAGTATTTCTTAGATACCTATTCAATGAAAAGATCCTTAATAATGATTTTTCAGATATAATCCCCTCAATTTCACATAGAAGAGGATGTAAACTTCCAACTTCTTATACCAATGAAGAAATAGATATTTTCTAAAATCCATAGGCAAATCATCTCCAATTGGTAAAAGAGATTATGCAATAATCTTAATTGCCATTAGGCTTGGTCTTCGCTCATCAGATATTAGATTAATGAAATTTTCATCTATTTATTAGGAAAAAAACACAATTGAAATAATAATGGAAAAAACTAAAGAATTAATAGTATTACCTTTATTAAAGGATGTGGGAGAAGTGATTATAGAATATTTTAAATATGGTAGGCCCATTTGTGATTTGGAATATATTTTTGTAACTTATATTGCTCCAATAAAAATTATTAGCTCATCTGAGATGACAGCTATTGTAAGAAGAAATGCAAATAATGCAGGTATTGATTGCAGTATATATGGAAAAGGAGGCCCTCATACATTAAGAAGTACGTTAGCAACTCATTTATTTGAAAACAACATATCATTACCAGTTATTTCAGAAATTCTTGGGCATAAAGATACTAGAACTACTGAAGTATATTTAAAGTTAGATATCCCTCACCTACGCAAATGTAGTTTAGATGTTCCTTTATTTAATTGGAATAAAACTGATAGGAAGGTTTTTTAATGCTATCACGAAAACCAAAACTAGATTATGCTCCTATTGGAATATTATCGGATATAATTACTCAATACATTAACTACAAACGCTCCCTTGGTTTTAGATATGGAATTAAAGAAGGAATATTATTTAGATTTTCTTTACTATCAAAGGATTATGAATTAATGAAAAAGGAAATCTCTTTGGAATTACTTTATGCGCGGTGTATGAGAAAAATTGGTGAAAAACCCAGTACCCATCAGTCTAGAGTTAACACTATACTCCAGTTTTGTAGATATGCTGAAAGCTATGGATTTAAAGTTGATTATCGTAAGCGTACAATAAAAGATGTATTGTATAATTATAGGGATATCGGTATGATATCCCTATAATTATATTTATTCAGATTTACATGTTTTTTGAATTAACTCATTCCAAGGCATCATTAGTTCTAAGACTTTGGGGTTAGTTTTTAAATTGGATCCTGGTAATCTTGATAGTATAAATTCTAAATATTTATAGGGATTTAATCCATTGGCTTTTGCTGTTTCTACCAGTGAGAATACGCATGTACTCCATAGCCATCAAGCTAAGAAATCCAACTTTGTTTTATGGTATAATATCTAGTTGACATAATAACTAGAAAGGACACATAAAATGTGAACAAAAAAATAAGAAAAAGTATCAAAAATATAAATGAAATCTTTGCAATTGAAGTTTTAGACGAGATTAGCGGAAGAACTGGATTCGTGAAAAGAACTGGGAAAATTACTGCTGAATCATTTTTAGCATTAAACACTTTTATGGGTGAAGATATATGCGAAAAGTCTCTAAATGACTTGTGTTGAAGGTTGGCTGCACAGCATAATATATAGATTTCACCACAGGCACTTAATGAAAGATTTAATGAAAATTCAGTGGAATTTATGCAAGAAATTTTTAATTCTTTAATGCTAAAACAAAACAATACACTTCGTATTAAGCATAAAGAACTATTCTTTAATAGAATACTTGTAAATGATTCTACTAGCTATGAATTGCCTGAAAGATTCTATAATGAATTTAAAGGTTCTGGGGGTTCAAGTTCAAAATCCGCAATAAAAATACAGCTACAGTATGATTTATTAACTGGAAACTTTTTATGCTGTGATATTTTTGATGGAACAACAGGTGATTGCAACTACCTTGAAACCATGGACAAATATACTCAGGAAGGTGATCTCAGATTAGCAGATTTAGGGTACTTTAAGATAGATTATTTAAAGAGTATAAATGACAAGAAGGCATTTTTTATATCTAAGCTAAAAAATAATACAGTCATTTATATAAAAAATCCAGATCCTAAAAGAAAGGCAAATGGAGAAATATTAAAGCCAAGCGAATATATAAGAATAGATATCCTCGAGCTCATAAAACCATTAACAGATGGCGAAACAATAGAACTCAAAGATATCTATATAGGTTCCAAAAAGGAACTGAAAACTAGATTAATTATAACTAAATTATCTAAAGAAAACAAGAGAAAAAGAGAAATTAAGCATTTAAATGCAGTAAAAAGGAATCGTGGAACTATAAATGATAGGAGCATAGCTTGGAATGAGGTGAATGCTTATATAACTAATGTACCAGAGGAGATTTTATCTGCTGAATAACTACATGATGTTTACTCATTGAGATGGCAAGTAGAGATAATGTTTAAGATATGGAAATCAATTTTTAATATTGATAATGTAAAACCAGTAAAATTAGAGAGATTCAAATGTTTTTTATATGGAAGATTAATCTCAGTATTGTTTTCTTCAATGATAGTTTCTACGGCTAAAGAAGTTATTTATGAAGAGGATTCTAATGAAATAAGTGAAATAAAATCTTTTTATCAAGTAACACAATTTTTTGATAATTTACAGAGTGTAGTTTTTAAAGGTGAAGTAGCAATTTCGAAGTTATTTAAAAAGATAATTAATGTAATTCGTAGACTTGGAATAAAATCAAAGAAAATAGGTAAGAGAACTGTTAATCAAATACTAGAATATATGAAAATATCTTCTGATGATTTGGCGAATATGGTAATTTAAGACCAGCTATTAAATGTCAAGAAATAATATATTTATTTTACCTTTGAGATTATAGAATTTCTGCCAGAACCCGTCAAGGGAAAAAGCACCCTTGACATAACCTGCCATAAATTCTTATGTAAAACTAGGCAAAACAAATAAACCTAAATTGAAGATACAAAATTTAGGATGAAGAGTGAGCTATATGATTGGTTGTTACTTAATATCAGGCACATAAGGTTTGTTATCACGTAATACAGCAAAGATAATATTACACATCTTTCTAGCAACTGCACCAACAGCTGTTAAATGATATTTACCTCGTGCCTTAAGTGATTGATAGTAAACCGATAATGCTGGATCTTTAAAGGCAGCTACAGTAGCTGCTAACCAAATTGCTCTACGAAGATATGGAGAGCCACGTTTAGAAATTTTAGTCTGTGTACCAACAAAGTCACCAGACTGTTTTATAGCAACATCAAGACCAGCATAAGCAACAAGTTTAGGGGCAGATTCAAATCGTGAAATATCACCAATTTCCCCGATGATAATTGCACCTAATACATCACCAATACCTGTAATCGTTGTAATAACCTGGTTAGTTTGATGTAATAACTCTGAAATTTTGGGTTCTAGTTCTTCTAATTGTTTTTCAATAAAGTTAATTTGGGCAATAATTTGTTTAATTTGAAATGCAAATGCATAATTTGTAAAACTAACTCCAAAAGTATTAGCGGCAGATTCTTGTATTTCAGAAGCCTTAGACATACTAAAACGACCTCTACTTGCTTCTGATAAAAGTTCTGTAAAAGTTTCTGTATCTACAGATAACATATCTTCAGGAGTTGGATATTTAGAAAGCTTCCTGTGATACATTTAAAATAGAAAATCCTCACAAATAAATTAAGGTATAATTGTAATTGAGAGAAAACAATTTCTTAATTTAAAGGAGGATTCACTATGAATTATAAACAAAATGAGAGATTAAATCAATTAACAGATGAAACTTTAATTATTGGAGTTGATATAGCAAAAGAATTTCATGTAGTAAGAGCCCAAGATATTAGAGGAATAGAATTTGGAAAGACAATTAAATTTGACAATTCACTTACAGGATATTTAGAATTTGAGAATTGGATTAATGAAATTAAACTGGCTGAGGAGAAGAATCAAGTAATTATTGGTATGGAACCAACAGGACATTACTGGTTAAATATAGCAAGATACCTTAAAGCCAATGACTATAAGTGGACCTATGTCAATATAGTAGACACATTTTCTCGAATAATTTTTATGCAACCCTCTTAGATTTATCTTCCCATTCTTGGGGAGTAATATAGCCTAGAGAGCTATGTATTCTTTCTCTGTTATACCATGACTCTATATATTCAAATATTGCTAGTCTAGCCGTATCAAAGTCAAAATATTTAACTAGATTAACTTCTTTTTTCTTCAATACTGAGTGAAAAGATTCTATGCAGGCATTGTCGTAGGGATTACCCTTTCCACTAAAGGAATGGATTATCTTGTGATGTTTAACATATTCACCAAAATCATAACTTGTATACTGACTTCCCAAGTCACTATGGAGAATCAGGCCTTCTGAAGGTTGCTGAAGTTTATATGCATTATCTAAAGCTTTTATAGCCAATGTAGTATCTATATTTTTAGACATAGAGTATCCAACAATCTTCCTACTATTAAGATCCATAACAGAAGCTAAATAGCACCAACCATCTTTAATTGTATGAATATATGTAATATCAGTCACCCATTTCTGATTAATACCAGTTGTAAAGAAGTCTCTATTAATTATATTTTCTCTACTTTCAACTTTATGTTTTGATGAATATGGTCTAAACTTTTTACATATTATTGATTTTATGCCTAATTTACTCATAAGCCTTTGAGTTCTTTTAAGACTTATAAATATATCTTTAGCTTTTAGTTTTTCATATATTTTTGGAGCTCCATAACGGCATTTACTGGCTTTATAGATGTTTAGAATTTCTTCTTCTAGAAATTTATTTTCAATACTTCTTTTGCTTTCTTTTTTATTAAGATGTTTATAATACGAACTTCTAGATACCTTTAAAACTTTGCACATTAGTTTTATATCATGAATATCTTTATTGTCAGTAATAAATTTATATATTGAGCTTACTTCTTTGCAAATATGGCCATGGCTTTTTTTAATATTTCGTTCTCCTCTTCTATTCTAGCCATTTTCTTAAGCATGGATTGATAATCAGCTTGAGTAATTATTTTGTTATTATCTACTGCTATGGGTTTTGCCTTCTTTACCCATGTTAGTATTGTAGATTTAGGTAGGCCATATTCACTATTAAGCTCAGATAGTATTTTACCGGAATTGTAAAGTTCTACAATGGTATTTTTATATTCTTCTGTATATCTCTTAGACATTCTAGACACTTCCTTCCTTTACTATATTTTATAGCATTCGGAAAATCGTGTCTACAATATTATACTAACATCAATCCAAATCGAGAAATGTATTCCTTCGAACCGATGCTCCATATACTACATTAAGTGGAACTGTTGCTTTAGATAAGATACTTGATAACCTCTGCGTAAAAGCTGGAATAGAGAAGAAGAATCATCGATCATTTCATAGCCTTAGAAGGTCATTTGCCACCTGGTTGGCAGGTTAAAAGGTTCCAATTACAACCATCTCACAAATGTTAGGTCATAAGAGTATAAATTCAGATAAACCATATCTTTCTTTTAATAAGAATCAGATAGCCATATGTGCCATGGGATTTGAAGACATTCCACTGAAGGAAGGTGTATATGCATGAACTTTGGAGAAATGTTAGATAAAGATTATTCCGACATGCTCGTTTTAAAAGAATCTCTAGGATACAGCAAGGTCACATATCAACCCCATGTTAAGGAGTTCATTTCATACTGTGCAGAAAACTATCCTGAATCCAACGTCATAACTAAAATGATGTTTGACAACTGGTTACAAGAAAAACAATTTAAAACAAATGCTACCCATAATAGTGCAGTATCAAGAATCAGGGGATTCTTAAGATTTCAGGTTGCTATGGGAAAAGAATCATTCATACCAGATGAACAATATTCGGTAAATAATGTAAAATATACTCCATACATTTTAGCTGAAGAAGAAATTAGTAGACTTTTCCATGCATTTGATACATTGGCTCCACATTTTGAAGCTCCAGGACATGAATTTATTGTCCCTGTATTATTTAGAATAATGTATTGTTGTGCAATGCGTCCTTCAGAACCATTAAATCTCCTTCGTGAGGATGTTGATCTGGGGAATGGAGATTTATATATCCGTGCTTCCAAACGTAAGAAAGATAGGCATATCATTATGCCTGCTGAAATGATTGCTCTATGTCGGAAATATGATTCCATGGCTGGCAATATAAGATATTTCTTTGAGCGTTGGGATGGTAATAAATTCCCACATATTGGATGACTAACCAGTTTCACATCTGCTAGCGAAATAGTGATCTTGTAAAAAAGGGGGAATCCAAGGCCATATGGTCTTAGACATAACTTTGCTACTAGAACCCTAATGCGATTGACTGATGAGAACAGAGATATTATGTCAATGCTTCCTTATTTAAGCACATATATGAAACATACCTGCTACAGACATACATTGTATTATGTACATCTTCTTCCAGAAAGACTGAGAATGAGTAACAATATTGTCTGGGAAAAATTTGAGGGCATGTATCCGGAGGTGTCTTATGAAGAAGATTAAGGATCCTCAATTATTCAAAAGTATAAAGATATTCTTAACTGTTTATCTTCCCATCATAAGGATAAAAAGCCCTAATACTATTGATTCCTACAGGGATACATTAAACCTATTCAGTGGTTTTTTAAAAGATACTAAAGATTTAAGTTTAAATGAGATAACAACAGAGTATTTCAATCATGATAATGTTTTTTCATTCCTTGAATGGTTAGAAACTACAAGAAAAAATAGCATTTCAACCAGAAATCAAAGGTTGATAAGTATACGCTCCTTTTGTCGATATCTCGCTGGAGAGAATATTCTTAAATTTGATGCTTACTCACAAATCCAACAGATTGATAAGAAGCCAGTTTCAGAGAGAGTCCTAAAGGATATTTTATCAATATCAGATATTAAATTGATTCTAAAAATGCCAGATATATCTAAGAAAATGGGCATTAGGGACAGGTTTTATATTGCCTTGCTTTACGACAGCGGATGCCTGAATCAGGAAATACTTGACCTTAGATTATCGAATATCCAAGTAAATGGTGATATCAGTAATTTAAGTGTGGTAGGAAAAGGTACAAAGTTTAGAGTAATTCCACTTTCTAAAGAGGTAACAGCTATGTTCAAGCAATATATTGTTAATTATCAAATTTAAATCATAGATATGCTTATGTTTTTATCAAATTAAATAATGTGAGAAGAATCTTAATGCTATTGTAAAGTGAGAGAATTTATCAATTTACAGTAGTATTTTAATTTGGTAGAATTTTAATCAGGGGTGTATCTTGTGCAAATAATATTTGATACCAACTATTCCGCTATAGATTTTTCAAATATGAACAGTGAAATCTTTCCAAGTGCTCCTGATAGGTGTCCTTTCAAAGATTGCTCTATGCCTGTAAAATTAAGGAAACACGGATATTACAAACGGTTTTTCATTAGCAAGTCTTTTTCTGGAATATTGTATGTTCGTAGATACATCTGTCCCATTTGTGGAAGAACTGTTTCCATGTTACCAGTATTTTGCCTTCAGTATTTTCAATACTCGGCTCTTGATATTTTAAATATATTATGTGAATTGTATTTAAGTGGAATACCTCTTAATAGGCTGGTAAAGAAGATTAAACAGGATTTCCCATTCATTGAGCGTAGAACCATAAATTACTACAGAAAGAG
>NZ_AZSU01000011.1:0-12503 GCF_000511955.1 [Clostridium] ultunense DSM 10521 | reverse complement strand
AATAGCAGGCTGTATGAATGAAGTATTTACTCCATCAGCCTTAACTGCTATTCATACCATAACAGGTGGAATCCTAAGATCAATAAATAACATAGCCATAGCTAGCCTAATGTATTCAACCGTTAGAAAGATGCAAGTAGTAAATGAAGAAACAGTATATCAGGCTAATATTGAAACGGGAATTTAAATATTGGTTTCTTGCCTATCTGGAGGATAGGGCTCTGCAGGGATGCAACCTGAGCGCCAAATAGGATTCTATAAAAACATAAAGAATCATAAAAGGGGTATCTATCCTAGATACTTCTTTTATGTTTTTAAAGAACAAATGCGAAAAATCCCGGGGTTTGGGGCAGAGCCCCAAGGTTCTATGTAATACTAGGACAATTTGAAAATCTACTAAATATTTTCTGAATTAATTTGATAATTTAATGCTTTTGAAGTCTTTTATAGATATTATAAAGCAAGAAATTTTACTTGTTTAATTTGAGAATCGACAATATATATCTATCTTCCACCCCAACAGAATACTGGAGAATTTCTTGTTTTATACCACTAGGAAAGGTATTACTGGTAAGATGTCACCTGACAATGTTGCCAGATTTTTAAGCACCTATGAAAAAGCTGCAAGAATTGTAAATCCAGTATTGCCTCACCTGCACCCACATCTATTTAGACATGCTAGAACCATGCATCTTTATCAAGCCGGAATGCCTTTACCACTAGTAAGCGAATGGTTGGGACATTCACAATTAGAAACTAGCTTGATTTATGCCTATGCAGATACTGAAATGAAACGTGCTGTAGCAGATAAAGTAATTAATGCTAAGAATTCGGTGTTTACTAATGAAAAATTTAGATATCAAGATGATGAGGAAACAATTAAAAGGCTATACGGTCTAGCATAAAATACCGATTAAAAAATATCTAAACTATGCTGCATCTGTAATATTAACTGTTTCAGCATAGTTTAGATAAAAAATCGGAATATTTATTTTATCGGGATAATCTGTATGAAGATAGCCATTAAATCCTTTTAAGAATTCTTTAGCATTATCTCCTGCTCTACCAGGAGCATACTTAAATATTCTTATTCTTCTTTTAGCATTTGCTGAAGTGGAGTATACCCACATATATGATTTTGTGGTGTTTTTTATTACCCTCTTCATTTAATACTTGGACAGGGGTTTCATCAGAATGCAAATATTTATCCTTCAGTAGTTCCTCATGTAGCTTTTCTACTACAGGATTTAACCATTCTTCTGATGTTTTTATGATCCAATTAGATAGATTTCCTCTACTAGAGGAAATCCCATCTGTTTCCAATCCTTTTCTTGGCGATATAGTGGTACTGACTGTACAAACTTTTGATATATTGTCCATGCTACAGTTGAAGCAGTAGCATAAGAATGCTGAAGTACAGGCTCTCGTGTATTTGGATTAAATATCCCAGGCCTTCTTTCATTTTTACATGTTCTGCATTCATATGTTTCTTGATATATATTAAATACAGATATTTTTGCTGGTACATATCTGATTTCTGATCTTATGAATTTATTACCTACAACTGAAAATTTGCTTCCATCAACTGGACATACTTGTTGTGATTCTTCTAATTTGAATACCTGATCATGGCTAGGTAGATTTTCGAATAGATCTTTTCTCTTGTAACCCTTGCGTGTTTTTTTAATTGGTTCTTCAAAGGGAACAGGTTCAAGTATAGGTGAATCCATTTCTTTTTCAGCTTCATTAAATAAACCTAGTTCTATATCACTAATTACTAGCTGACCATCTATAGCGGAGGTCTTTTCTGTCTTTCTTCCATAGAGTTTTTTAATTAAGTATTCCATGTTTTCATTAGCCCTTTTTAACTCTTCTCTAAGGCCTTCTATGGTTTTATTTTGGGATTCAATTGTAGCTTGAAGTGTTCTTATTAAAGAGGTTTCGTTCATTTAAGTCTTGCCCTTCTCGTGTATTTTTCATAATTATATTGTACCATTTTCAAGTGTCAAAAACAACAAAAATATGCTTGAAACTATGTAATTTTCAGTAGTTTCAAGCATTTATATTATCCTTTTGTTATCTAACTTTTAAATGACTTTTTTCTGATCAACTGATAATCCCTCTATCAACCATCTATATTGCTGAGGAGTAATTTCTCTAACTTCCTCTGTAGTTCTTGGCCACTGGAATACTCCCCCTTCTAGCCTTTTGTAAAGAAGATGAAATCCATCTCCCTCCCAAAGTATTGCTTTCATTCTATCCCTTTTTCCACCACAAAAAAGGAATAGTGCATTCTCAAACGGGTTTAATTTAAAGTTCTGGGATACTATTGCTGAGAGTCCATCTATGGATTTTCTCATATCAATTTTACCACAGGCAATGTATATCCGTATATCATCCGGGAACTTAATTGTCATAGCTTATTTCCAATTAAATTAAGCAAGGTACCTAAAGTATTTGGATCGCTCCATTTAGAATTTCAATTTTATTACCATTTGAACGAAGGATAGCACAAGTACCTTGATTGTTAGGTTTAATCTCAGCAATACTTTGCTTTACTTCCACAAATTGAGTTTGTCCTGTAACAGCTAATGTTCCAGCTTTAATCAAGGCTTCTTCCCTAATGACTCTTTGCCAATAGTAGAATTTACCATGTGAAATATCATTCTCTCTGCACCATTCTCTAATTGATAGGCCACTTTCACTTTGATCCTTGATCATTTTTTGCCACTGGGCTTTAAGCATTTCATGTTTTGATGCTTTCATAGTAGTCAAATTATCATCTCCCTACTATTCTAATGTTGACAAAGTTGCTTTGTTAACATTAAAAGTGCTTTGCAGGGGTATTATCTCATGTTGCATGATACTTTTAAATCCATGAGATTATTGGACGCTTACGATGAATATATTTATTTTTATAATTATGAAAAACTACAAAAAAGATTAAACAGCCTCAGTTCGATGGTGTATCGAGCTTTGGCTGCTTAAAGTTGTTTTTATTATTTCCCCTGTCTACTTGACAGGGTGCTGTTCATTCTCCAATAGTCCCCTTCCAATATTTAACCAATAGTAATTAGTTAATTTTTCTAGTAAATACTCCACTCGATATATTACTTGCGTCATACGCTACTATCTGGTTTAACATTTGATTTAACATTTCTATTAGAATTTATAGAACTTATTATAGATTAATGTCTTATGGAGTTTTTCAATAGATCATCTAATTCTTCATCATTTAATTGGTAATGATAGAATTTATCATAAAATTTCCCTACTTCCTCTTTTATATTATAATCGAATGCATCTGGATATAGTAGGTTTCCTATCCACTTTACCCCTAATATCCTGTTGGCAGAGGGGGGTCTATCAAACCAATTAAAAGGGCTATTGGGTATTTCATATATTTCTTTATCTCTAACCGCCTTTATATCCTGCCATGCTGGGTCTTTGAATATTTCTGAATAATAACCTCCCCTTTCATCATCCCAGGAAATTATTATATCTGGATTCCATTTTAATAATTGTTCTATGGATACTTCTGATTTTCCTTTATCTCCTTTTATAGCTACCTCTGCTACATTTTCCCCTCCTACTATATCTATTATCTCTGCATGCCATGAACCAGAAGGTTCAGTTTCCAGCCCATTAGGTCCTTCTGCATAGTATACTCTTACTTTTTCCTCTTCCTTTATCTTCGGTGCCTTTTTTTCTATATCCTCCATGGTTTCTCTACAATAGTTTGCCAATTCTCCCGCCTTTTCTTCTTCTCTTAAAACTCTACCTAGTATATTATAAGCTTCCTCTAATCTATATAAGCTTGAGTCCAAAAGGATTACAGGTTTTCCCGTTTGTTCTTCCAATTCTTCAGCTTTTGATATGGAACCATCATCTAATTCTTCCATCATTATTAATACAGTAGGATCCAATTTCAACACTTCTTCTATATTAATAGCATTTTTACCTGCTCCCCCTAGATTAGGTAAGGAATGATATTTTTCATCGATAAACCTCTTTTCTCCCTCCCTTAAATCATAATTCCATCCCAACATCTTCTCTGGATTTAAAGAATATAATAAAATGGTTCCCGTTGGAGAAGTGGAAAAAGCTTTATCTACCTTAGCCGGTATTAAAACAATCCTTCCAGCCATATCTTCTATTTCAATATCTTCTTTAACTTCTGCTCCTTGTTCATCAATAATATTATCATTTTCCTTAATTGTATCATCAGCACACCCAACTAACATAGATAAGATTATAGCTATTACAATAAATAAGGAAACCTTTCTTTTAAACATAAAATCTCTCCTTTCAGAATATAGGTAAGCACATTTTCATGGCTTTGTCCTGTGAGTCTAGATTGATAAGTTTTAAATCCACATTATATAAATCTTTTAAATCCCTTTCCTTTAAATTTTCCTTTGGATTATCTATTTCCACCACTTTACCATCCTTAACCAATAGAGCCTTAGTTCCATATAGAAAGGCATGTTCTGGATAATGGGTGGCCATTATTACCGTTACTCCTTTCTTTATCCATTCCTTCAAATGTTTTAACATAATTATTTGGTTGCTAAAATCCAAATTATTAGTGGGCTCATCCATTATTATTATTTCCGACTGTTGGGCTATAGCCTGTGCTATCTTTACCAACTGTCGTTCTCCACCGCTTAACTGGGAATAGATTTTATTCTTTAGATGTAAAATATTGAGCTTTTCCATGGCTTCTTCTGCAATATTTTCATCTTCTTCAGATGGGAAAGAAATAAGGTTTAGATAAGAAGTTCTTCCCATTAAAACTATATCCTTAACCTTATATTGAAAGGTAGAACTAAAGGATTGGGGAATATAACTAATCTTATTTGCCCTCTTTCTCCAATTCCAATTTTCAATATCTTCATTATCTATTAATATCTTCCCTTCAAAAGGTTTTAAAAGTCCTAAAATACTCTTTATTAAAGTAGATTTTCCTGAGCCATTGGGTCCTAATATACAGATAATATCTCCTGAGTTCCCAGTGAAACTTACCTCTTTTAGCACCATTCTATTTCCATAGCCACAACTTAAATCTTTAACCTCTATCATTTGTCCCAACTCCTTCCTTTGTTTAATAATAGGAATATGAAAAAGGGAGCCCCTATTAGTGAAGTGAGTATACCTAGGGGGATTTCTACCGTTGTAAGAGCCCTAGCCATATTGTCTATTATAAGCAGGTATATACTACCTAACAAAAGGGTAGTAGGCACTAATACCCTATAGTCTGGGCCAACTATTATTCTGCCTAAATGGGGAATTACGAGGCCAATCCAACCGATTATTCCACTAATGGAGACGGAAGCTGCTGTCATAAGGGTAGAACAGATTATTACTATAATCCTAAGCCTTCCTGTATCAAGGCCTAAAGTTTTAGCCTCATCTTCATCTAGGGAAAGAACGTTTAATTTCCACCTTAGCAGATATAAGGGGACTATACCTAATAATATGGGTATAAACACTCTTTTTACATCTTTAGGTGAAATACCAGATAAACTTCCCATTAACCAAAAGGTTATAGTAGGTAATTTGTCTTCAGTATCGGCTATGTACTTTATCAAAGAAGTGAAAGATGTAAATATGGAGCCTATTAGTATACCAATTATAACAAGGGAAATTACAGGGTCTTCTTTTATTTTTATACTAATTAGATAAACCAAGGCTACCCCTAGAATACCAAATATGAAGGCAGATATCTGTATCCCCACCGTATTAAAAGATAAAAATATGGCTAATGCAGCTCCAAAAGCCCCCCCAGCTGATACCCCTAATATATCGGGAGACACCAATGGATTTCTAAACATTCCCTGATATACTGCTCCGGACAGGGAAAGAGAGGCTCCTACCAATATTGCTGCTAATATTCTTGGAAGTCTTACTCTAAAAACTATGGTTTCGATAGTATCAGTCCAAGTTTTAGTAATGGGAAAGATTTTAGATAAAATAACTTTTAATAGAGTTCCAATGGGAACAGGATATCTTCCAATAACGAAAGATAGAAGAAAAGTAATTATTAGAAGGGCTAATAGGAAACCCCTTTTATTGGCTATGTTTTTCATCAAAATCTACTCCTTTATCGTTATTCTTTTGATAATATAACGCTTCCAAAAAAATATTAGATATCCTTAAAATATTTTTTGAAAAGCCCTTCTACCGATTCTTCTGCTTCTCTGGAAAACTCCTCATAAACCTGGATTAAAGCTTTTCCTCTTGATGTCAAATAGGAACCGCCTCCATCAATACCACCAGTTTCAGTTTCCAAAAAAGAATATCCTAAAACCTTTTCTGCCCTGTTTATAATTGACCAGGCCTTACTATAGGACATATTTAATTCCTTTGCAGCCTTATTAAGACTTCCAAGCCTATCTACGGATTTTAACAATAAACAAGGCCCTTTCCCAAATACTTTTTCACCATCTTGGACTACCCAAAATCTACTTTCTAATTTCAAAATTCCCACCTACTTTTATAAAGATGGGGAACCTCTTTTCCATACTTTACTGCCTGTATTTCTGCCATAATGGATAAGGCTATTTCCTCAGGGGTCTCGCCGCCTAAATCCAATCCTATTGGTGTATAAATCTTTGATAAATCCTCCTTTGAATAACCCTTTTCTAAAAGGTTATTGAAAGTAGTCTTGACTTTATTCATGCTTCCTATCATGCCAATATATTTAGCCTTGGATTCTAGCACTACCTCTAAAGCATCTTGGTCGTATTTATGGCCATGGGTTACTATTATTATGAAGGTATTATTGTTTATATCCACCTTTTTTAAGTTTTCCACTATATCCCCTAGAATAAGATCTTCAGTTTGAGGAAACAACTGGCCATTGACTCTTTCCTTCCTATTATCTAAAACTGTTATAGAATAACCCAATATATGGGCTATCCTAGCAATCTTTTCTGCCACATGACCAGCCCCTACAAGGATTAACTTTTCTTGGGAACTATAGATCCTAATAAATAAGCTGACTTTTCCACCACAAGCCATAGGCAAAATATTACCAGTTTTTGAATCCCTGTCTAGGTTATAATCTATTAATAAGGATTCTTTTCTTTTAATACAATCAATTGCATCCTTTCTTGCTTTTTCTTCTAATGCACCGCCTCCAATTGTACCTTCTAAAATATTCCCCTCTCCATCTACCAACATCATACTTCCGGGACCTCTAGGTGTTGCACCTTCTGCCTTTATAATAGTTATTGTAGCTACAGATTTATTCTTTTCTAAGGATTCCTTGAGTTTCAATAAAACCTTTCTATCTTCTAGCATATTATCTCTCCCCATATGTCTTATTTATAATATAATTATATTTGATAAAACTCTAAATTACCATATATAAACTTTATTTCAATAACTTTCTTTTTTACTTCTATATCAAAGTTTTTATTTCGTACTATTGTCCTATTTATTCTTATTTAGGTATAGTATCCCTTCTAAAACACTGTTACCAATAATCCTTGCTTTATCGGAAATAGTAAATGCATAATCCTTTATACACCTAGGATCTATATCACCAATCTTTAATCCTTTTTTTACATATAGTCCTTCCTTTATCATACCCCTTAAGATCCCTTTGAAGGGAGATATTACCTTTTCATTGCCTACTTGACATATGGGATGATCTTTTTCTATTATATCTCCAATATTATAAAAAGCTTCAACTCTCCCATTACAAGGAGCCCTAAGAACTCTCTCCTCTTTATATCCCATTACCTCTCCAGGGATGCCTGTATCTTCCTCTGCTTTTCCATAATATATAATCTTTCCTAAATTTAATCCTCTATTGCTCTCTATTACTAAATCTACATCCTTCCCAGCTTCAAACCCGGGCCCAATTCCTATGGTAATTGGGGCCATAGATTTATTGGTGCCCAGGTTTCTCTTTGCAATTATAGCATCTATGACTGCCAAAGGTTTAATTTCTTTAATTATGCAACCTTCCCTATCTATATAGACTGGAATAGCATCCAGATTCCAAATTCTATAAATCTCCTCTTTATCCTTAACTAATATTCCCCTAATACCTTCTACCGTAGTTTCACCTTCATAGACTGCTTCACTAAAAGCCACTTTTCTCCTAACGGTTAAAGGCTTGTCTATTTCCAATATAATTAATTTATATCCTGCTTTATAAAGAATATTGGCTATTCCCGATGCTAAATCTCCGCCACCTCGTATGATTATGGTATCCACGATTATTCACCACCCATAAATACTAGCATTTATTGTTTCCCTAGCAATAAGCTAAAAACACATAGTTCAAAATAGAATATAGTATCCTATGTCAAATTTTCTTTTATAACTATTATCAATATTTTGAATAAAAACTTTGTTTTTTATAGTTCTTTGCTTCCTTTATCAAACCATTTCTGAATGTTTCTAGGTTTTTCACTCTAAGCGACAAACTAAAAGCAATCTATGATGCTCTGCATAGGTTATTAAAGTCATCTGGGTCATATAGCTGATAAATGCATTCTTTTTCTACTACGAAATATTTAAATAACACTAGACTAACATGATTATAATATATAAATGTATTAAGATATATGCATTCTTTTTAAAATATTGCATGTAAACTTTCTATACAAACATTGCCATAGGAGCAACCTTTAGCATTATATGATGGTCTAAATTCTTATGCTTCTATCATCTTACGATTTTTGCTGTATATTGTGAATCTTTATCTAAGTGTAAAATCAAGCCTTTATCGAGCTTCTCAGTAGTTATTATAGTATTATCTAATGCCAAGTTTTTTCATATGTCTTCGTACCCTTTTAATGCTATTTTATTACATCCTTTTGCCTTTAGCTTTTCACAAATTTTAAAGACACCATAGACCTTGTTACTTTCATTATAAATTTCTATAATACCTTTTTATAGTTTTTATTTTCTTTTTCACTTGTTTTCAAACTTTTCTTTCTGCTTGCTATAGTAGATGCTTCTAGGATAATCAGGTACATTACACATAGTATCTATAGCTATGCGTGTCAGAGTTATCTTTTATTATTTTAAACATATAAAGATTTAATTGGTCATAAAGTGGATAGACCAAGGACTTTCATCCTAGTTTCCCACAGAATCATACGTGGCAGCTCTCATGTCATACTACTCTTATTATCCAACCTTTGGCGATATACCAATTTTAGACATAATCATTCTCCTTAGGTTATTGTCCGCTCTGTAAACCTAAATGAAAATTGGGAACTCCAATCCTCTGCGGTACAATGTTTTTGCGAGAAAACAAATACCTCCCAGAAAGGATGAAGTCCTCATGCAAAAAATTGTATCAGTAAAATGTCCAAAATGCAATAATAAAGATTCTTTTTATCGCTATGGCAAAGATAGAGATGGTTACCAAAAATACCTTTGCCGTAAATGTAATCACCAATTTGCTCCATTTTTCAACAATCTCTCTTTAGAACTTATTCCTATGTTAGATTTTAATTCTGATGAATGGCATGCTGATGAAACTGTAGTAAAAATTTCTGGCCAAAAATATTATATTTGGTTTATCATAGATTCAGAGACTCGCTTTGTTTTAGGCTTTCACCTATCACCTTACAGAAACTCTGAACAAGTTTTACTTTGCTTAACTCTGTTAAAGATCTTGGCAATGCTAATGCTATAGTTAATGATCGCTACAGTGCTTATAAAGTACCTGTTAAATCTGTATTAGGTGAACATACTAAACATATTCGAGTTGAAAGCTTTAAAGATGATATTTCTAACAATTTAATAGAATCTTTTCATCATCAATTTAAAGCTTGGTATAGGACCAAACAAGGTTTTAAGTCCTTTGAATCTGCAAATAATTTAATCAGCATGTTTATATTTTTCTACAATTTTGTTAGGCCTAATTCATCTCTTAATGGGTTAACTTCAGCTCAAGTTGCTGGATTAAATCTAACTGATAGAGAGAAGAAAAAGTATCTTCTCGTAGCATAAATTTTGCCTGAATTTCGCCTAAATATTTTTGAAATGTACTTCCTTGAGATTGCCAAGGGCGCGCATTAGCGCGTTCATTTTACCCTTGACAATCTCAAGGCGGACTTTTATAATCGTCAAGGCTAAATTTAAAGTAATCTGAGGCAATTCTATAAAACATTGTTCTATTTTTTCATGTTTAGTTTACAAAGCCTTATTATCGTAATTCTATTATACATTATTTTTCTATACGACAACTATCCTAACATATAGGGTTCTCCGATTATTAGTTTATATAACCTTATTTTGTGTCCATGAATACACACTAACATCATACAGTCATAAAAATTTGGAACCAAGATGAGATTACAAATGTTTTAATATATAATACAATCTTTTCATTTTAGTTGCCCCCTTTATATGGTTTTAGCGAAAGTTTGTACTCAAATCTCACAATAAGGAGCGACAAATCAAAAATGAAACTCTTGTTTGGGATCAATATTTACATATAAACACAGTATATTAAACTATACTTCTAAAGAATTTTTCGTTCGACTTATTTCTGGAAAAAAATTATCAATTACTTTCTTCGGTGGTTTTGGAGTCATATTACTGATAACAATCATAAGCACAAGTTGAATAGGTATTATTATAAGAGTAGATGGTAGTGTTGGTGCCTTAAACCACATTATTACGGATAAAGCAAAGCCTAGAATAGAACATGCCATTGCAGCTTCTTTTGTAGCCCTAGGCCAGAAGACCCCTAGGAATAGTGGTACTCCCATTGCTGCTGCTGTTATCGTTGCCATAAAATTATATAGATTTATTACAGTTGAAAGCCTTATATATGCTAAATACACACATATAGCTCCTATAACAATAACACTCCATGTGCTGATTGACATAATCTTTTTTTCTGATGCCTCAGGATTTATCAATTTATAGTAGATATCATTTGAAAATTGAACTGATGCCGCTAACAATTGATTGTCTATACTCGACTGAATTGCTGCAATAATACCGCATGCAACTATGGCTGTAAATACTGGATTCATAGTACCTGCTAATGTTATAAAAACTGCTTCCGTATCAACTAGGCCCGGTAATAATACCTTTCCGGATAAACCTATAAATAATATTCCACTATAAACAATTGTAAGTACAACTCCTCCAAGCCCAATCATTCCGGATGCTACCCTATCGCTTCGCGCCGAATAAAACATCCTATGGTAGGTTGATGTGGTTGCACAGCTAATACCAATCGAAAAGGCAATGGCTAATTGTTCAGCAACACTTATTTGGCCCCCTAAATTAGGGGATAATAGAATTGGATCAATTTCCATTAATGCAGTATTGATGGCCGTTATTCCTCCAGCTTTAATCAGACTATATATTGCTGTTAAAATAATACAGACAGTAAGCAGAGTGCATTGAGCAACATTAGTCCATGCAACGCTGTACATACCTCCAATTGCAGTATACAAAACAAATACTACACCTATTAGTAGAACAGCCGTTTTATAGCTTACACCTAGGACAGGCCCTAGTACAGCTCCCGAGCTTATAATGCCCATGATTACAAATAGCGACATATTTATAGTAACGAGGAATGCCATCCAAATACGCATTGTTTTAGAATAATAACGTTCTGAATACCAATCTGGAGTGGTGTATAATGGCAGCTTTACACGCCTCATTCTTACCGCTAATGTGCTTAATAGAAAAATCCCAAAAGCAACACCTACCGGATAAACTAATACGTATGACCAACCATTGTCATAAATGTAAGAAGGATGCCCAACCATGGCTACACCGCTTATGAAACCAGCAGCAAATAGCGGAATTGAAACTCCAAGCCCCAAGTTTCGCCCTGCAACTAAAAAATCCTCAGAGGTTTCTGTTTTTTTGTATCCGTAATACCCTATAGCCAGCATAAATAAACAATATAATGCAAAAATAATTCTATAAATCATTTGTTTTCCTCCTTTACTTGTAATTCGCTCTGTAAACTTAAATGAAAATTGAGGACTTCAATCCTCTGTGGTACAATGTTTTTGCTAGAAAACAAATACCTCCCAGAAAGGATGAAGTCCTCATGCAAAAAATTGTACCACTTCAGTGTCCAAAATGCAATAATAAAGAATCTTTTTATCGCTACGGCAAAGATAAAGATGGATATCAAAAGTACCTTTGCCGTAAATGTAATCACCAATTTGCTCCTGATAGACCAACATCTAAAAAGAAACCTAAATACCCTCGTTGTCCTGTTTGTGGTAAAGCAACATTTCTTCATCATGATTATAAATATTACTCTAATTATCGTTGTTGTGATAAAAAATGTAATCATTCTATGTTTGTTCCTAAACCAAATAATATATTACCTGCATCCATGTCTAAATTAGTTGGTAAGACTGATTTTAAACGTATGCGTTATCCTGTGTATATTATTTTTACTGCTTTATCTATGTTCTATCTTGGTAAAAATTCTTTTAGAAATATTGCTCAAATTCTTAGAGTAGTAAATAATGTTAAGGTCTCTCATA
>NZ_AZSU01000010.1:24910-47549 GCF_000511955.1 [Clostridium] ultunense DSM 10521 | reverse complement strand
AGTGCTGAAGGCATCTAAGCACGAAGCCCCCCTCAAGATAAGATTTCCCACCTAAAAAGGTTAAGACTCCAAGTAGACCACTTGGTAGATAGGCCTAGAGTGTAAGAGTAGCAATACTTTTAGCTAATAGGTACTAATAAGTCGAGGGCTTGACCAGAAATATAATTTACTGTTTATGACCTAACTTAGCGAACGATAGTGAGCAAAAGTTAAGTCAAACGCAACGAGCACCAAATCTATGTGAGCGATAGCGAGCAAATAGATTTGTGTAGCGAGACTGCGTACTCAATGCAGCAAACCAATAGAGTTAAGTCGAAGCAACAAAACCATAATAAAATACTATAAAAAAGCTTTACCCCATTTGTGAATGCTTTTGGAACAAATGGATGGTAGGTCAAACCAATGAATATTTGGTGGCGATGGCGAGAGGGGAACACCTGTAACCATACCGAACACAGAAGTTAAGCCTCTCAGCGCCGATGGTACTTGGGTGGTAACGCCCTGGGAGAGTAGGACGCTGCCAAGTACATAGATAAAACCTCTACTTCGTAGGTCGAAGTAGAGGTTTTTATAACGAATAGGAAAGTTCTCACTTATATGGAATATTAATAAAAAGAACTTGACCTAAATAAGTTTCAAAAAAGGCTTCCTTAACGATGTTTTGCTAGGAGCCTTTTTTATTTGCCGTAATATTTAAGATATACTATAATTAGATTAAAAGAATAATAAGAAAACTACAGGGTAAAAAGAAAAAGAGAGATAAAAGAAGGAGAAGATACAAATGAAATATGAAGGAGCCCTTTATAGACCACCTAGTGAAGCCTATAGCTTAATAGTACAGGCTACAATAGGTTGCTCTCACAATAAATGTACCTTCTGTTCCATGTATAAAGATAAAAAATTTAGAATAAGAAGTACAGAAGAAATAATGGAAGATTTAATTATAGGTAGAAAATATTATAAAAATGTAAAACGTGTATTTTTAGCTGATGGAGATGCTTTAGTAATTAAAACTAAAGAACTAATTAAAATATTACAGGGTATAGAAGTTTTGTTCCCAGAATGTGAAAGGGTAGGCATATATGGTTCTCCTAGATCTATTTTAAACAAGTCCCAGGAAGAGTTATTGGAGTTAAAGGCTTTAGGATTGGGTATTGTATATTTAGGTTTAGAATCTGGAAGTGATAAGATATTAAAGGATATTGAAAAGGGTGTAAATTCTACTCAAATGATAGAGGCGGGTAGAAAAATTGTAGAGGCTAATATAGAGCTTTCAGTGACTTTAATATCTGGAATTGGAGGGAAAGTCAATTCAGAGCTTCATGCCATAGAATCAGCTAAAACTCTTAATAAAATGAAACCCCATTATATTGGATTACTGACCTTACTACTGGAAGAAGATACCCAGCTTTATAAAGAGGTACTGGAAGGGAAATTTCAGCTTTTAACCCCTAGAGAAGTATTAAAAGAGACGAAGATTTTAGTAGAAGGGCTTGAAGTTGACAATTGTATTTTTAGAAGTAATCATGCCTCTAATTATGTTTCATTAAGAGGAACTCTTATGAAGGATAAGAAGCTTATACTCGAGCAAATTGAGGAAGGTTTAAATATAGGTGGATTAGATGATAAAGAAATGTATAGGCGATTATAAAAAAATGTTGCTTATTGGAGAATATAATGATATAATGTTTAGGAATAAAAACATATAGTAATCTTTAAATCAGTCCAGAGAGACTGGCAAGATTGTAATTAGTATGGATAATTATGCCTATTTGCATAAAAGGTCTTGCTGTTAGCGAGACCTTTTTTATGAGCAAATTATTACAATCTAACAGTCCTTTAAATCAGTCCAGGGAGGCTGAAAAGGAGAGAAAACTCTCCTTAAATTAGAAAGGGAGGTTTTTTTATGACTGAAAATGTAATTGTAGGTAAAACTGATAAAACAGAAGCTAGATTATGGCAGAATTCAAAAAAGGTTATTTTAGCTCTTCAACATTTAATTGCCATGTTTGGAGCCACAGTCTTAGTACCTATATTAACAGGATTTGATCCATCAGTAGCATTATTTTCTGCAGGTCTTGGGACCTTGATATTCCATCTTTGTACAAAAGGTAAAGTTCCAGTTTTCTTAGGTTCATCTTTTGCATTTATTCCAGTAATATTGACAGTAAAGGAGATGTATAATGGAGATTTAGCTTATGCTCAAGGTGGGATGGTAGTAGCAGGTTTAATATATATTTTTTTATCCTTCCTAATTAGGAAAATTGGGGTAGAAAATATACAAAAATATCTTGCTCCTCAAGTAGTAGGGCCTATGATAATAGTAATAGGTATGAATCTAATTCCAGTGGCCTTTGGAAATGCCAGGGAAAATTTATTAGTAGCTGGAATAACCTTAGGAATAGCATTATTAGTTAATTTTAAAGGAATAGGTATATTTAAACAATTGTCAATATTGATAGCCGTAACCGCTGGCTATATAGTCTCTTTTAAAATGGGAATTACAGATACTAGTGTGGTAAAAGAAGCAGCTATATTTGCAGTACCAGCTTTTAGATTACCAAAATTTGATATAGGCGCTATAACTATAATAGCTCCTGTAGTATTGGCAGTATTTATGGAACATTTAGGAGATATAACTACCAATGGCCAAGTTGTAGGCCAAAACTTCATAGAAGATCCAGGTTTAAATAGAACATTATTGGGAGATGGATTAGCTACAACCATAGCAGCTTTAATAGGAGGGCCAGCTAATACAACTTATGGAGAAAACACAGGAGTTTTAGCTATAACCAAAAATTATGACCCGTCTGTATTAAGGCTGGCAGCAGTATTCGCAATAGTATTGGGATTTGTGTCAAAGATTGGTGTGTTTTTAAGCACCATACCTACTCCAGTTATGGGTGGAATAAGTTTAATGCTATTTAGTATGATATCTTTAATAGGTGTTAAAACCATAAAGGCAAACAAAGTAGAATTCAACTGGAAAAATATTATAGTTATGGGAACTATATTAATATTAGGCCTTGGAAGTGGTATAATAGAAAATAAATTCGGAATTACTATAGGAATTCCAATAAATGATACGGTTAAAATATCGGGTTTGAGTTTTGCAGCAATAGTAGGGATAATACTGAATGCTGTTTTAAATAGAAGAGAAAAATCGAATTAATGGAATGAAGCCTGTCTAGAATTATAAGGACAGGCTTTATTTTATTTGGTATAATAATCACAAGTTAATCTAAAGTGTTTATTGATATCTTTATAATAAACCAATATAATAGTTGAAAAGGTGGTAAATTTGGGCAGAGTAGATGAGGTATTTGAAATTTTGCTCCATCTGGAAAAGAAAAAAAGGGAAGGTGTTTCTGCTAAAGATATAGCTTCTATGCTGGAAACTGATAGATCTAATATTAGCAGGTATTTAAATATCCTTCATAAAGAGGGAAAGTTAGAAAAAATAGATGGAAGACCGGTTCTATATAAATCTATTAATAATGATACTAATAGGGTTTCCCGAGGGGGGAATTCAATAGTGGATTCTAACAACAGCCTAGACAAAATGGTAGGAGCGACACAGAGCTTAGCTATGCCTATACAAAAGGCAAAGGCTGCTATTATGTATCCTCCTAAAGGCTTGCATACTTTACTTTTAGGGGAAACAGGCGTAGGAAAATCCATGTTTGCTGAGCTTATGTATCAATTTGCTATAGAATCTAATATAGTGAGAAAAAACGCTCCTTTTATTAGATTTAATTGTGCAGACTATGTAGATAATCCAAATCTATTGACGGCTCAAATATTTGGGGTTAAGAAGGGAGCCTATACTGGTGCTGATAGGGATAGGGATGGATTGCTTACAAAGGCAGATTCGGGATTTATTTTTTTAGATGAAATCCACAGGTTACCGCCTCAAGGTCAAGAGATGTTGTTCACCTACATTGATAATGGTTTTTTTAGACCTTTAGGAGAAACGGAAAAATTAATCCATGTAGATGTTAGAATAATTGCTGCAACAACAGAAAATCCAAATTCCCATTTATTAAAAACTTTCACTCGCAGGATACCTATGATAATAACCTTGCCACCTATAAGGGATAGGAGCCTATCTGAAAGATATTTTTTAATAGAAACCTTTATCAAGGAAGAATCCCATAGGCTTGGGAAGAGCATATATATAAATAAAAATTCTATTATTTCTTATCTATTGTATGATTGTCCAAACAATATAGGTCAGCTTAAATCTGATATACAACTGGCTTGTGCTAAGGCTTTTCTTAGATATAAATCTGAAAATGGCGATTATCTAATTATCAACCAAGGGGATTTACCTAATCACGTAAGAAAAGGAATTTTAAGTATTAATGATTATAGGAATGAAGTAGATGAGCTACTAAATACTACCTATGATATTTTTAAATTTAACCAGCATGAAGAACCTCCCCTTCTATTGAATGTAGATGATAATAGATCTGAGGATTTTTATACTGCTATTGAGGAAAAACTAGAATCTTTAAAGGGGTCGGGCATAGATGAAAAGGATATTAATGAGATAATAAACATTGATATTGAATCCCATTTTGAAAAATATATAGGAAGTATATATAGGCGTTTTGATAGAACTGGGATATCAAATGTAGTAAATGATAATATACTTCAAGTAGCTGAGGAAATATTATTATTGGCTCAAAAACAATTGGGAAAGGAATTCGACGAAAAAATATACTTTGGATTATCCTTCCATTTAGAGCGAAGTATAGAGAGGATAAAAAAGGGAGAAAAAATATATAATCCTAAGCTAAATTCTATAAGAATTAATTACGAGGAAGAATTCTTATTTGCTATGAAAATTGCAAAGATATTGGACAATAAATTTCACATTGAAACTCCTGTAGATGAAATAGGGTATCTGGCCATGTTTTTTACAACAGATTCAAATAAAAAATTTAGAGAAGAAAAGCCAAAAGTAGGAGTAATAGTTGTCATGCATGGTAGATCTACTGCAAGCAGTATGGTAGAAGTAGCCAATAGTTTAATAGGCATAGAACATGCCGTTGCCTTAGATATGCCTTTATCCATGAATCCCAAAATTATGTATGAGCTAACAAAGGATAAGGTCCAGCAAATAGACAAGGGAAAGGGAGTAGTAATGCTAGTGGATATGGGCTCTTTAACAACCTTTGGGGACATGATATGGGAAGAAACTGGAATAGAAGTAAGAACACTTGAAAAGGTTAGCACTCCCATGGTTCTTCAGGTATTGAGAAAGGTTGTAATGGGCTATGGTTTAGATGAAATTATTGAATCTTTAAACAAAAAGGATCTTTATAAAGATGAGCTGCCGAAGAAAAAGATAAGGAAAAACATAATTGTTACCGCTTGTTTTACAGGAGATGGGGCCTCCAAAAAGTTAAAATCAGTAGTAGAAACCTCTTTAGTTGATGAAAATATAGAAATAATGGCCATAAATATTATAGATGAAGAAAAGTTAGAAAATAGAATATGTAGATTAAGTAAAGAGTATAATATCATAGCCATTATTGCAACGGTAAATATGGATATAGGATATATACCTTTCATACCTGCCATAGAAGTGTTCAAGGGTTATGGCATAAATAAATTAAAGAAAATTATAGATGAAGAAAATATGTATATGAAGGTAGCAGAATCCTTAAAAGAACATTTAACAAATTTAGATGGGGAAGAAATAACTAGGGATATTAAATATTTAATCTATAGTATTGAAAACGAGCTGGAAATAGAAATAATATCCGACGCTAAGATAGGAATCGTACTCCATATATCTTTTTTAATAGATAATCTATTGGCTGGTGTAATCCCTAGGAAATTTGAAGATTTGGAGATTTATAGAAATCTATATGAAAAAGAGATGAATATTATTAAAGAATCTATTTCCTTTATGGAGAAAAAATATAAGGTTTCCTTAGGGGAAGATGAATTAGCCTATATATTGAAATTGTTTTTGTTAAACCAAAATACTGTGTAATAGTGTGTAAACTTTTACACAGTATTTTCTTTTTTTGTTTAGAAATTTACACGGTTTTTATATATTTATTTTACCCATTATTAAATATATAATGGTGAAATTATGAAAGAAGCTGCTAAAGATAGATTTTTATTATTTGAATTATTTTATCAGTGATATTGGCAAGGTAATTGCAAATGTAATATAGTACATAAAAATAAATTGTTGGAGGTGAATAGGGTATAGCTTAAACTACTCATTAACCTTACAGAAAGGACTGATTCATATGGTAAATATTATGCTTGTCTGTTCTGCAGGCATGTCCACTAGTTTACTAGTAAGCAAAATGAATAAGGTAGCTAAGGAAAAAGGGATGAATGTAAATGTATTTGCTGTAGCAGAGGCAGATGCAAAAAATATTATGGATAAAATTGATATTGTTTTACTTGGACCGCAGGTAAGGTATCTATTGCCAAAGATGAAGGAACTAATGGAACCTAAGGGGATACCCGTTGATGTAGTGGATACCATTAATTATGGGACTATGAATGGGGAAAAGGTTTTAGAACAGGCTTTAAGTATGGCTAAAAACTAATAAAAGTTTCATATTTAAAAGGGGGATTAACATGAATAATTTTTTGGATTTTATGGAAAAGAGATTTGTTCCCGTTGCAGCTAGGATTGGTGGACAAAGGCATTTAGTTGCTATCCGAGATGGTTTTGTAGCCATTATGCCTTTGATACTTGCAGGTTCTACTGCTGTATTATTAAAAAACACTATCTTCCAATGGATAGCACCATTAGGAATATTAATTCCTATATGCGATCAAGTTTGGTGGGGTACTTTAGCTATAATGACATTATTAGTTGTTTTTTCTACAGCTTATAGTTTAGCAAAATCCTACAATGTAAACTCTCTTGCAGCTGGACTAATTGCAGTAGGTTCTTATTTTGCTACATTACCACAGGCCCATGGTGATGCAGGTTGGGGATATATTCATTGGGGTTACTTACAAGCTACAGGTTTGTTTACAGGATTGATAGTAGCGTTAATTGCCACCGAAATATTTGTTAAATTGATTAAAAGAGATTTAACTATAAAAATGCCAGAAGAGGTACCTCCGGCAGTAGGTAGAGCTTTTGCAGCTGTTATACCAGGAATGATTACTATCTTTACTTTTGGAATTGTATTTCTGATTATAGATAAGCTAGGAGGAGTAAGTTTATATGATGTAATATACGAAGGGATTCAAAAACCACTGCAAGGTTTTAGTCAAGGAGTAGGTTCAGCTATGGTAATGGCCATGTTAATCAATTTGTTTTGGTTCTTTGGTCTACATGGTGCAAATATATTGGATCCTATAATGAATGCATTATATCTACCTGCTCTTACAGATAATGCTGCTGCAATAGAGGCAGGACTGGCGGCACCAAATGTAATAACTAGGGTTTTCTTTGATACCTATGTACATTTAGGTGGCTCAGGTGCAACTATAGGATTAATAATTGCTATTTTTATTGCAGCGAAGAAGAGAAAGGAATATAGGGAAGTTGCTAAACTATCAACACCATCGGGGATATTTCAAATTAACGAGCCTATGATGTTTGGACTCCCCATAGTGTTAAATCCAATATTATTTATTCCATTTATAATAACTCCTGGAATATTGACTCTTATAGGTTATATTGGTACCGCTACAGGTTTTGCACCTCCAACGTATGTTGCTATACCTTGGACTACTCCTCCAGTAGTAGGAGCATTTTTAGCAACAGGGGCTACTTCAGCAAGTTGGAGGGCAGCAGTTTTAGCTTCTATAAACCTTGTAATTTCAGTACTCATATATCTACCTTTTATTAAACTAGCTGATAGACAAAGTAGGAAAACTAAAATAACTAATCAATGAATTATTTTATACTAAGGGGATTGGGATTTTTTATATCGGAAATATATTTAATATTCAATTTACTTCTAACTAATATCTTATAGGATATTTGGTTTGTTTATTGGTGTATAAAGGACTAATTCTTTATACACCAATAACAATATTATTTTGTAAAGGGGTGGCATATTTGAATAAAAAAATTAAAATAGCTGTAATTGGCGGTGGTTCATCTTATACTCCAGAATTTATTGAAGGGATAATCAAAAGGTACGAAGAACTTCCGGTAGATGAACTTTGGCTTGTAGATGTAGAGGAAGGCAAGGAAAAGCTTAATATAGTTGGAAATTTGGCCAAGAGAATGGTGGAAGAGGCTAAAATACCAATGGATATTTTTCTAACTTTAAATAGGGAGGAAGCATTATACGGAGCTAGTTTTGTCACAACTCAAATAAGGGTTGGGATGCTCGAGGCTAGAAATAAGGACGAAAGTATTCCACTATCCCATGGATTTATTGGGCAAGAAACCAATGGGCCAGGCGGACTTTTTAAAGGGTTAAGAACTATACCAGTATTATTAGAAATTGCTGATGATATGACAAATTTATGTCCTGATGCTTGGTTAATAAACTTTACAAATCCAGTAGGCATGGTAACCGAAGCTTTTTCCAAATATTCAAGACATAGGAAGTTTATAGGTCTTTGTAATGTCCCGATAGGAGTAGAAAAGGGTATAGCAGAAATAATGGGTATAGAAGGAGATAGGATTAGAATAGATTTTGCTGGATTAAATCATATGGTATATGGATTTAATGTATTTATAGATGGAGAAGATAGAACAGATGAGGTATTAAATATATATATAGAAAATTCAGCTTCTATAAATATGGAAAACATAGATCCTATGGAATGGGATAAAGGATTTATTAAGGCCCTCAGGTTAATACCTTGTCCATATCACAAATATTATTATAAAACTAAAGACATGCTGGAAAATGATATAGTGAAATTTAAAGAAGGTAGGAATAGGGCGGAGGAAGTAATGGAAGTAGAAAGATCCTTGTTTGCACTTTATAAAAATAGGGAATTGAAGCACAAACCTAAAGAATTGGAAAAGCGAGGAGGTGCCTACTATTCTGATGCTGCTTGTAATCTTATAAGTTCCATATATAATGATAAGGGAGACCTTCAAGTAGTAAACACATTAAATGGAAATACTATTAAGGATTTAGATAGAAACAATGCTATTGAAATAACTTGTAAGGTAACAAAAAATGGGCCTATACCTTATAAATTTATTGATGAGTTTCCCATTCCCATAAAGGGAATTATTCATCAGATAAAAGCTTTTGAAGTATTAGGAGCAGAGGCAGCGGTAGAAGGAAATTATGAGAAAGCCCTTCTAGCAATGATAACGAATCCCCTTGTTGCAAACGATAGGGAAGGACATAAAATGTTGGATGAACTACTACAAGCACATAGAAGTTATCTTCCAAACTTTTTTAAAGGAATATAGATAACATAATTTTAAAGAGGATTTGTGTCATATTATAGATTATTGTAGCAAATGTATATAATTTTTAAATTTTAAAGGAGAGAGTAATATGGACTTAGAGATGATAATAATGAATATTATTAATTACAGTGGAGAAGCAAGGAGTCTATGTATGGAGGGGATATCTTACGCAAAAAAAGGCGATTTTGATAAAGCAAGAACTAATATAGAAGATGCAAATGAAAAGATTGCTTGTGCACATAAAAGTCAAACTAAGCTGATACAATCGGAAGCTCAAGGGGAAAAACAAGATTTCTCCCTGCTTTTAGTTCATGCTCAAGATCATCTAATGAATGCCATAACGACTAGAGATATGGCTAGAGAATTTATAGACCTATATGAAGTAGTTTATAGTTCTATAGTGGCAGGGGGTAGTAGAGTCAATGCGTAGACTAGGTGTATCCATATATCCAAACAATTCATCCCTAGAGGAAGATATAAGGTATTTAAGTTTAGCATCAAAATATGGATTTAGCCGGATATTCACAAACTTGATTTCAATTGATGAAGATAAGGACAGGATACTAAGGGAGTTTAGGGAAATAGTAAACCATGGAAAGAATCTAGGTATGGAGGTAATAGCAGATGTATCTCCATCCGTATTTAAATCTTTAGATATTCATTATTCAGATCTAAAGTTCTTTAAGGATATGAATTTAACGGGAATTAGATTGGATTTAGGCTTTTCTGGCAATGAGGAAAGTATAATGTCGTTTAATCCCTATGGTTTAAAAATAGAGATAAATATGAGCAACAATACTAAATATTTGAAAAACATAATGGCATATATGCCAAATAAAAATAATATTATTGGATGTCATAACTTTTATCCTCATAGGTATACGGGATTATCCAGGAAACATTTTATGGAGACATCTGAGAGCTTCAAAAAATATGGCCTTAGGACGGCAGCCTTTGTTTCTTCAACAAATGCTACCTTTGGTCCTTGGCTAGTTAATGAAGGCCTACCTACATTGGAAGAGCATAGAGAGCTTCCTATAGAAACTCAAGCCAAAGATCTTTTTAATACCGGGCTTATAGATGATGTGATAATAGCAAACTGTTATGCTTCTGAAGAGGAATTAAAAACCCTAGGGAAAATGAACAAGGATCTTCTTACGCTAAAAGTAGAGTTAATAGATAGTCTACCAAAGTTGGAAAAGAAAATAGTATTGGAAGAACTCCATATTAATAGGGGAGATATATCAGAGTACGTAATTAGGTCAACTCAAAGTAGGGTTAAATATAAAGGTTATGACTTTAAATTGATTAATCCAAAGGACATTGAAAAAGGAGATATTATAATAGACAGCAGCTTATACGAACATTATGCTGGTGAATTACAAATAGCATTAAAGCCTATGAAAAATAGTGGAAAAACTAGCGTAGTAGGGAAAGTAGTAGATGAGGAAGTATTTTTACTAGATCATATAAAGCCTTGGCAAAAATTTAAGTTCGAGTCTTCTATATAGAATTTTCAAGTGAGAAACCCTGAGGTTATAAATTTTCCGTTATAAAGGAAAATCTATAACCTCTTTTTTAATTAAATAGACAAAACCACAAATAACATATAAAATATAATGGAATAATAAGAAATGAATCTTAAATTAGAGAGGAAGTTTGAATCATGCCTAAGGTATTAGTAGTAGGTGGTGGTGCTTCTGGGATGATAGCTGGAATTTTTGCGAGGAATTATGGTGCAGATGTAACTATACTTGAAAGAAATAATAGAATAGGCAAAAAGATACTAGCTACTGGAAATGGTAGATGTAATTATACCAATGTGAACTTGTCTATAGAAAATTACCATGGCAACAATCCTAAATTCGCCTATAGCTGCCTATCCAAGTTTGGAGTAGATAAAACATTAGATTTCTTTGAACAGTTAGGCATAACCCCTGCCATAGAAGATAATGGGAAAGTATTTCCCCTATCTTATCAAAGTTCTAGCGTTTTAGATGTATTAAGGTTTGAGCTAGAGGAATTAGGTGTAGAGGTTATAACCGATGGATTTGTGGTAGATATAAAAAAGGATAAGAGATTTGTATTAACTTTAGAAGACGGTAGAAAAGTATATGGAGATAGGGTTATTTTGGCTACTGGAGGCAATGCAGCTCCTAATACGGGTTCAGATGGCAATGGTTATACTTTAGCTGAAAATATGGGGCATAGCATAGCAGAGATTTTTCCCGGATTAGTACAGCTTAAACTTGAAGGAAATATATTTAAGCAAGTAGATGGAGTTAAATTTGTGGGAACAGTAGGCCTTTATAATGGGAATCAATTAATTAAAGAGGATAGTGGAGATATATTGTTTACTAACTATGGTATATCTGGTCCTCCTGTTCTTCAACTGAGCAGAACAGCCTTAAAATGTTTAAAGGATAATAAAGATGTAGAGCTAAAGGTGTCCATTATTCATAGGAAGACAGAAGAGGAGCTATATAATTACCTAATATATAGATTTGGATTTATGGCAAAAAAGACTATAGAGATAGGACTAATAGGGCTAATAAACAAAAGATTAATTCTTCCCATATTAAAGGAATTAGGAATTAATAAAAACAAACAAATTGCTCATTTGAGCAATGATGAAGTAAGTAGATTGTCAAAAATACTTACTGACTGGAGATTTAAAATATCTGGGAGTAAGTCCTTTAAAGATGCTCAGGTAACAGCAGGTGGAGTAGATACTGATGAAATAGACAGCTCTACCATGGAGTCAAAACTAGTAAAGGGATTATATTTTGCAGGAGAAATTGTTGATATAGATGGTGATTGTGGAGGTTTTAATCTTCAATGGGCTTGGTCATCAGGATATGTGGCTGGAAGGAATGCTTCTTTAGAGTAGGGGAAGAAAGATATTGAAAGGATTGATTTCATGCTAACTATGAATGGAAAATTAAATGAATTAGCAGAACAAGGTAAATATATAAAAGTTGCTATAGTGGGAGCAGGGAAGATGGGAAAAGGTTTGATAAACCAAATGTCTAGAATTAAAGGCATGTCGCCTTCTTTGGTTGTTAATAGAAATATAGAAAAAGCAGTAGATGCATTTCTCTCAGCAGGAATTGGACAAGAAGATATTGTAATTTCAAACTCATTAAATAAAATAAATTATTATTTAGAAAAGGGAAAATATATTGCAACTGAGGATATGGACATAGCAACAAAGGCTAACACTATCGAAGCGGTGGTAGACGCTACAGGAGTACCAGAAGTAGGTGCAAAGATTTCTTTAGACTCAATAGAGAATAGAAAGCATATAATCATGTTAAATGTGGAAGCTGATTCAGCAGTAGGACCAATATTATATAAAAAAGCTAAGGAAGCAGGAGTGGTATATACAGGAACAGCAGGAGATGAACCGGGAGCTGTTATGGAATTATATGATTTTGCAGTAGGATTAGGCTTTGAAGTGTTGGCCATTGGAAAAGGGAAAAATAATCCTTTAGATTTAAAGGCAAATCCGGATACCGTATATGAAAAAGCCATGGGAAAGGGTTTAAAACCTCATATGTTGACGGGTTTTATAGACGGTACCAATACAATGATAGAGATGACCTGTATGGCTAATGCTACAGGTTTTGTTCCAGATATAAGAGGAGGCTATGGTATTAATAGCGATTTAAGGGATTTGACTAGATTTTTTAGGCTAAGAGAAGAGGGAGGCATTCTCAATAGATATGGAATAGTTGACTATGTTATGGGAATTGCACCAGGAGTCTTTGCCATTTTTACTACAAAACTGGATGAAGTACATAAACAATTAGAATATTTAAATATGGGTTCAGGGCCTAATTATGTACTATACAGGCCTTATCATCTTACTAGCCTAGAAACACCTATAACTATATTTAATGCCTGCTATTATAAAGAGGCAACTATAGCACCTACAAAGGGAATAGTTGCAGAAACTATTACAGTGGCCAAGAAAGATTTAAAAGTAGGGGATAGATTAGATGGTATAGGAGGATATACTGTTTATGGTAGTATTGAAGAGTATAAGGTGGCAAAGGAAGAAAAGTTAGTACCTATAGGGCTTATTGACAAGGATACAAAAGTAGTCAAAGATATTAGGCAAGGTCAACCTATAACCTATGATATGGTAGAAATAAATAAAGAAAGAAATATATACAGATTGAGAAAGTTGCAAGAAGAAATAATGGGTTAAATGCTAAACAATATTTTACAACTTTTAAAAAATTAGATAAAATATAATAGTATTACTAAATAAAATAGTACGGAGGGATTTTTATGATATACATAAAAAACGATGATAATAGGCCTCAATTCAACTTAGCTTTAGAACAATATGTTTTTGATAGTTTAGATCAATTTGACGAAATATTTTTATTATGGATAAACGAGCCTTCCATAATAGTAGGGAAAAACCAAAATACTATTCAGGAGATAAACTTAGACTATATAAAGGAAAATAATATAAATGTAGTTAGAAGATTATCTGGTGGAGGAGCCGTTTACCATGATTATGGTAATTTAAACTATACTATTATATCAAAAAGTAAGGAAACTTCTGCTTTTAACTTCGAAGCTTTTTCTCAACCGGTAATAGAAGTATTGGCTAAACTAGGAGTAAAAGCTGAATTCTCTGGTAGAAACGATATTACAATAGATGGTAAAAAATTCTGTGGCAATGCCCAATATATGAAAAAAGGAAAGGTCCTTCACCATGGAGCAATGCTTTTTGATACGAATTTAGAAGTTTTAGGAAAGGCTTTAAAGGTATCAAAAGATAAGATAGAATCCAAAGGGGTAAAATCTGTAAGGAGTAGAGTAACCAATATTAAGGACCATTTAAAAGAAGATATAACTGTAGAAGATTTCAAACAACTTTTATTAGAGCATATGTTTAAAGGAAATAAGGAGATTGAAGAATATAAATTAACAGAAGAAGATTATGCTAATATAAATAAATTGATGGAAGAGAGATATGCTACATGGGAATGGAATTTTGGCAGTTCCCCAGATTTTAATATAGAGAAATCTAGGAGATTTCCTTCAGGGAAGGTAGAGACTAAAATAGATGTCCATGAGGGAATAATAAAAGGAATCAAAATTTATGGGGACTTTTTTGGTGGTGGAGAAATATCCGATGTGGAAAATAAATTTATAGGCATTAAATACAGAGAAGATGAAATCAGTAAGGTATTAGACAATATAGATATAGGATACTATTTTTCAGGAATATCAAAATATGATATAATGAGCTGTATCATATAAATAAACTTGACAAACTTGACATAATTGTTATATATTAATACACAAAACACAATATTAATTACTATGATGGGGACAGTAGTAAAGGGAATTTATTGCACAGAGAAATAATCCTAAGGTGAGAGATTATTAATAAACCTTTTATGAAGATCACCTCGGAGTATAATATCCGAAATTAGAGTAGGATATTACGCTATAGGCGTTATATTAAAAGAGTGATAGGATAGTAGATTATTTATCCTATAATTTGGGTGGTACCGCGGAAATCCGTCCCTAAGCTTTGCTTAGGGACTTTTATTTTACACTTAAAATAGAAAGGATGAAAAAATTGAAAAGGTTTAAAGAACTATCTAATGAACCAGTGAGCGAAAGAGAACAGAATATTTCAAAATACTGGGAACAAATCGATCTTCTTCATAAATCGGTAGAGACTAGGGACGAAAACAAGCCTTTTATCTTCTATGAGGGGCCTCCAACTGCCAATGGGAAACCAGGAATTCACCATGTAATGGCTAGGACCTTAAAGGATTTAGTATGCAGATATAAAACTATGGAAGGGTATCAGGTTAAAAGAAAGGCTGGATGGGATACCCATGGTTTGCCTGTAGAAATTGAAGTGGAGAAAAAATTGAATTTAAAGAACAAGTATGAAATCGAAGAGTATGGAATTGAAAATTTTAACAAACAATGTAGAGAATCCGTATTCCAATATGAAAAACTGTGGAGAGAAATGACTACTAGAATGGCCTATGAAATCGATATGGATAATCCGTATATAACTTTGGAAAACGATTATATAGAATCGGTTTGGTGGATTTTAGACAAATTCTTTAAGGAAGGTCTAATATACGAAGGGCATAAGATATTACCCTATTGTTCACGCTGTGGAACGGGCTTAGCTTCTCACGAGGTAGCTCAAGGTTATGAAGAGATAAAATCTGAAACAGTGGTAGTTAAATTTAAGCGAAAAGATAGGGAGGAATACTTCCTTGCATGGACTACTACACCTTGGACTTTACCTAGTAATGTATGTCTTACTGTTAATCCGGAAGAAATCTATTTAAGGGTAAGACAAGATGATGAAATATATTATGTAAGTAAAGTTTTAGCTGACAAGGTATTAGGGGAAGATTATGAAATATTAGAGGAATTGAGGGGGAAAGATTTAGAGCATGTAGAATATGAACAGTTAATTCCATTTATAAAAGTAGATGATGGCAAAAAAGCATTTTTTGTTACATTAGGAGACTATGTAACTACAGAAGATGGTACAGGAATAGTTCATTCTGCTCCAGCTTTTGGTGAGGATGACTATAATACTGGAGTGAAATATAATTTACCAGTATTACAACCAGTAGACGATGAAGGGAAATTTACCGATACTATTTGGAAAGGCAAATTTGTCATAGATGCAGATCCAGATATAGTAAAATGGTTAAGGGAAAATGGTAAGCTTTATAAAAAGGAAAGAATGGCCCATAATTATCCTCATTGTTGGAGATGCCATACACCCCTTCTATATTATGCAAAACCTAGCTGGTATATAGAAATGACTAAATTAAAAGATAAACTAATTGAAAACAATAATGGAGTAAACTGGTATCCTGATTTCGTTGGAGAAAAAAGGTTTGGCAATTGGTTAGAAAATTTAAATGATTGGGCTATATCTCGAAGTAGATATTGGGGAACACCACTTCCAATATGGAGATGTGAAGGTTGTGGGCACACTACTAGTGTGGGTTCAATAGCTGAATTAGTAGAAAGGTCAATGGAGGATATAGATGAATCTATAGAACTTCATAGGCCTTATGTAGATAATGTTCATTTAAAATGTGAAAAATGTGATGGAATAATGAATAGAGAACTAGACGTAGTAGACGTATGGTTCGATAGTGGTGCAATGCCTTTTGCTCAACACCATTATCCCTTTGAAAACAAGGAGAATTTTGATAAATTATTCCCAGCAGACTATATATGTGAAGGAATAGACCAAACTAGAGGTTGGTTCTATTCACTATTAGCTATATCTACTTTTGTTACTGGTAAATCTCCTTATAAAAGTGTTTTGGTAAACGATCTTGTCCTAGATAAAGATGGAAAGAAAATGTCTAAGTCTAGAGGGAATACAGTAGATCCATTTACCTTATTTGATCAATATGGGGCCGATGTATTGAGATGGTATCTAATCTATGTTTCACCACCATGGACTCCAACAAGGTTTGATGAAGATGGACTTAGAGAGGTAGAGAGTAAATTCTTTAGGAGCATAAGGAATGTATATAATTTCTTCTCCCTATATGCCAATACAGATGATGTAGATCCAAGAGAATTCTTCATAGGATATGAAGAGAGGGAAGAAATAGATAGATGGGTACTTTCAAAATATAATAGCCTAATAAAACAGGTAAAAGAAGATATGGATAAATTTGAATTGACAAGAGTAGTAAGAGCAATCCAAGAATTTGTTATTGAAGATCTTTCTAATTGGTATATTAGACGTTCTAGAAGACGTTTTTGGTCTACAGAATTAGACGATGATAAAAAGGCTGTATATAATACTACCTATGAAATTTTAGTAGGTATTAGCAAGATGATTGCACCTTTTGTGCCTTTCATTGCGGAAGAGCTATATAGGAATTTAACCGACAAAGAATCAGTCCATTTAGACTACTATCCTAGCTATAAAGAAGAATTAATAGATTTGGAATTAGAAGAAAAGATGGATTTGGTAAGGGATTTAGTGGGATTAGGTAGGGCTTCTAGAGAAACTGTTAGGATCAAGGTGCGCCAACCGATAAAAGAAGTATTAATAGATGGAAAATATGAAGAAAAAATTAAAGATTTAGTACCTCTAATAAAAGAAGAGTTAAACGTCAAAGAAGTTGTATTTGAAAAGGATCTAAGTCAATTTATGAATTATTCTCTAAAACCCAATTTTAAAGTGGTAGGACCTATTTTAGGTTCCAAGGTGAAAGCCTTTGGAAAAGCTTTAAATGAGTTAGATTCTCATGAAGCGGTAAAAAAATTAGAATTGGGAGAAAAATTAATCTTAAATTTAGATGGAGAAAAGGTAGAAATAGAAAAAGATTATGTAATGGTTACTATATCCTCTAAAGAAGGTTTTGACGTGGCTATGGAAAACAATCTATTTGTAATCCTTGATACCACTCTTACAAAGGATCTAATCAACGAAGGATATGCAAGAGAGTTTATATCCAAGGTACAACAGATGAGAAAGAATAATGGTTATGAGGTCTTAGATAATATCAATATCTATTATGATGGAAATGATGAGATAAAAGAAGCAGTAGAGTTATTTGAAGACTATATCAAAGAAGAGACCTTAGCTCTATCAATCGTGAGAACATCTGATGATTCCTTTGAAAAACAAGATTTAAATGGTCATATGACGGGGATAAAACTGGAAAAAATCAAATAAAAATTAAAGGGAGGGCCTTTTTGAAGGTCTTCTTTTTTTCAAAACATTTCTTACCATTTTGGCACCCTAATCTTATAATAATTATAACAAAAACAAAGGGGTGTTTTAATGTCTATTCAAAAGGTTAATGAATTGTTCAAAGAATTAAAAACAAGGCAAGTAAAGGTCAGTAAACTAAGTTGGGTATAATATACTACAGGTTATGATTTTCGTATTGAAGAAGCTTATAAAGAAATAACTGAATTTTTAGAAGATAAAAGGAATCATCAAATAATTTGTGAACATAATGAAAAGGATTTAGAACCTATGGATAGAAGACGGATTAAAATAGCTTATAATATTTTTAAGCTTTTCCACATAGGTAAAAAATTAAATGAATTGAATTTAGAAATAAGAAAAAAGACCAACGAATTGTCCAAAATACTTAACACTTTTAGATTTAACATAGATGGAAGAGAAACAGCTTCTGTAGAGATAGACCAAATACTATCCAAAGAAGAAGACAGAAGTCTGAGAAAAAGGCTTATTTTTCAAGGAACCAGATAAACAAACCACTAGTTGATGGAGGATTTATCGGGCTAATAAACTTAAGAAAAGGGTTAGCTAAAGCCTATGGTTCTAAGGACTTTGTCCAGTATAAATTGGAGAAGGATGAATTAAGCCCGAATATATAAAATCTAATATTTCCCCTTCATTAAATACCAAAGTAGATATGTCCAACTATTATAATATTATAAGAGATTTCTTTTTAAACTTTGGAATAGACTTAGATAAATTTAATATAACCTATGATATGTTTCCAAGAAAGAATAAATCTGAATGGGGATATAATTTTTCAATAGAGACAAGGAACGATTCAAGAATCCTTGCTAATGTAAAAAACCAATATAGTGAATTCAAAGTTTTGCTACATGAAACAGGCCATGGAGTTCACTCCTTTTTACAAGATCCTAATGAATTAATATTAAACAGTGGAATTAATGGAATAGTTACAGAAGGTATAGCAAATTTATTTGGAAGTTTTTTACATGATGAATTGTTTTATAAAAGTTTCTTTGATGAAAATGTAGAAGGAGAATTTAGACAAATGGCAGAATATGAAAAGTTAAGCTACTTAAGATTTATAGGGAATATATTCTTCGACCATGAACTATATAGAAACGATGTTACTTCCCTATACAACCCATCCCATATATATGCACAATTATTTTATGGGAGATGTAACCTGTAAAATGCTAAGAAAGGTATTCTGCAGAAATCAAGGTGTAAATAGTATATCTGAGAAGCCAAAAGAATTTGGTGAATTTTTGATTAGTGAAGTAATTAATCCATCTGGATTGTATAAATTTGAAGAACTATTCAAGAGGATAAGCGGAGGAGAATTTTCCCTAAAATGGTATTTCTAATATTTGAATAAAGGACAAATATTCGCCCTTTATTATTTATCTAAATATGACTGATAATCAGAAGAAACCTTTTCAATCATCTTCTATAACATACAGTATAATATGTATAATTTGACAGACAATAAAAAACACTATGACAAATAGCGGTTTCATGATATAATCTAAAAGGATAGTTGTAATGATTTTTGGATTTAAAAGGTTTTATAATATAAAATCTTTGAATATAAATAACAAAAACGCTGGTTAAGGGGGAAAGGTATTCATGAAAGTATATCAAACTGATGAAATTAGAAACTTAAGCTTAATAGGACATAGTGGTAGTGGCAAGACAACTTTAACAGAAGCAATACTATATGTTACAGGAATAACTAAAAGACAAGGTAGGGTAGATGATGGAAATACCATATCAGATTTTGACAAGGAAGAGATTGCAAGAAAGGTCTCAATTGGAACAGCTGTAATTCCTGTGGAGTGGGATAATGTTAAATACAATTTCTTAGACACTCCTGGATATTTTGACTTTGTAGGGGAAATGTATGGTGCTTTAAAAGCAAGTGAAGGTGCTATATTACTTGTGGATGCTTCCTCAGGGGTAGAAGTTGGGACAGAAAAATCATGGTCATATACAGAAGAGCACAATATTCCAAGATTTATATTTTTAAACAAAATGGATAAAGAAAATGTTAATTTTGAAAAAGTGTTAAACGATATTCAAGGGCAATTTGGAGATAAGGTAGTACCTTTTACTTTACCAATTGGGCAGGCAGAAAATTTCAAGGGATTGGTAAATATAATTGAAGAAACAGCTTTTGAATATAATGGCAAAGATGTTAAGAAAGTTGATATACCGGCAGAAATTCAGGAACAAATCCAATCAATAAAAGAATTATTAATGGAAAAGGTTGCTGAAACAGATGAAGAACTAATGGAAAAATATTTTGAAGGTGAAGAATTTACTATTGAGGAAATTAGAAAAGGATTAAAACTTGCAATTGCTAGTGGAGATTTGGTACCTTTGCTAGTCGGTTCAGCGGAAAAATCTATGGGAATTGATATATTATTAAGCGTAGCTAAGAACTATATACCAAACCCAGCAGAAGTTGGTGTAAATATTGGATATACAGGTGAGGAACAGGTTGAAAGAAAGGTCGATGTAAATGAGCCATTTTCAGCCATAGTATTTAAAACTATTGTAGACCCATTTGTGGGAAAACTGTCTTTATTCAAAGTCTTATCTGGAAAGATTACAAAAGATCAAGATATATATAATGCTAGTAAGGATAAAACCGATAAATTAGGCGGATTGTTTGTACTTAGGGGAAAAAATCAGATAGAAGTATCGGAAGTAGTAGCTGGAGATATTGGAGCTACATCTAAACTACAAGCAACACAAACAGGGGACAGTATTTGCAATAAATCTAACCCAACTTTATATGATAGAATAGAGTATCCACAACCAACATTATTTTTAGCTGTAGAACCGAAAGCTAAAGGTGATGAGGAAAAGATTGGAACATCATTACACAGATTAACGGAAGAGGACCCCACTTTTGTAGTGGAAAGGAATTCAGAAACGAAACAATTATTAATTGGTGGTCAAGGCAATATGCAATTAACTGTTATTATAGATAAATTGAAAAATACTTTTGGTGTGGAAGTCAATTTAATTAAGCCAAAAGTCGCCTATAGAGAGACCATAAAGGGAAGTTCTAGCGTACAAGGAAGGCATAAAAAACAATCAGGTGGAGCTGGACAATATGGGGATGTCCATATAAGGTTTGAGCCTACAGATGAAGAATTCATATTTGAAGAAGAAGTATTTGGTGGAGCAGTGCCACGAAACTTCTTCCCTGCAGTTGAGAAAGGATTAAGAGAATCTTTGGAAGAAGGAGTTCTTGCAGGATATCCGGTAGTTAATGTAAAAGCCACTTTATTTGATGGTTCATACCATCCAGTAGATTCTAATGAAATGGCTTTTAAAATTGCCGCTTCCCTTGCTTTTAAAAAGGGTGTGGAGGAAGCTAATCCAATATTATTAGAACCTATTATGAAAGTAGAAATATTAATCCCTGAAGATTATATGGGAGATGTAATGGGGGATATGAATAAACGTAGAGGAAGGATTCTAGGCATGGAACCTCAAGCAGATGGTTCTCAACTGGTTATAGCTGAGGCACCACAGGCTGAGCTATTTGAATACGCTATAGATTTGAGAAGTATGACCCAAGCTAGAGGAAGATTTACCATGGAATTCATAAGGTACGAAGAAGTACCATCCAATATTGCTGAAAAAATAATAGAAGAAGCAAAGGCTGAAAAGGAATAATCAATAAAAGAAAAAGTTCGATGGGAATAGTCGGGCTTTTTCTTTTATACTTAACTTTCCCATGGCCGTGCTACAGTACATAGGGAATTTCTGCTTTACCAACTTAAATAAATTTATATGGCTAATGGTCAAGGCATATAAGGAGATATAAAATCATAGGAATATAAAGGTAAACTCTGGGTATAACAAGTATATAGGGGACAATTCTATTGTATATACTTGCCATCAAATTTTCAAATAGGGTATGTCAATAACTTTTGAAAATGTCAGTAAAAAATAAGCTAATTATCGCTTAAAAATGTCAGTATTAGGATATAATAATAACATCTTTGGGGCTTTGATATTGTAGCTGTTCAATTTTAAATGTCAAGGATAAAATGAACAAGCAAAGCTTGTCCTTGACATTTAAAATTTCACTAGCTTGTTTTGCAACTAGCCCCAAAGGATGTTAAAACATTGAAATTAAGCGTATTTGCTTAAAAATATTTCTTCTAGGACACTGAGTACTTCCTCATAACTTTCATCGAAATAGACTTTTTTAAATTTATCATGGCCATATTTGAAATAGTGGTCATCTGGAGGTATATACTTAGTTTTAAGTTTATTCTGCTTGGTTTCATGTTTTCTTTTAGGCTTTATGAAGTTAATTACTTCATAAACATTGCCCTGGTATTCTGCTTTAATTCCTACTGAAGTACTGATTATAACAGTGATCTTTGATTTCTTTGGGATTTCAGGCAATCCAGGGCTTTTTAATACCTGAAAATGTCTATTGTGTATAGAAAAAACACTGCCATTATCAATAG
>NZ_AZSU01000010.1:0-24055 GCF_000511955.1 [Clostridium] ultunense DSM 10521 | reverse complement strand
ATGAAGAGAAAATTTATCAGTATTACCAAACCATTCGAAAGGAGTGGCATCTATCTGTATTAACATTCCTTTTCTAGCTTTTCTCTTCCGTCTGTAATGCTTCTTAGATTTACGCCTCTTCTTAGGGCTTATAACACCATTAGAAGTTAGTAGATTATAAAGGGCATTGTAACTTATGGAAATACCTTCATTCTCAAGAAGAAGTTCTTGAAAATGCTTAAAATTGGCATCCTTGTATTTATCGGATTTTTTAAGTTTAACAATATTTTGTTTAAAATCATCATCGAAAGCATGATAAGGTTTCCTATTGGTATTCTTGTGGATAAGGAACGACACACCTTCTTCTTCCACTCCTTTTTTTAGGCGATAAATTTGTCGTTCACTTAGACCCAGACTTTCGGCCGCATCACAAGGTTTAAGGTTACCTTCAATCACGTTTGAGATGACTCGATATCTGTTTAATTGTTTTTCATTCAATAGATAATGCACCTCTTTTTTCATATTATTATTTTGACATAATCAAAAGATAATTATGAGATGACATTATCAAAAGATAATAACAAAATTTTCAAATAGGGTATTGAAAATATTTTAAAAAGATATATAATATATATGGAAGGACAAAGAAAGTCAAAGTCAAGGGAGTGATACTTTGCCACGGATAACCAATATTATAGAAAGATTTATCAAGGAAATGTTAGAAGAGACGGAAAATGGCATAATAGAAATAGGAAGGAATGAATTAGCTGAACAATTTGGTTGTGCACCCTCCCAAATAAACTATGTACTCACTACTAGGTTTACCCCTTATAAAGGCTATTATATTGAGAGTAGAAGAGGTGGAGGCGGGTATATTAAAATAATGAAGGTAGGAATTGAAGAAGATCAGGATATAGGGAACTTAATTATAAATGTAATAGGAGATTCTATAACTAAAAACAAGGCATATCATCTTATTGAAGGTTTAAGGGAGGAAAATATAATCTCGAAAAGGGAAGAAATGTTAATGAAAGCAGCAATAGAAGATACAGCTTTAGCTAGTGTTACTACAAGGAGAAATGATTTACGGGCAGATATACTTAAAAATATGCTACTTATTCTTATTAGGTAATTGGGGGGTTGAAAATAATGTTATGTCAAGTTTGTAATAAGAATAATGCTACAGTTCATTATACTAAAATAATAAATGGTGAAATTGAAGAATTGCATATGTGTGATGAATGTGCTATGAATAATAATGAATTTGAGTTTGATACAACCTTTTCATTCCACAAATTATTAACTGGATTAATCGATAGTTTTCAAGGAGAAACAACTAGGAAGGAAGCAGGAGAATTTTCCTGTCCTTTTTGTGGATTAAGCTATGCCCAATTTAGGCAAACAGGCAAATTTGGTTGTCCCCAATGTTATGACACCTTTAAATCAAATTTAATTCCTTTATTTAAAGGTATACATGGTCATAATAAACATATGGGGAAAGTACCAAAAAGAACTAATAAGACCCTTGCCAAGAAAAGAGAGATCCATAGACTTAGAACGGAGATGGATAGACTTGTATCTAGAGAAGCCTTTGAGGAAGCAGCAGTATTGAGAGATAAAATTAAGGAGTTGGAAAATGAATTAGGGGCACAAAAGGAGGAGTAGGTAATGGCGAAGTGGATTGATGGAACGGGCTTCGAAGAGGATGTAGTCGTTAGCACTAGGATAAGATTAGCTAGAAATTTAAAAGGTTACAGATTTCCCCAAAAGATGAATATGGAGGAATCGGAAAGTCTTACCCAAAAAATTTTAAATGTAATGAAGGAGCTTTCTAGCAATACAAATTATAAATTTATTAGGATAAATAATTTGACTCCTTTAGAAAGGGTTGTATTTATAGAAGAGCATCTAATCAGTCCCGGGTTAATACAGAAACCAGATTATAGTAGTTTTTTACTAAGAGATGATGAAAGTATAACCATAATGATAAATGAGGAAGACCATTTACGAATACAGGTTTTACTTCCCGGTTTAAACTTTGAAGAAGGTTGGAAAATTAGCAATGAAATCGATGATTTTTTGGAAAGTTATTTAGACTTTGCTTTTCATCAGGATTTTGGGTATTTGACAGCTTGTCCTACCAATGTAGGAACAGGCCTTAGGGCTTCCGTCATGGTTCATTTGCCTTCTCTATCCATAACAGGTCATGTTAATAATTTGATAAATGGATTAAATAAAATTGGTTTCACCGTAAGGGGTCTTTATGGGGAGGGGACTGAGGCAGTGGGAGACCTATTTCAAATATCCAACCAGTTGACTTTAGGAGAGGAAGAAGAACAAATAATAAAGAAATTAAAAAATATAATATATCAAATTTTAGATAAAGAGAGAAATGTAAGAAATGGTCTAATAGAGAATAGGAAAAATGAAGTAGAAGATAGGGTTTTTAGATCTTTAGGCATACTAAAGTATTCTAGGAATATAACTTCTAAAGAAGCAATGAGACTCCTTTCCAATGTAAGATTAGGTATAGAAATGGGTATAATTGATAATATAGAATTTAAGGAGATTACTAATTTGATGATTGAGGTTCAACCAGCATCTATTCAAAAATATGCAAATAAAGAATTAACCCAAGAAGAAAGGAATATTATTAGAGCTAATTTTATTAGAGAAAAGATATAGATTAGGAGGGATAAAATGGCTATGTTTGGAAGATTTACTGAAAGAGCTCAAAAGGCCATATTGTTAGCTCAGGAAGAAGCTAAAAGATTACGCCATAACTATGTAGGTACAGAACATATATTATTAGGATTGCTTGCAGAAGGGGAAGGAGTTGCAGCCACATCCCTAAATAAGAGGGGTGTAGATTTGGAGATCGTTAGAAATGAAGTAATAAAGGCTATAGGTGAAGGAAGTTATAATGCGGATATAATGGGTTTTACTCCTAGAACTAAAAGGATATTCGAGTTGAGTTTTTTAGAAGCAAGAAATTTAGGCCATAACTATGTAGGCACAGAACATATATTATTAGGACTATTGGAGGAAAGTGAAGGAGTGGCTGTTGCCATATTAAAGAAATTAGGAGTTGATACATTAAAATTAAGGGATGATATTCTAAGTATGCTTTCCGATGGAACAGCTAAATCAGCTTCATCATCGGAAGGCAGGCAAGATTCTACTCCTAATCTAGATAAGTATGGAAGGGATTTAACCAAGCTTTCAATAGATGGGAAAATAGACCCAGTTATAGGAAGGGCAAAGGAAATCGAAAGGGTAATTCAAATACTAAGTCGGAGAACAAAGAATAACCCAGTACTTATTGGGGAACCTGGAGTAGGTAAAACTGCTATAGCAGAAGGCTTAGCTCAAAAAATTGTGGAAGGTCAAGTTCCAGAGATAATAAAGGATAAAAGGGTAGTAACTTTAGATTTACCTGGTATGCTTGCTGGGGCTAAATATAGAGGAGAATTTGAAGAAAGACTAAAATCAGTAATGAAGGAGTTAAAAGAGGCAGGCAATATAATATTATTTATCGATGAACTTCATACTATAATTGGAGCTGGAGCAGCTGAAGGAGCTATAGATGCATCTAATATATTAAAGCCAGTCCTTGCAAGGGGAGAACTTCAAGTAATAGGGGCTACTACCATAGATGAATATAGAAAGCATATAGAAAAGGATTCAGCTTTAGAAAGGAGATTCCAGCCGATAATGGTAGAAGAGCCTACTGTAGAGGATACTATTAAAATACTTGAAGGTTTAAGAGATAGATATGAAGCTCACCACAGGGTTAAAATTTCTGATGAGGCTTTAAAGGCAGCAGCTGAATTATCAAGCAGATACATTACTGACAGGTTCTTACCAGATAAGGCTATTGATTTAATAGATGAGGCCGCTTCTATGATAAGAATAAACTCCTATGTAGCTCCCGATGGATTAAAGGATTTGGAAGAAAAGTTAGAAGAGTTATCTCAAGAAAAGGAAGAAGCTATAAATACTCAAAACTTTGAGAAGGCAGCTAAGATAAGGGATATGGAGAAGAATATAAGGGAAGAATTACAAAAAGAGAAGAATAGATGGGAAAAGGAAAAACAAACATCTGACATGGTGGTAGGTTATGATGAGATAGCCCATGTTGTATCCAATTGGACTGGAGTTCCTGTAAGTAGGATGACTACAGAAGAAAGCCAAAGACTTTTAAATCTCGAAGATACTCTACATGAAAAGGTAATAGGACAAAACCAAGCAGTGGAAGCTGTATCCAATGCAGTTAGAAGGGCAAGGGTAGGATTGAAGGATCCAAAAAAACCAGTAGGTACCTTTATATTTGTTGGGCCTACAGGGGTTGGGAAAACCTATCTAGCTAAGGCTTTGGCAGAGACATTATTTGGAGATGAAGAGTCAATGATAAGAATTGATATGAGTGAGTATATGGAAAAACACTCGGTATCAAGATTGGTAGGTTCTCCACCTGGATATGTAGGTTATGATGAAGGGGGACAATTAACGGAGGCTGTTAGGAGGAAGCCCTATTCCGTCATTTTATTTGATGAAATTGAAAAAGCCCATCCAGATGTATTCAATATATTATTGCAGATTTTAGATGATGGTAGACTAACGGATTCTAAAGGGCGGACTGTTGATTTTAAAAATACGGTTATAATAATGACATCTAATGTAGGAGCTACATCTATTAGGAAGCAAAATGTACTAGGTTTTTCCCCTGCTTCAGAAGAAGAAAAAGAAGAATATGAAAAGATGAAGGAAAACATTATGGATGAATTGAGAAGAACCTTTAGGCCTGAATTCTTAAACAGAATAGACGAAGTAATCGTGTTTCACTCTTTAAAGGAAGAAGATGTAAAGGAAATCGTGGGTATAATGATTAAAGATTTAGAGAAGAAGATGAAAAAATTAAATATAAATATTAAAGTTACAGATAGAACTATAGACTATATAAGTAGAAAGGGATTCGATCCAGTGTATGGGGCTAGACCTCTCGAAAGAACCATAACTAAGATGATAGAGGATCAGTTAGCAGAAGAAATCTTAAAGGGCAAGGTTTCAAAAGATGATAATATATCCATTGATTTTAAGGATGATAGATTAATATTTGATAAGGAACCCATAGTGTAAATTATGGGTTCCAGCCTACATATTCTAGGAGGTGATTTGTTTGGATTTTATATACGAGGTCAAAACATTAAAGAGTTTTAAGCAGGCCATTGATAGCATAAAGGAAAGTCTAGCAGAGAACAATTTTGGCGTTTTATGGGAAATGAATATACAGGATAAGCTTAAAGAAAAAGGGGTAGATTTTAAAGAGAATTTTCAAATACTAGAGATATGTAATCCTCACAAAGCTAAAAATGTATTAGAAGAAAATATGCAGGTTGGATATTTTTTACCTTGCAAAGTTACAGTATATGAAAGGGATGGGCAGGTTATGATAGGTATGCCAAAGCCTACCTCTTTATTAGGCATGATGGGAGAAACTGAACTAGGGAGTATAGCTGAAGAAGTAGAAGAAGTGTTAAAGAGGGCTATCCATGATGCAGTAAAATAAGAAATAAGTTTGAGAAAGTCATAGGTTTTCCTATGGCTTTTCCTTTTATTTTGATTTTATTATAAATGAATAATTGCTATAATAAAGATTAGAGATATTATTTTATCCTTTAAATTTAAGGAGGAAAACATGAAGAAAAAGATTATATATAGATGTTCTCAATGTGGAAATGAAAGTATAAGGTGGATGGGACGCTGTTCTGAATGTGGTTCATGGAATAGTTTTGATGAAGTTCTTATAGACCATAAAAAATCCGATAATAGAAAACAGAGTCAAAAGATTGAGAGGGTACCACCAGTAAAACTATCTGCAATAGATGTAGATGATGGACATAGAATAGTAACAGGCATAGATGAGTTTAACAGGGTATTAGGTGGTGGCATAGTAAAGGATTCTGTTACTATATTGACAGCACGACCAGGAGCTGGAAAATCTACTCTATTACTAGAAATATCAGAGGATATTGCCCAGAAAGGATATAAGGTATTATATGCTTCTGGTGAAGAAAGTGAAACCCAAATAAGGAATAGGGCTAATAGAATATTAGATGAAATTCCTAAGGATATTTGGATTTTATCTGATATCAGTATGGACAATGTGTTAAATACTGTTGATACCATAGATCCAGATTTAATAATTATAGATAGCATCCAAACCTTTAAATTAGATGAATTTAATTCTAGGGCTGGTTCACCAATTCAAACTATAGAATGTGCCAATACCTTAGTAGATATGGCAAAAAATAAGGATAGACCAAGAGCGGTTATCATGGTAGGTCATATGACTAAAGCTAATGAAATGGCAGGTCTAAGGACTTTAGAGCATCTGGTAGATACTGTAATATATTTAGAAGGGGAAAGTGATGAGGAATTAAGGACTCTAATGGCAACTAAGAATAGGTTTGGACCTACAGGTGAAATTGGATTATTTGCTATGGGAGAAAAAGGTATGATACCTATAGTAAACCCTTCTGAATTCTTTATAACAAACCGAAAACATAGTGAGCCCGTACCAGGTAGTGCTTTATCGGTAATAAAGGAGGGTTCGAGGCTAATAATTGTTGAAATAGAAAGTTTAGTATCCCATTCTTTTACTCCTTATCCTGCAAGGATAGGAGATTGTTTGAGAAAAGATCAGCTAAGTACTTTAATATCCATACTGGAACAGAGGGGTAAAATAAACTTATACGATAAAAATGTAGTTATAAAGACTACTGGTGGATTAAGACTAAGTGAACAATCGGTGAACTTAGCTATAATAATGAGTATAGTATCCTCTGTATGGGATAAAGGAATATCAAGTGATGTAGTATTTATCGCAGATGTAGGCTTAACTGGAGAACTGAAAAGAGTTCCTTCTATGGAAGGAAGGATTAAAGAATTGGATAGGATGGGATATAGAAAGGTTTATATATCAAAAGGTGGATTAAAAGGAAATGGAAAGTTTGACAATATTAAAGTTGTTGAACTAAGAACTTTGCAGGAAGTTATAGGACATGTTTTTAGGGAAAAATTATAGTTAATGGTGAACATTGTCTCGAAAAGTAACTGAAATAATTTAATTAAGCCAAGGAGCAAATATTCCCAATTAAAATAGGCATTTAAGTCACGTAAAATAATGAGATCTCCATAATAGAGTTAGTTAATATAATATTATTTTGAAAGAAAATGCATTTTCAATATGGGTGTAAAATATGAAAGTTAAAACAAACATTACTGTAATAGTATTGAAAACATTAATACTGGAAAGGCAACCCTTTTTTAGACAAATTCATTCCGAACAAAACTTTACCCTCTAAACATAATTTATGCCGCCCTTTCTGGTACTGCTTCATTTCTGTATTCTATTGGGGTCACATATCCTAAGGAGCCATGAATTCTTATATAGTTATACCAATAGATATATTCTGCAAGCTGTAGCTCCAGCTCTTCCAGAGTTACAAATTTGTTCTGATAAATAAATTCTATTTTTAATATTTTATTTGTAGCTTCACTTACTGCATTATCATAAGGATTTCCTTTTCTACTTAAAGATCGTTCTATATTAAAGGTCTCTAAAACCTCATCTATCGCCTTGTTGTCGTATTCTTTGCCCCGATCTGAATGAAATACTCTTATATCATTTAAAGAATATCTATAGCTTAAAATTGCTTTTTCTATTAAATTAGAATCTTTATTAGCCCCAGCAGAATACCCAATTATTTCTCTATCAGATAGGTCTACTATAGTACATACATAGTTCCACTTGATTCCTACTCTTACATAGGTCAAATCACTTACTGCAACCTCTAGCTTGTCTCTATTATCAAAGTCCCTATCGACTATATTAGGTATATTTGATTCATTGCAGCTATTAGTATGAATCTTATACTGTGCTAGCGTATAATTAGATACTAGGCAGTTTTCCTTCATAATTCTAGATATTCTCCTTCTAGAAACTTGATAACCAAGCCTATCCAATTCAACCTTAATTTTTCTTGCCCCATAATTGTTCCTACTTCGTCTAAAAATTTCTTTTATATGATTTGTTAGGATTGATTCTCCATTTCTAGTTGTTTAACTCTCTTCTCTAATTCAATAACCCTGTTTTCTTCATCAGTCCTGTTATCTTCTGCATTGAATGACTGAGTATTATTATATCTTATTACCCATTGCCTCATGGTGGATATAGCAATTCCATATTCCTCACTTAGGCTTCTATATGTGTGGTTACCCTGGTTGTAAATATTGACTATTTGCTTTTTGAAATTCTCATCGTAATGTTTTCTAGACATTCCCTTCTCCTCCTATTAAATATTATATCATGTTCGGAAAAGAGTTGTCCTATTTAGTGTAACCTATCCAGGTATTGATATACGCCATATAAATAATTTTTGCAGATATAACCTTGTGGTATCATTTAAGTTCTAAAATGTGAAATCTATCACTGATTTAGCAAGCTTCTGGGTGAGTCCTTGATATTGCTAATGCATATGTTTATGAGCCATCTCGAGATACAATTGTTGGCGTGATTTTTTTAAAATATTTGCAAATTGTACTTTTTTGACATCTAAAATATTGTTTATTAAATATTAGATGCTGATACAGAACTTTGGTTTAAAGATACTTTAATAATTCATCCTTAAGCCTATTAGTTTTCCTAATAAGTTAGAATAAATTAAACAAGCAGGAAAACTCAGAGTAAAGATCAATGATTTAATAGTAGTAATATTACCCTATTTAAAGCTGCCTTTATTTTTGTGCCCAGAAATAATTCGATTAACAAGAAATAAAGAATGATTAGAAATTTACTTTCAAAGAGAAGTTAGTTTCTAAGTATGAGAATATTCATATCTCCATATAATATCTTACAGGATAGGGATTTGGAGGGGTTCATATGAATATGGATTTATACAATACTCTGAAGAAGGTAGCACCAGGAACCCAGTTGAGGGCTGGATTAGATAATATAATAAATGCAAAAACTGGGGCCTTAATAGTTATAGGTAACACTAAAGAGGTTTTAGATATTACCCATGGAGGTTTTTATATTAATTGTGAATATAGCCCTTCCCATATATATGAACTGGCAAAGATGGATGGTGCAATAATAGTTAGCAATGATTGTAGGAGAATTTTGTATGCTAATGTTCAACTGTTTCCCTGTCAATATATATTATCAAATGAAACGGGGACTCGACATAAAACAGCTGAAAGGGTTGCAAGACAAACGGGAGTTTTAGTAATTGCTATATCCAAAAGGAGAGAGGTTATAACCCTCTATAAATCAGATTATAAATATGTATTAAAAGATATTAGTGAAATATTGAGCAAGGCAAATCAGGCAGTCCAAACCTTAGAAAAATATAAAGACACCTTGAAACAGGCAATGTTTAACTTAACAGCTTTAGAGTTTAAAAATAAGGTAACCTTATATGAGGTAACAAATGCCATTCAAAAAATAGAAATGGTTTGGAGAATAGGTAATGAAATAAATATGTATATATCTGAACTAGGAATGGAAGGAAGGTTACTTAATATGCAAGTTGTTGAACTAATGGATGGTGTAAAAGAGGATAGGATAAATTTAATAAAGGATTATATAAACAAGGAATACAAAGATTATATTACCGTCATTAAAGATATAAGTGGCTTTAATTCTCAACAACTATTAAACTTAAATTTAATTGCTAATTTATTGGGCTATAATAAAGGGTTAGATACATTAGATATTAAATTAGAGTCTAAAGGATATAGGGTACTTAGTAAAATTCCCCGGATACCTTCCAATGTTTTAGAAAATATAATATTTGCTTTTGGCTCTTTACAAAATATTATAAATGCTAGTCCTTACCAGTTAGATCTGGTAGAAGGAGTGGGGGAAGCAAGGACTCTCAGTATAACTGAAGGTCTAAAAAGATACCAAAGCCAATTTTTATGATACTTATACAAAAGGCTAAGATATATTCAAATATATCTTAGCCTATTATATAATGATACTATTTAAGACTAAAAATACCCAGGGTTTTCATATTTCTGTATTCTTTTAATAAAGAGTCTGATAAATTTATGTCCAAGGCATTACATAAAGCAGATAAATAGAATAAATAGGCTCCTATTTCTTCTTCAAGTATTTCCTTACAACTAGGACATAAATTTCCTTTAACGTGGTTTTGCATATTGTTTTTGATCTCTTCTAAAGATTCTCTATTATAATCTTGCCTTGTAGCATGAATTTCAATACAACCACAGTAAGTAACAGATTTAATTACAGCTCTATTAATCCTTGAAGTATATTCATCTAGTTTTGTTATTATATCAAGAATACTTCTATGTCTAATAAGCACATCTTCCACTTGGGCTTGAAAATCATCACAACTAAGATTTTTTTCAATGCTTACAGTATTTCTGTCCATTTAGTTCCACCCCTGTCAAATGATTATTGTTTATGTTTTTATTATACTGACAAGGACAAGTTGTTGTCAAATATTTCTAACATTATTTTTTAAAAGTAAAATTTATAATAAATAGTTGACAAGCGAAATATTACTATGGTAGAATATAATCTTTACAACCTTTAACTATTATTGTATAATATAGTAAGAAGCAGTATGATAGGAGGTTGCTATATGTTTAACATTGGAGATAAAGTTGTTTACCCTATGCATGGAGCTGGGATAATAGAAGGAATTGAAGAAAAAGAAATTTTAGGTGAAAAGAGAAAATACTATATAATGAGGATGCCTATAGGCGACATGAAGGTCATGATACCTGTTGATAATGTTGATGAAATTGGAATTAGGGAAATAATCAACAATGATGATTTAGAAAAGGTATTGAATATTTTAAGGGGTGATAGAACTAAAATGCCCCAAAATTGGAATAGACGTTATAGGATAAATATGGAAAAAATAAAATCGGGAGATATATTTGAGATTGCTTCTGTAGTTAGGAATTTAATGTTAAGAGATGCTGAAAAATCCCTTTCTACCGGCGAACGTAAGATGTTAAATAGTGCAAAACAAATGCTTATAAGCGAAATTGTCTTAGTAGTTAATTACGATCAAGAAGAAACAGAAAGGCTTATAGATGAGGCAGTTAATTCAGCATAATTTAAAAATTAAAATATTTTTGTTATATTATTTAATTAAATGGTAATAAATATACTATGGGAGGTGAACTAATGATTGATAAAATTATTAGAGGTGTTATCACATTAATTGGATTACTAGTTGGTTATGGTATAGTTGCAGGGTTGAAAGCCTTAGATATAATAAATTTTGTAAATAAAGGTTGGTTAAGTTTAATTTTTTATTTAGGCATTAGTTTAATTTTTGGAATTATTTTTTTCTTATTATCTCCAAAGATTATGAAGGCTGGAAGGATAATCGTTCAATTTGTTGAAACGGAGCTTCAAAAGGTTCCAGCTTATGATATTGCTTTGGGTTCTATTGGACTGATAATTGGTTTGATAATTGCATATTTATTGAGCCAACCTTTTTATAAACTTGAAATACCTTATTTGGGAGTTGCTATATCAATAGTGCTTTATATAATATTTGGATACTTAGGAATAAAAGTTCCAACTAGGAAAAGGGAAGATTTTACCAATGCCATTGGTAATTTCCGTAAAGGTTTTGGAAAGGATAAACTAAAGACGGATTGCAGGTCTTGTCCTAAGATATTAGATACAAGTGTAATTATAGATGGGAGAATAGCGGATATATGTAAAACTGGTTTTATTGAAGGGCCTTTAATTATTCCAGAGTTTGTGTTAGAAGAGCTTCAACATATAGCCGATTCTTCGGATACTCTTAAGCGAAATAGGGGCAGAAGAGGACTTGATATTTTAAATAAGATACAAAAGGAACTAGATATAGAGGTAATAATCCATGATAAGAAATTTGATGATGTTAAGGAAGTAGACTCTAAGCTATTGAAACTCACCCAATTATTAAAAGGAAAAATTATTACAAATGATTACAACCTAAATAAAGTAGCTGAAGTACAAGGTATTAGCGTTTTAAATATTAACGAATTGGCTAACGCAGTAAAACCAGTAGTATTACCAGGAGAAGAAATGGTAGTTCAAGTCATTAAAGATGGAAAGGAATCAGGGCAAGGTTTAGCTTATTTAGATGATGGTACCATGATAGTAGTAGAAAGTGGTAAGAAACATATTGGAGAGACTATAGATGTTTTGGTAACTAGTGTTCTTCAAACATCAGCAGGTAGGATGATATTTGCTAAACCTAAAACAATTGTAGATAGAGCAGTATAGGACCAATTTTATTGGTCCTTATATTTTGTGTGTTTTTAAGTAATATAAGTATATAAATCGTTCACTGTTTTTCCTATCTATGCTATAATGTTTGAGAGGTGAAATATATGTATAAAAACCACTATGTTTCCGTTATAATTGCAGCTGCCGGTATGAGTAATAGAATGGGTTCTAAGATTAATAAACAATTTATTTCCATAGATAATAAGCCAATTCTAGCCCATACTATAGAAAAATTTGAAAGATGTAGATATGTAGACGAGATAATAGTAGTTGCAAGGGAAGACGAAATAGATTATTGCCGAAAAGAGATAGTAAGAAGGTTTAAATTCAATAAAGTGACAAAGATTGTAAGGGGTGGAAAAGAGAGACAAGATTCAGCATATAATGGGATATTAGCGTTAAATGAAAGGTCTAATATAGTTTTGTCCCATGATGGGGCGAGACCTTTTGTCAAAATTAAAAGCATAGTTGATGGAATAGAAGGAGCAATAAAATATGGAGCTTGTGTAATTGGGGTTCCTGTTAAGGATACTATAAAGGTAGTGAAAGATCATAATAATATAGATATTACCCCTAAAAGGGATCTTCTATGGGCAGCTCAAACCCCCCAATGTTTTAAAAAAGAAATTATTATGGAAGGTTATAGAAAGGCTATAAATGATAATTTTATGGGAACAGATGATAGTTCATTAGTGGAAAGATTAGGAATGGAAGTTAAAATGATAATGGGTAGCTATGAAAATATAAAGATAACTACCCCAGAAGATTTGATAATAGCCGAATCCATTTTAAAGGATAAAGGTACAATCTTTAGAAGAAAAGAGTTTGTATTCCAAAGTAGATAGGATGATAAAATATGAAAGTAGGAATAGGATATGATGTTCACCAATTGGTAAGAGAGAGAAGGTTGATAATTGGAGGGGTAGAAATACCTTATGAAAAGGGTTTGCTAGGGCATTCTGATGCAGACGTTTTAGTACATGCTATTATGGATAGCATATTAGGCGCTTTGGGATTGGGGGATATTGGGAAACATTTTCCAGACAACGACAATCAATATAAGGATATTTCCAGTTTAACCTTATTAGAACGAGTTTACAATATTATGCTCAATTCTAAATATAGGATAGGAAATATAGATACTATAATTATAGCAGAAAGGCCTAAAATGGCTCCTTACATAGAAAGCATGAAGAAAAATATTGCTAAGGTTCTTAACATACCTTTGTCCTGTATAAATATAAAGGCCACTACTACAGAAAAATTGGGATTTGAAGGTAGGGGTGAGGGTATTAGTGCTCAAAGTGTTTGTTTGTTAGTGCCTTCTGGTAGTAAATTAGAATAAAAAGTATTTGACATATTATTCAAGTTTTAGTATGATTAATAATAATCAAATATATAGCTATGATAGGAAATAGTAAGTATTAATGGTCCTAGAGAGGAAATCGAAAGGTGAAAGATTTCTGGCCCCCTTAATACCCAGCCCATCCTAGAGCTTTTAGGCAGAACTTAAGTATGCTTAAACGTTAGTTGCGTTAAAACCTCAAGGGGACTTTTTAAAGTCTATTAGAGTGGTACCGCGGAAGTAAACCTTTCGTCTCTTATTGTCGGAGATGGAAGGTTTTTTATTTACAGTTGGAAGCTGTAATAAATAGTTAGATAATAAGATCAGACTTCTATGTCTGGGGAAAATAATATTTAAGGAGGAAATATTAAATGAGAATGTCTAAACTATATATGCCAACATTGAGAGAAGTACCATCGGAAGCCGAAATACCTAGCCATAAACTGCTTTTAAGAGCAGGTATGATGCGCAAATTAGTATCTGGAGTATATTCTTATCTACCCCTTGGATATAGGACAGTGAAGAAAATAGAAAATATTGTTAGAGAAGAAATGGATAATGCAGGTTCCCAAGAATTATTAATGTCTGCTATCCAGCCTAAAGAATTATGGGAATCAAGCGGAAGATGGGAAGATTTTGGACCGGAGATGTTCAAATTAAAAGATAGGAACAATAGAGAGTTTTGTCTTGGGCCAACCCATGAAGAGTATTTTACATCATTGATCAAAGATGAAATTAAATCCTATAAGCAATTGCCATTAAATCTATATCAAATTCAAACTAAATATAGAGATGAAAAAAGACCTAGGTTTGGAGTAATAAGAGCTAGAGAATTCATCATGAAGGATGCTTATAGCTTCGATAAAGATGAAGAAGGAATGGAAAGCTCCTATAGAGAAATGTGGGAGGCCTATGAAAAGATATTTACAAGATTAAGGTTAAAATTTAAAGTCGTAGAGGGAGATTCGGGAACTATGGGTGGAAACCAATCCCATGAGTTTATGGCCATGGCAGAAACTGGGGAAGGCCTAGTAGCTTATTGTGATAGTTGTGATTATGCAGCCACTGATGAAAAGGCAAAGGTAGTTTATAGCATTGAACCAAAAGATGAAAAGGAAAAGGAAATGGAAAAAGTTCATACACCTAATGCTACAACTATAGATGATCTGGTGGATTTTTTCAAAATAGAAAAAAGGAATTTTGGGAAGGCCTTAGTGTATCTAGCTTCTAGAGAACCTGTAGTAGTAATTATACCAGGAGATCGAGAATTAAATGAAACCAAATTATGCAATTATTTAAAAGTTCCAGAACATGAGCTAGAAATGGCAGATGAAGAAACTATAATTAAAATATCTGGAGCAAACAAAGGCTTTACTGGGCCTGTAGGCCTAAAAGAAGATGTAAAACTTATTGTAGATTCCCGAATTACTAAATTAAAAAATTTAATCGTTGGTGGTAATGAAAAGGATTACCATATGAAAAATGTAAACTACGGGAGGGATTTTGAAGGGGAAATAGTTGAAGATTTACTCTTAATTGAAGAAGGAGATATTTGTCCAAAATGTGGAGAATCTCTATTGATAGATAGAGGAATTGAAGTAGGGAATATATTCCAACTTGGAACCAAGTATAGTTCTAGTTTACATGCAACTTATTTAGATGAAGAGGGAAAAGAAAAACCTTTCTTAATGGGTTCTTATGGTGTTGGTGTATCTAGAACTATGGCAGCAATTGTGGAACAATATCATGATGACAATGGGATTATATGGCCGTTAATTACAGCTCCTTACCATGTGATAATCACTATAATAAATGTGAAAAATGAAGAACAGAAAGATTTGGGAGAAAGGATATATAAAGAATTGCTAGAAGCGGGATTGGAAGTATTGTTAGATGATAGAAATGAAAGAGCTGGAGTTAAATTCAACGATAGGGACTTAATAGGGATACCTATAAGAATTACAGTAGGTAAAAAGGCAAATGAAAATATTGTTGAATATTCTTTAAGGAAAGAAGAAGGAAGAATTGAAATCCCAGTAGATAACATTATGGATAAGATTAAAGAGGAGTTTGAAAAAGAAGGAATGGAAATATAAGAGAAATGAGGCTGTAGTTTCTACAGCCTTATTTTATTAATTCATTTGACTTAAACTGGGTATATAATTCTAATAGCTTGTAATATTTATATTAATAAGGTATTCTATCTAAAGAGCCTATTTTTTAATTTTGGAGGGAGAATAATGAGGAAGAAAACTTTGATTTTTATCCTAATGATTGTTTTGGTTTTCTCGTCTATAGTTTATGCAGATAAGGAAGGTGAAAACATAGTTGTTGCTTTGGGAAAAAACCTATCCACAGAACAGAGAAGGGAAATGCTTAACTTCTTTGATGTAGATGAAAATGTTAAGATAATTGAAATTACTAATGAAGAGGAAAGGGAATATTTAGGAAAATATATAGATGAAAAACTTATTGGCACTAGGGCCATATCCTCCGTCTATGTAGAAAAACTTCCGGAAGGGGAAGGTATTACAGTTGAATCCCATAATATTACCTGGGTTACCAATGATATGTACAGAAATGCTTCGGTAACTGCTGGGGTTAAGGATGCTAAAATAATAGTTTCCAGCCCTATTAAAGTTTCGGGAACAGCAGCTTTGACAGGAGTTATAAAGGCCTTTGAGGATATTACAGGGGAAGAGATAACTGAAAAAGAAAAAGAAATAGCCAGTGAAGAGATAGCTAAAACCGCTACCTTAGGAAACGAAATTGGACAAGAAAAGGCTGAGGAATTAATAAATAATATTAAAATTTATATAATTGATAATAATATAAAGAGTAAAGGTTCAATAAAAAAAGTTGTAGAGCAGATGGCTAATGATTTAGGAATAGAATTGACAGCAGGCCAAATAGACCAAATAGTATCCCTTATGAGAAACATATCCAAATTAAATTTGGACATAGATCAGATCAAAGGTCAGTTGAAAGATATATCGGGAAAGATTGATAAAATAACGGAACAAAATATAGAAATAAAGTCTATTTTAGAACGCATATTGGATGCTATAGCTAGTTTTTTCAATAGAATATTTGGATAAGATCTAAATAGGTTTACACATGTAATTAGCTAATATATAATATAAAAGTGATTAAAATGGAAGGAGGCTTTATTTGTGAAAGAAGTTAGATTAAGGTTTGCACCAAGTCCTACAGGATACCTACATATAGGTGGACTTAGGACTGCTTTATATAATTATTTATTTGCAAAACATAATAATGGCAAATTTATATTGAGGATTGAAGATACGGATAGAACTAGATATGTAGAAGGAGCCCTTGAAAATTTAATTGAATCTCTCCGATGGGCAGGTATTGAATACGATGAAGGTGTATTTGTAGAAAATGATAAGATTGTCCAAAAAGGTGAATATGGACCCTATATTCAATCGGAAAGATTGAATATCTATCAAAAATATGTAGATGAATTAATTGAAAAGGGATATGCCTATTATTGTTTCTGTTCTAAAGAAAGATTAGATAAAGTTAGAGAAGAACAAAAAATAAAAGGTCTAATACCTAAATATGATGGTCTTTGTAGAAGTTTAAGCCTGGAAGAAGCTAGAGAAAAGATTGCCAATGGAGAAGAATATGTAGTTAGACTAAAACTACCTCCAAATAGGGATATTAAATTTGAGGATTTGGTAAGAGGTAATATTACAATCAACACTGAAGATATAGATGATCAAGTATTATTAAAATCAGATGGATATCCTACCTACCATATGGCGGTAGTGGTAGATGACCATTTAATGGGTATAACCCATATTGTAAGGGGAGAGGAGTGGTTACCATCTACTCCTAAGCATGTATATTTATATGAAGTCTTTGGATGGGAAAAACCAGTTTATGTTCATTTACCTACGGTTCTCAACAAAGAGAGAAAAAAATTAAGTAAACGTCATGGGGATGTGGCTGTAGAGGATTTTAGGGAAAAAGGTTATCTCCCGGAAGGACTTATAAATTACTTAGCCTTAGTTGGATGGAGTCCAGAGGATAATGAAGAAATACTTACTATGGAAGAACTAATTGAGAAGTTTTCTTTTGAAAGGGTATCCAAAACCGGCGGAATTTTTGATAAGGATAAGCTAGATTGGGTTAATGGACATCATATAAGGAGCTATGATTTAGACAAATTAACAGAGTTAGCCATACCTCATCTAAAGGAGGCTAATTTAATAGATGATAAATTTGTGGAAGAAAGATATAATTGGATAAAAACCTTGGTAGAAACAGTAAAGGAAAGTTTATCTAATGTATCTGAAATAGTAGACAAGGTGGATATCTTTTTCAACAATCAGGTAGAGCCAGAAGATGAAGAAGCTTTATCCATATTAAAACAAGACCATGTACCGAACCTTTTAAACGCCTTCAAACAGGAATTGGAAAATATTGGTGAAGTAGATGAAGAATTTGCAAAAACCATCATGAAAAAAATACAAAAAGGTACAGGAATAAAAGGCAAAAAACTGTTCATGCCAACTAGAGTTGCTTTAACTGGGAATATTCATGGGCCAGAACTGGTAAGCATAATCTACCTTCTAGGTAAACAAAATATATTAAATAGAATAAAATATGTAGAAGAAAGATATCTATAATTATTGAAATTTGAATTTACTTGAATCTAATATTAAGTTAAAGTAAAATTAAGGTAAATAGTTAAACATAAAGTGATGATGAGGACAAGTAAACTATAATACCTAAAAGAGAGGAGTTTCCGTAGGCTGAAAGGAACTTTAAGGTCAGATTATAGTTGAAATGCACCTTTGAACCTATTACCTGAAAGTTATAGTAAGGTAAGACGGCTTACGGCGTTATACGTGATTAAGCAGGGTTTATACCAAATAGAGTGGAACCGCGGACTTGCCGTCTCTTTAAAAGAGGCGGCTTTTTTATCAATGCACAGTGTACAATTAAAAGCCAAAAGCTCGACCCCCAATAATTGTGAACTGTGAATTGTGAATTGGAGAAAGGAGGATATAAATGAAACTATACAATACTTTAACAAGGAAAAAAGAAGAGTTTAAGCCAATAAAAGAAAAAGAAGTGACCATGTATGTATGCGGTCCTACAGTATATGATTATATACATGTAGGCAATGCAAGGCCTATGGTGGTATTTGATACTTTAAGGAGGTACTTTATATTTAAAGGTTATGATGTAAAGTATGTTGTGAACTTTACCGATATAGATGATAAGATTATTAATAGAGCTAATGAAGAGGGGACTACCGCAAAGGAAATTGCAGAAAAATATATAGAAGCCTTTATTGAGGATGCAAAGGGATTAAACTTATATGAGGAAAAGACAATACACCCAAGGGCCACAGACTTTATCCAGTCTATGGTTGATTTTATAGAAGGATTGATAGATAAAGGGGCAGCTTATAATGTAGATGGAAATGTGTATTTTAATATAAATAGTGCAAAGGATTACGGAAAATTATCAAAAAAGAGTATAGATGATTTAATATCTGGGGCAAGGGTGAATATTAATGAAGAAAAGAGAAATCCCATGGATTTTGCATTATGGAAAAAAGCTAAGGAAGGAGAGCCTTATTGGGATAGTCCTTGGGGTAAGGGAAGGCCTGGATGGCATATCGAATGTTCTGTAATGGCAAAATCCCTTCTGGGTGAGACTATAGACATCCATGCTGGAGGAGAAGATTTGCAATTTCCTCATCATGAAAATGAAATTGTTCAGTCTGAAACATTAACGGAAAAACCCTTTGCCAATTATTGGTTACACAATGGTATGCTTACTATAGATAACCAAAAAATGTCTAAGTCCTTGGGGAATTTTTTTACTGTAAGGGATATTGCCAAAGAATATGATTTAGAAGTTTTAAGATTTTTCCTATTATCAGCCCATTATAGGAATCCTATAAACTTTAGTAGAGATGTAATGGAACAGCTGAAAAATGGGTTAGAAAGACTTTATAATGGAAAATATAATTTAGAATATTTATTAAATAGGACTGAAGATAGAAAATTGGCAGAAGATGAAAAGGAATTTCTAAAGAAAATAGATGAATATAAGGATGATTTTATCAGAAGTATGGAGGATGACATAAATACAGCTGATGCAATAGCTAGTTTATTTGATATAGTTAAATTAGCTAATACCAATTTTAACGAACAAACTCCAAAATTTGTGATACAATATACCTATGATAATTTGATAGGACTATCTAAAATATTAGGTATTTTATCAAAAGAAGAGGAAATGTTAGAGGAAGAAATATTAGGGTTAATTGAAGAAAGGACTCAAGCAAGAAAAGAAAAAAACTATCAATTAGCAGATCAGATTAGAGAAGAATTAAAGAAAAAAGGAATTATATTAGAAGATACACAAGAAGGAGTGAAATGGAAAAGAATCTAGCCTATGGAAAATGAATACAAGAATACTTTCAGAAATATAAATAGAAATCTAAAGGGGGAGGACATAAATATGCTTTCTCCCCTTCAATTGGCTTATATAGGAGATGCAGTATACGAACTATGTGTAAGGACTTATCTATTAAACAAAGGCATTCCGGTAAAAATATTACATCAGGAAACTACCCAATACGTTAAGGCTAAGTCCCAATCAAATATTATTCATGCCTTAAAAAACGTATTAACGGAAGAAGAAAAATCCTTAGTTAGACGAGGGAGAAATGCAAAATCAAAATCAATTCCTAAAAATGCAGAATTAATAGATTATAAATATGCCACTGGTTTTGAGTCTTTAATAGGGTATCTATATCTAACGGGACGAGATAATAGGATGATGGAACTATTTGATAAAATTACTCATCTTCCTATATGTAACTAATTGTAAATTGCAAACTAAAGAAGAGGAGGAAAGGTATGAAGGTAGAACTGTTAAGATATACACCTGATGGTGAAAAATTAGTTGCTTCTGCAGCTAAACTATGTTATTCATCTGTAGGAATTGGCAATATAGAGGAGAATTTAGACCAAAAAAATATGGAAAAATTCTTGGATATGTTAGTAGAACTAGGGCATGAGTCCCCTATAGAACATGTGAGTTTTACCTTTGGGGTAGAAGGGGTCTCAAGAACTTTAACCCATCAACTGGTTAGACATAGAATAGCAAGCTATTCACAACAATCCCAGCGATATGTGAAATTAGACCAATTTGAATATATAATTCCTCCTTCTATAGCTGTAAATCCAAAAGCTAGGAAATTATTTATAGAAGCTATGGAAATAGATCAACAATATTATAATAAGATAACCCAAATCCTATTTGACGAGTATTATGCCGAATATTTAGAACAAGGATTAAGAGAAAAGGAAGCAGGACAAAAATCTGAAAAACAGGCTATAGAAGATGCTCGATATGTATTTCCTAATGCTTGCGAAACCAAGATAGTATTTACTATGAATGCACGATCTTTATTAAATTTTATTAAGCTTAGAACTTGTAATAGGGCTCAGTGGGAGATAAGGCAATTGGCAATAGAAATGCTCAGATTGGTAAAGGATGTATATCCAATTTTATTTAAAAATGCAGGGCCTGCTTGTTTAAAAGGTCCGTGCCCAGAAGGGAATATGACCTGTGGAGAAATTGTGGAAGTGAGAAATAAGTTTAAGAGAATATAATTTCTAATTAGAGAATTTAGAAAGTAGGAGTAAAGAATGGAAGAACAATATATAGTTGGAAGAAACCCTGTTTTAGAAATATTAAAATCGGGAAGAGAAGTTGAAAAAATACTTGTTATAAGGGGTGAATTAAAGGGTTCCATCAACAAGATAATTGGAATAGCAAAAGATAGAAATATCAGGATCCAACAGGTTGATAAAAACAAGCTAGATCAAATAGCCCAGGGAAGTTCCCATCAGGGGGTAGCTGCTTTGATTACATCTTATGCCTATTTTTCTGTGGACGATATATTAAAGAAAGCAGAAAAATTTGAGGAGTCTCCATTTATAATAATTCTTGATGGTATTGAAGACCCTCATAATTTAGGAGCTATAATTAGGACGGCCGAGTGTGGAGGTGTGCATGGAATAATAATACCTAAAAGAAGAGCAGCCCATGTAACACCCGCAGTTTATAAAAGTTCTGCGGGAGCAGTAGAACATATTATGATTTCAAAGGTGAATAATATTTCTGATACCATAGAAAAGTTGAAAGAAAAAGGTCTGTGGATTTATGGAGCTGATATAGATGGTGAAGAGTACTATTTCAACATCGATTTAAAAGGACCTATTGCTTTGGTTATTGGTAGCGAAGGGAAAGGAATATCTAGGCTTGTAAAGGAAAAATGTGATTTTATATTAAAAATTCCTATGTTGGGTAAAGTTTCTTCTCTTAATGCATCTAATGCAGCCTCTATACTAATATATGAAGTGGTAAAACAGGGTTATGAAGAGAAAAGATAATGAATATAAAGAATATCTTTTCGTTGATGGTTACAATATTATAAATTCCTGGAGTAATCTTAGGGAATTAAGTAATTTAAACCTAGAGGTAGCAAGAGAAGAACTAATAGAGACTATGGCGGAGTATCAACATTATTCAGGGATTAAAGTTATAGTGGTGTTTGATGCCCATATGGTGAAGGGGAATGCTGGGAAAAAAGAAATGGTTAAGGGTGTGGAAGTAATATATACAAAAGAAAACGAAACGGCAGACCAATATATAGAAAAGACTTTAGATGATATTGGTAGAATAAAGCGGGTGAGGGTTGCTACTTCAGATTGGATGGAACAGCAAATAGTATTAGGGAGAGGAGGAACTAGGGTATCTGCCAGAGAGTTGGAGGTGGAAATATTTAATCAAAGAAAGTTAATGATGAGGAAGAAGAGTAAAGAAAAGGACCAAACGGATTTGTTTATAGGTAGATTAGATGAAGAAGTAATAAATAAACTCAATAAATGGCGGAAAAATAATGAATAGCTTGACTATTGGGGATTATTTAATTATAATTTAGTTAATTATGGGGTGTGTTTCAAACATAGTTTTGGAGGGATGTTTGGTGGGTCTTGGATTATATAATGAGTTAGATATGTCTATTTACGAAGATATGGAGGATGAAGATATCGTAGAAGAAGCCAAAACTGGCGATCCTCAGGCTTTGGAATATTTAATCACGAAATATAAAAACTTCGTTAGGGTAAAAGCAAGAGCCTATTTTTTAGTAGGTGCAGATAAAGAAGATATTATTCAAGAAGGAATGATAGGACTTTATAAAGCTACCCGTGATTACAGAAGAGACAAGCTTACTTCATTTAAGGCTTTTGCAGAGCTTTGTATTACTAGACAGATTATTACTGCAATAAAGACTGCTACTAGACAAAAACATATTCCGTTAAATTCCTATATATCATTAAACAAGCCCATATATGACGAAGAATCAGATAGGACTTTATTAGATATAATATCTGGTGCCCAAATTACTGATCCAGAGGAATTGATAATTAGCAGTGAAGAATTATATTCTATGGAAAGTAAAATGGTTGAACTATTAAGTGATTTAGAATGGGAAGTTCTCATGGCCTATCTAGATGGTAAATCTTATCAAGAAATTGCCGAAGAATTAGAAAGACATGTAAAGAGCATTGATAATGCATTACAGAGAGTAAAACGTAAATTGGAAAGGTATTTAGAATTAAAAGAATATTAAAATTACCTATTGACAATAAAATATCTTGGTAGTAAAATATGTTACAGTGGTTTAAGATGCCCATGTAGCTCAGCAGGTAGAGCACTTGCATGGTAAGCAAGAGGTCACCGGTTCAAGTCCGGTCATGGGCTCCAAAATAATAAAAAGAAACACCCGGAAAAGTTTTCTTATGTATTTTTATATTATTTAAGGAGGAATTGATATGGGAAAAGCAAAATTTGAAAGGACTAAACCTCACGTAAATATAGGAACAATAGGTCACGTAGACCACGGTAAGACTACATTAACAGCAGCAATAACTACAGTATTAAATAGAAGATTTGGTTCAGGGGAAATAATGAGCTATGACAATATAGATAAGGCACCTGAAGAGAGAGAAAGAGGAATAACAATCTCTACATCCCACGTAGAATATGAAACAGAAAACCGTCACTATGCACACGTAGACTGTCCAGGTCACGCTGACTATGTAAAGAACATGATTACAGGGGCAGCACAAATGGACGGAGCCATATTGGTAGTATCAGCAGCTGATGGTCCAATGCCACAAACAAGAGAACATATATTATTATCAAGACAAGTAGGAGTACCAAAGATAGTAGTATTCTTAAATAAAGCAGATATGGTAGACGATGAAGAATTAATCGAATTAGTAGAAATGGAAGTAAGAGAGTTGTTATCAGAATATGAATTCGATGGAGACAAT
>NZ_AZSU01000009.1:87894-88818 GCF_000511955.1 [Clostridium] ultunense DSM 10521 | reverse complement strand
TGTATACATTGTTTTAGCATATACAATGGATGGATTAAAAGAAGTGTTAGGTATGTATGTAGGTGAAAATGAAAGCTCAAAATATTGGCTTATGGTATTAAACGATCTAAAAAATAGAGGCTTAGAAGATGTATTGATTTTTGCAACAGACAATTTACCTGGTTTTAGCCAAGCAATAACAGCAGTATATCCAAAAGCAGAGATTCAAAAGTGCATTATTCACCAAATTAGAAACTCCACTAGATATGTAAGTTACAAGGATATACGTGAATTAATGAAAGATTTAAAAACAGTATATAAAGCAAATACTGAAAACACAGCATTAATTCAGTTAGACTATTTTGAAGATAAATGGGGTAAAAAGTATCCTAGTTGTGTATCAAGTTGGCGTAATAATTGGGCTGAATTATCAACATTTTTCAAATATCCACCAGAAATTAGAAAGTTAATGTACACAACAAATACTATAGAAAATTTTAATAGACAATTAAGAAAAGTAACAAAAAATAAGACAATATTTCCAACAGATTTTTCTTTAGAAAAGAGTCTCTATTTAGCAATGGTAAATGCTACATCCAAGTGGACATCAAGAATGAGAGGTTGGGATCAAATACTTGCTCAGTTAAATATTTTCTTTGAAGATATTTTGAGTAAATAGCAAAAATAAAATGTGGATTTGATGGATAATTGCTTTGCAATTACCCACAACCCCACATTTGCTACTACTATCTTTTTATCTCCCTCAATAAAGAAGCTGTAAAGCTTGACAGCTTAGTTTTATTGTGTAAAAATATACTAAACTTAGTAAGCTTAATTAACTTTCTTATTGAACCTAATAAATTAAGATTTTAATCTTAAAATAGATTTTAAAATTTGTCAAAATTCCTTAATCTGGAATGACGAAACACAAATTATTTCACACTA
>NZ_AZSU01000009.1:73140-87587 GCF_000511955.1 [Clostridium] ultunense DSM 10521 | reverse complement strand
TATCCTAGTTGTGTATCAAGTTGGCGTAATAATTGGGCTGAATTATCAACATTTTTCAAATATCCACCAGAAATTAGAAAGTTAATGTACACAACAAATACTATAGAAAATTTTAATAGACAATTAAGAAAAGTAACAAAAAATAAGACAATATTTCCAACAGATTTTTCTTTAGAAAAGAGTCTCTATTTAGCAATGGTAAATGCTACATCCAAGTGGACATCAAGAATGAGAGGTTGGGATCAAATACTTGCTCAGTTAAATATTTTCTTTGAAGATATTTTGAGTAAATAGCAAAAATAAAATGTGGATTTGATGGATAATTGCTTTGCAATTACCCACAACCCCACATTTGCTACTACTATCTTTTTATCTCCCTCAATAAAGAAGCTGTAAAGCTTGACAGCTTAGTTTTATTGTGTAAAAATATACTAAACTTAGTAAGCTTAATTAACTTTCTTATTGAACCTAATAAATTAAGATTTTAATCTTAAAATAGATTTTAAAATTTGTCAAAATTCCTTAATCTGGAATGACGAAACACAAATTATTTCACACTACCATAAAAAATAAATTATTTTTGAGTGGCTCTTTATTTTAGCCTATGGATTTAGTAGCAATTAAATTGGCATTTGTATTACATATATTCTTTGCAATTATATCTCCTGCGTTAATAGGTGTTTCAATTTCTAAATACCTTATTTCATCCATGATTTGAAGCATCTTATTCTTGGGGATTCCCACATCAGTTCTTACGGGTAACATACTGTTGGAGAACCCTTTAATTCTTACTGTAGATGTAAGGACTCTAGTAGGGTTGGTCATTTCTTTTATAGCATATTGAAAACCTCTATTACATCTATTTCCACTAACCTTATATCCTTCTTTTGATGTAGGATCTTTTTCAATAATTAAATTACATCCAATGGGGCAAAGGATGCAAATTTTTTCTAACCTGCCCATATTAATCCCTCCAATCATTTAATATAAACTGAAACTTTGTTTCCAGTCATATTATTTAAATCCTCTTTTCTTAAGAGTATAGATTCCATTTCTGATGGGAATAATTGATTTCTCTTAAATTTTTTTATAACCTTTCCATTGGTTTCTACAATAATCTCTATGTTTTTATAGATATTATCTACTCTCATGAATAGGTTAATATTCTCATCTAAATTATCTATATCTAAATATTGGGGTAGAACATATCTTACTCCCTTTTCAGGATATAGGTGAACTATATTATCCTTAATCTTTTTCTTTTCACCAACTTCTTTAATATATTTAGCTGCCGATTCTCCAGCTTTATAAGATTCTTTAGTTACATTATCAACTAAATCATGAACATGGAGTACATTACCACATGCAAATATTCCTGCTACACTAGTTTCTAAAGTTTCATCTACTAGGGGACCAGAAGTAAGGGGATCCATTTTTACTCCTGCACTTTTAGATAATTCATTTTCAGGAATCAATCCAACGGAAAGGATTAAGGTATCGCATTCTATATGTTTTTCTGTTCCTTTTATTACATTTCTATCTTCATCTACTTTAGCTAATATTACACCTTCAATCCTGCTTCTACCTATAATATCTATTACCGTGTGTTCTAATAATAAAGGAATGTTAAAATCCTCCAGACATTGAGCAATATTCCGTTTTAGCCCATTAGGATAGGGCATTATTTCAGCTACAGCTTCTACTTTTGCTCCTTCTAAAGTAAGTCTTCTTGCCATGATTAACCCAATATCCCCAGAACCAAGAATTACAACCTTTTTTCCTACCATATATCCTTCTATATTGATAAATCTTTGGGCAGTCCCAGCAGTAAAAATTCCACTAGGTCTGGTACCTGGGATATTAATAGCTCCCCTTGGTCTTTCACGACAGCCCATGGCTAATATTATGGCTTTAGCTTGAATACTAAAAAAACCATCAGTAGAATTTACCACTGCCAATTCCTTTTTATCATTTATATCTAAAACAAAGGTATTTAGTTTATAATCTATGCCTAGTTCCTCTACTTTGTCCATAAATATCTTCGCATATTCAGGCCCTGTCAATTCCTTTTTAAAAATATGGAGTCCGAAACCATTATGAATACATTGGTTTAAAATTCCACCTAATTCATTATCCCTTTCTATAATTAGTATATCCATCACTCCTAATTCTTTAGCTCTAATTGCAGCAGCTAAACCAGCAGGTCCACCGCCTACTACAACTAAATCATAATTCAAATTTAACACCTCCAAAATGATTATTTGGTTTTACCTGTCAAAATATAAGAATCTAAACTATCCTTCACAATTTCTTCTATATCCTTACCTTGTTCTCTAGCCAATATTTCCATTACACGAGGCATACAAAATCCGCCTTGACATCTACCAGAGCCAGGTCTTGCTCTTCTCTTTACTCCATCAACAGTAGTAGCCCCTGCCTTCCTATGGATTGCATCTATAATTTCTCCTTCTGTTATGGTTTCGCATCTGCAAATTACTTTACCGTACCTAGGATCAATTTTTATCAATTCATTCTTTTCTTCATTTGATAGTTGGTTGAACCTAATTATCTTTTTTCTATTAGGATTATAGTTATCCTTTTTTACCAGACCATTATTAATCCCACCTACCATATTAACCACATATTCTGCAATAGCTGGTGAAGCTGATAGCCCAGGAGACTTTATACCTGCTACATTTATAAAACCTGGGGCATCCTCTGGTTCTCCTATTATAAAATCCCCGGTTTCTGGTTCTGCTCTAATTCCAGCAAAAGTGGTAATTACTTTGTCAAAGGGAATATTCGGGAGGGATTTACTAGCAACTTTGGCTACGAATTTTAATCTATGGCTATCGGTTTTAGTATCTTCTTTTTCTTCTATAATTTCACTATCTGGTCCTATTATTAAATTTCCATGAACAGTAGGGGTTACCACTATACCTTTGCCTTTTTCTGTTGGGCATTGGAATATTACGGTATTTACAATATTACCAACGGTTTTGTCCATTAAATAATATTGGCCTTTTTTAGGAATAATTCTAAACTTATTATGGGAAACCATATTATTCAACTTATCTGCATAGATTCCTGCACAATTTATTACTATTCTCCCTTCTGTTTTACCTTTATTAGTAAAAACATTGTATCCATTAGAGGTTTTATCAATATTCAATGCCTCTGTATTTAAGCTAAGTTCAACCCCGTTTTCTATAGCATTTTCTCCTAGTGCAATGGCCAATTCCCAAGGACCAATGATGCCAGCAGTTTTAGCATATAATGCACCTTGAACATTATGAGATATATTAGGTTCCATTTTTTCTACCTGGTCTCTATTCAGAATTTCCATTTTAGGAACTCCTGATTTTAAACCTCTATTATATAGAACCTTTAATGTTTTTAAATCAGTATCATCAAAAGCTAAAACCAAGGAGCCAATCCTTTTAAAGGGAACGCCTAATTCATCACATACCTGGTCAAACATAGGATTACCCCGTACGTTAAAATAAGCCATCTTGCTACCGTTAGGAGCATCAAATCCAGCGTGTATTATAGCTGTATTTGCTTTAGTAGCACCGTTGGATATATCGTTTTCCTTGTCCATTAACAATATGTCTAATTCATATTTGGACAATTCTCTAGCAATAAAATTGCCTATAATCCCTGCACCAATTATGATTACATCATACATGGAAAAACCCTCCTTTTTTGGATAAATACAAAAAAACCACACTTTGCTCTTTAAGAGCAAAAAGTGTGGTTCTCCATTCTCAACCATAATATTTAATTTTTATCTTATAATTATTATATTATTCTATTGGTAAATTGTAAAGCAAAAAAATAATATTTCTAAATATTCATAAAAAGAGGACCTTTTTCATAATATTATATAAATAAAACCTATTCTGATATGATAAATATGTATAAAATTAAATATTTGGTGGAGATAAAGAGAACCGCAATATTTAACCTACTGAATAATAGGCTAGATAGTTGCGGCTTTTATTTAGAAGAAATATTTTCGGTAGACAGTATAGAGACAGAAGTACAAGCATATATCTAGTAATAGTGCAGGAATAATTAGAATAGAAAAGAAACTTTTGATACACAAAAATTCCGATGGAATAGATGATTCCTATATAAAAAGGGGGAGAGTCATGAAAGTTTTTTTCAATACTGCAAATCAGAATCCAATTATAGCTGCCCTTAACCATGTAGATAAATTAGACAAGGTTATCCAATCGCCATGTAAAATAGTGTTTTTATTAACAGGAGATATACTCAATCTGGGATTTATAGTAGATAGCTTAAAGAAGAAGGATAAACTAGTATATATTCACATAGATTTAATAGACGGATTTTCTAAAGATGATATAGCTGTAAAATTCATATATGAACATATAGGTCTAGATGGCATAATCACAACTAAAGCTAATTTAATAAAAGCAGCAAAGGAATTGCATATATTCACTATACAAAGATTGTTCATATTAGATTCTCTAGCATTAGATTCTGGCATTAATTCAATAAAAAACACAAAGCCAAATGCTGTTGAAATACTTCCAGGAATCATGCCTAAAATAGTGAAAAATGTAATTGCAGAAACTCGTATACCGGTAATAACCGGAGGACTTATTAAAGAAAAGGAAGATGTGATTTTAAGCCTTAAAGCAGGAGCTATAGCCATATCTACTAGTAATGAAGAAGTGTGGTATATGTAGTAACAACGATATAGGAGGTGAGAAGAAAAAGTTATTCATTTTATTGGATTTTAAGATTATTAGAAAATTTAAAAAGGGGGAGAAGATGTGTCGAATATGGGTATGTATTTTGGTGAGTTTTTTGGTACAATGTTGTTAATCCTTCTTGGTGATGGAGTAGTGGCAAACGTTGTTCTAAAGGATTCTAAAGGCAATAACTCAGGGTGGATAGTAATTTCCACAGCTTGGGGATTAGCAGTTGCAATGGCAGCATATACTACTGGCTGGGTTAGTGGTGCCCATCTTAATCCAGCATTGACTTTAGGATTTGCTGCCATTGGAAATATATCCTGGTCTTTGGTGCCTGGGTATATTGTGGCCCAAATGTTAGGGGCAATGGTTGGTGCTATTTTAGTATACTTAACTTATAAAGATCATTTTGCAGCTACAGAAGATGCAGATGTCAAATTAGGAGTATTTTGTACAGCTCCGGCAATAAGAAATACTGTATCCAATATGATTACTGAAATTATAGGAACTGCTATGTTGGTTATTGGAATCTTAGGCATTAATCATGGTAATAACGGGGTAGGTGCCCTATCTGCCTTATTAGCAGGTTTTCTAGTATGGAGTATAGGATTAAGTTTAGGAGGTCCTACAGGTTATGCTATAAATCCTGCCAGGGATTTAGGACCGAGAATAGCCCATGCTATATTGCCAATACCGGGAAAGAGAGATTCAGATTGGGGCTACGCCTGGATACCAATAGTAGGACCAATAATTGGTGGAGTATTAGGTGCTTTCGTATATCAGCTATTTACAAATTTATGGGTATAACTATAGAATAAAATAAAAGGGGGAAGAAGCATTGGCTAAAAAATATGTAATGGCTTTAGATCAGGGTACAACAAGTTCTAGAGCTATAATCTTTAATCATGAAGGGGAAATAATTCAAGTAGCACAAAAGGAATTTACTCAACATTATCCAAAACCAGGTTGGGTAGAACATGACCCTATGGAAATATGGGGCACCCAGTCTGGAGTCCTTAGAGAAGTGCTAGAAACAGCAGGAATTAGACCAGATGAAATAGCAGCTATAGGGATAACAAATCAAAGGGAAACTACTGTGGTATGGGATAAGAATACAGGAAAACCCATATATAATGCTATAGTTTGGCAATGTAGAAGGACAGCAAATATCTGTGATGAATTGAAAGCAAAAGGCTTGGAAGAGTATGTAAGAGAAAATACTGGACTGGTAATAGATGCATACTTTTCAGGAACTAAAATTAAATGGATACTAGATAATGTAGAGGGAGCTAGGGAAAAAGCTGAAAAGGGTGAATTATTATTTGGTAATATTGATACTTGGTTAATTTGGAATTTAACAAGAGGCAAGGTACATGTTACGGATTATAGCAATGCCTCTAGAACTATGATATACAATATTAAGGAATTAAAATGGGATGAAAAGATGTTAGAAGAATTAGGTATACCAGCTGCTATGTTACCAGAAGTTCGACCTTCTAGTGAAATATATGGTGTTACAGATCCACAAACCCTTGGTGGTGCCAAAATTCCAATTTCAGGTATAGCGGGAGACCAACAGGCAGCCTTATTTGGGCAAGCTTGTTTTCAACCGGGAATGGCTAAAAATACATATGGCACTGGATGTTTTATGTTGATGAATACTGGTGAAGAAGCAGTAACTTCAAAAAATGGACTTTTGACCACTATTGCCTGGGGAGTAGATGGCAAGGTAGAATATGCTCTAGAGGGTAGTATCTTTGTAGCTGGGGCTGTAATCCAATGGTTAAGAGATGAACTACATTTAATAACCCATGCAAAGGATAGTGAATATTTTGCATCCCAAGAAAAAGATAATAATGGAGTATATCTAGTCCCTGCCTTTGTGGGATTGGGAGCTCCTTATTGGGATATGTATGCAAGGGGAACTATAGTAGGTTTAACAAGGGGAGCAAATAAAAATCATATAATAAGGGCTGCTTTAGAGTCTATTGCATATCAAACAAGGGATGTATTGGAAGCTATGCAGGAAGATTCAGGTATAGACCTACAGGATTTAAGGGTAGATGGAGGAGCAGTGGCAAATAATTTCCTAATGCAATTTCAATCGGATATATTAGGGGTTCCTGTCCATAGACCAGAGATAATAGAAACTACCGCATTAGGTGCAGCCTATTTAGCAGGGCTAGCCGTTGGCTTCTGGAGTGATAAAGAAGAGATAACAAAACGGTGGAGTGTAGATAGAGTCTTTGAAACTGAAATGGAAGATGAAGAAAAAGAGAGATTATATAAAGGGTGGAAAAAAGCCGTAGAAAGATCTCATAAATGGGAAGAAGAATAGAAGATTAGATGGCCTAGGCCATCTAATTTTTTATGCTAGTATTGCTTCTAAGTCTTTAGTAGTTCTTTGTGATAATGGGATTATTTAGGGTATAACATAGTATAGTGAAATAAGGTCAACAATATAAGGGACGGGAGGTTTTAAATTGGACTATACTATTTTAGTAGGTGGTGCAGCTGGTCAAGGTATAGATACCTTTGCTCATCTTTTAGAGAAAACTTTAAAACGTTGCGGATATTATGTGTTCACCTATAGAGACTATATGTCTAGGGTTAGAGGTGGACATAATTACATTCAAATTAGGTTTTCGGATAAAGAGATTTTTACACATTCTGAAAAAATAGATCTAGTATTTGCCTTAAATGAAGAAACTATAGAAATCCATAGTTCCAGATTAAAACCCAAGGGAATTTTAATCTGTGATGAAGGGATAGGTAAAGGGGAAAAGATAGTACATATACCCATAAAGAGAATACTAAAGGAAATTAAAAATCCTAGAGTCTATAATACCATAGGATTAGGTGCTATAATCAAGTACTTTGGATTGCCCCTTAATATTCCAGAAGGGTTGATCAAGAGTCAATTCCAAGAAAAAATAGCCCCAGCCAATATATCTGCTTTAAGGGCAGGATATGAGGCAATGGAGAAGGGATATAAATTAGAATTATTGGAAGATGATAATATAATAATCAATGGAAATGAAGCCTTAGCCTTAGGAGCCCTAGGGGCAGGATGTAAATTTTACTGTGGATACCCTATGACTCCATCTACCAGTATATTATCCTACTTATCCAAGAAATCAGAAGAAATGGGAATTATGGTAGAGCAGATAGAAGATGAAGTAGCTGCTCTAAATATGGCCTTAGGAGCTTCCTATGGAGGAGTAAGATCCATGACAGGTTCTTCTGGAGGAGGGATAGCCTTAATGATAGAATCCCTAAGCCTAGCAGGCATTGTAGAATTACCTATAGTATTGGTAAATGCCCAAAGGTCAGGTCCAGCCACAGGTATGGCTACTAGGACTGAGCAATCAGACCTTAGATTTATGATCCATGCAGGCCATGGGGAATTTCCTAGGATGGTTATAGCCTTAAGAAACCCAGAAGATGCATTTTATCAAACGACTAGGGCCTTTAATATAGCTGATAAATATAGAATTCCCGTAATTCTTCTAACGGATTTGTATTTAGCAGACTATACTCAAACTATAAAACCCTTTGATTTTAGTAAGATTAAAATAGATAGGTATATTTCTAAGAAAGAAGAGCTAATAGATGAAGAGTATAAACCCTATAAACTTACTAAAGATGGCATATCTCCAAGGATAATTCCAGGGAAAATACCAGGTCAGGTAGTCCTAGTAGATAGCCATGAACACGATGAATTTGGGCATATTACAGAAGACCCAATTATCAGGACTAAAATGGTAGATAAAAGGATGGAAAAATTCCAAGGTTTAAGAGAAGAGGTGGAGGAACCTTGGCTAATTGGAGACGAAAGGCCAGAGAATTTAATAGTCTGCTGGGGCTCTACCTATGGTGCAGTTCAGGAAACAGTTGATAGACTTAGGGGAGAAGAAGTATCTATTGGGGCTTTAGTATTTGGAGATATATGGCCGTTCCCTAAAGAGAGGTTATTAGATTTAGGAAAAACTGCCAGTAGGATAATAGATATAGAACAAAATGCTACCGGTCAATTGGATAGTTTAATAAGGGAAGAAACCCCTTATGAATCTAGCCACAAAATTTTAAAATATGATGGAAGACCTTTCAGCGGCTATGAACTCTATAAAAGGATTAAAGGGGAAGTATTAAAATAGATATTAGTTTTGGAATATAGCCAAATTCTATGGGTAGAATATACATAACAATATTTAGAAAGGGTTTGGTTAAATGAATGAAATGGATAACAGAAATTCAAATAAATTAATATATGAAAAATCCCCTTATTTACTTCAACATGCCTATAACCCAATAAATTGGCAATCCTGGGGAGAAGAGGCTTTTCAGAAGGCTAAGAAAGAGGATAAACCTATATTTTTATCCATAGGATATTCTACCTGTAGATGGTGTCATAATATGAATAGGGAATCCTTTCAGGATGAGGAAGTAGCCAATATATTAAATGAGCACTTTGTTCCAATTAAGGTAGATAGAGAAGAAAGGCCAGATATAGACAAGGTTTATATAACTTTTGCAGAAGCCTTAACTGGAACAGCTGGGTGGCCTCTTACTCTATTATTAACTCCAGATGGTAAGCCTTTTTTTGCTGGAACCTATTTCCCTAAAAGATCAAAAAGAGGACTTACTGGGCTAATAGAATTATTAACTAAGGTTAAGGAAACTTGGAAGGAAAGAAAAGAGGATATAATTGAAGAAAGCCATTATATATTAAAAGAAGTAGATTCAAGATACAATAGCTATTCTAAAGGAAATATTGATAAAGATATATTGAAAATGACAAAGGAAGAGTTAGAAGAAACCTATGACGAAGCTAATGGAGGATTTTCCTATAGGCCTAAATTTCCATTACCTCAGTATATACTTTTTTTACTAGAATACGGATATAATATGGATGATGAAAAGGCAATAAATATGGCTGAAACAACTCTAGACAATATGTATAAAGGGGGTATATTCGATCATATAGGATTTGGGTTTTATAGGTACTCAGTAGATGAAAAATGGTTAGTTCCTCATTTTGAGAAGATGTTATACGATAATGCTTTACTGGCTATTACTTATATTAAAGCCTATGAAATGACTAAAAAACTTCATTATAAAGAAATTGGAGAGAAGATATTCGAATTTCTATTAAGGGATATGGTATCAGAGGAAGGTGGCTTTTACTCCGCCTTAGACGCAGAAACAGAAGGAGAAGAGGGGAAATACTATGTATTTGAATACGATGAAATAATAGATCTTTTAGGAGAAGAGTTTGGAGAATTTTATACCAATTATTATGATATAACGGAAGAGGGAAATTTTGAAGGAAAGAGTATCCCCAATCTAATTGGAAAGGACTTAGATTCTATAAAGGAATTAGATATGAATAAATTGGATAGTATGAGGGATATGATTCTATCCTATAGGGATAAAAGGGTTAAACCCCATAGAGATGAGAAGATTCTAACATCCTGGAATGGGTTAGCCATAGCTGCTTTAGCCTATGGAGGGAAAGTGGTAAAGAAAGACCTATTTATAAAAAGGGCAAAAGAGGCGGCAGATTTTATAATATCTAATTCTATAGATGAAAAAGGCTATCTATTGTCTACCAACATAGACGGAGAAAGCTATAACTATGGATTCTTAGAAGATTATGCTTTTTTCATATATGGACTTTTGACCCTTTATCAGGCAACTGAAGATAAGACCTATTTGGAAATAAGCAAAAAATTAAAGGATGATATGGTAAGGTTGTTCTGGGACGAAGAGGATGGAGGATTTTATTATTACAGTCATATTTCAGAACAGTTAATCCTAAGACCAAAGGATTTTTATGATGGGGCAATCCCTTCAGGTAATTCTTTTGCAGCCTTAAGCCTTCAAAAATTATCTAATATAATAAAAGATGAAGAAATATATGATAAATTGAATCAAGTATTTTATACAATAGGAGATAGTATAAACAAGAACCCAACGGCTTATATATATTCCATATTAGCCTTTACATCTTTTTCCTTATAAAGACAAAAATATATTTACTATTAGGAACAATTATGCTATACTGTAATATAATATTTTATAAAGTAAATTTAAAAACTATGACTTGGTAAAGTAGAGTATATATAGTATTACAGAGAGGATTCCAGCTGGTGGAAGGAATCTATACTAGTGTATTCGAAGTGCACCAAGGAGTTTTTAGTCGAAACTTCAGTAGACTTAAACGGTAGTTCCCGTTATAGAACTAGAGTATGTTAGTACTCGAATAGAGATGGGATCATGTCCCAAACAGAGTGGAACCGCGAAAGTAACCTTTTGCCTCTGTATATTTATTTATACAAGAGGTAAAAGGTTTTTTTATTGCTATCCCCAGGGTAAACTAAGGATATATATTCAAAGGAATACTTTTAATAAAAAATTATTTTTGGGAGGAGATAAAATGGAATTTAATAATATCTATAAAACCATAGGAAGAACGCCTTTAGTAAAATTAAATAATATGATAACAGAAGATATGGCAGATATTTGGGTGAAAGTAGAATTTTTCAATCCAGGTGGTAGTGTTAAGGATAGACCAGCTTTATACATGATTAAAGATGCAGAAGATAAGGGGATATTAAAAAAAGGCAGCACCATTATAGAACCTACCAGTGGCAATACTGGAATTGCCCTTGCCATGATAGGGGCAGCAAGGGGCTATAAGGTGATAATAGTAATGCCTGATACTATGAGTATTGAGAGAAGAAAACTTATGGAAGCTTATGGAGCAGAATTAATCCTTACAGAAGGGAAATATGGGATGGCAGGTTCAGTAGAATTAGCTAAAGAACTGGCTAATAAGGAAGGATATTTTATGCCAGACCAATTTGGGAACATGAATAATGTAAAAGCCCATTATGAAACCACTGGTGTAGAGATATTAGAAGACATAAAAGGGGAAGTGGCTGCCTTTGTAGCTGGAGTGGGAACAGGAGGAACTATAACTGGGATAGGTAAAAGGTTAAAGGAAAATAATCCGAATACATTAATCGTTGCAGTAGAACCTAGTAAATCCCCAATTTTATCTGGCGGCAATCCAAGTGGCCATGGAATCCAAGGAATAGGGGCTAATTTTATACCTGTGATATTGGATAGAAATATAATTGATGAAATAATAAAAGTAGACGATGAAGACGCCTTTGCAAAAGCTAGGGAAATTGGAGTAGAAGAAGGAATATTTTGTGGTATATCTTCAGGAGCTAACATCTATGCTGCAATTGCTTTAGCTAAAAGATTAGGAAAAGGTAAAAAAGTAGTAACAGTCTTACCTGATACAGGAGAAAGGTATCTTTCCACAGTATTGTTTAATGGAGAGTGATATAATGATTAAGTTTATCATAGAAGAAGCAAGGAATATAATGGAAAAGGATCCGGCTACTAAAAGTATGATTGAGGCCATTCTTTGCTATCCAAGTTTGAAAGCAATAATCTATCATAAATTAGCCCATAGGCTTTATAAGAAAAAAAGATATGTTTTGGCTAGAATTATATCCCAAAGAGCAAGGAGGATTACTGGTATAGAAATCCATCCTGGAGCAAAGATAGGAAAAAATCTATTCATAGATCATGGCATGGGGGTGGTAATAGGGGAAACAGCAGAAGTAGGGGATAATGTAACTATGTATCATGGAGTAACCCTTGGGGGAATTGGGGGAGAACCAGGTACTAAGCGCCATCCTACCGTAGAAGATAATGTAATGATAGGGTCAGGAGCTAAAATACTAGGACCAATAACCATAGGAAGAGGGGCAAAAATAGGAGCCAATGCAGTAGTTTTAAAAGATGTGCCCCCATATACTACTGTAGTGGGCATTCCTGGGAAAGTGGTAAAAAACAATAGGGATGATTATTTAATGTATGTAATCTAATTATTTTAGTTTACATTTTTACAAAAATGTGTATAATGTAAATAACAGATGAATATGAAACTATGATCAAGAGTAGTAGATATAATAAAGATCCTAAGCGAGTCAGGGATGGTGGGAGCCTGATGATACTATTATATCCAATGGACTTGAGAGTTAATATCTGAAATTATAGTAGGATATTAGGACTAATCCCCCTTACGGATTAAAGTGGGCTATAAGCCAATTAGAGTGGTACCACGGAAGCAACCCTTTCGTCTCTTTTATAGAGATGGAGGGGATTTTTTATTTAGGAGGAATGAATATGGAGAAAAAAGTTGTATTCAGCGGTGTCCAACCCTCAGGAGGACTTACCATAGGAAACTATATAGGAGCTATAAAAAACTGGATATCATTACAAGATGAATATGATTGCTATTATTCCATAGTGGATTTACATGCTATAACAGTACCTCAAGTACCAAAGGATTTAAGGAAGAACACTTTAGAGGTATTGGCCATATATTTAGCCTGTGGACTTGATTCAGAAAAGTCTACTATATTCATCCAATCCCATGTACCTGCCCATGCAGAATTGACTTGGGTACTAAATACTATTTCCTATATGGGACAATTAAGCAGGATGACCCAGTTCAAAGAAAAATCTAAAAAGTCGGAGGAAAATTTAAATGCAGGCCTATTCACCTATCCGGTATTAATGGCAGCAGATATATTATTGTACCAGACAGAACTTGTGCCGGTAGGAGAGGATCAAAAACAGCATTTAGAATTAGCCAGAGACTTGGCAGAAAGGTTTAACAATAAATATAGTCCTACCTTCCAAGTACCAGAACCTTTGATAAAAAAGGAAGGGGCAAGGATTATGAGCCTTCAAAACCCAGAAAGCAAAATGTCCAAATCCGATGAAAATGAAAATGGTTATATACTTATATTAGACAAACCAGAGGCTATAAGAAGAAAAATCAAAAGGGCAGTAACAGATTCCATAGGAGAAGTAAAATATAATGATGAACAATTAGGAATCAAGAATCTAATTAATATTTACAGCGTTTTTTCAGGGGACACTATTGAAGAAATAGTGAATAGATATGAGGGCATTGGATACGGTAAGTTTAAGGAAGATTTAGCTGAAGTAGTCGTAGAGGGATTAAGACCAATACAAGAAAGATATAATGAACTAATAAACGATAAAGACTATTTAGAAAAGGTATATAGAGAAGGAGCAGAAAAAGCTAGTTATATAGCAAATAAAACTTTAAGAAGAGTTTATAGGAAAGTAGGATTTATACAGAGATAGGTAGTGTAAAATAATTTGTGCTTTTAGGAAATAAAATTCTCTTTTCTGGCAAGAATCTAAATAAGACCAAAACTAGAAAGGAGAATTTTTTATGGCAACTTTACCAAAGGAAGTTTTAAGAAATATGATAGTAGATGGAGATTTAAAAACAGTAAATGATCTCCACACATATCTTAAAGAAATGTTTAAAGATGCACTACAAGAGATGTTAGAGGCAGAATTAGAGGTAGAATTAGGATATGTAAAAGGAGATAAAAAGAACAAAAATACAGATAATCGTAGAAATGGTACTACGAAAAAGACTGTAAGCACTCGTTTTGGAGAAATTGAGTTAGATATACCAAGAGATAGAAATGGCGAATTTGAACCAGTAGTAGTTCCAAAACATACAAGGGATATATCAGGTATAGAAGAACAAATAATATCCCTTTATGCAAGAGGAATGTCAACTAGGGATATTCATGACCAGGTAAAGGATCTCTATGGAATTGAAGTATCAGCAGATATGGTTAGCAAAAT
>NZ_AZSU01000009.1:69359-71782 GCF_000511955.1 [Clostridium] ultunense DSM 10521 | reverse complement strand
TATCCTATTGAAATTAGAAAAATAATGTATACTACAAATATAATAGAAGGTTTGCATAGGCAATTTAGGAAAGTTACAAAGACTAAGTCTGTCTTTCCAACTGATTTATCCCTAGAAAAAATGCTATATCTAGCAAGTCAAAATGTTATGAAAAAGTGGACCCAGAGATATAGAAATTGGGACTCTATTCTAAATCAACTGATGATATTTTTTGAAGGAAGGGTAGAACAATATCTTTAAAATTGAAACAATGCACCCTAAATCTATAGAAAAACTTGGGGAATAGGATTTAACAGGTGGTTTCTAGGTAAATAATGGCCTAGGCCATTATTTACCTAGAAACCACCTAACTAAAAAAATGAACACATTTCTCCATGTTTAAAATTATTGCCAAAATTATAAGAATTTATGTATATTTCCCTATAATTTTGGCAAACTAAAACTAAAGTATCAAATTTGAAAAATTATTATCTAAATTAAATCTAAATTTTCTTGTCAGATCAGAGTAATCAAACTTACTTAAAGCACAAAATTTATTACAGTCTCCAGAGATAATAAATAAAGGACTGTTTTGAAATTGTTAACTATTCAAAACAGTCCTATTATTTACCTAAAATACTCTTCTACCATAGGAGAAACGCTCACTATAATAACCAGAATTAAGGTTAGAGATAATAACTCCTTTACTTCTAGATGAACTAGAATGAATGAAATTACCATCTCCTATGTATATACCCGTATGGCTTGGACCGGATCTACTGGAAGTAGTACCACTAAAGACGACTAAATCTCCAATTTTTAAATCTTCCTTGCTTACCTTTGTACCTACATTTGCTTGTTCCGAAGAGGTACGGGGTACTGTAACACCATACTGGCCATATACAAACTGAACAAAACCTGAGCAATCAAATCCATTAGAGGTAGTACCACCATAACGATAAGGGGTACCAATATATTTTTTAGCTGTATCTATAATATTTGGGCCTAAGGAACTATTTCTTGAGCCACCTCTGCTAGCTGATGGATTAACTCTGCGCCTATTGCCTTTTATAGCTTCATTTATAGCTTGTATGGTTTCAGATCCAGCTATTCCATCCACTTTAATACCATACAGCTTCTGAAAATCTGCGAGGGCTTGTCTAGTTTCAGAACCAAAATATGTAGTACACTCATCTATATCTAACAATCCTAATATTTTAAGCCTTTCCTGTAAAGCTTTAACATCTTCTCCCTCAATACCTTCCTTTAACAATCGTTCATGTATTAAGGGTTTTAAATCTAAAATTTGCTGTAATGCTTCAAATGTATCTGGGCCAAAGGAACCATCTGGATTTAGCCCTTGAGAACGTTGAAACTCTTTGACAGCATTAAGGGTTTTTTCACCATAATATGTAGTAGTCTCTTCCAAATTTAAAAAGTTCAAATTTACCAGATGTTCTTGAAGAACTTGCACATCCTTATGGTTCATTTCATATTTCAATACTTGATCGCCTAGATCAGCTTGTACAAATACAGGATTGGCAAATAGAACTCCGGCTATAGTAAAAGATATAACTGTCTTTTTCAAAGGATCGACGCTAGCCATAAAAAACAACTCCTTTTTCTTCAGTATTATTATTTCTAATAATATTTAGTATACAATAAATTCGACAATAAATAAAGGGTAAATTGTAACTATTTTGTAAACATTTTTGTCCATTTTCGAAATAAACATCTGAAGCAGCTAAGATACTTGGTCTTATAACTTTTCTGAAAGAAGTGAAGAATCCCAAAACTTAGATTCTTCACTTCTTCCAATTAATAAGTGAAGAAATGTTTTAGACTAATTTATAATAATCTATTTTTTAATGTTTTCCATAGCCTTTTCTGCAAACTTGGTAGTTACTATTTTTTCGTAATCTGCTCTTTTTTCTAATTCTCCTGCTAATTCCATAATATCCATCATATGGTTTAATCCTTCCTCTGTTATTATTAAATCTGGCTTCCAACTATCCTGCTCTGGATCTATGTCAATAGTTTGGACAAAAATTTAGGTTTTTTTGTGGGTCTCCGCCACCATTGACAATCCAAACATAAATGCTTTTAGGTTTCTACCCGAAGGCGATAAACTCAAAGCAAGCTATGTTTTGTGCCTTCGTGGTGGAATATTGTAGCATTTATTTATTGGCTTATCAATGGCAAGCCCTACGGGTGGCTATCATCCCCTCAGGCTCAAAATCTAAAGCAAGCTATGCTACTCTACATAGATTCTCATATTCATCTGGAGTCATGTAGTTGATTGATGAATGAATCCTTTTTCTATTATAAAATCCTTCTATATATTGAAATAATATTAACTTAGCATGATTATGATCTATAAATGTATTAAGATATACGCATTCTTTTTTTAGTATTGCATGAAAACTTTCTATACAGGCGTTGTC
>NZ_AZSU01000009.1:57385-69327 GCF_000511955.1 [Clostridium] ultunense DSM 10521 | reverse complement strand
TTCTTGAAGAACTTGCACATCCTTATGGTTCATTTCATATTTCAATACTTGATCGCCTAGATCAGCTTGTACAAATACAGGATTGGCAAATAGAACTCCGGCTATAGTAAAAGATATAACTGTCTTTTTCAAAGGATCGACGCTAGCCATAAAAAACAACTCCTTTTTCTTCAGTATTATTATTTCTAATAATATTTAGTATACAATAAATTCGACAATAAATAAAGGGTAAATTGTAACTATTTTGTAAACATTTTTGTCCATTTTCGAAATAAACATCTGAAGCAGCTAAGATACTTGGTCTTATAACTTTTCTGAAAGAAGTGAAGAATCCCAAAACTTAGATTCTTCACTTCTTCCAATTAATAAGTGAAGAAATGTTTTAGACTAATTTATAATAATCTATTTTTTAATGTTTTCCATAGCCTTTTCTGCAAACTTGGTAGTTACTATTTTTTCGTAATCTGCTCTTTTTTCTAATTCTCCTGCTAATTCCATAATATCCATCATATGGTTTAATCCTTCCTCTGTTATTATTAAATCTGGCTTCCAACTATCCTGCTCTCTATATCTGTCGATTAATGCTATCAAAACTTCATCATCTGTATCTGGAAATTGTGGTTTTACCGCCTTTGCAATTTCTTCGGAAGAATGATTTTGAACCCATAACATTCCTTTATATATGGCATTGGTAAATTTCTGTACTAACTCCGAGTCTTTTTCTATAATGCTCTTTGTTGTAGAATAACATGTATAAGGTATATAACCTCCTTCCTTACCTATTGAAGCCACTACATAGCCTTTACCTTCTTTTTCTAGGGTAGCGGCTACTGGTTCAAACAATGAAACATAATCTCCCTCTCCTCCAACAAAAGCACCTGCCAACACATCAAACTGGATATCCGTCCTCAGATTTACATCTTCTCCTGGAGTAAGGCCGTGCTTTTTTACTACGTATTCCAAAGTCATAAAAGGCATTCCGCCTTTCCTTCCACCAAGTACTTCTTTGTCCTTAAGTTTATCAAAAGTAAATTCTGGATCAGGCTCCCTTGCCACAAGAAAAGAACCATCCCTTTGGGTTAATTGGGCAAAATTAATGGCATAATCTCCTCTACCTTGGGTGTAAACATATACCGAAGCTTCTGGTCCCATAAAAGCAATATCCGCCTCACCACTTAATAATGCTGTCATACATTTATCTGCCCCTTTTCCATCTGTAAGTTCAATTTTCAATCCTTCTTCCTCAAAGAATCCTTGAGTTATTGCTACGTATTGAGGGGTATAGAATAAGGAATGGGTTACTTCAATTAATCTAACTTTTCTTAGTTCTTCTTTTTTGCAACCGGTTAAATTTAAAGTCATCAGTAATGTAAGTATTAGAATTAAGGAAATTAATTTAAAAACCTTTGACAAACGTATCCCTCCTATAATATTATAAGAATAATAGTGGTCTTTTATAGTTATAATATTCTATTTACCATTTTTGGTTACTAACTAAATAGATTGTTAAAGAGAGGTTTTGTTATGAATATTCCTAATATGCTAACTATATTAAGAATCATACTAGTACCAATATATCTATGTTTTTTTTATTCAGCAAAAGAAAATCATTTACTCTACGCTGGTATAGTTTTTATAATGGCTGGAATATCTGATGTACTAGATGGATATATAGCGCGAAAATATAATTTAACGACCAAAATAGGAGCAGTATTAGATCCCCTTGCAGATAAATTGATGACCTTTGCCGTGCTGATAAGCTTTACTACAGCCCAATTGATACCTGCATGGGTTTTGTTAGTTATTGGAGTTAAGGAAGCATTGATGATAATAGGCGGATTTATATTATATTTACTTAAAGAAAAAAAAGTCCTTCCTTCGAATAAATATGGGAAGATTGCAACGGTTTCTTTCTATACTGCAATTCTTTCCATAGTATTTAAATTTCCCAGCCCGAATGTAACCAAATTATTGATTTTAACTACAGTAATATTAAATATATTAGCTTTTATAAACTATCTTGTAATTTATCTATCCAAGGATAGTAAAAACTATATTTAGATAATATTGACAAAGGTCAACATTATCTGTATAATATTCTCTAACAATTCTATATATTACGATGAAGAAGAGGAGTAGGTAATTATCCTATACAGAGAGAAAAGTCCCTAGGCTGAAAGACTTTTATAGGCAATTATTACCGAAGGTAGCTTCCAAGTATTTTAGCTGAAAACTAAAGTAGGCTAGAACGGATTAACCGTTATATATTTTAAGAGCCATAGGCTTTGCTTATGGAATTAAGGTGGTACCGCGAATTATCCTTCGTCCTTAGATTTTAAGGCCGAAGGTTTTTTATTGTGAACTAGGATAACGACCATTGTGGTTATGAATTGAATAAAAGAGGAGGAACTAAAATGATAGAAAATTTACCAAAAACTTACAATCCTAAGGGCTTTGAAGATAGGTTATATGAATTTTGGAAAGAAAAAGAATATTTTAAAGCTAATGTAGATAAAGGCAAAAAGCCCTATACTATTATGATGCCACCACCAAATGTTACCGGAAATCTTCATATGGGGCATGCGTTAAATAATACCATACAAGATATTCTAATTCGCTGGAAGAGGATGGAAGGGTATGAAGCTTTATGGTTGCCAGGAACGGATCATGCTAGTATTTCCACAGAAGCAAAAGTTGTGGAGAAGATTAGATCTGAAGGTAAAACTAAAGAGAAATTAGGCAGAGAAAACTTCATTCAAGAAGCCTGGGACTGGACTAGAAAATATGGTGGAAATATAAATAATCAGCTTGAAAAGATAGGGGTTTCTTGCGATTGGAGTAGGGAAAGATTTACTTTAGACAATAGTCTAAGCAATGCAGTAGAGGAAGTATTTATTAGACTATATGAAAAAGGTTTAATTTATAGAGGAGATAGGATTATCAACTGGTGTCCAAATTGTAAAACAGCTATCTCCGATGCAGAAGTAGACCATGAGGAAACAGTAGGTCATATTTGGCATATAAAATATCCTATTAAGGATGAGGAAGAGTATATTGTCATAGCCACTACAAGACCTGAAACCATGTTAGGGGATTTAGCTATAGCAGTCCATCCAGAAGATGATAGATACAAAGGTCTAGTAGGAAAAACCGCCATATTACCCTTGATAAATAGAGAAATTCCTATAATTTCAGATGAATATGTGGAGATGGACTTTGGTTCAGGTGCAGTAAAGATTACCCCATCCCATGACCCTAACGATTTTGAAGTAGGAGAAAGACATAATTTAGGCCAATGCATAATAATGAGTGAGGATGGAACCATTAACAAAAACGGTGGCAAGTACAGTGGATTAGATCGATACGAAGCAAGAAAAAGAATAGTAGAGGATCTGAAAAATGAAGGTTATCTAGCAAAAATAAAAGAACACGATAATAGTATAGGTCATTGCGAAAGATGTAAAACTGTAGTTGAACCTTTAATATCTAAACAATGGTTTGTAAAAATGGAACCTTTGGCAAAGCCAGCTCTAGATGCTTATAATGAGGGAAAACTAAATTTCATTCCAGATAGATTTGGAAAGGTTTATGCCCATTGGCTCGAAGAAATTAAGGATTGGTGTATTTCGAGGCAGCTATGGTGGGGACATAGATTACCTGTCTATTATTGTGAAGATTGTGAAGAAATAATGGTATCTAAGAAAAAGCCAATTAAATGTAATAAATGTAATAGCACTAATATATATCAAGATCCAGATACATTAGACACTTGGTTTTCATCAGCCCTATGGCCTTTCTCAACATTAGGCTGGCCAGAGGAAACTGAAGATCTTCAATATTTCTTCCCAACAGATGTTTTAGTAACAGGATACGATATCATATTCTTCTGGGTAGTTAGAATGGTATTCTCTAGCTTAGAACAGACTGGAGAAGTCCCCTTCAAGGATGTTTTTTTAACTGGATTAGTAAGGGATGCAGAAGGTAGGAAGATGAGCAAATCCTTGGGCAATGGTATAGACCCATTAGATGTAATAGAAGAATATGGGGCTGATGCTTTAAGGTTTACTCTGGTTACTGGAAATACGCCAGGAAATGATATGCGATTCCATATGGAAAGAGTTGAAGCCAATAGGAATTTTGCAAATAAATTGTGGAATGCTACTAGATTTGTGTTAATGAATACAGATGAGAAAGTAGCAATGGAAAAAGTAGATAAAGAATTTTTGGAAGAAGAAGACAAATGGATATTATCTAGAGTTAATAAAGTTATTGAAGAGATTACAGCTAATCTTAATAGATATGAGATAGGGATAGCAGCCCAGAAGATTCATGACTTCACATGGGATGAATATTGTGATTGGTATATTGAAATGGTGAAACCTAGATTATATGGAGATAATGTAGAAAGTAAAAGAACGGCAGAAAAGGTATTACTCCATGTTTTGGAGAATATTTTAAAATTACTACATCCCTTTATGCCCTTTATTACAGAGGAAATATGGAGACATTTACCTTCAAGGGAAGGTGCTTTAATCATAAGCCAATGGCCAATCTCCAATGAAGAAATGGAAAATGTAGAAGCTGAAAAAAGTATGGCTTTCATAATGGAGGCCATTAAAGGTATAAGAAATGCAAGGCAAGAGATGAATATAGCCCCTTCTAAAAAAGCTACTTTAATATTTATAACTAGGGATGAGGAGATAAAAGACATTATAAACTACGGTAAAAGATACTTCATTAATTTAGCCAGTGGAGAAGATATCCAAATACAAGAAGATAAATCCAATCTGGGGGAAGACAATATATCCGTAGTATTAGATAGATGTGAAGTATTTATTCCACTTAAGAATCTAATCGATTTTGAAAAGGAAATAGAAAGGTTGGAAAAAGAAAAGGAGAAATTGGCAGGAGAACTTAAAAGAGTTAGAGGAAAACTTTCTAATGAAGGGTTTATCCAAAAAGCACCAGAACAGGTTGTAGAAAAAGAAAAGGCCAAAGAAAAAAAATATCAGGATATGATGAATAAAGTATTAGAAAGACTAGAAAGCTTAAAATCCGATAATTAAGGCATAGGGTGGATAGTATCCACTCTATGAAAATAGAAAAGGCGAGGGAAGGTAATGAACTACGTAGAGGCTTTAAATTATATTAATGATAAAAATAAATTTGGGTCAAGATTAGGATTAGATGTAATAGGGAAACTATTAGATCTACTGGGCAATCCTCATTTGAACATGAAATACATTCATGTGGCAGGGACTAATGGAAAAGGTTCTACTTCTGCCCATATAGCATCAATATTGAAAGAAGCAGGCTATAGAGTGGGGCTATTTACTTCCCCATATTTGGAAAGGTTTAACGAGAGAATATCCATCAATGGACAAGATATTCCTAATGAAAGATTGGCAAAGATAACAGAAAAGGTTAAGGAAAAGGTAGAAATAATGCTACAAGAAGGCTATGAACATCCTACTACCTTTGAAATAGTTACTACTGTTGCCTTCGTCTACTTTAAAGAAGAGAATGTTGATTTTACCGTATTAGAAGTAGGTTTAGGGGGAAGAGCTGACTCAACGAACGTTATTGAAGATTCGTATGTCTCCGTTATAACTACTTTAGATTATGACCACACCGATGTATTGGGAGATACTTTAGGGAAAATAGCTTATGAAAAAGCTGGCATAATAAAAGAAAATGGTTTAGTAATATCCTATCCTCAAGAAGAGGAAGCTTTTAAGGTGATAGAAGAAGTAGCCATGGAAAAGAAAGCTAAATTAATCCTCTGTCCTATGGAAAAGGTGGAGATCATCCATTTAGGTCAAAAGGGGGGAGTTTTTAACTTTCAATATGGAGATAAAATCTATAAAGATATGGAGATTAGTTTAATAGGAGAGCATCAGGTATATAATGCTACATTAGCATTGATGACCATTCTGATTTTAAGGGATAAAGGGCTTATCCAGGTAACAGGGGAGCAAATTAGAAAGGGACTTAAAAACACTAAATGGCCTGGAAGGCTGGAGATACTTAAAACAAATCCTACCTTCTTAATCGATGGTGCTCATAATTTACAAGGGGCCAAAACCTTAGCAGAAAGTATTAAAAGGTTTAAATATAATAGACTAATCCTTGGAATAGCCATACTTAAAGATAAAGATGTGGGTCATATAGTGGAAACAATAGTGCCCTTAGCGGATAAAATTGTAATTACAGAGGTAAATATGCCTAGAAAAATGGAAGCGGAAGCTCTAGAGAAAATAATAAATAAATACAATAAAAATATCTATATTGAAAAAGATATAAAAAAGGCCATAGATAAAAGCTTTGAATTAGCAAAAGATGAAGATTTAATAGTGTTTGGTGGATCCTTATATCTAATTGGCGATGTAAGAAAAATCCTATTAAAAAATAATTAGTATATGTAACCTTCCTATAGAATATACATATTTATAGATTCTATAGGAGGTTTTTTTTATGAATAAAGTAAAATTATTTTCCTACACTAATTTGACAAATGAACAATTAATCGACTTTACTTTAGAAGAAATGGAAAAGCTGAAAGCTTTGTCAAATTTTTATGATTTAGATGAATATGAAAAAAGAGTCTCTATAGTAAATCAATTGATAATTGAGGTTAAAAGAAGAAACCTGTCCATTAAAAAACCTTTATTAGCTAGAAGAATTTTCAGCAAGTAGCAAAATATATTTAATCACCTTAATCCACTAAGAAGCATAGATTAACTTATATATAGTGGATGGAGGTGAGAAATTGATATTAAAGGGAAAAATATTAGTGGCAAATACTGGAGATGATACATTAACCTTTATAGATTTTGATAATAAAAAAACAGAGACTATCGATCTAAAAAGGAATATCCTAATTAATAATAGGAAAAACATTAGATTAGAAGGATGTTTTATTGGACCTTACGATTTAGTAACTAATGGACGAGGATATATATATATTACTAACGTCTACGATAATTCGATTTTTAAAATGGATTTGAAAAATAATAATATAGTGGATATTTTAGCGGTAGGAAGTTATCCAACCTGTATAAAATATTTTAATGATCATCTTTTTATAACTAATACAGATTCAAATTCCATATCTATAATAGACGAAGAAGATTTTTCCTTGGTAGAAAATATTCCAGTAGGTGAGAAACCAACTTATATAGAAATAGATGAAGAGAATATGAATATTTATGTAGTAAATAGCAATGGCTATAGTATAGATCTTATAAGCTTAAAGGGAAATGAGCATCGTAATATTAAACTTAGCAATAATCCTATTAAGATAAACATTTTTGAAAATCAAATCTATATTCTATCCAATGTTAATAATGGTGTAACCGATAATAGCCATATATCTATAATAGATTTAGAAACCTACGAGGAAAAGAGCAGTATTCAAGTTGAAGGGATTTATAGTAATATGCTAAAAATTAACGGCAGCGAAATAATATTTATTACAAATATGGACAATGGATACCTATGTAGAATGGATATAGAAAGGAAAAATTTATTAAGCAAAACTTATCTAAAAGGAATGCCTAATAAATTGGAATGGAATAGGGAAAACATTCTATTCATTACCAATATTTTAACCAATACCTTAACCCTATTCGATATAGAGGTCAATAGAGTAATAGTAAATATTCTAGTTGGCAAGGAACCCAATGGGATCCTAGCCCTCAATTGAAGCTATTTCTTCACCAACCAGCATATTTAATACATTCTTATAGATATGTTCAGTATTGTTTTCCCAAGTATGGCAAATCTTTTCAGCTTGTTTGGCAGTAGCCACGTTTATATAAAGGCTGAAAAGGGTTTCGTCATTCTCTACAAGTTTTAAATTGACCATAAATTGGGCATCATCTTTTTGAAAAAATTCACTTAGGACCTGAGTCGCTTTTTTTTCATCCTCTTTAATTTCGCTAAATTTGTTTGCAATTTCTTCTTTAATTTTTTTAGGTATTCTGTCTTCAAAATAGGATAAAGTTGCCTTCCCTTTATCCAACATTTTATATGTTTTTTTATTTTCTGTAATAGAGTATTCTATAAAGCTAGAGTTAATTAATTCTGACAAATATTGTTGTATCAAAAAATAATTCATATAATTATTTTCTAGCATAAATTCGGTAATTTGCTCATTGGTCAAGGGTTTTTCAGATCTATCAATTATATATAATAAGAGTAATTTATTTTGAGCTAACTCTTCAGTATTTTCGATAAACATATTGGACACCTCTTCGATTAATTATATTATAATAAATTATATCATAAATAAAGAGGTAAGTGGAATTCCACTTACCTCCGATAAAATTTATTTATTTGCCATTTGATTTTGGGCAGTTTCTACAAGTCTCTTTACCATATAACCGCCAACATATCCATTTACTCTAGATGGCAATTCGCCTTTATCTATACTGTTATAATTACTTAATCCTAATTCATTAGCTATTTCTAATTTCAATTGCTCTAGAGCTTGCCTTGCTTCGGGGACTAATATTTTATTATTATTAGCCATTTTTCCTCCTCCTTACAACAACATATTTGAGTCGTTGTATTAATAATATAACCATTTTTCTTTTAAATATCCTTGTAAATAATAGAAAAGTTTTAACTGACTTTAATCACATGTAAAGAATTACTAAGAATTATTCATATATTTCTAGAGACAATAATATTAATAATATAATTATTTTATTTTAAATTTTGATAATAATTAGCTTTTCAATGTAAGTAATATAAATATCTTTACAGAATAAATTGTATTATAGGGACTTTAGGAGGTGATATGTTGAAAAAAGCATATAGAGAAGATAATATAGCCTATAGAATATTAATACTCATATTTATCCTTATGATTTCCATCTCTTACACTACCATCAAAACCAATAGCAATTTTTTAGAGGTTTTTTCTTATAAAAAGGAATTGCCCATTTATAGTGTAGGTACAGATGAAAAAAAAATAGCATTAAGCTTTGATGCCGCTTGGGGCGATGAGTTTACTTTAGGTATATTGGATATACTTGATAAATATAATGTTAAATCCACTTTTTTCCTAGTTGGATTTTGGGTTGATAAATATCCAGAACATGTAAAAGAAATATATAATAGAGGACACGAGGTAGGAAATCATTCTACTAATCACCCATATATGACTAAATTATCTGATGAGGAAATAGTAAAGGAATTAAATACAACAGGAGATAAAATAGAAAAATTAATAAACGAAAAGCCTATTCTATTTAGACCTCCTTTTGGGGATTATAATGATAGAGTTATAAGCCTATGCAGGGAAAATAATTATTATGTAATACAGTGGGATGTAGACTCTTTGGATTGGAAAGAATTAGGAGTTCAGCCAGTAGTGGATAGGGTTACACGGAATGTAGGAAAGGGTTCCATAGTTTTATTTCACAATAATGCAAAGTATATTCTGGAATACCTGCCCATAGTTATCGAAAGGCTACAAGAAGAAGGTTATGAGATAGTGCCTATTTCGGATCTAATATATAAAGAGGACTTTTATATGGATAATACAGGTAGGCAAAGGTCCAACAAATAAACAAAAGTAAATTAATAATGAGGAGTATATACATGTCTAATGAAAAATTGATTTCAATAGGGGTACTAGGTTCTGGAAAAAACAATGTAACTTTTCATATAATAAGAGAAATATTTATTAATTCAGGTTATCAAATGATCAATTATCCCAACAATATAATCACTATATTGGCAAAAGATGATAAACTTCTATTGATATCAGAACTTACAACAAAAAATCTAGAAAGTATAGCAAATTTAAATTTATACTTCCACATTATTGTTCACACAAGTTTAAAGCAGGATGAATATAATAATCCTTTCCTAAAGGAGGTAGTTCGTAAGGCTCAATATATTGTAATGAATATAGATGAAAAAAATTCTATAAAGTTATTAGATAAAGAAGTACAAGGATTGATAATAACCTATGGATTGAATAATAAAGCGACTATAACTACCTCCAGCTGCATAGTATCTAACCATATCGAATTTAACCTATGCCAACAAAGAGCAATTTTTAATATAAATGGATCAAAAGCAGAGCCTATGGAAATACCAGTAATATTAAATCTAGTAGGAAGATCAAATATATATTATGGTCTAGCGGCCATATCTTGTGGATTGGTTTATGGGGAAAATGTGGAAGAAATGAAAAAAATTTTATCCAATATTAAGGGGATCTATAGACATTTGGAAAAGATATATGATAAAGAACATATGATAATAGATAGTAATTGTAATATACCTGCAGATTATAACTTAGTTTTTGAAGAGGCTCAAAATTTAAAATATAAGGGTATATACGTTGTAAATGGAATAGAAATAGACCAGGGAATTTATACAATAAAAGATAATTTAAAGACAATATTAAATTGGCAACCTATTTTGAATATAAAAAAGCTATTCCTATATTTAGATGAAAAGGAAGCTTTATTAAAGAATAATATCCATTTAATGCTGTTAAATCAAAAGGTGGATTATGAAATATTTTCTAGATTAGATAGATGCATTTATGCTGCAACTAAAGCATTATCTAAAAACGATCTTTTGATGATTTTAGGAAGTGAATCCCTAAAAGATAGTAGAGAATTCATAAATCAGCTAATTTAATTATTAGCTGATTTAAAAAAATATACTGGAAAAGCCAACTCAAATTTGATAAAATATTATCAAATTAATCTTACAAATGAATAATAATCTATAGCATAAGAAAAAGCTTTAAATCCATTATAAAAAAATTGGTAGCTTTATCATATTAATGGGAATCAACGAATAAACATAGTTATAGATTATGAAATACATAAGAATAAGGGGGAGATGATATTTGTGGTTGAGAGAACAATGGACACAAATGCGGTTGGGGTTATTGGGAAGGTAAATTCTCCAATGGAATTTAGCCATGAAATGTACGGGGAAGGCTTTTATAATTTCGATTTAGAGGTTCCAAGATTGAGTAATTCTGTAGACATATTACCAATAACCATATCTGAACGGTTAATAGTCGATATGGATTTATCCATAGGTTCTTATGTACAAATCAATGGGCAACTACGTTCCTATAATCGATATGTGGATAATACTAGCAGATTGGTGTTGACAGTATTTGCTAGGGATATTAAGATTCTAAAGGACGAAGAAGTGGATGAATTATTAAGATCTCCAAATGAAATTTTTTTAGATGGCTATATTTGCAAACCACCTATTTATAGAACAACTCCCTTTGGAAGGGAGATTTCAGATTTACTGATTGCGGTAAATAGAGCCTATAATAAATCCGATTATATACCTTGCATAGCCTGGGGAAGGAATGCTCGATTTTGTGAAAAACTATTGGTAGGAGATCATATTAAATTATGGGGAAGGATCCAAAGTCGTATTATTATTCTATGATAATGTCATATTAAATTCATTCTGATAAAATGTCATATATGAGAGAGGAGATATTTAATATGACTCAAAAAGAAATAACTAGACTTAGAGTCATTAATCAAACAGTTGATAAAGTAATAACTATTCGAGAAGCTGCTGAGATTTTAAGCTTAAGTGAACGCCAAGTGTTAAGGTTAAAGAAAGGAGTTGTAGAAGAAGGACCTGCGTTCATTATCCATAAAAACAGAGGCCGTAAACCAAAGCATGCTATATCGGATGGAACTAGAGATTTGATTATTAAACTTAAACAGACAAAATATAAGGAGGCTAATTTTAATCATTTTCAGGAATTAATTGAAGAACATGAAAATATTCAGGTAAGCTATCCTACGGTGTATAGAATTCTAACTGAGGCAGGTATTAAAAGCCCTAAAAAGCATCGTAAACGTAAGACACATCATAGAAGAAAAAGAAAACCTCAAAAAGGCATGTTAGTGCAAATTGATGCATCTCCCCAT
>NZ_AZSU01000009.1:30265-56309 GCF_000511955.1 [Clostridium] ultunense DSM 10521 | reverse complement strand
TATAGTTTATAATACTAAGATGTTGGATGAACGACCTAAAAAGACAGTTTCAACATTATCAGAAAGACGACAAAAGAACAAACCTAGACCATCAAAAAATCATCCTTGGAGGCAATCAGTTGATAAAAAACCCACACCCTTGTATGAGGAAGTTCTCTTGCGTAAAGAGACAGATGCCGAAATCCAAGAAATATTAAACGGCTTATTTAACTCAACAAGAGCATGGGTTTAAGAGATAAAATCTCTTAAAAATATTATATCTTTTTTTAGTCCTTTTTCAAGGGCTTATTTGTCATACCTTTTTATATAAATATGGTTTATTAAAGCCAAATTTATAAGCGTTTATGCCGCGAAAGCCTATTGATATGGGGAGGACCCCTCTGGTATAATTTTGCGGCGGAAATACCTGCATTTTAAGGACTATTTCCGGCAAAATTTGGTGTCCAGAGGGGTCAGGGGCCCCATGTCAATAGGACCGTGGAATAAATGCGGTTATATATTTTTTTTATCATTAAAAGTGACATTTTCACTGAATAAATTTCTATGTTCTTATGTGACATTTTCATTGACTATTGACAGGAAGGATCCAAAGTCGTGAATACCAGAAAAAGTATAATAACGATGTAGTTGAAACTAAGGTAGCCTACGAGGTATCCATATCTAAGCTAGAATATATTGAAAACGACAATAATAGGCTTGATGTTTGCGAAGAAGAAGCATAAAGAGTAAAAATGTCTTTTCAGATCCTAATGAAAAGACATTTTTCAATTTACTCTTCCATCTAATTAATAATTTATGGTATAATCTACACAATATAACCATATTTTAAAGATGGTTTTTAGATTAGGATAAGGAGAAGATTAATGAATATTAAGGCCATTATTATATTCACATTATTTATAATACTCGTAAGTCTTCAATATACACTAAACAAAATATTCTTAGAATTAAGGGAGATCAAGCAAATATTAAGGAGTAGATTAAAGTAAGATTAAAAAGGAAGGGGAGAAAAAATTGCAATTAGATAAAAAACCAAAGATATTATTTGACTCAGATAAAATAGCTGAAAGGGTTATGAAGCTAGGTGAAGAAATAACAAAAGACTATGATGGGAATGATATTGTGGTTATATCCTTACTTAGAGGAAGTTTTGTTTTTGCAGCTGATTTAGTCCGCTCTATTCAAATACCTGTAAATATTGATTTTATGACAACTTCAAGTTATGGTCATGACGAAGTTTCTTCTGGTATAGTAAATATAATTACAGATATAAGGACTAATATAGAGGATAAGCACGTTCTAATTGTAGATGATATTATGGACTCTGGATACACTATGAGTAAGGTAGTCGAATATATTAGTAAGAAAGAGCCCAAATCTATTAAAGTGTGTGTCATGTTAGACAAGCCCAGTAGGAGAAAGGCCAATATAACCCCTGACTACGTAGGCTTTACTATCCCTGATGTATTCATAGTTGGCTATGGGCTTAATTATGGAGATTATTATAGGAATATCCCTTATATATTTATTTTTGATGACTAAGAACCTGCAGGTTAACCTTCAGGTTTTTTAAATTAATCTATGATATAATATGAACCATGTGATTATAATTATTGTAAAAAGCAGGTGGGTTAAATGATGGAAAACAAAAAGAATCCCTCAATATTAGGGACAAATATTCTATATTTGATTATTGCATTATTGCTCATAACTTTAGGAGCTAAGGCTCAATATAGAGAAGTATATACTGGCCTTCTAATAACTGAATACGTTATCGTACTAATGCCTACCTTATTATATTTAAAATTAAATGGTTATTCGATAAAGGACGTATTAAGATTAAACAGGATTACCCTAAAACAAACTATTTATATAATATTTATAGTAATGTTTTCCTATCCTGTAGCTATATTCTTCAATTTTGTAGGCATTATGATTCTGAGTAAATTTGGACAAATTGCGCCAAATGCAGTACCTATACCTGCATCATCTAATGAATTTTTGTTGAGTTTTTTCATCATAGCTTTAACTCCAGGTATATGCGAAGAAGCCATGTTTAGAGGATTGGTAATGAACTCCTATGAAAGCTTAGGAAGGAGGAAAGCCGTTATATATTCAGCAATTTTATTTGGAATGTTTCATTTTAATGTACAAAATTTATTAGGACCAATATTTTTAGGTATAATATTTGGGATAATAGCATTGAAGACCGATTCCCTTTTTTCTACAATACTTGGACATACCATTAATAACGCAATAGCCTTGATAATAGGTTATAAACTGGTTGGTTTAGAAGATTTGCAAGGAGTTTCTTATACCGTAGACCTTATGCCAGAATCAAGTTTAATGGTATATACTTTCATAGCATTGGGAATATTAGCCTTAATTTTTGGACTTTTACTATATAAATTGATTAAATCTTTGCCTGGTAGCAGGAAAAAATCGGTAGAAATCGACAATGCTTATAGGGAAATACTTTTGAGAACTAGGAATAAAAAGCTGAAAATGAACTGGCTGGAAAGAATACCAATAGGTATATTCATGTTAATATTTATCCTTTGGAATTATAAATTCTTTTTTTCATAAGAATAAAACTATCCCTCCTAACTAATAATAGTTTTTAGGAGGGAATAGTGTGGAAAAGAAAAAGAAAAAAACTAACAAAAAGAGAAAGAGAAAAGAAACTTTAGAGGATAAATTAAAATACGAAATTGCTGCTAAGTTAGGCTTAATGGACAAAATAGAGAAAGTAGGTTGGGGAGGGTTAACTGCAAAAGAATCTGGTAAAATAGGTGGATTAATAACCGTTAGAAAGAGAGAAATGAATAAGAAACAAGAGTAAAATATACGAGGGGGACAAAAGGATGTATAAGGATTTTGCATTTTTATATGATAGGTTGATGGTGGATATAGACTATGAGAAGTGGTATTTATATATTAAAAATATATTAGGCAGGTTTGGCAAAAATCCTAAATCCATACTAGAGATGGCCTGTGGGACGGGGAATTTATCCTATTATTTTGCCAAGGATGGATTTGATTTGACTTGTTTTGACCTATCATCAGATATGCTAAGCATTGCCTATAATAAGCTGAGAAAGTTTAAAAATGTAACTATTTTAAACCAAAATATGCTAGACTTTCATATTAACAAAAAATTCGATGGAGTCTTTTCCATATGTGATAGTATAAACTATGTAGCAGATAGGGATGAACTATTAAAGACCTTTAAAAATGTAAAGAAACACCTCACTAACGAGGGAATTTTTATATTTGATATAAACTCCTACTATAAGCTAAAGGAGATAATTGGCAACAACACCTTTATAGAAGATAAAGAAGATTTATTTTATATTTGGCAAAATTATTTTGATGAAAAAAATAATATTTCCGAGTTTTATCTCACATTTTTTGTAAGGGAAGAAAAAGGTTACTACAGAAGGTTTGACGAAGAACATATGGAAAAAGCTTATAAAATAGATGAAATAGCAGAGTTACTTGAATTGGCTGGTTTTTCCCAAGTACATTATTATGATTGTTTTACTTTTGATAATCCTTGTATAAAAAGTGAAAGGATCAATTTTGTTTCATTGCCTTGATTAGGAAATAAACATTTAAAGAATAATTAATAAAATCTTTGGGAATATTATTTGACAAGGATATCTAAATTGTGATAGACTAAGAAAAAGGTAGATGATACATAGGACTCATCTATTAAATTGTTGTATTGGAGGAATGTTTTAAATGGTAAAAGGTACTGTAAAGTGGTTTAACGCTACAAAAGGCTATGGTTTTATTTCCACTGAAGAGGGCGAAGATGTATTCGTACACTATTCAGCAATTGAAAGTGATGGATTTAAAACTTTGGAAGAAGGACAAAATGTTGAATTTGAAATAGTTCAAGGAGAAAAAGGTCCTCAAGCTACTAATGTTATTAAACTATAAACCTGATTCTCTGTTATATGTTTTTTAACGGTAGCAAATTAAGCCCCTTAACAGGGGCTTTAAATATTTTAATCTAGAGGAGTATGCCTATGAAAGACTATATCATCCGTGGAATAGATAAAAAAGGAAATATTAGATTATTCGTAGCTACTTCAACCCATATGGTAGAAGAGGCTAGAAAAACTCATGGCACTTCTCCAACGGCTACTGCAGCCTTAGGTAGAGTGCTAACAGCAGCTGTTCTATTAGGGATCACTATGAAAGGTGAAAGAGATGCTTTAACCTTTAAGATTAAAGGTGACGGGCCTATAGGCAGTATAATTGCAGTATCCAACAATGGTGGACAAGTAAAGGGATATGTAGACAATCCTTATGCAGACCTACCTAGCAGACCTGATGGAAAGCTAGACGTAGGAGGACTAGTAGGTAAAAATGGGCAGTTAGCAATAATTAAGGATTTAGGATTAAAGGAACCCTATATTGGCTATTCCAATTTAGTATCTGGGGAAATAGCGGAGGATTTAGTCCATTATTTTCACCTATCAGAACAACAACCTTCAGCCATAAATCTAGGAGTATTGGTGGATAAGGATATATCAGTAAGGGCAGCTGGTGGATATATACTACAGCTTCTTCCTGGAGTAGAGGATAAGGATATAGATAGGATAGAAGGGATATTGAAAAAAGCAAAGCCTATATCTACTTTAATACATCAAGGTTTATCCCCAGAACAGGTAATGGAAACTTTATTTGGAGAATTTGAAATGGAAATACTAGAGAGAAAAGAAATTGAGTATAAATGTAATTGTAATAGGAAGAGAATAGAAGGGGTATTATTAAGCCTGGGCAAAGAGGAAATAAACAAAATAATTGAAGAGGATGAAAAAGCTGAAATAATATGCCATTTTTGTAATAAAAAATATCATTTCTCCAAAGAAGATTTGCAAAAGTTAATGGATTAATTCCCCATTTCAGAGATTTGAAATGGGGAAATTGGAAAAACTATTGACATTATAAAAACAATATTGTATACTATCAAATGTAGCTAATTCATAGTGATAAAAATTACGCCCAGATAGCTCAGTCGGTAGAGCAGAGGACTGAAAATCCTCGTGTCGGTGGTTCGATTCCGCCTCTGGGCACCAGTGCGGAAGTGGCTCAGTGGTAGAGCATCGCCTTGCCAAGGCGAGGGCCGCGGGTTCGAATCCCGTCTTCCGCTCCATAGGGCAGCATAGCCAAGTGGTAAGGCATAAGCAGGGGACCAAAATCGTATTTTAGATTTTGTGTACATCGCTTAGTCGGGGCCGCTTATACTAGCAGAAAGCTTTAGATTTCACATAATTTAATCTGGCGGCATAGCCAAGTGGTAAGGCAGAGGTCTGCAAAACCTTTATTCCCCAGTTCAAATCTGGGTGCCGCCTCCATAGTAAACCTTCTATTATTTAAATAATAGAAGGTTGTTTTATATATTAAATTATGATACTATGTAAAAATATAATGAAAGGGCAATAATCCATAAATTATCCTATTTAAATTATAAACAATTTGACTATTACATAGTTAATAGATTTAAAACAAGCTTCTATAAGCATATTAATATTAGGATAAGCAAAACAAAATGATTGCGGTGGTTAAAAGAATGAAAAGGGTACTTATCGTAGTTTTAATATCAATAGTTTGCTTATTGTCAGTTAGAACAAATAAAATTGATTTTAGGGTGGAAGATCAAAGGAAATTCGTAACTATTGGAATTGTAGAGGACAATGAACCCTACTCTTATAAAGATAGTAAGGGTATTCGAATTGGGTTTAATGTTGATGTTATTGATGAGTTATTTAATGAATTAAATTATAAGATAAACTATGTGCCAGTTACACATGAGAATTTTTTGGATAAACTTGAGAATAGCGAAATAGATTTGATAGGAGGAATTCAATACGATATAGAATATATAAATAAATTAAAATATTCTAAACCGCTGATAAAAAATACATTTAATATTTTTGTAAAAACCTCAGATAGATCCATAAGAAACATTTCAGATTTGTCTGGCAAAAAAATATCTGTATACAGATATGATCCTGCATATCAACGATTCAAGAATTCAGATAATATAAGAGTATTTTTATGCGAAAGTCAAAGAGATGCTTATTTACTATTACGTTCTGGCGTGGTTGATGCATTTGTAGCAAATAGAAATACTGCTTTAAGTTATATAGAAGATTCCATTGGGAAAGGAAACATAATGATCGTTGGAGAGAAATATACCGTGTTTCCTTCTGCAATTGCAGCCTTAAATAAAAATGGGTTTTTAATAGAAGAAATTAATATCGGTATAGATAGGTTAAAAAATACTGGAAAACTTGATAAATTGCAATCTAAATGGTTTGGAGAGGAAGTTGTTGTCAATTTAAGGTTATGGCGAAAAATTACTACTGTCTCTATTGTTGTTGGGCTAGTTTTAATATTAATTATATTTGTTATTGCTAGAATTAATAATATATTAAAAAAAGAAGTTGAACAAAGAACAAATAAAATAAAAGAGGAGATAGAATATAAAGAAGCTATTACAGATAGCTTGTTCGATCATCTTATAACATTAGATAATAACTTTAATATAACGGTTATTAATAGAAGAGTTAGAGATATTGAGATTATTAAAAATAAGAATATACTTAATAAAAAAATACAAGATACTGATCTAGTTAAGTTGATTTTTGCAGATGATATTAAAAATGTATATATAACAAAAGAAAAGATATTAAATCGTGAAAGAAAAATTGATAATGGTATTGAAAAATATGTTGAATACAATATAGTACCGGTAATTATTAATGATGAAATGGAAGGGGTAGCGATTACTTTAAAAGATATTACTAATGAAAAGCGGATGCAAAGAAAAATATATCAACAGGATAAGATGGAGAGTTTAGGAAGATTGACAGCAGGTATAGCTCATGAGATTAGAAATCCTTTAGCTTCTATAGACATGTACTTGAAATTACTTCCGGAAAAAATTGATAATGTGGAATTTAGAAAACAGATAGTAGAAGATATACCAAAAGAAATATCACGATTAAATAATTTAATTAAAAGTTTATTAGATTATTCAATTCCAAGACCATCAGAGTCAACTATTTTAAATGTAAAAACTGAAATAGAATTCGTATTAAGACTATTAAAAAATGAAATTGATAATGATGAGATAGATGTTATTTCTAAAATAGATGATAATATTGATATTAGATTTGATAAGGATCATTTTAGGCAAATAATTTTAAACATAATTTTAAACGCTATTGAAGCATTAAAGAATGTAACTAACCCAATGATAGAGATATCATATCAACAGAAAAAAGAATATTTAAATATTTTCATATGTAATAATGGTGGACCTATAGATTGTGAAATAGCTGATAATATTTTTGAACCTTTTTTTACTACGAAAGTTAATGGCTATGGTTTAGGGTTATCAATTGTCTCCCAACTTTGCAAAGAAAATAGTGCGGAAATTACCCTAGATAAAAATTATAAGAAAGGGGCAAAGTTTATTATTGAGATTGCAACTTTTTAATGGGTTTAGGAGGGCTAAGATGAAAAGTTTGCTAATTGCTGATGATGAAAAATCTATTTGTAATGTTTTGAAATTTGCATTGGAAGATGAATATAATGTTTTCGTGGCAAATAATCTAGCCGAATTTAATAATATTGTTCATTCTAATCAAATAGATTTTGCTCTGGTAGATTTAAAATTTGGCAGTGTAAATGGATTAGATTTAATAAAAAAAATAAATATGTTGAATGAATATGCTATCATAATTATGATTACAGCTTATGGCACTATTGAAACCGCTATTGAAGCGATAAAACTGGGAGCGTATGATTACTTACTAAAACCCATAGATTTAGATATGCTTAGAGAGCTATTAGTTGAAGCAAATAGGTATTATATTTTGAAAAAAAACCTATTATCTGAAAGTTCTTATTTGGTGGATGATACAGATATTATTGGCATGTCTAGGAAGATGAAAGATGTAATTGAATTGATAAATAGAGTAAAGAATTTAGATGTAACAGTATTAATCCAAGGTGAGACTGGTACCGGGAAAGGTTTAGTTGCAAGGGAAATACACTATAAAGGTTTGAGAAAAGATGGACCGTTTATGGTAGTAAATTGTGGAGCTATTCCTGAAAGTTTAATTGAAAGTGAGTTATTTGGCTATGAAAAAGGGGCTTTTACAGGTGCAGAAAAATCCAAAAAGGGTGCATTTGAGCTCGCTAATGGAGGAAGTTTGTTTTTGGATGAAATTGGGGAAATGCATTTATCTGGTCAAGTTAAATTACTAAGAGCCATAGAAGAAAAAAAAATAACTCCTCTTGGTAGTGAAAAATCTATAGAAGTGGATACACGAATAATAGCTGCTACGAATAGAGATTTGGAACAAGCTGTAAATGAGGGCAAGTTTAGAAATGATTTGTTTTATAGATTGAATGTTCTACCTATATACTTACCACCGCTTAGAGAAAGAAGAGAAGATATTCCTTTATTAGTATCTTATTTTATTGAGAAAGCTAACAAAATGTATGATTTAAATATAAAGGGAATAGAAGAAGGTGTACTTGATTATCTAAAAAACATGTATTATAGGGGAAATGTAAGAGAATTGGAAAATATAATTTATAGACTATGTATTTTAAGTGATGGAGAGATTATTTGCTATGATGATATTAATATAAAAGGATCTCAAGATCATACCCACAAAAAAGAAGGTTCCAACTACATCTCCTTTCAAATTGGGACTAAAATAGAAGAAGCTGAGAAAACTTTGATACTAAGGACATTAGAGTTTGTCGGAGGAAATAAATCTAAAGCTGCACAGATGCTAGGAATTAGTGAAAGAAGCATTTATTACAAAATAAATGATTATTTAAAAAGAGAATGATTTTTAAAAGCTGCAAAATTTTCAGAACAGTGAAAAATTTGCAGCTTTTTTTATTTATGCTTAATGGAAAACTCCTAAAAAGGCATTTAAACATGTCATTATCATAATGTTGTGCAAATTTGAAATTTGTTTAATGTAGTGGCATAGATATTGCATATTATAGTGGTCATAGAAAAACAACAATAAAATCAAATATAAAGAGGAGGTATATATGTATGAAGATTAATAAAAAGTTATTATCAGTATTCCTTGTAGCGTTATTGATATTTTCATTTGTTACAGGATGTAGTGTAGATGAGCAAAAAGAAATTTCATCAGACCAAGAAGACAATCAAGAAAATATGGAAGCAGATGGAGAAAAAATTTTAAGGAGAGCTTCTTTATCTGCACCATCAGGTGTATTTAACCCATTGTTAAATAACGATGACTATAATGCTTACGTAACAGATTTAATTTATGAGAATTTAGTTACATTGACGCCAGATTTGGAATTTGAGCCTGTATTAGCGGAAGAATGGGAACTTTCGGAAGATGCGAGAAGTATAACATTTCATCTTAGAAAGGGAGTAAAATGGCATGACGGCGAACCATTTACTGCAGAAGATGTAAAGTTTACGTATGAGTTTATTGCCAACCCAAAGTATCCGGGAGCATATAGCTCATATATAAATGCTATAGAAGGATACGAAGCTAGAAAATCAGGACAAGCGGATGAGCTTACGGGCGTAGAAGTTATTGATAAACATACAGTAAAGATAACAACCAGCGAAGTTTATGCACCGTTTTTGGAAAAAATATGTTTTTGGATAAGAATTATACCTAAACATATATGGGGTGAAGTAGATATAGAAAAAGCAAATGAGTCAACAGAACTATTGAGAAACCCTATTGGAACGGGACCATTTAAGTTTACTGAATTTTCACCTGATAGATATACAATAGTTGAAAAAAACACAGATTATTGGGATGGTGAGGCTAAGTTAGATAAAATTATATTGCAGGTAGTAAATCCGGAAACTGCACAAGCTCAGATGTTAAATGGAGAACTCGACTACTTACCATTAACTACTCTAGAACCAGATAATATAAAAATGTATGAAGATGCTGGATTTGTAGTTGAAGAATTTAAATATAATGCATATCAAAACATGATAATAAATAACCAGAATCCAGTATTAAATAACAAATGGGTCAGACAAGCATTAGCATATGGAATAGATAGGCAGGGAATAGTTGATTCAATATTGTATGGATATGGTAATGTAGCAAATCAAATTTATCCGACACATTTCTGGCCTTATCCAGGAGATGATCAAATAAATCATTATGAATATAATCCAGAAAAAGCAATAGAACTCCTTACTGAAAAAGCAGGATGGGAGTATAAAGATGGTAAGATGTATATAGATAGTAATCCAGCAAAATTCACCCTAATATATCCTTCTGGAAACAAAGCCAGAGAATTGTCAGCACCGGTTATACAGGAAAACCTTAAGAACATAGGAATTGAAATAGAATTACAAATGATGGAATTTGCAACAATGGCGGCTCAAGTAGAAGAACCTAGCCCAGATGCTTTTGATTTTGCATTGATGGGGCATGGTATAGGAGCAGATGCAGATGTAAGAACTTTCCTACATACGGATTTTATTTTCAATGGTGCGAACTATTGTAGATATTCAAATGAAGAATTGGATAAACTTCTTGAAGAAGGAATGAAATACTTAGATATTGAAAAGAGAAAACCAATTTATGCGGAAGTCGCTAAAATCGTAAATGAAGAAATGCCTACATTATACTTATACAATTATAGTAGTGCAATTGCGATAGTTCCCAATCTAAAAGGGATAAGACCGCATGCATTTACATCTGCTTATAATGCAGTAAATTGGGACTTGGAATAGTTAGTAATCGAATAACTCTATTTACTGTATAATCAACAAGCTAAGATATCTTAATCGATTTTAGTTTTAAATATTCTTTTATTTAAATAAATAAAGTAATATATATTTCCAAAAATAATTGAATTTAAAGCTCCCCCTTGATTTGTCGATTAAGATATCTTGCTTGTAAATAATTACTACTGATATATAAGTTTAAATGTATATAGTGAAACAATAGATTATCATGAGGAGGACAACTATGAAGCAATATATAATCAGAAGGTTATTATTAATGATACCTGTATTTATAGGAATATCTATAATAACATTTGCTTTAATACATTCAACTCCTGGGGATCCATATATAATGATGATAGATGGGAATCTAAATGTTGAAGACAGAGAAATGATGCTAAGGGAAATAGGATATTATGATTCAATACCCGTTAAATATATTAAATGGGTCTCGAGGGCTGTGCGAGGAGATTTGGGCTATTCAATAAGATATAGGGAACCTGTAACGGACGTAATGTTAAGAAGAATTGGAAATACATTATTATTATCATTTTCAGCATTGCTCATAAGTTCAATAATAGCTATACCTTTAGGCATAATATCTGCAACTAAACAATATTCTATATTTGACTATATTGCTACCGTGATAGCATTAATAGGGGTTTCAATTCCTGCTTTTTTCTTCGCACTTGGGTTAATAAAAACACTTGCTGTAGACTTAAAGCTGTTTCCAATATCGGGAATTGAAACTATAGGGGTAAATTTGACTGGTTTCAAAAAGGTTTTAGATATCCTCCATCATATGGCATTACCATTGATTGTATTAACATTTATGCAGACTGCTTCTCTAATGAGATATACTAGATCGGCTATGTTAGAGGTATTACAACAGGATTACATAAGAACAGCTAGAGCAAAAGGGTTGCCGGAAAAAGCAGTTATCTACAAACATGCTTTAAGAAATGCAATGATTTCTATATCCACACTCATAACAATATCTTTAGGTTATCTATTATCTGGGGCTGTATTAACAGAGACAGTTTTTGTTTGGCCAGGTATGGGGACATTATTATATCAAGCTGTAAGTAATAGGGACTACCCACTGATTACATCTGGTACTTTGTTAATAGCATTATGTGTATTATTTGCTAACTTATTATCTGATATATTGTATGCAGTTATAGACCCTCGGATTAGGTATGATTAGTGAATCAAGGAGGAGAAACTAATGGATGTTATAGATAAAAACAATAAAACATTAGATTATACACCTTTGTGGAGATTGAGCTTAAACAGATTTAGGAGAAATAAATTAGCTGTTTTAGGAACAATAGTTTTAATTATACTGATTATAACTGCTATTTTTGCCCCATTAATAGTTCAATATGATAGAGATGAACAGAACTTGTTAAAAATTTATCAAAAACCATCAAAAGCACATATTTTAGGTACAGATGAACTTGGAAGAGATGTATTCACAAGGCTGTTATATGGTGGAAGAGTTTCTTTATCTGTTGGGTTAATTTCAACAACAATTTCTGTAGTTATAGGTGTGGTATTAGGTATTATAGCAGGTTATTATGGGAAAAAAGCAGATATTATTATCATGAGGATAGTTGATATTTTTATGTGCTTTCCATTTTTTGTAATAGCAATTACAATGGCAGCTATATTAGGACCAAGTATTTGGAATGTTATGATAATTACTGGCGTACTTGGATGGACAAGTATTTGTAGAATGGTGAGGGCGGAGGTAATGTCCATTAAGGAAAGAGAATTTGTGGAAGCTGCAAAAGCTCTTGGACTGACTAATAGAGAAATAATGTTTAAGCATATATTACCTAATACATTTGCTGTAATAATAGTATACGCAACACTTGGAATAGCAAATGGAATATTATCGGAAGCAGGACTTAGTTTTTTGGGGCTTGGAGTTAAACAGCCTCAACCAAGCTGGGGCAATATGTTAGCTGCTGCTCAAAACTTGCAAAGTTTACAACATAGATGGTGGTTGTGGATACCGTCAGGATTGTTAGTTTTTATAACGATACTTTCCATTAATTTTGTAGGAGATGGACTTAGGGATGCCTTAGATCCTAAACTTAAGCAATAAGGAGGTAAAGAGGTAGAAATGGATAATATAATTCTTAGCGTAAGGAGATTGGTAACAGAATTTAAAACTTCTGAGGGGAAAGTAATTGCGGTTAATGATGTTAGTTTCGATGTGGAAAAAGGGAAAGTATTAGGTATAGTTGGAGAATCAGGATGTGGAAAATCAGTAACCTCTTTATCGATAATGAGATTGGTACCCAAACCTAATGGTATTATATCTAACGGACAAATTATATTTGACAATAAAGATCTATTAAAATTAGATGACAAAGATATTAGAAGTATAAGAGGTAATGAGATATCAATGATTTTTCAAGAACCTATGACTGCGTTAAATCCTGTATTTACAGTAGGTTTTCAAATCAGTGAGGCTTTAGAACTACATACAGGTTTAAAGGGAGAAAATGTTAGAAAAAAATGTATTGAACTTTTAGAGATAGTTAAAATACCTAGAGCAAAAAAAGTTATAGATGAATACCCTCATCAATTAAGTGGTGGAATGAGACAGAGGGTTATGATTGCTATGGCAATATCATGTAATCCCAAATTACTGATAGCTGATGAACCTACAACTGCGCTAGATGTTACAATCCAAGCTCAAATATTAGATCTAATGAAAAATTTAATAGATGAATTAGATATGTCTATTATATTTATTACACACGATCTAGGTGTTATTAGTGAAATGGCAGATATGGTAGTTGTTATGTATGCAGGAAAGATTGTAGAAGAAGCAAGTGTAGAAAAAATATTTGAAAACCCATTGCATTTTTATACTAAAGGTTTGATGAATTCAAGACCTTCATTACTGAAAAAAGGAGATAAACTTCAGTGTATTCAAGGAATGATACCAAGTCCATTTAATATGCCCAAGGGTTGTGCATTTGAACCTAGATGTAATTACTCTATAGACAAGTGTAAAGTTGAAATGCCGGATCTACTAGAATGTGAAAAGGGCCATAAGGTAAGATGTTGGGTAGCCCATCAAAAAGTAGGTGATAATCATGAAAGATAATTTACTAGAAGTAAACAATCTAAAAAAGTATTTTCCTGTCTTAAAGGGTGTTTTTCAAAAAAAAGTTGGAGACATAAAAGCAGTGGACAATATAAGTTTCAGTATAAAAAGGGGAGAGATTTTTGGATTGGTTGGGGAGTCTGGTTGTGGAAAATCTACTACTGGACGGACTATATTGAATCTAATTGCTCCGACAGGAGGTTCTGTTGTATTCGAAGGCAAAACGATTTTTGATGTTGAAAATAATTATGAAATATCTGACGAAGAGATGAGAAAATTAAGAAAGGACATGCAGATAGTATTTCAAGATCCATTTGCATCCCTTGATCCAAGAATGAATGTAGGAGATATTATTTCGGAAGGAATGCTAAAACATAAAATATATAATAAAAGAGATGCAATTAATAAAACTAAAGAACTATTAGAAATGTGTGGATTGACGGCAAGTAACATAAAAAAATATCCACATGAGTTTAGTGGTGGTCAAAGGCAAAGAATTGGTATTGCAAGGTCTATAGCATTAAATCCCAAATTTATTGTTGGAGATGAGCCAATAGCTGCTCTCGATGTAAGTATACAATCACAGATTTTAAGCTTGTTGCAAAAATTGATTGAAGAATTGAATTTGACATTTCTTTTCATATCCCATGACCTAAATGTAGTAAGATATTTCTGTGACCAAATAGCTGTAATGTATCTAGGATCATTTGTTGAAGTAGGCACAAGTGAGCAATTATTTGACAATCCAATTCATCCTTATACCCAAGCATTGCTATCGGCTGTTCCTGCATCAATGCCATCAGAAATCAAAAAGAGAATATTGTTAGAAGGAGATGTTCCTTCACCTGCGAATCCACCTGAAGGGTGTAAGTTTCATACTAGATGTCCATATACTAAAGAAATTTGTACAGAAAAAGTACCGGAATTAAAATCAGTTGATGGTGGAAATTTAGTTAGTTGTCATTTGTACAGTTAAATTGAATATATAATCTATTTAAAGGATGATAATTATGAATGAATATGCTAATGATGCTAAACAAGCTAGCAAAGATGAGCAGCTTAGATTCAAACATAAAGAAATATTGCTATTAATTTTGATTGGTTATCGAGAAATAATGCCTAAAATACTACCAATGTTAATAGCAATAGTAGTTTTGTCTTTATTATTAAAATTATGGTTGTTCTAAATAATATAATTGAAAGGATGGACTCAAAATGTTAGCCATAAAAGGCGGGAAAATTTTAACTATAACTAATGGAATTATTGAAAACGGTACAATTATGATAAAGGATGGAAAAATAATAGAGGTTGGTGGACATATAAACATAACCCCTGATGTTGAGGTAATTGATGCAAAAGGTAAATGGATTACTCCAGGTTTTATAGATTGTCATTCTCATATCTCTGTATTTGGAGAACCTTCTACTATGCCTGGTCCATGCGATGATGGGAATGAGATGTCGGACCCGGTAACTCCGCAAATTAGGGCATTGGATTCGTTAAATCCTGAAGACCCTGCCATTAAAAAAGTCAGAGAAGCGGGCTTTACTACAGTATATACTGGACCAGGCTCTGCAAATGTAATAGGTGGGAAAGGGATTAGCATAAAACTTCGGGGGATTACTGCTGAGGAGATGTATATAGAGGGCAGTGAACAAATGAAGATGGCATTAGGAGAAAATCCAAAACGTGTATATGGAATAGATAAGAAAATGCCAATGACTAGAATGGCTGTTGCTAGTTTATTAAGGGAAACTTTATATAAGGCAAAGAATTATTCTGATGATCTTAAGATAGCTGAAAAAGATTCTGCTAAAAAACCTAAATATAATTTTAAACTAGAATCGTTAGTAAAGGTAATAAGAGGAGAACAAAAGGTAAGAATCCATTGTCATAGAGCTGACGATATTATAACTGCTATAAGAATAGCTGAAGAATTTAATTTAGATTATTCACTAGAGCATGTAACAGAAGGATATAAAGTAAAGGATATATTAGCTAAAAAGGACGTTTATTGTGTTCTTGGACCCTTATTGTTGTCACCTGTAAAACAAGAGGTTTGGGACTTAAAGCTAGAAAATCCCGGAATTTTGACAAACGAAGGAATCAAAGTTTGTTTAACAGCTGATTCAACATCTGGAACTATGTGGTTACCAATTCATGTAGGAATTGCAGTTAAAAATGGAATGGATGAAAAGGAAGCTTTAAAAGGAATAACTATATACCCTGCAGAATTACTAGGACTTTCTAATAGAATAGGTTCAATAGAAGTTGGCAAAGATGCGGATATAGCAATATTTGATGGACATCCATTTCATAATATGACTTCGTGTCTACTAACGATGATTGATGGTGTAATTTATCACAATAAAATGTAACAAAAATAATGAAAGAATGAATTAGGAGGCAGAATTAAATGTTGAATACAAATGAAAGCAGTTTAGTTAAAATTTCAGTTCAAGGAATTATACAGCATCCTGGAAAAGCAAGAGATTTTATAATTGATGGTGAAGGCAGAGCGGATGTTCTGCCTGCTACAGGGGGGATTTGCTATAACGTAAAAGTAGGAGATTGCTGTATGAATTTAGCTGGAGACCATGTGGAGCCAGGGGTATCTACTTCCAATGATACTAACAAATTCAATAGCAATGCATATAACATATATTCATGTATTGGAAATGAGGCTACAGTAATAACTGGTGATGCTAAAGGCAGTGTGGGATATGTAACTGGAAAACATGACCTGAGCAATGTATTAATATATTTTGATGATGAAGCTTTAAAAAAGATGACATTAGACGATAAGATTTTGGTTAAAGGATATGGGGTAGGATTTAAATTATTAGATTACCCTAATGTTAAGGTGATGAATATAGATCCTGATTTATTTAAAAAATTTCGGATAGAAGAAAAGGATGGAAAGATTATAGTACCAGTAGCGAAAAAAATTCCTGCTTATTTAATGGGTTCAGGAATAGGAGCTATTTCAGCATATAGAAGCGATTACGATATAATGACTCAGGATAGGGAGACTATAAAAGAACTTGGGCTAGAGGATTTAAAATTCGGGGACATAGTATTATTAGAAAACTGTGATAATACCTATGGAAGATGTTATTTTAAAGGAGCAGCTACAATTGGAATAGTTGCTCATGGAGATTGTATAATGCCTGGACATGGCCCTGGAGTTACAACCATATTATCCTCAAGGGAATCTGTTATAGAAGCCATTATAGATAAAAGTGCTAATATCGCCAACTATCATCCTTTGACAAAGGATAGATTTAAATAGTAATTTTACCTAAGTTTTATAAAAGGACTGGAGCCGCTTACCAAAATTCAATTCCCTTATGAACTAGAAGATGTTATGACAATACATGATAAATATAGAGATGGAGGCTGGGGCATCACTAGCAAAGAAATGGTAAATTTTATCGGTGAATTTGCTCAAACGGAAGGAATTTTTGTTGAAAAGATATATACTGTTAAAACATTATATGGAATGAATGATTTGATTAAAAATAAACATTTTCAATCTGGAGTATGCTATTTATACTCGGGGGGTATAGGGGCTTTATTTAGTCAATTTTGAAACTTTAACTAGGAAAGATAAGTACTCCAACTCCTTTTCATGAGTTGAAAAACTTTAGGAGTAAATTAGGTGTAAAACCTAGAATATTTATCAAAAGAGATGATTTCACAGAAGTGGGACTTGGCGGAAATAAAAGTAGAAAGCTTGATTATATAATGCATGATGCTTTAGAAAAAAAGCAGATACAATAATTACTTGGGGTGGATTACAATCCAATCATTGTCGTCAAACATTGGCCTTTGTTAATGTTTTAAATATGGATTGTCATTTAATACTTAATGGAGAACCTCAAGAGGAACCTCAAGGTAATCTATTTATATACGATGTATTTGGAGCAAAGCTTCATTATGAACCGGATGAGAGTAAATGTCCAGAAGCATGTGAGGATTTAGTAGCAGAACTAAAGGCAGTAGGTAAAAACCCATATTACGTACCTTTAGGAGCATCTATACCATTGGGTTCTTTAGGATATGTAGAGAGCGCAAAGGAAATAGCTGAGCAATCAGAAATACAAGGCATAAAGGTACAGCATATATTTCTAGCATCCGGTTCTTCGGGAACCCAAGCGGGGTTGGAAGTCGGAACGAAATTATATTTACCGGAATGTAAAATACACGGCATCTCTGTTAGCCGTCCTAGAGAGGAACTGCAAAAGATGGTTTCACAATTGGGTAATGAAATCGCAGAATATATAGATAAGGAAATTCATTTTGAAATGGATGATATCTGTATACATGACGAATATATTGGGGAAGGGTATGCTATACCAACAAAGGCTGGAAATGAAGCTATAAGGCTTTTGGGTAATACGGAAGCCATACTATTAAATCCTGTATATACAGGCAAAGCTATGAGTGGATTGATTGATATGTTAAAAAAGGGAATCTTAGATGATGCAGAAGCCGTAGTTTTTATACACACCGGTGGAAGCCCAGCAATATTTAATTTTATAGAATCTTTTTATTAAAGAGTAGGTGAAATATATGGGAAAACTGTTAAATGTGAAGAATCTTCATACGGGATTTGATAGTGTCAATGGATATGTTGCTCTATGAATTCTGCCAAGTAGATGCTTATATTATAGGAGATGCTGGAAATGCATGGATATTTGCTCAGAAGTAGCTCCTGATTTAAAAGAGGTTAGACCAGAATATTTTGTGGCTTGCCATTTGTTTTAAAAGATATTTATATAAGATAGGAATAATATGCTTTTAAATTAGGCTGCAATCAAAAGCTATATGAAGGAAAGGTGAATTAAAGTTGAAGATTTTTATTAGTGCTGATATTGAAGGGATAGCTGGAATAGCGTCTTGGGAAGAAGCGAGACAAACTTCTTTGGATTACCCGTATTTTGCAGAACAGATGACTGAAGAAGTAGCAGCAGCTTGTGAAGGAGCAAATATAGCTGGGGCCAAGGAGATTGTAATAAAGGATGCCCATGGTTCTGGAAGAAATATTGACCCATCTAGACTACCTGAAAACACTAAATTGATTAGGGGATGGAGTGGACACCCTTATAAGATGATTGATGGTATAGATGAATCTTTTGATGCCATAGCATTTATAGGATATCATTCTCATGGAGGTTCTGATAAAAACCCATTAGCTCACACCATAAACAGCTCCGTAGTAGACTATATGAAATTGAATGGTGAATATCTAAGTGAATTTTTGTTACATTCCTATTTAGCGACATATTTGGGAGTACCAACTGTTTTTTTAAGTGGTGACAAGGGTGTGTGCCAAGAAGCTAAGAGGTTTAATGAAAACATTATTACGGTGGTTGTAAGTAAAGGCAAAGGAGCATCATCTAGGAGTATTCATCCAAATAAGTCCATAAAACATATTAAGGTTGGTATGGAGGAAGCTTTAAAAGGTGATTTGGCTAAAAACAAAGTGGAATTACCAAATAAGTTTAGTTTAGAAATAAGGTATAATTATCATGGCAATGCCTATAAAAATTCCTTTTATCCTGGTGTTGTGCAAAACTCACAAAAAAGTATAATCTTTGAAACAGACGATTATTTTGAGATAATGAGGGCTGCATCATTTTTAATATAAGAATAAATCAAACCACCTGGTTTACAGGTGGTTTTAATATGGAAATAATATATAAAGGAAGGGCCTATAATATAAAAAAAGCTTTGCTTCCCTACCATAGGTTTTAACAAGCTTAATATCGATTGAATCGTATAGAATTTTCCTTGAGAATGTAAACAACTTTATGGTGTGCCTAAACGTAGGTTACATTTCGAAAGCAAATGCTAAATCTAACCCATATTTCAAACTAAAATAAATCAATGCAATAAGTTGGGCTGGAATGGGGGACAAATCTCTTCTATTAAAATTCGTTTTACTTTATTATTGATTTTCAATTTAAAATTAATTAACATATATGCATGAATTTTCTTCTATGTTTATGGTAATTACACTTTAACAAAGATGGAACTTTATTTCTATATTTTTAGAATACTTGGTTTTATTAGTTACTGAAACAATGAAATATAAAACACAGTAACTATATGGTATTGTGTGATATTATATTTGTTATAGAGAATAATGGATGTTATAGAAAATAAAAATAGTATAATAGGAGGGTTAATAAACAACATGAACATGTTAAACAATCCTTTTATTCCAAATAATTTTGCCAATACGGTTATTATAGATGGTCGTATTTCTGAGGTAATTAAGGCAAGGTTGAAAGAATTAAATATAAATATAATATCTACCATTCCATGTAAAGAAGTAGCAGAACCTATTTCTTACCACCCAGATATTGTAATCCATCCCATTAACTATAATACTTTGATTGTAGCACCAAATGTTTTTGACTATTATGAGGATAAGCTATATGGAATGGGTATTAAAATTATAAGAGGGGAGACCAAACTAGATAAAGAGTATCCTAAGGATATTGCATATAATGTAGGAAGGGTAGGAAATTACGCTGTACATAATTTTAAATATACGGATGAGAAATTAAAATATTATCTAAAAAAGGAAAAATTAGGTCTTATAGATATAAAGCAAGGTTATTCTAAATGTTCCATGGCCATAGTAGGTAACAATGCCATTATAACGGAAGATTACCCTATATATAAGGAGTTGTTAAATTATGGTATAAATGTATTGCTAATTAATCCAGGTCATATAGAACTACCTGGTTATCCCTATGGTTTTATAGGTGGAGCAACAGGCAAATTATCTAAAGATAGCTTCATGTTTTCTGGGAAATTAGACGATCATCCTGATAAAGTTAAAATGGTAAGTTATGTAAAAAAATATAATAAAAATATCATTTGGTTAAGTGATGAAAAAATTATAGATATTGGAACAATAATTAGTCTATATTGCCAATAGAGTAACTCTTTATGCAGTATATAGACATAATCAGAGTGCATACTAGTAACAAGAAAGGAGTGAAAAACAATGAAGATTCAAATCGCATTAAATAAAGGTATAGATAAAGCAAAAGAAATAATATATGGTTATTTCTCAAATAAAAAAGTAAAAATCGAAGAAATAGACTACCAATCAAGACATCTATTTAATATAACTCCTGTTAAAAATAGATCTTTAAAGGATTTTTATAATGATGTAACAAAGATGATATTGGACTTAATATTAAATATATATTCTAAGGATATTATTTACAAGCAAATAGACACCAATTTTAAAAACTTAAAAGCCAATGAAAAAATTGAAGTAGTAGAAATATCCAAACAGCTACTTTTAGATGAAGATAATTTTGTGGTGGAAAAGGAATACATCAATAATCAAATAAAAAAATATATAATGGATATGCCATTTATTTCGGTGGATGGTTTCATATTGTTTAGATTAAAGGGGTTTAGCCTTTTTATAGATTTAATTATTGACAAGGGAGTAGAAGAGTATACTGCGGAAAAGGAGTATAGGGAGTTCATTAAAATATTACAATACTTTGTGGAATCCCAGAAAAGTAAATACGACCTAGTCAATATAGTCTTTGAAAATGAAAATTATGAATTATTAGATAAGGAGAATAAAAGGATAGATAATAATTTCTTTGATGAAGTTATTGCAGAATTAGATAGTGTAAGTATTAATGAAGATGACCTATTGATAAGCTCATTAATAGTCTTATCTCCACAGAATATTGTAATTCATTCAGACAAAAAAAACAGCGGTAGAGATGTAATTAAAATTATTACAGATGTATTCCAAGATAAGGTATATTTTTGTTTAGGATGTGAAAAATGTAAAGAAAAGGCAAAAATTAAAAATGACTAGTAAAATGAAGCTAAAAGACTGATAAAGCTTCATTTTATTCTATAAATTTATTTGAAAAAAACTATTTAAATGATATCATAGTAATAAATGATTTCATGTTTGGAGGTATACATATGAGTAAAGATATTATCAAGCCATCTATACTAGCGGGCTTTATGGAGTTAATTCCATCAGAACAGATATTGTTCAATAAAATGATGGACACAATTAGAGAAAACTATGAAAAGTTCGGATTTTTGCCCATTGATACACCAGTAATTGAAAAAGCGGAAGTATTGTTAGCTAAAGGTGGCGGAGAAACAGAACAACAAATATATAGGTTTGAAAAAGGAGACGCAGATCTAGCCTTAAGATTTGATTTAACTGTACCCCTTGCTAGGTACGTAGCTCAACATTTTTCAGAACTGACCTTTCCTTTTAGAAGATACCATATAGGAAAGGTATATAGAGGAGAAAAAGCCCAAAGAGGAAGGTTTAGGGAATTTTATCAATGCGATATAGATATAATAGGCAATGGTAGCCTGGATATTATAAATGATGCTGAAATACCAAGCATAATCTATTCTACATTTAAAGATCTAGGCTTCGATTCCTTTACCATAAAGGTTAATAATAGAAAAGTATTAAAAGGATTTTTCCAATGGTTAGGAATTGAGGATTCCACAGAAATACTGAGAACAGTAGACAAACTAGAGAAGATTGGTTTAGATGGAGTGGTCAAGGAATTAGAAGAACAAGGCTTAGGCACTACTACCATTGAAAAGATATTGGGATTCATACAGATAAAGGGAAGTAATGAAGAAAAACTCAATAGTCTGGAAAACTTAAAAATTGAAAGTCAAATTTTCAATGAAGGATTAGAAGAATTAAAAGCGGTAAATCATTATGTAGGCTTATTTGGGGTACCTGAAGACAATTGCTCCATAGATTTAACTATAGCAAGGGGCCTTGACTACTATACTGGTACTGTATACGAGACCTTCCTAAATGATTATCCCCAAATAGGAAGCATATGTTCAGGTGGTAGGTATGACAACTTAGCTGAATACTATACCAAACAAAAGCTTCCAGGGGTAGGTATATCCATAGGTCTTACTAGACTATTTTATCAATTAAAGGAAGCAAAATTAATTAATGTAGAGGATAATTCATTAACTAAAGTTATAATTATTCCGATGGCAGGCTATCTAGAAAAGGCTGTGGGAATAGGTAAAGTTCTTAGGGAAAATAATATTAACACTCAAATATATTTGGAAAAAGCTAAAATGGGGAAAAAGTTTGGTTTTGCAGATAAACTAAATATCCCTTATGCTCTTATTATAGGAGAAGAAGAAGTGAAACAGAGTAAATATACTTTAAGGAATATGGGGACAGGAGACCAGACTATGTTTTCCATAGACGAAATTTTATCTAGATTAAATAATTAATATAAAATTATGAATAATCCTTGAATAACTGGGTATATTGTGTTAAAATAAGAAATTAAATAAATATGAAAAAGACGTTGATGGGAAGAGTAGGTTATTTAGACCAACTAGAGAGGGGAGTCCTTAGGCTGAAAGTCTCCCTATGGAAAGAATAACTGAAGACCACCCCAGAGTCGTATCCCAAAACCATAGGTAGAAGGATATCCGCTAATATGCGTTATACAGATTGAGTACCAAATAGGGTGGAACCACGGGAGTCAACCTCTCGTCCCTGCATTATGCAGGGACGAGAGGTTTTTTAATTATAGATATGGAAAGGAGACAAAAATGGAAAAGATAAAAATTACATTACCAGACAATTCTATAAGGAAATATGATAAAGGAGTAACCGTATTAGAAGTAGCAAAAGATATTAGTGAAGGATTAGCTAGAGTAGCCTTAGGAGCAGTAGTTAACGGTAAGACAAAGGGAATGCAAGAGACTATTGATGAAGATGCAAATATAAGAATAGTTAAGTTTGAAGACAAAGAAGGAAAGGAAATATTCTGGCATACATCAGCCCATATAATGGCCTTAGCAGTAAAGAGGCTATTCCCAGATGTAAAATTTGCCATTGGGCCTGCTATAGAAGACGGTTTTTATTACGACTTTGATACAGAGCATAGATTTACACCAGAAGATTTAGCAAAAATAGAAGAGGAAATGGCAAAAATAGTTAAAGAAAACCATAGATTAGAAAGATTTGTCATGTCTAGAGATGAAGCCCTTGACTATTTTAAGAAAAAAGGAGAAGTCTATAAGGTAGATTTAATAGAGAATCTTCCAGAAAATGAGGAAATATCCTTTTATAAATTGGGAGAATTTACTGACCTATGCGCTGGACCTCATTTATTAGATACAAAAAAGGTTAAAGCAGTAAAATTGTTGAGTATAGCTGGAGCATATTGGCGTGGGGACGAAAAGAATAAAATGCTTCAAAGAATCTATGGAACAACTTATGAAAAGAAGAAGGACTTAGAAGCTTACCTCCACAGATTAGAAGAAGCAAAGAAGAGAGACCATAGAAAATTAGGAAAAGAACTAGATTTATTTAGCATCCATGAAGAAGGGCCTGGATTTCCTTTCTTCCATCCAAAGGGAATGATAGTAAGAAATATACTTGAAGATTTCTGGAAAGAAGAACATGCAAAAAGGGGCTATGGCGAACTAAAAACTCCTATTATTCTAAACGAAGATCTGTGGCAACAATCGGGGCACTGGGATCATTATAAGGAGAATATGTATTTTACAGAAATCGACGATGCTGAATACGCTATAAAACCTATGAACTGTCCCGGTTCTATATTGGTATATAAATCTAAGATGCATAGCTATAGAGACCTTCCTCTTAGATGGGGAGAATTAGGATTAGTTCACCGCCATGAGCTATCGGGTGCCCTTCATGGATTAATGAGAGTGAGAAGCTTTGTTCAGGATGATGCCCATATATATGCATTGCCATCTCAAGTAAAGGAAGAGATAATAAATATAATCGACTTAGCCGATTATATTTATAGTATATTTGGATTCAAATATCATGTGGAATTATCTACAAGGCCTGAAAATTCCATGGGTACAGAAGAACAATGGGAATTAGCAATTAATAGTTTAAGGCAGGCTTTACAAGAAAAGGGAATTGACTATATTTTAAATGAAGGAGATGGAGCCTTCTACGGACCAAAGATTGACTACCATCTGGAAGATGCTATAGGAAGAACCTGGCAATGTGGTACAATCCAATTGGATTTCCAAATGCCTGAAAGGTTCGATTTAACTTATGTAGATAAAGACAATGAAAAGAAAAGACCAGTAATGCTTCATAGAACAATTCTAGGCAGCATTGAAAGGTTCATGGGAATATTGATTGAACACTTTGCAGGCAAATTCCCAGTATGGATTGCCCCAGTTCAGGCTACAGTCCTTCCCATTTCTGATAAGTTTAATGACTATGCCTATGAAATTAAAAAGGAAATGGAAGATAAAGGCCTTAGGGTAGATATTGACGATAGGGCTGAAAAAATAGGATATAAAATCAGAGAAGCTAGACTTCAAAGAATACCCTATATGTTAATAGTAGGTGAAAAGGAGGTAGAAGGTAAACTTGTATCAATAAATAAAAGGGATGAAGGGGATATTGGACAATTTAAACTGGAAGAATTCATAGATAGGGTAATAGAAGAAGTTAAAAACAAAAAATAAAATGAATGTGTTGTTGCAAGGGCAGACCTATGTGTCTGCCCGTTTTATATTCACAGAGACTGTAATAAATTTTGTGCTTTAAGTAAGTTTGATTACTCTGATCTGACAAGAAAATTTAGATTTAATTTAGATAATAATTTTTCAAATTTGATACTTTAGTTTTAGTTTGCCAAAATTATAGGGAAATATACATAAATTCTTATAATTTTGGCAATAATTTTAAACATGGAGAAATGTGTTCATTTTTTTAGTTAGGTGGTTTCTAGGTAAATAATGGCCTAGGCCATTATTTACCTAGAAACCACCTGTTAAATCCTATTCCCCAAGTTTTTCTATAGATTTAGGGTGCATTGTTTCAATTTTAAAGATATTGTTCTACCCTTCCTTCAAAAAATATCATCAGTTGATTTAGAATAGAGTCCCAATTTCTATATCTCTGGGTCCACTTTTTCATAACATTTTGACTTGCTAGATATAGCATTTTTTCTAGGGATAAATCAGTTGGAAAGACAGACTTAGTCTTTGTAACTTTCCTAAATTGCCTATGCAAACCTTCTATTATATTTGTAGTATACATTATTTTTCTAATTTCAATAGG
>NZ_AZSU01000009.1:28317-30066 GCF_000511955.1 [Clostridium] ultunense DSM 10521 | reverse complement strand
AGATATGCCATATATATCAAGAACAGATGGCAGGTGGCTTAAAGGTATGCTTAAAGCCTCATATTTTTAATAACTAACATACTTTAAAATAATATATAAATTTGCCTATCCATTTAGGTTTATTAAGCTTATTGAGACTGTAATAAATTTTGTGCTTTAAGTAAGTTTGATTACTCTGATCTGACAAGAAAATTTAGATTTAATTTAGATAATAATTTTTCAAATTTGATACTTTAGTTTTAGTTTGCCAAAATTATAGGGAAATATACATAAATTCTTATAATTTTGGCAATAATTTTAAACATGGAGAAATGTGTTCATTTTTTTAGTTAGGTGGTTTCTAGGTAAATAATGGCCTAGGCCATTATTTACCTAGAAACCACCTGTTAAATCCTATTCCCCAAGTTTTTCTATAGATTTAGGGTGCATTGTTTCAATTTTAAAGATATTGTTCTACCCTTCCTTCAAAAAATATCATCAGTTGATTTAGAATAGAGTCCCAATTTCTATATCTCTGGGTCCACTTTTTCATAACATTTTGACTTGCTAGATATAGCATTTTTTCTAGGGATAAATCAGTTGGAAAGACAGACTTAGTCTTTGTAACTTTCCTAAATTGCCTATGCAAACCTTCTATTATATTTGTAGTATACATTATTTTTCTAATTTCAATAGGATATTTGAAAAATGGCGATAGTACATCCCAATTCATATCCCAACTTTTGATAGCATAGGGATATTTTTTTCCCCATTTTTCTTCTAAATCTAGTAGTTTCTGATATCCTTCCTCTTCATTTACAGCCTTATATACTTCTTTAAAATCATTTGCAAATTCCCTTAAATCTTTATAACTAACATATTTAAAAGAATTTCTGAGTTGATGAATTATACATCTTTGTATTTCAGCATTAGGGTAAGCTGCTTGTATTGCCTCCTTTAGGCCTGTTAATCCATCTACACTAAATATTAATACATCTTCTACTCCCCTGTTTTTTAAATCGTTTAATACCCCTAGCCAGAACTTTGAGGACTCAGTTTCACCTATCCAAATGCCCAGTATATCCTTGAAGCCATCTAGGGTAACCCCTAAAACAACAAAGGCTGCTTTGTTCTTAATTTGGCCATCTTCCCTTACCTTATAATGTATAGCATCTAGAAAAATGAAGGGATAAACAGGTTCTAGGGGTCTGTTTTTCCACTCATTTATTTGTGGAATAATTTTATCTGTTATTTTGCTAACCATATCTGCTGATACTTCAATTCCATAGAGATCCTTTACCTGGTCATGAATATCCCTAGTTGACATTCCTCTTGCATAAAGGGATATTATTTGTTCTTCTATACCTGATATATCCCTTGTATGTTTTGGAACTACTACTGGTTCAAATTCGCCATTTCTATCTCTTGGTATATCTAACTCAATTTCTCCAAAACGAGTGCTTACAGTCTTTTTCGTAGTACCATTTCTACGATTATCTGTATTTTTGTTCTTTTTATCTCCTTTTACATATCCTAATTCTACCTCTAATTCTGCCTCTAACATCTCTTGTAGTGCATCTTTAAACATTTCTTTAAGATATGTGTGGAGATCATTTACTGTTTTTAAATCTCCATCTACTATCATATTTCTTAAAACTTCCTTTGGTAAAGTTGCCATAAAAAATTCTCCTTTCTAGTTTTGGTCTTATTTAGATTCTTGCCAGAAAAGAGAATTTTATTTCCTAAAAGCACAAATTATTTTACACTACC
>NZ_AZSU01000009.1:7320-27896 GCF_000511955.1 [Clostridium] ultunense DSM 10521 | reverse complement strand
TTTTTGCTAACCATATCTGCTGATACTTCAATTCCATAGAGATCCTTTACCTGGTCATGAATATCCCTAGTTGACATTCCTCTTGCATAAAGGGATATTATTTGTTCTTCTATACCTGATATATCCCTTGTATGTTTTGGAACTACTACTGGTTCAAATTCGCCATTTCTATCTCTTGGTATATCTAACTCAATTTCTCCAAAACGAGTGCTTACAGTCTTTTTCGTAGTACCATTTCTACGATTATCTGTATTTTTGTTCTTTTTATCTCCTTTTACATATCCTAATTCTACCTCTAATTCTGCCTCTAACATCTCTTGTAGTGCATCTTTAAACATTTCTTTAAGATATGTGTGGAGATCATTTACTGTTTTTAAATCTCCATCTACTATCATATTTCTTAAAACTTCCTTTGGTAAAGTTGCCATAAAAAATTCTCCTTTCTAGTTTTGGTCTTATTTAGATTCTTGCCAGAAAAGAGAATTTTATTTCCTAAAAGCACAAATTATTTTACACTACCTATTCACAAATCCATATGTTCTTGCTCATTTATGTTTATGTTGCACAATCCATTGGCTTTTCATATATTTTAAATATATCATCTAGTTCTTCGCTATTAATGGTTTCTTTTTCCATTAAGGTATTAGATACGTGATGGAGTATATCTTTATTTTCTTCTAATATTCTTAATGCTTCTTTATACCCTTTGTCTAGAATCTTCTTTATTTCAACCCTCAGCATTTCATAATTATGTTTAATATAGTGTTCATCAACAACCATGGGACCTAAAGAGCTCATACCGTAGCTACAAACCATTTCTCTTGCAATGCTAGTAGCCTTATCTAAGTCATCCTTTGCCCCTGTTGTTACCTCGTTAAATACTAACTGTTCTGCGCCTCGACCTGCTAATAAAGCTGATATTTTGTTCATCAATTCCTGTTCTGTCAACAGATACCTATCCTCATCGGGGAATTTTAATACATAACCTAAAGCCTGCCCTCTGGGTACAATTGAAATTTTTTGGACCATTTCTGTCTTAAGTACTTTAGCAACCAAAGCATGGCCTGCTTCGTGGATAGAAACGGTTTTTTTCTCTTTTAATAGAACTGTTGGGTTTTTAACTTCTAAACCTGCCAATACTCTTTCTATGGCTGCATCAAATTCTTCAATGCTAATCTTAGTTTTATTGTTCCTAACAGCTATAATAGCAGCTTCATTGGCTATATTAGCTAGTTCTGCTCCCGATAAACCATGGGTTTTCTTTGCAATATCTATTATATTGATGGATTTATCCAAAGGTTTATTCTTGGTATGGACTTCTAAAATCTGTTCTCGAGCTTTCATGTTTGGATTACCTACAAAGATGTGTCTGTCAAATCTTCCCGGTCTTAACAATGCTTCATCTAATAAATCTAGCCTATTGGTAGCACCAATTACTATAACCGTTTCATTAGTATTAAAACCATCCATTTCCACTAAAAGTTGATTTAAAGTTTGATCCTTTTCATTATTAGATTCTAAATTCCTCTTGGTGCCAATAGCATCTATTTCATCGATAAATATAATGCTTGGAGCCTCCTTCTTAGCCCTTTCAAATAGAGTTCTAACCCTTTTAGCCCCAACACCTACATATTTTTCAACGAATTCAGAACCACTGGCATAAAGAAAAATAGAATTGGTTTCTCCAGCTACTGCTTTTGCTAACAAAGTTTTTCCAGTACCTGGAGGTCCATAAAAGAGTATTCCCTTTGGAATTTTAGCACCCATTTTCCTATATTTATTAGAGTTATTAATAAAGTCTATAGTTTCTTGAAGCTCTTCTTTTATCTCTTCTAATCCTGCTACATCCTTAAAAGAAACATTGGATTTATCTCTTTCTTTATTAGCCACCTTTTCACTAGATAAAACGGAAGGAACCAACTGAGGTTTAGAATTTGACCTTACATAATAAATCAATAGAATTATAGTAACAGCCCAAATAGCCATCCTATCTCCTATCTTCACTTTACTCAATCCTGGTGATGGATAATACTTATCAAATAGAAGTATTGTAGACATAATAATACTGATTATTAAAACTATAAATATTAGTTTTTTTCTTTTCAATCTATCCCCACCTTCTTCTATATTTCTAAATTATAGTGTAACCATTTACATTTTTAATATAAAAAGAATCCTATTAAAAGTTGAAGGAAATAATATGTAAGGATATAATATTATTAACTAATGAAAATGAGGTGATCTAATGGAATTTATCAAATTAGTGGAAAGCTATAAGGAAGATATTATAAAATCCACTCAGGATATTATAAAGATTAAAAGTGTTGAAGAAGAGGCAAAACCCAATATGCCTTTTGGTGAAGGTCCATATAAAGCCTTAGAGTTTGCTTTAAATCTTTGTGAAGAAATGGGCTTTAAAACTAAAAATTTTGATGGTTATGCTGGCCATGCTGATTTAGGAAATGAAGAAGAAACAGTAGGTGTTTTAGTACATTTAGATGTGGTTCCTGAAGGCGATGGATGGACTTATCCACCTTATGGAGGAGAAATCCATGACGGCAAAATCTATGGAAGAGGAACTACTGATGATAAAGGTCCTGCTATTGCATGTATGTATGCTATGAAAGCTTTAAAAGAATCGGGGGTAAAGTTAAATAGAAAGATTAGAATAATATTTGGAACCAATGAAGAAACTGGTTGGGGTTGTATGAACTATTATTTTGATCATGAGAAAGCTCCAGATATGGCTTTTACACCAGATGCAGACTTTCCTGTTATATATGGAGAAAAGGGGATTATAGTATTTGATTTAGTAAAGAAAATTAACACCAATAATTGTAACGGATTAGTTATAGAAAGCATTAAAGGTGGCAATGCAGCTAATATGGTACCTGATTATTGTGAAGCTATATTGAAAGTAGAAGATCCATCTATAATAGAAGAAAAACTTATTAATTTTGTTGAAAACACTAAATACCCTATATCTTTGGAAAAAGAGGAGGATAAGATCAAACTAGTTGCTAAAGGTATATCTGCTCATGGTAGTACTCCAGAGAAAGGTGAAAACGCCATTTCCTATTTAATGGCCTTTTTAGCAAAGCTAATGACTGGAGAATGTGATATATGTGAGCTTATAAATATATATAACGATAGAATCGGATTTAGGCACCATGGGGAAGATATTGGATGTGGATTTGAAGACGATGTATCTGGAAAACTAAACTTCAATCCAGGGGTAATTAGAAGTAATGAAGAAGAAATAAGGTTGACCATAAATGTAAGATATCCAATTAAAAGCAGTGCTAAAGAAGTATACGATGGCATTAGGGCCAATTTACAAGGAACAGGAATTGATCTAGAAGAAGGAAATTCAGATATGAAGCCTTTATATATACCAAAGGACAATTTTTTAGTTGAAAAGCTTATGAGTGTATATAGGGATCAAACCGGGGATATAGGATCTCAACCTATTACCATAGGTGGAGGAACTTATGCTAGAGCTATGGAAAATGCTGTAGCCTTTGGGCCGGTATTCCCTGGACAAAAAGAAGTAGCTCATCAAAAAGATGAATTTATCTCAATTGAACATTTGATGAAAATAACTAAAATATATGCTCAAGCTTTATATGAATTGGCAAAATAGCAGGGAAAAGAAATAAAATAAAAAACATTTGACAAAACATTTATTCTAACATATAATATTTATGGTAGTTGAATATGAGAAAAAGTAGAAGTATCCGCTTCTCACCTTATAGCCAAGGCTCATAAGGTTACAATGATAGACAAGGTAGTTTCTAGTTAAACTATCTCATTCTATAGTGGGCTTTTAGCGGGTATTTTATACCCGCTTTTATTTTTTAAAAAAATTGGGAGGTGCAGTAATATTAAAGAACTTCAAATTAATGAAGAGATTAGGGAAAGGGAAGTAAGACTCATCGATGTAGATGGCAGTCAAGTAGGTGTAATGCCAACTAGGAAAGCATTGGAGATAGCTTTTGATAGGAAGCTAGACTTAGTAAAAGTGGCTCCAAACGCAAAACCGCCAGTATGTAGGATTATGGACTATGGAAAATATAAATATGAATTAGCTAAAAAGGAGAAGGAAGCTAAGAAGAATCAAAAGGTTATCAATGTTAAGGAAGTTAGAATGACACCTAATATTGAAGACCATGATCTAAAGGTAAAGGCAAATAGAGCCATGGATTTTCTAAAAAATGGAGATAAGGTAAAAGTAAGTGTAAGATTTAGGGGAAGAGAATTAGGCCATACTGACGCTGGAAAAGAGGTTTTGGCAAATTTTGCAGAGTTAACCTCTGAATGTGGAGTTATAGATAGACATCCTAAAATGGAAGGTAGAAATATGATTATGTATTTAGTTCCAAAAACTGAGTAAGTAAGGGAGGTAATATAAATGGCTAAAAAGGTAAAAATGAAAACACATAGAGGTGCAGCTAAAAGGCTTAAACGAACAGGAACAGGTAAAATTAGGAGATATAAAGCATATAAGAGTCATAAGACTGGAAAGAAATCTCCAAAGAGGATTAGAAACTTAAGGAAACCTGCATTAGTAAGTAAAGGAGACCAAAAGAGAATCGATTCGTTAATACCATAATATAATTAGAAATGGATATATAAGGGAGGTAGTTTAAATGGCAAGAGTAAAAAGCGGTGTAACTGCTAGAAAAAGACATAAAAAAGTATTGAAACAAGCAAAAGGATATTATGGTGCTAAAAGCAAATTGTATAGACCTGCTAACCAAGCAGTTATGAAATCATTGCACTATGCATATTCAGGACGCAAACAAAGAAAGAGAGATTTTAGAAAACTTTGGATTTCAAGAATAAATGCTGCAGCTAGATTAAATGGCATGAATTATAGTACATTTATCAATGGTCTAAAAAAAGCAAATATTGAAATCAACAGAAAAGTATTATCTGAAATGGCAATCCATGATCCAGAAGGCTTTTCAAAACTTGTTGAAATAGCAAAAGGTATGTAATTAAAAGTTCCGTCCTCGGAACTTTTTTGCTTCTTATATAATAGTTTAGAGCTATTTATGGTACAATATTTTTGGTTATAATTTTAGGGGGTTTATTCATGAGGACCGTTAAAAAAAATATAAAAAAATTTGAACTTAATCCTCCAAGAGTGCTAGCTTTAGGATTTGGCATTTTAATATTAGTAGGAGCCATATTATTAAACTTGCCCATAGCTACTAATACTGGAGAGAGTATTGGATTTGTAAATTCCTTATTTACTTCTGCTTCAGCAGTATGTGTTACTGGATTAGTAGTGGTTAATACTGCAGAGTATTGGTCTTTATTTGGTCAATTAGTTATACTAATTCTAATCCAAATGGGCGGTTTAGGTTTTATGACCATGGCTACAATTGTGGCCTTACTCATAGGCAAGAAGATAACCTTGAAAGAAAGGCTAATAATAAAAGAACAATTAAATCAAGAAACCATATCTGGACTTGTGAAGTTGACAAGATACGTTATATTCTCCACTTTTGTTATAGAAGGTCTAGGGGCGCTTCTGCTATCCACCAGATTCATACCTAAATATGGATTAGTTAAAGGTATATGGTTTTCCATATTTCATGCCATATCCGCCTTTTGTAATGCAGGGTTTGATATAATAGGAAATAGTATGGTACCCTTTGTAGGAGATTTTATAATCAATATGACCATAGCCCTGTTAGTCATTATAGGAGGAATGGGTTTTTCTGTTTACATCGACATATCTCGAAACCGCACCTTTAAAAAACTCCATCTCCATTCTAAGTTGGTACTTACTATTACAACTATATTGATTTTTACTGGAATGATAATATTTTACCTAATAGAGCAAAATAATTCAGACACTCTTTTAAATTTAACTAAAGGAGAAAAGTTTTTATCTGCTTTTTTTCAATCTGTCATAACTCGGACAGCTGGGTTTAATTCTGTAGATATTTCAATGTTACATGATACTACTGCCTTCATAATGATAATATTAATGTTTATTGGAGGGTCTCCAGGCTCTACAGCGGGAGGTATTAAAACTACAACCTTTGGTACCATAATATTGGCAACCCTATCGGTAGTTAAAGGGGATAAGGATGTAGTAGTATTCAAAAAGAGGTTAAATCAAAGCATCATAAACAGATCCTTAGCTATAGCAAGTATTGGGTTAGCTTTAATATTAGCAGTGTCAATTATACTAACTGTTACAGAGAATTCAACTTTCTTAGATTTACTTTTTGAAACTACTTCAGCCTTTGGAACTGTTGGATTATCAAGAGGTATAACATCAAATCTTTCTAATGTTGGGAAGATAATAATTGCCTTAACTATGTATACTGGCAGACTTGGTGCTCTAACTATGGCGTTTGCCTTTGCGCAAAATAAAAATCAATATCCCTATAGGTATTCAGAAGGGAATATAATGGTAGGATAGGAGGAATTAAATATGAAACAATTTGTCGTTATAGGATGTGGTAGATTTGGCTCCAGTGTTGCTACTACACTTAACAGTTTAGGTTATGAGGTATTGGCTATAGATGCAGATGAAGACAAGGTTCAGGATATATCAGAAAATGTAACTTATGCAGTACAGGCAGATGTTACTGATGAAAATATATTAAAGGAATTAGGCATAAGGAATTTCGATATGGTAATCGTCAGTATCGGCTCCAATTACCAGGCATCTATAATGGCTACATTAATAGCCAAAGAATTGGGTGTAAAAAAGGTGATAGCAAAGGCTCATGATGCTTTGCATGGTAAAGTCCTATCTAAAATTGGTGCCGATAAAATAATCTATCCAGAAAGAGATATGGGAGTTAGGGTTGCTCACAATTTAGTTTCATCCAATATATTAGATTTTATCGAGCTTTCTCCAGATTATAGCATATTGGAGGTCAACGCCTTAGAACAATGGGAAAACAAGACATTAAAGGAATTAAGACTCCCAAGTAGATTTGGCATTAATGTTATGGCGATTAAACGTGGTAAGGAAATAAATGTGTCTCCTTATGCCGATGATATGATATTAAAAGGTGATATACTAATAGTCATTGGAAGTACCCAGGATATTGAAAAAATTGAGAAGAATGCTGGTGATTAATCTATGATCTATATTACAAGTTCTTCCAACCCAACAATAAAAGAAGTCAAAAGTCTATATAGAAAAAAGGAACGCTGGGCAAAAAAATCCTTCTTAGTGGAAGGGATTAAAATAGTTGAAGAATGTATAGACAATAACTATCCTCTATCTAATATTATATTTTCTCATGAACTACGTAGTATAAGCGGGGGAGAGGGGCTATGGCAGAAGATTAGAACCTATGACCAATTGATAAAGGTTCCAGATAGGCTCTATAGAGAAATATCGGATATGGAAAATCCTCAAGGTGTAATGGCCATTGCAATATTTAAACAGAATTCTATTGAAGAAATTTATGATAAAGGCAATCCCTTTCTGCTGTTATTAGATCAAGTCCAAGACCCAGGCAATATGGGAACCATAATTAGAACTGCAGACGCTTTTGGCATAGACGGAATTATAGTTACAGAAGGCTGTGTAGATATCTATAACCCAAAGGTAGTAAGGTCTACTATGGGTTCCATATTTAGAGTGCCCATATATCATACTTTAGAAGGGAGAAAAATAATAGAAGAGTTGAAGAAGAAAAATCTCAAAATATATTCTACCTCCTTAAAGGGAGATAGATTCATTCAAGATGTTGATTTTAATAGGCCTTCATTACTGATTATTGGCAATGAATCCAAAGGGGTATCCCATTCTTTAGAGGTATTAGCTGATAATTTAATAAAAATACCTATGATAGGAGCCGCAGAATCCTTAAATGCAGCAATTGCATCATCTATTATAATGTATGAAGCAGTAAGGCAACGAAGGCAATAATTCTTGTAATTTAAGGTTATAGGTGCTATAATCTAGTAAATAGCTTGACTTTTAGACCTTTGTTTTTGAGAGTAGGTCTTGTTTTTTTACAAGAAAGGAGTCGTATTATGAAAGATAGGTTAAGTAAAATTAAAGAGGAAGCAATAGCTGACATTAAATCTTTAAGTAATTTAGAAAGTCTAGAAAATATAAGGATAAAGTATATGGGGAAAAAAGGAGAATTGACATCAGTGCTACGGGAGATGGGAAAACTTACCAAAGAAGAAAGGCCAGTTATTGGCCAAATGGCCAATGAAATTAGACAGGAGATCGAACAAGAGCTATCGGAGGCTAGAGAAAGATTTAAGGAAAAGCTGAAGGAAGAGAGAATTGAGAAGGAAAAGATAGATATTACCATAACCAAAAAGACTAGAAAACTAGGTCATCGCCATCCTCTAGTGGCCACCATAGAAGAACTGGAGAATCTATTTATTAGCATGGGATTTAGCGTAGTAGAAGGGCCAGAAATAGAAACAGTAGAATATAATTTTGACGCTTTAAATTCTCCAGAAAACCATCCATCAAGGGATTTATCCGATACATTCTATATAACAGAAGATATCCTTCTAAGAACCCATACATCGCCAGTCCAGATAAGAGCTATGAAAACCATGAAACCGCCATTGAAGATAGTTTCTGCAGGTAGGACCTTTAGATTCGATGATGTAGATGATACCCATTCCCCTATGTTTCATCAATTAGAGGGATTGGTAATCGATGAAAAGGTTACTATGGCCAATTTAATGGACACCATAGATATATTTATTAAACAATTGTTTGGGAAAGATATGAAAACTAGATTTAGGCCTCACCATTTTCCATTTACAGAACCTAGTGCAGAAGTAGACGTATCCTGCTTTAGTTGTAAAGGGGAAGGTTGCCCTACATGTGACGGTACTGGCTGGAGTATGGAGCTGCTGGGTTGTGGAATGGTACATCCAAAGGTTTTGGAAAACTGTGGTATAGATCCAGAAAAATATAGTGGATTTGCCTTTGGAATGGGTATCGATAGGATTACCATGGTGAAATATGGAATAAACGATATACGATTATTATTTGAAAATGATAATAGATTTTTAGAACAATTTTAATTAGTTTGAGGAGGGAAGCAATGTTTTTACCCGTAAAATGGTTAAAAGAGTATGTAAATTTAGATGTGGATACTAAAGTATTAGCAGATGAACTTACTCTATCTGGCTCCCATGTGGAATCCATTATTTCACTAGATAGGGGCATTAAAAAGGTAGTAGTAGGTAGAATAGAAAAAATAGAGAAACATGAAGATGCAGATAAATTATTAATAGTTATGGTAAATATTGGCGAGGAAACCATACAAATAGTCACTGGCGCAACCAACCTAAGAGTAGGAGATTATGTACCTGTTGCTTTAATTGGAGCAAAACTTCCAAAGGATATTTACATAGAGAAAACCAAATTTAGAGGAGTAGAATCCTATGGTATGCTTTGTTCTTTAAAGGAATTAGGCTATGAAGATAATGTTATTCCAAAACTCCACAGAGATGGTATTTTTGTGATGGAAAAAGAATACCCATTGGGAACTCCCATAGATAAAATACTTGGTCTACATGGAGAAATAATCGAGTTGGAGATAACTCCAAATAGACCCGATTGTTTAAGTATAATAGGTATGGCCAGAGAAACGGCTGCCACCTTTGATAGAGAATTGAAATTACCCGAAATAATGATAAAAGATGAAGTTGAAGATATAAAAGATTACTTAGAATCCATAGAGGTAGATGGAGAACTTTGTAATAGATATTATGCTAGAGCAATTAAAGATATTGAGATAAAAGAATCTCCACTATGGCTTCAAATCTATCTGATGGAAGCGGGTGTAAGGCCTATTAATAATATAGTGGATATAACCAATTTTGTTATGCTGGAATTTGGTCAACCACTCCATGCTTTCGATTTAGATAAACTGAAAAACAAGCAGATTTTAGTCAGAAGGGCAAAAGATGAAGAAAAGATTAGAACCATAGATGATCAGGAGAGAATCCTTACTAACGAAAATCTTGTTATAACCGATGGAGAAAATCCAATTGCTATAGCTGGAGTTATGGGGGGAATGGACTCAGAGGTTACAGAAGAAACTACTACTGTATTATTGGAATCTGCCAATTTTAACAGCAAATCTATTCGATTAACCTCTAAACAGCTTAATCTAAGGACAGAAGCTTCTTCTAGGTTTGAAAAGGGTATGGATCCTAACCTTTGTAAAATAGCTGCCGAAAGGGCTTGCCAATTAATAGAACAAATTGGAGCTGGAAAAGTAGTAAAGGGTCATATGGATGTCTATGAAAATGTGAGGAAAGGAAAAACAATCCAATTAAGACCAGAAAAAGTTAACAATTTACTAGGGACCGATTTAACTGTAGAAGAAATGATAGACTATTTGGAAAGGTTGGATTTAAAAACTAGTTTAAATGGGAACATAATAGATGTGAAAGTACCTACCTATAGATTAGATTTAAATTTAGAGGCAGACTTAATAGAAGAAATAGGAAGATTACATGGGTTCCATAATATTCCTATCCAACCTTTAGTAGGAGTTTTAACAAGAGGAGAAAAGCCTTATAGTCGAATAGTATCAGATAAAGCTAGTTCAATTCTACAGGGATTGGGATTAAATGAGGTTATAACTTATTCTTTCATTAGTCCTAAAGTATATGATAAAATAAAAGTAGAACTGGATAGCAAATTGAGGGATTATATAAAATTAATAAATCCCCTTGGGGAAGATTATAGCGTAATGAGGACTACTTTAATTCCGAATATGCTAGATATTTTAAGCAGAAACTATAATTATGGAGTAAAGGAATGCTTCCTATATGAAATAGGAAATATCTTTATCCCTAAGGAATTACCTTTAAATGAACTTCCCAAAGAAGAAAAAACCCTATCCATAGGCATGTATGGAAATGTAGATTTCTATGATTTAAAGGAAGTAGTAGTAACCCTATTGGGAAGGCTAGGAATAAAGGATCTAGAATATATAAAGGAAGACAAGAATCCAACCTTCCACCCAAATAGGACTGGTAATCTTCTATTAAAAAGGGAAAAAATTGGTGTATTAGGAGAAATACACATGGATGTGCTGGAAAACTATGATATAGAAACTAGAGTATATATAGCCCAATTAAACTTCGATACTATAGTTAAGGAGGCTATTCTAGATAAAAAATATAGACCTCTACCTAAATATCCAGCCATCCTAAGGGATATAGCAGTAGTAGTAGATAGTAATGTATTAGTTGGAGATTTGGAAAAGATAATTTTGGAAAATGGAGAAGGGTTAGTTGAAAAGGTAGAATTATTTGATGTTTATGAAGGGAAACAAATAGATGAGGGTAAGAAAAGTATAGCCTTTTCTATAGTCTATAGGTCCTTCGAAAGGACTTTAAAAGATGAAGAAGTAAATATAGTTCATCAAAGGATAATTGAGGATTTGGAAAATAGATTAGATGCTAAACTTAGGGGTTAAGGGGCATGTTTATTATTTTTAAAAAAAATAGAGGATTATGAAGAATTGTGTAGAATACCTAGTTAAAGATAATAAAAAGGGAGAGGATAAGTTATGACGGAGAAAAACAAAACTAATGTTCTAATTGATGGTCGTAACTTTACGGTAATTGGGAACGGATCTGATGAGTATGTTCATAAATTGGCTGCCTATGTGGATAAGAAGATAAAAGATATGACAAATAAAAATGAAAGATTGAGTAGCTCCATGGCTGCAACTTTGGCTGCTCTAAATATCTCTGATGAACTATATAGATCTAATAGAGAATTAGAAATGTTAAAAAATAAATCTAAAATACCTATGGAAAATTATGAAAACATCCTAAAGCAATTAAAAGAGATGAAAAGGAAGAATGAAGAATTGGAGATGGATTGTAATATTTATAAAGATGAGTTGTTGGATATGCGGAGAGAAAATGAACGGTTAAATAGGGAAATTGAGAATTACATCCAAGCCTTAAAATTGAAGGAAAAGGAATTACAGGATAGCCAAAATATGATCAAAAAGCTCCAGGATAAAGTATTCGATAGCCAGATACAATTAATAGAAAGTAAAAAGGAATTAGAGGAAGCATTAAAATTGTACGATAAGGAAAAAAATATATTTAATAGGGAGGAAGTATAGTTAAGTGTTAAACGAAAAGGTAGAATTACTAGCTCCTGTTGGTAGTGTGGAAAGTCTATTTGCAGCTGTAGAAAATGGTGCAGATGCAGTTTATCTGGGGGGCAAACTATTCAATGCAAGACAATTTGCTTCAAATTTTGACTATGAAGAATTAAAATCTGCAGTAGAATATGCCCATCTAAGAAATGTAAAGGTATATATAACTGTTAATATATTGGTAGATGATAGGGAAATGAGAAAAACCTTAGATTATGTAAAATATCTATACGAGATAGATGTTGATGGGATAATTGTACAGGATTTAGGTCTTGCTTCCGTGGTCAGGGAACTTTTCCCTGATCTTCCCTTACATGGCAGTACCCAGATGACTATAAACAATTTACCAGGGGCTATTTTTTTGCAAAATTTAGGATTTGAAAGGGTAGTATTAGCAAGGGAGACCCCCTTAGAGGAAATAAAAAATATCCATGAAAATTCGGATATAGAACTAGAAGGATTTGTCCATGGAGCCTTATGCGTTTCCTACTCAGGCCAATGTTTGATGAGTAGCATTATAGGGGGCAGAAGTGGAAACCGGGGAACCTGTGCCCAGCCCTGTAGAATGGCCTATGATATAATCCGCTATGATAAAGACCAAAGTCTATCAGAACAATGGAATAAAAAATATGCATTAAGTCCGAGAGATTTAAATACGATAGAATATTTAGATACCATAATAAATAGTGGAATAATCTCTTTGAAAATTGAAGGTAGAATGAAAAGGCCAGAATATGTAGCAACGATAGTTAAAAATTATAGAAAAGCCTTAGATTTTGGAATAAATAGCATCACTGGGGAAGACAAGGATGATATACTCCAAATTTTCAATCGGGACTTTACCAAAGGAATAATGTTAAAGGAATTTGGTAGGAAATTCATCTCCTATGATAGGCCAGATAATAGGGGAAACCCTAGTGATAAACTATTAATTAAAGCAAAGGAGTCCTATCAGGATAGCAATATAAAATACCCTGTCCAAGTGGAGATAAATATATCCATTGGAAAACCAGCTGAGTTAATTGTAAAATATAAAATAGATAGCTTTAGGGTAGAATCCGAATATATAGTTGAAAAAGGGAAGAAGGTAATCTTAACAAAAGAAAGGGTATTAGACCAATTATCCAAATTAAACGACACAGTATATTATATAGAAAAAGCTAATATCTATTTAGAGGAAGAATCTTTCCTACCCATTAGTGTTATAAATGGTCTCAGAAGGGATGCCATAGAAAAGCTCGATAGTAAGCGTAAAAATTTTAACAATAGAAAACCTATTTTCAATAAGGAATATGAAGCTAAAATCCAAAAATACTTTAATTTCACCAAAAAAGAAAGAGAAAAGGGAAATAAAATCAGCATTTCTTTAGCGGATGAAAATCATTTTAACCAGATAGATCTAACCAAATTAGATAGAGTATATATTGGATTCCAAAAAGGATTAAAAGAAGCATTAACAAAGGTTAAGGAAGCTGGGAAAGAAGCTTTTCTTTTGACGGATAAAATTTTATATAAAGAGGATTTAGACAAACTAAAGCCCCTAATTAAATTTTTAGAAGAGGTAATAGATGGAATTTCTGTTTCTAATTTAGGAACTCTCCAATGGGTTAAGAATAATTTCAATTTAGATATTCATGGAAATATAGGCTTAAATATATTTAATAGTTTTACAGTAACCAAATTGAAAAAAATAGGTTTAAAAAGCTTAACCCTGTCTCCAGAATTAAATATGAAACAGATAGATGAAATATGTACTAAAGGTTCTGTTGATTACGAAACCATTGGTTACGGTTATCTACCTTTAATGACAACTAAACATTGTCCCATGTCCTTAGTAAAGGATTGTAAGGATGATTCCAATTGTAATAATTGCTCCTTTAGTAAAGGCTATGGCCTTAAGGATAGGAAAGGCATGAACTTCTATATGGAAAGAAGAAGAGGTACTACAACCATTTATAATAGTGTCCCCCTCATGGTATTAGACAGTATTGAACAAATATATAGAAGTGGAGTAAATATGGTAAGATTAGACTTTACCTTTGAGAAGGAAAATATAAAAGAAATACAGGAAATATATTATGATTATGCCAAAGGCATGGTTTCAGAAAAAGAAGTAATGGAATATGTTGAAGGGTATAGAAAGGAAAGGGAAATAACCAAAGGCCATTACTTTAGAGGGGTCATATAATTTGAGGTGAGAATATGAATGAAAAAACATTTAGAGTACTAGAATATAAGAAAATCGTTGAAAAACTAGCGGAAAAGGCAGAATCAGAGCTAGGAAAAAAGATGGTAAAGGAAATAAAACCTTCAATATCCTTAGAAGAGGTAGAATATCTTCAAAGAGAAACAAAAGAAGCCTTAGAATTAATAATGAAGAATGGGAATCCGCCTCTCTTTGGTATATTCGATATATCTCATGAATTGAAAATGGCCGAAATAGGTGGAACTTTGAATCCAAATAATTTACTAAAGGTTTCAGACTCCCTTAGGGTATCAAGAAGTTTGAAGAAATATATGAAGGAATTAAAAGAAGAAGAGACGATCAAATTCCCAATCCTTCAAGGATTAATTAGTAGCTTAAGGGCTCTAAAATTTATTGAAGATGAAATAAACAATGCAATAATAAATGAAAACGAAATATCTGATAACGCCAGCCCTACTTTGAGAAACATTAGAAGGCAGATAATAAATAAGAATGAATCTATAAGGAATAGATTAAACTCTATTATAAGCTCTCCCAAGTATAAGAAGTTCTTGCAGGATAGTATAGTTACCATGAGGGAAGGTAGATATGTAGTACCTATAAAACAGGAAAACAAGGCTTATTTTCCAGGATTAGTCCATGACCAGTCCTCCAGTGGTGCCACCCTTTTTGTAGAGCCTATGGCAGTAGTTGAACTAAACAATGAACTAAGAGAGCTGGAGATAAAGGAAAGGGAAGAAATAGAGAGAATCCTTAAAGAACTATCAGCCTTAGTAGCTGAAGAGGCGAAAAATATAAGGAATAATCAAAATATATTACAGCGATTGGATTTCATATTTGCTAAAGGCAAATTGGCTCTAGAAATGGACGGGACTAAACCCCTATTGAATAAGAGTGGTTATATTGATATTAAACAAGCTCGCCATCCTCTTCTAGAACCAAAAGAGGTAGTCCCTATAGATATATATTTAGGGAAAGGCTTTAATACTTTGGTAATTACAGGCCCAAATACAGGTGGAAAAACAGTAACGTTGAAAACTGTTGGACTACTTACCTTAATGGCCCAATCTGGCATCCATATCCCAGCGGATTTTAATTCTCAAATTGGAGTTTTTGATCAAATATTTGCCGATATTGGAGATGAACAGAGTATAGAGCAGTCTTTGAGCACCTTCTCTTCTCATATGACCAATATAGTTGATATATTAGACAAGGTTGAACAGAATAGCCTAATCCTATTTGATGAACTGGGAGCAGGTACTGACCCAACAGAAGGAGCAGCTTTAGCTATGTCTATTTTGGATCATCTATTAAAATTAAATATTAGAACTATAGCCACCACCCATTATAGTCAGCTTAAAATCTACGCTTTAACTACTGATAGGGTAAGAAATGCTTCTGTGGAATTTGATGTAGAAACCTTAAGTCCAACCTATAGGTTATTGATAGGTGTTCCTGGAAAATCCAACGCCTTTGAAATATCAAAAAGGCTTGGATTACAAGGTTATATAATCAATCATGCTAAAACTTTAGTATCTAAGGAAAATGTAGAATTTGAAGATGTACTCCAAGCCATTGATAAGGATAGAAAGATTATAGAAGAAAATCGATTTGAGGCAGAAAGACTAAAGAGCGAAGTAGAAAAACTTAAAGAAGAATTGAGCAAAGAAAAGGAAAAGACTAAAGCTGAAAGGGAGAAGATAATCACTAGAGCTAAAGAAGAAGCTAGGAGTATCTTAAGGGCTGCAAGGGAAGAATCGGATCAGATAGTTAGCCAGTTGAGAGAGATATCTACTGAAATAGAAAAGGATAGGAATAAAAGAATTCATGAAGCCCAAGAAAAATTAAAATCTAGCCTGGATCATGTGGAAAGTTCCCTAGCTCAAAATGTATTAAATGTAAAATCTAAAAAAGTACCTAAAAATTTAAAAATAGGTGAAACGGTAGAAGTGTTATCGTTAAACCAAATAGGAAATGTATTAGAGCTCCCTGATGAAAATGGAAATGTTCAGGTTCAAGTAGGGATTATGAAGGTAAATGTCCATATTTCTACCTTGAGACGGGCAGAGGAAGTGGAATCGGAAAAAACCTATACTAGCACCAAAAAAATCATTAAATCCAAATCCTCAAATATAAAAAATGAAATAGATTTAAGAGGCAGTACCTTAGACGAAGCCCTATTAGATCTAGACAAATATATAGATGATGCCTATATAGCAGGTCTAAAGGAAGCTTATATTATCCACGGAAAAGGCACTGGAGTATTACGAGAAGGTATAAAATCCTATGTAAAAGGGCATAAAAATGTTAAATCCTTTAGAAGTGGAAAATACGGAGAAGGTGGAGAAGGAGTTACAGTTATAGAACTTAAATAACCCTTGAATTATTTGCATAATTATTGTATATTATAGATTAATAACCAAATATTTAAAAGCCTTTGAAAGGGAGAGTAGAATATATTCCTTTGTTTTAGCGAGCTGGGATGGTGGGAGCCAGTATAAAGCTATATTCGAAGAGGACCCTTGAGGATATATCTGAAACAGAGTAGGATATTACGTTAGTTGCGTTAAAAACTTCGAGTGGGCCATGGCCAACAAGAGTGGTAACACGGGATAGCTCTCGTCTCTTATTTAGGGATGGGAGCTTTTAATATTTAATGAGGGAGGTAATAAAATGATTGATTTTAAAAAGGAAGTTGCAAATTCTATCCTTCAAGTGGTAAAGGATTTAAATGAAGAAGAAATTGAATCTTTAATAGAAATTCCACCAAATTATGATATGGGAGACTATGCCTTTCCATGTTTTAGACTAGCAAAAACCTTTAGAAAGGCTCCCAATATAATAGCAGAAGAACTGTCAAAGAAAATTGAAATAGGAGATTATTTTGAGAAAATTGAAAATGTTGGCCCCTATATTAACTTCTTTATTAGCAAGGCCAAGTTGACCGAAACAGTACTAGAAAGTATAGCTGAGGAGAAAGAAAAATTTGGTTCCACAAATATAGGAAAAAATAGAACCGTATTAGTAGAATTTTCCTCACCTAATATAGCTAAACCCTTCCATATAGGTCATATTAGAACTACCGTCATAGGAAATGCAATCGAGAAGGTATTTAAATTCCAAGGTTTTAAGACGGTAAGGTTAAACCATTTAGGGGACTATGGAACCCAATTTGGAATGCTCATTGCAGCCTATAAAAAATGGGGAGATATGAAGGTAATAGAAGAAGACCCGATAAATGAACTATTAAAACTATATGTTAAATTCAATGATGAAGCAGAAAAAGATGAAAGCTTAAGAGATGAAGCTAGGTATTGGTTCAAAGAGCTAGAAAGTGGAAATGAAGAAGCCTTAGAATTGTGGCAATGGATAAGAGATATTAGTTTAAAGGAGTTTAATAAGGTATACGATTTATTAAATATCCAATACGATTCTTATGCAGGAGAAAGTTTCTATTCCGATAAAATGCCTAGAGTTATAGAGGAATTAGAAGAAAAAGGTTTATTAAAAGAATCCCAAGGAGCCTCTATAGTAGATTTAGAACCCTATGGCATGCCTCCAGCCCTAATTAAGAAATCTGATGGTTCGACGCTATATATAACCAGGGATATAGCAGCAGCCATATATAGAAAGGAACATTACGATTTCTATAAAAATATTTACGTAGTTGCATCCCAACAAAATCTTCATTTTAAACAATGGATTAAAGTTATTGATTTAATGGGATACGACTGGGCTTATGACTGTGTTCATATTCCATTTGGAATGGTAAGTTTAGAAGATGGCACTTTATCCACAAGGCAAGGAAGGGTAGTATTCTTAGAGGATGTATTAAATAAAGCCATTGAAAGTACTAAAAAGATAATAGAGGATAGAAATCCAGATTTGGAAAATAAAGAAGAAGTAGCAAAACAAGTAGGGGTTGGAGCTATTGTATTCCAAGAATTATTCAACAATAGAATAAAAGACTATGTATTTAGCTGGGAGAGAACCCTTAGTTTCGAAGGAGAAACTGGTCCCTATGTTCAATATACCCATGCAAGAGCCAATAGCCTTTTGGAAAAAGGCGAGTTTAAATTAGAAGATGAAGTGGATTATAGATTTCTTAAAGAAGAAGACGAAATAAACTTAATTCGGTTACTGTATAATTTTCCTAAAGCCGTATTAGATGCATTAGAAAAATATGAGCCTTCTTTTGTAACGAGACATATAGTAGAAGTAGCAAAAGCCTTTAACAAATTCTATAATAGTTGTCCAATTTTATCAGCAGAAGAAGGATTGAAAAAGGCTAGATTGAATTTAGTCTATGCAGCTAAAACCGTTATAAAGACTGGCTTGTCATTGCTTGGAATAGAAGCTCCAAATAAAATGTAGGAGTAGATAGAATGGAATTAGAAAGAGTTATATATCCTCTGATGGTTACATTTGATGAAGATATTAATAAAAACGATGGGCCATCCCATATTACCGATCTAATAATATTAACTATAAAATCTTTAATACCATCAGAGGAATCTGTAAGAGTAGATATAGACTATACTAGATATGAAGAGGAAATTAAACTTTGGAAATACTATAGACATGGGGAGAATCCTTCTTTGATGAATGTATTAGATGGAACAGACCCTAATGTCTATTGGGAGGGCAAAGACGATACCTTATATTATCGTTTAATTCCCATTATATTAGCTAATAAGGATTTTGGTCCAGTTAGACAAGAGGTAATAAAGAATACCCTATTTACTATTGGAAATATAGAAGCTCTAATTGAGGGAATATTACTATCAAAGTTAATCTATTGTCTTATCATAGGAAAAGAGAACATACTTAATGAATTGAAGGAAGAAGTAATAAACTTCTCCCAAATCGAGTTTATAGAAGAATATAGGGAATTCTTTAGGATTCCCTATGAAGAATATAAAGGAAAATATCCTATTGAATTTGAACAAAATAAGATTTATGCTTTAAATACTCTAAACCTATTTTTTACCAGAAGATTTAAAGCCTTAGAAGATTGTCTAAAAATCTTATTAAACAAGGAGAAGGCTAGTACAATTTTAGGCAAATCTGTAGAATTCTATGTAGACGGTAATTCCAATAACCAACTTCAGCTAGATAGTTATTATTATGAACTGGGAAACTATATTTACAATTTAAGGAATGGAAGAATCGACCCAAAACTTTTAAAAATTGACAAATATCACCTACCAAATATATTTGAATTTCAGGAAGGTGAAGTTTTCTACCATTCTCTATTGAATAAATCTAAAGTTATTAAGAGACAAGAAATAGATGGGAAAGTAATTATTCATCTAAAAACTAAATCTGGTATATATAGACTCATAAATGATTAGAACCTTCCCGCGGGGAAGGTTTACTCTATTATCTATTTAAATATTCCACAAATTCTTCCTCTGAACTATCAGCCAAAGCACTTAATTCTTTAACAATACTATCCCTTAGATCGATAAAAGCTTCAATCTTTGTATGGGTACCTGTATATTCTAAGGCTTCAATAATCATTAACATATCTTCTTTGGACATTTCCTGGATTGATATTTTGTCGAATTCTCTCATTTAATAACCCCTTTCATATATTGTTATCTATTATTCTATTTTATACTATATACTATTCTATACTTTTTTTAAGAAACCTTCAATATGACAGAATAAGACGTTAGTGTATAATTTTTGTAGGCATTAGATATATAACTGAAAAAGGGAAGACCTTTTAAGTGGCCTTCCCAATGCATAGTCAATCCGTTATAATGTAGTTAAGGACAACACATTAAGGAGGAAAGACTGTGCATATATTAAGTGTAAACCATAATGAACTTGATTTCAAGACTATTGAAGAAGAAATATATAAAACTGTTTGTAAGGTAGCCTGTGGAATTATGAAAGATATATTAGAAAAAATTGATTTGATGTTACTAGCCAAGAGGGATACTGAAAAATATCGAAATAAAGGATTCAGGAGAACCTGTATACACACAATTATGGGTGAAGTAGAGTATGAAAGAAGAATCTATCAAACCGAAGATAATGATGGGAAGAGTATGCATGTATACCTACTAGACCAATATTTAAAAAAAGAAACCATAGGCCATGTATCTAGTAATCTAGCTGAAAAGATAGTAGAAAATGTATTAGAACAATCCTATAGAAAATCAGCAAAAAATATAGAAAGCAATGTAGTCATAGTAGCCTATCAC
>NZ_AZSU01000009.1:0-6081 GCF_000511955.1 [Clostridium] ultunense DSM 10521 | reverse complement strand
CTATTAGCTTTAAGAGCAAGTGGTAATCTTTATGAGACATTGGATTCATTATTTGATGATACGATCACCGATGATAAATTAGAAGAGGTAGTAGAACAGGTTGTGCAGCTATCAGCTGCAGAGGTCAATAAGAAACCTAAGGATAGTGGTATATATCCTATAAAGAAGGCTCCTATGCCTTTTGAAGGGCAACCAATGACATTTGGTAGGAAAGCCATTAGGGATCTAACAAAAAACCGTGTTGAACTTATTTTAAGATAAGATAGGTTATCTTCCGAAGGGGTAGTATGCCTAATTTTAGCTATAATATCGCTAAAAAGAAAAGAAAACATGAAAAAGAAAAGAAAAACTATAAATATAAAATCATGACCCCAAAGATAGACTTCGTTGTCAAGTCCGTAACGAAGTGGAGTGCATTTTAGGCTTGACAACTCTGGAAAATGATAAAATTAAAAGTATTTTTCTTGATTATATTGTAACGGTTGATTTCATGAGAAGGAAAGATGCCCACGAATACTTGACACACACAATAAGACAAAGGGAAATATTTTGAATTATCTACTACTATGGGTGTAGGATTAATTAGATTGTGCTATAATGTAAATAGTTTATAAAGGAAGGTAGAATAAAATGAATATTATATTGACCACATTAAATTCAAAATTTATCCATTCATCTCTATCTATTCGATATTTAAAATCTTATTCAGAAGATATGGTTCCTATAGAATTGATGGAATTTACCGTTAATCAAAATATAAATTATATTGTAGGGGAAATATATAAGAAGGACCCAGATATAATAGGATTTTCCACTTATATTTGGAATAGAGAGGAAACTTTACAGATATGTGAAATACTTAAAATTATAAAACCAGAATTAAAGATCATCCTAGGAGGACCAGAAGTATCCTTTGATGGGAAAAATATTTTAAGAAAACATTGGTTCATAGACTTTATAATTTACGGAGAAGGGGAAATAACTTTCAAAGAGTTGCTAAAAACACTTATAGATGGAAAGAATGATTATAGGGAAGTTAATGGAATAATATACAGGCAGGGAGACTTAGTAATACAAAGCCTCCCTAGAACCTTAATAAAGAACTTAGATTCCATACCCTCTCCTTATAAGGATGTGGGGGATAGCTTTAAACATAAAATTGTTTATTTTGAAAGCTCTAGAGGATGTCCTTTTAACTGTCAGTTTTGTTTATCCTCTACCATTAAAGGGGTTAGATATTTTAGCTTAGATCGGGTAAAGGAAGACTTAGACAGACTTATCGAGGGCCAGGTAAAGCAGGTGAAATTTGTAGATAGAACCTTTAATGCCAATAAGAAATATGCCATTGAGATTATGGATTTTATCATGGAAAAGGACCCAAAGGATATAAATTTCCACTTTGAGGTTACAGCCCATTTATTAGATAGGGATATGCTTGATTTTATTAAAAAGGCTAAAGAAGGGCTTTTCCAATTTGAAATAGGAGTCCAATCTACAAATTCTAAAACCATAGAAGCCGTTGGCAGGACTACGGATTTTAACAAATTAAAAAAGGTATGTAAAGAAATTAAAAGGAATAATAATATCCACCAACATTTAGACTTAATAGCCGGACTACCTTACGAAGATTATGAAAGCTTTAAGAAATCCTTTAATGATGTATATGAAATAAAACCGGAAAAAATCCAATTAGGTTTTTTAAAACTATTAAAAGGATCTGGATTGAGAAAAGATAAGGCCAAGTACAATTTTAAATTTCTGGATAAACCACCTTACGAAGTATTGGAAACAGACTATATTTCCTATGAAGATATGTTAAGATTAAAGGGCATAGAAGATTTGGTAGAAAAATACTATAATGAAGGCTATTTCAAACACTCTATTGAGTATATAGTAAATAACGAATATGAAACAGCCTTTGATTTTTTTGAAGATATTTTGGATTACTGGGAGGAAAGGAAATACCATACCATTTCCCACAGTAGAAATAGATTATACCAGATACTATTGGATTTCTATGGAGATAAGAATTTTGATAATCTAATTATTTTCCAGGAATTGATTAAATACGATTATATATTCAATAACAATAATCCTAATATTCCTAGATTCTTAAATAGGGCTGAGGTGAATTTCATCCAAAGAAAAAAACATACTATTTTGAAGGATGAAAGATTATTAAATAGCTATCTTATCCAGTATAAAGGTAGACCTACTAAAGAGATAGTAAATAAGATCCATATTGAAAATTTCAAAATAGATATTGAAGAGTTGATAAAGAAGGAATATATATTAGAAAGTAATATGTATAGAGATAGATATATACTATTTGACTATAGAGATGGCACTCTAATTAGATGTAAAACCTACGATATAACTGAATTTATCCAAGAGGAGTGATTTTCTTGAATTTGTTTGAAGATATAATTTTAGTAAATAAAAGTACATTTAAAAAGAGCATAAAAAGCTTTAGTAAGAACTGGTTTATAATCTTTACCGGCATAGTCTATGTTTTGTTAAATATAGCTATGATTTTTCTAGTCAGTACTCTATTTTCAGGTATATTGTCTATATTGGCAGGACTTATGATAGCCATTGTTAGCAGTAGCCTAATATCCAATTATTTATATCTATTATTCAATATTGTCAATTACGATAGGATAACCTGGGATAATTTTAAAGAAGGATTTAAATATTTCCTTTGGAAAGTATATGGTATATTTTTCATAGCCTGGATAGGTAGTTTTGTCTTATCATCTATTGGAGGAATATTAGGTACCAATGCAGAGATATTAAGTAGAGTAGTTAGTATTGTAATAATAGTTGGGCTTAATCCATTACCTGAAACCATCTATCAGAAATACCTTTCCTCAGGGGAAAGTATAAGATATGCTTTTGAATTTATGAAGGATAATTGGATTAATTGGGTAATACCCAATGTCTTATTCTATTTTATACTATATTTAATAACTAATACTTGGGCATTTAGTATATTTACTACCCATTTAAGTTTTAATTTTAATTTTACTTTAAAAGACGTAGGTCTCTATATTTTAGGCCAGGGACTTTTTTCATTTATAATGATATATAGAGGTCATCTATTTAAACTTTTGAGTACAAGCACACCAAGAAAGAGAATGTATATGAATAAATTCTATAATTAAAAGGTGATAATATGAAGACTGTTGATGATTATTTTTTAAAAAGGACGGATAAGGTCTCCTTTGTGCAGCTTAAAAAGGGCACATCTATTGATGTAGGTGATTATACCATTAAGGACTATATCCCCCTTCCCATAGAAACAACAACCTTAGTAAAGGAAATAAAGGAAGGAAATATTGAAGAAGAATTAAAGGTACCTCATATAATAGACGGAGCTATATATATTCTAGGTATTGACAGGGATTTTAAATATAAAATGGAATATAGAAAGATACTATATAATTATAATCCAAAGATAGAAGAATATATCTTGTTTAAAGCTTTTAAATTAATAAAAGAGGACAATCTAGAAGATGGTACAATTTTCTTTAGGGCACTAACAGGTTTAAATCCTAAAAATACAGATGGACTATTTAATTACGCCCTGTCATTAGAAAACATTGCTAAGGATTTTATAAATTCAAATCAAAAAGAAAAGGGAGAAACATTTTTAATAGACTCTACTAATCAATTGGAGACTATTTTGGATATAGACGATGGGTATGTTTTAGCTTATTATAAATTAGGTTATCATTATAAATACTACGAACAATTCCAAAAAGCTAAACTAATATGGGAAAAATATATGAAACTAGATCGGGACCATGAAAGGTTACAGGAGATAAGGGAAGAGTTAGAACTCATAGATGACGATGCAAAATTTGAAGAAGGTGTAAACTATTTGACCCATGGCCAGTATGAAAAGGCTTTAGATAGATTGATGCCCTTATCCTATAAATATAAAGAATGGTGGAATATATTTTATCTAATTGGACTAGCCTATAAGGGTTTAGGGGAATATGAAGAAGCTATAGACTTCTTCTATGAAGCTATAGATTTAGATGAAGTTCATATAAATTTATATAACGAGTTGGGCATATGCCTATTTGGTTTAGGAGATATAATGGAAGCCATCAATATCTTTACCCAAGGTATAGAACAAGATGATACAGACTACAGAATAATATTTAATAGAGGATTAGCTTATTTAAAATTAGGAATTATCGATAAGGCCAAGGAAGATATTGAAGTTGCTTATAGATTAAATCCCAATGATAGAGTTGTAAAGAATCAACTGGAAGAGTTAGAAAATTATTATTAATAATATAATTGGATATGGGAGGTTATATTTTGGGAATAAAAAATTAGACCAACTGCTAGAGGTAAAATACTAAGAGAAGATGAAATTAGCCGTTGTTGCTTCACAAGATGAAGGGGTATTAGAAGCAGTGGTAGAGGCTAGTAAGCTGGGAATTATTGAACCTATTTTTATTGGTGATGGGGAAAAAGCTAAAGAAATTAGTAGAAAACTAAATCTATCAATAGAAGATTTCCAGATTATAGATGAAAAGAATCTGGAAAGAGCAGCTGAAATAGGTGTTAAATTAGCAAGGGATAAAAAGGCAAACTTCATAATGAAAGGATTGATAGATACTTCCACATTACTCAAAGCCGTATTAAATAAGGAATGGGGGCTTAGAACCAATAGCCAATTAAGCTACGTTATGGTCTATGAGGTATCTACCTATCCCAGGCTAATCTATTTAACCGATGGGGGAATGAATCTATCTCCCGATGTAGACCAAAAAACGAAAATAATTGAAAACAGTATAATAGTTGCAAAGGCTTTAGGGAATAATAGAGTCAAGGTTGCTTGTTTAGCTGCAAAAGTAAAGGTAGACTTAAAGATGGCTGCAACAGTAGATGCCTTGGAATTAAAGGAAAGATATGGGAGGGGATTTTTTGAAGCCGGGGCAGTAGTAGATGGTCCTATGGCGTTGGGTTTGGCTATATGTTAAAAATCTGCAGAAATAAAAGGTCATGAAAGTGAAGTTGCAGGAGATGCAGATGTACTACTGGTGCCCAATATAGAGATGAGTAATGGTATTAGAAAAAGCATAACCTATTTTGCAAAGGGTAAGTCTGCAGGAATAATAATGGGAGCTAAGGCTCCAATAGTTCTGGTATCAAGAGCAGATACCTATGAATCTAAACTATATTCCATTGCCTTAGGAAGCACTATGTCCAATTATAAAAGATGATTTAAAGTTAGAGATAAATAGAGAAATTTAAAGATATTTTAACAAAACATATAAAAAACTCAATTAATAAAAGAAAATGACGTTTTTTAAACGTTGAACACCTGATAAAAATATGTTAAGTTATTAAATGTCGTCAGAAAAACAGGCGATAACAAAGTCAAAGAATTAGACATAAAACTTTGTAAAAAATATTGACAAGAACCTCATAATATGCTATGCTAATATAGCATCACAAATGAACCTAGACAACTAAACAGTGTGAAGTACTTTGAGTAAGAAATATTTTAACAGGCAAACTTTTTAAATGAGAGTTTGATCCTGGCTCAGGACGAACGCTGGCGGCGTGCCTAACACATGCAAGTCGAGCGAAGAATTTATCATGAAGCCTTCGGGTGGAATGATAAACTTCTTAGCGGCGGATGGGTGAGTAACGCGTGAGGAACCTGCCTTCCACAAGGGGATAGCCTCGGGAAACCGGGATTAATACCCTATGAAACTTAGAAATCGCATGATATTTAAGTTAAAGCGTTAGCGGTGGAAGATGGTCTCGCGTCCCATTAGCTAGTTGGTGAGTTAAAAGCTCACCAAGGCAACGATGGGTAGCCGGCTTGAGAGAGTGACCGGCCACACTGGAACTGAGACACGGTCCAGACTCCTACGGGAGGCAGCAGTGGGGAATATTGCACAATGGAGGGAACTCTGATGCAGCGACGCCGCGTGAGCGATGAAGGCCTTCGGGTCGTAAAGCTCTGTCCTATGGGACGATAATGACGGTACCATAGGAGGAAGCCCCGGCTAACTACGTGCCAGCAGCCGCGGTAATACGTAGGGGGCGAGG
>NZ_AZSU01000008.1:38090-46352 GCF_000511955.1 [Clostridium] ultunense DSM 10521 | reverse complement strand
AACTTACATCAGTAGATTTATCTAAAATATCTCCCTTTAAATTCCCCTCAACTCTTTCGTATTTCTCTATCCCCAATAATTCATCTAAAATATATACATAATTATTTTCATTTATATTTTTATAATATGCCCTTTCAAATTCTAATTCACCAAATTTAGTAATTAAAGTTCTTTCAACTTTTCCTTTATGAACATGGTATTTTCCACTTCTTTCAGGAGATTTTTTAATAATACTATTTAATTCACTAATTATTGCTTGAATAGTTTTAATACCAATATCATTAACCATTTCTCCAACTGAATCTACAATATCATCGAGGTTTCCTTCGCCTTCAAGAACTCTTATTATATTTTCTTCAATTTCACCCTTAACTTTTCCTGCTATTAATTGTATAATATTATTCATAGAGAATATCCTCCTTTTTTGTGATTTCGACGATTACATTATATCAAATTGAGGATTATTCTCTATATTTTTTTGTTTATTTGTCCAACAATTATTTTACACTAAGTTAATTTTAATTTAGGTTTTCATTTTTATTTAACTCTGATAGAATAAATGTGCAGGTGCAAATATAAAAATCATATAGAAAGGATGATATTGACTTGGATTTAAGACAACTTGAAACTTTTATTGAAGTAGCTAACTTAAAAAGTTTTTCCCGTGCCGCGGAAAAACTGTTTATAACACAACCTACTGTAACTAACCATATACAAAGTTTAGAAAAAGAATTAGGCTCTTTACTGATTAATCGTTCTGGCAAAAAGATTTCTCTTACAGAAGCAGGCAGTCTTTTTTACAAATATGCAATTAATATTGTCAATTCTTGCGAAATGGCAAAATTTGATTTAGCAGCCTATAAAGGCAGCATTCAAGGACATCTTCATATTTATTCTAGCTCTGTTCCCAGAAAATATATTCTGCCTAATATAATCGATAGTTTTTTGAAAAGCTATCCGGAGGTAACTTTTACCCTAGAAGATAAGGATTCAAAGAATGTAGTAAAAAGCATTTTAGAGGGGGATACTGATTTTGGTATTGTTGGTGCCAAATATCCATCTAATAGGCTAAATTATATTGAACTAATGGAAGATAAGTTGTTAGCAATTACGCCTAATACTTCCCTTTATCCTAAACCTAATTACTCATACTTAACCCTAGATGAAATTATTAATGGAAGAATAATCTTTAGAGAAGAGGGGTCCGGCACTAGGAATTTATTAGTAAATAGATTAGAAGAAGGTAACATAAATATAGATGAGTTAGACATTATAGCATATGTGGAAGATACTGAGACCATAAAAGAATTGGTATCATTAGGGGTAGGTATAAGTTTCCTATCACAGAGAGCAGTTACAGATGATATTAGATTGGGAAAATATAAAGTATATTATATGAAAGAAGTTGATTTTAATAGAAAGTTTTATTTTGTTTATCACAACAAAAGACAACTTTCGCCTTTAAATGAGACCTTTAAGGATTTTGTTCTAGAATATATTAAAAATCATACTATATGAAATAAATTTTTAAAACCTTCGTTGAAGTGTTCCTATATATGATAAAGAAACCAAAGAGATCATTCCCCTTGGTTTCTTTATATTTTTTTGATATTGTTTTTAAATGCAAATATAGCTGCTTGGATTCTATCATTAACCTCAATCTTTTTAAATATGCTCGAAACATGATTTTTAACCGTTTTCTCACTTATGTAGAGCCGGTCGGCAATATCTTTATTGTTTAATCCTTCTGCTATTAGGGTCAATACCTCGTATTCCCTTTTAGTTAATAATCTAATCTTTTCCAATCCCTTATTGCCCTCAGCATCACCTTGCCCTATCCCCTCAACTAACATGGAAGCTATACTAGGTTGAATATAAGTCTTCCCATCATTTACATCCCTTATAGCTTTAATAAGGCTATCAGCATCTGAATCCTTTAAAACATATCCATCAGCACCAATTTTCATAGTTTCGAATAAATATTCTTTATCTTCGTGAATAGTTAGCATAATAACATTAGATTTAACTCCTAAGTCCTTTAATCTCCTTAAAACATCAATTCCATTCATATTTGGCATATTTATATCTAACAATATAACATCTGGATTATATTCCACAGCCCTATCAACAGCCTCTTTACCATCTCCAGCTTGAATTATAACATCAATATCATTTTCTAGCTCTAGCAATTGCTTCAGTCCTTCGCGCATTAATACATGATCATCTGCTATCATTACAGATATTTTTCCCTTTCCCATTATTAGCTTTCCTCCTCTGGTAACATTATATAAATATTGATTCTAGTGCCTCTGCCTGGCCAGGATTTGATTTCTATATTACCCTCTAACAATTCTACTCTTTCCTTTATACTTATTAAACCAAACCCGCCGGTTGCACTACCGCCAATTTTATTAACCTCCTCTTGATTAAAACCAATTCCATTATCTACTATAGATAGATTTAGTCTTGTTGGAGAATATTCAAGAGTAATCCTAGCTTCTGTTGCTTTAGAATGTTTAAAGACATTGTTTAGGGATTCTTGTATAATTCTAAAAACGGCTACCTCTATAGCTGAATTTAAATTAACTACATCCCCCATGATATTTAATTTTACATCTATTCCGCTATAATCTATAAAATTATATATGTATCTTTCCAAGGTCGGAATCAGTCCTAAATCATCTAAAGACATAGGTCTTAAATCGTATATTGTCTTTCTTAAATCCTTTAACGTCGTTCTAACTATGGTTTTTAAGTTTTTTAATTCTTCTCTAGATTTATTCCTATCAATATCCATTAATCTTTCACATATTTCAGCTTTCACCAATATATTTGCCATAGATTGGGCTGGACCATCATGGATATCCCTAGCCAGCCTTTCCCTTTCCTCTTCTTGGGCTTCAATTATTTTTATACCTAAAACTTGTCTTTTATTGAGATGGTCAACCGTAAACAATATTTCGTCTAAGTTGCCTTTTAAATATTCTGTTACTACGCTAACAGACTTTCTCACCTTTTCAGCCTTTTCAAAAACTTCTATGGCAGATTTTAATCTAAATTCCTGTTCTTTTCTCCTTTCAATTAGCCTTTTCTCTTCCTCTCTTTTTAAAAGGAGTCTAATCCTACATTCATTAGCTTTATCGTAAGCATCTTTTAAATCTTCTTCAGTATATATCCTAAAATTTTTGCTTACATTTGATAAATAGGCTCTACTTTTTCTCTCTTCAATCTCCAATAGGTCTACTTCCTTTATTACTTTGTCAACCCTTTCTTTTATTTCAAATAATTCCTTTTCTATATGCTTAACATCATCCCTGGCATATTCGACAATTTCTGTTATCTCTTCCTTACTACTTTCAATAGAATAGATAGTCTCTTGCAATATTTCATTTATACGTTCAACTTTGGAAAAAGTATTTGCCACAATTTACACCTCTTTTTATATTTCCATCGTTTCAATTTGATCTTTTTCTTTATCAGTTAATATTTTATGTAAGTCTAAAAGGATTAATAGTCTGTCCTCTCCAACTTTGCCTACACCTGTAATGAATCTCCTGTCTACCTCTGATATTATATCAGGAGTTGGATCAATTTGCTCGTCATCCAACCTCAAAGTTTGTGAGGCTTCATCTACAACAAATCCTATCTCTTTATCTTCAAGGTTTATGACAATTATCCTTGTATCTTTGGTTACTTCTGAATCACCCAATTTGAACCTTTTCTTTAAATTGATTATTGGAATTACATTTCCCCGATAATTAATTATTCCCTCAATGAAATCTGGAGCATTAGGTACGTTAACGGATTCTTGATACGGTACTATCTCCTTTACATTCATTATATCGATGCCAAATTCTTCAGCACCTAAATTAAATACTACATATTGGTTTTCAGCCACATTAACTCCTCCTTCTTTATTTTTTTGCTTATTCTATATTATTCTACATAAAACTTCTTTATCCTTCTTTATTTTTATTATATTTTAAATAGAAGGGCTAAGCTTATCATTGATCGTATTTTCTAAGTTTTTTCCTACAGAATAATTAATCCTTTTAATATGTCTAATATACTTAGGTAAATCACCATCAAATCTAATATTTCTTCCTAGCAAGATTAGCTCTAGAGAATCTTTCACCTGATTAACAATAAATTCTTCATCTTTTATCATACCATATTCCATATAATCAGCTATTATTAAACTTAATGCCTCTATTACTTTGGTTTTGTCGAAGTTTTTTGTTGCAAATTTTGATAGGTTTGCTTTTTCTTCAACATAGTATTGTTCTTTATCCCTTGCATCTTGTAAAAGCCTCTTTGTATACCCTATAATACAATCCTTACCAGAACATTTCCCACAAATTCCTTCTCCAAGACAGATGTCGTCTACAGCTTCTTTTAAAACCTTAGTTTGAACATATAGAGTAGCTGCTACTTCTTTGATTGGAGAATATTCAGAATATCTTCTTCTGTTAATCAACCTTCTCATTAATGCTAAATGGACAAACAGGATTCCAATAAAATAAAGCCCAATATTAAATAGATTTAATATTTCTATCGGTATCCATTTATAAAGCTTTAATGTTCCAAAAAATATAAATACTATAGATGAAATTATTTTAATTGAAATATCCGGCATTTTCTCTCCAATTTTACTACCTACAAAGATTCCTAAGCCACTAGTCCCTAGCATACCTAATGTAGTTCCACATAATATAATGAAAGGATAGCTTCCTTCTGCAGATAATGTCATAGCCGTTAGTTGGGTTTTATCGCCTAATTCACCAATAAAAAAAGCTAGAGCTACTGTAACAATAGGCCCAAAAGCTTTTTTGTTATCCTTTTTTCCTAATTCTTCTTCCTTTAATGCCAATAAACCGAAGATGACAAACATAATTCCTGCAACTAACTGGATTAAATTCATAGGAATCAATTTAGATAAATATTGACCTAATACTATTGCTAAACCATGGTTTATAAAAACCCCAATAAGTACTCCTGCTAAAACTTCCTTAATTTTATACTGAGTTGCAAAGGTCATTGCTATTATCTGTGTTTTATCTCCCATTTCTGCAATGAATATTAAAAGAAATGCCCTAATTAATTCAGTAACCATCTTTTTTCTCCTTTTTCTTCAAGTTGAATATTATTGTTTATATTTTACCTTATATTGTTTAATATGTGTTATAAAAAAGACTTTTAGTTTAATAGAAATTTCTATTAAACTAAAAGTCTCGCTCCCCTTTAAAGAAAGGGTAAATAGGACCAGGTGTATTCCACCAGCATGTTGATCCTATTTTAGTAATACATACTATAGCTACTCCCTTTTAGCATTCTTAATTAAATACATTCTATAATATATTACTTGATTTTTCAAATGCTAATTTGCCCCTTTTGATAACTTTATCCGTATGGTTAATTCCAAAATGATAGATAATATAATCTAAATTGGGTGCATCAAATATAACTATGTCTGCTTTTTTACCAACTTCTATACTACCTATTTCCTCTTCCAATCCCACCGAAGCAGCTCCATTAATTGTTGCAGCTGTAATTACTTCTTCTGGCGTCATTTTCATGATTATAGAGGCAAAACTCATAACTAACTGTATGTTTTCTGTAGGACAACTGCCTGGATTATAGTCAGTAGAAAGAGCTACTGGTACCCCTTGTTCTATCATTCTTCTAGCTTGTGCAAACTTCCCTGACTGTAAGTTAAAGGATGTACCTGGAAGTAAATTAGCTATTACTCCTTTTTCCGCCATCATCCTTATTCCTTTTTCACTAGCTGCCACTAAATGGTCTGCTGAAACACATCCTACTTCTGCCGCTAATTCTGCTCCACCCATAGGTTCAATTTCATCTGCATGTACTTTTGGTAATAACCCATGTTTTATAGCTGCTTCTAATATTTCCCTTGATTCCTCTACTGAAAAAACTCCTTTTTCACAGAATACATCGCAGAATTTTGCCAATTTCTCATCTGCCACTTGAGGAATCATTTCTTTGATAATAATATCGATAAAAGCCCTTGGATTATCCTTATATTTTGGCGGTATAGCATGGGCTCCCATGAATGTAGATACTATATCCACATAATGGTCTTCATTTAGTTTGTTTGCCACCTCCATCTGCTTAATTTCCGTATCAAAATCTTCTAATCCATATCCACTTTTTGCTTCCACAGTTGTGACCCCAAAACCCAGCATTATATCCAAACTCTTTTTAGCCTTATCGTAAAGTTGCCCAAAACTTGCTTCCTTAGTGGCCTTAACCGTACTATGAATGCCACCACCAGCTTCTAATATATCTAAATATTTAGCTCCTTTTAATTTCATGGATAATTCATGTTCCCTAGAGCCACCATGGACAAGATGGGTATGAGAATCTACAAGGCCTGGCGTAACGGTTTTGCCTTTTCCATCTAAGAATATTGTATTTTCATGAGTTTCAATATCAGATGGAAGCTCACCTTTTCCTACATAAATTATTTTGTCGCCTTTTATAGCCACTATCCCATCATTTATAAGACCAATATCTCCCATTTCCTCTTTTGTCCTTGGTCTATTAGGCCCCTTTAACGTTATTAAATTGTCTACATTTTTTATAATAATATCTACTTTCATCCTATCACACCTTATTCAAACATTCTTTTTTCAAGGATTTGACTAGAATCGAAGTTTTCTAATCTTAAATAATAATCTGCAACATCTACTAGAGCTTGCATAGGCACTAATCCTATAATTTCACTTCCTATTACATTTACTCCATACCGTTTAGCTTCCCTTTCTATAGTATCAAATACTCTAAATAGAGATGTCCTTGTATAATCAACCATATTCATAGAAACTTGTACTATTCCTCTTTCAGCTATTTCTAGTCCTATAGCTTTACAGTAGGTAAATCCACCAGTTCTTGCCCTTACAACATTGGCGATCTTCTTTGCAATTTCCACATCACCAGTTGCCAAATTTACATTGAACGCAACTAAAGGCATTCTTGCTCCTACTGCCGTTACCCCAGCTCTTTCATTTAAAATATCTGGCCCAAAATCTGGTTGCCATTCTTCTTTTTTAAGTTTTTCTGCCATTCCTTCATATTGTCCCCTTCTAATGTCTGCCAGGTTTTCCCTCTCCTTGGATTTTGCAGACTTTTCATATAGGAAAACTGAAATTCCTAGTTCCTCACCTATTCTCTTTCCTAATTGAATAGAATACTCTATACATTCTTCCATAGTAATATCAGATATAGGTATAAGTGGTATAACATCTGTTGCTCCCATTCTTGGGTGACCTCCCCTATGGGTCTTCATATCTATTAACTCAGCTGCAGTCTTAGTTGCATTAAAGGCTGCTTCTATAACCTTTTCTGGTTCACCTATAAAGGTTACTACAGAACGGTTATGGTCTTTATCCATTGAATAGTCTAGTAACTTTACCTCATCTATTATCCTTATTTCTTCCACTATTTTTTCAACTATTTCCTTATTTCTTCCTTCACTAAAATTAGGTACACATTGAACCAATCTTGCCATTAATATCTCCTTTCTATTTCTCTGTATTCTCCTCATATCCTTCATCTACTAACTTTTTAATTAAATCCTCATCAGGTAGATATGGAATTGTAATATGGTCTGTATCCTTAAATTGGTTATTGTATTCAATAACAGTTTTAATAGAATTTTCATTTCTTGCCCATGATCTTCTTGCTACTCCAACCATTGCATCCCAAGGCATTGCTGTCTTTAGTATATTATCTACTCTTTCACTTCCATCTAATACCATACCAAATCCACCGTTTATTGCTTTGCCTATTCCTACTCCACCACCATTATGGAGGGCTACTAAGCTCATTCCCCTTGCTGCATTGCCTGCAAAACAATGGGTGGCCATATCTGCCATTATATTACTACCGTCTTTTATATTGGCTGTTTCCCTAAAGGGCGAGTCGGTTCCTCCTGTATCGTGATGGTCTCTTCCTAGCATTACTGGACCTATTTCTCCATTCCTCACCATTTCATTAAATTTAAGGGCTATTTTTAACCTTCCTAAAGCATCTTGATATAGAATCCTTGCTTGGGTTCCTACTACTAATTTATTTTCTTCTGCATCTCTTATCCATACCCAATTATCCCTGTCTTGGAATCTTCGATCTGGGTCTATACAGTCCATTGCTGCTCTATCCGTCTTTATTAAATCTTCTTGTTTGCCACTTAAACATACCCATCTAAAAGGACCGTATCCATAATCGAACAGCATTGGGCCC
>NZ_AZSU01000008.1:3412-36947 GCF_000511955.1 [Clostridium] ultunense DSM 10521 | reverse complement strand
TCATCAAACATCCCTACCATTAACGCATTGGTAATGATAACTCTTGGACTGTTAGAGGTAGATTTAAAAAGTCCTAAGGGATGTCCTGATGCTACTACTAGAGTTTGTTCTTCAGTTAGTTCTTCAAGGTATTTTTTTATTAGTCTATATTGCATCCAATTTTGGCATACTTGTCCTGTTTCTCCATAGGTCACTAATTCATATGGGTATAGAGCTACGTCAAAATCTAAGTTATTGTCTATCATCACCTGGAAAGCTTTTCCTTCAATACATTTACCTTTATACTCATCAATTGGTTTTCCATATATTCTTCCTTCTGGCCTAAATCTATAACCATATATCCTTCCATAAGTAAATAGTTCATCTAAAAATTCCGGTGCTAATTTTTCATGTAATTCTTCTGGTATATACCTTAGAGCGTTTTTTAAAGCGATTTCAGTTTCTGTTTTCGATAGTGTAAACTCTCTCTTAGGCGCTCGTCTTACCCCTTCAACAAATTTAGGCATTGGGGGCAATTCATTGTCTAATTTAATAGTCATAGCTTTGCCAATGTCATAATTGTTAATCATTAAAATTCCTCCTTTATAATAATCTTCCTAATTTTATTTCAATCTCATCCAATATTTCATTCGATTTGATTATTTCTTCGCATGCATTCATTTCTTTATACATTATTTTATCTTCTTCTATAGTTGTCAAATGGTCTCTAACTATATTATATGCTATTTCCGTTCCTTTTCCTAGACCTTTCTTACCTCTTAAATCAATAGCTTGGCAAGCTGTCAATAGTTCCATTGCTAAAACCTTTCGAGTATTCTCTAAAATTTCCCTTGCTTTTCGCGCTGCTATGGTTCCCATAGAAACATGATCTTCTTGATTTGCTGAAGATGGTATGGAATCTACGCTAGCTGGATGAGCCAATACTTTATTTTCCGAAACTAATGCAGCTGCCGAATATTGGACTATCATAAATCCGGAATTTAAGCCTCCATTCTTAGCTAAAAATGCTGGTAAATCACTTAAAGCTGGATTTACAAGGCGCTCAATTCTTCTTTCAGATATATTGGCTAATTCAGATAGGGCTATACCTAAAAAATCGAAGCTGAGAGCCATAGGTTGTCCATGGAAATTGCCACCTGAGATTACATCTTGGGTATCTTCAAATATTAATGGATTGTCGGTAGCTGAATTCATTTCAATATTCACCTTATCCTCTACATATTTGAGAGCATCTTTACTACCACCATGGATTTGTGGAATACATCTTAAAGAATAAGCATCTTGTACTCTAATCTCTCCTTGTCGAGTAGTCATTTCACTGAGTTCCAGTAGGTGAAGTAAATTCTGGGCTGAATTTATTTGGCCTTGATGAGGTCGTATATTATGAACTCTACTATCATAAGCATCCACGACTCCATTTAAAGCTTCTATAGTCAAAGCTGCTATTATATCAGCTATCTTGCTCAGGTTTATTCCATCATAGACAGTTAAGGCACCAATAGATGTCATTACTTGAGTTCCATTGATTAAGGCCAACCCTTCTTTAGAAGTCAGTTCAATAGTAGGTATGCCTGCTCTATCCATAGCTTCCTTTCCTGATAACAGTTCTCCTTTATAATAAGCCTCTCCTTCTCCCAACATAACCAATACCATATGGGATAAGGGAGCTAAATCACCACTGGCTCCCAAAGAACCTTTTTCTGGAATCAATGGATGAACCCCTTCATTGAGCATATCTATCAATGTGTTCAAAGTAGAAAGCCTGATGCCCGAATATCCTTTAGCTAGGGCATTAGCTCTAAGGAGCATTATCCCTCTTACGATCTCCTGTTCCAATGGTTTCCCTACACCACAGGCATGGCTTACAATTAGATTTTTTTGCAAGATCTTGGTTTCTTCCTTACTAATGGATACATCGCTGAATTTCCCAAATCCAGTAGTAATTCCGTATACGACCCTTTCATCTTCAACAAATTCATCTACTACATGTCTTGCTTTATTAACCTTTTCCACTGCATCTTCTGTCAATTTTACCTTATAACCTTTCCTAACAACATTGATAAATTCTTCTAAATTAAGGCTGTTGCCATCGATTAATATTTTTTTCATCATTTTATCCTCCATTCATCTTTCGATATTTTCACGCATTATCAAGCTAAAGCGTAAAAAACCACAGAAATTATCTGTGGTTTTTTTCTAATATTTTATTAAACTTATAAGATTTTATTGGAGTATATACCCTTTTTCTCATAATTTCCTCACTTTTCATAAGAGTCAAATTGTCCAATAAAAATTCTTTACCTAATTCGTGGTCAACCTGTTCCCGTAACTGGCTAAAAGGTAAATCTAAAATTACTCTTCTTCCTAAAGTTATATGAGGAGTCAATTTTCTTTTTTCCTTGGGAAAACCTATAACTTTCATTTCCTTTTCTATTATACCATATATGGCATTTAATTTCATCATTTCCCCCTTAATGCCTATCCAGATTACCCCGTATTGATTACTTCTTATATTAAAGTAGCCTAATTTATCTAAGGTTATGGATAAAGGAGAAGTATTAACAACAGCAGATTTAATGATTCTATCTATGGCATCTACCTGTTCTTCACTTATATCCCCTAGAAATTTCAAGGTAATATGGAAATTAGATGAAGGGACCCAATTTCCTTTCTTAGAGTTAATCTTAAGAACTTTTTGTATTCCATTTAGTTCATCCTTTAACCCTTTATCAAAATCCATTCCAATAAAAGCCCTCATAAATACACCACCATTATTTGATTCTTCTACAACTCTCCCTTTTCATAATTCGGATTGGAAGATAAATATGATCTTCTTCTATTTCTTCATCCTTCAATTTTTTTATAATTCTCCTAATTGCAACAGCACCAATGTCATAATAAGGCTCTTTGACAGTAGTAAGTTTAGGTCTGTAGATGGAAGCTATTTTAGTATCTCCATAGCCACATATCGATAAATCTTCAGGAACTTTAATATGGTTATCATAACAGTAATTGATAAGCCCTATGGCTAATTCATCTTGGCAACAGAAAACTGCAGTAATATTGTTTTCTTTTACAAGCTTAATCACATCCTCACCCATATTATAGCCATCATCTATGCCAAACCCATTAGCAGAGTATAAAAACCCTTTGTTTTTTCCATTATCTCTAATAGCTTTTTTATATCCATCTATTTTAAACTTCTCTAGAGAGGCTTCATTTTCCTCTTGAGCGGTTGTATATAGAATTTTTTCATGCCCTAGGCCTAATAAATACTTGGTCATCTTAAAAGACGCTTCAAAATTATCTATAGATACAGTAGGCGTATTTAAATTACTATAATATTTATTCAAATACACAAAAGGTATTCTGAAATCTTCAATTTCCTTAATTACTTCATCATTATTTTTTTCTGAAACTAATATTATCCCTTCTACCTGTTTGCTCCTTAAAAGCTGGGCAAATTTCTTCTCCGTATCCGGGTTACCATAACTACTTGATAAAACAATATCATATTTATACATTCTTCCTACTTCTTCTATTCCTCTAACCATCTGGGCTATATAAGAATTTCCGATATCTGTTATAATTACCCCGATTAAATTTGATTTCCTGGTAACAAGACTCCTGGCTACTTCATTTGGTTTATAGCCTAATTCATCTATTGCTTCCAACACCTTCCTTCTTACTTCAAGGCTTACAGGTTTAGAGTTGTTTATTACCCTGGAAACTGTTGAAATCGATACTCCAGCTAATTTAGCTACATCCTTTATTGTTACTGACATTTCCGCACCTCCTTCAATAAATTGGTTAGAATATTTAAGATATTATATCATATCCAGTGACTAATTTATAACATTTTATAATATTTTCAACATTAATTCTGGTTAACCTATGCTATGGTAGAAAAAATATCACATAACACTTTAGCTAGATTATAATTATTATAATCAAATTCCTTTTCTTTTATTGGAACTGTAATATAGACTATCCCTTTAATTTTATCTTTAAAAATCAAAGGGATTGCAATTACCGATTGCCAATTAGGTGTATTTAGTATTAGATTCATCTCATTTACGCTATCCCAGTCAATTAAAAATTCACCTTTCTCCTTAGCAAGGACCCTATCTACTATGGTAACATTTATAAAATTTGGCTCTATCCAATTAAGATTTAATCTAGACCTAGCATAAATATTTAAAGGTTTATTATATGGGTCTATCTCAATTAATGCACAATACTCTGCTTCCAATATTTCTATAATTCTACCTAAAAATGTGAATATTTTTTCTTCTTTGCCGGTATTCTCTTTCATAATATTAATCGTATCCAGTATTGCTAAGATATTTCTTTGATCCATATTTGTATTACCTGATAAGATTCCTGCTAATCTATCTACCCTATTTAAAGTATTTGCTAGTTCTGCATTCCATACTATTACCCTATTTCTACCTTTTTCTTTAGCACAGTAAAGAGCCTGGTCTGCTTTTTCAATTAATTCCTCTTTAAATTGGCTATGGGTTGGAAACATAGATATTCCAATGCTAATAGTTATTGGATTTTCAATATTGACTACTTTTAAGTTTTGAATATTTAATCTAATCTTTTCTCCTATATTTTTAGCTTCATCTTCTCCAGCATTTTTAAGGATTACAACAAACTCTTCTCCGCCATATCTAGCTACTACATCTGTACCCCTTATACTGTTAGATAAGGTATTGCCTATTTGAGCTAAAACCTCATCCCCTTTCCTATGACCATAGGTGTCATTTATATTTTTAAACCTGTCCAAATCCATCATCATGACTGCAAAAGAATCGTCTTTTCTTTTGGCTTCAATAAGAGTTCTGTTGAACTCGTTGTCAAAATATTTTCTTGTATAAGTACCAGTCAATTTATCTATATTCGATAGTATCTTTAATTTGTAATTTTCAATATTAATATATAATATTTTGGTTAAGGTGTTAGCCAATCTATGTCTTTCCTCATCAAATCTATTAAATATTCTTCCTGTTTCTAAATAGATATACCCTTCATTTCTTCGATTATATTCAATCAAATTCTTTCTTCTATCTTCTTCACGAGGATAAGTATCAGTAGCTAGTGCTGCAATTGGAATACATATTAAAGCCCTAGTATCTCTGGGTAAAAACTCTTTATGTAGCCCTATTACATTGCTTCCTAAACTGCTACTTATCAAAATTCCCTTTTCATATCTATTGGCTAAGGCAAGTAAATTTTCATTAGGTCTCCAGTCCTTATTGCCATCTAAACTAATAATAGGTATATACCTATTGGTTTCCTCATCAAATATTAATATATAGCCTTTCTGAGCAAAGGTTTCCTTTGATATATACTTCAAAATAAGTTTCAAATTATAATTATAATCATTGGTTAAACTTTGTATTAAATCTTCAACAGAAAATATACCCTTAGTTTCTTCATATAGATAATTTATCTCCGTTATCCTTGTAAATTGACTATCATCTATTAAATTAAATAAAGAATTATAGTCAAAATATTTTTCAATATTATCTTCTGGATTTAAGTCATCTATACATGTGCAATTCAATCTTTTATTAAAGACCTTATATACTACATCCAATAATTTTATCTTAATATTATCAGTTCTGCGGCTTTTAATAAAATTTATTTGCAGATCCCTATCGGGTATATTTTTTATAGTTCTATATATTAAATCTAAAGACTCTAATAGATAATTAATAGCTTGGTAGTATTTTGCCTTTTCTGCAAAATCATATCCTATCAGGATATTTGCAAGAGTATCTAGATGTAGCAGATTGTATTTTTTCATATTCTCTTCTAATTTTATCATATTCTGATAACTTTCTTCATCCTGAGTAATGCTGTACAATAATATCTTTCTGGTATACTCTAAACTAGGTGCAGCATAATCCTTTTTTAATTTATTATCATCTTTGAGTAAATCAGCAACATATTTATAATCCCTTTCTAGTAGCGCCAGGATACCTAATTGTAACAAATTAACTCTTTTATGGAATTTCAAGTTAATATTTCTAAATTCAGCCCTAATATCCTCCATAGCTTTTTTATCATAAATTCCATCTCTAAAATAGTTAATAAGCACAATTCTAGTTTTAGACATTAAATATTCTGTGTTATTGTAATCCTTGCATAATTTCATGGTTTCATCAGAATACTTTAATGCTTCATCCCATTTTCCAAAAGTATAATAAAATTCTCCAAGAAAATTGTAGTACTGGCTAATTACTTCAAAGCTAAAATTGGGATTGTGAGCATAACCTTCCTTAAGCATTATATAACAGTTATAGCTGTGTTCATAATCTCCAATCAATATATAGATTAAACCTAAATTTACATTGGTTAAGAAAATTAAATTGGTATCCTTAACCTCTACAGCGATGGATCTAGCTTCCTCTATATATTTTTTTGCCTTGTCGTAATCACATAGATCGATATATACTTCTCCAATATTGTTAAGAAATATTAGTTTCAAATTCAAAATTCCATATTGCTCTACAATTTTTAATCCATCTTCATAATGTTTCATGGCTTTCTCATATTCTCCATATTGGGAATATATATTGGCTATATTATTAATTGGTTTTGTAGAGTTAATAAACTCACCTGTTCTATGGAAGTATTCGATACTTTTACCGTATCTTTCAATGGCTTCCTCAATATTCCCATTAAAATACTCTACAAGCCCCATAATATTATAAATATCGCCTAACTCTTCATTTAAATTATTCTTCAGTGCAAAGTCTAATAGGTCCTCTACATCCCTTCCTGCTTCTTCTAAATTTCCATTGTTTAATAAAATCTTATTATTTAAAATCCGAGCCCTAGCAATTCCAATTAAATAGTCTATTGCCTTAGATAATTTTATAGACTCATTAACTTTTTCTAAAGCTTTATCTGTTAAACTCCTCTTTAAATATATTTCTCCAATACCTAGGTTAGCAGTTACAATGTATTTTGATTTTTCTTCTTTTATGGCAGCCTCGAGTAATTCTCTATATATGCTTAAAGCTTTATCGTTTTCTCCTCTTAAAAAATATGTATCACCCAAGGATTCCAAAATCTCCAACTTATAACGAGACTCTGTATTCTTTACTATTTCATATGCTTCTTCCCATAAAAGTATAGACTGAGTACTTAATATATTAGATTCTTCTCTAGCTTCTTTAATTATATAATCTAAAGCTTTTTCTACTTGGTTTGAGGCCATCAGGTGATAGATAAGTTCCTCCATTATCATTTTATAATTGGAACCATAGTTTTTTTCCAATAATCTAGCCAATTCTTTATGGAGTTTAATCCTTTCCTCTAAGGGAATTCTATGATATATTAGCCTCTTTAGCTGAACATTACTAATACTATAGCTATATCCCCAATCTGCAACCTTTTCATCTAAAAGCCCCATCCCAACCAATTCGTTAAGTTTTACTTTTAGATAATCATTATCAATATTCAAAATCTCGAAAAGGATTATCTTTGATATGGAATCATTGTATACGGAAACTATCTTCATTATATCCAAATAATCTTTTTCAATAAGGGATAATTGGTTTTTCATTGCTTCATCCATATTTGAAGGAAAGTAAATATCTGAATATTTCTGGGTTTTTATCTCCCAAAAGCCATCTGGATGTAGGAATAATTCTCCAGTAGCGTATAGATCCTTCATCATATATTCTATATACCTTGGATTGCCTCCACTCTCTTTCAACATCACTGCAGAGAATTTTAATGGTTTATAGCTTATTCCTAATATATGTTGAATAAACTCCCCAATTTCCGATAGGTTTAAATTTGTAATTTTAATATTCTCAACATATTTCCCAGTAGTTAATTTATTAAAGATATTCTCCTCTATGGATCCTTTAGGTATCATCTTTTCATTGAAGGATGTTATTAGGATTAAACTGCCTTCCCTTATATTATCCATCAAATAGTCAAGTAAATATAAAAATTCCAAACTGCAGTCTCCAATATTATCAATAATTAAGTACATAGGCTTGTCCTTAGTCAATTCTTCTAAATAATTGGTTATCCTATCATATAACCTTAATCTCTCTCTATCTCCATGTATCCCATTTAATACTTCGGCATTTACAACAAATTTTAATTCTGGTAATACTCTAATAAGCTCCTTCCCATATTTGTTTAATATATTGATAGGAGCGTCTTTTATAGTTTGACGTAAAATATTGGTTATTGCATTTAAACCATGTTGGGTATTTTGAGTAATCTCTAAATAATATACTTCTCTTCCCCTCATCCTTAATAAATGGGTTATCTCTTTTAGGAGTCTGGTCTTTCCTACCCCTGTATCTCCACCTATAAGTATTGCTTTTTTATAATACTTATCATCCATGAATTCTTCATCTATAGTCAATATCCTTTTAATTTCATTCTCCCTGCCTACTATTTGAGTTTTAAAATTAAGAATGCCCCTTTCTTTCACTAGATCGTATTCATAATCGATATTAAATACTTCTTTAATATTATCAATTACCTCTCTTAAGGAAATTTCTCTAGTGATTGGATTTTTCTTAGTTAGGCTAGTAATAATATTATTTAATAAATCTATCTGTCTAGTGTTCATTTCAAGGGCGTCCTTATATTCATATTTACTATAACCTAAATAAAAATCTTCAGTCAATAAATATATTATAAGCATTCCTAAAGAATATTTATCTGCATTTTTATTTACTATATCATTCTGCTCTAAGAGAAATTCTGGCGCAATAAAATACCTGGTTAGATCAGTATAACTGGCATTGATCACATTTTCATATATATTCGCCAAATCCATTACCTTGACACTTCCATCTTCTAACAAAAATATATTTGAAGGGCTTAAATGTTTATATACTACCCCTCTATAGTGCAAAAAATCTAATAAAGTGCCTGCCTGTAATATTATATTTAACTTTTCCTTTAGATTTAAGTCCTCATGTATCTTATCAAGACTAGGGCTATTTATATACTCCGTAGTAGAATAATACTGTTTAATATTCACTTTCTTTCTATCTATAGTTTTTATTATGGAAAATTGCTCACTTGAAAGCAAATATTTATGCTTAATTCTAGTTAAATTGACAAAGTTGTTAATAAAGTAATCGATGGCTCTTCGCTGTTTGTCAATATTATACAATTTCATAAACAACTTTTTGTCATCATTCCAAAAATCTACCACCTCATATATACTGCTGTAAACATTATCTTCTATTACCTTATTAACCTTGTACCTATTGTCTATTAACTTCATATTTATTTCCCCTTTTATTCCACTTTTAAAATGGATAATCAATAATTTCAATTGTCTTTCATTGCATTATATAAGGATTCCAATCCTTTGCTAAGTGAAATTTTCTCTTCTTCCGTTAAATCTACCATTTTAGAATCCAAGAATTTTACTCGTTTCTCTAAAACCTTTTTCACAATTTCATGCCCCTTTGGCAAAACTTCAATTCTAACTACTCTTTTATCTCTATCATCCTTTTTCCTTACTACTAGCTGATTTTTTTCCATTCTATCTACCAGGTCCGTTATCGTACTACAGGCTAATGCCATCTTCTGGCTCAATTCTCCTATAGTTAATTCTCCATTATAAATGAGAATTTGTAAAGCACTAAATTGGGGAATTGTAATATTGAAGTCGTTTAAAATTTCTCTACCCTTTAACCTGATAATATAATCGATTTTTCTTAAATGTTTTTCTATGCTAGCCACATTGTCACTAATACCATTTTCTTTCAAAATAGCACCTCCATCCCTTTGTTTTTAAAACCCTTAAATTAATTAGGGTACAAAGATTTTAAACCCATTTGGTTCAGCTTCAAAAACAGCTGGTAATTTCCCACCATATTCTCCGTCAATATCTATAACCACATCTTCAGCGGTATCCACTAGGATCTTCTTTGATTTGAAATAGGATACATTTGGGTGGTTTACATGTTCTCCCCTAAATATATTGATAAATATTTGGGCTAAATCCTGGACTTCAGATTTTTTAATGATAACCACATCTAAATACCCATCGGATACATTGGCATCTGGGGCTAATCTTTTAAACCCACCTATTGAAGCACTATTTGAAATCAAAAATAATAATATATCCTCTTCTTTTATATACTCTTCGCTTTCAAATTTTACTCTAATAGGTTTGAATTTTTGTTTGGGTATCTCCTTTAAACCCTCCATATAATAGGCCATCCTTCCAAAAATTGCTTTTGCTTCGGGGGGCACTTGGTAGCCTACATTAGTCAGAAGACCGCCAGCAGCTACATTTATGAAATATTCATCGTTGACCTTTCCTAAATCTACTGTTTTTATCTTTTTGTTTTTAATCATTTGAAAAAAATCATCTATATTCCTAGGCAATTCCATATGATTGGCAAAATCATTTACCGTACCAGCTGATAAAATGGCTACTGGAATCTTCCTCTCGCACCGAGCAATGCCTTTTGCCACCTCGTTTACAGTACCATCTCCACCACATGCAATGATAAAATCCCAATCTTCATTACAAGCTTTCATAGCTTCATGCATGGCATCATCTTTTTTCATAGTGTTAAATTTGCCAACCACATAGCCATCGTTTATTAAAAGATTACATAGATAATCGACTCTTCTCTGGATAGTCTGCCTTCCAGATGAAGGGTTGCATATAACCTTAACCTTCTCCATCCATATCAACCTCTCCTATTTACATGATTCCATGATATAATTAAACTTACTATATATAGTATACCAATAGTAATTTCTTTAGCAACAATATTGATAAAAGTTAAATATTATGTACACTATGGAAAAGAGAACCCGGCTGGGTTCTCAAACAAAAAAGTTACCGATTTTTAAATCCATTTCTAATTATATCTATTATTTCCACAATTAAAGTTATGTAGTCAGTAATATTTTTTATATTCTTTTGTAGCGAGGAAGCTGTCCCACTTATACTATCGCTTACCACATCGATAGTATCAAAAACTATTTCACCAGTGCTATCTATTTTTTCTGTAATAGAATTTGCATTAGAAATCAAACCCATAACTTCTGGAGACACTGCCTCCATTAAAGCTTTTGTTTCTTCCGATATAGAGTTAATATTTGTAGCTATTTCAGGTAGCTGTTTTAAAACATTATCCATCTCCTTCTCATTTCTTTCCGCTAATCTTCTGGCTTGGGATACTAGATTATTGGCATTTTTCAATAATATAATTAGATACCCTAAAACTCCTATTCCTAAAAAGAATAATATGAATTTTAATAGTTCTTCAATGGTTATAGTAGCTGTCATATAGATCACCCACTACATTTCCTTGTTTTCTCGGGGTTCTTTGTCATCATCGACCTCTTCCAGCTTTACCTCTATCATATCCCTCTCTTTAAATTCTTTAACCTTTTCTTTAATATCCCCTCTAATTTTTTCCTCTGTTTCTTTAATGGATTCAACTGAATCCTTTACGGATTTTTTTACAGTGTCGGCAGTATTTTTGGTCTTTTTCGCTATATCTTCTCTAGTTTCCTTTCCAGATTTTGGGGCAAAGAGGATTCCAGTAATAGCTCCTATAGCCGTTCCTAAAGCTATTTTTTTAGCAGCATCTACCTTTTCTTTCCTTTCTGCTTTTCTTTTCTTTTCATTTAACAAATCCATTAGTTTCATTATAATCTCCCCTTTATATATCTATTTTGACTATTAATTACCCTAAAAACCCTCTATTAATCAATTTTATAGATTAAGTTTGTTAATTCCGGGGAAGTGTAAATGAATATTATTTTTTATCTAGTCTTTTTAACATATCCTGTAACTTCCTAGCCTGATATCCAGATTCTTCGGCAAAACTTCTAAATAGATCTGCCACTTCTATATCCTGAACATTCTTAGCGTACATTTCATAATCCCTAACCATTTCCTGAGCATCTAATATTTTTTTCTTTAAAACTTCTTTTGTATTTAATTCCATTACCTAACCTCCTAAATCTATTTATATACTATTATTTAATTAATTTTTATTTTAATGGGTAATAAGGGTATAAATTTAGTATGAACTAATATGTATGGGTTTTATACTTTAAAAAAATAATTTTTCATTTATAATTATAATTGTAGTAATTATTTTGACAGGTTCGATCATAGCTATAGGTAGGTATTTTTGAAGAATATATATAACGGGGATCTAATGGCCCATGCTACTAACGATATTAATGCTATTAGACATGCTTTAGGGCAAGGAATAATAATGCTAATAGATTCATTTTTTTTAACTTTATTGACTATAATAATGATAGTTAAAACTACTACTGTTAAATTGACAATAATCGCTCTATTTACTCTGCCCTTTATTACCATCATGGTTAGACAGTTTGGAAAGATAATACATAAAAGATTCCGTATAGTTCAAGAAGCTTTTTCTGATTTAACAGACGCGACCCAGGAGAGTTTTGCAGGAATCCGGGTCATAAAATCTTTCGTACAAGAAAATTTGGTAGTGGGATGGCCTATGATTCTAAATTGATGAAAAGACTGTTAAAATACGCTAAACCCTATTGGCATTTACTGGTATTAACAACGATTTTAATGATGTTAGTTACAGCTCTTGAACTTGTTAGACCTTACCTTATAAAGATAACTATAGATAATTATTATTTAATAAGTCCTGAAGACAGTAATTCTTTCCGAAGCCTTCAACTATCGAAAAGGGATTATCAAAACTTTAGAAAATATAACATGGACGGCCTTACCAAAATAGGTATTATATTTTTAGCTGCTATTATCGTTGCTTTCTTGTTTAATTATTTACAAGTCTATATACTAAATTATACTAGCCAAATGATAATATTTAATATTAGACAGGATATTTTTTCCCATATACAGAGTTTATCTATAGCTTATTTTGACAAAAATTCTGTGGGCAGATTGGTAACTAGGGTTATTAATGATACGGAAAATTTAAATGAAATGTATGCTGAAGTTTTAGTAAACCTATTTAAGGACATATTTATATTAGGAGGCATAATAATTATTATGCTTAAAATGGACTTTAAATTAGCATTTGTCAGAGCAACAGGTGCAGGTAAATCTTCAATTATTAATTTAATTACTCGCTTTTATGATATTCAAAAAGGGGAGATATTAATTAATGGTGTAAATATTAAGGACTATGATAAATATGAGTTGCGAAAACATATTGGGGTAGTTTTACAAGATGTATTCCTCTTTACTGGCACTATTAAAGACAATATAAGATTGAATAATAAAAATATTAAAGATGAAGAAATAGTAGAAATGGCAAAACACGTGAATGCTCATCATTTTATTAATAAATTGCCCCATCAATATGAAGAGCCTGTTATGGAGAGAGGTTCTACTTTATCCGCTCTGGAAAGGGAAGGGATCTATTACGACCTATATAGGCTACAATTTAAAGAAGATTTTTTTGCTTAAACTATACTATTAATAACTTAAAATAAATAATAGGGGTGTTAAATATGTATGATTTTCATATCCATAGTGATTTCTCTATAGATGGCAAGTATTTAATGGAAGAAATGGTATTAGGGGCAATTGATAAGAATATGAAAAGTATTTGCTTTACAGACCATATAGATTTTGATGTAACTGAGAATAGGATTGATATCGACTTTAGACCCAAGGATTATTTCAAAAAGGTGAAACAAGTTAAATATAAATATATGGATAAAATTGAAATATTGGCTGGAGTTGAAATAGGAATGCAACCCCATTTAAACAAAAGGTACCATGACCTTATTGATAATAATCCTTTTGATTTCGTCATAATATCAGTGCATAGTATAGAAGGAGTTGATGTACATGCAGATAAATTTACCTACGATAAAACACCTTTAGAAGCCTTAACCATATATTATGACTATCTCTATCAAAGTATAAAAAACTACGATAATTATGATGTAGTTGGACATATTGACTATATCGATAGATATTTTGAAGATTTTTCAAAGATCCCCAATTTCGAGGAATATTCTCCCTATGTGAAAAATGTTTTGGAACTAATAATATACCAAGGCAAGGGTATTGAAATCAATACTGCTGGAATGAAATATGGGCTAGGATATTACCATCCTAAAGTCGAAATACTTAAATTATATAGGGATTTAGGCGGTGAAATAATTACAATAGGCTCTGATGCTCATAGCCCTGAAGCCATAGGATGTGGATATAGGGAAGCAGAAAAACTACTTCGTGAATTAGAGTTTAAATATATTTATATTTTTAAGGAAAGGAAGAAATTCCCCATACATATAGGTTAGAATTCTTTCCTTTCTATTGAATAATTTTGTTTAAAACCACAATTTGGACATCGGTAGGTATGAAGACATTCCCCCCTCTTTACTCCATCAACAAGATAAGTTATTTCATCTAATAAATAGGGGCTATAGTCGTCCATAAGATTCACTAATGGACCTTTATCCACCATGATGGTATTACATTGGGAACAATTAAAAACCACTTTATATAGGCCATTGCATAAAGGACAGACTAAATTCATATTATTCCTCCTTACCTTGAGTAAAATCTCAATATATTATATACATAAATAAATTATAATATGCAAAAATCCCTTAGGATTGAATCCTAAGGGATTTTTGCATTCCCACAGTGCCGTCCTTCCAATTAATTCACACCCGCCTCTCACAAGGTGGGTGCCCTGTCAACAGCTTGAAGCTTCCATCCAAAGAAGGCCTGCTCTACACTGCTGAACCCGAACTCCCGTGTCCACTATGTCGGTTGAATTATTTGGATTAACGCACACCGCAGAAATCTTTTCTACATATATTATATCCTTTATACATGGAATCTGCAAGTGATGGAGGGAATTAAAAATGAGAATTTATGGCTACTTAGCCAGTATTTCATCTAGTTCTTGCTCATTTAATGATTCTTTTACTATTAATTCATTTGCAATCAAGTCTAGATATCCTTTATATTCTTTTAATAACTCTATTGTATCTGTATAGAGATTTTCCAACATCTCTTTAGCTCTTTCCATTAGAGAGATATCTGTATTTAAATTACTACTTAAAATAACATCATAGTTTAATAAACCTAAATGGTCATCCATTCCGTAGGATCCAATCATGGCCAAGGTCATTTCCGTTGCTTTTTGAAGATCGGAAGAAGCACCTGTGGTTATATTATCTTTACCAAAGACAATTTCCTCTGCAGCCCTTCCCCCTAACGCAACCATAATATTTGACACAATGTCTTTTTTAGTTTGGTACATCCTATCTGGAGGTATGTTTAGACTAAACCCTCCCATTCCTCTAGTACTAGGAATAATACTTACTTTTGTAACCCGATTTAAATTGGAAAGTTTTTTAGCTACCAAGGCATGTCCAGCCTCATGATAAGCAGTAATCTTCTTATCTTCTAGAGAAATACTGCTTCTATCCTTCTTTTCCTCTCCTACCAATACTGTAAAATAAGCTTTATTAATATGTTCCATAGTAATCCGTCTATCCCTATTTCTGGCAGCAATCATAGCAGACTCATTCATTAAATTTTCTAGTTTTGCTCCACTAAAATATACGGTTTCCAAAGCAACTTTTCTTAAATCTACCTCCTTAGATATAGGCTTGTTTCGACTATGAAGTTTTAAAATATCCAACCTTGCTTTTACATCTGGCAATCCTACTTCAATTTGCCTATCAAATCTTCCTGGTCTTAATAGAGCTTCGTCTAAGGTGTCAATCCTATTGGTAGCTGCCAAAACTATTGTTCCTTCATTGCCTTTAAAACCTGACATCTCCGTTAAAAGGGCATTTAATGTCCTATCCCCTTCTTCGCTGCCACTATGAGAATTTCCCCCTTTTCTTTTCTTTCCTAAAGAATCGATTTCATCAATAAATATTACAGATTTACCATTCTCTTTAGCCCTTTTGAATAATTCTCTTATTCTACTTGCACCTAGGCCAGCATAGACCTGGATAAAATCCGAACCGGATACAGCATAGAAAGGAACTTTTGCCTCACCGGCTAATGCCTTGGCTAATAAAGTTTTTCCCGTCCCAGGAGGTCCATATAGCAATACCCCTCTCGGCAACCTAGCACCATATCGAATATATTTTTCAGGATCTTGTATAAAATCCACCAATTCCTTTAAAGATTCTTTAGCTTCTTCATTACCAGCAACATCGTCAAAAGTAACCTTGTCTGTAGGTAAATTATCAGTATCTAGATTTGACATAGTAGCCATTTCCTTTTCAGCTTGTTTTGTACTGTTTTTAATTAAAAATGCTACCCCTCCTACACCTGCCATCATAAGGAGGAAACTTATCCCTTGATTGAAGACTCCATTGCTGTCCTTTTCTACCACTTTAACATTATTTAGCAACAAATATTCTTTGAAATTTTCTGTACGAGGATTGTCTGTAGTAAATTTTGTTCCATTATTTAATTTACCAATTAGCTTGTCGGAATCACTTATCTCTATTTCATCAACTAAGCCTTTTCCAACATGTTCTAAAAATAGTTTATATGATATTTCTTTATACTCTTTATCCCTATTTGTGTAAAAATAAATACTGGAAACCAATCCAATGGACATAATTAAAACTAATACTAGTTTTATTTTTCCATTTATTTTCATTCAATTTTCCTCCTTGGTTTACATAATGCTAATAAAATTATAGCATTGGAGACCATTCTTGTCCATTTCTTATTTTTGACAATTAATGAAGAGATTCTTTGCTTTGTTTTTATCCATTCTAGCTAAAGCAAAGAATCCCAGGCATTAATTGTCCACCGATTAATCCTTACCTAAAATATAAAGTATTCTATCCAATTTCTTTAATTGTTCTTCGTTTAACAAAGGCCTTATGCTATTTAATTTTTCAAATATTTCTTCATATTCTTCAGGGCTCATTTCAGACTCCATCTCCTCATTTACCCTTATTATCTCTACAAATATATCCTCTTCAGATTTATCAGAATAAGAATTTGCCAATCCCTCTATTAATTCTATTTGCTCCTCTGAAGGCTGAAAACCTTCAAATTCTTCCATTGCCTTTTTAATTTTATCATCTTTTTTCATAATAATTACCCCCTTATAGGTTCTAATCTAATTTATGAATTAAGCTTTAAATATATTACAATTAAATTTTGTAACCTTTTTTCAGGTAATAGCATAGAATAGATATATATATTTGATTCTAGGGGGATTTTTAATGTATAACGGGCTTGTATTTATTTTAATGCTAACTATATTTATTAATAGGAAAGAAGATACAGTTAATCTATGGGAAAATAAGTTTACAAAAATGGATTTGGATATACCTTATACTATAGAAAAAATACAGATTATGAAAAAGATTGGTCCTTATTTCCCTGAAGAAATCCTACCTTCTGTTAATAAAGCGCTGATGATTACAGAAAAATTGATTAAATTCTACGAAGCTATGGAATTCATCCAAATCTCAGGAGTAAATTATATACAAAATACAATTCCTGTAGAAAACAATCAAGAAAGATTGAGTTACATAGCCAACACCATAAAAAGAGAATTTTCTAAAGAAGAAATAAATCGTATGGGTACAGCTATAGAGACAATCTTAACTATGGATAAATTCAATAAATTATTTCAAATATTAAATTCTATTTTAACAAATCCCGACCATTTAAGTGATCCTGCTAGTATAATAAACTTCATGGAACCTTTAATGGAAGGAAAAGGTGAAAAAGAAAAAAAACAGTTAAGGGATATGACTAAAATGTTAGAGATTATGAAAACATTGGATTCCCCCAAAAAAACTGAAGAAAAAGAGGGGGATGTATAATAAATTAGCTTTAGCCCCCTAAACCAGGCTAAAGCTTTTTTATATCAATAATTTTCAAAATGGTTTATTAAATTTTTAATATCGTTGGGGATTGGAGCCTTTAGCTCTATATTATCCTTGCTTCTAGGAAGTTTAGCCTTTAAATAGTGAGAATGTAAAGCTTGTCTTCCTATATATTCACTAGGTTTATAGTATAAGGTATCTCCAATAATAGGATGCCCTATATGACTTAAATGAACCCGTATCTGATGGCTTCTACCAGTAAGGATTTCCACATCTAAAAGACTAGCTTCCTTATATCTTTCTATTACCTTATATTTGGTTATAGCCTCTTTTCCTTTTTGGGTAACAGTTTTCTTAATGCTCTTTTCTTCTCCCCTTCCTATAGGTAGACTGATAACATCTTGGTCCTTCTTTACAATACCGGCTACTACAACTATGTACCCTTTCACTACTTCATTGTTTTCAAATTGTAATGCCATTTGTTGATGGGCAAAGGAGGATTTAGCTACCAATAAAATACCCGATGTATCCATGTCTAACCTATTAATAAATCGTATCTTTCTTTTTATTCCCTTGTTTTTAAAATAGTAGCTTATACCATTAGATATGGTATTTTGTTGATGGCTTTTTGTCTGATGTACCACTATATAAGGTTGTTTGTTTAAAACTAGCAAATCCATATCTTCATATACAATATCTAAGGGGATTGGTTCTGGTAAAGTATTTTCTATCTCATCTTCTATTATTATGGATACAATATCTCCTCCCTTTAACACTTTGTTCTTCCTTTGAAATTCTCCATTTATAAATATGTTTTTCTCTCTGTATAATCGCCTAAAAAACCGCCCAGATATTTCATTGCTGAATAAAAATTCGTCCAATGATTGGCCATTTCTTTCTACATTGAATACAATTACATTTTCACTGTTTTTTAATAAACTCATCTTTACCTCCAAATATTAGTACTTTTATTGTATAATATAGCTACAGTTTATTATACCAAAAATATATTAAATTTAAATAAGATACAAGTTTGGAGGGGAAATTTTTGAATCCTACTAATAAGAAAAGGATTATAAATGTTATTTCAAATTATAATCCAGCATCAAAAAAAACCTTTAATCTACTAATGGAAAAATTGAATAAAGAAGGCTTTATTGTACCAGAAAAATACAGTAATAAAGCAGAGCTAAATATTTGTATAGGTGGAGACGGGGCTTTTTTAAGGACAGTCCACAAATATCAATTTCCACATATACCCTTTGTTGGTATAAATACTGGTCATTTAGGATTTTTTCAAGAAATATTACCTGAACATATTGATGAATTCATAGAAAAATATTTGAACAAGGACTATGTTATTGAAGAAATTTATTTAGTAAAAGCTAATATTTGTACCCAAACAAGTTGCTTTGAATTATACGGGGTTAATGAAATAGTCATTAAAGGAATTCAATCTAAAGTAGTACATTTGGAAATTTTTATCGATGGAAATCATTTAGAAAAATTCTGTGGAGATGGTATAATTGTATCTACACCTGTCGGGAGTACAGCTTATAATTTTTCCACTGGTGGCAGTATAATATATCCCTCCTTAAAGACTTTACAGATTACCCCCTTATCGCCTATAAGTTCGAGGGCTTATCGCTCTTTGCCTAATAGCGCAATAGTACCAGGTGATATTCCAATAACCATTAAACCAGAGTATCGGTATGAAAATTCCATTTTGATTGTAGTTGATGGATTTGAAATTAGGTACGATAATATAACTAAAATAGATTTTACAATTCCAAAGAAGACAATATCTAAACTGAACTTCGATAAGAATATGTACTGGAATAATTTGAAAAGCAAGTTTTTATAAGAAAAAATCCCATCTATTAGATAAAATGCATATACTCCAATAATAGATGGGATTTCTGTTCTTATATCATTTAATCGTATTTATAGCCTCTATCATTATATTTCTTGCTATGGGTGCTGCTGCTTGACCTCCTGTGCTTCCTTCCTCTTCTAAAACTACTGCCACTGCAATTTGAGGGTCATCTGCTGGTGCAAAACCTATAAACCAAGCATGGGCTTTACCTGATGGATTTTCAGCAGTACCGGTTTTACCAGCCACTCTAATATTTTTAATACTCGCATTTTTAGAAGTTCCCCGCTTTACTCCTTCTACCATCATATTTTTAACTTCATTGGCAGTAAATATGTCTGCACCTCTGGATATGGTCTGAGGCTGGCTCTGCCTTATTACTTTTCCCTCTGGCGATATAATTTCCTTAACTAGAATGGGTTTTACCATTTCCCCTTTATTTGCAACGCTAGAAGCCACTAAAGCCATATTTAAAGGAGTTACCAGAACCTTCCCCTGCCCAATACTTGCAGCTGCAATATCAGTCTTGCCAATATTATCCTTATAGGGAAAAGTGGATTTTGCTGTTGGAAGGTCGAAAGGAATCTTTTTATTGATCATAAACCTTTCAGTAACTTCCCCTAACTTCTCCTTCCCAATTAATACACCTTTTTCTGCAAAGTAGGTGTTACAGGATTTAACCAGGGCTTCTTCAAGACTCAATTTGCCATGGGCTTTGCTATTATAGTCTTTTAAAACGTATCCATCAATTTTTGTACTTCCCTTACATTCATACTCTCTATCCAAATCAGTTTTTTCTATGGCTGCTACAGCGGTTATTACCTTAAATGTAGAACCAGGAGTATATAATCCAGAAGTTGCCCTATTTAAAAATGGGCTATTTTCATCTTCAACAATATTGCTCCAATTTTCTTTAAGAGCTGAAGGATTGAAGTCGGGTAGACTTACCATAGCGTACATTTCACCTGTTTTTGGATTCATAGCCACTATTGAGCCTTTCTTTCCCTTTAAAAGGTTTCTAGCATATTCTTGGATATGGTGGTCTATAGTGAGTTTTAATGTATTTCCTTCTGTATTTGGTATTACTATGTTTTTTAATTCATTTAAAGGGGTTGAATCACTAATATTTAATAAAGCATTATTATATTCTAACTCCAACCCTACTTTCCCGTATTCCCTATAGCTATAACCAATAATATGACTATAGAGGCTACCGTAATTATAAATCCTTTTATAGGTTTCTCCTTCCTTTTCACTATAAGCTAATATCTTCCCATCTCTATCTATAATGGAACCTCTCAGTATTTTTTCTTCATTTATCCATAACCGTTTGTTATAGCTATTCATCTTTATGGACTCAGCCTTAAATACTTGAAAATAACTTAAATATGCTACCAAACTAACGAATAATATACAAATTCCTACCAATACGGTAATAATCCTTTTAAGCTCTTTATCCATCTTTCTCCACCTCGAAATCTAGTTCTTCTGATGCTACTTGAAGGATTCCTAAAGCTATGAAACTCGACAACATAGAACTACCACCATAAGAGACAAAAGGTATGGTGATGCCTGTTAAGGGGATCATCTTCAAAACCCCCCCAAAAATTATAAAGGACTGGATTCCAAATAATATACTAATGCCTAAAGCCACTATCCTATAAAATTTAATTTCTTGCTTAATTGCTATTTTAAATCCCCTATAAACTAATATTAAAAACAACATTATAATACCTATCCCAGTAAATATACCCATCTCCTCACATATGGCGGAGAAAATAAAGTCTGTATGGACTTCAGGAATAAAATCTGGGTATCCTAATCCAATTCCAGTTCCAAAAAACCCGCCCTCAGCAATGGCAAACAAGGATTGAGTTATTTGATACCCTTTATTATCTATATACTTCCATGGGTTTAACCAGGTTTCGAATCTAATTTTAACATGAGGAAAAATAAAATACCCTAATGTCCCACTTACAATAAAAATCAAAAGGTTATATAATACTAATTTTCTATTTTCCTCATAGATAAATTGGAGTGCTAAAAACAGGGAATAAAATATTAATACTGCTCCTAAATCCCTTTGTAAAAATAAAAACATGATAAAAATATACATGATTCCCATTAGATAGTAAGGCCCGTATTTCTTCTCCTTATATTTTTCATAATTAGCATAATAAGAACTGATGAGAAAAATTGCTAGTATTTTTATAATCTCTGAAGGCTGGAACCCGAATCTACCAATTGTAATCCAGTTAATTGAGCCTTTAGTTCTAGTACCTAATAACAAAGTCATTATAAACAAAATGATTGAACTAATTCCATACAGCCAGATCCATTCTTCCCATCCTTTTATTTTTTTAAAGAAGAAATAGGTTATAAAAAATATTATGATACCCATTCCTATCCAAAGAACCTGTTTAATACCTAAGAGTGGATCTATTCTATAAATCATAATAACCCCAATACTTATAAGCATAGTCACTATTAGGAATATATAGCTATCCCCTGTAGATATACGCAATAAAATAAAATTAGATATATAAACAATGAATATAAGGGTAATACCATAGATTATGGTAAGTTTATCCAAATTATCCTTATCATATATAAAAAGAAGCAATAGGGCCATCAATTCAAACAAAACTAGTAGATTACGTGGTAATTTATAACTAACCTTTTTATTCATCATATTTCCATCCCTACTCTCTACCTACATATAAAAATTCAACTTGTCCTATCCTGATTCTATCTCCATTTTTCAACTGGGCTACATCCATAATTTTATCACCATTTAAATAGGTACCATTTGCACTATTTAAATCTTCTAAATAATAATCTCCTTCATCTTTAACTATTCTTAAATGTTTTTTTGAAATATATGGGTCCTTTATCATAATTTCGTTGTCCTTCCCTCTACCTAAGTAGGCTTCATCTGCTAAATGGTAATATTCTTTCACCTTAAAAGGTAGAGTATCTTTTTTATTCACAAGTTTTAAATAACTACTGTCATCTAAAGGGGCAGTATCTATTCCCTTGATATCTAGATATATAAGCCTTATAATACTCAGTATAAATAGGTAAATAATCACTATAAAAACATATTTAAATATTAAAGAAAATATATTATACATTTTAGTCCTCCAAATTTATTTTATCCTTTTATTAATGTTATCACAAAGAAACTATATTGTGAATAATTTTAAACTATAAGCTATATTTAATTTTAGCCAATTATCTGTTAAAATAATACTTAATACTAGGCAACTATAAAGGAGGAAATATATGAATAAAAAATTGAAACGGTCTAGTTCTGATAAGATTTTAGCTGGAGTCTGTGGTGGAATAGGTGAATATTTCAATGTAGACCCGGTAATTGTACGTATCCTTTGGGTATTAATTACTTTTATGCCTGGAGGGCCTGGACTATTAGCCTACATAGTCTGTGCATTGATAATTCCTGAAGACAATGGAGTAATATATCAGGATACCAATGGTGGTTCAAGCACAAAAAACACCCCTATTTTCATCGGTATTGCCTTAATTATCGTAGGGGGGTATATGTTAGCAAGGCTTATATTACCCCAGCATGTCTTTAGATTCTTCAATATCTTTAGATATTGGCCAATTTTACTAATTTTAGCAGGTGTTTATATTATAATCAATAATAACAAGGGCTAAATAGGAGCTCATCTTGTTATTGCTATTATTTGCTAATCTAATAAGCAAAGCCTATAGGGTGTATTTTTTAACTGTCAACTGGAAATAATATGAATAAATAAAATTAGGAAGGTAGTGATACTATGAGAATCCCTGAACATATAGGGATTATCCCTGATGGCAATAGAAGATGGGCTTTGAAAAATGGTCTTTCTAAGGAGGAAGGTTATAAAGAAGGCTTAAAACCTGGTTTAGAGCTATTCAAATTATGCGAAAAAGTAGGAATAAAGGAATTAACCTATTATGGGTTTACTGTAGATAATACTAAACGCCCTAGAACTCAACGATTGGCTTTTACCCAAGCTTGCGTAGAGGCGGTCAAAATGTTGGCAAAAGAAAATGCCTCTTTACTAGTAGTAGGCAATACAGACTCGGAAATGTTTCCTAAACCTTTAATTCCCTTTACCATAAAAAGGCAAGTATTTGGTAATGGGGGAATAAAAGTAAATTTCTTGGTTAACTATGGATGGCAATGGGATTTAAAAGATTATTTCATCCCAGATGAAAAAAGTCCTAATTTAACCCAGTTAATAAAATCTAGGAATATTTCTAGAGTTGATCTTATCATCCGCTGGGGTGGCAGAAGAAGGTTGAGTGGTTTCCCCCCATTGCAAACGGTATATGCGGACTTTTATGTAATCGACGATTATTGGCCTGATTTTAAACAAGAACATTTTTACCATGCCCTTGACTGGTATGATAAACAGGATATAACCTTAGGAGGGTAAACCTCCTTTTTTTGTTGCCTAAATTATAATAAAATGCTAAAATTAATACACTAAAGGTAAGGAGGTTAGAAATGAAAAATTATGGGGTATTTGATATTTTAGGACCTGTGATGATTGGACCTTCTAGTTCCCATACTGCAGGAGCTGCAAGGCTAGGTAAAATTGGAAGGGAAATTGCAGATGATTTTTTTTATAAGGTCACCTTCTACCTTCATGGTTCCTTCGCCAAAACCTATAAAGGTCACGGTACTGATAGGGCCTTAGTAGCAGGTGTCCTTGGAATGGATCCCTCTGATGAAAGAATAAAAAGATCTTTAAATATAGCTAAAGATAAAGGAATAGACATAGAATTTGTAGAAGCGGATTTGGGATATGTACACCCAAATACTGTTAAAATAGTGTTCCATTATAAGGATAAAGATGATTATTATATAATAGGTTCTTCAATCGGAGGAGGCAATATCCTGATTACCGATATTAACGGAAATAGAGTTGAGTTTACCGGTGATTATCCAACTATTTTAATAAAATATAAGGATCAAAAAGGTTCTATAAGCAGGATAAGCTCAATCCTTTCAAATGAAGATATTAATATTGCCACTATGAAGGTGTCACGGGAAGGTAAAATTGCAACTATGGTTATGGAAATAGATAGCCCTATAAAGGATAAAATAATTAATAGTATATCATCTCTAGATGAAATTATATATATTACTGGAATTAACCCAATAGGGAGGTTTTGATCTATGTTTAACAAAGGAAAAGAATTGTTAAAATTATGTAAAGAACAAAATAAAAAAATATCAGAAATAGTTATAGAAAAAGAAATGGATAATAATAGTATATCCTATAATGAGCTTATGGAAAATATGAAATTCGTTTTAGATACTATGATAAGTTCTGCTAACAACGGTCTAAATAAAAAGATTATTTCTGTATCCAAACTTACTGGTGGAGATGCAAAAAAATTAGAAGACTATAAAAATAAAAGAAATACTATTTGTGGGAATCTAATTAACTCTGCCATGGCGAAAGCCCTATCTACTTCAGAGGTCAATGCATCCATGGGTAGAATTGTTGCTGCTCCAACTGCTGGTGCTTCAGGTATATTACCTAGTGCAATTATTACAGTTAAAGATAAATTTAATCTAACGGAAAAAGATATGATCTATGGATTGTTCACAGCAGGAGGAATAGGTGAAATAATAGCAAAAAATGCTACTATATCTGGGGCGGAAGGAGGTTGTCAAGCAGAATGTGGATCTGCTAGCGCCATGGCTGCCGCAGCTATTGTAGAGATGATAGGTGGAGATGTAGAAACCGCTTTAAATGCCGCTTCTTTTTCTCTAATAAATATTATGGGATTAGTTTGTGACCCAGTGGCAGGTCTAGTAGAATTTCCCTGTGCATTACGCAATGCTTCTGGTGTAGCTAATGCTTTAATTTCTGCCGATTTAGCTATGGCAGGAATCAAATCCTTAGTGCCCTTTGATGAGGTAGTAGAAGCCATGTATAGGGTAGGCAAAGCTATGCCTGAATCCTTGAAGGAGACTGCATTAGGTGGAGTGGCTTCTACTCCAACGGGAGAGGGGTTTAAAAGGAGGTTACTATGAGTAAAGCCTATAATGAAATTAATAAATTGATTTTAAACGAATTAGAAAAAGGATATTTAGAACTTTACCATAAAGATTTATTACAATTTATCCAAAGTAATGATTTTAAGACTAAATTAAATAAAATAATCTCCAAGAACAAATATGATGCTCTTTCTTTAATGGAATTGCTATATCCATTATATGTTAAATATCTTGAATTTTCAAAAATAGATTGGCTAAAATATATTTTTGATTATGTTCTAAGTTTGTCCTTTCCCGAAAAGGTTTCTAGAAAATTTGAAGAGGAATTAAATCCTTTAGTCTTCTTTTACTTAAATCTATTGCGTATTTTTTCCCGTTTTGAAATAAAGTATGATAGAAGCAATTTTTTATACAAATATCCTATAGGTTTTCTAGAATCCGAAGAGGAAATAAATACAAAATTTTTAGATGAATATTTAGTTTTTAAAAATGCCTTTTTAAATAACTGGATATATGAATTAATGAAAATGGATTTATCCCTGACTAATCACAATACTATAGACCATGTGGTTGGAGTAAACCATCTTAGTCTTAATATAGGGAGACAACTTAAAATCTTAGGATTGCCCATTGATTTAGGCATTATAGTAGGGGCTGGACTAGGCCATGATATAGGTAAATATGGGGTAAGAGAAGAGGAGCTGGATAGGGTGCCCTATCTACACTATTACTACACTGAAAAATGGTTTAATCGATTAGGTATAGAAAAAACTGGCCATATTGCCACCAATCACTCTACCTGGGATTTAGAACTGGAAAATTTACCTCTTGAATCTCTAGTTTTAATATATGCAGATTTCAGAGTTAAGAACAAGAAATATAAAAGTTATTACGAAATGCATATATACACTTTAGAAGAAGCTTACGACATTATACTTAATAAATTGGATAATTTAGATTCTAAAAAAGAACAGAGGTATGAAAAAGTATATAAGAAACTGAAAGATTTTGAAAACTATATGTTAAGCTTAGGAGTAAATACGGATTTAACAAAGAGGATTCCTCATAAAAAAACTTTAAAACCTTATCCTTTAATGGACAATGAGGAAATTGTTGAAAATATAAAATATTTTGCAATAGAACATAATATAAATTTAATGGCCAAGCTATTAGATGATGTGAGTTTCAACAATATATTAGAAATGGCTAGGTCCGAATATAATTGGAGAAAGCTTAGATTATATCTTCAGATTTTTAAGGAATATTCTACTTACTTAACTCAAAGACAGAAAATAGTAACTTTGCACTTTCTAACAGACCTATTATTCCATAAGGAAGAAGATATTCGGAAAGAAGCAGCAGAATTAATAGGACTGTTGATTAGCCAATATGATGAAGAATATAGAAAGGAAGTACCAGAGGCTATTAAAAGGCATAATCCTGAAACAACTAGCTTAAAAGTCTTGAAAGAACTATTAAATTATATTCTATATCCAGAACACAAAATGGCTGAATCCCATTTAGAGTGGCAATATAATTTAAAAACTATTATTAAATCCTTATTCTATAATTCTAGAATAGAAAATTATGAAAAATATTCAAAACTGTTAATTAATTATTATGATTGTTACCAATCCATATCTCCAATTAATCAACTTTATTTATCTCAAACTTTAAAATATATTCCCCTACTCTATTTAGATGATATGGATTTAAAAAGACTCTATGAATATACAATAAACCAACTAAATTCAAATATTTTGGAAATTAGATTGACAGTTTTAGATATAATTGACGAAATCTTCGAAGAATTAAAAGAAAATAAGAAATTTGTAATCCTTCTAAAAAATTGGATGCTAGATAATTTACAGATTTCACCTTATGCATCTGAAAACTATTTAAAATATAAACTAGCCCTGAAACTCGATATGGAACCCCATATCCTGAAACATCTAGAATTTAATTATAAAAAGGTAGAAGAAAATATTTCAGAAGTATTTCTAACAAACTTAAAAACTGCAACAGAGTGGATGAATAAAAAAGTAAATATCGATATCTTATATGATCAGGTAAAGAGATCCCCAGATTCTTATGGCCTCCATACTGGTATGCATTTTTGCAATCTATTAAAAGTTAGCGCTATAGAAAAAGTACGTAATTACGCTGGACATACTTTATTGCATATATTTGAATTTTTATCCCAAGAGGAGAGAAATGATATAGCTGTTGAACTTCTTAGGGCTTTAGAGATGCAAAACTACCAATTTACTAAATATATACCAAATTATTTAGGCCAACTACTTTTATACCTTCAACCTACTGAATTAGATGAGATAATCGATGATTTCGAAGAAAAAATTCGGCAGTCTAACACCCAAATAGTATTCTTGCTATTAAAAACCATAGGTATATGTATTGAAAATTATCCTAAATATGGCAAAAGGTTTAAAGAGGAAAAAGAATTTAACGAGAAACGGTTAGATAGGCTTCTAGGGCTATTATTAAACGGAATGGCCTCCTTTGATGAAGAAATAAAGGCAGAATCCTTTAGAATTATTGGCAGTCAAATTTTCAATTCTAATAGACTACTACTGAAAGAAAAATATTTTATATTTACTAGAATAGGAAAAAAAGTACTGACATTATTGACAAAAAAGGAAGATGATGAGTTTATTTTTCTTAACAACTCTGCTTCATTAAACAGTATATATAGATTTATATTGGATTACGAATTTATTTATGGTCCTATTGAATTAATTAGCAATAAAAAGGTAGCCTTCTTCCCTGGAAGTTTTGATCCCTTTTCCCTTAGTCATAAGAAGATTGCTACAGAAATAAAGAGACAAGGCTTTGAAGTCTATTTAGCAGTAGATGAGTTCTCCTGGTCTAAAAGAACTCAACCTCATAGATTTAGAAGGGATATTATAAATATGACCATTGCCCATGAAAGAAACATATTCCTATTTCCTAGTGAGATACCTGTCAACATAAGTAATTACAAGGATTTAATTAAGCTAAAGTCCCTCTTTAATAATAGAGATGTATATATGGTAGTAGGAACAGATGTATTGGTCAATGCTTCTGCTTATGAAAAAGGTGGAGTATTAAATGAATTTCCCCATATAGTTTTTGACAGGAAGAGTATTCAGTCTAAAGAGAATGAAGAGATTATATTAGAAAAAAGGCTTGAAAATATTAAGGGCGAGATATTAAGGCTTTCACTTCCTGCTCAATATGAGGATATTAGTTCTACCCAAATTAGGGAATCTATAGATTTAAATAGGGATGTTTCAAATGAAATAGACCCTTTAGCTCAACGATATATCTATAAATATGGACTCTATTTAAATGAACCCCAATATAAATCTTTAGTTCAAACAAAAACTATGGAGACTGAGATCATAAACAATATTAATGACAATTTGATTCAATATCTGAATAAAAGATTTAGCCATAGAATAGATATGAAAGCCATTCATGAATTGAGGAATAAACTCAATCCGGTATTACTATTAGTTAAAGAAACCAAAAGCAATTCTATCCTTGGGTTTTCAACCTTCTATTGGGTTAGAAGTAGTATGCTGTATGATGAATTACAGAACACCAATATAACGGAGTATTTTAGGAAGCATTCAAAAGGCAGATTAGTTCTAATTTCTGGAATACATACAGAAACTAATGACTATCATACCGCCGAAATCATGTTGAATGAAACTTTAGCTCATTGTATCAGTTTAGACTATAATTATGCCATATTTAAAAATTGTTTAACCCATCATAATAAGGAATATATAGAAGAAAACTTGAAACATCAAGGTTTTATAGAGACTCCCTTTACCTATAACAACTGCCCCATTTTTATGGTTGACATGAATAATCCTATGACTTTAAATCAAGATTTAGAGAATCTTTTAAAGCCCCCCTTCGAGGAAAATCTGGAATTAAAGAAGGTAATTGATACTAGGAGAAAAAAATTGAAAGAGGCCATTTCAAGTTTGTATTCAGGCAAATTATTGCTCTCCTTCAATAGAGATATGATATATAGCAAATTGATCCAAAAAATCTGCGATACTAATGAAGTCTCTATAATACAAAAACGAAACAGAATTTTAGGCCCCAATATATGCGTACCTTTCGGCTCTATACTAAATGGTACCATATTACCCAATACTATTACCAAAACTATGCATACTGAAAAAATTTTTAATCCTAGTATAGATGATTTTACCATTGCAGCATTTCCAAATTATTTAAGCTTAGAAAATCAATCAAAGGTATTGGAATCCTTCGATAGGCCTGTAATTTTAGTAGATGATCTCCTCCATAAAGGCTATAGACTAAATGTAATTGAACCCTTGTTAAGAAGGACCCAGATTCATATTAAAAAGGTAATAGTAGGGATTCTAACTGGTAGAGGAAGTGAAATCGGAAAGGTAAAAAATATTGATGTAGACAGCGCGTATTTTGTTCCTAATTTAAAACTCTGGTTTAATGAAAGTGACCAATATCCCTTTATAGGTGGGGATATGGTACTTAGGGATGGATCGATTCAAGATTATTTAATACCAAGTATCAATTTAATACTTCCCTATGTTTCACCAAGTTTTATTAAAAATACTTCTACCAAAAATATATATAGATTATCTGAAACATGTTTAACCAATGCAATAGAAATATTTCAAGTCATGGAGAAGGTTTATCAAGAAATAAATGAGAAAAATTTAATAATAAAAAATCTAGGAGAAATATTAGTTTCTCCAAGGAGACCGGATACCTATAAGAGTATGGAATCCCTCATCAATCTAAAACCTTCCTTTTGTTTAGAGTCAGATCTAGAACATCTTAAAAGGATAGCAAATATTGTAAATAGATAGACTGTTATAGGAGGCGGTAAGAATATGATCAATTACTATAAACATAAAGGAGAATATTTTTTCTCTTTCCAAGAATACGATAACTTCAATAGAATCCATGAAGAAGATGTGAAAAAAAATGGAGGACAATTATATTTTTTAAATAGACTAAACCCTATTAAATCTAGAAGAAGTTTTTTAATTAACCATCCATCTTTGTTGTTCATTGAAAAGGAGGGGATTGAATTACTTCTTTTAGATACTAAAGATTATCTCGATTTAATTCCCTCTTGGATAATAGATAAGATTAATAAAGGCTTAGTCTTTTCCTTAAATACTTGTTATCCTAATTGGGAAGGTATCCTTGGCCAAAGGCTCAATAAAAAGTGGAAAGTTAACCTATTAGCGCTAGGAGATGTAGGAAGTACTCTTCTCATAGGTTTAAGACTTTTAGGTGAAGATTATATTGATAAAATAGGCATCTACGATAGAAAAGTTAATAGGTTAAAGCGATGGAAATATGAACTCAATCAAATTAGGAAACCTTTTGATGAGGATGCTTTTCCCCCTATTTATCTATTGGATAGGGATGAACTATTTGATTGCGATATTTTCCTATTTTGTGCCTCAAAAGGAATACCACCTGTAGGTAGTAATATTGGCGATGTTAGAATGGCACAGTTTGAATCCAATTCTGAAATAATAAAAGAATATGCAATAATGGCACGAAACAAAGGCTTTAAAGGGATATTCGCAGTAGTGTCCGATCCAGTAGATCTATTGTGTAAAGTAGCCTTTTTAGAAAGCAATAAAAATGAAAAAGGTATATATGATTTTCAAGGTTTAGCTTCAAACCAAATAATTGGATATGGTCTAGGGGTTATGAATGGTAGAGCTTGCTTTTATGCTGAAAAATCTAAGGACACAATCCATTATCTAAAGGAAGGAAGAGTTTTTGGTCCCCATGGAGAAGGTTTAATTGTAGCTGATAGTGTTGATAATTATGATGAAAAACTATCAGAATACTTAACATATAAAACTTTAAATGCTAATAAAGAGGTTAGGAATTTAGGCTTTAAGCCCTATGTTGCTCCTAGCCTATCCTCTGGTGCCCTACCCATTATTGCTACTATCAAAGGAGAGTGGTTTTACGGATCCACCTATATAGGAGGTGCTTATATGGGGTCTAAATGTAGATTAATAGATAATCAAATAGAAGTTGAACAGTTAGATATGCCTTTGAAGTTGTTTAATAAAATAAAAGATACCTATGAAAGGTTAGTGAATATAATATGAAAAATTATTATCTTGTACTACCAGAAAAACCCTCCCCCTTTTTAAAACAAATGATAGACATGGCTACCAAAAATATAAAATATGAGATATTGAAAGATTTTGAACAGCTACCGGATTTAAGAAATAAGAAGATTATATATGGAGTAGAATTGCCTATAACAGGAGTGAGCAATAATTTGAATAAGTTTTTTTTAGAATTATTCAGTCGAGGGTATGATTCATTACTTGGTGCAGAAGGTATAGTCCTAGTTCACAGCCAATATCAATATTTTACAAAAACTGCAGCCCAATCCATAATATTTAAATCCAACCTTTTAGGTTGTAGATTCTCCGGCAGACCCATGGTAGAAGCTACAAGAAATTTAGACAATTTTCTTCCTTTAAAAAAGGTATATGAATTACCCCTAGAGGAAATCTGTTTATATTTATGTGAAGAGCTAGGAAAGAGATTTGTAAATGATCAAATAGACAGGGTAGAAAATCCTAAAATATTAGTACTCCATTCAAGTAATAGGATGTATTCCAATACTTTGACCTTATGGGATATGGTGAAAGGAAATCTAAAGGAAATATCTATTACAGAAATTAATATTCAAAACGGCACTATTGTAGATTGTATAGGATGTCCTTATAAAACTTGTAAACATTACGGTCAGCAGACCAAATGTTTTTATGGTGGGATTATTGTAAAAGAAGTATACCCTGCCATATTAGAAGCAGACTCCCTTGTATTTATTTGTCCTAATTATAATGATATGATTACGGCTAATCTAGTAGCATTGATAAATAGATTGACAGCTCTATTTCGAAAAACTAAATTTTATGACAAAACCCTGTTTTCCATTATTGTATCTGGCCATTCAGGAGGAGATGCCTTGGCTAAACAGTTAATCAGCAGCTTAAATATCAATAAGACCTTTAGATTACCACCATATTTTGCTTTAATGGCCGTAGCTAATGACAGAGGAGCAATAAAAAAAGTTCCTCATATTGAGGAACTTGCAAAGGATTTTGCTGAGAATATGGTTAGTGAAATAAAGAGGTGATCCTTATCCTCCAAAGAACATCAATAATAGTCCTGCTGCTACTGCTGAACCAATAACTCCTGCTACATTTGGTCCCATAGCATGCATTAGTAAAAAGTTTCTTGGGTTGGCTTCTTGCCCAACTTTTTGGGCAACTCTTGCTGCCATTGGTACTGCCGATACTCCTGCTGCTCCAATTAACGGATTTACTTTTCCTCCAGTTGCTTTACACATTATTTTTCCGAATATTACTCCTGCTGCGGTTCCTATGGAGAAAGCTATTAGTCCTAATATTATTATCTTTATTGTTCCCCATTGGATAAAGATTTCTGCGTTGGCTGTAGCTCCTACTGTTAATCCTAGAAATACTGTTACTATATTCATTAACTCATTTTGTACTGTTTTAGATAATCTCTCTACTACCCCTGATTCCCTCATTAGATTACCTAACATTAACATTCCTACTAATGGCCCTGCTGAAGGTAATATCAATGTTACAACTACTGCAATCATTATGGGAAATATTATCTTTTCTTTTTTAGATACGGGGCGTAGTTGTTCCATTACTATTTTTCTTTCTTCTTCTGTGGTCAATGCTTTCATTATCGGTGGTTGTATTATTGGTACTAAT
>NZ_AZSU01000008.1:0-3003 GCF_000511955.1 [Clostridium] ultunense DSM 10521 | reverse complement strand
TGCATTAGTAAAAAGTTTCTTGGGTTGGCTTCTTGCCCAACTTTTTGGGCAACTCTTGCTGCCATTGGTACTGCCGATACTCCTGCTGCTCCAATTAACGGATTTACTTTTCCTCCAGTTGCTTTACACATTATTTTTCCGAATATTACTCCTGCTGCGGTTCCTATGGAGAAAGCTATTAGTCCTAATATTATTATCTTTATTGTTCCCCATTGGATAAAGATTTCTGCGTTGGCTGTAGCTCCTACTGTTAATCCTAGAAATACTGTTACTATATTCATTAACTCATTTTGTACTGTTTTAGATAATCTCTCTACTACCCCTGATTCCCTCATTAGATTACCTAACATTAACATTCCTACTAATGGCCCTGCTGAAGGTAATATCAATGTTACAACTACTGCAATCATTATGGGAAATATTATCTTTTCTTTTTTAGATACGGGGCGTAGTTGTTCCATTACTATTTTTCTTTCTTCTTCTGTGGTCAATGCTTTCATTATCGGTGGTTGTATTATTGGTACTAATGCCATGTAGGAGTAAGCTGCTACTGCTATGGGCCCTAATAGATGAGGCGCTAATTTACTTGTTAGGTAGAGGGCTGTTGGTCCGTCTGCTCCTCCTATTATTCCAATGCTTGCTGATTCCGGTCCTGTAAATCCTAAGGCAATTGCACCGATAAATGTAAAGAATATACCGAATTGGGCTGCTGCCCCTAATAATATACTTTTAGGGTTAGCTATTAAGGGGCCAAAGTCGGTCATGGCTCCTACTCCTAAAAATATTAATGGTGGATATATGCCTAGTTTTACTCCTTGGTATAGATAGTATAATAGTCCTCCTAGTTCTTTGGTTTCTGATACCAATTTCCCTGTATTTGGATCTTTTACTATCTCTACTATTGGTTCTTTCATAAGTCCTGCTAATGGAAGGTTTGCAAGTAGCATCCCAAAGGCTATTGGTACTAATAGAAGTGGTTCAAATTCCTTCTTAATGGCAAGATAAAGAAGGACAAAGGATACTAGTAGCATAAAAATTTGCCCACCGGTGATTGTGGCAAATCCAGTGCTCTGTAAAAAATCCCCTAATATATCTATAAGCATTTAATTTACCCTTCCTTTCATCTGTTTATTCTAATACTATTAACTTGTCTCCAGTGTTTACAGAAGCACCTTTTGTAACGACTATGCTTGCTACTTTACCGTCTCTTGGTGCAAGGATTTCGTTTTCCATTTTCATGGCTTCAAGAATGGCTAATACTTGTCCTTCTGTTACTGTATCTCCTTGGCTTACGTTTATGCTAAGTATGGTTCCTGGCATTGGAGCTTCTACTGCTTCTGAACCTTCTGTTATTATTACTTCTTTTTTCTCTTCTGCTTTTGGTGCTGGCTGTGGTGCTGGTGCTTTTTTAGTTGTTGGTTGTGGTGTTGTTGCTGGTTGTGGTGCTGGTCTTTGGGTTGTACTTACTCTATCTGTTATTTCTTCTACTTCAACTTCGTATTGGTTTCCGTTCACATTTATTATAAATTTTCTCATTTTATTACCTCCTATAGTATGATTGTTATAATCTCTCAAGGATTTGTTCTCTTCTTCCTGCCTCTGACCATAGAGGAGTTGTTGGAGAGATTCTTTTTATGGTTTTTATCTTTATTTGAGGAATTGTTGTCCCTAAGCTTGCTGCTACTGCTGCTGCTATTACTGCTACTAGTTCTTCGTCGTTTACTTTTTCTTCGGATACTATTTGTTCTTTCTTTTCTACTGCTTTTTCTTCTACAATTGCTTTTTTAGGTTCTTCTTTGCCTTTTTTACCATTTGTAGTAATTCTTAGTATTTCTATTAAATAGGATATAGCTATTAATACTATAAATACTACTACCATACTAAATATAGTTATCGTCAAGCTTTCTCCCATGGTTATTATGCCTCCCAAGTTTTATCACCTCTTCTATACTGGTAGATTACCATGTTTCTTTTTAGGGTTGGTTTCTCTTTTACTTTCTAACATGTCGAATGCTGATATTAATCTTGGTCTTGTTATGCTTGGTATTATTACGTCGTCTATGAATCCTCTTTCTGCTGCTATATATGGGTTTGCTACCGTGTCTCTGTATTCCTTTATTTTTTCTTGTCTCGTTTCCATTGGGTCTTCTGAATTTTTTATGTCGTTTTTAAATATTATGTTTGCTGCTCCTTCTGGCCCCATTACTGCTATTTCTGCGTTAGGCCATGCTAGTACTTGGTCTGCTCCTAGGTCTTTACTGCACATGGCCAGATAGGCTCCTCCGTAGGCTTTTCTGATTATTAATGTTACTTTTGGTACTGTGGCTTCACTGTAGGCATAAAGCATTTTTGCACCATGTCTTATTATTCCTCCGTATTCTTGGTCTGTGCCTGGTAAGAAGCCTGGTACGTCTACTAGGTTTAATAATGGTATATTGAAGGCGTCACAGGTTCTTATGAATCTTCCTGCTTTGTCTGAGGCGTTTATGTCTAGGCAGCCTGCTAGTACTCTTGGTTGATTTCCTACTACCCCTACTGTTTTTCCGTTTAATCTTATGTAGCCTGTTATTATGTTTTGAGCATAGTAAGGTTGTACTTCGAAAAACTCATTATTATCTGCTATTAATTTTATTATTTCTTTCATGTCGTAGGGTTTGTTTGGGTTTATGGGTACTATTTCATTTAAGCTTTCTTCTACTCTATTTATATCATCACTGCATTCATATACTGGTGGTGTTTCTAGATTGTTGGATGGTAGATAGCTAAGTAGAGTTCTTATCCTTTTTATGCTTTCTTCTTCATTTTTATCCATGAAATGGGCTACTCCTGATATTTTATTGTGAGTATTGGCCCCTCCTAGTTCTTCTTGGGTTACGTCTTCTCCTGTTACGGTTTTTATTACTTGGGGTCCTGTGATGAACATCATACTTGTTTTATCTACCATGAATATGAAGTCGGTTAAGGCTGGTGAGTATACGGCTCCTCCTGCACTTGGCCCCATTA
>NZ_AZSU01000007.1:88774-103237 GCF_000511955.1 [Clostridium] ultunense DSM 10521 | reverse complement strand
CATAGAAGCTTTATCTTTATCGATTTGTTGACAAATAGGCTCAGTAATATCGACAAGGTTATCGAATACAGCTTGTAAGTCTAATAAAAAATCTTGTTTGAAACGGGTAAATTTAGAACCATCAGGAACTTTTTCAAACCCACAAAATTCTCTTAATTCACTTGAATACTTAAGAAAAGTAATTAAGAGGGTATCAGTAGGGATAGAAAAAATCCTTTGAATAATTAAAGCCCATAGCATTGAATGAAGCTTGTATTCACGAGGTCTTCCAGTAGAAGCATAAAAGTGATGGTAAAAAGAAATAGGAATAAACTCATCAAGATTAATGTTATTTTCAAGTAATGAAAGAAACTTAGGTTTATCAGATTCAAAAAAAGTTTTGCAATCTGAATAAATGTCTGCCAAAGAAAGCTGTTTATGTGGTATCATATCTATATAACTCCTTTCGGGTTTTGGTAGATTTGTTGCTTGACACTTCAATTTTACCATAAATCGGTGAGGAGTTATATTATTTTATGAAAAAAATATCCCGTATTTATGCGGGTTATGGCGTTTCGCAAACGCCTAGTAGTTTAATTAAGTTGAAAGGAGCGAATGGTTATGATTGGACCAGATAAGAATAAACTTTATCCAAATGAAAATATAAAGACAGTTTGTTATATAAGTAATTTGCCTAAGAGATCAAATGTAGAGATTGGAGAATATACTTATTATAGCGATAATAAAAATTCTCCAGAGGAATTTTATAATAACATGGAATACCACTATGAATTCTTGGGAGATAAACTCATTATTGGTAAGTTCTGTGCAATTGCAGAGGGTGTTAAGTTTATTATGAATGGAGCAAATCACAGAATGGATGGAATTACAACCTATCCCTTTAATATCTTTGGTGGTGGATGGGAAAAGGTCACTCCAACAGTAGAACAATTGCCTTTCAAGGGGGACACAGTGATAGGTAATGATGTTTGGATAGGGCAAAATGTAACTATAATGCCTGGTGTTAAAATTGGTGATGGTGCGATTATTGCTGCTAACTCAACAGTAGTAAAAAGTGTAGAACCATATTCGATTTATGGTGGGAATCCAGCTAATTTTATCAAAAAACGATTTAGTAATGAAAAGATTAAATTCTTGCTAAAGATTCAATGGTGGAACTGGGACCAAGAGAAGATATTCAATAATCTTGAAAAACTAACATCGGAAAATGGGTTAAAACAGTTGATGGAACAATATCTTTAAGCTGTTAGTTTAAAAACAACCCTCTTTTTTAGTATTAGGAAAACCTTGTTTTGTGTCCATACTTATAAACTAACATCAGTTATAAGATAATTGTTTCTGGGGAAGCAGCTTCAATAATAATAACAAAAACCAATAATGGTATTGTGGCAAGTAATAACTTAAAAGATATAAGTTTGTATATTAGTGAATTTGAATTAAAACATATAACCACTGGAGATATATTAATTGAGGTATTAGAAAAAGAATATATTTGCTATGACTTATATGATATAATCATAAGGATTAGAGATTGGGTAAAAATGGGGGTTGTGTAATGGGAAATAAAGAATATTCAAAAGAAAAAATTGATACGTTTTGGAAAGCATTTTTGAAGGAAACGAATAGATCTGAAACGGCAAAATATTTAGAAGTATTTCATTTTGAATTAACTGAAAAATGGGCCAATGAATTATTAAATTTGGTGTTAATTGGGCAAAAGAAGGCTACAGCAAGTAGTTTATTGGCATATGAACTTAAAGGTGAGCGTTTACCTGAGGTGGGTGATTTAAGTATCGTTACTGATTGGGAAGGTGTACCACGATGTGTTATTGAAACAATAGTGGTAACAATTCTTCCATTTTCAGATATTACTTATGATATTTGTAAACGTGAGGGAGAGGATGATTCATTGGAATCTTGGCGTAGGGGACATATTCATTACTTTAAAGAAGAAGGAAAAATGCTTGGGTATGAGTTTAGTGATGATATGCCAGTAATTTTTGAAGATTTTAAAGTAGTATACCAAGTATAACTTTTATTTAAATCATAAGAATAATATGTAGTTGTAAAGCTTAGGTGTAATATTCTTATTTTACGAACAAGATATTAAATTGGCAAGGTATTAATAGGATATTTACCCTCAATCGAGTCAAAGTTATAATAATAAAAAGGAGTAAAAATGTCATATCCTAAAGATTGTGGAAATGCTGTCTTTATTGATGAATCTAACTTTGCTTTTTGTGATATATTCAAGTTCAATGAATTTGGTAAAAATGCTAAAGTAAAGGAAGTCAGTTCCTATGTCATTAGACTGAGTAAGTAAAGTTAAATGTTTTAATAAATGCATTTGAACCTATATTCAATATAATTAGATTTTGCTGTATTATTATTCTACTAAAAATATTAAGAGTAAGAAAGATGAAAATAATATGTCAAACATCAGTAATATTGCTTAAGAACAGTATTATTAAGGATTGCAACTGTAAGTTGACAAAAAACCAAGTGGGTTTGGTAGCTATGCAACCAGAATTAATGTTATTATGACAATACTAAAAATAGTAGAGGAGTGTTGTTATGAATATTGCAGGCAGAATACAGAGCTTAAGAAAAAACAAGGGTATATCGCAAGAGGAGCTTGCTGATAAGGTAGGGGTTTCTCGTCAAGCGGTGTCCAAGTGGGAAAGTGAACAAAGTGTGCCAGATTTAGAAAGAGTAATCATAATGAGTGAATACTTTGGAGTTACAACAGATTATATTCTAAAGGGGATGGAACCCCGAAAACAATCAGAGAACAAAAACTTTAATACCAGTCAAATATTGTATATAGCTTCAACTGCATTTTTAACAATCGGACTTTTTGCAGCATTTGGCAGTTGGTATACAGAGCAATCTGCAGAAGGTATCTGGGGATCAATGATAATTCAAGTAGTCGGTGTTGCAGCTTACTTTATAGCTAAACTAATATCCCAATCAAAAGCGTCTTTTATTGTTAATTGGCTTAATATAATAATTGGGTTATTTATGCCAATTTCTTTGATTATTGCATTAATTTTTCGAAGAGTTATTTCTCCGTATCCTACAGACATAATTACTGGCTCTGCTTTTGCATTAATATATATTATCACCATAATCTTGTCATTCTTTACTTTAAAGAAGTTAGAAAACAATTAGTGGTTGAAGAACAAAATTTGGGTCAAAATCGGTGAAAAGACACCGTTTTTTGACCCTTTAAAATAGCTAAAATATAGATAGTATAGGATAATGTGAATGATGACAGGGAAAAGTGGGGAGAGCAGGATTAAAAAATTTTGTTAACAAGTTTAATTGAATTTATACAAAAACTAAAATTTAATAAATTGTTAATAATTAGTTTATAGTTATTCAAGATAAATAATGTATCATGTAATTGTACTACATAAATGCTTAAGCCTATGTTAGTAAATTGTATGATAGGAGGCAAGGAAAATGAGATTTAGTAAAAAGACTGCTACAATATGCGCTTTTGTGCTAGGTGCTACCATTTTAGCAACGTCAGCTTTTGCAGATATTATGATTGGCTCAGGATATTATAGCTTGAAGAACTCCATGAAAACAACAATGGCAAAATTAACGAGTGAAGTTGATAACTTCAGTGCTGATGCTACCATATCTCTTAAAATTGATGGCAAGGTATTTGCAGAATCAACTTCTAATGCAAAATTCGATATTAAGAACAAAGCTAAAGAATCAATGGATAACAATTTTAGAAAAGGTGAATTAAGAGAAAACTATTGGTATAGTGATGAAAACCAGAGTATATACAAAAATTTTGATGATGGCTCTTATGATGTATTTGAGAAACGAAAATATAATAATGAAACTAACAGAATAATTGAAAATCCATTGGAAGATGAGCAGGTTAAAGATGCAGAGAAGATTCTTGATGCATTTGTGGGAAGCTTACAAGATGCTATTCAAGTCGAGGAATCGGCTGGAAAGAAAATGTATGTAGGCAATTTATCAGAGACCCAAATTCCATCTGTTGTTAATGCTATTTCCTCCTTTATTTTTAAATACAGCATACTTGACGAATGGAGTGCTAAAAACCTAGATGTCCCACATCCTAAATCAAATATATATCTTACAAAAGCAACGGGCAAGGCTATTGAAAACGAAGATGGGATTATAGAAAGTGCTATTTTTACTGCAAGTATGTCTGCACAGGATAGTAAAGGTATTGAACATATTTATTCTTTAGATTTTTCAATTGATATAAAGGATGTTAATAGCACAATTGTTAAAGCACCAAATTTGGATGGCAAAAAAGTCACATATAGTAAAGAAGGCTATGAATTTGATAGTAAATATATTGGAAAATATAAAAATGATATCGTTAAAGAGGAAGACAACTCCTTTGAAAAGGTTGGAGAAAGGTTTATAGAAATAACTTCCGTTGAAAATGGCAATGTAAAAGGTAAATATTATGAGGTCTATAATGCGGGATATGAAGCTGATATTGTAAGAAGTTTTGATTTTTACTCAAACTATGATGAATCAATCCATTTTACAATAATACATTATACAAATGATAAGGGCGAAAAGAAAAAGGGAATTATCCATCGAACAGGCTCACAAAATATAAACGTATCTTTTAATGTTACAATAGATGAAGATAATGATGGCTACTCTTATTCAAATAACGAAGATGGATTTGATAATACCTTTATTAGAATATTTGAATAATAACTAAGGGTGCAAAAGCTTCTGCTTTTGCACCTATAAGCTATTTAAAAGGAGGATCAATATTGGATAAAGCAATTGTAATTGAAAATTTATCAAAAAAGTACAAAAATAATCGTGGAATACAGGACATTAATTTAGAAATTGACCGAGGAGAAATATTCGGTTTTTTAGGGCCTAATGGAGCAGGAAAAACTACTACAATGAAAATTATGGTAGGTCTTATGAAGGCTGATAAAGGCGATGTTAGAATAAATGGTTATAGCATTTCAAATGATTATGAACAAGTAATGAAAAACGTTGGCTGTATTATTGAAAGTGTAACACCATTTCCTTATTTGACAGCTTATGAAAATATGAAATTATGTGGACGATTTTATGATGATGTTGATGATGCGAAAATTAATAAAAGCCTGGATATTACAGGGCTTATTAAATATAGGAATGAAAAAATTAAAAATTATTCCTTAGGAATGAAACAAAGGCTTGGTATTGCCATTGCGACTTTATCAAATCCTAATATTATGATTCTGGACGAGCCCTTTAATGGATTAGATGTTGAAGGGATGGTTGAAATGAGAGAATTAATAATTTTTCTGTCAAAGCAGCACAAAACAACATTTTTTATATCTAGTCATTTAATACATGATATAGAACTTACATGTGATAAGGTTGGAATTTTATACCATGGGAAACTTTTATGTGTTGATAGCACCCAAAATATTTTAAAAAGCTATTCTTCCTTGGAGAACTATTATTTAAGTGAGGTTGATTTGAATGGAGATTTTTAAGGCGGTTTACATAAATGAAATATTCAAAATATCAAAAAAGAAAAAAATAACTGCAGCATTGATATTTTCGGCCCTATCTGTTATAGTGTTAGCAATTGTGGTGTATTCGTTAAATAACTTTGCAGGAATACGTGTGACAGGAAGCTCTGAATTTTCAATAATGGTTTTGACGATTTTAAGCTACTCTATTTTCCCACTTTTTACTACATTTATTTGTATAGATATGTTTGCTGGTGAATTTGCTGATCATACGATTAAAGTTACTCTCACTGGGCCGGCATCAAGGATTAAAGTATTTTTGGGAAAAGTCCTTACAGTTGCTACCTTTATAATTGGTAATCTAGTTTTTGTCATGGTTCTTTCAGTTATTGCCTCATTATTTATAAATAGAAACATACCAAATCTTTTTAAGATAATAATATCTTATATTATGGCTTTCATGCCTATCTTTATCTTTGCATTAATAGTTATTTTGATTTCTAACATTACAAAGGGTACAACAAGTGCATTTATGCTTTCTATTTTTATGTTTTTAGTATTTAATGGGTTAAATTTGGTTTTTCCACAAATTAAAAGTTTTTTATTTACATCTACTTTTGATTGGTACAGATTGATTTTAGGAAACTATATAAATTTTAGTAAGATTCTTAGGATATTTCTAATTTTGCTGGGTTACGGTATAATGTTAATTGCAGCAGGATATTATTTATTTGAGAAAAAGGACATATAGGATGATTATATGAAATTAAGACAAAGATTTTTAACACAAAGTGTATTGATCCTTATAAGCACAATTGTTATTACTAGTTGCTTTGGTTTTATATATACCTATTTTTACAATTTATTAAATGAATCTCATGCTACTAGAGGTTTAGGTCAAACAGCTGTTGTTTTAATGGAGAAGGATAATATTTTATATAATAGTGAAGGTTTTACTATGATGGAGATTAAAGAAATGCTGATGAATCTCAGTGTGGAAAATAATTACTATGAATATGAGAGTAATAGGTATAAAATAAATGCGGAGAATTTTACAATGCAAGATGGAAGTAATTATAGAATAATAATCCTTAATCAAATTGTAAATGTCGGTGATTATTATAGGTCACTGCTCATCTTTGTTTTTATAATTTTTCTAATAGTCTTTGTTATAGCTAGTTTAATTGTTCAAAGACAAAATATGAAAAATATTATAATTCCAATTACTGATTTAACAAAGGAAATGGAGAAATTAAGAATTGGTGAGCTTGAAACAGCAATTACAGATAAGGGATATGGAGAAATTAGAGAACTTGGTTCCGCCATCGAACAATTGCGCCTTCAGCTAAAAAACTCCATATATTATCAACAGAGAGTTGATGAAAATAGAAGGTTTTTAATATCAAGCATTTCACATGACCTTAAAACCCCTGTAACATCGATAAGAGGATATATAGACGGAGTTCTGGACGGGGTTGCAGATACTGATGAAAAGAAACAATATTACTTATCAAAAGCTATAGAAAAAACAAAGATGATAAATACAATGATTGAAGATTTATTATTATATTCCAAGCTAGATTTAAATCAAATGACATTTAAAAAAGACAAGGTCAATATTGTAAAACACATAGAGAGTTGTATTGAGGATAGTTCAGAAGATTTTTTACGTGAAAATAAAAGAATAATTTTCGAGAATAAACTTTCAACTACAATTTTTGTTATAATAGATGTTGCAAAATTTAAACGAGTGGTCCAGAATATTATGGATAATGCTAAAAGAAGCATTGAAGCACAAACAGGGCAGCTTAATATAATGTTAAGAGAAACAAATTCTTCAGTTGTAATAGAATTTAAGGATAATGGAAAAGGAATTAGCAAGCAGGATTTACCACATGTTTTTGAAAGATTTTACAGGGCTGATACTGCAAGAGAGGTTAAGGGCTCAAGTGGTTTAGGTCTTGCAATTGCAAAGCAAATTGTTGAAGGTTTAGGTGGACGAATATGGGCAATTAGTGAAAATGGTCAGGGAGCCTCCATCATTATTTCTCTGAGAAAGGTTAAAAAAGAGGAAGTGATAAAATGAAAAGAATTTTAATAATTGAAGATGATAAAAGCATATCGGAGCTTCAAAAAGATTATTTGGAAATGAGTGGTTATGAAGTTGTATGTGCTTTTGATGGTAATTCTGGTTTTGAGTGTATTAAAAATGAAGATTTTGATCTAATTATTTTAGATTTAATGCTTCCCAAAAGGGATGGCTTTGATATATTAAGAGAGATATCCAATACAAAACAAATACCTGTACTTATCGTATCTGCAAAATCTGATGAAATATTTAAGATTAAAGGATTAAACTTGGGGGCTGATGATTATATAACTAAACCTTTTGGTATGGGTGAACTGGTAGCGAGAGTAAATAGTCATATAAAAACATATGAAAGGTTTAAACACAGTTCTAAAATGAAGTTGTTAACAGTTGGACCATTATCTATTAATAAGCAAGACCGCAGAGTCTATATAGATGATAATGAAGTTTTCTTAACTCAGAAGGAGTTTGATTTGCTCTTGTTTTTAGTAGAAAATCCAAATAGAGTTTTCAGCAAAGAAGTACTATTTGAAAGGGTTTGGGGCTATGACTCTTTGTCAGACGCATCAACTATAACTGTACATATAGCAAGAATAAGAGAAAAAATTGAGGATAATCCTGAAGGACGCACATTTATTGAAACTGTATGGGGAGCAGGATATAGATTTAAAATATAAGGTTTTTTAATTTCAGCTGTTGGTCTTCCAATACTTGCAATTGTTGCAGTTTTTAAAGCTGGTGGATTTCATATACTGGCAAGTCGTGTGCATCCAAAGTTTACCTTTGCTTTTACAGTTTTGATTTATTTATCGATAGGGCCTTTTCTAAGTATACCAAGGGCAGCAAGCTTAGCCTTCGAAATGGGGATTTCCCCATTTTTATCAAAAGGTGTATTTGTATCACCTATTGGTGATTATGCGGAGTTTCCTTTACTTAAAGGGTTTGAGCAAAAATACATCATGGAATCTGAATAAGTAAAGATAAGTATTAAAAATCTGGAACACTTTCTAAATTACCTATAAAGGAAACAATGGATAGCATTAGAAAAAAAGTCTGGGCATAATGTCATCATACCAATAAAAGAGTGATATTATGCCCTTTGTTGTGGCAGCTAATAAAGGTGGGAGGATAGATAGGGTTATTAGGTCATATGCAAGCTGTACATAGAACTAAATATTGTTTAAATTATTACATAGGTTCAATGGTATTAAAGTTTTTGGGTTAATCTAATTTTTGCAGATGTGTAACCTTAAATCCTTTATCATATTTCAAACCATATCCTATCATTCTATCAAGGAAAATATGGGCACCCCATATTAATGCAATCATAAGAAATATTTGTTTTGTTGTGATAACTGCAAATAGTAATGAGATTAATGGAAAAATAAAAACATGTCCCAGATTATAAAAGAATGCTCCCGCCTTGCTATTTATTAAATATCCTAACATGAATAAGTCGGGAAGAAATAAACATGTGAAAAAAATAAAGATATTAAAATCTAAGTGAAAGTAAATTATTGTACAAAACAGAAGTCCTAAGGCACCTTCAAGTCGTATCCAAATTTTCGGAGTCATCTATTTTTTTACCCCCTTTTTATTAATTGTCTGTATATATCCGCTACCAATCTCTGAATTTTATGATAGTTTTGCTGATACTGATTATTTTCTATAAGTTGCTTAACTTGGTCCAATTGTTGGATAGCTATTTGTAAAAATGTCATTTTATTTTCAATTTGGATTATTTTATCCTGAAATAATCTGACAGTTGCTTCGTTACATTCAGAGGATATAGGCTTTTTTTCTAAAGATAACAGAAATCTAATTTCATCTAGGGAAAACTCTAGTTGTTTCAATACGATAATTAGTTGGATTGTTTTTTCACATTCTTCATCAAAGAAACGATAACCATTTTGCAAGCGTTTTGGGTGAATGAGGCCTATTTTTTCATAGAATCTAATAGTATCAGCGGTAAGTTTATATTTGTCCGTAAACTCTTTAATTAACATATATCCATACCTCCTACTATAATTTTATCATTGGAGCAAACTCTAATGTCAAGCATTACATTTTATTTTAGAATCTAAATCTATAATGCTTAGCCCCGATCTATCAAAGATTTTTATTATAATTTTAATAAAGCCTAATTAGAGTCTATGGAAGAGATTTTTAAAGTGAGGATAAGAAACAATACTTTGTGAAGCTTTAAAGAAGGTACACTTATTTTTGATTATTATTGAGAATATAATGTAGAAAAGCATTTGATGAGTGATAAGAAATATTGAATCTTTTCAGAAGACTATATTATGAATATATAATATACTTTGGGAAATACTTAAGTGCTTATCCTTGACAATTTACGAAGTATGATATATTCTAAAATTACAATACGGGTGCTCGATATGTCGGGCTGAGAAGAGAAAAGTAAATCTCTAACCGTTTACCTGATCTGGGTAATGCCAGCGTAGGGATTATAGTGTAGCATTTATTTTACTTAATGGTACTTAATCCTTTCTGGCTAATAACCAGAAAGGATTTTTTAAATGTTTAATTTTAATATAACTAAAATAAGGGAGGAATTTATAATGAATGCAAGCGTTGCTATTCAAGTATTGCCAAAAGTCGAGACGGATGAGTTAGTATGTAAAATTGTTGATGAGGTAATTGCATTTATCAAAAGTACAGGATTATCTTATTATGTAGGACCTTTTGAAACTACAATAGAAGGAGAATTTGAAGAACTAATGGATATTGTGAAGGAATGTCAATACATTGCAATTAAATCAGGATGCCCATCTGTAATGTCCTATATTAAGATATGTTTTAAACCAGAAGGTGGTGTACTTACTATTGATCAAAAGGTTACAAAGCATCACAAATAGAGTGTCATCTTATGTAGCAATAGTAGGTATACTTATTTTATGGCAGTTTCTATCTGCTATGGAGATTGTACCAAAGTTTATGCTACCGTCCCCTTTGGATGTTGTAAAAGCCTTTATATTTGATTTTCCGCTTCTAATGAATCATGCAAGGACTACATTATTAGAAGCATTTTTTGGACTTGCTATTGGAGTATCATTAGGATTTATGGTTGCTGTAATTATGGATAGATTTCATTTTATCTATAAGGCTTTTTACCCAATACTAATTATTACCCAGACTATACCAACTGTAGCAATTGCACCTTTATTAGTATTGTGGTTGGGTTATGGTATGGCACCAAAGATTACATTGATTGTAATTGTAACATTTTTTCCTATTACCATCGGTTTATTAGACGGTTTCAAGTCAGCAGATTCTGATGCTATACAACTTCTTAAATCTATGAATGCTTCAGACAGGCAAATATTTAAGCATATAAAATTACCAAGTTCTATATCTCATTTTTTTGCTGGTTTAAGGATTTCTGTTTCCTATTCTGTAGTGGGAGCAGTCATTTCAGAATGGCTTGGTGGTTTTAATGGACTAGGTGTATATATGACAAGGGTTAAAAAATCCTATTCTTTTGCTAAAATGTTTGCTGTAATTTTACTTATATCCATCATTAGTTTGATATTGATGGAGGGTGTTGTATTTTTACAAAAAATAAGTATGCCATGGACTAAAGGTGAAAATAAATTATAAAATATAAAATGTAAGGAGAATGAGTGTGAAAAAGAAATTGATAATATTATTTTGTATATTAGGAATAATGGCTATTTTGACAGCTTGTGAAAATAAGGGTGAGGAAAAGATAACTGTTGTACTTGATTGGACACCAAATACTAATCATACAGGACTATATGTAGCTGAAGAAAAGGGATATTTCAAAGAATTAGGTCTTAATGTAGAAGTTGTCCAGCCTCCAGAGGGGGGTGCTGAAAGCCTTGTAGCATCAGGAAAAGCTCAATTTGGGATTGCTTTTCAGGATATGATAGCTCCAGCATTTGCTTCAGATAATCCTCTTCCAGTAACTGCAGTAGCAGCTTTAATACAGCATAATACATCGGGAATTATATCCCTTAAAGGCAATGGAATAGAAACTCCAAAAGGAATGGCTAATAAAATTTATGCTACCTGGGATATGCCTATTGAAAAGGCAATAATAAAGTCGGTAGTAGAGGCTGATGGAGGAGACTATGGCTCCATAAAAATGGTTCCAAGTACTGTAACGGATGTTGTGACAGCACTTAATACAGACATGCATGCAATATGGGTATATTATGCTTGGGATGGTATTGCAACTAAGGTGAAGGGTCTAGAAACGGATTTCTTTGCATTTAAAGATATTAACCCAGTATTAGATTATTATAGCCCAATTTTAATTGGAAATAATGAATATATAGAGAAAAATAAAGAAAAAACTGAAGCGTTTCTAAAGGCGATAGCTAAAGGATATGAATATGCTATAGATAATCCTGAGGAAGCGGCTAATATATTGATAAATGCAAATCCAGAGTTGGATAAGGAATTGGTTCAGGAGAGCCAAAAATGGCTTGCAGATCAGTATAAAGCAGAAGTAAGTCAATGGGGTTATATTGATCAGGATAGGTGGGATAATTTCTATTTCTGGTTATGGGAAGAAGGCCTTATCGAAAAAGAGATTCCATCAGGATTTGGGTTTACTAACGACTATCTTCCTGATTAGAAATCGAGGAGAGTATTTTAATGGCAAAGCTTAGTGTAAATAATATATCAAAGTCATACGGCAAGAGGGAGATAATTAAAGATATTTCATTGGAAGTAAATGATGGGGAAATAGTATGTCTATTAGGAGTTAGCGGTGTAGGAAAGACTACGCTATTTAATATAATATCTGGTTTATTGATCCCTGATGGAGGAAAAGTTTTATTGGACAACAAAGATATTACAGGAGAATCTGGGCATATTAGTTATATGCTACAAAAGGATCTATTATTACCATATAAAACGGTCTTGGACAATGTATCACTACCTCTTATTATAAAAGGAGAAAACAAGAAAACAGCAGGTTTAAAAGCTGAAAGATATTTTAAAACTTTTGGGCTAGATGGAAACCAGGATAAATATCCTCATCAGTTATCTGGGGGAATGAGGCAAAGAGCAGCATTACTTCGAACATATTTATTTTCCCAGGAAGTTGCCTTATTAGATGAACCTTTTAGTGCTTTAGATGCTATAACTAAAAGAAATATGCATAGTTGGTACCAGAATGTCATGGAAAAGATTAAATTATCCACTTTATTTATTACCCATGATATAGATGAATCGATTGTTTTGTCTAATCGTATCTATATTATGGCTGGAAAGCCTGGACGAATAACCCAGGAGTTAAAAATAGAAGATCAAAAACCAAGAGGGGAAAAATTTGTATTAAGTAAAGAATTTATTGATTATAAAAGATGGATATTAAATGTATTGGATGATGGAGAAATAAAATAACGCCATATATTCTATTCTAAAAATTCTATAGTTTTTTTCAATATTAATCTTTTAAACCATAGGTGAGAAGTCAAATGGCCTGAAGGGAGGATATATCTCTTAGGCCTTCCCATCTTATTCCATAGATTCTTAGAAGCTTTTCTAGGTATAAAGGGGTCAAAGGCTGCATTGATCATCAAAATAGTTTCTGGATCTATCATCTTAGCAAATAAGGATGGATCATATCTGAAGCAATTAGGAAGCTCCTGTAAATCTTCTAATTTATTAAAATGTTCTACTACATTATCAAAATTTTCATGAAGCCAATGACATCTTTCTATACTACAACTACCTTCATCTTCATAGCGAACTCTAAGTACTTTAGTGGCAATGCTTTTCCATGTAATGTATAAAAAGTTTCCGCCAGATACTATAAATATGCCTTTATCCAGTCTACTATCTAAAGCTTTTGCTATTGTACCTATCATTCCCCCAAAACTAAAGCCCATAATATGCATTTTTTCCATATCCATATTCTCCAAATAATCAATACAGGATCGTATATCGGCAACGGATTGATAAAATCTTTTTTCAATATCTATTGCAGTACCTGATAGGAAATTTATTTTTTTATCTTTTGGCATTCTTTCAAAATGATAGGGCAATATAGGCATTATTACGGGATATCCATGTTTAACTAAATTCTCAGGATAATATTTTAAATAATCAAAATTTCTACTACCTAAACCGTGGACGAATACTATTCCTTCTTTTCCATGACCTTCATATAACAGGGCTTTGGCTCCATCAACATTTTTATCACCAGAAGGAAAAGGACTATTAAAATATAAAATATTATTATTTTTTTCAAAGGATACATTATCTCTAGGAATATTATACAAATTAAATTATCCTCTCTGTTTAAAATATAATAGGCGTTTGCGAAACGCCATAACCCGCATAAATACGGGATATTTTTTTCATAAAATAATATAACTCCTCACCGATTTATGGTAAAATTGAAGTGTCAAGCAACAAATCTACCAAAACCCGAAAGGAGTTATATAGATATGATACCACATAAACAGCTTTCTTTGGCAGACATTTATTCAGATTGCAAAACTTTTTTTGAATCTGATAAACCTAAGTTTCTTTCATTACTTGAAAATAACATTAATCTTGATGAGTTTATTCCTATTTCTTTTTACCATCACTTTTATGCTTCTACTGGAAGACCTCGTGAATACAAGCTTCATTCAATGCTATGGGCTTTAATTATTCAAAGGATTTTTTCTATCCCTACTGATACCCTCTTAATTACTTTTCTTAAGTATTCAAGTGAATTAAGAGAATTTTGTGGGTTTGAAAAAGTTCCTGATGGTTCTAAATTTACCCGTTTCAAACAAGATTTTTTATTAGACTTACAAGCTGTATTCGATAACCTTGTCGATATTACTGAGCCTATTGTCAACAAATCGATAAAGATAAAGCTTCTATGACTATCTTTGA
>NZ_AZSU01000007.1:86630-88415 GCF_000511955.1 [Clostridium] ultunense DSM 10521 | reverse complement strand
AAGTAGGCGTTTGCGAAACGCCATAACCCGCATAAATACGGGATATTTTTTTCATAAAATAATATAACTCCTCACCGATTTATGGTAAAATTGAAGTGTCAAGCAACAAATCTACCAAAACCCGAAAGGAGTTATATAGATATGATACCACATAAACAGCTTTCTTTGGCAGACATTTATTCAGATTGCAAAACTTTTTTTGAATCTGATAAACCTAAGTTTCTTTCATTACTTGAAAATAACATTAATCTTGATGAGTTTATTCCTATTTCTTTTTACCATCACTTTTATGCTTCTACTGGAAGACCTCGTGAATACAAGCTTCATTCAATGCTATGGGCTTTAATTATTCAAAGGATTTTTTCTATCCCTACTGATACCCTCTTAATTACTTTTCTTAAGTATTCAAGTGAATTAAGAGAATTTTGTGGGTTTGAAAAAGTTCCTGATGGTTCTAAATTTACCCGTTTCAAACAAGATTTTTTATTAGACTTACAAGCTGTATTCGATAACCTTGTCGATATTACTGAGCCTATTTGTCAACAAATCGATAAAGATAAAGCTTCTATGACTATCTTTGATACTTCAGGGATTGAAGCTTTTGTTACCGAAAATAATCCTAAATATGCTAATAAAATTGTCAAACAGCTGGAATCTTTTAAAAAATCACAGGGCCTTGATGATTCTTACGATCCATACAAAGCTGCATATGGGTCTATGCCTTCACATGCCTCTGCAAACCCAAACATTAAGCAACTATATATTAATGGTCATTTTTGCTATGTTTATAAATTTGGCATGATTACTAATGGTTTAGGCATTGTTCGGGATATTTCTTTTTACAATAAAGATTTTTTAAAGTCCCATCCTAATATCATTATTGATAAAAAATCAGATTCACCTGATGAAGATAAATCTCTTCATGATGCCAAGGCTGTTATTCCTGTTTTGAAAGATTATTTTGAAAAACATCCTAATATTAAAGCAAATGTCTTTATTGGTGATGCTGCCTTTGATGCCACTAATATTTATAGAGATTTACTTACTGATTTAAAGTTTGATAAAGCATATATTCCTTTAAATCGTCGTTCCTCTTTAAAACATCCAGACTATACTTTAAATGAGTTTGGAATACCTTGTTGTCCACATGATTCAACTCTTCCAATGAAACCAGAAGGTAATACTTCTCATTTAAGGTGCGGAATTAAAACATTTAAGTTTGTATGCCCTAAAATGAAATGGACTAAATGTGATGACGGTAAATATCGAAGACGTCATTTTTGTGACAATCCCTGTACTTCATCACCTTGTGGAAGAATGATCTACGTTTATCCTGAAAAGGATCTTCGTGCTTATCCAGGGACTCTTCGTGATACAGAAGAATGGGATAAAGTTTATAAAATCCGTTCAGTAGTAGAGCAGTCCATAAATCATTTTAAAGAAAGTTTCTGTATTGCTGGACGTAAAACCCAAAATGAGAAAACCATTCATGCCGATTTACTACTAGCAGGCATCACACAATTAATTACTGTTGTCCTTGCTGATAAAATACATAAGCACGAGTACATCAGAAGTTTAAAACCATTAATTGCTTAGGTATTTATTTTAGATATTCATTTTTCTAGAAATTTGATACCTTTATTTTGTGTACCCTTTTTTAAGAACAACTTTTAGTTCTCGCTAAACTTTCACTTGGATTCCACTTTCCATTCTTGAAACTCTTTTTTTGAAGGATCTATATTCCTATTATTCAGTTTTTAGAAAGAGTTTCGCAATTACTTATTT
>NZ_AZSU01000007.1:40616-86108 GCF_000511955.1 [Clostridium] ultunense DSM 10521 | reverse complement strand
TTCATCACCTTGTGGAAGAATGATCTACGTTTATCCTGAAAAGGATCTTCGTGCTTATCCAGGGACTCTTCGTGATACAGAAGAATGGGATAAAGTTTATAAAATCCGTTCAGTAGTAGAGCAGTCCATAAATCATTTTAAAGAAAGTTTCTGTATTGCTGGACGTAAAACCCAAAATGAGAAAACCATTCATGCCGATTTACTACTAGCAGGCATCACACAATTAATTACTGTTGTCCTTGCTGATAAAATACATAAGCACGAGTACATCAGAAGTTTAAAACCATTAATTGCTTAGGTATTTATTTTAGATATTCATTTTTCTAGAAATTTGATACCTTTATTTTGTGTACCCTTTTTTAAGAACAACTTTTAGTTCTCGCTAAACTTTCACTTGGATTCCACTTTCCATTCTTGAAACTCTTTTTTTGAAGGATCTATATTCCTATTATTCAGTTTTTAGAAAGAGTTTCGCAATTACTTATAAAATATAAAATATAATTCTATTATATCAAATAGATATATAAACAGAAGCCAGTTCATATTATCATCAAAAAAACTCTAGTTTCAATAATATTTCATGAAACTAGAGTTTTACATCAAATTTATAATTTCATTCCCATTTAGGTTCATTGAAATTGCTGGGATCTTTTATCCTTTTAGCTTCTTCTTCAGATACAATATATCCAACTATACCTTTATTGTCGTAATCTTTAACTAGATTTATTGCTTCCTTTTTAGACATGGGTTCCGAAAACTTATTATTAGTTATAACAATGTACTTATCATCCATAGGCTTCTTCCTTTCATTTTAATGTTTAATTAGTATATGCAATTAGTTTAAAATTATAAAGGTATATCCTTAAAATCAGTTTGAAACCTTGTATATACGGTTAAAGCTACAGTTAATGTCAAAGCTTCACAAACTAAAGAGGAAATCCAGATTCCAAAATTTCCCCATATATTGGGAAGAATAAATAATATTAAGGTGATTAAAACATATCCTCTTAATGTTGAAATAACCGTTCCTTTAGTAGTTTCTTTTAATGCAGTAAAATAGCCAGAGAGAATGATATTAAATCCACAAATTAGAAATCCAAAACTAAATATCTTCAAGCCTTTTATGGACAACAAAAAAGCGTTCCTATTGGATGGCTCTATAAAGAAGGAAACCAATTGTTTTGGAAATAGCTGGGAAATTCCAAAGAATAAAACTGCAAAAGATATAGAGGTTTTTAAAGCTAGATCTAATAAATAATCAATATTCTTATAGTTGCCTTTCCCATTATAATAACTAATTAAAGGTTGCATTCCTTGATTTATGCCTACCATGGTCATAAGGACTAGATTATTTAAGTACATAATGACTCCGAAGGCTGCTAGGCCATAAGTACCTATATGTTTTGAAATTGCAAAGTTAAATACAAAGGTAGTGAAACCTGCCGATAACTCAGTTAAAGCTTCAGGAATACCTATGGTAAATAATTTGGCTATGGAAGAAAAATTAAATTTAGGCTTAACAAATTTCAAATTGGATTTTCCAAATAAAAAGTGGAATAAAAATGCCATACAGGATATAAACTGAGAAGCACCAGTAGCAAAGGCTGCACCTTTTATTCCATAGTTATAACGGATCACAAGAATATAATCTAGTACTATATTGGTTATGGCAGCTAGTGTAACGAATATTATGGAGTAGATAGGAAAACCATCGGCTTTAACTAGAACCTCTAGTGAATAAGCCACCATAAAGAAAGTGCTAAAAAGGATAATTATTTTTAAATAATCTACAACATAAGGTAATGTTTCAGCATTTGCTCCCAAAAAATATGCTATTTTTTCAATAAACATCAATGAAAGTCCAGTTAATACAATACCTATAATAGAAAGAAGGATTATATTTAAAGTAAATATTTCATTACTTTTTTCCTTTTCATTTTTGCCAAAATAGAATGTTATTAAAGTAGAAGATCCGACTGAAATCAACAGGGATACTGCAAAAACACCATTAATATAAGGCATAGATAGATTAACAGCTGCCAGGGCAATAGGGCCTACTCCTTTTCCGACGAATATTCCATCTACCATGGTGTAAATAGAAAAAAACCACATGGCGGTTACTGAAGGTACTAGGTATTTAAAAAATTTTTTAGTCAAATATGATTTCGACGTGTTTTGTTGCATAAAAATCACTCCTTGATTACTAATATAAACCTTGGTACAATACTAATGTCAAGGAAAAGTATAGGGGAGAAAATATATGAAGAAAGAATATACTATAGGCCAAATATGCAAACTATATAATTTAGGACCTGATTCCATCCGTTACTATGAAAGGAAAGGGCTTATTAATCCAAAAAGAAAGCCTAATGGATATAGAGTGTATTCTATAGACGATATTTGGCGATTAAATATAATCAAGGATTTGAGAAAATTAGATTTTTCTACTAAACAAATAAAAGAATATCTAGAAAATAGGAGTATAGATACTACCATCCATTTAATGGAGACAGAGATCCAATTGATTGAGGAGAAGATTAAACCATTGTTGGAATTAAAAGAAAATTTACGGGAAAAACTAGTAAATTTGGAGGGATTTAAGGATATAGATTCTTACGGAGAAATAAAGGTAAAGGAGATAAAAGGGAGAAAAATCATCTTAATTGAAGGTGTTATGTCGGAAGATGAAGAAGTAGATTTAGCTTTTCGTAAACTCGAAGGTAGGGATGATTCTAAATTATTCTTATTTGGGAATAAGGATATGGGAGTTTTTATTGCTGATGAAGGATTGGAAAGGGAGAATTATAGTTTATATGAAAATGCCTTCTTTTTCGTAGATGATCAAGAGAAAGATTATAATATGATATTGCCCCCAGGGTATTTTGTAACATTGATCTATCGTGGTTCCTATGAAAAAAGCCAAAAGTATTTTGAAAAGATGATGGATTTTATCAATAGAAATGGATATATACTTAATGGAAGACCTATGGAAATTTACCGTTTAGATATACATGGAACATCAAAGGAAAAGGAGTTTATAACAGAGATTCAAATTCCTATAAAGAAATGAAAAGCAACAGCCGTTGCTTTTCATTCTTCAATTACTATATCATATGTAACTGATGTGACCTTTTTAAGCATTGCAGTAACACCACAATATTTTTCTTGTGAAAGAGATACAGCCTTTTCTATATTTTTTTTCGGCAGATTCTTTCCTTTAAATATATAGGTTAAATGGATATTTTCATAAACCTTTGGATGTTCTTCTGTATTGTCAGCCTCCACTTGAATTTTTAAATCCTCAAGCTCTACTTTCATTTTTCTTAATATGGACATTACATCTATACCAGTGCAGCCAATTAAACCTGCCAAAAGGAGTTGTTTGGGCCGAGGGCCTAAATTATTACCCCCAATTTTCTCTGAGGCATCGGTAATGAAATTATGACCATCTAATTCCATTTCAAATCCCATAATTCCTTTTAATCGAGCTTCAATTTTAGTTTTTTTCATTTAAATGACCCCTTTCTAAAGACTTATACCTATGATACCCAAAAATACAAAGTCTAAAAGGAATCTATATTAGGAATAGTTTCTTGACTTTTTTGTGAAAATATTATATGATTATTTAAATTAAGTTAAATTCAATGCGTAGAAATAGTAGCTAAAGGTATATGGTTTTAGCGAGTCGGAGTTGGTGAAAGTCCGATATCATAGTTTTAGCGAATGGGTCTACAAGAAGTTTGTCGAAATGATTAGAATCAGAGTAGTCAATACCGGGGATTTCCCGTTATAGGAATAGGATATATAGCCTTAGGCTAGGTATCTGTGGAGGGGAGATTATCCAATGGATAGTCTAATTAAGGTGGCACCGCGAAAGCAGTCTTTCGTCCTTTTATAGGATGAGAGGCTTTTTTTATTTGATTAAATATAAAGGTGGTGAAGTAGAATGTTGTGAACAGAACTGGATGATTGGGAAAAAAGAAAAATAAAAAATGAAAAAGGAGATGTTTATAATGAAGTTGAGAAACAATATTTTTACAACATTGCTATTAGCCATTGGTTTTATTTTACACCAGATTACTCCAGGTATATTGGGTGGTATGAAATTTGATTTTCTTTTAATTTTTATGATAGTTTCACTCTTGCTGAATCCAAAATTTGAAAATGCTATATTAACTGGATTGTTGGCAGGATTACTCTCTGCTATGACTACCACTTTCCCAGGAGGTCAATTACCCAATATAATTGATAAAGTAGTTACATGTTTAATCCTATTTTTTATTATTAAATATCTTAGCCGAATTAAAATAAATCCTGTTGTAGTTGGATTAATTGGGGGATTGGGAACCTTTTTAAGTGGAATAATCTTTTTAGGGTCTGCTGCTTTTATTACAGGATTACCTGTTCCCATGAAGATGTTAATAACAACTGTAGTAATTCCCACTACTATAATAAATGGAATAGGTACAGTCTTTATTTACGGAATAACTAAAAAGGCTATAAAGTTATCGGGAATTGCTTTACATTAGTACAAGCTTGAATATAGTGACGAATTTTCCCGTCACTATATTCAAAAAGTTAACCTTCAAAATCAACTTTTATTAGTTTACCTGTTTCATCTAAGGTTATTTGTGTAATCTTAACTAATTTAGGCATATCATCAACTTTGGCACATTCAAGGACTTGATATACTTTCGAACTATCCTTATTTTCTTTAAAAACCTGTTTTAAAAGTTTAAAAATTGAATAGGGATGTTCTGGATCCTTTATACTTATGAAAGCGGAATTAGGGATAGCCATAGCTTGGGCTATTAATTTCTCAAAATTAATATCATTAATGCCCGGGATCAAGAAGTATTCAGCTTCATCATTTTTCAAATCATCAAAGCCTTTAACTTGAACGGCTTTAGAATTTATTTTAGCTACAGCCATTAAAGTAGCCATTAAAGGACGAATTCCCCAACCCTTATGGCCTGAAACTATGATTGATTCTTTTCTTGTGATAGCTTCCTCCAAATATTCACCCTGAGACTCTGTCATGAAATCCTGGTCGACTAATTTCTTTAACATTGGGTTCATTTATTATCACTCCTTTACCTATTTATATGCTACCTTTATATAATACCCTTTTTTCAGAATAAATAATAGTTTCAACTTAAATATGAAATTTATACTTGACCAGGACGAAAAAAAGTAGTATTATCTTATACGATGGGGATATAGTTCAGTGGGAGAATGCTTGACTGGCAGTCAAGAGGTCAGGGGTTCGAATCCCCTTATCTCCACCAATAAAGATAAAGGTCTTCTTAGTGCTAAGAAGACCTTTTAATATTATTTTCTAAATAAGCTTAGGAATCTTTCAAAAAAGCTTTTTTTACCTTCAACTCTTAATTCAATTTCTTTCCTTTCAGGTACAAGTTTAATAGCTGGGGTTTGCATTATAAATTGGAAAGTAGTATTGTTTTCATTTTTGTCATGGACAAAAGAGGTATATTTATTATCTGATTCATCTAATATAGAAAATCCATCAATTGAGTTTTTAATTTTTAATAATCCTTCATCATTTAAAGTGCTAATACCTTTTGTTATATTATTTTGTCCATCTATTAGCTTATCTACTTTGTTAGGCAAAGATTTAGTTTTATTGTTTAATTCTTCAAAGCTTCTAGTCATAGGTTCAAACCCATTAAAGATTGAATTAATACCTTCTGTTAATTGACTATGTCCTTTATACATATTTTCTAGTTCTTCAGGTAAGGGTTTTAACTGTTGGATTAGTTCATTTAAACCATATCCAATTGTATTAATACCTTTATTATATTCTTGGAATCCTAAGTCCAGTTCATTGACTTTTTCTCCAAGGATAATCAATCCATTAAAAGAATTGTTTGCACCTTGACTTAGGGCATCTATAGCTATCCCTTCTTTTATAACACCTTCAGCTAAGGCTCTAACCCTAGGGTCATTACTACTTGACAAGCTTTCTGCTAGAGTAACTAGATCCTTATGATTGGAATTAAGTTCATTTAACCCATCTTTTAATTGTTCGAATCCTTTATTTACTTCTTTAGTACCCTGATTAAAAGATGAAATGCCTTCTTGAATATTTTGTGTCTCAGTTTTTATTTCGTTAAAACCGTGGTTCAAATTATTGATTCCATTCCATAAACCTAGGATATTGTCAGTTAAAAGCTTAAAACCATTATTGAAATCCAGGAGACCTTTAGTTAATATTTGACTATTGGTACTAATTTCATTAAAACCAGAATAGAACTTGCCTATTCCACTGCTCAGTGTCTTAAGACCTTCCTTTAAACTGATAGTTCCCTTAGTTAGTTCAAAAGAACCCTCTTCTAATTCTCTTGCAGCTTTTGACATTTTGTTTATACCTTCAGAGAAACTGCCTATATCCTCTCCTAAATTTTTGGGTAAGGGTATATTAGATGGAGTAGAAGCTATGAGTATAGGATCCAATTCAATATTTTCACCTTTTGCTTCAATGCTAAATTCTTGGTTTTCAATGGGAAGATGGGTAAATACTACAGTCATAGTTTTTCCAATTACAGAATTTACTCCATTTCCTACTTTTATATCGGAAAATATATCTAGATTTAAAGGTATTTGGAATTGAGTAGTCAGGTCAGTACTATTTTTAATGGATATATTAATTTTCAAATTACCAGATTTTCCTGCTAACTCTTCTCCTTCAATCTCTTTCCCATCTAAAAAATAATCTATATCTATGGTCATGGGCAAATCCTTATTTAAACTGCCTTCGTAGTAGATATCCCTATTTCCTAAAAAAACTGTAGGCCATTTAATCGTATGGTCTTCTATTATTGGGTCAACTCCATCTACTAAGACTTTTAGGTCTTCATACTGACCATAATCTGTATAATACTCTTCCTTGCTATTTCCAGAAATATGATTTACTACTTTTATATTCTTAGTGGTACCATCATGATTCAAGTTTACATAGATAGTCTCGTTTCTATCTATTTCTGCTAATCCCAAAGTTGAAAAGGAGAATATCATAGTAAAAATCATTAAAAAACTTAAAAACCTTTTCATTGATTTCCCTCCTATTATTTACTTAACTCCTTTGGCCAATTGATTGTGGTTTTGCCTATTAAACCATTGCAAACAATCAAAATTGAAGGAAGTGCTACTAAAACCAATATTAAACTAATGATAGCACCTCTACCTATAAGAAGCGTCAGCTCTGCAGCGTTCCTCATACTTGTAATGAGATAGACACTTAAAGTACCAGTAAAGAGTATTAGAGCAGAGGTAAGTATAGGCCTTCCCGTATCCTCTATAGTTTTAATAGCTGCTTTCTCTTTATTTGGCAATATCTCTAGGTTTTCTTTGAAGCGAGAGGTATATAATATGGCATAGTCTACCGTTGCGCCTAACTGTATTGCACCTATTATGATGAAGGCAATGAAATTTAGAGAGGTTCCCTGGAAATAGGGTATGGCTAAATTTATCCATATGCCTAATTGGATGACAAAGACTAGTATTATAGGTAGAGTTAAAGATTTAGATGCTATAAGGATAATTCCACTTATTATGGCAATGGATAGTATAGTTACATTTTTAAAATCTTTGGAAGTTACCCTTTGTAAATCTGAATATATGGCTGCTTCTCCAGTTAAATACCATTCGTCATATATTTTAGATACAGTTTCTTTTATGGAATTTAAAGCTCTATCTGTAGACTTTCCTTCTATAGGTAAATTCATATTCATATTTATTAAAGTATATTTTTCTGATTGGAAATTGGTTTTAACGTCTTCAGGGATAAAATCTTCGGGTATGGTAATGTCTACCAAGGAATATAGCCCTTTAACTTCAGTAATTTCTTCTATATTTGTCAATTTATCTATTAAATTGAATTCCTTTAATTTGTCTCCCTTCGGTACAATAAGGGTCAATTGGTTCTTATTTGAAAACAATCTATCTATTTCCCTATTAGCCACATTGAAATCCGTAGATTCAGGTAGAATTTTTTCATCGGCGTAATAGTATTCTACATTGGCCTGAGCTAAAAAGGAAGGGATTGTAATCAATATAACAACTACTAAAAATACATAACGATTTTTAACTATGAATCTAGAGGATTTTTTAAAATTGGGTAGTAATATCCTATGGCGATACTTTTCTATTTGTCTATCAAATATTAATATCAATATTGGCAAAAGAGTAATTACAGATATTAGACTAAAAAACACACCTTTAGCAAGGACCAACCCTATATCCTTACCAATCCCATAGTTCATGGATATAAGGGCAAGGAACCCTCCTATGGTAGTTAAGGAAGATGATATTATGGAATTAAAGGTTTTTCCTATAGCTTTGACCATAGCTTGTTCTTTGTTTTTTTGGATTGTCTTTTCTTCAATATATCTATGGAGTAAAAAGATTGAATAATCCATAGAAACTGCTAACTGGATTATACTGGCTACAGAGTGAGTGGTAAAAGAGATGCTGTCAAATACTATGTTAGTCCCCATATTAAGTATTATGGCTACCCCTATGGCTATAAAAAATAGAATAGGTTCTACGAAGGATTCCATGGACATAAAAAGAATTATGGAGATAATTACAAAGGCTATAATAGAATAGTAGACCACTTCTTTTTTTGTAATGGTTTGCATATCCTTTGAAAGGGCAGCAGGGCCTCCTACATATCCAGATTTCCCCACAATTTTCTGTATTTTTCCTATGGCTTCCACAGTTTCTAATGAATCGTTGGAATTAATAAATCTAATTTGAATTAAATTTGAATTTTCTGATAGGAATTCCTCTTTAATATTGTCATCCATAAAACTTTCTGGTTTTAATATATCTTCACCAGTTCCAAGCCAGATTATATCCTTTACCTCTTCCATAGATTCTATGGTTTTAACAACTTTTTCTACTTCAGGCAAGGATTTGTCTTTCATCATCAAGAAAGCAATGCCATTAATGTCAAACTCTTCTTCCAATATATTTTTTCCCTTTATAGAATTAGCTTCCAAGGGTAAATAAGTGCTTAAATCATAGTTGATTTCCACGTAGTTATTTCCTATAAAGGATGAGACGATAAAGATGATGTATAAGATAAGAATAAATTTTTTATGGTTTACCACGAAATTTGCTAAGATATCCACATAAAATCCCCCCAATAAAAAATGTATTTAAACATATGATTAAAACAATTGTTTAAATACATCTTAATACTAAAGGTGAAAAAAATCAATCTTTTATTTTAATATGGTATCTACTAAATCTTCTATATATTTCTTTCTTTCTTTTTCCACACTAAAATCTATAAAGACACTTTTCTGACCTGAAATATTAGGCATAACCTGGAATAAAATTGGACCAAGGATACCAGAAAAAAGTTGTATGTATTTATAATTTAGAATCTCTTTATCTTTTATATGGGTAATAGAAGATATTATCCCTTCAATCTTCTCTTTAAACTCTATATTGTCGAAAAACTTCTTTATTATTTCAGGATTATAACTTTCATCCTGGATTACTAAATTTGCAACTAAAGGTATTAAGGCCGGACATTGAAACATAAATTCCATTAAATTATTTGCCCAGATGGTTAGTTTATCTTTTGGGCTGCTAGTTGGGTCTTTCAGGATTTGGTTTTGCATATCATATAAAAGATTAGAATAGTGTCTTTCTACAGCCTTTAAGAGATTATCTTTGCTTTGGAAATGGTAATTTATAGAGGCTACATTAACTCCTGCTTTATTTGCAATCTCCCTTGTAGTCATGTCTCCTTTAGAACCATATAGTTGAATAGCTGCAGAAAGTATTTTCTCCTGTGTAGTTGTATATTTACTATCCATTAAAATCACTCCTATCCAATCTATTATACCATTTAGTTCAAAAAAGAGGGTACTGACTTCGAAGTCAGTACCCTTTTTTTAAATCTATAATATTGATTAGCTTTTTTTTGTTTATATACCGTTTCATATTTTTATAGGCAATTTCATACCTTCTTCTAAAATTCATCTCTGAAGCCCAGGAATTATGTGGGGAGATGATTACATTCTCCATATCCCATAAAGGGCTATCTTCTGATAAAGGTTCAATTTCAAATACATCTAAAGCCGCTTTTTTTATCTTTCCTGATTTCAAATTGTTAATAAGTGCTTTTTCGTCTATTATATTACCACGGGCTATGTTGATTAGATAGGTTCCATCTTTCATACTTTTAAAAACATCTTCACTTATAAGATAATGGGTTTTTTCAGTATAAGGTGCAGCTACTATTAGAACATCACATTGACCTACTATATCGTTTATCTTATCTATGCTATGACATTGATGGAAGTAATCTGCTTTTTTTCCGCTAGCATTTACCCCAATTATATTTACACCAAATCCTTCAAATCTCTTTGCAGCTTCCTGAGCAATGGAACCGGTACCTATGAATCCTATGGTCTTCCCATAAATCTCCAAAAGAGAAGTATCTACTTTCCAGTCTTTATTTTTCTGTTTTTCATAAAATTCTTTGCTATTCTTATACATTTCCAAAGTTTTAAGAACAATCCATTCAGCTATAGGGATACTGTATCCTCCCCTATTATTGGTGAGGATAATATTTTGATTTACCATTTTATCTATTGGCACTTGATTGATACCGGCACTTAGAAGTTGAATCCACTTTAGGTTTGGCAACATGCTAATATCTAATTTGTCGAAGGGGTCGAAACATACCATAATGTCCGCATCTTTAATATCATTGGAAAAACTTATATCCCTTTCATCCTTAAAAATTATGTCGTAACCTAGGTCTTCTAGGCTTTTAAACTCTTCATCTGTATATTTAAAGGTGATAAGCGCTTTCAAAAGAAATCCTCCTTCCTCTTTTGTTTAATGTAATATTCCTTAATATATAAAATTATAAATGTTTAAAAATCCAATCTACCAGTTCTATACAAAGATCTGCTGTGATATCGTTTTCATCTAGGTAAGGATTTAATTCTACTAAATCCATAGATTTTATTGTCCTTGTATTCAAAAATTCTTTTAAGATTATTTTACCTTCTTCCAAGCTAAAACCATTCTCAACTGGGGTCCCGGTTCCCGGTACTAAACTTTTATCCAACACATCAATATCAAAGCTTAAATGGACTCCATCTATATTAGATTTGTTTATTTTATCAATAACTTCTTGTATTACAGATTCTAGGCCAACTTTTCTAATAGTGTCCATGGTATATAGGTTCAAATTTAATTCTTTAGCTAGTTTAATTTCTCCTTTATCCAAATCCCTGGCGCCGATAATGAATACATTCTCAGGTTTTACCTTGGATCCATTATAATAGACGTTAATTAGGGAAGGTTCCCCAACTCCTAAAGCTGCAGCTAAGGGCATACCATGGGAATTACCTGATGGAGATGTTTCATGGGTATTTATATCACCATGGGCATCAACCCATATTACTGCTAAATCCTTATGAAATTTACTCGAACCTGAGATACTACCTAGACCGATGGAATGATCTCCACCTATTATGAAAGGGAAACTTTTTGAAGCTAATGTGCTAAAGACCGAATGGGCCAAATTGGTATTTATATCAACCACAGGTTTTAAATACTTGATTTTCTTATGATGGGCATATTTATCTACTTCTGGAACATTGGGTATAAATAGATTTCCTAAATCATAAATATTTTCTCTATGTTTCTTTATAATATCTATTATACCTTTCTGTCTTAACTTTTCTGGTCCATATTGAGCGCCTTGGCGATCACAACCATACATAATGGGTACTCCAATTAAACTAATATCCATTATAAAACCTCCTTTATAATATAATATTTGACAAAAATAGCACTTGATACAATTTAATTATATCATTAATAATTTTCAGGACAAGTAGACATTTTAGATTATTGAAAATTTTTAGTCTTAAATAAATTCTTAATGTTTTCAAACAATAAGGTATATGGACCATATTAAAAAGAAGAAAAAAGACCCAAGGACTAGAAAATAGATGGAAGAAGTAGTAGAATGGATATACTAATATGAATTTAAGAGGTGGACTATGGCTAAGTACTATTATGCAGTCAGAAATGGTAGAAAAATAGGCATATATGAGACTTGGGTTGAATGCCAAGCTCAGGTGAAAGGTTATTCTAATGCAATATATAAGAAATTTTCTACTTATGAAGAAGCTTTAAGTTTTATTGAAGGCGCTGAAAAACCATCTGAAGAAAGAGATATAACGGAATTAAAAGAAAATGAAATGATTGCCTACGTAGATGGTAGTTTCGATTCAGACAATAAATACTACAGTTTTGGTGCTGTTATATTTACAGATCAAGGGAAGGAAACCTATTCAAAAAAAGAAAAGGATGTAAATCTAGTGGATATGAGAAATGTAGCTGGAGAAATAAGTGGATCCATATTTGCAATGGAGGAGGCTTTGAAAAGAGGTAAGGATATTCTCTACCTATATTATGATTATGTAGGGATAGAAAAATGGGCAATTGATCAATGGAAAACCAATAAACATGGCACCAAAGAATATAAAAAATATTATGATTCCATAAAGGATAGATTAAAGGTAGTATTTATAAAGGTAAAGGCCCATTCCGGAAATAAATACAATGAGGAAGCAGATAGATTAGCAAAGGAAGCCTTAGGAATATAGCACTAATGGGTATACCCATTAGTGCTATATTCTTTCAAAAGAAACATTATTTTTTTTCAATAATTCTATTGCATAATCATCAATCCTATAGCTATGCTTGTAAAAAAATTTTTTAATCCCAGCTTGTATTAATGCCTTCGTACAATTCAGACAAGGAAAATGGGTGACATATATTTTACAATCTTTAACTGAAATGCCTTCCCTAGCACAATATAGTAGGGCATTCATTTCAGCGTGTATGGTAGCTATACAATGGCCATCTCTCATAGTATGTCCTACATCATCACAATGGGGATTACCAGAGATAGAACCATTATATCCTGTAGACACTATCCTATTATCATCGTTAACGATTAAACACCCAACTTCTGCCCTGTCACAGGTAGAACGGGTTGCTACTATTTCAGCTATTTGCATAAAATACTCATTCCAAGTTTTTCTCTTTCCCATTTATCTTTTCTCCTTTTTAGATAATTTTATAATATATTATCATATTTTATTATTTAATTGAACCTAAAGGTTAGAGTATATGGATATATTTATCTATATATAATATAATGTAAGTACCTAGATATTTAATATAGATATAAGGAGAATGTGATGAGATATATAATTAAAGAAAAAATTTTTACGTTTGCAGATAGATTCAATATTGAGGATGAACATGGATATCCCCAATATGAGGTAGTAGGAAAAATATTTTCTTTGGGAAACAAATTGAATATATATGATTTAAATGGAAGAGAGCTTATATATATAGAACAACAAGTATTTAGATTTTTACCAGAGTATAATATCTATAGGGAAAGAAACCTTATTGGAAAGATTAAAAAGGAGTTTACGTTTTTTAAGCCTAAATTTTATATAGAAAGCTCCTATGCTAATTTTACCATCGAAGGGGATGTATTCCATCATAATTTCAATATTTTGAAAAATGGTAAATCCATTGCATGGATAAATAAGAAATGGATATCTCTTTCCGATACCTATTCTGTGGATATACTAGATGAGGAAGATCAGCCATTTATTCTATCCATTGTAATAGTATTAGACCAAATATTTTATGATGGTAATAGAAACAATTCCTAGAAAAATTTAAGGGATGTGGTATTAATGGAGTTGTTTGATATACAAAAATCCGTTCGGGAAGTAGCTGAGGCTATTTCCGCAGTGTTAAATGTAGATGTAACCATTGTAGATAAAAATTTAAATAGGGTAGCAGCTACGGGTATGTATAGGGGTCTAATTGGTAAACCCTTACCTAAAAATTGTTCATTTGAATTAGTAGCTGAAAAAAGAGAAGCTGAATTCATTGACAATCCCAATATAAGTGAAAAATGTTTTGGTTGTAGTTTAAAGGGGAATTGCGCTGAATTAGCCACTATTGGGTATCCGATTATAAGTCAAGGGGAATTACTAGGTGTTATTGGGCTTATAGCTTTTAACATAGAACAAAAAAGGAAAATCCAAGAGGATTATAATTCTTTAATCGTTTTTTTAAGCAAGCTAGGAGACCTATTAGCAGGGAATTTAAAATATGCCAATATGATAACTGCTTTAACTATACAAGGTGAAGAAACAAAGATGATTATAGATGGGCTAGGCAATGGAATTATATGTACCGATATTGAAGGGAGTATAAAGTTTATCAATTCTAAAACTGAAGACTATTTACAAATCAGAGCTTATGATTTAATTAACAAATCAATATCTGAAATCTTACCAGAGCTGAAATTCGATTTAAAGGCACAAATTCCCATTGAAACTAAAATAACTGTGAGAGGGAAAAGAAAAAGTTTTATAATAAAAGCCTTTCCAGTAATGGTAAAAAATGAAAAAGTAAGTAATATAATCGAAATACACGAAACTTCGGACATGATAAAAAGTGCATATAAATTAATAGAAGGTGGAAGTAGTATAACCTTTGACCATATAATTGGAAATAGTCCTAAAATGGTAGAAGTAAAAAATTTAGCTAATAAAGTAGCCTCAAGCCAATCTACAGTATTACTAAGGGGAGAAAGCGGTACAGGGAAGGAATTGTTTGCTAGGGCTATTCACAATGCTAGTAATAGAAGAAGTTTTCCCTTTGTAGCTATAAACTGTGCTTCAATTCCAGATAATCTGTTGGAGAGTGAATTATTTGGCTATGATGGAGGGGCTTTTACAGGAGCAAGTAAGGAAGGACAGATGGGTAAGTTTGAACTAGCCAATGGTGGTACTTTATTTTTAGATGAAATAGGGGATTTGCCCTTACATTTACAGCCAAAGATTTTAAGGGTTCTACAAGAGGGAGCTTTTATGAGGGTAGGAGGTAGAGAATTAATTTCTGTAGACTTTAGATTGATAGCCGCTACCAATCGGAATTTAGAACAGATGATAAAGGAAGAAGAATTTAGGGGGGATTTATACTATAGACTAAATGTTATACCTATCTATATTCCATCTTTGAGAGAAAGGATAGAGGATATTGATAAGTTGAGCCAATATTTACTTATTAAATATTGTAACAGACTGGGAAAAGATTTAAAGGTTTTTTCTAAGGAGGTAGAAGAAGCTTTCCGTAGATATAATTGGCCAGGCAATGTAAGGGAATTAGAAAATGTTGTTGAATACCTTGTAAATGTGGTAAAGGATGAAGAGATAGTATTTGAAAATTTACCTCATATAATAAAGAATTATTGTGATAATAGCCATATAAAAATAGAAAAAAATAATAGGTTAAATGATATTCTAGATAATTATGAGAAGGGAATACTCGAATCCTATTTAAAAGAATATGGTAGAACTACAGAGGATAAAGAAAAAATATCTTCAATTTTAGGAATTAACTTATCCACTCTATATAGGAAATTAAATAAATACAATTTGCAATAATGCAAAAAATTTGCAAAAATGAGGAATTTAATGATCCCGCTATTTTTGTAGGGTAATATAAGCATATTCTTATGGTTTAATATATAATTCTCAATAATAGGAAAGATCTCTTATTAAAATTTTAGTCAAATGAAAGGACAAACTGAGAAATCATCAGTTTGTCCTTTTGTTTTTTTATATTGGCATAAATATTGCATGAATAATAGGGTAGTAACCTATGAAAAGAAAGGCGGTGGCAGAATGGTAGACAATAGCATAGTAGAAAAACTATTAATCATAATAAAAGAGGAAACCATACCGGCTTTAGGATGTACTGAACCTGTGGCTGTAGCTTATGCAGCCTCCGTTGTCAACAAATATTTTGAGGGAGAAATTGATAGACTGAAAATAAGGACAAGCAAGAATATATTTAAAAACGGCAAATCTGTTATTATTCCCAATACAAAGGAATGGGGTCTAGATTTAGCGGGAGTTTTAGGAATTATAGTAGGGAATCCAGATGATGAACTTATGATTTTGAAAAATATAAAGGATGAACATATTAGAAAGGCTCATGAAATATTAGAGCAGGGTATAGTAGATGTGGATTATCTGGAAAACACTCCTGATGTATATGTGGAGATATATGTACAAGGAGAAGAAAGGATAGTGGAAGTAGTATTGAAAGATGCCCATAATCATATAGATAGGGTAAAGGTAGATGGAAAAGTAGTTTACAAAGGCATGTTAGATCAGGATAAAGGTTTAGCTCCAGATTTTATTAAAGATCTATCATTTAATGATATAATAGAAATTACGGAATCAATGCCCATAGAATCCATCGCTTTTGTAGAAGATGGAATAAGGATGAATAGGAAGGCTGCTGAAATGGGAATAAAGATAGAAAATGGCTTGAATATTGGTGGAGGCCTTATAAAATTAGAAAGGGAAGGAAGATTAAAAATTGATGGGCCAACTAGGGCAAGAATTCTAACTGCGGCAGCTGCAGATATGAGAATGGGCGGAGGTAATTGCCCAATAATGACTAGTTCAGGTAGTGGTAATCAAGGCCTAGGAGTGGTTTTACCTATAATAGTAGTGGCAGAGGAAAATGATATATCAAGGGAAAGATTAATTAGGGCTATATTCCTAGCCCATATAATAAATAAATATGTGAAATTGCATACTGGCAAACTTTCTGCCATGTGTGGTTGTGCCATTGGAGCTGGAGTTGGAGCCAGTGGAGCCATATCTTGGATGTTGGGAGGTAGTCAAGAACAGATTAGCGGAGCTTCTAATAATATGTTAGCTAACCTAACTGGTATGATATGCGATGGAGCTAAGGACACTTGTGCTTTAAAACTATCTGCATCAGCAGAAGAAGCGGTTATTGCTGCTTACCTAGCCAATGAAAATATTATAGTTAAACCAAATATCGGAATTATAGGTAATGCTGTAGAGGAAACTATTAAGAATTTAGAAATCCTATGTAAAGAAGGTCTTTCCAATGCAGATTCAATAATTGTAGATATAATAAAAGCATCTGATAATTAGCAGATGTTTTTATTATGATAACAATGGGTATTAATTAACAAACAAAACATATGCTAGGAGGAATTAAAGTGTTCAAAGAATTTAAAGAATTTGCAGTAAAAGGTAATGTAATTGATTTAGCAATAGGAGTTATTATAGGCGGAGCTTTTGGTAAAATAGTCTCTTCTTTAGTAAATGATGTGATAATGCCTGTAGTTGGTGGATTAATTGGAAATATTGATTTTAGTAATTTTTTTATCAGCCTTGATGGTAATAATTATTCAACACTGCAACAAGCTAAAGACGCAGGTGCTGCTACTCTAAACTATGGTTTGTTTTTAAATACCGTCATTGAATTCTTAATAATATCCTTCTCTTTATTCTTAGTCATTAGGCAGATTAATAGGTTTAAAAGAAAAGAAGAGCCAGTTCCTGTTACAACTAAAAAATGTGAGTATTGCTTTAGTGAAATACCTATAAAAGCTACAAGATGTCCCCATTGTACTTCAGTATTAGAAGAAAAATAGGTTTAGAATTTTTAGATCCTTCATATAATAAAAGAATAAAATTGGTTTAATTGAGGTGTAAATTATGTATGGTTTAGTATTAGAAGGCGGTGGAGCCAAAGGTGCCTATCATATTGGGGTTTATAAAGCGTTAATAGAAGAAGGTATTGAGGTAAAAGGCATAGCCGGTACATCTGTGGGAGCTTTAAATGGGGCTATGATAGCCCAAAGTGATTTTCAAAGAGCCTATGAAATATGGCATGATATTTCCTATTCTAAAATTATCAATGCTAGTGAAGAAGAGGTAAAAAGGATAAAAAGTGGTAGATTAAGCAAAGAGGATATTTCCTTATTGGTAGATAATATTAGGGGATTTTTTGTTGACAAAGGATTAGATATAACACCTTTAAAAAATCTCCTATTGGAATTAATAGATGAAGAAAAAATTAGAAATTCAGGCAAGGATTTTGGAATAGTCACCGTTTCATTAACGGATCTGAAACCATTGGAGATATACATTGAAGATATTCCCTCTGGACAACTGGTGGAGTATTTACTGGCTAGCGCCTACCTACCTGTATTTAAATCAGAAAGGATAGATGGGAAAAGATATATAGACGGGGGAATTTATAATAATTTACCTGTAAATTTGTTAAAGGATAAGGGATACAAGGACTTAATAATAGTTAGAACCCATGCTCCAGGTATTGTTAAAAAGATGAACTTTGACGGATTGAATATTATAACTATATCCCCAAAAGATAACTTAGGAAGGGTCTTGGATTTTGACACGGAAACTGCTAGATATAATATTAAATTAGGATATTATGATGGGTTAAAAGCCCTTAGGGGATTAAAAGGACATCATTATTATATTGAGTCTATCAATGATGAAGATTATATTATAGATTATTTGTTGAGCTTAGATGAGGAAAGGATAGGGAAGTTGAAAGGGATATTTAAGATAGAAGGTACTCCTGATAAAAGAGCCTTATTCGAATTGATTATTCCTAAACTATCGACTATTCTAGGGGTAGAAAAAGGAGCAGACTATGAAGGTATATTTATATCTTTATTAGATAGACTAGCAGAAATCTATGAGATTGAAAGGTTTAAAATTTATACTTATCAGGAATTACTAAATCTAGTGAAAAAAAATTTAATCTCACAAGAATATGAAAAGGTCGGGATAATTGATAGGATAATAGAAAAGGTAGATGTATTGTCTTTACTTACCAAAAGGGAGATTATAAAAGAAGTTGGGAAGATTATTCTATAACTTTAGTTTTTAAATAATATTTGGATTAAATTATCAAAAATTAGTTGCTATTTTTTTCAATACGGGTTATAATTAATTGAAACTTTAATTCATCAGTAAAACATATTTATTGAGATTCACTTAATTGAAATTGGTTTAAAGAAATAAGATTTATATAGATTATAAAATCTCCAAATCTTTATTTCTTATTAAGGCCCTGTGAATTAAAGGAAATAAATTTTTGGAGGTAGTTAAGAATGACTAACGGTACAGTTAAATGGTTTAACTCAGAAAAAGGTTTTGGATTTATTCAAACTGAAGAAGGAAACGACGTATTCGTACATTTTTCCCAAATCAATAAACAAGGATTCAAAACTCTAGAAGAAGGAGAAGCAGTATCCTTCAGAATAGTTGAAGGCCAAAAAGGTCCTCAAGCAGAAGACGTTACACCAATTAAGTAATCAAAAACCCTAAAGCCAATGGCTTTAGGGTTTTTAAATAAATAGCAATAAGTTCTATTTATAGTGCCAGGCACCAGAATAAGAACTTATTATGATAGTGATAATTATTATCAAATCATGTTTAAAAATTTTAAAAATGGATATAAATAAGATAGTTGCAAAAGAATAGACTTAAATATAGGAGGTAAGAAATGGAAAGATTAGTAGGAAGAAAAGCACCAGATTTTGTAATGAATGCTTGTGAAGGGGACGGAAGTGATTTTTGTAAAATTGGGTTAAAGGATTATGAAGGCAAATGGCTGGTTATGTTCTTCTACCCATTGGATTTTACATTCGTATGTCCTACGGAAATTACAGGATATAGTAAGAGATATGAAGATTTTAAAAAAGAAAATGCAGAAGTACTTGCTATAAGTGTGGATAGTGAACATTCTCATAAAGCTTGGATTAATTCGAGTCTAGGAAAAATTAATTTCCCAATAGCATCAGATATGACAAAGAAGGTTGCAAAAGATTATGGAGTATTAATTGAAGAAGAAGGCGTTGCTCTAAGGGGGCTATTTATAATTGATCCAGAAGGCATTGTTAGATATTCTGTAGTACATGATCTAAATGTGGGAAGATCTGTTGACGAAACATTAAGGGTGTTAAGGGCACTTAAAACAGGGGGACTTTGTCCAGTAGATTGGGATGAAGGAGAAGCTCTGTTATAATATAAGAAGGCGGTCATGTATGACCGCTTAAATTTTTTATGGGGGTATATCTATGGATATAGAAGATATTATTAATAAGATAAAGGGAAGAAGACCAGAACCATTGGAGGTCAAGCAAAAATATGCAGTTCTTATTCCATTAATAAAAAATCAAGGTAGATGGGAATTAATATATGAATTAAGAGCTAAAAGCTTAAAAAGACAACCTGGAGAAATATCTTTTCCAGGAGGACAATTAGAAAAAGATGAAACTTATAGGGAAGCAGCTATAAGGGAAACTATGGAAGAACTTAATATTGAAAAGGAAAATATAAATATAATAGGAGAATTAGATTATCTTGTTTCCCATGCTAATACAGTAATCCATTCTTTTTTAGGCACAATCCATAATATAGATGTGGATAAGATTAAGCCAAATGAGGATGAAGTAGACCATATATTCACAGTTCCAATAGATTTTTTTATAAATAATGAACCTAACCTTTATTATATAGATTTGCATCCAGCTATAAGTGAGGATTTTCCATATAATCTAATACCTAATGGAAAAGATTATAACTGGCGGTTCGATAAGCATTCGGTCTATTTTTATAATTATAATGATTATATAATCTGGGGTTATACTGCTAAGATGACTAAGCATTTCATAGATTTAATAAAATGAGTTCCCTTTTGGCATGAAGCCAAAAGAGAACTCATTTGTTTTACCTTTCTTCGATCATCCTATTATTTATGTGAATACCATTATTTAATTCTTTTAAATCCTTTATCAAAAATAAAGCGGTTACAATTGATGCAGTCAGGTCCGATACTGGACCTGCTAACCATACTCCTGTTAGACCAAAAAATCTTGGTAAAATCAATAGGGCTGGTATTAGAACTAACACTTGCCTAGATAGACTTAAAAAGGCAGATTGTTTAGGTTTGCCAGTAGCTTGAAAATAATTAGAACTAACTATTTGGAAACCTATAATAGGTAACATAGCTAAATAAATCTTTAATCCTTTAATACCAACGTCTGCTATTTTATCCATTTCAGGTCCTTTTTCTAAAAACATACCAAATAACCTATGGGGTATTGTCTGAGTTATTAGGAAGCCTAAAGTTAATACAGCAGTTGCAGCCATTATTGCTTTCTTTAAAGCTTCTTTTACCCTTGTATATTTTTTTGCACCATAGTTAAAACCGATAATAGGTTGAGCTCCTTGATTTATACCAAAGACTGGCATAAGTATTAACATAGTAATACTATGGATAACTCCCATACTTGAAACAGCAATGTCTCCTCCGTAAGTATTTAAACTGTTATTTAAAATAGCCGTTACTAAGCTAGCAGCTAGTTGCATACTAAAAGGAGCAAAACCAATGGAGAAAATACTTTTAATAATACTAGTTTTCAATTTCATATTTTCTTTTTTTAAATTTAACATACTTCTACTACCAAAGAAATAACTGAGAACCCAAATGGCAGAAACTGCTTGAGAAATAATAGTAGCTAATGCTGCACCTTTTATTCCCATATTAAATATAAATATGAATATATAATCCAATATTATATTAAGGATTGCTCCAATTAGCATGGTAATCATTGCAATCTTTGGATTACCTTCTCCTCTAATAAAAGCGTTAATTCCAAAGCCTACAGCTTGGAAAGGTGCTCCTATAAGGATTATGGACATATAGTCTACAGCATGGGGCAGTATGGTTTCACTTGCACCAAAAATTTTAAGTAATGGTTCAATAAAAATTAGGCCTGAAATACTAAGAGTTATTGAAATAATGAATAATAATACTAGAGCGTTTCCTAAGATTTTTTCTGCTTCATCTTTCTTATCTTCTCCTAATCTTATAGATGATAGAGAATTTCCACCAAATCCTATTAGCATACCAAAGGCCATAAGAATTAAGGCAACAGGTGAAGTGACAAATATGGCACCAATTCCTATGCTGCCTACTCCCTTACCTATGAATATTCGGTCTACTATATTATATAATGCATTTACTAACATACCTACTATAGCAGGAATAGAAAACTTCAAAAGAAGTTTACCAATTTCTTCTTCACCTAAAAATTTTGATCTTTCATTTCTTTCACTCATTAATCATCCCTCACTTTTTCCAATATTTCTACGATGGTTTTTAGACTTTCATTAAACTTATTAATTTCTACTTCAGAAAGAATATGAAAAAGTTCTTCTATTCGTTTATTAAACTTTTCTTCTTGTTTTGCATAATATTGTTTACCTTCTTCGGATAATTTAATAATAGTCTTTCTTTTATCTCTTGGATCATCTTCCCTATATACTAGATTCATATTTTCCATTGAATCAATTAAAGTAGTAATACTGCCTTTTTCCATATCCATACACTTACCTAATATGGTAGGAGTAATTTCATTGATTCTACCAAGAATCATTATTGCTTTTATCTGGTTTTTTGTGCAGCCATATATATCGTCCGTTTCTTTTTTAAAGGTTGGAGTAAACAATCTATGAAACAATGACATGAATTTAATTAATCCATATCTAACATCTATAATAGTATTATCCATAATTGTACCACCTCAAACAAAAAAGTAGTTAGAATTCTAATTATTAGAATTCTAACTACTTATTCTATACTTTTACTCTATTAAAGTCAAGGCTAATTTGTGAACATCTGAGTCCAATAGGTAGTACCATTAGCTTTAACATAACCAACCCCAATAGTTCCGAAGCTTGGATTAAGTATATTTGCCCTATGACCTGATGAATTCATCCAGCCGTTGACTACAGATTTAGCACTGGAATACCCTTTAGCAATGTTTTCGCCAGCCGTCTTGTATTGAATGCCAAAGCTTCTCATCATACTAAAGGGATCTCCATATGTAGGAGAAGTATGACTAAAATAATTTTTATTGGACATATCCTGAGACTTAGCTCTGGCTACCTTAGATAATTCTTCACTATAGGTTAATGGAGTTAATCCAGCTTTTTGTCTTTCTATATTTACAAGTCTTACCACTTCCATCTCTATTGAAGTATTGGATTCTTCTTCCACTTCAGGAATTGGGTTGCTTGGTTTTGTTTCAGGAGTATTATTGGTTTTATCCTTGCCCTTATCAATATCTGATTCTGGAGTTTCTACATCTTTTATAGGAGTTTCAGGCTTTATAGGGACATTAGTATTATTGTCATCCCAATATTTTGGAGTCCATCTAATAATTATATTACTATATCTATTTTGTAAATAATTATTAGAGTAATTATTATAAGTAATAACATAGCCTTTCTTATTGTATTTGCCGCTATAAGGCGTATAATAGGTATTATCCTCGTAATTTATACTTGCAGCCTGTCCTACGGATGTTGATAAAAGCATAGTTGCAGCTAATGAGATTAGTATCTTTTTACCCTTTTTCTTCATCTTTTTTCCTCCTTAAAATTTAGATTCGATCCGGCCCCCTTTCGTATTTATGATTTTTTAAAAGTATAACATTAAATTTATATCAAATAAACACTCAATAGTTGGTAGGTCAACATAATATTGGTATTAATGTAAAAACAAAAAGTCCTGTTTAAACAGGACTCCTATCGAAGCATGTTATTTTATTCTTATTTGATGATATACTTTCTTACCTTTTCTAACAAGGATTTTATCGTCTTTAAAATTATCTAAGGTAATGATTTTATCTATGTCTTCAACTTTTACATCATCTATGGATATTCCACCTTGTTCTATAAGTCTTCTACCTTCGCTATTGGATTTAGTCAGACCTACATTTTTTAATAAATCTAACATTCCTATACCCTTTTCAAATACATTCCTGTTAAATTCTGTAAAGGGTATAGAACCATCCTCTTCAGAGCCAGTAAATAATGCTTTGGATGCTTTTTGTGCTTTAATAGCTTCTTCTTCCCCATGGACCATTTTAGTTACCTCAAAAGCTAGGATTTCTTTTGCTTTGTTAATTTCTGCTCCTTCCAAAGAACCTAGCCTTTTTACCTCATCCATAGGCAAGAAGGTTAATAGACTCAAGAATTTTTCTACATCTCTATCATCAGAATTTCTTAGGTATTGGTAAAATTCATAAGGAGATGTTTTTTCAGGGTCTAACCATATAGTACCAGCTGCAGTTTTACCCATTTTAATCCCGGCAGCGGTAGAGAGTAATTTGAAGGTCATAGCATATACCTTATCCCCTTCCAGTTTTCTCACCAGTTCATATCCTCCCAGTATATTAGACCATTGGTCGCTACCTCCTACTTGGAGACGACAGTTATAATCCCTATATAGTTTTAAATAATCATAAGACTGCATAAGCATGTAGCTAAATTCAAAGAAGGTCAACCCTTGCTCTAATCTGTTTTTGTAGCAGTCAAAGGTTAACATTCTATTTACAGAAAAGTGAACTCCAACTTCTCTCATGAAATCTAAGAAATTCAAATCCAATAACCAATCTGCATTATTGACCAATATAGCTTTATCATCATCAAAATCGATGAATCTTGAAAGTTGTTCTTTAAATTTTGAAGCATTATGATCAATCATTTCTTTAGTCAGCATCTTCCTCATATCAGTTCTTCCGGAAGGGTCTCCTACCATGGTAGTTCCACCGCCTAGTAAAGCAATGGGTCTATGTCCAGCTCTTTGCATATGCATCATTACCATTATTTGAATAAAATGGCCTAAAGTCAAGCTATCGGCAGTGGCATCAAATCCAACATAAAAGGTTACAGACTCCTTATCTAAAAGCTCTTTTAGTTCTTCTTCGTAGGTTACCTGATCGATATAACCTCTTTTGTGTAATACATCAAATACATTAGCCATAATATAACCTCCTAAAAATTACATTAATTTTTATTTTCATTAAAAAAGGGCATCTTCTCCTAAAAGGACGAGAAGACACCCGTGGTACCACCTTAATTTGCATAAAGCCTCTAATCACGTAACGTGTGATAATCGCAATAGTTTCCTATTGAAACTTTGGATTCGTAATTCACTCTATTATTAGGTTACAGATCTCTCACTAATGATCTATTCTCTGTATTTTAACCATAATAGGCTACTGTTATCCGTCATCGTTTCATATTGATTTTAAATGTATATTAATATATAAAACCTATATTGTCAAGGGAAAAAGAAAAAGAGGACTTACTAGTCCTCTACTACTAATTCTACACTATTTTCCCACAAACCATGGATATTACAATAGCTTGTAGCATGAAGGGTTCCGGATCTTTCCACTTTAAATTTAGCCGATACATAAGGCTCAGTGAAGGTACCATGCTCTCCATGGCTATTAAAATTATAACTTCCTACTTCTACTGGGAAATTACTCCCTTCTGGATGGAAATAGAGCTTAATCCATGCTATGTAATGTTCTTGAGTATTTGGATGAGCGATTTCTTCACCTATATTGAGATTAACTTCTACTAAGTCTCCTTTTTTAACTTTTTCAGGTGCATGGATTACCGGCACATGCTTTTCACCTTTCCAATCTCCACTTTGATATAGTTTTCCTATACTTTTCATATTTCAAAACCTCCCAAATTTATTGATTATATTTCTTAAGAATAACTTATATAGATTAATACCCAAATAATATAAAAAATACACAGGGGAAGTAATTATTTATTATTTTAGGTATAATAGAGTTGAAACAATTTAGAAAGGAAGTATATTATGGAACAAATTGAGTTAATTGCAACAACAACCTTTGGATTGGAAGCCATTGTGAAAAGAGAATTACAAAACCTAGGATATAATGATTTGATGGTTGAAAATGGCAAGATTACCTTTAAAGCGACTGAAAAGGATATTCCTATTACTAATTTATGGTTAAGATCTGCTGATAGGGTGTTACTAAAGATGGGAGAGTTTAAAGCCATTTCTTTTGATGAACTATTTGAAAAAACTAAGGCTCTTCCCTGGGATGAATGGATTACTGAAGATGGAAAATTTACCGTAGAGGGAAAATCAGTGAATTCAAAGCTATTTAGTATTTCCGATTCTCAAGCTATTGTAAAAAAGGCTGTTGTAGAAAAATTGAAAACTAAATATAAAAGGGATTGGTTTGAGGAAACTGGGGCTAAATTTACAATAGAAGTATCTTTACTTAAGGATATTGCAACCTTGACCATTGATACCTCTGGGTCTGGATTACATAAAAGAGGCTATAGAACCCAAAGCGTAGAAGCACCTCTTAAGGAAACTTTAGCAGCAGCATTAATCCAATTAAGTTATTGGAATAAGGATAGATTTTTACTGGATCCATTCTGTGGTTCGGGAACTATTCCTATTGAAGCAGCAATGATTGGTAAAAACATCGCTCCAGGTTTAAATAGGAATTTTGCCTCTGAAGGTTGGCCTAGGATTAAAAAAGAATATTGGCAGGATGCAAGAAGGGAAGCATGGGATGTAATGGTTAAAGATTTTGATTTGAATATTATTGGTTCAGACATAGACAAGAAAGCCATAGAATTAGCAAAGGAGAATGTAGCTAATTTAGGTTTAGAAGAGGATATAAAATTTATCACTAAAGATTTTAGAGATTTCAAGTTTAGAGATAACTACGGGGTAATTATCTGCAACCCTCCCTATGGGGAAAGAATAGGAGAAGAAAAAGAAGTAGATAAATTGTATAAGGACATGGGAGAAATTTTTAGAAAGCTAGGTACCTATTCTATATACGTTTTAACTTCCAGTGAAGATTTCGAAAGATTATATGGAAAAGATGCAGATAGAAAAAGAAAACTTTATAATGGAAGGATTAAAGTAGATTATTATCAATACTATGGTCCAAGACCACCAAGAAATTAATGAGAATATAGATAGTATAAGGGTATAATTGAATTAAAAGAATGGAGGGGGAAAAGTTTATGAGTATTTATACAAAGACTGGAGATAAAGGAACTACTTCTTTATTTGACAACAAAAGGGTATCTAAGGATGATATTAGAGTGGAAAGCTATGGGACAGTAGATGAGCTAGTCTCCTTTTTAGGTCTAGCTAAGAATTATATTGATGAAGGGGAAATATATAACATAATTCAAGAAGTTCAAAACAAGCTATTTACTGTAGCTAGCAATTTAGCGACAGAGGATAAGACCAAAGTAAAATACTATATAATAGAAGAGGATATTGAATATTTAGAGGATAATATTGATGAGTATATGGGGAGATTGAATAACCCTACTGGCTTTATAATTCCTGGTTCAGGAAAGAAGTCGGGATATCTTCATGTTTGTCGCACTATATGTAGAAGGGCTGAGAGGAGAATAATCACCTTAGGATCTCTTAGTGAAGTGGACCCCTTGGTGATTAAATATGTAAATAGACTTTCTGATTTAATATATGCTTTAGCTAGGTATCTTGAAGAAGAAGAAATAAAGGTAGAATATATACCTTAATTGAAATTAAATCTTAATATGCTCTATCATTTTATTTAGTTCATCAGCAATGGAAGATAGGCTTCCAATAGAAGCAGCAATCTCTTCCATAGAGGCAAGGTTATTTTCTACAGCAGCAGCGCTAGTTTCAGAAGCTGCTGTTGTTTCTTCTGAAATAGCAGATATTTCTGAGGCCCTTTCCAATATATACTCACTATTATTACGTACATCTTTTGCAGCTTCTGTAATTTCTACTATCAAAATATTTATTTGATCGATTTTAACTAATAAATCATCAAAGGATTTTTTAGTTAAATCTGCAATATTTACGCTTTTTTCCACAACTTCACTTACTTCATCAATACTAGTTACTGCACTTTTGCTACTATTGGTAACATTGGAAGTAATGGCGGATATTTCTCCTGAATATGTATGAGTAGCATCGGCTAGTTTTCTAATCTCCTCAGCAACTACTGCAAAGCCCCTACCAGCTTCTCCAGCTCTTGCAGCTTCGATGGCAGCATTTAACGCGAGGAGGTTAGTTTGTTCGGCTATTTCGTTAATAATAATTACTATATTATCGATATTTTTAATCTGATGGTTCAATTCCTCTATAATGTTTGAAGTATCCTTTGTAGTATTTTCTATTAAATTAACCATATGGATAATTTCGTCCACATCTTCATAACCTTTTTTAGCAGACTGGGCCATGGCAATAGAAAGTTCCCCTGCTTGCTCTGCAAAATTTTCTGTATCTTGAGATAGATTGTTTAGGTTGGAAATAGCTTCACTCAATTCGGTAATGTTCATAGAAGTGTCTTCAGAACCTTTGGCAATTTCATTAACACTTACGGCTATGTTTTCAATAGAAGAGGTAGTGTCTTCAATTACAAGGGACAAATTTTTTGCATTATCTGCTAAAATATTTGCATTATCCTTGACGTTTGAAGTCATTTTCTTGCTTGCTGCTATTATCTTATTTAAAGATTCATTTATATGGGGTAGTTCCTTAATATCCTTAATCTCCTCTAATTTTGAATAATCACCTTTGGCCATATGTTCTATTGTGAAAGATATATTATTTAAGGTTTTGCTGATTATTTTATTGAATAGGGCCCGGATAACTAAACCGATTATCAATGTATTTACTATGGCCGTAATAAATATATATAGTTGTAAATTTTGTATTAAATCGATTTTGATAGTATTCACAATGAAGTAAGTTAGGACAATGCTAAAAAAAATTGTTATAAAAACTAAAGTAAAAAAATTTAGTTTTAATTTATTAAAATGATTTTGACTAGATTTATTTTGCTTCATTAAAATTTCCTCCTTCTATTTTAAACTATTATATATATGATACTATATATTTAATTTTATGTTAATAGAAAGTTAAGAAATAAGTGGAAAAATGGCAAAAAATATATAAAAAGGTGTTCTGAGTTATAAATAATTAGCTATAAACATATATTAAAAAACTTTGTATTTTAAAAATTATTATGATATTATTAAACCAAGTACCTATTTTATTTAAAGGGTGATAATATGCTAATTAGAGAAGAATTCAACTCTTTAGTTGAAAATATGAAAGAATATAGTATATTGAATTATCAGGTTTTGGAAAGTATGGCAGATTGGGTTAGAGTAGTAGATATAAATGGTACTATTATATACGTTAACAAGGCTATGAAAAAGGCTTTGGGGGATGATTTGGTAGGCAAGAAATGTTATCAATCTATTGGCAAAGATGAACCCTGTGGTTTTTGCATATCTAAAAAGAGTATAAGGACCAAAGAAACGGTCCAAAAAGAAGAAAAAATAGATGGTAGATATTTTTCTGTAAAAAGCTCTCCAGTTATTGATTCTAACGGTAACGTAATAGCTGTAGTAGAAGTTCTTAGAGATGTAACAAGGGAAAGAAAACTGGAATTAGAGTTAATCGAGAGAAATAAAAAGATGGTTAAGGATCTAAGGTTTGCTAAAAGGCTTCAACATAGAATATTACCAAAGAAGGGCATATATAACAGATTGAAAATAGATCATCTATATAAGCCTTCGGAGATGTTAAGTGGAGATATGTTCGATATTTACCAGATTGACGAAGATCATATAGGGCTATATATCTGCGATGTGGTGGGAAATGGTATTACAGCCTCCATGATGACCATGTTTGTTAGACAAACTATGAGGGCTATAAAAGATGATGTCTTAAGTCCATCTGTAGCTTTAACTGAACTCCATAAAAGATTTAGCACTTTAGGCCTAGAAGTAGATAAATATTTTACAATATTTTATGCAGTATTTAACACTAAAGATAATCATTTCAAATATGCAAATGCTGGTCATAACTGTATCCCAATTAAGTATAACTCCAATGAAACTCAACTATTAATAACCAAGGGATTCCCTATATCTTTAATATTTAATGAAATATATTATGAAGAAAATGATATTTTTTTAAATAAATATGATAAAGTACTCTTTTATACTGATGGTATAACGGAGGTGAAAAATGTAGAGGGAGAGGAATTTGGAGTAGATAGAATAGTTAATATTATAAAGGAGAATGATGGGGATATATTGAATAATATCGTGGAGAAGGTGGAAAGATTTAGATGGGGAGAACAGGAAGATGATTTTGCAATGGTATTAATGGAAGTGTTAGAATAATAAAAAGTCCTAGAAGGTAACTTCTAAGTCTTTTTATTATTCTTAATATTATATAGATTAATAATAAATGTATGGAGGTAAAATCATGGAAAATATTACATTTGATTATTCCAATAGTTTGCTTGAACAACATGAAATAAAATATATGAAATCCATTATAAAACTCACCCATAGATTACTCCAGGATAGGAGTGGGGCAGGTAAGGAATTTACTGGGTGGATAGACTTACCTAAAAATTATGATGAAACGGAATTCGAAAAGATTAAAGCCACTGCTGGTAAAATAAGACGGGATTCCCAGGCTTTTGTACTAATAGGTATAGGAGGGTCTTACTTGGGAGCTAGAGCCTGTATAGAGGCTTTAAATCATAGTTTTTATAATAATCTATCATCGGATAAGCGAAAGGGACCTGAAATCTATTATGCAGGAAACAATATAAGCAGCAATTATATATTAGATCTAATGGAGTTGTTAGAGGATAAGGATATAAGTATCAATGTAATATCTAAGTCAGGAACTACTACAGAACCAGCATTGATTTTTAGAGTTTTTAAGGAGTATATGGAAAAGAGATATGGAAAAGAAGGAGCAAGGGAAAGGCTATATGTTACTACGGACAGTTCTAAAGGAGCTTTAAGGGAGTTAACTGAAAAGGAAGGATATACTTCTTTTATAATACCCGATGATATAGGAGGAAGATATTCAGTACTTACAGCTGTAGGCCTGCTTCCCATAGCTGTTTCGGGAGTCCATATAGATAAGCTTATGGAAGGAGCCTTGATGGGCATGAAGGAATACTCAAAGGAGGAGTTAGAGGATAATATTTGCTACCAATACGCTTTAATAAGAAATATTTTATATAATAAGGGAAAGGATATAGAAGTACTTGTAAATTATGAACCAAATCTACAATATTTTGCCGAATGGTGGAAACAATTATATGGAGAAAGTGAAGGAAAGGATAATAAAGGGATTTTTCCTGCATCTGCTAATTTTACTACCGATTTACATTCTTTAGGTCAATTAATCCAAGACGGGAAAAGGAATCTATTTGAAACTACAATAAATATAGAAAGGCCAAAAAAAGATATAACCATAGGAGCGGATAAGGAAAATTTGGATGGGCTTAATTTTTTGGCAGGTAAAACCATAGATTATGTTAATAAAAGAGCTTTTGAAGGTACTTTAATGGCCCATACTAAGGGTGAAGTACCTAATCTAATAATCAATTTACCAGAGTTAAGCGAATTCTATTTGGGGCAATTAATATATTTTTTTGAAAAGGCCTGTGCAATTAGCGGATATGTATTAGGTGTCAACCCTTTTGACCAGCCAGGGGTAGAGGAATATAAAAAGAATATGTTTAAACTATTGGGTAAACCTGGATATTAAATGAACTCAGTATCATTTAATTGTTAATTAATATACAAACTCTAGTTGTTTTATCATACAATATTTGATAGAATATAGATACAGACAGGCTAACAGAATTTTAATAGGGAGGTGGAAACTATATGGATTTTAATGATGTTTTGTTTAAAAAGGATAGAAATATAGGTATAATATCCATCAACAGACCTAATGCCTTGAATGCTTTAAATTCCAACGTTCTAGGTGAACTAGATAATACAGTTGATATGGTAATAGATGACGATGATGTACATATACTAATAATTACTGGAGAAGGACGAGCTTTTGTTGCGGGAGCAGATATTTCTGAAATGAAGGATATGAATATGGTTGCAGCGAGAAAGTTTGCAGAGAAAGGGTCAAAGCTTTTTAGAAAAATAGAGTTAATGGAGAAACCAGTTATAGCTGCTGTAAATGGATTTGCTTTAGGAGGCGGATGTGAACTAGCCATGTGTTGTGATCTAAGAATAGCTTCAACTAAGGCAAAATTTGGGCAACCTGAGGTAGGCTTGGGGATCATTCCAGGATTTGCAGGAACTCAAAGGTTATCCCGCATAATAGGTTTGGGAAAGGCTAAAGAGTTAATATTTACTACGGAGATGATAGATGCGGAGGAAGCCTATAGAATAGGTTTAGTCAACAAGATAGTTCCAGGAGAGGAACTAATGGATGAAGCAATTGCTATGGCTAACAAGATTGTATCAAATGGACAAATTGCAGTAAGATTTGCAAAAGTTGCAATAAATAGGGGAATAGAAACGGATATTGAAACGGGTATGGATATTGAAAAGAATTTGTTTGGACTGTGTTTTGCTACAGAAGATCAAAAAGAAGGTATGGAAGCGTTTTTAGAAAAACGCAAACCAAACTATAAATTGAAATAAAATTTGGGGGTGTCTAGATGAAAAAAATTGGTATATTAGGTAGAGGGACTATGGCTTCAGGGATAGTGCAGGTTTTTGCTCAAAATGAATATGATGTAATAATGTGGGTTAGAAATATTGATCCATCAGATCCAAAGGGAAGTCTAAAAGTAGTAGATAAAAATTTAGGTAGATTAGTGAAAAAAGAAAAAATCACTGAAGATAACAAAGATAGTATATTGGAAAGAGTTGAAATAACAACTGATTACGAAGATTTAAAGGATTGTGATCTAATTATTGAAGCGATTGCAGAAGATATGGATGTAAAGAAGGAGACTTTTAAAAGATTAGATGAATTATGTAAGGAAGATACCATATTAGCTACAAATACATCTTCTTTATCCATTACTGAAATAGCAAGTAGCACTAATAGACCAGACAAGGTAATAGGAATGCATTTCTTTAATCCAGTTCCTGTGATGAAATTAGTGGAGGTTATAAAGGGAATTGGTACTTCGGAAGAAGTTAAAAGCAAAATAATAGAATTATCTAAAGCCTTAGGTAAGACTCCTGTTGAAGTAGAGGAGGCTCCAGGTTTTGTAGTAAATAGAATACTTATTCCTATGATCAATGAGGCTATAGGTATATTAGGAGATGGAGTAGCAGCGGCAGAGGATATAGATGAAGCCATGAAACTTGGTGCAAATCATCCAATAGGCCCCTTAGCTTTAGCCGATTTGATAGGGCTAGATGTTTGTTTAGCCATTATGGATGTACTATATACTGAATTTGGCGACTCAAAATATAGGGCTCATCCACTTCTTAGAAAGATGGTAAGGGGTGGTCTTTTAGGAAGGAAGACTAAAAAAGGATTCTTCGATTATTCTAGGTAAACCAGATAGATTAGTTGATAAAAACTTTCTTTTTAGGTGTTTAAACACCTAAAAAGAAAGTTTTTTGATATATAAAGGTTTGGATTGGACACAATATATAGAAATAATATTAGTGGAAGGTGGCTAATAAATGAAGACTTTTTGGAAAGTATTTATTGTGTCCTTTATTTTTTTCTTTGTTGCTATTTTTTTAGGTTCCTACTCCTATTTAAAATCTAATGAGTATAGATTAGGCTCCAATATTAGTAGTAAAGAATCTAGAATAGATGAAGAATCTAGTATTGAAAAGACCACTCCAACGATAAGAAGCTATTCTTCATTAGCAGAAGCTTTTAAGGATAGTAATAGAATAAATCTAATTTTGTTAGGTATGGAGGATATTAGAACTGACACCATTATATTTGCAACCTTTAACCCTAAATCTAAGCAAGTAAACACAATTTCTATACCAAGGGATACTTATATTCATAGGAGAGGATATAATCAAGGAGAACAGAGGAAAATAAATGCTATTTATGGGGATCATGGAGTAGAAGGAGTCAAAAAAGCTGTATCCCATATATTAGAAGGAGTTCCCATTCATCATTACATAATGATAGATTATGAGGGGGTAGAAAATATTATTGATTCAATTGGAGGGGTAGAGGTGATGGTACCTTTCCATATGAAGTATGAGGATCCTACTGCCGATCCTCCTTTGAATATAGATATAAAGGAGGGGAAACAAGTATTGAATGGGAAGAAGTCCTTAGATTTTTTAAGATATAGGAAGGGTAACAATAATCAAGGTGGCTATATTGATGGGGATTTAGGAAGGATAAAAGCACAACAACAATTTCTCCAATCCTTTACGGATAAAGTTTTGACTTATCGATTGCCTATAGTGATTAAGAAAGGGTTTGACCATATTAATACTGACATTAAACTATTTGAAGGTCTTGCTTATTCTAGGAAGGCTTTAGGCATTAAAAGGGATGATTTTACATTTATAACTTTACCAGGAAAGCCAGAGTTAAAAAAAGTTAATGGAAAAATATTATCCTATTTTATATTTGAACCTAGCGAGATTAACAAGGTGTTAGAAGAAATTTATAATGTAAAATAGAACTTTGGATTAGGGAACCCCCTATAATATAGGGGGTTATATAGCCTCTTTTTTATTATTTTCAAGCAGGGATTCTCCTATGGTATAGACATTACCTGCTCCCATGGTAACTACAACATCTCCTTTTTTAGCATTATCAAGTATATAATCTTCTATACTATCAAAAGAAGAAATATATTTAGCATCTATTCCATTCTTTAACAATGCTTCTACTAAATGAGTAGAATGGATTAAACCGTTATCTTTTTCCCGAGCAGCATATATATCCGGTATTATTACTTTATCTGCTTCAGAAAAGGATTCAGCAAAACTATTCAATAGTATTTTGGTTCTCGTATAAGTATGGGGTTGAAATATACACCAGATCCGGTTATCTGTTGAATTTTTTAATGCTCTTAGTGAGGCTTTAATTTCAGTAGGATGATGGGCATAATCATCTATTATTTTTATTCCATTTATAATTCCCTTCACTTCCAGCCGTCTATGGGTTCCCTTATATGCCTCTATGGATTCTAATATAGTATCTATGGGCACTCCTAAAGTATGGGTAGCCGATATGCTAGCCAATGCATTATAAACATTATGAATTCCCATTACATTCAATTTTACTGGGTATAAGGACTCGTCTTTTATATTGAGCATAAACCTAGGATATCCATCAGTGGTAAAGGAAATATTTTCAGCAGAATAATCGGATTTACTATTTAACCCAAAGGTAATTATCTTTGCCCTAGTATTTCCTATTACCTTCCTAGCATTAGAATCGTCGGAGTTTATAATTAAATATCCATCCTCATATATATTTTGTCCGTATTGAGTAAAAGTATCTACTATATGATTAATGTCTTCGAAATAATCTAAATGTTCTTCTTCCATATTTAAAATAATAGCTATAGTAGGGTAGTATTTTAAAATATTTCCTCTATATTCACAAGCTTCTGTTAAGAGATATTTTTTAGTACCTAGCTTAACATTTCCCCCAATTTCATCTAATTGACCTCCAAGCAAAATAGTCGGCTTTAAAAGGGAACGGTTTAAGATTGTGGCAATCATGCTAGTAGTTGTGGTCTTACCATGGGTTCCCGATACTGCAATAGAGTTTTCATAATTTTTCATCAATGCACCAAGAAAAGTTGCCCTATCAACGGTTTGAACACTATCTTCTAAAGATTTTATCAGTTCCTCATTATCCTTTGAAATGGCATCTGTATATACGATTAAATCTGCTCCCTTAATATTATTCTCGCTATGACCTATGTATATATCAGCACCTAAATTTTTTAACCTTTCAACTATATAGCTATTATTCATATCAGAGCCAGAAACTTTATATCCCTCTGTCAATAAAATTTCTGCTAAACCACTCATACTGATCCCACCAATTCCAATAAAATGGACGTGAGAGTAATTATGGTCATTTATGCAAAATTCAAACATAAACTTACCTCCTATGTTAGTCAAAATTGAATGCTTTCTTTCAATATTATTACCAAGTTACATATTAATATTATTTTATTCTGACAAGAGATTTTTGTCACTGTTTGATTATATCATATTACTATAATAATAAAAAGGCAATATAAAAGGCAAATTACAAAATTTGTAAAGACTAATTTGAATCCAATTTAAATTTATCATTATTTGTGGATTTAATCCAAATTTAATTAAAAAATTAAAAAAGGTAAAATAATTTCCAAAATAAGAAGGATTTTTTAAAAATATAGAGAATATAGAGAATATTTAATAATATTTTTTTGGCTTCTATGGAAGGTGGTGAACTTATACTGTGAAAGTAACTGACGTAAGAATTAGAAAGGTTGCCGAAGAAGGGAAGATGAAGGCAATAGTATCTGTAACCTTTGATGAAGAATTTGTTGTACACGATATTAAGATAATCGAAGGACAGAATGGATTGTTTATTGCAATGCCTAGTAGGAAAATGCCAGACGGTGAATTTAGGGACATTGCACATCCTATTAATGCAGAAACTAGGAAAAAGATTCAAGATGCAATTTTTGAAGAATATGAAAAAATTTTAATATCCGAGTGAAAAAGGACCTTAAGGTCCTTTTTTACCTTAATAACGAATTAATAGCGAATAGGAAAGTTCCAACTTATAAAGTGTTAATTAATAAGAACTTACCCTAATTGAGTTTCAAAAAAAGGATTTCATAATTACGTTTTCATAGAAGCTTTTTTTATAAATTCATGGAGATTTGACAATAATCTGGGATATTATTAAGAAAATTATATATTTAGTGTGGACTTATAGGCTAAATAGGTTAAAATATAATTTGGATAGATAAATATAAAAGAGGTGTTAGTATGAATATATCGATAATATTGGCTGCAGGAGAAGGTACAAGGATGAAGTCTAAAATTCCAAAGGTATTACATAAAATATGTGGGAAACCTATATTGGAGTATGTTATAAATGCGAGCAAAAATGCTAATATAGAGAAAAACTACGTAGTAGTAGGTCATGGGGGAGAAAAAGTAAAGGAAAAGTTTAAGGATTCCCATATCCTATTTAAAACCCAACCTATAGGTGATGAATATCCTTATGGAACGGGCTATGCTGTTATGCAAGCTATTGACCATATAGATGATAATAGCAATGTGATAATCCTATATGGGGATACTCCTTTAATAAGGGATAAAACAATAAAAAGACTTGTGGATTATCACGACAAAAATGATTATGATGGTACAATTCTAACAGCCTATTTAGAAGATCCGGCTGGTTATGGCAGAGTTATAAGGGATGATGAAGGATATATACTTAAAATCGTTGAACATAAAGATGCAACAGAAGAAGAATTAAAAATAAAGGAAATTAATTCTGGTATATATTGCTTTAACGGGAGACAGTTGAAATATGCCCTTAGTAAAATTGATAATGACAATGCTCAAGGCGAATATTATATTACAGATGTGATTAAGATTCTAAAGGAAGAAGGTTGTAAAGTCGGAGCTTATGTAATAGAAGATTCAAGGGAAATTCACGGAGTTAACTCTAGGGTTCAATTAGCTTTCTGTGAAAAGGTTATGAGAAGTAGAATTAATAAAAGATATATGGAAAATGGAGTAACTATAATAAATCCAGAAAATACCTATATAGAACCTAGCGCTACTATTGGAAAAGATAGTATAATATATCCAGGGACAATAATTGTTGGAAAAACTATAATTGGTGAAGATTGTATAATAGGAGAAAATTGTAGAATAGAAAATAGTAAAATTGGCAATAAGGTGGAGATATACTCATCAAATATTAGTGATAGCATAGTAGATGACGAATGTATGATAGGACCTTATGCTCATTTAAGACCTAATAGCCATTTAGGCAGGAATATAAAAATTGGTAACTTTGTGGAAGTTAAAAATTCTACAATTGGAGACAATTCTAAAGCTGGACATTTAGCCTACATAGGAGATGCGGATGTAGGGAAAAATGTAAATGTAGGTTGTGGAGTAGTGTTTGTAAATTACGATGGCCGTTCAAAGTTTAGATCTTTAGTTGAAGATAATGTATTTATTGGCAGCAATTCTAATCTGGTAGCCCCTGTAGCTGTAAGGGAATGGGCATATATAGCAGCTGGTTCTACTATAACTGAAGAGGTAGAAGAAGGCAATTTGTCTATTGCTAGAGCTAGGCAGGTAAATAGGGATGGCTGGGTTGAAGAAAAAGGTTATAAAGATAATAAGTAAACTGATAGGAGGAGTATTAAATGAAATTACGAAAGGGTCAAATTAAGGTTTTTTCGGGAAATTCCCACAGAGAATTGGCAAAAAGTATTTGTAAGGAGCTGGATGTACCTTTTGGCTGTTGTGAAGTAGGTAAATTTAGTGATGGAGAAATTTTTGTAAATATTGACGAGACCGTCAGAGGTAGTGATGTGTTTATAATCCAACCTACTTGTACGCCTGTAAATGATAATTTAATGGAAATATTAATACTTATAGATGCCTTTAAACGAGCTTCTGCTGGACGAATAAATGCAGTGATCCCATATTATGGGTATGCAAGACAGGATAGAAAGACAAAGGCTAGGGAGCCTATTACCGCTAAGTTAATTGCAGATTTGTTGACGGTAGCTGGAATAGATAGAGTTGTAAGTATGGATTTACATGCTGGACAAATCCAAGGATATTTTGATCTTCCTGTAGACCATCTATCTGGAGTACCAATCTTGGCAGAATACTTTAAAGATATTATTGATAGGGAAACTGTTATTGTATCCCCAGATTTAGGCGGAGTAGCCAGAGCGAGAAATTTTGCTAATCTATTAGATCTTCCTATAGCCATTATTGAAAAGAGAAGACCTAAAGCCAATGTTTCAGAAGTAATGAATGTAATTGGAGATATAGAAGGGAAGAATGTTATAATAGTAGATGATATAATCGATACGGCTGGGACAATAACTAAAGCAGCTCAAGTGTTGAAAAACTTTGGAGCTAAATCCGTTTATGGTTGTGCTACCCATCCCGTATTATCAGGACCTGCTATTGAAAGAATTGAAAATTCAGTGATTGAAAAGTTTGTTGTAACGAATACTATACCATTAGGAGAAGAGAAACTAATCGATAAGATAGAAGTAGTAAGTGTAGCGCCAATATTTGCCGAAGCTATAAGGAGAATCCACTACAATGAATCCGTAAGTATATTGTTCGATTAATCTATGAGGTGATAAATTGTTTGTAGTAGTCGGGTTAGGGAACCCTGGTAAAAATTATTTTAATACTAGACATAATGTTGGTTTTGATACTATAAATTTATTAGCTAATAGGAATAATATAATAATAAATAAGATAAAGTTCAAATCAGTATATGGTGAAGGAACTATTGGTGGTGAAAAGGTCTTCCTAGTAAAACCCCAAACCTATATGAACAATAGTGGTATGGCGGTATTGGATTTGTATAACTTCTATAAGCTTCCTCTAGAGAATATAATAGTAGTGGTGGATGATATAGATATAGAATTTGGGACTATTAGGATAAGGAAGAAAGGCAGTGCCGGTTCTCACAATGGATTGAAATCCATAATATACCATTTACAATCTGAGGATTTTCCGAGAATAAAGATTGGAATAGGAAACAAGAGAGAAGGACAAGATTTAGCCGATTTTGTTTTGAGTAGATTTGACAAAGATGAGAGAATGGATATTGACGTTGCCATAGAAAAGGCTGCTCAGGCTGTAGAAACCATTATAACTTATGATATGAATACGGCCATGAATCAGTTCAATAAAAAAGGAGACTAAGCCCAGGATTTAATCCTGGGCTTAAGGCCTATGTATAAATTAAGGAGCGCTGATATAATGCTAAATATGTTTATTGACCCGTTGAAAAACCTAGCTTCTTATAAAAAAATGCTAGAGGATATAGAAAAAAGGAGAAGCCCTATATCAACTTATGGAATTATTGACCAGAATATAGGGCATATTTCTTATGCCCTAAACCAACATCTAGGCAGACAGATTTTAATACTTACTTACGATGAAGGGAAAGCTAAGAAGATTTATGAAGATATCAAGAATTTTGATGATAATGTAGTAGAAATATTCCCTAATAAGGATATACTGTTCTACAAAGTAGATGCTATTAGCTCTGAAAGGACTAATGAAAGATTAAGGGTACTTTCTCGCCTAATAGAAGGGGAGCAGATAATCGTTGTGGCACATATTGAAGGAGTATTAAATAAACTTATAAATCCTATTCTATTTAAAAATCAATCCATGAAGATTGACCTGGAAAGCAGGATGGTATTGGAGGAGCTGGCCTCACAATTTATAGCTTGTGGATATGAAAGGGAGAGCATGGTAGAAGGAATAGGTCAGTTTAGTATAAGGGGAGGTATTGTGGATTTCTTCCCACCTAATAGTGAAAATCCCTATAGAATAGAGATGTTTGATGATGAGATAGACTCTATAAGAACCTTTGATTTAGGAACCCAGAGGTCCTTAGAAATGGTAGAGTCTGTATTTATACCTCCAGTAAAGGAAGTATTGATATTAGACCATTATAGGGATAGTACTATAAAAAGCATGGAAAGGACTTTAAACAAAGTAATTCGCAAGTTAGAAAAAGGTTCTAAGATTAGGCAAAATATTGAAGATAAGTTTACGGATTATATTGAAGAGCTTAAAGAGAAACTATATATTTCAAATATGGATATGGTACTTCCCTTTATACCTGAAGAATATTTGTCCAGTATATTTAATTATTTTCAAGATAATAGTCTTGTATTTATTGACGAGCCAAGAAGGATAGAGGAAAGATCAAAAAGTATAGAGGAACAATTTTTACTTAAATACTCTTATGTTTTAGAGGCAGGAGAGGTTCTTCCTGGTCATGAGAAGATCAGTTATAGATATAAGGATATAGTAGATAGTATAGAGGGAAAAATTTCAATACTCAACTCAGCTTTATTAAAAAATGACCCTAAATTTAAGCCAGAGTCCCTATTGAGATTTACCACTAAATCTATGCAATATTTTCATAATGATATGGACCTTTTAAAGGAAGAATTAGATCATTATAAATATAGAGGATATAAGGTAATAATTTTATCGGGTACAGAAGAAAGAGGAAGAAGATTACAATCAACTTTGATGGACCTAGACTTTATATGCAGTTTTGTAGAAGATGGCAATCGGCATATTAAATCAAGCCAAGTTTTCATAACTACCGGAAGCATTAATAAAGGATTTGAGTATCCAGATATTAAAATGGCTATTATCACGGATGAAGAGATATTTGGTTCCTCTAAAGAGGTTCGGAAGGTGAAACGTAAGTCAAAAGCAGATACTATTAATTTTTCTGATTTAAAAATAGGGGATTTTGTAGTCCATGAAAACCATGGTATTGGCCAGTATGAAGGGATTGAACAATTAAATATACAAGGCATAATTAAAGACTATCTAACTATTAGGTATAGGGGAAACGACAAATTATATGTGCCTATAGACCAGATGAATTTAATCCAAAAATATATTGGGGCAGATTCCATTAAGCCAAAGGTCAATAAACTTAGCAGTTTAGAATGGTCTAGAACGAAACAAAGGGCAAAAAAGGCAGTAGAAGATATGGCAAAGGACTTATTGGAACTATATGCTAAAAGGGAGAGTTTAAAGGGATTTTCTTTTTCTAAGGATACTGTATGGCAAAGCCAATTTGAAGATCTATTCCCCTATGAGGAAACGGAAGGTCAGATTAAAAGTATAGAGGACATTAAGAGGGATATGGAAAAGGGGAAACCAATGGATAGACTATTATGCGGTGATGTAGGATATGGGAAAACGGAAGTAGCTTTAAGAGCTGCTTTTAAAGCTATAATGGATGGAAAGCAGGTAGCCTTTTTAGTACCTACTACTATATTGGCTCAACAACACTATAATACCATAATGGAAAGGTTCAGCACTTTTCCTATTAAGGCTGCTATGTTAAGTAGGTTTAGAACTGTTAAGGAACAGAAGGATACCATTGATGGGATTAGAAAGGGGACTATAGATATTGTAGTAGGTACCCATAGGCTCCTATCTAAGGATGTAATTTTTAAGGATTTAGGACTTCTCATCGTAGATGAAGAACAGAGATTTGGGGTGAAGCATAAAGAAACCTTGAAGAAGTTAAAGGAAAATGTGGACGTGTTAACCCTTACAGCAACGCCTATTCCTAGAACTCTTCATATGTCTCTAATAGGTATTAGGGACATGAGTGTTATAGATGAACCGCCTGAAGAAAGATATCCGGTCCAGACTTATGTAGTAGAGTTTAATGAGCAGATGATAAGAGAAGCCATTTTAAAGGAGATGGAAAGGGGAGGGCAGGTCTATTTTGTATACAATAGGGTAGAAACTATTGACAAGATGGCAGTACAGTTAAAAAAATTGGTTCCAGAGGCTAGTATAACGGTAGGTCATGGTCAAATGAGTGAAAGGGAATTAGAAAAGGTTATGATGGATTTCATATCTAATGAATACCATGTTTTAGTATGTACAACCATTATTGAAACGGGCCTAGACATACCCAATGTGAATACAATTATCATATACGATGCCGATAAAATGGGGTTATCACAACTATACCAACTAAAAGGTAGAGTTGGAAGGACAAACAAAGTTGCCTATGCATATTTCACCTATGAAAAAAACAAAGTCTTAACTGAAGTGGCAGAAAAAAGGTTAAGGGCAATAAAGGATTTTACCGAATTTGGCTCTGGCTATAAAATTGCCATGAGGGATCTAGAAATAAGAGGAGCAGGAAACCTTTTAGGGGTAGAACAACATGGACATATTGAAGCCATAGGTTATGACCTTTATGTTAAATTTTTAAACCAAACTATTAAGAAGATTAAAGGTGAAGATTTTGAGGAAATTGTAGATACGACCATTGACTTAGCAATAGATGGGTATATATCTTCTAAATATATTGAAGATGAGGAACAAAAGATTGAAATTTATAAAAAGATTGCTGCTATTGTAGATGAAGAAGATTATAATGAATTATTAGATGAACTAATAGACAGGTTTGGAGATATACCTAAAGAGGTAAACAATTTAATGGATATTTCCTATATTAAAAACAATGCAAGCCTATATCATATTAAGAATATCAGTCAGTCTGAGAATATAATTACTCTAGAATTTAGTTCCATAGAATTCATTTCTCCAGATTTAATTCATTATCTATCGAAAGAATATGGAAGGAAGATCAATTTTGATCTATCTAATACTCCCTCTTTTAATTATAGAACTGGTAGAGATTTAATATCCGATTTAAGGGGATTAATTGAAAAAATTAGAGGTTTCCATAATGTGAAAAATGCTATATAATATAATTATACTTATTAGGGAGGATGTTATGAGTGTTTAGATTAAATAAAAGACTTTTAATATTGGTAGTAATAGTCGGTTTAATGTCCTGGTTTATTCCAGGTTGCGCTAACAAAGAAAAGGAAGAAGGTATAGTAGCTAAAGTAGATGGTGAAATAATCACTCAAAAAGAATTTGATGAGGATTTTGAATTGGCAAAAAAGGTGCGCCAAAAACAATTTGGAGAGGATATCTTATCTCAAGATATGGGAGATAATAAAGTTTTTGAAGATGTATTAAGAGAAAATATATTAGGAAGCTTAATATTAGAGAAGATATTGGCTAAAGAATTGGATAAGATGGACATAGCTGTAACTGATGAAGAGATAAATGATGCAGTTAAAAATTATTATATGAACGAGTTAGAATTAACCGATGAAGAACAGTATAGGCAGTATTTGGAGAAGAATGGTTTTACCGAAGAAACTCTTAAAAGAGGGTTAAAGAGAGAATTAATATATATAAAACATAGAGACAATTTTTATAATAAAATCGATTTATCAGAAGAAGAAATCAAAGAATATTTTGATAAAAACAAGGACTCCTTTGTTAAGGTTAGAGCAAGCCATATTTTGGTTAGAACTGAAGAAGAAGGTAATAGGGTATTAGAAAAGCTAAAAAATGGTGAGGATTTCCATAGTTTAGTTGCTACTGAATCAGCAGACTCAAACTCAGCGATACAAGGCGGGGATCTAGGTTATTTTACTAAGGAATCACTATTAGAAGGGTATAAAGCATTAGGGGATGCAGCTTTTAATTTGGAAATAGGGGAAACCAGTGGCTTGATTAAGACTGAATCGGGTTATCATATTATATTATTAGAGGATAGAATAGATAGCTATGAAGAATTAAAAGAGGATGTGGTTTCAGTACTAAAATACAGCAAATATATGGAAAAGATATCGGATATGAAGGAAAAGGCAGATGTAAAAATATATATGGATAAAGATAGTAAGGATGGCAAAAAAAATTAACGAAAACTCCACTTTTTAGTGGAGTTTTTCAATTAATGTAAATACTTTAACTTAAGATTACCATAAATGTATAAAAAATTCCTATTAGTAAAATAATAAATACACAATAAATTTTCTTGAGGAGGGAAAAGATGAAGGCAACTGGCATAGTAAGACGTATTGATGATTTAGGAAGAGTTGTTATACCTAAAGAAATCAGGAGAACCTTGAGAATAAGAGAAGGAGACCCATTGGAAATATTTACAGATAGAGAAGGTGAGGTAATACTTAAAAAATACTCTCCTATCGGAGAATTAAATGAGTTCGCCAATGAATATTGCGAGTCCTTATATGAAGCTACTACTTTTACTGCCATTATTTCAGATAGGGACCATATAATTGCAATTGCTGGAGGCTCAAAAAAGGAGTACCTAGAAAAAAGGATAAGTCCTGATTTGGAGAGAATCATGGAATCAAGAAATAGCTATTTGACAAAAGATACAGATAAACCTATTAAATTATTTTATGAAGATGAAAGTTCAGATGAATATACAGCTCAGGCAATAGCGCCAATAATCATGCAAGGGGATCCAATAGGAACTGTAATATTAATGTCGAAGGAACCAGATGCAATTATGGGTGATGTTGAAGTAAAATTAGTTGAAACGGCAGCAGGGTTTTTGTCAAAACAGATGGAAAGCTAAAAAGGGCCTACCAAATTGGTAGGCTATATTATTTTTATTATAGGAATATTAAAAAATATTCCATATTGGCTTTCCTTGTTATAATAGTATATTATATTAAATATATTTTTGGTATAATGGGTTTAGTTTGTATTAAATAGATAGTTGCAAAATATGATTTTAAAGTTATCCACAGAAAATAGGAGAAAATAGGCAATTAAACGCTTTTAAACATCTTAAGTTTTCAGATATCCACAAAAAAGGCATAGCAAAGCAAAGGTTCAATGAAACCTTTTAAAAACTGGTTATCTAGTTTCAGAGATTAAAGTTAAGCAATCAAAGATTTAATAGCAAGAGGTTTATCATAATTTTTAGACTTAAATATAAGTATAAAAGCAATTAATTGAGAAATACAGGCAAGTAGAATATCTGATTTTAAAGATACTGTATTTCTAACTCTTGATGATTTAATTTGAATGAAATTCTTAATTTGACAAATGGATCTTTCGCAGATAGTTCTAAGTCTATATAGTTTCTGCCACTTTAAGCTATCACGAGGGATAGAAGAATTAAAGCGATAATTATGATGTATAGTAATTTGTTTAATTCTTCCGCATTTTGAACTAGTGCAAGGATTTTCACAATTTAATATATAGCTTAGTTTACCATTGA
>NZ_AZSU01000007.1:26824-39733 GCF_000511955.1 [Clostridium] ultunense DSM 10521 | reverse complement strand
CAGTGATTAAAAAAGAAGCTAAAAATGGATTGATATCCTTAGAAATTTCTTCAGTTACATCAACAAGATTATTGAATAAGTCGTTTAAAGCATCAAAGAAATTAACCTTAAACCTAGAGAATTGAGACTTATGAGGAACCTTGAGAAATCCACAAAATTGACGCATTTCAGATGAAATATTAAGTAATGAAATCAATAGATCGATAGAAGGAAGAGATAAAATATTTTTAAGAATAAAGGCGTTAATCATAGACTCTAAAGAGAAATTTCTTTTTCTACCAAAATGAGAATAATATTTTTGGTAAAAAGAAAATGGAATAAAATCACTAATATTAATGAATTGGTCTAACAAACCAAGTAAATTGTTTTGATTTTTATTGTAAAACTTATCAAATTCAGTAGAAATATCAGTAAAGTTTAATTGTTTAGCTGAAACTGGCATAGGATTCTCCTTTCTATTTGTTTTGAGTTATACACATCTTAGTACTGTATATATACCCAAAATGGGGGGATCCTAGCCATTTCAATATAAATAAATGTAGTAAATATGCGAGTTGTAGGGTTCTGCAACGAGCTATTTGTATTAAATATTAGGGGGAAATGTGATGACGAAGGATAATTTTTTGAAAGGAGCAGCTATTCTTGGAATTGCTGGTGCTATAGTTAAAATTCTTGGGGCCTTTTATAGAATACCCCTTAACAATATACTTGGAAGCGAAGGGATAGGATATTATCAAACTGCTTATCCTCTTTATGTACTACTGTTAACTATATCAACTGCAGGGTTCCCTGTAGCTGTAGCAAAGTTGGTTTCAGAAAAAAGGGCCATAGAGGATTATAGGGGGGCTCATAAGGTATTTAAGGTAGCATTTTTAGGACTATTGATAGCTGGAGCACTTACTTCTTTATTTGTTTTTATTAATGCAAAAAACATTGTCGAATCCTTAGGGAATGAAGATGCTTATTATGCACTTATAGCATTGGTACCAGCTCTATTTTTCGTGCCTATTATGGCAGCTTTCAGAGGATATTTTCAAGGAAGACAGACTATGACGCCAACTGCACTATCTCAGATTGTGGAGCAGCTTTTTAGGGTTACCGCAGGGTTATTGGTGACATATTATTTATTAGATAGAGGGTTGCCCATAGCAGCAGGAGGAGCATCTTTTGGAGGCTCTATAGGGGCTATAACAGGCGCCATAACAATGATATTCATCTATATATTTAAAAGACGAGACATTGGAGAGGAAATAAAAAGCAGTTTAGAGGTAGAAGAAGAATCGGTAAATAAAATAATAAAGGATTTACTGGTTATAGCTATTCCCATAACTATAGGGGCAGCTATCGTTCCCATAATGAACTCTATCGATACATTGTTGGTGTTTAAGCGATTGAATAGCATAGGATTCACTAAGGAGGAAGCCAATGCTCTATATGGTCAGCTTACAGGGCATGCTCAAACTTTAATCAATTTGCCCTTAATTTTTTCCACAGCTTTAGCGATATCTTTAGTTCCAGCCATAGCTACTGCTAATATGAAGAAAAACTATAAATCAATTAGAAATATTACTGCTTCAGGCATAAGAATTACCTTGTTAATTGGTTTGCCAGCTGCTTTGGGATTGTTTATCCTTGCAAAACCTATTATTGGATTATTATATTTTAAATTAAACCAGGGGGAAATAATTAGTACTGGAGAAATATTATCCATACTTTCCTTTGGGGTTATATTTTTGACTTTAGTTCAATCCTTAACAGCTATATTGCAAGGATTAGGAAGACCATTAGTACCTGTAGTCAATTTAGCTATAGGTGCTGCAGTTAAAGTGTTTTTAACCTATACCTTAACAGGCATTAGAACCATAAATGTAAAAGGAGCAGCCGTATCTACTGTAACTGCCTATTTGATTGCTGCAATCCTTGACTTAATGGCTGTTCGGAAGTATACTAGATTAAAATTGAGTTTTAGAGAAATGTTTTTAAGGCCCTTGGTATCATCTATAGGGATGGCATTAGTTGCAAAATTAGTTCATGCTAGCTTAATGAATATTGTTGGAGATAAATTATCTACTATACTGGCTATAATTCTTGCAGCAATAACTTATTTTGTACTTCTTATAATTACCGGATCTTTAACCTATGAAGATTTTAGCCTATTGCCGAAGGGAGACAGAATTGCTAAGAAACTTTTGGAGCTTAATATATTAAAAAATAAAAAAGAGAAATAAAGGAGTAATGAAAATGGGAAAGATATACATCTTAGGCTTAGGACCAGGAGATATAGATTCTTTAACTTTAGGCGTAGTAAAAAGAATTAATAGTGGAGATAGAAATTTTTTAAGAACGGAAAACCATCCTACAGTGAAATATTTTAAAGATAATAATATTGACTATGAATCCTATGATTATGTCTATGAAAGGGAAGAAGAATTTATTAAGGTTTATAAGCATATTGTTAATGATCTAATTAACAAAGCTAAGACCTATAAGGTTATTAATTATTTAGTTCCAGGGAACCCTATGGTGGCAGAGAAGACGGTGGAACTTTTGTTGGAAAAAGAAGGCAAGGGTTTAGATATAGAATTAGTAACAGGAGTTAGCTTTATAGAGCCAATGGTTGAATTAGTCAAAAATGACCCTATTAATGGGCTTAAAATAGTGGATGGAACAATATTTAATGTAAATGATATAGATATAAATATTGATTATATTATAACTCAAGTGTATAATAGGAGAGTCGCCTCCGATATAAAGCTTATACTCTCTGAGGTATATGGGGATGAGTATGAAATTTATGTTATCAATAGGGCTGGAATAAAGGAGGAAGAAAAACTTCATAAGATTCCTGTTTATCAATTGGATAGAATTGATAGAATAGACTCTTTAACTAGTATATATATTCCCAAAGTGGACAAAATAATTAAAAAAATATATGATATTGCCGATATAATAGATACAATGAAATTATTAAGAAGTGAAAAAGGTTGCCCTTGGGATAAGAAACAGACCCACCAATCCATAAGGGAATCGGTCATTGAGGAAGCTTATGAAGTAGTAGATGCAATTGATAATGAAGATATAGATGGACTTATCGAAGAATTAGGGGATCTACTTTTTCAGATAATTTTTCATTGTGAAATAGCCTCAGAGGAAGGGCGATTCAACCTTTACCATATTACTACTGAACTTAATAAAAAATTAATTTATCGACATCCTCATGTTTTTAATGAAAAAAAAGTAGAAAAATCTGATGAAGTAGTATATAATTGGAATAAACTGAAGTATGAGGAAAGGGGAATTTTAACTTATACCGATATTCTAAAGGATACACCCAAACTTCCTTCTCTAATGAGAAGTTATAAAGTCCAAGAAAGGGCAGGGCAAGTAGGATTTGATTGGAGTAGTGTAGATGGAGCTTTAGACAAGGTAAAGGAAGAATATTATGAGGTTATAGAATCTATAAATGCTATTGAAGGTGGTGATGTGGGGAAAGTAGAAGAAGAGTTAGGAGATTTATTATTTGCCGTAGTCAATGTATGCAGATTTTTAAATGTAAACCCTGAAATTGCATTAAACAGGACAGTAAATAAATTTATTGACAGATTTGAGATTATGGAAGTAAAAAGTAGAAAAATGGGTAAAAAGTTAGAAGAAATGACTTTGGAAGAAATGGATATACTATGGAATGAAGCTAAACTACATAAACTTTAGCAATCTAATAAAAAATATAGTATTAGAAGAAGGATTTTTAAAATCAATATAGAATAACTTAATAAGGTAAGATTAAGTTTAGGATAAGAGGAGGAATTAATTATGAATAAAGCTGAATTAGTTGCTAGCATAGCAGAAAAAAGTAATTTGACTAAAAAAGATGCAGAAAGTGCATTAAATGCTTTCATGGAAGTAGTAGAAGAAACTTTAGCTAGTGGTGATAAGGTACAATTAGTTGGATTTGGAACCTTTGAAGTAAGAGATAGGAAAGCAAGAGAAGGCAGAAATCCAAGAAATCCAGAAGAAGTAATCCAAATACCAGCTTCAAAGGCTCCTGTATTTAAGGCAGGAAAAGGATTAAAAGAAGCTGTAAATAAGTAAAAAATCAGGTCTTAGACCTGATTTTTTTTGTAATAAGGAGGGAATTATATGAGAATTGACAAATACTTAAAAAACTCTAGGATAATTAAAAGGAGAACTGTAGCCAAAGAAGCTTGCGAACAGGGAAGGGTTTATATAAACGAGAAACTGGCAAAACCAGGAGATGAGGTTAAGGTAGGAGATACAGTTCAGGTTAACTTTGGCACTGGTTCTATAAAGGTTCAGGTGTTGAAGGTAAGCGATAATGTAAAGAAAGATGAGGCGATGGAATTATATAAAACTATAGATTAAAGGCTTTGTTCTAAAAGCCTTTTTCTTTTCATAAATATTAGTAAAGAATAGAGTAGGAGGGATTGGGTTGACTGATATAAAGGGAAGCTTTAAAAATCAAAATATCTTAGTTGAAGATAGGAACAAAGTTACTATTACAGGAGTAGAACAAGTGGAAAGTTTTAATGATAATACCATTATACTTAAAACCATTAAAGGAAGTATGATTATAAAAGGAGAGGAACTTAATGTAGGGAAGTTAAACCTAGATGATGGAAATATAAAAATAGATGGAATTATCAATGGCATAAACTATATGGATAAAGATTTATCTCAAAGAGGAAGTATTATTGGGAAAATTTTTAAATAGTATAAGGAGACAAATATGGAGACCACTATTAAGATTCAACTTTATATATTCTTAACCTCCATATATGGTGGTTTGATATCTGGACTAGCTTATGATATATATAGGGTTAATAGATTATATTTTAAACCTAGAAAAATAGTTACTATACTAGAAGATTTGTTATTTTGGATAGGGATATCATTTATATTTTTTTATATAATAAATAAAAGCAATTGGGGAAGTATGAGGGGATATATTTTCATTGGATTTTTTTTTAGGAGGATTTATCTATTTAAAGATATTGAGCAAAATACTATTCCCATTATGGGTAAAATTATTTAATGGAATCATAACTATAATCAATAATATTCTTAAAGTTATTAAACTACCCTTTAGACAGATCAAAAGTTTACTATCTCCTAAAATGAAAAGAATAAATAGAATAAGAAAAATACCAAGGGAAGCTATAGGTGAAATAAAAAGATATAAAAAAATTATTTCTAATAAAAAATAGAGGATTTTTAAAAAGGATGTAGAATATACATAAGTAGGTGGTGGTAGTATGAAAAGAAAAGGAAGGAGAAAGTCAGGCTTTAGATTAAAACATTTAATAATCTTATTTCTAATATTTTGGCTTAGTAAAACATTAATCAACCAAAGCATGATGATCAAAGATTTAAATAGTAAAAGGATTAAAGAAGAAAAAGAAGTAGCTCAATTGGAAAAGGATATAGAAGAGTTAAACGAAGAAATTAATAACAAGGACTCTTTAACCTTCGTTGAAAAGGTTGCTAGGGAAGACCTAAGAATGGTAAGACCTAGGGAAATAATCTATATTGATAAAAATAAGGATAAAAGTCTATTTCAGTTCTTTAGGAAGTAGAATTCATTGACAATAATGATTTTCTAATATATACTAAAGTAAGAATATATTTTATAAGGAGGAATTGTTTATTTATGCCCATAACTGTTGGAAAAGTAGTTGAGGGCAGAGTCACAGGTATTACAAATTTTGGTGCCTTTGTGCAATTACCCCAAGGGGAAAGTGGATTGGTGCATATATCTGAAATATCTGATGACTATGTTGAAAAGGTAGCCGACTACTTGAAAAAAGACCAAAAAGTTAAAGTAAAAGTCTTGTCAATCTCTGAAGATGGAAAAATAAGCCTATCCATTAGACAAGCCAAACCTAAAACAAACAATCCCATTGAAATCGATTGGAACAAAACTGATGAAAAACAAAAGCATATGTCTTTTGAAGATAAGCTGTCTAAATTTTTAAAGGATAGTAATGAAAAACAAGATCAGTTAAAGATGAGAGAAGGTAGGAGAGGATTTGGACAAAGATATAGGGGGCGAAGCATGGACTTATAAAACCGGATTAATCCGGTTTTTTATTTTTTTAACTTAATCTTATATTAATATTGGATATTATTAGGTTGAATCTTTGATAACTATGCTATGTAGAAGATTTCAAACAAAAATATACATTATATGTATTTATTTTTTCTTATGGATTTAAATTGGTATTTTAGCTAGGATAAGCCTTATTATTCCCTTTCTTTAGATTAGAAAATAATAGAATATATAAATCTATTATGTCAGAAATTTCTTGTGTTTCTGCAAGAAGTATTGACAAAATATTTTCCTCCTTCCTGGTAATATGTATTCAAAAGAATATAGGGGGAATAAAAATGCTAAAGACAGAATATATTTCAACCAAAGAAAAAAGGCGAGATAGGACTATTGATTTCAATTGGGACTATATATTACCTGTTATTTTAGCTTTTTTCATTAGCAGGGCTAGTATAATGGATAAATTAACGCCCTTTGGTTTAACTTTTATGACTGCTTATATTTTATCTGGACGGTCAAATATTTTTATTGTGGTTTCAACATTATTGGGAACACTTTCTTTCCATGGATTGAAAGGGATAGATTATATAGTTGTAGTAGTTGCGGCCTGGATTCTATTTAATCGGTTTAAATCCATAAAAGCCCTTTCTTCCATAAAATCATCCCTTGTAACTGGAAGTATCTTTATACTTATTAAATCCATATCTTTATTTATATTAAATAATGTTTTTATTTATGATTTATTTATTGTTATTTTTGAAGGATTAGTAGTATTCACGCTAACTTATATATTTTTATATAGTCTTTCCGTAGAATCAATAGGCAAAACCTATACCAGTGAAAGGGCTATTTGTGCCTTTATCACTTTAGCTTTAGTACTTTCAGGTTTTCACAGCCTCACCATATTTGGTGCTTCTATAAAAAATATTATTAGCATATTGTTTATTCTGTTTTTTGGGTATACTGAGGGGGCTTTTATAGGAAGTACCATGGGATTGATTCTAGGGATGATTTCTTATATATCCCAACCAGAGATGCCTTTCCTACTTGCCATATACGGATTAGCAGGTTTATTGGCAGGAGTTTTTAAAGATCTAGGCAAGGTAGGATCTATTTTAGGTTTTTTATTAGGGAATGGAATCGTATCTTTCTATATTAATGGTTATGGAATAAGCTTCCTCCATCTAAAAGAATTGGTCTTAGCTACTATTCTTTTTAGCATTCTATATAAGCCCTTGGACTACTATTTATCAGGGCATATAGATTTTATAACAAGAAGGTCTAAGGAAAGAAACTATTCCTATAAAAAAGACGAGATGACTGTAAAAAGGTTGAATGAAATATCTCAAGTATTTAGAGAGTTAGGAGAGACTTTTAAATCTTCAGTAGAGGAGAACAATATCCAAGACGTAAAAGAGGTTTATGAATTGATTGATGATGTAGCTAATTCCATATGTTCTAATTGTGGAATGAAAAAATTTTGCTGGGAGGAAGGTTTCTACACTACTTATCATTCTATGTTTAAAGCAATAAGCCTATTAGAAGAGAAGATACCTTTGAAAGATGAGAATTTACCCCAGCTGATTAAAGATTATTGCATTAATAAAAGTGAAATAAAGAAAGAAATACAAAATCATTTTGATAAATTTAAGAACAACAATATGTGGAAAGGTAAGATAATTGAAAATAGAATACTAGTATCTGATCAATTAGAAGGCATAGCAAAAATAATGGAGGATATGGCCAAAGATATATATATCAATCCTATATTTAAAGAAGATATGGAGGAGATGGTATTAACCAATTTGATAAATAATAAGGTAAACGTAAAAGATGTTGTTGTAGCGGAATTGGAAGATAACAAAATTGAAATATATGTAGAAGTAGATAAACCATATAAAAAGGAAAATAGTCAAGAAAATATTAGAAGAATAGTTTCTGATACCATGGGAGTTCCGTTAAAGGGGGAGTTCAATATCGGTCAATCCAAGAAAGAAAGGCAAAGATTCAAATTAATAAGAAGCAATCGATATAACGCCTTAACAGAAGTAGTTTCAAAAACTAATTACTATAACGGAATATCCGGTGATAGCTATACCTTCGGAGAAGGAGAAAATAGTTATTTTGCAGCCCTTAGTGATGGGATGGGGGTAGGGAGAAAGGCTAATAATGAAAGTAGTATAGCAATAAATTTGTTTGAAAAGTTTTTAGAGGCTAAATTTGATAATGAATTAGCTTTAAAGACTATCAATTCTATACTTATGTTAAAATCCAATGATGAAGTATTTACAACCTTCGATATATCTTTAATTGATCTATATTCAGGGAAGTTACAAATAGTTAAAACAGGAGCGCCAGCCACCTTTATTAGAAGGAAAGATAGGGTAGATATTATCAATTGCCAATCCTTGCCGGTTGGAATTCTAAAAGATGTTGATATCAATGTTTATGAGGAATATTTACAGGATGGAGATATTATTATTATGATGTCTGATGGTATATTAGAAGCAAATAAAGCCATGGATAATTTGGAAAGATGGATGAAAGATGTAATTGCTAACATAAACAGCTTAAACCCAAAAAGAATTGCCGATGAAATAATGGATGCAGTAAAAGAAGTAAGTGGCGGTAAGGTTAAAGATGATATGACTTTATTGGTGACAAAGGTTTGGAAAACGGTATAAAGAATAAGTTGGTATATATTTTATAAAATTGTCAATAATCCCAAGTAAAAATTCAAAGGAGGAAGAATATGTTAAATCAAATTATTGTTATATCCGATGGTCAATCCAATGTGGGACCAGAACCGTCTGGCATTGCAGAATTAGCTCTAAATAAGAATGTAAAGGTAAATACTATAGGGATTATTGACAGTGGCAGGAATAAGGATTCCATATTAGAACTGGAAAATATAGCAGAAAAAGGTGGAGGATTATGTGAGTTAACTAGTTTAGACAACCTTTCCGAAACACTGAGTAGAGTTACTATAAATTCTGTCTATAGTTCTATAGAGGAAGTGGTAAGTAATGAATTAAAAGAATTAATGGACCTAGATTTATATGAGATAAGCCCTAATGATAGAAATAAGATCATAAATATGATAGACAAAATAGGAAATGAAGTTACTTTAAAATGTCTAATCCTATTGGATACAAGTGGTAGCATGAAGAACAAGATAGCTGTAGCTAGAAAAAGTGTTTTAGAATTGCTAATTTTTTTAAAGGAGAGAAAAGGGGAAAATCATATAGGGTTTATGACCTTTCCAGGTAAAACTGGCCATTACCAATTATTATGTGACTTTACTACGGATATAGATGAATTGAAAGAGGAAATTGAAAATATAGATATAGGTGGAACTACCCCTACAGGGCATGCTCTTGAGGGCGCAATAAAAGTATTTTTTAAAGAGGAGGAAGAATATTCAATAAATCAATACATAATTTAGGTGGTCTAATGATAATAAGTGGAAAGTGGAATGGAAGGGAATATAAACTTTTAAATTTAATAGGTTCAGGAAGCTTTGGAAGAGTATATAGGGTAATAGACGAGGAAGGAAACATAAAAGCCATTAAGATATCAGAGGATTTATTTTCCATAACTAATGAATATAATGCAATGGTAAGACTCAATGGATTATCCTTTATACCAAGGGCCTATGATTTTGACGATTGGCATATTAGAGGGCAAATATACCATTTTATTGTAATGGATTATATTCAAGGGAAAAATTTAAAGGAAGTAGGCAGTTCTAATGAAATTAGTTCAAAAACGGTATTTAAAATAGGGAAAATTCTTATAAATATTTTAGAGAGAATTAATGGGCTAGGATATAGATATACGGATATTAAATTGGAGAATATACTAATAGATGTGAAAGGTAAAATTTACTTTGTAGATTTTGGCAGCCTAACGGAAGAAGGCATGCCTACTAAAGAATATACTCCTAGCTATAATATAAATTCTTGGAAGACAGAGTATAATGCTAATTATGAAAGGAGTATATTATTTAGTGTAACCATGGTTATGGTATCTCTAATAGGGCAGAAGGAATATAATCCATTGGTATTTAATTTAGAACAGGTTATAGATCGGATAGATAAATTCCCTTTGAAGAGAAAAGAAAAACAATTTTTAGCTGATGGATTAAGAGGTAAGTTTTTTAATTTAAGTCAATATATAGACTCCTTAGTTTTATTATTAAAGGATGAAAAGAATTGTAATAGTTTAAACAAAATTGACTATATACTGATAGCCAGTATAGTCAGTTTTGTTTTTGTTATTATTTTAGGGGTAAAATCTATTTTAAGTTAATAGTAATATTATGTATAATATATATAGGTGATTTAAATGAAGGATAAAGTTTTAAGAACTATAGAAGAATATGATTTGATTGAAGAAAATGATAATATAGTAATTGGCCTTTCCGGTGGGCCAGATTCTATGGCGTTACTCTATGTCCTATTGGATTTAAGGAAGGAAATAGACTTTAATATTATTATTGCCCACGTAAACCATGGTGTAAGGGGGGAAGAAGCATTAGCAGATGAATGGTTTGTAGAAAATTTGGCTAAAGAGTTAAATTTACCTTATTATTCAACTAGGGTTAATATGGACCAATATGCAAAAGAAAGAAGGATCTCCTCTGAAGAAGCAGGAAGGGCTTTACGTTATGGATTTTTTAGAAAAATACTAAATAAAATTGGTGGAGGAAAAATTGCCGTAGCCCACAATAAGAATGATCAAGCTGAAACTTTGTTGATGAGATTTTTTAGGGGAACGGGCATAGATGGATTAAAAGGGATGGAATATAGGAATGGAGATATAATAAGGCCAATTCTGGGTATAGAAAGAGAGGAGATAGAAAAATACTTATTAGATAATAATTTTGAGACCAGACTTGATAAGACTAATTTAGAGCCAATATATAATAGAAATAGGATTAGACTGGAGCTAATACCTTATATTGAAAAATATTTTAACCCAAATATTATTGATACCCTTTGGAGAACATCTAATATTTTATCCATTGATAGTAGATTTTTAGAAAAATATTCTGAAGAAACTTATATCAAATTAGTGAAAAAAAAAGAAAATAATAGTATAATTCTAAATGGAAGCCTATTTTTAAAAGAGGATAGAAGTATTCAACAGAGAATTATAAGAAATTGCTTTCTAGATTTAAATGGAAGTTTACAAGGATTCACCTATAGGCATATATTAGATACATTGACCTTATTCTTGGAAAGGGGGACAGGGAAAAGCATCAATTTAAGCAATAATATCGTAGCTAAGACAAGCTATGATGATTTTATTATTGAGAAGAAAAAGGATATAGCGCATAGGGATTTTTTATTTAAAATAAATCATGAGGGTTATACATATATAGATGAACTTCAATTAGGGCTAAATATAAAAGTATTACCAATTAAAGATATAAAAATAAATACTAAAGATAGATTTGTAAAATACTTTGATTATGATAAAATATTAGGCGGTCTATATATTAGAAATAGAAGAGACGGAGATCGTTTCGTGCCTTATGGAATGAAAGGTAGCAAAAAAATAAAGGATTATTTTATAGATGAAAAGATCCCTAAAGAAAAAAGGGATAGAATCCCACTAATAACCGATGAAGAAAAGATTTTATGGGTAGTTGGTTATAGAACTAGTGATTTATTTAAGATAACAGATAATACAAAAAAAGTATTAATGATTAAATTGATGAAGTAATGCTAGATTTAAGGAGGAAAAAAGATGGAGGATATTATAAAAGAAATACTACTGACTGAAGAAGAAATAGAAGCAAAAGTAAAAGAACTAGCCAGACAGATAACTGAAGATTATAGAGGTAAAAACCTAATGTTAGTGGGTATATTAAAAGGAGCAGTAATATTTATGGCTGAACTAGCTAAGAATATTGATATGCCTATTTTGATGGATTTTATGGCAGTATCTAGTTATGGGAAATCTTCTACTTCAACAGGAGTAGTTAGGATAATTAAAGATTTAGATTGCAGTATAGAGGATAAAGATATATTAATTGTGGAAGATATAATAGATACAGGTCTTACACTATCATATTTGACCGATAATTTGAAAAAAAGAGGGGCTAAAAGCGTAAAGATTGTAACCCTTTTAGATAAACCTGATAGGAGAAAAGCTGATGTCCCTGTAGATTATAGAGGTTTTTCAATTCCCGATGAGTTTGTAGTAGGTTATGGTCTTGATTATGCTGAACAATATAGAAATTTACCATTTGTGGCAGCGTTAAAGGAGGAAGTCTATAGTTAGATGAAGCAGGTAGATAATGTGTCAATAGTCAATGAAAATGTCACATAAGAACATAGAAATTTATTCAGTGAAAATGTCACTTTTAATGATAAAAAAAATATATAACCGCATTTATTCCACGGTCCTATTGACATGGGGCCCCTGACCCCTCTGGACACCAAATTTTGCCGGAAATAGTCCTTAAAATGCAGGTATTTCCGCCGCAAAATTATACCAGAGGGGTCCTCCCCATATCAATAGGCTTTCGCGGCATAAACGCTTATAAATTTGGCTTTAATAAACCATATTTATATAAAAAGGTATGACAAATAAGCCCTTGAAAAAGGACTAAAAAAAGATATAATATTTTTAAGAGATTTTATCTCTTAAACCCATGCTCTTGTTGAGTTAAATAAGCCGTTTAATATTTCTTGGATTTCGGCATCTGTCTCTTTACGCAAGAGAACTTCCTCATACAAGGGTGTGGGTTTTTTATCAACTGATTGCCTCCAAGGATGATTTTTTGATGGTCTAGGTTTGTTCTTTTGTCGTCTTTCTGATAATGTTGAAAC
>NZ_AZSU01000007.1:17503-25484 GCF_000511955.1 [Clostridium] ultunense DSM 10521 | reverse complement strand
CACCAATAATCCATTCATGGGGAGATGCATCAATTTGCACTAACATGCCTTTTTGAGGTTTTCTTTTTCTTCTATGATGTGTCTTACGTTTACGATGCTTTTTAGGGCTTTTAATACCTGCCTCAGTTAGAATTCTATACACCGTAGGATAGCTTACCTGAATATTTTCATGTTCTTCAATTAATTCCTGAAAATGATTAAAATTAGCCTCCTTATATTTTGTCTGTTTAAGTTTAATAATCAAATCTCTAGTTCCATCCGATATAGCATGCTTTGGTTTACGGCCTCTGTTTTTATGGATAATGAACGCAGGTCCTTCTTCTACAACTCCTTTCTTTAACCTTAACACTTGGCGTTCACTTAAGCTTAAAATCTCAGCAGCTTCTCGAATAGTTATTACTTTATCAACTGTTTGATTAATGACTCTAAGTCTAGTTATTTCTTTTTGAGTCATATTAAATATCTCCTCTCTCATATATGACATTTTATCAGAATGAATTTAATATGACATTATCATAGAATAATAATATGAAGCAGGTAGATAATGTTGTATTTTAACAGAAAATATGCTATAATCTAGAAATATAATCTTGACACTAGATAGAAGGGAGGACTTGGATTGAGAAAATTTTTTAGAGGAACAAGTCTTTATTTGCTTCTACTTATCATCATTATTTTTGTTGTGACTATGATTGGGAAAGATGTAGAGCAAGTTAAGGAAATAGATGTAACTGAGTTTTTAATTCATTTAGAAAACAATGAAGTATCAAGCATAATAACTGTAGGGGATACACTAAAGGGAAAGTTAAAAAATGGTACCCAATATACAGTTATGATACCTACACATATGGAACGTACTTTTTATGAAGATTATTTAAAAGAAAAAGTTGATTCTGGTCAAATAGAAAGTTATGGAGCTGAACCTATTCCATCAGAACCTTGGTTTATTACAGCACTACCAACGATTTTTATGGTTTTAATAATCGTTGTATTTTGGTTTGCTTTTATGCAACAATCCCAAGGGGGAGGCGGTAGGGTAATGTCCTTTGGGAAAAGTAAAGCTAGATTGCATAAAGAAGAAGATGGAAATGTCATTACTTTTAATGATGTGGCAGGTTTAGAAGAAGAAAAAGAGGAACTTAAAGAAATAGTAGATTTTCTAAAGAATCCGAGAAAATATATTGAAATAGGTGCTAGAATTCCTAAAGGAGTGCTGTTAGTAGGACCTCCAGGCACGGGGAAGACTTATCTAAGCAAAGCAGTAGCAGGAGAAGCAGGGGTACCTTTTTTCAGTATATCTGGGTCTGATTTTGTGGAAATGTTTGTAGGTGTTGGAGCAAGTAGGGTTAGAGATTTATTTGAACAAGCAAAGAAAAATGCACCTTGTATAATATTTATTGACGAAATAGACGCAGTAGGAAGACGAAGAGGAGCAGGACTTGGTGGCGGACATGATGAAAGAGAACAAACTTTAAATCAATTATTAGTTGAAATGGATGGGTTTGGTACTAATGAAGGAATAATCGTCATGGCAGCAACTAATAGACCTGATATACTGGATCCTGCAATTTTAAGACCAGGTAGATTTGACAGACGGATATATGTAGGCTTGCCAGATATTAAGGCTAGGGAAGAAATCCTAAAGGTCCATACTAGAAATAAACCTTTAGAAGAGGATGTAGATTTGAAAGTTGTTGCAAAAAGAACCCCAGGATTTTCTCCAGCAGATTTAGAAAATCTAACCAATGAAGCAGCACTATTAACTGCAAGAAATAATTTAAAGAAGATTCCTATGGAGATTATTGATGAAGCTTCTATAAAGGTTGTTGCTGGGCCAGAAAAGAAAAGTAGAGTCATTAGTGAAGAAGAAAGAAGGCTTACAGCCTATCATGAAGCAGGGCACGCTATTACATCTAGACTTCTTCCAAATGCTGATCCTGTTCACATGGTGACTATTATACCAAGGGGTATGGCAGGAGGATTTACAGCATATCTACCAGATGAAGATAGATATTTTATGACTAAAAGTAAAATGGAAGACCAGTTGATATCTTTGTTAGGTGGTAGAGTAGCAGAAGCTTTAGTTCTAGGTGATATAAGTACTGGAGCTCAAAATGATATTGAAAGAGCTACTAAATTAGCACGAAGAATGGTTACTCACTATGGTATGAGTAGCAATTTAGGTCCCATGACCTATGGTACTGATGAAGAAGAGGTATTTGTAGGTAGAGACTTTGGAAGAGCAAGAAACTATAGTGAAGAGGTAGCCGCAGCTATAGATAGAGAAATGAGAGGCTTAATAGATAAGGCATATAATAAGGCAGAAGAATTATTGAAAGAAAATATCAACAAACTTCACAGAGTAGCAGAAGCTCTTTTAGACAGAGAAACTCTAGATGCAAAAGAATTTGAAGAAGTATTCCAGGGAGCATAAAATAGGTAGCTAGTATATTTGCTACCTTTCTTTTTTATTTAAAATTTAAAAAAGTTTTAAAAAAGAAGGATTTTTTGAATCCGTGTAGAATATATATTATGAAAATATAAAATAAAAAAACTATAACAAATATTTAGACAATTCACTATTGAAACAATTTTTGGCATGTGATATAATATTAACAAACCAAAAACTTAAAATATTTTCATAGTACTGCTTTATTTGTGACAAGGCGGATAAACCCAAGTTGTTTAGCAGATAAAACCCAGTATTAATGATTTCTTATTGTCATTAATACTGGGTTTTTATATTTTATGAGGAAAGGAGGTCTAGTTCAATTATAAAGCTTTATTTATAAAGTAGATTAATAAAAGGAGAATAAAGGAGGGGTATCTGATGAAAAGGGGAAAGCTGAAATTATTTCATAAGATTTTCATTGGCTTATTTCTAGGGATTATATTAGGAACTATTTTGAGTGCAATAGGAAAAGATCAACCTTTTGTTGTCAAATTATTGCCTTGGCTTGGCTTACTAGGAGATATTTTTCTACGACTTATCAGGATGGTAGTAGTTCCGTTGGTGCTTTTTTCAATAATTAGTGGGGTTTCCAATCTTACTGAAATTAAGAAACTAAGAAGTATTGGGACTAAGACGGTGATATTCTTTTTCTTAACAGGTTTTCTTTCCATAGGGACTGGTATTATTATGGCCAATATATTTAAACCTGGTGCAGGATTAAATATTGCAGAACTTGGTGCAGGAACAGTGGAAATGAGAGAACTTCCAACAGTGTTCGAATCCATATTAGGGCTATTTCCAGCAAATATATTTGAGTCTCTAGCTCAAGGAGAAATGCTTCACATTATTACCTTTGGTATATTCATAGGAGCCGGATTATTACTAATGGGGGAAAGGGCAAAACCTATTGTGGACTTAGTAGATAGATGTTCTGAAATGATGTACAAAGTAGTGGATATTGTAATACAATTTACTCCTATCGGGGTATTTGGATTGATGACACAAGCTGTGGCAACCTTTGGAGTAGGTATTTTTGGTCCTGTATTTAAGTTCATTTTAGTAGATTATGGAGCGAATATATTTAATATAGCGGTATGGTATTCATTAATATTGTTTTTTATAGCAAAAGTAAATCCATTGAAATTCTATAAAAAGTCTTTTCAACCTTGGGCTATAGCCTTTAGTACTTGTAGTAGTGCAGCAGCTCTTCCAGTAACCATGAAAGTAGGAACTGATGAATTAGGAATTCCAAAAGAAACAGCTAGTTTTATATTACCCCTTGGGGCAACAGCTAATATGAATGGAACAGGGATTTATTTTGGTATTGTAGTAATGTTTGCTGCTCAGCTATATGGCATACCTATTACGATTAGTCAACAGATAATGTTAGTGCTAACGGCTACAATGTTATCTATAGGTTGTGCAGCAGCTCCTCAGACAGGACTCATTATTTCTATAGCGCTTTTAACTGGATTAGGAATTCCTTTGGATGGTATAGCATTAATAGCAGGAGTATATAGAATAGTAGATCAAATTCATACTTCTACCAATGCCTTAGGGGATTTAGTAGTAGGAGTTACTGTATCTTCAATGGAAGGAGATTTAGATAGGGAATTATTCAATCATGGGGGAATGTTTGCGGTTAATAATGTTTCAAATGGATTGGAGGAAAACGTTTAACAAATAAAGATATTAAAAAGGAGGAATCTTAATGAGTTTGAACAAAGCACCAAAAAATTATGTGTTCTATAGAAATCAAAATTGGCATTATCCTAGAATTGTAAGGGGAGAAGGTATCTATCTATATGGAGAAGATGAAAAGAAATATATTGATGGTTGTTCTGGTTCTGCTGTGGCCAATATAGGTCATGGGAATAAAGAAGTGGCAGAATTTGCAAAGGGGCATATAGAAAGGATTGCTTTTACTCATTTGTCCCGCTGGACAGTAGATTCCATTGAAAAATGTGCAGAAAGAATTGCTAATTGGTGTCCTGAGAGATTAAACCATGTATATTTCGTATCTGGTGGATCTGAAGCTACAGAAACTGCAATAAAAATGGCTAGACAGTATTTTGTAGAAAGAGATGGACATAAGACAAGTAAGTGGAAAGTTATTTCCAAGTGGAATTCCTATCATGGAGCTACAATAGGTTCTTTATCAATGACTGGCAGCATTGGCAGAAGAAAAATATATGATCCTCTATTAGCTAATTTCCCTAAAATAAACCAATTCTATCATTATAGGAACCCGTGGAGGGCAGAAACATTAAAGGAAACCAGTATATTAGCTGCCAAGGAATTAGAAAAGGAAATATTAAGACATGGACCAGAAAACATAGCTGGATTTATTTCAGAACCGGTAATAGGTTCAGCAGCTCCGGGAGTTCACCCAGAGAAGATATATTTCCAAATGGTTAGAGAAATCTGTGATAAATACGATGTTTTATTCATAATGGATGAGGTTATGGCAGGGACAGGTAGAACCGGTAAAAAAATGGCCTCGGAACATTTTGAAGCTAAGCCAGATATTCTAGTGATTGCTAAGGGATTAAGTAGCGGATATACTCCAATAGGTGCCGCTGTATGTACCGATGAAATATTTAATACCATTATGATAGAAGGATCGGGCAATTTTATACATGGGCATACTTATGCAGGAAATCCACTGTCCTGCGGAATTGCAGATAAGGTAATGGAAATCATAGAAAGAGAAAACTTTATAGAAAATTGTGCAATTCAAGGAGATTATCTATTGAGAAAACTAGAGAACTTGTACAATTATCCTATAGTTGGAGATATTAGAGGAAAAGGTCTTATGATAGGCATTGAATTTGTTAAGGATCAAGAAACTAAGGAACCTTTTGAAGTATCAGAAAATGTCAAGGGGAAGATAACCAATAATGGATTGGATGAAGGGTTAGTATTGTATCCGGGTGGTGGATCTGTTGATGGAGTTAGGGGAGACCATATATTATTAGCGCCTCCAATTAATATAACTAAAGAAGAAATAGATCTATTATATGAAAAACTTGAGAATACAATTAAAAAGACTACTGATGAGGTATTAGGACAAAGAGCATATTAAGGAGGTTTGACCATGGATTATAGAAAAGAAAAGTTAATAATTACTGTTGCTCTTACTGGAAATGTTCCCACAAAAGAGATGAACCCACATACTCCAATTACCATTGAGGAAATAGTCGACGACATAATTAGATGTAGGGAGGTAGGAGCATCAGTAGCCCACATTCATGTGAGGGATGAAGAAGGAAAGCCAACTTGTGATAGAGAACTATATAAAAGGGTTTTAGATGAGTTAAAAAAGAGGGACTGTGGTATTATAACCCAACTTTCTACAGGGGCCAGAGGTGGGGGAAATACTACTGAGTGGCGAGGCCAAATGTTAGATTTGAATGCTGAGATGGCCAGTTTATCTACAGGTTCTTCTAACTTTACAACCCAAGTAAATGCAAATTCCTTCGAATTAATCGAAGAACTAGCTAGCAAAATGTATGAAAACAATATAAAGCCAGAGATAGAAGTCTTTGATTTAGGAATGATTGATAATGCCAAATACTTAGTTAAGAAAGGCGTATTAAAGCCTCCTTTACAATTTAATCTTGTAATGAATGTCAGAGGTTCAGTATCCGGTACTCCTAGAAATCTATTGCATATGGTAGAATCTTTACCGGAAAGTTCAACTTTTACTGTTTCGGGAATAGGACCAAGCCAACTACCAATGTTAACCATGTCTATTTTATTAGGAGGACATACAAGAACTGGTTTAGAGGATACAATTCTTTACGATAAAGGTGTTTTGGCTACCAATGTCATGTTAATAGAAAGGGTAGTTAGAATTGCTAAAGAATTGGGAAGGGAAATAGCTACTCCAGATGAAGCTAGGGATATACTAGGCCTTAAATAAAAATAAAAAAGGCTGCATTCAAGAATGCAGCCTTTTTTGAAATCCATGGAGGATTTCCAAAGGAAGGTGTAGAATATATTCTGTAGAGGAGGTGGAACGGTGAGGAAGGTTCGAGATTTTGGAGGGGATACTGTATATTTTGTTTCCTATGCCAAACTTCCTTCTGATATATCAGCAACCTATGTTCACAAGGTAGTAGGAGTAGGTTTTTTAATCAATGTTAAGACGGGGATAATAGAAGATGTAATGGTAACTTTAATATCTGATTTGTGCAAAGACTTTCTATCTTATCTAATAATAGGGCATAACATTGAAAATGATGGCATAGATGGTATAATAGAAAAAATAGAATCTAGATTTTTTGGATATTCACAGAAAGCTGTAATAGTTGCTACCAAGGGAGTTTATAAAAGATATTTAAAGTGGAAAGAAGAAAATCAAAAGTACTAATACTGTTTTATTTGTGGCAATAAGATTAAACCCAAATTGCATATCAAATAAAATCCAGTACTAATGACTAGGGTAGCCATTAGTACTCTTTTTTGTAGATTTTACATTTGTAGATTTTGCAATATTTATTTCATTTTGAAAAAATATTGAAATATATGTTGCAAAATCTATAAGATTATTAATATAATAGATAGTGGATAGTAATATTATTGACGGCAACTTTTCCAATAAGGAGGATGGAAATATGTTTAATGAGAAAAAGTTAGAGGAAATTAAAGAAGCTGAAAAGAAATGGACAAAAGAGAAGGTACAAAAAGTCATCAGTAGATTTCCTGAAAGGAAGGAGAAATTTGCAACGGGTTCTAATCTGGAAGTTGATAGGTTATACACTCCAGAAGATGTAGAGGAATTGGATTATAAAGAAAAACTAGGTTTTCCGGGAGAGTATCCCTTTACAAGGGGAGTCCAACCTACTATGTACAGAGGTAGACTTTGGACTATGAGACAATATGCAGGCTTTGCTACTGCGGAAGAATCTAATAAAAGGTATAAATACCTATTAGACCAAGGTCAAACGGGCTTATCCGTTGCATTTGACCTGCCAACTCAGATAGGATACGATTCAGACCATGGATTATCTGAAGGAGAGGTAGGAAAAGTAGGAGTAGCCATAGATTCATTAAAGGACATGGAAATATTATTCAATGGAATACCTTTAGATAAGGTAAGCACATCAATGACCATTAATGCTCCGGCAAGCGTTTTATTAGCTATGTACATTGCCGTTGCAGAAAAACAAGGAGTATCCAAAGATAAATTAAGAGGAACCATCCAAAACGATATATTAAAAGAATACATAGCAAGAGGGACTTATATATTTCCACCAGAACCATCCATGAGATTAATAACTAATATATTTGAATACTGTTCCAAAGAAGTACCTAAATGGAACACCATAAGTATTAGTGGTTACCATATAAGAGAAGCTGGTTCTACAGCAGCCCAGGAAGTAGCCTTTACATTAGCTGATGGAATCGCTTATGTAGATGCAGCCATCAATGCAGGATTAGATGTAGACGATTTTGCTCCTAGATTATCCTTCTTCTTCAATGCCCATAACGACCTATTAGAAGAAGTAGCAAAATATAGGGCAG
>NZ_AZSU01000007.1:13591-17192 GCF_000511955.1 [Clostridium] ultunense DSM 10521 | reverse complement strand
TAGGATACGATTCAGACCATGGATTATCTGAAGGAGAGGTAGGAAAAGTAGGAGTAGCCATAGATTCATTAAAGGACATGGAAATATTATTCAATGGAATACCCTTAGATAAGGTAAGCACATCAATGACCATTAATGCTCCGGCAAGCGTTTTATTAGCTATGTACATTGCCGTTGCAGAAAAACAAGGAGTATCCAAAGATAAATTAAGAGGAACCATCCAAAACGATATATTAAAAGAATACATAGCAAGAGGGACTTATATATTTCCACCAGAACCATCCATGAGATTAATAACTAATATATTTGAATACTGTTCCAAAGAAGTACCTAAATGGAACACCATAAGTATTAGTGGTTACCATATAAGAGAAGCTGGTTCTACAGCGGCCCAGGAAGTAGCCTTTACATTAGCTGATGGAATCGCTTATGTAGATGCAGCCATCAATGCAGGATTAGATGTAGACGATTTTGCTCCTAGATTATCCTTCTTCTTCAATGCCCATAACGACCTATTAGAAGAAGTAGCAAAATATAGGGCAGCTAGAAGACTTTGGGCAAGGATAATGAAGGAAAGATTTGGCGCAAAGAAAGAAAAATCCATGATGTTAAAATTCCATACTCAAACAGCCGGTTCCACATTAACAGCACAACAGCCAGATAACAATATAATAAGAGTAACGATTCAAACCTTAGCAGCAGTATTGGGAGGAACCCAATCATTGCACACCAATTCAAGAGATGAAGCATTAGCATTACCTACAGAAGAATCAGTACGTATCGCCTTAAGAACACAACAAATAGTAGCCCATGAATCTGGGGTAACGGAAACCATAGATCCACTAGCTGGTTCTTACTATGTAGAAAATCTAACAGATAGAATAGAAAAAGAAGCCATGAACTATATTAAAAGAATCGATGAATTAGGAGGAGCACCAAAAGCTATAGAAAAAGGATATATTCAAAAAGAAATTCAAAACTCAGCTTACAATTATCAAATGGAAGTAGAATCAGAAGAAAGAATAGTAGTAGGAGTAAACAAATTCCAAATAGAAGAACAAGAACACAAGGATATATTAAAAGTGGACCCAGAAGTTGAAAGATTACAAAGGGAAAAACTTAAAAGATTAAAAGAAGAAAGAGATAATAAAGAAGTAGAAAATAGATTAGAAGAATTGAAAAATGCAGCTGGTACCGATAAGAACCTAATGCCATATATATTAGAAGCAGTAAAGGTATATGCCACATTAGGCGAAATATGTGGAGTATTAAGAGAAGTATTCGGCGAATATCAACAATCGGTAATACTTTAGACAATTCACAATGCACAATTAATAATTGTCATTCTGAGCGAAGCGAAGAATCTCAGACCCGAAAGAATTACCCTAATAATAGAGAATTGAGAACTGTGCATTGAAAAAAGAGGGAGGTTAAAAAATGGGAAAATCGATAAGAGTTTTGGTAGCGAAACCAGGATTAGACGGTCATGACAGAGGAGCAAAAGTAATAGCAAGAGCATTAAGGGATGCAGGGATGGAGGTAATCTATACAGGGTTAAGGCAAACACCAGAACAAATAGTCCAAGCAGCAATCCAAGAAGACGTAGATGTAGTAGCCATGAGCATATTATCCGGGGCTCATAATCATCTTTTCCCGAAAGTAGTCAACTTATTGAAAGAAGAAGGAGTAGATGATATGCTAATCATTGGCGGTGGAGTAATACCCGATGATGATATACCGAAATTAAAAGAAGCGGGCATAGAAGCCATATTTACACCAGGAACACCTACTACAGAAGTTATAGAATATATTAAAAATAATTTAAAAAGATAATACAGGTGGTGCGTTGATTGAATATAGGAGAAAGACTACTTAAAGGAGATAAAAGGGCCTGTGCTAGGCTCATTACCATGTTAGAAAACAATGACCAAGAAGCCATAGAAATAATTAAAAAATTATATAAACATACAGGGGATGCCTATGTAATAGGAATTACAGGCCCTCCTGGCAGTGGAAAGTCTACCCTTACAGATAGGTTAACCAAAGAACTTAGGAAAAGGGATAAAAAAGTTGGAATAATAGCTGTAGACCCAACAAGCCCCTTTTCAGGAGGGGCAATCCTAGGAGATAGGATCCGTATGAATGATTTAGCTTTAGACAAAGGTGTATTCATAAGGAGTATGGGAACAAGAGGTTCACTAGGAGGAATGTCCAAAGCTACCTGGGGAGCAACAAAGGTATTAGACATCTATGGAGTAGACTATATATTTATAGAAACTGTAGGAGTAGGCCAATCAGAAATAGATATAGTAAAAACAGCAGATACGGTACTAATGGTAATGGTACCAAATCTAGGAGATGATATACAAGCCTTAAAAGCAGGTATAATGGAAATAGCAGATGTATTCGCCATAAACAAAGCCGATTTAGACGGAGCAGATAAAACCCAATTAGAAATAGAGATGAACTTAGATTTAAACGAAAAGAAAGATTACAGACCCCCTGTAATCAAAGTATCTGCTAGTAAAAATGAAAATATAGATAAATTGACAGAAAAACTAATGGAACATAGAAATTACCTAGAAGAGACGGGAGAACTGATAGAAAGAAGGAAAAGAAATACTAAACTAGAAATAATAAAATTGGTAGAAGAAGAGCTTATGGATTTAATAATGAACAAAGCCTTAGAAGAGAACTTGCTGGATAATTTGTCAGAAGAAATCCTTTTAAAAGATTTAGACCCTTATTCAGCTAAGGACAGAGTATTAAATCTAATTAAATAAGGAGGAGGGATCTTATGGTAAACAAGGTAGACCATATAGGAATAGCGGTAAAAAATTTGAACGAAACTTTAAAATTTTATGAAGAAATACTTGGAATCAAATGTGTGAGCACTGAAATAGTAGAAGAACAAAAGGTAAAAGTGGCTTTTTTACCTATAGGGGATACGGAAGTAGAACTTTTAGAATCTACAGAAGAAGATGGACCTATAGCTAAATTCATAGAAAAAAGGGGAGAAGGCATCCAACATATTGCCTATAGAGTAGATAATATAGAAAAAGCAATAGAAGAGCTAAAGGAAAAAGGAATCAGATTAATAGATGAAAAGCCAAGATACGGTGCAGGTGGAGCAAAAATTGCCTTTTTACATCCAAAATCAACCTTTGGAGTATTAATAGAACTCTGTGAAAGAGAATAAAGACTAAAAGGAGGGCCAAAATGAAGGAAAGAATTGAACAACTCCTTGAAACCAAGAAGAAAATAGAACTTGGTGGAGGGGAAAAAAGGATAGCAAAGCAACATGAAAGAGGAAAGCTAACTGCAAGAGAAAGAATTAACCTACTATTAGACGAAGGAAGTTTTATGGAAATAGATGCCTTCGTAAAACACAGATGCACCAACTTTGGAATGGAAAATACAGAAGCAGTAGCTGATGGAGTAGTAACAGGTTACGGTACAGTAGATGGAAGATTAGTATTCGTCTATGCCCAAGATTTTACCGTGCTAGGTGGCTCTTTAGGAGAAATGCATGCCAACAAAATATGTAAAGTACAAGAGATGGCTCTAAAGATGGGGGCTCCCATAATTGGATTCAACGACT
>NZ_AZSU01000007.1:11539-12951 GCF_000511955.1 [Clostridium] ultunense DSM 10521 | reverse complement strand
AGAAGAAGATGGACCTATAGCTAAATTCATAGAAAAAAGGGGAGAAGGCATCCAACATATTGCCTATAGAGTAGATAATATAGAAAAAGCAATAGAAGAGCTAAAGGAAAAAGGAGTCAGATTAATAGATGAAAAGCCAAGATACGGTGCAGGTGGAGCAAAAATTGCCTTTTTACATCCAAAATCAACCTTTGGAGTATTAATAGAACTCTGTGAAAGAGAATAAAGACTAAAAGGAGGGCTAAAATGAAGGAAAGAATTGAACAACTCCTTGAAACCAAGAAGAAAATAGAACTTGGTGGAGGGGAAAAAAGGATAGCAAAGCAACATGAAAGAGGAAAGCTAACTGCAAGAGAAAGAATTAACCTACTATTAGACGAAGGAAGTTTTATGGAAATAGATGCCTTCGTAAAACACAGATGCACCAACTTTGGAATGGAAAATACAGAAGCAGTAGCTGATGGAGTAGTAACAGGTTACGGTACAGTAGATGGAAGATTAGTATTCGTCTATGCCCAAGATTTTACCGTGCTAGGTGGCTCTTTAGGAGAAATGCATGCCAACAAAATATGTAAAGTACAAGAGATGGCTCTAAAGATGGGGGCTCCCATAATTGGATTCAACGACTCAGGAGGTGCCAGAATCCAAGAAGGAGTAGATGCCCTCTCAGGCTATGGGAAAATATTCTATAGAAACACTATGGCCTCAGGAGTAATTCCTCAAATATCAGCAATAATGGGGCCAAGTGCAGGAGGAGCCGTATACTCACCAGCCTTAACCGACTTCATATTCATGGTAGATAAAACAAGTATGATGTTCATCACAGGACCCCAAGTAATAAAAACCGTAACAGGAGAAGATGTAACCCAAGAAGAACTAGGAGGGGCCAATACTCACAATAGAATATCAGGAGTAGCCCATTTCATGGATAAAAATGAAGAAGAAAGCATAAAAAGGATAAGAACTCTACTTAGCTATCTACCATCCAACAATCTAGAAACACCACCAGTATATGAATGCAGTGATGATATAAATAGAGTAGAAGAAAGCTTAAATGAAATAGTACCCATAAACCCAAACAAACCCTACGACATGAAAGAAATAATAAAATTAATAGCAGATAAAAATGAGTTTTTCGAAGTACAACCTTACTATGCCCAAAACATAATAACAGGCTACATAAGATTAAATGGGAAAACTATAGCAGTAGTAGGAAATCAACCAAGAGTACTAGCAGGATGTCTAGATATAAACGCCTCAGACAAAGCAGGAAGATTCATAAGAACTTGTGACGCCTTCAATATACCATTATTAAACCTAGTAGACGTACCAGGCTTCTTACCAGGCACAGACCAAGAATACGGAGGAATAATAAGACATGGTGCAAAAATGCTTTATGCCTACAGTGAAGC
>NZ_AZSU01000007.1:0-9643 GCF_000511955.1 [Clostridium] ultunense DSM 10521 | reverse complement strand
CTTACTCCTACATGGCATTAGTACCAATAATACAACCACCGATAATGAAAGCATTGACCACAGAAGAAGAAAGAAAAATAGTAATGGAACAACTACGCCCCGTATCTAAAAAAGAAAAGATAATATTTCCCATAATGATTGCAGTAGTTGTAACATTGATATTACCTTCAGCAGGGCCATTAGTAGGAATGTTAATGTTAGGTAATCTAATGAGGGAATCAGGGGTAGTAGAGAGATTATCTAAAACAGTACAAAATGAGTTAATGAATATAGTAACAGTATTTCTAGGATTAACAGTAGGAGCTACAGCCAACGCAGAAATCTTTATCCAATGGGGAACAATAAAGATAATAATATTAGGACTAATAGCTTTCTCCATAGGAACCGCAGCAGGAGTAATATTCGGAAAAATAATGTGTAAAGCAACTGGAGGAAAAGTAAATCCGTTAATTGGAGCAGCAGGAGTATCGGCAGTACCAATGGCAGCAAGAGTTGCCCAAAAAGTTGGGCAAGAAGCCAACCCAAGAAACTTTTTACTAATGCACGCTATGGGACCAAATGTAGCAGGAGTTATTGGTTCAGCAGTAGCAGCAGGACTATTATTGATGTTCTTTGGAGGATAGACATAAAACGTGGCAGGTTTCTGCCACGGTTTATTTTGAATTTCGTCCAATTTTCAGGCTAAATATAAAAAAAGGTTGAAAATACATATTGGAAAAACTATAATAAACTTGTACCTTGCCAGTATCTTTTTAAGAGCTGGACTTAAAAGACAAGGTAAATGATTTTATAATATCGACTGGTATCCGAAAGGAACTAGAGCGGAGGGATGAATATGAAAAAAAATGCAAAAGCATTGTCTACAAGAAAGATGACGATTGTAGGTTTATTAGGTGGTATTTCTATAGTGTTAGGCATGACACCTTTAGGTTTTATTCCAGTAGGGCCCACTAGAGCAACTATAATGCATATACCTGTAATTATTGGGGCTATTATGGAAGGGCCTTTAGTGGGAGGATTAATAGGATTGATATTTGGATTGTTTAGCATTTTTCAAGCTGTGACCAATCCAACTCCAGTTTCCTTTGTATTTTTGAATCCAATAGTATCAGTACTACCTAGAATATTAATAGGGATAGTGGCTTACTACGGTTATAGGTTTTCTAAAAATTTAGGAACTAAGAAATCTATATGGATATTAAATATAATTTGGGTGGTCATGTTTTCCTATTTGATTTATGGATTATATATTAGCATCAAAGATTTTACTAGCTTGTGGGCTATATTGGTGAATATTATATTGATAATATTGACTATAACAATAGGCATCTATGGACATAAGAAGATGGAGAACAAGGCAATCGACATTGTAATATCTGCCGCATTAGGTACTTTGACTAATACGGTAGGAGTACTTTCAGCCATATACTTTATCTATGGAGAACAATTTGTTGAAAAATTAGGGCAGAATGCTGAAATGGCCAGGAAGGTCATATTTGGAATTGGAGTAGCTAATGGTATACCCGAGATAATTATTGGGATAATAGTAGTTACCAACGTTGTAGCTGCATTGAATAGAAAGAAATAGATTGGATGTGGTAAGAATGTTGTTAGTAGTTGATGTAGGTAATACTAATATAGTGCTTGGAGTATATAAAGATGATAAATTATTATACGATTGGCGAATTGCTACCTACAAAGACAAGACTTCAGATGAATATGGTTTATTATTCGAACAGATATTTAAATATCATGGCCTTTGTCCTAGGGACGTAGAGGATGTGATCATTTCATCAGTAGTGCCTACATTGATGCATACATTGTCTGCCATGAGTATAAAATATTTTAATAGTGAACCAATAATTGTAGGTCCTGGGGTTAAGACTGGGATGAATATAAAATATGATAATCCAAGAGAAGTGGGTGCAGATAGAATTGTGAATGCAGTAGCTGGCTACGAAAAATATGGGGGACCTTTAATAATAGTTGATTTTGGCACAGCCATAACTTTCTGCGCTATTTCAAAAGATGGCGAGTATTTAGGTGGTGCAATAACTCCTGGAATCAAAATTTCTAGTGAAGCTTTATTCCTTAGAACGGCTAAGCTTCCTAAAGTAGAAATATCCAAACCTAAATTTGTAATAGCAAAAAACACCATAAACAGTATTCAGTCTGGTTTAGTCTATGGCTATATTGGATTGGTAGATTATATTATTGAAAGAATGATAGAAGAACTGAGGGAGGAAGGAGAAGTTAAAACTGTAGTAGGTACAGGAGGATTTTCTTCCCTAATTGCTAGCGAAAGTAAATATATTAATAAGATTGATAAGCTGTTAACCCTTGAAGGATTGCGTATAATATATGGAAGAAATAAGTAGCCTTAAGGCTACTTTTTTAATAATTATAAAGGTGATGACCATGAAGATTGGAAATCTTGAATTAGAAAATAATATGGTCTTGGCACCAATGGCAGGGATTACTGATAAAGCTTATAGGATTATTTGTAAGGAAATGGGAGCTGGATTAGTGGTTTCTGAAATGGTAAGTAGCAAAGGATTATATTATGAGGATAAGAAAACAGAAAGTTTGACAGATGTAGGACCTAAAGAAAGGCCTGTTGCTTTGCAAATTTTCGGATCAGATCCTTATATAATGGGAAAAGTTATTGAAAAGTATATCAATCCTCGAAAGGATATAGGTATTATAGATATAAATATGGGATGCCCTGCACCTAAAATTGTTAAAAATGGAGATGGGGCTGCCTTGCTTAAAAATCCATTATTAATTAGAAAAATACTGAAAGAAATAGTAAAAGTGTCAAATAAACCAGTAACATTGAAGATTAGAATGGGATGGGATCATAACAATATAAACGGTATTAAAGTTGGTAAAATAGCTGAAGAGGAGGGGATATCGGCCTTAACCATTCACCCTAGAACTAGGGATATGTTTTATTCTGGAAAAGCCGATTGGGATTTCATTAAAAGAATGAAGAAATCCATAGATATTCCCGTTATAGGCAATGGGGATATATTTGGGCCCATAGATGCAATAAATATGATGGAGTTTACTGGGTGTGATGGAGTGGCCATTGGAAGAGGTGCAATAGGAAACCCCTGGATATTCAATAGAATAAAACTTGTAATAGAGGGAAAAGAGGATATTAAACCATCTTATAAAGAAATAATCAATATGGCAATAAGACATTTAGAACTATTATGTAGTATAAAGGGTGAAAAAGTTGGAGTAAAAGAGATGAGAAAGCATATATCTTGGTATTTAAAAGGTATTAAGAATTCCAATAGGGTAAAAAATCAAATAAACACCGTTGATAATAAAGAAAAAATGAAAGAAATACTATTTGACTATTTATTAGAATTGGATGCCATTATCATTAACTAGTTATACTTCTCCTTAAATATTCATATAATACATTACAATATGGGTAAAGGAGGAATTATTATTGGCTTTCTTTATATAATCGGAGAGAAAACTTATTTCGCTCACTTTTATAGTGGCTTAATGAGAATTGTTCCAAAGAAATGTATTCCTACTACGAGAGTAAAAATTTTGGAACATATACGGAATAATGATGGAAATATAATAGGTAGAGTGGGGGGAGTTTTTCTTAATAGCTTAAATATGGGGAAAAAAGGAATGGTAGAAGAGTTTGTTTTAGCCATAGAGGAATTTAAAAATGAAAATACTAATAGCCTAATAATGGAAAACTTGAGTTTGTTGAATAAAGATGATGTAAAACTAATTGAAAAAAGAACGGGTCTAAAAATAATCAACGGAATAAAAGTTCTTACATTTTTTTTACCCTTAGTTTTAAAAGAGATCTGTAAAGGCTTAAATGAGAATTTAAAGGAAAAAGAAGTTTTAATTATAGGGGAAGATGAAATATTAACTAAACAAATAATAGAGGCCCTATATAAAGAAGTGAGATTTATAACCTTAGCTGGAGATTATGGAGACATAATAGGGGATATATCTGAATATATAATGGAGAAAACTGGGTTATCCATTTTTTACTCTAAAAAAGTAGATAAAATCTTGACAAATTACTCTATAATCATTAATCTTAAAGATAATTACTATTTAAATGTAAATAAACTAAGACAAAAAGCCATAATATTCGATTTTAGTATTAGCAAAGGGATAAGGAACCAAGCCAATGAAAGCAGAGGGACAATTATCATTGAAGATTTTATGTTCAAAATAGATTACTTGGATATAAAGAAAAACAAATTTATAAACGTCTTAATACCTTCTTATTTCTATGAACAATTTAATCGACTGGAACCTAAGGATTTTGCAGGTTTATCCATTGGAGGAGAATTTTATAATATTGAGAGTTTTTTAGATTACCAAATAAGAATTAAAGGGAAGCTCTAAGTACTTGACAACAATCCTTCCCTTGATTATAATATTCTGCATATATAGGTAGTAATTATTAAAATTTTCCGTTTTAAAGGGCGTGTAGGCCAAAATATTTAATAGAAGGAGAGAATTGTATGGCTGAAAGGGATGTGTTCTTAACATTAGAAGGGTTGAAAAAGCTTGAAAATGAATTAGATGAATTAAAATCAGTCAAGAGGAGAGAGATTGCCGACAGAATAAAACAAGCTTTGGCTTTTGGAGATATAAGCGAAAATTCTGAGTATGATCAGGCAAAGAATGAACAAGGACAGTTAGAAGAGAGAATAGCAAAGTTGGAAATGATACTAAGAAATGCTAAACTAATAGATGATGAAGATATTTCTACTGATATAGTAAGTATAGGTTCAAAAGTTATAGTCAAAGATTTAGAATACGATGAAGAAATGGAATATACCATAGTGGGCTCGGCAGAAGCAGACCCTTATGAAGGGAAAATATCGAATGAATCTCCAGTTGGAAGGGCTTTATTAGGTAGAAAGAAAGAAGAGATAGTAGAAGTACATGTACCTGATGGACTTATTAAGTATCAAATTTTAAGTATTACTAGATAAGAGGAGGTTATATTATATATGGCAGGAACGGAAGATAATATTAATGAAATGCTCAAGATAAGAAGGGATAAGCTGAAAGAATTAATCCAGATGGGAGAGAATCCTTTTCTTATAGAAAAATATGATTATACTCATCATAGTAGCACTATTAAGGATAACTTTGATGAATTAGAAGAGGAAACAGTTTCAGTTGCAGGTAGAATTATGTCTCGAAGAGGACATGGTAAGGTTAGTTTTATGGATTTACAGGACAGTAAAGGTAGAATACAGATATTCATTAAAATGGATGCTGTAGGAGAAGAAACTTATAAGAAATTAAACCTTTTAGATTTAGGAGATATTATTGGAGTTAAAGGAGAGGTATTTAAAACTAAAACCGGGGAAATTTCCATAAGAGCTAAAGAAATTACCTTATTGACAAAATCATTACAGATTTTACCAGAAAAGTTCCATGGATTGAAAGATCAGGATTTGAGATATAGACAAAGGTATGTAGATTTAATAGTAAATCCTGAAGTGAAGGAAACTTTCGTTTTAAGGTCCAAGATAATTAAGGCTGTAAGAGAGTATCTAGATGAAAGGGGTTTTTTAGAAGTAGATACTCCTATTTTAAATACTATTGCTGGAGGAGCAAATGCAAGACCTTTTATAACTCACCATAATACTTTAGATATAGACATGTACTTAAGAATCGCCAATGAATTATATCTAAAAAGACTTATAGTTGGGGGATTTGAAAAGGTATATGAAATGGGAAGAATGTTTAGAAACGAAGGAATGAGCTATAAACATAATCCAGAGTTTACAAATATTGAACTATATCAAGCTTATGTAGATTATGAAGAGATGATGAGACTTACAGAAGAATTGATAGCTTATGTAGCAGAAAAAGCCTTAGGTAGTACAAAGGTTAATTATCAGGGGACAGAAATAGATTTAACACCACCTTGGAGAAGGTTAACTATGATAGATGCTATAAAAGAATATGTAGGAGTAGATTTTAATACCATTGATTCAGACCAAGAAGCCATTGAAGTTGCAAAATCAAAAGGATTAGAAGTCGATTCCAATATGAAGAGGGGCCATATAATTAGTGAAATGTTTGAGGGATTCTGCGAGCAACATTTAGTCCAGCCCACCTTTATTACTCATCATCCTGTAGAAGTATCACCTTTAGCAAAAAGGAACCCTGATGACCCAAGGTTAACCAATAGGTTTGAAGCTTTTATAAATACTTGGGAAATAGCAAATGCTTTCAGTGAATTAAACGATCCAATAGATCAAAAAGAAAGATTTTCAGAACAGGCAAAACAGAGAGAGGCAGGAGACGCAGAAGCTCATATGATGGATATGGATTTTGTAAATGCCTTAGAAGTAGGACTTCCCCCTACTGGAGGACTAGGAATAGGAATAGACAGACTTATTGTTTTATTAACTAATCAACCAAGTATAAGAGATGTAATATTATTCCCAACTATGAAACCAATAGACGAAGATGAATAAATAATGAGTCAAAGGGTAGCCCTTTGACTCATTATTTATATAATTTAAGAATAGGGTGATCTTATGAAAAAAATACTCCACATTATATCCCAATATCCGGGGAAAACCGGTAGCGGAACATATTTGAATCAATTAATTATAGAGGGAAATAAAAAAGGATATACTCAAGGATTGGTAGCTGCCTTATATGAAACAGAAAGAAATATTCAATTAGAAATATCAGAAGAAAATTTTTATCCTGTAATGTTCAATACTACCAAAATTCCTTTTCCTATAGTAGGTATGAGTGATACAATGCCCTACAATACTATCAATTATTCGGACATGTCAAATGAGATGTTGACCAAATGGAAGGAAGGATTTAAAGAAGCTGTATTAAGAGCAGTAGATGAATTTAAACCAGATGTAATAATCACTCATCATTTATGGATATTGACATCTTTGATAAGAATGGTAATCAAAGACATACGAGTAATAGCTATATGTCATGGAACTGATATAAGACAATTCCAAAAAAATCCAAGATATAGACATTATGTAGTTAAAGGGTGTAAAGAAATAGATTTAGTTTTATCCCTTAATCAGGAACAAGGAAAAATAATAAATAATCTTTATTCCATTCCTAAAGATAAAATCATAACCATAGGGGGAGGTTTTGATGAAGAAAAGTTTTATCCTCCAGACAATAAGCTCCCTGGACATGTAGTTAAACTTATTTATGCTGGGAAATTAAGCTATGCAAAAGGAGTTATGTCTTTAATAAGGGCATATAATATGTTAAATATGAAAGAAGATGAAATAGAACTTTCCATTGCAGGGGCTGGAATAGGGTTTGAGGAGAAGACCATTAAGGAAGCAGGATATAATAGTAGGTTAAAGGTTAATTTTTTAGGAGAATTATCTCAAAAAAAATTAGGAAAAGTATTTAGAAATAGCCATATTTTCATAATGCCATCTTTTTATGAAGGACTATCCCTAGTAACTATAGAAGCTTTGGCCACTGGCCTAATGGTAGTTGCTAGTTCAATTGGTGGTTTAAAAAGTTTCTTGGGAGATAAGATAAATAATAGTGGAATTATTGAATATGTAGAATTGCCTAAACTAGACAATGTAGACCTGCCTTTAAAAGATGAAATACCCCTATATGAAGAAAGATTAAAAAAAGCAATAGAAAAACAGATTTATAGGCTAAAAGAAGGTTATATATGGAATGACAATGTAAAAAATCGAATAAGCCAGCTTTCATGGATTAATATCTATAATCGAATTGAAGAATATTTTTGATATATTAAAAATTAAAGCGGTAGGAGGGATACTTATGTATACCTTGGATGAACTTCAACTTATAGTAAGCAGATGTCATAGATGTGGTTTATCGAAGACTAGAACAAATGTGGTCTTTGGAGAAGGAAATCCAAAAGCAAAGATGATTTTTATAGGAGAAGGTCCTGGATTTTATGAGGACAAGATGGGGAGACCTTTTGTAGGAAAGGCAGGGCAACTTCTTGACAAGATGATAGAGGCTATAGGGTTAAAAAGAGAAGATATTTATATTGCTAATATTGTAAAATGCAGACCACCAAACAATAGAAATCCTTTAGAAGAAGAAAGTAATATTTGTATTGAATATTTAAGATGGCAAGTGAAGATAATTGATCCAAATATTATAGTGTGTTTAGGAGCAGTAGCAGCAAGAAATATAATAGATAAGGATTTTAGAATTACTAAGGAAAGAGGTATTTGGTTCGACAGGGGGAAATATTCTATAATAGCTACGTATCATCCGGCTGCTCTTTTACGGGATCAGAGTAAAAAGGGTGAAGCTTGGGAAGACTTTAAAAATATAAGGAAAAGATATGAAGAAGCAGATGGAAAAATGGAAGGGTGATAGAGTGAAAGAAGAAAGAATGAAAGAATTAAACAAAGAGATAATGGAAAAGTATCCTGAAGAAATAATAATTAAGGGATATGGAAATTTAAATAGTGTAATTATGCTTCTAGGAGAGGCCCCTGGTGCAAAAGAAATTGAATTGAGGAAACCTTTTGTAGGTCAAGCAGGAAAGCATTTTGAAGAATTCTTAGAAGTTCTAAATATTAAGAGAGAAAACGTGTATATAACAAATTCTGTAAAATATAGGCCTACTAAAACAAACCTTAAGACTAAAAGATTATCCAATAGGACACCTACAAATAAAGAGATAGATGCTTTTAGACCATATATCTATAGAGAGATAAATATAATAAATCCTAAAATAATAGCTACTCTGGGTAATGTACCTTTGAAAACCATATTTGAAGATGATCTAAAAATAGGAGAAGTTCATGGTAAACCAATGGAAATAGAAATACAAAATATAAACTATAAAGTCTTCCCCTTATATCATCCAGCAGCAGTAATATATAGAAGAGAATTAAAGGATACATATATGGAAGATTTAATAAAATTGAAGAAAGAGATAAAAAATCTTTAGAAAAGGGTTGACATTCTTATAAAAAAGGTATAATATATTTACTTGTCGGCTTCAAATATTTAAGTTAAAAAATTAAAAAAACAAATTCAAAAAACTATTGACATAAGCTTAAATGTTTGTTATAGTAAAGAGGTTGACAAAAAAACAGAACCTTTTAACTAAATAGTGTGAAGTACTTTGAGTAAGAAATATTTTAACAGGCAAACTTTTCAAATGAGAGTTTGATCCTGGCTCAGGACGAACGCTGGCGGCGTGCCTAACACATGCAAGTCGAGCGAAGAATTTATCATGAAGCCTTCGGGTGGAATGATAAACTTCTTAGCGGCGGATGGGTGAGTAACGCGTGAGGAACCTGCCTTCCACAAGGGGATAGCCTCGGGAAACCGGGATTAATACCCTATGAAACTTAGCAATCGCATGATATTTAAGTTAAAGCGTTAGCGGTGGAAGATGGCCTCGCGTCCCATTAGCTAGTTGGTGAGTTAAAAGCTCACCAAGGCAACGATGGGTAGCCGGCTTGAGAGAGTGACCGGCCACACTGGAACTGAGACACGGTCCAGACTCCTACGGGAGGCAGCAGTGGGGAATATTGCACAATGGAGGGAACTCTGATGCAGCGACGCCGCGTGAGCGATGAAGGCCTTCGGGTCGTAAAGGCTCTGTCCTATGGGACGA
>NZ_AZSU01000006.1:296449-320664 GCF_000511955.1 [Clostridium] ultunense DSM 10521 | reverse complement strand
AGGCTGTATGAATGAAGTATTTACTCCATCAGCCTTAACTGCTATTCATACCATAACAGGTGGAATCCTAAGATCAATAAATAACATAGCCATAGCTAGCCTAATGTATTCAACCGTTAGAAAGATGCAAGTAGTAAATGAAGAAACAGTATATCAGGCTAATATTGAAACGGGAATTTAAATATTGGTTTCTTGCCTATCTGGAGGATAGGGCTCTGCAGGGATGCAACCTGAGCGCCAAATAGGATTCTATAAAAACATAAAGAATCATAAAAGGGGTATCTATCCTAGATACTTCTTTTATGTTTTTAAAGAACAAATGCGAAAAATCCCGGGGTTTGGGGCAGAGCCCCAAGGTTCTATGTAATACTAGGACAATTTGAAAATCTACTAAATATTTTCTGAATTAATTTGATAATTTAATGCTTTTGAAGTCTTTTATAGATATTATAAAGCAAGAAATTTTACTTGTTTAATTTGAGAATCGACATATTGTATCTTCTAGCTCTTTTTCTAGATTTTCTTTAGCTTCATTTAGATCATCAGTTTTTTGCTTTAGAGCATCTATCTCTTTTTCAAGAGCCTTCTTATCTTCTTCTGATTTTTCCTTCTCATCAGCTAATTCTTGTTCTAACCTATCCTTGGCTTTTTCAAGTTCATCAGTTTTATCCTTCAAATCATTTATTTCCTTGTTAAGCTCTTCCTTATCTTTGGCTGCTTGCTCTTTCTCCTTGGCAAACTCTTTCTCAAGCTCTGCTTTTTCCTTATCTAGTTCATCAATCCTATTATTAAGGTCTTCAAGCTCTTTTTCTAATTTTTCTTTTTCTATCTTATCTTTTATTTCATCAGTTAAGTCTTGAAAAACATCTTCTAGGTCGTCTGTATCTGAATCTTTAAACTTATCATCTCCACTTGCTACTTCCTTTAAAAATTCTTTTGCTTGTTCATTACAATCGACTGCTACTGTATAAATATCAAGGACATCAATATTGTCACTTTTTGCAAGATTAGCTTCTGCTAATGCACAAAATTTACCCTTGGCAACTGTTGTATCTTGCCCAGCCTTATCATAATAAAAACTTCCTTCAAGAACCTTTTTATTATTATTCATATAATCATCAAGGTTAATTTTCGGTTCATAAATACGATTTGCTTCTCCATCTGAAAGAAGAACTATAATTTTCTTATCTCCAGTTGATTTTTTAAATATCATCCTTGCTTCATGAATTCCCCCTTGTGTAAAGGTCATATCCTTTGCAACAAGCCCATCAATAACATTAAATAGCTTACTCTTATCTTTTTTCTGGAAAAAATCTGTTCCATCATTTTTATAATGGATCACATCAGATGCAAAGCTAATAAGTGCTATATTGGTGTTTATATTATGAGCCTCTTGCTCTTTCCATATAGCCTCAGCCATATCCTTAGCTGACTTCTTAGCCTTTGTCATTTTAGTTCCATTCATTGATCCTGAAATATCAACTACAATAACCATGTCAACTTCATAAGAAAATCTATCATTTTTATCACTTGCAAGTACAGGGGTTACTAGTCCACACATTACAGTAAAACTAAGTATCCCTGCTAATATTTTTTTAAATAATCCTGTTTTTTTACCCATTACATCAAATCCTCCTTTGTGTATTCAGTTTCATTATCCTCTTCCTCATTGTCTTCTTTATCACTAGATCTAAAAAAATCATCATTTGGAATTTCATCATCTTCAAAATCTCCAAATCCATCATCATTAGACTTAACAACCTTAAAGTAATATCCAGCTCCTACTACTGCAGCTACTATAAATAGGACAATTAAAAAAGAACCCTTAGAATCTTCTTTCTTGGGTTCTTCTGGTTCAGCTTCTTCTTTTTTCAATACTTCTTTTTTAGGTTCTTCCTTAATCTTATTCGTTCCATTTCTTTCCTCATCTTGCTCAATCATATTTAGTAGGTCTTGTTCTGATACCTCTGTTAAGAGCTGAACATTTGAATCTGGCTCATCATGATTGATAATAAGATGAAATACCTTGCCACTCTTTGTTTGAAAAGTAAGAAATTCTCTTGCATCAGCCTTTGGTCTTTCCTTCATTTGACCACCATTAGGTCCATCTATAGCATCTGTAATCTCACTTCTTCTTGGATATTCCCTATTATCAGCTCCAACAGACTCTGTAATAGTTCCCCTTGCCTGGCTAGGATCTGTAGGCTCATAGAGATTTTCCTTTGGTATAGTTGATTCTTCCTTTGGCTTATTTACATCTATTAGAAAACCATTGCCTGTTTCTGCTGGATTTAGTGAAGGCTTATTAACATCAACAGTAATGTTATTTTCCTTATTTTTAGCATTTTCAGGACTATTAACATCTATTACAAATTCTCTTTCAAGTTCTCGACTAGAGTCAGATGCAAAGACTTTAGATGCATAGCTTGTTCCAATTGCACTTACTATAACCAGTGCTAGTAATATCATTATAACTTTTCTCATGTTATTGTTCTTTTCCATAGGTCAGATTCTCCTTTTTAAGTTCTTTACATATTTTATTTTCATTTTTTCTTGTTTTTTCTGTTTCAGTAAAAATCTTTACTGCATCTAAAAGATTTATCTTTTGTTCATAACATATAGCCATTATTTCTTGACCAGCTATTTCCTCTTCTTCTAATCTCAGAAGTTCTAGTTCATCTTCACTTTTTTTAATTTGTTCTTTTAACTTTTTTTGGTCTCTTTTTATCTTCTTATATCTATTTTCCATTTTTTTATCCATTCATTAAAACCTCCTTCTTTTAATATGGGAATCCCCATTTTGCACTACTTCCATAGTAGGCAATCCAATCTAAAAGCTTGGTATCCTTTACAATACCAATATTTTCTCTTATGACTCCATTGCCAACATAAATACCAACATGACCATATTTCTTCCCTGCCTGAGTATGATTATGGGTAGGTACTGCTACCATCATTCCAGGTCTAAGTTCTGAAAGGTCATTGCTATTACAGTACCAATAATACTGATCATTTGCGTTGCCTCCAGGTCTTGGATAACCTGCCTTTACATAAACATTGCTTACCCATGCAGCACAGTAGCCACCACCAGCTGTAGGTGTTCTATATGCTGCTAATACAAGAGCTTTTTCCTTATCTGAAAGATTAGGGTTGTTTACTAATTCCCCTATTATGGTGCTATCTGGAATAACAGGAGTTATACCACTTCCACCAAAATACTCCTCCATGTTACCACCTGTTTCAAGAAGGGCTTCATAATGAGCAAGGTTTTCCTCATATCCATCAAATTCCTCTCTTGCAACAGTATCCATTTCTTTTTTCGTGACTGTAACCTTCAAAACATACCAGTCATAAGGCTCCATTACACAGTATCTATCTTTACCACTTCCATAGCATACCTGCCTATATCTGGTTTCAACTATGGTTTCATAATTAACTTTATACATCTTATTAAATAAGCTTTTTAATTCTCCACTAAGGCTTGATACATTGGTTACTTGTCCATGTTTGGCAGTTATAAAGCTTAAAAGTTCATGAATGTCATGACCTATATCAGTACTTCCTCCTACATGGTACTCGTCATAGCCTGGATAATAACTTTCTATATTGGCAAGTTCATCTGCTAGTTCATACTCTAGCTTGGTAAACTCACTATTTATATCTGCAAGAGTATCTTCCCCTGACAAGTAGGTGGTACTCATAACTTGGCTAGTTACTGATGATATTCCAGCTAGAAAAAATGTTGCAACTTGACTCAGGGTCATAAAACCTATAATGGCTATAGCAAGAAGAATAAGGATCTTTCTTATATTTCTTCTTATTAGTTGAGAACTTCCTTTTAAAATATTTTCCATTCCTTTTTTTAGCCTATCTTTGAAACCAATTGCAATATTATGCTCTTCATAGATTTTCTTTTTCATCTGCCTTCTTTTAATCAATTTCTTATAGGCAGTCTTTTTTTGAAAATCTTTTTCATTTTTCAAACCCTTGATTTCAGTCTTATATTCAGCTCTTGCTAAATTTTTCTGATGCTTTAAAGCCAATTTTCTTTCAAGCTTTATAGGACTTCTTCTTTGCCTTTGAAGCTTGTTTTGGGCATGTCTTGTCATACTTGCATTTAGATATAAACCTTTTTCACTTGCATCAATGGCTACATTTTCATCACTTCCAGCCCTAATATATTCAGCGGACAGATAGCTTGCCCCTGAAATTCCTCCTACAAATTTTCCTGTCTTATCATATTTAGGCTTGTGATAAAGTTTACTTGCCTTTTTCCTTTTTTGAATTAGTTTGCTTTCGCTTTTTCTATATTGTTTTTCTACCTTCCCATCAAGGGCTATAGTTTGACTTGGAACTTTTTTACCTGTCTTATTAGCCATGCCAGCTTTAAGGTCTTTAACATCATCTGTAGTTAATTTCCCATCTTTTTTGTTTATTTTTTTCTGATTATCATATACAAGCTTCCTCTTATAATAATCTTTCTTCTTACTATTATTTTTGAAACTATCTACGCCACTGGCTCTTTCCTCAAAATCTTCTACCCTTACCTCATCGTCTTCCTTATTAGGAATAATGAGATTGTTGGCATCATCTTTAAATAGGGTATTGCTTTTTGTTTCTTTATCTAAGCATTCATATTCTAGATCTTCCTTCTGCATTAAGTTATTTATCTGCTTCTGTTTTTTCCTTTTTTCTACACCTATTAATTGGTCTTGTAAATTATCTAAAGAACTCTTATCATCTCCTTCCCTATCCTTGTATTCATCATCCTTTTTAATTGTAGCTTTAGTATCTCTATCCTTTAATTTTGTTTGTTTTTTTATAATAGAATCATCAAATCTATCCTTTTCATGAATTCGTTTATTAAGGAAGTTACTAGTCTTTATCCTTGCACCTATATCAAGATTTTTTTCTTCTATTATGACTTCCTTTACCTGGCTACTTTCAGTAGTAATCTTTTCTAAATTGTTTGAATCACCAGTCCTTTCTTCCTTAGCCCTATGTTTTTCTATTTGTTTTTGAGATAAAGAAAGTCCACCTTTTTTATCAGTGGACTTAATTTCTCTCTCAAAATTATTTAACTTAGACTTCTTTTCTACAATGTTTTCTTGAAATCTTTCACCATCCTTAGTTCTTTTATCCTTGTAATCCTTTACTTTTTCACGTTTACCTATATCTAGATATGTTCTTCTTTTTATTTTCTTCTTATCTTTCATTTTAATCTACTTCCTCAGGTTTTGTTGTCATCTTCTGATACAAGATTGTATCTTTAGGGAACTTGTCAACAAAGGGAACAATAGTATTCCCAAAGAATAAAAGTCCCTCTCCTGCATTGGAATTTGTAACATAGTTTAATTGAAAAGGAGAAATTTTAAGTTTTTTGGCTAGGATTTCCCTATCTCCAGAAGCTTGGTTAAGCATGAGGACAAAGTCTGTATTATCAAAGATATTTTCAATTTCTGCACTTCCTAAAAGGTCTTTTACGTTTTGTGTTATACCTGTTGGAACTCCACCCCACTTTCTAAATCTTTTCCATATTTCAACTGAGTATTGGGCAGTTTGCTGATCTTTTAAAAGCAAGTGAAACTCGTCAATATAGTATCTTGTTGCCCTATTAGCCCCCCTATTTGAGGAAACTTTATTCCATACCTGGTCCTGTATAACTAACATTCCTATTTTCTTCAGTTGATTTCCCAGTTCCTTTATATCAAAGCATATAAGCTTTTTATTAAGGTCTACATTACTTCTGTTATTAAATACATTTAAAGAACCAGTAACATAGATTTCCATTTCTGTAGCCAGCTTTCTTCCTACACTTTCTTCTTGTTCTTGGAGAAGATTATAAAGGTCACTTAGTATAGGCATATTTTCAGGTTTAGGGTCTGTAAAATAATCCTTGTATATCTTAGGTAGACACCTATCTATTACAGACTTTTCAGCTGCAGTTAGACCACTGCCACCTACTACAAGTTCAAGCATACTCATTATAAAGTTCGCCTTATCCTTTAATGGTGCGTCTCCATCTCCATAGTTCATATTAATATCAAGTGGATTTAGATAGTCTTTAGACTTAGCTGAAATTTTAATAACCTCTCCATTAAATTGTTTTACAAGGTTTCCATACTCACCCTCTGGATCTGTAATAATCACATCATCATCTGTAACCAAAATCGCATTTGCCATTTCCCTTTTGGCTGCAAAGGATTTTCCAGACCCTGGTGTTCCTAGAATAAGTCCATTTGGATTTTTTAGTTTCTTCCTATCTGCCATTATAAGATTATGTGAAAGAGAATTAAGCCCATAATACAAGCTTGTATTTGAACCCATAAAAAGTTCTTCTGTTGTAAAAGGCATAAATACAGCAGTTGATGAAGATGTTAATTGTCTTTTTATTTCAACCTCATTCACTCCTAAAGGAAGAACTGACATATAACCTTGCTCTTGCTGATGGTCTAGTCTTTTTAAGGCACAGTTATTACGGTTACATATGGAAGAAATTTGGGCTATAGTAGTATCTAGCTTTTCCTTACTTTTACTTAAATTCATAATGGTAAAGGTTACATGGAACATTCTCTCATCCCTAGATTGAAGGTCAGTCAAAAGATTTTTTATATCACTTCCATATACATTAAGGTCTGATGGTATAATATCCATATCATAGCCAGCTCTTACAGCCTTTTTTTGTTCTTCTATCATCATCTTTTGAAGGTCTGTATTCTTTCTCTTTACCATCTTAATAGCATCTACCTGATCTATGGCATGAATATGAAGGCTTACATACATATTATCTTCAATAGAAAGAATTTCCGATAAAAACCTATCTGAAAGCTCACTTGCTAAAATCTGAAAATGACTTAGGGCACAGATATAATTCCCCATCTGCATATATTTAGGATTTATGAACTTGAATGTACTAGGCATTATAAGTTTTCTTGTGTCCCTATTTTCAAGCCCTTGTCCATCATAATCAAAGCTATTATCAGGATTTAGCATATCGTGAAGTAGTTTAAGTCTTTCAAGACCTACTAAGGTTTCAGCCCTTACCCCCATACTTTTTAAATTTGATAGGACATCTATCTCTATCCTCTCAAGAACAGATTTGGCTTGGTCATAGGTGTCTGCCCTTGTACTTACAACAACATACTTTGACTTTTTAAGACCATTGTTCCCCTTTGAAAGCTGGTCCTTAAGCATTCCCCTAAATTCTTTTCTTATCTCATCAAAACCATCCCCCTTACCTGGTATAGTAATTGCATTTTCCATTTCCTTAATTCTTCCTACCTGATTAACAAAGCTTAGTTGAAGCTCTGTTGTTGAATCAAAGGAATTTAAAAAGCCTGCAAATTGATTAAAGATAAGATCCCTATCTTCCTCAAGTGCAAGCTGATAATTTATATCCTCATATTTTATAACTTTATTGTACTTTCCCTCACCGATATAACATATACCATTCCTATACATCCTCTTATAGGGAATGGTATCTTCTATGGTATATCTTTTCTTTTCCTTCTTTAAGAAATCAAGAAATGAAGAGCTTTTCTTCTGACTAGACTTAATATTTCTTGTTTCCTTAGCTACTTTTTTTAGCTTCTTTTTCCTTTTTTTGAAGTTTTTCTTCCTGTCTTTTTCTTTTTTCTAAATTTCTTTGCTGAATCTGATTTTTTCCCATTTATGTTTTGCTCCTCCTTCCTCATTTCTATAAATCTCTCCTTACTAACCCTAACTTTAGGTTGGTGTCTTTCATGAAGATATATATATTTAAGGTATTTCTCACTTGAAAGCCCATCCTTCTCATAAAAGACCACAAAGAAAATAGGGATAGTTAGTACAATCATTAAAAAGACAGCTAGATCATTACCAAGAACATTTCTCGTTTTTAGATATGTTGGAATACCAATAATACCTGCCACCCCAAACCCTATTAGCTGCCTTTTGGTCAGATTAAAAGCTACTTTTGTTTTAACATTGGTTAAATCTTTGGGTATCTGAACATAAGCCAATCTCTATCACCTCACTATTCCATTAGCTTTTTTATTCTTCTTCAATCTCATCTATGCTTTCTTCCAATTCATCAGGGTTGATATTTAATATTTTTGAACTTTCACCTACACCTTTTTTATTTTTCTTAAGTCTATCAAGTTCTGCAAGGTGGCTATAGATAGTAGCAATTTCATCTTCAATTTCATAAAATCTTTCATCAAAGTCTTCATAGTCATCTATTCTCATTTTTATTAAACTATTATGAGCCTTAGCAATTTCCTTCATAGACCTATTTAAACTCCATGTCTTTTCTTCAAGATCTTCTAAAAAATCCTCTGTATGATTAATTCTTTGTGTAAGCTCACCTAATTTCTTTCTACTTTTTACTTCAGAAACAAGAAGACCTGCCCCTGTAAGTGCCAAACCTATTATTAATCTTTTCTTTTTAAATTCCAAATTATATTCCTCCTATATTTTTAATGAGCATTCATTATGCTTTTTGCAATTGTTCCACTCTTTAACATCATAATTCCAAGAAGTACCGTATATCCAAGAACTCCGAATATGCTGGCATGAATATCTGTGGTTACATGAATCGTTTTTACAAGTACCGCATATATTCCAAGGCATATCATAAGAAACAATCCCTGAAGCCCTAGTGCAAATAATCCTTTGATATAATTTGTTCCAATCTGACCCCATTCTTTATTTCCCATAGTTGCAAATGGAATTGCTGATACTGAGCTATACAAGCAAATTTCAATCATTCTTCCATAAGTTATTACGGTAATTATGATTGATACAACCTGGATTGAAAGCTTCACCAGTGAAGTATCCATTGCTATCAGTATCAGATTCCATAAGCTTTCATCTTTTAGATGATCTATCATTGCGGCCACATCCATAGCATCAAGGGATGCATTTGTATTTATCACGCCCGCCGCCTTAGTTACTAGTGTCTGTGATACATCAAATACTGCCATCGAGAAAGTGAAAGCATTACTTACAAACCATACTGCTATCCACATCTTGATAATGTATTTAAAGAAATCAAATGTATCTGTATCAGAGTGCATATTATTTTTCTCCATGACCATGTTTATGAGTTCTATGCACAAGACGGCGGTTATGATAATTCCCGCTATAGGGATAACTACAGTATCGTTAATATTCTTTACAAAGCTGAACACTTCTGCATTCCAGCTACTTGGTGTTTTCCCGACTTCTGTAGCTACAAGACTTACATTCTCATTTATATCTAAGAACATTGCTTCAAGGTTTGCTTGGATAATTCCGATGAAAATCTCCTGAAAAAATTCAGTTATTTTGTCGAAAAGTCCAAACATATTTTATCTACCTCTTTCTTAATTAAGTGTATTTGCAAGTAAAGGTATAAGTTTCATTCCAATAAGAACAATACCTCCGCCTGCCATTAGCTGCTTGATCCCTTGTGATTTTGCTCCAGGGTTATCATTTCCATAACCCTCCATAAGGTTAATTACTCCCCATGCCCCTAAACCTGCACCAATTGCAGTAACTAAAGTTTTTAAAACTGCTATTCCTTCTGTAAAAAATGCCATATTATTTTTCCTCCTTATTTTCTTTTTCAATTTTATTCATATGTTTTACTATAAAATTCTTATATAGCTTGTCATTATTTCTTCTTTCCCTAATATAACCAAAGACATGGACAAGATCTCCAGCCTTTAGTTCCTTTGCTACTTCTGACCATTCACCATAAGCTGCACAGTTTGTATAGTGCCTTTTCCCATTCTTCTTTTCTACAAGGGAGAAATTTGTTACATTGATAGTTTCACCATCCCAGTCAAAAGAAGCTGTTTTTACCTCTCCTACTAGATTAGCTGTTACATTTTTCATATCTCTTTCTTTAAAATTTGCCATATTCTAATTCTAGCCTCCTCTTTTCTTTTTTGAAATAAAAAAAGCGACTGGACTTGTTTCTTATCCAATCGCTATAAATCAAATTTATTAACTTTGTTACTTTCTTTTTTGAAGGGCTTCTCACCTTAACCTTCATATCTTCACCTACAATCTTGTTATTATAGAATCTTTATTGAGCTTGGCCTTACCTTGTTTCTTCATATATTCTTCAATATCGAAGAAGTTTCTATCATCATAATCTTCAAGATGCTTATAATTTTTATGCTTGGTAATATCAAACTTCTCTGATAGAAATGGTCTTACACCTCTTAGTTGCATAATGCACTTGCTTCCATCCATTACAAAGAGTTCATCTTTAGTCATAAGTTCCTTGCCAGTTTTCTGATAGTTAAGCCCAAAAGACTTTTGATTACTTCTTGTTTCTGATGTATTGAATAGGTCAATAGTTTCCTTGCCTAAGGTTTCTGAAATCTCTTTTAAAGTACCATTCTCCTTTCCTCCTAAAAATAATGTGGTATCACAGTTACCAATAATAGTATCTGCATTATCTTTATATATGGCCTTTAGTTGTGATTGTGCTTGTAGAACTATGCAAGCACTTATTTCCCTAGAACGAATTGTCGCTATAAGCTTTTCAAATTTAGGGATTAGGCCAATATTTGCAAACTCATCAAGGAGACATCTAACATGAACAGGAAGTCTTCCGCCATAGACATCATCTGCCTTATCACAAAGTAGATTAAACATCTGAGAATAGAGAAGTGATACTACAAAATTAAAGGTATCATCTGTATCTGAAATGATGACGAATAAGGCTGTTTTTCTATCTCCTAGGGTATCAAGTTCCATTTCATCTTCACTCATTAGCTCTCTAAGTTCCTTAATATCAAAAGGAGCTAATCTTGCACCACAAGAAATTAAAATAGATTTTGCAGTTTTTCCTGCCGCTAGTTTATACTTGCGATATTGCTTAACTGCAAAATGGTCTGGATCCTTTTCTTCCAAGGCTTCAAACATATAATCTATTGCATTTTTAAAGTTTTCATCCTCCTCTCTAACCTCACTTGCATCTATCATGGCTAGTAGGGTTGTAAAGTTTTGTTCCTCCTTTGGAGTTTCATAAAATATATATCCTATAAGGGCTGTATAATAAAGTCTTTCAGCCTTTACCCAAAAATCCTCTCCTGCCTTTTCACCATCCCCCTTTGTATTTGCTATAATTGTCTGAACCAGCTTTAGAATATCTTTTTCACTTCTTAGGTAGGCAAAGGGATTATATTTCATGCTCTTATTAAAATTAATTGTATTAAGAGATTTTATTTCATAACCATTCACCTCTAACATTTTGCCACATTCATGAAGAAGACTTCCTTTAGGATCAGTTACTACATAACTTGAGTGTAGTTGCATCAAATTAGGTTTTACAAAGAATCTCGTCTTTCCAGAACCTGACCCACCAATTACAAGTACATTTTTATTTCTTGCATACTTAGGAATCTTTGGTCTACTATTCATGGTAATTCTTTCTGTTTCAGTTAGTAGAAGATTATTTCCAAAATCATCATCCATATATGGAGAAATATCCTTGGCATTACCCCATCTTGCAGAGCCATATTCAGTACCCTGCCTAAATTTCTTTGCATTTTTACCCTTGCTATATAAAATAAGTTTCACTATTCCAGCTAGGACAAGACCTACAAGCAAGTCCCTCGGATAAAAACTTGGAATATAGGTCATAGTTTCTATTTCCATGACCGCCTGGAATATACGGTCTATTAAGTCACCTCCTATATATGAATTTATATGGTGAGAGAGAATATCTCCTAAATAGAAAAATGCAAGATAGGGCATGTTCTTTTTAATAAATTCCTTCCCATCTTGCACATCAAATAAATCCTTTATGTCCTTTTTAATTTTTTCTACTATGCTCACAACCTCACCTCCTTAAGCCAGAGATTTCTTATCTTTCCTCACCTTTTTCTTTTATTTGACTATCTTTTTTTATAGTGTTATTATTAATAACTTTTTCTTTATATTCACTAAGAAGTGCAATAGTTGATTTCTTCTTTTTATTCAACTGCTTGTCTGAAAATCTTATAGGCTTTCCTTCAAGAATAAATTCAGATATATTAAGGAAATTCAAATCTTCATCATGGGGAATAATTTTAAAGACAGCATGGATAAAATGGCTTTCTCCCCCCAGCTTATAGGTCTGTCCATATACAGAAAGATTAAGAAATCCCTCATCATCTATAAGAAAATCTACTCCATTTTTAAAATCAGCAAGCTCTGCCAGCTCATATATATCCCATAGATTTATATTAATAACTTGCAAATCTTTATTTCTATGGCCTATATCCTGGTACTTATGAAGGACTACACAATCATAGTTATCTAGCTTTCTTAATTCCCCTAGAATCTTATTTATTTCTTCATTATGTTTAACTAAATCTCTTTCATCACAATTTATACAACTTTTCTTATTAAGCATTATCATCCAAGACCACCTCCTTCTAGATTTCTCCCATCTCTTTAAATAAGGAGAAAAGATATGCTCTTCCCTCAGGTCTAACTACTGTATAGACTCCGGGTTGTCCATTATATTTATTGATATAATCTTTTAATTTAAAGTAATCAGCTGCAGTTGAGTAATATCTTAGTTTCCCTTTTTGATTTCTATAAAGATAACCCCTATCAATGAGTATATTTATAAATCTATTTTGAGAAACTCCTAATTCTTTTGCAGTATCCCTAAGGCATATACAGTCACCTAAATCCATAAACTTATCAAAGAATTCTCCCTTGGGAATAAGACCTTCTAATTCTTCTGTCCTAGCTTCTATTTGTCTTAAGGCTACAAGATAGCCCCTTGCTAAAAGTTCTTGATCATTCATTTCCTCCTGTCCTGAAAAATATCCACCATGCTTTCTAATTGAAGGTAGAACTTCACTTGTTACCCAGTTTTTAAATCTTATGGCACTTTCAAGTTTACTTCCAAAAATCAGTGCATACATTCCAGACTCATTTATTACTATCAAATTCCTTCCTTGACCTGATACGGTAAAACACCGTTTCAGCTTATCTTCCTCATATACATGACTTGCAATCGCATCACTTGGTCTTTTGTATCCTAGAGCCTGGGCTATATCCATTCCTACAAACCATGGTTCATTATCTATAAGCATTGTCCTAACCTGTCCAAATTCAAAACTTTCAAATGTTTTTATTTTATTCATCTCTTTCACCTATCTTTCACCTAGAAGTAACTCTCTAGTTTTATTTAATTTTAATTTTCCTATTTCTCTTCTTATGTCCTCTCCTGCAATTTTTACTGGAATACACATCTCCCTAATTCTTGAATATATCCTTTCTTTATCAATATCATTACTTCCACTCATGATTACACCTAAGGGAATATTTGTTGAAATAATAGTGGGTTTCTTTGCTTCATATCTGGTATTGATAATCTGATAGACCATTTCATTTATATATTCTGTATTTCTTTCAATTCCAAAATCATCAAGAATGAGAAGTGGTACACTGCATAAGAGCCTGTAATATTCATTTTTATCTATATCAAAGCCACGCTTTTCAATATCATTTATTATCTGAGGGATATTTCTCATCTTCACCCTTATCTGGTATTCTTCAATAATTTTATTAGCAATACAAGCTGCTAAATATGTCTTTCCTGTTCCAACATTCCCATGAAATATAAGTCCATTATTATTTTTCGCAAGTTCTTTAAAGTTCTTAACAAAATTCTTTGCTATAATAACTTCCTGTCTTTCAGGCTCTATAATCTTTTCAAAACTATAGCTTATTAGATTTCTGCTAGTAGCAAAACATTCTTCTTTAAGCCTTCTGATGTGGTTTGCTATTTCTTCTTCCTTTCTCTTAGCCTCTGTTTCCCTATCACATCTACAATTTCGACTAAATATTATTTTTTTACTACCAAGACAAGCAAGGGGTTCTGAATCTATTTGTTCACCACATTGTCTACAATAAACATGGCCATCTCTTTCATGAGCCCTATTTGCATTAAAAGAAAATCCTACTCCATCAATTTCAATTATTTTTATTTTATCTTCCATTTTATCTACCTCTCTAATCATTTAAGTTCCATTCACTTTCATAGTCCGAGGGATCTCCCGTATAAGATTCCTCCCTCCTAAGCTTTCCTTCGCTCTTATCTTTTAAATACCAGGTCATAATTGTTGAAGCATGGTCTTTATAGGTTTTTCCTGTACTTTGCATATAGGCTGATAATCTTTCAATATAATCATTAAGATTAGGGATTTTATCTTCTAGTTTCATTTCTTCTTCATTAGAAATAATTACATTTAAGAAGGTTCCTTTTTTATCCTTCTCACTAAAATCAATATAACTATTATCAATCTTATTATTCTCTATATAGTTAGGTTGTCTTTTTGATAAGTCTAGACTTTCCTTTTTTGCCACTCTTGAATTATCAAAATCACCATTCTTGACTTGTCCTTTTGACAAGTCTTGATTTTCCCTTTTGATTGATCTAAGCTCTTCATTTCTAAAAATACTCATAAAATCTTTGACATAAATTTTAGTAGGATTACCCTGGCCTGCCCTCTTTTTTGTAATAAGACCAATCTTCTCAAGATCTTTAATAAGTTTTACTGCCTTTTTAATACCACAAGCAAGTTGTGCGGCTGTTTCCTCAACAGTAAAGTAGATATAAACCCTTCCATTTTCATCTACCCAGTTATTCTTATAAGATAAGGTACTCCTTGACAGATACATGGAATAAAGCACCTTAGCATCTATTGATAGGCTTTTAAACGTTTCATCTTCAATAAGAACTATAGGTAAGCGGATAAACCTAAAGCTTTCAGCGTCTCTCCCATAGAAATAATCAAAATCCATTCACTTCACCTCATCTCAATAAAAAAAGACATCTAAAATTTCTCTTAAATGCCTCTCTCCTTATCTTTCTTGTTGCTGGTGTTTTTCTTTCACCTTGTCTTTAACTACTGTATTTTTCACTTTCACCTTAAACTTATTTAAAATATCCCTTGTTGAATTTCTCTTATTTTCTTTCTTTTCATATCTTTCTATAGCTTTTTTAAAGGCTAGATCCATAGCCTTAGTATCTTTTGCCTGGAAGAATACAGAGTATAGTCCTGCCTCCTTATTCTTCATTACAGAAAACCTTACTCCATATCGGTTAAGTTGTTTTTTAAGTTCCTTGACTTCACCTTTTTGTAGTTCAATATTTTCAAGCTGACCTTTTTTAACCATATCCTTAAGTCTCCTTGAATTAGTCTTCCTTTTCTCACTAAGATAGTCAGCAAGTGGTTGGCTTTTTTCAGCTGCATCTTCCATAATCTTTTTAATTGCCTTAAAGATTGCTTTTGCTGAATACTCTGCAACCTTAATCTCAATATTTATAGCCTTATTATTGACTTCGTCATTTACCATGCAGGTAACCTCCTTTCTAGGGAAATAAAAAAAACGGCCCAGACTTTTATATCTGAACCACTAAGATTTATTAAAAGATTTCATGTATTGTTATAATATTAATTATTAACTAGCTCCTCTTTAAATATTTTTGTTAAATGATTTAATGAGTAGTTTACACGATTTGGTTTAAGCCAATCATCTAAAAACATAATAAGCTCTTCCTAAGATCTTAAAGCATCCTCTGCTATAGCATATATATAAAACCTTATTTAGTATCCATAGTTATATACTACCACCATTTCTTGTTTTACGTATTGATGTTTATCCCATGGTTCATTTTTTTGTACATATGGTGAAAACCTTTATAGATATAGGTTTTATCCATATTTAACTGATAATTGCACTTAAGCTCCTTTCAAATTTCACTTTGTTTCTGAAATAAATATCTCAGTCCTTCTTTGCTACTATCATTATCATTATTTCTAATATCATTAGTTATAGACTCACCATTATATATATCATAACCATAAGGCTCAGTAATAAAAATACCTTTCCCATTTGAGTAGGAAAGCAATTCTGACTGATAGGACTTCGATGTATCAACAGGTATCTTTCCACTTAAAGTTGTCTCCTCTCCCTTGGCTATTATATCTTCAATAGAAGCCCTCATCTTTCTAAGATCACTCATAACCCTTCCGCAGAAATCATTTGGAACTTGAACTGTATATTTTAAATAAGGTTCTAATATTTCAGTTCCTGCTTTTCGAAGAGCTTCCCAAAATACATATGGTGTTAAATTCCTAAAGTCAGAGGGGGTACTTACTGGGCTATAGTATAATCCGTAGTCAAAAGTTACCTTTAAGTCTGTAACTTCCCATCCATAAAGCCCTTCTTTACAAGCCTTCTCTACAGCATCTTTTACTGCATTTTGAAATGAATTATTTAAATATCCATAGGACACCTCTGTCTTATATAATAATCCTGACCCTATTGGTAGTGGTTCTATTGACAGTCCAATAGATGCCCAATAAGGATTTGGTGGAACCTCTATATGGATTACTGCTTTAGAGTTTCTCTTAGGTCGTTCTTTATATATTGTTTTCAATTCACCAAATTTAGCATCTATTTTGTATCTGTTTTTAAGTAGTGATTCTATTATTTCCATTTGAATATTTCCAAATAGTTTCAATATGATTTCTCCAGTATCTCCGTTAATTTCACAATCTAGAAATGGATCTTCTTCAGTTAATTCAAATAACGCTCCTATCAGTTTACTTCTTTTACTTAAATCATAAGGTTTAATTGATGCCCTCAATGCTGGTTGGGCTATCTTTATATCTAGAACCCTATCATATTTCTCACCAATAAAATCACCTATTTTAAGAGAATTAGCATTAGAAATAATAGCAATATCCCCGCTATTAACCTGATCTACCTTTACAATTTCTCCATTCATAATTGATTCCAGACTTTTTATTTTAAAGGTTTCCTCTGTGTCATTTATGGGAACTTCTTGACGTGTCTTTATATTCCCACTGAATACTCTTAAGAAAGTAATCTTACGCGATTCTTCATCCCTATCTATCTTATAAACATACGCAGATAGGTTATCTGTAATATTATCATTATTTACAGGAAGATAGTTTGTAATAGCAAATAGCAACTCATCAATCCCAATATCTTTTAAAGCAGAACCATGCAAAACAGGATAAAGATTGCAACTATTTACCTCATCCAGAAATACATTATCATACTCTTTTTCTGTAATGACATCGCCATTTATATATTTTTCTGCTAGATAATCATTTATATCCAGTAACTTCTCTATTATTTGACTTTGAATTACTTTATCATCCCTTACATTTGTCAATTCAAAATCACCTTTATCTTTTATTTTAACTGATTGCATTATTGCAAGATTAGGAGTTAATTTCCTCTTTATCTGAGTATATATTTCATCTAAACATACTCCCTTTCTGTCTATTTTATTCACAAATATGAGTGTTGGAATATTTAATTTCGCCAAAGTATTAAAAATTATTTTGGTTTGAACTTGAATTCCTTCTTTCGCCGAAATTACTAAAACAGCTCCATCTAACACTCTCAGGGTTCGTTCGACTTCAGCTATAAAATCCATATGTCCGGGGGTATCTATGATATTAACCTTTGTATCATTGTAATTAAATGAAACTGTAGATGCTCGTATAGTTATCCCCCTATCTCTTTCCAGTTCCATTGAATCTGTTATTGTTGTACCATTATCGACCCTTCCTATTTTATTAATTGCACCACTTTTATACAATAAACCTTCTGTAACAGTTGTTTTTCCTGCATCAACATGTGCTAAGATTCCTATATTAATAATTTTCATTTTATACCTCCATAATTATATAAAAATCCCCTGTGATAAAATACTCTCTTCACAGGGGAACTTATTTTTTATATAACTGCTTAAAGTAAATATAACATACATAATTAGATACAACACCATGGTTTTATATCTATAACCTAATTAATGCTATATAATACATAAAAATATAAATTTATTATTATGAGAATATTTCTAAATAAAAGTACAATTAATAAGCCATACAAATATTATTTTGCACGGAAAATGTACTTGTTCTATTTTATTAATAGTTATTTAAAAATACTATGCCTCATATGATAAAACTCCTTTAATTAATACTACATATTATAATATTTGTTTTTATTATATTTGTCAAGGAAGATTTGATCCCTTAACGCATTTAACTTGTCATATTACTAATAACTCGTAGAGATTTTTATAGGAATTCATCTTTACATGATATATTCAAATCTTAATTTTCCAGATTAGATGATGTTGACCCTCTGCCCAATAATTCTCTAGGAAATATTCAGGTTCACCAAACCTTTTTCTCCATATTTTCTGTGCATTGGAATATCCACTATCCATACAAAACTCTTTGATTCCTTTACATTGTAATTCTTGAATCATAGCATTCAATAGTAAATTACCTATACCCTGTCCTTGGTAATCTGGTCTTACAAAAACTGTACCTATTTCATAAAGGTTCTTATATTTTCCATGTGTACAACTATTAATTAGGTCACTGGCAGGTCCATATTCTATTGTACCTACTATACAGCCCTCATATTCTGCTATTAGGAAACATCTAAGTTCTCCATTGCTCTTTAGATCATTTTCTAAATATTGCTTCTTAGATTCAATTTCTTCCTCTAAATCTTCTACCATTTCTTCGATACCTTCCTTGATAAAGGTATCGACCACTACAATTTTAAAAAATTTAACTAATCGGTCTTTGTCATCTTCAGTTGGTCTTCTAATCCTAATGTGCATCAATTAAATCTCGCCCCTTTAATCACTCTATACTTAGTCTCTTAATAGCCTGCTCTACATCAGATGTGAAAAAAATATTTTTTCCTTTATTACATTCATAAATAAAATCTTTCAAACTCTTACTTGTATATATAGAGAAATCTCCCACGATCATGACAAATCTTGTTTCAACCATGGTGCATACTCTGTTTTCTCATATCCATAAGACCTCCCTAGATAAGAACAACGGCCTTCCTCACAAGTAACCGTCACATTTACTGTATAAGGTTCGGGTAGTATTGGACTTTGTTTTGTTATGTAAACTCATCCACTTTATTTCACCCTGATGTGGCTTCTGTTCGCCAGTTCGGGATTTTGCCTCTAGTTTCCTTCAGATTCCATGTCGCTGTGGATAAATTTACTTTTAGCTAAAGGTTCCTACCAAATAGCTTTTACCATCAAGTTGTTGCCCATGTTGGGCACACAAATAAAAAGGAGTAGCAAATGCTATCCCTTTTTTCAACAATCGCGCCCTTTTGTTAAATTAAATTATTATTGAACAATTAACATAAACTGGTAGAATCTTACGTATGTATTCAAGTTGCTAAGTCACGACCACCTTTGTAGGGAAAAGAGAATAACGGCAGTGAGAGATCCACCCAGAATTGCTGCTCCATGTATATCATGAAACACCAACAGAGTTATCACACCAATGAAACCACCTATACTAGATAGGGTGCCTAATAATTTTTCTGGATTTTTCCTTTTCATGATAATTCCTGTAAGAACCCCAACCATAATGAAGAGTCCTATTGATACATAGATTCTTCCACTTGCAAAACTGACAAGACCAACAACAATATAAAGACTTAACAAGAGAGAAAGTGGATTTGCTACCTTTTTCCTACTTATCAATGTAATAATATATAATCCACCTAATAGGCCACAAAGACCTACTGATGCTCCAGCGCCATATGGTTCCCATGCATAGCCTGCAATCTCGCCAATCAAACCTCCCGCTAAATAAAGAAAAAGAAAATCAATTTTTCCATATAATCGTTCAACTTCAATCCCGATTACTATAATACACACTATATTGAAAATGTACTGTCCCCAACCATCGGAATGGACAAGTAAGGGTGTTATAATCCTCCACCACTCTCCAGATGCCAATCTTTCGGGGTCACGACGAAGTATGTTCAATACTTCAGGTTGAAAAAATTGAAAAATTGTTACAATGGAGGTAATTAAAACAATGACCATTGTCAAGGACAAGAAAAACTTGTTGTTTTTTATTGTTTTACCGTACATATATCTTCACTCCATTAAATTACCCTAATTCCCGTATTAATCGCTTGAATGTGTAGTATGCTGGTTTCGGTGAGTAATCATCTCGCATAACCCCAAATTGATGGAATAGATCATCTATGGAACTATTAGCATCCCGGAGTCCGAAAAGTTCGAAATGTGAAATGTTAAGTTCACTTCGTAAACTGTAGACTGTACGTATCACTGTTTCGAGTACCTTTGATTGATGTTCATAAGACCTATCTAAATCAGAAATAGACTTTTTCCCAGTAGACCACCCGTTTTCAGTAATTCGTATAGGAACTGAATTTGGTATACCAGCCTTAACGAGATCCACTTCCCTTAAACTACGAAGTGTATGTTCCACGACAGAAGGCACTTCCTGTAAAGCGAGAGTTTGCTCACCAAACACGTCTACATAAAAATTATGTCCAATAAAATCAACATATTTAACAAATTTATCATTTCCTTCTTTAGTGAGATTCTCCCAAAAGTATGGAACTGATGCATCACCGCTTGGTACCGAACCAAATCCAATATTAATTGGGAGTTTAAGCTTTTGGGCTTGCTTTTTCGCTACAACCACTCCTTCTACCAATGCTTGAATAATATGCGGATTCGACCCCTCCATAAACGGTAAATTAGGTTCGTTGGTAATTTGAAGGGAGCCCAAATGTGAGCCAAAATCGTTTATTACTTTTTTAATAAAATTAAGCCAATGATCAAGTTCTATATCCGACCCTTGTTTCTTTGTCCAATCACCTAATACTATACACAAGTCTCCCAATAAACTATCATCGCGAAAAAATGCTATATTGGATAACATTTCAGATTCCCATTCTTTCGTATAAACAATGTACATTCTCGGAATTACCCTTTTTGCATCCCCTTGTAAATCCTTTAAAGCTAGTTGAATCTTATCAAAATCATCAATAGGTCCTTTAGCCAACCCAGAAGGTGTACCTACCGCACCTAATGGGTAAACTCCAAACGTTAAACTAGTTGGATTCATATACTCTACACTTCCTTTCAGATAATCAATTTCGATTACTTTAAATTCACCCAAGACAACAAATTATAATACCACAATCCACTCCGTTTGATGTGCAGCTCTAATTCCACAACTGCGCCTGATTGCTTAGTTATTATTCTTTATTTGATTGTCTGTATATAACCATTACCACATATAAAAAATTGAGGATGAATACTTTATATCTACGACATCAAAAGAATTACCATTTAAAAGATTATTTACTTTTCTGTCTAAGCCTGCCTCAGTCATCGCAGTAAAGGTTTTTACATTCATTTATCATTCTCCTAAAATTAATAATTTATTAAGTAATCTGTCCCATTTGTTGAACTAGTCTTTTATAAAATGGCTTTTACATTCCCAATTCCACATCTTTCATCATTCAATTCTGTAGCAATTTGATTAATCGCTATCAGGTCAAATGATTACGCATTGTAATAAATTCCCACATCTATATCAGAATCTTCTGTATGGGTGCCTCTTGCACATGAACCCCTAATATAATACCTCTCACGCAAGGCCAAGAAGATAATTTCTCTGTTACCATTTGAATAGCATTGTCTACCATACTAATACACCCCTTTAATATCAAAAGCTATAGTCCCTTTTATTGGTCCACTTACAATTTATCAGTACTAAAAATAAAATAATTATCGTTCCAGCATACCCTTTCATTAACACTTCCAGTGCCTCCAGGCTAGGTATATCAAGAAAATTACTTGGTTCATCCATTAATAATATATTATAACTACCCATAAGCTTTTTGGCCAGCATTAATTTAATAATTTCGCCCCCACTTAAACAGATGGTTTTTTGTTAATATCCCCATCTTTAATTCCCATGGAAGTGAGTAATGAGCGGTTTTTGGAAATATTGTAATCACAATCCTCCTGTATAAATTCCATAACCTTTCGATTATGGTTATATTTATACCCATTTTAGGAAAATTAGCCTACTTCTGCCTTAGGGGATATTGATATACCATCTTCATGGTTTAATATCATTTCGATTAGAGTTGTTTTCCAGTACCATTTTCTCCAGTTAGTGCCACATTTGCCCCGATAGGAATTTGGAAGGAGGCTTTTTTAAATAGCACATTATCCCCAAAGTTCCTATTCCCTTCTTCTCCAATAATAGGGTAGGGATTATGAAGTTCAAATGCCTTGCTCTGTTTAAAACGAATAGCGCTGACGTTTTCTAGAGCTTTTATTTCCCCCAAACCTTCAATTCTCTGCTCAATGGACTTAGCAGCATTATGCAATGTTTCTTGCTTGTTTCCTATAGTTTTCTGATGGAATATTTATTTTACTGGCTTCTACCATTCCCTTCCCTAAAAGGATGTGCAACATTCATTTCTACATATTTTTCAATAATACTATCAAAATCGGACCCTGGCATCTTTTCAATAACTTCCAGGTTAGATTCTAAAAATCCAACAGGAGCAAAACGAAAATTACCTTTTGATAAATTAACTGTCCTTATTTTTCTTGCACAATCAAATACATCTTGAAATATATAATGATGAATTTGTTGCACTCCCTTAAATGTTCCTACTTCAAAGGTATCTATTATCCCGTCATCAAAAAGTTCATAAGCTCTTTTTTGTTAATTCTGTATTTTCCCACATAAATCATACCTCCTTTTCATATAACATATCTCTTGTTCCATATTCCCCCTGTTATTCTATAAACTCTTTTGGGATTATGCCTTCTGAAAATCTTACTCTTTTATGTAAGAAGTTATCAGCTTTTAACTATTAAAATTATCACTAAACCCAAAAGATTTGTTGCACATTTTTCTATATCCACGACGCAGTTTATAAACTACACGCTTCTTTAATTATAATATATTTTCATCTTTTAGTTCTTTTATTGCCTTTTTCACGGCTGTTTTTATTACAAAATATAGGATTATTGCTGGTATTCCTAGGTATAAAGGTAATGAAATAAAAAGTGAAGGTAAAACATTAATCATATGAGTTCACTCCTTTAATTTCAATTAAGTTCGCTTAATACTACATATACGTAATTATTATTATTATTTTAAATGTAATTATACTAACTAATTGTCAACTATTAAAGAACTAATATTCTTGCCCCCTCTCATACATTGCTTACAGCAATCAACTTTAATTACTCTAAGCAATACACAAAATATATTTATTTAAAGTTCCTGAAACCCTTGGTTTCATAACATTAACTGCACCCATCACTATTATGACACGTTCCCCTGTAGGCATACATAAAGTATAAAATAACTGATTCGGATTCTCTTTTAGTTGTCTCATTATATCTTCTTGTGCTTTCATCCGCACTACAGATAGAGGTTGGTCCCGATTCTGTGAACAAAATCTATCAATATTTTCCACATATCTAGAATTATCTGTTTTAGTTATCCAAGTAGATTCTACATTTTTTACATTAAAACGATCTCCCATAATTAAACTGGTTGTTAAAATCCTCCACTTTTGAAGTTCTATAGCTAATTCAAGTAATTCTTTATCTTCCTCTTCTGAATATAGAACAAACTCAACATCTTCTATATGTTCCCCCACAATATCTATCCAATTATCTAATTCTTCTTTATTAATAGGAGTATCTATTAATTCCTCATACAATTCATGGATAAAATTTTCCATACCAAATAGATCATGTTTATTCCAATCATAACTTATTATCCAATTATCATTCGTCTGGAGAAGTCAAACATATGTGACACAGACCTCTGAAAAATTTTCTCTGAATAATGCTGTGGTTTTAAAAAATTACTAATAATTATTTTGTCAAGGAGGAAAGCGATAGCGATCCTTGATTAAATAATTATTGGTAATATCATCTTAAGCAGCATTTTTAGAGAAATACTCTCCAACTATTTCATTTGGAGTCTTATAATTTAGGATTTTTCTTGCTATATTATTGTATCTTTTACTATATCTTATAAATGACTTTTCCATCTGCTTGTAACTTTTAAATCTTCTTCTACTGTAAAATAATTCATTATCTATTCTATGACTTCGCTCTACTATGCCATTTTGCCATGGTGAATATGGGCGTGTGCGCTTGTGTTTTATATCTAGTTTTTCTAAATACTTTTCGAATCTGGTCTTTTTATTTGTAATATCCTGATCGTTAACAAATTCGATTCCATTGTCTGTTTGTACTAGTTTAACTTTAAATCCTAATTTGTCTTCTAGTCGTTTTAAAAAATTAGATGTACTATATGTGCTTAGTTCATTAA
>NZ_AZSU01000006.1:288842-295647 GCF_000511955.1 [Clostridium] ultunense DSM 10521 | reverse complement strand
CTGTACCCGCTCGCCTGGATAGGTAGCTGGGTTTTTACGATACTTAGATTTAGGATAGCTTTTTCGTTTTTTTGGTGTATTTAGCTTCATTTTCCTTATTTGTCTGCACATGGAGTCGTAAGTTCTTGTATAACCAGCATCTCTTAATTTACGATATACTTGTGCCAGACCTTCATGGCGATGATAACGGTGCTTATATCGTATTAAGCCCAATTCCTCCTGTGTATGTTGATTAGGATGAGAATGGGGTCTTCTGCTTTTATTTGCCAAAGATTTTATGGTTCCATCATACTTTTTTCTCCAACGCCATACCTGTTGGCGGCTGGTATGATATCTTCTAGCTGCTTTTGCATTGTTATTATGTTTGATTGCATATTTAACTACCCTTTGACGAAATCTCATTTCTTCTGTTATAATTGTTTTCATAGGAAAGGATCCCTCCGATATTTGTTTTTTGTGGCGAATAACATTATATCAGAGGCCTTTCCTTTTTTCATATTTTCTTGTCACAAATGTATTATCTCATATCATAACTTATTATCCAATTATCATTCGTTAGGTTTTTTAATTTACTATGATGATCTGCAATATCTCTAATAAGCCATAGCCATTGTACCTGATACTCTTCCCATAAATTCTGTTGATTTAATAAATGAAATCCTAGATAAGAGAAAACAAAGGCCCCAAAATCAGAATGATTAGGGCCCTTAGTTTTGCTTTCATTGTCAATATAGTCTTGCCATTTAATATGGTTTTTCCCAATATCGTGACATACACCTGCTAGGCCAACTAGTCTCACTAATTCTTTATCATAATCTGTTAAATAATGTTCAATTGAAATTTTAACATCCTTTAAGTGATTTTCTAAGAAAGAGTCGGGACGGGCTTTAGATTCTTTAAAAGCTTTTATACTAGACATATGAATTCTCCTCCTATATTTGCAACTAAACAATCTTCCCCATTATCAGGTTCCAATAAAAATTTAATATTTTTCATATCTTTTTCATATATATAGGATATGGATTTTTCAAATTGTCTCTCTCCCAAATAATCCTTCATAAATCCCCCAGCCCTGCTATAATGATAGCCTTCCTCAAATATTAACTTTTTAATTGTAGATGTAGGTACTGCGGAAGGAGTTTCTATATGATATTCTTCGTGAACAATATCTACTTTTTCAAAGCATCCAATGTATTTAGGAAATGTTAATGCAAAGGCTACACCTAAGTAAGTAGGATAAACTGAATAATTATTTTTTAATTTATTTGCAAGCTCTTCTACATATTCATTCCCAGCATAATATACACGATAAGCCGGGTTTACAAGGAACTCCATGGTAGTAGGCCTATTAAATGTTGCACCTTCCTTACCTAGCAAAGATAACTGTTGTGTAGATGTTCTAACTGGGCTTAATAACTGTATTCCAACCTTATCCTTAGTTACAAAGTCCGTAATTCCTAATATTGCTCCTACTAGCCCTTTTGCAACAATAGGAGGTATAAAAGGGTATGTTAATTGAGTTACTGTAGCATCTGGCCTTCTAAAGTGTCCTATTTTACCTTCTATATCGAAAACTACAGCTTTCATATATATCACCTACCATAACTCTTGCTTATATTTTGAAATATCTCCGATAATGTTTAATTGATTATTAACCCATATTCGACAACGTTCAATTTTCCCTTTATTCTCTTCAAGAGCATCAAGTAAAGGATTAATATTTAATTCAATATCATTTAACGAAGTTGGTTTTTTCCCATTGCCTCTCCAAACCTTATCTCCTGGTTCTAGGCTAATCAAATCTTCAATATATCCTATTCGGAAAAATGGGTCACTGTATTCAATGTGAATTAAAAATAGTGGTTGTTGCTGTCCCCTTCCCCTAGCTTGACGATGTAATGTTCCTTGCCATAATCCCTTTAATAATAATTCTTGGTCTTCAATGGTCATATTTGTATGTTCTGCATTTTTAGCATTAATAACTCCAGGCATGCAAAATACTGCAAAAGGCACAATATAACTAGTCCATATGGTTCCTTGAGTTTTTCCTTTCTCGTTATCTACTATTCCACTTTCCTTAGTATCTTTGCTAGGTAAAACCACAGTACCTTGTACATATTGACTATCCACGGGATGCATAGAGTGTGCCCAGCCAAACTGTACTGGTCCAGTTAAATTAAATTTTGGTCTAACAGAATATACAATGCCAAAGGTTCGCACATCAAAACTATGTTCCAACAATACAGATTTCATATCATCTCTAGCCTGTTGCTCTTTCTCCACTTTTTCAGCAATTAATTTTGCCAAACTACCCCGACCTAATAGACTTCCCTTTTCATTAAACACTTCTTGTACAAATATATGATTTTTTTTATCTTTTCCTCCTTTGGGCTCAGCATCAATTACATAATCCCTTACATCTCTTTTAATACTAACATCGGTTAAAGATATCCTACCATCTTCTTCTGGAAATATTCTACGCACATCACTATCTTGTAAAGGATCTCTATTTGGTATCCCATCTTTGACTGATTTCACAAATAAAAGTTCCCCATTATTAATGGTCATTTTTATACCTCCTCTTGTTTTTTATACATTAGATATCCTGACCAAAAGGCTGTCATAAATTGATCTTTGTCTTTGTTTAATAAGTCTTTTTTATTGGCTTCTAAGAGTGCAAGTAAAACATGAGATAAATTTTGGTGGAAATTCCTTCCCAATCCCAAATCCCATTGGGCTGCAAGTTCTTCACATCTTAATAATCCATCTTTCCAAATCATTTCTGGAGTTAATTTACTACCAAACTTCATTACTCTATGTTTTAAATAGTCATTATTAGTTCTACGATGATATGAATTAGAAAATTGTTTAAGAGTTAGTCCAACTACATAGCCTAATTCTTCTGCAGTCTTTAAATCATCTATTTTTATTTCTCCAGCATGATACTTTTCTAATAATCCCTGCCAGTTTGCCATAATATTCACTTCCTTCCCTATCCTTAATATTTCATTATTGTATCTGTTATAAAAGACTAGGAAACCATGATAAAATACCAATTCATCTACCATTTCCCAATGTTCTTCTCTATTAGCTAATTCATTTAATTTAGTAGATACGGAATGATGTAATCTATTGATATAAATTGGTTTTTTACTAAATACAGTTTCTAAGCTACTCCATACATAGCCAGGCCCATATGCATTCCCTAGCATAGAAGGTAAATTTGCCAATGGATAAAATTTCTCTTCTTTGTTACTTCCAAAAACTCTTCGTATTCTAGGAACTTCCTTTCTATTAATATCTTTTACAATATTTTTGAGCTCTTTGGCCACAGAAGGAACCACATCTTCTATAATCATACGAATATGCACATCGCCCCTAGAAATATCACCAGAGTAATATAGTAAAGTTAGACGATATTCATCATCGATTGTTGGTAATGCTTTATCAATACCAGCAATTAAATTCAAATGTATATCAGAACCCTTTGCTTTGTCGTCCTTCTTTAATAATTGTTTGTATTTTTTATACATTTGTTCTGGATTTTTCTCAACTAGGGGGAATACTATAGGTACTCCAAAGATTTGCTCAAAACTAGAATAACTTCTATTTTTTTTGGCCTCTACACTCATAATTGGCGCAAACATTTCCTTTAATATACTACTAGATATAGGGAGCGTAATTTGATTTAAAAACTGAGCCCCATATAGATATGCTTCATAATTTTTCTTATCTATTTTTATACCTGGTGTCCAATCCTCTTTCTTCCAATATATTGACCTAGGCGCTTCCCAAGTAGGAGACAACCATAGCCAATATTTATTGTAAATAGAAGCTACCTCCTCTTCTAATTTATTTGAAAATGTTGAAACTTCCTTCTCCCTATAGCCTAACGATTTTGCCTCTGTAAATTTGGCCTCTATAATGTTTTCAATACATTTATTGCTATCTAGATGCAATTGTTCTCCTAGTTTTAATTTGCTTTCAGTAATCCAAAAATATTGTGATCTTGTACCATGCTTTTCCTTAGAGCTATGGTATTCAGATAGCGAATGGTCATAAATATATAAAATGCCTAATTGCCTTTCCCTGTCTATAAACTGTTCATAATTCTTGTTTAATATCTCAGCCACCATATATGAAATGTTTTTTAATTCTTCTTCGCTACATTTATCATAGGATATTGTTTTCTCTAGTCTAGCTAATACTACCTTTTCTGCAAAATATTCAATATTTTCCATGTCTTTTATATGTTTGTCATACATTAAATAGCAAGGTATAGGATAACTACCCTGTGCATGAAGGGGATTGCCACCTTGTGGATAAAAAATTGGATATGCTGTATTTCTCGTTTTATCAACCTTAAAATCTTCCTCACCTGTACCTACTTTTAGAAAATGATAGCCAATCTTATTCTCATCTATTTCTATTAAAAATACATTTTGAAAAAAATTTTTACAATTTTCACTATTACAATCTGTGAGCAATTCTATCCTTTCCTTATTAGATAAATCGCTATCTCTAATAGGTTCTCCAACCCTAATTATCGATTCAGCTAACATCTTCTCACCTCCTCTTAAATCAAGTAGTATTTTTCAATACTTCAGATTATTTTTTTATTATTTTAATAGATCATTTAGAGTAAAATAAATTTATTTCACATATAATGTCTATTTTAATCCTCACTTAATAAAAGTAGCACTTATATTATTTTATAAACAATGGCTTTGCTCACTTTATATAGTAGTAGAACCTCTTTCTGACAGGATTTATTTCCCAAACTTCCTTCGTCCAACTTAATCTATATGTGAGTCCCGTCATGCTCGTATGCAGGATTATATCCTAATGGAGGAATTACATAATCGCCACTTTTGTTATTTTTATAATTATAAATTTAATTTCAAATTCTATTTTTAGCTACATTTTTTAAATAGAATCTTTTAAAAACGTTTCTAATTCATACTTAATTAAATCTGTGATATAGATTGTGATTAAGCAGCCACGTTTAAAAACTCATCTGGGTATTTTATTTGTGACATAATTTTACCTTCATCATAATCAACATCTTTTAAAATTATTGTATGAATTATTCTTAATAGTTTTCTGCATAATGCTATTATGGCTTGTTTCCCCGTAAGCTGATTTTTCCGTCTTGTAGTATAATAAATGTACATTTCTTTAAATGCAGTATTTGTCCTTATCATACCAAGTATTACCTGGTACAATAATCTGCGGAGATCCTTTAGACCCCTTCTGCTTATAGATGTTGTACCTTTTATTTTGCCAGAACTATTTTCTGTTAAAGAAAGTCCTACCACTTTTATCATTTGTTTTGGAGTCTTGTACTTTCTAATATCCCCTAATTCAGCTACTATACCACTTGCTGTCACAATTCCTATACCTTTTATTTGTGTGATCTTTGATGTTTCATCTAGACTGCTACAAATATCAGTTACATAATTATCTATTTCTTCTATCTGTTGTAGAAAGACTTCATATTTTTCTAATAGATATTTTATTTCTAATTTTGCAAATGAAAGTCCTTCTTTTATTCCTATGCTATTTTTACTTACTTCTACAAGCCTTTCTATCTTCACAAGGCTCACACCTCTTCTCATCTTTGGAGGTAGCATCTCATAGATTTCATTTGGCGATATGCTTTCAATTACAGATGGGAAGATATACTTTTTAATTATCTTTATAAATGATTTGAATTCCCAGCTGGCATATGCTTCTTTGTATTCTGGAAAATACCTGTCTAACCAATTATGAATTTGATTTTTTGTACGGTTTAAATCCTTTATTACAACTTGCCTTAAGTTCTTAGCATTCCTCAGTTCTTCATACTCACCCTCAAGTAAATTTAGGGTAGAATATCTAGCATCTTTTACTAATTGTGCAATGTTTTTGCACCTTTTTTATCTGTCTTTGTTTGAAGATTATCATCTAACTCTTTTATCTTTTTTACATGCATTGGATTTACTGTAACTACTTTGTATTCATTGGCCTTAAGATATCTTGCAAGGTTCAACCAGTAGTGACCTGTTGGTCCCATACCTATGAGCACTTTGCTTTTATTTTCTGCTATTTTAATATCCTTTAACTAACTCTCAAATTCTAAATATCCTGAAAGGGAATTATTAAAATTAATTGATTTGCCAAATTCTATTTCTCTTATGTCTTGTGCTCTTGCCACATGAAATTCTCTAGCGATGTCGATTCCAATTATTAAAGTTTCATCTTAGTGTAAAATAATTGTTGGACAAATAAACAAAAAAATATAGAGAATAATCCTCAATTTGATATAATGTAATCGTCGAAATCACAAAAAAGGAGGATATTCTCTATGAATAATATTATACAATTAATAGCAGGAAAAGTTAAGGGTGAAATTGAAGAAAATATAATAAGAGTTCTTGAAGGCGAAGGAAACCTCGATGATATTGTAGATTCAGTTGGAGAAATGGTTAATGATATTGGTATTAAAACTATTCAAGCAATAATTAGTGAATTAAATAGTATTATTAAAAAATCTCCTGAAAGAAGTGGAAAATACCATGTTCATAAAGGAAAAGTTGAAAGAACTTTAATTACTAAATTTGGTGAATTAGAATTTGAAAGGGCATATTATAAAAATATAAATGAAAATAATTATGTATATATTTTAGATGAATTATTGGGGATAGAGAAATACGAAAGAGTTGAGGGGAATTTAAAGGGAGATATTTTAGATAAATCTACTGATGTAAGTTACAAAAAAGACAGCAGAATTATCTACACCTGTGGATATTAGTAGAGAAACAGT
>NZ_AZSU01000006.1:278098-287227 GCF_000511955.1 [Clostridium] ultunense DSM 10521 | reverse complement strand
TCCATAGAGATCCTTTACCTGGTCATGAATATCCCTAGTTGACATTCCTCTTGCATAAAGGGATATTATTTGTTCTTCTATACCTGATATATCCCTTGTATGTTTTGGAACTACTACTGGTTCAAATTCGCCATTTCTATCTCTTGGTATATCTAACTCAATTTCTCCAAAACGAGTGCTTACAGTCTTTTTCGTAGTACCATTTCTACGATTATCTGTATTTTTGTTCTTTTTATCTCCTTTTACATATCCTAATTCTACCTCTAATTCTGCCTCTAACATCTCTTGTAGTGCATCTTTAAACATTTCTTTAAGATATGTGTGGAGATCATTTACTGTTTTTAAATCTCCATCTACTATCATATTTCTTAAAACTTCCTTTGGTAAAGTTGCCATAAAAAATTCTCCTTTCTAGTTTTGGTCTTATTTAGATTCTTGCCAGAAAAGAGAATTTTATTTCCTAAAAGCACAAATTATTTTACACTACCAGCTTATTTAAAATATAAATTATAGATCGTTACATTGTATAAATACAGGATTAGTATTCTAATATTATTTACAAAATTATTTTTTAATTGTTTTCCAACAATTACTTGACACTATCAAGTTTCATCTGCTAATTGATTTAATCTTTCATTTTGTTTATAATTCATAGTGAATCCTCCTCGTATACTATGTTTAGAAAGACTTTTTACTGGGTCTTTTAAACATAGTTTTATATTTTAATACAATTTTTAATTGAGATATCCTAATGCTATAATTAAACTAAGGATAATTAGCGAAGGATAATTCTGCTCCTCCTTGCAAAACCTTATGGTTATTGCCCATTAAGCATGCTTCCTGACTTAGTCATCATAATCTTCCAACTCAGATGCTGCATCTCTTTGACTAGACCAACAGCAAGGTAATTTTCAAAGATGAATGCTAATAGTGCGAGGTTGAAGTTAGTGACTAAGATTAGGATATCTCTTTTACTAATTGTTCTCCAACTACCTATGAAAGGCGGTGATAATATGAAGAACAATATTTTATCAACTTTATTTGTTGGTATTGATGTTAGTTCTAAGACCAACGTCTTATGTGCTCTAGATTTTCAAGGTAATAAACTTCTTAATCTAAAGGCTTCGAATAACAATCCTGGTGCTGAATATATGGCAAAGAGCATCTTGGAATGTTTAAATTCTAATAGCCTTAAATATGCTGTTATTGCCTTAGAATCTACATCTATTTATAGTATTCATGTAGCTAATTTCCTATCTTCACATGATGATTTAGCTTTATTTGAACCTAAGATATATTGTCTTAACCCTAAAACTATTGCCAATTACAGAAAGTCTTTTGTAGATATGAATAAAACTGATCCTTTGGATGCATATATCATTGCCGACTTTGCTATATGTGAAAGAATTAAGTCTTCCCCTTGGCGTGGTTCTCAGTTTCTTGCTTTGCAAAGGCTTACCCGCCATAGGCTCCATTTAGTTGAGTGTATTACACGTGAAAAAACTTATATGGTTTCTAATATTTATCTAAAGTTTAGTCAGCTAGCAGTCCTTGAAAAAGATGATAAGCCCTTTTCAAATAATTATGGTACTACCTCTGCAGCTGTATTAACTGAATTCTTATCTTTAGACGATATTACCTATTCTTCAATCGAAGATTTAGTAGATTTCGTTAAAGAAAAAGGTAAGAACCGATTTAGTGATCCACAAGAAACAGCTAAACTATTGCAAAAGGCTGCTAGGGACTCTTACCGATTAGATAAAGTATTATATGAGCCTTTAAATGTATCAATAGCTTCTTCCTTTAACCTTATTAAAGCTTTTGAAAATGAGGTTAAGACTATTGATAAAGCTATTGAAAAGAATATTAAAGGTATTAATACTACAGAATACCAATCTTTAAGATCCATTCCAGGTATTGGTCCAGTATTAGCTAGTGGTATTTTATCCGAAATTGGATCTATCGGTGCTTTTAATTCCCATAATGCTTTAGCTAAATATGCAGGCTTAACCTGGAGAGTCAACCAATCTGGAGATTACACCTCTGATGATACTAATATGACTAAAACAGGCAATAAGTATCTCAGGTACTATTTAATTGAAGCTGCCAACAGTGTTAAAAACAATTCAACTGAATACAATGAATATTACAATAAAAAGTTTGGTGAGGTGACTATCCACCAGCATAAACGAGCATTCGCACTTACATCTCGTAAATTAGTACGCTTGATTTTTGGATTGCTGACTAAAAATCAAATCTACTCCAGCGATAAAGTTGGAAAGATTCAATAAAACATCTCCAATTCTCGAACCTATTTTTTGTTGAAATCATAGGTTCTATTAAGGTTATCCCTTTTTAAGCGTTTCTTTTCTTTTCCTTAAAAATTACCTCTTGACATATTACCAGATTGCTTTAAATTAAGAAATTGTTTTCTCCCAATTACAACTATATCTTAATTTATTTGTGAGGATTTTCTATTTTTAATGTATCACAGGAAGCTCGTATAATAAAGTCATAGTTTAAAAACTATATTTTCATTTCTATCCCACTATTCTTGTGAGATAATAATTGTACAGATAGAGATCGTAGTTCACCTCCTTCTATATAAAGCTGTATAGTTATATCTTTTAATGTATCTTTAACATATTTAACATTAGTATAGCTTATCAATTCTGAATTGTCAATGTTTTCTGAAATTCCATTTTGCATTTATTTTTTTATCTGTTTAATATATAATATAAATGTATATAGAATAACTAAAAGGATTTGAAATATGTATCTTTATCATATGATAAGCTCTAGTCTACCTATAAGGATTTAATAGCCTTAAAATTAAATTTTGGGGCTATTTTTTTATATAGGTAGTATCCTATTCTCACTTATTTGTTTCCACAATAATTCCAAAACTCCTTCCTTTTCTCCAAAGTTTAAATAAACCTTGTTAAATTATTTTACTAATTTCTCCTTAGCCATTTACAAGCATTTCCATATCATATAAACTATATTTAAGTACATAATAACTAAAAATGCGAGGTGATATTTTGGAAAATCTTGAAAAAACACTGGATGGATATGCAAAACTATGTGTGGAAGTAGGTATTAACCTTCAAAAAGGGCAACCATTAGTTATTAATTCTCCAATTGAAGGATTGGAGTTTGTAAGACTAGTAGCTAAACACGCTTATGCATTAGGGGCTAAACAAGTCCATGTTAACTGGAATGATGAAGCTCTAACTAAGATGAAATATGAAAATGCCCCTATGGAAGTCTTTGAGAACTTTCCTAAATGGTACGCCGATGGTTTAGAAGAATTTGCTGAAGATGGAGCAGGTTTTCTGTCCATATATTCAGAAGACCCTGAGTTACTCAAAGAAATAGACCCTAAAAAAATTGCTGCTCATAACAAATCTTCCTCCATGACTCTAAAGGAATTTAGAAAGTATACCATGAACGATATTAATGCTTGGTGTGTAGTATCTATTCCAACTAAAGGCTGGGCAAAAAGGGTTTTTTCTCATGTTTCAGAGGATGAAGCCATGAAAAAACTTTGGGAAGCAATATTTAAAGCTACTCGTATGGATTTAGAGAATCCAGTAAAATCTTGGGAAGATCATCTTAAGAATCTGGAAGAAAAGGTTAAATTTTTAAACGAAAAGAGATTTAAAAAACTATATTATAGATCCTCCAATGGTACAGATTTAGAAGTAGAACTACCTGAAGGCCATATATGGGCTGGTGGTGGAGGTAAAAACTCTAAAGGAGTTTATTTTGTAGCGAATATGCCTACGGAAGAAGTATTTACTATGCCTTTAAAAACTGGCGTAAATGGGGTAGTTTACAGTACAAAACCATTGAACTATGGTGGAAATCTAATCGATAATTTCAAATTGACTTTTAAAAATGGAAAAGTAGTGGATTTTGAAGCAGAACAAGGGTATGAAGTATTGAAGGATTTATTAGCTTTAGATGAGGGAGCCAAACACTTAGGTGAAGTGGCATTAGTTCCTTATGATTCTCCCATATCCCAATCAAATATTATATTCTTAAATACCCTATTTGATGAAAATGCATCCTGTCATTTTGCTTTAGGTAAGGCTTACCCAACCAATATTGAAGGTGGAGAAAAGATGACAGATGAAGAACTAGAAAAAGCAGGAGTTAACGATTCTTTAACCCATGTAGACTTTATGGTAGGGTCAAAAGATTTAAGCATAATTGGTAAAACCAAGGGTGGGGAAAAGATTCAAATATTTGAAAATGGGAATTGGGCCTTTTAGGTATATTAATTTACCAAATCTTAACTTTAATTTAATTTAGATTTAATAACCCTCCTTTATAATCAGGGTAACAACAATTAAAAGGAGGGTTTTTAATGATTAATTCAAAAAACAGGCTATTAAGTTTAATTTTAAGTTTGGTAATCTTACTATCACCATTTTTTCAAACTAACAATTTTGTAATAGCAAAAGATGTTAGTGGAAATAGTACTAAACCGGTAAAAAACATAATTTTACTTATTGGAGATGGAATGGGAACTTCCCATGTTACTTTAGGTAGAATTGTTAAAGGTAGTAATCTGCACATGGATTTAATGCCTGTCAATTCTACTATGTCTACTCATCCAGCTTTTCAAGCAGAAAAATGGGTTACAGATTCTGCTGCCGCAGGTACAGCTCTTGCCACAGGGAGTAAAACTTACAATGGTTATATAAGTGTAGATACAAATAAAAAACCTCTTGAAACTATCTTAGAAAAATCACAAAAACAAGGTAAATCTGTAGGTTTGGTTACTACTACAAGAATTACTCATGCTACACCAGCTGTATTTGCTTCCCATATCTCAGATAGAGATGCTGAAAATCAAATAGCAGAACAAATGATTTCAAAGGGAGTTAACGTATTACTAGGTGGTGGAAGGAGACAATTCTTACCTTCATCCCAAAGTGGAAAAAGAGATGATAACAAAGATCTTATCGATGAAGCAAAAAAATTAGGATATCAGTATATTGAAACTAGGCAAGAATTAAATAAAGCTAAAAGTGGGAAAATATTAGGATTGTTTAATATGACTCATATGGATTATGAGATAGATAGAGATAAATATAAAGAACCAAGTCTCGCAGAAATGACCACTAAAGCGATCAGCTTATTAAGCAAAGAAGATAAAGGGTTTTTCTTAATGGTAGAAGGCGGAAGAATAGACCATGCTTCTCATGCAAATGACCCGGCGACTACAGCTCTAGATGTAATTGCTTTTGATGATGCTGTTAAAGTAGCATTAGATTTTGCCAAAAATGATAAAGATACTCTAGTTATAGTAACAGCAGACCATGAAACAGGTGGACTTGCAATAGGTGGATATGGAATATATGATTTCAAACCTGAAGAATTTAAAAAACAAAAAATTTCTTTAGAAAAATTATCAAATATATTAGATGAAAACAATTATGAAAAAGAAATTAAAGAAAAACTTGGAATTCCTCTTACCTTAGAAGAGAGTAACAAAATCAAGAAATCCCTAAAAGAAAAATCTATAGAACCGATTCTAAATATTCTTAATAAAAATTCCATTACTGGTTGGGCTTCTACTGCTCATACTGCTACCGATGTCCCTTTAATGGCTTACGGCCCAGGCTCTGAGAGGTTCTCAGTTCATATGGATAATACAGATGTTAACAAAATAATGGTTCAATTATTTGGATTTATGAAAAAAACTTTAAAGAAAGTATCTTAAAATAAAGTTACAATATTAAAAGATACTATTGAAATAGTAATATTTATAAATAAATCCATTGCATTAATAAATAGAGAAGAAGCTAAAGCGATGTAACTGAGCCCTTTTCAATAATACTTATGTACCTTTATGATTTATCGCTTAAAACTTAGGTTTAAATATTGATTGTGATAAGAATGATGATAAGACATTGATAAAGATGACAAGAATGAGGATCTAAACTCAGAGAATTAGCATTAAAAGCGACTAAGATAAAACCTAGTCGCTTTTTAATTTAATGCCTTAGTCCTTTTCAATGCAGTATACAACACTACAGAAGTTACCGCTCCTAATAATCCTTGCATAATATTGCCTGGGATAGAAGCTATGGCTCCTTTCCCATACATAAATATTTCAGGTACAAAGTATCCAAAAGCCATAAATATTCCAGCTATTGATGTTGCAATTATAGGTTTTCTTTTCCCTATTTTTGTTTCTAATAAACTTCCCGCTATATATCCTTCCAGTCCCTTTACTATAAGGGTAATAGGTGCATAATGAGAATATCCTAATAGTAAATCTGCTAAGGATGATCCAAGTCCACCTACAATAAACCCTCCTTTTTTCCCTAGCATAAGAGCTGCTAAAAACACCACCATATCTCCTAGGTTTAAATATCCATTAGTCCCAATAGTAGGAATGTGTACGACCATAGTCATAACTACTGTCAATGCCATGAGTATAGCATACCTTATCAATAGTTTTAGATTATTATTCATTATACAAAAGACCTCCTTCTAACATTATACTATGTATCGGTACGGAGCGCATTTAAAATTTAATTGTATCTATATTAATCATAACACTTTAGTTACGCTTATGCAATGGTTTTATTTAAAAAAATCCAGACTGGATTTGCCTACTAACTACATCCAGCCTGGATTTGTGTTTTCATACTAAATATAATTTTAATATACACCTTTATCATTTAGAAATTCTTTATATTCCATATCCGTCTTTAATATATGATTTTCAATCCAATTTGCAATAAATATTATTAAGTCCATTCCTATTTTTTTCTGCATTTCGTCTATTTCCTCTTCGTCTATAGATCTAACTTTAGTTATAAATGAATCATGTTGCCTCTTATGTTGTTCAAATTTAGGATATCCATTGTCCACCATCACTTTTTCTTCGAAACTAAAATGATAAACAGCATAATCCATTAGACTATGTAATACTTCAACTATTTCATCATATCTATCTACTCCATCCTTAATTGAGACAATTTCATAAAGGGAATTGCCTATTTTAAATAATTCTTTATGTTGTTCATCTATGCTTTCAATATTTACGCTGAAATTGTCCTTCCATTTAAACACTAACTCCACCTCCCATAAATGAGAACAGTTTATCTATTTTTCAAATTTTTTTCTATGGTGTAACCCAACTAAATTGTATACAGGTAGGGTAAATATTATGCCTGTTCCCGGTTCTTTAAGTCTCCCCGTTTCAATAATTATATCATATATCGGTTTATATTTATTCTCTTCGCAGAGTACAATAATAATTTCCTTTGAAGCCTCAATATGGATATTTAGGAATCTCATAACTTCACTTTCTCCCGTACCTCTCCCATAGAGAATAGTAGCACCTTTAGCCCCGACTTTTTTTGCCTTATCCACTATTTTATCAGCTTTTCCCCGTTCAACAATTGCAACTATACATTTAACTTCATCCACGAATATCCCTCCCTATATTTTAGTTAATATACCTAATGTCAACACAGAAATCATCGCCCCTATAGATGTAAGCCCAACGATTCCAAACCCAGATAAAAGTGGGTCTGCACTTTCAACGACCTTAGCCAATCCTATAGCTAAAGCCATATTAAGGGGAATGTTTACAGGACCGGTAGTGGCACTAGCTGAATCCATTGCAATCGATACAAATTCTTCTGGTGCAAAAAAGGATAGTCCAATTATTAGCACAAGTAAAGGTACTATTATCTTTATATAGGATACTCCATTTAATATCTTAAATATACCAATACCCATACCAGTTCCAAACCCAATTGCAACAGCATGTATCAATACTCTATGGGGTATAGCTCCTATAGATATTTCCTCAACCTCTAATGCTAAAGCCTTTAAAGCCGGCTCAACTAGTGTTCCAAAATAACCTATAATAAAAGCCACAACTACTATGACCCATTTCCTTTCCAAGACCACCAAATTATTACCCACTGAATCTCCTAAGGGAAAAAGACTCATAGAAACCCCTTTTAAGAAAAAGTGTAATCCAAATACACTAAGTAAAAAGCCAACGCCAAATTCTTTCAGGTTCTCGATTGGTTTTCTCAATATTACTATTTGAAAAAATGCAAGTATGGCCGTTAATGGCAAAATACTTCTTAAAGTTTCCCATAGAGCATTTAATCCTTCTAATCCTCGCATGTATTAGGCCTCCTTCATAGTCTATATGTGTAATAATATTATTATACTATAGTCATACTACTTATTAAAGGTTTTAGGGCATTTGTTTTTATTTAAGTTTATATTTTAGGAATAAAGGTTTGGTTTAATATTTCTAGGGTAAATATAGGTGTAAAACATTTCTTGAAAAGCTATTTAGTTAGGAGGTGTCTAATGGAAAGATATATTCCTGAAGTAAAATCCCAATTGAGATCTAGAATAATAGAAGTTCCTCAAGCCATATATAAGGCTACTGGCATAAAAATATTAGGTACCCGGATTAAATCCTTATTATTTTCTACCGATGTGGCTATTATTAAAAATACAAATGCCAATTCTATAATTGCTGTCTATCCTTTTACCCCTCAACTCTCTATAACTCAGGCCATTTTAGAGGTAGCTCCTGTACCTGTGTTCGTAGGAGTAGGAGGAGGCCTTACTACAGGCAAAAGGTCTGTAGACATTGCTCTTCAGGCAGAATTAATGGGAGCCTACGGAGTAGTTGTTAATGCGCCTACTGCTCCTGAGGTTATTAGCAAAATGTATAATAGGATTGATATTCCCATAATTGCTACCGTTGTATCTGAATGCGATAACTATAAAGCTAAATTAGATGCCGGTGCACGAATCTTGAATGTATCTGGCGGAGCTAAAACGGCTCAGATTGTAAGGAAAATTCGTGACGAATATGGAAAGGAACTGCCTATTATTGCGACAGGAGGTCCAACAGAAAAGAGTATACTGACTACTATAGAAGCAGGAGCTAATTCTATTACTTATACTCCCCCTTGTACTGCAGATATATTTGCAGAAGTAATGAATAAATATCGAGAGGATAAAGAACAAAAATAAAGCCTAAAAAGGCTTTATTTTTGTTCTTATCGCCTTTCAGGCGCATACTTTAATTCTTCAACATATTTTGTACCAAAGAAATCCTTAGTA
>NZ_AZSU01000006.1:200719-277328 GCF_000511955.1 [Clostridium] ultunense DSM 10521 | reverse complement strand
TNTTTGTTCTTATCGCCTTTCAGGCGCATACTTTAATTCTTCAACATATTTTGTACCAAAGAAATCCTTAGTAAGCTTAATAACGACTCCACTTAATCCTAAGATTCCTATTAAGTTTGGAATGGCCATTAAACCATTTAATGTATCTGCAATATCCCAAAGGGTTTCAAGTCCTCCTACTGCACCAATCACTATGAAAGGTATCCAAATAATTCTATATGGAGTAATAACCTTAGGCCCAAATATAAACTCTGCTGAACGCTCTCCATAGTAAGACCAACTCAATAAAGTAGAAAAAGCAAATAGTAGTATTCCTACGGACACAATATACCCACCGATTACTGGAATGGATGTATCAAAGGCCATTGTAGTAAGAGCTGCACCAGTTTCTCCAGTATTCCATACCCCAGTTACTATAATTGATAATGCAGTTATAGTACAGATAATTAAAGTATCCATGAATACTTCAAAAACTCCCCATAATCCTTGACGTACAGGGTGATCTGTAGTTGCTGCTGCGTGGGCAATTGGAGCACTACCAAGCCCTGCTTCATTTGAAAACACTCCACGGGCTACACCCATTCTTGCAGCCAAAGCCATAGTAGAGCCTACAAATCCTCCAACTGCAGCCGAACCCGAAAAAGCGCTTCTAAATATTAATCCAAAGGCTGCTGGAATGTTTGAAATATTCATAATTAAAATAACTAAACCACCTAAAATATAAAAGGCTGCCATAAAAGGAACTAATCTTTCAGTTACCGTTGCAATCCTTTTCAAACCTCCAAACATAACTAGAGCAGCTAATACTGCTAACACAATACCCGTAGCCAATTTGGGGACTCCAAAGGTCACTTCAAGGGAAGCTGCCACTGAATTGGATTGAACCATGTTCCCTATACCAAAGGCTGCCATGGCTGCAAATATTGCAAAAATATAAGCTAACCAATTGGCTTTAAGGCCGTTTGCAATATAATACATAGGTCCACCAACAAACCTACCATCTTCTGTTTTTTCCCTATACTCTATACTAAGAACAACCTCAGCAAATTTTGTGGCCATTCCAAATAGAGCAGAAAGCCACATCCAGAATATAGCTCCAGGTCCTCCAATGGCTATGGCTGTCGCAACACCAGCAATATTTCCAGTACCTACTGTAGCAGCCAAAGCGGTTGCAACGGCCTGGAATGCAGTAATCTCTCCTTCTCCAGCAGTTTCCTTCTCAAACATCTTGAACAGTGTGTTTTTTAAGATATACCCAAGTTTTGTAATAGACATAAAATTAGTCCTAACGGTTAAGTATACGCCTGTTCCCACTAATAGAACTAACATTATTGGACCCCAGACAAAATCATTAATCATACTATTGAGTCTAATAAAAAAGTCCATATATATACCTCCTTATCCTTTTGATAGAAGTATATAATATGGACTTCAATAAACTACAAAAAACATTGAAAAGTATTCTGAAAATTTTTAATTGTCCAAATATTCACAAAACGATATTAAACCAATTAAAAACTTTTTGATATTGGTTGAACCACCCCTATCTGATTTTCCTCTTATATATTCCATTTCTCTCCGCACCTGTTCAAAATTAAATAGGCTATTGGAATATTGTACAAATATTTCATTCATATAGTCTTCAATACCTAAGTTTGCAATATTTGTCATAGCTATGCTAATAGCCCTTCTCATCCGTTGTTCCATGGATTTTGGATTATCTGTAAAGTGACTACAGAGTTCCCGAATAGTTATATTATTTAAATTTATACCTTTCATAATCACATATTTAACTACTTTTATTATTTCTTCGCTACCCTTTTCACTGATAATTCCCAATTCCATCAGTATATTATTGATACATTGTTCACAAGCTCCTTCTAATCTTACGATTTCCTTCTCGGGTTTATTATTAAATATCTGTTGCATCTTTAAAATAGTTCTATTTATCTCCATCCGTTCTATAACTTTCCTGATTATCATCTCAACTTCTATTGCATTGATTGGCTTATATATGTAATATTCTACACCATATCTATAGGCCTTTTCAACCATATTTTTGGAAGAAACTTGGGATATCATGATAAATTCGATATTAGGGTATTCTTCTTTAAGCTGCTTGACTATCCTTAACCCATCTATCCCTGGCATTAATAGGTCTATTAAAACTATATCTGGAATAATGGTTCTAATCCTATCAATTCCTTTTTCTCCATCTCTTTCCTCTCCTACTATTGTCCCCAAATCCTTGTCATCGATTATCTTCTTTAATATACGGATGATATTTATATCATCATCTAATATAAAAAATTTCATTCATTAATACCCTCCAATTCTTTCACTGGAATAGAAATAATAAAAGTACTCCCTTTACCAACTTTCGATTCTACCTGAATACTGCCTTTAAGATGGACTTGAAGAAGTTTTTCTATCAGAGTAAGACCTAATCCTCTATTGATTTGACCTGTATTATAATCTATCTTAGTAGAGTATCCTGGGGAAAATATATGGGGTAGATCCTCGTCGCTAATTCCACATCCATCATCCGTAATAGTGAATTGGTGATTGTTATTTTCAACAGTATGAGATACTAATATATTTCCCTTATTTTCAATGGAATCTATAGCATTCATTACAATATTTCTTAAGATTGACATGAGATAATAGTGTTTTTCTGTATAAAAATTTCTCCCTATCTCATATCGAATAACAATATCCTTCTCTTGCTTTTTTATATCCCTTTTCAAAGTTTCCTTTAATATGGCCATAAGTTCCGAAAAATACATCCCTGTATTATCTAATCTATCAGCCATTATTTCCTCTATACCCATTACAACCAATCCATATTCTTTCTTTATCTCATGGACATCTTTAGCTATCTCTAATGCCATATCACTCCAGCATTCTTTATTTTTATCTTCCCTAATATTGGAAAAGAGTTCGTAAGCATTAGACATTACCTTCTCAATATAGGCCATGTTTTTCTCCATCCAATAGACTTCGGTTTTTAATTGGGAAGTGAGTCTTAAGAGGTTTTTATATCTTTTATCATGTTCTTCCTTTATTAGGAATAATCTGTAATACTTATACCCCATTATCAACAGCCATACCAACCCGGCCCTCAGTAATCCTACAAAAAATAACACCTTTATTATTTCATAATCCTTAGTAAACAGATATCTACCGATCCTAATATATATTTCTATTACATTTGAGAAAGTGTCACTTAAAGCAGCTATAATGAACATTTTATTATGGGTAATAGGTTGAAATTTTCTTTTGAAATTAAAAAATAATATACCGTAGATTATATAGAAAATGTTTTCCGGCATAGAATAAAGAAAAGTCTCAGCAATAGCCCCCTGTAAGACTCCATAAAATACCACTCTAAATAAAACTAATGAAAAACCCGATAATATTCCAAAAATAATTGGATTAAATTCATCATACATAAACAGCAGTAAGGGAAACATTACTCCAGCGAAAGAAAACTTGAAATTTTTTACATAAAAATCAATGTATAAAAGAGAAGACAACCCTACTACAAGAGAAGAGATTATAATCTTTTTATACTTTTCCATATGATCACCTAAACCCCACCAATATTACTAGAATCTCCATTCCCCTTTAGCCTTTTTCTGAGAAAGCTCCATTTAGTTTCTGTAGTTAAGATAGATATTAGTATAGAAATACACCCTATTAAAAATCTAATAGTAAAAGGTTCTTTTAAAAATATTAGGGACATTATACCTCCAAATACAGCTTCCAAACTTAATATTATAGCAGCATGGGTAGATGAAGTATATTTTTGAGCTACATTTTGTACTAAAAAAGCTATCAAAGTACTAAATACAGCTAAATATAATATGGAAAATAAAGTTTCATTTGATAACTTCCCTATTTTAGGTTCTAATAATAATGCAAATATGGTAGAAAGTATACCTGCCACCAAAATTTGGATAACAGATAAAACAATCGGGTCATGTTCCTTTGAAAAATAACCAATGGTTGCTATATGGAATGCAAAGAATATGGCACAAATAAAGGTCAAAAACTCTCCATAGCCAAGCCTTAAATTACTTTCAAAACTTAAGATTCCTATACCTGTAAAACATAGAAATACTGCTATTACATCATAAATATCTGGCTTTTTTTTACTAATTGCCCAATATATAAATGGTACCATAACCACATTGCTAGCAGTGATAAATGCTTGTTTCCCAACCGTTGTATATTTAAGCCCTACAGTTTGCGTTGCAAACCCGGCAAATAAAAAAATACCTATTAAAAAACCTGCTTTCCAATCTTTTAACTTAGCCTTTTTTAACCTTTTAAAAAATACTAAGCTCATCAATAAAAAGGATATCATGAACCTAAATGCCAGTAGATAATAGGGCGTTATATGGTTTAAGGAATTCTTGGTAACGATAAACCCACTTCCCCATATAATAGCAACTATTAATAATGATAAATCTGCATATATACTTGACCTATCCTTCATATACTTCCTCCTATTAATTAAAGTCACTAACCATATTGTATCATATATTTACTATCTATTTTAATCAATAATAGGAACCTTTTTATTTTTTTTTAATATAATGGTATTACTATTGAGAATATAGGTGATTTTATGTATAAAAAATTAGTCTATGGGTTAGATGGTCTATTTCCATTAACTAATGGAAATAGGGTTCCTTATATAAATTTTGACAATGCTGCCACTACTCCACCTTTTTCCTCTGTGCTCTACGGAATAAATCATTTTTCCCCCTATTACTCTTCCGTCCACAGAGGAACAGGGTATAAATCCATTATATCATCCCATTTATATGATGAGGCACGAAATATTGTATTAGATTTTGTTAAGGCTGATCCTAAACATCATATAGCAGTATTTGTGAAAAATACAACGGAAGCCATTAACAAACTTTCCTATAGGCTTAGGGATGAAATAAAAGATGGAATAGTCCTTTCCACTTATATGGAACATCATTCCAATGATTTGCCGTGGAGATATAAATATAATATAGATTATGTTAAAGTAGATGTAAAGGGTAGATTGTCCTTAGATCATTTAGAATACCTTTTAAAAAAGTATCAGGGCAAAGTAAGATTAGTTGCTCTAACTGGTGCTTCTAATGTAACAGGCTATATTAATCCAATACATAAGATAGCTGAATTAGCCCATAGATATGGAAGTAAAATATTAGTGGATGGTGCTCAGTTAGTCCCTCATCATCCTGTAGATATTAAACCCGTAGAAGATCCAGCCCATATCGACTATATAGCCTTTTCTGCCCATAAAATGTATGCTCCCTTCGGCACCGGAGTGCTAATTGCTCCTAAGGATACCTTTAAAACTGGTTTTTCAGATCATATAGGTGGAGGTACTGTCGATTTAGTAACAATAGATGAAGTCATATGGGCTTCTCCTCCTGAAAAGGAAGAGGCAGGAACTCCCAACCTGTTTGGAGTAGTGGCTTTAATTGAAAGCATTAATACATTAAAAAAATTAGGCATGGAAAAAGTTGCTGAATACGAAAGAAGATTAACCCGATATACTTTAGAAAAAATGAAAACTATACCAAATATTATATTATATGATGATGGAGATGTAGAAAATAAAGTGTCTATTATATCTTTCAATATAGATGGTCTATATCATGGAACTGTAGCTACAGCCCTTTCCTTAGAAGGAGGAATTGGAGTCAGGAATGGATGTTTTTGTGCCCAGCCCTATGTGCAAAAATTGCTCCATATTTCAAAAGAGGATATAGAAAAGTATAAAGAAAATAGGGATATGCTCAGACCTGGCACCGTTAGAATTAGTTATGGTCTTTATAATGATTTTAAAGAAGTAAATATAATGATCGAATTATTAAAAGAGATAGGAAGTAAAATAGAATATTACGATTCTAAGTATAGAAATCCTCCTTTCTACTCAAAATAGTGGAGAGGAGGTTCTTTTATGGATAAAAAGATGAATATACTTATGTTTAGTGGAGAATATGACAAAGCCCTAGCTGCTTTAATACTAGCCAACTCTGCTAAGGAAATAAATATGGATGTAACCATATTCTTTGCTTTTTGGGGATTGCTATTGATTAGGGAGCCAGAAAATATGTCTGATGAGGACAAATCCACCTATGAAAAAATGTTTGCAAATATGACACCAAAACATATTGAAGAATTACCTCTATCCAAAATGAACTTTGCTGGGATAGGTAAGAAGATGTTGACAGAGATGATGGAAGAAAACCATACTCCAAAATTGAAAGATTTCTTAATAGGTGCTATTAATAAAGGGGTGAATTTTAAGGCCTGCAAACTTTCCTGTGAAGTTATGGGATTTAAAGAAGATGAACTTATTAAAGAGGTAAAAATAGTAACTGCAGAAGAATATCTGATAGATGCTATGGATTCAAATATTCAATTATTTATTTAAACAGGCCAAAGGATGTGCCTTTGACCTGTTTAAAATTAACAAACACACTCTTCCTTTAGGGATAATATTTATATATACTAGTATTAAATATAAATATATTTAAAGGAGGAATAATGGTGGGAAGTAACCAAATGAATCAAATAAAATCCTTAAAAGAAGTTTTTTGGTTAAATCCAAATTATTCTAGCTTTCCTAGTATTGTCAATGATCTGCCCTTATCCTATGAGGATATATTAGAGGCCGAGAAAAGGTTAAAAAGATTTGCCCCTTTTATTGAAAAGATATTCCCAGAAACCGTTGACGGTATCATTGAATCACCTATATCTCCAATTGACTCTATGAAAGCAAAGATGGAAAAAGATTATGGTTGTAAAATATATGGTAATTTAATATTAAAAAGAGATGATCTGCTTCCTATTGCAGGTTCCATCAAGGCAAGAGGAGGAATATATGAAGTATTAAAGCACGCAGAGACTTTAGCTATTAAAAATAATTTATTATCCATTTATGATAATTACTCTATACTAGCAAAAGATAGGTTTAAAGACTTCTTCTCCAATTACATAATCCAAGTAGGCAGTACTGGTAATTTAGGATTGAGTATAGGGATAATGAGTGCAAAAATTGGATTTAAGGTAATAGTTCATATGTCTCAGGATGCAAAGAAGTGGAAGAAAGATTTGCTTAGAAGTAAAGGAGTAGAAGTAATTGAATATTCATCTGATTATTCAAAGGCTGTAGAAGAAGGTAGAAAGCAATCAGAAAGTAATCCTAATAGTCATTTTATAGATGATGAAAATTCTAAAGCCCTATTCCTAGGATATGCTGTAGGTGGGTTAAGAATTAAAGAACAGTTAAAAAGAATGGGAATAATAGTAGATGAAGATCATCCTCTCTTTGTATACCTTCCTTGTGGAGTAGGAGGAGGTCCTGGTGGAGTGGCTTATGGATTGAAGTTTATTTATGGAGATAATGTTCATTGTTTTTTTGCCGAACCTACCCATTCTCCTGCCATGCTACTAGGTCTAATGACAGGTCTTCATGATAAAATATCCGTAGATGATTTTGGATTGGACAATATAACTGAAGCCGATGGATTGGCAGTAGGCCGCCCTTCATCCTTTGTAGGAAAAATTATGGACAAACTGCTAAGTGGTATATTTACCATAGGCGATAATAAATTATATACATTTTTAACAGCTCTAGCGAATGAGGAAGAAATTTTCTTAGAGCCTTCAGCATTGGCAGGATTTTTAGGGCCAGTATTTTTATCAAGTGAAGAAGGAGAAGAATATTTAGCAAAACAAGATATTCTAAATAAAAGGGATAATATCACCCATATGTGCTGGGCTACCGGTGGAAGCTTAGTACCTGAAAGTATAATGAAGGAATATTATAGAAAGGGTAAATAATACAGTACCATATCATTCTCAATCCAGTGAAGAATCCCAGTTTAGAGATCCTTCGCTGGCATTGAGAATAACAAAAGTAAATTTAAAATTCCCTTTTTAGATAAATCTTTTTAGATACTTGTAAGGAGATATAAAACATTATTAATGAAAATACTAATAAATAAATATTCAATTTATTGATATTTATAGAAATTATCTTTTCTAACTTACCTATTGCCTCCAACTTTTTTATAAACTTACTTATTATACTTGGTCCTATCACCATCACTATCCATAATATCATATTAAAACTTCTAATTCCCTCGCCAATTTTAAAATAGAAAGGATAGTATATGGAATAAAATATTAAGGATATATTGGCTACAAAGAGAGCATTCCATAAGCTTGCACTCATACTATTATCAACAATATATAAAACAGAAATAATTTTGGTAAATAACAGTATAACCCCAGACCCTAATATTATAAATAATATAAGAGTTAAATATTTACCCCTAACTATATCTTGCCTATCTATAGGAAAGCTATTTATGATAATTTCGCTTTTAGATTTATCATCGTAACCGTTGGTGTATATGACTAACATAAATATTAATATAATCATTCCAAGAACATATAGTAAACTAGCTATCATATAATCAGGCATGGTAAGCCCCATGGCAGCAATAAATAATGCATATATTCCTCCAAAAATATTTATCTTTTTTGATAATTTTAAATCCTTTTTTACTAAATTGAACATAGTTTCACTCCTTTATAAATCCCTACTTTGGTAAAGCTTCATAGATAACAGTAAGGAAGCTATAAACATTATTATGGGTACAAATACCATGTTTTTTCCTTGAAACAATCCTATCTTTTTTACTAAAGATTTATCTCCCAAAGCCCCTAAATTTGCCATACCAATAAAGAAACCTATGAATACCACCATATGGACTAACCGTGCAATCCTAGGTTCAAAATAGAAATAGGCAGGAAATACTATGGATGTAGCAAACATTATTATAGGAATAGCTTTAATGACCATTTCCATGTTGAAATAATCCACAGCTTTTAATCCGGTCCAATTGATTATCCACAAATAAACCCCAGCATACACAATAGTCATAATAAAATATACAAAGGTAGATAGATATTTATAGAAAACTATAGCCTCTCCATTTATAGGCAATGAATTTATAATATACCTACCTTTGCCATCAATATCATAGTAAAAGGATGTTATAGATATAATATAGGTGTAGGCTACTATTATTGCAAGATATAGCCATTTAGGGTCGTAGGAATCTATTATCAATATTAAGAATGGTATATAAAATAGCATGAAAAAACCATCTCGCTTATTACAAAACAATAACATTAAATCTCTTTTTATAATCCCCAACATTTCTTTACCTCCTCACACTATAGACCATAATATCTTCTAATGTTGCTTTTTCAATTAATATATTGTTGCCAAAAGTCCTTTTCATCCCATCTATATTATCCGTTAGCCCTTCAAATCCAACTTTAGTCTCCCTTAATCCTATAAACTCTTTTCTTGAATCCTTATTTAGAAGCTCTGTGCCCCCTTTAACTATCGCATAGCTTTCCATTACTTCATCTTTAGGTTTCGAAAATATTATTTTACCATCATTTATAAAGGTTATATAATCAGCTATCTTTTCCAAGTCTGTAGTAATATGAGTGGAAAAGAATATACTTTTGCTATCATCCTGGATTATATTATATAGAATATCTAAAATTTCCCTCCTAAAAACTGGGTCCAACCCAGATGTAGGTTCATCCATAATAATAAGATCTGCATGATGGGATAAAGCTATGCCCAATGAAAATTTCATCTTCATCCCTTTAGATAATGTTTTAATCTTTACTTTTGGATTCAAACCAAATTCATGGATATAATAGTTAAACTGATGCTCATCCCATTTGGAATAAAAGGAGGCCACAATATTTTTCATCTGATTAATAGTTAAATCTTCATAATAATAGTTCTCATCGTATACGAAGCCTATTCTATCCTTTATTTCCTTTTCATATTTAATATGATCTTTACCAAATACTTTAATTTCCCCACCATTCTTCTTAAGTAAATTCATTATTAGTTTAATAGTAGTACTTTTACCTGCTCCATTAGGACCTATAAATCCCATAATATATCCTGGTTCTAATTTAAAACTTATATCATCTAATGTAAAATTTTTAAACTCTTTTCTTAAATTCTTTATTTCTAAAATATAATCCATAGCTATACCTCCTGAAATAAAATTTTTAACATTTCTTCTATTTCTTCGTAGTTTAAGCCTAATAGTTTGCTTTCTTCTACTACCTCTGCCAATTTTTCTTCTATAATTTTTAATTTTTTCTCCCGCATTAGCTCCTTATTTTGGCCTGCTACATAGGACCCCTTTCCCTGCATGGTTTCAATAAAGCCTTCTTTTTCTAATTCATCATAAGCCCTTTTAGTGGTAATAACAGATATCTGAAGATCCTTTGCCAATCCTCTGATAGAAGGAAGTAAGTCCCCTTCATTTAGTTCACCTTTTAAAATCATTCCCTTTATCTGTTTAGATATCTGTTCATATATAGGTTCATTTGAAGAATTAGATACTATAATTTTCATAGCCATCCTCCTAAATAAATAGTACATAATGTTTATCATGTATATACTGTTTATGTTTTCTATATACAGTATATACATGATTTTTCTATCTGTCAATATAATAATCTAAAAAAACCCAATATTTATTTTTTTATATACTTTGTGAACCTCAATTATTTTATGGTTGACATTTAGCTTAAAATTTTTTATAATCTTATTGTCAACTTATTTAATAATAATGGTTTACATATAGGGGGATTAGATGAAATTATCTACAAAGGAAATGATATTAGTATCTTTATTTACTGCATTAACAGCTATTGGGGCTTTCTTAAGTATACCTATAGGAGATGTGCCTATTACATTACAGAGTTTGTTCGTCATACTATCAGGGCTTTTACTTGGTCCAAAATTAGGTAGTCTCTCCCAGTTAGTCTATATTTTACTAGGCCTTTCTGGAGTGAGAATTTTCGCTGGATTTTCAGGAGGCCCTCAGATAATACTCAAACCAAGTTTTGGATTTTTAATAGGATTTATATTTGCAGCTTATATTGTAGGAAAGATTGCACATAATGGAAAAAATATAAGCTTGAGGCAGGTATTCTTAGCAACTTTAGCAGGGACTTTAGTTATATATTTATTTGGTGTTCCATATATGTATTTCATTCTCAACACTGTAGTGGGCAAATCCCTCCCTTTTTCCGTTGCTTTAAAAACTGGATGTATAATATTTCTACCAGGAGATATATTTAAAGCTATTCTATCTTCATTAATAGCCTCAAAAATACTTATGAGAATAAATCTTGTAAAACAATAATAACCCATTAGATATCTAATGGGTCTATCCTATTATCTCTTTTATTTTTAAGGAAGTATATTTTGAAAGATTTATATGCTGCCCATCTACATTGATTATGGGCTTGGTTAATTTTTTAGGATGAATAAACTGTATCTTACCTACCCTTCCGTCATTTAATTTTACTTTAGAATTTACATAAAGTTGAGATATATTTTTTAAAAAAATAGTTAATAAGGGTCTACTAAATTTATTAAATCCCAAATTGTAAAATTCCTCTATGGCATCAAAAGGGGTACTTTTTTCTTTATACACCCTTTCTGATGTCAATGCATCGTATACATCTGCTATTGCCAGTATCTTAGCATATAAATTAATATCCCTTCCTTTTAGACCACTAGGATAACCACTTCCATCTTCCCTTTCGTGATGACCAAGTATAGCTTCCCTAACCTCTTCTTTCAGAAAAGGGATTTTTTTAGATAATATATATCCATCAACTGTATGTTTTTTAACCACGTTAAATTCTTTTTCTGTTAACCTACCCTTTTTGTTCAATATATCCTTTGGCACTTTAGCCTTGCCAATATCGTGAAGTAAAGCAGCTTGACATAGTTCTTTAATTTTATCTTTATCTAATCCTATTAAATTACCTATATATACAGAATATATTGCTACATTTATACTATGGTTGTAAGTATATTCATCTGTATCCTTAATCCTTTCAGTTTGTCCGATCATTTGATTATTTTTATTAATTTCAGTAGACAAAGTTTTAGAAACATCCTCTAGTCTATTTGGGTCCACTCCTTTTCCTGCTGCTAGTCGGGTAACTATTTTCTGCATTGCTAAGATATTTTCTTTATGCCCGAAAGACAAACTTAATCCTTTTAATAAATGAATCTCTTCCTTGGCCGGATATATTGGCACTTTTTCTATTTTAAATTTAGATAAAATCTTTAATGCATATTCATTTATTATAGCATTTTTTCCCATTAAAATATTGCCTTCATCATCAAAAATATCTTCAATTAGTATTTCATCTATTGCATTTTCAATTGAACAAAGAGGTATGGTTATCAATTACTTTCACCACTATTCTAATTAATTTGTTTTCTTCCATGGTTTCTGGTATATTTTATCATATTTTTATATAGATTGTCGTTTTTTTATGAATTTTAGTAATAACTACCTATTATATATATCCCTTCAACCCTCGGATTGAAACCTCGCCAGAAAAAACTTCTTCAACTTTACCATCTTTGTATTTAACTATTAACTGACCTTCATCATCTATATCTAAAGCCTGGCCTATATATTCAGTATCCTCCCTTATTATCCGTATTTCTCTTCCGATTAATATAGAATTTTCTCTGGATATATGGATAGTTTTAGAAATATCTCCCCTTTCTTTAAAAGGAATATATAGGTCTTCAAAATGGTTTAAAATCTTTGCTGTTAGTCTTTTCCTATCTATTTTGCTACCAGTAATAATCTTTAAGGATGTGGCTTTGTCAATTAATTTTCTATTAAAATCTTCGCTGTCTAAATTTACATTAATACCTATTCCCATAATTACGTAATTTATCATATTTAATTCACAACTCATCTCTGTAAGAATACCGCATACTTTTTTGTCCTGGATTAAAATATCATTAGGCCATTTAATACAGGAACCAATTCCTATTTCTTCTAGTCCTTTATTTACTGCAGCTGCTCCTATTAAAGTCAATTTTGCCACTTCTGAAGGAGCCATCTCAGGTTTTAATATTATACTCATCCATATGCCTTTTCCTTTAGGAGAAACCCAATTTCTACCTAATCGTCCTTTACCTTTAGTCTGTTCTTCAGCTATTATTATAGTACCTTCCTCCTCATTGAAGGCCATTTCCTTAGCCTTCATATTTGTAGATGTTAAAGTATCTAAATAATATACTTTCCTTCCTATAAAATCAGTAGTCAAATATTCTTTTATTTCTTCCAAAGTGAGTATGTCTGGACAAGATAATAGCTTATACCCGTTTTTTGGCATAGATTCAATCTCATATCCTTCTTCTCTCAATATATTTATATGTTTCCATACTGCTGATCGACTTATACCTAGCTCATAACTTATCTTTTCACCAGATATGAAAATATCCTCATTTCTCTTTAACATTGCTAAAATCTTTTTCCTCATATAATCACATCCTTAGTTTATATAATCTAGAAATTATTTTTCTTTCTAACTTATATTATATATTTAATTTTCGTCGGTATAAATAAGGGTATAATACAAATATAATCTTAACATATTAAAAAAATTAAACAAAGTAATCGTCTATTTTTTTGAAAAGAGGTGATTCCCATTAAAAAATATTTAAAAGTTAGTACTATTATTTTACTTGTACTACTTATATTGATCAATTTCCCTCTAAATGGAAAGGCCGAAGAATCCCTTTCTATAAGTAGGTGGCTAATTGACTCGGAAATTAAAGAAAATGGAGATTTAATGGTTCAAGAAGACATTACCTTTAACTTTAACGATGAGTTTAATGGAGTATATAGAGATATTATTCTAACGGGAACAGAGGGTTTAGAGAATCTTCAAGTATCAGAAATGGTTAAGGGGAAAAAAATACTATATTCCCGCGTTAACGAGGCTAAAAATGGAGATAGCAATGTTTTTATGACTATTAATAACGGGGATAGTGTTAATATCAAAATTTTCTCCCCTTCAAAATATGAAGAAAAAGCCTTCCGACTAAGCTACATTATTAAAAATGTTGCTGTAAAGTATAAGGATACTGGAGAATTATATTATAAATTCCTAGGGAAGGAAAATAGTACGGCTATTGGTTTTTTTGCAGTAAATATTAAATTACCCCAACCTAAAAATGACAAGGTCAAAATATTTGCCCATGGTCCCTCTAATGGAGCTATCCGTTTTAAAGAGGATAATTTAATAAGAATAGAGGTTGAAAATATTTCTAAAAACAACTTTGTGGAAGCTAGAGTATTGTTTCCAACTAATTTCATCCCTAATTCAACTAAAGTGGTTGATAATAACGCATATGACGGTATTATCGAAGAGGAATTATCCTATATAAAGGAAATAGAAGAGAAACAGATTAGGAGGGAAAGAAACAAAAGTTTATTCAATAATTTATCCATTATAATAGCAGGAATAGGAGTTGTGGCTATTGCTTTTATATTCTCTAGATTAAGAAGAGATATAGATATTTATGATACAATAGACCATAATTTGTATCCAGACGACTGTACCCCTGCAGTAGCAACTTATTTAACCAATAGTGGATTAAATACCACCACAATAATGGCCACAATTTTTGACTTAGCTAGGAAAGGCCATTTATCTATAGAAGACAAAGGTGAATATGAAAAGAAAACTAATAATTTCAAATTAGAAAAACTTGAGAAATCTGTTAATTCATTATTAAGCCATGAAAGTTTCTTATTAGATTGGCTATTTAACGAAATCGGCGATACCAAAACTGTAACTACAAAAGATATAGAATATTACGGAAAAAAACATAGGACAGAGTTTGGCAATTCTTATAATACATGGCAGAAAAAGGTAAAGAAAGATGCTAAAAATAAAGGGTTTTATGATGATGATGGTAAAAAACTAGGTGGACTATTAATAGCATTCTATATTATCGCTTTTCCCTTTTCCATAATTGCAATTAATTTTGGAGGATTTTATGGGATAGTCCTATTATTCGTTTCAGTATTTACCTTTATATATGGGATGGTTATAATATTTAGAAAATCCGATTATGGATATATACAGTATAAAAAATGGCAAGATTTTAAAAAGGATTTGAAGTTAAGAGGAGATACATTAAATGTGGAAAATTTGTCTTTTCCATTGGAGTCAGCTTTAATATATGGTCTGGCTTTAAGAGTAAATATCAACACTCTAAAAAAATTTAGAAAATTAATACCCAAAAGCAGTATGCCTAACCATTGGGCCTATTGGTACTATACTACAGGGGCTAGAGGACAAAATTCTTTTGAAAGGAGTTTAAATAAATCCTTCTCTGCTGGTAGCTCATCTACTGGAAGTGGTGGCGGATTCTCTGGAGGTGGCGGTGGCGGCGCTGGCGGTGGTGGTGCTGGTGGGTTTTAACAACTGACAATTGAGATTCTTCGCTGTGGCTCAGAATAACTTTAAACTATTATCCTGAGTGCTAGCGAAGGGTCCAATCATTCATAATTATCACCTGAGCAAATCTTTAAGCTCTCCCTTTACCTTATAAGGGACCTTTTTCAATTCTTGAATATTTTTACTTCCTGTCAATAACATTAAAACCTTCAATTTATAAGTCAAACCTTCCATATATTTGTTAGCCCTTTCCTGTCCACCTTCTATTACTTCTCTCAGTATTCGACCACCTATTCCTACCACATTAGCTCCTAGGATTAAGGATTTCAATATATCTAAACTAGTCCTTATACCGCCACTAGATATTAAAGTCAAATCCTCCGATATGCTCCTACATTGGATTAGACTAAGGGCCGTTGGAATCCCCCAAGAATAGATATCTCTAAAATCTATTTCATCGTCCCTTCTATCCTCTATCTCTATAAAGTTGGTGCCTCCCTTACCCGATACATCTATATACCTTACTCCTACGTCATATAGTCTCTGAGCTACTTCCTTTGATATACCAAAACCTACTTCTTTAACTATAACTGGCCTTTCCACATTGGATACAATATCTTCAATATTTTTTAAAACTCCTTTAAATTCCCTGTCCCCTTCTTTCATCACCAGCTCCTGGGCAGGATTTAAATGAAGCTGAATTCCATCTGCTTTTATTAAATCTATGGCAAATTTCACATCTTCTAAAGAAGCATGCCCACTTAAATTAGCAATTACTACTCCCTCTTCTCCTACCCTTTCCCTTACTACCTTAAAAGAATTATGGCTTCCCCTATCCCTTAAAGCTATAGTCTGGGAACCTACCGCCATAGGAATCCTATGATTTTTTGCTATTTCTGACAAACCTCTATTTATTTCCCAGGAAAATTCTGTTCCTCCTGTCATAGCATTTATCATTATAGGGTATTCAATGATTTTCCCTAAAAACTCTGTTCTCCCATCTATTTCGTCTAAGTTTAGCTCTGGTAATGAATTATGCTCCACATATATATCCTTAAAAAGGGTATCACTTTCAAAGGTGGATTTTAAATAATATTCAATATGCTCTTTTTTCCTATCCTTTCTGATTATATCTTTTCCCATGAAAACCTCCTTCTATTTATCTAATAAGAAATTTTCAAACATCTCTTCAATTATTTGTTTCGTTCCTTCTTCATCATAAATGAAATAAGAGATACCTCCTATATATTCACCTACTCCAGGTATTATAGCAGTTTTCATATTTTCTAAATCTATTTTATTTGCAGTTCCAATACCTTTTAATATTACATTCATAGGTATATTAGTATCTACATAATCATAATAAGTTTTTATCATCTTGGGTAATCTTGTAATATTTTTAGGCTTTAAAGTTTGTTTTATGAATTCTTTCATAAATAATTTTTGATTTTCTACTCTACCTAAATCTCCCTCTTTCTTAGGCCTGTACCTTAAAAATCTTATTGAATCATCGCCATCTAAGGTTTGTAGTCCTGGTTGAAAATCAATTAACAATGGTGGCTTGTCTGTTGGATCACTATAATACATTCTTTTAGGTATATCTATTTTCACTCCACCGATAGCATCTACTATTTCCCTTACCGCCAAATAGTCCACCGTTACATAGTATTCCAAATTTATATTCAAAAAATCCTTTACCGTCTTCATAGCTAAATAAGGCCCACCATAAGAGTGGGCATGAGTTATCTTTTCCTTTTCCTTCCTACCTCTTATATTAACCCTAGAATCCCTAGGAATGGATAACATAGTAATATCACCAGTCTCAAAATTATACTTACAAAGGATCATTGTGTCTGTTCGCTTTCCTGTAGGTTTATGTCTATCCTCTCCTTCTATTTTCTTCTCCTTTACCTTTGCTACACCGCCAGTACCATCTTGGTCATCTATACCCATTAATAGAAATAATATTTCACCTTTATCCTTCAATATTTTTTCTGCTTCTAGATCATCTTCTTCCCATTGATTAGCAATGGAATCCTTATTCAATATGTAATGACCTGTTGTAGCAAATAAAGCAGAAAATCCAACTAAAGCTATTAAAAATGTAACCCAGAACTTTTTCTTCATCATAAACCCTCCCATACATGGCAACCTATATTTCAAATAATACTAAATATATGAATATTTTGCAATCTAAATAAGGTTACAATTTGGATACATATGGGTTTCCTTCTATGTAAAATCTATAGGGATAATCTTTAGCTTCTTCTGCATAGTCTATACCAATTCTTTTAGTTTCTACTATATTAAACATTTCTTTATTACCATGTTCTAAGTATAATCTGTCTCCACAGAGGTTTATCTTATCCAATCTTTTATCTATATTGAAAGCCATAGAAAGCTTTCCAGGACCATTTGTTAAATTTTTCTTCTCATATTTGCTCAATTCTTCATAGGGTTTTCCATATCTAAGCAAAGCCATTATATCTATATTCTCTATAGGTTCTATGGCTCTTATTAGAACTGCTTCTGGAATACCTTCTTTTACTGTTACTATATTAAAACAATAATACATTCCATAAATAAGATATACATAAGCTGTGCCAGGAAGCCCGTACATAGTTTCTACCCTTTTAGTTATCCTGCCACCATAGGAATGGGCTGCCTTATCCCTAAGCCCTAGATAAGCTTCAGTTTCCACTATCATTCCTTTTAATTTATTCCCTTCTATATGGTGGACTAGTGTTTTACCTAAAAGCTCCTTTGCTACCGTTATTGTATCTCTACTATAGAAATTCCTATTTAGTTTCATCTTTCCACTCCTTTAGACTTAATTCTTAGTCTATATTATATACCTAAAAAGAAAAAATAGGCGAAAATCGCCTATTTTTATTAGTATTAAGGAGAAATCTTATTTAGAAATATTCTCTTCTACCATATCTAATAGTATATCTTTTCGTAACTCCTGTTCCTTTTCCTTTCCTACTAGATTTTCCACTAATTTTAACGCAAAATAAACCGCCACAGCAGGGCCCCTAGCTGTTATAATATTTCCATCTTGGACTACTAAATCTTCGCTATATTTACTTTCCTTTAAATCCTTATCAAACCCTGGATAGGAAGTAACCCCTTTCCCCGTTATTATTCCAGCCTTTTGTAATACTATTGGCCCTGCACATATAGCTGCTATTAGCTTTTTTTCTTCATTGAACTCCTGTACTAATTGGATGACTCTACCATTGTCTCTAAGGTTGGTAGCCCCTGGCAATCCTCCCGGTATAACTAATCCATCATAATTCTTTATGCTATCTATTTCATCTATTTGTTTGTCCGCTTCCACAATTATTCTATGAGCCCCCTGTATCCTTTTTTCTCCTATAGAACAAGTGTCTACTATTATGTCCATTCTCCGTAAATAATCCACTGTTGTTAGAGCTTCTACCTCTTCAAAGCCTTCTGCTAATAATAGTAATACCTTCTTCATCTAAAATACCTCCTTATAAATATACTCATATATATTATATACCATTGAAGGGGAGTTTAAAAACTTAAGCCATTGAAAAGATAAAAAATAAGGCCTAGTTCTGCAAATTATACTGGGGGTAGAACTAGGCCCATGGTGGGCTTATTTTTGCTCTTCTATTGTAGCAATGGCTTCGCTATGAAGCTCTGTTACTTTAGATAGCACATTCTCATCTATTATATTTTGGTTTTCACCTATAATATCTATATATTTAGAAACTACTTTAGATGTTACAGTTTCATCCATATCCTTTACTTTTTTATAGCTTGATAGAATCTCGTCTTTTATTTTTTTACTCTCAAAATCATATATAGGAGTATTGCTTGAACCTTCTAAATAGAATTTTAGATATACTCCATAGAGTCTTAGAATTTCCTCATATTTTATGCTATCTGGATATTTTAGGATATAGTTTTCCGTTTTAATAAGCCTTTCTGCTAACTGGTCGAAGGAAATGACTATCCCTGCATCCAATATGGTAGGCATATTAGAATCCATAGATTTTATATCTATATACTCCTTCATTTCCTCGGATAGATAATCATTATAAACCTTCAGTTCTTCATAATCTATAATTGGATAGAAAGCTCCTTCCATATTGATAAGCCTATATTTACCTTGTATTAGCTTCTTAACCAGTTCATTCAAATTGCCATTTTTTATCTCTTCTATCTTGGTTTCGTCAAAGAATAAGAGGTTTTCAATTTTATTTTCCATTTCATCTCTTCCAGTTTGACCTATTTCAGAAAGACTTAATAATTCCATTTGATGTTCCTCCATGAACAGTTGATCCGTATATCTTTCTATATATCCTTCTTGGACTTCTTCTAAATCCTTTATCATTTCCGTAGCGTATTCTATTTTTACTTTTTCAATATTTTCATCTATAAATTTTACCAGTGTAAAAGGTTCGTTATCGCTTTTTACCATGGTTTTGAAATCCTTCATTATCGTTTCTTCATCATTTTCCACTATATCCTCTGTTGTTTGTTCTACCTTATCTGCAGGTTCTCCATTGTTTTCATCTACATCCTTTCCCCTACATGCTACAATAGAAGTAAATAATAGGATACTGATAAGCAACATAAAAACTGTAGTTCTTTTCTTCATAATCCTTACCTCTTTCAATAATTTTGTTATTCCTATTATATCCATTAATCCAAATTTAATATGGATTACTATATTTAATATACCAATTATATACATAAAAGTCGTTACAAACGGGTTACAATATATTTACTATTAAAAGTTAAGAGCCTTCCTTTGATTCAGGTGACAGATTATCACCGAACTGGGGAAGGCCTTTCCTCTTAACTTTCTATATTATAGGCTTTTGATTCATATTCCTTTCTTTCTTCCACATTATCGTGAGCAGTTGAAAGCATTAATTTAATCCTATTTAACTGATTTACTTCACTGGCTCCTGGGTCATAATCTATGGCAACTATATTAGCTTGAGGATATATATCCCTAATGGCTTTTATTACCCCTTTACCTGTTATGTGATTTGGTAAACAGCCAAAAGGCTGAGTACAAACTATGTTTTCTGCACCAGTTTGGATTAATTCTAACATCTCTGCAGTAAGTAGCCAACCTTCTCCATATTGATTCCCTATGGAAACCAACCTTTCCGCTTCCTTCACCAGCTCTTTTACTGTTAACGGCGCATGGAATCTATTAGAATTTCTCAAGGCTTCCCTTATAGGTTTCCTATAGTATTCTATATATTTTATAGCTATATCGCCACCTATCTTAGGTAATAACCCCTTTGACAAATATTTATATTTATAAGTTGCATTGTAGCAACAGTATAGCAGAAAATCTGTTAGATCCGGTACTACCACTTCTGCTCCCTCAGATTCCAATAAATTCACTAAATTATTGTTGGCCATTGGATGATATTTTACTAGTATTTCTCCAACTACTCCTACTTTTGGTTTAACTAAATCTTCATCTATTTCCAATTCATCAAAATCCTTTACCATCTGATGAACATTCCCTATATATTCTTTTTTATCTCCTATTTTGACTGCCTCAGAACATTTTTCAATCCAGTGTTCAGCCAATAGATTTGCAGAGCCCTTTATCTTTTCATAGGGTCTTACCCTATATAATAATCTCATGATAAGGTCTCCGTACAGTGTAGCCATTACCCCTTTTCTACCCATCTCTAAAGAATAGGTAAACCCTGGATTGGTTTCAATACCTTGGGCCGATACTGCAATTACAGGAACATTTCCAAAACCAGCATCCTTTAATGCCTTTCGTATGAAACCAATATAATTGGAAGCTCTACAAACTCCGCCAGTTTGACTCATTAAAAGGGATACATTGTTTAAATCATATTTTCCAGATTTTAATGCAGCTATATACTGACCTACAGTTATTATAGAAGGATAGCAAGCATCATTATTTACATATTTTAATCCCTCATCAATAGCTTTTAAATCCATTGCAGGCAAAAACTCTATATTATACCCACAGGTGTTTAATGCTTCCTGCAATATTTTAAAATGTATAGGCGCCATTTGAGGGGTTAAAATAGTGTGATTTTCCCTCATCTCTTTAGTAAATACTATTTTTTCTATCGGTTTATATTTGTTCTCTATAGTAAAGCCACTCTTATCCCTTTCTGCCAATGCGGCATAAAGGGATCTTACCCTAATTTTAGCAGCACCTAAATTGCTAACTTCATCAATTTTTAATACTGTATATATTTTTCCATGACCATGGAGTATTTCTTCTACTTGATCTGTTGTGACTGCATCTAACCCACAACCAAAGGAGTTTAGCTGTATAAGCTCTAAATTCTCCTGAGTGGCTATGAAGGAAGCTGCTCTATATAATCTAGAATGATATACCCATTGGTCTAATACCCGCAAAGGTCTTTCTGGTTTTGCCAAATGGGCTATAGAATCTTCCGTCAAAACAGCCATCCCTAAGGAAGTAATCAATTCCGGTATACCATGATTGATTTCTGGATCTATATGGTAAGGTCTGCCTGCCAATACTATTCCCTTTATTCCTTCTTCTTCCATGATTTTTAAAGTTTCTTCACCTTTTTTCTCTATATCACCCTTATAAGCCATCAATTCATTCCAAGCTTTATCTACAGCCCTTTTAATCTCTCTATAGGGTATATCAAAATCCTTTAATTCATCTTTTAGTCTTTTTTTCAATCCACCTTTATCATCAAAGGATATAAATGGATTCAAAAATAATATATCTTCATGCATTACCTCATCTACATTATGCTTTATTACCTCTGAATATCCTATTACCACCGGACAGTTCACATGGTTATCTACCTTATCATCTTCTTTACGTTCATAAAATACTGCAGGATAAAATATAAAATCTACACCCTTATCTATTAAATCCATTATATGACCATGGGATATCTTAGCTGGATAACAGGCAGTTTCACTTGGTATAGAACTTATTCCTTTCTCATATACTTCCCTATTGGATTCGGTAGACAGTACAACCCTGAAACTTAAATCCGTAAAGAAAGTATGCCAGAAAGGATAGTTCTCATACATATTTAAAACTCTTGGAATTCCTACTGTGCCTCGCTTTGCTTCCCCTTTAGACAAAGGCTCATAGTCAAAGGTTCTATTATATTTGTATTCATAAAGATTTGGAATCTTTTTAGTCCCCTTTTCTATTCCCGCTCCCTTTTCACATCTATTTCCTGTAATATATCTTTTACCATCAGAAAAGATATTTATAGTTAAAGCACAATTGTTCCCACATCTTCCACAATTTGCTCTTTTGGTCTTATAGGTAAAATTATCTAGTTTATCTTTTAGCAATATATTAGACTCCATTCCTTCTTCATATCTTTCCTTAGCTATTAAAGCAGCTCCTAAAGCACCCATAAGTCCAGGTATGTCTGGCCTTACTACCTTTCTATTAGATACCAATTCAAAGGATCGTAAAATTGCATCCCCATAAAAGGTCCCACCCTGAACTACTATATTTTCTCCTAATTCTTGTGGATCCCTTACCTTAATTACCTTTTGAATTGCATTTTTTATTACTGAATAGGATAGACCTGCTGCAATATCCCCAACGGTAGCTCCTTCTTTTTGAGCCTGCTTTACCTTGGAATTCATAAATACAGTACAACGGGATCCTAAATCTACAGGATTTTCAGCCAATAGTCCTTCATTTAAAAAATCCTCTACGGACATGTTTAACGAATGAGCAAAAGTCTCTAAGAAGGAACCACAGCCTGAGGAACAGGCTTCATTTAAAAGTATGCTATCTATGACCCCGTCCTTTATTCTCATACATTTCATATCCTGGCCGCCAATGTCTAGGATAAAATCCACATTGTGTTGGAAAAAGAGGGCTGCTTTATAATGGGCCATGGTTTCAACTTCCCCTATATCTATACCTAATGCAGCTTTAATAAATTCTTCTCCATAGCCAGTAACGGTAGAATAAGTAATCTTCTCTCCTTCTGGAAGTTTATCATATATTTCTTTTAGAATTTCAATGGTCAAATCTAAAGGTTTCCCCTTATTATTGCCATAATAAGAATAAAGTATATTATTATCTTCATCTATAAGGATAGCTTTGGTAGTAGTAGAACCTGCGTCAATTCCAAGATAGCAATTTCCACCATGTCTATTAATATCCTTATATTTCATTTTATGGGTTACATGTTCTTCCCTAAATATCTTTAATTCCTTTTCATCTACAAATAGAGGTCTTATATTTCTAATCTCTGACTCAATAGCTACTTCCGAATCTAAAGATCTGTTTTTTAATTCTTCAAAACTAATGGTTTTCTCTTCCTTAGAAGCAACGGCTGCTCCTATAGCCACAAATAGTTGGGAATTATCTGGAAATATTATTTCATCTTCAGATAGTTTTAATGTTTCCACATATCTTTTTCTCAATTCGGGCAAAAAGTGTAATGGCCCTCCCAAAAAAGCAACCTTTCCCCTAATAGGTCTACCGCAGGCAAGGTTAGATATGGTTTGGTTAACTACAGATTGAAATACTGAAGCTGCTATATCTTCTTTTGAGACCCCTTGGTTAATCAAGGCTTGAATATCGGTTTTTGCAAATACTCCACATCTAGAAGCAATAGAGTATATGGTTTTATGGTTTTCTGCCAATTCATTTAATCCTTCTGCATCGGTTTCAATTAAAGATGCCATCTGGTCTATAAAGGCACCAGTCCCACCAGCACAGATGCTATTCATCCTCTGTTCAACATTTCCATCTAAGTAAGTAATCTTTGCATCCTCACCACCTAGTTCAATGGCTACATCCGTTTCTGGAATAAATTTTCTAATACCAGTAGTAGAAGCTACTACTTCCTGAATAAAAGGAATGCCTAACCACTTGTGAACAGAAAGTCCACCTGAACCCGTTACCATAATGGTTACAACTTCATTTTTAAATCTTTTATAAGCATCTAATATAACATCCTTTACACTATTCCTAACATCAGAATAATGTCTTCTATAGGTACTATATACAATATCATAAGATGAGTTTAATACCACTAACTTAACCGTAGTGGAACCCACATCTAAACCTAAACGTAAATTTATCATATCTTCGCAGTTAACTGCTTTACCCCCTTATCTATAATATGCACAGCAGCAACAACTATATTTATATAACTATATTAGATTAAATGAATTATAGCATAGTTAATTATCAATTACAAATATTGTTAATCTCTTGTTAAAACCTGTATATTGACTGAAAACCTAATGCCTTTGTTAATACTAGCTATAGGAACATTATCTCTCTTTTAAGTATATTATACTACATATTTCTTTTAGTTGGAGAATAAGTAAACTTCATGTATAATAATATTATAAGACTTAAAGGAGATGCTTATGGAAGGTAAAGTATTAAAACAGGAACGTACAATATATAAAGTGAATCTTTTCTATCTATTGGTAATCATATGGTCTATAATAGTACAGTTTTTACCTATACCTTTTAATGCCTATCAATATGTGACCTTTTTGTTACCCATTAGTATATATTTGTTCATTAATAGACAAGATGCAGAAAGAATTTTAAAACCCAACATATTAAATTTCGAAAGCACCATAATCATTTTTATTATTTGGTTTTGTACATTACCCATTATGATTTCTATTGTTACTCTATATACTAAACTATTTGGAAATGCATTAGCAGATATTATAGCTGAAAATTCCCATGATACTTTCATAGGAAACCTTTTATTTACCGCTGTAACTCCAGCTATATTTGAAGAAATGCTTATGAGGGGTATTATATTAGATGGATATAGGAATAAGAGTAATTTTGTTGCTGCTTTAATGAATGGATTATTGTTTGGAATGCTTCATTTAAACTCCTTCCAGTTCTTCCACACCTTTATAGCTGGTTTCATAGCATCTTATTTAGTGTTTGCTACAGGTTCCATATACGCTGGAATGATAATTCACTTCATAAACAATGGATTTCCCATATTTATGGATTATTTGTTTCCACCAGACCCCGATGTAGGCTATGCATCTAGCCCAAACTTTATCAACTGTTTTGTATCAGTAACCTTTTCGATTGTTGCCATATATATGCTTATACGTTTTTTAGCCAAAGTAAATGATATAGACCTTAGTAATGAAAAGGATACATCGGATGAGAAAATTTTTAATTGCCCCTTAATAATAAGTATTATTTTGTTCATCCTTTTCAGTATACTCTTAGTAATTCTACTATAAATAAGACTCCCAGCCGGGAGTTTTTTGTTTTTATTTCACTTTACAAATCTTATTTTAACAGTTATAATACCCATATACCCCCTGGTGGTATATTACATTACATAGGAGGTTTCAAATGGATAATTATTATATTAAAACCAATCGAACTTTTACCAATATTAGAAAATACGCTTGGCTATTTACCCTATTAGTGGCTATTGGTGGTCTATGGCAACCGAAATTAGGATTATTAGTTATTTTTATCATGGCTGGTTTAACCATTACTTCATTTTTTTCAGGCAGATATTGGTGCGGAAATTTTTGCCCCCATGGTTCTCTGTTCGATAGGATAGCCATGCCTATAAGTTTAAACAAAAAAATCCCCACAATTTTAAAATCAAAATTTTTAGTTATAGGATTTTTTATATTCTTTATGTATAATTTCTCAAAAAAGGTAATTAAAGCATCAAATTTTTGGGGCACCTATGATTTTTTAGATAAATTAGGCTTTGTTTTCGTTACTACTTATTTGATGGTTTTAATAACAGGTGGATTATTTGCTATATTTTTAAACCCAAGGACTTGGTGTCAATTTTGTCCTATGGGTACTATCCAAAAATTATCTCATAAACTAGGTAGGAGCATTGGTATAACTAAAACAACTGAAAAAAAAGTTACCATAGAATCTTTAGACAAATGCCATGCCTGTGGAAAATGTTCTAGAGTTTGTCCTTTCCAATTGACTCCTTATTTAGGGTTTTCGTCAAATAATCAGTTGGAGGATATTAACTGTATTAAATGTGCCACCTGTGTTGAAAACTGTCCAGCAAATATCTTATCTTTAAGAACAGAAAAAGAAGCTGCTAATTTAATGAAGGACATCTCAATTAAAGGATATGAAAATCGGCAAGAGATAAAAGCAAAGATTATAGATATTAAAAATTTAACTAAAGATGTGAAAGAATTCACCTTTTCCTTTATATCTCCTGGAAAGATAGATTGTAAGGCGGGCCAATTTATTTTAATAAAAATACAAGATGAACCAAAAGCCTTTAGGGCGTATTCTATCTCCTCTTTTAACAAAAATAGTACTACGTTAAGTGTTATTATAAAAAAGGTAGAAAAAGGATATGGAACTAATATTATATTTAATGATTTTAAGGTAGGGGATATAATTGAATTAGAAGGCCCTATGGGTGATGAGTTAGTAATAGATGATTCTGCTGAGAAAATATTATTTATTGGAAATGGAATAGGGGTTACCCCATTTATCGGTTTAACTAAAGAAGTCTTAACAAATAATCCTTCAGTAAAAGATGTAAAGCTTTTAGATGGTCAAAGATACGAGAATGAATTTCTATATAGGGATTATTTCGAATCCTTAGATAAAGAAGAAGATAGATTCCAATATATTCCCGTTGTGTCTCAAGATAAAAACAGTTGTATTAGGAAAGGTTATGTCACCCATATGCTAAAAGATATGGATTTAGAAGGATATAAGGTTTATATTTGTGGTTCTAAAAATATGGTTATAGATAGCTACAATATTTTATTAGATAAAGGGGTTAAAAAAGAAAATATATTCTATGAAAGTGAAGAAAGAATTTCAATAAAGAATTAAAAAGCCCAAATTCTTGGGCTTTTTTAAATCCTTTTAGAAACAAAATACAACACATCTTCTAGGTATGCATATTACCTGACCTATTCGCAGATTATTTGGGTCGATTCCTGGGTTGGCATTTATTATTGCTTGGACTGATACATTAAACCGTTGGCTAATAGCAAATAGGGTATCTCCTGGCCTTATAGTATAATAGAATCCATTTGGACATGGTGGCAATGGTGGTGCCATTTGCGGTATACATATTACTTGACCTATTTGTAGATTGTTTGGATCGATTCCTGGGTTGGCATTTATTATCGCTTGAACTGATACGCCAAACCGTTGGCTAAGTGCAAATAGGGTATCTCCTGGTCTTATGGTATATAGGAATCCATTTGGACACGGAGGTACTGGTGGTGCCATTTGTGGTATACATATTACTTGACCTATTTGTAGATTGTTTGGATCGATTCCTGGATTGGCATTTATTATCGCTTGAACTGATACGCCAAACCGTTGGCTAAGTGCAAATAGGGTATCTCCTGGTCTTATAGTGTATAGGAATCCATTTGGACACGGAGGTGTTGGCATCATTCCTGGTATACATATTATTTGCCCTATTTGAAGATTTTCTGGTTCAATCCCCGGGTTTATAGCTATAATGGCTTCTACTGTGGTATTAAATCTACGTGCTAATGCAAACAATGTATCTCCTGACCTTATAGTGTAGGCAAAACTTCCAGCAGGACATCGTTGTTCTATTTCATGATTTTCTTTCATACTAACCACCTTTCTTTCATATAGTTATTTGCAATATATAATATGCAGATAAGATGGTAGATGTTAATGATTTAAATAAAAGAAAAAGGAGCTAAGCTCCCTTTTCTTAGAAAGTTGGTATACATATTACTTGGCCTATTTGAAGTCTATTTGGATCTACTCCTGGGTTTGCCCTTATTATAGCGTCTACACTAACCCCAAATTGTTGACTAAGTCTAAAGAACGTGTCTCCCGCCCTTACTACATAAAGGAAGCCATTGGGACATGGTGGAGTTGGAGTTACTGCACTTGGTATACATATCATTTGCCCTATTTGAAGTCTGTTTGGATCTACCCCTGGATTTGCTCTAATTATTGCATCTACACTAACCCCAAATTGTTGACTGAGTCTAAAGAATGTATCCCCTGGCCTTATAGTATATAGGAACCCATTTGGGCATGGTGGTGCTGGAGGAGCCATAACTCCTGGTATACATATTCTTTGCCCTATTTGAAGTCTATTTGGGTCAACCCCTGGATTTATTCTCATTATAGCCTCAACTGTAGTATTGAACCTACGAGCTAATAAAAAGAAGGTATCCCCTGATCTTATAGTATAAGCAAAGCTCCCAGAAGGGCAGGCTTGCATTGTTTCATGACGATTATCCATATTAATCACCTTTCTTCATATTTTCTTATGCAATATATAATATGCTAAAAAGGTGCAGGCTGTGAAAGTTATTCCCCCTCTAATACCCTATAAGAATTCCTTCTTCTCCACAGGCGGGGTCGGATTAAAAACTAGGTTTTTTATAGGCTTTATTGCTATTTTCTATGATTATAGATATAATTTTAGAGAGAACTAGTTTATTGATTAGTTCTCTCTAAGGTTGTTGTTTACCATATTCAATAAAATGATTCTTTATCTTATCAATTTTATTCATCTTTACACCTCAATGTCCACTTTCGTTTTTGTAAGCGGTCTTTTAAGTGCATATTATCATAATATTACTTTAAATAACCTTAATTAACTAAATTTCAATAAAAATTTCACTTGAAATCTGGAAATCTTTCTAAAAATACCACATTGGCCTTTAATAGATTCTGGTAATACTCCTCAGCAGATAGTATTGTCCCCTAAAATGCCTAATTCATAGGTGTAGATAAGAAAATCGTCTGGTGATAATTGCTGTAATAGTAAGTATGTTTTCCCTCAGGGCTGCAATACTCTTTATCAATCCTGGTTCAGTGACAATAAATCTTTCCCTAAGGGAGGATGTTCCTAATATAGCATTTTTGTCTGCCTTGATAATTAAACAATTATGACCATCAATAAAATAGAAATTGCCTAGATCATCATAAGCCATCATATATGCTGTGAATCCCTTCTCTTCAAAACCAAAATCATAAATTTTCAATAGCACACTCTCTGGAGAATATTCATATACCCCATTAGATAATTCTAGTAAGTGGATGGACCCAAATATATGGCTAGGTTCCCCGTTGCCGTTAGTATCCTGTATTGCGTATGGTACTATGTCCATTGCAACCACTTCACAATAATATTATTAATAAGAGTGAAGGTATTCTTTTTTTCATATTTTTTCTTCCTACTTTCATATATTTTGTATTGGGTCTTTCTACTGATATCTCCTAAAATATAAGTTACTCCCGATTCCCAATAGCTTACGAATATGTAACGAAAAGTTTTTGCTAATTATCTATTTCATTTATAATAATCTTCCTTACTTATACCTTCAGAATGATGGATAAATCTTAGAAATCCAGAGTATCCGAGCTCTTTTATCAATGCCCTAGAACCTTTTTCCATTATTTCTTTATCTATATATTTAACTCTTTCATTCGATAACATTAATATACATCTCCTTCCTAAGAAAATCTATAGGATTATATAATCTAATATCCCCAATGATATCTTCTAATTTATCATTATTTTTTTCTATTGTTTTTATAAACTCATCATCACATGTAATAAATATACTCCATGTCATATATTAACAACTCTATTAATATAATATATATCCACGTAAAAGGAGAGTCCTTTATGGGAAAAAGATTAAGAAGGTAAATAAACTAGCTTATTTAGGTTTATTAGGATTCTTAAGTATACTACTGGTATTATATTCAAAAAACCCTAAATGGCTGGGTTTGTGTGGATTCTTTGGTTTTTTAGGCTATTTCAATGTAGAGAAAAACTAGTTATGGAAAACAGTAGGACTAGCCTAGGCTAGTCCTTTAAATTCAAGCTAAAATATTCTTCTAATCCATCTATTATTGAATCTACCATCTTATTCTGATAATCATCTGTCAGTATAAGTTTTTCTTCATTTTCATTAGATAAAAACCCACATTCAATTATTATAGCTGGCATCTTTGTCTGATTCAGTACAATTAAATCTTCTCTTTCTATTATTCCTTTATCATTAGCACCAGTTCCATTAATCAGGGAATTCATCATAATTTGTGCCAATTCATTATTATTTAAATCACCAATAGTACTTTCTCTATTTGGGTAATAAAGTACCTGAATCATTCCCTCCATGCCCAGCATCTATTACTATGACCTTTTCTAAAGATTTAAAGTTAAAGCCTATAAAAGGAATCTTCTTCATAATAATCAATATAACTAAAGCTAATAATATGGCTAAAAATACTCGTTTAGTTTTTTTAAACAACAGCTGTCCCCCCTTATATTGATCAGCATTACATAAACTACCCTTCTATAATTTCTTTTTTATACTTATTGTACATCTTTGATATAGAAATATATATTATAAAAATATATCCTACAATAACTAAAATAAATAGATAGTTTAAGTTTAATAAAAAATCTATTGGTCTAAATATCGTAAATATTTTAGACATTATATAGGTAACAGCTAATACTATAAAAGGCATTGAGAAAATAAAGCTAAATAAAATTTTCCTTTTCTCTTGTTCTAGTATACTTTCTAATAATTTTTTGTCCATTCCTATGGATTTATATAATAAAAATTCATCTTTTCTCTTTAGAAATAGGTTATAGAATGAGAAATAGGAATTTGAAAATCCAATTACTACAAAAAACATACTTAAGAAAATTGCCAATACACTTCCTATTATATTTCTTTTCTTGACTAAGTTTTTCTCATCTATTTTAGATTCTAAAAAATAGTCATCTACCTTAAAATACTCCATTGACGTATTATTAATACTCTCCTGAATTTCCTCAATATTATCAGTTTTAACTGAAATATATTCATATTGGTCTAAATCTGCTATTCTTAAAAAGTTATGGAAAAGTTCTATATACTGAGATTTGGGCATGTATACATTTAAACAATGTTTCATAACAGTATAATCAAATAGGGGGGTATCTATTTTATCCTCTACGTTTAAAGTAAATTCATGTCCCCTAGTTCTTGTACCTTCAATTTCTATAAAGTTTTCATATTCTGAAAGAGATAATTCATTTACATCATCTTTTAAAAATTTTATATCTTTCATATCTGATACTGGAATATCAAAATCATCCCCCATAGTATTTAAAAGAATCACTTTATTTCCAACACAATCATCTGGGTTCAACCCTCTTTCTAAAGCCAATTCTTTAAACTTTTCATCTTCTATACCAAATATTTCTACCCTCATGTTATCAAAAGACCCTATTTTTTCTTCTAAGCTACTTAAACTACCTGTGTTCTTATATTTATTTGAAACCATATTAGGAGCAAAATCTAAAAAATACAATTTCTTTTCTAAAATTTACTAAATCCTCTATTTCCAACTCTTTAATTTCTTTTATAAAATCTTCATCTAATGGCTTTAAAGTTGCATATTCACCTTGAATATCAAAGGTTTCATATTTATTTATACGATTATATTTCTTATCCATAGAATAGTAAGTAATGGCCGCCATTATAAATACCATTAATAAAAAACCTATTTTTAAAGTTATACCTGTAAATCTAAAATCATATTTACTATTTTTATAAAATTGTTTTGAAAGATCTTTTTATATATTTCCCTTATATTTTAAATCATATTTTTTATGGCTCTTACCTTTGATATTTCCTTTTAATCCACTTAATATAGAATTTTTCTTAAGTCTTTTAATTGGTTTTTTGGTACTTATATATATTATTAAAAGGCTTAAAATATATATAAATACGATAAGTTTAAAATCAAATTTTAAATTCAAATGCATATATATATTGAATATATATCTTTTTTACCTGAAAAGTATTTTTCGACTCCATTTATAATTAAAAATAATATTTTTACTAATCCAAGAGATAAAAATATTCCTAATGCTATTGGAATCTGGGATATATATATGATCTTTAATCTTATTATTTTACTTATATCTTTATTTGTAGCCCCAATAGATTTAAGCTTTGAATATTCTATAATAGATTTTGATTCTTGAACTAGAAATAAGTTTACAAGTATTGAATAAAAGAGAATTATTAATATTATGAATAAAGCAAGTACTAAAAGATGGCTATTATAATCTTTTAATAAATCCTTTTCTGGGTCAAATACAAAGGATCTATTTAAATATAAATCGTTATAACCATAAGTAACGTCTTTAGTCTCCAAGTTGTTCATAATTTCTTCACTTAAACTGTAGGTTCTATATATATTTTTATACCATATAAAAGGTGATAATTCTTCCCCACTTTCTAAGAGAACTTTTTGGCTTACATTTAAATGTATATTATAGAAGTTTTGATACCCATGAGTTGTACCATAGTATATACCTGATATATGGTATATCTTATCTTCAATTTCTATGTTATCTCCTAAATGTTTACCTATTTCTTTAGCCATATCATCACTTATCATTACCTGTCCATCTTTAGGAAGTTTTCCTTCTTTTAAGGAGAATTCTCTTGTAGACATTGCATTATCATCCATTTTAAAAAGCTTAGTCTGCTCTTTAGAGCCAAAACCTTCTTCCAGCTCTTTTGTATTAAAAAAGCCAACTTTCTTTATATGCCTATTTGAAACTAAATTATTTGCATCTTGACTTGAGATTGCACTTATAATTCTAAAATGTGATCCTCCCATATTATCAACTGGCATATCCATAAAGGATTTAAAATAGGAGGATACTCCAAATATAAAAGTAGAAAGAATCAATACAGCTAAGAATATAGTAATTCTTGTTGAATTATAGCTTTTCCTATTGTTTTTAATATCTCCTTTAATATATTCTTTAAAAATATTCATCTTATCACCTCGTCACTTATAACAAGGCCATCTTCTATTCTAATTATTCTATCTGCTGATAATGCTATTTCTTCATCATGGGTTACTATTACCATTGTTTGCTTATACTTTAAATTGGATAGTCTAAAAAGTTCTATTATATCTTTAGAATTTTTCTTGTCTAGATTTCCCGTCGGCTCATCTGCTAAAACTATACTTGGCTTATATATTAAACTTCTAGCTATAGCCACTCTCTATTGCTGCCCCCCCCCCCTGATAATTTGTCTAGAAAAGCTTTTAATTTATCTTTAATCCCTAAACTAGTTACCAATTCTTCAAAATACTCTGTTTCCACTTCTTTATTATCCATTAAAATAGGTAGTTTAATATTATTCTCCACTGAAAGATTGGGGATTAAATTAAAAAACTGATATATAATTCCTAGCTGTCTCCTTCTATAAAGTGCTAAACTATTTTCATCTAGCTCTGATATATTGCCACCCTCTACTATTATGTCCCCGTCTGTTGCCTTATCTATACCTGAAATTAAATTTAAAAGAGTAGATTTACCACAACCACTTGGCCCAATTATGACAATCATTTGTCCCCTTTCTGCATTTAGATTGATATTCTTTAAGGCTTCTACCTTTGTTTTTCCTTCACCATAGGTCTTTTTTAAGTTTTCGATTTTTAATATTTCCATCCTCTTACCTCCTATAGCTAAAGGATATAATATAAAGATGACATTTAAGTGACATTGTAAAATTTAATTTGAAATATAAGTCCATTATCATTATAGGCATTTATATCTCCATTGTGGTTTTCTATTATTGATTTTGAAAGATTTAATCCTATTCCATAACCCGGCATAGATGTATTTCCCCTATAAAATCTATCAAAAATCCTTTTTAAAACCTCTTCTTCCAATCCCTTTCCATTATCTTTTATCCTTATTTCTCTATATATTGGATTAGATATAAACTCTATTTTAATCTTATCTAAAGTATGTTCTAGAGAATTTTTTATTATATTTAAAAATCCTTCATAAAGCCAAACTTCATCTCCTAAAACTATAAAGTCCTCCCCAATATACTCTACTTTAACATTTCTATCTCTATTTAAACTATTTACTATATCTTCTATTATTTCCTTTACGGAAAGCTTTTCATATTTATAATCTATAGTATTTGAATTTACTTTAGATAACTTTAAAAGTACTTCTGTAAAGTTTTTAAGTCTATCTAATTCCAAATACAACCTTTTTAAGTGTATATCTGTATTTTCTTTATCTGTTTTAATTAACTCTGTCATAAATCCTATATAGTTTGATTTTTCTTCTGCTCCATCTACTCGCCTTAAAACACTTTCTATTTTCGCTTTTAATATTGGGAGTTTAAAAGGCTTTGTTATATATCCATCAGAGATATTAAGTCCCTTTATTATATCTTTCTCTGAATCATTAACTGTTAAAAATATTACTGGTGTAGATTCTATATTAAATATCTCTAAGAAATCAAAACCTGTCCCATCTGGTAAATTTATATCTAAGAGAATTAAATTAAAATCATAAGCAAAGTTTTCTTTAGCTTCCTCTAGAGATTTACTAATTACTACATCATAAATAATTTTGCAAACATGTTTATAGCATTAATTTTATTTGAAAAATGTCTTCTCTACAACCAAATATTATCATAGGAATGAAAAAACGGTAAGATTAATCCTACCGTAAATTTTTAATATTAAATTTTTTATCCATAAGAAAATTCTACTACTGCTTCTTTGCTTAAATATCCTTAGTTAAATGAGTTTCAACAAAATTTTTGTTTGGAATCTAGAATTTTTTTATAAATAGCTCATTAGCCTTCAGTAAGTTTTGATAATGTTGTCGGGTTGCCCTATTAGTGATTAGGCAAGGTAAAACTTATATAAAATTTGCTACTATTTCTTTTGCTACTATTTCTTAGGATAGAACTCCAAACCCATTGATTTATCTACATCTTATGCTCGTGTTATTATTATAGCACTTTCCCCCCATATATAATCATCCTTTACTTTTTGAGCAATAACTTTTATACATTATTTTATATTCTAGCATAAATAGTTTACACTAATATAATAATACTGGGTATACATAGGTAGTATAATATTGATAACTAAATTTTGGAGTGATACCTATCCTAATTCATTTCCATTGTTTGTTTGCCCACTTTTTCTCTAGGTAGTTTTTTATCTCCCATGGCTATAGCTTTGGTAGGACATTTTTCTATAGCTTTTATTATTGCACCTTCCATTTCTTGTTCAGCTTTTGAGTTTACTACCTTAGCCTTTTTATTCCCTACTTTAAAATAGTTTGGGGCCAACTTTTCACATATTCCACATCCTATACAGTATTCTTCTTTTATCACAATTTCACCATCATTTATTTTTTCAGAATCCATAGGAATATCTTTTCTTCTTACTATTTTAGATATGAGATATCCCATTATGAGAATAGCTATAGTTGTCAATACCCATCTTGTTGCCATAAACTTAGGACTTAAAAATTTAGCTTCGTTGGCCAACATAGGTATTTTTATTACTGCCCATGCACTAAGGATTACTACTATATTTGATATGCTAGCTCCCTTTTTTAATAATGTTTTACATACAGGAAAAGCTGCGTATATTGGCCCTGCCGATACGCTACCAAGTAATAAAGATATAAAAGAGCCTTTTAACCCAGAACCATCGCCTAAATGTTCCATTATCATTTTCTTTGGAACCCAGGCTTCTATTAGAGCGGTTAATACAAATATTACTGGCATTATCATAAGCATTTCTTTTATATAATAACCACTATTTTTAAAAGATATAATTGCTTTCTCTGTGTTGGATAACAATAATATCAAATAAATTAAAACAACAAATAATAAAAACTTGTTTTTCTTTATCTTTTCCATCATAGTATTACCCCCATTATCATCGAAATTGCAATGGCAAATATAAAGCTTAAACCATTCCTTGCAAGGGCAAATTTCTTACCGAATTCTTGCTTCTCTAAATTAAAAGTTACAAATCCTACCATGGTTAAAGTCGTTAAAAACGCAACTGCTGGCACAATACTAGCCCCCATATCTACAATAGAACCTACTAGAGGAAAGGCCACAAAAGCTGGAATCAATGTAATACTACCAATCAATGCAGAAACTACAGTGGCCAAAAATATATTCGAACCACCTAAATACTCCTTAATGACATGAGGTGGTATAAAAGTAAGGATAAGCCCTATTAAGAACAATATACCTATTATTTGACCTAACATATTACCCATCATTTTCTTAGACATCTTCATGGCATCTAAGGTCCTTTTTTTATCCTTAATCATAGAAATAATGAACCAAATACCTGTGATAAGCCATAAAACCTTGGTGAAAATATCCATAATCCATCCCCTCCCAAAAAATTATTCTTCTCTATTATAATCCTAAATGGTATAATAAAAAGTAACTATAGTTACTTTTTGGAGGTATATTTATGGATATTGATAAATATAAAAGTTTAATTAGTCATACTTACTTATTTAACACTTTTTCCACAGATGAAATTTCTGCTCTATTCAAAGATGAATATTGTACGATTAAAAATTATAATAAAAATTCCATTATATATCTGCAAAATGAAATATGTACTACTATAGACATCCTATTAGAAGGCAAAGTAACTATCCAAAAAATAGATGAAAATGGGAATATATTAACAATTGCCTCCTTTAAGCCTGGAGATATTATGGGGGGAAGTTTAGCATTTTCCAATAATAACGAATATCCTATGACTGTGGTAGCAGAAGCTAAGTCTAGCCTATTACATATTCAAAAGGAACTAATACTAGATTTATGTCAAAACAATAGAGCTTTTCTATCCAAGTATTTGGAATCCCTGTCCATCAAGGCTTTAATCCTTACAGATAAGATAAAGTTCATGTCCCTCAAAACCATTAGGGATAAAATAGTGGAATTTTTGACCTATGAGTATCATATACAGAATAGCAAGATAATTAAATTGGATATGTCTAAAAAAGAATTAGCAGATAGGTTTGGTGTTCAAAGACCTTCCCTTTTTAGGGAATTGAAAAAGATGAAAAAAGAAAGGCTTATAGACTATGACCATAAAAGCATAGTAATTTTAGATGAAGACAGGCTTTTCTAGCCTGCCTTCTGTATATCTCTTTTTATAATTTACCTACAAACTCTTTACCAAATTCAATACATCTATTTATAGCATCTTCATCTGGGTTCCAGAGTTCTTTTATTCCTTCTTGTACTATTTCTATCTTTGCATCCTTTAATCTTTCCTCTAGGATGCCTACAGATTCTCCTGACCAACCATAGGAACCAAAGGCTGCACCCTTTTTATTCTTAAATCCTATGCCTTTTATCATATCAAGTAGGCCACCAGTTGCATGCATTATACTCTTATTTACAGTAGAGGATCCAAATAGCATTGCCTTTGATTTAAACAATTCTGTAATTACATCATTTTTATCGGAGTTAGCAGCGTTAAACAATTTTATATTTACATCCTTGTCTACAGATTTAATACCTTCTGCTATAGCCTCAGCCATCTTTCTAGTAGCATTCCACATGGTATCATATACTATGGTAATCTGGTTTTCCTGATAGGCGCCTGCCCATTCCAAGTATTTTTCTATAATTTGACCTGGATTATCACGCCAAATAATTCCATGGCTAGTAGCTATCATATCTACAGGCAAATTAAATCCTAATACTTCTTTTATTTTATTGGCCACAAGGGAGCTAAAAGGAGTTAAAATATTTGCATAATATTTTATTGCTTCTTGATATAATTCTCCTTGATCTACTAAATCATTATATAATAACTCTGAGGCATAATGTTGGCCAAAGGCATCATTACTAAATAGGATACTTTCTCCAGTCATATAGGTAAACATACTATCTGGCCAATGTAACATTCGAGCTTCAATAAATATTAATTTATTGTTTTCTCCAATCTCCAATTCATCTCCTGTCTTTACCTCTACAAAATTCCAATCTTCATGAAAATGTGCCTTTAATATTTTAGCCCCATTAGAACTACAGTAAACTGGCACATGAGGCATTTCCTTCAATAACAAAGGTAAAGCTCCACTATGGTCTATTTCAGCATGATTAGCTACTATGTAATCTATTTCATTTAAATCTATTTCCTTCTTAAGGTTTTCAACAAATTCTTCTGCAAAGGGTTCCCATACTGTATCAATAAGTACTGTCTTTTCATCTCTTATTAGATAAGAATTATAGGATGAACCCCTATGAGTAGAATATTCATCACCATGAAAACGTCTTAATTCCCAATCGATCTTCCCTACCCAAGTTACCTTATCAGTCATTTTAATAGCCATATTAAAACCTCCTAAAAATTATTTTTTAATGGATACTCATATTAATTATGTTCTAAAATACAAGACCAAACCCCCTTAGTCAAACTACCTAAATTAGACTCCTCAAATTTCCCTCATCTAATATAACAATTCTTCTATGTCCTATTAATTTTATCCAACCCATATCTTGAAAATAGGACAATTTTCTACTTAAAGTCTCCTGGCTCATACCAATATGGGAGGCTAAATCCCGTTTACTCATATTAAGAACTACTTCTCCCTCATCATTGGCTAGATCCAATAACATTTCAACAATTCTAGTTTCCACGTCATGAACTCCCAAATGTTCTATTAAGTTTTCTGCTCTTTCTAATCTAGAGCTTAATTCTTCTAAAACCTTAAAGGCTATAGTAGGATATTTAGCCATTAGGTTTTTTAACTTTTCACCATCTATTATACATACCGTTGTATCTTCTAGTACTTCTGCATTATCCGTCAATGGTCCATGTACGAATAGGGATAATTCTCCCATAAAATCACCTGGTCCCAATATTCTAATAACCTGTTCTTTTCCTGTATGGGAAAGCCTAGATATCTTAACCTTACCCTTATGGATTACGAATAGTTTTTCTCCTCTATCTCCAGCCATGTAGACCATCTCGCCTTTTTTATAACTTCTAGCCACTGTAATCCTAGCTACTTCCATCATTTCATCATAGGTTAATGTATTAAATATTGGTACTATTTCAATACAGGTTTTTTCTGTCCTATCATGTCCACAGCTACAACTCATCATAACACCCCATTCCAATTAAGTAAATTCTATATTTATTATATTACCCAATAATAATCTATAATCCTCATAACTTTCACAAAAGAAATCCATATTTTGTGCTTGTCCTATACCTATTTGATTATGGGGCGGATCAAGAAGGCAAGGGCAAGAAATATTATATTTCCTACCCTATTCTGTTATAGAATGTTTCTTATTCCGATAACAATCTCTTTTCTCCTTCAATCCCTTTGATTGGAGCTATGTTTTGTGTAAATTCTAAGGTCCCTAAATATTCTCCATCTTTACTCCTTACAGCAAAATATCTAATTAACACGTATAAGTCTCCCATCTTAATCCAGAAGTCCTCATGGTCTTTCTTTCCTGATTTAAAATCTTCCAATATTTTATCCACTATATGAACACTAGCTGGAGGATGACAATTTTGTACACTCCTTCCTATAACTGCTTTTGTTCGGGCAAAGATTCTTTCTTTCCCTTGAGAGAAGTATTTTACAGTATCGTTTTTATCTATAAAAGTCATATCTCCTGGAATGACATTTAGTATTTGGCTTATTTCCTCTGGAGTTAAAAATCCAGTTTCAAATCTTACATGACCTGCTTCTGGTAATTTTTCCTCTGTGTCAGAAATATTTATTCTCTTTAGTTCCCATTGGGTTTCTGGCTCTATCAATGCATAGCCAATTTCATCACTTTCCTTATATATGGCTATCCATTCATCTTCCGTCAATGTTTCCAAGGCCATGGGGAATAGTATACTTTCTTCCTTAAAGATCATTTCCTTTATTTCATTAGCCATATTTTCTATTTTTTCTATTACTTCCTCTTTGTTTCCTCTGTAATCCGTAAGCATAAGCTTTCCTTCTTTTATCAAAGCCCTAATATCATCATCTACTCCCCACATTACCTTAGGTGGCGCAGTAATTCCATACTTCTCTAAATAGGGAAATATTAAATTTTCTTTCCTGCTATAATGTTTATCAATATCCCATAATAAGTTTAGATCCTGAATTAGATTATTTATATTTTCTTTAGAATCATCTTCTTTAAATTCTTTTAAATTATTATTAAGGGTCTCATCCATATATTCTTCTATGGCTTTATTTTCTTGTCTCATAGTATAGACTGGATGACCTGGCACCTCTTCCGGATGATGTATTTCTTCAATTGAGCCTTTAAAGACTGCAGCATGTACATTACATAGACGCTGGATTTCCTCTATAGGCAATCCTTCTTTAACCAATTGGGTTTCCATTGCTGATATTTCCGAAGCGGAAACCCCTTCTATTACCTTAGCAAATTTTTCTTTTACTTCATCTACGGTTCTACCATCATGAAGTTCTTTAATTACTTCCTTTAACATCTTTTGTCTATGTTTTCTATTGTTAATCAATTCACTCATTATATTCACCTCTCATTCTATTTTCTACTTTTCGTATAATACTTTCCTACTTCTTCCCTTTTCCCCATATCCTAATAATCTTACTGCGTTTACTATTACCAATAATACGCTTATTTCATGGATTAACATACCTGAAGATAGAAATACGACCTTACCTAATACTCCTGCTAACAGAGCAGCTGCAACTATAATGGCAAAGTATATATTTTGTTTCATATTTCTCACTGTAGCTCTACTTAGGCCAATAGCATAGGATAATCTTTTTATTTCGTTGGACATTAACACCACATCTGCCGTTTCCATAGCTACATCGGTACCTGCACCGCCTATGGCAATACCTAAATCTGCTGAAGCTAATGCGGGAGCATCATTTACCCCATCTCCAACCATTGCTGTTGCCCCAAATTTTTCTTGTAATTTTTCCAAGGCTTGAACCTTTTCTTCTGGTAAAAGTTCTGCATAATATTCATCTATCCCTAATTCCTCTGATATAGCTGAGGCAGCCCTTTTATTATCTCCAGTTAGCATGACTACCTTTTCAATACCTTGCTTCTTTAAATTCATTATAAGTTCCTTAGCATCTTCCCTAACTGTATCAGCTATAGATATAGTTCCTAATACCTTTTCCATATCTGAAACTATAACCACCGTTTGACCATGTGCCTCTTCACTTTTTACATAATTTTCTTCCTCTTCCCTTATATTGACACTATTTTCCGCTAATAATTTTCTATTTCCAATTAAATATTTTTTTCCTTCTATTTTTACCTTTAATCCCTGACCTGTAATTATCTCAGCTTCTTCTGGAGACTCTCTTAATTCTCCATATCTTTCTTCATAGGCTTCAATAATTGCCCTAGCCAATGGATGTTCTGAATAGCTTTCACCTATTGCAGTAATTTTTAATAATTCTTCTTCGTCTATATTAAAAGCCTTCACATTGGTTACCTTAGGTTTACCTTCTGTTAAAGTTCCAGTTTTATCAAAGGCTAATACCTTGATTTTGCCTAACTTCTCCATTATTTCTCCACCTTTGACCAAAACCCCATGTTTTGCTCCATTACCTATTCCTGCTACTATAGAAACTGGAGTTGAAATAACCAAGGCTCCTGGACAAGCTATTACCAATAATGTTAGAGATAGTACTAGATCCTTTGTAAATAAGAACAATAATGCTGCTAAAATTATTATGGCAGGAGTATAGTATCTAGAGAATACTTCTAGAAACTTCTGTGTTCTTGCTTTTTTATCTTGAGCCTCTTCTACCATTTCTAAAATCCTAGCAAAGGTAGTGTCATCCCCAACCCGATCTGCCTTTATCTTTAAATATCCGGATTCGATAATAGTACCAGAAAATACGGTGTCTTCCTCTGTTTTATCTACTGGAATAGATTCTCCTGTAATGGCTGCTTGGTTTATATAAGCATTTCCCTCTATTATGGTACCATCAACAGCAATCTTCTCTCCAGGTTTTACTACTACTATATCTCCTTCTACTACTTCATCAGGTGAAATTTCTACTTCCACTCCGTTTCGTATTACCCTAGCTATATCTGGTGCCAAATCCAATAAGGATTTAATTGAAGATCTAGTTTTCTCCAATGTTTTAGATTCTAAATAATCCCCTAGCATGAATAGAAAGGTTACCGCTGCCGCTTCCCAATACTCTTGTAAAAACATAGCACCTATTACAGCTAGAGACACTAATGCATCTATACCTAAGATTTTATATCTTAAAGCTACAAGAGCATTCTTCATAATTGGTAATCCTGCTACAATGGCAGCGCTGATCATAAATATATTTCCATACCATATATTTAAATCTGTTCTCTTTAATATGAAAGATATTATAATCAATATTCCTGAAAAAACTACCCTTTGACCTTTACTTATTCTCACCGTACTCCCCCTTTCTAAAAATTATCATTTTTCTCCTAGCACCCTGTAGCCTAATCTCTCAATAACCAGTTTTATATCCTCAGATTCTACTATAGATTCATCAAAGGTAACTTTCGCTTTACTTGAATTGAATAATACTTCTGTCTCCTTCACACCTTTTATCTTTATTAATGCTCCCTCTATCTTTGCCATGCAAGATGGGCATGTTAATGTTTCTAATTTATAAGTTTTAGTCATCATAAAAAATTCCTCCTTATTTTTTATTTCTTTTTTATTCTGTGTCTTTATTATAAAAAATATTATCATTCAATACTTTGACCTAAATCAAATTTTAAAATCTTTTTCAAAATAATTAGAGGTCAGATAATTTAAAACTTTATCTGACCTCTTTATTCATAGTAGTTTTTCCAATTCTTTGGCAGGAATAGGTTTGCTAAAATAATATCCCTGACCAGTATCGGAGCCAAGTTCTTTCAATATATTCAATTGCTTTTCCGTTTCTATTCCTTCTGCAGTAACCAATATATTAAACTGCTTAGCCAGAAGGATTATAGTTCGAGAAATTGCCCTATTCTTTTCATTTATATCTAGATCCCAAATAAAACTCCTATCGATTTTCAATTCATCTATATTCATTTCACCTAAATAACTTAAATTAGAATATCCTGTACCAAAGTCATCCATTATAACGAATACTCCTAATTCCTTTAATCGATCTAAAACATCTAATGTATATGTAATGTCGGATATAGCAGTAGTTTCAGTTATTTCTAATCCTAAATACTTAGGTTCTAATCCTGTTTCCTCCAATATATTAGAGACCATATCTAAAAAATTATAATGTTGAAATTGTCTAGCTGAAATATTGACAGAGACTCGCCTAGGCTTATAGCCTTTATCAATCCATTCTTTATTCTGTCTGCAGGCCTCCCTTAAAACCCATTCTCCAATGGAAAATATTAGCCCAGTCTCTTCCGCTAAAGGTATAAATTCATCGGGGAAAATTAGCCCTCTTCTTGGATTTTCCCAACGTATCAAACTTTCCAGGCCTATTATCTCCCCTGTTTTAATATCGAATTTTGGCTGGTAGTATAAAATAAATTCTCCATTAGTTACGGCTTGCCTCAGTTGATTTAATTTAGTAAGGTTATCATATTCCCTTTTACCAATTTGTACATTATATTTAAAATAGCTATTGCCACCCATTTCTTTAGCCTCGTATAATGCAATTTCCGCATTTTTCATTAGAGAAATACTATCTTCTCCTGCTTCCGGATATATAGCAATTCCAATACTGGTAGTTAAATATAGTTCATAATCTTTATAGGCTATATATTCTTTAAAACTTTCAATAATCCCATCTACTACAGTGTCTATTTTATATATATCCTCTATATTCTTCAATAATATTAGGTATTCATCTCCTCCACCACGGGCTATTAAATCTCCTTTAGAGATTAATTCACCTAATCTTACACCTAGTAATCGTAAAACCTCATCTCCTATATTATGGCCTAAATTATCATTTATGTATTTAAACCTATCTAGATCTAAATGTAATATGGCTAATTTTTCATTGTCAGCTAAATTCTCGATAGTTTCTTCCAATTCCTCCATGAAGTATACTCTATTGGGAAGATGGGTAATAGGGTCGAAATAGGCTAATCTATATATTCTCTCTTGATGAGCTTTCAAATTTTTATTAGCAGTTTCCAATTCACTAGTCCTTTTGGCTACTTCCTGTTGCAATTTTTTATTCCATATGAAAAGCAACAATAGCACTATACCAATTACCCCAGCACCAATAATTATGTACTTGATATAGGTTCTAAGTACAAAATGTCCATAGGATAACTGGTGTCCAAACCATTTTTTATATATCTTATCATAGGTTCCATTCTGTTTTATCCGGTTCAATCCCTCTTCTAATAGCCTATAAGCTAATTTGTTTTCAGGTAGTATAGCCGGTCCATAGGCTGTTTCACCTAAAGGTTCTCCTATGGTTTTCACTTTATTTATCTTTTTAATATTATTTAGATAGTAAACGGCAGTCATTCTATTTCCTATAAAAGCATCTGCTTCCCCGTCTAATAAAGCCTGAATACCTTCTATTTGACTATAACGAGGTATGGAAATAATTCCAGGTATTCCTCTAATTCTCTCTTCATGAATGTCCTTTTCCTGATAAGCCACCCTTAACCCTTTAAGATCCTCAATATCTTTTATATTCTCCAAGTCTTTCATTATAAAAATGGCATGAGAATTAACTACAGTAGATTGGGTGAAAAGATATTTAGCCTTTCTTTCCTCCGTTTTAGACATACCTTGAATACCATCTATTTCTCCATTTTCCAAAGCAAATACTGCATCAGACCATCTCATAGGTATTAACTCTATTTCTATATCCATGGCTTCCCCTATGGCTTTCATTATATCAATATTAAATCCTTTAAATTCACCTTTCTCATCTACATATTCATAAGGTTTAAAATTATTATCCCCTACAATCCTTAATTTTATCTTATCTTTAACATCTACTGGTTCTTTTGATAACTTGGTATGCTTATTAATAGATATTGAAATTGTAATGAAAATTAGAAGGAGAATTCCAACTCCTATAACTCTCTTTTTCATAAAAACCAGTCCTTTATCTAAAAGTAACTCTAAGAAGCAAACCTATACTGTATATTTCTGTATAAATTGTCAAAATCCTTCAATGTTTTCACTTTTTATATTTAATCTTAAAAATTAATTAAATGATTATCCTTTTATTATGTATATTGTATTATATACCCAGTTTTAGTAATACTACGAAAATAAAAAAAGCGACTAAAGAACTAAATATCTCTTTGCCGCTAAACATGTTTAAGACCTGGTATTAGCCAATTCCACCTTTACCTTAATGCCCTTTATTCTTTTGTTATTTAACCCTTTTATTACCTGGTGGGCATATTCTTCTGGTACTTCAACGAAAGTAAATTTATCATACATATCTATATCCCCTACAGTTTTTCTAGGTATACCCGTTTCATTTAGTAAGGCTCCTAATATATGTCTTGGGCTTACCCCTTTTCTCTTTCCAGTATTTATATATATTCTTGCCCTAGTACTAATACCTTTTGTACCATAATCTACTGCATCTAATTCTCTGTGCCCATCTAACTTATTGTTTACAAGGTAAAATTTCAACAAGGCTGCTGCTATATCAAAAGAAGTATAATCTTCCTCTAATATTTGGTTAAGCATCTTTTCATATCTATCTAATTGTCCCTTATCTATCTCATCTTTAATCTTTTCTATTAATATATCGCTTTGTCGTTCTTCCATATCTTTTAGTGTAGGCAAATCCTTCCTAACTATCTTAGTCTTAGTATATCTTTCAATATCTTTGATCCTGTGCCTATCTCTACCTACTACAAAACTAAGGGCAATCCCTTCCCTACCAGCTCTAGCAGTTCTACCAATTCTGTGAACATAATATTCTTCATCCTGAGGTATATCATAGTTAAATACAATATCTACATCATCTACGTCTAAACCTCTAGCTGCCACATCAGTAGCTACTAAAATATCGATATTCCCTGTTCTAAACTTAGACATTACCCTATCCCTTTGAGATTGTTTTAAATCCCCATGGAGCCCATCGACGAAATATCCCCTTCCTTGTAATTCAATAGTTAACTCATCTACCTTTTTCTTGGTATTACAGAATACTATGGAAAGTTTAGGATTGTATATATCTATAAGCCTAGATAATATTTCAGTCTTCATATGTTCCTTTAATTCAAAATAATATTGTTCTACTCTTGGTACGGTTAATTCCTTGTGTACTACTTTAATAGTTTTAGGATTCGTCTGATACCTTTTAGCAAAATCTACTATTTCTTTAGGCATAGTGGCCGAAAAGAATATGGTCTGTCTTTCCTCCGGCATATGATTTACAATGAGTTCAATATCATCTCTAAATCCCATATCAAACATTTCATCTGCTTCATCCAATACTAGCATCCTTATATTTCCTAGTTTTAATGTTTTTCTTCGAATATGGTCTATTATTCTACCAGGAGTTCCTACTACTATCTGAACGCCTTTTTTTAAAGCCTTTATCTGTCTATCAATAGGCTGTCCTCCATATATAGGTAGAACAAAAATATCCCTTTTATACTTGGCTAGTCTTCTAATTTCCTCTGCCACTTGTATGGATAATTCTCTTGTAGGGCATAATACCATAGCTTGTAAACTTCTATCCTTCCCATTACATTTTTCAATAATAGGTATACCAAAAGCAGCAGTTTTCCCCGTTCCTGTCTGAGCTTGCCCAATTATATCTATACCTTCAAGTAGTTTTGGTATTGCTTGGGATTGGATGGGGGACATCTCCTCAAAGCCCATATCGGAAACTGCTTTTTGAATTTCCTCCGAAAGCTTAATATCTTCAAATTTTAATTTATTCATTAATTTTACTACATCCTTCCTTTTTTTATCTAACTTGTTAAGTATATATATAATATGGCTTTTTTGCAAGGGAAATATGAATTTTAAAACCACAAATTCAAATCCTTTTCTTTCCCCCATATAAGTATTAAGTTGTATTATCAGACTATTAAAGATATTATAATATTAAATATAAAAATGGAGGGATAGTTATGGATATGAAATGGAGTTTAAATGAGTTATACACCTCTTTTGATTCAAAGAAATATCAGTCAGACTTAAAAACCTTTGATGAAAAAATGGAAAGTTTTGTCCATTGGGCAGAAGAAAACTTAAAATCCTTTGAGGAAGCTGATAAAAAAATCTCCCAATATTTAAATAGGCTAATAGAATTATCTAGCCTGTCTTCAAAGCTAATGACCTATCCTCGTTTAATATCTAGTGTTGAAGCTAAAAATGAAATGGCATTAAAATACCTGGATAAATTACAGGTAAAATATTCAGAAATCACCAAATCCTATGTACAATTTGAAAAATTTATTGGAAGTTTGGATGATTTAGATAGGGTTATCAATTCTTCTGAGTTTCTAAAAGAGCATAGTTTCTATTTAAATAATATCAAGGACCATACTCAGTATTTACTTAGTGAAAAAGAGGAGATATTAATCTCTAAAATGAAAAATACTGGGTCTAAGGCTTGGACAAAACTTCAAAATATATTGATCTCTACATTATTAGTTGATATTGAAATAGATGGGGAGCTAAAACAACTTCCTCTGCCTGTAATTAGAAATATGGCCCATAATAAAGATAAGGATCTAAGAAAAAAAGCCTATGAAGCAGAATTAAAATCCTATAGAAAAATCGCCGAATCTTCCGCTGCTGCTTTAAATGGAATTAAAGGAGAAGTCATTTCAATTGCAGGGATGAGAGGGTATAAATCCCCTTTAGATGAAACCCTATCTAAATCCAGAATGGATGAAGAAACTTTAAATGCCATGCTAACAGCCATAAAAGAATATTTACCTATATTCCATAAATATTATAGAAAAAAAGGCGAACTTTTAGGTTATGAAAATGGATTACCTTTCTATGATATATTTGCTCCTGTTGGAAAGATGAGTAAATCCTTTACCTATAAAGAAGCCAGAGAATATATTGTAAAAAACTTCAAAACCTTTAGTGACAAATTAGCCAATTTTGCAGATAATGCTTTTGAAAATAGATGGATAGATGCAGAACCTAGGGAAGGCAAAAGAGGAGGGGCTTTTTGCTCTAATATTCATCCTATTAAGGAAAGTAGAATACTTGCCAATTTTAATGGTAGCTTTAGCAATGTTATTACCTTAGCCCATGAGCTAGGCCATGGATATCATGGACTTTGTATACAAGAAGAAAGCATTTTAAACAGTAGATATCCCATGCCTATAGCTGAAACTGCTTCTATATTCTGTGAGACCATTGTAATGAATGCGGCCTTAAGTGAAGCTGATGAAGAAGAACAGTTAAGTATTTTAGAATCCTATATTCAAGATGCAGGGCAGGTAATAGTAGATATATATAGCAGATTCCTATTCGAAAAGGAATTATTTGAAAGAAGAAAGGAATATTCTCTGTCTGTAAATGAACTAAATAGAATAATGATAGAAGCACAGAAAAAGGCTTATGGAAATGGATTAGATCATAATTATCTCCACCCTTATATGTGGGTAAATAAACCCCATTATTACTACGGAGAGCGGAATTTTTATAATTTTCCCTATGCTTTTGGATTATTGTTCTCCAAGGGATTATACCTGAAATACTTGAATAATAAAGATAAATTCGTAAAGGAATATGATAGCTTCCTTAGATCTACTGGCAAAAACAATATAGTTGACATAGCAAAATTAATGGATATAGATGTTCATTCACCAGATTTCTTTAGGGGCTCATTAAAATTAATTGAAAAAGATATTGAAAAATTCCTTGAACTAGTAGAAAATATTAAGTAATGTAATTAATTAGAAAGTAGGTATTTTAAATGAGCATAATATCAAACTTTAATAATAAGGAAATTACCTTTTTAATCTATATTATAATAATAAATATTGTTTCCTTCTTTAACTTTGGATTTGACAAATCTAAATCCAGAAAAAATGATCATAGAATTAGTGAAATGAGCCTAATGGTTTTAGCATTACTAGGAGGCGCTGCTGGTGCATTATTAGGAATGGTAGTTTTTAAACATAAGACCAGTAAGGTTAAATTCACCCTTGGCATCCCAATAATCTTCATACTGAATAAGGTATTAGAACTAATAATATTTAATTATTTAAGATAATCAAATATTCTTAAAATAATAAAAGGATTTTTAAAGTTTATGTAGAATAGAATAATGTGGAAAGATTTAACTATTTTAGAAAGAGGTCGAAAAACACATATGGGGAAGAAGAAAGATTCTAAAATCTGCATTATAATAATCCCCCATACAGAAAAAGTAAGAAGGTTAACGATTCCACAATGGTTGCCCAAAATTTCTGTAATATCTATATCAGCAATTCTTATGGCAGCATTCTTAATTTTTAATAATATCTATTCATCTCATATAAGTTTAGAAAAAGAATATAATGATAGAATAGCCGAAATCAACAATCTTGAGGAAGAAAATAGAAAAAAGGAAACAGAATTATCCAAACTAAAATCCCATACAAAGGAACTATACGAAAAAACCAATGAAGTTGAAGATAAGTTAGCTGAAATAGAAAAATTACAAAGACAAGTAGAAAAGATAGCTGGCATAAAAAGCCCATCTAGAGGTGGGAGAATAGACGACGATATTCCTATTGAAGCATTAGAGCCTACAGAGGAGATTCAGGTATTAAAAGAAGTACTAGAAAATAAGGAAAAAGAATTGCTAGTTTTTATCGATGATTTAGAAAAGAGATTTGAATATCTAGAAACGGTACCTGATCTATGGCCTACTAAGGGTAGACTGACTTCCACCTTTGGCAATAGGAAAAATCCCTTTGGAAGAGGGGTTAGGTTTCATTATGGAATCGATATAGCTAACTCAATAGGTACGGATATTTGGGCCGCCGGAAGTGGAAAGGTAGTGTTTTCAGGATACAAATCTGGTTTAGGTCGAACTATTATAATAGAACATAATAATGAGTATACCACTGTATATGGACATAACAGTAAATTGCTTGTTAATGAAGGAGATAACGTAGAGAAAGGGCAAGTTATATCAAAAATGGGCAGCACTGGTAGAAGCACTGGTTCTCATCTTCATTTCGAAATACATAAAAATGGTAAACCTATAGATCCGTTAACTATTCTTAAATAAAGGGTAAGGGGGAAAACTTGTGTTTAGTAAAAAGGTTGAAAAGTCAATGGAAATTGACTCTTTAATTGGTGAAAACATCAAGGTAATAGGTAAAATTGAAGGTAAGGGGAACTTGAGAATCGACGGTGTTATTGAAGGGGACATCCATTACGAAGGTGATATTATTATAGGGGAAACTGGTAATGTAAAAGGGAATATCCATTGCTACGATATCTCTTTAGCTGGAGTAGTAGAAGGTAATATTAAATCCCGAAAAAAATTAACTCTTCATCCTACTGGAAGACTAATGGGAGATGCAGAAGTCTCCAATCTTATAGTCCATGAAAATGCCTTTTTCCAAGGCAGTTGTAAAATGGCTAATAAAAAGAATGAGAAAATTGATGCTAATGATAGAAAAATTGAAAAAGCTAAATAACAATTTGATTAATAAAAGTAGGCTTAAAACTAAGCCTACTTTTATAACATAAATTGGAATAGATAAACGACAAAAGATAAGATCCTTACAAGAATTGATTTTAATAAAGATACTTTACCTTCTTCTACTGATGAATCAGATAAATAGGAATAATCTTCTCCTACCATTAGACTACTATCAATATAATTGTCCATTTCTTCTTTAAGGTTCTTAGCAAAATCTTCGCTATCGATTATAACCATAGACCCAGTACTAAGAAAGGTAGACCTTGAATCAAGATTAAAGGAGCCTACAGCACTAATCCTATTATCAAATATATAGGATTTTGCATGGGTAGAACCAGGGCCTTGAAACTCATATAAATTAGCCCCAAAATCCACTATCCTTTTTCTATTATTCATATAGCCGGATACAGCAAATGGGTTAGGACTAGAATAGATCGAATTAGTTAGTATATTTATCTGTTCCCTATCTACCGAAATATTATCTACATGGAGAATACTCAACATATTCTTCGTAGGGATAATATAAGGACTTTGAACATATATTGATTCCTTTGCATTTTTAGCTAGGTTGGTAATATAATGCCAACACCAGGGTTCCTTATTCAGACGTTCTATTGGATTATATATGAGGTATATTCTATTAGCTGGAACAGATTCTTCTACCCAATCAATAGAATTATTAAATATTTCAGGATGGGATTTTTTTAACTTTTTTACCCTGTTTACTAAATATTGATATTTTTCCTCACCCTTCTTTTTACCTATATTGGTTAGCTTATTTACAGGATTCTTCGAATAATCATGTTCCCATAAATGGCTAAAATAATCCTTAAATTCTGAAATAACACTATTAGAGACATTGTCTTCATCTGTATTTATGATCACTACATCCCTATCGTAAACAATATGTTCATCAGTGTCATCCCCTATAAAATATTTATCACCAATATTTCTACCACCGATAATGGCATATTTCCCATCCACTATAATAAACTTATCATGGAGTCTGTTATTCCATGTCCATGGTTTAATTAAATTTAAGGGTTCATAAAATTTAAGTTCTATATTGGGATGATCTGAAAAAATATATTTTATCCCTCGTAAATTTCCATTTAAATTATGGAATATACCATCTAACAAAATACGAACCTTTATCCCCCTATCTGCAGCTTCTATGATGCTATTAAAAAAGATATCTGTAGAAACTCCATCATGAAGTGTATAATAGGCAATATCTAATGTTTTCTCTGCATTTTCAATTAAATTTACCCGGCTAAGGCCTGAATCATACCTTCCCTCAACAAGAACAACCCTATCCTGACTCAACTCTTCCCTATAAAAAGTCTCCATAGAATTGTTTTCTAAGTGTTGGATAGTTTTAGGCTTATAGAATGCAAAGAGTAGTACTCCGAATATAAATGAATAAATAATATAGAACCCTAATATATACTTTACAGTTTTTCTAATCTTTATGATATTCATTGTTATGCCACCTTCTAAACTAGCTGTTTTTTATCTTATCTATTATATATTAAACATACTTAACTGCTCCCTTTCTCCTATTCTTTCTATGACCATTGGATCATTATCTTTAAAGAAGGCATAGTTAATATTTTTTTCCTTTGTTAAAACAGATGTATCCCCTTCTACTGACGGCCTTAATTTACAGCTATAGACTACAGGGAAATAATCTCGTATAAATCTACCTTCTCCATGGGCAGTTAAGGCTATGAATTGGAAGCCTAGTTGTTCTGCTATGAAAAACACCGGGCTTAGTACGTGGTCGCTAGAGGCTTTGCCAAAAGGATTATCCATAATAACCGTCCTATGTCTTTTTTGATTAGGTAATATATGTTGTTTCTTTTCTGCTACATAATTTAATATACCTAGGAAAAGGGCCATATTCTTACTCCATTTTTCTCCACCAGACCATTGGTTTGAACTTTCCCAGGAATAATACATATTGCTTACCTTACCATCGTTGGTAACCTTTCGGCACCTTACCTTTATCTCTTTTCCTCCCATAATGATATTCAGTAGCTGTTTAGATTGGAGCCAGTTTTCTATAGCTTTTTTTATTTTCCCTTGATCTTCTTTTCCTTCCTCATCTAAAAATTCTTCCTTTTCCAATTTGCTAATCATCCAGTCTACATGCTTTCTAATTTCCTCCTTGCCTTCTTCCTCCTCCCAACTGGGTACCTGAATTTGGAATATTTCCTTCCAATCATCTCCTATTTTTACTTTAGTGTTTTTAGGGATAGTCCGCATTTCATCTGCCAATGTAGATAAATAGGTATATAGATACTGGATAAATTGATTTAGCTCTTTATCATGTTCCATCATGTTTTTTTCGTGGATTCTTATTACCCGGTTTAAAGTCTTACCCATATTTTTTTCCCATTCTAATACCTCATGGAAAACTCTTTTGTTTTTAATACCAGATACTGCCATCTCCCTCAATCTTATATCCTTTACATTGATGTTTGCAAACTGGACAAATTGATTTCTCTCCGAATCCACCATTGCCTTATGTGTCTCTAGATTCTTGGTAAAGTCCTCCATTTCACAAATTAGTTTAGATATAGTGCCTTCCCTATTATAGGGTAAATTTTGTTTAATATCTGCTGTTAAAACAGTCCCTTGGATATTCTCCAGGAGGAATTCATATTTACCATTTTTAATTTCTAGATTCTGAATATTATTTTGAATATCTTCCAATTGATTTTTAAGCCTTTTATAGTTTGTATCCAAATATTTTTCCTTTTCCTCTATCTCTAATCTTTCTTGGAATATTTGTTTTTTTACACTAGGTAAAGGCTGAGTGAAATATATAATGTCATAGAATTCTTTATGAAAGCTTTCCAATCTTAATTCATATCTATTAGCTTTTTTCTCATAAAATTTTTCCTTTTTTCTTAAAGAAGGCAATATTTTTTCTAATCCTTCCTTTAATTCTCTAATATCGGTTAACAGTCCTTCTATAAGGATTTTACCATTAAAAGGAAATTTTATATTTTCATCTATAGGGTAGTTGGCTCCGGCGTACTTCCTTTTTAATAAATCCCCATCCCTTTCTATATTCTTTTCCGTTTCTTTTAGTTGTCTTTCTATTTCCGATCTACCTTTTTGTTTTTCTGATAACCTATCTTTGATATATTTCCTTTCTTCTAAGATATTATCCTTGTTTACATCCCTATATAAAGCTTTAGAGTGTTTTACTTCCCTATAGTTGGAATCTTCCAATATAATAGATATTTGACTACTTAAATCCCTTATGCCAGCCTTTATCCCTTGAACTATAGCCTCTTTCCTTTCCCTATGCCTTTCATTAAACGATATTTTCTTATCTACAAAAACTAATTCTTCATTTTTTTGGTATAATTGATTGCTTAACCTTTCTTTATATTTAACTTTTTCAAAATAATCTAAAGCTCTTTCCATCTTTCTACCTAAATAATTGGATTCCTGTTCTAAATCCTTCAACTTATTCTCATAATCGTCTATCTCTCTGTCTATAGACACATTTTCTCCTTGTTTTTCATCTAATAGATTTTCATATCTATCTAATCTGTCCTTTAAAACCTTTAATTCCTCAGATAATTGAGTATACTCATCATAGGGATGAGCAAATAAAAATTCATTAGTTATTCTCAATATATTCTGCCACTCTCTTTCCTCTCTTTCTTTCTCTTTTCTCTCCTTTACAGCCTTTTTTGCCAATTCCTCTAACTCCCTTTTCCATTGTTGGAATTTCTCCTTATCTATATTATCCTGCCAAATATGGGGATAGATATATCTTTCTTCTATGCTTACCTTTCCCAATAGTATATTTATTGCTTCCTCTTGAGATAGAATTAATATAGGAAATGTAAGCCTTTGCCGTTGGCCTTCTATTTTTTGCCATAGCTTTTCCAGTTCCCTTTCTGTGGTTATAATTGCTAAAGGCCATAAGGGGTACTCTCTATATATCTCCTTTACATTTCTATTAAGATTTATCGCTGCTTTTTCTACATACCTTGTACCAGTCTCCAATAGATGGAATTGGTTTCTCCAACTGTATAACCACTCTTCAAGCAGTGGTTCTCCAGTAAAATATTCATTGCCTCCATAGTAATCTAATAACCTATAGGATAATCTTTCATCTTCTAATAACTCTTCTCTTTGATTCCTAGTTCGCTCTAATCTCTCTTCAATATATTCTATTATGGATTGTTGCTTTAGGTAGATGGAATCTAAATAATTCCATTCTAGCCTTAGCCCCTTTACAACAGACAGTATTTTATCATGTTTTTCTTCTATAGACCTTAAATCCTTTTCTCTAATGGTAGTGTCCTTGATAAGCCTTTGAATTTCATCATGGATATTAGGTATTTCTATGGAAAGTTGTTCTTTTCTACTTTTTAAACTGTTTAGCTGTTCTTTATAGGATGTATTTAATCCCTCAATTTCCTCTACCCGTTGTCTCCATTTAGGATATTCTCCTTCTACCATTTCATTAATAGGGTTGGCCAATATGTCCTTCCTAATATTTTCCATATTATCTTCTATACCTTTTATTTCTCCTCTATATCCAGCCCTTATTTCAATTAAACTTTGTTTTTCTTTCTGAAGGCCGACTATCTTTTCATGAATCTTTTGTAATTCATCTTCATATCGATTCTTTTGGCTTTCCAAAAGCTCTTTCTGTTTTTCTAAATTTTCTTTTTCCCTTTCAAAATATCCCTTCAATATACTAGAATTTTCTTCTAATCTATCCTTTAAAACCCCTATATCCTCATCTTCATCTAGTTCCTCTAATTGTTCTTTTAATATATTACTAAACTCTTCATTTTTCTTAATATTTTCTTTAAGCTCTGCAATTTCTAAATTTTGGAGTTCTTCTTCCTTTCCTTCTAGTCTGCTAACTATTTCCCTATGCTCTTCTGCAATAATTTCATAATCATCTCTCGCATTTTTCAATTCCTTATCTAACAAGGCTAATTCATAGGAAGCTTCTTTTCTCCTAAGTTCCTGTTTGTCCTTTGATAAAAGTTCCTTTAACTCCTCTACATGGCTTATTTCCTTCTGAGTTTTATCTTCTTCCTCTACTAAAAATTCATATATAGATTTAGCCTCTCTCTTTTTATTGAGCATCTTTTCCTCTGCTTCATGTAATCTAGTATAGGTAGATACATAATGGGCTATCTTTTGTTCTATATTCTTACTTTCTTCAATTCTTCTCCTAAGCTCTCTATGCTTTTTAAAATGCTCCCTCTGTCTTTCAAATATTTGAATAAAATCCTTGGTGCCATTGCCTACCAGAGCTCCTTCCACTACAGGTATAAGTAATTGATCCACTAGCTGAGAGGTAGTTTTACAATGTTCAAAAAATTTCTCCACATCCCCTTCTGCTCCATTTATATGAGCGATACTTTTCCATTCAGAAGGTATTATATGGAAGTTTTCTTCAATATATTGGTGGAAATCCTTTATGGTATCAAAAGTGTGTGCATTCATCTTATGGCTCTGCATATATTGATAGTATTCTTGAATTTCCTGTCTGCTAGCAGGTCTATTGTTGCCTTCTTGATTTTTCTTTACAAAGGGAATATTCTCTATGGAATGGGCATCACCTCCAGAGTAATCATATACATAGCGTAATGACTTTAAACCTTCGGGCCCTAAAAATAGTGTTACCGCTGTAAGGCCATATCTTCTAGGCCTATCATTTAGTATCCATTCAATAGCTATATGGCTGGCTCCTCCTTCCAATGATAGAGTATCCCTTATTCTTCTTTCCCCTAGATTGGCATGAGGCAATACGGCTTGGAGGGCTGTCTGAATAAAGACCGTCTTTCCTCCACCATTTTCTAATAGTATTACTCCATTATATCCATCAAATTCAAATATATCGTCATTAAACCTCTTACCTCCATTTTCATATATTATATTGGTCAATCTAATCTTGGATATGGCTGGCAATTACATCACCTTCCTTTTCCTCTAAAGAGTATATGAACTCCAATATTTCCCTATTATATTCCAATTCCATATAATATCTTTGGATAATAGCTTTTGCTTTTTCCGTCAATTGGATTTCATTATTTCCAATCCCCTCTATTAACTCCTGTTTTTCCAAAAATCTCTTTACGATATTCATAAAGCTCATTCTACTTATGGTTCTAGCCGTTTGTTGAACATTTTCCTTTATATCATCTAAAGCATCCCATTTGTCCACTATAGCTAACCAATTGTATTCATATTTCCTTTCCAATTCCATTAATTCTTTCTCATCATAACCCTTTAAAGATAATATCTTGTCATTTACACTATTTAACCAATCTTCCATCTTAATAAAATCCCTAGTAGCCTCTGTTGTCTGGTAACTATCATAAAATTCTCCAAATAGGATTATTATAGCTACATACATCATATATATATCTGCATTTACAGCTCTAGAAGGTAGATGTTTCTCTTTAATAGTTTCGTTGGATATATGATAAGGAGAATTTATAGATAAAGGTATCATATATATTAGATCACCTACTAGCAATAGAGTACAATCTACCTCTTTAGCAAATTGGTCCACTAAGCCTCTAATGGAATCATCAGCTAAATATAATCTTAAATCCTCTTTAAAAGCCTTTCCATTAATAGCTAAGGTAGAATATATTTTGAAAGCCTGTATTACTTGTTCCTGTTCATATAGCATCTTTATTCCCCTCCAATGTTAACTCCATATTCCTGATTGTATACCTCTCATTCGGTTCTATCTTGCCTGGAATTTCTACTACTATTAAACTTGTATAATCCCTTTCTAATAATTCTATTACCTTATCCAACATATGGTTTTGATTTTCCTCCACCTCTAATTTTATTGGAGAACTGTGATGTAGTAGTATCCAGAAATCATAAAAAGACCTATAATTTAATATATCTTCTTTGCCATTTTCTTTTATAAACTCTATAAGTTCCCTTAGAGTTATGCAATTTTCCTTCTCCATTGCCTTTAAAATTATTTCCATAATATGCTTAAAATTTTCCTGTTGAATTTTAACTTCCTCTTTTATTTCCCAGTCCTCTAAAGGGCTTGCAAAAGTTAAGTTTTCTTCTTCTAAGCCTCTTTTCTCAATTCGCTGCTTTCCAAAAACCGCCAAAGGAGACCAAAATCCTCCTCTTTCCAAATATAGAAAAGGCTCTACCAACCTTCTTGAGGCTTCCAAAGGTAATGGTGTAGACATTAGTTTATTGGCTATTTGATCTTTAAAATTGAAAGAATCAATGCCTATATAATAGAGAGATTCTTGAGCCGCATTTAGAGCTGTTGTCTTCATATCTATACTTTGAGAAAGGAGTTTCCTATGCTCATAGTGGACTTCACCTAACTCCTTATCCACTTTAATAATTAATCCATAGGCTTTTTTCATCTTGTCTTCATGAATTTCATGTTCTAATCTTTCTTTTGTCTCCTTTATGAAGGATTTCAATTCTTCAAACTCTTCATTTTCTCTACTTAATCTAAAATGAATATCATCAACAATGGATTCATAACGTCTATAGGTTTCATCGGATATAATATTCCTTTGAATTTCATGTTTTATCCTATATATCTTATCCTGTAAATTCCTTACATCCATCCTCATCTCATCTATTTGCCTTAAAGCCCCTACAAATTCCCCTTTTTCCAATTGTTTTCTAAGTATTAATTGATTAATAGATAGCTGAAACTCTGAAAAATATTCCTTAGTTGCAAATATAAGCTCTAACCCTTGTTCATCTAATTCATAATATTGAGTATTGGCCTTTGCATCAAAATGGGAGGCCTTTAATATGGAATACTGGATTATTTCTTCTTGTCCTGTTTCCCAATTGTAAAATTTCCGGCTATTTCTCTTACCGCTAGGAGGCCTGAACACTTGAACTATCTCTCTAGCTAGTTTTACATATTCCTCAAAAGTTAAATCTAACTTTTCTTGAGTTAAATTAGAGAAAAATTGGGCTAGTTCCATAACCCCAGCCTTTTTATTCCTAATTAACATATTTTCAAAGAAAAATAATAATGTTAAAAGTCCCAGTCCATAATAATCTATAGGTTCCCCACTATTATCCTTTCCAGACTTTCTCTCTAAAGCATATAAAGGATCGAATAATGCTAATCTTTCCATCCTATCCCTATAGTTTTCCGTAATATTTTTTATGGAAATATCCATAAACCATTCCTCCAAACATTGATCAATTCTTCCTTTTTTAAACCTTCCTGAGGGATATAGCCTTCCCTTTGAATTAATTGGTCTATAATCGCTATTTCATCTTCCTTAAAATAGCTTTTAAATTTTGCCATGGCTTCCATGTTTTTCTGCTGAGTTTCCTTGCCAATGGAGTAGCTTTTCTCTAATAAGGCTCTGTAAAAGGGGAGGGCCAACTCTATTTTATATTTTTGGTACAAGGAATACCAGATGGAAATACCCTCAGGGTCTAAATCTCCAAAATAGTATATCTTATGTATATCATTTCCCAACCCTAATTGAATAGGTAACCTTTGGATATTTGATACCACCTTCCACCCAGCACCATATATTATTGAGGTAAAATCCGTGTCCTTTATGGAATCCATCAGGGCATAGAAGGTAGCTTTGTTTTCCACTGTCAAGTGAATATGTCTAGATTCCCTAAACTTTAAGGGATTAACCCCTAACATCAGCGGGTCTGGACTGGCTATTATTTTAAGCTTATCCCATAATTTAATCCTTTCCAATAACTTTTTGCCATCCTTTTCAGCTATCCATTTTTCATCTCCTACTAATTGGAAGGACCTTTCTGGTATGGTGGCATAATCTGTAGGCAGACCTTTATTATTTAAATAGGAATCAATCCTTTGTATATAGGGGAAGTCCCTATGCCATTCCTTTTCGTCCAATGAAAAGTAGGAATTTAAATATATATTAGGATTAAATTTAATACTATAGTATTGGATCTCACTATTGAGTGTTTCCCTTAAATTGGATTTCATAACACGATAGGTATTGTATAATGGAATAGATTTACCATTGGTACCATGAGATTTTATAGGTTTTAAGACTCCTTTTTCCACCAATTTTCCTATAGCAGATGCAAAATTCTCATAGGCTTGGCTTCCTGTTAGTAGGTTTTCCAATCGGCTTAATGGAATTGTCCTCTTCTTATAGGATTTTAAATATTCAAAGATTGTATTTTCCATAAACTATTTCACCTTTTCATCTAATATAAGTAATATAGGAGATTAATCTTAATCCTATTATACTTTATTGATTTATTATTTTCCAATATAAATGAGCCGGGGCTATCCCGACTCATCTATGAGCAATAATATCTATTAACTCAACTTGGGGTGAAATATAATCTTCCTTTACTAATTCTTCTTTCATCAAATCCGTACTTAGATACTTTTTATTATCATCTGGAAAAACGGTAACGATAATCTTCTCAGGTCCTAAAATCTCCTGTACCCTTATAGCCCCTATAAAATTGGCACCAGAGGAAATGCCTACCCCTAATCCCATCTCAGCTGCCAATCTTTGAGCCATTATTATAGCATCTCCATCATGAACATCAATAATATCATCTAATTCATCAAGCTTAGTAATAGGTGGAATAAATTCATCGGATATTCCCTGAATCCTATGTTGCCCTACTTTATGGCCTGTAGACAAGGTAGGGGAACTAGAGGGTTCTAAAGGATATAGTTTAATATTTGGATTGTTTTTCCTCATATATTTACCTATACCCATAATAGTGCCTCCAGTTCCCACTCCAGCAACTATGCCATCAGGTTTTAGGTTTAACTTTTCAAGTTGTTTCAATACCTCTGGCCCTGTAGTATTATAATGGGCTTCAATATTGTCTTCATTTGAAAATTGACAGGGTAAAAACACATCATCGTTTTCTTCTGCCAATTGTTCCCCCATTTTAATACTGCCTAAAAATCCACCTTCTTCTGGACTAACTAATCGGATATCTGCACCAAAACTTTTTATTAAATTCATCCTTTCCTGACTCATCCAATTAGGCATGAATATAATTACTTTATGTCCAAGGGAGCTACCAATAGCAGAAAAGGAAATCCCTGTATTTCCACTAGTTGCCTCTACTATACTGTAGCCTTCCTTTAATTTTCCAGTTCTATATCCTTTATCTATGATGTGTAATGCCATTCTATCCTTAATGCTACCCGTTAGATTGTATTGTTCTGCTTTAACAAATACTTTACGATCCATACCTTTATATTTAAAATGGATCTCTAGTAAAGGAGTATTCCCTATCAAACTAGATAAACTTTCTATCCTCTTAAAAATTTTATCCATTGTCATATCCAATTCTCCTATTCTATGAAATTATTGTATTCCTACTGTTAAAACAACATCCCCTCAACAGTCAACCTTTCCTTCCATAGAATCTTTGTATATTTAATCTTAAGTTCATCATCTTTTGCAACTGCATCTGATTTCACATATACATCAATATCATCAACTTTGTGAAGATTAAATTCTTCAATGTTTTCAGGCTTTCCCATCCTAACTGATGGTTGTGGTTCACTAGGACCTCAAGAAGCGCAGCCTTCAAGCCATACCTCTATGGCTTTTTCTCCTTTAGATTTAATAAAATTTTTTGCCTTTTTATCTATTAAAATTTCCATTTTTATTCCTCCTTCAAAGAATCTTTGCTAAACCTCTTCTATTGTTGAGCTATTATAAATATCTGTATCTAATTCACCCATGAATTTGCTAGATAGCACTCCTGCCAACATGGAACCGCTTACATTTAATAGGGTTCTACCCATATCGATTAAGGGTTCAATAGCTATTAACAAGCCTACTAAACCCACTGGAAGCCCCATAGCTGATAATACGGTAAGGGCAGCAAAAGTAGCTCCTCCACCTACTCCAGCTATTCCAAAAGAAGCTAAAGCCGTTATTATGGTTAGCTTAATTAAAAAGGCTGGTGCCATTGGGTTTATACCTACTGCAGGGGCAATCATTACGGCTAGCATAGCTGGATATATTCCTGCACATCCATTTTGCCCTATACTAGTTCCTAAAGAGCCAGATAGATTTGCATGACCTTCAGATACTCCTAGGTTTCTTACTTGGTTGTTAATATTTAAAGGCAAAGTTCCAGCTGAAGATCTAGAAGTAAATGCAAACATTAAAACTGCAGCAGATTTTCTAACATAGGTTATAGGGTTTAATCCAAATATCATCAATATTATTAAATGGATAATAAACATTATGGCTAGAGCCACGTAGGATGCTATAACAAATTGGATTAACCTGGCTATTTCAGAAAAATCACTACTTGACACTACTCTGGTCATTAAGGCTAAAACTCCGTAGGGAGTAAGTCTTAATATCATAGTAACCATTCTCATAACAATATCGTGTAGTGTTTTTATGAAATTAATAAAGTTTTCTGCTGATTCTGGTTTAGTTCTTTTAATGCCAATAGTAGCCAATGCTATAATAACTGCAAAAAATACAACCGATAGGGTTGCGGAACTACCTTGGCCAGTCATAGCATAAAAGGGATTAATGGGAATTATCTCCACTAATTGCTGCTGAATAGGCTTTGATTGGAAATCCTCCAACCTTTCTTCTAGCCCCATACTTGCTTGTTGCTCTTTTTCACCTGCCATAAGTCCCTCTGACGTTAAATTGAAGGCTTTAGCCGTTCCTCCACCAATAAGGGCAGAAATTGCAGTGGTGATTAATAGGATTGCAATAATTTGAGTCGCCATCTTCCCTAAATTTTTGGAATCCTGGCTAACTATAGCGTTGGTAATGGATACAAATATTAAGGGGATTACGATCATTCTCAATAACCTTACGTATCCAGTCCCTATTACATCAAACCAACTATTAGATTGGGTTATAGTTTCTGAACCAGCTCCAAATATTAGCTGAAGAGCTGCTCCAAAAACAATTCCTAATACTAGAGCAAGTAAAACTCTAATGGTAAAGGATATCCCCTTTTTCTTTAAAGATAATAAACCATATATTAGAGCTGCCATTATAATGACATTTATAATTACATATAAAGTTATATTCATTTTTCTACCTCCTTGTTTTATTCATAGTTCTACCTTGTATAGGTATATTAAATTTACCCCCTTTTTATGTAAATTAACATTTTAATTGTATAATTAGTGATATTTTCTACCAATAGAAAAGAGACCTTAATCGGTCTCCAATATTATACGAATAGACTTTTATCGCTTATATCCTTAAATAAAGATAATAGTTCTTCCTTCGTTAACGATTTTTTCATATTTCCATCTATGTCTAGAATCTTTTTCCCTAGGTGAAGCATTATTAGTCTATTCCCATATTTAATGGCATGTTCTATATTATGGGTTACCATGATAGTAGTCAGCCCTTTTTCTTTAACTACCTTTTCGGTAATATCCATAACTATTTGGCTAGTTTTAGGATCTAAAGCTGCAGTATGCTCATCTAATAACAGTAAATCTGGGTTCCCAATAGTTGCCATAATCAATGCTAGAGATTGTCTTTGTCCTCCTGATAGTTGGGAAACAGGAGTGTGTAGTTTATCCTCTAAGTTTAAGCCTAGAATCCCTAATGAATCTTTAAAAAACTCTTCATCATCTTTATCCATTAAAAAAGTTAACCCAAATTTTTTCCCTTTATTCTTAGCCATAGATAGGTTTTCATATATGGTCATAGAAGGATTGGTACCCATAGATGGATCTTGGAATATTCTAGATATATTTTTACATTTTTCATATTCATCTTTTTCCGTTACATCCACTCCATTTAAGGTAATCTCCCCTTTATCCACTTCCATTTTACCAGATATTAGATTTAAAAGGGTAGATTTACCTGCACCATTACTGCCAATGACGGATATGAAATCTCCTTTTTCTATGCTTAAGGAAAAATTTTTAAATAATTCTTGTTCATTTATATTGCCTTTATTAAAAGTTTTAGATATATTATTTAATCTAAGCATTTCTACTACCTACTTCCCCTAACTTTGAAGAGTATTCCGTCTTTTCTTTCTTTAAGGTATATTTTTTAAATAATCCTCTACCATTGCCAATAGACAAGGCAATTACCACAATAATTGAACTAATAAGCTTTAAATCACTAGGATTAAAACCAGCTCTTAGACTTAAAGCTATACTAGTCCTATAGACTAAAGTGCCAAATATACATAATATACTAGAGTTTGAAAGTTTAAAGTTCCTAAATACGCTAAATCCAATTATTATAGAGGCAAGTCCCATAATCATAGTTCCAGTACCCATATTTATATCGCTAAAACCCTGATACTGGGCTAATATTCCTCCTGATAAAGCTATAAAAGCATTAGATAAGGAAAGAGCAAATATCTTAATACTGCCCGTATTTATACCTAAGGAAATAATCATGTTTTCATTGTCTCCAATACCTTTCAGCAAATAGCCTAGTTTTGTTTTGAAAAATAAGGTAAAAAACATTCCAGAAATAGCAGCAAAGCAGAATATAATTAGCAATATATTTCTACCTGTAAATATGGTGTTCTGGTTGAATAAGGGAAGATTAGCCATCCCACCCATTACCCTAAGGTTTATGGAATAAAGTCCAATCATCACCAAAATACTAGAAAGTATATCCTGTATTTTAAGCTTAACGTTTAATATGCCAGTTATAGTACCGGCTACAGCTCCTGCCAACATGGAAATTAACAAAGACATAAAAGGATTAACTCCTTTAGTTATTAGTATTGCCGATACACTGGCACCTAAAGTAAAACTACCATCTGCTGATAAATCTGCAAATTTAAGAATTTTATAAGTTATATATATGCCCATAACTGCTATGGAGAAAATTAAACTTTGTTGAATAATACCTAATATAAAACTATTCATCTAATCTTCCCCCTCTACTATAACTGCTCCATCTAATATCTCTTCTGGTAAACTAATACCCAATTTATCGGCTATATCCTTATTTATAGTAAGTTCAGTTTCCGTTGGCCTAGAAACAGGTAATTCCTTTACTTCCTTTCCTTCTATTATATCTATAGCCATAAGTCCCGTTTCATATCCTAGTTTATAATAATCCAAACCTTCGCAGGCTAACGCTCCATTTTTAACCATAGGTTCATCTACTCCAATAGAACCTATATTATTATCTAAAGCCACTTTAGTTATTATAGACATGCTAGAAGCTATTAAATTATCTGATGGAAGGAATAAGAAATCAATTTCTCCAATTTTACCACTAAGGGCTGGTTCTATCTCCGACGAATTGGTAACGGGTATTTCGACTATGTCAAGGCCTTGTAATTTAGCAGCTTCTTTAGCCAGTTCTACTTGTACCTGAGAGTTTACTTCACTGGTATTATAAGGTACTCCAACCTTTTTTGCATGAGGAAAGATTGTTTTACCTAATTCCAGTTGTTCCTCTATAGGCACCATATCTGTAGTTCCAGTTATATTTCCTTCTGGAGAGTCTATATTTTCGATTAATCCTGCTGCAACAGGATCTGTTACAGCTGTAAATAATATTGGTATATCTTTAGTAGATTGGAATGCGGCTTGGGCTGATGGGGTAGATATGGCGAGGATTAAATCTTTTTTCTGGGATACAAAGTTCTGAGCTATAGTTGTAGTTAATGCTATATCTCCTTGAGCAAACTGTGTATCTATTTCAATATTTTTTCCATCTTCATAACCTTTCTCCTTTAGGGCATCGACGAACCCTTCCCGTGCCAAATCCAGAACGGGATTTTCAACTATTTGACTAATACCTATGGATACTATTTCTTGAGAGTTTTGAGATGAACACCCACTTAAAGATAAGCTAATAATTAATAACAAAATAAAGCCTAAGCATTTACTTAGACTGGTAAGACCTTTTTTACCTACCATGCTACCATCCTCCTAATATTAATTTTTTAATTGATAAACCCTACTAATCTACCATCCTACCCTTAGCCTACTTGCTATCTACAAAATTATATGTTTAGATTATAATACGTTTCAATGCTATTGTCAATAATATTTTGAACATTTTGTTATTATATTTTGAACATTTTAATCTACTACTGGAATAGACCTATGTCCAACTGCTATGGCTAAATCATTTAAATGAAGTAGTCCTATACTTATAAATAAACAAACTACCACATGTTCCCCTGATCTAGCTATGCCTAATTTTCCACCAAAATTAAGGCCCAATGCCTTAGAATCCACTTGGCTTATGGCATCCTTAGCTGCACCTGCTACCGCCCCTTCATGGACATGGATATCCTTGATAATCCCCGTCTTCTTTGAAGCCACCAATGCTCTTTCTATAATCTTAGGTATAGAATTAATTAAATCTCCGCCAATGTCTACAGCTGCTCCTTTAATATCCCTTTTTTCAAATTCACCTATTAAAGTCTTCTCCTCTTCTCTAGTTGATACTGCTAATTTTATAGCTGCCTTTGCAACTTCCGTACTATTGTAATTCATACTAATCCCTCCTATATATGTAATTGTATAATATATAAGAAAAAAATCCAATGATAAATGGATGATAAATTGATATAATCCTATGGTAACAAATATATATTGATTATTGACTCCTATTGTGATAGCATTTTTCATATATAAAGTAAACTTATATATTGACAAATACAGAGAATTATCATAAATAGTCCTATACAAAAGAGAGGAGAAAAAATATGAAAACCAATGTTTATGTACTTTATGGAGGCAAATCTGTTGAACACGAGGTATCTTTAAAATCTGCTTCGGCTATACTAAATGCTTTAGATAGATCTAAATTCAATGTTTACCCAGTATATATTACAAAAGAAGGTATATGGTGTAATCTAGGATTATTAGAAGAGGAAATAGAGGATGTAAAACAACTACAAATTGAACCATCTACTACCGTAGCTAAATCCATAGGGGAGTTTCTAGCTAAGGATTTTAGGGAAGGGGAGAAAAATATCATATTCCCAGCTATCCATGGAATTAACGGAGAAGATGGCACTATTCAAGGTCTCCTAGAACTATTAGATGTGCCCTATGTAGGAAATGAAGTTTTATCCTCTGCTGCAGGAATGGACAAGGTAATAATGAGGGATATATTTGCTAGACATGGTATACCTCAAACAGAATACACTTCCCTTCGATTACATAATTGGAAAGAGGATGAAGAAAGATGCTATCAACAGGTAGAAGAAAAAATCGGCTACCCTTGTTATATTAAGCCTGCTAACTCCGGTTCTAGCGTTGGAATATCTAGAGCTGAGAATAGGAAGGAGTTAAAAAAATCCTTCCAAGAAGCTTTTCTCTATGATTGTAAAATTATCATAGAAAGGGAAGTCATAGGTAGGGAGATGCAAACCTCAGTTATAGGAAATGATTATCCTAAAGCCTCTGTTTCGGGAGAATTTATTATGGAAAGGCCTTTCTTCGATTATAATGCCAAATATATAGATGGCACAATTATTCCTGTAGTCCCTGCCAGATTAGAACCTGCAGTTGCTGATAATGTAAGGGAAATGGCAATAAAATCTTTTAAGGTCCTAAATTGCTATGGTCTTGCTAGAGTAGATATATTCGTTACTGATGATAATCAAGTATTAGTAAATGAAGTAAATACCATGCCAGGCTTTACAGCGTTAAGTATGACTCCCGTTCTATGGGAAGCTACTGATGGTACTACCTATGCTGAACTAATCGAATGGTTAATCCAATTGGCCTTCCAAAGGTATCAACAGAAAAAATCCATCTTGTATACAAGGGGCGTTGAAGAATGATAAAACGTAAATTAAAAGATATAGAATTAATGGTTAAAGGTTTAGGTTTAAAAAGGGAGTATGAAGACATTTATATAGAAGGGGTATCTACCGACTCGAGAACTATTGGAAAAGGCCAGTTGTTCATACCCTTAATAGGTGAAAACTTCAATGGACATAGTTTTATAGAACAAGCCATAAAAAAAGGTGCTATAGCCTCATTATGGGACAAAAGTCAGCCTATACCTGAATTGGACTTTCCCTTTATTTTAGTAGAAGATACTCTAATAGCTCTTCAACAATTGGCTAAAGAATATAGGGAACAGTTAAATGTAAAAGTAATTGGCATAACAGGTAGCAACGGCAAAACCACTACTAAGGACATTATAGCCAGTATATTGAGTACTAAATACAAAACAAAAAAGACTAAAGGCAACTACAATAACCTTATAGGTGCACCCCTTACCCTATTAGAATTAGATGAAGACACTGAAGTTTCTGTAGTGGAAATGGGAACGGATAAATTTGGGGAAATATCCGTACTTACCTCTATAGCTAAGCCAGACGTAGCCATTATAACCAATATTGGTGAAGCCCATTTAGAGGATTTAAAAACTCCAGAAAACATTGCCAAAGCAAAGCTAGAAATATTGGAAGGGTTGTCTAAGGATGGATTATTCATATACTGGGGTGATGACCCAATACTAAAAAAGATAATAAAGGATATGGTAATAGAACAGAAAATCACTACCTATGGAATAGAAGAACCAAACGACTACCAATGTGAACTAGGATTAGTTGATGAAAATGGTATTTCCTTTAAGCTGAAAAAACCAGACGAGGAAGATTTTTTCCTACCGATGCTAGGAAAACACAATATGTATAATGCTACTGCAGCCATAGCAGTGGCTAGGTATTTTGATATCCCATTCAATCTAATAAGAGAAGGTTTATACCATGTTGAAAAAACGGGAATGAGGAATGAGTTAGTATATGCAGAAGGTTTCACCATATTAAATGATTCCTATAAATCCAATCCTTCAAGTGTATTAGCAGCCTTAGATACCCTTTACCATATGGATCAATACAGTCAAAAAATAGCAGTATTAGGGGATATGTTAGGATTAGGTGAAGATGAAATAGCAATGCATGAGGATATAGGTAAAAAAATAGACCCAGAAAAAATTGATTATTTATTTACCATTGGACCCTTTGCCGAATATATAGCTAAAACTGCTAAGATAAAGTTTGAAAAAGATAGGATAATATCCTGTGTAAATAAGTCTCAATTAATTAAAAGATTAAAAAAGGTCATTAAACCTAAATCCATAATATTAGTAAAAGCTTCTAGACCTTTAGAGTTAGAGGAAGTAGTGGATAAATTAAAAGAGGAAGTAATATTGCCTAAAAATCAAGTCATATAAATAAGATGTGGAGGACAATCCTTCACACCTTATTTTAATCTATTTTTAATTATTATAATCCGTATATCTTCATAGCTTATTTCTTCTGGCAATATTTCCTTAATAGGCCTCAATCTTTCCAAGCCTACCTGGTCTATGGCCTTTAGTATCTTTTCTTCCTTGGCTGGATCATCTATAAACCTAGACCAATCCACTGTTTTTCCCCTCTTCTCACACCTTTCCAAATGCTTGATTATAGTATTAGGAGTAAAATTCCTTATTTTTGCAATCTCCTCTAAGGAAAGGCCTTCTAAATAACAGTTATAAGTTTCCTCATACCTGTCTATAGATTCTACTTTTAGTGATTTCTCTATCTCCACTCTTTTAATATTAGAAATGTCCATGTTATTCCTATCCAAATAATCCCTAATTATATTGATAAAATCTTCCCCATAGTTCTCATATTTCTTTAAACCTATACCTTTTATCCTTAAAAATTCTTCCTTATCCTTGGGAAAGTAAGTGGCCATTTCCTTTAAAGTGGAATCATGGAATATTATAAATGGAGCTACACCCTTTTGTTGAGCTAATCTATACCTAAGTTCCCTTAACTTGGCAAACAATTTTTTATCGTAATTTTCATCTATATACTCTAAATCCAAGGTCCTTTTCCTAGTAATTTGTTTTGATTCTAATAGTTCTTTCTTATGGTATACTTTCACGTCTCCCTTTAATACTGGAATGGAAGCTGATGTCAATTTTAAAACGGGATATTTGTCTGCTGTCATATGGATATAATCCATGGCTACCAAGGTCATAATAATCTCCTTTAAAGCTGGTTCTGTATATTCCTTCATAATCCCATAGGTAGATAGATTGTCTAAACCTAATTCCAATATCCGCTTCCCTTTAGACCCTTTTAAAATCTGAGTTATCATAGTAGCTCCATATCTTTCCCTTACCCTATATATACAAGAAAGGATCTTCTGGGCTTCTATTGTAATATCTACCATCTCCGATTGACTTAAGCAGTTCCCACAATTATCACATTTTTCATCTTCTATTTCCTCTCCAAAATACTTCAATATACTATTTCGCAGACATTTGTTAGTATTACAATAGTCTATCAAATATTGAAGATTTTTATATAACATAGTCTCCCTTTCCTGAGAAAAGGTGCTACTCTGAATTAAAAACTTCTGTTTAACTATATCCCCAGGAGAGTAAAGGAGTATACAATCACTAGCTTCACCGTCTCTACCAGCCCTGCCTGCTTCTTGGTAATAGGCTTCCATATTTTTAGGCATATTATAATGGATTACAAACCTAATATCTGGTTTATCTATACCTAGTCCAAAGGCATTAGTAGCAACGATAACCCTGACTTTATTATATATGAAATCATCTTGATTTTTTTGTCTAGTGTTAGAGTCCATACCTCCATGGTAACTTACGGCAGATATACCCTTTTCTATTAATTTCTCTGTCAAAGATCCTACGGTTTTTCTAGTAGCACAATAGATTATCCCTGATTCCTCTCGGAAATTTTCTTCCAAATAATCTATTAAATATTTAAATTTGTCCCTTACCTTTATGACCTGATAGAATAGATTAGGCCTATCGAAACCTATTATAGATACTATAGGATCTCTTAATCCTAATAAGGTTTTAATTTCCTCTACTATTTCTCTAGTGGCAGTAGCTGTATAGGCGGAAACAACTGGTCTGTTATCTAAAGAATTAATAAATTTAGGTATTTCAAGATAACTAGGTCTAAAATCATGACCCCATTGACTTATACAATGAGCTTCATCTACTGCAACCATGGAGATATGAATGCTCTTTACTAAATTTAAAAATAGATATGTATTTAACCGCTCTGGAGCTATATATAAGATTTTATATTTTTTTGCCTTTATATCCTGTAACCTAATATTGAATTCTCTATCACTAAGGGTACTGTTTATAAAGGTTGCAGGTATTCCCATCTCCTCTAATGAATCTACTTGGTCCTTCATAAGGGAAATCAAAGGTGAAATAACTATAGTTATCCCTTCCATTAAAACAGCAGGCAATTGATAACAAAGGGATTTACCTCCACCAGTAGGCATTACCCCTAATACATCTTTACCTTCTAAAGTCCCTTCTATTAAAATCTTTTGACCTTTTTTAAACTCATTAAACCCAAAAATATTCTTTAATCCCTTATAAATATCCATTTTAAAACTCCTAATTTATAAATAGTTTACTTTCTATTATAACATATATAACATAGTTTAGTTAAATAGAGATGACTGCTATAACTAAAGTAGAGAGAAAACTTTTATCGGATAAAATTAGAAAATAATAGTATACTAAAGTTGATTAAACAATTAATTAATGATATCTTTAATTTAAATCGATAATATTTCGGATATTGAAATAATGAAAAGGAGGAAGCCATGTTTAAATTAGGTAATATTTATTATGGATTTAAGCTAATAGAAGAAACTGAAGTTAAAGAAATTCAATCTATAGCAAGGATATTCATACATGAAAAAACTGGAGCAAAACTACTACATTTAGAAAATGATGACCATAATAAGGTGTTTTCCATAGGGTTTAGAACTCCTCCATCAGATAGTACAGGGGTTCCCCATATTATAGAACATTGTGTTCTATCTGGTTCTAGAAAATATATTACAAAAGAACCCTTTATGGATATGGTGAAAGGTTCTTTACAGACCTTCTTAAACGCCATGACTTTTAGCGATAAAACCCTTTACCCTGTAGCCAGCAGAAATGAAAAGGACTTTTTCAACTTAATGGATGTCTATTTAGATGCAGTATTTTATCCTAAAATTTATGAAATACCTGAAATTTTTATGCAAGAAGGGTGGCATCATGAAATATTTGATGAAGAAGAAAATATTAGATATAAAGGAGTAGTCTATAATGAAATGCAAGGAGCCTATTCTTCTCCAGAAAGGATATTGGGAGAAAATATAGGTAAATCCTTGTATCCAGATACTTGTTATCAATATTCCTCTGGTGGAAATCCAGATATAATTCCTGAACTTAGCTATGAAGATTTTTTAGATTTTCATAGAAGGTTCTACCATCCATCTAATAGCTATATATATCTATATGGCAATGGAAATGTTGAAAAACAACTTAAACATATAGATGAAAATTATCTATCCAATTTTGATAAAGCCGAAATCCATTCAACTATTGGAATTCAAAAACCTTTTACCTCAAGAAACGAAATAGTAGATTATTATCCTATTTCCAGTGAAGAAAATGATGAAAATCGCAGCTATCTAAGCTTGAACTTCGTATTAGGAGAAAATACAGACCCAGAAATCTATCTTATGACTAGTATACTAAGCCAGTTGCTAGTAGAATCGGAAGCAGCACCATTAAAAAAAGCTTTACTAGATGAGGGCATAGGGGAAGATATTTTTCCCGTTAGCTCCGGAGGACTACAGCCTAGCTTTGGTGTAGTTGCTAAAAATACTTCTCCAGATAAAAAGGCACAGTTTGAAAAGGTAATTTTTGAAACATTAAATAATTTAGTTGAAAATGGAATAGATAGAAAACTAATAGAAGCCTGTATAAATATAGTTGAATATGACCTTAGAGAAGCATCCAAATTTCCAACTAAAGGTATTGTCTATAATATGATATCTTTAGATAGTTGGCTATATGATGGGGATCCTTTAGTCCATTTACAATTTGATAAGACTTTAAATAAGCTAAAATCCAATATGGACACTAGTTATTTTGAAAATTTCATTAAAGAGCGAATAATCAACAATCCTCATAGTTCTTTAGTAATAATTGAACCAAAGAAAGGGTTAGGAGAAGAAAAACAGAGAATTATGGAAGGAAAATTGGATGAATATAAAAAATCTTTAAGCCCAGAGGAAATTAAAGAATTAATTGAGGAAAATAATAAACTAAAGGAAATGCAGGTTGCCGATGATTCGGAAGAAGCTAAAGCTACTATCCCTAAACTCTCCATAGCCGATGTAGAACCAAAAGCCCAAGTTATTCCTCAGAAGATAATTAAAGAAGATAAGTTGACAATATTGTCTCATAATATATTTACAAGTAAAATTGCTTATGTAGATTTTTATTTTGATATTAGCATGGTAGAGGAAAAGTTAATCCCTTATATTAATCTACTGATAGGATTGCTAGGGAAAATAGATACTAAAAAAAGACCTTACTCCCAATTAGCCAATGAAATCTACATCCATACTGGCGGCATAGACTTTGATGTTACCTGTTACGACCAAAAGAATAGTGATGAATTATACCATCCTAAACTTATTGTGAAAGGAAAAGCCATAGGGGATAATATAACCAAAATGATGGAGCTTGTTTCTGAATTGATTACTCAATCAAAAATTGAAGATAAGAAACGTATTAAAGAATTATTCCAACAGATGAAATCACGAATAGAAATGACCATATTTGATGCAGGACACTCGGTAGCCGCTAGTAGAGTTAGCTCCTATTTTTCACCTTCTAAAAAGTATATGGAAAGGTTAAAAGGTCTAGACTTCTATTGGTTCTTATCTGATATACTTGAAACTTTTGATAGCAATAGTGAAGAAATTTTATCTAATTTGAATAAGGTTTATAATATGGTATTTAGCGCAGATAATTTAATCCTTAGCTTTACTGGAGACGAGGATGATTTTTCATTGGTAAAGGCTAATTTACCTATTGTAATAGATAAACTTAATACACTAGACTTTCAACCTATAAAATATGGCTTTGCTGAAGAAAGGTTAAATGAAGGTATATTATCTTCAGCTAATGTCCAATACGTTTCAAAAGGATATAATTTTAGGAGACTAGGATTTAACTATAATGGTAGCATGAGAGTTTTATCCACCATATTGAGTAGAGATTATCTTCACAATAAAATTAGAGCCCAGGGTGGAGCCTATGGTGCAGGTATTCTATTGGATAGAACTGGCCATATAGTAACCTTCTCCTATAGGGACCCAAATTTAGATAGGACTATTCAGGTATATGATAAAATGGCAGATTATATCGATAGTTTAAATATAGATGAAGAAGAATTGACTACCTATATAATAGGAACTATGAGCCAATTAGATCCAGCTACCACTCCCCATATGAAGGGGCAGATTGCAACAAATAGATATATTTCAAAGATAACTCAAGAAGATATTCAAAAAACAAGGGATGAAGTTTTGGCTACAAAACTTGAAGATATAAAGGCCTTTATACCTCTAATTGATAAGGCTATGAAAGAAGATTATCTATGTGTATTAGGCAATGAAAATATGATTAAGGATAATGAGAAACTATTTAATAAGCTTGTACAGCTGAAGAAATAGTAGTAAAAATAATGTAATTCCAGATTTTCAAGAAAGCACAGAGGCCATCCCTAAGCAATATTTAAATGGCGAAGATGACCTCTGTGCTACCTTTATTTTCTCATATTTTAAGATTACCTTAATTCTTCTCGGCTATATTTGGGTACTGTATTAGTGAATTCTTCATATATATTCCTTCTTAAATTTTCATCTGCAAATATATCGTACCCAGTTAGAGCCATTGCCTTAGCCCCTTTAATCATCTGCTTATGGGCCCTAGGGCTATTAGCAGCCTTTGTAAAATCCATGGAATGACTATTAACCCCTTTATCTGCTATTTTTATATAGGAATGGATAGAAGGAATTTTAAGGCTAACATTCCCTATATCTGATGCTCCATATTTCATACTTGGATCTGGATATTCCATATCTACCCCAAATTCAGCAATATTTTCTTTAAGCCTTTCGTCAATAAATCTATTTGGATATCTTTCAGTATACATTAGACCTTTTGTTATCTTCCCTTTAACCCCTATTAATTTTTCTACCGTTTTTACTATATGTTCTACATATCCTACAACTACATTTAAATCTTTAGCTGTGGCTGCTCTTACCGAAAATTCACAAGAAGCATAGTCTGGAATTATATTTGCTGCCCCTCCACCATCAGTTATAATACCGTTTATATTGGTCTTTAATGGAAACAAAGCTCTAAATTGATCTATCATATTGAAGGTCTGTATTACAGCTTGCAAAGCATTAATTCCACCTTCTGGAAAAGAAGAATGGACTGATTTACCCTGGTATTCTATCCTAATGCTTCTAGTTGCTAATCCTCCCCTACAAATCAAATTATTTACACAGGGATGCATCATTAAAGCATAGTCTATATTATCAAAGCATCCTTTTTCTAACATTATAATCTTTCCGCCGCCACCTTCTTCACCTGGTGTTCCCAGTATGACAATTCTACCATTTATATGCTCTGCTACTTCTTTTAAGCCAATAGCCGCACCTACAGCCATAGTAGCTATTAAATTATGGCCACAACCATGGCCAATTTCAGGTAAAGCATCATATTCTGCTAAAAAGGCTACTGTAGGCTCTTTATTCTTTCCATGATACTCTCCTCTAAAGGCAGTTTCCAATCCTCCTATCCCCTTTTCAATAGTAAAGCCATGTCTTTCTAGTACAGCAGTTATATTTTCTACTGCACTAAACTCCTCAAAGGCTAATTCAGGTTTCTCGTGGATTTTATTGCTTAACTGTATTAATTCTCTTTCTATACTATCAATTTTTTCTATTATAGTTTCCCTACATTTCATTTATGAATACTCCTTCAATAATGATTTTATATGGAATAAAATTTTGTCTTCTAGATAGTAGATACTATGCTGGTAAAATCCTTCATAATTTCTTTAAATTTTTCCTCTCCAATTTCCGATATACTTTTACCCATTTCCGAATAATACTTCCCCAATAAATCATTTATTTTTTCCTTATAGCTAATATCTACTTTATTATAAAAATTACCCATCACTAGAGCTATAGCAATAAAAGGTTGTCTTTCAATGAAATTTACATCTACTATACCACCTATATCGTATTTATCACAATTAAACATGGCCTTTACCGTTACTTCTATTTGATAGGCATAGTCATGAGGCTTGAACATGGTATCACCTCCATATATGATAAATTTTGTTAATATAATTTTATCATCATAGTGGAATCGATTCAATTAATTTATACTAAAGGTGTGTGTCAAGTATTCGTGGGCATCTTTCCTTCTCATGAAATCAACCGTTACAATATAATCAAGAAAAATACTTTTAATTTTATCATTTTCCAGAGTTGTCAAGCCTAAAATGCACTCCACTTCGTTACGGACTTGACAACGAAGTCTATCTTTGGGGTCATGATTTTATATTTATAGTTTTTCTTTTCTTTTTCATGTTTTCTTTTCTTTTTAGCGATATTATAGCTAAAATTAGGCATACTACCCCTTCGGAAGATAACCTATCTTATCTTAAAATAAGTTCAACACGGTTTTTTGTTAGATCCCTAATGGCTTTCCTACCAAATGTCATTGGTTGCCCTTCAAAAGGCATAGGAGCCTTCTTTATAGGATATATACCACTATCCTTAGGTTTCTTATTGACCTCTGCAGCTGATAGCTGCACAACCTGTTCTACTACCTCTTCTAATTTATCATCGGTGATCGTATCATCAAATAATGAATCCAATGTCTCATAAAGATTACCACTTGCTCTTAAAGCTAATAGCTTTCCTAGGG
>NZ_AZSU01000006.1:188594-200171 GCF_000511955.1 [Clostridium] ultunense DSM 10521 | reverse complement strand
GTGTGTGTCAAGTATTCGTGGGCATCTTTCCTTCTCATGAAATCAACCGTTACAATATAATCAAGAAAAATACTTTTAATTTTATCATTTTCCAGAGTTGTCAAGCCTAAAATGCACTCCACTTCGTTACGGACTTGACAACGAAGTCTATCTTTGGGGTCATGATTTTATATTTATAGTTTTTCTTTTCTTTTTCATGTTTTCTTTTCTTTTTAGCGATATTATAGCTAAAATTAGGCATACTACCCCTTCGGAAGATAACCTATCTTATCTTAAAATAAGTTCAACACGGTTTTTTGTTAGATCCCTAATGGCTTTCCTACCAAATGTCATTGGTTGCCCTTCAAAAGGCATAGGAGCCTTCTTTATAGGATATATACCACTATCCTTAGGTTTCTTATTGACCTCTGCAGCTGATAGCTGCACAACCTGTTCTACTACCTCTTCTAATTTATCATCGGTGATCGTATCATCAAATAATGAATCCAATGTCTCATAAAGATTACCACTTGCTCTTAAAGCTAATAGCTTTCCTAGGGAGTTTGCCCCACTTTTTGTCCAACTCATTTTTCTACCCTTCATCCTTAGTTTTATTACATCACATACACTGGATTCCATAGTTCCCATATTTCTATACACAACTCCTTCTGGGGGTTTGGGTAATGATATGTTTCTTAATCTATACGGTATCAATCCATTATAATTATTAGCTAGATAGTTATATAATTTGTGTAATCTTTCTCTCACCTTTTCATCTTCTACATACTCGATCATAAGCTCCTTAAGATACTCCATTGCTTCATCTATTTTTCCTTTATCAAACATGTTATTTAGTTTTTTTACCTGTGCTTTCTTTGGTACTGCTCTAACTACAGCTCTAGCACGATGAAATGGATCTAATTGATAATGGACTCCTTCTTCACCTATACCTCTCTTTATCCAAGGATCTCCATCCCCATTTATTATTCTATATTTAATTTCATCTACATTGTAATTTTCAGCTATTGTTGCATCGGATAATTTCTTAAAATCTCTAGCATTATCAAAACTTGCTATGATAGTTCTATTGTGCGTTAGATAAGCATTCTTTTGATTACCTCTTTTTTCCCAACCTTCATAAAATTTTGCCATTTTCATTTCTTTTTTCTTACTCTTTCCACTCTTTGGCCTATCTAGGCCTTGCATGTTAATCCAAACGCCATCTGCTTCCTGGAACAAGACATCTACTTCTCGTTTACCATTTACATTTCCCTTATTGTACTGATCAATAAGCCTTGTTTCCCGTTCTTCTAGCCTTTCACCTAGTTCTTGTACTACATTCCATACAGCGGTATGTGATAGGCTACTATGACACATGCTTTCTATATTTTTTGCTGATTTTCTATAGGATTGTTCTAATACATTTTCTACTATCTTTTCAGCTAGATTACTAGATACATGGCCTATGGTTTCTTTTTTTAAATATTGGTCTAGTAGGTATACATGCATACTCTTCCCATCATTATCTTCGGTTTGATAGATTCTTCTTTCATACTCTACTTCACCCATAATTGTGTGTATACAGGTTCTCCTGAATCCTTTATTTCGATATTTTTCAGTATCCCTCTTGGCTAGTAACATCAAATCAATTTTTTCTAATATATCTTTCATAATTCCACAGGCTACCTTACAAACAGTTTTATATATTTCTTCTTCAATAGTCTTGAAATCAAGTTCATTATGGTTTACACTTAATATATGCACAGTCTTTCCTCCTTAATGTGTTGTCCTTAACTACATTATAACGGATTGACTATGCATTGGGAAGGCCACTTAAAAGGTCTTCCCTTTTTCAGTTATATATCTAATGCCTACAAAAATTATACACTAACCGAGGCCTTCTAATTTAACATTAAAAACTACTTTTAATAAATCCCAATAATCATATATAATAGAATATAGGAGGCGAGATTGATGTTTACAATTAGTTGTAGTGAAATGAAGGCCATGGATAGTTATGCCATTAATAGTATTGGCATTCCTAGTATTGTACTTATGGAAAATGCAGCATTGAAAGTATTAAAAAATATAGATTTAGAGAAAATAGATTCCTTTACCCTTGTTTGTGGAGTTGGAAATAATGGTGGAGATGGACTGGCCATTGCCCGCCATTTAGTTTTAGCAAATAAAGCAGTCGATTTGTTTATAATTGGAAATTTAGATAAGAGGACCAAGGATTTTAATATTAATCTAAATATACTTAATAATTTAGGCATAGATTTCATCCATATAACCAAAGATGAAGATCTGAAAAAACTAAAGCACTCCTTAAATATTAGTGAATTAGCTATAGACTCTATCTTTGGAATTGGCCTAACAAGAGAAATTGAAGGTTTGTTCCGAAAAACCATTGATATTATAAATAATATTNTTTTGCTGATTTTCTATAGGATTGTTCTAATACATTTTCTACTATCTTTTCAGCTAGATTACTAGATACATGGCCTATGGTTTCTTTTTTTAAATATTGGTCTAGTAGGTATACATGCATACTCTTCCCATCATTATCTTCGGTTTGATAGATTCTTCTTTCATACTCTACTTCACCCATAATTGTGTGTATACAGGTTCTCCTGAATCCTTTATTTCGATATTTTTCAGTATCCCTCTTGGCTAGTAACATCAAATCAATTTTTTCTAATATATCTTTCATAATTCCACAGGCTACCTTACAAACAGTTTTATATATTTCTTCTTCAATAGTCTTGAAATCAAGTTCATTATGGTTTACACTTAATATATGCACAGTCTTTCCTCCTTAATGTGTTGTCCTTAACTACATTATAACGGATTGACTATGCATTGGGAAGGCCACTTAAAAGGTCTTCCCTTTTTCAGTTATATATCTAATGCCTACAAAAATTATACACTAACATACTAAAGGGTATCGGTTCTATATGATTATATTCAAAAATGGGACGGTATGATGATGAACCGTCCCTGCTGTCCCAAGCTATTTCAAAACACTAAATTCTATTTCCATTTGTTCTTCTTTACCATTTCTTATAATACTTAATTTGGCCTTATCTCCTTTTTTATATTTATAGAGGGATTTTTTTAGCTGATTCATATTTTGGATTTCTTGGTCATCAATTTTGGTTATTATATCTCCATTTCTTAAATCACCTTTGCTAGCAGGAGAATTTGGAACTACTTCAATTACAATGACTCCATTGTCTGCCTTTAATTCTACTCCCAGTTGCCTTTCGTATAGTTCCACTTCAATCCCTGTTATCCCAAGGAATACAGTTTTATAGGTACCTTCTTTTACTACCTGTTCTATTATGGGTTTTACCATATTTATAGGTATTGCAAATCCTAATCCTTCTGCTGTTTTTATCTTAGCTGTGTTTATTCCTATTACTTCCCCTTTACTATTTAATAGAGGGCCTCCACTATTTCCTTCATTGATAGAAGCATCTGTTTGGATTAAATCTTCAATAAGATTATATCTATCTACTTGGATAGATCTATGGAGTCCAGATATTATTCCTGAAGTTACAGTCCTTTGAAATTCCAGTCCTAATGGATTTCCTATAGCAATAGCAATTTCACCTACTTCTAATTTTTCTGAATCTCCTAGTGTAGCCACTGGTAAATTCTTTGCTTCTACCTTTACTATAGCTAAATCTATAGAACTATCATTCCATAATACTTTCCCTGGGATTTTATCTCCATTTTCCAGTAATACAGTTATCTCTTTAGCATTCCCATCACCAACTACATGGGAATTGGTAAGTATATAGCCATTCTTATCTACTATTACTCCAGAACCTACCCCATCTACTTCTTGGGATATAAACCCATAATTTTGAACTTCTTTCGTAGTAATCCCTACTACACTACTCATAGCCTTTTTAGCCGCTACAGAAACTGCAGTAACACTATTATCATCAATATTATAAACCACATTATCATTACTAGTTTCTTCTATGGCTGGTAATTTATCGGCATATAAATATTTTATAGCTATATAAGGAGATACTAATCCACCAATAAGGGAGGATATTAATGCAATAGCTATATAAGATAGTATCCTATTCCTTTTTTTCCTCTTTTTATCTTTATATATACCTTCTTTTTTTACATCTTCAGCATAATTATTTTCTTCAGCATTATCTTCTTCACTATCCTCAACTACTGTATCTATACCTTCTATTATCTCTATCATTTGATCCAAGTCCCTTTTTTCATCATCCATTTTAAAACCTCCTTCTTCTTCGATGTTTATCTATAGAATAATATATGAATGTGAAAAAAATATAGATAGATTATGTTTTTGTTGTAAAATTATCCTTTCACTTTTTCACAATTTCCCATAATTCTTTCATATGAATACCATATGTTTTCGATAATATATTATATTAGTAAAAATTATAATCCATTAAAAATTATTTTTTCTGATATAATAAGCTTAAAGAATTCTTTAAGGAGAAGATATATATGAGCTTTAAAATTTATTTGGTAGAAGATGATAAAAATTTAAATTTAATATTAACTACTTATTTAGAAAAAGAAGGTTGGCAAGTATCTTCTTTTCTAACAGGAAAGGATGCTCAAAAATCCATTAATAACCCACCAGATCTATGGATACTAGATATTATGCTTCCAGATATAGACGGATATCAACTTATAAAGGAAATAAAGTTAACCACTCCAAATATTCCCGTAATATTTATTTCTGCTAGAGATGCAGATATCGATAGGGTTTTAGGTTTAGAATTAGGTAGTGATGATTATTTGGCTAAGCCTTTCCTTCCTAGAGAATTGGTCATTAGAACTAAAAATCTGTTGGAACGAATATATGGCATCCAGTATCAGGTTATAAATATTCCTCCTTATACAATAGAAGAAAAATCTAGGAGGATTAAACTGGAAGACAATTTAATAGATTTAACCTCTAAAGAATTCGATTTACTACTCTATCTTGCTAAGAATCAGGGTATAGCCCTTTCTAGAGAGCAAATTTTAGAAGCCATTTGGGGATCTGATTATTTTGGCACAGATCGAGTGGTTGATGATTTAGTAAGAAGGCTTAGGAAGAAGATGCCCGAATTAAGGATTGAAACCATCTATGGATATGGATATAGGATGATAGAAAATGATAAATAGAATGAAAAATTGGCCATTATCTATTCAAATTTGGGTAGTTTTTGCAACTATTACTTTGGGTATATCCTTGATATTATCTGTAATATTACCATTAACCTTAAGGGATTTTTTCACCAATGAAATATATGCAACCATAGAATCGGCTCAGACTTTGATGTTCAATCAATACGATCTTCGTTCCATAAGGGATTTATTAGAATCCCAAGGACCAGAAAAATCAAGACAAACTTTAGAAAATATTCGTACCGTCAACCATTTCATTATATATGAAGACAGTCCAATAATTTTTTCTTCTTCTTTTTCCATGAACTTCTTAAATGAAGTAAAAAACCAGGCATTAAATCAAAGAAACAATAGTGAAAGATATAGTGGAAAAGTAGGAACGGAGAAAATATTCTATGTTATTACTAAAGGTAAAGCTTTAAATCAAGATGCCTATTTAGTATCCTATATGTGGGATTCCTATAGGGAAGATTTGGTCCAAACCCTATTTAGAAAATTAGCCTTTATCATGTTTCTAGTTTTCATATTTAGCTGGATTCCTGCCATATTATTGGCCAGATATTTATCTAGTCCTCTTGTAAGTTTAGAAAAGCGGGTAGAAAAACTTGCAAATAATCAATGGGAAGAACCTGTAGAGTTAGATAGACAAGACGAAATAGGAAAATTAGGGGAATCTATAGAGCAACTTAGAAATCAATTAATCTACCAAGAAGAAATGCAACAATCCTTCTTGCAACATATATCCCATGAGTTAAAGACCCCAGTTATGGTTATTCGCAGCTTTTCCCAGGCCATTAGGGATGGAATCTATCCAAAGGGAGATTTGGATTGTTCTGTAAAGGTAATAGACGAAGAAGCAGAAAGACTTGAAAAACGTATAAGGAATCTACTCTATATAACAAAACTAGATTATCTAAATACCCATGATATTCCTTACCAAAATTTTTCTTTAGATGGATTGATAAAGGATGTCATAGAAAGGTTATCTTGGAGTAGAACAGATATAGATTGGCAATTAGAATTATCTCCAATAAATATTGACGGAGATATGGAACAGTGGCGAGTAGTTGTAGAAAATCTATTGGATAATCAGATTAGGTATGCAAAAAACTCTATACTTATATCCTTAAATGGAAAAGAGGAAAATAAGGTGTTACTCAGATTTTGGAATGATGGACCAAATATTGAGCCAGAAACCTTAGATTCTCTATTTACCAAATTCAACAAAGGATACAAAGGGGAGTTTGGTCTTGGATTGGCTATCGTTCATAGGATTGTAACTTTAAATGGAGGTAAAATCTGGGCTGAAAATGAAGAAGAAGGGGTATCTTTTTATGTGGAGATAATAAGAATGTGAGTCGAATATTTTTCAGCTCACTTTTTAAAATATTGATACTTATGAGATTCCCTATAAAATTTGTTAGTCTAAAGGAACGACAAAGGTCGTTCCTTATTCTATCTCCAGCATTACCGGACAATGATCACTGCCCATTATTTCTGAATGGATTTGGGCATCCTTTAGTCTATCTTTAAACCTTTCTGATACTATAAAATAGTCAATTCTCCAGCCTACATTCCTATCTCTAGCCTTTCTCATATAGGACCACCAAGTGTAGGCATCTTCTTTATCCGGATAGAAATATCTAAATGTATCTATAAATCCTGTTCCTAATAGCTCTGTCATCTTTCCCCGTTCTTCATCGGTGAAACCAGCGTTCCTCCTGTTGGTAGATGGGTTTTTTAAATCTATTTCCTTATGGGCTACATTTAAATCTCCACATAGTATTACAGGTTTAATAGAGTCTAATTCTTTTAAATAATTTCTAAACTCATCTTCCCAAGTCATCCTATAATCAAGCCTTGTTAACTCCCTTTGGGAATTAGGAGTATATACATTTACTAGATAGAAGTCTTCAAACTCTAAAGTTATAACTCTTCCTTCCTTATCATGTTCTTCTATTCCTAGACCATACTTTACATCTAAAGGCTTGTCCTTAGTAAATACAGCCGTACCTGAGTATCCCTTTTTCTCAGCATAATTCCAATATTGATGGTATCCTGGTAAGTTTAAATCAATCTGACCTTCTTGTAATTTAGTTTCTTGAACACAGAATATATCTGCATCCACTTCTTCAAAATAATTTAAGAAACCTTTTCTAACACAAGCCCTAAGCCCGTTCACATTCCAAGAAACTAATTTCATTTTATCCCTCCATATATTCTTTCATAATCATCTATTTTTAGGTAAAATCTCATTTTTCCATACACTAGGAGCAAATAAAGCTATGATAGTAAATAACTCTAATCTTCCCAACAACATAAATAAGGATAACAATAGTTTAGAAACATGACTAAATTGGCTAAAAGTTCTTGCCGGTCCTACTAAGCCCAATCCTGGTCCAATATTTCCTAATGTTGCTGCTACTGCTCCAGCAGAACTTTCAAAATCTATTCCCTCTAAGGATATAAAAATAGTTCCTAATATAAATATCATAATATATAATGTAAAAAAACTAGTAATACCTGCCACTACTTCGTTAGGAAGAACTCTATCTCCAATTTTAATAGGTATGACAGCTCTAGGATGGAAAATCTTAGATATTTCCCTTTTTACCAATTTTAATAAAACTAGAATTCTTATATTCTTCATTCCCCCACCTGTTGAACCTGCACATCCACCAACAAACATAAGGGAAAATAGGATTGTTTTACTAAAGGTAGGCCATTTATCAAAATCCACCGTAGCATAGCCTGTTGTAGTTATAATAGAACCCACTTGAAAAAAAGCATCCCTTAAAGCTAACCAAAACCTATGGTATATTGTTGTGTTGATATTTAATGCAATTAACAAAACAGCCATGGATATTATACCCAGATATAGCCTCAACTCTTCATTTTTTATTACTTCCTTCCATCTCCCTTTAAAAAGGGAATAATATAGGGAAAAATTGACTCCAGATAATATCATGAAGGTACCTATTACCAAATGTATATAGGTACTGTTATAGGCTCCTACACTAGCATTATTAATAGAAAAGCCACCTGTACCTACAGTTCCAAAAGTATGAACTATTGTATCAAAAAAAGGCATCTTGCCTACTAATAACAAGACTATCTGTAAGATAGTGATAACAAAGTAAGTCATATATAGTATTTTTGCTGTGTCTTTAATTCTTGGTGCAATCCTATCAGGTTGAGGCCCAGGGGATTCAACTTTAAAAATCTGAAAACCTCCTACCCCTAAGGTAGGTAGAATAGCAACAGTAAATACTAATATTCCCATACCACCAATCCAATGGGTAAAGGATCTCCAAAATAATATTCCTTTTGGTACTACCTCAACATTATCAATAATTGTTGCCCCTGTAGTAGTAAACCCAGATACGGTTTCAAAAAAAGCATCTACCCATGATGGAATACTACCGGAAAATATAAAGGGTAAAGAACCAAAAAATGAAGCTAGAATCCATCCAAAGGCAACTATAGTGAGTCCTTCCCTTGCCTTAATGCCTTTGCTAAATTTAAAACTTTTACTCATTATTAAACCTACTAGACTAGTTATAATAATGCTGATTATAAAAGCCATTTTATCTGATCCATCATAGTATATGGACACCAATAGAGAAGGTATCATCAATGCTGCTTCTACTAATAGTAAATTACCTAATATTCTAATTACCGATCCATAGACCATTTAAGATACCTCCCTTATTTGGTCTTATCATCTTATTAAAAGCTGGCATATGGGATGTTAGAGAGAAGACAATTATTCTATCCTTTTCATGGATTATGCTATTTCCATTTGGTATTATCACTTCTCCTTTATGGACAATAGCCCCTATAATAATACCCTTTGGTAATCCTAATTGGTATAGCGGTTTACCTACTATAGACATATCCTTACTAGCAATGATCTCAGTAACTTCCCCTTCTCCTCCAAGGAGTAATGAAACGGATACTACTTTTCCCCCTCTTATGAATTTCAACACATTACTAACGGTAATATTGACTGGATTTAAAGCTATATCCACATCCAATTTATCTACTATATGGACATAATTAGGTCTACTTATTTTAGCAATAGTCTTGCCTACTCCTAGTTGTTTTGCAACCAATGCCATTAATAGGTTTTGCTCATCGAAACCCGTAGCGCCTACAAAAGTATCATAAGAGGATAGATCTTCCTCTTCTAAAAGGTCAATATCGGTTCCATCTCCATGGATTATTAATGTATGACTAAGTTTCTCAGCTAAATATTGGCAACGTTCCTTACTCTTCTCTATTATTGTAGCATTGATACCTGTTTTTTCTAACCTTTTAGCTAAGTAATAACCTATATTACCTCCACCTAAAATTATTACTTTTTTTGACTCCTTTTTATTCATGCTAATTCCAAGTCTCTCACCTAATTTGTTAATATTCTTGCTTTTCCCTATAACATGGATAACGTCTTCTGCCACTAATTCAGTAGAACCATCAGGAATAATTAAGTCACCTTCCCTAGATATAGCAGTAATAAGGAGTCCTTCTAAGCCATCTATCTCCTTTAGCTTTTTTCCCACATAGTTATGAGTACTACTTAGATGAAAATCTACCATAGAAACCTTCCCTTTGGCAAAGTCTCCTGAGTAAAAATTGTATGTTTTAGATAAATATCTTTCTATTTCAATTGCAGTAGTCAGATCTGGGTTGATAATATGATCGATGCCCATTTCTACTTTTACAAAATCCAACTGTTCTATAAATTCAGGATCTCTAATTCTTGCTATAGTTTTTTTACAATTTAATTTTTTTGCTAAAGTGCATATTAGAGTATTGGTCTCATCACTATTAGTTGATGCCACTAGTAAATCATAAGTATTTATATTAAGTTCCTTAAGTTTGGTAATCTCTATACCATTTGCTGTAACAGTCAAAACATCTAAATGGTCATTTATCCTTTCCAAGGTTTTAAAATTTATATCAACTAAAGTAACATCAATATCCTCATTATTCATAGCTTCTGCTAACCTATATCCTAGTTTGCCAGCCCCAACAATCATTACTTTCATTTGAAATCCTCTCCTATTATATACATATAGCAATATTATAACAGTTCTGATGCCAATAAAAAAGTTTTTTGCCGTATTAATTTAGGAATAAAAAAGGGAAGAACCAATTCCTAAGAATTGGTCCTTATATAAGCTTTTTCACTTCTTCTATTGCCCTATTGTAATTAGGATGTTCTCCTACTTCTTTTACGTATTCAACATATCTTACTATATTATCCTTATCTAAAATCACAATGCCTCTACTTAAGAGCCTTAATTCCTCTATGACGAATCCATAATTCATCCCGAAAGAAAGGTCTCTGTGATCAGATAATGTAATAACCCTATCTATATTATGAGCGCTACAAAATCTTTTTTGTGCAAAAGGTAAATCTACACTAATAGTTAATATAACCACGTCCTCTATCTCAGCAGCTTCTTGGTTAAAACGGGTAGTCTGTAACTCACATACTCCTGTATCCAGTGATGGTACTACACTGATTATCTTAATACTATCTCCTGCATCCTTCAATGAATACTTTTCTAAATCACTTTTGAGTACTGTAAAATTTGGTGCTTTATCTCCTATTTTGATTTCCCTGCCTATGAGGGTTACGGGGTTTCCTCCCATAGTTACCAAGTCCTTTCTCTTTTCTACCATTTTTCTATCCCCTTCCATATATTTCAATAATCATATTCTAATCTATTTAATTTCAATTATTTTATTGATACCCTAATGCTTCCACTATACTCAAATAATTCGAATAATGAAATTTAATATCGGTTTTAAATAGTATTTACTATCAAAACTATGATATAATTATATCAAATAAGATATTAAACTAAGAACAATCAAATATAATTAGATTGTGCAGACTGAAGACAAAGTATAAATTTTTTTATAAAAAAAGCAGAAAATCCTTGAAAGCAAAAAGGATTTTCTGCTTTTTTGTAGAATATATAATATATAACATATTTTTAAATGAGGTGTTGTTATGCTAACGATAAATAAATCTGATAAAAGAAATCAAGTTGAAATCATATCTATTGACCAATTGGTCCCAAAAGATCATTTAGTTAGAAAACTTGATGCTTGCATAGATTTTAGCTTTATCTATGATTTAGTAAAGGACATGTATAGTACTGAAACCGGCAGACCAAGTATAGACCCTGTAGTTTTATTTAAAATTGTTTTCATCCAATATATCTTTGGGATAAAATCAATGAGGCAAACTATAACTGAAATAGAAACTAATGTAGCCTATCGCTGGTTTCTAGGATATGGTCTACATGATAAGATACCCCACTTTACTACATTTGGAAAGAACTATGTTAGAAGATTTAAAGATACAGACGTATTTGAAAAAATATTTATGCGTATCCTAGAACAAGC
>NZ_AZSU01000006.1:184650-187815 GCF_000511955.1 [Clostridium] ultunense DSM 10521 | reverse complement strand
CAACCAATAGAGATGGCTATAGGGAGTATAAATCAGATCCTAAAATATGTATAAATTGCCCAGATATAAACAAATGCACAAATAGCAAAAACCATACTAAAGTTGTTACCCGTCATATATGGGAAAATTATATGGAGGGAGTCGAGCATTTAAGGCATACAAGCATTAATAAAGAAATATACGATATGAGAAAGGAAACAATAGAACGTGTATTTGCAGATATGAAAGAGAAGCATGGCATGCGCTGGACAACCCTACGGGGCTTAAAAAAAGTTAAGGCGCAGGCGATGCTTATTGCTGCTTGCATGAATTTAAAGAAGATAGCGAATTGGATGTGGAGGTCCAGGAAAAATGGACCAAATCCATCCAATCCATGCGTTAATATGCATGGTCTTTTATCAAATTTATATAGTTTTATTATTTGTTCATTAAGAAACACGGTTTCCATAAAGAAGGAAACCGTGTTTTGTCTACAAACTGAACAATCAAATATAATTAGATTGTGAGGTTTTATTATGATTATTAAGAGAATATTCCTATTCTTTGTAATAGCGCTTATTTTATTAGCTTCAGTTGGATGTGTGGAAAAATTTACTTGTTCCGTGTTAAATTGTAAAATTAAATCTGGAGAGGATATTACTTTCTTTATAGCAACAGATCCTCATCACCTATCTAAAAAGACTTATGATAATGGAAAAGCCTTCGATTGGTTTCTTAATTCTGGTGATGGGAAACTACTTCAATATACTGACGAAATAATAGATGCTTTTACTTTAGACATTGAGGATAGTAAACCAAATATATTGATTATTCCTGGTGATCTAACTTGCAATGGAGAAAAAGAAAGCCATTTAGAAATGGCAGAAAAATTGAAAAACATTAAAAAGCTAGGAGTTCATGTATTCGTAGTTCCAGGCAATCACGATATTGAAAATCCTTGGGCTAGGAACTATTTTGGAGATGAAATGATTAAAATCGATTCTATAACTAAAGAAGAATTTGTTGAAATATATGAGCCCTTTGGCTTTAAAGATGCTATTTCTAGAGATAGTCATTCTTTAAGCTATTTGGCAGCGCCTGCAGAAGATGTTTGGCTACTAATGCTGGACTCAGCTAAATACAAACGAAATAAAGTAAGGGATGCTCCAGAAATGGGTGGGGAAATCCCATCTAAAACCTTCAACTGGATAAGGGAATGTGCTAATTTAGCAAAAGAAAACAATGCTCAGATTATAGCGGTTATGCACCATAGCTTAATGGATCATAGTGAAGTAATTAATGAGCATTATACCATTGAGAATAGCCAAGAGGTGATAGACTTACTTCTTGACTGTGATATACAGATTGTATTATCTGGCCATATCCATTTGCAGGATATAAAATCTTATAAAAGGGATAATAAAAATATTTATGATATTGCTACATCTTGTTTAATAGCTTATCCTAACCAATATGGCGTCTTAAAATTTTCACCAGAAAAAGGATTTGATTATGCAACAAGAAGAGTTGATGTATACGCTTGGGCCTGGGAAAATAGTATTAAAGATAGAAATTTAAATAATTTTAATAAATATTCCAGAGATTTCTTTAGGCAGAGATCCTATGACAAATATTATGATACTTTGCTAGAAATAAGTAAGTTTTCAAACGAAGAAATGAAAGCCATATCGGAAACAGTGGCGGAACTCAATTTAAAATATTTTGCAGGTTTTAGAAACGAGCTTATTCACGATATATTCCCAACTAAAGGATTTAAAATTTTGCAGGATACAGCACCATTTTTCATTAGAGATTATGTAATGAGCATGTTTAATGATCAAAAAACAGATAACAACAAAATACATATTCCAATTTATTCAAAATGATAAAAAAGACTAGATACTTTAATCATTTCTAATCCTATTATTGATAAATTCTATACCATTTGGGTAACTATAAACTAATATAATGGAAAAATTCAATCAAGGAGTGATCTTTAATGAAAAAAATTATTACCATTGAGTATTGTACAGCTTGAGGCTACTTACCAAGAGCAGTTGCTCTAACAGATAATTTATTAGGAGAGCATAAGAATGAAATATCTGAACTCAAAATAATCCCTTCTTCTGATGGGGTGTTTGAAATAACTATTGGAGACGAATTGATTTTTTCTAAAAAGGAATTAGGAAGATTCCCTGAGGAAAATGAAGTAGAAGAAATGGTAAAAAACAAAATATAAAATAGAATTAATATAAAATTTTTTAAACAAAAACTCCACCTTTTCCTTTTAATAGGTTAAAGGTGGAGTTTTAACAATATACATTTGGGAGTGTAAATAATGTGCATAAATATTCTTACATGGAATATTAAAGTAGGACAAAATAAAGATGGTGGTTATCCAGTTTCAAAAACAGGAAATTTAGATAGAATTGCAGATCTTATTAAGGATTCTAAAACTTCAATTGTATGTCTTCAGGAAGTAGATGCATATACTTTACGATCCGGTATAAAGACTCATCAGGCTGCATATATTGCCAACAGACTTACTCTTACCACAGGAAAGGTTTGGAATTATAAATATATTGTTTCTAAGAATATGAACCCAGGATATTACGGTAATGCAATTCTAAGCTGCTATCCAATGACAACTGCTTTAAAAATCCATTTGCCTAAGGTAAATAGCAAAGAAGACCGCAGTTTTCTTCTTACAAATGTACATACGGACGATTTTTCAATATATATAGGCACATTTCATTTGGGACTACAAGGGGATCAGTTTTTTCAGGCACAACAAATAAAGAATGTATTAAACAATAATTGTTATCTTGATAAAAGAATAATCCTTGGAGGTGATCTAAATACCCCAGAAGGTTCAGTTGCTTATCATATAATGCTTAATCAAGGATTTCCTATGATAGATGTTGGACCTGTGGGAGTCTGTACTTTAAACTGCTATAATAATTCTGACAATCCAAAAATTGATTTTTTATTTTTAAGAGGGCTTTCTACCTATAACCTAAGAAGTGAAGTACTACCCGTTGACATCTCAGATCATAGACCAGTAATGTTATATCAATTTTAAAATATATCTGATAAAAAAGAAGGCAATAAACCGTTAAAAGCATTATAAAACCCCATCTATATTCCTATAGATGGGGTTTTATAGATTAAGCTTCCATAAACATC
>NZ_AZSU01000006.1:135560-183775 GCF_000511955.1 [Clostridium] ultunense DSM 10521 | reverse complement strand
CCCTATTACTTATTACTTACTATAGATGGGGTTTTATAGATTAAGCTTCCATAAACATCTTTATATCATCTTCGACATTTGAAATCGTTCCAATTCCAAAGTTTTCTACCAGTACATTAGCCACATTTGGTGATAGGAAAGCTGGTAGTGTTGGTCCTAGGTGGATATTCTTTACCCCTAAGGACAATAAAGCTAATAATACTATTACCGCTTTTTGTTCATACCAAGCAATATTATATGCAATTGGTAGTTCGTTTATGTCATTTAGTTCAAAGATTTCTTTTAATTTTAACGCTATAACTGCTAATGAATAAGAGTCGTTACATTGTCCTGCATCTAATACTCTTGGAATTCCTCCAATGTCTCCTAAATTCAATTTATTGTATTTATATTTAGCACATCCTGCAGTTAATATTACTGTATCTTTTGGAAGAGCAGCTGCAAAATCTGTATAGTAGTTTCTTGATTTCATTCTTCCATCACAGCCTGCCATTACGAAGAATTTCTTAATAGCTCCTGACTTTACTGCATCTACTATCTTGTCAGCTAAAGCAAATACTTGAGCATGAGCAAATCCTCCAACGATTGTTCCTCTTTCTATTTCAGTAGGTGCTGGCAATCTCTTAGCATGTTCTATAATTTCTGAGAAATCTTTAGGTTGCCCATCTACTCTGTCTGGAATATGTTTAAATCCAGGGTATCCAGTGGAACCTGTAGTATATACTCTATCTGCATAGGATTCCTTTGGTGGTACTATACAGTTAGTTGTAAATAGTATTGCTCCATTGAACTTTTCAAATTCTTCTTTTTGTTTCCACCAAGCATTACCATAGTTTCCAACAAAATGGTCGTATTTTTTGAATGCTGGATAATAGTTTGCTGGTAACATTTCACTATGGGTATACACGTCTACTCCTGTTCCTTCTGTTTGTTTCAATAGCTCTTCAAAATCCTTTAAATCATGTCCTGAGACAAGAATTGCAGGGTTATTTCTTACTCCTATATTTACTTCCGTTATTTCTGGGTTTCCATAGGTTGAAGTATTGGCTTCATCTAACAATGCCATTACTTTAACTCCATATTCTCCTGTTTTTAAAGTTAAAGCCACTAAATCATCTACAGTTAAACTATCATCCATTGTAGCTGCTAAAGTTTTTCTCATGAATTTAGCAATCTCTGGGTCATTATATCCTAGGTTATCTGCATGTTCTGCATAGGCAGCCATACCTTTTAATCCGTAAGTAATAAGCTCTCTTAATGAACGAATATCTTCATCTTTTGTAGCTAATACTCCTACTCTATCTTTATCGTTATTTGCTTTATATACTATATCATCATCAGAGTTCACTGAAAAAGTAGCAGCATCTTTCAAATCATCTAAGTTTACTCCTTTTTCCCTTAAGTTTGCTTTTAGCTCATCCCTTATCTTAAGCCCTTCCTTAATCTTTGCTAAAAATCTCTCTTTATCGAAGTTTGCATTTGTAATTGTCATAAATAGACCATCCATGATAAATCTATCTAGACCTTCTACTTCATATCCTATTTCATCTGCTTTAACTCCTAATTTTGAAATACCTTTTAAGGTATAAATCATCAAGTCTTGTAAATTGGCTAAATCTGCTGTTTTACCACAGACTCCCACTTTTGTACAGCCCTTTCCTCCAGCTGTTTCTTGACATTGATAACAAAACATAGACATATTATTAACCCCCTTGTTTATTGTTGATGAATCTATTTTAATATACAATCCCTACTATTTCGGTAACCTATGTTACAAAACGAAAAATAATTGATAATATTTATCATTATTAATTGACAAACCATTTCTCAGATCATTTCTCATATTTTGCATTATGTGATCCATCTTTTCTAATTCTGCTAATACTTCCTTTTCTTCTTCACTGGTCTCAATGACCTTATCTATTCCACCATTTTTTATTACAATTCTTTTGTCTGCCATAAGAGCTAAAATAGGGTCATGAGTTGCCATTAGGACAATCTTGTCACTACTTACCAATAGATTTAATGCCTTCTTCCTATCAATTCCCGCATTTTCAATTTCATCTATTAAAACTATAGGTGAAGAACTTAAAATTGCAGTATCGGCTATCATCAAGGCTCTAGATTGTCCACCGCTAAGGCTAGTTATGGGCGTAGTTAATTTAAATTCTTCACCTGCTAGATTATTAGCCTCTTCTATTATCTCTTTTACTACTCTATCTACATCTTCTACCATTCTGCTTTCAGCATGGAGTTCTAAAAATTCTTCTACAGTTAAATCCATTACAAAATTCATATTTTGAGATAATTGAGCCACTAGTTTGTTATTAGATGAAAATCTCCATTTCATATCTGGAACTTCATTATTTATAAGGATTGTCCTTCCCGTAGGCGTATCTTCTTGTGCAGTCCACTCTATATCAGCTAAAAGTCTACTTTTACCAGAACCTGTAGGCCCTACTATGGACACTATCTCCGATTTATAAATTGTCAACTTTTCAAATCCTTCCTTGTTCCCATTTTTATCAGTACCAGCTATTATGGATAAGGATTCTATTCCAGCTTCGTCTTCCAACCCTAAAAATTCTACCATTTGTATAATATATGAGGATAAATCTTCTATTAATTTTCTAGTATCAATAGCCCATTCTTCTTTTTCCTCTTCAGTAAAATGATTTAGATATTCTTCAAAGGTTTTATCTTCATATCCTTCTATATCTAATCTATTTTCCTCAAAATAATTTATAATAAAGGGGTATTTTTGTTGTAATTCTTTTATTGTCATAGTATCTAATATATTATTCATCTTCATCACCTAGTTTTATCTTTCTTACATTCCCCATTTGATAGTCTTCTCCTATTCTAGTTTCTCCTAAACAATAAGAACATAAAGCAGAAGGCATAGGAAACCTAAGTTGTTTTCCTTGAACTGTTTCTATATTTTCATCTTCTCCATATAGTAAGGTACTAAGTTCAAAGGCTCCTTGACCAGTTAATCCGTTTATATGCATAGTCATAGCCCTTGGGTTTACAGAATTTACTCTAGAGGAGAAAACTTCCCTTTCCGCTTGGGACACTATATCCCCCTTAGTAATAACTACAATATCTGCCGATTTAAGCATAGGTCCAATTTTTTTAGGTGTATTTATGCCGGATAGATTATCTATTACACAGATGGATCTTATATCTTTAATATAAGGCGAACATCTATTACATAATCCTGCAGATTCAGTAATTAAAAGATCTAAATTTTCCTTTATTCCCCAATGTATCACCTCTTCAATATTGGATACGAAGAAATGATCTGGACAGAGAGAACCAGATAAACCTTTTTTTACAGGAACACCTGCTTTTTCATATAAAATATCATCATCTGTATAGAGACAATCAAATTTAACTACTCCTACAGTAATATCCCTTCGTTTCAATGCTTCTATTACTTTTAATATAATAGAGGTCTTCCCTGATGAAGGAGGACCTGAAACCGTAACTAAATTCATATATATTCCTCCTAAATTGATTCATTAAATATTCTTTCGCATTCTTTGATTGATCTTCCAATATCATTTTCTTTTATATAATCCCAACCGAGCCACATGTATTTTTGATCCTTTGGTATCTGATTGTCTACTTCTGGGTTAGTACTTGGAAATCTTCCATTGTGAGATAGAATTTCTCCTACTTCCTTGGAAGCAAATAGATTTACAAAGGGTTTCAATTTATCTTTTTTAGATCTTTTTGATAATAAAAATATAGGACTTACAATAGCACCATCCTTTGGCCAAATTGCCTTCATAGGTCCATCTTTTTTAGTCATCTTAGTAAAGAAATAAGGCATTATGGTAATTGCTGATCTTTCTATTTTCATATGGGATTTTACCATTTCTGAAGGATGCATCCCTTTAGACAAGGATTTCCCTAATTTTTTTATTCCATCTTCTCCATATCTTTTATATATATTTAATAAAATAGCATTAAATAAATCAAAATCTCCAATTGGCAAACTTACTCTATTCTCAAATTCCGGTTTTAATATATCTTCCCAACTCGTAGGAGCCTTTTGATCTTTTAATTCTTCCATATTTACTAGAAATACTGCAGGAACTACTCCTATAATGGAATACTCTTTATCTGGATCTTGTAAATTTATATCTTCATTTTGGAAATCTTCATTTAATTGTTCAAATCCTGTTATATCTTCAAAGGTTCCTTTAGATTTGAATTTCCCCATTAATCTGTTTTCAAAGAATAGATCGAATCCTGCAGATATGAATAAATCTGATAATTCTTTTTCTGTTTCTGCTTTTTCTATTTCTTCTTTCAACCAATCTACTCCTGCTGAAGCTGCTTTTAATTCATAATCTACAGTCATACCTAATTTACTTCCTTCCTCTTCCATCCATTCGTTAAAGGCATCCATTAAAGGTATCCTTACAGGGCAGGGAAGGACTCCATCTATTTTTACATCAGCCTCTTCTTTTTTATTTTCTAAAGTTAAAGTTTCATCTATGAAGTTTCTATTCTGTTCAATTACCTCTATTAATTTTTCAGTAAATAAATCTACATTAACCCTTTTACTTTTCAATGCCATTTCTAATGAAATAGTTTTTCCCATTAGTTTTCTCATCTTTTCATTGGCTAATTGAGTAAAACCATGGGTAACAAATACATCTATGGTTTCTGGATATTTTTCCGTTATATCATAAACTTTATCTTTTATATTAAAATATTTATTCACTATCAATTCCTCCTTATATAGATGCCGTTACTAATATATTTATTATAGTCTTAAATAACAAAAAAGTCGGTAACAATCGTTACCAACTCTAGTGTTTTAAGATGCTTCCGGTTCTTCAAACTGGCTATTATAAAGTTCTGCATAGAATCCATTTTTATCTAAAAGTTCTTTATGGTTACCTTGTTCTATTATATCTCCATCCCTCATCACAAGGATTAAATCTGCATCTCTTATAGTCGAAAGCCTATGGGCGATTACAAAGGAGGTTCTTCCTTTCATTAAGTTTTCCATAGCTTTTTGTATGAGTATTTCCGTCCTTGTATCTACAGAGGATGTGGCTTCATCTAATATTAATATTTTAGGGTCTGAGAGAATAGCCCTAGCAATGGTTAGTAATTGTTTTTGTCCTTGAGATATATTGTCTGCCTCTTCATTTATTACCATATTATATCCATTTGGTAAGGTTTGAATAAACCTATGAGCATAGGCTAGTTTTGCTGCATTTATAACCTCATCATCTGTTGCATCTAATCTTCCATACCTAATATTCTCCATTATAGTACCAGAAAAAAGCCATGTATCCTGTAAAACCATTCCAAAATTATTTCTTAAATCTTCTCTAGTAAAATCCTTTATATCCTGTCCATCAACTAATATTCTACCTTCATTTAATTCATAGAAGCGCATGAGAAGTTTAACTATTGTAGTTTTTCCTGCCCCTGTAGGTCCAACTATTGCAACCTTCTGACCTGGTTCAATATTAGCAGAAAAATTCTTAATGATTATTTTATCTTCATCATATCCAAATATCACATTTTCAAATTTAACCCTTCCCTCTATGTTCTTCAATTTTACGGGAGTTTCGCTCTCTTCAATTTCTTCATCTTCTTCTAAAAATTCAAATACCCTCTCAGCTGCAGCCACAGTAGATTGTAGTACATTACTTATTTGGGCTACTTGAGCTATAGGTTGAGTAAAGCTCCTTATATATTGAATAAAAGAAAGAATATCCCCTACTTCTATAGCCCCCCTAATGGCAAGCCATCCTCCAAGAATAGATACTACAACATAACCCAGATTACCTATAAACATCATAATAGGATGCATCATCCCTGATAAGAATTGAGCCTTCCAAGCTGAATTATAAAGATCTCCATTGATCCCTCTAAATTCTTCAATTTCTGTTTCCTCTGCATTAAAGGCCTTCATTATATTATGCCCACCGTATACTTCCTCTATATGACCATTTACCCGTCCTAATGATTCTTGCTGAACTTTAAAGTATTTTTGGGATCTTTTAACTATACTTAAAACTAAGAACATTGAAATAGGTAATATCAAAAGGGCTGCAATAGTCATTCTGATACTTATAGATATCATCATAATAAGTACCCCTATTAAAGTGGTAGCAGAGGTTATAATCTGACTCATACTTTGGTTTAATGTTTGACTTACCGTATCCACATCATTGGTAACCCTAGATAATACATCACCGTGAGTATTTGTGTCAAAATATTTAAGGGGCAGCCTGTTTATTTTCTTGGATATTTCCTTTCTTAAATTATAGGATATCCTTTGGGCTACTCCAGTAACTATGAATCCCTGAATATAGGAAAATAAAGCACTGATTAAATAAAGTCCTATAAGGATTGAAATAATATTTCCTATATATTGAAAATCTATACCAGAGCCGGGAATGCCAGATACCTTTCCTACAAGACCTTCAAATATCTTGGTAGTCCCTTTACCAAGTATTTTAGGACCTACTATTGAAAAGGCTGCGCTTCCTATTGCAAAGACTATTACTACAATAAGTTTTATTCTATAGGGTCTTAAATAATTGAGAAGTTTCCTAAAAGTTTCTCTAAAATTTTTAGGTTTATCAAACCTTCCCATCCCTCTCATAGGACCCTTAGGTCCTCTTCTATGATCTTGAATCTTTCTTTCACTCATATTGCAAGTTCCTCCTCTGATAGTTGTGATAGGGCAATTTGTCTATAAACATCAGAATTCTCTAGAAGTTCCTTATGGGTACCCATGCCTACTATCCTTCCTCTATCTAAAACGATAATCTTCTCAGCATTCTTTATAGTATTAATCCTTTGAGCTACTATAAGCACCGTCCTACCCTCTATTTCTTTATTCATAGCCCTTCTTAAAGCTGCATCAGTTTTAAAATCCAGAGCTGAAAAACTGTCATCAAATATAAATACCTCTGGTTTTTTAACCAATGCCCTAGCAATAGAAAGCCTTTGTCTCTGTCCTCCCGAAACATTAGTACCTCCTTGGGATATTTCAGATAAAATTCCTTTCTCTTTCTCTTCTACAAACCCCTTTGCTTGAGCTATTTCTATAGCCTTTATTATATCTTCATCCTTAGCATCAAAATTCTTTCCATACCTTAGATTGCTTTCAATATTTCCTGAAAATAATACACTCTTTTGAGGCACATATCCAATTTTCTCCCTTAAATCGTGAAGTTTTATATCCCTTATATCTATTCCATCAAGGGTAATTTGTCCTTCCGTAACATCATAAAATCTAGGTATTAAATTAATAAGAGTAGATTTTCCACTTCCTGTACTTCCAATGAAAGCAGTAGTTTCTCCTGGCCTTGCAGTAAATGATATGTCTTCAAGAACATATTCTTCTGCTCCAGGGTATTTAAAGCTAACATTTTTAAATTTTAATAATCCTTTTCCACTCTTCTTATATTCCTTAGCTGTTTCTGTATCCTTAATTGTCACACCTGCATCTAAAACTTCCACTATCCTTTGGGCTGATACAGAAGCTCTAGGAAGTATTATGGAAATCATTGAAATAATGAGAAAGGACATAATTATCTGCATAGCGTATTGCATAAAGGCCATCATATCCCCAACCTGGATAAAGCCTTTGTCTATTTCATGAGCTCCTATCCAAACTATAAGTAATGTAATACCATTCATAATCAACATCATAGTGGGCATCATTGTAACCATTAACCTAGATACAAATAGATTAGTTTTAGTTAAATCCCTATTGGCTTTATCAAATTTTTTCTCTTCAAATTTTTGAGTATTAAAAGCCCTTATAACCATCATTCCATTAAGGGCCTCTCTCATTACAAGATTAACTTTATCAACAAGTCTTTGTACCCTCTTAAATTTAGGTGTAGCTATAGAAAATAGTACTATAACGAGAGTTAGTATTGCTATCACACCTACACCGACTATCCATGCCATAGAAACATTGGTGTCTAAAGCCCTTATAACTCCACCTACTCCTAAAATAGGAGCATAAAACACCATTCTTAAAAGCATAACTATAAACATTTGTATTTGTTGTATATCATTTGTACTTCTTGTAATTAAAGAAGCTGTGGAGAATTTGTCAAATTCTGCATTTGAAAATGAAGTAACCTTTATAAATACTTTATCTCTCAAATTTCTTCCAAAGGAAGCTGAAACTCTGGCAGATAAAAATCCTACAAGTATAGACGCTGCCATACTTAGCAGTGCAATAAGCAGCATTATTCCTCCTGTATATAAAATATAGTTGGATTGAGTTTTGCCAATATTAACACCAATAGATTCATATTGGGATTTTATATAATTTATAGCAGATTGTTCTATCATACTATCTGGTATATTTTTAAATTCCTCATCAATTTTGTTTTTTACTAAATCAATTTGGTCTTTAGATAAATTATTAAAGGCTATAAAAGGGTCTGTTCCTTCTGGAAGATTTGGTATGATTCCTTGGGATGCACCTTTTTCTATATTTAATACAATAAACATAAATTTACCTAAAAAAGAATCTATATATTCAATATCTTCTTTAGAAGAAGTATTTAAAATATATAGATTTTCTTCTTCTAAAGCTGGATATTCATTGAAATACTTATTATATTCTTCATCTGTTAAATTTTCCTTACCTATTAATTTATAGCTCTCATCTATAAAATTCTTTTGATTTTCGTCTAAAAATATTTTTATTTTAGCCATACCCTCTTCTTTTATCACTTTAGGAACTGCATTTTCAATTCCACTCTGTTGTATGCCTACATTAACTATATTGGACATATAATCAGGTAGGGCTAGTTCTGTCATTGCTTGAAGAAAGAGTAACCCTATTATGATAAATATTAGTATGGTAAATGGCTTGAGTTCTTTTAATATCTTTAACATTTTTTCCTCCTATATTAATTTTCATTATTTGCATTAATAAGGTTATCCCTCATTTGCATAGATAATCTTCTAAGTATTATCTTTTCAATATCACCGCTACAGTAAATGAGATTATTCTAACTATTCTATCAAATTATATTAAACTGCTTATCCATCCAATAATACTACCCCCTATAATCAGCCAAAATGAACTGATTTTATATTTCATTATGGCAAATAAAGAAATAGCAAATATGAATATGCTTAACCCATCTATTAATGAGGCAATACCTAATTTAAATGTTACGACTGCCATCAATGATAAAGAGGCTATATTTATCCCATCTAACATAGACGAAACCCAAATAGATTTTCTCAATCTAGGTATAATAGGGTTTATTATTATGACCAGTAAAAAGGAAGGTATAAATATTCCTATAGTAGCTAATACTGCACCTAAAGTATTCCCTAGTAAATATCCGATAAAGGTAGCTGTAGTAAAGACAGGCCCTGGTGTAAATTGTCCCACCGCTACGGCATCTATCAACTGTTGGTTAGTAAGGACTCCTACCTTTTTTATAAACTCCGCCTCCAAGAAAGCCAACAACACATAACCACTTCCATAAAGAACTGCTCCTATTTTTAAAAAAGTTAAGAAAATTAAAGAAAGTGGCATAATAGAAAAACTAAAAAATTTATTATATATATTCTCTCTATTTAATATAACCATAATAACTAAGCCAGACATTAATAATAGTGGTATCTCTCTAATCCCAAGAAGAGATAAACCAGTTATAATTAATCCAAATACTAGATATAGTTTGTTTTTAATAACGGATTTCCCTAATCTAAGTAAAGCTTGTAGTATTATAGCTATAATTACAGATTTCATTCCATAAAACAAGGACTCCACTTGAGGTATACTCCCATATTTTACATAAGCTATCGCAAATAATAAGGTAATTCCCATGGCAGGTATAATGAAGGATATACCAGCTAAAAATAAACCTAGTATTCCTCCCCTATGATGTCCTATGAAAATAGCAATTTCTGTTGAGTTAGGACCGGGGATTAAATTAGTAGCTCCAATTAAATCCATAAATTTATCATGGTTAATCCATTTTCTTTTATTTATTATTTCTTCTTCCATCATGGCAATATGAGCTGCCGGTCCACCAAAAGCAAAGAAGCCTAATCTCAAAAATACTTTAATTATCTCCTTTTGCCTTTCCACCTTTTCCCTTATACTTAAACTATTATAATTGATTTCTTTCAAAATATCCCTCCTTTAGGCTTCTATTATATAGTACCCAAAGGAGGAATTCTAAAAACTTCTATTAGTTTCTTATGCTATTTCCAACATTATACCATACCCACTTATATATTCATAAACTGGCTTCTATAGAGATTATAATAAGCTCCTTTTCTTTCTATGAGCTGAGTATGGTTACCTTTCTCTACTATTTGTCCATTATTTATTACCATAATTATGTCTGCATCTCTAATAGTTGATAGTCTATGGGCAATTATGAAGGTGGTTCGCCCCTTCATTAGACCTATCATAGCCTCTTGTATTTTAAGTTCAGTTCTAGTATCTACACTAGAGGTGGCTTCATCTAATATTAATATAGAGGGATCAGCTAATATAGCTCTTGATATGGCTAATAATTGTCTCTGCCCTTGACTTAAATTCACTCCTCCTTCTATAAGAAGGGTACTGTAACCCTTGGGAAGCCTTTCTATAAATTCACTAGCTCTACTCATTTTAGCAGCTTCTTTTATTTCTTCATCTGTAGCATCTAATCTACCATATCTAATGTTGTCCTTTATAGTCCCCGAAAAAAGATAAGTATCTTGTAAAACCATACCAAATATCCTTCGTAGACTATCCTTTTTATAATCTTGTATATTTATTCCATCTATTAATATCTCTCCACTAGGAATTTCATAAAATCCAGAGAGTAAATTTACTATGGTAGTCTTACCAGCCCCAGTAGGTCCTACTAAAGCCACATTGGTTCCCGAATCTATTTTTAAAGATATGTTATTTAATACTTTTTCACCCTTCTTATACTCAAAGGATACATTTTTGAACTCAACATCTCCTTTGATTTCTTCTATTTCAATTGCATTATCCTTATCCTTCCTTTCTTCTTCCTCATCAAGTATTTCAAAAACCCTTTCAGCCCCTGCTATACCTGATTGCAAAGTATTAAAAGTACTTGCCAGTTCATTTAGAGGTCGTGTAAACTGTTTTGAGTAGGATATGAAACTAGCTATTACACCTACAGAAATTATTCCCTTAGCAGCTAAAGTTCCACCAAATATTGAAATTACTGCAAATCCAAAATTGCTTATAACATTCATTAAGGGCATAAGAAACCCTGACCAGATCTGTGCTTTAACACCTACATCCCTTAATTGATTATTTTGTTCCTTAAACTGTTCTATGACTGTATTTTCATTATTAAAAGCCTTTACTACATGTATCCCAGATATAGATTCTTCTATATGGCCATTTAGCTTACCTAAAACTCTCTGCTGCTCTACAAATAAAACCTTTGTTCTTTTAGCTATAATCTTAGTTAATAAAAATACCATTGGTACAGTTATTAGGCTGGCTAAAGTCATTAGTCTGCTCAAATATATCATCATGGCTAGAGAACCTAGTATATTTACTACTGAAGTCATAAGTTGTACAGTAGATTGGGATATGGTAATGCTTATATTATCAACATCGTTAGATAATCTACTCATTATTTCTCCGTGGGTATTGGCATCAAAAAATATAATTGGCAAAGATTGAAGTTTCTCATATAATCCTTCTCTTATCTTGTGGACTACACTTTGGGAAATTCCGGAAACCATATATTCCTGCAAAAATACAAGTCCATTACTAGATATATATACAAATAATAAAATTAGAGCATAGAATTTTAAATCTTTAAATTCTACAAGATATGGACCAGGAGCTATTGTGTCTACAGCCTTACCTATTAGAAAAGGGGTTAGTAGGGTTAATCCTACAGATATTAGAATTAATAAAAATATTATTGTTAACTGTCTTTTCTCTTCCTGAAAAAATTCCCAAAGTCTTTTTAAAGTGTCTTTCATATCTTTTGGTTTTTTAATAGGCATAATGGCATGCCTTCCACCAGCAATACCTGGCAATCCCCTTCTTCTACGTCTAGGGTCCAATGTCAACAGCCCCCTTTCCAATCTGTGAATGATAAATATCCTTATATACTTGACAACCACCTATAAGTTCTCCATGGGTTCCTAATCCTACTATTCTACCGTTATCCATAACAATTATTTTATCTGCATCCATTACCGATGTTATTCTTTGAGCAATTAATATGGTTGTAGTATTTCTTAAATTTTCATTTAATCCTTGTCTAATTTTCTTTTCTGTTATCATATCTACTGCTGAGGTACTATCATCTAAAATTAATATGGAAGGATTTCTTATTAGAGCCCGAGCTATTGATATCCTCTGTTTTTGACCACCTGATAAATTTACTCCTCCTTGACCTAGATATGTATTATATCCTTCATTAAAAGAGATTATAAAATCGTGAGCCTTTGCAATCTTAGAAACCCTTACCACATCCTCATAAGTGGCTTCTTCACATCCCCATTTTATATTATCCATTATACTACCAGTAAATAATAGGGGCTTTTGAATTACCATGCCAATATTTTGTCTTAATTGACTAATATCAATTTTTTTTACATCTATGCCATCTACTTTTACTTTTCCTCTATCTGCATCGTAAAATCGAGGTATTAAATTAACTAAGGAGGTCTTTCCAGATCCGGTGGAGCCAATTATAGCTAATGTTTTCCCAGGATTAATGGAAAAGTTTATATCTTCCAATACATATTTACTGTTTGAATAATATTTAAAGTAAACATGTTCAAATTCAATCTGTCCCTTAGCTTTATTTATAGAAACAGGCTTTCTTCTTTCCAATATAATATTCTCTTCTATAAATATCTCCCCCACCCTTTCTGCTGACGCTTTAGCCCTTATAAACATATTTAACACTCTTGTCATCATTCTAAGTGAAAAGTGTACCAATAACATATAATTGATAAAAGCCATAACCTTTCCAACTTCTAGATTACCATTGTTTACTCTAATTCCTCCAACCCATAAGATAATCACAATACCTATATCTACTATTAACCCAACTAAAGGATTAAAAACTGCTACTGTTCTCATACCTTTAAGGGTCCTTTCCTTTAAATTATCATTTACATCTTTAAAACGACGTTTTTCATAATTAAATCTATTAAATGCCTTTACCACTCTAATACCTGCCAAGTACTCCCTCATAACTCCATTAACCTTGTCTAGGGCAATTTGCATTTTCTTAAATATGGGGTAGGATATTTTAAAATTTAAAAATATAATTAATCCAGCCACTGGAATGGTGCCTATTAATATAAGGCCCATATTGAAATCCAATAAAAATGCCATTATTATAGCCCCAATTAGGCGAACAGGAGATTTAACAAAGATTCTCATCATGGCATGAGAAAAATTTTGTACCTGATTTACATCATTGGTAAGCCTTGTAATCAAAGAGGCATCTTGAAATTTATCTATATTATCAAAGGAAAAGCCCTGTATCTTTGTATATAAATCTTCCCGTAAATCAGCACCAAAACTCTGGGATACTTTAGACGAAACTATATTCCTAATGATTGCAAATATAGCCCCTATAAAGGTAATGGCAATCATTAATCCTCCTAATTTCAAGATATAATCCATATCTTTATTCTTTACCCCTTTATCGATTATCATTGACATAATGGTAGGATTAACTACATCTACTATAGTTTCAAGGACTATAAATGCAACGGCTATAAAATATTCTTTTTTATACCTATTAATATATTTTTTTAGATAGTTAAGATTCATAGACTTCTCCTCAATAACTATTTATTATACTTTATTATATCATATTGTTTAGACCCTCGAAGTATAATTAGATCAATTATATTTTATATAAAAAAAGATTGCCTAAGCAATCTTTGATAAAGGTGAATATTTTAGCCACCTCCTACAGGTGGAAATAGTGATACAATATCTCCATCTTTAGGTTCACGACTAGCAGGCCCATCTATCCCATTGAGTAAAAGTATACTTACTTCTTCTTCATCTATATTCAAATATTTAACAATATCAGAAAGAGTAGTCCCTTCTTCAAATTCTAAAGTCTTCTTTTTCCATCTTCCTTCTCTAAAATAGGCAAATAACCTAACTTCAACCTTAATCACTACAACACCTCCTCGATATTATTATATAGTAGTAGCTGAAACCTATCAACAAAATAAAAAGCCCCCAAAGGAGCTTTTTATTACTTACTAGCTAAACCCAAATACTTCTTATACTCTTCAAGACCTAATCTCTCTAATGTTTCTTCTGTTGGTATTCCTTTCTCATCCCAACCTCTTACCTCATAGTATTCTGGAAGTAATTTATCAAGATGATGTATATGTCCTTCTGTAGGTCCATTTACTACAGGTTCTTCCAACAATCTCTTTGGTAAAGTATCATGGGAACTGTCTATTCCTTCCCTTAGATTAAATAATTTTTCTAAATTCCATACCCTTTCTCCAGCTTCTAATAAAGAGTCGTCATCATATATATCTCCACATACTGCGTTATACATATCTACATAATCAGGTAACCCTAAACCAAAGGTACTAAATACACATAGACCTATAGAATCTATTACAGCAGTTAAATCATGGAACACCTTAGCATAAGCTGCTTTTCCTTCTAAGGATAATCTATCTAATTTTTCTGGATAACCTAGTATTTCAGGACTTATCATATATCCTTTTATATGACATCCTCCCCTATTATTCACTGCATAGGTAATACCATGCCCTTGAACTCCCCTTGGGTCATAAGCAGGTAATTCTTGTTTTTTAACTGACATAGATAATTCTGGTACCCCATAGGATTCCGCCAATCTATAGGAACCGTCAGTTAATTTATCTCCAAATCCTTCTCTTAATGCCATCTTCTTGGTCCATCCTACTATAGCTTTTGCATCTCCCCAATTTAAACTTAAACCATCTTTTTCTATATCTTCATCTTTTATATACCCTTTTTCATAAAGTTCCATGGCTGCAGCTATGGTTGCACCTGCCGAGATAGTATCTAAACCATAGTCATTACAAAGCATATTGGCTTCATTTATAGCATCATAATCATATACATCACAGTCTGCACCATAGGACCATACAGTTTCGTATTCAGGTCCTCCAACTACTGAGCCATCGGCTAGTTTAACTACTCTACCACAAGCAATAGGACATCTGAAACAAGCCTGTTTTTTTACTAAATGTTTTTCAGTCATAGTCTCTCCAGATATTAAGTCTGCATTATCTGTATAGGACTTCTGGAAGTTCCTTACTGGCAATACTCCAGATTCATTAATTATATTTACTAAAACAGCACTACCATAGGATGGAAGCCCTCCTCCTGCTACTGGATCTTCCCTTAATATTCTAATCTTTTCCGATGAAACTTTCTTAACCCTTTCTTCATCAAATAAAGAAACTTTTTTGCTTCCCCTTACTACAACTGCTTTTAAGTTTTTAGAACCCATTACTGCACCTATTCCACCACGACCAGCAGCTCTATCTAAATCGTTCATTATAGACGCCATTAAAGATAAATTTTCTCCTGCAGGACCTATAGATAATACATTAACCCCCTCATGGTCTCCTTTAATAATTTCTGTAGCTTCTGATACGGTTTTACCCCATATATGGGAAGCGTCTCTTATTTCTATCTTATCATCCTCAATATATAGATATACTGGTTTATCAGCCTTACCCTCGAATATTATGGCATCATGACCTGTGGCTTTAAATTTAGGCCCCCAATATCCACCAGAATTAGCTATAGCAATAGTTCCTGTTAAAGGTGATTTACTTATAACCATATACCTTCCACTAGTAGGAACAGGTGCTCCAGTTAAAGCTCCAGTTGCTATTATAATCTTGTTTTCTTCACTAAAGGGGTCTACATTAGCCGGAACTTCATCCACCATAATTTTTACCCCAAGACCTCTAGATCCTAGATACTTCTGTGCTACTTTTAAATCTAATGGTTCTACTTTCACAGTCCTATCCGTTAGATTTACTCTTAATATCTTCCCCATATATCCACTCATATTTCATACCTCCCTATTAATTTATAAGAACTTAAAATAATTTTACTTATCAGCGTTAACTCTTTGCCTACGCAATATAGATAATGCATAAGTTATGCCAAAAAATTAAAAGCCTTGATATCAAGCTTATATCAAGGCTTTAATAATAAATGTTCCATAATAGAGCAAATATATTTATTTGTTTTGTTCCATAACAGACCACTGTTCAAAATCGGAGCAATCTATCCCATATTTATCCATCTTCCTATAAAGGGTATTCCTACCAATACCAAGGGCCTCTGCTGATTTTGTAATATTGCAAGAAAAAATTTTCAATACCTTTATTATATGTTTTTTTTCCATATAATCTAACATTAGATTTTCATATTTATATTCCTTTAGCCCCTTTAATTGTAGCCCATCTTCATCCTCTTCTCCATTTGCTATATAACCTAAGTTTATTGACAACTCAATAAAATTTTCTAATTCCCTAACATTACCTGGCCAGTCATAGTCCATTAGTTTATCTAATTTTTCCTCAGATATGAGAATCTTTTTCTTGTTTAGCCTATTAGAAATTCTCTCCATAAAATAATCTATTAATAAGGGAATATCTTCTTTTCTTCTCCTTAAAGGTGGAATCCTTATAGGTAATACATTTAATCTATAGAATAAATCCTTTCTAAAATTACCCTTTTCCACTTCTTCTTTTAAATCTTTATTACTAGCTGCTATTATCCTTACATCAACAACTTTTTGCTCTAGTCCACCTATTCTGGAAACTACACCTTCTTCAATTACTCTTAAAAGTCTAGTCTGCATATCATAAGGCATCTCTCCTATTTCATCTAAAAATATAGTTCCTCCATGGGCTATTTCAAACTTTCCAGGCCTACCTTCCTTCTTTGCACCAGTAAAAGCCCCTTCTTCATATCCAAATAATTCAGATTCAATTAAACTTTTAGGAATAGCACCGCTATTGATAGCGACGAAAGGTTTATCTCTTCTATTACTATAATTGTGTATGGATTGTGCAAATACTTCTTTCCCAGTACCTGATTCTCCTGTAATAAGTATAGTAGATTTTGAATCTGCTATCTCTTTAGCAAAATAGATTAATCTATTGAAACTTTTGTCTTGAGATATAATTTTATCGAAAGTATAAATTGCTTTATTGTCTATTATCTTGTTAGCTAATTTTCTTTCCCTTTTTATTTCGTTAAAAATATATATTATATCAACTTTTTCATTATCAATCCCATGAATAGGATATGCTGATACGTTAAACCTAATCTTATTCGTCCTTGCCTTAACATATACTTCTTCTTCTATTATACTTCTCCCTTTCTGCAACAGTTTTTCTACCCTATCTGGATATTTAAACAAGTTGGATATGGGGTTTCCCATTACTTCTGCTAATTTATAACCAAACATATTTAATAATTGATCGTTTGCATTTTTAACATATCCATCTATACCTGTAATAGCAATTCCTAAAGGTATATTTTTTAAAATATTATTCACATATTCTTTATAATCCATGTTTATCACCTAACTCCATCATCTGTGTTGTTATAATTCATTATACCCACTTTATCTCCTACTTTTACAATTCCATCTTTTAATACTCTAGTAAATAATACTTCCTTAAACAAGGGACATGGATTATTTGAAATAAATAGATTACACTCAGGAAAGCACCTTTTCCCCATATGAGTTATTTCTTGTATGGTTTCACCTATAATAACCTTTTGGCCTATAGAAAGTTCTTCTATATTTAATCCTTCAATTGTTATATTCTCATAAAACCTTTTTACACAAATCCCTTTGGATTTCCCTTCTTCTATATATTTTCTCACTTTATCAGTAGCAATAGAAACTTGTCTATCTCCACCTATTCCATTAATATCTCCAACTAAGCCTTTTTCTCTTTTAAAGAAACCTTCTTCAATCCTTTCAATGTTCCCATCTTTTTCCCTCTTTATAAATAGAGATTTTACCTTCATCTAAAGCACCTCTATACTATCTCCTGGTTTAACTACTCCGCCTTTTATTACTCTTGTAAATATGCCTTCTTTAGGCATTATACATTTTCCCACTTTTTTTGAAATAGCACAACCTACGTGACACTCTTTTCCTATTTGGGTTACCTCTTGAATAGTTTCACCTATTCTAAGTCTAGTCCCAATGGGAAGTTCATATAATATTATTCCTTCTGTAGTTATGTTTTCGGCAAAATCTCCATGGTTCAAACCCTCTATGCCCAACTCTTCTACCTTCTTAAAGCTTTCTATTCCAAGTAAACTAACTTGTCTATGCCATTTTCCTGCGTGGGCATCTCCTTCCAACCCATAATCTTCAATAAAAACTCCTTGTTCTACAGGTTTTTTAACTACACCCTTCTTTTCAGATATATTTATATCAATTACCTTACCAATTGTTTTCATATAGACACCTCTTCCTATTAATCCTCTTTCCTAATATATTCGCCAGATTTACCACCAGACTTTTTTAATAGTTTAATATCTTCAATAATCATATCCTTATCCACTGCTTTACACATATCATATATAGTAAGGGCAGCTATTGACGCAGCTGTTAAGGCTTCCATTTCTACTCCCGTCTTACCTATGGTTTTTACTTCTGATTCTATTTCTATGGCATCCTCTAGTATATTAAACCTGATATTGGATCCTGTTATAAAGATATTATGGCACATGGGAATAAGTTCACTAGTCCTCTTAGAACCCATAATACCTCCTATTTGAGCTACGGATAATACATCTCCTTTTTTTATCAACCCATCTTTAATTAACTGTATGGTCTCTCTTTTCATCTTTATCCTTCCATAAGCTTTAGCTACCCTTTTAGTATCTTCTTTATTTCCTACCTCCACCATATGAGCTCTACCTTCTTCATTGAAATGAGTAAAATCCATTTTAGCCTCCTATTTGGTACATTTTCTTAGACACATATTCTCCATCTTCCAAATGATGAGATTCTGGTTTTTGTCCTATAGCATCTATTATTATTTTCTCTATATCCTGTCCTTTTCTTAAAGCTTCCTTTAAATCTATTTCATCCTTGGAATGAAGGCATAATTTCAATTTACCTTGTGCTGTAAGTCTAACCCTATTGCAGTGTTCACAAAACTTACAGGACACTGGATTGATCAATCCAATCCTTCCCTTAGCATTAGGTAATTTATAATAAACTGCAGGAGAAGATATATCCTTTCTCTCTACTGGAATTAATTCTGGTAATTTTTTTAAAACAATTTGATTTGATATGAAGTATTTTGATTCATATTTTATGGCTTCTCCTATAGGCATTAATTCAATAAACCTTATGTCTATATATTCCTTTTCCGTTAACTTTACTAAATCTACTATTTCATCATCGTTAAATCCACCTACTAAAACTGCATTGATTTTAATAGGAGTTAACCCTACCTCTCTTGCAACTTCAATCCCTTCTAATACATCTTTTAGCTTTCCAATTCTGGTTATATTGTTATACTTATCTTCATCTAATGTATCCAAACTTATATTAACCCTTTTTAGACCTCTAATTTTTAATTCTTCAGCATATTTCTTTAATAAAATTCCATTGGTAGTCATAGCAAAATCCCTTAATCCTTCTAGTCTACCAATTTTTTCAACAATATCCAATATACCAGATCGTAATAAAGGTTCTCCGCCAGTAAGCCTTATCTTATTTACTCCTAATCTCACAAAAACTTTTGCTATTTCTTCTATTTCTTCAATGGACAATATATCTCTATGATGAACTTTAGTCACTCCTTCTTCTGGCATACAATATTTGCACCTTAAATTACATAAATCCGTTACGGATATACGTAAATAAGTTATATCTCTCCCAAATGAATCCTTCATAGCATCCACCTTCTTCCTTGGTTTACAAACTTTTAAAGAATATTATCATCATTATATCATAATAAAAAGCTGTTCCAAAATATAATTTTGGAGCAGCTTATATTATCCTTCTATTAGGTTAAAAGGGTCAAACCAAACATTTACTGGTAAATACTTAGAATATAGTTCGAAATTATATACCCTACCATCCAAAGCTTTAAATGAAACAAAATAACTCTCATGAATAGGTGAATAATCAATAGCTAAAAAAACCAAATTCTTATCAGGATAATTTTTTTTAACATAATTTATTGCAATAATCTTTCCTATTTGTTTAGGCACGATTCCACTTATCCACAAAGTAATTATTAGAACAATTATATAAATAATTATCAATTTTCTAGTATCCGATATCATTGGCCTCTCCCTCGTCTCCTTATTTGCCTTTCAAAATATATAACAGAATTAGGAGCTGATTTGTAACGATTTATTTAAAATTTTAAAAATATGAATATAAAATTTTTTTATTATTTATTACAATATCATATTTAATCTAAGTTTTGTTTAAAATGGTATGAATGGTAGGAAAAATGGTACGAATAGTAAAAAAAGAGAAGTTAGGTTTTTGTAACCTAACTTCTCTTACAGAATAACCTTAGATGTGTATAGGTTTATCTACGGCACCAAAGGCCGCTTCCATAACTATTTCAGACAGGGTAGGATGAGGGTGTATTGCTTTCGCTACATCATAAACCGTACCTTCAATTTGCATTGCAACTATAGCCTCTGAAATCATATCTGTTGCGTTGCTAGCCATAATATGGACTCCTAGAATTTCTCCATATTTATTATCAGATATTATCTTAGCAAAACCTAAAGTTTCTCCTTCTGCCAATGCTTTACCATTGGCAGCTAATGGGAATTTGCTTACTGTAATATCATATCCCTTTTCTTTAGCTTCTTCTTCTGTCAATCCAACGGAAGCAAGTTCAGGGAATGTATATATACAGGAAGGAACTATATTGTAGTTCATAGTACTATCCCTCCCCATAATATTCTCTGCAGCCACTATTCCCTCTGCAGAAGCAACATGAGCTAAAGCAAATTTACCATTTAAGTCACCAATAGCATAAACTCCTTTTATATTAGTCTCCATTCTTTCATTGGTTTTTACGAATCCTTTGGAATCCAACTCTAGGTTTAAATTTTCTATTCCCTTTAATTGAGGTTTTAATCCTAGAGATATAAGGTATTTGTCCCCTTTAAATAGCTTTTCTTCTCCTTTATGGTCTATTAAAACTCCATCTTCCGTTACAGACTTTAATTTTGTATCCGTTACTATATTTATCCCTTTTCTAATAAGATATTTTTGTAATGTAGTTACCATTTCCTTTTCTGTAGAAGACAATATACGATTTGATCTTTGTATTAATGTTACTTTTGAACCTAAAGAATTGAATAGAGTAGCAAATTCTACAGCTATAACTCCACCACCGACTATCACTAAATCTTTAGGGATTTCTTCTAACTGTAAAGCTCCTTTACTATTAATAATCTTTCCTGATTCTAAAACAGTTTCTAAACCATCAATAGGTGGTAAATTATCCTTAGCTCCCGTTGCTATAATAAGATTATCACCTATTATAACCTCTCCATTGACTTCAACCTTATTTTTATCTAAAACCTTTCCCATGCCCTCAAAAAGATCGACTTTGTTCTTCTTAAAGAGCATATATATGCCAGATACTAATTTTTTTACTACCTTATCCTTCCGTTTAGATAAAAGGTTCCAATCTACCTTTACATCTGAATTGTCAATGCCTACAATCCCAAATTCTTCTCCTCTTAATATATCTTCGTACAATTTAGCAGTTTTTAATAAAGTTTTAGTAGGTATGCAACCCCAGTTTAAACATACTCCACCAAGCTTTTCTTTTTCAACTACTGCAACCTTACCCCCAAGTTGGGCTGCCTTTATGGCAGCCACATAACCTCCAGGGCCTCCTCCTATAACTATAAGGTCATATTTATTCATATTATCACCTTCAATCCTTTCTATGATTTCAATAACAGTATTTCTGGATCCTTCAAGAGTTCTGATAGTAGATTTAAAAACCTTGCCCCACTAGCTCCATCAATTATTCTATGATCATAGGATAAGGATAAAGGTAACATTCTAGCAATAACAATTTCATCATCTTTTACAATAGGTTTTTTAACAATACGGCCTATGCCCAAAATAGCAGATTCAGGATAATTGATGATTGGAATCCCAAATTGACCACCTATAGAACCATAATTAGTTATAGTAAAAGTACTACCTTTTAGTTCACGAAGTTCAATTTTATTATCTTTAGCCCTACTACTTAAATCTTCTATTTCCTTGGCAATTTCCACTATACTCTTTTTGTCCCCATCCCTTAATACAGGAACCATTAAACCCCTGTCAGTATCAGTAGCTATACCAATATGGTAGAAATGTTTTAATATTAACTCATCATTTTCTTCATCTAAAGAAGAATTAAATTCTGGGAATTCCTTCAATGCTACTATGACAGCTTTAAGGATAAATGGCAGGAAAGTTAAATTAACCTCTTCCTCTCTTAATCTTTCTTTATATTTTTTTCTAAATTCATATAATTCAGCCACATCTATTTCATCCATTGCAGTGGTATGGGGTATTGTAAATCTGGAAACTGCCATCTGTTCTGCAATAGTTTTTCTTATTCTAGTAAGAGGAATTCTCTCTATCCTTTCATCCTCTATTAAAACCCTCTCCCTATGCCCTAATTCAATTATTTTCCTTTCCTCTTTAGATTTAACCATAGCTTCTTTGGCTTTTTTAATATCTTCCTTCATAACTCTACCATTTGGTCCTGTACCCTCTACTTCCCTAATGTCTACACCTAAATCCTTAGCCATTTTTCGTGCAACAGGTGTAGCAAGAACTTTTACTTTTCTCGATTCTTGAGAAAAATCCCCTTGCCCTTCTCTACTCGGTGGTATTTCTTCTGAAGAAGCTATTACTTCACCTACCACACCAGCAGTCTCTTCCTCTACAATTTCTTTCTTTTCAGGCAATTCTTCTTTTATCCCTACTTCGTCAATATCTCCTAAAATGTCTATGGTAATAAATACATCTCCTACGTTGATTATATCTCCTTCTTCTGCTTTTAACTCCGAAACCTTTCCCGTTCTTGGAGAAGGTATTTCTGTAGTTACTTTATCCGTCTCCACTTCAGCCACTGATTGGCCTTCTTCTACGTCTTCTCCTTCCTTTACCAACCATTTTATGAGGGTTCCTTCTGCAATGCCTTCACCTATATCTGGAAATCGAAATTCAAATTTCATATTATTGCCTCCTCCCTAAAATTTCACCACATCTTCTATAGTCTTTGCAATTCTTTCAGGAGATGGAATATAATGCTTTTCTCCCCTAGGTAATGGGAAAGTAGTATCAAAACCCGTTACTCTAGTTGGAGGTGCTTCTAAATATAGAAAGGCTTTTTCATTTATAATAGATACAATTTCAGCTCCCACTCCTAAAGTCTTTGGAGCTTCATGAACTATAATTGCCCTTCCTGTTTTTTTAACGGAATTTATAAAACTCTCTCTATCCATTGGAGAAATAGTCCGTAAATCTATAACCTCAGGATAAATTCCCTTATCCTTAACCATCTCACTAGCTTTTTGTACATCTCTTACCATAGCACCCCAGGTTATTATAGTAATATCTTCCCCTTCTTCTACCACCTTTGCCTTACTAATTGGTAGTCCATAAGCTTCTTCAGGTACCTCTTGTCTGAAAGCCCTATAGATTCGTTTTGGTTCTAAAAATATAACTGGATCTGGATCTCTAATAGCTGCTATGAGTAAACCCTTAGTATCATAAGGAGTAGAAGGTATTACTACCTTTAATCCTGGAATATGGGCATATAATGCTTCCGTACTTTCAGAGTGATGCTCTAAAGCTCTTATACCTCCGCCATAAGGTGCCCGTATTACCATTGGAAGTGTATACCGTCCTCGAGATCTGTTACGCATTCTTGCCACATGGGATATTATTTGGTTAAAGGCAGGATAGGAAAAACCCATAAATTGCATTTCAACAACTGGTTTTAACCCATTAATAGCCATACCCACAGCTGTACCTACAATAGCAGATTCAGCAAGGGGAGTATCAAAGGCTCTCTCTTTACCAAATTTCTTCTGTAGATCTACCGTAGCTCTAAATACTCCACCTTCAACACCTACGTCTTCGCCATAAACTATTACGGTTTCATCCTTTTCCATTTCATTCATAAGAGCCTGATTTACGGCTTCAACTATATTCAACTTATTAGCCATATTATTTACCCCCTTCTAAAAAAGATTTATAATCCTCTAATTGTTCCTCTAAATGTGGAGGCATAGTTTCATAATGGTATTGAAATATGTCTTCAATTAAAGTATCCGATTTATCCTCTATTTCTTCAAAAGTTGATGTTACTTCTTTTTCTATTTCCTTCTTAGCATTTTCCTCCCATTCATCCGTCAATATTCCTTTGTTTTGGAGATATTTTTTAAACCTCACTATAGGATCCTTTTCCTTCCACTTTTCTACTTCTTCATCTTTTCTATATTTAGTTGGGTCATCAGAAGTAGTGTGAGCCCCTAATCTATAGGTAAAGGCTTCAATTAATGTTGGTCCTCCACCTTTTCTTGCCCGTTCTATAGCTTCCTTTGTTGCAGAATATACTGCAAATATGTCATTCCCATCTACTAAAATTCCAGGCATGCCATAGGCAATTGCCTTTTGTGCAAGGGTTTTACTGGCTGTTTGTTCTTTTCTAGAAACGGAAATAGCATATTGATTGTTTTGAATTACAAATACTACTGGAGCCTTAAATACTGCAGCAAAGTTTAAAGCTTCATGGAAATCCCCTTGAGAGGTCCCTCCATCTCCAACATAGGCTACTACTACACTCTCTTCACCTTTTATATTATTAGCCATTCCAATGCCTGTAGCATGTTGTAATTGGGAAGCAATAGGAACTGAAACAGGTAATACCTTTACCCCTTCTGGCATATAGCTTCCCCACTCGTTACCGTACCAGTAGAGGAAAATGTTTTTTAGCGGCACACCTTTAACCAGCCATGCCCCTAGTTCTCTAAAGGATGGCACCAACCAATCATTCTTTTCCATAGCATATGCACTGCCTATTTGGGCAGCCTCCTGGCCTATATTTGGTGCATAGGTTAGCATACGACCTTGTCTTTGATAAGATAGATTTTTCTCGTCCATGATTCTAGAAAACAACATGGTTCTATAAAGGTATAATAATTCTTCATCAGAAAATGAAGGGAGATTTTCTTCTGTAATAACATTCCCATTAATATCTAAGATGCTATAATGTTTATCCTCTAATGGGCTATAATCTTCAAAACGCATATTTTTACCTCCTTTTATGGGTAGAATTTATATGAAAATTTTAGCAACTTAAGTTTTCGATTTTGATAATCATTTTCAATATATATATTGCCAAAATTCCTTTATTTAAACATAATGATATTTTATGAACAATGATTCCTTTTATACTAAAGAGGATAAGGTTAGGGCATAAAAAAATACTGGTATAATTTAATTTTAAAATTAAATTATACCAGTTATCTAACAGTTATCTGAAACTCATTTAACTTCCTTGTATATTTGAACCCACCATCTAAGGAATAACTCCATATGTCTATAATAACTAATTTTTAATAGATATAATAATTTATAAGTTATATTTTTTCATAGAATAACCTATAAAGCAAAAGAATCAATCATCATAAACAACTGTACAGAATCCAAAGGTTTCCATAGCATTTCCATATCCTACTTTTTTATCTCTAAAAATTGAAGATTGCATAACATGAAAACTGTAAACATCCCAGTAAGGGAATGCAACTACAGTTACTCTTTGACCTGGTTCTAATTCAACTTGTGTAGGATCCATCATTGTCCAACTTCTTTCTATGTTAAATCCTACTGCCGCAGAAATAGAAGCGATTTCAACATCAATACCAGCATCTACACTTAAACTATGACTGTTTGAAACAGTACCGGAAAGAGTTATTGTTTTTACTACAGGGTCTTTTGCATGATTAACAGCAGAATTTTCACATATTCTCTTTGACCCACAAGCTTGTCTTGGCCCAGTTATATTAGCGATATAAATATTTGCAAATGGAGTAATATCACTGTTATTTAAATTAGATTCCTTTATAATATAATTTGGTTTAGTTATCTTAATATTTCTTATTTTATCTATATCAATTTCTAAAAAGTCTGCAACTTGTTCTTTGTTTTTTACATCATATTCTATACTACCATCTTTTAATATTTTTTGACTAGAATAATCAATTTCAATATCTATCATTTCTATACTTTCATCATTATAATAACCATTATTAGCAAAAGCCACTGTAGTCATTACAAACAAAAATGCCATTATTAAAGCAAAGATAGTGTTTTTTTTCATAATGGAATCACCTCCTCAAATAAGATTCTCTATTCTCCATCATTATTAACATACCATATTTATACTAAATTTTGTTTAATATGGTACGAATGGTAGTAAAAACGGTACAAATAGCATAAAAAAGTTAGATTTTAAAATCTAACTTCCTCTATAGGTAACATTATATTTAATATAAACTTCCCTTCATCATATTCATAATTCAGTATTCCATTATATTTTTCTACTATGGATTCTATGCTTTTCATGCCAAAACCATGGTTTTCTTTATCCTTCTTGGTGGTTTTAAGTTTGCCATCTTCATCCATTGGATTAGCTGATGAAGGATTTGATATTTCTATAAATAGATAGTCTTTATATGGGTTTATCTTTAAATCTATATTCCTTCTATTTTTCTCCTCTATCTTCTCATTTGCTTCTATGCTATTGTCTAGGGCATTTCCTAAAATTGTACATAGATCAAGGGGTTTAACATTTAGATCTTCTGGAATACTTACTTTCATATCCATATCTATATTCTTCTTAACTCCTTCTGATTTCTTTTGATTCAATATAGCATCTATCGCGTCATTTCCAGTTTTAATCCATGTATAAGTTTCAACTACTTCATCCTTTAGACCTTTAATATATTCACTTGCTAATTGAAGCTTTTCTTGTTCTAATAATTTTTCAATACAGATTATATGATTCTTAAAATCATGGTGAAGTTTTTTAACCCCTTCATACATTATTTCCTTTTCTTCCATTTCCTTCTTAAGCATTCGATTCTTTATTTCCACTATCCTATAGCTGCTTTTTTCTTTATAAAAACTATTTAACTTTACAAATATATAATAGGTTACAGCAACTATCAACAATGAACCTAAACTAATAGCTATTGTTAAATGTTGAATCTCAATATTTAATTCATTCAGAATTAAACCTATATTGAATATTACTAATAAATTTATTCCAGATATTAAATAGACAAACAATATCCAGTACCAATAATATCTAGGAATGTCTGAATCCCTCTCTTTATAATTACTTTTTACCATTCTCAGAATTAGGAATAATAATAATTTAGAAATCTGAGATAATAATAATCTAGGCCAAGCCTGGGTTTCTATAATACCCTGTAGGTCTTTTCTAATAAAGGAGCTTAAAATATTGACTGCCAAAATATCACTAAGTATCAAGAAAAAATAAAACATGGTAACAAAAAATATTTTTTCTTTTATATTTCCTTTAAATAGTATGTAAGCTACTAAAAGTAAAATAAGATATAGTAAAATAGTTCGTACCATGGAATATATATTGATTTCTGTCAATGCTAATGTAAAAACCGATAACAACATAATAGATAGGTAGTAATATCCTTTTTTTACCCTTTTATCTTTTTTTAATATGAAATTTAAAAAATCATAAAAGAGAAGTATTTCTACTAAACAAAGAATATATTCATATATAAGCCATAGTGTTGATTGAGGCATTATTATCCTCTCCTTGCTACTTTAATAAAACTTCTTTTAACTTCTTCCATTCTATATCTACTAACGGGTAGTTTTTCATCATTATCCAAGATTATATCTAAGTTACCTAGACTTTTTACATAATTTTCATTTACCATACAGCTCCTATGTATTGAAACAAATCCTTTATGCCCAAATATGTCTTCAATATCTTTAAATCTTCTAATATTCGTCTTATATATCCCATCAAAAGTTTTTATATATACAGCTCTATCCATAAATTCAAAATAGAGTATATCACTAATATATAAGGATAGATCACCATTGGTGGTTTTAAATATATGCTTTTCATCTTTTAGTTTTTCTAATGAACTTTGTAATGCTTCTTCTAATTCTTTATCCATATGGCTTTTTCTAATAAATCTAAAGGTATCGTATTTAAAAGCTTTATATACTACATCTTCCATGGAAGTTAAGAATATTAATATAGTTTCTTCATCCTTTTTTCTAATAATTTCAGCTACTTCCAAACCATCCATTTTAGGCATATCTATATCTAGGAATATGATATCAAAAGGCTTGTTCTTCTTATCATAAGCCTTTAACAAATCTATTCCATTGTTTATCTTATAGATTTTAGCAACTATATTTTCTGCTTTTACAATTTCTTCTATCCTATTTTCAATGTAATCTAAAAAACATCTATCATCATCACAGATTCCAATATAAACCATTAGTATCATCCCTTTAAGATATATCTGTTTTTAGACTACCATAAATTGTATTTCATAGCAACACAAAAACCTCCTCGGCTAATACTGGAGGTTTTTGTATTTCTATTTATAATATAAATCCCAATACCCACAAACTACCCACACACATCTACCTTATTTCTTTACTTCTTCTCCGGCTTCTTTGGTTCAAAGGTTAAAAATATAGACTGCTTCCCTTCTGATAATACAACTGCCTTTTTTGACATCTTAGCGATATTCTCCAATACTTTTATCTTTACGTTCTTCACTTGGTTCCCTCCTTTCTAAAAATTTTTGCTTAAGTATTGAATATGCTATTGAAAGCTCTGTTATAGCTAGCATAAACCACAAATCCATTAGCTCAGCTTTTACTATATATCCTAAAACTACAATTATGCCCAAAAGTAATATTCTTCTTCTGGCTATTTTCTTGTTTTTAGCGACTTCCTCTTTTGTTTTTGGGTTATTCTTGTTTACAACTGGAGCAAATTTGAATACGATTATTGTAGAAAAAAACAATGAAAATAATCCAATAATTGGTTGACAATTTAATAAAGTTATATTCTTTATAATTATTAAAACGATAAAAACTAATATGGAATAGATATAGCATTCATAATAGTGTTTTGCATGATATCCTCCTGTATAGGATTTTAGAAATATATATACGGATAGATATGCTACTCCTGAAACCCATTCTCCTGTGAAAAATCCTAGGATTAATATGCTAATAGATGTAAATAAGGTAGAAATAAGCAATTCCAGGCCATATATATAAATATCCCTATCCTCTATATCTATTATCTTATTAATTATCAAGTAAAAACTTATATCCTCAGCTAACTTATGTAACATCTAAGCCCTCCATAAAACTTAACTTTATTTATCAAAAATATACCATATTTAACCTTAATTTTGTTTAATATGGTACGAATGGTAGGAAAAATGGTACGAATAGTAAAAAGAAAACCCCTATTCGTAAACTTCAGGGGTATATTCTGTAAAATAAAAATGACGAGCATCAAATGCCCGTCATCTTTACTTTATTATTCAACTACAATTATCTTTCCAATATTTTCAAATCCATATCCTCCTAAGACTTCTACTCTTTCCTTAAATTCATCAGATTTTAAAGTTTTAATAAATTCTTTCACCCTATCATCTTCAAGTAATTCAAAGGGTACTAGGAAGTCATAGTCTTCATAGGCTATATCGATAAAATCTAAATTCAAAGCTTTAGCTGCTGAATATGTGCCTAATCCCGTAGTGGCAGATCCTGTTTTAACTGCTGTGGCTACTGCCATATGGGTAGTCATCTCCCTGTCGTAGCCTTTTATATTTGATGGATCGATATTTTCTTTATTCAAATGATAATCTAAAAGTATTCTAGTACCTGCTCCCCTTTGTCTATTTATATAGACAATATCTTCCCTTATTAAATCTGAAAAATCCTTTATATCTTTAGGGTTTCCCCTTCCCACTATGAAACCTTGATGCCTTTTAACCCCTTTTATAATGGCCATCTTTTGTCCAGGAAAGTATCTTTTTACATAAGAAACATTGTATTTCCCTGTTTCCATATCCAATAGATGGATTGGGGCAATATGGCATTCCCCCCTTTTCGTGGATAGGATTCCACCCATGCTCCCTACATGGCCAGAGGTTAATTTCATCATATCCCCTATTATATCCATTATTATATCATGACTACCGATGGAGACTAAAGTTTCTTTAATTTGATTTAATGGCTTAAGCAATCTTACATTTACAATGCCTCCTGCATCTATTCCTTCTAAAGATTGAGGTATTATAGCTATACCATCAGCCTTTACTAAACTCATGGTAACCCCTGCACCACTAGATAAAGGGGTTGCAATTAATTTATCATTTACATATCCTAAATTAACCCTTACTAACTCTCTATTTTTTAAGGAAGATGTTATTTTCTTCGATATAATTGCATTTACAAAAGTATCCTTTTCCTCTTTTAATCCAATATATTTTAATATTAAAGGTGTAACAAAAGTTTCAAATACCAAATAAGCAGATACAGGGTATCCAGGGATACCGATTACTGGTTTTCCTTTTATTATCCCTAGAATCGTAGGTTTCCCTGGTTTTAATGCAACACCATGGATTACTACTTCTCCCAATTCCTCTATTATATTTACTGTATAATCCTTAGATCCAGCAGAAGAACCTGCACCAATTATTAGAATATCGTTTTCTTCTACCCCTTTCAAAACCGCCTTTTTGAGTTTTTCATAGTCATCTTCTATAGGACTATATCTATTAGGTATGCCACCATCTTCAATAACTAATGCTTCAAATACCCTAGAATTTGAATCTATTATCTTTCCAGTTTCAAGTTTCTTAATGTCTTCTATTATTTCCGTTCCAGTTGGAAGGATTCCTATTCTAGGCTTTTTATATACTTTTACTTTTTCTATACCTCCAGATATTAAAGCACCTATATCTATAGGTCTAACTTTATGTTTAGAAGGTACTACCATCTCCGTAGCCACTATGTCTTCTCCAATAGGCCTTACATGTTGCCAAGGATGAGCAGCTTTTAGTATTTGTACCTTTCCTTCTCCTAATTCGATAACATCCTCTATCATTATTACCCCATCATAAGGGTCTACTACTGGATTTCCTGTATTTATGTATAAAAATTCCTTCCCTTCTTCTAATATCTTAGGATTTACTTCTGTAGCACCTAAAGTATTAGAAGAGTCAACTAAAATTCCATCCATTGCTGCAGCATTATAATTTGGGGACGAAACCTTTGCATATATGGCTTCAAAGGTTACCCTACCTAAGGAATTTACTACATCTATTTCTTCCCATTGAGGTTCTATATTTAATTTATCATAGTATACTTTCTTAGCTTCCTCTACATCTATATTGTCTATATAGATATTTCTTTTGTTTTTGTCCATTATGATTTGCCCCTTTCTTTTAGTAGAGTTCATCATTGCCATTCTGAAGCGCAACTGAAGAATGTCGCTTTTAGTCTTTATATCCTTTAACAGGAGGCCCTTCGTGAAAAGATCCTTCGTCGGTAAGTTCATTCTACTACTCTCAGGATGACATGTAAAATGTTAGTTATACTATTACAGCAAATATACTTCCCTTTCTTCTCCCTTATATATTCCTTCTTCATAAGGTTTGATTATTATATATCCATCAGAGTTTGACAATAAAGTAATCATACCAGATTTACCAAAACTAGGAGTAGCATATATTTTACCATCCCTATTTTCTAATTTTACCATTTGATAAGTCTCCTGCCCTGGTGATGAAGGAAAGTTGAAATCCATTATAACCTTGGTTTTTAATTTATAATCTATAACTCCCATCTTTTTGTAAATATACTCCTCTACAATAGTTTTAAAAACTATAATGGAAGATACAGGATGGCCTGGAAGACCAACTATTAATTTACCCTTACCTTCTCCTAAAATTGTTGGTTTCCCTGGTTTTATAGAAATTCCGTGAACAAATACTCCCTTACCATTAAAAGAATCTATTACTTTACCAGTATAATCTCTAGTTCCTACAGAACTTCCTCCAGAAATCAGTACAATATCTGAAATAGCAATAGCTTTATCCACTTCTTTTCTTAAAAGCTCATAATCATCCTTTACAATAGTTTTTCCAGTAATTTCTCCTCCTAGTTTAACTATAGTAGAATAAAGGGTATAGCTATTTATATCTCTAATTTTACCTAGTTCTAATTCTTCATCTATATCTATAATCTCATCTCCCGTTGAAATTATATAGAATTTAGGTCTTTTATACACTTTAACCTTAGGTATACCTAAAGCGGCTAATACTCCTACTACCTCGGGATTTATCCTCCTTCCCTTTTTCAGAACCATTTCCCCTTTCTTTATATCGTCACCTTTTAAAACAATATTTTCATTAAAGGATATAGGTTTATATACCATAAGGTTTTCTTCATCTAGTTTTTCAGTATACTCTATCATTACCATTCCATCTGCTCCCTCAGGAATCATTCCTCCTGTTGGAACATACATAGTCTCTCCAGATTTTATGCTGCTTTTAGGAGTTTCTCCCATCTTAACTTCTCCCAAAATATTAAATAGGCTTGGCACCGATTCACTTGCCCCTTGGCTATCTTTAAACTTAATTGCATATCCATCTACGGTGGAACGGTTAAACTCTGGCACATTTATATTAGAATATATACTTTCTGCTAAAATTCTGTCTGTCGCCTCTAGTATAGATATTTCCTCTATTTTAAATTCATATTCTTTAAAATTTCTCATAATTCTATTCCTTGCTTCCTGGGTCGATACAACATCAAAAAAATCCATATTTAATAACCTACCTTTCCAGATTTTAAATAAATAATATTATGACATAATCTTTTAGATTGCTCTATATTATGGGTAACTATAAGTACAGTCCCCTTAGTTTCCTTATTAAATCTTAGTATTTCCCTTTCCATTATCTTTATAGATTCTGGGTCTATGTTAGATGTAGGTTCGTCTAAAAATAATAAATCAGGTTTAAAAACCAATGCTCTTGCTAAGCTAACTTTCTGAGATTCTCCTCCAGATAAAAGATGCCCTTTCTTATCCCTTAGCTCTTCTATTCCAAACCTTTTCATTATCTTCTTTACTTCTCTTTTCCTTTCATCCTTGTTTATACCCCTTACCTTTAAAGGGTATTCAATATTTTCATATACCTTCCTTCTAAAAAGGTAGGGTTTTTGCGATACTAAGGTCATCTTCTTATAAATACCTCCATCTAAAAGCTTTCCATCATATCTAATAATGCCAGAAAAATCCTTATCTAAACCAGACAAAATATTTAATAGAGTAGTTTTCCCAGAACCATTGGGACCTATTAGTCCTGTAATCTTTCCTCTTTCGATCTTTAAATCTTCTATATTTAATATTTCTCTTTCAGAATAAGTTTTTTTCAAATTAAAAATAGTGATTTCCATGCTAATCCTCTCCACTATAAGAATAGATTAAACTATTTATGACAAAAGAAATTATGAGTAAAACTATGCCTAAAGCAATTGCCATAGGATAGTCTCCCATAGAATTCATCATGGATATGGTAGTGGTAATAACTCTAGTCCGATTTTTAATATTACCTCCCACTATCATAACTGCTCCTACTTCCGATATGGCCCTAGAAAAGGCAGTAACTATATTGACTATTAAATCCACTTTAAGCTCTTTCATAGTCAATATTATAATATCCCTTTTGCTAGCTCCTAGGGTTATCCCTATTTTTTCTATTTCCTTTCCCCTATTTTTCGAAATACTATAGGTAAGCCCTAAAACCAACGGTGTTACTAACAAAACTTGCGCTATTACCATTGCTTTTGGAGTATATAGAAGATCAAATTCCCCAAAAGGACCTCTCCTTGAAAGTAAAATAGCAACAATTAGTCCTACAATTACCGAAGGAATACTCATAAAAGTATATAAAATCCGTGAAAAAGCTTTTTTTCCTTTAAAATTTTTTATCCCTAAATGTATTCCTAGTGGGATACAGATTAAAGAAGCTATTACAGTAGCTGTAGTAGAAACAAATAGGGATAATGTTATTATACCGTATACTTCCTTATCAAAACCTATTAATAACCTAATGGCTTCTTTAAATCCTTCTGCTATATAATCTATAATGATCACCGCCTATAGTTTAAAGCTGCATATTTTATCAACTGAATAAAATATGCAGCTTTAACTTCATATATTAATTATTTTGCATTTGGCACAAATAGAGGCATACCAAATTCCTCCACGCCATATTCTCCAATTAAGTTTTGTATATCCTCTGATAGCAACCAATCCATAAATATTTGGGCGCCTTCTTCATTAATTCTATCCTTCACTTTGTCATCAAATTTTTCTGGGTTTACTGGTATTATACCATATTGGTTGAATAGATTCTCGTCTCCTTCTATTATTATATCTAAATCTAATGTATCTCTCATGCTTAGATAGGTCGCTCTATCAGTAATAGTATATCCTTCCTTTTCATCTGTAATCTTTAATACATCTCCCATACCAGCTCCTGCCTCTAAATACCATTCTCCAGCTGGTTCAATTTCTGCTTCCTTCCATATGGAAAGCTCTTTTTTATGTGTCCCTGAATCATCCCCTCTAGATACAAAGATAGTTTCATTATCAGCAATATTCTTTAATCCTTCCAATATGTTATTTGGTGAATTTTCCTTTAATTTTAAAGGATCGTCCTTTGGCCCTACAAGAATGAAATCATTATACATTACGTCTTGTCTTTCCTTTCCATAGCCTTCTGCTACAAACTCTTCCTCAGATTCTTTAGCATGAACTAAAAGAATGTCTGCATCTCCATCTTTACCCATCTGTAAGGCCTTGCCTGTTCCTACAGCCACAACATCTACTTCTATACCAGTTTCTTCTTCAAATACTGGCAATATGTAGTCTAAAAGTCCACTGTCTTGAGTACTGGTAGTTGTGGATAATATTATTCTACCACCTGTCTTTTCTTCTGAATTAGTATCTTCTACCTTACTAGTATTTTCTTCAAGCTCTCCTAGGTCTTGTCCATCATTCTTTGGTGTACAACCTACCAAAATTGTAAAAATGAGTAAGATACTTAAAGATAATGCTAAAAATCTTTTCACAAAACCATCTCCTTTGTTTTTAAGTTTGTTATTTGTTAGTTTTCTCAAAATAAAAACAGCCCTCGAAAGGACTGTTAAAAACCATAAATAATTTATGGTTTTATAATCTTCCTTTCCAAACACGGGAGGCATAAGGGTTTCCCTTTATACCTAACGGCTTAATATCCATGGCATAAAGCTTTAGAAAATTAAGCTCGGAAAATTTGTGTAGATATTCATTTTTTGTCCTCTGGCAAATCCAATAAGGGTAATGCCCAGTTCTTTGGCTAACTCTACCGATAAACTAGTGGGAGCAGACCTAGAAACTATTACTGGAACCTGCCTTTTAGCTGATTTTATAAGGATTTCAGAGGATATTCTACCACTGGTTAAAATTATCTTATCCTTAGTATCAATTCCTTCTAGTAAAGCTTTTCCAAATATTTTATCTAGGGCATTATGTCTTCCTATATCTTCTTCAAATAGAATTATATCATTAGCACTACATAATGCACAACTATGGACCCCACCTGTATTCAAAAAAAGCTCTGATTTTTTATTAAACTTACTTATAAGCCTTTTTATATTTTCTACTTCTATGGACAAAGGTTCTTTTATCCTTTTGGATTTAAAGGAGTCCAATACATTATAGAATAGAGTTCCTTTTCCACAACCTGAGGTAATGGTCCTCTTTCCTCTAAGTTTTTCATTAAATTGGTTTATATTTTTAAGATAAATATAACCTATGCCCTTATCCTCATCTAACCTAATTCTATCTATATCTGAAAGAGAAGATATGAATTCTTCTGAAAAAAGAAAACCTACCATTAATTCTTTGAGAGAATTAGGACTACATAGTAATGTTATTATCTCTTCATCGTTTACAAATATGGTGAAGGGGTATTCCAATATTACTACATCCTCTTCTCCTTTGAATTCTTCACCCTTTATCCTGAGAATATCAACCCTTTTAATAGTATCCATCTTACCAACCTCAATTTTGACTATTGATTATTTTTAAATAGTCATTTAATTCTTCTTTAGTATTTAAATTCAAAAACATATCCCAATTAGGACTAAATTCTCTAGCTTTTTCTTCTTCTATATAATGAACAGGTAGTTTAGATATTAAAGAATTCACGGATCTTCCATTATTAGATAGATGCTCTTCTATGTCCTCTATCATATTCTTAGAGTAAAATGCATTAAAAGGCTCTATCCATTCTCCATACCTTGTCACACAAGCCTTTACCTTTAAATCTTTTAATTCTTTCTTCATATATTCAATATAATTTAAATTAATATTTGGCATATCACAGGCGACAAAATAAACATATTGGCTATAAGATGCCTTTAACCCGGCATGAATTCCTGATAGAGGCCCTTTCCCTACTATTATATCCTTAGTTATTTTGTCTGGAAATCCCAGGTAATATTCAGACCTATTAGTTACTACAACTATATCATCAAACATTTTATTTAATTTCCTTCTTAGATTATCTATAAGCCTTCTCTCGTTTATCTTTAGCAATTGCTTATCAAAACCCATCCGAGTGCTTTTTCCACCTGCAAGTATGACAGCTGTACCAAATTTTTTCATATTTTCACCTACCTAGCACAATCGCCAGTTTGGCCTGTTAGTATTTCTAAACCATGGTGAAGACTATCCATTATATATTCTAAGGATTCTTTGACTGCCTTAGGACTTCCAGGAAGATTTATTATCAAAGTTTCTCCCCTTATTCCTGAAACTGCTCTAGATAGCATTGCACGTTGGGTAATGCCAAGGCTATAGTATCTAATAGCCTCAGCTATACCGTTGGCCATCCTATCACAGGCTTTAATAGTAGCTTCAGGAGTTACATCTTTTGTACTAAATCCAGTTCCTCCTGTAGTTAGGATTAAATCTACTTTTAATTCATCAGCCATATATATCATCTCATCTAAAATGGTTTTTTCATCATCAGGAAGAATTATAGACTTTTCAACCTTATATCCTTTTGACTCTACTATCTCCCTAATAGTCTTTCCACTAATGTCTTCCCTTTCTCCTATAGAACCTTTATCACTAGCAGTAATTATCCCAACCCTAAACATAATTTCAACTCCCCAATTTCTCTATTCTAACAGCAGCTACTTTTAATTCTGGAATCTTCGCAATAGAATCCAGTTCGGTATTAGTAAGGTAGTTAGCTGCACCCTCAGCAAAATGGAAAGGCATAAATAGCACATTTTCATCTATTATATCCGTTACCTTTGCCCAGGTTGTAATGCTACCTCGCCTTGAAGTCAGCCTTACTTTTTCACCGTGAGAAATGCCTAACTTATTAGCTGTTACTTCATTTATCTCTACATAGGATTTAGGCGATAATTTGTTTAACCCTTCCACTCGCCCCGTCATAGTTCTTGTATGATAATGGTATAGTACCCTTCCTGTAGTAAAAATAAATGGGTATTGGGTATCAGCCAGTTCAGCACTATCTCTATGGTCTATAGCCATAAAGAGGCCTCTACCTCTAGCTATAGCAGCTTTATGAAGATATTTGGTTCCTGGATGATCTATATCTGGACAAGGCCATTGAATACCTTCTTTTTCTATCCTATCATAGGTAATCCCTCCATATTGGGGCACTACAGTTCTAATTTCCTCCATTATTTCGGAAGGATGTAAATATTTTTTATTGTAACCAAGTCCATTCATAAACTCCATCAATATCTGCCAATCGGGTTTAGAATTACCTACTGGTTCTATGGCTTTTCTTACCCTTTGGACCCTTCTCTCCGTATTAGTGAAAGTCCCATCCTTTTCTGCAAAAGATGCTGCTGGCAGTACTACATCAGCTAATTCTGCTGTTTCTGTTAAGAATATGTCCTGTACCACCAAAAAGTCTAAATTAGTCAAGGCTTTCCTTACATGGTTTATATCTGGGTCGGATACCATAGGGTTTTCTCCCATTATATATATAAATTTAATATCTCCCTTTTCTGCTTCATCGAATATTTCCGGTATGGTCAGGCCTACTTTATTTGGAATATTTGAATTCCACATCTCTTCAAACTTTTCTTGGACTTCTGGTTTAAATACCTTTTGGTATCCTGGTAAATCAGCTGGAAGTCCACCCATATCACAGGCACCTTGAACATTGTTTTGTCCTCTCAATGGATTTACTCCTGCTGAGACTTTCCCAATATTTCCGCAAAGTAAGCTTAAATTAGATATACTCATTACAGAATGGGTTCCTGTAGTATGTTGGGTTATTCCCATGGCATAATAAATTCCTGCTTTTTCTGCTTCTGCATATATAAGGGCCGCTTTTATAATATCTTCTTCATCTACTCCACATATTTCTGCAACCCTCTCTGGAGTATATTGTTTCATTACCCTTTCAAACTCTTCAAAATTCTCCGTTCTTTCTTCAATAAACTTCTTATCATGTAAACCGCGATCTAAAATTACATTCATCATTCCATTTAATAGGGCTATATTAGTTCCTGGCTTAATTTGTAGAAATACATCAGCATAGTCTGCTAATTCAATCCTCCTTGGATCAGCTACTATTAGTTTTGCCCCCTTTTTCATTGCTCTTTTCATAACCGTCCCTATTACTGGATGGTTTTCAGTAGTATTAGAACCAATTACAAATATAGCGTCTGTATTGAGTATCTCTTCAATACTATTAGTCATAGCACCACTTCCTAATGTTGTTGCAAGACCTGCAACGGTGGAAGAATGTCAGAGTCGGGCACAATGGTCTACATTATTGGTTCCTATTACTGCTCTGAATAACTTCTGGAATAAATAGTTTTCTTCATTAGTACATCTAGCGGAAGTAAGGCCTGCGAAGGCTTCTGATCCATACTCTCCCTTTATTTCTTTTACTTTGCTCACTATTAATTTATATGCATCATCCCAACTGGCTTCTTCAAACTTGCCATTCCTCTTTATAAGTGGAGTTTTTAATCTGTCTGGATGATTAATAAAGGGATATCCAAACCTTCCCTTAACACAAAGTAGCCCATTATTGGCCTTACCTCTTGCTGGTTCTACACCTACAACCCTGTCTCCTTTTACCAACAATTCCATCTGGCAACCTACGCCACAGTAGGAACAAGTAGTTTTTACTTTTTTCACTTCCCAAAGTCTAAACTTTTCCTTCCTCTTTGGCATTAACGCTCCTACTGGACATGCTGCTACACAGTTTCCACAGGATACGCAATTAGAAGTAGCTAATCCCATATCGAAAGGGGTAACTACCTTAGTATGGAAGCCCCTGTTTTCTAGTCCAATAGCATCGGTACATTGTAGTTCAGAACATACCCTAACGCATTTACCACATAAGATACATTTATTAGGGTCATAGGTATAAAAATGATTGGAATAATCTATAGGATAATCCTTCTTATCTCCTTCATAAGTTCCCATTTCCACTCCATATTCAAAGCAATAATTTTGCAAATCACATGCTCCCGATTTATCACAAATAAGGCAATCATTTGGATGGTTTGAAAACAATAGATCTAATATATCCTTTCTTGCATTAATTACTTTTTCACTATGGGTTTCTATGACCATTCCATCCCTTACCTTAAGGGAACAGGAAGTTTCAAGCTTTCCTTTTCCCTTTACTTCAACTAAGCATAATCTACAGGCAGCATGGGGTTCTAGTCTATCATCATAACATAAAGTTGGAATATCTATACCTATTTTTCTACAGGCCTCAAGTACTGTAATATGGTCTTCCACATTATACATCTTACCATTTATGGTTATTTCAGCCATCTTATTCAACTCCTACTTACTTTTCTCTTCTTCCAATAGTTTTTCAAATACACCGTCTAGCTCTAAAGCTTCCTTCCAACTAGTTCCTACGAACTTTCCATTTTCCTTTTTATAAGGGGTTTCTGGTTCATCTACATACAGTAATTCGGTAGTAAGTCTTCCCTTTAAGCATAAAGGTCTTCCCTCAGAAGGAGCTTTCGCCCTAACGGCAATATTTTTACCCTTTTTAGATAACACCTCAAAATTACATCCATAATTACAAGCTTTACATTTTATACTTTTTATTTCACTATCCCAAACTCTTGTCTTTCCTAAAACCCTCCTATCTATAAGGGCACCTACAGGACATGCTACTACGCACCTATTACAGGAGACACAAGTGGATTCTTCTAAAGAGAAATCTGCATCTGCAACTATCCTTGTATCAAATCCTCTTCCTGCAAAAGATAAGACTTTTCTGTCATGTACTTGAGAGCAAGTTCTGACACATTTGCCACAGAGTATACATTTGCTATCATCTTTTAAAATATAAGGGCTTGACGTGTCTACATAGTTAGGTCTTCTTGCTCCATCGTGTTCTCTAAATTTTACATCATATCTATAAGCATATTGTTGTAGCAAACATTCCCCTGCTTTTTGACAAGTTAAACAGTCATTAGGATGGTTGTCTAAAAGCAATTGAAGGATTTCTCTTCTTATGGCTACCACCTTTTCAGACTCAGTATATACTACCATTCCTTCTTTTACTTTTGTAGAACAGGAAGTTTCTAATTTCTTTCTTCCCTCAATCTCCACTAAACAAAGCCTACAAGCGGAAACCACCTCCAAATTAGGATCATAGCATAATGCTGGGATATCTATTCCTACCTTTTTAGCAGCTTGAATGACATAATAATCCTTAGGCACAGTTACTTTTTTCCCATCTATAGTAAGAGTTACATTTTCCATAATAAACCTCCCATTTCTATCTCTTGATTACAGCGCCAGTCGGGCAAACTTCCATACATGTACCACATTTAATACATTCATCAGTATTTATTACATGTCTTTCCTTTACTTTGCCACTAATACATGAAACAGGACAGTTTCTAGCACATTTAGTACAACCTATACAGTCCTCTGTAATGAAGAATTGTAAAAGGGCCTGACATGAACCTGCAGGACATCTTTTCTCATAAACATGAGCTTCGTATTCATCTCTAAAATATTTCATAGTAGATATTACTGGGTTTGCAGCTGTTTGCCCTAAGCCACATAGGGACCCATTGGTTATGGTTTCAGATAAGGATTCGAGCCTATCTAAATCTTCCGGTGTTCCTTCTCCATTAGTTATCCTTTCTAATATTTCCAGCATTCTCTTAGTTCCTTCTCTACATGGTACACATTTACCACAGGATTCCTCAACAGTAAAATCTAAGAAAAACCTTGCAATGTCTACCATACAATTGTCTTCGTCCATTACTACCATTCCACCAGAGCCCATTATAGAACCTAATTTTGCTAAAGAAATAAAGTCAACAGGAGTATCTATATATTCTTTAGGTATACAGCCACCAGAAGGCCCTCCTGTTTGAATTGCTTTAAATTCCTTTCCTTTAGGAATACCTCCGCCTATATCATATATTATATCTCTTAATGTAACTCCCATGGGTACCTCAATAAGTCCCGTATTTTCTATCTTTCCTCCTAATGCAAATACCTTTGTTCCAGGTGAATCTTCCGTTCCAATGTTTTTAAACCATTCTACCCCATTTTGGAATATAGCAGGAATATTTGCAAAAGTTTCTACATTGTTTATTATAGTTGGCTTTCCCCATAATCCTTTATGAGCAGTCCTATTGATTTTGGTTCTAGGCATTCCCCTTTTTCCTTCAATGGATTCCATTAAAGCCGTTCCTTCTCCACATACAAAGGCTCCTGCACCTAGCCTTAACTCTATATCGAAACTAAAATCAGTTCCTAGAATGTTTTTGCCTAGTAACCCATTTTCCTTAGCTTGCTCTATAGCCACTTCTAATCTGTGTACAGCTATTGGATACTCTGCCCTTACGTAGATATAGCCTTGGTCTGAGCCTATTGCATAGCCACATATAGCCATAGCCTCTAAAACGGAATGGGGGTCTCCTTCAAGGATAGATCTATCCATAAATGCACCTGGATCCCCTTCATCTGCATTACATATTACATATTTTTGATCTGCTGGATATTTAAAAGCCGTTTCCCATTTTCGACCTGCTGGGAAACCTGCTCCACCTCTTCCCCTTAAGTTAGATTCCTTTACAAATTCAATAACTTCTTCTTGAGTCAATTCAGTTATAACCTTAGCTAAAGCTTGATATCCGTCAAAGGCAATATATTCATCAATATCTTCTGGATTTATAAGTCCACAGTTTCTTAAAGCAACTCTTGTTTGCTTTTTATAAAAATTAACCTCACTTACTGGCATAATAGCCTCTTCTTCAATAGCTCCCTGGTATAATAATCTTTTTACGATATGTCCTTTTTGGAAATGTTCTTCTACTATTTCATCAACATCTTCTAACTTCACATGACTATAGAATATACCCTCTGGATATATAACTATATTGGGGCCAGCTTCACAAAGACCAAAACAACCAGTTAATGTTACCTGAATATTGTCTAATCCTCTTTCCTTAACCTTTTTTTCCAATAACTCTCTGATTTCATCTCCTTCAGATGAGTGACAGCCTGTACCACCACATACTAAAACATGAGTCAAATGGGCCTCCATATCCTTCTGATCAAAAGATATTGTAGACTGTTCTTTTTGTCTTAAGCTAATTTTTTCTAATGTTTCCTCTTTAATTCTATTTAATTCACCTATGGTTTTCAAATTTCCACCTCCAGATTATCTATATTTCTCTATAATCTCTTTTACATCATCAGGATTTAACTTTCCATATACATCTTCATTGACGGTCAATACTGGTGCTAATCCACAAGCTCCCAAACACCTAGTTGCATCAATGGAGAATTTTCTATCCGGTGTAGTTTGTCCCACACCAATTCCCAGTAATTCTTCTACCTTATCCAATATTTCCTGAGCACCCTTTACATAACAGGCAGTGCCTAAACATACTCCTATTTTATATTCTCCTTTTGGTATTAGGGAAAATTGGGAGTAAAATGTAGCTACTCCATAAATTTCAGATAAGGGGATTCTAAGTTCTTCTGAGATCATCTTTTGAACTTCAATAGGAAGGTAGCCGAATAAGTTTTGAGCTTCATGTAAGACTGCCATCAATGCTCCCTTCTTCCTCTTGTTTTCTCTCATAAAAATTTTTAAATCCTTTAACTTTTCTTCGTTTGCTTCCAAGTCAAATGCAAACTCCATACAAAACCCTCCTTTTTTGCCATAATAATAAAGAAGTAAATTAAATTTTAAATATTAAAATAATTGAAATGAAAAATTTTATGCTAAAAATATTAATTTTACAAGAATGGCATTTTATAAAAGCACCTTAAAACAATATTAATTTAATGTTATTTTATTTGTTTATATTTGTCAATGTTAATAATACCTAAAATAAAATATAACAAATCGACCTAAATTTTACTTGATGTCATTGGCTATTAGGTCGATTTGTTATAGCTTTTTACATTTTGAATGAACAACATTAATTGTTTCTAATATCCAAATCCTTAGGCTTTCCATTCCCTTTAAACATAATATTGCCAGAAAGTGTTTTTATACCATATAGTGCCATAACTGAAATGCAAGCCATTGTCCCAAGTTTTCCTCCTATTCCTATAAAAACATCATTTGAAATAACAAATAGTGTACTTAAAAAAATAGATGCTACTATAATTTCCATAGAATTTTGGATCTGCTCTTTTCCCGACATCCCTATATAAGAGCCAGCAGCAGTAGCCGCAGCCATAGTCAAACCAGAATCCTTAAATAAAAAAGGTAAGACTATACCACTAAAAAAGGTCACTATTGCAGAAGCAAATACTGGACCCTTTTTCAATTTATGATTTATATAGAAAGTAGAAACTCCTCCTAATATTACCATAATAAATATTTTAAAAACCATTACCTTATCCACATATCTGCCTCCTTAAAACAATTTAAAAATTCCTAAAGTAATTAATACAGACAAAGCTGCAATAGTTCCTAGTTTACCTCCATACCCATTAAAAACAGCCTGTACTAGCATAAATATAATACCTACTAATAATCCAGCTAAAATAGCCATTAAATAATTAGTCAAGATTGCAGAAGAAGACATGCCTGCAAAAGATGCCGTATAAGTTACTAAGGCTAAATCCTTAGGTAAAAGAAAAAAGGATACTAATCCTACCAATCCTGAAGCTGCCATAGGATTAATATTTAAAGTGACATTTAAAAAATAAGTGGCAACTGTTCCAACTAATGCGGCAATTAATACCTTGAAATCTTTACTCATAGCAATCTACTCCTTATGTATGTATGCATTTATTTAATTTCTTTAATATGAGAATAAACTCCTGTTAGGTAAAACAATAATATACCAATTATTAAAAAGTTTATCAATACATTATTATTACTGGTAACAATAGATTGATAGATCAAATATATCCCTGTAGAAATTAGTAATAAAAGAGATAATGCATTTTTAATCATAGTTTCTAACCCCCTTAATTATTCAAAATACTATTAGTTTGTTTATTATTTCACATAGTGTGGCGCATTTTGTTTCTTTAAATTAACATATTCCATTAGTTTAAGAGATTAAAATCCTGAATATTAATTTTTAATTAAGTATCCTTTAAAAATAATAAAATATTTAACAATTGAATAATACCATAAATCCAATATTTATTCAACACTTATTAGAATTTTTTTATAATTAGCACACATATATTTATTTAATTTTATTTCAATATCTTTGCAATTTTAACTGAATTACTTAATATCAACTATAATTATATTGTCTAAATATTAACAATATTTTATAGTTTTCTATTTTCTTAATTTCTTTTTCATTTGTAAAAACATATTCATCTTCTGGATGAATTCGAATTAAAATCACAGGTATGCGCAATAAATTTATGAAAGGTATATAAAAAGCAGCATAAAGATGAACCGACCCCATTAGTTAGATTTTGGTCCACTTTTGGGAATCGGTTCAAGAAACGGCTATTTTATTATATATACTTACTTATTTTAGAAGTATTATAACATACTAGTTATTATTATTCTATTGTATCGCTATCTTACTAGCATATTAGGTATACTAAAATATCCTTCTCTTCCAAATATAATGTTCTCCCTACTTATTCTAGTATATACTCCAGCAAATTCCCCATTATACATATAAACTCCAATATTTAGCTTNCTGGGTTATCACCAGGCTGCAATGAGAGTGACAGGAAAAACTAAATACTACAAAAACAAGACATGGAAATCCGTATATAAAAAGTATTCTATGTGAAGTAGCTTGGACAGTGACACGAAGAAAAGGAACATATTTATCAAACTGGTATTGGAAGGTAAAGCAAAGAAGGGGTACTAAAAAAGCTATTATTGGATTAGCACGCAAGATATTAGTAATTATCTATACTCTTTTAAAAGAGAACTTATCATATGATGAGGACAAATTTACAGAAATACAAGTGAATCATGAAAAGCAGAGAGAAAAGAAACTTATCCGAGAATTAAAAAAACGAGGATATATGGTTGAACCTCTAATTGCTTAATTGTTTCACCTAAAATCACCTAAAAATTGTACATAAAGCATATATAAGTAGCTTGGGGAAACCCTAAAAGGGCCTCCCGGGCATTTTATTGCTCAAAAAACAAGGGATAGATTATTCATAAGAAGTAAAGAAGAAGGTGGGATCTATTAAAGAGGAGCCTACTAACTAAATCATTTTCGTGTGAAATATATTAAAAGCTTACTAACCATCATGACTTGAAGACACAAAGGGGAATGAAAATGTAGTGACTACTAATAATCGTTCCCCTAAATTATGTTGAAGATGTTTATAACTACTATTAAATGGATATCTTAAAAACGGGACAAGAAAAAAGGATGATAATAAGAATGGCGGTTGATCCCCGGGTACTAACCTATCTTGATAGCCCAAGAGTACAAAGGAGTGTTGCATTAGTTTTACTTCTTAGGAATAAAACTGATAGCACGTGTGTGAAATTTTAGATTTTCTCAGGCTATCAATCTTGTCACTAAAACATATTGGAGTGAAGGTAATGGAAGCAATATTAGAAATATGTTGCGGGTTGGATGTTCATAGGGATAACATAGTAGCATGTATCACCAAGGGTGCCTTGAATTGCAAACCAACATCAGAAATAAGGAAGTTTTCAGCTCTTCAGCATGGCTTAAAAAGTCTTAAAGAATGGCTAGAAAAAGAAGATTGCCACCATGTAGCGATGGAAAGTACAGGAGTATATTGGAAACCAGTATATGTAGCACTTGAAGATGCTTTTGAAGGTGATATAGAAATATTGCTAGTAAATGCTCAAAAAATAAAGAATGTGCCTGGTCGAAAAACAGATGTAAAGGATTCGGAATGGATAGCGAGCCTATTAAGATCTGGGCTACTTTCAGGAAGTTTTATTCCAGAAAAAGAAGTAAGGAAACTAAGAGACCTTACCCGATATAGAAAAAGCATAGTTCACGAAGTAAGTAATCAAAAGAATCGAATAGAAAAGTTTCTTCAGAGCTGTGGTTTTAAGTTGTCTACATTTATGTCAGATGTTTTTGGAGCATCAGGTAGATTAATAATAAATCACCTCATTGACCATGGCAATGTAAATGTCGAAGAATTAGATTCATTAATAAAAGGAGTTCTCAGAAAGAAACAATCAGATATAGCATTAGCTATAAATGGAAGCTTAAATGAACATGAGAGAAGTTTTTTGTCTATGCAAATGCGTCATTTGCTACAGATGGAAGAAAACATAGAGGAACTAGATAATAGCATAGATAAATATCTTGAGAAGTTCAAGGAAGCTGAGGAAACACTAGACGGAATACCTGGGATAAGTAAGGTAGCAGCAGCTGCCATTATTGCTGAAATAGGAATAGATATGAGCAAATTTCCTGATCCAGAGCATATTTGCTCGTGGGCTGGGTTATCACCAGGCTGCAATGAGAGTGCAGGAAAAACTAAATCTACAAAAACAAGACATGGAAATCCGTATATAAAAAGTATTCTATGTGAAGTAGCTTGGACAGTGACACGAAGAAAAGGAACATATTTATCAAACTGGTATTGGAAGGTAAAGCAAAGAAGGGGTACTAAAAAAGCTATTATTGGATTAGCACGCAAGATATTAGTAATTATCTATACTCTTTTAAAAGAGAACTTATCATATGATGAGGACAAATTTACAGAAATACAAGTGAATCATGAAAAGCAGAGAGAAAAGAAACTTATCCGAGAATTAAAAAAACGAGGATATATGGTTGAACCTCTAATTGCTTAATTGTTTCACCTAAAATCACCTAAAAATTGTACATAAAGCATATATAAGTAGCTTGGGGAAACCCTAAAAGGGCCTCCCGGGCATTTTATTGCTCAAAAAACAAGGGATAGATTATTCATAAGAAGTAAAGAAGAAGGTGGGATCTATTAAAGAGGAGCCTACTAACTAAATCATTTTCGTGTGAACTTTTTAATCGGTTGGAGCGGTTTATCCATCCATAGCCAAGCTCTAAACTTTATTAACGGTACAGATATTGATAGTAAAATTTATATATTTGCCAAATTTCTTCATGGTATTTTTTCTTCTATCTATGGACTAATACTATATTTAATAAAGTATAAAAATATAATCAAGCCCTCCTTTATGCCAGGCCTTCCTTGGCAAGAATCCCTATACCCTTTAAGTTGGCCTTATTTATTTTTTAACTCTTTTAAACTTGCAATATTTATAACGGTCTACATGTTAATATGTTCTTTGATCCTATTGATAATATACTATTTACTTCCACAGGATTGATTATTTATCCCCTCTTAACTCCTGCCTATTTTTGTTTAATAGGTCAATAATCTCTTTTAAATCTTCTTGGGTTTCATGCAAAATATTATCTGCATATTCTAAAGCACCTAAACGAATGCTCTTAGCATTGTTTTGAGCCTTAGTAATAATCTCTTCAGCCCTTTCTTTGGCTTTTTTTGTA
>NZ_AZSU01000006.1:119462-135432 GCF_000511955.1 [Clostridium] ultunense DSM 10521 | reverse complement strand
TGAAGTAGCTTGGACAGTGACACGAAGAAAAGGAACATATTTATCAAACTGGTATTGGAAGGTAAAGCAAAGAAGGGGTACTAAAAAAGCTATTATTGGATTAGCACGCAAGATATTAGTAATTATCTATACTCTTTTAAAAGAGAACTTATCATATGATGAGGACAAATTTACAGAAATACAAGTGAATCATGAAAAGCAGAGAGAAAAGAAACTTATCCGAGAATTAAAAAAACGAGGATATATGGTTGAACCTCTAATTGCTTAATTGTTTCACCTAAAATCACCTAAAAATTGTACATAAAGCATATATAAGTAGCTTGGGGAAACCCTAAAAGGGCCTCCCGGGCATTTTATTGCTCAAAAAACAAGGGATAGATTATTCATAAGAAGTAAAGAAGAAGGTGGGATCTATTAAAGAGGAGCCTACTAACTAAATCATTTTCGTGTGAACACTTATTAGAATTTTTTTATAATTAGCACACATATATTTATTTAATTTTATTTCAATATCTTTGCAATTTTAACTGAATTACTTAATATCAACTATAATTATATTGTCTAAATATTAACAATATTTTATAGTTTTCTATTTTCTTAATTTCTTTTTCATTTGTAAAAACATATTCATCTTCTGGATGAATTCGAATTAAAATCACAGGTATGCGCAATAAATTTATGAAAGGTATATAAAAAGCAGCATAAAGATGAACCGACCCCATTAGTTAGATTTTGGTCCACTTTTGGGAATCGGTTCAAGAAACGGCTATTTTATTATATATACTTACTTATTTTAGAAGTATTATAACATACTAGTTATTATTATTCTATTGTATCGCTATCTTACTAGCATATTAGGTATACTAAAATATCCTTCTCTTCCAAATATAATGTTCTCCCTACTTATTCTAGTATATACTCCAGCAAATTCCCCATTATACATATAAACTCCAATATTTAGCTTAAAATCCCTAACTTTAGGCTCCCGATCTTCAAATTGGACAAAGGGTCTAGTATAAGGATCTATAAATTCTTGGAATAGATAGTCCCTGTTCCAGCAATTCGTCAGTATTTCTTGCCACTCATCAATAGAAAAATCTCTACCAGCATTAACACCTTTAGAAGCAAAGGAATCTATTGGCTTTATTATGTATTTATCCTTATCCTTTAAAACCTTTTCGAATAAACTTTCATCTCCACCAAATTCTTCTGTAACGGGTATATGGTTTTTTACAAGTTCCTTTTCTTCTTCCGATAAAAAGGATAAAGTCTCTTTATCGTGGAGTATCTTAAATATGATTTTATTATGCATTATTTGAGATCTTAAAGAACCTATTACACAAACGGCTCCATCTTTATAAGCTTCTATTAAATCGGGTATCTCCTCAGCCTTCTCAATGAATTCTACAGTAACTATCCTCCTATAGATAAGGTCTATTCTCATATCTTTATAATAGAGTTTTCCGCCTTTATATCTTAAATCCCTTGGATCTGCAATTACTGCATTATAGCCTTTTTTAATATAAGCCTTTTTAAAGGTTTCAAACTCAGCAGTTATTCCACTTTCTGTAAAGTCCACAATAGCTATATTAGGTTTTTCAACTTTTTTATTAAAACTACTATATATCTTTAAACTTTCTTCAACCCAACTATTGATTAATTCAAAATAGGAAACCTTATATTTTTTCTTCATTATTTCCATGGATTTAGTCTCTAAGAGTATATTGGAAAAAATATTGTCTTCATTCATACCAGAGGTGCCATCTGTATTCACCTCTATAAATTTAAATCTATTTCCCTCCCCATAGAAAAGATCAAACCTTCCTATGGGAATATTTATATCATAACCTGGGTCTATCAATATAAGGTCTTCTAGTAATTTTGGATATTTGAATTTCTTTCTATATTCAGGTGATTCTAAATATTTTTTTGTTACCTTATCAGCTATAGACATTAAAGTTTCTCCTACCCTATTAAAAGTTTCTATATCCTTTTCAGTAAAAAACATTGGTTGATACAGAAAAGGTATGGGTTTCCCTTTATATTTTGCATTTGAGTTTTTTACTTTTTCTACTGTCTTTATATAATCTTTATAATATCTTTCAGGATTCTCCTTGACTATATTTATATATTCTTTAGTTAAACTTAGTCCATCCATATTCATTCCCCTCCACTAAATGATTCAGTATACACCAGCTTATTGCTTCTTTTTTCCCTAGATGCTCTCTTTCTTTTATGATTTCATAAGGATTTTTTCTGTCATTGATCATTTTCTCCAAAGGTAAAATATATTTCTTTTCATCTAAACTCAGGCTAGTCTTTGCCATTTCCACAATCATCCTGCAAATTTCGTATATAGATTTATCTTTAAATTCACCATCTATACCCTTGTTAAAGATGCTAGTTTTAATTTTTTCAATATCGGCAGCATTTATATCTTCAATATATTCATAAATCTTATTTAAATTTCCCTCATCATATAAAACACCTTTTATTAAAGCAACTGCTGCTAAGTTTAAAGGATAAGGTATAGCATCTATCATGCGTATTTCTATATATTTTTTAGTCCTTACGTCTGGAAAAAACATAGTTAATATATGTTCTAATTCTTCAATAGAATAGTCTTCTGGGTTAAATATTTCTTTAACCAATTTATTGCCTGTAAAATACATTTTTCCCCCATCATCTATAAAGATTGGTGGACCATTTAGAATATATTCTGCATATTTTTTGTATCCAAAATCATCATCAAAAGCTTCATTGACTACGCCAGATCTGTCTTTGTCACAGTTTTCCCATATATAAGCCCTTAAATTATGTTTACTCCATCTCTTTCCTTCAAAATAAAATCCATTGTCAAACATGGCATATAATACTGGTGACAAAGCGTTAGATACTTTAAACTTTTTAACATAGTCTTCTTCCGATTTATAATCAATAGCTACCTGTAACGAAGCAGTGCCTTTCATCATATTATGGGCATGGACCCCTTTATCCTTAAAATATTCAAACATATAGCTATATCGTTGCTTAGGTAGAATCTTAATTTCATTGATTCTAGTTTCCGGATGGTATCCAATAGCAATTAACCCTTGGTTTTTTCTATCTATAATAGGTATTATCTCCTCTAGAAACTCCATATACTCCTTTTCTATATCCTCAATATTTTCCTGAGGTTTTACACTAAATTCCAATTGGCTTCCTGGTTCAAGAGTTATTACCTTATCGTTTTTGTTCAGACCTAATAAATAATCTCCTTCATAACTACCTTTCCAACCTTGAGATTCTAATTCCTTTAAAGTCTCTTCTACGCCACCTTTACCATAATAGGAAATAGTTTTTAAAGTATCCTTATCTATTACAAAGTGTTCAAACTCTATCCCTATTTTAAAATCTTCTTCAACTTTTTCATGACTTTTAAAATACTTTATTATTTCATTTATTTGTTTCTTATAATCCAATTTTTATATCCCCTCTCTACAATACTACTAATCTATATTATTTCGATTATCTAATATTCAAATACCCATTTAAATAGATATTAAAAATAAAGTAGTCTAATTTTTAAAAATTAGACTACTTTATTAGTTTCCTTATTCTTTTACCACTTTACTCATTATGGCATTGGTAATCCTTTGTAATCTCTCTATATCCATCTCTATTTGAACCCCTATTTTTCCCCCACTGACTATTATAGAATCTAGGCTAAGAGAAGATTCATCAATGAAGGTAGGGTAGGTTTTCTTCATGCCAATAGGTGAACAACCTCCACGTATATAACCAGTATGTTTAGTTATATCCTTGGCTGGTATCATTTCTATCTTCTTTTCTCCAGCGGCTTTTGCAGCCTTCTTTAAATCCAATTCTTCTGCCACAGGGATTATAAATACATAAAGTTCTCCACTACTTCCCCGGGCTACTAAAGTTTTGAATACCTTCTTAGGTTCTTTGCCAATCTTTTTAGCAACAGAAACACCATCTATCTTTCCGTCCTTTTTATCATAAGTAATTATTTTATATTCTATATTATGAGTATCCAAGATTCGCATTGCATTGGTCTTTACTTTAGACATATAGTTCACCTTCTTTACTAGCTAAATATCTTTTTATATATTATAAGCATAGTATTGTAAAAAAACAACTGGAAAAGGCTTATTATATATACTTTTTATCTAAAATTATACCTTTTGTGCTGTTTTAGAGAAATATAATCCCGTAAAGAGAAAAGCTATAGCAAATAATAATTGCATAAAAAATTCATACCTTATATCTGAAAATGAATTAGCTTGCATATCGTTTACTCTTACAAAATAATAGGTTGGAAAGAATTTTGCTATGGTTAAAACCTTCTTGCCTAAAAACTGTTGAGGTACCATTACACCTGATATAAATGCAGTACCTAAAGACAATACTGTAGATAAAGCATTTATTACAAATTTGTTCCTAGTTATATTATTAATTAAAAATGTAAGGCATAGAATGGAAAAGGAAAAAACCATAGTGTTAACAATATATATACCAAAATTTACTTCTCCAATATATTTGCCTCTTAAAACAATGCTTCCCAAAATAAAGATTAATGTAATAATACTAGCTAATGACAATTGTCCCAAATATATCTCACTATTAAATTTTAAAAACTTCTTTGAGGATATTTTTCTTCTATTTTCAATATTATAATCTGTAAAATCTGCCATCACTAAACCCATTACTGCAATATAAGTGGCTATGATTACATAACCTGTAAAGTTGAAATAAAATCTAAACCATTCACTAATATGATAATTCCTTGCTTTCCCACCATCTTTGATTAATTCTACATGGATTTTCTCATTTAATGCTGTACTTATACCATCTAAGTCAAACTTACCATCCTTGTAAGTCGCATTAAGAAAGACAAAGAATTTATTAAGTTGAGTTTCAATTTGTATGGATTCAACCTTCCTATCATCTCTATAAACTTCAACAGACTTCTCTTTATTTATTACCTTTTCATCAAAATCCTTAGGTATTACTATTATAGCATCTGCTGCTTCCAAGAAGATTTGTTCTTTTATAGACTCCTCATCTTGACCAACATCTACTATATGATTCTTATCTCTTAAATAATCCTTTAAGCTATTGGATAATTGGCTATTGCTATTATCTATTATTCCAATATCTAGCTTAGCTTCTACAAAACTGGTTTCTCCCCTTGTTGGACTAGAACCATTTATTATTGATAAAACAAAAAATACTATAGTATAAGATAAAATTGCCCATTTATTTCTCAAGGCTATTTTAATAAAATACTTATATACTGTCATAGTTTCGCCTCCTTAAAAACATATAGGATGAGAAAATTAATAGTATGGAATATAAGGATAAAATTAAAATTCCTTCCTTAACACTTTTGGTACTTTCCAATAAATTTACCCTATATAGATTATTACTAATAATAGAAATTGGATTTATCCTACCTAAAATAGGAATATTTTTATCCAACATTACCTTGATATGGGGGCCCATCATTCCTGATAAAAATGATAAAATTAAGGTAGTTGCTACGGCCATTAAAGTTTTTACATTATGGCTTCTTTTATTGGAAGCACCAATAAATATTCCAAGGGCAGTTCCAAACACATTACCTAATATTACAAAAATACTACTATACTTAATCTCATTAAATAATTGTATCTTTAAAGCATATTTAATAAAGATAAACAACACCCCATTGGCAAATAAATTTAGTGTTAATGCTACTATGAATCCTGCTATTAAAAAGTTATATTTTTTTAATGGGGTAATACTAAGCCTAGCCCCTATATTAGTTAAATTTGCTTGAATTAAGATAACAGTTACAATTCCAGCAAATACCCCATAGGTAGAAACCATAGCAATTAATGAATAAAAAGTCACAATTATTGGATTTGCATTCTGATTTCTATCCAATATATAATCCACCTCAAAATCATAATTTCCAATAGGCCTATTTAATCTTTCCATCTGCTTTATTTGCTCAATTATTTCTTTTATTATGGTTTGATTTATGCCAGATTTTTTTACCCTTAGATTTAAGTCCTCATCTATAAAACCATGAATTTCATCATTGTTCAACTTTTCTATAGCCTGGTCTTGAGAAATATTATGAATATTTAATATTTCAATTTCCTCTAATATATATCCGATTCTGTTTCCTTCTTCTATCCCTAAATTTATATTCTCTAAATCTATATTCATCATGCCACTAAAAGAAAGATAGAAAAAAACAGATAAAATTAGTGGATATGCTAAGCTCCAAAATGAAAATCCAAAATCTCTAAATAAATTTTTCCCTTGATATAAACAATTTCTAAATAGATTTCTCATATTAGTCCCTAAGCTCCTTTCCTGTCAACTCTAAAAACACATCATTCAATGTAGGTAATTGGCTATGAAGCTTGGTATAAGTTAGGTCCTTTTTCTTTATAAAATCTAAAAGATTGGTTAAATTATTAAACCCATTTTCAAATTTTATAATATAGTCTTCTCCATCTTTTTCTATATCGATTACATGAGGTATATTCTTCATCTTTTCTACTACTTCATCTTGAACAGTGGAAAATCCAACTACTATCTTTTCTGAAGTGGTTATCATAGCCTTTAGTTCCTCTTTTGTCCCTGAAACCAAATCCTTACCATTATCCATAATAATAATCCTCTTACATAGCATTTCTACCTCTTCTAAATAATGGGTTGTATATATAATAGTACTACCTTCCTTATTTAATTTCTTTATTCCATTTAGAATAAAGTTTCTACTTTGAGCATCCACTGCAACAGTAGGCTCATCTAAAAAGATTAGCTTGGGCTTATGAGCAATTCCACAGGCGATATTCAATCTTCTCTTTAAACCACCACTTAATTTTTTAGGATAAAATTTAATAAAGTCCTTTAGCCCCACAAATTCTATGGCTTCATCTACATATTGTTTTCTTAAATTATTATTATCTACATATAATCCACAAAAATAATCTATGTTTTCTCTTACCGTTAAATTGTCAAAAACAGAAACTTCTTGAGGTACTAATCCTATTTGTTGCTTTATATCATAGGAGTTAGGTGTCATCTTTTTACCAAAAACCTCTATCTCCCCTTTATCAAAACTTAGTAAAGACAATATGCAATTTATAGCTGTGGTCTTCCCGCAGCCATTAGGCCCTAAAAGCCCTATAATTTCTCCTTCTTCTACTTCCATATTGAAATGATCAAGGGCAATTAATTCCTTATATCTCTTTACTAAATTATTCACCTTTACTATCATCTACATCACTCCCATATATCATTGTAAGACCATTATATAGTTTAGAAACCTCCTATTGTAGTGTATAAAGTTATGATTTCATATGACATTTGTCATAACTGAAATTGTATTTGTTAGCAAATATTAGTATAATTAAAATACTAAATATATTTAGTAGTCTTTCAATTCCGTAGGGGGAACTAAAATGAGAAAACTTTGGGAAAAATCTTTAGTTGCATTATTCTGTTTATATAATACGTACAATATCAATCCTAATGAAAATTTAGCTTTTTACTTTCTTACAAGTATTATCTTTTCTCTAGCTTTAGATTTATTCGATAAAAAAAGAATAAAAATAATTGGCTATACTTTATTTTTAATCCTATGTTTTTCCAATACTTTGTTTGTATTTTATTTACCTCTAATTTTATATAATATGTATATTGATTTTGGCTTATATATCTTATTTACTTTGCCTTTAATGCTAATGGATTTTTCCTCAATGAACTTTTTTGTATCAATTGTCTCAGTTCATATTGCAGCTATGACAAAAAAACATAATATTATCTTAGATGAAAACAAGATAGTACGAGATGAATTAAAAGAAGACACTCTTTACTTGGAAAAATATAATGAACAACTGAAAATAGATAGGGAAAAGAATATTCAAATTGCCATACTTACAGAGAGAAATAGGATTGCAAGAGAGCTTCATGATTCAATAGGTCATGGAATAAGTAGTAGTATATTACAGGTAGAAGCTTTAAAAGTTATATCTACTGAAGACAAGATATTAAAAAGATTAGATATTCTCCAAGATACTTTAAAAAATGGAATGGAAGATATTAGAAAGAGCATCCATAATCTATATAATGAATCCTTGGATTTGAAAAATCAGATTGAAAAATTATCTAGTCAAACCCCTGCTATTGATGTAGAACTCATATATAGAGTAGAAGATGATTTAAGCTATGATTTAAAATTCGATATTCTATCAGTTATAAGGGAAGGCATTACCAATTGTGTTAAACATTCTAATGCTTCAAAATTAAAGATAACTTTACTAGACCAACCAAAATTTTATACAATAATAATAAAAGATAATGGAAGTAACTTTAATAAAGAGGCTCTACTTTCTAATAAAGGCATTGGACTTATTTCTATTAAAGAAATAGCCTATAAACACAATGGCCTTGTAAATTATACATTTGATGAAGGCTTCAAAATTCATCTAACTTTAATGAAAGGATAATATATATGAATATTATAATTATAGATGATGATCCTCTAGTGGTAGAATCCTTAAAGACCATTATAGATGCTAACGGAATAGAAATATTGGCTGTAGGTTATGATGGTCATCAAGCTGTAGAACTTTATGATAAACATCGGCCTGATTTAATTCTTATGGATATAAGAATGGAAAAATTAAATGGCATAGATGCAACTGAAAAAATATTAAAAATAGATCCAAAGGCTAAAATACTATTGATTACCACCTTCCAGGATGATGAATATATTGGTGCAGCCCTTTCTTTAGGCTGTAAAGGTTATATATTAAAGCAAAATATCAAGGGAATTATTCCCGCTATCAATGCAATCTACTCTGGAAATTTGGTCTTTGATTCAAAGATCGTATCTAATATAAAAAAATATTCTAAGAAAGATAATATAGATATAGAACTGACCGATAGAGAATTTGATATTTTACTTTTGGTAGCAGAAGGGTTAAACAATAGAGAAATTGCAGAAAAACTATTTTTAAGTGAAGGTACTATTAGAAACTATATTTCCAATATGCTAGACAAGCTATCCTTAAGGGATAGGACTCAGTTGGCAATTTATTATTACAAGATGAAGTATGGGGTAGATGAATAATGGGACAACAGGGACAGTTCTCACTGTCCCACTCTACATTTCAAAGTTCCCTTTATATATTTATACTTCTAGTTTTGCATCCTTATATTACATTACTAAATTTTTTACAACCAGTAAGATAATAACCAATAATCTAAGAATATTAAATCTTCTACTCTTTAATTTCACCTTTCTCTCTTAAATCTTTTATACCTTTATTGATCCCAACCAATTTCACAGTAAAATATATAAATGCTATCCCTAATAATCCCAATAACAGATGATTATTTTTAACGCTACTGCCTCCAATACTCCATAGAGTAAATTCAAATATTGGTTTTTTGATAAAAACCGTCATCATCCCAAAGAATAAAATAAAAATCTCACCATATATCAATGGCTTTCTTATCTCCTTTAGTCTATAAATCTTATCCTCAATATTGGAATATATTTCAAAGGGCTTCCCATCATTTTTCTTCTCTAATATTAATAGTTCTCTATTAATCATTCCTTTTGATGTAGCAATCCTACCACCTGAATTTGCAAAGGGACGAAATCTTGCCTTCCCCCATGAAAATTGTCCAATATTTATTGACTTTTCATAATATTTAATCCCTATCTCTTCCAAAAACTGTTGATACCCTTTTAACTCTTTATAACTTTTATTCCCCACATAATCAATGACATATTGGTATTCATTTGATTTACAATTTTCAAAAGTATAAAAAAATCTTCCTACATCAACTAGCCGGTATCCTTTACCTGCCATTTGTTTCAGCCAATTCTCTTGACTAGCCATTGGATTTAGAAATAATTTAAATATCCTTCTCATCCTTGACACCACCTTTCACTGTTTCAATAGCTATATTATATATTTCCTCTAACCTATTCATCTCCAGTTCTACCTGAGCACGCCCTAATTCAGTTATTATATAATCCTTTTTCCTTTCTTCAGGATCTACTGGACAAGGCTCTATCCACTTTTTCTTTGCTAAATTATTAATTGCTCCATAAAGTGTTCCTGGTCCAAAGACTACCCTTCCTTTTGTTTTTTCCTCTACAAATTGCATTACTCCATAGCCATGATTTGGCTTATACATTGCCAATAAAATTAGAAAAGCCGTCTCAGTCAAAGGTCCTTCTTTAATTTCTTTTTTCATTTTCCTCCCCCTTATTACGTCATGCGTAATACTTGTTATTATTATATCGCCATGCGTAGTACGTGTCAAGTAGTAAAAATCATTCTCCATAACGTAGCCTTGAAACCAAACTTTCCTTCTGAAATAACCTTACTAAAATACCTGAAACAAGCATTGGTACCATAACAATAATAATAATATACATCAAAAAATATCCTATTGGAAAACGGTAATGCATATAGTTTGCTCCAAAATACTGCAATACTCGTATCAACCCATAACCTAATACGGTACCAAATATCAAAGTTATTATTAAATTTCCAAAGGATAAGCTTAAACCTTCAAACTGAATCATTCTTACCAATTGTTTGTTGCTTAATCCAATAGATTGGAGCATTGCAAATTCTTTTTTTCTTGAGATGATATTAGTTATTATGGTATTTACTAAATTGATTAAACTAAATAAAATGATAAAACTACTTAATCTTATTATCACTTTATTTATTCTATCAAAATTTCCTTTATCTTCTGCTAATCTTTCTCTTAAGGTATCCATTCCAAGTAAAGGATTTTCATATATCAGATTCCGTAGACTCTCTTCTACTTTATCTCCATTTTTTTCAAAATCATTTATTGATATAACCAATGCATCTATTGTATTAATACTTGGAAATAATTGTTCTAATTTTTCTATTGGTACTAGAAACATGCTATAATTATCTGTAAATCTTCTTTCATCTATGGAACCTATAACCTTAAAGGATCTTTGAACTTCTTTCTCCCCATCAAAATATCTAAAGTTAACTTTATCTCCAATATCAAATTTCCATCCATATACTTCTTGAGCTAAATCGTTTTGGGTGATAAGAATTTCATCATTTTTTATCATCCCATCATAATCGAAAGCTCCCTCTACCAATGTTTTATTTATTATATCTATGTCTTCTCTAGTAAATGGAGAAATATAATCCTCATTATTTACTACATCTTTATAATCATATTTTATAGATGTACGCTGAGATTTAACGATTTCATCAACACATTGTATTGACTTTATCTTTTTTATCAATTCTTCATTAATAGAATTTTTTAATTGAACTCCTGTCAATCCATTCTCCATTGTCTGTACTGCATTATAATCAAAGGAAATAATATATTCTCCGTGCCTATATAGCCCTTGTCTCGAATATTCTTCTAAGGAAGTAGATACTATCATAGTTGTACTCATAATAAACAAAGCTCCACCTATTCCAAGGGAAACCAATGTCAAAAAAGATTTTTTCCTATTTCTTACTATGCTAACTCTTGCCATAGAAAAAGGGGATAACTTCCTGTGCAATTCCTTAGTTTCCTTTAATCCTTTATCCCCGAATGCTGAAAATCTTGATGCTTCTACAGGTGAAATAGAAGATGCCACCTTTGCTGGTTTTTGAACCGAAATAATTATGGTGATGAATTCAGCAATTGCTATAATTAAGCTTAAAATAATGGTATATTTCCAGTTCCACCCTTCTGGAAAAATCCAGTAAGCAATTATCCAAGATATCAAAAGTCCTATAGGAGTTCCTAAAGAAAACATAATAGTCCCTTCCCTTCTTACGATGGCTTTAATCTGTTTTTTAGAAGTCCCTATAGTTCTAAGCTGTCCAAACCTTTGGATATTCTCCAAAACTGAAATATAAAATATGCTATATACAACTAATATACTAACAAATAGAATTCCTATAGATACTAATATTATGGCTAAAATATTTTGTTTTGACAGACTTAGTGAATTTGTAAAAAAATTATTTGGATTTATATTTTTTCTTTCAATTCCTGCATCTTTTCCGATTTTATTTATGGTATTTAGAAATTGTTCTTCTGACATGGTATCTGCATTTTCTATTTTACAAAGAACGGTATAAGGTACGTCTTTTAGCTGTTCTCCATATTCTGAATACTCTTTAGAAAATAGAATCGTATAGATGCTGGCATTCTCATTTTCTTCCTCATAAAAACCACTAATTACGAATTTTTCTTCTCTTCCATCTAAAAACTTTATATCTATAGAATCCCCAATATTTTTAGCATCAGGGAATAATTTTAACATAGGTCTATCTATCACAATCTCATTTAACTTCTCTGGATAATTTCCTTCAGCTATGGCTTTTTTCTTTATGCTCTTAGTATCCTTTTCAAAATAAACTGGACGAATCAACTTATTCTCTAGCTTAAAACTACTACCATGCTTTGCCAATGTTAAAAAGTCTATTTCATCAATGGCTTTTAATTCATCAACCTGCTCTTTATTGGCATTCTCATATATAACATGTTGTACCATGCCCAGTTGTTTTTTAATTTTCTGCTCCCTTGCTGATTGGGAAAGAGATATAACACCTAACAATGATACAGATAATACAATGGTTATTAATACAAAAATATTTCTTGTTTTATGGAATTTCACACTCCTACTAGCTAATTTTCCTATGATCTTTCTATTATTATTGGCTATCATGACTCTCCCCCTATCTATTATAAATTCTACCATCTTCAATACGTACTATACGATCAGTTAATTGAGCAATTTCATTATTGTGGGTAATCATTACAATGGTTTGATTAAATTGCCCGCTTGTTCTTTTTAATAATCCCAATACTTCTGCACTAGTCTTGCTGTCCAAATTTCCAGTAGGTTCATCTGCTAAAATAATAGAAGGCTTAGTAGCCAAAGCTCTTGCTATTGCTCCTCTTTGTTGTTCCCCACCTGATAGGTAATTAGGAAACATTCTCTTTTTATCTTCTAAATGTAGTAATTCAATTATTTCTTCTATATACCTCTCATCAATTATTTCTCCGTCTAAATCCAATGGTAGAACAATATTTTCATAAAGATTTAACATAGGTACTAGATTAAAATTTTGGAAAACAAATCCTACATTTCTTCTTCTAAAAATAGTCAACTCTTCATCAGATAATTGAGAAATATCCTGTCCAGTTACAATAACTTTTCCCGAAGTAGGGTTATCTAGACCCCCCAACATATTTAACAAAGTAGATTTCCCTGACCCAGAAGTTCCTACAATTGCAAGAAATTCGCCCTTTTGGACCGTTAGATTTACCCCATCTATAGCTTTTACAATATTAGGTTTTTCTCCATAATATTTTTTTAGATCTATAGTTTCTAATATATTCATTTTTGCATTCCCCCTTTATATTACATAACACTATCAGGTAAATCTAACAGAAATATAACAAAAAGTATCTTTTAATTAAAGAAACAATACCAATTCTAACAAAAAAGTTAGAATTGGTATTGTAAATAATCTTTATAAATCATTAGGCAAAAAAACAGAAAAAGTAGAACCTTCTCCTATAATAGATGCTACTTTTATGTATCCCTCTTGTCTTTGAATAATCTCTCGTGATAGATAAAGCCCAATCCCTACTCCTTCTACATTATAACTACTCTCTTCTCTAAAAAACCTCTTAAATATTTTCCCAAAATCTTCTTCTGGAATGCCTATCCCCTCGTCTATAATATCTATCTTTGTGTACATCTCCCATCTTTCCACTTTAACTTCTATTTTTGTATTATACGGCGAATATTTAATTCCATTTTCCAATATATTGAATAAAGCTTCGGCTGTCCATTTTTTGTCATGGGGCAGAATATAACTTTCTGGACAATCTACTACAATTTCTATATTTTTCTTCTCTGCTTTTACTACAATACCTGCTATGGCCTCTGCAATTGTGTCAAACAAATTGGATGGAATCTTATTTAATTGAATTAATCCGATTTCTAATCTTGAGGATTTAATCATAGATTCTAATAAAAAACTTATTTTATCTAGTTGCCCCTCCATGGATTTTAATAGTTTTTCTTTTTCTTCCTTAGATATTTCTTCCTTAGCTAAAGCTGTTTGTAACATTCTTAAATTAGTCATAGGGGTTTTTACTTGATGGGAAATATCTGAAATTAAGCTTTGTAGATTTTCCTTTTCTTTTAATCCTCGTAAAGATTCTTCCTGCCAAATTTCCGATAGCTGCAATATTTTTTGATTTACTTTTGAATCAAAGGTCTCATCTAAAGTTTGTAGCTTATTAACCCTTTGGTAGTCTCTATTGATTAAATAAGTTAGTGAATTATTCAAAGTATTGATGAAATTCATATATTTATTAACAGTTTTTTTCTTATTATAGTAATAAATCAGCATAATAGCAAAATAAAAGATTAAAGAAAACAATAATAGTCTTATATTATAAAAATATAAAATCAAAAAAACATGATACATGGCCCCTATGATAATTAAGCTACCCATTTCAAAAAAATCTCTATTCATCATAGGCATCCCCTACCCATTGGTAACCCATTCCATAGATTGTCTTAATGTACTTTTTATCTTTAGTCTCAATTTTTGAGCGAATACGACTTATCATCATAGTTAAAGCATTTTGGTCCACATATTTTTCATTTCCATCCCATAGTTTTTCTAATAATAGGTTTCTTGTAAGTACCATTTTATAATTCACAACAAATAAATATAATAGATTGAACTCCCCTGTAGTTAATTCAATATTTTTTCCTTGTAACATAGCAGTGCGTTTGGTAAAGTTTAAAAACAAATTTCCATCATTATAAATATGCTCTATATTCTTTGTACTAGTTTTTCTTAATAAAACCTCTACTTTCTTAAGAAATACACTTACATGAAATGGTTTCGTAATATAATCCTCTGCCCCCAATTCGTAACCCTTTAGCATATCACTTTCCATATCCTTTGCAGTTAGAAATATGATAGGTGTTGTTGTTTTTCCTCTCCATATTTTACATAAATCAAAACCACTGCCATCGGGAAGATTAATATCTAGTATAATTAAATCAAATTTACCTTTTGAAAGGTAATCTTTGGAAGATGCTGCATTATAGGAAGAAATTACTTCATATCCTTCCGTCGTTAGGTGAAAAGCTAAAGTTTGATTTAACAATAGATCATCTTCTACTAATAATACTTTTTTCATTCTCTTCACCATCCCTATATGTAAAAAACTATATTCCTATTAAAACCATTGTAGTATAATTATATATCTTTATCAATATTACTCTATGTTTTAATAGCTTATTCAATTTCTATATACCTTTATCTATTTCTAAATCTTGAACAAATTTTGTTGCAGCTGAAGATAGGGACACGGTTTTTAAGAAACAAACTCCAATAGCTCTTTTAGTGGATCTATGTCAATAGTTTGGACAAAAATTTAGGTTTTTTTGTGGGTCTCCGCCACCATTGACAATCCAAACATAAATGCTTTTAGGTTTCTACCCGAAGGCGATAAACTCAAAGCAAGCTATGTTTTGTGCCTTCGTGGTGGAATATTGTAGCATTTATTTATTGGCTTATCAATGGCAAGCCCTACGGGTGGCTATCATCCCCTCAGGCTCAAAATCTAAAGCAAGCTATGCTACTCTACATAGATTCTCATATTCATCTGGAGTCATGTAGTTGATTGATGAATGAATCCTTTTTCTATTATAAAATCCTTCTATATATTGAAATAATATTAACTTAGCATGATTATGATCTATAAATGTATTAAGATATACGCATTCTTTTTTTAGTATTGCATGAAAACTTTCTATACAGGCGTTGTCATAAGGACAACCTTTAGCACTATACGATAGTTTAAATTGCTTTGATTCCACTGTTTCACGATATTCCTTTGACGTATA
>NZ_AZSU01000006.1:113898-118848 GCF_000511955.1 [Clostridium] ultunense DSM 10521 | reverse complement strand
TTTTGTTACTATTATTATAGATTGTTAGAATATCTTCTCTAAGCTTCTTATTAAGAGTTTTCCACTTGTTTCCAGGCTTTTCCTTATGCTTATCATAATAGGTGCTTCTAGGATATTTTAGCACCTTGCACATAGTATCTATGCTGTGTTCCTTAGAATTAGCTTTTATTATTTCAAATATAATATCAGGATTTATTTGGTTGCGAATATGGCCATAGCTTTTTTTAATATATCATTTTCTTCCTTAAGTCTTGCATTTTCCTTCTTGATTTTTAGAATTTCTTCAAGATTTGTGGTATCTCCCTTTACATCTATCGGTGTTTTCTTCTTTACCCAATTACGTATTGCTGTTTGGCTTAGGCCATATTCGTCTGCTACTTCCCTAACTGTTTTTCCTGATAATACTAACTCTGCAATCATTATTTTGAATTCATCTGTATAAGTTTTTCTTTTAGACATTTTATGGACACTTCCTTCCTCATTTAGTAGTATATAAAAAACCTTATTTAGTGTCCATACTTATATACTAACATCATAGGTATTTCCTCACACAACTTTACTTCATATATCAATTTATTTTTTAAGTATTCCTTGGAAAACTCTTTGACAACACAAGATATACCTAGATTAATTCTTGCAAATTCTAATAATAAATCATGGGAACCTAGTTCAATTTCTGGCTCTATTTTAACTCCTTTTGATAGTATATATTTTTCCACATATAGTCTTGAATTCGATTTAGGTTCAAGTAATATTAGTGGTAAGTCAGCTATTTCATTAAAACTTAAAGGTATAGAAATCCTATCCTTATACTTTTCTCCACAGACAAATATATCATGAATATCCATTAATTCCATTATCTCCAATGTAGAATCATTAACTGGTAAATTACAAATAACCACATCAACTTCCCCTGATTTTAATAAATCAGTAAGTTCTAAAGTTGTACGATTTATTACCTTTAGTTTGATTTTTGGATATTTAGAATGAAATTCCTCTAGGAAAGGTAGCAAAAAATAACGTGATATAGTATCTCCAACTCCTATCCTTAACTCTCCAGCCATAAGGTTTTTTGATTCTATTATTTTCTTTTCCCCTACATTAATTAGATTAATAGCCGAGTTTGCATATTCAAATAAAATTTCTCCTTCATTGGTAAGAACTACTCCCCTTGGTGTTCGTGTAAATAAGCGTATTTCTAATTCACTTTCTAGCTGCATAATGGCTTGACTGACAGCTGGCTGGGTCATATAAAGGGATTTTGCCGCTTTAGAAAAACTTCCGAGTTTGGCTACTTTACAAAAAATTTTATATAGATCCAGTTTAATGGACATATAATCACTCCTTATATCTCATATCGTATATATTTATTTTACTTATACCACATAATAGCGTATATTACAAGTGAAAGGATATTTATTATTTTCAAAATAAATTTAAAGGGGAGATTGGAATGGAAAGAATGGTTGGAACTATTGCTAGGGGACTTCGTGCTCCAATTGTGAAAGAAGGGGATGATATTGTAGAAATCGTTGTAGATACTGTACTAAAAGCTTCAAAAGTAGAAGGTTTTTCTATTGGCGATAAAGATATCGTATCTATAACTGAATCTGTAGTTGCTCGTACTCAAGGAAACTATGCAAGTACCGATGATATTTCTAAAGACATAAATTCAAAATTTGGAGAAGATACTATTGGAGTCATATTCCCTATTCTAAGCCGTAACCGTTTTGCAATTTGCCTTCATGGTATTGCAAGGGAAGCAAAGAAAATTATATTAATGCTTCAATATCCATCTGATGAAGTAGGTAACCAGTTAGTAACCATAGATGAACTTGATGATAAAGGTATTAATCCTTGGACAGATACTTTAACAGAAAATGAATTTAGAAAATTCTTCGGATACAATAAACACCCTTTTACTGGTATTGACTATATTGATTATTATAAATCTATAGTGGAAAGTTATGGTACTGAATGCCAAATAATCTTTTCAAATGATCCTAAGGCTATTTTAAACTATACAAAAAATGTTCTAACCTGTGATATTCATTCAAGATTTAGAACAAAGAAAATATTGAAAGCAAATGGTGGTGAAAAGATTTATGGCCTTGATGATATCTTAACTGAATCTATTGATGGCAGCGGTTATAACGAAAACTATGGCCTTTTAGGCTCAAATAAAGCTACAGAGGAAAGTATAAAGCTTTTCCCAAGGGACTGTCAACCTATTGTAGATAAGATTCAATCCACGCTTAAAAAGAAAACTGGAAAAATGGTGGAAGTTATGATATATGGTGATGGTGCCTTTAAAGACCCTGTAGGTAAGATATGGGAACTAGCTGACCCTATAGTATCTCCAGCCTATACTAAAGGACTTGAAGGCACGCCAAATGAGGTTAAGCTCAAATACCTTGCCGATAACACCTTTACCGGTTTGAAAGGGGAAGAGCTTAATAAAGCTATTTCTGAATATATTAAAAATAAAGAATCAAACCTTGTAGGTGCTATGGAGACCCAAGGTACTACCCCTAGAAGGCTTACAGACCTTATAGGTTCCCTTTCCGATTTAACCTCGGGAAGTGGGGATAAGGGTACACCTATTGTATATATACAGGGTTATTTTGATAAGTATACAGTATAAAGTAAAAAAGTGGCCACTCTAAGGAACAATACAGGAGTTGTCCCCTAGATAGTATATATGGGCGATACAGTTTTCCCTCTACACATAACAAAGAATCTCAAATTGAGATTCTTTGTTATTGAGGGCCACCTTTTATCCAGTTTGAAACCCTTAATATTTTACCAAATCTTTTATTTAATAGACTCAGCTATCTTTATTAGTTGATCTTTGTCAATTCCTTTGCCACTTAGCATATATAAAGCACCATTAGCTTCCCAATGAATATTCCTACCATCAACCATAACAGCATCTATACCATTAATTTTTACTTGTTCTATCTTACCATCAGTAGATAAGCTATATGCCGTTTCTTCATCAGCAGGACTTTGACTAATAAAAATATACTTTTCCACCTTCTCATTAGTAAAGTATAAATCTATATATTTTGTATTTTCTACAACGTCATTTTCATTTTTATAAAATTCTGCTCTATCAAATTTATACCCTTCTGGTAGGTAGCTAGGAAGTATAACATTAAAACAAGTATAGTCATTTAGCTCATTAGGGTCCTTAACTATTAAAGTTTGTTCTTTTCTTATCTCTTCTGCTTCAGCTACAGTAATTATCTCTCCAGTTTCAAGATCAATATCAGCAATTTTTTCCCCATCAGCTGTATATGGATTTTCAGTGTTTGCTTTTGAAAATTCTTCTATTGGATTTCCATCTTTATCAAATAGCTTACCTTTCAATTTATCCGGAACAGGGTATACCTGTATTTCTGAAAATTCTTCCTCTGTAACTGTAATACGTCCAAGAGATATAGTCTTTATTACTTTACCTACAAATTCCTGTGCAAAGGATGCTTGCATTATAGAAAAACCTAATATACATACCAATGCAATAGATGCCACTTTAGTAACTAATTTTTTTGGCTTTTTCACAATATCCTCTCCTTTATATCTACTAATACTTTTTAAAGTTTTATCATATACTTCCTCTTTATTACTATTCTTGCTAAAGTCATTATCAGTTAGTGCCTTACCTATTTCTAAAAGCTCATTGTACTCTTCTGATTCCAATTTATTCTGCCTTTCTAATCCACTAAAATACGCATCTATGTCTATAGAAAATCTATCTTCAATGCTCTTTTTATTCATATCGCTCCCCTCTTTCTAACTCCTTTTTTAACTTTTTCATCGTGCGATAAAGTACCACTCCAACATTACTTTCGGTAAGACCTAGTATTTCGGCAATTTCCACATTTTTTAATTCTGCCCCAAATTTAAGGGCTACGATGTTTTGTTCTCTCACATCTAATGTTTTTAAAGCCTTTAAAAGTTCGTCATTGGTTTCAGATGTTTCCACTATATCCTCTGGAGTTTTCTTCTTTGATACCAGCTCCTTAATGGTATCTATAGATAGAAATCTATATTTTTTTGAACTTCTAAAGTAATCATTTATTGCATTTCTAGCTATGGCAAATAACCATACTTCAAAAGGAGATTTATCTTTAGAATATGTGTCTATTTTAAACATTACCTTTTCAAATACTTGGCTTACTAAATCTTCTGCTGTGTGATGACAGTTAACTCGATAGTATATATAGTTATAAACCCTTTTATAATAGAATTTAAAAATATAAGTAAAATCATTCTTCTCATATAAGTCTTCTCTAGTCTCATTTTTATCTAGAGTACCTACTAATACAATCTGCTGCACCTTCTTTAAAACCTCCTTCCCTTATACTTAACTAAGTAATACTGGAGTTGTTCAAATCTCCTTTCATATGTTAATACGATAGGCGTTTGCGAAACGCCATAACCCGCATAAATACGGGATATTTTTTTCATAAAATAATATAACTCCTCACCGATTTATGGTAAAATTGAAGTGTCAAGCAACAAATCTACCAAAACCCGAAAGGAGTTATATAGATATGATACCACATAAACAGCTTTCTTTGGCAGACATTTATTCAGATTGCAAAACTTTTTTTGAATCTGATAAACCTAAGTTTCTTTCATTACTTGAAAATAACATTAATCTTGATGAGTTTATTCCTATTTCTTTTTACCATCACTTTTATGCTTCTACTGGAAGACCTCGTGAATACAAGCTTCATTCAATGCTATGGGCTTTAATTATTCAAAGGATTTTTTCTATCCCTACTGATACCCTCTTAATTACTTTTCTTAAGTATTCAAGTGAATTAAGAGAATTTTGTGGGTTTGAAAAAGTTCCTGATGGTTCTAAATTTACCCGTTTCAAACAAGATTTTTTATTAGACTTACAAGCTGTATTCGATAACCTTGTCGATATTACTGAGC
>NZ_AZSU01000006.1:95190-112798 GCF_000511955.1 [Clostridium] ultunense DSM 10521 | reverse complement strand
TGCCCTAAAATGAAATGGACTAAATGTGATGACGGTAAATATCGAAGACGTCATTTTTGTGACAATCCCTGTACTTCATCACCTTGTGGAAGAATGATCTACGTTTATCCTGAAAAGGATCTTCGTGCTTATCCAGGGACTCTTCGTGATACAGAAGAATGGGATAAAGTTTATAAAATCCGTTCAGTAGTAGAGCAGTCCATAAATCATTTTAAAGAAAGTTTCTGTATTGCTGGACGTAAAACCCAAAATGAGAAAACCATTCATGCCGATTTACTACTAGCAGGCATCACACAATTAATTACTGTTGTCCTTGCTGATAAAATACATAAGCACGAGTACATCAGAAGTTTAAAACCATTAATTGCTTAGGTATTTATTTTAGATATTCATTTTTCTAGAAATTTGATACCTTTATTTTGTGTACCCTTTTTTAAGAACAACTTTTAGTTCTCGCTAAACTTTCACTTGGATTCCACTTTCCATTCTTGAAACTCTTTTTTTGAAGGATCTATATTCCTATTATTCAGTTTTTAGAAAGAGTTTCGCAATTACTTAGTTAATACGAAAAACTTTCATTTTCATTACATATTATTTTAATTGTAGCGGAAAAAAAGTTCTTTTTGTTTAAATATTAAACAAAAAGAACTTAATTTTTAAAAATCTGTATTAGAATTACTTTTTTATGCTACTCCCACAGTATCTATAAATTTCCTCCTAGTGAATACATAAAATATGCCGTATATCAACACAAATGTGCCTATGCTTATAATTGTCGGTTTGTTTAAACTACATTTCATAATATCACTTAGTACCAAGATGGCAACCATACTATGGATTATACCAACTATTAGCGGTAATATGAAAAATATACCTATCTGTTTCGAAAGGGATTGGTATATTTCCAAATCAGTAGTTCCTAGTTTCTTAAGTATTCCATATTTGCCTTTATCCTCAAAGGATTGACTCAATGTTTTAAAATAGATTATACTTCCCGTTGCAAATACAAACACTAGAAATAGGAAAGCCCCTAGGAAATAAACAATTCCTGTAAAATCATAAAATCTTGCACCAGCTATGAAATAAGTATATAGTCCCGATTCCGCTGGTAATACTTCTGCCAGTTCAAAGGTTAAATCCTTTGTATCCTCTGGTTTATCTAATATAATTCCATTGAACTGTTTTTCACTAAAATGTGATTTTAATACTTCATATTCATCATCCTTTACAACTATGCAGGGAAAAGGCACACCTTTCCCAAAAATGGGAACCTTAGTATTGACTCTTATATTATATTTCTGATTTCCTATATGAATATCATTTTTTTCCAAAATACTCATCATCACTCCTGGTCTTTCTATATAACCTGCTTCATTTTTTGATAATTTAAATTTGGATATTACTTTTTCTCTATTTTCAATTTTTAAATCTTTTAATATATCTTTGAACGTAGATAAATTAACCACTACAACTTCAGAGTCAGGGACATATAAAAAATTAGCATTATTTTTTAGTTCTACATTGTGGCTTGAATTTTCGATTACTTTATCTACTTTTTTTATTTCTTCTTCATTACTTGAAATATAAGTAACAGTATAGGGAACTTCTATCCTATGATTTTCATCTACATAATATTTAAGAGAACTCACTGTGCCAAAGGAAGTTATACAAGTTGTTATCAATACTGCTACTGCTGCAAGAGTCCTATAATTGTTCTTAATTCTAAATCCTATATTTGAAATGCTTATAATATTTGTACCTTTGTATAGGAAGCCTTTTTTATTTATATAATATCTTATAACCATGGAGAAAAAAGACCCAAATAACCAATAAGTACCCCATATGATGAGAAGCACTGTAACCATAAGGGCAGTACCAAATCCAAATTTTTCATAGTTAATTGCAATATAATAGGCTACTCCTATAATTACTATTGATACTATTCCTTTAAAATAATTGATTTTAGGACATTCTTCTTCTTTTTTTAATGAATTCATTAGATCTATTAAATTGGTCTTAATAATATCTAGATATCTTTTTAAAAATGTAACACCTAAAATAATTGAATAAAGAATTATTGTTTCAATAATAGCTTTTTTTGATATGAAAAAGTTAATCCTTATATTTAAAAGAGCTACTTTTAAAAGAGCTACTTTTGCAAGCATCATCATAAATAATTTGCTAAATAAAATTCCAGCACCTAGTCCAAAGATTACTGACATTATCCCCAACAATAATCCTTCTGAAGCAAATATAAAGGCTATTTTATAATTGTCAATTCCCATGAAAGCATATACGCCTATCTCCCTTTTCCTTTGGTTCAAAAAAAAGTTACTAGAATATACTATGAAAAATATGAGAAATATTATCATGAGCATAGATGCAGCCATAGATGAACTTTCTATATAAGCTGATACTTCTTTAGCCTCCAAAAATTGAGGATTGTATCTCATTGATACAAAATTATAATAAGTAGCTACAGAAAAAATCATTGCTGCAAGATATAAGCCATAAGTTCTTATATTTCTTTTAAAGTTAATAATGGCTATCTTAAAAGAATTCATCTACTCCACCTCCCATAGAACCAAGAAAATCAATGATCCGATTGAAGAACTCTTTCCTAGATGAATCCTTATCTATTCTACCATGGATTTTTCCATCTTTTAAAAATAGAATTCTTTTACAGTAACTAGCTGCAAATGCATCATGAGTTACCAAGATTATAGTTGTATTGAATTGTTCATTCATTTGGGATAAACATTGTAACAATTCCTGGGAAGATTTCGAATCAAGTGCTCCAGTAGGTTCATCTGCAAAGACTATAGAAGGAGAAGTAATAAGGGCTCTAGCTGCTGCTACTCTTTGCTTCTGCCCTCCCGATAGTTGGTAGGAATATTTTTTTAATTGGTCTTTTAGCCCGAAAAACTTACTTAGCTTTTCTATTTTTTCTTTTATCTCTTTTGGGTTTGCCTTTGAAAGAGCTAAAGGTAAGGCCATGTTATCTTCAACTGACATGCTGTCCAACAGATTAAAATCTTGAAATATAAATCCTATATTATCTCTTCTAAATATTGAAAGATCCCTATTTTTCATATTTAATATATTTTTACCTTCATAATATATTTCTCCAGAAGAAGGTCTATCGATGGTGGATAAAATATTTAAAAGGGTAGTCTTTCCAGCTCCTGATGGTCCCATTACTCCTAAAAAGTCTCCTTTATATACTTGTAAGTCAATATCTTCTATAGCTGTAAAGATTAAACCCTTTCCACCATATTCTTTCTTTAATTTTTGTGTTTCAAGTACTATTTCCATATTGCCCCCTCCAATTTCTACTTAATACTTAACTATATTTTAGTATGTTAATTATCTGGATTCCATCGCTTGTGGTGACAATATGAAGATAAACATTACATTTCTGTCACATTCAAATAATCGGATATTTTATAAAAAATTATTCTAAACTCCGTATATTTTGATACTTCAGAAGTTACCTGAATATTTATGTTCAGCTTATCTGCAACCTTTTTGCAAATATACAGGCCCATTCCAGTAGATTTTTTTGTCCTTCTTCCATTATCTCCCGTAAATCCTCTATCAAAGATTCTATCTATATCTTTAGTAGAAATACCTATACCGTTGTCCCTAATACAAAGTATTATACTCTCATCAGTTTCTTTTGCAAAAATTTCAATTTTGCCACGAATATCTACATATTTGCAAGCATTATTAATTATCTGTTCTAATATATAATAGGTCCATTTACTGTCGGTAAATATATTGAAATCCAAATCTCCAACTTCTACTTCTATCTTTTTAGACAAAAAGGAATTAATATTATTCTTAATTACACTTCTAACTGATGCTCCTAAATTGACCTCCTCAACTATAAAGTCTCGAGAATAACTGGAGGCTCTACTAGTATATAATACCTGATTTATAAGAAAGTTTATCCTTTCTAATTCCTGTCTTAATTCCTTAGATGTATCATATAGTCCTTCCTCCTCTATCCTATCAGCCATAAGTTCACACACGGACAAAGGTATTTTTATTTCATGAACCCATTTGGTTATATAGTCATTTATTTCCTCTAGATCTCTTTTCAAATCTTTTACTTCCTCAAATTTTTCTTTGTTTTTGAAATCAATTATTTTCCTTATTAATAATTGTTCCAGCTTCTCTCCATTTGGAATATAACCTTCTATACTATTCCCATTATCCAATGCGTTTTTCAAATCCCTATATGTATGCTTCCACTTTATGAAACCCATTACCAAAAATCCAATAAAAATAGATTGTTTTATTTCCATAATTATTGCATATATACCTAATATTTCGATAATATTATATCATAATTTGATAACTTAAAAGTCAAATCTAAATTCCTTTAATTTCCTTATATAAACTTTATAAATTCTTTATAATCAAATGCTAAATTATATATAGAATTTAAAAGGAGGAATAAAAATGGCTTTAGAAAGCAATAAAAAAGGATTTAAAGGGCTTACAGGGTTTGATATTAAATTTTTGGCTTTAGTGTTTATGTTGTTGGACCATATTCATTATTTCTTTCAATTTACAGGAAAAGTTCCCGTTTTGTTTTCATGGATTGGTAGACTAGCTGGGGGTCTGTTTTTGTTTACCATGGTGGAAGGCTATACTCATACCTCTAACAAAAAAAAGTATTTTTCAAGGATTTACCTTATGTCTGTTTTTATGGCAATTATAAAATCACTAATGGTGATTTTCCATGCCCTTCAAAGGGGAGATGGATTTTATGCTGAAAATAGTATATTTTCTACTTTTGTAATTTTAATTATAATATTTAAGGGAATAGATTATATTAAGGGAAAAAAATTTTTAAAAGGAATAGGATTAGTATTATCTCCATTTATAATAAATTATGCTATAATTTTTATTTTTCAATTGTTAGTTGTTCCGTTTTTTTCTATGGATATGGCTAATAATATTTATTTGATAGTGACCAGCTTTATTCCATCACCTTTTATGGTTGAAGGGGGACTGTTTCTAATTATAACTGGTATTCTATTATATGTATTTCGTGAAAATAGAGAACTACAATTCATATCCTATGGAATATTTACATTAGCATGGATGATTGGCATTCCTCTTATCTTTATCAGGCCTATTAGCTTAAAACTTATGTTTACTAATTATTATGAATGGATGAGTGTATTTGCCCTAATATTTATGTTTTTGTATAATGGTGAAAAGGGTAAGTCTATGAAGAAATTATTTTATATATTCTATCCAGCCCATGTTTATATATTATACGGATTATCTATTTTACTTTATAATTTAATATTTTGATAGGAGGACTACTATGGAGACTATCCTTATTATAGATGATGAAAAGGATTTGGTTATGATTATTAAAGATACACTTGAAATCAACGGTTATAATGTACTAACCGCTTATAATGGATTTGATGGTATTGAATTGTCAAGAAAGAAACCAGATCTGATTATTTTAGATATTATGATGCCTGATATAGACGGTTTTAATGTCTGTCATCTTATAAGAGATAATATAGATTGTCCCATAATATTTTTATCAGCAAAGGAAAGTGAACAAGATAAGATTAAGGGACTTGCTATTGGTGGTGATGACTATATAACCAAGCCCTTTAGCTTAAATGAATTAGTCTCCAGAGTTAAAGCCCATTTAAGGCGAGAAAAAAGAAAAATGCAAAAAGAAGACATCTATATTCTAAATTTTTATAATCTAGTTATTGATCTTAAGGGTTTAAATGTAAAAGTAAGGGGCCACGATATAAGTCTGACTAAAAAGGAGTTTGAAATAGTAGAGCTATTAGCCTTGAACCCAGGACAAGTCTTTTCAAAAGACCAAATATATGAAAAGATTTGGGGATATGATGGGTTGGGGGATACTTCTACTGTTACGGAGCATATTAAAAATATTAGAGCAAAGATAAATTCCTTTGACAAAGAAAATAAATATATTGAAACCGTTTGGGGATTAGGCTATAAATGGAGGCCTAAATTATGAAATATAAAAGTTTTAGAAGACAATTCATTATAACCTTTATTAAAATACTAGTTCTAAGTTTGATGTTTTCTTTACTTTCTTTTATCATATGGTTTGCAACTTTTGACCATATTAGCTATCCAGCTAACCACTATGAAAATCTAATAGTAGATATTGTTGAAGAAATAGGAAAAGGTCATGATGGAATTATAGATAAAAATTATAAAAACAAAATGGAGAAAATGCTACCTAATGAAGGAATCCTCTATCAAGTATTAGATAAAGATGGAAATATCCTATACGGAACCTTTAATACAAAGATAATAAAGGATAAAAAAGAACTAGCCACTAGTTTAAATTCTACTAAATCTATTGGTGGAAATTCTTTTGCTAGAATTGATCCCATATTAGATACAAAGGGCAGTATAAAGGGTGCTGTTATATTTAACTATAGATTGGCACCTACTCAAAAAACCCATAACACTGCGTTGTTTTTATTATCTAATTCAATAATATTTTTTCCCTTTATATTTATAATTGTATTTACCTTTATATATGCTAAAAAATTAAGCAAAGAAATAAATACAGCAGTAAATATATTATTAGATGCATCAGAAAAAATTAAAAGTAAAAACTTAGACTTTAATATAGAGTACAGTGAAAACAATGAGTTCACAAAACTCTGCAACGCTTTTGAAGAAATGAGAATAAATCTTAAAAACTCCCTTATTAAACAATGGGAATTAGAGCAAAATAGAAGAGAAAACATAGCCAATATTGCTCATGACCTAAAAACTCCCCTCACTATCATTAGCACTTATTCTGAGGCATTAATGGATGATAATATTAAACAAAATAAATTTAAAGACTATGTAGAGGTAATCAAAAGAAACAATGAAAGGGCTTTAATTTTATTAGATGATATGAATAAAATATCCAATATTGAAAGCCCGAATTTTATTTTAGAACCTATAGATGTGAATATAGTTGAATTTTTAAATGTGAAGGAAAAAGATTATAGGCTACTGTGCCAAGAAAAAGGAATTAATTTTAAAATAGACATTATAGATTCTAGAGAAAATAATTTTATAGATAAATTTGATATTAAATCTATTGAACAAGTACTAGATAATTGTATATCCAATAGTATTAGGTATACGGAAAAAAACGGGTGTATTGAATTAGTTGTTCTATGTAAAGACGAAAAAATAGAATTTTCCATTATAGATACAGGAAAAGGCTTTACTAAAGAAGATTTGAAAAATATATTTAATAAATTTTATAAAGGAGACAAATCCCGTTCCTTTGAAACAGGTAATTCTGGATTAGGTATGTATATTGCAAAAACTATTGTTGAAAAACATGGAGGAAATATTTATGCAGAAAACAATAGTCCAAAGGGAGCTATTATTAAATTCAGTATAAAACCCTTCTAGTTTTGAAAATTATCATTATAAGTCATTATAAGGATAATACTAAAAGACTGATTTACTAAAGAAATTGTAAATCAGTCTTTTCTCCATTTAATATTTATTTCATTGATTCTATGATGGTATTAGCAAGGGCATCCATTTCATCAATGTTTTCTTTTTTCATAGATGATTTTATCAGTATATCGTTTTCTAAAACATTCATTTCCTTCATTTCACCTAGAAGTTCACGTATTAATTTCCCAGCCCTAGGTGCCCAGGTTCCATTTTCAATTATGCCAACTGTACGTTTTTGTAAATTTAATGCTTTCATATCTAATAAGAAATTTTGTACTGGTGTATAGATATTTAAATTGTAGGTCGCAGAAGCCAAAACTATATGACTATATTTAAATGCGTCAGAGATTAAATAGGACACATGGGTTTTTGAAGCATCGTACATAACCACATTAGTCATACCCTTTTCTACTAATCTTCTAGCTAAATTTTCAGCAGCTGCCTCTGTATTCCCATACATTGATCCATAAACTATCATTACACCTTTTTCTTCAGGCTCATAACTACTCCATTTATTATATTTATCGATAAAATAGTCCAGATTTGTACGCCATACTGGCCCATGAAGTGGACATATATATTTAATATCTAAATCCTTAGCCTTTTTCAACAAAGCTTGAACCTGGGGGCCATACTTTCCTACTATATTAGTATAATATCTTCGAGCTGGCACCAAGAATTCCCTATCAAAATCCATTTCATCGTTAAAAAGCTTCCCATCTAAGGAGCCAAAAGTTCCAAAGGCATCAGCAGAAAACAGTACTCCATTGGTAGTATCAAAGGTTGCCATAGTCTCTGGCCAATGTACCATGGGGGCAGATATAAATAAGAATTCATGATCCCCAAAGGCCATAGAATCTCCATCCTTTATTTCTATGGCATTTTCACCTACTTCAAAACCAAATTGTTTCATAAAATCAAAGGTCTTTTTATTTCCTATGATTTTTACATCTGGATAGCGAAGTACCACTTCTCCTATACACCCTGCATGATCTGGTTCCATATGATTTATTATCATATAATCTAAAGGTCTATCTCCTAAAACATATTTTATATTCTCTATGAACTCGTTACATATTGACCAATCTACTGTATCTAAAAGCACAGTTTTTTCGTCTAAAAGCAAATATGAATTGTAGGAAATACCTTCAGGAATAGGATGAATATTTTCAAAAAGGGCAAGCCGACGATCGTTTCCACCTACCCAATATAGATCCTTAGTTACCTCTCGAACATTATACATTGGCAAATCCCCCCATTTTTTATTTATTATTTATTAATTATATATAACTAATTAGTTATATACCCATCTTCCTTAGTATTTAGCAGGATTTCTTTTTACTTTTCAGTTAAATCTGGATATGTTTCGAATAGAACAAGATGATTATGCTGCAAAATATTTAACAATTATTTCTACCTATACTTTCCACAACTTGTGCTGGTATTATAAACACTAATTATATTATACATAATATGCATATAATGATAAAGTATAATTAACGATTCACTCCTTAATATAAAAAACTAAAAAAATATTCCAACAGTAGAATCTAAACTACTGTTGGAATTATTAGGAGGTCAATTTTCTGGTATCCTTATCTCTTAAACCATATCTTTCTATTGCACTTTCTAAAATATTACCTATAAACTCTGCTGCAGTCATTCCCGCAGCTTTTGCTGCATAACCCATATATCCATGGTGAACTTTTATCTTGCCGTCTTCACCTTTTTTGGAATCCATAGTAAGTCCTGCAAAAGTGTTTATCTCTAAAAAATAGGGTATACCATCTTTTCCGACTATCATATCAATCCTAGAGTAATCTTTTCCATTTAATACTCCATATATATTTAATGCTGCATCTTTAATACGTTTTTCCTCTTCCTTTGAAAAATTAGCTGGACAATGTATGATTTCGTTATCATACATTTTATGTTCAAAAGTATTGGTTTTAGCTGAATTGTATTCTATTTCCACAATAGGTAATACTAGTGGCTTTTCATATCCTATGACGCCAACGGTTATTTCTCTTCCTTCAATAAATTCTTCTATTAGCGCTTTTTGTCCAATATGTTCAGTAATCTTTCTAACTACCTTTGGTAATTCTTCATATTTATATATTATATTATCTTCATTAATACCTGCACTTCCTCTTCCATTAATAGGCTTCACAAAAAGAGGGTAGTTGAGGTTTATTTCTGGTATGTTATTTACATCATTCGCTACAACAAACTTAGGGGTATGAAGTTTATTATAAGCTACAATTTCTTTCCTTTGAGCCTTATTTAAAGGTACAAGATCGATTCCTGATCCTACATAAGGAATCCCAAAGGTCTCTAGAAATGCAATTTCCTTTAAACTAGATGCATTAAATATGATATCGATGTTTTCTTTATTAATATTTTCAAGCGTTTCTCTAGGGTCCTTTTTCCATTCTAAAAGACAAGCATCATAACCAGCAGACTTTAAAGCAAAATAATGATGATAGGCCTCCTCATAAGCATCGTCATAAACTTTATCAGGTGTAAGTCTCATTTGTTGTTCTACATTCCTAAACTTCCTCCAAAATACACCCACCTTCATTTTATATCCTCTCCTTATATATTAAAAAATTTAACACAATGATATATACCTTTTACTAAAGGTATATGGAAACAAATATTAAGTTGCAATAATAACCTTAATACATTATTCAGCTAATATGAATCTTTAAAATAAAAGTAAATATAGATTTGAAAAAGAATAAAGCCAGATAGAATTCTCTTAAAAGATCCCATGATATGAATTAATTTAGATGACCATACCATATAAAGTATATCAAATTGGAAATCTATTGTAAAGATTTGTAACATCATTTATAACAATTTAAATTGTTTAAAAATAAAAACGCTTAGGAACTTACTTTTAAAAAGAAGTTACTTCCTAAGCACTTTTGCTTAATCTAAGAGCTAAAGGTTGCAATTATTAAAGTTTATAGAAATCATCTTAACATTCTTAGATTGCCAGTCAACTTATTTATCTTCTTCCTGGGTCCATAAAGACATAGTCCTAAGTAATTAATCTGTTCTTTATTCGTCGATGATAATTTCAATTCATAGTCATTATAATTTAAAGATTTTTGAGCTACATCATTAAAAGCAATAACTTTAATCTCTGAATCTTTCTCTTCTAGTAAATCATCATATCTAATCTTTATCTCCTCTTTAGACAGGGTTAATATAGGAATTGGGACGTTTGTAATTCCTTCATGTATTCTATCATCCTTATCCAATATTTTTTTCCCTACTAGCCCTTCTATTTCACTGGCAAGGCTAATACCTAAGACTGCAGTTGTATTTGCAATTATACCTCTGGGTAAATTCCCATCAACAATCATTACACATTTCACATGAATACCTCCTTTATTGAAAAATTATAAAGGTATTCTCTATTTCTTTATTGTATAATATTGACTATTGATTCTTTAAAGCCTTGCGATACTGAAGGGGTGTTATCCCATAGGCCTTTTTAAACTCTTTAGTAAAATGAGCTTGATCATAAAACCCTGACTTTAATGCAATATCAACAATATCATCACTATCTTTTAATAGGTGTTTGCCATAATTAATTTTAAGCTGTAATTGGTAAGCACTGGGCGTTGTATTGAATTTATTTTTAAAATTTCTGATTAAAACAAATTTATTGACTTCAAATCTATCCTCTATATCCTTCAACCGAATTTCCTCAAGAAAATGGTCCTCAATATATCTCTTTATTGAATTTATCTTTTTATCACTTTGATATTGTATATCTATATGGCATGTATTAAACAATTGGATAAGAGTATTAATTAATTTAACTTCCCTATTATATATATTGGTATGATTTTCCAAATAATTTAACAATTGTTTAACTCGGTTAAGTTCAAAATCATTTAACTTCTTTATTCTAATGGAGCTTTTCTTATCAATACTATTAATAATCTGTTTATAAAGTTTATCTCCTATATAAACCATAGTAAACTTCCAGTCATTAATATCTACTGGCTGACATCTATGGCTAACATATGGAAATATAATTACAGCTTCACCAGCTTCAATATAGTAATCTTTTCCCCTAACATTTAGAATAGTTGAACCTTTTTCTATATATGCAAATGATAATTCTTCATGAACATGTTCTCTATATGAATGCAAAACATTAGAGCAAGTTTTTATTTCAAACCTATTAAATATTTCTGGCCTATAATATTTTATCCCTTTCATAGATTTCACCCTATACTACTAATGATAAGTTTTACCCTTCCAAATTGACATTAAATCCTTTTTTCCAGGCAAATATATTGAATATGATTAATATTATCATATATACTAACACACCATATTTAAACGTAGTGGCAATATAATGAACTCCTGCTAGCACCCCTAATATTAAAACAAAAAATATGGCAATTATGCCTTCTCCTTTGTTAGCCTCTGCAAAGGGTTCTGAAAAAGGTAGTCTTTTAGTTGCTAAGTTGAAACAGATTATAACAAATAACAATAGTGTTAGAAATAAAATTATCAAATCTATAAATATTTTGCCTTTGAAAATAATCATATAGATTATGCTAATAAAGATATATGAAGGAAGTATTAAGTTAATAAAAGAGGCTTTTATTGTCCCTTTAAATATTGCTTTAGTCCCATTTAAGGGGGCAGTTTTGTAAACCCAAGCTCCTTTATAATTACCTGAAAACCCTATTGTATTTATAATATTTGGGACTATTAAACCTATAAAATATATACTAAAGTACGCCTTACTATATATTATTCTATCTAGCCCTAGTTCTTTTAAACCCGTTAACAAAATTATAAAAGGAAATATTAATGAAAACCCTAGAGAAGGGTATACTCTTAATTTAAAATTCCTTTCCTTTTTTATCATATTCCTAGCAAATTTAAAGAAAGTTGCTTCTTCTTTAGTACTGCATACAATTTTTGATAGTAACCTATTAAATCCATTGCCCTTGGATTTAGAACTACCACTATTGTCATTCAATTTTTGTAAATTATATTCAAAGGTAGGTGTAAATTTATTGTAAATAACCATTGATATTATTGGAATTATAATGGATAGAGCTGAAAATATAATTACATGAAAATCCTGATTACCTTTCAATATTAATTCAAAGGGTCCACCAAACCAGATAGGCGGTATTATATAATGCCAAAATTTTAGAATATATTCTACATTCAAAAGATCATTGATATTAAACAATCTACCTACTAATTGATAACCTATAGTTATAACTATAGTCAATGCTATCTGAAAATAGTTGATAATATCTTTTAACTTTTCACCATCAAAAAATTTCAGTATTAGCAGATATAATAATGCAGTGATTACTACTATGAAAAGGTCCATTAAAAAAATTTCAATAAAAAATATTACAAAGAATAAAAAGCCTTGTCTAATCAATCCAGCCATAAGGCTTGGTCCTGTAAATGCAATTGTTATATAGAACATATAAATCATTATATGGATGGTCTTAGCTACACTTAAAGTTTTCCCATCTATAGGTTTTGAAAGGATTATATCTTTATCTTTCAGATCCAATAGGACTGATGAAAAATCCGATATTAATGTAATTGTCATCATGAACATAACGATTCCAAAAACTAAACTCATTTGGAATAGATAATTTTCGCCAGCTATAACTAGGGGAATAAGTATGATTCCCAATAATATATAAAACCATAAGGATTTGAAAAGACTATTCTCTTCCTCTTTTTTCTTTTTGGAAGAATTTATCATAGCAGTTGGAGTCCTTCTTCCATCTAAAGTAAGCTTTACCTGTAAAATTCTTCTCATAATAGGGTAGTCTATCCCAAATCTTTCGAAAATCCCTTCAAATTTATCTAAAAATTTTAATATACTAAACTCCTTCATAATAATCTACCCCTTGAACTATGGAAACAAATTCTTTTGCAATTTTTTCATGTTCCTTAAAGCCAGTAAGCTCATTAAATATTCCTTCCAAAGAACCTTCCATAGATTTCTCCCTTAATTCTTCAAAACTTCCATCTGCAACTATCCGTCCTTCATTAATCAATACAATTCTACTACTTATCTTCTCAACTACTTCCATTATATGGGATGAATAGAATATGGTTTTACCTTGGGATTTTAATTCTGCTAGTATTTCCTTGAATACCATAACACTGTTAGCGTCTATGCCGCTTAAAGGCTCATCGAAAAATAAGATATCTGGATTATTTAGTAAGCTGGAGATTATCAATAGTTTTTGTCTCATTCCCTTTGAATATGAGGATATTCTAAAATCATATACTTGTTTCAACCCAAATAATTCTGTAAGCTTTTTAGCTTTTTCATCTGCTTCATCATATTCCATACCATATAATTCACCTATAAAGGTTAAATATTCTCTTCCCGTTAAATTATCATAAACTTCTGCAGTTTCTGGAACATAACCTATTTTTCTTTTATACTCTACATTGCCACTAGATATGTTTTCTCCAAAAATCTCTATCTCTCCAGTATACTCTCCCATTAATCCTAACACTATTTTTACCGTTGTACTCTTTCCAGCACCATTTTGCCCTATATATCCTATAATTTGCCCCGGATATATGTCCAAATCTATTCCTTTTAATACTCTTTTACTGCCAAAGTTCTTTTCTAAATTTCTTATAGTTATTATTGGTCTCCCGCATAATTCCAAGTTTTTCACCCCTTTAGTTAAATTTTATTCAATTTTATCATAAAAGACATAATAAATAAATGGTGTAACTTTTGGATATTCAAAAGTTACACCATTGCAATTAATTGCTTGTTATAAAATCTCTTTATTTTACCGGTGGTTCTACTGCTGATTCTTCCATTTCAATTGGCTGATCCATTTCATAACTTTGCATCATTTCACTAAAATCTATAGAATTATTTTTGTTCACTTCAGGGATATAAACCCTTATATCTTTATTAATATTGGAAACTTTTGTTTCAAATTTAATTCCTAGATTTAACACACCCCTCACTGGAGGTAAATCTTCTTTTACAGCTTTTGTTATAGCTTCTAAATCAATTCTCAAATCAATATCACCAGCTTCATGGACAATATATCCATCATCATTAACACCGTATTCTATAACGATACCCTTATCTCCTATAATTTTTACATCTTTGTAAGTATCCATAAATTCATTAAATTGTTTTTTAAGCTCTGGAAGTTCTTTTTCTAAATTATCTAATTCCATATTAATTTCCTCTTGTGAAGGTTGTTCTTCTCCCTCTGGAATTTCCACCATACCTACTACTGCGTTCATATACTCTTTTATAAATTCTATTGCATCCCTATTATCTAAAGTATAATTTACTGTGTACTTTACAAAATCCTTGAAGGATTCATCATTTAATTTCAATTCATAAATGGATAATGTCTCTCCATTAACAGTTTCTTTCCCTCTATACTTTACTACTTCTACCTCTGGTTTGAAATCTTTCTGGTAATCTTTGAAGAAATTTGCAATCTTAGGTTGCAAGTCTTTGCTAAATTTCATCAACTCATCATAATCAATTCCGGTTCCACTTGTACTCGTTATTTTTTCAAAATCATATACTAAATATTTTTTGTCTGCTGCTTCTGGAGACATTCCTGACATTAGCATCTGTGGCATTTCAATAATTTCTACTAATTTAGGCGTTTCTCCTGACATATCTGTATCAACCCATACTGACATAGGCATTTTCATACCGCCAAAGTTTAGATTCATATCCGCAAAGGCTTTAGCTGCTGTTTTCTCTTCATTTTGTTTCATTTTTTGTTTAATGCTAATTTCTGAGTTGTTTAATGTATTAACTAGCTGTTTTACTATCTGCTCATCTTCTGCTGAAAAGCCTTCCCCTTTTAAAGTGAAGTTAAGTACTGTATCACTCTCCATGGAAGTAATGTCTTGAGACTTATTAAAAGCCTTATAAAGGTCTAGCTCGTTATTAGTACATCCTGTAAAGACTATTGAAAGTACCAATACTATTACTACAATTGAAAATTTTTTCATTTAACTCCCTCCAATATTTTTCTATTATTTATAATATATAATATATATCGTGCATTAAATATATTATATAGTATGCACTTGAAATTGAAATCAGGCATATACTATCGTTTTGCTCTTGTTTTGTCAATATCTTTTAATCCGCCAGTATTAATCTTTCTAACTTTAATGGTTCTATATATTTTCCATCTTTATACGCCCTCATATTTCCACCAGAAATCTCATCAATTAAAGCAATTTCATTATTTTCTCCTACCCTACCAAATTCTAATTTAATATCGTAAAGTTCTATTCCTCTTTTAGCCAGCTCTTCTTTTATTATATTGCTAATCTTTATAGTAAGTTCTTTTAAAGTTCTATACTCTTCCCGGGACAGTATCCCTAGCATGTGTAAAGCATCCTCTGTAATAGGCGGATCCTTTCTTTCATCATCTTTAAGAGTAATCTCTACAAAAGCATCTAGAGGCTGACCTTCTTTAGCATACATTCCATAACGGCGTAAAAAACTTCCTACAGCTCTATAGCGACAGATTGCTTCTAATCCATTGCCAAATACTTTTGCTGGCTTTACAATCATTGTTGCTTCTTCAATATTTGCACCTATATAATGAGTAGGTATTCCTCTTTCCCTTAATATTTCAAAGAAGTATTTGGTTAGTTTGAGCCCTGACTTTCCTGCCCCTTCAATGGTTAGACCTACTGTATTAGCTCCTGGGTCGAATACCCCATCTTCTCCAGTTACATCATCCTTAAATTTTAAAAGGTAATTTCCATCTTCTAGTTCATAAACATCTTTTGTTTTTCCCTTATTTATAAGTTTCATAGATAACCATCTCCTCCAAAATTAAATTCATTTTATTCCTGTATCTTTGACTTTTTGTTTGCCAATTTGTCTTTAATAAACTTTATATCGTCATCTACAAATCTATGTTGAACCTGGCTAACATCGAATTTAGCAATTTTAAATGCAAATTGCATAAAATATCCACCTAAAATAGCCATAAGCAATGTTCCTATACCTACACTACCTCCTAATATATAACCAATGGTTACAGCAATAATTTCCTGTATATTTTTAATAAACCTTACTGATTTACTGGTCTTCTTTACAAGGGCAATCATAAGTCCATCCCTGGGACCTGACCCCCATCCAACGCTTAAGTACAAATAACAACCAAATCCCAAGACTAATAGTCCTAAAAGCATCATAATTAAACTTGGCAAAAATTTGTTGAATATGGGAATTAAATTGTTTAACATGAGGAAGTCGATAAATATTCCCACAAGCAACATATTAAATATAGTGCCCCAACCAACCTTTTCTCCAAATGTACTGCTTAAAACCACTATACTAATACCTGCTAAAATATGAGCTTTTCCTATTGTAATACCAGTTAAATTTGAAAGCCCTTGATGAAAAACATCCCAAGGAGCTAATCCTAGATTTGCATTTATAGTCATTACTATGCCTATGGCACATACAAAATAACCAAAAAATAATTTTATAAAAGCTAAGGCAATCTTTTTCATCTAAAAATCTCTGGAGAAGTCAAACATATGTGACACAGACCTCTGAAAAATTTTCTCTGAATAATGCTGTGGTTTTAAAAAATTACTAATAATTATTTTGTCAAGGAGGAAAGCGATAGCGATCCTTGATTAAATAATTATTGGTAATATCATCTTAAGCAGCATTTTTAGAGAAATACTCTCCAACTATTTCATTTGGAGTCTTATAATTTAGGATTTTTCTTGCTATATTATTGTATCTTTTACTATATCTTATAAATGACTTTTCCATCTGCTTGTAACTTTTAAATCTTCTTCTACTGTAAAATAATTCATTATCTATTCTATGACTTCGCTCTACTATGCCATTTTGCCATGGTGAATATGGGCGTGTGCGCTTGTGTTTTATATCTAGTTTTTCTAAATACTTTTCGAATCTGGTCTTTTTATTTGTAATATCCTGATCGTTAACAAATTCGATTCCATTGTCTGTTTGTACTAGTTTAACTTTAAATCCTAATTTGTCTTCTAGTCGTTTTAAAAAATTAGATGTACTATATGTGCTTAGTTC
>NZ_AZSU01000006.1:93025-95173 GCF_000511955.1 [Clostridium] ultunense DSM 10521 | reverse complement strand
TAAAATAATTTGTGCTTTTAGGAAATAAAATTCTCTTTTCTGGCAAGAATCTAAATAAGACCAAAACTAGAAAGGAGAATTTTTTATGGCAACTTTACCAAAGGAAGTTTTAAGAAATATGATAGTAGATGGAGATTTAAAAACAGTAAATGATCTCCACACATATCTTAAAGAAATGTTTAAAGATGCACTACAAGAGATGTTAGAGGCAGAATTAGAGGTAGAATTAGGATATGTAAAAGGAGATAAAAAGAACAAAAATACAGATAATCGTAGAAATGGTACTACGAAAAAGACTGTAAGCACTCGTTTTGGAGAAATTGAGTTAGATATACCAAGAGATAGAAATGGCGAATTTGAACCAGTAGTAGTTCCAAAACATACAAGGGATATATCAGGTATAGAAGAACAAATAATATCCCTTTATGCAAGAGGAATGTCAACTAGGGATATTCATGACTCTGGAGAAGTCAAACATATGTGACACAGACCTCTGAAAAATTTTCTCTGAATAATGCTGTGGTTTTAAAAAATTACTAATAATTATTTTGTCAAGGAGGAAAGCGATAGCGATCCTTGATTAAATAATTATTGGTAATATCATCTTAAGCAGCATTTTTAGAGAAATACTCTCCAACTATTTCATTTGGAGTCTTATAATTTAGGATTTTTCTTGCTATATTATTGTATCTTTTACTATATCTTATAAATGACTTTTCCATCTGCTTGTAACTTTTAAATCTTCTTCTACTGTAAAATAATTCATTATCTATTCTATGACTTCGCTCTACTATGCCATTTTGCCATGGTGAATATGGGCGTGTGCGCTTGTGTTTTATATCTAGTTTTTCTAAATACTTTTCGAATCTGGTCTTTTTATTTGTAATATCCTGATCGTTAACAAATTCGATTCCATTGTCTGTTTGTACTAGTTTAACTTTAAATCCTAATTTGTCTTCTAGTCGTTTTAAAAAATTAGATGTACTATATGTGCTTAGTTCATTAACTAATTCTAAGTATCTCTTTCTTGAATATTCATCAATCGCTGTTATTTGGTAGTATCTACTGTGATAGCTCGCAAAGCCAATACATTCATTAGGAACATATTTAACATCTATCTGTACCCGCTCGCCTGGATAGGTAGCTGGGTTTTTACGATACTTAGATTTAGGATAGCTTTTTCGTTTTTTTGGTGTATTTAGCTTCATTTTCCTTATTTGTCTGCACATGGAGTCGTAAGTTCTTGTATAACCAGCATCTCTTAATTTACGATATACTTGTGCCAGACCTTCATGGCGATGATAACGGTGCTTATATCGTATTAAGCCCAATTCCTCCTGTGTATGTTGATTAGGATGAGAATGGGGTCTTCTGCTTTTATTTGCCAAAGATTTTATGGTTCCATCATACTTTTTTCTCCAACGCCATACCTGTTGGCGGCTGGTATGATATCTTCTAGCTGCTTTTGCATTGTTATTATGTTTGATTGCATATTTAACTACCCTTTGACGAAATCTCATTTCTTCTGTTATAATTGTTTTCATAGGAAAGGATCCCTCCGATATTTGTTTTTTGTGGCGAATAACATTATATCAGAGGCCTTTCCTTTTTTCATATTTTCTTGTCACAAATGTATTATCTCATATCAAATGTCAACTAGGGATATTCATGACCAGGTAAAGGATCTCTATGGAATTGAAGTATCAGCAGATATGGTTAGCAAAATAACAGATAAAATTATTCCACAAATAAATGAGTGGAAAAACAGACCCCTAGAACCTGTTTATCCCTTCATTTTTCTAGATGCTATACATTATAAGGTAAGGGAAGATGGCCAAATTAAGAACAAAGCAGCCTATGTTGTTTTAGGGGTTACCCTAGATGGCTTCAAGGATATACTGGGCATTTGGATAGGTGAAACTGAGTCCTCAAAGTTCTGGCTAGGGGTATTAAACGATTTAAAAAACAGGGGAGTAGAAGATGTATTAATATTTAGTGTAGATGGATTAACAGGCCTAAAGGAGGCAATACAAGCAGCTTACCCTAATGCTGAAATACAAAGATGTATAATTCATCAACTCAGAAATTCTTTTAAATATGTTAGTTATAAAGATTTAAGGGAATTTGCAAATGATTTTAAAGAAGTAT
>NZ_AZSU01000006.1:25221-92946 GCF_000511955.1 [Clostridium] ultunense DSM 10521 | reverse complement strand
CTGGGTTTTTACGATACTTAGATTTAGGATAGCTTTTTCGTTTTTTTGGTGTATTTAGCTTCATTTTCCTTATTTGTCTGCACATGGAGTCGTAAGTTCTTGTATAACCAGCATCTCTTAATTTACGATATACTTGTGCCAGACCTTCATGGCGATGATAACGGTGCTTATATCGTATTAAGCCCAATTCCTCCTGTGTATGTTGATTAGGATGAGAATGGGGTCTTCTGCTTTTATTTGCCAAAGATTTTATGGTTCCATCATACTTTTTTCTCCAACGCCATACCTGTTGGCGGCTGGTATGATATCTTCTAGCTGCTTTTGCATTGTTATTATGTTTGATTGCATATTTAACTACCCTTTGACGAAATCTCATTTCTTCTGTTATAATTGTTTTCATAGGAAAGGATCCCTCCGATATTTGTTTTTTGTGGCGAATAACATTATATCAGAGGCCTTTCCTTTTTTCATATTTTCTTGTCACAAATGTATTATCTCATATCAAGGCAATCTTTTTCATCTAAAAATCTCCTTTTTATTACACCATTATATTTTATTATATCATTTTAATAACTATTTAGAAACCAATTTTAGTACGGATAATGATATAATTAACATGTCTATTTTTATTTTAAAGAAGGTGATTTGATGAATATTTTGGTAGTTGATGATGAAAAGCTAATAGTTAAGGGTCTAAAACATAGTTTAGAACAACAAGGCTACAAGGTATTTACAGCCTATAATGGCAGTGAAGCTTTAAAAACTGTAGAAGAAGAAAAAATTGATTTTATAATATTAGATCTAATGCTTCCTGATATAGACGGGATGATGTTATGTAAAAAGATCAGAGAAGACCATAATATGCCCATCCTTATGCTTACAGCTAAGGATGGAGATTATGACAAAATATTGGGTTTTGAATTTGGTGCTGATGATTATATGACAAAACCTTTCAATGTGCTAGAATTACTAGCTAGAATAAAAGCTATAACTAGGCGGTTTAACACAAGAAAGGAATCTATGATTTTAACTTTAGGTGATTTAGTTATTAACTATTATGAAAGAAGGGCCTATATAAAAGATAAGGAGATAAAACTTACTCAAAAAGAATTTGAAATGCTCTACCTATTGGCTAAAAACCCAGGAAGAGTTTTTACCAGAGAGGATATGTTCCACTGTATATGGGAAGAGGAACCTTTAGATGTTAGAACCATAGACGTCCATATTAAAAATATTAGAGAAAAAATTGAAGACGATATTAAAAACCCGAAATATATTAAAACAAAATGGGGGGTAGGTTATTATTTCAATAAGATTTAAAATGCTCATCATATATAGTTTAATAATTATATTTGCATTTTTGGCCTTTAGTACATTGATGTTAAATAATTATAGAAATACACAAATAAGAAATATTGAAATTAGATTATTTCAAACTGCCAATATTGTAGCTGATACTTATAAAGGGAATTTAGAAGATATTATCTTTGCTAGAATTATGGTAAAAAGTTATGGAAAGCAATCTAATTCAAGAATATTAGTAATCGATTCTAACAAGGAAGTTTTAATAGATAATTTTAATAGTTATATTGGTAAAACTATTAATAATAAAGAAATAAAAAGTAGTCTAGACGGTAAATCCAAATCTGGATTATACATGACCGATGATAAAGATATACTCCAGCTTTCAGTACCTATAATCTTAAATGATGGTATTAAAAATAAAATAATAGGCACAGTCCTTATATCTACTTCTTTAGATTCATTAAATAAGGATGTGGAAGAGCTGAAAGGTAATATGTTAAAGATTGCTGTTTCTGCATTGGTAGTATCCTTAGTACTGACAATTATTGCTACAAATAATATGACCAAGCCTTTAAGGAATTTGTCCTATGGAGTAAAAAGGCTATCTTTAGGTGATTTAGGATATGAAGTGAAAAGTAAAACTAAGGGAGAAATTGGAATGCTCATTCAAGCCTTCAATAATATGAGTCATAGGCTAAGTAAAATAGAAAAAAGTAGAAAAACCTTTATAAATAGTATTTCCCATGAATTGAAAACTCCTCTTACTTCCATGAAAGTTCTCATAGAATCCCTCTCTATGGGTGAAAATGATATAGAAATCTATAAGGAATATTTATCAGATATTTATGGAGAGGCTGAAAGGATGGAAGATCTAGTAAATTATTTGATGAATTCAATAAAACTAGAAGATATTATTCTAGATATAAAAAAAGAAGACCTCGGGGAGGTATTAGAAGACACAGTAAAGTTAATATTACCTTATGCAGAAAAAAATGGAGTTGCCCTAAGTTTTAATAATAGTAAAAATATCATAGTTAAATGCGATAGGGATAGGATAAGAGAAGTCCTCTTTAATATTATTGATAATGCTATAAAATATAGGGATGAAGAAAAGGAATACAATTGGGTTTCAATAACCCTGGAGAAATCAAAAAATAAAGCTATAATAACTGTTGAGGATAATGGGTTAGGAATAGATGAAAAAAACTTGCCTATTATTTTTCAAGGAGGATTTAGAGTTTTAGATGAATCCATTGGCCAAGGATTTAATATTGAAGGATATGGTATTGGATTGGCAATTGTTAAAAATATAATAGATAAGCATAATTGGAAAATATCCGTAGAAAGTTCCCTAAAATTAGGTAGTATTTTCACTATAACTATCCCTCTTTAGTTTGTTTAGAATTACTTTTAAAATTCTTAATAGTTTCTTAACATTTCTTCAATTTATCTTAAAAAGTTTTGTATATAATATAATCAAATACAAAAAAGGAAGTGACATTATGAAAAAAATTATAGCATTATTTTTACTATTCCTTATGGTTTTTAGTCTAGCCGCTTGTACTAAGTCCAATACTCCTTCTGATGACAATGATATTGTAGATGAAAATCCTCAAGATACAGTAGAAGAGGATGATGATGAAATAGTAGAACCTACACCTAGTACCGATGAAGTAGAGGTAACCCTTTACTTTGCTAATAAAGAATATGTAGAAACAGGAGATGAAAGTCTAGAAAAACTTATTCCAGAGAAAAGAACTGTTGAATATGGAGACATCTCCCTTGAAGAAAGAATTGTAAAAGAATTGATGAAAGGACCAAATTCTGATAAATTAAGCACGGTCATACCTTCGAATGTAAAATTGTTAGGTGTAGAAGTGGCTGATGGAACAGCCTTTGTAAACTTTGCTGAGGAAGGCCTTTATGGTGGTTCAATGCAAGAAGATTTCACTATAGCTCAAATTGTTAATTCTTTAGTAGAATTAGACAGTGTAGAAAGGGTCCAATTCTTAATAGATGGACAAAAGGCTGAAACCTTAATGGGACATATTGAAATTTCTGAACCCTTTGAGAAATAGAAACTAAAATCAATATAATACAAGTAAGACTAAAGGCAGAAATAATATTGCCTTTAGTCTTATTTATATATTTGAAACGTTAGGAAAGTGTAATATAAAGCATTATGTGATAAGATATATATAGGGATAAAATTAAATGAAGTTAGAATTTTCAAGAAAGGAGTTTTAAATGAGTAAAAACATTAAAGAACAAACAATCCTAGCGGTTAAAGAATTAGTTGATAGAGGGCAAAAGAAAGGCAAACTTACCTATGATGAAATTGCCGATTATCTAGAAGAAATAGAACTTTACCCTGAGCAAATAGATAATATATATGAAAATTTGGAAAATATGGATATTCGCATAGTTGAAAATAAAGTTAAAAAAGACGGCACAGCTAAAAAAGATAAAAAAGGCATAGCATCAACACCCAAAACAATTATAGTAGATGATCCTGTACGAATGTATTTAAAAGAAATAGGAAAAGTCCCTCTTCTTACTAGAGAAGAAGAGGTAATTTTAGCAAAAAGAGTAGAAATAGGAGACGAGAGGGCTAAGAAGGAGCTTGCAGAAGCGAATTTAAGGTTGGTAGTTAGTATTGCTAAAAAATATATTGGCCGCGGAATGTCTTTATTAGATTTGATTCAAGAGGGAAACCTAGGCCTTATAAAAGCAGTAGAAAAATTCGATTATACAAAAGGTTATAAGTTTAGCACCTATGCCACGTGGTGGATACGTCAAGCAATAACCAGGGCTATAGCTGACCAAGGAAGGACCATAAGAATTCCAGTTCATATGATTGAGAATATTAATAAATTAGTAAGGATACAAAGGGAACTTGTACAAGAATTGGGTAGAGAACCCTATCCTGAAGAAATAGCAGAGCATATGAATATGGATTTAGAAAAAATTAAAGAAATTATTAAAGTATCCCGAAAACCTATTTCCTTAGAAACCCCTATAGGAGAAGAAGAGGATAGCCAATTGGGAGATTTTATTGAAGACGATCAAATTGAAACCCCTGTTCAAGTAACCACCCACACCATGCTTAGGGAAGAGTTAAAAGATGTTTTAGGCTCTTTAACTCCTAGGGAACAAAAAGTATTAGAATTGAGATTTGGCTTAAATGACGGAAGGTCTAGGACTTTAGAAGAAGTAGGCAATGTGTTCGATGTTACTAGAGAAAGAATCAGACAAATAGAAGCAAAAGCCCTTAGAAAGCTTAGACATCCTAGTAGAAGTAAGAAATTAAAAGATTTCTTAGAGGAATAATAAAGGATTCGCTAAATATTGTAGGCGAATCCTTTATTATAACTTTACCTTATCTTCTCTAATAAAATTCTAAAAATGAGTATTTTTCTCCATCTTTCTCCCATCCCAATATGCCATTTATATTTACATTTTCAGCTGCTCTAAATATGGACATATCTACATTTGTAAAGTTTTTTTTCAATTCTTCAATTAATTCTTTTATCTCCTCTCGTTTACTTCCTATCTTCTTTGCAGCTACCATACAAGCACAATTTAAAGGCCAAATACCACTATATTGAATAAATCTTTTTATATATTCCTCTTCTATATAGTAAAGGGGTCTTATAAGCTCTATACCTTCATAGTTTTGAGATTTTAATTTAGGCATCATAGTTTTAAAATTACCGGAACATAATAGATTTAAAAGTGTAGTTTCGATTACATCATTAAAATGATGACCTAAGGCTAGTTTATTACAGCCTAATTCTTGAGCCTTGCCATATAAGGCTCCCCTTCTCATTCTAGCACACATATAACAGGGATAATCTTCTGCAATCCTATTAGTTATCTCAAATATTCCTGATTCAAATACATGGATTGGAATATTTAAATACTCACAATTCTCTATTAAAAGCTCCTTTATATCTGGATGGTATCCAGGATCCATTGCTATAAATTCCAATTGGAAATCAGATTTTCCATGCCTTTGTAATTGTTGAAATAGCTTAGCCATTAGCAAGCTATCCTTTCCACCTGAAATAGCTACAGCAATTTTATCTCCTTTTTGTATCAATTGGTATTCTTTAATAGCCTTTATAAATTTACTCCATATATGTTTCCTATATCTTTTTATTATACTTCTCTCTATTTCAGCCAGTGATTTTCTTTCCTCAGTAGGTGCTAAAGTTTCGCAGCCAGTTCCAGCTAGCTTCTTTTCTTTTTCAGTCAATTTTATCACTCCATATTCATAATCTTTTACTATTATATCATCCCATTATTAATTTTCCATATGTCTTTTAAATAAAAGATTATTATTAATTTTAATACTTTTGGGTAAATATTATGGTATATAAAGCTCATAAGGAGGAGATATATTGGCTGCTGAAATATTGAGATTAATAATATACAGTGCAGAAAATGCCTTTATACAGGTTACTGTATTTGTTGGAGCTGTTTTACTACTATTTGGTTATATAGACTATAAGCACTCAGGAAAATTAGTAAAAAAAATTGAAGAATCAAAAAAAGCACAGCCTATTATAGGTTCTCTTTTAGGACTAACTCCTGGATGTGGAGGTGCCATATTTGTTGTTCCTTTATTCCCAAAAGGAACAGTAAGTTTTGGTACCATAGTAGCCACTCTAATTGCTACCATGGGCGATTCTGCCTTTGTATTAATGTCCGTTATGCCCTTAAAGTATCTTTTAGTAAGCATTATATCATTTATAGTGGCTATTATAACGGGATATATAGTAGATTATTTTAATTTTGGAGATAAGCTATTGGAGAAGTATAATGAAAAAAGAAGAAGTGAACAAGAATTGGAATCCCTTCATAGGGACGCCGACCATACTATTCAGAATATTGTACTAAGTGAGTATGATCATAGGGAAAACATAATACCCCATATTGGTCACTATGAAGGAGATGAAATAGACCTTATCCTTCATCATACTATCAAAGGACATCAAGAAACAGATACAATTGGTTATAAATTTACCCATAATGGATATATAATCTATTGGATAATCATAGCCATAGGTTTAATATTTGGAATACTGGATTTATTTCAAGTAGATTTAAACGATCTGGCCATACCTAATTTAGGTGCTATAATGGGCATTATAGGAACTGGATTTTCAGTCATAATGATGATAATGGGTAAAAAATTTATTCAAGATGATACTCATGAAGAAACTGAATTGAAGGCTCTGTTTTTAAAAGAAACATTAATACACAATGCTCAAGAAACAGCTTTCGTAGCAACTTGGGTCTTTCTAGCCTATTTGGCTTATGAATTATTTATATTAGGATTAGGCTTAGGAGATTATAGCGCTGGAGAAGCCCTTGTTACATCTTTTCTATCCCAAACAGGTTTATCGGCTGTAATAGTGGGAACTCTTATAGGGATTATACCTGGATGTGGCCCCCAAATAATTTTTGTAACCCTATATACTAAAGGTATAATGCCTTTTGCAGCTCTTCTAGCTAATGCTATCTCTCAGGATGGAGATGCTTTATTTCCATTAATTGCAATAGATAAAAGATCTGCTCTATGGTCTACAGTTTTTAATACCATAGCAGCACTAGTAGTAGGAATACTAGCTTATGCAATAGAAATTAATTTTTTTTAAATTAAAAGTGAGGGCTAAATTTGACCCTCACTTTTAATTTCTATACTATATAATACAAAAACATTACTACAACCAAGATTATAAAGGATATATACTTATTATTAGATTTTTTAGATAAGGCAAATTCCATGCCCATTCCTATTAGAAACAATAAGGATATATATAATACTTTTTTTGGATCCTCCTTTAAATGGGTTGAAGCTAATAAGAGATGATCAAACATTAATACCCATATGCCTACAGCCATAGAAAAATAAAATGGTACAACGAAGATCCTAAACAACTTTTTGAATTCAATTTTGTACCTTTTAGATAATAGCATTAATGTCAATAATCCGAAAACTACACCACCTAGAAGAGATAGATTATAATGGGATATTTTAAGTATTGAAGATATATTATCTTTATAGGATTGGAGATTCATTAAAACATAACTAAGTCTTGCTCCAATAAATCCAACAATCAATAGAATCATAAAAATATCTTCTATCTTATTTTTATCTTCCTTATATTCCTTTGCTAGGATACCAGAAATGATATAACTTATACTAGTAACAATTATTCCAATTGCCATAAACCAGGTTATATTTATGGATTTAAAGGTGAAGAAAAATGGTTTCATCTATTCGCCATCCCTTATACCCTCAACAATTTGACTCATCTGTGCATAAGTCATCATTCCTGGCACTCCACCTAATAAAATCCCATCTTTATCAACAAAATAGGATGTAGGAAAAGCGCTTACTAAATAAAGCTTAGCTATATCACCATCTTCATCTAAAACCACTTGAAAATCATAGCCCCCTTCTGCAATATATTCTTCTACCAAAGATTTTTTCTCCATTACATCTACAGCTAACACCACTAAATCTTCATTTTCCTTATCTAATTTTTGAAGGTCAGGCATTTCAATATCACAATATTTACACCAAGTAGCCCAAAAATTAATTAAAACGATTTTGCCTCTATAATCTGTTAAAGATACTTCCTCTCCATCTAAATTTTTAAGGGTAAAATTAGGTGCTTCTTCACCAATGGATATATCGGGCACAAAATCTTCAGTTATGTCTTCCCCATTAGTTTCACTATTTGTCTCTTCAGAAACATTGTTTTCAGGTACTAATTCCTCTGTAGTTTCTCCACCCTTTACCATAGTAAAATAATATAGTCCTCCAACCAATACTACAGCAAGTATTATTATACTTAAAATTTTCTTATTCACTCTATCCCTTCCTTTCATAACATCAATCTACTTATATCTATAACCTTATTAAAAAATACTAGCATGCCAAAAATTACCATAATAAGGCCACCGATTTTTGGAATATATACCATAACTTTTTCCGTTTTCTCAAGAAATTTACTAAATACATTGATGAATAATGCTGTTAGCAAAAAAGGAATTGCCATACCAACTGAGTATATAAATAACAGATATATTCCCTTGGAAACAGTAGCTGCTCCTCCTGCATATATAAGTATAGATGCCAGTACAGGTCCAAAACATGGTGTCCATCCAGCAGCAAAAGCCATTCCCATCAATATTGAACTAAACCAATTGGAAACCTTTTTAGGTGCTTTCATCTTTTTTTCCATGTTTAAGAATCTAAACTTTATTATTCCCATCATATTTAACCCAAAGATTACTATCAAAGCTCCGCTAACCTTAGAAAAAATTTCTTTGTTTCTTATAAAAATTTTCCCTATAAAACTAGCAGATGTACCCATTATCATAAATATTATGGTAAATCCTATAACGAAACCAGTAGTTCTTGTTAATGCAATTAGCCTTCTTTCTTCCATCTCACTCTCTAAATTGACACCAGTCATATACATTATGTATACTGGAATTAATGGGAGAATACAAGGTGAAAAAAATGATAAAAATCCGGCCCCAAAGGCTATTGGTAATGAAACATTTCCTAAATCCATAGACTCACCCCTATAAAAATAAATTCTTAAGACATTCATACCCCCTACCCCTATAATTATAACCATATTTTTAAAAAAAGCAAGGAAAACAAATAACTGGTAAATTTATTAATACCCGTTATTTGTTTTCCTAAATATTTTCCTATGAATGAATCCTTATATTACTATTCCAATATATTACATATAGCTTATTAATTCTTTCTTATATTCATACTACATAAATAATAAAATTTATTATTATAACACTATGTCAGATGCTAATTCCCAAACAATAATTTAGTATTCCCAATATTTCAATTATATTATGTTAAACCCTAGATATTCTAATTCATCTCGAATTATTTTTTGTATTTCTAAATTTGCTTCAGTTAAAGGCAGTCTCAATCCTCCTGCCTCAATTCCAATCATATTTAATGCTGCCTTTACAGGAATTGGATTTGAAACAATAAATAAGGTTTCAAATATCTTAAATAACTTTAAATGTATTTCCATAGCCTTTTTCGTATCTCCTAATACAAAAGCATCTATCATCTCTTTTATTTCCTTGCTAACTATATGAGAACAAACGCTAACTACCCCATATGCACCTACTGCCATACTAGGTAATGTCATAGAATCGTCACCAGAATATACTAAAAATCCTTCTGGTTTTCTCCTTATAATTTCTGACATCTGATTTATATCCCCACTGGCTTCTTTTAAGGCTACTATATTTTCTATATGGGCTAACCTTTCTACAGTTTCCGGTAATAAATTGCAACCTGTACGCCCTGGTACATTGTATAACATAATTGGAATATCTACAGCTTCTACAATTTTTTTAAAATGGACATACAATGATTCTTGAGTAGGTTTATTATAATAAGGTGTTACAATTAATAGCCCATCCACCCCTGCTTCTATTGCTCTCTTTGCATTTATAATAGTATCTTCACTCGAATTGGTTCCAACTCCTGCTATAATTGGTACATCAACATTCTTCTTGATTAATTCATATAATTTTACCTTTTCATCTGATCCCAAAGTTGGTGCCTCTCCTGTAGTTCCCGTTATAACTAAAGCCGTATTTCCTTCTTCTACTAAACGTTTTGCTAATAAAATGGCTTCATCATAATTTACATTAAGATCTTCATCAAAAGGCGTAATCATTGCAGAAATTAATCTTCCCCAATTAACCATCAAAAAACCTCCCTTATCATTGACTATATTACATAATATGTGAATCTGTTAAACATGTTCTCAAGTCAATCTTTAACCCTTTAAATGACAGGTGAATATCATATAACTAACCAATATTTATAGACAGTAAAATTATATAGGAGGGGATTTTTTGAGAACCTATAATGTAGCTATCGTTGGTCCATTAGGGGTTGTGGGAGAAAAAGTAAGAAGTATTCTTATTGAACGCAATTTCCCCATCAATAAAATCAAGTTTTTAGGTACATTTAAAAATAGAGATAAACCAATCTACTTTAATGATGAAGTAATCCTTACAGAAGTAGCTGAAGAAGGTGCTTTTACCCAAATAGATATAGCATTTTTTTGTGTCAATAGCCAAGTAAGCAAATATCTAGCACCTATTGCAGTTAAAGAAGGAGCTATTGTAATAGACAATAGTAGCGCCTGGAGAATGGAAGAAGATGTCCCTTTGATTATTCCTGAAGTAAATCCACAAGATTTACAATATCATAAAGGAATTATATCGAATCCAAATTGCTCTACTACCCAGATGCTAGTACCTCTAAAGCCATTACATGATATCTATAAAATCAAAAGAATTGTGGTATCCACTTATCAATCAGTATCGGGTACTGGAAAAAATGCTATTGAAGAGTTATATAATCAAGCGTTGGATTATTGTTTAGACAAACCTATTTCTAATTCAGTCTATCCATATCAAATCTTATTCAATACACTACCTCATATAGATGACTTTCTAGACAATGGCTATACCAAAGAAGAAATGAAAATGGTTAATGAAACTAGAAAAATATTAGATAAAAATATACAAGTGACGGCTACAACAGTTAGAATACCAGTTTTTAATGGTCATTCTGAATCCGTAAATATTCAGACTGAAAAGCCTATTTATTTAGATGAAGTTAAAAAAATATTGAAAAAAGCAAAGGGAGTTAAACTTATTGATGAAACAAAATCCAATCTATACCCTATGCCTATTTTTTCTGAAGGAAAGGATGATGTATTTGTAGGTCGTATTAGAAAAGATTTTTCAATAGAAAATGGATTAAATTTATGGATAGTATCAGATAATCTACGCAAAGGGGCCGCTCTTAATTCAGTTCAAATAGCTGAAATCTTAATGGATAGGAATCTATTATAGGTGGTTACTATGAAAATTGTAATACAAAAATATGGAGGAACTTCCCTCAAAAATCTAAATGCTAAAAGCAAAATTTTAACCCATATAAAGAAATGTATTAATGAAGGAAATAGCCTTGTAATCGTAGTTTCTGCAATAGGCCGAAAAGGAGATCCTTACGCTACAGATACGCTTATCGAACAACTAGAACAAATCAATAGTAATATAAATCCTAAGAAAAAAGATTTAATAATGTCTTGCGGTGAAACTATATCCACTGCTATATTCGCCCATTTACTAGACAAGGAAAATATTCCTTCTGAACCATTGATAGGTTTCCAAGCTGGTATACTAACAAATAATAGCTTTAATTGTGCTGAAATAATAAATATAGATACCTCAGCCATAATGAAAAATATAAAAAAAGGAAAAGTTGTGGTTGTAGCTGGATTCCAGGGAATAACTAAGGATAATGAAATTACAACATTAGGACGAGGTGGAAGTGATACTACTGCTGTAGCCCTAGGCGGATATTTAGGTGCAGAAAGAGTAGATATTTTTACTGATGTGGCTGGAGTAGGGATCATAGATCCCACTATGGTGCCATATACAAAATACATTAAAAATATTACCTATAATCATATGTATAATTTAGCTTCTAATGGGGCTAAGGTGATCCATCCCAAAGCAGTATTAATAGGCCAGAAATTTAATATTCCCGTTAGAATTACCTCAGTTGAGTCTGACACAACTGGTACTCTTGTATCCAATACAACTCAGATTGAAAAAGTAATTGGAATAGCTGTAAAACAAGAAAGTGAAAATAAAATCTTTTCTATATTCACCAATGAAAAGCATACTAAAAATGTGTTAAAGGATTTAGATGGGTTTCTATCTGATAATAAGAAAAATATTTTAGACATACAATTATCTAATGGAAAAATATCCATAGTTGTTGGGACTGATAAAACCTCACATTTGGCTCAATGCTTATACAATCATTTATTTGACTAATAATTAGAGACCCTTTCAGGGTCTCTGATTATTCTAACACTGGTTGTATTTGTTTATTTGATAAAGCTTCTATAAGGGTAGGTTCTATTTTTTCAAATTTTGCAACAAGTGAATTTGGTTTTTCCTTTGGATTATCCTGCCTAAAGGGTACAAAATAGATATTCTTCATATTTAAAAGAAGCCCTATGTTTTTCCCGTTTGCTCCTAGGCCATCATTAGTTGCAATAGCTAATACCAAAGGTTTTTGATTTCTTAAGTGAGCCTTACATGCCATAGTTACTGGTGTATCAGTTATACCATTAGCTAATTTAGATAATGTATTTCCCGTACATGGTGCTACTATTAATATATCTAATCCTAGTTTAGGTCCTACAGGCTCTGCATCTACTATAGTTGCAATTAATTCCTTACCAGTTATATTCCTCAGTTTATTTTTCCATTCTTCTGCAGTGCCAAACCTTGTATCAAAAGAATTTACAGAGTAAGATATTATTGGATATAGATCTGCTCCTTTGTTTGCAAGCTTCTCTATCTCCGGAAAAACATATCCAAAATTGCAGGAAGAACCTGTTAATGCCCAACCTATCTTCATTCCCTTTAATATCATTTTTATATACCCCTTTCTTCAATGATATTATAAATAGTCTCTTTGATAATCTTAGCAGCAGATATTGGAGCATATTTACCAGGTAGCCCTAAGGCGTGTATAGTATCAATTCCTAAACCCTTTGCAGCATTAAAATCAATCCCGCCTATCTTTGAAGCTAGATCAATTATTAAAGACTGTTTATTTAAATACACCAACATCTCTTCACCAAGAACGATGGAAGGGATGGTGTTAAATATTACATCCACCTTAGGAAGGTATTTACTCAATTCTTTAAATAATACTGGACTATATTTGTAATTTTCGATCCATGCTATATCACCATAATTCCTTGCTAATACGTAAACATTAGCACCTATTCCATTAAGCATATTAGCTAAAACTTTTCCTATTCTTCCAAAACCTAAAACTAAAGCATTGGAACCGTGGATAGTAATGGGTAAATATTCCATGGCCAATTGAATAGCCCCTTCAGCTGTAGGTATAGCATTTAAAACTTGCATCTCTTCCCTATTAAAGTAATCTATTATATTGATTTTATAATCTTTTGCTTTTAAAATATGTTCTTCCTCTATTTTCCCTGCAATGAAAAGCTGTCCATCTTTCATGCCTTTAAAGATTTCTTCTATAAATAGTTCTTGAGAGTGGAAAGGTGCATTTATTGTTTCATTATCATGGGAAAAAGGTAATGGACCAATTATTATTTCATAATCTTCTAAATCTATGGTTTGTATGTCAGTTTCTACTAAATTCCTTACATTATGTCCATCACCCCAAAGTAAATTTACCAACTCTAAATTTCTTTTGTCTCCTCCTAACACTATAAAATTCCTTTTTTTCATATGACCCCCCCAATATTTGAATGGATTACAATTAATATATATTATGTTTAGAAAATTATAGTGTTAATAATATATCATCTACCTAGCTATTGTTATATTATATGTACAAATTTTAATAATTTTTACCTTGTTAATAAAAAACATTTAAAATTTACAACATACCTGAGATATCTTATTTATACCTATATATAATAAACTTCTCTCTAATATCATCTGCTCCTGGTACTCTTATTTTATTTAACATCCTAAAGGACCCTATGCTTTTAAGATATTGTTTATACTTAGGCATTGGATAATAAAGTATAATATCCCCAATCCTATTTTCTTTCTCTAAGGATTCTATTATATTGTTGACTACCCCTTTAAATATTTCAACGGAAAAAGGATTGAAAAAGTAAAACCGATTATCCTTTGAATTTATTTCATAATGTTCAGCCAGGCCATATTCAAACCGAATTGGAGCCTTTATATGTTTTGCTCTTTGTCTATATCTCATCTTATTATTAACTGCTTCATTATATGTTCTATCATCCATTTCAATTCCAGTAACTGGTATATGAAAACGATTATGTATATAAAAGGCTACTCGTCCTCTGCCACATCCGAAATCTACAACCCTATCCTTTTTATTGAATTTATACATCTGAAAAAGCCTATCTAAAGCTTTATATGGGGTAGCTTCGCAACGGTTATAACTAAGATTCCTGCCTTGCCATTCTCTAATACCAACAGTCTTAATACCTAACAATTTATCATAATTTCTATCAGCCATCTACTTTCCTCCATTTCTTACTATTTCAACATAGACTCTATCCTTTATGATCATTTTGACTTTTCCCATTTCTAAATGTTTTTGTTAAAATCCTTTTAAAATACTCTTCATTTGTATTATAAATATTTAAAGCATTTTTAAGTAAATCTTCAGTAACTGCCTTCAAGGTAAATTTGTTTTCAGAATATTTAAACTTCCTTGCCTCAAAAAGTAATTTTTTTCATTAGAAAATACAACATGGCCAATAATTATTTCTGCTTTTTACCCAAACTCGTTTTGATGTTTTAAAATCTTAATTTCATGTATTTGATGATTTTTAATGTGGGCTTGGACTATAACTTTAACTGATGATAGGGCATACTCTCTTGTATAAATTCCTTAAAATAATTTTTACTTAATTTACTTCTTAATCTTACTTCTATGGGTAGTTCACCAAATTTACTACTGATACTACTTCCTCTGAAAAAAATCTCTTCCTCATTTTCTTCTATTGCACTTATGCTATTCATATTAATCGGATAATAATACACTATAATTCCATTTTGATATTTCCCCATCCAGGTATTTAAAAAATCAAAACCTTTCAATCTACCCCCAACTGTATCTACAGTAATTTGAATTTTATATTTGTTTTCATTGATAGTTGGTGTTGCGCCAAACATTAAATATACTATCCAAAGAAATATGAATATCAAAACAATGCTATAAGGCATATCTTTCTCAAAAATATACACCATTAAAAAAGATATAATAAGTACTAAAATTAACATAGAATAAAAAACTGTTCCAAAATTAAATGCTTTAAAAGGATAATTTACTTCAGGTAATGTTTTTATCAGAGCAAGTTTCTTTTTTCTCCACCTTAAGAAAATTAATAACAATATTACAACTAGTCCGAATAATATTAAATCAATATAAGCTTGCATAACCTAATGCCATCCTCCCATAATATTATTTATTAGTACAATCTTTAATGTAATTCGTCTACCCTTGATAGAAAAATTTAATATTGCTTAGATACATCATTTTAACTTATTTTCATTATATCATTTAGTTATAGTTTACAGTAACCCCTTAAACATTACTCCATAACCTTATAGCTTGTCCTATTTATGATACGATTCACCGTATCAGTTCTACTAGCAAAACTCATTTAATAGTAAACATATTTAATGCAAAATAAAATCTAAACATGCTTAATATATATTTATGGCACTTCTTAAAATTTATAAAACCACTTGGATTAATAAAGTGGTTTATCATTATTACTATATCTACATTTCCCAAATGAAATTGGCCCAGAATATCCCGATCATTCAAGTTTGCATAACGGATTAATCTACTCAAGGCAATTCCCTCTCAATCTAATTCGCCTTAACCTACTTATTCATATTATGCCATTTACTTCTACTTTACGGTATGGTGCACCGTATCAATTTGACCCGCAAAATTTATTTCCTAGTCAGAATATAATCAGAATTAAAATATTAAATATATAAATAAAATGGTAGATTATGGGGTAACCTGCCATTTCAAAGGTTATATTTAAGTCAACTTAAATCTCTAAGCTCTTTAAAAATCCTTTTACAATTTTATTAAATTCTTCATAGTTGTCAACATTTGAATTGTGGGCAGCATTACTAATAATTTTTAAAGGATGACCATCATGTTCTGCCCATTTTTAATTATACTTTTTTACATATCCTGTTTTATCATCCTCACCAACTATTAAAAGAACTGGAAAGTTAAACTTAACTGTTTCTATCCTTTTAAGGAATTCTTTATATGTCATATTCATAATATGAATTATCTCCTTCTTACTCAATTTAGAAACTGACTCATATAAGTTTTCATATGCATACTTAGTTTTTGTCGCATTTCTAGCAATGCTCTTAATCAGTAAATTATATGGGAACTTGTTATAGTTTTTAATAATTCCTAAGATATTAAAAATTTTAGTACTTGTTGATTGAAATCTTTAGCCTCTTCATATGCTCCATGTCCAAAACCTCTATATAAAATCAACTTACTATTATCTATTCTTTCAGCCATTTCCTTACTTGCGTTTTTCCCTACAACTTTATCGCTATCCCCACCTATTACTAAAGTAGCACATTGTATTTTATCTAGTTCATTATAAGCATTATGATTAAGACATGCATTGGCTTGAACTATGAATCTTTTAAAGTCTTTTGGTTTCCCAACTCTCGCCATAATAGGGTAAAAAATACTATATTTTTTAAGTTTATCTTCTGTAAAGGTTTTTTCCATGGTATCAATAATTAGATTTCTGTAATCATTACTTTCGGCCAAGTTTATCCAATTTTTTATAACTTTCTGTATAGTACCATTCTGTTTGGAAACAGATACCCCTATAACAAGTTTATCTACCATTTCAGGGTAATCAATAGCAAGATATTGTGATACCATTCCTCCTTGTGAAACACCCATTACGTGAGCATTTTTTATACCCAGATTCTCCATGGCAATCTTTTGATCTTCCGCCATATCCCTAGTCGAATATCCTTCTTCAATATTATTCTTTCTACTAAAAACATATACTTTATATTCTTTAGCAAATAGTCTATACATTCTTGCAAGTAATATTTTTGTTCCCTTAACAGTTTTCAATCCATCTCCTAATCCTGGTATAATGATAAAAGATTTTTGACCCCTGCCAAAAGTAACATAGTCCATATCTGCCCCACCAATCTTTATCTTCTCTTCCTTTGCCTCATAAAACATTATAATACCCCCTCACTCATATAACCCTCTCTAGAATCCATAAAACCAGTAGGTTTTCATCATAATATCCACTAGTTTCCCCAAATTTCCTAAACAATTCCCTAAAACATACTGCATCAGACCCTCTATATTCTTTAATCTTCTTATATTCAATATATTGTTCTAATATTTCTTGATTCTCATTATAATAAGTATCGAAATCATTTACAGCATTTATCAATCCGCTGGATATCTTATATACATCTGCATCATCAATAGTAGATGTCACAGCATCAATGATATTTTATCTTTTTTATAGCAATTACATTCATTTCTCGGTAGGACATTCGCCCATTCTTGCCGCAATTATTACTGATAAATAATCCTCAATAATTTTTCTAGTTACATTCATTTCCCTAAGATATAAATCTGCTAATGTTTTTCTAAATTTTAAAAGCTTCTCTTTTTCTTTAATTTCTACTGGTAAAGGAGTATATTCAACCAAGAATATAGTTCTTGCTATATCATAAAGGAAGTGTCCATGGCATATATTCATAAAATCTATGACAGTTGTTTGTCCATTGTGAATGAATATATTACCAGGATGAAAATCGCCATGACAAAGGGTGCTTCCATTTGGTAATTTATCAAGCATACATAACATTTCTTCTCTTTCTTTTAAACTTTGGGCATTTTGTATATTATCCCTTAAAAAATCCTTGTAATTTGGTACATCATTAATCTTATTTTCGATAATTTGTTTATGTAGCTTTGACATATATACTGCACATTCCTCTGCATTGCCTGTCCTCATAAGCCAGTCTAGTAAAGATTCACCCTTTAATCTGTCATATATTATACCTATTTGTTTATCATATGAAATAATTTCATACGCCTTAGGCTTAGGAAACCTCATATTCCATATTAATCTCGCATTTTTGAATTCTCTTTCTACCGATTCTATTGGATAACCCTGATGAAAAAGCTTAAGTACTTTATTTTTTTCCCACTCATATACAGTTGCTGTATTACCTACACCAACTATTCCCCCATATTTCATGTGCTAACCTCCAAAATATAGTATAACTTGCATAGTATTACTTTCTGATTTTAATTGCTTTTTCCATAACCATAATCTCCCAGTTCCTTTCAGGATGAATTGTACTAATCATTTCTTTTACTACTTTAAATCCCATTCTTGCCCAAAACTCAAATCCATTTTTGTTTTGTTTTAGCACACCTAATCTTATTCTACGATACCCCTTTTCTCTCATATTTGCTATAAACCCTTCAATAAATGCTCTTCCATATCCTTGTCTATGAAAATCTCCATTAATCATAAATAATCCTATGTATACTGCATCTTCATCTGGATAATTCATTATATAATCTATAATTCCAATATCTTGACCATTCATAGATATTAATTTATAGTTCTTATTCAGCAAATTTGAGCCTGGTGGCATATCATTTTTATCTTCAATAACAGATTCTATTGAAGGCTTTCCATTCATTGAAATTTTAAAATACTCTCCATTTGTATCATAAATATTTAAAACGTTTTTAAGCAAATCTTCAGTAATTGTTTTCAAAATAAACTTGTTTTCAATATATTTCAACTTTCCCACCCCATAATCATTTACTATTTCTAAAACTGAAATATATCTCTCCAACTCTTCTTCTACATACTCTTTAATCATTTCAGTTAACATCTAAGAGTTAGAATTATTTAATTGAAAATCTACAAAGGGATGCATAGCTTCAAATTGTAAATGAAATAATACAACTTTTTCAATAATATGTTTATCTTTCATCTCTTCATTATATTCATTAATTAATTGCTCCATTAATACTAGCACCAAATATGGCCCTGGTGATTCATATACTGTCCCTAAAACAGTAACTGGTATACGCCTATATTTTTCCCTATCTTGAGGCTTATCCATTAAAGCTATGCTATTAATATCCTTTATAGGATTCTCTAATAGGGGTATTTTTTCTTTTACTAATTCTTCTATATAAAAAACGCTTCCTTATATCCAATTACTTTCAAATGCTCTTTCAATGGTTTTTTATCTATAGTAATTCCTTCCTGTAAAACAAGCCGTAAGAGGCCGATATTCATCAAGTCCTTTTAATAAATTATCGAGTTTTTCAAACATTTTATCTCCTCATTTTTTATAATTATTAAATATATATATTATACCATAATTTTCTATATATAATTCTATATTAATACCTATATTATTATATTTATTATTTATCTAATCTCACAATATATTGACAAGTTTTCTTTTGCCCATTTTTTATAAAGTTCATGCCACTCATGACTACTTATTTTACATTTATATTAATTGTCCTTTCTGCAGATAATTTAGCTTATACAACATTACTAGGAATAACATAGAGGTCTTAGCTAAATTTTATCATAATCAAAAACAGCTTGTCCTACTTATCATACGGTTCACCGTATCAACTCCACTCGCAAAATGAATAGGATATGTTTAGTAGTTAATATAGGCTGATAAAAATAAGCATTAGGTTTTATCACATAAACCTAATGCTCCTGTTCTAATATTATTAAAAACTTTAAAAATTAACTTATTATCCTTTTATGCCCCTATCCCCAATATGATAATTTTAAAAACATATTTACAATCTTTTGTAATTCAGAAAATTCTTCTTCACCTAGTACACCATAATCCCTACCATAAATACCCCTTGATTCTAAACTCCATAAAAGCGATTTAAAATTAGGATATTCATAAATATTCTTCTTCAATAAATATATAAAATGCTCCAATTTCTGATAATTAATAGTATTATTGTTTTTTTCCTCTTCATATAAAGATAAGTCTAATATTAATTCTAGGGGTTCAGTAATTTTATATCTATAATCATCAGTATTATTGGGTAAAAAATCACTTTTATAGTTTTCATAACTTTCACATACTATTCTATACATAGTACCTCTCCTTAAACTGTGGTAATCTTTTTATAAATTGATTCTTTTTAGATTCATATAAATCATCTCTCAACAATACTTCATCTATAATTTGATTTATTAATTCTTTATCAGCTATCTCTATAAGTTCATCTATATCCTCTATGTCTTTTTGTTCCAGTCTGATTATTTTGCTTACAATTATATCTTCAGGGGACAATAAATATACATTTAAATATCTAAATTTGTTTAGCTTTATAGCTCTTTCCTTATATTTAGGTGATATTATAGTGCTTTCATATTCTAACATATCGAAATCCCTTAATTGTACAAAAACTCTCCCTAATTTAGAAGGATAATTTAACCTTACTATTCTTCTCTAACACCTGATTTATTGCCCAATAAATCTCCATTTCTTTATAGGCAAATTTATTTGCATCCATTTCCATAGGATTTCTCAAGTATAATTCAATACAAAAGTCTTCATCTTGTTTTATTTTATATTGAAATTCCTCATCATTGTTAAAAAGATATATCGTATTATCTGTTACATATGAAATAAAGAATATGTCTCTTTTCTTACTTAAATAATTAGAAATATAAATTCATCTATTCTAAAAACTCCTTGCTATAAACCACAGTTCCTCTAATACCCTCTAGTCCTCTAACTTCAAGTTCCAATGCCATAAATGCTTCATTTGGAACCTCAAATGGTGCTTTAATTCCCCATATACTTGCAGGTTTAAATCCAAATCGTGGATAGTATTTATCGTGTCCCAGAACAATTACTGATTTAAAACCAATTTCTTTTGCAACCTTTAAACTTTCGCTTATTAATTTACTACCTACACCTTTATTCTGATGTTCTGGTAAAACTGAAACAGGTGCTAATGCTAATGTATTATATCTATTTTCTTCATTTTCTATGATTAATTTTGTAAGCATTATATGCCCTACAGTTTCTCCATCCAGTTCTGCAACAAGTGAGAGTTCTGGTACAAAAACATCACTTTTTCTTAATTTTGCAACTAAAAGATGTTCTTTCTGGTCACTGTACTCTGCATTTTTAAATGCTTTTTCTACCAAGTTTTCTGAAACCTTATAATCCGTTCCTTTTTCCTGTCTTATTTTTATATTCATCTTTAATTTACTCCTTTAAAAAATTAGGTTTTATGTCATATAAATCTACTTACACGTATTATACCACTTATTTCTAGTTTATGATAACCCCTTAAACATTATCCTACAACGCATAGCTTGTCCACTATTTATGATATGGTTCACCGTATCGGCTTGACTCGCAAAACCTATTTGGTGGTAGATATACCTAACAAAAAATAACAGGAGAGTCTCCTGTTATTTTATTAGTTCATTAATTTTATTCTTTACCCTATTCATAACGTCATCATTAACTTCGCCAAATTTCTTAATAACAATATTTTGAGCTAAAGTATAAATCTTATCTACTCTTATACATGAATCAATTTTTAAATTCCCTTCCAACAAGTCACTATTCGTAATAAACACACTATAGTCCTTTGATGTAAAATTTGAGGTAATAGCAACCACTATTATATCATCTGTTTTAGAATTATAATCATCATTCGATAGTACAAGAACAGGTCTCTTTTTACTAGATGTCAAATCTGTAAAAGGTATTGGTATTAATAATATATCTCTTTGCTTATACATTGTTCCATACCTCATCATCTATGTCATTATCCCAAAAACCCATACTACTTTTACTTGCATCTTCTAACTCCTTAAACATATATCTCTCATTTTTCATTTTTAAATATCCTATAAAATCTATTACTTCATGTATTTGATTTTCTGGAATTTCGTCTATAAGTCTTAATAATATTTGTTTAGCAGTGTCCATTTAATCACTACCCTTCAAATAATGTAGTATATACTTATTATACCATATTATCTATTATATATAATATAAATGATGTTCAACAACGATTATATTCTTTGTAAATTATTAATACCCTTGATCATCTATCATCCATTCACTATCTTTATTATCTCTTATTAATAACCACTGATAATTCTCATAAGAACCAGGACTAAAAACAGGATTATCTTCAGAGTCATCAACATTAAAATTAGATAATAATACAATAATATCTTCAGGTTTAACCCCAGTTCCTTCACCTTTACCATTTTCTAAATAGAATTTAATATTTCTATCTGACTCTTCTTCATCGTACCATATTTTTGTTAGAGTAGAAGCTGGAAAGGCAAAATTATCTTTTACAATTTTTATCGCATTATTAATCTCTTCCCTATTAAACTTATCAGAATCCCCAATATCTATTGTTAACTCTTCATTAGTTGATTTTTGATTACAAGCTACCAGTGAAAATACTAGCAAGATTGCAAACAATGAGACAATAATTTTTTTCATAAAATCCCCCTTTCTAATTAGACTTTCATTATATTTATTTATTAATTTAATGAACATAATCCTACTTATACGTATTATACCATTAAATAACAACTTACAATAGTCATACGCAGGAGACCAAAGGTCTCCCCTACAACGCATAGCTTGTCCACTATTCGTGATAGAGTTCACCTTATCAGTTCTACTAGCAAAACTTATTTATCAATCAAAATATAATGAGAATTAAGATTAAAGTAATAAATATATAAATAAAGCAGTAGATTTAACTACAATAAACCTACTGCTTTCATAATGCATATATATTAATCCTTAAATAAAATTATCATTAACAAAAATAACAAATTTCTTTATATCAATTAAGTTATTTTTTAAAATGCTATATATTATTTTTTTATCTATGTTTATATATTCGTGAGACAATATATTTCTAAGGCCTACCATATTCCTATAAACTTTCGTTTCCTCATCGTTTAAATGTTTCTCCTTATTTAAGATGTTAAATGCTTCACCTAATGTTTCTGGACTGCCCATATTATTATCTACCACAATATGAGTTGCTATATCAATCATCATGTTTATTGCTATAAACAAATTATATTCTACCACATCTTGTATAATATCATCCTTTAAAAATTCTTCCAGAGATATTTCCTTAAACCTTTCTATTTTATTTATAGAAGTTGATAATTGGTTTAACCTTTGTTTAATCACTTCAATATTAACCATTGGACTCCACCTCTTTTTTCAATCTTTCTATAGTTTTATCATAAGATAAGTTTAGGTACCTTTTTATATCACTATATTCAAACAAGGTTTTTACTTTATATTGACTTTCCAAAGTTTTATCACGACTAAAAAGCAATATATTATTTTTATAGATTTCATATTTTAATAGAGGAGGTGCATTGTTTAATATTACTAAATCAACTTCCCTTTTAAGAACTTCTGATAAATTCATTTTAATTTCAAGATATGTATCTATATCTATATTTTTCTTCAAATATATAGCAATATCTATGTCACTATTTTCTGTTATACTATTTTGAGCATACGAACCAAAGATATAGGAGAAGACAATATCTTCATATTTCATTAAAATATCTTTACACTTTTTAATAATATCCATCTTATCACTATCCCTTAAATGGTATGTTATATATTTATTATACCCCATTAATAAAAGTTTGCTATATGTTGAACATAATATAAATAATGTACAACATTAAAAACTTGTGTCAATTAATAATGAATTTTCCTTTAGTATAATTTATATATTTGCTCTTTTCTTTTTGACAGTAATTTGCATGATAGCTCCAATTACAATAAACAATAGAATTATACCAATCCAGATTTCAAATCCAGGATGATGTCTAAGTCTATATATTTCTTCTGCCTTCATACCATCAAGAATCTTGCTTTCATTATAAGTCTTTATCAGTGCTCCAAGATAGTTTCCAACAAAAATGCCAGTGGTGATTCCTATAGTCATAAATGCAGAAACAAGTCTTTTATTCAAGAAAAGAAACAGTAGAGCGGTTGAACTTAAAACTAAATAAAACTTCCAGTTATGCGCGGCCCATCCAAATAGATATTCTGAATTTAAAACAGTACATGCTACTAAAAGAACCACTACTAATATAAGAACCTCAATAATTGCGTAAATGTAATTATTTTGTTTCATAGTTTTACCCCTCCCTATTATAAGAGTATACTTATCCTTGTGTCGTATAATATCACTTATATACATTATACCACTTAATTCCAGTTTATGATAACCCCTTAAACATTATCCTACAACGCATAGCTTGTCCACTATTTATGATATGGTTCACCGTATCACATCCTAAACCATAAACATAGAAAAACATAATCTTTCTACTACACCATAGATGAATAAAACCTAGTGAAACTCACTAGGTTTATTCTATGGACTTCAAAGATTCCACCATGTCTATTCTCTTCAATTTAAAATACATCACAAAATCCACCATAGCTGCAAAAACTAAGGTTAAAATGGCTGAATATACAAAGGACATGTTTCCAATTTCTCTACCAAACATTATAAATTCTATTTCTGTAGTGAGTATTATAAATTTGTGGAGAAATATTCCCGCTACTATCCCCAATACTGTTCCCATTATAGTTAGTATTCTATTTTCCCTATATACATATTTGGAAACTTCCCCATCATAAAAGCCCAATACTTTAATTGTAGCAATTTCCCTAATTCTTTCAGAGATATTTATATTAGTTAGATTATATAATACTACAAAAGCCAAGGCTCCAGCTGAAACTATTAGAACCATAATTACTTTATCTAAACTATCTAAAGTATTATTAAAAGCCTTACTAATTCCAGTTATAAATTCTATAGAACTTACATCGTCATTTTTCAATAGCTCTTTAGATAATTTGTCCTCAAAGACCTTTTCTGTATTAGTAGTTTTAGCTAGTATTCTCTTATATTCCAAATCTTCTTCGAATACCTTTTCATATAAACTAGGTGATATATAAACATAGTGATTTATATAATTTTCTGTAATACCAATGATCTTCACCATTCTTTTTATATCATTTTCATCTTTAATATATATTTCATCTCCTATATTTACATTTAACAATTGAGATGCCTTTTCTGATAAAATTGCCCCATCTTCTGTTATAGATAAATTTTCACCTGTTTCCCTATTTCGAAGTATTATAAAATCTTTGAGCCCATTTATATCTTCTGGAACTATAATATTGGCGGATTCTTCTAACCCACCTTTACCTATATCCATAGTTTGTTCTTTTATTAATATATAATCTTCTATTCTAGAATCTTCCTCTAGAGTATCTATAGATTTGGTGCTTTTGCCTATACCTATGCCATCCTTTAGGTCCATTACCATTTCATATTTATTTATTTCATCAAATTGTTTGCTAGTAATGGCCATAATAGAGTCCTTTAGACCAAAACCTGCCACTAATAGGGCAGTGCAACCCGCTATGCCTATTATGGTCATAAATAGTCTTCGCTTATATCTAAATAAATTCCTAGCTGTTACTTTTTGAGAAAATCTAAGTTTAGACCATATAAAATCTATTCTTTCTAATAATATTCTCTTACCTGGCTTTGGGGCTCTAGGTCTTAAAAGATTAGCAGGTACTTCCCTTAATTCACCGTAAACAGCTATTAGTGCTGCTGAATTTGTGGCTATAACTGCTATGAATGTAGATAATAGAGCATAATAGGAATTATACTCTATTATAATATCTGGCATAATATACATAATCCTATAGGCATTAAATATAACAGTGGGTAATGCCCAAAAGCCAATAAACAGTCCTACTATACTGCCACTAATACTAGCTGTAGCCGCATATACTATATATTTAGAAGCTATAGCTATATTTTTATAACCCATGGCCTTAAGACTTCCAATATAAACCCTCTCCTCATCTACCATCCGAGTCATAGTGGTCAAAGACACCAATATGGCTATAAGAAAGAAAAACACTGGAAAGACTTTAGCTACTGCATCTATTCTATCAGCGGCCATTTCATATTCCATAAAATCTTTAGTTTGACTTCGTTTTACAATATACCATTTAGGTTTCTTTAATTTTTTTAATTCTTCTTCTACATCTGCTATTTTCTTTTTAGCACCTGCTATTTCTTCATCAGATTCCTTTTTACCCTTTAAATATTCTTCATAGCCTTCATCATATTCACGTTTTCCATCCTCTATTTCCTTACGAGCCTTTTCAAATTCTTTTAAGGCTGTTTTTTTAGAATCTTCTAGTTTAATTTTTTCCTTTTGTAATCGCATCTTGCCTTCAGCTATTTCAATTTTAGCATTCCTTAATTTTTCTTCGCCTATTTCCAAATCACTTTTATTCTTTTCTAATTCTGCCTCGGCAAAAGAAATTTCCTGTTTCCCCTTTGCCAATTCCTTTTCTCCTGCTTCAATTATAGCTAAGGTTTTAGCCTTTTCATTTTCATCTATAATGTAGTTAAATCCAAGTTTTGCCTGTTCCAATTCCTTTTCTTTGGCATCTAATTTTCTTTCCCCATTAGCTATTTGGATTTCTGCTTGTTTAAATTTTTCTTGAGCCGATTTCTTTTCTTCATTAAAATTTTTGAGATTCTTGTTGTACTCATCTTCTCCAGTTTTAAGTTTATTTTCTTCTTCACTTAATTTATTTTCTGCTGATTTAATAGTTTTATTGAATTCCTTTTCTTTATCTTTTAATTCACTTTCACCCTTGGCTATTTTTTCTTTGGCTTCATTTAATTCCTTTTCTGCCTTAGCCAATTCCTCAACTTGTTTCTCTTCTCCCTCTTGAAGTTCTTTTTTTGCATCTTCTAGTTTTTCATTGGCTTCTTCCATTATTTCATCATATCTGGCTTCTTTTCTTAAATTCGCTATTCTTTCTAAATCCTTTTTAATGGGATTTAGCAAATCACCATATTCTTTACTAAAAGTTAGAACTTCCCTAGCACCTTTTATAGTTAAATAAAGATCAGTATAAACTGATAATTTAAATTCTTCCTCTGGTAATATAACAAAACTACTTACCTTACCATTTCCAATGGTGCTGGTACCTCTTTCATAGGCTATATAGAGAGGACTCTCTACTAGACCTACTACTGTATATTCATCATTTTCTAGATTTTCTAATATATCTTCATCTGTGCCAGAATTTAATTTAATTTTTTCTCCTAGTTGAATAGGGCTTATGCCCAATTTACTTTTCTCTGCCAAACATTCCCCAGGTTTTTCTGGAAATCTTCCCTCTACTAAATTTACTCTATTTATATAGTCTTCGCTTTCAGCCTTTATTTTGTCCATAGGTAGCGAAATCAATCTAATTACCTTTTCGTTTTCTCCATCTTCAAATATAGCATCCATGGCATAACTAGGAGCTATGCCTTCAATATTTTCTAGTTTTGAAATTTCCTCTATATCCCTTTCATTAAATCCTAATGTGGAGATTAGCCAAAAATCCATTAATCTATAATCATCAAAATACTTATCTCCAGTAATTTTCATATCTGGTGCTGTAGCCTTTATCCCTGCAAAAAATCCAGTACCTAACGCAACTATGGCAAATATAGCTAAGAAACGACCTAGGGAGTTTTTTATTTCCCTAAAGGTATCTTTTATTAAGGATTGTTTCAATTACCATTCAATCCTTTCCACTGGTAGTGGATTAGAATTTATTAATTCTTTCTCAACTTTTCCATTTTTAATTTTTATTACTTTATCTGCCATAGGTGCAATAGCTTGATTATGAGTAACTACCACTACAGTCATATTATTGTTTCTACTGGTATTCTGTAACAATTTTAATACAGATTTACCTGTATTATAATCCAACGCCCCTGTAGGCTCATCGCATAATAATAGTTTAGGGTTTTTGGCTAAGGCTCTGGCTATGGCCACTCTTTGCTGTTCTCCACCAGATAACTGGCTAGGAAAATTATCCCTTCTATCTTTAAGGCCTACCTGTTCTAAAATCATTTCTGGTTCGAAGGGATCTTTACAAATTTCTGTAGCCAATTCTATATTTTCAACTGCAGTTAAATTTTGAACTAAATTATAAAATTGAAATACAAAACCTATATCATTTCTTCTATAAGTGGTTAATTCCCTAGGGGAATACCCGCTTATATTATTTTCATCTACTATTAGTTCACCATAAGTTGGAGTGTCCATTCCCCCTAAAATATTTAGAATGGTGCTTTTACCTGCACCACTAGGCCCCACCACTACAACAAATTCACCTTTATCTATGGAAAAAGATATATTGTCTAAGGCTTTTATTTCAATTTCCCCCATTTCATATATTTTTTCCACATTGTTTACTTCTATAAATTCTGACATAATTTCCCACCCTTGCTATTTAAACTTGTGTTTAAAACTATATAATACATTATACCCTATTTTTTTACACATAGGTGGAAGATTTGATGGAAATGTGGTTTTGGTTTCATTATAATAAAAGATCTATATTTTAAACCTTAAAAATACGTTTTGATACAATTCTTGATTTTTCATAAAAATAACGCAATTTATTAAGTTTCAATGCCCTATTATATAATGCAAGGATTCCATTTTTATGAGGGCTTACATCTGTTTCGAATTTTTCTATTTTGTAACGAATAGATTTATATTGCATTTGAATCCGCAAATAATTTAATTAGCACGTTTTTACTTTTCTATAATTTTGTTAGGCCTCATTCATCTCTTAATGGCTTAACTCCAGCTCAAGTTGCTGGATTAAATCTAACTGAAAGATAGAAGAAAAAATATCTTCTTGTAGCATAAATTTTGCTCGAATTTCGCCTAAACATTTTTCAAATGTACGTCCTTGAGACTGTCAAGGGCACGCGTTATCACATTCATTTTACCCTTGATAACCTCAAGGCAAAAGAGATTTGATAGATAAAATCCAGATAAAGAAATAGAAGAAGAAATTCTATCAATCAGAGAAGAGCATAAAGACTATGGGTACAGAAGAATACATGGGGAACTCTTAAACAAAGGCTGTAAAATCAATAAAAAGACAATTATCTTATAGTGTAAGTCGCCAGTCAAGAGACGCTTCGCTTCTGCTCTTGACAGTCAATTTACACTATAGGGTGAAGCACTTAGCTACAGCTCAAAATAAAAACAAAGTAGAAATCATTCCAATCTCTACTCTGGGAAAAAAGTCTAACTTTTTGAGGTCACCTTAAATTTCTCCTGTTATTTTATTTGTTCATTTATTCTATTCTTTACCTCATTCATAACATCATCATTAACTTCGCCAAATTTCTTAATCACAATATTTTGGGCTAAAGAATAAATTTTATCTACTCTTATACATGAATTTATTTTTAAATTTCCTTCCGGCAAACCACTATTAGTAATAAATATGCTACAGTCCTTTGATGTAAGATTTGAAATAATAGCAGCCACTATTATATCAAAGGTATTGGAATTAATAATATATCTCTTTGTTTATATATTGCTCCATACCTCACTATCTATGTCATTATCCCAAAAATCCATGCTGCTTTTACTTGCTTCTTCTAACTCCTTAAACATATTTCTTCCATTTTTAAACAGCCTATAAAATCTATTACTTCATGTATTTTATTTTTTGGAATTCCACCTATAAGTTTTAATAATATTTGTTTAGCAGTGTCCATTTTATCACTATCTTTTAAATAATCTATTATATGTTTATTGTACCATATTATCTATTACATATAATAGAAATAATGCGGCTTAATGTAATCGTAAAATAATGCTCATAATCTTCGCTAAAGATTGCGAATATTATCCAATGATTTTTGAATATCCTTGAATACAAGTAATTGCATACTATCTTTATACCTTAATGGGTTGGCGCGATGCAGTGCATTTTCAATATGATTTTTTAAATCTGGTTTATATTTTACAATGGAAGGCAAAGCCTTGATACATTGTCTCGCAGTTATTGGCTTATCATCTATAATATGCTTTAAGTACTCATCAATTATTTCGTCAATCTTATAATCAACATCCCACCTTGCGTTAGCCGCAATAAGAACAATACCCCTTGTTCTTATATAAGAGTTTGTGTTGTTCAACATTTCTACAAAAGTGTCAAAAAACGGATAGACCTCAGCAGAACGACTGCTTTTATCTTCCAGCTGTTTTAAACAGTGATACGCCTGCTTATCATCGCAATTCATCAAACCGTCGACTAAGTCTTGAATATTTGACACTGCCCTCACCTCCACAAAATATAAATAATCCTTAATACATATTTTCCCATTTACATGTAAGTGTAGCATTTAATTCCAGTTTATGATAATCCCTTAAACATTATCCTATAACTCATACTTACCCTACTTGTGATACGGCTCACCGTATCGGTTCTACTAGCAAAATTTATTTGATGATAAATATAATACCATAGAATTAAAGCAGTAGATTTATTATAAAAATAATCTACTGCTTTAAAATTATATTTAAATTAACTTAAATTCTTTCAATGCCACATAAATCAAAATAAACATTCCTTGCCTTAAAGGGAGCAGGATTAATATATTGTAATTTTACTTTCTCAAAATCAGTTATTTTTTTAGAATGAAAATAGGGTTTTTCAAACCTTAACCTTTCATCTCTTAACCAACCTGGAACCTCTATGTCATGTAATTGCAAATAGTAATCTATTAAGGCTGATACTTTGATTAAATACTTTGTTTCTTTTTCACTACATTTATCTATGTCTATTGGATTATATAGACTATTTATAAAATCCATATCTTTGGATTTTAATAATTCTAATAATTGATTTATACTTGTATCTTCGTCTGGATATTCAAATAAATCCTTTAAGTATTTATTCCCAATCATAACCTAAATCCTCCCCTAAATATTTAATGAAATTTATTTGTCTTTCTCCCAAAAGTGTTAGGGGTATATAGTCCGAAACTGTATCTAACAATTCTGTCCTAGTAGTAATATTCAAATCTTTGCATAATATATAAGCATCTATAAAATCCTTAGCTGGCTCTGGCCTAGCAGCTAGTACTTTCATAGCAAGTAATTGTTCAGCTTTAGGTTTTAATATTTTTAAATTAGAATATACTTTATATGTTTCTTTATCTTCTTTTAAGAGGGATTTTAATGGCTCCTTAATTTCTTCATTTATCCAATCATCAGAAAGATTAAAGGTAAATTTAGTAAGGTCTAATATGTTGTCCAATAACTTTATATTGGTTTCGCTAAATACACAATCTATATCTCTAGTGGCAGGCCTATTATCGTAAACCATAGTCATAATAGAGCCACCATAAACTGTTATCTCCAATTGTAATTGGTTTTCTTTCAACCGTTCATTAAGATATTCAAAAATCTTAAGCAATTTATCCCTATCCATCAATCCTATATTATTGGATTTAGCCATATTATTCCTCCTAAACGTACTAGACGTAGAATTTGTTTATATTATAATTATATCATACTAACAAATGGTTTTCTCTTATTACATATAATATAGACCTTGCGTCATTATAAAAGAAATTATTCTTTACTTGGTAATGATAGTCCTATATAATTTTCATTTACATATAATGCAAATATTATATCACTAAATAGTAATCAATAATAGTCTTATATGCCCCCAAGTATTACCATATAAAAAATAGCTTGTCTACTACTTATGGTATGGTTCACCGTATCGGTTCTACTAGTAAAATTTATTTGGTGATGAGTATAATACCATAGAATTAAAGCAGTAGATTTATTATAGAAATAATCTACTGCTTGTATTGCAATATAATTAAAAGTTTATGAAATTAATCTATTATCTGTTATAGACTTCTCCTCGAGATGCAATTTCAATAATATTTATAACTAAGCCCTTCTCATCTTTACTAAATATAATTCTATATTTACCAACTCTTAACCTATAATCTTCAGTATTCCCTTGTAGCTTTTTAACATCCCCAGACGGGAGTCGGTTTATAGCCTTAATTATTCTCAATTGAGTATTTTTATCTAGCCTTTTTAGATACTTAAGACAACCTTTTTCATATTTAATATTATATTTCATTTTTATTAATCCCCAGTTCTTTCAAAAGGTCATCTTGGTCAATAAATTCACCTTTTAATTTAATTTCTTCCAACTGAAGACGTTCTTCTTCTGTTATATATCCATGTTCTAGTTCGTTTATTTCATTCCATTTATCTTGGGTCTCTTTAAATTTTAAAAACTCAGCCAAATCAATAACTGTTTTAATATTCTCTGGCCTTAGCTCATCTCTTAATATTTTTTCAATTTTTTTTGCAAGGGTCATGATTCTCCCCTCCCTATTTGTAATACTTTTTTAAAAAATACTAATAAAAAAATTATTCATATATATTATATCATAATTTTCTGTATATAATGATTTGTAAATATCTATTTCAATATTTATTTCTTATATATATTTCCTATAATTAAATAAATCAAAGCTCTGAAATGGTAAATTTAAAGCAGAATCTAACAATCCTTCATCTTTAACATCATCACTTCCACCTGTTTTTTCTGTTTTTTGAATAAGAAGGCTATGCATTTTTAATATTCGGGTTTTAATTAATCTTTTCATTTAGCTAATTGCTCAAATGCCTTCATATGTTTAAATAGTATTCTTTTAGCTACTTCATCTACTTCTTCATCACCTAGTATTTCTTCTTTTTGTAATTGGGTATAATCTATTAATTCATAACGAGGTACATTACTTTTCAAAATTACTGTAGCTCCATTTTCATCTACCAACCTAGCTACTTTTGAAAATTTTTGATTAACTTCTGAAATAGAAACCAAATTATTAATATTAATTTTCATAAAATCTTCACCTTCCTCTTATGCGTATTATATCCATTTTAGGACATATTCAACCTAAATAATAATAAATAGGTAATAACTTTTCATATTATGGTATTTCCAAGAATAAATACAATAAAGATATATTTCTAATTACAATATGCCTTCAATATTAATACTTATTCCATATAATTTATAAATTATATACATTAATTTTATAGCTTTAATTCATGTTATTTTCCCCATCAATAATAATCTTTTTACATTCTTCACAATAAAAGGCTTCTATACTATACCCTAATTTGATACCTTCCGCAAACCATTGTAAGAATATTCCCTTATCTTTCTCTTCAGGAATCCATTTAAGACAGTATCTATCTCCATGTATAAAACCTAATTTCATTTTTGCTCCACAGTATGGGCATATATTTATATTTTCCATTTATAGACCTCCCATTATATGAACAATATGTGTTGCACATTAATATACTGATGTTCATCTACTTAATACATTTAATCACCTAATAATCCATAGTACTCTACAAAACCATGTACTAAATCTACTACTACAACATATCTACAATCTTTATCCCCATACGTCTCATGCTTACCCTCTTCATATAGACTTGGATATAAATCTGGTGTCCTATTTAATTCAATATATTTGTCAACATACCTATTAACAAATTCATTTGCTAATTTTAGGGCATTATCTTGTGTTAGTTCACTCTCTTCTAATTCATGATGGTAACTCTTTAAATGATATCTTATTAGATTAGCCTCCTCACCAAACTCTGACTCGATTTTTATTGATACTTCATCTTCGTTTTCCATATTCCTCATATATAAAAGGCTACTATTTGGTATTGGTTTCCAGTAAGTAAAGATTTCGTCTCTTTTAAAGATATTCTCTGGTACATAATTTTCTAAGATATCATATAGTACTTCTATTTCTCTTTCGTAGTTGTCCTTATCATCCTCTACAAATTCATAATCAGCATTAATCTTTCTAAAAGAACCCAAAACCTTTAGCCCTTCATCATATATCTTCTTATATGAATCTACCGTTTCAGGATAGAATTGAAAATCGCTTCCAAATAATGCTTCAATATATTTTCCATCACTATAGTCAAGCACATAATCATCTGAGCAAGTTAGCCCAGCAGTTAATGAATAGTCACTAAGTCTTACTTCAAATACTGGTCCATAGCTTTCGTATCCATCTTCGATAAATCTCCCTGTTGACTTCTTATCGTAGACATATAGAGTCCCATCTTTTGTCTCGATAATAGCTTCATCCTTCCATGAATTTGGAAAGCTTAGAGTATATCCATATTCTTCATTGAAATAAATAAATGTATCTTCAATATTCGCTTCTTGATTGAATTCTCCAATCAATACATTATAATTACTTCCATCCCAAGTAACATCCTTTCCCATACTTTCTGCTACAAATCTAAGTGGAACAAAGATATTATTATCTATTAGCAATGGCTTAACATCCAATTCTAACTCTTCATCATTCACCATAGCCATATTAGAGTTTATAGTTAATAATATATTAGCATTATTTTTTATTATATAAATCTGATTGTCAACATACTCTACTTTAAAATCTAACTTCTCGCCCAGAGCCTCAACGGGTACGAAGATTCTATCACTTTCTAAGATAGTTTCCATATCTACACCAGCTCCATCTAATATAACATTGACCTTGTGACCTTGTGCATTTACTGGAATGCTTAACAAAACAACTAATATCAATACAAGACTCAAGTACTTTCCTATACTTTTCGCGCTCATCATCTCCTTAACATTATTTTATCATCATTATAAAAAATTATAAGTCATTTCCTATAATTGTAATAATATTGTAAATAATAAAAATAAAAACCAGTAGGTTTTCTAACATAATAAACCTGCTGGTTAATCCTCTATATCTTCTATAATTATTGCTTCTATATTCTCTTTACTACATACATTTTTTAATTTAATATCATTTGTAATAAAATAATCAACATTCATGGATATACCTGTAGCTAAAATTATCGCATCTGGAGTTTTAAAATTATAATTAGCCCTAAGCCTTGATGCTATATCTGCAATTTTATAATCCACATCAATAATTGATAGATTATTGTTTATTCCCATGATTCTCTCTCCTCTTTTATATATTCATTAGTGTTAATATTGTTCCATAATTCCTTTCCCAATCCTCTCGTAACTTTTGCAAAACTATCTGGCTTTTCCATTAATAAGATTTGCCTAGCTTCTTCGTCATATAACCATATAATTTCAGCACCTGGTCTCAATCCTGCCTTTTTAATATTTCTTCTGGTATCTTTAGACTTCGGTCCTCATTCAGCTTAGAAATAAGACTCATTATTAACACTTCCTTCCTTTTATAGATATCTCAGGGATATTAACTTATATATATTATATTATTATTTTTTACACATTGTCTGAATTTGTACTAGTTTTTCTTGCCTTTACTATAATTATAGATGCAATTTGTATTATGAAAGAAACAATTGTTATTAGTACTAAAAGACCAACAGGAGTAAAGGGCTTGAAATACCAGCTCCATTCTTCTGATGGCAGCTTTCTTAAAATAAGAAAATATGAAGAAACAAAACTTAATATGTTCCCAATAATAAGTATAATAATATTATGTGTTATAATGGCAGTTCTACAAAGGATTCCAAAACCTATTATCATAAACCCATAGAATATCATCGTTCAAGAAGTAGCATCACCATTTATAGCTAGATATCCATATGGAATACAATAAGCCATGAGCATTAAAAATTTTATTAGTTTTTTATTCATACACCTTGTTCCCCCAAATTATATTTTGTTGTACCTAAATCTATCACTGTACGTTAAATAGAAATAATACATCATATAGGCCTATGAACTCATGACTAAATGCTTCGCATTTTCTTTTTTATTAAGAACTTGATAATAATAGCAATAAATACAATCAATGCAACAGCTAATCCATATATTTGGATGCTTGTATACCAAGGTGCTGACTGAATTTCATATAAATCAGGATGATTTATATAGTCAAAATATCTATATATAGAATGAGCTATAAATACGCCAATAAATGAGCCAATTACAGAATTTAAAATAATATTTAACCTTTGGAGCATATTGTCCACCTCTTTCTACCCTTATCTTATTACTACATATAATCCTACTTATACTTACTATACCATTAAATAACAATTTACAATAGTCATATACAGGAGGCCAAAGGTCTCCCCTATAACTCATAGCTTGTCCTACTTATGATACGGTTCACCCCTGATTATCCTAAACCCCCTGTATATTTGTTCTAACAATATAATCCTCATCAATTGATGAGGAAAGGTCATTTTTGAAAATGATAGTTTATAATTAGCCTTATTTCGAACCTCCTGAGATAATCCTAGGGATCCTCCTATAATAAATGTAATATCATTTATACCACCTACCATTAGATCTTCTATTTTTTTCGACAATTCTTCTGAGGAAATTTCCTTGCCTTCTATTTCCAGGGAAATAATAAAAGAATTTTGGGGGATTTTAGATAATAGTTTCCTGCCTTCTTTATTTTTTATAATCTCTATGTCTTTTTTCGAAAGATTCTCTGGAGCTTTTTCATCTCCTATTTCTATTATCTCCAGATTACAATACCTTGAAAGTCGTTTTGAATATTCCTTAATACCCTCTCGCATATATTTTTCTTTGATTTTTCCAACTGCAATAATTTTTATATTCATTGCTGCCTCCTAACTCTATATTTTTTCATAGATTATTTTCTATAACCAGTCTTTAACTTCATCTAATAAATTAAAATTAGTAAGGTCATAATGTAGAGGAGTTATAGTTACATACCCTTGGGAAAGGTAAAATCTATCTGTATCTTCTTCAAATTCAGCATCTTTTCTTCCCTGAAGTTTTAGTAGTTTTTCTCCATTTTCTCCATTCCCTTCATCAATGTAATAATCGTATATTACACCACCAATTTTACACACTTTAACTCCTTTAACCTTTTTGTTTTCAAGATAAGGAGTATTTATACTTAATATAATATTATTTTTAATAAAATCATCCTTTGATTTTTCTAAAATATATTTGCTATATTTTGCTGCTAAATGATAATCTATTTTCCCATCTATCCATTCAGCCGATAAAGCCATAGCGGGAAGTTTATACATATTTGCTTCAATAGCTGCTGATACAGTACCTGAATAGAGTATATCCATTCCAGCATTTAACCCCATATTTATTCCTGATATAACCAAATCTATAGGTTTCTCTATTAATTTATCCAAACCTATCCTCACACAATCTGCTGGAGTACCCGAGACACTATAGGCTTTTGATTTAATACCTTCTAACTCAACTTCTTTTACGATTAAAGATTTAGATATTGTTATAGCCTGGCTTTGAGCACTTCTCTGATCTTCCGGTGCCACTATAATTATTTCATAATTTTTTTCTAATCTCTCTGCTAATATACGTATTCCCTCTGCATGTATCCCATCGTCATTAACTAATAATATTCTCATTTTTTGCCTCCCCTAAATAAATGATTATAGATAGTATTATACCAAAACCTAAAAAAAATAGCATATAAAAAATACCTCCAAGTAAATAATCTAATTTAAATTGATTAGATCGTCTACTTTGGAAGTATCATATAAATCGGTGAAAAGGATTTTTTTATATAATATTTAATATTTAATATTTATTATATTATCTTCATTAATTATAATTTGGCCTTGTAATACCCGTTCTATAAAACTTATAGGTACGTAGGTTCTTCCCTTTATTAATTTAGCCTCCTCTTCTAAATATATTAAAGCTTTTGAGAAATAATATTTATCTTTACCTATATATGCCCCTGCTGATATTGGTCCTTTATTTATATTCGCAACTCTATTTTTCCCATCCCATGTTACTTCGAAACCTAAAGCTTTAGCCACTTCTGCTAAAGGCATCATTATTGTTCCTTTTTCAGATTTAAACATAGGATTTTGTAATTTTATCTTTTTACCATTTATAATTACAGGTTTCAGATTCTTTAAAATATGAACTATCCTCTCTCCTGAAATTTTGAATTCTGGATATCCAGAGCTTCTCGGAGCGATTTCATACAATTGGAATGCAACTACTAAATTACCATTTTCGTTAATATAAAATGATTGATCGTCCTTTATAGATTTAAATCCATCATCACCTTCAAAATACGTTTTTTTACCAGTATCCATTTCCTCCTTAATTTGTCTATTTATTTCATCATTTATTATGGCTTTAAAATCACTATTTTCTTTAAATAAATCCTCTAATCTAATAGTCTTATTTTCTTTTACATCGATATTGTAATAATCTCTTCTTGACATTCCATTGGCTCCACCAGTATATGAATAGGTGGTAATTGCAAAGGATAGAATATCCTCTTCTGACTTAATTTGGTGGCCAATTTTCATTTCGGGCTTCCATTCAATGCCCAATTTTTTTAATTCTTCTACCTCTTTTTCGAATTGATTTAAATCCTTTTCTGCAGTTCTTTTAATTATATAGTTCAATTGTTCTTGATATACTCCATCTTTTAATCCTTTAATTACTGGTATTTCAATGTCAACATTATCAATATCTGATTTAATAGTTTCCGTGGATATTTTTGCTTTATTTGCACCTATTTCTGCATTTATGGACAAAGGGTTGTTTAACTCCTTTCTAATATAAGCATCTATATCCTCACCACTTTTTGCAAGTGAAACATTCCCTAACATTAAACCTCCAGCTAATCCAAGTAATATCACTTCTTTTTTCATTTTATATACCCCCTCAAATCTTTGTTGTCATATATGGAGTATACCACCCTTATGAAAACACTTGGTTACATAAAAGTTACAACAAAGTTACAAGCTAGTTACTATCTAGCCTTTAACTACTCCTAAAGGGGTAAATTTAACTACTGGTTTTACTAAATCTTTTTGATTTGCTATTACTTCCTCTATATCTTTATATGCCATAGGTGCTTCAGACAGGTCACCTCTCCATCCTTTGTGAACAATACCCTCCATTGCCTTGTCAGCCATTTCCCTAGTTATAAGTTTATTAGCCATTTTTCTAGACATTACTCTGCCAGCTCCATGGGAACAGGTCCTAAAACTCTCCTCATTTCCCAATCCTTCTACTATATATGAAGGTGTACCCATTGAACCAGGTATAATCCCTAATTCTCCTGATTCAGCCCTAATAGCACCTTTTCTATGAACAATAACTTCTTCTCTAAAGTGAGTTTCTATTGCTGCGTAATTATGGTGTATACCTATTTTTTGTAAAATCTTATGAGAATCGGTTTCTTCCCTAAATATAGTATAAAATTGTTCTAATAATTGTTCCCTATTTTCCTTAGCAAATTCGAGAGCATAATTCATGGCAACAAAATATTCTTGTCCTTCTTTTGAGTCAATATATAATCCAGCTAAATCCTGTTTTGATGGAGACAATTTGGTCGCCTTATTTATTTCGTTAGCTATTTTATTGTAATAATTGGCTATCTTATATCCAAAATTTCTGCTTCCCGAATGGACCATCAACCAAATATGTCCATCACTACCCTGTTCCATAGTCATAAAGTGATTGCCACCACCTAAGGTGCCAAGTTGATATCTAGCTGCTTCTAGTTCTTCCAATACCACCTTTGAATTAGGTGGATTGTCAAAACCTTTCCATTCTCTTGGTTTTTTATGATGTTTATACCCTAAAGGTATGGTCTTATGAGCCTTGTCCACTATATTTTCAATCTGTTCAATATTGATATTCTTAATATCAGTTTTGGCTGCAATAATTCCACATCCAATATCTACTCCTACTGCATTAGGAATTATTACTCCCTTTGATGCCAAAACACCACCTATTGGCATCCCAAATCCTACATGGACATCTGCCATTAACGCAATATGTGAATATGCAAAAGGTAAATTAGCAAGATTGACAGCTTGCTGAAGGGCCTCATCTTCTACCTCATCAGCCCAAGATTTTATAGGTATTCTTCCTAAATCAAATTTTTTCACATAGACCCCTCCTTAATAAATATTAAACTACTAAGTACTTAGGTAAATTTTCACAATAATTACAGCTATGGGGACTAGCCCAATCGGTAAAAGAAACCTTTTCTAATTCATATATATCTGGTGGCTGTTCGTAAGTCTCCACAAAATCTTCTATGGCATTTTCCAAATGTTTATTACAAACTACATACATAAAATCAACTCCACTTATTTAAAAGGTATAGAATCATATAAATAATCCTATATAGTATATGCAAAAAACTTTTGTTTATAAAAGCTTGACAAATTTGTCAAGCTTTTATAAATGCTTTATTTCAATTGGGTAAATGTAACCTCTACAGAAATTTCTTTTCCATTTCTGATGACAGTCAAATTGGCTTTATCACCTTTTTTATATTTATACAAAATCTTTCCAAGCTGACTCATACTTTCAATCTCCTGATTGTCCATTTTTGCTATTATATCCCCTGGTCTAAGTCCCGTTTTATCCGCAGGAGTATTGGGAGCTACTTCAAGCACTATAACTCCTTTATCAACACTTAACTCTACCCCCATCTGCCTTTCATATCTCTCTATTTCGATTCCAGTAATGCCTAAATAAACTATCTTAAAATCCCCTTGTTTAACAATCTGATCAATAATAGGTTTAACTACATTGATAGGAATAGCAAAACCCAAGCCTTCAGCTGCTGTAGACTTTATCTTTACGGTATTAATACCAATTACTTCTCCTTTGCTATTTAACAATGGCCCCCCACTATTTCCAGGATTTATAGAAGCATCTGTCTGTATTAGATTCTCTATTACATTATATTGATCTATTCTTATGGATCTGTTTAAGCCTGATATTATACCTGATGTAACAGTCCTTTGAAAATCCAACCCTAAGGGATTCCCTATTGCTACAGCCAACTGACCTACTTGTAGATAATCTGAATCCCCTAGCTCAGCAGCAGGAAGTCCACTAGCTTCTACTTTTACTACTGCCAAATCTAAAGATGCATCATACCACAATACATCTCCAGGAAGGGTGTCCCCATTTTCAAACAAAACATTTATCTTTTTAGCTCTACCATCTCCCACTACATGAGAGTTTGTAAGTATATATCCATTAGAATTTACTATTACTCCTGAACCTAACCCTTCTACTTCTCTCTCCCAAATGAATTCCCTTTGGATCTGGACTGTAGTTATTCCTACTACAGAACTTATAGCTTTTTTAGCTACCGCTTCAACATATGATATATTGTCAGATGGTGTAATATTTATTTGTTGTCCTACATTGGTAGGCCTTTCTTTATAATAGATATCCGGCATAGGAATTATTTTTCCATAAAGATAAGTGGGTGCAATATAAGCACTAACTATTCCTCCAATAATAGCTCCAATTAACGCAACGACAAAATATGAAAAGATTCCCCTTTTTCTAGGTGGCCTTTCATAATACATGTTAATTCCTCCAATCTATTTATAGGGTATATACTCTGGTTGGTCTATCTCTATATGTTAAGTCCAAAGCTATATCTCTATGTACATTTATCCCATAATCTTCCATGCATTCTCTTACCGTTTCATGGGCTATAGATGGCCTATTATTTTCTTTACTTAGATGAGCCAATAACACTATTTCACCATTACCTGTTAATACTTCAGACAAGGTTTTTCCTGCATCGAAATTGGATAGATGGCCTTTGGTGCTTAGTATTCTCTTTTTTAAATACCAAGGATAATTTCCTTCTTTAAGCATTTTTACATCATGATTGGATTCCATGAGATAAAGGGATGAACCCTTGATTATGCTCTTCATATTATCATTTACCCAACCTGTATCGGTTATAATACTTATTTTAATATTTTTATGATAAATACAATATCCTACAGGTTCTGCTGCATCGTGGAATACTTTGAAGGAATGAATATCTAAATCCCCCAGTTGGAAATCTTCATTCGATTCTATGATTTTAATATTTTTAGCCTTTATTTCACCTACAGCCCTTTCCATCCTGGTCCATGTACTTTGGTTAGCATAAATAGGAATATCATATCTTCTGGAAAGCACCCCTACTCCCCTTATATGATCTATATGTTCATGGGTTACTAATATACTATCTATGGTAGTAGGGCAAACATCTATGGATGATAACAGCCTCTCTATTTTTTTGCCACTAAGACCTCCATCTATCAATATTTTTACTCTATCTGTTTCAATATATTGGCAATTTCCACTACTACCACTAGAAAGGGAACAAAACTTTATCCCCATTTTGAACCACTCCAATACAAAATATTTTTTAATACATATTATAGTATATATTATTTATAAATAAAAAAGAAGAACCAATCTATTGTTCTTCCTAGTACTCATCAATAAATATTTTATATCCGTCATCAAATTGAATTCTCCATGCTGGAACAGCTTTTCCTTGTTTTGCATCCTTAGGTTCTCCTAAATAATCATGTTTTTCAGGATCAAAATAATAGCAGAGAGAAATATCAGCAAGGGTTTTACCATATGCTTCCTGCATTCCAAGTAAAGTTAATATGGATTTAGGTGCAGTACTAATATATATTTCTACTTCACCAAAATCCTTCTCATTAAGCCACAATCGTTCAAATTTTTTAATTCCCCTCTTATCTATTTGAAAATTTGTAAAGGTTCTTTCAACAAGTATATCTCCATATATCTTCGAATATTCTAGATAAAATATCCCCTTATCTTCTTTAATAAAGGTCAGTTTCATATCAGAAGCTTGAAATTGTCCCTTACTAATAAATTCTTCTGACAATTGTATAGCTTTATCTTTATCTAAATCTTTATATATTTCCCTTTCTCTCTTGTTTTCGTAAATGATGAATCTATCATTTATTACCAATATGGATTCATCATCTTTAACGATTTTAGCAAGGTCTTCTCCATCCTGCTCAATAATTCCATTATTATTAAAATAATTCCTATTTAATTCTTGTATATTGACATTTTCATACTCTACTGTCATAGCATTCAAACGGGGTATATCCTTCGGTATCTGGGTGGAAACAGTTATATTTTTATCTTTTAACAGTTTAATTACGTCTTCAATAAACTCATCCTTAATGGTTGGCTCATTACTAATATGGTTTTCTCCCATTATAACATAGACTAATAGTATGTTTGTAATAATAAAAGCAACTATTAATATGGTCTTAGCTTTTGACCAATCCATTCCTTTTCACCATCCAAAACTAATATTATTTTCTACTAAATACCAAGTTCCCATCGTATACATCAAAAGCATAGGTTCTGTTTCCAACTTTTAATAGCCATACTCCAACTAATTCTTCCTTATCTTTATTAAGACAAGGATCTAAATATGCTAAAGAGATATCATCAATAGAGGATAAAACTTTCTCCTTTAGTACTTCTCCATCTATATCTTCTACAAGTAATTTGTTATCCTGTATATATCCCATTTGTAGTAGACCATAATTCATATTTATAATATCAAAGGCAGACAACATTTGGCTAGCCTCTGTCTCATCATACGTATTTATATTCATGTCTTTCCTAATAAACCTTTTGTAATTTCTCACATATTTATTAAAAACATCTATTTGTATAAAATCTTCTACTATGTCTTTCCCCAAAAATACTGGGAATCCTCTTATTCTATACTTGAAGGTCAACCTATAACCTAGGTTTTGTTCAGATTCTATTTTTTCAATCTTTGACAAATATAAATCCTTCGGAACTCCAATATGGTTAGATAAAAATTCAGAAGCTGTATTTAAACTGATGTAAAGGTTTCTCTCCTTTACAGGTTCCTCCAACGGACTAAAATACTCTAATAAACCATTTTGGTGCACCTTTAAGACCTTTTGATTGTATACATATAATATGGATCCATTATTTTCAACTATCTCTCGCAAATAATCTATATTTCTCTTAAAAAAAATTTCTGCAATGTTTCTAATTTCTTTAATATTATCTGTATTTAACTCATTTTCCACGTAGACCAAAGGCATACTTTTCGACATCCTATAGGGAATATATACATTGTTATCAACATTTAAAGTTTCCCTAATTGGATAATAATAAGTATAATCTTTTTCCTCTATGGCCTTTAATTTGTTTTTAACATTTTCCAAATCCAAATTTGGATCATAGACCTTTAAATGTCTATCTTTTTCGCTAAATACTACATAAGGCTCTTCTGGCCCTAAATAAAGATAGATATTGTCCACATTTGGTATCTTTTCCGTAATACTATTTGGTTTTGTCACATCCAACGACCTAGCCAATATATAAGTACTAAATTTTTCAGGAAAATAAAAAACTATGGACTTCTTTTTATAATACGTAGAGAATTCCTCAGTAGACAGGGTCTCCGTCTTGACACTATTAGAAGACAGGATATCTGCCAAAGAAGAGCGAGTGCTTGTCCATAGATTATTATTGTCATCATTATTAAAAATTGTATGATTTTTTTCATCAAAATTTAGTAAATATTTGTCAGGTTTTATCATATCTGTAAACAAATAGTTTGCAGACAAAGCTTCTTCTTTTTGAAAAAGTGGCAATATTTCATAGGGCATTTGAATCCATAATCGTCTTGTTAAAAACACACTAATGAATACCAAGGATAGGAGTAGGAAAGTCTTTAACCTTTCTTTAAACACAACCAATCATCTCCTTAAACCCAATGGTATTTTATTTAGTAGAAGAACCTATAAATGAGTTTCTAGGGCTTTTTTCTAATTGTTCTTTTTCATAATAATAGAGGATCTTCTCTACAGAGGGTACTCCATTTACATCAAAGGTAACTGTTATTTTATTAACCCCAAGAATTAATTCGACTTCTTCCCCAAAGCCAAGGGCTCCAGATTTCGTAGTTTTACTAGAAATAAGAATATAATCATCTTTACCAGGTAATTTTTCCAATGAATAATTATTGCCAGTCAGATCTATTGCACCGTATACATCTATAATTATTTTTGTCCCTTCAGGGGCCTTACCAGATATTAATACTACCTTCTTATCTGAGGCAGAGGAGCTCTTTTCTGGTGTAATCACCTGATATTTAGTTGTATCCACTTTAGGTTTTATATTACTTGCAGATGCTGCAAACCCAACCGTTGATATAGAAATAACTGCTATCATAACAATTATACTAGCCATTACTTTTTTCCACATAACCTTACCTCCTTTACAATACAATAGGACACACTAATTATTATACATTAACTATATTACAAACGTATTACAGGCCAATTAAGATTAAATTACAGACTAGTAACCTTAGGAAGAACCACATCAACTTCAGTTCCTACGTTATATTCAGAATTTAATACTATCTCTCCACCATGGGCTTCCACAATCTGCTTGGCAATAGATAAGCCTAACCCTGTTCCTCCTAAATCCCTGCTCCTACCCTTATCCACCCTATAAAATCGTTCAAAAATCCTACTTTTATCTTCACCTGGTATTCCAATACCATTATCTTTTACAGTAATTACAATACTGTCATCAAGTTGCTTTGCTGATACATTGATTTCACCATTATCAGAAGTATATTTTATTGCATTTGATATTATATTTAGTATAACCTGTTCTATACCATCTTTATCTATTTCAATATTCGGCATGTTTTCTTCAATATTTAAATTTAATTTCTGATTTTTCTCCTTAAAGGAAAATTCAAGTTTTAAACAAGCATCTCTAATCAATTTTTCTAAAGAATACTCTACCTTCTTCCATTTAGTTTTATTATAGTCCAGATTAGAAAGTTGGAGTAAATCTCTAACTATACGCGCCATTCTATCACATTCATTATCTATGATGGATAAAAACTTTTTAGAAAGTTCTCCGTCTATATCCTCATAATCCATTAAGGTTTCAGTATAGGATTTAATAGTAGTTATAGGCGTCTTTAATTCATGGGAAACATTAGCTACAAACTCCTTCCTCATATTATCTAGTTTATGCTGCTCAGTTATATCTTGAAACACTATTATTATCCCACCGATATTGTTCCTTTCATTACGAAATGGCGCATATTTAATTCGATAAACTATATTTTTTATCTCGACTATTTCATCCCCTTCAAGGCTATATAAGTCTTCATAATCAATATTTTTTAAATTTATCTTATCCATTGCAAAAACTTTTTTATGGGCAAATTCTTCATTAATCGTTTCTTCTAAATCCAATATATCTATTGCAATAGGATTAGCATGGATAATATGTCCATTTACATCAATGGCTATGACTCCATCTGCCATATAGTTAAATATAGTATCTAATTTACTTTTTTCTAAACTCATTTCCTGAATTGTGTCTTTTAACTTTAGTGTTAAGTAATTGAACATACTAGCCAACTGTCCCATTTCATCATCGGATTTTACCTCAACAAACTGGTCAAAATCACCTTTTGCCATCCTTTCAGCTTTCTTAGTCACATCCCTAATTGGTTCAGTTATACTACTTGCAATTAAAAAGCCCAACAACACGGTTATGCCTAAGGCTAGCATAGTTGCACTAGTCAATATCTTTTTTGAATCATCAACAGTTTTATATACATCCTGTAAATCACCAATCATATATAGTACGCCCTTAACTTGGCCCACTCCATCTAGCACTGGATATGCTAAATGCTGAAAGATGGTATCTTCATTTGAATCCTTTCTGATTATTTGACTTCTGTCGCCATTGTAAGCATCTAAGATTAGAGTAGGGTCTAAATATGCCAGAGCATTTTGACCCTTAATCTTCTCATAATTACTATAGGATGAGGCTATTATTGTAGGTATATCTTCATTATATATAACATAAAGGGTTTCAGTTCCTTCAAACCTCCACTCATTCAAAGTTTTTTGAATTTCCTTATCTACTAGACTCCAATTATCCTCTAATAAATAGCTAGAAGCGCTTATTATGGATTCAATCTGTTTAACCATGGTATTTACTCTATTGTTCAATTGTTGAGCTTCAAATCTTTGTACTATAAATACTCCTACTATTACCATAGCCATAAATACAAGCAAAAAATACACTATGATAAACTTCCACCTAATACTTGTAAACATGGACTAGCCCCTCCTGAAATAATATCCTACTCCTCTTTTTGTCATTATATATTTATATTCTCCATCCTTGTCCTCTATCTTCTCCCTAAGCCTTCTAATAGTTACATCTACAGTCCTTATATCTCCATAGTATTCATATCCCCATACTTCTTCCAATAATTGCTCTCTAGTAAATACTTGTTCTACACTTGAAGCTAAAAATTTTAGCAACTCAAATTCTCTTAAGGTAAGTTCTATAACTTGTCCCCTTTTTTGGACCTCGTATTTATTTAAATCAATAAGTAAATCCCCAATCTGTAGTATGTCTCCACTATTCAACTCATTATTCGAGAATTCAATTCTCCTTAAATTTGCCTTCACTCTAGCCATTAATTCTCTCATACTAAAAGGTTTTGTTATATAATCATCCGCTCCCAATTCTAATCCCAACACCTTATCTACCTCCTCTTCCTTTGCAGTAAGCATAAGAACTGGAGTTTTAAAATCCTTTCGAATCTCTTTAAGAACCTGAAATCCATCTTTTTTAGGAAGCATAATATCTAATACGATTAAATCTGGTAAAGTCTCGTGAACTTTCTCAATGGCTTCTTCTCCATCAAAGGCTAAATTAACTGTATAGCCTTCCTTTTCTAAGTTAAACTTTACAATATCTGCGATAGATTTCTCATCGTCTACCACTAAAATCTTCTTATCCATAATTATCACTCCATTTAAATAATGAATATCCAATAATCAACCTTCCTTAAGTCTAAATCCTTTCCTAATGAAGTGTCTACATAATCCCCCATGCCTAAATTATCTAATAATAAAATGAACTTGTCAAATTCATATTTAAATAGAAAATCATTTCAATTATATGTATAATCACTATTGAAATTATACTATATATATTATATAATTGATTTCAACGAAGGGGAGTAGCTTTTAAATAGTTAGTCGTCAATCCGGAGTAATCCCGGCTAACTATCCTGTAAACTTAGGTAGCAAGACCTTTGTTTAGTCATTTATTGCTAAACAAAGGTCTTTTTATTTGCCATATTATATTTTAGCAACTCTACTCCAAATCTTCAACCGTTACCACAAACTAACAGTTTCGTATTTAATTTTTAATGTAGGTGGTATACTAGTGTTAAATAGAGAAAGGAATGACTTTTTATGGAATGGTATGAAAAAAACATTGAAAACTTATTGTCTGAATTAAATACCAATGAGCAAACTGGTATCTCCAAAGAAGAAGCTGAAAACCGTCTAAAAAAATACGGTCCCAATGAATTAAAGGAAGAAGCAAAGAAGAGCCTATTATCAAAAATAATAGCACAATTTAACGACTTTCTCGTAATTATATTAATAATAGCCAGCGTCATCTCCTTCATTGTTGGAGAAAAGACCGACTCTGTCGTAATACTAGCTATAGTGGCTATTAACGCATTTTTAAGTTTATATCAAGAAGGTAGAGCTGAAAAATCCTTAGAAGCTTTAAAAAAGATGGCTGCTCCAAATGCTAAAGTAATAAGAAGTGGGTCTGCTACCGTAGTTCCAGCAAATACCTTAGTCCCTGGCGATATAGTCTTATTGGAATCTGGTGATATTATTCCTGCTGATCTAAGGTTAACAGAAACCTCCAACCTTAAAGTAGAAGAAGCTTCCTTAACTGGAGAATCGGTTCCTGTAGAAAAAGATGCTAATGAAATATTTGATCATGAAGTGTCTTTAGGGGATAGAAAAAACATGGCTTATATGAGCACTATTGTTACCTATGGCAGGGCCAAAGGAGCAGTTATAGGAACGGGACATGATACCGAAATAGGTAAGATAGCAACAATGATTCAAACCTTTGAGGATGAAACCACTCCTTTGCAAAAAAAATTGAATGAATTAGGAAAGTACTTGGGCATTGCTTGTATTATAGTATGTGCATTAGTATTTGGCATCGGTATATTTCAAGGAAGAGATATATTAGATATGTTTATGGTTGCTATTAGTTTGGCAGTTGCAGCTATTCCGGAGGGATTACCAGCTATAGTAACCATCGTCCTAGCATTGGGCATGAATAAAATGGTTAGAAGAAATGCAATTGTAAAAAAATTACTTGCTGTAGAAACTTTAGGTTGTACTACAGTAATATGCTCTGACAAGACTGGAACATTGACTCAAAATGAAATGACCGTGGTTAAAGTTTATACTAATGGTAAAATATTAGATGTTACAGGAACTGGCTATGGACCAGAAGGTGAATTTAAAGTTGGAGATTCTCCATTGCCTTTAGAAAAATCCATTAATCTTAATACATTATTATCTATAGGCTTACTATGTAACGATGCCATATTAGATGAAACAGATGAGGGGTATAGGATATTAGGAGACCCTACTGAAGGTGCTCTAGTTACATTGGCGGGCAAAGGAAAAATGTTTAAAGAAGAGATGAATGGAAAATTCCCAAGGGTAGAGGAAATTCCTTTTGATTCCGGCAGAAAGATGATGACGACAATCCATGAAAACTTTTTTCCTAATAAATTAGTTTCCTTTACTAAAGGGGCACCAGATATAGTGATTAATAGAAGTAGTAGTATATATATTGATGGTAAGATAGTACCCTTGACCAGTAAATTAAAAGAAGAGATATTAAATATTAATAGTAAGTTTTCAAAAAAAGCTTTAAGGGTTTTAGCCTTTGCGTTTAGAAAATATGATCATATGCCCAATGATCTTACATCTGAATCCATTGAAAATGATATGGTTTTAGTTGGATTAGTTGGAATGATCGATCCGCCAAGAGAAGAAGCAAAAGATGCCATAAAAAGATGTGAGGAAGCAGGAATCAAAGCAGTTATGATTACTGGAGACTATAAGGAAACTGCCTTTGCTATTGCTAAAGAGTTAGGAATGGCTGAAGATGAAGATGAGGCTATTATGGGCAAAGAGTTAGATGGGGTTTCCGATGATGATTTAAAAGACTTGGTAAAACAAAAACGAGTTTATGCCAGAGTTTCTCCAGAACATAAGGTACGAATAGTTAATGCATTAAAAGCAAATGGTGAAATTACTGCTATGACTGGGGATGGAGTCAATGATGCCTTAGCTCTTAAAAGAGCTGATATTGGTGTTTCCATGGGTATTACAGGGACAGATGTAGCTAAAAATACAGCAGAAGTTATTTTAACGGATGATAATTTTGCTAGTATAGTATCTGCCGTAGAAGAAGGTAGAATAATATACAGTAATATTAAAAAATTTGTATTCTTTTTATTGTCTTGTAATATCGGAGAAATCCTAATAGTGACTTTAAGTATACTCCTAGGATTAGAAGTTCCACTTATTCCAATCCAATTATTATGGTTAAACCTTGTGACGGACAGTTTCCCAGCTTTAGCATTAGGTATGGAAAAGGGAGAACCTGAAATAATGAAAATTCCCCCTAGAAACCCGGATGAACCTATTCTAGATAAGGGAATGGTCAGAGGCATAATAATTCAGAGTATAGCTATTGCTTTAGGAGCCTTGTTAGCATATAGATGGGGGCTTAAAACCTATGGTGTGGAAAATTTAATTATCCCAAGAACTATAACCTTTTCAACTTTGATTACGGCTGAATTGTTAAGAGCTTATTCAAGTAGGTCCGAAAAACACACTATATTTGAGCTAGGTGTATTTACCAATAAAACATTAACTTATGCAACTTTGTTATCTTTTGTTCTATTATTAATAGTAATCTATTTGCCATTTTTTCAACCAATTTTCGATACCTATCCTTTAAGTTTAATGGATTGGCAAGTAGTTCTATTACATGCATTTTTACCCCTTGTAGTAGGTGAGACATATAAATTGTTTTCAAGAAAAAAAGCCCTATAGGGCTTTTTTTACGCACATTTTACAAGTATTATGCATAAGATAGAACAAGGAAGGTGGTTTTATATGAGAGAGATGAATACTTCTAAAATATGTCCCATATTAAGCGCTAAAATAATGTCCCAATCAAAAGAAGAACTACCTGTAATTGTTCAATTAAAAGAAAAGAATAATAGGCTACAAAGTGGAATTATGGACTTATCAGCAAAGGTTAAAGGCCCCTTGCCTATAATCAATGGAGTTGCCTGCAATTTAAGTACAGATATCATCTATAGATTGGCTGCTAATCCCGATATCGAATATATTAGTTTCGACTCTAAGGTGTTCACCCAATTAGACATTGCTGTACCAACTATAGGCGGATATATTCCTCATGAAAGGGGATTTAAGGGAAAAGGGATAACTGTTGCAGTAATAGACACAGGAGTTGCTCCTCATCAAGACTTAATAACTCCAACTAGTAGAATTGTTGGTTTCAAAGATCTTGTCAATAACAAATCTGTTCCCTATGATGATAACGGTCATGGTACCCATGTGGCTGGTATAATAGCAGGTAATGGATATTCTTCTAGAGGGAAATACATTGGCGTAGCCCCAGAATCTAATATTTTAGCCATAAAGGCCTTGGATAGTGAAGGTGCTGGTAATTCTTCTAATATTATCGCTGCCATATCCTATGCAATTGAAACTAAAGAACAATATAATACCAAAGTATTAAATCTTTCCTTTGGAAGTCCAGCCAATAGCAATTGCACTAAGGATCCTTTATGTAAAGCCGTAGCTGAAGCAAATAAGGCAGGATTGATAGTCGTAGCAGCAGCTGGAAATAGTGGTCCTAACGAAAAGACTATTCTTTCTCCAGGTATCAGCCCTAATGTAATTACTGTAGGTGCTGTTGATGATAAAAGGACTATAGATCCAAGGGATGATGTTATTGCTTCCTTTTCAAGTAGAGGTCCTACAAATGAAGGTTTGTCAAAACCAGATATCGTTGCACCTGGAGTAAATATTAGTTCTTTATCAAATACTACATTAGATGGATATAAAACTTTAAGCGGTACCTCTATGGCTACTCCATTGGTATCTGGCGCTGTTGCACTTCTATTGAATAAATATAACGATTTAAAACCTCGCGAAATAAAGGAAAAGTTAGTAAAATCATGTATTGATCTTAAGGATTCTAAGGAAAAGCAAGGTGCTGGTATGTTAAACTTAAATTTATTGTTTTATGAAGATGGCAATACTTCAACAGATAATATTACCCCAAAACCTACTGGCTTTCATGGGGAATTCCTTGAGAATATTATTATGATTTTGATTATATTATTTTTATTTGATTCCAGGATATGAAAGAGGCGGAAAAATAAGAACTTGTCTATTAAATAAAAAAAGCAGCAAAGCTGCTTTTTTTATCTCACATAATTAGCTGGGTTTTGATTCCGACCGTTTTTAAGGACTTCAAAATGAAGATGGGAACCTGTAGATCTACCTGTATTACCAACAGTTGCTACAACTTGGCCTTTATAAACCCTATCACCCTTTTTAACCTTTATCGTATTGCAATGAGCATATCTTGTTATATATCCATTTCCATGGTCTATTTCTACTAAATTCCCATAAGCACCCTTTCTACCCGTATATACTACTTTGCCACCATCCGCTGCTTTAATTGGTGTACCAGTTCTCGCTGCAATATCTAGACCTCTATGCATTCTTCCATTTCTCATTCCATATCTTGAAGATATGGAACCTCTTGTCGGCATTAAAAACGCCCCTGTAGCTGCAGTTTTCGGGAGTTCTTTAGTACCTTGAACCACCAACTCGTCTACAGGCTTTTTAATAATCGCTTCTTTTAATATTTCCTTTTCAACGACTTTTCCATTATGTTTAGTTATTTTAGCAATATACTGGCTCTCACCTTCAGAACCCTTGACTTTTACTTTTTTTTCAGTTTTATACATATTATTGTCATATTCAATCTTCACTTCATAATCGGTTTTTTCCGTATATTGAATCTCTTCAATGGTCTCTACTGTTAATAAAGATTTAGGTACTAAAAGTTTAATCTCATCACCAATTTGTAGTTTTTCTGGATTTTTATCTAAATTAGCCTCAATTAATTCTTCTACAGACATATCATAAATCTTTGCTATAGTCCATAAGCTTTCTCCTACCTCTACTACATGGGTTTTTACCTCTTCCGTTCCCGTTTGGATATATTGTAATAATTCTTCTTTATTGTTTAATTTATTTAAAGGTATATCCTTCTTTTCAATTTTAACATCCTCAATAAAACTTATCTTTTCTATATCGCTATTTTCATCAATACCATCTAGATAGGGTTTTTTTATTGTCTCTATTATATTTTCTAGATCTTCCTTAGTCCTAGCAAATCCTATTTCTTTATTATCCACCATTAATGCATAACCACTTACCAAAAAAGTCATCCTAGATTTAATATTAGATTTTAGCTCTGCTGGTGAAACTATCAAATCATCCTTTGCATGGGTGTCTTCAAAACGGACGTCCTTTTTAAAAACAATATCTATATCATATGTATTAGATAACTCTTTTTTTATATCCGACAATATACTTAAAGCTTGTTCCTGGTCTCTAACTATACCTATTTCTTCGTCTCCAAAGTAAACCGTAAAAGCTCTAGTTTTTATCTCATTAATCTTATAAGTAGTTAACAATAAGCCTACAATTACAATTAACATAACTCCTATAAGAATTTTTTTAAAACTATACTTCCCTGAAATTTTATCTATTATACTACTAAATCCTCCAAAAACTTTACTGCCTACAATGGATATGGAATGGGTTTTTAACCCCGGGTGATTCGGTTTATCCATGGTTTTAAATACCTCCTGTTTTTAGATTAGCTTTACTTAAATAGGCTAATTGTCAAAACCTTTGTAACCATTTTGTAATCTTTTTATATTAATATGAACTTATTATAACATAGGATAATTTTTTTTCAATACTAGAAGCCTGTCTAAATATATTCTATTCAATTTTTTATTAAATATACCTTTTCTTTCTTTGCCTTAATATCAACGAATCCATCTATCTATAGTATTATTCCTCAAAAAAGTATTTTACATTTATTAAGAAATCTTAATAAATGTAGGGGCCTATTTATTATCTATTATAAGGATATTCTAAGTATTTATGCTCTTATTTATGGAAATACTTCTATTATGCTTTCATTATTCATAGTATTTGAAAGAAAGGTGTAAGAATTAATTTCTCAAAAGACCTATACAGGAGGTAAATATGCTAGACTGTACTAACAATAACTATGTTAATTCCAAATCTGCCTTTGCTGTATTTGATATTTCTCGCCTTATCACAGAATATCTACCAATGGATATAGACATTATTCAGAACCTAATAATTCTTTGTATTGGCACAGACAGGTCTACTGGTGACTCTTTAGGACCCTTAGTTGGTCATAAATTAACTTCTCATATGCCCTATTTCAATAAAGTTCATCTATTTGGTACATTAGATGAGCCAGTTCATGCTAAAAATTTAGCAGATACAATTACAAATATTGAAATAAACTATCCCAAATCTTTCATACTAGCTATAGATGCTTCCTTAGGAAATTCTGATAAAATAGGCTATATAAACGTTAAAAAGGGTCCTTTAAAACCTGGATTAGGAGTAAATAAAAAGCTCCCCTCAATAGGAGATATAAGTATTACTGGCGTAGTTAATATTGGAGGTATGATGGAATATATGGTATTACAAAACACTAGACTCAGTTTAGTTATGAACATGGCAGATGTTATTTCTAAAGGTATTTATAGGACCCTATTCAGAATATATTATAATAAGCTAAAAGATACTAAATATCCTTAAGTTAATTGGTTTTTTTCATCTTTTTTCACTCTACCATTTTGACCTTTTTTTTCGAATTTAGTATTTGGCATAAATTCTTCATACATATATATAAGATTATTTATGTCAACTCCTAATTCCATATCTATATTAATAGAACCATTTTTATTTCTATTTCCCATAAAAAATCCCTCCTAGTATTTTAATATTATATTTACTAGGCGGGCTTTTATTCATTATTTATTCAGTTAGTTATTAACAAAAATAGATAATTTCTCATCTTTTATAGTAAATAGGATTTCCTTTTCTATATCCTTAACTTCCCCATCTATATTTAAATAAGTTCTATCTTTAGTGAATATCCTGACCTTTTTTGCTTTAAATATCTCCACATGTTTTTTGAATTTTATATGTTTTCCTTTTATTATAGTTGGCAATAAAAGAAGTAATTTCAGTTTTGACATTTTATTTACTATACATATATGAAAATATCCATCTTCTATAAGGGCCATAGGTAAAACCTTCAATCCACCCCCATAATATTTACCATTACCAACTGCCACTAGAAAGATATCTTTATCTATCAGAATATTATCTATTTCCAATTTTGTATTTATATCCTTAAAGCCAACCAAAGTAATTATGACTCCAATAAAATATGCAATTCCAGATTTCAACCTTTTTTTAATCTTTTCAGTATTTTTAACGACCACCGAATCGAATCCAATACTTGCAATATTTAAAAACAAATCTCCATTTACCATGCCTACATCTACTTTTTTATTAATTCCTTTTATTATAATTCCTATGGATTCTTCTATATTAAAAGGTATATTTAAAGTTCTAGCTAAATCATTACCCGTTCCACTTGGGATTATCCCCAACGTACCTTCGCCATGCTCCAATATGCCTAAAGCAACTTCATTTACTGTACCATCTCCACCTACTGCTACAATTTTTTTATACCCTTTTTTCAAACCCTTTTTTGCTATATTTATTCCATCCCTTGGTTGTTCAGTCAAAACAATATCATAGTCTAATTCCACGTTTTTCATAAAATTATCTATTATTGGAACTAACCGTCTAGCTCTTCCTCCACCTGCTATTGGATTAATTATAAAAAGTATCTTGTCCATAAATCCTCCCGATCTATATAGATTTTACATTTAGCTCTCCCTTTATTGCTCTATCTACAGCTTGCATTTCTTCAACTGATAAGGGATATATAGATTTCCCATTTTTTATTGGTTTTGCATAGCAAGTAGACTGCTCCCTACCATAAATACTTGTTAGCACAAAACCATTTAAAAAGTTATCTAAAAATGCAATAGAAAAGCTAAGTTCAGAACCCATATCTGCAAAGGCATTATATCTAATAAATCCTACCTTTTGAATAGCAAAGGTTAATTTGGTATCTAAATTATCCATCTTCTTATCTAAATCTGAAAAATCATCCCTCAATTGTTCTATTCTATATCCATTTTTAATTAATAATTCTTCAATATTAATACCATCTGCCCCACGAACTAACTCATTATATCTATGCTTAATTTTAGATATTCTGATTTCCGCTATTAAATATAGGGCTAATAGAATAAAAAAAGCTACCAATATGCCAATTATTATTTCTATATTATATATTTCAACAAATTCTCTAATCTGCTCCATTTGATTTACTCCTTTCCTACAGTTCTTTAGATATTTCTTTGATAGCTTTTATTCCTAGTTCAATCTCATCATGTGTATTAAAAGGACCAAAACTAAACCTAACTACCCCTTGGCTGAAAGTTTCTATGGTTTTATGGGCCATAGGAGCACAATGAAGACCTGGCCTTACTTCTATATCATAATTTTCATCTAATATATAGCTAATTTCAGAAGAATCCTCGTCTCCAATATTTATTGAAACTACAGCTCCTTGTTCTTTTATATCTAATGGTCCGTATACTTTTACATTTTCAATTTTAACAATTTCTTCAATAAAATGTTTTGTCAATTCTTCTTCATATTTTCTAATGGTATCTAATCCTTCCTGAAGGATATATTTTACTCCAGCACCTAGACCAACAATCCCAGGTCCATTAGGAGTTCCACTTTCATATCTATCTGGCAATATATCTGGTTGTTCTAACAAATGAGATATACTGCCTGTCCCACCTTGATTGAGTTCCTTTACTTCTATACCTTCTCTAATATATAGTCCCCCTGTCCCTTGAGGCCCTAAAAGTCCCTTATGCCCTGGAAAAGCCAACATATCTATATTTAGCTTTTCTACATCGATATGGTATACTCCTGCTGATTGAGCAGCATCTACAAGATAATAAATACCATTATCCCTAGCAATCCTGCCAATCTGTTCAATAGGCATAATGGTACCTGTTAGATTGGAAATGTGAGTTGTTACAATAAGCTTAGTATTCTTCTTAATACTTTTTTCTATATCTTTAGGATTTATCCTCCCTGCGTAATCTCCTTTAACAATGGTAAGTTCTATCCCTTCTTTTTCCAATACTTTAAGAGGTCTAAGAACAGAATTATGTTCCATAGACGTGGTTATAACATGGTCCCCTGTATTTAATATACCTTTAATTCCAATATTTAAACTCTCAGTACAGTTAAATGTAAATATTAAATTCATAGGGTTTTTAATATTAAATAGTTTTGCTAATAGTTCCCTAGTTTCAAATATTTCTCTTCCAAGCCTTAATGCTAATTTATGACCTGATCTTCCTGGATTAGCTCCATATTCTTTCATAGCTTTCATAATGGAATCATAAACCCCATCTGGTTTTGGAAAAGAAGTCGCTGCATTATCAAAATATACCAACGAATCCACCTCCATATTTTTATATCCTAATTATATCATATTCATAATGGGGATAAAAAGTATAACAAATAAAAAAAGGAGCTCCTAAGAGCATCCTTTATCCTAATCTTTGGTATACGGTTTTTAGTAATTCCTCTTTTAACTTAGTTCCCTCTTTTAATAGATTATCAATTTTTTCTTCCATTTTATTTTTAAATTCTTCATCTTTTATGCTAAGTAAGTTTATCTTTACATTTAGAAGGGCTCCTTCAAGGCCTGTAGCTGCTAAAAGAGCGCCTACCCCTACATCGGTAATTGCATTTACATTGCCATGATCAGCAAACACCTTTTGTAACTCTAATACTTTGAAACATTCTTCAGCACATCTTAGCGGTACTTCCAAGGCTACTTTATATCCTTCTTGGATAGCTTGGGACCTGTTTTTCTTTTCTTCTTCTGTCTCCTTAGGCAATTTAAAAGCCTCCATTACTTTATCAAATGCCTTTGTATCTTCGTCAACAATTTGGTTAAGCTTTTCTATGCTTTTCTTTAATTCTTCAAAGTTATGGTCCATTTCTCCTTTTGTTTTTTCATCAAGCTCTTCATACATCTTTCTACCAATTGTTAAATAACCAACCATAGCTGTCAATGCGGAACCTAAACTCCCTGCTAGAGCAGCCACACTTCCTCCCCCTGGAGTTGGGTCTTTAGATGCAACTTTATCAACATAATTTTTTATGCTTCCATCTATTAACATCAAATCACCGCCCTTTTATAATATTATTATAAATTCTCTTTCCATTCTACCCAATTATATTATAGATTAACTTTATAATCAAGCTAATATCTACTTTACACTATCTAAAAAATTTCTTTCATAATCTCTTAATATGGAAATTGCTTGAGGTGATAATATCAATAAACCTATAACGTTCGGTAACACCATCAAACCATTAAACAAATCTGCAATTTGCCATACTGCATCGACACTAAGTATAGAGCCAAGAACAATAAATAATAACACGATTATTCTATAAGGCCATATTGCCTTTGCTCCAAATAAATATTTAATGTTAGACTCACCGAAATAATACCAACCAATTATAGTTGAAAATGCGAAAAAGAATAGGCTAATCGCAACAAATATGGTTCCAAAGTTTCCAAGACCTATACCAAAGGCTTTTTGTGTCATCTCAATTCCGGTTAAGCCTAGAGTATATGCGCCAGTAGTTATATTTATTAAAGCGGTTATAGTACATATTACCAAAGTGTCAAAGATAACACCAAATATAGCTACCAAACCTTGCTCTGCCGGATGATCTACTTTTGCCACTGCATGGGCATGAGGTGTAGAACCCATACCAGCTTCGTTGGAAAATAATCCTCTTGCAATACCATATCTTACGGCTTCTTTGACAGTAACTCCAATTGCACCTCCAACAGCTGCTTTTGCTGAAAATGCAGAGCTAATTATTATTTTAAAAGCGGGGATAATTTGAGTGTAATTAAGAACTATAATTAAAAAGCTACCAACAATGTATAAAATAGCCATAAAAGGTACTATTAGCTCTGTAAAAGATGCGATTCTACTCATTCCACCGGCAAAAATTAGGCCAGCAAAAATGGCGGCTATTATTCCTCCTACCCAGTTCGGTATACTAAAGGCTGAAGTTAAAGCTACCGCTATAGAATTAGATTGAACCATATTTCCAACAAAGCCTAAAGCTATTATAATTGTAATTGCAAAAAACCCAGCTAATAGTTTGCTATTCAATCCTTTTCTTAAGTAATAAGCAGGTCCCCCCGTAACCTCTCCATCAATTTTTTCTACATACTTCTGTGCTAAAACCGCTTCTCCAAATATAGTACCCATCCCAAAAAATGCACTAACCCACATCCAAAATATAGCTCCTGGCCCGCCAGATGCTATAGCAGTAGCTACTCCTGCTAAATTCCCAGTTCCCACCTGAGCCGCTATAGATGTTGCCAACGCTTGAAAAGACGACATACCATCCTTGTCAGCTTTTTCTTCTCTTTTAAACACATTACCAAATACATGAGCATTAATATCCTTAAATCTACGAACCTGAATAAATCTTAGTCTTATAGTATAATAAATACCTGTTCCTAGTAATAGAAAAATTAAAACTTTATTCCATAGGTTCTCATTTAAGACATTTACTATTTCCATTATGTTCATATATTTTACCTCTCTTCCTTTGTTATTTTTCTAGCAAACATTTTATATAATAACATAAATTTGGAATTTGTAAAAGATTAAATTTTGTATATTTTTCCCTTATTTCTTCCAATTTAATTATTTTTTATCAGTTCCCATATTATTATTCGCTTTTTCTTCTTTTTAATTCCCAAAAAAAAATGGCATTAATATGCCATTAAATAATTCGATATTTTTTTGCCCCTTAAAAGAGAATTAACAGATAGGCTATATAAGTAGACAATAATATTAAACCTGTAATTCTACCTATTTTTTCTTTATATATTCCTGACACTATGAAAATTAAAGCAACAAACATAGCCATAGGAATATCTAAGAATAATGTCTGTCTTGAAATTATCAACCCTTGTTGACTAACTAAAGCTGAAGCCCCTATTATTACGGATACATTTAATATATTTGCTCCTAAAATATTACCCAAAGAAATATTTTCTTGTTCCTTTAGTATAGCCATTAAAGATGTTACCAATTCTGGCAATGATGTTCCAATTGCAAGTAAGGTTAAACTTATCACCTGTTTCGGAATTCTTAAAAAATTTGCAATCTTTACTCCACTATCTACTAATATATGGGCTCCATACACAATAAAAAATCCTCCAAGCAAGAATTTGAATAGGTTTGTAAGCATATCCTTTTTTCTAATTGGACCTTTCTTTATTCTTTTATTCCCCCCATTTGTTTTTTTATGTTCAAAAATATTAATTATTATGAAAAATACTGCTAACCCAATCAACATATATCCTTCCCTATACGTTATTATCCCTTCTTTAGATAAAATAAAAAAAATGGATAGATAAGATATCATCATAATACCTTTAATACCAAAAAAATTGGATCTAATCTTTATTGGTTTTATTAAAGAACATAACCCCATTATAAAGGCTATATTACATATATAGGATCCAATAGCATTACCAACAGCCATTTCTGAAAAACCTTCGTTGCTTGCTACAGTAGATACAAAAAATTCAGGCAAAGTTGTTGCTACACTAATAATAGTAGCCCCTATTATACCAGAGGAAATTCCTGTCCTTTCAGCTATCCATATAGCTGCCTCCACAAATATATCTCCGCCCTTCACTATCAATATCAAGCCTATAATAAAAATTATTAACACCCATATTATTTCCATAATATCCTCCTAAAGTAGGTCCTTAATTTTGATTAGCTACTATATTTATATATAGGAAATTCTATTAATATTCATACTATAATATATAATCCACTAAACAATCACAATAAATATAAAAATAGAATAGGATATAGTATTATAATTAAAAGGAGTGCTTATTATGGAAACATTATTGCTAGTATTAGCCTTATCATTAGATGCTTTTGTGGCTAGCGTTGCATACGGTACAAATAAGATTAAAATACCCTGTATTTCTATAATCATCATAGATATAGTTTGTGCATCTTTTTTAACTTTGGCTATTTTTTCAGGGGAATTGGTAAAAAACTTCTTACCTACCAATTCAACATCAATTATTAGCTTTTTAATCCTGATTCTTCTCGGAATTTACTATCTTTTTGAAAGTATAGTAAAATCCTTTTTTAAAAATAGATTTTATTCAAAAGAAAGAGTTAAGGTAAAACTATTTGATATACGGTTAGTAATAGATATTTATGTAGACGAGATTAAAGCTGACTTTGATAACTCAAAAAAACTTAGCTCTAAGGAAGCCTTATATCTCGCTACAGCTCTTTCTTTAGATTCATTAGCTATTGGTTTCAGTTCTGGACTTGGAAATGTTAATCCATTATTGTTAATATCAATGTCTTTAATATTCGATGTTTTAGCTATTTGGAGCGGGTTGGTTATTGGTAAGAGGCTGGTTGAAAAATCTAAGATTAATCTATCTTGGGTGGCAGGCATAATATTAATAACTTTAGCGTTTTTAAAATTAAAACAACCAACCTTTTAGGTTGGTTAAAAATACATAATCCCTTCTAAAACTATTCTTGCTTCCCCTCCGACTTTAATATTATAAATCTCATTATCTTTTTCTATAGTACAATGAATTTGGCTAGGCCTTTTTAGAGACTCTCCTTGGAAAGCTACTATTTCCTTATTATTAATATGTCCTTCCTTTTTCAAGAAATATGCTAAACCTCCATTAGCAGTGCCAGTAGCCGCTTCTTCCCTTATCCCAACTAACGGAGCAAAGTTTCTAGTATATACTATATTCGAATCCTTATCCGGTAAATAAAAAGCATGAACTCCTATTACATTTATTTTTGTTGATAAATGGGTTAATTTTTCAAAATCTACTATCAAATTATCTAGTATTTTTTTATTCTTTAAAGGTAACTGTATATCTGGAAGACCTGTGGAAATAATTTTTGGGTCAACAAATTTTTCTCCTATGCCTATATCCTTTTTCTTTATATTAAAACAATCTAATAATAAATCTAGATCCTCTATTATACCTAGATCCTTAGGCTTGGATTGTTCCATCATTACCTTTGTAACTTTTCCTTCATTATAATAAATTTCTACTCCTAATCTACCTGCTTTAGTTTCTTGATACACTTTTCTTATTCCTTCATACATAGGTGGCAAAAAATTTTTATATGCTAATGTATAAAAAGAACCAATGGTAGCATGACCACAAAGATCAACTTCACTAATAGGGGTAAAAAACCTGACTCTAAATTTGGTTTCATCTAAAGGAATTATAAAAGCTGTCTCTGAAAGATTCATTTCTTTGGCGATATTTTGCATTTCTTTTTCTGATAATCCTTTAGCATCTAATACTACACCTGCAGGATTGCCTCCGAAGGGTTTAGAGGTAAAAGCATCAACTTGAAATATCTTTAATTCCATATTCATACTCCTTTCCTAAAATGTTTCACGTGAAACACTAGTAACCTATTTTATCATCAGCTCTAAAATACGTTCTAAATCCTCATGACCATAGAATTCTATCTGTATTGTACCTCCTTCTTTTTTAGGATTCAAAGACACTTTAGTACCCAAGGCCCTCATAAGCTGCTCTTCAATTTCTTTAACAAAGGGATCCTTTTTTGTTTCTTTTCTCTTTTGATTCTTTTCTTTGTTGTTTTTTGCCATCTTTTCTGTTTCACGAACATTTATTTTATTATTTATTATTGATTGAGCAGTTTTTATCCGTTCTTCTTTGTCTTTTATAGTTAATAGAGCTCTACCATGACCGCTAGTTATTTTCCCATTGGCAATATAATCTATAATTTCTTCATCAAGATTTAATAATCTAATAGAGTTAGCTATATAAGACCTACTTTTACCTATAGCAGAAGCTACCTCTTCCTGAGTTAGATTATGTTCTTCAATTAATCCTTTAAAAGCATAAGCTTCCTCAATGGGATTCAAATCATCTCTTTGAAGATTTTCAATTAATGCTAATTTCATTGCCTGTCTATCATCTACATTCTTAACAATACAAGGAATCTCTTTAAAATTAGCAGCTTTAGCAGCCCTCCACCTTCTTTCTCCAGCAACTATTTCATAAGAATTTCCTTTTTTCCTAACTACAATAGGTTGGATAACCCCATATTGTTTTATTGAATCAGTTAACTCTTCTAATAATCCTTTGTCAAAATCTTTTCTAGGTTGTTCCTCATTAGGTATTATTGAAGATAATTTTATATTTTGAATATTATTCAAATCCATTTCATCATCTAATAAATCAGCTATAGGCTCGTTAGGTATTAAAGCCGCTAACCCTTTCCCTAAGCCTCTTTTTTTTGATACCATCCAAATTCCCGTTATTGAAAACTATCAATAAAATGACATTAAAGGATGATAATACTTTTTATACTAATAGCTTTCTAATAACGGTATTCACCTCCTTCATTTTATCCTTATTAATCCAATAAATATAAGAACTCTTCTGCCAACTCCATATAGGCTTCAGCCCCCTTAGATTTAGGGTCATAATCAATCACAGATAATCCATAACTTGGCGCCTCAGCTAATCTTACATTCCTAGGAATAATCGAAGTATACACCTTTCCTTTGAAATATTTTTTTACTTCATCTACTACTTGGATTGACAAATTTGTCCTACCATCAAACATACTTAGAACCACACCCTCAATTTCAAGATCGGGATTCAAACTTCTCTTTACCAACATTATGGTATCTACCAATTGACTAACACCTTCTAAAGCATAATATTCACACTGTATTGGCACTAATACACTATGGGAAGCTGACAATCCATTGATACTTAATAATCCTAAAGATGGAGGGCAGTCTATTAATATGAAATCATAACTTTCTTCTATTTCCTCTAGGGATCTTTTCAAGGCCAATTCTCTTCCTTCCATACCTATTAGTTCAATCTCTGCACCAGCCAAATCTACATTTGAAGGAATAATATCAACATTTTCCGCAGTAGTTTTTCTTACAATCTGTTTTGAATTGACACCATTAATTAATCCATCATATACAGATAATTCTAAGCTGTTTTTATCAATACCCAATCCACTAGTAGCATTACCTTGAGGGTCTACGTCAACAATTAATATTTTTTTATTCAATTTCCCTAATGCAGCAGCTAAATTTATCACCGTTGTAGTTTTGCCAACTCCACCTTTTTGATTAAAAATAGTAATTACCCTTCCCATATAATCACCACCGAATATCTACAATTATTTAAATACTTTATTATATAATATCAGATTGGAAGAAGAAAATGAAATGATTTTCTAAAAAACAAAAATGTTTCACGTGAAACATTTTTATTTAATATGTCTTTATTATTTTAAAACAAAAACAAGTATTAGCGTTACTATTTTCTTACTTATTTTACCAGCAAATTTTTTTGTTCATTAAAAGGGTGATAAATCTCGCTTTTTAGACCCTTTATATATTCATAGGTTGCCATGGTTTTAAAACATTGAATATTTCACCAAATAACTTTTGTCTATCTTGAATGCATATAGTTATAAACTAATACCTTCCTCGTGAATAATTATAATTCCCTAACCTAATATTCTTTCTTCATGTAGTTTATCCATATAACCACATCCATTTTTATATTGTCCCTATGTCATGTATTTCTATTAATGCACAATATAAAAATTGTATGTCTTAACTGATATTCAATTAAAATAATGAATACAAAGCTACAATAATTCGTCTTGCTTTATCCACATAATCATCTCCTAATAGTATTTTTAAAAAAACTTATAATTTATTTTAAATATTTACAATCTAATACGAAACATTTTATAAATTATGCGACATTGTCATTCTGAACGCAGTGAAGAATCTTGTCTCTAGAACTTCTTAGATAAATCTTTTCATTCAAGATATATACCTTGTATCACTTCATTCTTCTTTTGTCTAGTCCACCCTTTGATTTGTTTTTCTCTATCTATAGCTAAATTTACATCTGAAGTATATTCAAAGTATACTAATTTATTTACGTTATATTTTGCTGTAAAACCTTTTATTAATTTATTTTTATGTTCATATACACTATGCTCTAAGTTGTTGGTAACCTCTGTATATAAAACCTTGTTATTCAAGTTAGCCATCATATATACATAGTACAAACTACCACCCCTTTAAAATTCCTCGCTACGCTAGGAATGACAGCCATTTACAACACATTCATCCGCTTATATACATTATATCGCTAAATTATAATTTATGGTAACTCCTTAAACATTAATATTTAGTAAATAGAGCTTGCCTATTATTTATAATATGGTTCATTGTATTAGTTCAACTAGCAGAATAAATAGAATGTATCTAGTGATAGAGATATAAACTCTACTATAAACAAATAAGGTGTTTAACATTATCTACGCTAAACACCTTATTAACTATCTTATAATGATTTCACTTTTACAATTCACAAAAGTTTTTATTTGAAATATTTTTTAGATATTTCTTCTATATCATTTGCAAACACCATCTTTTTATTAAATTGCTCCTAGGCTACCATTTCATTATAGTTAATGATAAGAACTTCTACTTTATTTTTTCTTAATTCTTCTACAATCTTTTTTAGTTTTATGGCTACTTCAGTGTCTACATAATATTCTCCATATTGGTTACAAGTATTGGCAAGAACATTTTTTATAATAATATCATTATCAGGATCCTCTCTATATCCGGGTGGTCAGTAATACAATCTTGAAATTAATGCATCTTCAATTATTGCAACATTTAGCTCAAAATAATATTCTTTTACAACTTCTGAGTTTACCACCTCTTTTAAATTCATAGAATCTTCTTCATTTGATTCACTAAGTTCTATTTTATTCTCTAGCATTTCTTCAAAAACTTTTAATTTATCAAAAACACCCTTTACCCATTCTTTATTTTCCCACAATTTTGGGTTATTTACATCTCTTTCTGCCGGATGCCCTGTAGCATATGTATCTACCCCGTCCTTATTTCCAAAGTAGAAATCAACAATTTTTAGAGATTTGTTTTCAGCAGTTATTAACATCTTGCAACTCATTCCTGATCCTTCAAACTCAAAAGGTAACTCAAGATAATAAAGATTGTCTTCTATATATTGCAAGTTAGCTTGTTTAAATTCATTTATTAACCCGTAATTTATACCATGCCCGCCTTGTAATTCCTGCCTCTGTGTTAGTTCCAATACTTTATCAATAAATTTTAGTAGATTTTTATTTGCAATATATTTTTTAAAAGATACTTTCTCTTGCTCTGCAACTGCACCATTATATAGATTTACAAATGCTTTACCAAAATCAATAATTGTTTGGTCATTGTTATAATCAAGGTTTTCGCCTTGAATTATAAATTCTTGATTTGCAAGTTCATTTAGTAAATCCTTTGCGGAATTCCTATAAGGTATATTGTTATTTTCAACTGTTTCTAATTGTTTTTGATTACATCCTGAAAAAATAATAATTGAAAACATTACAATAAATAATACTGATCTTTTCACTTCGATGCCTCCTATATTAAAAATAAATAATCCTTCTAGATAAACATTGTTACACCGTTATGTAGTAAAATATAAATATTAACCTTAAAAAAAGAGTAATAATTATTAATTTGAATATAATGAAATTTTATATCGATCAATTAATTTTGAAATAATCAACTTTTAAATCATCACCATCTTTAACCAAACTTATTATGCCACTCTTTTCAGATTTAGTATTTTCCCCATCTATATGTTCATAAATAATAATTGCACTAAATGATAGTGTGCCTTCATTCTGATTATTAGATTCATCGAATTCAATACTTGATACAGTTGCTTTGACTATATCTGAGTTTATAACATCAGCATTTGGGATAACTCTATTCCTAACGAGCCTCAACTTTTCATCTTCTGTTATGATATCACCGAAGTTTTGTTCAAAATATTCTTCAATTTTCTTTTCAAAAATACTATCATGAATTCCATAGATTAAAGTGTCTACTTCACCTGAAATAATATTTTCATTTAAAGTAAGGGTTTCTTCTATTTCACTCTTTTTTTCGTATTGTGCGTAGTATAAATTAATGAATTCATCAGCCTTTTCCTCATATTCATTCCTATAGTTACAACTGGTAAAAAACAACACTATAGTTATAAAAACAAGTAATATCCCAACTTTTTTCATGCTGCCGCCTCCTCTATCCCCTTTTTTTATAACACCTATTATAACTTATGCTCTATTTTTTTCTCCTTTCAACTATTTAATTAAATAAAAAAGGTTTAACTTCTTACGTCTACCTTTCTTTATGATTGCAAAAATTCCATTTCCCTTCATATCTAGCCATTATTATAGCAAACTTCAAATCTTCATAATTCACCTCATATTAATATTGTCTTTATACATTATTTGACTTATATGTAATAGCTATTACCAATATTATACCATTTAACCACAATCTATTAAATATTGTTAAACTATTCTATAATAAAAGCCAAAATGTTTCACGTGAAACATTTTGGCTTTTATTATCTTTTAGGTATCTGAATAGATACCTCTACATATTCGCCTTTGTCCTTTTCAAA
>NZ_AZSU01000006.1:5735-24471 GCF_000511955.1 [Clostridium] ultunense DSM 10521 | reverse complement strand
CTTTTATTATCTTTTAGGTATCTGAATAGATACCTCTACATATTCGCCTTTGTCCTTTTCAAAATATTTAGCATCAATCCCACTATCCTTTATAGCATTATAAGCTTTTTTAATGGTATTTAAATAGATCCGGGTGCTAATCAATCCCTTGATATTTTGCCTTTCTTCAACCATTTCATCTTTTGTTAAATCATTCAATATATCATTTACCAACTTTTCAGTATTACTAACGTTTAAATCTTTATTAATAACTTTATCTAATACTTCCCTTTTTAAATCGTAGTCAGGTAATTTTAGTAAGGCTCGTCCGTGTCGCTCCGTTAAATTGTATTCAATTAAATCCTTTTTAATATCTTCTGGAAGTTTTAAAATCCTTAGTTTATTAGCAATAGTTGATTGACTCTTACCTATTTTTTGTGCTAATTCTTGTTGGGTAAATCCATGATCTACAATTAAATTATTATAACCTTCCGCTTCCTCAATAAAATTCAGGTCTTCCCTTTGTAAATTTTCAATTAAAGCTAACATAGCAGACTCTTTGTCCCTATATTCAACGATTATAGCAGGAATTTCTCCAAGATCAGCCAGCTCAGATGCTCTAAGCCGTCTTTCTCCAGCAATAAGTTCATAATTTTCATTTTGTAATTTCCTTACACTAATTGGCTGAATTAATCCAAAAGCTTTTATGGATTGACTTAACTCTTCTAAGGATTTCTTATTGAAATCCTTTCTTGGTTGATATGGATTAGGTTTAATGGACTCAATAGGAATATACTTAATTTCTGGTTGTGCACTTTTCATTAGACTCCCCTCTTCCCAATAAACTTATTTTGTCTTACGTTCTATATATTCTAGAAAACAAAATTATTTCCTCCTAATTTCCCAAACTTTCCTTCGTCATTTTACCACTAATTATAAGGGTTTCTTCTTAGGTTTACCTCCACCTCTAGGATATTTTGTCGGAGTTCCCTTTATTTTTTCGATTATTATCAAACTATGGGTAATATCACTTAATGGTAGATTAACTACTTTTACATCATTTAAATTTCCACCTAATATCTTTATAGATTTTTCTGCTTCCTTTAATTCTTCATCAACATCGGGTCCTTTCATAGATATAAAAAATCCTCCAACCTTTACAAAGGGCAAACAATATTCAGAAAGGGTGTTTAAAGATGCTACTGCTCTTGAAATTGCTATATCATATTTTTCTCTATGATTTTTATCCCTACCTAACTCTTCCGCTCTACCATGTATAGGAAATATTTTTTCTAAAGCCAATTTATCAATTATATCTTCTAAAAAAGTAATCCTCTTCTTCAAACTATCAAGTAATACTACTTCCATATCCCTATTAATAATTTTCAGAGGTATACCTGGAAAACCTCCTCCAGTACCAATATCTATCATCCTTACATCCTCAGCGAATAAGTCTGTAGATAAAGGAGTTATACTATCTATAAAATGTTTAATATCTATTTCTTCGTCATCAGTTATAGAAGTAATATTAATTTTTTGATTCCATTCCTTTAACAATTCTTTATATAAAATGAAACTATCTATTTCATCCTTATTCAATTCAATACCTAAAACATTTGCACCTTTAATTAATGTATTTACATTAGTCATTTTTTTCTCCCTTCATTCCTCTGCGTTTTTGTTCCAAATAGATTAACAATACATTAATATCTGCCGGAGAAACACCGGATATTCTAGATGCTTGCCCTACAGAATCTGGCTTAATTTGATTCAATTTTTGTTTAGCTTCATTACTTAACCCTTTAATTTCGTTGTAATCTTGATTTTCAGGCAGTTTCTTACTTTCCAATTTTTTAAACTGTTCAATTTGTGCCATCTGTTTCTTTATATATCCTTCATATTTAATATGAGTTTCAACTAGTAATCTGATCTCCCTCGGTAATTCTTTTCTATCTGGATCAATTTCAGCCAAAGATTCATAATCAAGTTCTGGCCTTTTAATCAAATCGTATAAACTAAAAGCTGTTTTTAATGGCGTACTGCCTAATTTTTTTAGAAAATCGTTTATTTTAGCAGTAGGTGTTACAATCACCTTTTTTAATCTACTAAGTTCCGATTCCATTAATTCTTTCTTCATTAAAGTTTTTCTGTATCTCTCCTCAGTTACTAGGCCAATTTTATACCCTTTTTCTGTTAATCTCAGATCTGCATTATCCTGCCTTAATGTTAACCTATATTCTGCCCTTGAAGTCATCATTCGATAAGGTTCATCTGTCCCTTTAGTCACTAAATCATCAATTAATACTCCGATATAAGCTTCTGACCTATCTAATATAAAAGGTTCCTTACCCTCAATATTCATTACCGCATTGATTCCAGCCACTAGTCCTTGGGCAGCTGCTTCTTCATACCCTGATGAACCGTTAATTTGACCTGCAAAAAATAGATTTTGTATTTCCTTATGTTCCAAAGTCCTTTTCAATATAGTAGGATCTATGCAATCATATTCAATACCATAAGCAGACCTCATAAACTGGACATTTTCCAAACCAGTAATAGTCTTATACATCTCCAATTGTACTTCTTCTGGTAAAGTAGAACTAACCCCTTGCACATACATTTCCTTGGTATCCAGTCCCTCTGGTTCAATAAATACCTGATGCTTCTCTTTATCACTAAACCTTACCACCTTATCTTCAATAGATGGACAATACCTTGGTCCTACCCCTTCAATATCTCCAGAATACATTGGGGATCTAGAAAGATTTCTCCTAATTATCTCATGGGTTAAAGGTGTGGTATAAGTTAAATAACAAGGAACCTGCTCTATATCAAATTTCTTATCAATATTTAGGAAAGAGAAAGGAATAATTTCATCATCTCCCGGCTGAATTTCCGTTTTGGAATAGTCTATAGTATCACCATGAACCCTTGCTGGAGTACCAGTTTTAAACCTTCTTAACTCTATATTTAGTTTCATCAACGAATCCGAAAGGATATTAGATGGAGAAAAACTTCCAGGACCACTAGAATAATTGACTTCACCTATGAATATTCTTCCTTTTAAATATGTTCCTGTAGCTAATATAACTGCTTTTCCATTATAGGTAGCACCAGTTCTAGTGACAAGTCCTTTAGTTATACTATCTTCTACAAGAATATCAATAACTTCTCCTTCACGTAAAGTGAGATTAGGTTCCTGTTCTAATACTTTTTTCATTTCCTTATGATATTTCTTTTTATCTGCCTGAACTCTTAAAGAATGTACAGCTGGTCCTTTTGAAGTATTTAGCATCCTACTTTGAATAAAAGATTTGTCTATATTTATAGCCATCTCTCCACCTAATGCATCAATCTCCCTAACTAGATGGCCTTTTCCAGTACCTCCAATATTAGGGTTGCAAGGCATATCCGCTATAGAATCTAGACTCATAGTAAGCATTAAGGTTTTCATACCCATCCTACTGGTAGCCAATGCTGCTTCACATCCAGCATGGCCAGCCCCAACAATTATTACATCAAAATCTCCTGCATGAAATTTCTTTATTTCTCTCATCCTTTGCACCTCTTTAAAACTATTTGCCTATGCAGAATTCTGAAAATATTTTATCTAAAATATCCTCACCAACTGTATCTCCAGAAATTTCCCCTAGATTTTCCCAACAATTTTTTATATCCACTTCTATACAATCTAAAGGAACATTTGAAATAATACCATTCAATCCATCTTCAATATTTTTCCTAGCTTTTATAAGTTGATTTTTATGTCTTAAGTTAGTTACTATTACATCGCTTTCTATTTCTAGATTTCCTCTATAGAACATATCCTTTATTGCTTGCTCTAGTCTGCCTATTCCTACTCCACTGATAATAGAGGTAACTATAATTTCTTTATCGGGTAACAATTTTTTAAGATAATCTTCATCATATTCACTTGGTAGATCTGTCTTATTTAGCAAAACTATAGATTTTCTTTCTTTGATTATATCTATAATTTGAAAGTCTTCATCGGTTAAATTATCTGAAGCATCAAATACTGCTATTATCAAATCTGCCTTATCCACCATTTCTCTGGCCCTATCCACGCCTATTTTTTCTACTAAATCATCAGTAGCCCTAATTCCAGCCGTATCTACAATCTTTAATGGTATACCATCTATATTTACATATTCTTCAATAATATCCCTAGTAGTACCTGGAATATTAGTCACTATAGCCCTATTTTCCCTTAAAATAGCATTTAGTAAGGAAGATTTTCCTACATTAGGTTTACCTAAAATTACTGTACTTAAACCGTCCCTTAATATCTTTCCCCTATCAGATGTTTCTAATAATCTATCTATTTCCCTATTTACTAATCTAGCTTTTTCTTCTAATTCCTCATAAGTAACCTCTTCAACATCTTCATCAGGAAAATCAATAGAAACCTCTATATGAGCAATTATTTCTAATAGTAAATCTCTTATTTTTCTAACTTTATTAGATAAGCTACCCTCTAATTGATCCAATGAAACTTGGAAGGACCTATCCGTTTTAGCCCTAATCATATCTATCACTGCCTCCGATTGAGCCAAATCCAACCTTCCATTTAAAAAAGCCCTCTTAGTAAATTCTCCTGGCTCTGCTAATCTAGAACCATTTTCCAAAACCAACTCTAATATTTTTTTTACGGATATAATTCCACCATGACAATATATCTCCACCATATTTTCCCTAGTATAAGTATATGGTTCTTGCATATACGCAATCAATACTTCATCAATAATTTCATTATTCTTTGGGTCAATAATATGGCCGTAGATTAGTTTTCTATTTTCTCCATCCCTCAAATTTTCTATCCTTTTACTTTTAAACAATCTGTTTGCAATATGAATGGATTTTTTTCCACTCATTCTAACGATTCCAATTCCAGCTTCTCCAATAGCAGTAGAAATAGCCGCAATTGTATCACTCATAATTTTCACCATACCTTTCATTAAACACTATAACTATAAGAGAAACCCAGTATAGCACTGGGTTTCTTAAAGGTCTATTTTGCTTGAATAACTACTCTTCTATAAGGTTCTTCTCCTTCGCTATAAGTAGCTATACCATTTACATTCTGTAATGCAGAATGGATAATCCTTCTTTCATATGGATTCATAGGCTCCAACTTGACTGGCCTTTTACTATATTTAGACTTTTCAGCCATCCTATTTGCTAATCTAATTAAAGTCGCTTCTCTTTTCTTTCTATATCCTTTTATATCTACTATTACCTTAATATAATCATCCCTATTTTTATTTACGGATAGACTTAATAAATACTGTATCGCATCTAAAGTATTACCTCTTTTACCTATTACAATACCCATATCAGAAGAATTAATGTTTATAATCTCAACTTTTAGACAGGAATCTTCTCTTCTAACCAATACATTTCCTTTAATATTCATAGCCGATAAAATTCTGTTTAAGAAATTCTCTGTAATCTCCACTGGGTCATTAATCACGGTTACTTTAACTATTGCATCTTTAGTACCTATTATTCCAAATAAACCTTTACTTGGCTCTTCAAGTACCTCTACCTGAATATCCGTTTCGCTAACACTCAATTCTTCTAACGCAATTTCGATGGCCTCACGAACAGTTTTCGCTACCTTAACAACGGACCTCATTCTATCTTGTCTCCTCCTTAATTTTACCCAAAGACCTGTTAGATATTAATTGCTGAATTATTTGAAATATATTGCCTATAACCCAATATACTCCTATACCAGCTGCGAAGGATCTTGCAGCCATGAAAATCATAGCAGGTAAGAATATATTCATCATTTTTTGAGTGGATTCAGCTTGAGGATTAGCTTCTATATTACTAGTCATAAGCCTGCTTTGTAAAAAAGTAGTTAATGCAGCTAAAAGAGGTAATCCCCATAGATAAGGATCAGGTTGTTCCAAATTTGGAATCCATAAAAAACCTTTATTAATTGCATTATATATATTTGGGTCTTTGAATACAAATCTTATAGGATCTCTTAAAACATTAAAAAAAGCGATTATTATAGGAAATTGGATAAGCAATATTAAACACCCAGAAGCTGGATTATAATTATGTTCTTTATATAATTCCATCATCTTTGCATTTTGGGTCTGTGGGTCATTTTTATATTTATTTTGAATTTCCTTTATTTTCGGTTGTAATTCATTCATTTTCTTCGTAGATCTACTCTGATGCAAACTTATAGGTAGAAGAATAAATTTAAAAATAATTGTAGTCAATACAATCGCTATACCATAATAAGAAAGAAGCTCAGATTCTGTACCAATGCTAGAAACCATATCGAATACAAACTTTAGTAAACCTCCTAATAAATTACCTAAAAACGAAGTCATTTATTAACCCCCAATCATTTTAGCGGATCGTATCCTCCTTTATTAAATGGATGACATCTTAAAATTCTACGTATACTCAAATTAGTTCCTTTAATAAAGCCATACTTTTCATAAGCTTCAATAGAATACTGAGAACAAGTTGGATAAAATCTGCAGTTTTTCCCCGTTAAAATATACTTTGAAATAAATTGCTGATAAAATTTTATTAATAAAATAGCTAATTTAGCCATTATTTTTCACCTATATCTTTTAAAAGATCAGCTAATTTTAAAACATGAAGCATTGCACTTTCTAATTCCTTATGTCCTATGCTTACCACATTTCTCTTTGGTATTATTATTATATCATATTCTTCCTTCACATTATTAAAATTTCTTCTAAATATCTCTTTCAACCTTCTTTTCACTCTATTCCTAACTACACTATTTCCTATCTTTTTCGAAACGGTAAAACCGACCCTAGAATGATCCAATCCATTTTCCATCACATGTAAAATTAAATTTCGATTCCAATAGTTCTTTCCTCTTTTATAAACCTTTTTAAAATCTTGATTTTTCCTTAACCTATATTTCTTATCCATTACAATGCTCCTTGTAGACAAAAAGGCCACCATTGTTGCGGCCTTATGCTGTTAATCTCTTTCTGCCTCTTCTTCTTCTATTTTTAATTACTCGTCTTCCTGCTTTAGTTTTCATTCTTTTTCTAAAACCATGCTCCTTACTTCTCTGTCTTCTTTTTGGTTGATAAGTTCTTTTCATTTAACTACACCCCCTCTATTCAAAACCATCTACAGAAATTTTCTAAGTTTTTGTTAAGGAAAACATAAATACTAATATTGATTATATTTATTGAAGGCTTATATGTCAAGAAATTTAAACTATTCATATCCACAGATTTAATTATTCACAAGTTCTTAATATTGTGGATAATTTTGTTGATATAATTTATTTTTTTTGATATTATAAATTTGATATGTGGATAAGTTTTCTTTTATAAACAACCTTTAGTTATACACAGATTGTGGATAAGATTGTGTATAAGTATTTACTTTCCAAAAATTAATTTATCCCTATGCCTTAAATTCAACGGATTTGTTATCCACATAATTATTAAAAATATAGTTGTGGATTAATTATGTATAAAAATTATAATCACAAACTATCAATAGCTTATCCACAATTATTATACCAATTTTTATTAATTTTATTTATTATTAATTTAATTTTTTTGTGGATAAATCTGTTAATATCTATTTAATTATAATATTTTTGTTTCCTAATTAAAGTTATAAAAACATTTATACTTGGTTATAATTTACAAATAAAATGGGAGGAATTTTAAAAATGGTTTCAAATTTAGACAATATCTGGAACGAAGTCCTGGATTTAATTAAAGTGGAACTAACTGAAGTTAGTTTTAATACTTGGCTCAAAACCATTAAACCTATTACTATTGCAGATAGTAGGGTTATTCTCGCTGCTCCAAATGAATTTACAAAGGGTATACTAGAAGCCAGATATTTAAATTTAATTAAAAATGCTATAACTCAAATAACAAAAGAAGAATATGCTATCCAATTTATAATTCCAGGGGAAGAAATAAATATTAATATTGGACAATCTATGCCTGGAGATAATAATGAATTAAATCAACGATCCCAATTGAATCCTAAATATACCTTCGATACCTTTGTAATAGGAAATAGCAATAGATTTGCCCATGCTGCTTCATTAGCAGTAGCTGAAGCACCAGCACAGGCTTATAATCCTTTATTTATATACGGAGGAGTAGGTTTAGGAAAAACTCATTTAATGCATGCTATAGGCCATTTTATTTTAAATCAATCTCCTGAATCAAAGGTAGTATATGTATCTTCAGAAAAATTTACAAACGAATTAATAAATTCCATTAGAGATGATAGAAATAATGAATTTAGAAACAAATATAGAAATGTAGACGTATTATTAGTAGACGATATCCAATTTATTGCAGGGAAAGAAAGTACTCAAGAAGAATTTTTTCACACATTTAATGCTCTACATGAAGCAAATAAACAGATAATTATTTCTAGTGATAGGCCACCAAAAGAAATACCAACATTAGAAGATAGACTAAGATCAAGATTTGAATGGGGCCTAATATCAGATATCCAAGCACCAGATTTAGAAACCAGGATTGCCATACTTAAGAAAAAAGCTAAAATGGAAAACATAGATGTACCTGATGATGTTATGCTATATATTGCTTCAAAAATACAGTCAAATATTAGAGAACTAGAAGGGGCACTAATTAGAATTGTAGCCTACTCATCTTTAACTAATAAAGAAGTAACTGTAGAATTAGCCGAAGAAGCTTTAAAAGATATTATCTCTAATAATAAACCTAGAAAGATAACTGTTGAATTAATCAAAAATTCAGTAGCTAAAGAATTTGATGTAAAAATGGAGGATTTTAACTCGAAAAAAAGAACTAGAGCCATAGCCTATCCAAGACAAATAGCCATGTACCTGACACGGGAGTTAACCGATTTATCTTTACCAAAAATAGGAGATGAATTTGGAGGTAGAGATCATACAACTGTAATACACGCTTATGATAAAATATCAGTGGATATGGCTGAAAACGATGAATTCAGAAAAAGAGTAGATGGAATAATTCAAAATATTAAAGGGGAATAATCAACAAAAATTGTTAATAAACCTGTTAGTTAATTGTTAACAAATAAAGAGGTTTTATGGACTTATAATAATGGGGATAACTTTAATAGTTATTAGTTAAATATCAACATGTTATTAAATGCTAGAACACTTTAAGGTTATACCTCATATATAGTTATTCACATATTAACAACCCCTACTACTATTACTACTATAATATATATTTATCTATCTATATCTAAATGAGAAAAAGAAAAGGAGGATTATCAATTGAGAATACAAGTTGATCAAAGTTCTTTATCAAATCATATTAATATAGTACAAAAAGGTATCTCCACCAGAACTACATTACAAATATTAGATGGAATATTATTAGAAACAGTTAATGGAAGGTTAAAGTTAACCGCTACAGATCTAGAAATTAGAATAGAAACCTATCTTGATTGTGATATAATAGAAGAAGGTGCTATTGTTGTAAATTCTAGGATATTTGGTGACATAATAAAAAAATTACCTAATTCTTCAATAAATATTAAAGTTAAGGATAATAGTATAAATATTACTTGTGAAAGTTCTGAATTTAATATATTGGGTAGTTCACCCTACGAATATCCAGAATTGCCAACAATAATAAACCAAAACTCTTTTAATATTCCTAAGGATTTATTCAAATCTGCTATTAGGCAAACTGTATTTGCTACTACCCAGGACGAAACTAGACCTATACTAACTGGTGTTTTATTAGAAATATCCAACGGAATTGGATCTTTTGTAGCTTTAGATGGCTATAGATTGGCTTTAAGAAGTATTCCTGTTGCCCTAAAAGAAGATATAAAAATAGTAATACCAGGTAGGGTACTAGGTGAACTAAATAAAATACTTGATGATGAAGAAGATTTAACTATAACCACGGCTCCAGGTCATGTAATATTTGATATGGGAGATACAGTGGTATCATCAAGATTGCTAGAAGGTCAATTTTTAAACTATAAAGATATTATTAGAAAAGAGCATAAAACCAATATAAAAGTGAATAGAAAAGAGTTTCAAGATAGTCTTGAAAGGGCATCCTTATTGGCCAAAGAAGAAAAAGCTAACTTGGTTAAACTAAATATAGCTAATAATCAAATTATAATAAAATCCAATTCGGAAATAGGAAATGTAAATGAAGAAGTTCCTTCAAAACAAGAAGGAGAAGATATTAACATAGCCTTTAATTCCAAATATGTTATTGATGGAATAAAAGCTATCGATTCTGAAGAAATAGAACTTTATTTTATGGGAAGTTTGAATCCCTGTATAATAAACCCTGTGGAAGATAAAAGTTATACTTATTTAGTATTACCCGTGCGACTTGCTCAGGAAGATTATTAATAAAGGTGGATATTAAGTTATGAGAGAAGTAAAAATAAAAACAAATATTATTAAATTGGACCAATTACTTAAATTTGCAGGAATCACTCAAACTGGAGGCGAAAGTAAAAATATTATAAATATGGGCATGGTTTCAGTAAATGGAAATATTGTAAAAGAAAAGGGGAAAAAGATAAAAAAAGGAGATATTATTGAAATAGAGAACACAGAAAGGTTAATTGTGGTATAATAAAGTAGGTTTATAAAATAAAGCCTCAACCCATGTGGTTGAGGATTTATCACTTATGAAGTATTTTTGAGGGGTGCTTTTTTTGAATGTAGAAAGTATTAGGCTCATAAACTTTAGAAATTATCATAATTTGAATATAAATTTAAATAAAAATATAAATATTTTTGTTGGTAAAAATGCACAGGGAAAGACTAATTTGCTAGAGGCAATTTATTTTTGTGCCATGGGTAAATCTTTCAGAACTAATAGGGATAAAGAGATAATCAATTTTAATAAGCACGAGGCTTATATTGGAGCAAAAATTAATATAAATAAAAGGGAAAAAATAATAGAAATTAAACTAGAAAAAGATAGACCAAAGAGGATAAAAGTCAATAAAATTGAATTAAAAAATTTTAAGGAATTAAATAGTGGATTAAATGTTGTAATTTTTTCTCCTGATGATTTAAAACTCATAAAAGATGGGCCAGGAGAGAGAAGAAATTTTTTGGACATGAGTATTTCCCAAATTAAACCTGTTTATAAATATAATATTAATAAGTATAATAAGATCTTATTTCAAAGAAATAATTTACTAAAATCTAATAAACCAAAATCTCATATTATAAATTTACTAGAAATATTCGATATACAACTTGCAAAGATAGGAACGGAAATAATAATATATAGGATCCAATTTATTGAAAATCTATCGAAAATAGCTAAAGAGATCCATAAAAAATTGACTTTGGAAAGGGAAGAGTTAAATTTAAACTATAACTCTAATGTAAATATTTCCGATAAAAATATTATAGAAAAAAAATTTTTAGAACAGTTAAAAACAAACGTGGATAAAGATTTAATTACGGGGATTACATCAATAGGTCCCCACAGAGATGATATACAAATACAAATAAATGGTATAGATGCTAGAGTATTTGCTTCTCAAGGTCAACAAAGAACTATAGTTTTATCTATAAAATTATCTGAAGTGGAGATAATTAAGATGGAAAGAGGTGTTTATCCTGTTTTATTATTAGATGATGTGTATTCAGAATTAGATTTAGATAGGAGAAAATATCTTACGGAAACCTTTAAAGATATGCAAACAATAATAACTTCCACAGATATTATCAATCTAGATGAACTTAAAGAATTAGAAAGATCCACATTCTATATAAATAATGGAAAGATCATCAAGTAAAGGAGTAGATATATGTTTTTACACATTGGTAATAATATAAATATATTTTTAAAAGATATAGTAGCAATTATTGATAAAAACTCTTTAGAGAATTCTAAAGATAATAATGGATATATTAAAAACCTATTAAAAAATGATTTCTTAGCAAATGAAAATATGGATGATATAAAGACCTATATAATAACATGCTCTAGTGACAATCCTAGAAGAAAGAGAAAATCTGGAAAAAAACATTTTGTATATACATCAAATATATCATCCGCTACTCTTATGAAAAGGAATAAAAGTATAGAAACTAGATTGGAGGTAAGTATAAATGGCCAATGAAAATAATGGAAGAATATATACAGCTGAAGAAATTCAAGTATTAACAGGATTAGAACCAGTTAGAAAAAGGCCAGGTATGTATATTGGAAGTACTGGATCAAGAGGATTACATCATTTGGTATACGAGGTAGTAGATAACAGTATAGACGAAGCATTAGCAGGAGTATGTGATACTATTAAAATTGTAATAGAAAAGGATAATTCCATAATAGTGGAAGACAATGGTTCGGGTATACCTGTAGAGATCCATCCTCAAACTGGAAAATCAACAGTAGAAACAGTTCTAACAATTCTTCATGCTGGAGGGAAGTTTAACAATTCTGCATATAAAGTATCCGGTGGTTTACATGGAGTTGGTGTTTCCGTTGTAAATGCTTTATCTGAATGGTTAATTGCAAAGGTAAAAAGAGATGGAAAAGAATATATGCAGAAATTTGAAAGAGGTGTACCTGTTTCTGAATTACAAATAGTTGGAGAGGCTAAAACTACAGGTACATTAATAAATTTTAAACCGGATAAAGAAATTTTTGATGAAGTAGATTTCAATTTCGAAACATTAGAATATAGACTAAGAGAAATGGCATTTTTAAATAAGGGTATAATGATCAAATTAGAAGATAGAAGAACTAATACAAATAGAAAATTTCACTATGAAGGAGGTATTAAATCCTTTGTAGAATATATAAATAGAAATAAAAATCCAATTCATAAAGATATAATGTACTTTGAAGCTGAAAAAGATAATATTGTAGTAGAATTAGCAATGCAATATACAGATGCATATTCGGAAAATATATATACTTTTGCCAATAACATCAATACTCAAGAAGGTGGAACTCATTTAAGTGGATTAAGAACTGCCTTAACTAGAGCTATTAATGATTATGGTAGAAAATATAACTATATAAAGGAAAAGGATGAGAATCTACAAGGAGATGACGTAAGAGAAGGATTATCAGCTGTATTATCTGTTAAACTTATGGAGCCTCAATTTGAAGGACAAACTAAAACTAAATTAGGTAATAGCGAAGTCAGAGGAATTGTAGAGTCTTTAACTTATGATTTTATTACTAGATACCTTGAAGAAAACCCTAAATCTGGAAAAACTGTATTAGAAAAAGCAGTTAGTGCGTCAAGGGCAAGGGAAGCAGCAAGAAAGGCAAGGGAGATTTCAAGAAAAAGAAGCATTTTAGACAATACCACATTACCAGGTAAACTTGCTGATTGTCAATCAAATGATTTAGAAATAACAGAAATATATATAGTGGAAGGGGATTCAGCTGGTGGAAGTGCAAAACAGGGAAGAGACAGAGGGTATCAAGCAATTCTTCCATTAAGGGGTAAAATACTAAATGTAGAAAAAGCAAGATTAGATAGAATATTAGGATATGAAGAAATAAGGGCTATGATAACAGCCTTTGGAACTGGAATTGGTGATGAATTTGATATTGAAAAATTAAGATATGGAAAGATAATAATAATGACGGATGCAGACGTAGATGGTGCTCATATTAGAACATTGCTATTAACATTTTTCTTTAGATATATGAGAGAATTATTAGATAATGGCCATGTATATATTGCACAGCCACCTTTATATAAAGTATCAAAAGGTAGAGCTGAACATTATGTTTATAGTGATAATGAATTAGAAAAATTGCTTGAAGAAATAGGCCGAAGCAACTATTCTATTCAAAGATACAAGGGTCTTGGAGAAATGAATCCAGAGCAACTTTGGGAAACTACAATGGATCCAGAAAAAAGGATACTATTGCAAGTAACCGTAGAAGATGGATTGGTTGCAGATGAAATCTTCACAACTTTAATGGGAGATAAGGTCAAACCGAGAAGAGAATTTATACAAAAGAATGCAAAACTAGTTAAAAACTTAGATATATAGGAGGGGAAAAATGGACAAAGATAATAAAGATGGTATAGATAATAATATTATAGAAATAAATATTGAAGAAGAAATGAAAAAATCCTATTTAGATTATGCTATGTCTGTAATTGTGAGTAGGGCCCTTCCAGATGTTAGAGATGGTTTAAAACCAGTCCATAGAAGGATACTCTATGCTATGAATGAATTAGGAATGACTCCAGATAAACAATATAGAAAATCTGCAAGGGTAGTAGGGGATGTATTAGGTAAATATCACCCTCATTCAGATACATCTGTCTATGATGCCATGGTAAGACTCGCTCAGGATTTTAATACTAGATATCCCTTAGTAAATGGCCATGGAAACTTTGGTTCTGTAGATGGAGACAGTGCTGCAGCTATGCGTTATACAGAAGTAAAGATGACTAAGCTTACATTGGAGATGTTAAGGGATATAAACAAAGAAACTATAGATTATATGCCTAATTTTGATGAAACCTTAAAAGAACCAATTGTTCTACCTAGTAGATTTCCGAATCTATTGGTAAATGGTTCATCAGGGATAGCAGTTGGAATGGCAACTAATATTCCTCCACATAATTTAAAAGAGGTAATAGATGGGATAATCATGTTAATAGAAAATCCGGAAATCGATATTGAAGAATTAATGGGAGTTATTAAAGGACCAGACTTTCCAACTGGTGCTATGATAATGGGGAGAGATGGAATTAAATCTGCCTTTAAAACTGGAAGAGGAAAGATAAGGATTAGAGCAGTTGCTGAGATAGAGGAATATACTAAGGGAAGAGATAAAATAATAATAACGGAGATACCTTATCAGGTAAATAAAGCAAGATTAATAGAAAAGATAGCTGAACTAGTTAGAGATAAGAAACTAGAAGGAATTTCAGATTTAAGAGATGAGTCCGATAGAGACGGTATGCGTATAGTAATTGAATTGAAAAGAGATGCAAATCCTAATATAGTTCTAAACAATCTATATAAACAAACTCAATTACAAGTAACTTTTGGAGTTATTATGTTAGCTTTAGTAAATAATGAACCTAGGGTATTAAATATAAAGCAAATATTAACCTATTATTTAGAACATCAAAAAGAAATAATAACTAGAAGAACTCAATTTGATTTAGACAAAGCTGAAGCAAGGGCTCATATTGTAGAAGGTTTAAAAATAGCATTAGATAATATAGATGAAGTCATAAATATTATTAGAAGTTCAAAAGAAGAAGCAACAGCTAAAGAAAGACTTATGAATAGTTTTGAACTATCTGAAAAACAAGCTCAAGCCATACTTGATATGAGGCTTAGAAGGTTAACAGGATTAGAACGAGAAAAGCTAGAAGAAGAATACGAAGCATTGATTAAAGAAATTAATAGATTTAGAGAAATATTAGCTAGTGAAAGGTTAATATATGAAATAATTAAAGATGAATTGCTAGAAATTAAAGAAAGATTTGGAGATAGAAGAAGGACTAGAATAATGCCTTCAGCTGATGAAATAGATATAGAAGATATGATTGAAGAAGAAGATGTAATCATTACTTTAACCCATTATGGATATATAAAAAGAATGCCACAAGATACTTATAAAATCCAAAGAAGGGGCGGAAAAGGGATTACAGGACTTACTACAAGAGAAGAAGATTTTGTCGAAAATTTATTTATTACTTCAACCCATGATACTATACTTTTCTTTACAAATAAAGGTAGAGTATATTCATTAAAAGCTTATGAAATACCAGAAGGTAGAAGGCAAGCAAGGGGTACAGCCATAGTTAATTTATTAAACCTAACAGGAGATGAGAGTATATCAGCGGTTATTCCAATAGAAAAATATGATCCAAAAAGTAACCTAGTTTTTATAACTAAGAATGGACTCATTAAAAAGACAAAATTATCAAACTTTAAAAATATAAGAAGAAATGGAATAATAGCTATTAGCTTAAAAGAAGAAGATGAATTAATAGCAGTTAGAAAGACCAATGGCAATAGGCAAATAATAGTTGTAACCTCTATGGGAATGTCCATTAGATTTAGTGAAAAGGATGTAAGAGAAATGGGTAGAAATGCAATGGGAGTTATAGCTATTCGATTGAAAAATGATGATGAAGTGGTAGCAATGGATTTAATAGAAGAAGGAAAAGATTTACTAGTAGTAAGTGAATTTGGCTTTGGTAAAAGAACTCCATTAGACGAATATAGAATTCAAAATAGGGGCGGGGTAGGTATAAAAACTTATAATGTTAAGGATAAAACAGGTAAGTTGGTATCTGCTAAAGTAACTGATGAAAATGATGAAATAATAATGATTTCCATGTCAGGGATAATAATCAGATTAATTTCAAAAGGTATTTCATCCATGGGAAGAAATACCCAAGGAGTTACTTTGATGAAAATAAACAATGAAAATGATAAGGTAATGGCAGTAGCAAAATATGTAGAAGATGAATAATCATTACAAAAAGTATCCTTTAATGTAAGGATACTTTTATTTCTAATATAATTAAATCCTACTAACTTACTTTACATTAGCTATTTTTTATTATAGAATTAAGTAAACATGAATGTAGATATGAGGGGGTATTAATATGTCTTTAAGTATTAAAATTAACTATGACGACGAAAAGGATATATGGGTAGTTTTGCCAGAAGGAGAAATTGACATATATACTTCTCCAAAACTAAAGGAAAGGTTAAATGAAGCCTTTAATGAAAGAAAAGCGGATATATTATTAGATGGGCAAAAATTAGATTATTTAGATAGTACAGGTTTAGGAACACTGATCAGTATTCTTAAGAAAACAAGAGAAAATGATAATAAAATATATTTGGAAAATATTAAGCCGAATATAAGGAAATTGTTTGATATAACTGAATTAGATAAGGTATTTATAATCAAGGAGTGATAGTATGAAGAAGGACATATTTAAACTTACCATTCCCAGTAAACCCGATTATATAGCTGTAGCTAGATTAACTTCATCTTCTATAGCAAATAAAGTAGGATTTAATATTGATGATATAGATGATATAAAAGTATCCATTGCAGAAGCTTGTATAAACGCATTAGATAAAAGTGACCAAATAGATATAATATTTGAAATACAAGAAGATAGGTTTAGTATGAAAGTCTACAATGTATCTACCTGCGATAATAAAGAAGAAAAAAACAAAGAGATGGAACTAGGGATTTTAATAATTAAATCCTTAATGGATAAAGTTAACTTTTCAGAAAAAGGAGTTGAAATGATTAAATTTATAGAGGATGGTAATATATGAAAGCAAATAAATACTTTGAAAAAGATGATTTGAAAGATTTAGATCAAACAGATACCAAAACTCTATTTAAAAAATTTAAAGAAACAAGAGATTTAAAAATAAGAGAACTCCTTATAGAGAGGCATTTATATATAGCTGAAATACTTTCAAAAAAATATGCTAATAGAGGTATAGATTATGATGATATATATCAAGTAGCTTCTATTGGTCTTATTTATGCAATAGATAGATATGATATAGATAAAGGATTTGAATTTTCCAGTTTTGCTACTCCTACTATTATTGGGGAAATAAAAAAGCATTTCAGAGATAAGGGTTGGACAATAAGAGTACCAAGAAGGATTCAGGAATTATCTAAAAAAATAAATAACGCAAAAATTACTTTAAGCCAAGAACTTCAACGATCTCCAACAGTAGAAGATATAGCGGAATACTTAAACTCTACAGAGGAAGAAATATTAGAAGCTATGGAAGGAAGCAAAGTATATACTCCACAATCTTTAGATTTAACCTATGATTCTAACGGAGATGATAAGGATGTAAATCTAGCGGATCTAATAGGCGAAGAAGATGTTTATTTTAGTAAAATTGAAAACAATGATTTCTTATTAAGGGGTATGAAGAAGCTAAATGATATGGAAAGAAAGATTTTAGTAGATAGATATTTTAATAATAAAACCCAAGTATCTATCGCTGAAGAGTTAAACATATCCCAAATGACTGTATCTAGAGTAGAAAAAAAGGTTATAGAGAAACTTAGGAAGGAAATGGCAAAAACTTTAGGTTGGAAATAAGATATATATTGACAAAACAACAAAAATAGGATATAATCAACTTCCCTAAACATCAACTAATAAATATTTAATATTTTTATAAAATAAATTTAAAAAGATGTTGACAGGGATATTAAAATTTGTTATATTATAAAAGTCGGCTCTAAAAGGCGTCGACAACAAATGAACCTAGACAACTAAACAGTGTGAAGTACTTTGAGTAAGAAATATTTTAACAGGCAAACTTTTCAAATGAGAGTTTGATCCTGGCTCAGGACGAACGCTGGCGGCGTGCCTAACACATGCAAGTCGAGCGAAGAATTTATCATGAAGCCTTCGGGTGGAATGATAAACTTCTTAGCGGCGGATGGGTGAGTAACGCGTGAGGAACCTGCCTTCCACAAGGGGATAGCCTCGGGAAACCGGGATTAATACCCTATGAAACTTAGAAATCGCATGATATTTAAGTTAAAGCGTTAGCGGTGGAAGATGGTCTCGCGTCCCATTAGCTAGTTGGTGAGTTAAAAGCTCACCAAGGCAACGATGGGTAGCCGGCTTGAGAGAGTGACCGGCCACACTGGAACTGAGACACGGTCCAGACTCCTACGGGAGGCAGCAGTGGGGAATATTGCACAATGGAGGGAACTCTGATGCAGCGACG
>NZ_AZSU01000006.1:2927-5354 GCF_000511955.1 [Clostridium] ultunense DSM 10521 | reverse complement strand
TTATAGATCGTTACATTGTATAAATACAGGATTAGTATTCTAATATTATTTACAAAATTATTTTTTAATTGTTTTCCAACAATTACTTGACACTATCAAAATTAAAAAAGTTATTGACAAATGACAAAAAACTTGGTATATTAAGATAGCTGTCAGAAGCAAGTTGTAAAAAATGAAAAATTAAAAACAAAAACTTCTTGACAACATAAATAAAATTTGTTATATTATAAAAGTCGGCTCTAAAAGGCGTCGACAACAAATGAACCTAGACAACTAAACAGTGTGAAGTACTTTGAGTAAGAAATATTTTAACAGGCAAACTTTTCAAATGAGAGTTTGATCCTGGCTCAGGACGAACGCTGGCGGCGTGCCTAACACATGCAAGTCGAGCGAAGAATTTATCATGAAGCCTTCGGGTGGAATGATAAACTTCTTAGCGGCGGATGGGTGAGTAACGCGTGAGGAACCTGCCTTCCACAAGGGGATAGCCTCGGGAAACCGGGATTAATACCCTATGAAACTTAGCAATCGCATGATATTTAAGTTAAAGCGTTAGCGGTGGAAGATGGCCTCGCGTCCCATTAGCTAGTTGGTGAGTTAAAAGCTCACCAAGGCAACGATGGGTAGCCGGCTTGAGAGAGTGACCGGCCACACTGGAACTGAGACACGGTCCAGACTCCTACGGGAGGCAGCAGTGGGGAATATTGCACAATGGAGGGAACTCTGATGCAGCGACGCCGCGTGAGCGATGAAGGCCTTCGGGTCGTAAAGCTCTGTCCTATGGGACGATAATGACGGTACCATAGGAGGAAGCCCCGGCTAACTACGTGCCAGCAGCCGCGGTAATACGTAGGGGGCGAGCGTTGTCCGGAATTACTGGGCGTAAAGGGTACGCAGGCGGTCAAATAAGTCAGATGTGAAAGGCGTAGGCTTAACCTATGTAAGCATTTGAAACTGTTTGGCTTGAGTTAAGGAGAGGAAAGTGGAATTCCTGGTGTAGCGGTGAAATGCGTAGATATCAGGAGGAATATCAGTGGCGAAGGCGACTTTCTGGACTTAAACTGACGCTGAGGTACGAAAGCGTGGGGAGCAAACAGGATTAGATACCCTGGTAGTCCACGCCGTAAACGATGAGTGCTAGGTGTCGGAGGGTAACCTTCGGTGCCGAAGTTAACACATTAAGCACTCCGCCTGGGGAGTACGTTCGCAAGAATGAAACTCAAAGGAATTGACGGGGACCCGCACAAGCAGCGGAGCATGTGGTTTAATTCGATGCAACGCGAAGAACCTTACCAGGGCTTGACATCCCTCGGGCCGTCTTAGAGATAAGACCTTCTCTTCGGAGACTGAGGGACAGGTGGTGCATGGTTGTCGTCAGCTCGTGTCGTGAGATGTTGGGTTAAGTCCCGCAACGAGCGCAACCCTTGCCTTTAGTTGCCAACAGTTAGGCTGTGCACTCTAGAGGGACTGCCGATGATAAATCGGAGGAAGGTGGGGATGACGTCAAATCATCATGCCCTTTATGTCCTGGGCTACACACGTGCTACAATGGTCGGTACAACGGGTAGCGACTTAGTGATAAGGAGCCAATCCCTTAAAACCGATCCCAGTTCGGATTGCAGGCTGCAACTCGCCTGCATGAAGCCGGAGTTGCTAGTAATCGTGGATCAGAATGCCACGGTGAATGCGTTCCCGGGTCTTGTACACACCGCCCGTCACACCATGGGAGTTAGCAATACCCGAAGCCAGTGAGCCAACCGTAAGGAAGCAACTGTCGAAGGTAGGGTTAATGACTGGGGTGAAGTCGTAACAAGGTAGCCGTATCGGAAGGTGCGGCTGGATCACCTCCTTTCTAAGGAGTAAACAAAGTACTCACACTGTTTTGTTATATATGGGGGTGTAGCTCAGTTGGGAGAGCACCTGCCTTGCAAGCAGGGGGTCAGGAGTTCGAATCTCCTCATCTCCACCATTATGACCTAACCCAATGAGCGTTAGCGAATTGTAGGTAGGTCAAACGCAATGAGAACCAAATCTATGCGAACGATAGTGAGCAAATAGATTTGAGTTTTGAAACTGCGTATAAAGTTATTCAAACCACAATTAAATGAATAGTTTCAATGATTGCAGTTTGAGAAGTTGTTCTTTGAAAACTAAACAGTAAATTATATTTCTGGTCAAGCTAATAAGGGCATAGGGTGAATGCCTTGGCACCAGTAGCCGAAGAAGGACGGGATAAGCGCCGAAACGCCTCGGGGAGTCGCAAATAGACATTGATCCGGGGATATCCGAATGGGGAAACCCACTTGAGAAAACCTTAAGTATTCCTTGCTGAATCCATAGGTAAGGAAGGGAAGACCAGGGGAACTGAAACATCTAAGTACCCTGAGGAAAAGAAAGAAAACTCGATTCCCTCAGTAGCGGCGAGCG
>NZ_AZSU01000006.1:0-1660 GCF_000511955.1 [Clostridium] ultunense DSM 10521 | reverse complement strand
TAAACAAAGTACTCACACTGTTTTGTTATATATGGGGGTGTAGCTCAGTTGGGAGAGCACCTGCCTTGCAAGCAGGGGGTCAGGAGTTCGAATCTCCTCATCTCCACCATTATGACCTAACCCAATGAGCGTTAGCGAATTGTAGGTAGGTCAAACGCAATGAGAACCAAATCTATGCGAACGATAGTGAGCAAATAGATTTGAGTTTTGAAACTGCGTATAAAGTTATTCAAACCACAATTAAATGAATAGTTTCAATGATTGCAGTTTGAGAAGTTGTTCTTTGAAAACTAAACAGTAAATTATATTTCTGGTCAAGCTAATAAGGGCATAGGGTGAATGCCTTGGCACCAGTAGCCGAAGAAGGACGGGATAAGCGCCGAAACGCCTCGGGGAGTCGCAAATAGACATTGATCCGGGGATATCCGAATGGGGAAACCCACTTAGACAAACTCTAAGTATTCCTTGCTGAATCCATAGGTAAGGAAGGGAAGACCAGGGGAACTGAAACATCTAAGTACCCTGAGGAAAAGAAAGAAAACTCGATTCCCTCAGTAGCGGCGAGCGAAGGGGGAAGAGCCCAAACCAGACAATGTCTGGGGTTGCGGACACAACACAAAGAAGTGATTTAGGTAGTCAAAGGGTCTGGAAAGTCCCACCATAGAAGGTGAAAGTCCTGTAGACGAAACTTAAAAAGCTTTAGTTGTGCTCCAGAGTACCACGGGACACGAGAAATCCTGTGGGAAGCTGGGAGGACCACCTCCCAAGGCTAAATACTAACTGGTGACCGATAGTGAAGAAGTACCGTGAGGGAAAGGTGAAAAGAACCCCGGGAGGGGAGTGAAAAAGAACCTGAAACCCTATGCCTACAAGCAGTGGAAGCTCAATATTCGAGTAACCGCGTACTTTTTGTAGAACGGGCCAGCGAGTTATGGTATTAAGCAAGGTTAAATACTTTAAGGTATGAAGCCGTAGGGAAACCGAGTCTTAATAGGGCGAATAAGTTTAATGCCATAGACCCGAAACCGGGTGACCTACCCATGGGCAGAGTGAAGTTGAAGTAAAATTCAATGGAGGCTCGAACCGTTTAGCGTTTAAAAGCTATCGGATGACCTGTGGGTAGGGGTGAAAAGCCAATCGAACTCGGAGATAGCTGGTTCTCCTCGAAATAGCTTTAGGGCTAGCCTCGAGAAAGTGAAGTGGAGGTAGAGCACTGATTGGTCTAGGGGCGCATAGCGTTACCAAAACCTATCAAACTCCGAATGCCAAATTCATAATTCTCGGGAGTCAGACTACGTGGGATAAGCTTCGTAGTCGAAAGGGAAAGAGCCCAGACCACCAGCTAAGGTCCCTAAATCCAAATTAAGTGGCAAAGGATGTAAGGTTACACAGACAACCAGGATGTTGGCTTAGAAGCAGCCATACATTTAAAGAGTGCGTAATAGCTCACTGGTCGAGTGACCTTGCGCCGAAGATTTCCGGGGCTTAAATTTGGTACCGAAGCTGTGGATTGCCGTGAGTTTAATACAATTTTCAAGGAAAGGCCAAAGATGAGGAAATCTTTGCCGAAAACGACCTTAATACATTAAAGTTAAAGTTTTCGGCCAGATTAATCAGCTAAAATTGGTACCTGCTTGAGAGCTGTATTAAGCTCACGGCA
>NZ_AZSU01000005.1:112681-191767 GCF_000511955.1 [Clostridium] ultunense DSM 10521 | reverse complement strand
CTAGTTGTGTATCAAGTTGGCGTAATAATTGGGACTGAATTATCAACATTTTTCAAATATCCACCAGAAATTAGAAAGTTAATGTACACAACAAATACTATAGAAAATTTTAATAGACAATTAAGAAAAGTAACAAAAAATAAGACAATATTTCCAACAGATTTTTCTTTAGAAAAGAGTCTCTATTTAGCAATGGTAAATGCTACATCCAAGTGGACATCAAGAATGAGAGGTTGGGATCAAATACTTGCTCAGTTAAATATTTTCTTTGAAGATATTTTGAGTAAATAGCAAAAATAAAATGTGGATTTGATGGATAATTGCTTTGCAATTACCCACAACCCCACATTTGCTACTACTATCTTTTTATCTCCCTCAATAAAGAAGCTGTAAAGCTTGACAGCTTAGTTTTATTGTGTAAAAATATACTAAACTTAGTAAGCTTAATTAACTTTCTTATTGAACCTAATAAATTAAGATTTTAATCTTAAAATAGATTTTAAAATTTGTCAAAATTCCTTAATCTGGAATGACGAAACACAAATTATTTCACACTACTTCCTAACAATTAACCAATTATGAGGAAGAACCATTTTAATTTTATCATTTACAGTATAGCTACTAATAAAACTGTTTTTGACTGAACCTATATCTCTTTTAATTCCATTAACAAAAGAATTTAATTCAGGAATATTAAATTCCCTTGCTTTTGTCATCCATTTTTCCAATGGTAATTTGTTGTCTAAGAACATACCCTTAAAATTGTCAATCAGCTCTTTTAATTCTATAAGCTTATGGTAGCTTTCTTTAAGGCTTTCTAAAATATTAAGCTCGTCCTTAGTAAGATTGGAATCGTTTTTACATATTATTTTAGTTACAGTGTGTATGGAAATACTTTTCTTTCTCCCTTCACTTTTATTTTCATCGTAATTTATACCTTTTTTATCGTCATATATTCCTTTCTTAAGTCCATTTTTGTTTATATAAGTGGAAATTAAAGACCTTGAACCATCATAACCTTGTTGTATTAGAATATTTAATATTTCCTCATGGGTATTACCGTTGTCCAATAATTCCACGATTAATTCTTTATATGGATCCAATTTGCTTCCTCTCTTATAGCCAGAAGGCCAATAAACAGGTTTTTTAGCTCTTATATATTTTCTTATGGTTTCTCTAGACATTGAGCAATCTTTAGCAAGCTGTCTTTCAGATATCCCAGCTTTGTGTTTTTTTTATCTCCATCATTAAATTCCATTTAGCGGATATTTTTTCTTCTCTAATTCTATTTTTCAGATTTCTATTATCAATTACAATTACATTATTCTGATTACCTATGTCACTTTTACACATATCATCATTGCGGCTTGAGATTACTAGTTTCCTTGGATATTTTCTTTTAATATATTGGCTTATTGAATCTAGAAGATTTTTTATTAGATGGAACTTATCAGAAATTTGTTCTGCTTTTGGTAAAGCTTCCTTAATGGCAGATGCATATGTTATAGAATCATCCCTGCTTACTAATTTAATATGAGGGTAGTTTTTCAGCCATTCTGATAGGTCTTTTTTATTTCTACTCGGTAGTATATCTAATACTTTTCTTTTGTCCATGTCACATATTAATGTGCAATAATTCTTGCCTTTTCTAAAAGCAAAATCATCTACTCCAATATTAGTAACGGATTCATTAATTTTATTAAACCCTTTGGCAACTTTCTTAAAGTCCTTAATACGGTATCATGGGAAATTTTAATTCCAAGCTTACTCATAATTTTAGAAACTTTTTCTGCACTGGTTGATAGCCCCAGGATCTTGATTATCTCAATAATATTGTTGGGTAATCGTCCATAAGGATCTATAAAATCAAATCTTTCGGTAAAAACCTCCTGGTTGCAAAATATTTCTTTACACTTGAACTTTCTGGCTATTAATATAATTTCCTGAGGGCTTCCATCTAATGAACCATTAAACATCTTTCTAGTATATTTAGAATGTATCTTATCCGAAACTATTCCACAACTAGGACATTTACAGTACTTTTTAACACTTTCTGCTATGATGAATGTTTTATTACCTTCTTCAAACTGATGTATAATCCTTATATCTTCCATCTTTATCCCCTTTAATATAATAATTATGTTTAAATTATATTAAAGAGGATGTATTAAAGTCATTGATAAATATTTTCCATTTTTATCATCACCAAGTTTGCATGAGAACCACTTTTAAAGTATCATAAACAATAGGTGCTTTTAGGATAATCGAGTACCCTACACATAGTATCTATGTTATGTGTATTAGAGTTATCTTTGATTATTTCAAATATATCATCAGGAACTATTTGGTCGCGAATATAGCCATAGCTTTTTTTAATATTTCTACTTCTTCCTTAAGTCTTGCATTTTCTTTTTTAATCTTTAGAATTTCTTCAAGATTAGTAGTATCACCTTTTGCTTTAATAGGGGCTTTTTTCTTTACTCAATTACGTATTGCAGTTTGACTTGAGTCTTATTCGTCTGCTACTTCTTTAACTGGTTTTCCTGATAATACTAACTCTGCGATCATTGTTTTAAATTCATCTGTATAAGTATTTCTCTTAGTCATTTATGGATACTTCCATCCTTGTTTTTAGTATACAGAAAACCTTATTTTGTGTCCATACTTATATACTAACATTATAAAGAGATTGATGCGGCATGATGGCTACAAAAGAATTGGCAGAAGGATTGGGCAAATGAAGTGGGGATAATGTATTAATTTTAAACTTAGTGGAAAAATAATTATAATCAATATACTACTAAGGAGGTAAATAGATGTCAAATAACTCAGAAACTATAAAGGCACTTAATGAATTGCTACAAGGCGAATATATGGCAGTAGATAGCTTTAATAACTTCATATCTAGACTAAAAGATGAGAATGCAAAAAAGACCCTTCAAGAGGTTCAGAAGCAACATAGAGAAAATATTGATAAATTAGCAAGCTATATACAGAGCATAGGAGGACAGCCAGATGAAAATCTTGGCATGAAAGGAAGTATGGGAGAAATGATGCTAAACATGGATTTAGGTTCTAGTTCAGATATGGAGGAAGTTGTAAAAAAAGCTATCGAAGGAGAAACTAAAGGAGTTAATATGGCAGAAAAGGTTTTAAGAGGGGATCTAGATGATAGATCTAGAGATATAGCGGGCGAGATATTGGAAAAAGATAGAAAGTCTATTGAGAAATTGAAGAAACTGTTAAGATAAACTAATAGGGCCAGTAAGGCTCTTTTTTTATACGAAGTTTCAAGGTAGGTAGTGATAAGACTTCTTTTGCAGGACATACCATTTGCGGGGCATGTCCTTTCTTGTCGAAAATTTGTTAGAGGATTTTCTCCTTTCTTGTAGAAGTATATACGGAGAAAAGGGGGTTAACAGTTGGAAGCAATAGTAATACCAAAAGAATTTTACATAGCTTTTTTTAAATTTATATTTGGATTTATAATATTTATCTTTATCTATGAAATCTTAACAAGATATTTATTTGACTTTTCGATAAAGCTGATAAAATCTATATTAATTTTAACGAAAGTATTATTTTATGGATTTTTATTATTTTTCAGTCTTTTTTATGATTTTGAATTGAAGAGTATATCATTGATGCTTCCAGAAAGTATAAGTTTCACTCAATTAATCATGGTTCCAATTACTGGATTTGAAATGGTATCAAATATTGTAGATTTGTTTGAAGTTGATAATTATTTGAAAAAATAAGAATCTGATATTAATTTCTAAAGAGCCCTAACAGAGCCTCTTTTTCATGGGGTCAATACTTGTTAAAGTTTCCCTTGTTGGTATAATAAATGAAGTTGGTATAATAAATGAAAAGGGGCAATTCAATATGAATGAAAAATTAAAGAAACCATTTTATAAAAGATGGTGGTTTATTGCTTAGTAATTATTATTGTTATAGGTATAATTGGTTCAAGAGGGGATTAATCGGAGAAAAATGATAAACCTGCAACAATAGAAGAACCAAAAGTAGAAGATAATTAATCAAAATATAATATTACAGGAGAACTTAGTATAGAATTCAAAGATGATAAAGCAATAGTAACAATAACAACTAATGCGATAGATGGTTCTATATTTGAAACTCGGTGTTTGTCAAGTAAGTTGTCGCATTTAGTTATAAAAACATTAAGTTGCTCCGTTACCGATTTGCCATTGACATGGAGCCTCTGCCTATTTGGTTTAGGTACCTAAAGGCGGTGTTAATAATACGGTACTGCCTTTTTCATAGCTACCATATAGCCCTCTCCATATCAATGGTTGGATTACGCCAAATCTATTTATCTCTAATTTAATCACTCCTCTCTAAAATATATTTATTAAACTCTTCTTCATCTATAGTATTTAGTGCTACATAATTAGGCAATGGCCAATCTCTAATGCCATTGGACTATCTCTCTGGATGCTTTTCCCTGTTTTTTCTTTTTCTGCTTTTAAGAATTCTTTTAGTTCTTGAGGATCTTCTGTAATACTTTTATTAGCATTAATACATTGACTTTTCAACTCCTTTAATTCATCAACGTATATTACCTTTTTCCTGCAATATTCAGCTAGCACTACTTCTGTAAGTGTTGATGTTTTAAGAACTGCATAGAATTTATCTTCTGATGCCCATTTAATTGCAGGTTTATTATTATTTAAACTTTTGTTATTATCATTGTTTTTTCGAATCCATTGATATATAGTCGTTCTAGGTATATTCAATTTCCTTGAAAGACTGGTAGGTGTATCATTTGTCGGGGGTTATAATCTTTTTAATACAGATTCATTGAATTCTTTGGAATAGGTTCTTTTTTTAGACATAATCATTCTCCTTAGGTTGTTGTCGTAATTCTATTATACATTATTTTTCTATACGGCAACTATCCTAACATATAGGGAAAATCATATTAAAGACTACGAAAAAACCTTTGATGAAATAGCAACTAGCAAAGAATTTTTAGAAAGTCTCAATTTAAAGGTGGAGGATTAAAGAAGATGGCTGTTGTTGAGGAATATATACTAGAGGTTGATAGAGAACTAAGATATTTGACTTCTAAAACAGGTTCTAATTATGTATATATTAATAGTAGCGATTTTACCACAATGCTTAGTAACTTTTATTATGCTAGGCACATAAGATGTATGAAGATAAGTATAAGAAGTTTCTTAATGATTCCACCCAACTGGGAGGTTATAATAAGAAATATTGGGGACAGAATTGCAAAAAAAGTCCCCAATATCAAAACTATATGAAGCATATATTATGAAAAGTGTGTTGATATCAAAGGTTGTATCATTATATAAAAGTCGCTAAAAAAGGCTTGTCTTAACTTCGAATAATTGATCGGGGGTCCGAGTCCCTCAGGGTGCGCCAATTTTAATATAGGTTTGTGATATAAGGTCCCATAATAAATTGTCGTCGACCTCAGGTAGTGCAAAAACCCCTGGAGATCAACGACAATTTAATTTTTGAAGCAAATGTGTTAATTCCAATAAGGATAAAGGAAAGAAGCAAAAATTAAAATTCAAAAATCCAAGTATTTCTTATTTGATAAAAAATGAGAAACATAATAATATCAATATATGTAACGTTTATAGACTACCTATAAGGAATTCAAATTAAAATATATAAAACATCTAAATAAAAATATTGCAAAGGATAGGTAAAAACCTGTCCTTTTTTGTATTTATAGAAAAATTAATGCACTATAACCCAGTAGCTGAATATAGTAGATAGAGGGGGTATTTTTAATGACAACTATTAGGAAATTTTTTGGTTTAGGAATAATAATTATGATTATTTTAGGGCTATTCACTGGGAAAAGTTATGCAGAAATGGCAGACAACGGCAGTATATTAAAAGAATACTTAAGTAGTGGATATAATGATAATATATTAGAGCAAAGGAATACCCTATTGAGATTTCAAGCAGAAAACAATTTATCAGTTGATGGAATAATTGGCGATATAACTAATGAAGCATTGGCTGAAGAAAACAAAAAAATTATAGATATAATTCCTGAGGAAATTATGAAAAAGGAATGGTTTATAGTTATAAACAAAACTAAGAAAATATTAACCGTATATAATAATGGTGAAATATATAAGAAATATCCAGTAGCCCTAGGAAAAGATTCTACACCTACACCAGACCATAAATTTACTATAATTAATAAACTTAAAAATCCCTACTGGGGAGGAATGGGTGGGAAATTTAAACCGATAAGAGGTGGGGCTTCCGACAACCCCTTGGGGAAAAGATGGTTAGGCCTTTCTACAGAAAAATATAGAGGCTATGGAATTCATGGTAATTCTGCTCCTTTTTCCATTGGTAGATATATTTCTGCTGGATGTATTAGGATGATTAACGAAGATGTAGAAGAATTGTTTGAATATATTCCCATTAAGACAGATGTATGGATTGGGACAGAAAAAGCACTAGAAGAATGGGGAATTAAACAATATATAGAATATGAAAAAAAAGAAGAGATATGTTCCGTATTGCAACTAATATAAGATGGCAGGTTATGAGATAATCTGCCATCTTATTATTTAGGGAGTGTATCAAAAAAATCGGGGACGCACCCCGATTAGTGTAGCAGTTTAGCATTTTCTACCGAATCCGCCAAGTATATCGCCATTACAGAAAAGTATAACTAATAGCAAGAAAAAGAAAAGTAAAGAACTGTCATTATCACAACGATCTCTATCTCTTCTTCTACCTAATAAATCTTCAGTCACAAGCAACACCTCCTAAACATTATTGAGATAGGCAAAATACAATAAGAGAGGTTCAATACAGTAAAATATGCTAGGCAGAGATAGGTTATTTTCAAACCCTAATATATATTATGAAAAACATACCAGAGTGTGAGTGACAAAAGTAAGTTTTGGCTTTGTAAACTAATCATGGAAAAATAGTAATAACAGTAAATGTAATTGGCTATAGACTACCTATAAGGAAGTTGAAACATAAGAATAATTATTAAAAACAGATAAAATTATAAGAACCTTATCTTTAGGACAGCATATATATTTACTGAAAGGGGAGATAATATGACTAATAACTATAAAGACACTGATAATTTATATTATGATCATGATGAAGACGATATTAATGATGAAAGGATAGATAATAGACTTTGCAGAAGGTTCGCCCGTATATTAAATGCTTCAATATTGACATCAGAAGAAGACCTATGCGTAGTAACATTTAATAGAAATATTAGACCTGAGATTGCAGGAAGGCCTACAAGGAGTGCTCTTGCAATAGCTGCATTATTTTCTTTTGAGTCCATGGATAATAGAGGAAGAACGTTAAATTTAGGAGAAACGGTAATACTCCAAAGGGAAATAAACCCTTTCATATCAGCTTTAAGGGAAAGGGATATAGAGGTAACTGCTTTGCATAACCATTGGTTGTTTGATAGGCCAAGGTTGTTCTATATTCACTTTTTCTCTATAGAAGATCCGCTGACTTTTGCAAGAAAGGTTGCTGAAGCTCTTCAGGTATTAAGGAGATAAATTTGACCAGGTTTAGGCCTGGTCTTTTTTGTTTGTAGATAAGGGAAATTTAAAAGAAGATTTGATATTTTTTTACAATTAGCAACATATAATAAATAATATTAAATTATTGACCTACCATGTGGCTAATTGAATTAAAATAAGTTATACTGTATTTAGGAGGGGATATTATGGAAAAATTAAAATTTAAATCGGTAATGTTTGCTATGGTATTAGCACTATTAATTTCATGCATACCATTAAATGGGTTTGCAGAGGAAGACAGTTTAAGTAAAAATATTCAAAAGGTTAAAACCTTATTTAAAATAGGAGAGGAGTATGAACATTTTAATAAGCATCAGTATGATGTTTTCAATGGTAAGAATATTACAAATCTGTCTTGGAGTGGTCAAAATAGGCATATTAGTGTTGATGTTGATGAAGAAGGGAATATAATAGGTTATTGGAAAAGTGAATATAGTACGGATAAAAATCCAAGAATTTACAAATTCCCTAAAATAACTAAAGAACAAGGGGAGAAAGCTGCTAAAGATTTTATAAAAAAACTATATCCAGATATATTAGATAAAATTAAATCTAGAGATGAGGATGAACTTTATAGTACATATCGTAAAGATAATTTAAGAGAGTATGGTTATAGTTTTATGAGGATAGAAAATGATATATTATTTAATGAGAACAATGTATATATTGGTGTAGATAATCAAACTGGAGAGGTAACCAGTTTTAATATTAATTGGGAAAAAGATTTAGAATTTCCAGATGCGCAAGGTGTAATTTCAAAAGAAGAAGCAAAAAAAGTATATAAGAATAATATAGATTTAGAGTTATTGTATAAAATAAAAGAAACAGATAAAGATATAAAGCCATACTTAGGATATAATATTTTAGACACAGATAAGACAGTAGATGCTAAAACTAAGGATATACTCAGTACCTCATATAAATCTATGTATTCTATCTATGGACCGATATCCTATCAAAGTATGGAAAATATGTCAATTGAAGAAGAAAGTAAATTAATTGATTCTAAAAAGATAATAAGTAGGAAAGAAGCAGGTGGAAAAATACTAGACACATTTAAATTAGGGGAAGAATATGAAGTAAATAGCCATAAATTAAAGGGTAATAAAGAAAAAGATATTTACATATGGGAAGTAATGGTGATGAAACAAGTTGGAAACCATGGTAGTGGTACTAGCGCAACAATTAATGCTAAAACAGGAGAGATTATAGATTTTTCTGATCCTGGATCTTGGAGAACAGATGAAGAAAAAGCAAAATATAGCAAAGAAGAGTTGCTTGAAAAAGCAAAAGAAATTATAAAAAATAATAGTCCAGAAAAATATAATGAAGTAGAATATATAGAGGACGAAAATGAAGATTTAATTTATGGTGAAAATAATATATCAAATTTCTTATTTATAAGAAAAGTAAATGGTGTTAAAGTTGAAAGCAATGGTTTTAGAATAGCTTTAAGTAATGTTACAGGCAGTGTACTGTCATATAATTATAACTGGAGTGATTTAGAATTTGAATCTCCAAATAATTTAATAGAAAAGGATAAAGCAAAAGAAATACTATTAGAAGATGGAGAATTTGATCTAGAGTATCAAATAGAAAACAAAGAAAAAGATAAAAAGAATATTAAGTTAGTATATGATTTTAGAGATAAACATTTACCAGTAGACGCTAAAAAAGCAGAAGTTATAGACAATAGAAAGGAATTAGAGGAAAAATTAGCAATAAAAGAATATAAAGATATTGAAAACAGTTTTGCCAAAAACCAGATCCAAAAATTACAAAATTATATTTATTTATTCCAGGAAGATGAATTTAAACCAAAACAAGAAATAACTCAGAAAGAGTTTTTCCAATTACTTGCCCAAACTAAAGATATATATTATATATATGAGAATCAAAATCGTATATATGAAAGATTTATCCATGAAGGCATTCTAAAAGAAGAAGAAAAAAACATGGAAGCAAAAGTAACTAGAGAAGAAGCCATAATGTATATAATTAGAGCCTTTGGACAGGAACCATTAGATAATATTGGAGATATATATAAATTGGAGTTTGATGATGCAGATAAGATATCAACTAATTTGAGAGGACATATAGCAATCGCCAAAGGGCTGGGAATTATCAGTGAAGGAAGAAATTTCAGACCAAAAGATAATTTAACAAGAGAAGAAGCAGTTGTTTTAATATACAATATCCTAAATAGGGATATATAATAAGAATAAAACATGAAAAGCACTTATCTAGAAGATAGGTGCTTTTTATGTGCAGAAACTTAATTCTTTTAAAAAATGAAAATTATTTTAATTACTGATTTCTCTTATAATAATATCTAATTCAGATTTGGTTATAATAACAGTAAAATTAGATTAACAAAAAATAAGATTGGAGGGTTAATATTGGCAGTTGTTAAAGTCATAGAACTTCTTTCAGAATCAGCTAATGGATGGGAAGCTGCAGCCCAGGAAGCGGTCACAGAGGCAGCTAAAACCATAGACAATATCCAAAGCGTATATATAAGCAATATGCAGGCTATTGTTGAAAATGATAAAATAGTTAATTATAGGTTAAACGTTAAGATTTCATTTATTGTAAAATAGCATAAAAGTTCTTCGATAAAAAGCATATTATTGAATTAATATGCTTTTTTAATGCAAAAAAGAGGAAAATTAGTGAATAGGTCGAAATATAATTATAGGGCAGAAAATAATTTACTTATTCTATGATGGTAAATCATCTTTTATAAAATTGAAAGGAGTAAGAATATGATAAATATACTAAAAGAGTTACCAAAAATTGAATTACACTGCCATTTAGATGGAAGCGTAAGACCAGAGACTATGTTTGAGCTTTTATCAGAAAAAGAAGAGTTGAGTTATAAAGGTTTCAAAGAATTTGAAGCATTAGTAAAGGTAAAAGATGAATGTAATTCTTTGGTAGAGTATTTGAAAAAGTTTAAATATCCATTAAAGATTATGCAAAGTCAAGAAAACATAGAGAGGATAACCTATGAGCTATTAGAAGACCTAAATATGCAAAATGTAAAATATGTTGAAATTAGGTTTGCACCTTTTCTCCACACTAGAGAGGGGCTAACCTTTGATGAGGTTGTAAAATCTGTATTAAGAGGAATGGAAGGGGCTAAGAAGGACTTTGGCATAATTTCCAATGCTATACTTATATGTATGAGAGATGAAAGTGTAGAGGAAAGCATAAAGGTAGTTGAATATGGTGCCAAATATATTGGAAAAGGGGTAGTAGCAGTAGATTTAGCAGGAAATGAGCAGGACTTTCCTCCGGAATTGCATGAAGAAGCATTTAAATTTGCTTTCCAAAAAGGGTACAATATTACTATCCACGCAGGAGAGACTGGAATAGAAGAAAATATTCCCAAGTCCATAGAATTACTCCATGCTCAGAGAATAGGCCATGGTATAGCAGCAGCAAAAGACCCTAAAATAATGGAAATGTTAAAGGAAAAAAACATATTCCTAGAGATGTGTCCTATAAGTAATCTACAAACTAAGGCAGTAGAATCAATAGAAGATTATCCAATAAGGAATTTCATGGAAAAAGGGTTGAAAATTACAGTAAATACGGACAATACCACAGTTTCAAATACTTCCTTAGAAAAAGAGTACAATTTTTTAATTAAGAAATTTAATTTTAATATTGAAGATATTTTAGAGCTTATAGATAATTCCATAGAGGCTGCGTTTTTACAAGAAAGTGAAAGAATATACCTAAGAAAAACCATAGAAGATGAGTTAATAACAATGGAGTTGATTTAAATGAGACCAATAGACATGCATTGTGATACAGTTTTAAGATTAATGGAGGATAAAGAAAATATTGGACTATATAAGAATGATTTGAGTGTAGATATAGAAAAGTTAAAAAGAGCTAACTCCTTAGCTCAATTTTTTGCCATATGGGTAGATATAAAAAGTGAGCGGGACCCAATGGAGATTTGCTTAGAGATGATAGATAAATTTTATGTAGAAATGGATAAAAATTCTCAAGAGATTGCAATAGCAACTAATTATGAAGATATTATTCGAAATGATAGAGAAGGTAAAATTTCTGCTGTTCTGGCCATAGAAGAAGGGGCCGCTATTAAGGGCGAATTATACAATTTGAGAAACTTTTATAGATTGGGTGTAAGAGCTATAACTTTAACTTGGAATGAGGTAAATGAGATAGGCTATTCTAATTTTTATGAAGAATATAGAGATAGAGGATTAACGGATTTTGGTCGTGAAGTTGTTTATGAGATGAACAGATTAGGGATGCTTATCGATGTGTCCCATCTTTCAGACCAAGGATTCTATGATGTTTCAAAGGAAAGCACAAAACCCTTTATCGCATCTCATTCAAATTCACGTACAATTAAAGAACATTCTAGAAATCTAACAGATGATATGATTAAGATACTTTCAAATAGTGGAGGAGTAATGGGTATATGTTTTGAAAGGGATTTTTTAGGAGACACAGAAAATGCTAGGGTAGAGGATATGGTAAAGCATATTAAGCATATTAAAAAAATTGGAGGAATTGATGTTATAGCTTTAGGCTCCGATTTCGATGGTTCCCATCCTAATTGTGAAATAAATAATATAGGTGAAATAGAAAAACTGGCATATGCATTAAAGGACAATGGTTTTTCAGATGATGAAATAGATAAGATATTTTTTAAAAATGCACTGAGGGTAATAAAAGATGTATTATAGATTATTTTTGAGTTTATGGAGGTAGCTATTATGAGAATAAGGAGAGCGAAAGAAGAAGATTTTAAAGAAATATGGCCTATTTTTAAGGAAGTCATAAGTAAAGGGGATAGCTATGTATTTAATCCTGATACAAGTATGGAAGATGCCTACTACTATTGGTTTGGAGAGGGGATTAAAACCTATGTAATCGAAGAGGATGATAAAATTGTGGGAATGTATAAACTTATTGCGAATCAACCCGACTTAGGTTCTCATGTAGCAAATGCTTCCTTCATGGTATCTTTAAGCCATCAAGGTAAAGGATTCGGTAGAAAAATGGGAATTAATTGCCTTAAGGAAGCAAAAAAAGCCGGCTTTAAGGCAATCCAATTCAATTTTGTTGTTTCTACCAATACTGGAGCAATTAAGCTATGGAAGGATTTGGGATTTGAGATCGTTGGGACATTACCTAAAGCTTTCAACCATATGGAATTAGGGTTAGTAGATGCTTACGTAATGTATAGATTTTTAGATGATATTCAATTATAAATGAATAAATAAATATTTAACCAATAGTGATATAGAATAAATGCTTAGAGCAATAAATATAATTTTTTCAAGTTTGCTATTGGTCTTAATGGTAATTGGTGAAGATATATTGCTGCCTAGGGGAAAGAATATCCCTATTCCCATAGGGGTAAAGAAATCTGCCACTAAATGGCATATATATCCTATAATAAAACCAGAATATATAGGGTACAGCCCACAGTTTTTTGCACCTATTTTAACTATAGTTGCAGATATAAGAAAACCTACCATACTATGGGTAAAACATCTATGGGAGGATATTCCTATAAGCAAGGATATTATTCCCAATAATATAAAGGGTTTACTACCTTTAGTTAAATAATAATATATAAAAATACTTCCAAATGTTAAGTAAAACAAAGCTCTATAAAAATTATTATTTATCAGTAATAATTTTTGATTTAATTTACTCTTAGGGTGATCTAAATCAGGAACCAAAGATCCAACTATTGAAGATAAAACTATAATCAGTTGATTTTCTATAGGTTGTTCAATAGATAAAGTTAATGCTGTTGCTATTCCTATTGCTACATGGGTTTGTCCTGTCATAAAAGCTCCTCTCTAATGTCATAAAGAATGAATTAAATTAACGCGACTTGTTATATTATAACTTGTTTAGAACATACATTCAAGTATAAAACAGAAAACAAGGGATGGCTAAATCTGGGAATAAAAAGCGACAACAAAAGGCTTGTTGTCGCAAATTTTTGTGGTTATTTAATTTTATTAGCAGGAATTTCCTGGGCATTTTGATATAGTATTAGATGAGTTACATTGCCAGTATCATCTTTTTGGAAAGTAATTTTAGCATCTACCACTTTATAAAAGAATTCTTCTTCTGACTCAGGAAATATTTCAAATTTATCTTGGCCAGTAAGCTGGGCATAGAGGCTGTTATCTTCCTTTGTAATTTTAATGATTACATTTGGAGCCAATTCGTATTCTCCTACATAATTGTCATATACTTTAGGGTCTATTTCTATTTCCTTTTTTTCTTCTATATCTTCTACTCTTTTGCAAACAAAGGTCATACCTAGTTGTTCAAGGACAAGTTCAGTTATCTTTTCTTCTTCATCTTTAATAAATTCTATTCTAATATCTACGTCTTTAGCAAAGAACCTGTTATTTGATAGAGGTAGTATTTCAAAAGCATTTTGGCCTGTAACTTGGGCATATAATTTATCCTCTATTTTGGTTATATTTATATATGTGCCATCTATAAATTCATACTTTCCGATATAATTATCATATAAATTTGGATCCTCTATTTCAATTTCCTTTAAAACCTCAGGCATTTCATAATCCTTGTCAAGGACTATAGAAGTTAAGGCGTTTGTTAAAGATGTAGTATCATAATAGGCACTATTTGTAAGGATAACAACAACTAAGTCTTTTTCTGGATAACGAGCTATATTAGCAGTAAAGCCCATAGTATTGCCACCATGGAAAATTTGTCTTCCCATATCAGTATCAGCAATCATCCAACCATAACCATAACTTCCTGCACCAGGCATAGTTATATATTCTGTAAATATTTTATCTAAAGTTTCTTTCTTTACGAGCTGTTCTGTACTTAAAGCTCGGTCCCATCGATATAAATCTTCAACTGTAGAATATATATTTCCTGCACCATAGGCCTGGGTTAATACCAATTCATCGTCTACAGGATATATTTCTAAAAAGCCTGTATAAGGAGTAGCGTCAGGGAATTGGTTGTTTTCAATATAATATGAACCTGTATTTGACATATTAAGAGGAGTAAAAATATTTTTTTGTAAATAATCTTCTAAAGACATATCTGTTATATTTTCAACTATCATACCTAGTAATACATAATTGGTATTGCTATAGCTAAACTCTTTTCCAGGTTCAAATTCTAAAGGTAGATTTTTTATAAGTTCTATTGTTTTCATAGGGTCTTTATTATTTAAATCAATATCTAAGAACTCGCTTAAGTTTGTATAATTTGTTAAACCTGATGTATGGGTTAATAGATTGTGAATGGTGATTGAATCTCCATTTGGAAAATCAGGGAAGTATTTTGAAATTTTATCTTCCACACTTAGTAATCCTTTTTCATTAAGCTGCATAATAGCCATTGCAGTAAATTGTTTTGTAATAGAGCCAATAGCAAATTTAGTTTGAGATATATTGTTTGTATTTTGCTCAAAATCAGCAAAACCATAGCCTTTATTAAGAAGTACTTCACCATCTTTAGCTACAAATACACTACCATGAAAATTTTGATGTTTTTCAAGGGCTTTTATATAAGCATCTAGTTCAGCTTGTTTATCTTTATCCTTAGATATAGTAAAAAAGGACTCGTTTTTCTCCTCTGGTTGATTAATTTTTAGAACCTGGTGCTTACCATTCCATCCTATAACTAAACCTAGGGCATTGCTGAATAATTCCATTGGTACAAAGGTTTTAGTTTCTTTTAGAATGGGTGGAGATTTTAATACTAGAATTTCTCCATTTACATCAACCTTTGTCTCACCAATTTTTAGTTCAATAATTTGGGAGCCTTTGGAAAGGGTAATACTTCGAGTATTGCCATCCCAATTAACTTTGTATTCCAATTTTTCTGCTATCTCACGTAAAGGAAGCATAATTTGATTAATTTCATTTGTAATTATTTCATCCTCTAGAGAAACTTTCTCTTCATCTAATAGAATATTTATATTAGCTTGAGGGGTTCCCAATGTAGTAGCAGGAATACCCAATAATAAGCTTACTAGTAATACTATTGATACAATTCTTCTTGATATGTTCATCTTCTATCCCTCCATACTATTTAGATTAACCAATAATTACCTATGGTCATAATATTATTATAACATAGGAGTAGCTATTAAAAAAACTAAAACCCCAGAGATTTTCTGGGGTTTTAGTTTATATTAAATTTTGGCTCTACTATAGGAATAGGGCCATTCCATATCATAATTTAATTTACTAGCAGCTTGTAAAGGCCAATAAGGATTTCTTAATAATTCTCTACCTAGGAATATGAAATCAGCCCTATTGTTTTTTAATATTTCTTCAGCCATATCTGGTTCTGTAACCAATCCTCCAGCGATAATTGGTAAATTGGTTCCCTTTTTAATCGTTTCTGCAAAGGGTATTTGATAACCTGGGTAAACATCAATCCTAGCAGGAACTACTCCTCCTGAACTTATATCTATTATATCTATGCCTTCATCTTTTACAATATTGATTATTTCTACTAAATCTTCTGGATGATTTCCATCTTCTACATATTCTTCAGCAGAAACCCTCAGGATTATAGGTTTGTTTTCAGGCCATACGGTTTTGATTTCTTGAGTTATTTCCCTTAAGAATCTAACTCTATTTTCTATGCTACCTCCATATTCATCTTTTCTTTTATTAGTAAGAGGGGATAAAAATTCATTGATTAAATATCCATGAGCTCCATGGATTTCAATAGTATCAAATCCAGCTTCATTAGCTCTCCTTGCCCCTTCCTTAAAAGCATTTATTACAAATTTTATATCATCTATAGTCATTTCTTCTGGAGTGGGATAAGTATCATTAAAAGCAATAGGAGATGGTGCAATAATCTTTTCAGATTTTACTTCGCATTTTCTTCCTGCGTGGGCTAATTGAACGCCTACTTTGGCCCCTAATGCTTTAGAACTTTGGACTATCCTTGCTAGTCCTTCTATATGAGAATCATCCCAGATTCCTAAATCCCCTTCTTTAATCCTTCCTCTACTTTCTACTGCCGTAGCTTCTAAAATTATAAGACCAGTTCCTCCTATGGCACGGGAAGCATAATGGATTTCATGCCAATCCTTAGCATAACCTTCCTCGTCAGCAGCAACCATGCACATAGGTGCCATTACAATACGGTTTTTTAGTTCTAGGTCTTTAATCTTTATATTTGAAAATAATTTAGTCATAGTTACACTCCTTTCCTTAGTCTATATACCCAAGTTTCATGAAATTTATAATTAAAATCAATTTGTTGTTTTTAATGTTTTTAAAAAATTAATTAATAAATTTAAATCAACCTCTTTATTTAAATATTCAACTAACATAGACGAGTTGGTTCTTAATTCTCTATTAATAATAGCTTTAAAATCTAGAGCACTTTTCTCACCTTTATTGTAAACATAATAGTTTTCAAACTTTTTAGCTTTAGATAAAAAATCTTCTATATCTTTAGTATGAATTCTATGGAATTTCTTTTTCCAAACTAAATTTCCGTCTACTATATAGAATAACTTATAACCATCATCTAATCTTTCCCCTACTAAAATTTTTTTATCCTTTGTAATATCCATTTTGTTAGAATGATATAAATATTTTAGCGATGATAGTAAATCCCTGTAATATGAAGCCCTTTCAAATTGTAATAATGAAGAAGCTTCTCCCATTTTAGCTTTTATTTTGAATAGGAATTCTTCCATAGATTCTCCTTGGGATAATATCTCTACTATAGCTTTCTTATTCTCCTCAAAATCATCTTTTTTCATACTTAAAGGTAAAGGATGATAATTAAATTCATATGAGTATAAACCTTTCTTAATAGGATATATTTTATGGAAAAGTTTTACTAAATTTACAAGAATATTTCTACTTCTATAAGGACCAAAACTATATACATTCTTTCTTTCTAGATTAACAGATAGGGGATTAAAACTATTGTCGTCTTCTATTATCAAATATAAATATTTTTTATCATTCTTAAACTGGCTATTATAAATAGGTCTATATTTTTTTATTAAACAACATTCTAATAACTGAGCTTCTAAATGGGTGTCTGTAACTATAAAATCAATATCATGGATATTGAAGACCATTTGCTTTATTTTGTTAAAGTTAGCTTTAGTTTGAAAATATGATCTTACTCTTTTACTTAAAGATTTACTTTTACCAATATAAATTATATTCCCCTGGGAATCTTTCATTTGATATATGCCGGGTCTTTCAGGTATGGATTTGATTTTATCTACTAGTTCTTTAGGTATATTCAATATAATCACCAACTATATATTTAGTATAATCATTTTTTCATATTCTAAAACTTCTGTCAAATATATAAAGGCTTTGAAAATATAGTGTAGAATAATAAATAAAAGATAAGATTATCAAAGTAGTTATGTGGAGGATGGATTAGTAATTGTCATGGTCTATATTTGTATCCTTAAATTAAAGTTTTTGTAGATAATTGCATATCCTGATATAAAAGAGAAAGGAAGATTTTAAATGGATTATCCTATCGTCTTTATACCAGGACTCTTTGGTTCTTTAGGGGATGATGTGATAAAAGGAACAGGAGAATTTTCTTTCGGATTGGCAGAAAGAATCTATAGACCTTTCATCCAAATATTGAATGCCATGGGGTATATGGAAGGTTTGAATTTATTTATTTCCTATTATGATTGGAAAAAACCGGTGTTGGAGGCAGTAGATAAATATTTATTTCCAGACATAGAAAAGGTTAAAAGCAAGACAAGGAAGAATAAAGTAATACTTATTGGCCATAGTCTAGGTGGATTATTGGGAAGGGCTTATCTAAGCTATTTTAGTCCCTCTTCAGTGGATAAATTGATTATGATAGGTACTCCAAATTTAGGAGCTGTAAATGCTTATTATTTCTGGAGTGGAGGGAAAATCCCTTATTCAAAAGTAGAGGATAATATTCTTTACAATGGATTGAAAATTGGATTTATGCTTTATTTTTCTTTATTTAAAAATATAAGCCATATAGAGGTTTTAAGGAGTATTTTTCCTGTAGCAAGGGATTTATTGCCTAGCTTTGGGTATGGAAACTATTTATTCTATGAAGAAAATGGGAAAAGGAAGGAAATTGCAGTAGAGAGAATGTTAGCTAAAAATATATTTTTAAGTGAATTGGAAGAAAAGTATATTGATCCGAGTAAGATTTTAATTATTGCTGGTAAAGATATTTTTACTAATAAGGAATTTTTAGTAGATGTAAAGAATAAAGGGAAAACCAAATGGAAAGATGGAAGACCGATAAAAGCTTATAGAACTAATTATGGAGATGGAACAGTAACTACCTTCAGTGCTCTAGGCAATTTAAATGGACAAAATATATTGCTTGAAGGCAATCATACGGATATTTTATACAAGTCAAAGGATTATCTATCTTCTGTTTTAGAAAAACCTTTAAGTAAAGATATTAGAGGAGAGGCAGTAGAAAAAGTCCACATTATTTTTGCTAAAAATTGTGATAGAATTAATGTAATAACTCCCTTAATTAATGAAATATCTAGTCAAAGAATTAATATTGTAGACAATAGGGTAGAGGCTATCTATTTAGGAAATGATAATTTTTGGATTATGGTTGCAGGGGATAGGGACTTAGAAATTCAGCTAGACAAAAGTGTTATCGGGGAAATATTTGTAAAATCAATTAGATAATTACTATTTCCATGAAATTATTTGAGAGGATAGGTGAACAAATGAATGGTTTTTAAACCAAATTATATAAAATTATTGAAGGATGGTACATTGCGTAAGAAAGTAGAGGAAACTAAAAAGCATTTAACCGACTGTTATTTATGCCCCCATGAATGTGGAGTGGATAGAACAAAAAAGGTAGGGTTTTGTGGAGCTACTGATAAGGCAATAGTCTCAAGTTATGGTCCTCATTTTGGTGAAGAAGATATGCTAGTTGGAACTAGAGGCTCTGGCACCATATTCTTTGGCTATTGTAATATGAGATGTGTTTTTTGTCAAAACTATGAACTTAGCTTTGAAGGTGAAGGGAATATAGTATCTAATGGGGAATTAGCTGATATAATGCTCTTATTACAAAATCATTATAGATGCCATAATATAAATTTTGTTACTCCAACTCATTTTATACCTAATATAATAGAAGCCCTTTATATAGCAGTCCGAAAAGGCTTCCATTTACCTTTAGTATATAATTGTGGAGGATATGAGAGGATTGAAATTTTAAGGATTTTAGATGGATTAGTAGATATTTATATGCCAGATTTTAAATATAGTATATCTGAACGAGGGAAAAAATACTCTAAAGTAGCAGATTATTCCGATAAAATAAAGTTAGCTTTAAAGGAGATGGATAGGCAAGTAGAGGGATTGAAGGTAGATAAGAGAGGAATAGCCTATAGAGGATTACTTATAAGACATTTAATGCTACCTGGGGGATTAGAAGATACTAAGAAAGTTTTAGAATTTATTAAAAAGGAGTTGTCCCATGACTGTTTAGTAAACCTTATGAGCCAATACTATCCTACCCATAAAGCTTTTGAATATGATGAAATAAATCGAAGATTGGGGTTTAAAGAATACCAACAAGCCTATGCTTTTGCACAAAAGCTGGGCCTAAGGTTGGATTAATTAGGCCATTTGCACTATAAGTTTAAATTTTAAAAATAATGCTTGCTTTCCAAATAATTCCTTGATAAACTATAGTGGTAATACTTTAACATATTAAAACTTTCTAAGGAGGATTATAATAATGATCAAAACAATAAACCTACTACCATTAAGAAAACTATATATGCTAAAAAATATAAAAACCTGCGGAAAGGTATGTTATGTTTCAATATGATATGATGCGTAAACCATATTGAATAGATTATATATTAGTCACAGCAGGCTGTGACTTTTTTTGTTGTTTAATCTATGCCTATTTTATGAATTTGGTAAATTTTTTTGCTATAATATTGAATAATTTTGTTTATAACCGTAGGAATACCTGCGGTTTTTTTATATAAAAAACAAAAATGGAAAGGAGGAAAAGTGATGATAATCACAAAGAAATTTAAGAATCTAGTATTTCTATATGGAGGTGATTTTATATGGAGCCATACTTGATGTATATTTTAGGGATGTTTAAATTCAAAAGATGCAATGGACTTGATGAATATTTGAAAATAGAATTTAAAAATTCCTATAAAGCTTTAGAGTTTAGAAATTTTTGTAATTATATAAAATGGTAATAAAAGGCCCTATATTTTATTTATAGGGCTTTATCATATAAAAATTATGTGGGAGAAAATAGATAATATACAGAATTGTTTAGAACCTAATAAACATCTGAAGCAAAAGAAGGACTTAAAAAGAAAATGTAGAATATTATATAGTTAGGACTATTACAAGGTTATAAAACCAATTAATGAAGATTTAATACATGCTGATTTTGATAGTAAAACACAATGGCCTGGTGAACTACCAGATGGTTTTAATCCGGAGATGATCATGGAGTTAGGAAAAAATCCTGGTTTAGGATTAAGGGAACTTCACCAAAAAGGGATTACTGGAAAAGGAGTTGGTATAGCAATAATCGATCAGAGCTTGCTAGTTGACCATGTAGAATATAAAGAACAATTGAAAATGTATGAGGAAATTCATTGTTATGACGAAAGAGCATCAATGCATGGACCTGCAGTTGCATCCATTGCTGTAGGGAAAACTGTTGGAGTAGCACCTGAAGCAGACCTTTATTATATTGCTGAAGCCCATGGAATCTACACTATATACGTGGGTAGTAAAGATTTTATGGGGCTTGGAAGAAATCCATTGATAGATGCAGATGACATTACCTCATATGGAAAAGGAGAGTATTGGAAGAAGGGAGAATACTATAACAATGCTCTATTAATACCTATGGACTCTAGATGTACCGCAAGTCCTACTGGCACAAATGATTATGTATATTATAGGGAAGGTGGTATGAGTTGGACAGTACCATATTTAGCAGGATTATACGCATTGGCATGTCAAGTTAATCCAGATATTATATTGGATGTATTCTTTTTTGAAACCCTCAATACAAGCGATACAGTAATTGTTGATGAAACCACTGGGGAAAATTGTTAACCCTATCAGATTAATTGAAAAGATCGAGAAAATGGAATAGTGCGAGAGAAATAATATTTAATTTCAACTTTATCAAAATTGAAATTTCAAAAGGGGGAATTAAGCAATATGAGAATTGTAGTTTTGCATGGGCAATTGCATAAAGGTAGTACATATAATATTACAAAACTTTTTTTAGATAATCTTTCAGATGAAAATACAGAAATAATTGAATATTTTATGCCAAAGGATACCCCATCATTCTGTATAGGCTGTTTTAATTGTTTTACAAAGGGTGAGGAACAATGTCCACATGCTGAGGTGGTTCAACCAATTGTTAAAGCAATTGAAGAAGCTGATTTATTAGTTTTAGAATCTCCTTGTTATGTCTACGGAATGAGTGGTCAACTTAAAACACTTCTTGATCATTTAGCCTATCTATGGATGCCACATAGACCTCATCCCAAAATGTTCAGTAAGGTTGGGCTAGTTATTTCCACCGCTGCAGGTGCAGGTACAAAAAAAGTGACAAAAGCTTTGAAAGATAATCTTTTCTATTGGGGAGTAGCTAAAATCTATCGTTATGGAAAAAATGTTGCTGCTTCAAGCTGGGAAACTGTAAAACCAGAAAAGAAGCGTCAGATAGAAAAGGAAGTTATAAAATTAGCTAGTAGAATTTCAAAACAGATAGGTAAGACAAAACCAGGGATAAAAACCAAAGCAATATTTCAAGTAATGCGAATGAGTCAGAAAATAAATGATTGGAATCCCACTGATAGAGAATATTGGTTACAAAAAGGATGGCTTGATTCGAGTAAGCCTTGGTAAACCACATTAATGAGTATCTACCAGAAGATTTCAAATACCCAAATGCTTTTGAAAAACCTATTGTTTTTGTCTTATAAATATAAGTCTAATATGTTATAGTTTTTATATATGGAATATTAATTAAAGAATAGGTATGAAAGGAAGATTTTATGGGAAAAGAACAAGAATTTGCAAAAAAATTAATAGATTTTATCAATGCAAGTCACAGTTCATTTCATGCAACAAAAAATGTAGAAGAAATACTTATAAAAGAAGGGTTTAAAAAAATTGAATTACAGGACAAATGGAAATTAAGTAAAGAAGGCAAGTATTATGTATCTAAGAATAGTTCAGCAATAGTAGCATTCGTAATAGGAAAAGGAGAAATAGAAGATGATGGATTTAGGATTGTAGGGGCTCATACAGATTCACCAACTTTTAGGATTAAACCTGATCCTGAAATGACTGTGGAAGGAGAATATTTAAAATTAAACACAGAGGTCTATGGTGGGCCAATATTAAACACTTGGTTTGATAGACCTTTATCTATGGCAGGTAGAGTAAGTATAAAAACTAAAAATCCATTAAAGCCCAAAGAATTACTGATCGATATGGAAAAACCTATAATGACTATCCCTAATTTAGCCATACATATGAACAGAAAAGTAAACGAAGGTGTAAAGATAAATCCTCAAATTGATACTTTACCATTACTATCAACTATAAATGATAAATTTGAAAAAGAGAGTTTCATATTAGGATTAATTGCTGAAAAATTAAATATAAAATTAGAGGATATTCTAGATTTTGAATTGTTCTTATATGGTGTAGAGAAAGGATCTTTAATAGGGCTTAATGAAGAATTTATCTCTATTGGCAGATTAGACGATTTAGCTATGGTTCATGCTGGATTATATGGGCTTATAGATAGTAAAGTAGGTAATGCTACAAATGTACTAGTTTGTTTTGATAATGAAGAAGTAGGTAGCACCACAAAACAGGGAGCAGCGAGCCCCATGCTTAGAACTGTTCTTGAGAGAATTGCAATATCTATGGGTAAGGACAAGGAAGATTATTATAGAGCATTATCCAATTCTTTTTTAATATCTGCTGATATGGCACATGCACTTCATCCTAATTATACAGAAAAGCAAGACCTGACTAATAGACCAGTAATAAACGGAGGCCCAACTATAAAGATATCTGCAAATCAGTCCTATACAACTGATAGTTCGTCGTCAGCTGTTTATGAAGGAATATGTAAATCTGTAAATGTTCCTGTACAAAAGTTTGTTAACAGGTCTGATGAAAGAGGAGGCTCCACTATAGGACCTATATCCTCAACTCAATTAGATATTCCTTCAGTAGATATAGGAAATCCAATACTTGGTATGCACTCTATAAGAGAATTAGGCGGGGTTTTTGATCATTATTATGTCTATAAGTCTTTTCAAGAATTTTATAGTATTATAGCAACAAATTAATTCATATACATTTAAATATATTCTTAATTCTTCAATTGATAGGTAATAATTTACCTATCTTTTTTTGTTCTGATAATAATAATGTAAAAAGAAGGGATTTAAAATAAAATGTAGAATATTAGAGATATGAATCTACATTTAATGAGGTAGGATGGGCTGATAATGTAATCGTTGTAGTTGTTGTTTTAATTTAGTTATTATAGAGGGGCAGTTCGTAAAAAATAGGATGAAACTGTTTATAGTAAATAGCCTATAGATGCCTCCAATACTAAGAACGTTATAGGAAATACCAATATGGGAGCTACTTATTAATGTCTTTTATGTAAAAAAGTATGTATTAAGCAATTATATAAATATTTATTATATTGAAGTATTGGATTGTAAAATATTAATAATTTACAAAAAGGAAAGAGGAAATAGCATGCCTATAGAAAAAGTTCTACGTAGCAAATATGGGAAGGTTATGTGAAATTTGCTTTTAATAGAGTGTTAGAGGGAGGTCCGAGAACTAATAATGATAAAACCAAAAAAATTAAAAAAAGGAGATACAGTAGCAACGGTAAGTTTGTCATGGGGTGGAGCAGGAGATAAAGAATATAGATATCGATATGAGATAGGTAAAAAAAGAATGGAAGAATTGTTTGGAGTAAATGTTATAGAGATGCCAAACAGTTTAAGGGGTAGTGAATATTTAAATAATAATCCCAAAGCAAGAGCAGAAGATTTGATGAACGCCTTTAAAAATAAAGAAGTAAAAGCTATTTTTTCTAATATAGGTGGTGATGATACCCTAAGATTGTTACCCTATATAGATTTTGAAATAATAAAGAGAAATCCGAAAATATTTATGGGTTATTCTGATACAACCGTAAATCATTTTATGTGCTATAAGGCTGGTTTGACGAGTTATTATGGTCCGAGTGTTTTAGGAGAATTTGCAGAAAATGTAGAGATGCACGATTATACGATTAAATGGATCCAGAAATCACTATTTAGTAATGAAACTATAGGAGAGATTATGCCAAGTGAATATTGGACATCACAATGGTTAGCATGGGAAAAGGAAGAAAATAGTAAAATAAAAAGAAAAATGAATATGGAGAAAAGGGGTCATGAGATTCTTCAAGGAAAAGGAAAAGTAAGAGGCAAACTGATAGGTGGTTGTATAGAAGTATTGGATTGGTTAAGAGGCACAACTTTATGGCCAAGTTTAGATGAATGGGAAAATAAAATATTATTTCTAGAGACTAGTGAAGATAAACCTACCCCAGATTATATAAGATGGTATCTAAGAGCTCTAAATGCTCTTGGCATATTTGGTAGAATAAATGGTTTAATAATAGGTAAGCCTCAAGATGAAAAATATTATGAAGAATATAAGGATGAGTATTTAAAAGTAATAAGAGATGAAGCAAAAAGAGATGATCTTCCAATAATGTATAATATGAACTTTGGACATACAGCACCAATGTTTATTTTACCCTATGGTGTTGAAGCAGAAATAGATTGTGACAATAAAAAGTTTAGAATTAATGAATCAGGAACAGTAGAAGAATGAGATAGAGCAAGTATATCAAGAATAAATAGAAGTACTAAGGGTATTAGATAAAAAACAAATAATGTATTGCAATAGATAAAGTAGGAAGAAGCATATAATACTAAGATAAGAAATGATATATTCTATCTAAGAAAATATACAGATATATAAGCAAGAAATTAATATATACTATAAAAGAATGTTAATTCAAAAATATAGGCTTAAAGATTTATTATTATCAAGACCACTAACCCTTAGCATATGCTTAATGAGTGTTACTATGGTTATTAGACTATTGGATATTTTTGTTTTCGGATTGGACGATCTATTAGGTGAGATTATATTGTCAAAAATAATTGGTTTTATTATTGTAATTCTATTTGTAAAGATAGTTGGCGATAACATTAGTAATATTGGATTTAATATTAATAATGGGAGGTCAATTTTTCAATCTATAATATTTATACTTATTCCAATTCTAATCATGCTTACTAAGAAACTTAATAAAGTTGATAATAAATGTTATAGCGAAACAAAATTGTAATAGTCTATCAAGATTTTAAACGTTCATCACATTCCTTCTTCGATATTATCCTGGGTTTGAAATTTGGATTGGTGTAATTCTTGTTTTCATCACAATAGGAATTTTTATACAGCATGGACAAAGTGAGGGGTATATTTTTCTATTCAATGGACAGATTACCTGTCCCTCTATCCATAATAGCCATTAGAAAGGAAGTAAATATGATGATAGATAAAAAACATGAGAAGATAAAAGAAATTGTTGAAAAAGAGTTATCATGTTCAGCACATAATTTAGACCATGTAATGAGAGTGTATAATTTATGTTTACTATTAGCAGAATATGAAGAAAATGTTGATTTACATGTTCTTATTCCTGCAGCGCTGTTACATGATATTGCTAGAGTAAAAGAAAGCAATGATAATACTGGAAAGACTGATCATGCTATTTTAGGCAGTGAAATTGCAGGAAGGATTTTAAGAGATTTAGAATACGGAGAGGACAAAATTGAAGAAATAAAACATTGTATTGCATCACATCGATTTAGAAGTGGAAATGAGCCAAGGACAATAGAAGCTAAAATACTATTTGATGCAGACAAGCTAGATTCATTAGGGGCTATTGGAATTGCACGTACCTTTATGATATCTGGCCAGTTTGGACAAAAATTATCAACAGACCTGTTCTCAAAGAAATATATGGTTGAAAATACTACCGAAAATGGAAGGTTAAAAGATGTATCAAAGCATTCACCTTTTATTGAGTATGAAGTTAAGTTTAAAAAAATACCAGAGAAGTTATATACGAAAAAAGCAAAGGAAATTGGTATTGATAGATTAAACTTTATGAATGAATTTTTTAATAGATTGAGTATGGAAATAGAAGGAATGAGGTTGGTCTAGTTTCAAAAATAAGCCACCAGCAAACAAAATATTGATGTAAAGGAGTTTGGCTTAAAGGACTGATTCAGAGATGTGGCAAATATAAGAGCTATAGATATGAATAAAATCAGATATAGGTTAATAAATTTAGGGGGATAATTATGTGGAAAGTAGAAAAGATAATTAATTATGAAGAAAATAAAAATTGGGGAGATGGTTTTTCTCATTTAGGCTTCCATGACTATTTTGGCAATCAATATGGACTTGATTATGATAATAATTGGGTAGGCCAAATAGATGGAAATAATTTGTTGTGGACAATTGGACATAACTCTGGCTTTGAGACTAATTGTCATATTAATTGTGATATAAAAAATCCAAACTATTTAACAGGATTACCCGATGGTTCACCTATAGTAGTAAGTGGTGGAAACAAAATAGTGTATAAGATAATAATGGAAAATAACAAACCTAAAGATATAGAAGTTTTAATTGATTGTAACAAAATAGGATTAAAAGATGTAGGAAATTGTGAATATGATATAGATGGTAATATGTGGATAAATGAAATAACCGGCTGTAGGATATGGAAGTTTGATAAAAAAGGCAATACATTAGAAGTTTTGGGAACTGGGCAACCTGGATTTCAAAGGGAGGAAGTTTCTTTTAATGAGGCACGTTTTAACTGGATATATGATTTAAGGAGAGGTCCTGAAGGAAATATCTATATATTAGATAGTAAAAATTATGCAGTACGGAAGATTAATATAGATAAAGAGACTGTTGAATTAATTGCTGGAACAGGTAAGCCTGGTTATACAGGTGACGGTGGAGATGCTAAAGATGCTACTTTTGGTGGAAATAAAGAGAGTTATTTTGATGGACCATGGTCTTTGTCACTTGATGAAGTTGGTAATATATATGTAGGAGACACCCAAAATCATGTTGTAAGAATGATAACGAATAAAGGGAAGGTTTATACAATAGCGGGAAATATCAATGTAATAAAAGGTAGAAAAAATAGAACCAACGAAAAGGATTTGTTTAAGATAAACTTGCCGTTAATTTGTAGTATGGACTATTATGATAGAAGATTGTATATTCCTGAATGGGATGGAGATTTAATTATCTTAAAGAAAGACAGCAAATAGATTATATTCGCTGACTAAGGAGAGATTTATTATGAAGAAAAAGTATACAGAAATAAATTCTAATCAGCATGTCGTAAAATTATAACTATAATTTATATTGAATAATTCCTATTTAAAGCAATGAGATTTCATATTGGATTATTAAAATACAAGGGGAGAATATAATGAAATTTGAAGAAATATATGAAAGAGGGTATAGTTATAAAGAAAGTTTTTTCTATGGTGATATGTTAGAGGATTCAAAACTATATGAATTTCCTGAAGGTGTTTTTTTGTTGGGAAAGACTAGCGAGGACATGGAGTTATTATGGGGAGTAAATAATTTAGAAGATTTAAGAAGTAGCATAGAAAAAATAAAGAAGGAAAATCCAGATATTAAATTTATATTTAGGTATGGCAATAGTCTTAATGAAGTCATTGAAAAGGAAAAAATAATTAATCAGTGGGGGTATAAGGGCAAAGAAATTTATGTAGGCTATTCATGCACATTAGATAATATTACATGTCAAGAGGATAGCTCATCTATTGAATACTTAAAGAGAGAAGATATAAATGAGTTTCTCATATTTGATAGATACCTGTTTGATTCTCTTAACATAACGAAAAATCAGCTAACTACTAGGTTGGATGATGATCATCATATAATACTGGTTTATAAGAAAAACAAGAAGATAATAGGATCTATAATAATTGAATTATATGGAAGAAACAATATAAACTGCTTTATAAGGAATGTTGGGGTAAGTGAAGTTGAAAGAGGAAAAGGTTTTGGAAAGAGATTGATACTATCTGGTTTAAAAGAAGCAAAGAAAAAAGGAGCATTAAAGGCAATGTTATGGGTTGGATATGATAATATAATTGCAAGAAATTTATATGAAAAAATAGGATTTGTCTTAGATGAGAGTGAAGCAGAAGTTATATTTCAGGTATAATTAAATTCGGGAGGTAATTATGAATGAAGCTTTTGATTACGGGATTTGAACCATTTGGCGGAGAAACTATTAACCCTGCCTATGAAGCAGTTAAAACTTTAGAAGACAAAATAATGAATACAGAAATTATTAAAAAAGAAATTCCTACTGTATTTAACAAATCCATAGAAGTATTAGAAAATTTAATTGAAAATGAAAAACCGGATATAGTTATTTGTGTTGGACAAGCTGGAGGGAGATATGATATTTCATTAGAAAGAGTAGCAATAAATATAGATGATGCAAGGATAAAGGATAATGAAGGAAATCAACCAGTAGATATAAAAATATTTGAGGATGGAGAAAATGCTTATTTTACTTCACTACCTATAAAAAGAATGGTAAAGAAAATTAGAGAATCGGGTATTCCAGCTAGTATCTCTAATACTGCAGGAACTTTTGTATGTAATCATATTATGTATGGACTATTATATTTAATAGACAAAAAATATCCTAATATAAGAGGAGGTTTCATTCATGTACCATATTTACCTGAACAAGTCATATCAAAAAGGAATATGCCTAGTATGAGTATTGAAAATATTAGAAAAGGATTAAGATTAGCTGTTGAAGTTGTTTTGGAGAAATAGAAGAACCTATACCTTGGAGGGAAAACGCTGATATGATTATTAAATTGATACAACCTAAAATGATTATGAGGCCAATGGATACTCGACTTAAAACTAGAATGGCCCCATCCCTTGCATTATTGACAATAGCAAATATGATTCATAAAGAACATACAGTAATAATTGAAAATGAAAATATAGAAGATATTAATTTTGATGAAGCAGTAGACATTGTAGGCATTACTGTTACAGTAGATGTTTTTCCTCGTGCAATAGAAATTTCAAAGATTTACCAAAGTAAGGGGATTCCAGTCGTAGCAGGTGGAATACATATTACTGCATTTCCTGAACAGGCCAAAACGTACTTTGATATTGTAGCTGTTGGATTAGCAGAGAAAACATGGCCTGATATTATTCGAGATTTTCAAAATGGGAAACTGAAAAAAATATACCGATGTAATGGTGAAATTAAAGGTAGTGAGATTGTTTCGCCAGGATATCATTTGATTGATACCAAAAAATATTTATATTGTAATATTATTAGTACAAGTAGAGGATGTCCATTCAGATGTGATTTCTGTTACAATAGCTGTGAAGCTTATAAAACATTGTATATTAATAGGGATATTGAAGATGTGATAAAAGATATAAAAACAATTGGCAAGCGACATGTTATGTTCATAGATGATAATTTTATTGGAAATCCCAAATGGACCTTAGAATTTGTTAGAGCCATTAGACCAATGGGATTGAAGTGGAATGCAGCAGTTTCAGCAAATATAGTGGACATGCCTGATTTATTAGATGAGATGGCTATCTCAGGATGTGAAAGTTTATTCATTGGTTTTGAAAGCCTAAATGAAAAGGCTATAAAAAATGTCCATAAAAGTCAGAACAATATCCGAAAGTATGAGACTTTAGTTAAAGAAATTCATAAAAGGGGAATAATGATTAACGCTAGTTTTGTTTTTGGCCTTGACGATGACGATATTACAACATTTAAGACTACATTAGACTGGATCGTAAAAAATAAAATAGAAACAGTTACATCCCATATACTAACCCCATACCCCGGAACAAAAGTTTACGATGAGTACGCCAAAAATGGAAGAATCATAGACTTTGATTTTTCAAAGTATAATACTGCAAATGTTGTATTTAAGCCAAAAAATATGACTCCTGAGGAACTTTATAATGGATATATATGGATTTACAGACAAATTTACTCTACGAAGAATATATTTAAAAGGATGCCAAAGGCACATAAACAACGAGTACCATATTTTCTATTTAATTTTTTATATAGAAAATTTGGAAAAGCAACTGAAAAACTATGTGAATTAATAACTTATGAACGGGTTGGCAGTATTGCAGAAAAGCTTTCCTACCTTGTCTAGACATTTTTAGAAATCAAGAAAGCAAGGAGGTGTAAATGTGCTTGAGACAATTCCTAATAAAGAGCAAATAGAATCTCTAATAGGCGAGACAGCAATGGAAGCATGGAATGAAGTTATTCAATTTGTAGAGTCAAATTATCAATTTGATCCTGTATGGGATGAAGGCGGAAAGTATGGGGTTTGGGAAGTGAAATTTCGTAGAAGTGGCAGAACCCTATGTGCTTTTTATGTAAAAGAGGGACAGTTTATTGTACTGGTTATATTTGGCAAGGCAGAAAGGCAGAAATTTGAGTTAATACAAAATGAGTTTTCTTCTAAAATTATTGAATTATATTCAAATACCCGTCAATATCATGATGGTAAATGGTTATGGATCAATGTTTCTGATATGAGTTTAGTTGAAGATATAAAGAGATTGATAATAATAAAAAAGAAACCTAAAAGAAAATAAATGAAATAGGTAATGACCCATTAGAAAATACCAGAATTAAAATACCTATATTTTCTTGCGATTCCAGATTATTATGCAATAAAAGTATTTAATCAAAGAGGAGAATATTATGCATGAAACAGAAGTGAAAGGTATCTTATCCGCTCAGAATGGAATAAATATATATCGAGACTGCACCCATGGCTGTATTTATTGTGACTCAAGAAGTAAGTGTTATCAGATGAATCATGATTTTGAAGATATAGAGGTAAAGGTAAATGCTCCTGAAGTTTTAGAGAAGGCCCTGCGTAGAAAAAGAAAGAAATGTATGATAATCACTGGAGCTATGAGTGACCCATATATTCATTTGGAAGAAAAGCTAGAAAATACCAGAAAGTGTATAGAGCTTATTTATTCCTATGGATTTGGACTGGCTATACAGACAAAGTCTACAAGAATTTTAAGAGATCTAGATTTACTTAAAAAAATTAATGAAAATACAAAATGTGTAATACAAATGACCCTTACTACTTATGATGAAGATTTATGCAAAATAATTGAACCAAATGTGAGCACTACAAGGGAACGGTTTGAGGTGCTAAAGATAATGCGTGATAACGGAATCCCAACGGTAGTATGGTTGAGCCCTATTTTACCATTTATCAATGATACGGAGGAAAATATTAGAGGAATTTTGGATTATTGTGTAGAGGCAAAAGTACATGGCATTATTTGTTTTGGCATTGGACTAACACTAAGAGAAGGCAATCGAGAATACTTCTATAAAAAGTTAGATGAACATTTTCCAGGAATGAAAGCCCGATATATTGAGAGGTATAAGTATGCGTATAATGTAAATAGTCCTAATAATCATAAGCTGATGAGTATAATAAAAAGAACATGTAAACACCATGGTATATTGCACGATATTGAAGAATGCTTTAATTATCTTCATGAGTTCACAGAAAGAAATGAGTATGAGCAGTTAATATTACCTGGATTAGATAAGCTGGAGCTTTCAATTAAGAATGATGCAATACGACCTTTATCAAAATAGGAAATGAAAGATACAAAAAGTCACAGATGCATTAATGATTTCTATGTTTAAGTCAAAGGAGAATATTTATGGAAAAACAGAGGGGAAACTATTTAAAGAGGGATTAATAAAAAAGATTTAACTAAGATAAGAAAGGTATCCAAGGGAGATGTACATAATCATTGTGGGCTAGGTATGAGATTCTCTATTTTTAATAAATGGGCTGGTGGCAATGTAAATAATCCACCTAGTAAAATAGATGGACTTAAAGGATTAGATGATTATATTTTTAATGAAACTATGAGGTATATTAGTAAAAAAGAAGATATTCTGTTTTTAATTGTAGAAACGGTAAAGGAAGCCATAAAAGATGGAGTAAAGGTATTAGAAGCTAGTATAGATTGTCATGAACTAATGCGCTTTACTGAAGAGGATGAGTTCTTCAAAACAGTACTTTACATTAGAAATAAGTATATTGAATCGACAGACTTTAGACCAGAGGTAGGTATGCCTAAAAATATATCCAATGAAAATCTAGAGAAACTTTTGCTACCCTGTATAGACAGTGGAGTGTTTTTTTCTATAGATTTATATGGAGATGGAACTGTAGATGACTTTGAGAGATTTAGAGATTATTATAAATATGCAAAGGAGAAAGGTCTTAAACTTAAAGTACATGCTGGAGAATTCCATGATTCTAAAAATGTAAAAAAAGCAATAGAAATATTAGAAGTAGATGAAATACAACATGGCATAGGGACTGTTTCAAATGAATACGTGATGGATTTAATAAAAGAGAGAAACATTAGATTAAATATATGTCCAAGCAGCAACTATATATTAGGAGCGGCTAAAGACATGGCATGTTATCCTGCCAGAAAATTATTTGATAATGGGATACTTCTTACAATAAATACAGATGACCTATTAATATTTAATAGTGGAGTTTCTGAGGAATATTTATATTTATATAGGCTAGGATTGTTTAATGTAGATGAATTAAATGAAATAAGGAAGAATTCATTATTATAGGGAAGGCATATGAATTCACTGTTTTATTAAATAAGATTGGATTTGCAGGATGAAAACATTATGGTCTTTATTATGATTATTTAGACCCTAAAAGCAAAGCAATGCAGATGTTTTGGTAGTATTCATGTAAGTCACTTTCGATAAAGATAATATTTCAATTTCATGGAGGTGTAAAATTGTTTTTTGATACAACGGATTTGCGAGATCAAGAAATTTATCTACGCCTATATAGAACTTCTGATGAAAACATCGAGAAGGGATATGTTCCAGCATATTATTTCAAGATTGTCAGGTGCGTTGATGATGTTGAAGTAGGTCAGTGTGATTTGCGTATCGGGCATAATGATAATACAAAATATGGCGGGAATATAGGATATGAAATTTATGAATCTTATAGAGGAAACCATTACGCCTCAAAGGCCTGTAAATTACTGTTTCTATTGGCAAAGAAACACAAGATGGATAAAGTTATAATTACATGTGCACCGGAAAATATTGCATCCAGAAAAACTTGTGAACACAGTGGTGCTGAACTAATAGGAATTATCGATAGACCAACGTGGCATGAATTATATAAAAACGGGCAAAAAAAGACTTGTCAGTATATAGTAAGATTATAGGTATTAGAAAGGAAGTCCATATGAAAGCATATATAGGTATCAAATATCATGAAGATTAAGGATGAATAATATGTCTAAGCAAATCAAAGTATCTGTAAGGAATTTAGTCGAGTTTGTACTTCGTTCAGGAGATATAGACAATACATTTATGGGAAGTACTAGAGCAGTGGAAGGGACAAGAGCCCATCAAAAGGTGCAAAACTCTTATGGAGAAGAATATACTCCAGAAGTTGCATTAAGGCATATCTTAAATTATGAGGATTTCACTATAGAAATAGAAGGTAGAGCGGATGGGATTTTAAAGACAGATGAAAATATAATAATAGATGAGATTAAAAGCACTACAAGGCCATTAGATGAGCTTGGTGAAGATTATAATCAGCTTCACTGGGCTCAAGGGAAATGTTATGGTTACATGTATGCAAAGGAAAATAAAATAGATGAAATAAATATACAGCTTACCTATTACAACATTGAATGGGAAGAAACAAGGAAGTTTATAAAATACTATACTTTTAAGGAATTAGAGGAATTCTTTTTAGGGTTAATTGAAGAATATGTAGAGTGGGCAAATATGACTTTTTATTGGCAAATGGTTAGAGATGCAGCCATAAAAGAACTTTCTTTTCCTTTTAAAAGTTATAGAAAAGGTCAAAGGAAATTAGCAGTTGCCGTTTATGAGACAATACTTAATGAAAAAAACCTTTTTGCTCAGGCTCCAACAGGTATAGGTAAAACCATTTCTACTATATTTCCTTCTATAAAGGCTATTGGGGAGGGTGTTGCTTCTAAAGTTTTTTATTTGACCGCAAAGACTATTACAAGGCAGGTAGCTTTAAATTCTATAGAGCAGATGGCATGGAAGGGACTTAGGATTAAATCCATTTTTATCACTGCTAAGGAAAAAATATGTTTAAATGAAGAAGTAAAATGTAATCCAAGAGACTGTCCTTATGCCAAAGGCCATTATGACAGGGTGAATCAGGCTATTATGGATGTACTAGAGAAACAAGATATGATGACAAGGGAGATTATAGTAGAATATGCACAACTTCACCAGGTATGTCCCTTCGAATTTTCTCTAGATTTAAGTCTTTGGAGTGATGTAATAATATGCGATTATAACTATGCATTTGATCCAAATGTAAGTTTGAAAAGATTTTTTGAAGGTAATGGAAATGACTATATATTTTTAATAGATGAAGCTCATAACCTAGTAGACCGTTCTCGGGACATGTTTTCAGCACAGATTACAAAAGAGCCATTTATAAAATATAAAAGATTATTTAGAGAAAAATTTCCCAATGTTTCAAAAGCTTTTAATAATTGTAATAATGCTATGAATAAAGTAAAAAGAGAGCATGTTTCTAATAAGGATTTTTATTATCAAAAAGAGGAAATAACAGATATTTATTCTCCAATAAATAAGCTTATAAAAGAATTAGAAGAGTGGCTTATAAATGAAAAAGGACATGGGCTTCATGAGGAAATACAGGAGTTATATTTTGAACTATTGAGATTTATTAAGATAGCCGATTTCTATGATAAGAGGTATGTAACCTATATTGAGCCAATGGGTAAGGATATGCTTTTAAAGCTATTTTGCATAGATCCTTCCTATTTATTAAGTGAAATATTAAAAAAGGTGAGAGCAGCTATATTCTTTTCTGCTACATTAACACCCCTTGATTATTATAGAGATGTATTAGGTGGAGATGAAGAGGATTATATTATTAGATTTTCATCTCCCTTTCCCAAGGACAATCTATGTCTTTTAGTTGGGGATACTATTTCCACTAAGTATAAGGATAGAGATAAAACTTACTTAAATGTAGTGGAATATATTGAAGAATTTGTATCACAGAAAAAGGGAAATTATTTTATTTTCTTTCCTTCATACAAATATATGGAACAAGTGTATTTAAATTTTGTAGATAGAAATCCAGATATTAGAACTATAATTCAGGAAAGTTTTATGACAGAAGAAGATAGAGAGAAATTTTTAAATAGATTCAATCTAGAAACAGAGGATACAATGGTTGCTTTTGGAGTATTAGGAGGTATATTTTCAGAGGGAATAGACTTAATTGGAGACAAACTCATTGGTGCTGTAATTGTAGGAGTAGGGCTACCCCAGATATGTTTTGAAAGAGATATTATTAGAGAATACTTTCAATCAGAAAATGGGTTAGGCTATGAATATGCTTATATGTATCCTGGAATGAATAAAGTCCTTCAAGCTGCTGGTAGAGTTATTAGAAGCGAGAAGGATAAGGGAGCAATACTACTTATAGATGAAAGGTTTGGCATTATAAAGTATAAAAGATTATATCCAAAGGAATGGTCTCATTATAAGAGGGTAGCAAATTCAAAACTTATAAGAGTAAAACTCATGGAGTTCTGGAAGAATTAGTTTATATTCACCTAGGAAAGCAAATGATATCATTAGAACTCATGTAGGAGGAAGGGTTACGAAAAGGGTAATACTGATTTAAATAAGAATTGATATTAAGTGAACATAAGAAAATTTATGTGTCTTAGTTTTGTTTTTAAACTTTAGTGGCAGTTTCCGGCATATTTATAAAGAACAGCATTTCCGATTCGAGATTTGGCAAATATCACGACACATTCTTTATACATTGTGAAGCATATATCAAATATAGGGAAACATAAAAATAAATATCTCAAGAGGGATAGGATGGCCTTAGTTGATGAAAAAAAGGTAAAGATAATTTTAAAAATAGCATTTCAGAACAAATCAATTATCTATTAATTGAAAGGGACATGCATAATCGAATTAAAATTGCTAAGTATTTAATGAGAGAACCTGGTGAATTTAATATGAGTATAGAAAATGAAATAAAGTTTATTAAAAATAAAGCAAATAATGATAAGGAGATCTTTCTTACTGCAAAAGTTAATGGAAATATTGTAGGCACACTAGGTTTTACAACTAGTTCTTTAAAAAGATATCAACATAAAGGTCAATTTGGAATAGCAATATTAAAGGAATTTTGGAATTATGGTATAGGAAGTAAATTGATAGAAACGATGATAAACTGGGCAGATAACAGTAATTTTCTAAAAATTTGCTTAGAAGTAGATTCCAATAACGAACGGGCTATAAAACTGTATGAAAAATTTGGATTTCAACAAGAAGGAATCTTGAAGTTTGATAAATATTTAGAAAAAGGAGTATATATAGACTCTATTATTATGTCAAGAATTAATAAAGAGAGGTAAATAAGTATGATTTATAAAGTAATTAAATCCCATATTAGCAATTATCCAAATCCAATAACAATAAAAAAAGGCACCAAATTAAAGATAGGAGATAAATATAATGGACCAGAAAATTGGGATAACTGGAGGTATTGTTATACATTAGATAATGAGACAGAGGGATGGGTTCCAGAACAGATACTTTCTATTGAAAATGAATATGGAACAATATTAGAAGATTATACAGCAAAGGAACTGAATGTTAAAATAGGCGAAGTTGTTGAAGGGACAGAAGAACTTAATGGTTGGTTATGGTGTATAAAAATTATTGATAAAGATGAAGGGTGGTTACCAAAGGAAAAATTAAAAAATATATAATTCTGTAGATTAAAGATCTTTTTAACATATTATTATAATATCGAAAGGGGCTCAAATATTGAAAAAGAAAAGAATAATAAGAATATTTGGCATCACCTTAGGATTTGTTATATTAGCCGGAATAATTGGAACTTGTTATTTTACAGGAATTTCTGTTTTTAATGGTTCTATGCAAATGGTGGATAATGAGAGCACTAGTTTTGAAAATGCAAAAGCATATTTCAAAAAGATAAATTTTAATTTAGATGAATTTAAATCAAAATATGCAATTGAGACAATACAAATAAAATCTACATCTGATGAACATATAATCCCTGCTGATTATATCACTATAGATGGAGATAAAAATACAGATACCATAGTCATGGTTCATGGTTTGGGTGGAAATCGTTGGACAAACTATCCTATAGCTAATATGTTTTTAGAAAACGGATATAATGTTATTTCTTATGACCAACGAAGTTCAGGAGAAAATACAGCAAAATACACTACTTATGGTTACTTAGAAAGTCATGATTTACAGGATTATGTTACATATCTAAAAGATAATATTGGTGATAATAAAAAGATTGGAGTATGGGGAACTTCATTTGGTGGGGGCACCGTAGGAATATATCTTGGTTCAGACCAAGCCAATAGGAATGTTGATTTTGCAATTTTAGACTGTCCTATGAGCAATATGAGTTATATGCTTTCTACTGAGATGGAAAAAATGGATATAGGTATACCGGTAGATTTCATGATGTTTACGGGAAATATCGTTACTAAATTGAAATTAGGATTTTCTTATGAAGATGCTAATATTTGTAACCGTATAGGTGATACTAAAGTACCTCTACTAATTATAAATAGTAGAGCTGATGAAATAACACCTTATTTTATGGGACAGGATATTTATAATTCAGTTAAACATAATAATAAAAAGATTTTTACTGTTGAATATAGTGCACATGCAGAAATATATTTTGACTATCCAAATGAATATGAAAATAATGTTTTTGGGTTTATAAAAGAATTGGAGTAAATTATAGATTTGGAGGAGAGTCAATATAATTTTTTCACAATTTATCAATATCTTATAAAACTAATCATCTAGAAAAGGAGGATAAAATGCTTTGAATCAATTTTCTAAAGGAGATTTAGATTTCATAATAGAAACCTTATCTGTAGTTCTAATTATTGTTGGAATTGCATTAGGAATACAAGTAAATTATTTGTTTTTTTTAGTTTCTATTTCAGTAATTATATTTTTATTAGTATATCAAAAAATAAAAAGAAATAATTATGTAAAGGGTAAGAAAAAGGCTATTAGTGAATTATGGGGAGAAGAAAGGAAAGATAATGCTAATTTTTCTGGGAAAGATAATCTTCATAAATTTCTATCTAAAAGGGAAAATATTTATTTTTCAATAGACGATATTACATGGAATGATTTAGATATGGATACTATATTTACAAAAATTGATCATACTATGAGTTTGCCAGGTATGCAATATCTATATTATATTCTGAGAAGACCTTTATTTAAAGAAAATCCACTTAATAAAAGGTATGAAATAATAGACCGATTAAGAAATAATAGTGATATTTCACAAGGAATTCAGTATTATCTTTCTATACTGGGGAAAGAGGAGGGTAAAGAGATATTTGCATACTTTGAAGAAGGTATGAATGTAGATACAAATTATTCAACTTTATACCAAATACTTTCTTATATACCTTTTTTATCATTGATATTGCTATTAATTAACCTTAGAATTGGGTTTGCTATATTTATATTAACTTTTATGGTTAATACTGTGGTTTATAATAGCAACAAGCATAAAATATATGCAGAGATGGAAACTTTTAAATATTTAGGAAACCTTATTTATTGTGCTGAAAATATTATGAAATTAAACATAGATAGTTTAGGATTAAATCAAAATAGTTTAGAGGAGTTATTGCAAAACACCAAGAAGATAAAGCGTAATATTTCTAAAATCAACTTTAACGATGAACTAAAAACAGAAGCTCAGTTATTAATAGATTATTATAATATGATTGTTTTAAGAGAACCAAAAGTATTTTATAGAGTTGTTAAACAGTTAAATGAAAATAAAGAGGATTTTTTGAAAATGTATACAATAGTTGGTGAAATAGATGCATATATTTCTGTCAGTTCCTATACATCAGGGTTAGATTACTTTATTAAACCTAAGCTTAGGAAGGAAAACTGTAGATTCTATTTGGAAGTAGATAAAATGTATCATCCCCTATTAGAAAAACCAGTACCCTATACTTTTGAATTTAATAATAAAGGGGTTTTAATTACAGGTTCAAATGCATCAGGAAAATCTACATTTTTACGGACTATAGGCATAAACTCAATCTTTGCTCAGACTCTAAATATAGTATTAGCTAAAGGTTATACTTCCTCTTATTTTAGACTATTTACTTCAATTGGAACTACAGACAGTATTGTTGAAGGGGATAGCTATTTTATGGCTGAAGCTAAGGCATTGAAGAGGATAATTGACTCTATTGCTTCTGATGAACCAATACTATGTATTTTAGATGAAATATTTAGAGGTACTAATACAGCTGAAAGGATTAGTGCTGCCAGTGTAGTACTAAATTATATGATAAATAATAATTCTTGTGTCATTGCAGCCACACATGATTTAGAGCTTATAAGTTTAGTAAACAATAAATATGAAAATTATCATTTTAAGGAAACTATTAAAAGTAAGGATATAATATTTGACTACATATTGAGGAAAGGCCCTTGTGTAAGCAGAAATGCTATTGCAATTTTAGAATATCTTGACTATCCGTCGGAAATATATGAAAAGGCTTTAGTACAAGTTGAAAACTATTCTATAATTAGTAATAAATGAGAACAATAAATATGGAAAATTGAAAGGAGAAATATATATGAGCAATATATTGTACATTGTCAATGTGGAGGCAGCCATATATAAAGATGATAAATGGTTGATCATAAAAAGAAGTGAAAAAGAAGAACATGCTCCAGGACTTATGTCTTTGGTTGGAGGGAAAGTAGAAACAAATATGGCACAAGATGGCATTTTAGAAGAGACTTTAAGAAGGGAAATAATGGAGGAAGTTGGTATAGAAGTTTTAGATACAATGCATTATCTTGAGAGCAAATCATTCTTACTAGCTGATGGACAAGTAGTTGTAGATGTGGTTTTTATATGCAAATATAAATCTGGGGAAGCAAAGCCCGTGGCTACCGATGAGGTTGGGGAAATATATTGGATGACTTGTGAAGAAATATTAGAAAATGAAAAAGCCCTTATATGGTTAAAGGAGAGCATCGAAAAGGCTGAAAATGTCAGGTTAAGATTAGAAAGAGGGATATAATGGACATTTTTCAAATATTCTATAACAATAGAAACGAAGAACAAGCAATACCTATGGCCAAATATATGAAAAACAAATTCCCTTTTCTTGGCCTTAAAAAGCCAGAAAGGAATGGATTATCGAAGGAATTACTAAAAGTTAAAAGAAAGGATACAAATATAGATTGGAATTTCGTTTTTAAATGTTATGATATGCCAGAAAGGGAATTTCAATACTTGGCTATAGATTATATGGAAAAAGTTAAAAAGCTGTTTACGCCAGATGATATGGGAAATATTGAGAGACTATTGACGACAAAATCATGGTGGGATAGTGTAGATGCCATAAATAGAATAGTAGGCCATGTAGCTATGGAATATCCTGAAGTAAAGAAAGACTATTTAACCAAATGGATAGAGTCGAATAATATTTGGTTAAATAGGGTATCTATTATATTTCAATTGAAATATAAAGAAAAAACCGATACCCAATTTTTAAGCAAAGCAATTTTATCCAACTCCGAAACCAATGATTTTTTTATAAACAAAGCAATAGGCTGGGCCTTGAGAGAGTACTCTAAAACCAATAAGGAATGGGTGAAAAATTTTATCCATAAAAACACACTCCATCCTTTAAGCGTTAGGGAAGGTAGCAAGTATTTATAGGTAAATGAGGTGAGAATATGTCTCAACATTTGAAAATTAGTAAGGCTAAAAAGGAAGACGCTGAAAAGGTATTAGAATTCTTAAATATTATTGGTGGGGAAAGCGACAATCTATTATTTGGTGAAAATGAATTTAAAGACATGCCAGTAGAAAAAGAAATGGCAATCATTGAAGATATTAATTTATCGGATAAATCAGTTATGTATCTTGGGAAAATTGGTGAAGAAATAGTTTCTATTGGTTCATTGCAAGGATTTATCAATAGAACTCGTATTGCCCATAGAGGTGGACTTGCTATAAGTGTTAAGAAGAAATATTGGAATCAAGGTATTGGTACTAAAATGATGGAAGAATTGATTACATTTGCAAAATATATTGCAAAACTGGAAGTTATAGAATTAGAAGTTAGGATAGATAATTTAAGTGCAATAAAGCTTTATGAAAAATTGGGATTTGAAAGGATTGGAGTGTATAAAAAATTTTTTAAAATTGATGGAGAATATTTTGATGCTGTACTTATGAATTTATATCTTTAAAATATTAAGTGATAATATGATGTATTGCTAATATATAATGATGGATTAATTGATAATTTGGTAGCGGAAAAGATGTGGACAAAGAATTTTTGTCCACATCTTTTACTACCAATATCTAATAACGATTTTCATGTATTTCAGCTTCTTCTTTAGTTCTATGAATTGTGCCATGGGGATGCTCTGGAGGTGCATATATAGAATATAGTTTAATTGGTAAATTACCTGTATTAATTAAATTATGCCATGTGCCTGCAGGTATAAATATTACATAATCGTCATAAACTCTTGTTTGAAAACTCAAGTTATCCATTGTATTCCCCATTCTAATGATTCCTTGCCCTTGTTCAATACGAATGAATTGATCTAGATCAGGGTGCATTTCTAGACCGATGTCATCACCAACATTAATACTCATTAGTGTAAGCTGTAGATATTTCCCTGTCCATAATGCTATACGAAAATAGTTATTTTGTTTTGCAGCTTCTTCAATATTGGTTACAAATGGGCAAGGTCCATAATCTTTTAATTGGATAGGGTCTTTATAATAATTTGGGTGACGTTTTGGTTTGTTATCCCAGTAAGGACACGGATACGATCTATAATCATTATACATGATATTCACTCCTTTTATGGCTTCTATGATATTATATGTATTATATTCAAGAGGAGTTCTTTATGAAATTAAGTATAAAAATATTTTCTAGAATCTATGACCATAAATATATGTAAAAGGCAAGTGTTTTTTCTTAATTTTCACAAAATAATGCTCCCGAACAATTTTCAATTTCTAATCTTCTAAATAGGCAATATTCAAGGGATTCTTCTATAAGTTTTTTCTTTATATCTTTGTAAGCGTTGCATATTAAACTGTATTGGGCCCTTATGTAGCTTGGTTTTCAACCCTAATTCTGTCAAGAATAAATTTAGCTTTATTGGTGTTATTCAGTATATTTAAAGTTTTGTCATATAGTTTATATATCTTTAAAGTTTTATCCCTTTCAAGGTGAGCAATTTGTATTAATCTTCCATGAATATTAGCATCTCCTGTTCTATCTAACCATAGAAAACCCTATATTTTAAACTCCAATTTATATGAACTGGTTTAACAAGTTTTAAAATATAGTCTTTAAAATTTAAGTCAAAGTAAGAGGAAAAAATATGATTGGCTAAAATTCAAATAGAAAAATACATTTGGCGGTGGAAGAGAAGGAGAGGTGCTTAAAAAATAAATATTTGAATCGGAACCTTTAGATACTATGATAAAATTGGTTTATTTACTGTTGATCGAAGAAAAACTATAGATACTATACCGAGAAAGATACTAAAAGACTACAAAGTATTATGGCTATGAAAGAAATGATGTTTTCTTTAGAGGATATAAATAGAGAAAATTATAATTTATAAAACTATATAGATCAAGCACAAGAAAAAATAATTTTTATTCTTGTGCTTGGCTATATTTTAGCACAATTCAACAATATCTGTAGCAACCTTGTCGATAAATTTTTTATCATGCTCAACAAGGAGCATTGTAGGGGCATATTCTAAAATCATATTTTCAATCTGAATTCTCGAAATGATATCAATATAATTTAAAGGTTCATCCCAGATATATACATGAGCCTGTTCACAAAGGGATTTTGCTAAAAGAACCTTTTTCTTTTGACCACTACTGTAATTCTCCATGGGAATATCAAATTGTTCTCGGGGAATTCCCATTTTTCTAAAGATTGTTAGAAACTGAGTCTTATCAATATTGGAATTATCAATAAACTCAAATAGACTGCCCTTTAAAAAATCAAATTGTTGTGGCACATAAGATATTATTAAATTATTGGCTTTCCACAATTGGCCAATGGTTTGTAGTTTTTCACCTAGAATAGCCTTTATAATACTGGATTTTCCGCTGCCATTATTACCTTGCAGAATTAAACATTCCCCTTGATTAAGGGTAAAGCTTATTGGTTTAAATATAGGATTATCATTGTAATATATTGTATAATCGTCTACTTCTATAAGAGTATCTACATGGTGCTCTAAAGGGTCTATTTGTAGTGCTTCAATCTCCTCTATATTTTTGAGTAATTTTTGCTTTTTCTCAATGGCTTTTTCATAACGTTTCTCAATGTTTTTAGAGCGCTTCATCATTTTAGCAGCCATATGACCAATATATCCTCGATCTACAGGACCTTGACCAATTTTGGATTTCTCAACTTTATCTGACCATAGAGCTTTTTCCCTTGCTGAGTCTTTTAATCTTCGTATTTCTTTTCTTAATTTTTCATTTTGTGCAAGCTCAAATTGATCTTCTAAATGCTTATTGCGCTGCCATGTATCGTAATTTCCTTTAGTTAGTACAATTTTATTTTTTTCAATGGCCAATATATGGTCAACGGAGATATTTAAAAACTCTCGATCGTGGGATACAACTATAAATCCTTTTTTCATTGCCAAGTATTCAGCTACAAGTTTCCTACCTTGAACATCTAAATGATTGGTAGGTTCATCAACTAATAGAAACTGATTATCTGTAATAAACATAGTGGCAAGAAGTATTTTAGTCTGTTCTCCATGGCTTAAGGTAGAAAAAGACCGGTACAACACATCTTCCTTAAGTTGAAGCAAGTTCATTTCTTTTTCCAATTTCCACAGTGGAAATTCTCCTTTTAAGTTTTCAATAACTGATATGGTTATATTATCTGGATTATTTACCACATAGGGAAAGTATTCAAAATCTACAGAAGTATGGATATTACCCTTATAGGACAACTTACCCATTAAAAGGTTTAGAAATGTAGATTTTCCATAACCATTGCGACCAATAAATCCTAATTTCCAATTTGTATCTAGTTGTAAACTTACATCATCAAAAATTGGATTAATGCTACCTATATGAGTAAATGTTAAATTTTTAATATCTATTAATGACAACTAATTTCACTCCTTCTTCAGATACTTCTGGTATAAAAGGGTATTATTCATATTGTTCACCTCCATAAAAAATGCCAAGAGAAAGCTCTCCTGGCAGCAGAAAAATATATAAAAAAAGATGATCAAAATCATCCTTTAATAAAATATAAATATATTCATAAGAGATTTCTCGCTAAAATTAGACACAAAAATACTAGGGTAATATAATGGCTGTATTTTTGTCCCTGTAAAATTTTATTATTTAGCAAGAAATAAAATCATGAGCAACCTCCAAATATTATTTTCACATTAATTTTACCATATTGAGTATAAAGTCACAAGTATTATTCTAAATATTCATTATTAATATATTTACCAATTAGGAGGACCATGATATATTAAATATAGATAATTTACTTAGGAGGAGAGATGTAAATGAAGAAAATAATTGTTTTTGGTAGTAAACATTGACCAGATTGTGAGCCAGCGAAAGAGTATCTTTCCAACAACAATATTAAGTTCTTATATTTAGATATTACTGAAAATATGTTATACCTAAAGAAGTTCTTAAAAATAAGGGATAATAGACCGGAATTTGATGAAATAAAAAAGGCAGGAAGGGTAGGGCTTCCTTGTATAGTTATAAATGATGGGGAACAGGTTATTTTCGATTATAAAAAGTTGATAGTTTAAATATATAGAATAGTTGGTATATATTGGATATATTATAATTTAGATTATGTGAAATTTTGAAGCAAGGGGTGTAATGGTGGATATAGATAGGAAAAAAATTGAAAGTTTAAAGGAATACGTTCAAGGAGTTGTGGATAATGGAGATGGGAAAGCTTTATATCTTAAATACAAAGAAGATATTGAAACTGTAACTCCACAAGAATGTTTTGAAATATTTACCTCAAAATTAGAAAAAGGGTATACACCAAAGGATGTACTTAAAATATTAGATAAGGTTATAAATGTATTTCATAAACCTTTAAGCAATTATTCATGGAAAAAGCCAAAAGAAGACAGTTTTTTATATTATTTAATAAAAGAAAATGAAGCCCTTACGAAAAAATTAGAAGAAATAAAGAAAATAATATTAAACAAAGAAGTGGAGATAAAAAAGGATGAATTATTAGTTCGTGTTAAGAAACTAGAGGAATTTAATCAACATTATTTAAAGAAGGAGAATATACTTTTTCCTTATTTAGAGAAAAAAATGGACAGGTTCCATGGACTAACTATTATGTGGTCATTACATGATGAGGCAAGAAAAAATATAAAGAGAGTAGAAAATTTATTAGAATCTGAAAATATGTCTGTTGAAGAATTTAATAAAGAAATTGGTAGTTTGTTCTTTACTTTACTTGGTATAGTAAAGAAAGAAAAACTTATTTTATTTCCAGCATCTATGGAAGTAATTAGTGATGAGGAATGGGAAGATATGCATGCTCAAAGTATGGATTATGGATTTCCATTTATTCAAAAGCCAGCATTAGAGAAGAAAGAAAAATTAGATTTATATGGGTTAGAGGCAACGAAGTTCAAAACCAATACTGGAGAATTGAATTTTGAACAGATGATGCTTCTATTAAACGCTTTGCCAGTAGACCTTACTTTTGTAGATGAAAACAATAAAGTTAGATTTTTTACAAGGCCTAAGGATAGAATATTTCCACGTTCACCAGCCGTCATTGGCCGTGATGTGGAGAATTGTCACCCTTCAGAAAGCGTAGATGTAGTAAATAAAATAATTGAAGCATTTAAAGATGGTAGTAAGGATTCAGCTAGATTTTGGATAGACTTGAAGGGGAGAAAGATATTAATCCAGTATTTTGCATTAAAGAATTCAAAAGATGAATATAAAGGAGTACTGGAGGTTAGTCAAGATATTACAGGAATAAGGGAATTAGAAGGGGAAAGAAGATTATTAGAATGGTAGATAAGTAATACTCTAATAAGGTTAAAAACTGGGGGGATCATATTGAATAAAGTAGTTGGAGCATGGGGATGCATCTGTAGTGATTGCCACATTTTTGAGGTAAAATGTATGGGATGCCATGCTATAGAAGGCAAGGAATGTGAGAAAATGCCATGTGAAAAGTTTTGGATGAATAAAAACCCAAATTGGACAGATGAACAACATAAAAAAATTGTTGAAGATAGAACTGCTTTGCTTAAAGAGTTGGCAAACACTAGGGATTATTTTATTAAAGAAATAAGTGATCCAAAATCCAAATCAAATATAACTAATTCCATACTTAGAAAACTACCAGATTGGTTTGGAATAGAAGAAGCTATTATTGAATATGTAGATAAAGTAAAGGATACCATTTTTTATGCAGCTTTTGATAATGATAAGCCTATAGGATTTTTAAGCTTAAAGTTTAATAATGAATATACTTGTGAAATATATGTTATGGGGATTAAGAAAGAATATCATAATAAAGGAATAGGTAGAGAGTTAGTAGAAAGAGCCATAAGTTATTTGATAAAGAAAAATTATAAGTTTTTAATGGTTAAGACTCTTGGAGAAAGTCATCTAGATAAGAATTATAAAAAAACTAGAGAATTTTATAATAAACTAGGATTTTATCCAATCGAAGAAATTAAAGGAATTTGGGGGGAACATAATCCTTGTCTTATAATGGTAAAAAGTTTGTATGGAGGTACAGTCAATGTTTAAACATATAGTTGATAATAATATTGAACTAAGATTAGTTGGTATACATCACGCAGAAGAGATGTTTAAATCAATCGATTCAAATAGAGAACATTTAGGAAAGTATTTGCCTTGGGTTGATAGTACTAAAACTGTAGATGATACTATATCCTTTATAAAGAATAGTAAAAAGCGATATGCAGCCAATGAAGGTTTTGATGCTAGTATATGGTATAAAGGAGAATTTGCAGGTGTTATAGGTTTTCACGGTATAAATCCTAGTATTAAAGAAATAAGTATAGGTTATTGGCTAGATGAAAACTATGTAGGAAAAGGAATAATGACAAAAGCATGTATAGAATTTATTAATTATGCATTTACTATTTATAATCTAAATAGAGTAGTAATTAGATGTGCAGAAGACAATCTTAAAAGCAGAGCTATTCCAGAAAGGCTTGGATTTACTAAGGAAGGTATAATTCGAGATGGTGAATTACTTAAGGATGGTTATGTAAATTGTGTTATATACGGAATGCTGAGAAAAGAATGGAATAGAGGGTATTAATTATCTGAAATATAGGGGGCAATAAAATGGGAAAACAACCTATAATAGAAACAGAAAGGTTAATACTAAGACCTTTTGAGTTATCGGATTCGAAAAGAGTACAAGAATTGTCTGGAGATTCAAAGGTGGCAGAGACAACCTTAAATATTCCCCATCCCTACGAAGATGGAATAGCGGAATCATGGATTAGTACTCATAAACATAATTTTAATAGTGGAAAAAGTATTACCTATGCAATAGTGATAAAAGATACTAAAGAAGTAATTGGAGCAATAGGCCTTACGATAAGTAAAATTCATAGAAAAGCAGAACTTGGATATTGGATAGGAGTACCTTATTGGAAAAATGGATATTGTACAGAGGCTTCTCAAGCTATTATTGAATTTGGGTTTAAGGAATTAAATCTAAATAGGATTTATGCACGAGCTATGGATTCTAACATTGGTTCATGGAGGGTAATGGAAAAGGTAGGTATGAAATATGAAGGCACTCGTAGACAGGATGCTATTAAAAATGGAGTACCAGTGGATTTGAAAAGTTATGCAATTCTAAGAGAAGAGTTTTATAGGTGTAGAGCGGATTAGACTGTAGAAAGTTAGTTTCTGAAAGCATCCATATGATAATTTGGATTAGCGGAGTATCTGAAAATGAAAAACTAATGTATAGGTTTGAAATATTTATTATTTTTGTTTACCATATAAATTTAAATTTCTTGACATTAGATAGAGAGTTATAATATACTCTTACTAGAAAATAAATAATGGTGATGGGGTTCACCAAAATCGCTTAATGCTAATGACTCCTACAGGAATACTATGTTATACCTGTGGGATTTTTATTTTTTGTGACTATTATAAAGGAGATGATATTTTGGCAATAAGCTTAGCAGCTATTCTATTATTAGGATTACCAGCAAACAAACTGTTTGAAAAGCTTAAGTTACCAGGATTACTGGGGATGCTTATTTTAGGTATTATTATAGGACCTTATGGTATAAATTTGCTACAAAAAGATATAATTAATGCATCGGCAGATTTGAGAAAAATTGCATTAATAATTATTTTATTAAGAGCAGGCTTTGGAATTGATAAAAAAGCATTAAAAAAGAACGGAATTACTGCAATCAAAATGAGTTTTATACCAGCTATATTAGAAGGATTTACAATTGCTTTTATTTCAACAAAGCTTCTTAATTTCTCCTTTATCCAAGGTGGGATTTTAGGATTTGTAATTGCAGCAGTTTCTCCAGCAGTAGTAGTTCCTTCTATGTTAAAATTGATTGAAAATAATATAGGGGAAACCAAGGGTATACCTACTTTAATATTAACAGGTGCTTCTATCGATGATGTTTTTGCTATTACTATATTTAGCGCCTTTTTAGGATTATATAGTGGTACACATTTAAATATTGGAATACAGATACTAAGCATACCAATATCTATATTATTGGGTATCATAGCTGGTATTGTTATTGGAATTGTATCCATAATAGTCTTTAAAAAATATCATATGAGAGATACTAAAAAAGTATTATTAATATTAGGTCTAGCTATTTTATTAACTGAGACTGAAAATTTATTAAAAATGCGAATTCAAATAGCTTCTTTGTTAGGAGTTATGACCATAGGTTTTGTAGTAATGGAGAAAATGCCTTTAGTAGGTAAAAGGCTAGCAGCAAAATTTAACAAACTATGGGTTTTTGCAGAAATATTATTATTTGTATTAGTGGGTGCTCAAGTAAATGTAGGAATAGCATTTGAAGCTGGGAAAACGGGAATTGTAATTATCTTGATTGGGCTATTAGGAAGAAGTATAGGAGTACTGATTTCCTTATTAAACACAGATTTAAATTGGAGAGAAAGACTATTTTGTATAATTTCATATACACCAAAAGCAACGGTCCAAGCTGCAATTGGAGCGGTACCATTGTCTTTAGGTGTAGAGTCAGGAGAAATAATTTTAGCATTAGCAGTATTATCCATACTTATTACTGCACCTTTAGGAGCTATTGGTATTAATTACTCAGCAGAAAAATTACTGTAATATATCTGATGTATAAGCCAAATCAGGATATAGATAAAATAAGCCTTTTTAAGTTCTCTTCAAAATCCTCATTAGCTTGAGGATTTCTTTTTTTGAACTTAGTATAGATATTTTGTTTTCTCCGCAAGGTTTGGTGAATATATCTTCTATTTAATATTTCATCAATATTATTTTCTGTAATGAATAATCCGTTTTGATTGATACAATAAGCATTTTTTGCTAACCCCATAGCTGCTAGACCATAGTCCTGGCTAATCAATATATCACCAGGTTTAATCCTATTTACTATGTAATAATCTGCACTATCGTTAGATATATCTACAGTTATGATTTCTGCATAAGGGTCGTTTAATTCTACTGCGTAATTTTTAACTACCACTATTTTAATATTATTCTCTTTAGCAACTCTTATTGCAATATCAACTACAGGGCAACCATCAGCATCAATAAAAATAGTCATTCAAACACCTCTGATTAATCATTATTCATCCCAAGGGAATTCATCAATAATAGATTGAGCTTTTTCAAGCATGGATTTTTCTACGAATATATCAGTTCCATAAATTGAAAAGCCACTATAAATCCTCATATACCCTCCACTTCCTTGATCCTTAAGGATATATGGGATATTATTTTCATCTAATAAATTTTCAATGAAGTTCAACTCAACACTATTATATACAGTTTTTAAAAGAACCATTTTAATATCATCTTCATGATTTTTCTTATGAATATCATGTTGCTTATTAGACATAAAATTCACCCCTTATTAATTATATCTTATCATATATAATTAATACCCATAAATATAGTGGAATATTTTATATAAGAAAGAAAAATTTGAGCCAGCTGGTTTTTAGATACTATATAAACTGAGAACGGCTGAGCTAACCGTTCTCTTAGATGAACTTAAATAGAAATAGCTTCTAATGATACTGGGAAACTTTCTTTTGCTAATATAAGTATGGCTTTCGCATATTCTTGAATTTCTTTTTGAGCATCAGATTGAATTCTTTGGTTAATAAAATGAACAACTGACTGTAAAGAGGCTGTCCAGTACCACCTTACATACATGCCATATGCTGGTAAGAACAATCTTGCTTGTTCAGCACATATACCATCTTCCAAGGCTTCATTATATAATCTTTCCCCTAAATCTATATATTCCATAAGGGATTTTGTATATTTTTCTCCCAATTCCCACTCTATAGGTTTACCGCTACCTTGTTTAGAATTTTCTGGTTTACTCCGCCATTGATTTTTTTCAGGAATATAGAATAGGGGCTCTTCAGTAATATACCTTCTGCTAGATTCATTCCATGCGTTAAGTGAATCCCCAACCCCTTCTTGATGGGCTGATCCTACAATATATTTCCACCATTGTCTAGCTACCATAAGAGGAGCATATACTTCAAATTGTAATATGGCATGTCTAAAAGGGGAAGTGTGGTCCTCTCTAGCTAAAAAATTAATAAGCCTTCTATCCTTATCGTCTAATTCTAAAGATTCTTTTGCGTAAGACACTCTAGCAGCATTTACGATAGTTAAATCTGAGCCTAAAGTATCTACAAGTCTTACATAACCCTTATCTAACACATTTATCATTTTCATATATTCAACCCCTTAAATTAAAATTATACTTTTAACCCAACAAGTCTTTCTTAAATCTCTCATAATCCTTTAATAAAGTTACCTTTTTATTTCCATTTACAATAAATGTAGGTACAGATTCTATTCCATATACAGACCATAGGTTTTTTGCCTCTTCCATTTCCCCATCATAGAAACCCTCATCAATACATTTGTTCATTTCTACTATATTAATTCCAACCTCTAGTCCTATTTCATTAATAATTACTGGTTCACCTACATTTATTCCATATTCAAATATAGTTTTAAAAGCTTCTTTAGCAAACTGGTAGTATTTTCCTTCATCCCTTGCAAATAAAGCAGCCTTGTGTAGTCTATGGGTGTTAAATTTTTTGGTTTTGTTATTGTATACCAAATTATACTCGGAGCCTAATCTTTCAATTCTTCTATAACTCATCTCTATCTGTTTCTGTGGGATCTGGTCTGTTAAATCTCCTCCTTCAATGGGAAGAACTGGATCTAATTCATAGGGAATCCATTCTATATTTATATCTGGAATTTCTTTTGTTAATTTCTCAGCTATAGAAAAACCTATATAACAAAAGGGACATGCAAAATCAGAAACTATCTTTATACTAGTCATATTACCACTCCTTAATATATACTATATATGGTATACCCAAGGGGGTAAAATATAAACCTAATGTATACTTGTTAAATAGATTGTATTTACTTAAACCACTCATCAATAATACTTATATTGGAAATTAGAAAAAATTAGGATATAATTTATATAATATTAATTAGTGAAGTAAGCAAGGATTAAAACTTAAGATTATTTTTAGAGAAGGGGCGAAGGGGATGGAAATTAAAAGTGGAGATATTTTAGTTTTAAAAACGGGGAATGGGGAATATAGGTCTAGGATATCAAAAATTGATGGGGATATTGTAAAAATTATTGACAAGAATGGTAGTTACAGACAGATATCCATAAAGAATGTTGACGACATGATCAAAAATGGGTTTTCATCTATAGAAAAATTTGATTAAAAATTGAAAAAGGCTTAAGCCTTACAGCTTAAACCTTTATAAGCACTGGTGCCGAAGGAGGGGCTCGAACCCTCATGGTACAAAGTACCACTGGATTTTGAGTCCAGCGCGTCTGCCAGTTCCACCACTTCGGCTTACTTGCTACAAAAAATATAATAACATAAAATTATCAAACAATCAAGAACTTTATTTTCAATTATATTTACTGAAAAATATATTTAAGGTATACTAGTTATAGCAAATGGCAAAGTTTTTAATATGTTCAATATAATATTTGAGGAGTGATTTTGTGAATAGAGAAAAAAAAGAAAAATTAATGGTCATAGATGGAAATAGCTTAATCCATAGGGCTTTTTATGCCCTTCCTTTATTATCTACAAAGGATGGTATATATACAAATGGGGTTTATGGTTTTTTAACCATGTTATATAGAATTAGAGAGGAATATACCATAGACTATATATGTGTGGCATTTGATAAAAAAGGTCCTACCTTTAGACATGAAGCTTTTGACCTTTATAAAGCAAATAGACAGTCTACCCCCAATGAATTATCCCAACAGTTTCCTATACTGAAAGAAATACTTTCAGCTATGAATATAGCCCAACTAGAACTAGATGGATATGAGGCAGATGATATTGCAGGGACATTGTCAAAAATGGGAGAAGATAATGGACTGGAAACCATATTGGTAACTGGAGATAAGGATTATTTACAACTAGCCTCAGACTATACTAAGGTTTTAATAACCAGAAAGGGAATTACTGAATTAGAAGAATATGATAGGGAAAAAATAATAGAGGAATATGGAATAACTCCAGACCAATTCATCGATTTAAAGGGACTTATGGGAGATAAATCCGATAATATTCCTGGAGTACCAGGCATAGGGGAAAAAACTGGCATAAAATTATTAAAAGAATTTGGTACTATGGAAAACCTGTATGATAATATAGATAAGGTAGGAGGCAAAAAAACTAAAGAATCTTTAATAGAACATAAAAACTCTGCGGGACTTAGTAAAACTTTAGGAAAAATAATTAGAAATGCTCCTATTGAGTTTGTCCTTAAGGAACTAAAAGTAGAGGAACCTAATTGGGAAGAGTTGAAAAAACTATACGATATATTAGAATTCAATAGTTTACTTTCAAAAATACCAGAAGAAAAGATTACAATAGAAGCAGATTCCAAATATGAGGTAAAATATATAGTTATTGAAGAAAATAATTTTGATCAAATAATAGATAAAATTGAATCGGAAAAGAGCTTTTGTTTTAAATTCTTATTTGAGGATGAAAATTATATTAAAAGCGAAATAATTGGAGTTGGGATAAAGGTTGGAGATAGTGTACCTTATTATATAGATTGCTCTAAAAATGATATAAAATTATTTAGAAAAAAATTTGCAAAGTATTTTGAATCTAAGGAAATTGAAAAATATGGCCATATGATGAAAATGGACATATTTGCTTTATTGAAGCTTGATATAGATATTAATAATATGGTTTTTGATACTATGATAGGCCAATATTTATTAAATCCTGCCCAATCCAATTATAGTATCAATGAATTAGGTAAAGAATATCTAAATATTTATGGGAAAGACTTAGAAGAATTATTAGGGAAAGGTAAAAATAAAAAAAGATATAAAGATTTACCTGTGGAAACGAGGGCGGAGCATGTTGCACAAACTTTGGATTTAATCCATGGAATTAGAGAGCCTATAAACAGATTGATTGAAGAACAGGAAATGATCGAATTATATTATGAAGTGGAATTACCCTTAGTAGAAGTGTTGGCTAATATGGAATATTATGGATTTAAAGTAGATTTAGATGTATTGAATCAGTTAGGCGAAGAGTTTCAAGGAGAAATTGATAGCTTAACAAAAGAAATATATACTTTAGCTGGTAAGGAGTTCAATATCAATTCTCCAAAGCAAATGGGAGAAATATTATTTGATGAATTAAATTTACCTGTAATTAAAAAAACCAAAACTGGATATTCGACAGATGCGGAGGTTTTGGATAAATTAAAGGGTCAACATGAAATAATAGAAAAAATACTTAAATATAGGCAGATGGTAAAATTAAAATCCACATATATAGATGGTTTAATAAATGTTGTAGATAAAGAAACTAACAAAATCCATTCTAGCTTTAACCAAACTGTAACAAATACAGGTAGGATTAGCAGTACAGAGCCAAACCTACAAAACATTCCCATTAAAACAGAAGAAGGTAGGATGATTCGAAAGGCCTTTGTGGCTGAAGATGAAGACTATATACTAGTGGATGCAGACTATTCACAGATTGAATTAAGGGTATTAGCTCATATATCCAAGGATCCAAAGCTAATGGAGGCTTTTTACCATGGCGAAGATATCCATACAAAAACTGCAGCAGAAGTCTTTCATATTCCAAAGGATGAAGTAACACCTTTGATGAGAAATAGGGCTAAAGCAGTTAATTTTGGTATCGTTTATGGAATAAGTGATTATGGTCTTTCGAAAGATTTGAATATTCCTAGAAAAGAAGCCAAAGAATATATAGATAATTATTTGAAAAACTATGGAATGGTTAAGAAATACATGGAGGGTATAATAAAAATTGGAAAAGAAAAAGGTTATGTAGAGACTATTTTAAATAGAAGAAGATATGTTCCAGAACTTAAATCGAGAAATTATAATGTAAGGTCCTTTGGTGAAAGGATTGCCATGAATACCCCTATACAAGGGAGTGCTGCAGATATAATAAAAGTGGCTATGGTAAAAGTGTTTAAAGAATTAAATAAAAGAAATTTAAAATCAAGGTTGATATTACAGGTTCATGACGAACTTATTATAGAAGCATATAAAGATGAAGTAGAAGAAGTAAAAAATCTTATAAAGGATATTATGGAAAATTCTATTAAATTAGATATTCCATTAAAAGTGGATTTAAATACAGGAGACAATTGGTATGAATCAAAATAAAGCTAGAATTATCGGTTTAACCGGAGGTATTGCCACGGGTAAGTCAACGGTTTCCAATATCATAAAAAACTTAGGTTACAAGGTGATAGATGCTGATAAAATAGCAAAAAATGTGGTGCAAATAGGTAAACCCGCCTATAAAGAAATAATAGATGTTTTTGGGAAAAGCATATTAGATGCTAAGAATAATATTAATAGAAAAAAATTAGGCAGCATAATATTTAAAGATAGATTTATGAGGATGAAATTAAATAATATTGTACACCCCTATGTTTTTGAAGATATAAAAGAATTGATTGACAAATACAAAGAAGAGAGTATTATCTTTTTAGATGTGCCTTTGTTAATAGAAGAAATGGATGAATTTATCAACTACGGAATATCCTTTGATGAAATTTGGTTAGTCTATGTAGACGAAACTACCCAATTGGATAGGCTTATTAAAAGGGATTTAATTAGTAAAGAGGACGCAATAAAAAGGATTAAAGCCCAGATGCCTATAAAGTTAAAAAGAGAATATGCAACCAGAATAATCGATAATGGAAAAGATTTAAAAAGTTTAGAAGAAACAGTAGAAAAAATAGTATTTGAAGTAATATAATTCTCTGGAGGGTTTAATTTGACATGGAAAATAAAAAAAATATTTAAGAAAATAATATCTACTATTCTGATTTTTACATTAATCATTGCAGGAATACTCGTTTATTTGAAAATAACCTATCCTTTAGGCTATCTAAACTTTATTAAAAAATATTCTAAAGAATATAATGTAGATCCTTATTTAGTGGCAGCAATTATTAATGTGGAGAGTAGATATGATAAAAAAGCTATATCTTCTAAGAAGGCGAGAGGGCTTATGCAGATATCCCCTATTACTGGAGAATGGGCTGCAAAGGAATTGTCTATAGAAGACTTTAGTATGGAAATGCTCTTTGACCCAGAGATTAATATAAAAATAGGTACTTGGTATATAAAGGTCCTTTCTGAAGAATTTAATAATAACCTTCAGTTAATATTAGCAGCTTATAATGGTGGAAGTGGTAATGTATCTAAATGGTTAGAAAATGAAGAGTATTCCAAAGATGGATTAGCGTTAACTAAAATACCTTTTAAAGAAACAGAAGAATATATTAAAAAGGTGGAAAAGAACTTAAGGATATATAGGATAATTTATAAATCTCAATTTAATAGTTCATCTTTCTATGGAGAAAATTATTTAATTGGTTTAATGCATAATTTTAGAAAGATAATCAAAAATTTGATAGTGTATAAATAGCAAAGGGGGAAAATACTTTGAAATGTAGAAGGATAACAATTACATTATTAATTATGACAATCTTGTTTACATTAACAGGATGCGACAAAAATGAAGTAAATAATACATCAGAAACCTTTGAAACCAATGTTAATAATGTTAAAGAATATGAACCCGAATATGGTGGTCAATTGGTATTACCATTAACAACTTTAAAAACTTTAAATCCCCTAATCAGTGAAAATCTTAGTTATTATTATTTTAGTAAGCTAGTATTTGAAAGTTTATTCGAATTAGATGAAAATTTTGATATTAAATATCAATTGGCAGAAGACTATACTATCAAAGACGATGGAACCATAAGGATTAAATTAAGGGATAATGTACTGTGGCATGATGGTGAAAAATTCACAGCAGAAGATGTAGTCTTTACAATAAATACTATTAAGTATGCAAGTAATGATACAACTTATAAAAAAATGTGGAATGCTGCCATGGGCAATTTTTATTCTTCAAATATTAACAGAATTATAGATGTTAATATAATTGATGCCTATAATTTAGACATAAGATTTGATATAGGCTTTAGCAATAGTTTGGAAACATTGATTTTTCCAATCATACCTAAGCATAGATTTGTTGTAGGTAGGGAGGATAAAAATTCTTATATAAAAGCGTTGGCTGAGGAGGGATATACCCCCATAGGAACTGGACCCTATAGATTCTTAAACTATGACAAATATAAATCAGTCCAATTAGAATATTTTCAAGACTATAGGGAAGGCAGGCCTTATATAGATCAGATAGTCGGCAAAATATTAGAAGATGAAGAATTAGCCTTAACCGCTTTCGAAGCTGGGCAAATAGATTTGACTACAGCATTGGGGGTGGATTGGGAAAAGTTCGATCAAAACAACAGGGTTAAAATACTTGAATTCGTTTCACAGAACTATGATTTCATAGGGTTCAATTTTTCCAAGTTAGTTTTTAATAATGAAAAGGGATATAGACTAAGAAAAGCTATGGCTTATGGAATAGATAGACAAGCTATAATCCAGAGGGTGTATTTAGGTCACGCGACTCAGACAGATTTACCTATTCATCCTAATTCTTGGCTAATTTCTAATGAGGCCAATGCTTATGGATATAATTTATCAAAAGCTAGGGAGGAGTTGAATAGATTAGGTTGGAAGGATATTGACGGAGATGGATTTTATGAGGATGAAAATGGAAAGGAAATCATTTTAAGACTTACAACCAACTCTTATAGCCATTTAAGGCTTAAGACAGCTGATATGATTGTTGAAGATTTAAACAAAATGGGAATACGTGTAATTAAAGATTACCCAGAAAAGATACCAGACAATTTAACAGAGGAGATGGTAGAAAACCAGTGGGAACAGTTAAATAGCCAGATTGTAAAAGGAGATTATGATATTGTATTGTTAGGCTGGAGATTATCTCCAATACCTGAACTATCCTTTGCCTTTCACTCTAACCAAATAAAATCCGGCACTAATATTATTAGGTATAGCAATGAAGCTATGGATGAGGCTTTACTAGAGGCTTTTAGAGCTACTAATAGAGATAAAAAATTAAAAGCTTATGAAAAGCTGCAATCAATAATCACTGAAGACTTGCCTTATGTGAGCTTATTCTTTAAGAATAAAGCCTTATTAATGGACAAAAAGATTATGGGAGATATTGATCCTACCTTCCATGACGTTTATAGGAATATTGAAAAATGGTATATCCCTAAAGAATTCCAAGAAGAAATAGTTGATAAAAAATAGAATTTTATTTATAATAGAATTGTAACAATATAAAACTGCAGGGGTGGTGGAACTGGTAGACACGTATGTTTGAGGGGCATATGGTAGAGATACCGTGAGGGTTCGAGTCCCTTCTCCTGCACCAAATCATATACATATATAGTATATGATTTTTTTATACAATAACTGGGGTGGTATAAAAATGGATAGAGAAATAATTCATATAGATATGGATGCCTTTTATGCAGCAATAGAACAAAGGGACAATCCTAATTTAAAGGGTAAACCTGTAATAGTAGGAGGAGTTCGCAGTAGGGGAGTTGTATGTACCGCTTCCTATGAAGCTAGAATATATGGTGTTCACTCAGCAATGCCAATAAAGGTTGCAAGAAGATTATGCCCTAATGGTATTTATTTGCCAGTAAATATGGAAAAGTACAAGGAAGTATCTAAAGAACTCCATAGGATCTTTAAAAGATATTCATCAAAAATTGAACCTATTTCTATAGATGAAGCCTTCCTAGATGTAACTGGTGAAAACTCCCTCATTATTGCCCAAAACATTAAAAAAGATATACTAAAGGAACTTCAACTGACTGCTTCTGTAGGAATCTCTACCAATAAATTTTTAGCAAAACTTGCCTCAGATGTTAAAAAACCTGATGGATTAACAGTAATAAGAAAAGAAGAAGCAGTAAAATTTTTAAAACCTTTACCGGTATCTTGCTTATGGGGTGTTGGTCCCAAAATGGAGAGGGAATTAAACAAAATAGGCATATATTTTATTGGAGACATACAGAGATACGATATAGATGTTCTTATTTCCATTTTTGGTAAACGGGGAAAGGAAATATATGATTTTTCTTATGGCATAGACCCAAGGCCAGTAGAGGTCCATATCATTAATCAATCTATAGGAGAAGAAGAGACGTTTCAAGAAGATATTAAAAGTCCTGAAATATTAATCAATAGGTTAGAATTTTATTCTATTAATTTAGCTAATAAGTTGGTATCCAAAGGTTATTTAATAAGGACAATTACTGTAAAAGTAAAGTATAATGATTTTACTGTGGAGACTAGAAGTATGACTTTAAATATTCCTACTAATGATGAGAAGATTATTTTTAAGATAAGCAAACAAATATTGTCGAACAAATTTAGTTTAGATAAGAGCATTAGACTCATTGGATTGACCCTTTCGAACTTAATCTATCCAGAAGACCCAATCCAATTAAGTATGGAAATATGATCAAAGTATATTAAGGTAAAATAAGTTGTTTATTTAACAATAACTAGTATAAATTATTGATAATATAAAAAAAATCATATTTTATTAGAAAAGTATAAACATCTATAGCTGTGAATATAACTAGCAATGACCTATGAAAATTCTATTAGTAAAGGGATTGTTAAAAATATCTCAATACGTCTATATGGTATACAATCTAGGGAAATAATGTTATAATGAACAGTGGAAACAAATAGCCTGAACCCATTTTTTAAAGGTTTTACTTGATTATAGTTTATTTATTTTTTATCATTTTCAAATAATCAAAGAATAAGAAAAAAGAGGTGGAATAAGGATGAAGTTAGAGAATCTCACTTTCAAAGGTGGGGTAAATGTACCACATTATAAGGAGCTGACAGAAAACCTATCTATAGAGAGAGCAAAAGAGCCAGCTATGGTTACAATTCCATTGCACCAACATACTGGGGCACCCTGTGAACCTTTAGTAAAGGTAGGGGACAAAGTAAGAATTGGCCAAAAAATTGGACAATCGGAAGCTTTTGTATCTGCACCAGTTCATTCATCAATATCTGGTACAGTGAAAGGCATTACTACTATGACCATTCCTACTGGTCTTACTGTTAATTGTGTGATAATTGAGTCTGATGGAAAGAATGAATTACACGAATCGGTAAAACCTAAGGGAAAATTAGAGGATTTATCTTCTGAGGAGATTATTGAAATTATCAAAGAGGCAGGTATTACAGGTATGGGTGGGGCTGGTTTTCCAACTCATGTTAAATTATCACCCCCTTCAGATAAGAAGATAGATACTATTCTTATAAATGGGGCAGAATGTGAACCCTATTTAACAGCAGACCATAGAATAATGGTTGAAGAATCTGAAAAGGTAATATTTGGTTTAAAGGCTATTATGAAGGCTGTAGGAGTAGAGAGAGGAATTATTGGAATAGAAAAAAATAAACCAGATGCAATAATTGCTCTAAGGGAAGCGAGCAAAGATGTAAAAAGTGTTAATGTAGCCTCTTTAAAGGTTAAATATCCTCAAGGAGATGAAAAAAGGTTAATCAATGCTACCTTAGGACGAGTAGTTCCATCTGGAGGATTACCAATGGATGTTGGTGCTGTAGTATGCAATATTTCCACTACTAAAGCTATTGCAGAAGCCATATTAGAGGGAAAACCTTTGTATGAGAGAATAACCACCATTACAGGCCATGGTATAAAAGAACCTAAGAACCTTCTTGTGAAAATTGGAACACCTTTCAAGGATTTAATTGAACAATGTGGAGGATTTAATGAAGGCTCACCAGGCAAGATCTTAATGGGCGGGCCAATGATGGGATTAAGCCAATATTCAATAGATATACCAGTAATAAAAGGTACAGGTGGTATATTGATAATGACAGAAGAGGAAGCAAAACCAGAACCTATACAACCTTGTATCAGATGTGGCAAATGCGTAGAAGTCTGCCCAGTAAGGTTACAGCCTTTATATTTAAGTAGCTTTGCCCTAAAGAAAAATTTTGATAAAGCAGAAGAATTTCATGCTCTAGACTGTGTAGAGTGTGGAGCGTGTTCATATATTTGTCCATCTAAAAGACCTTTAGCCGAATCTATTAGAATGGCTAAAAGGGAAGTAATCGCTAAAAGAAAGCAAAATAGATAGGAGGATATGAAATGGATAGTAAAGTAATGGATACTTCTAAAGCCCAAGAGATTGCTTTAGAAAATATGTTGTTAGTTTCTTCATCTCCTCATATACGATCTAATGAATCTGTACAGAGGATAATGCTAGATGTAATAATTGCGCTTACGCCAGCCATTATAGGCAGCGTATACTTTTTTGGATTAAATGCATTAAAATTGATATTAATTTCCGTGGCTTCAGCTATGGTTTTTGAAGCAATCATTCAAAAGATATTTAACAAGCCTATAACTATAAACGATTTTTCAGCTATAATAACAGGTATTTTAATTGCATTTAATTTACCTGCCAGTGCACCTTGGTGGTTACCAATTATGGGTTCTGCTTTTGCTATAATAGTAGTAAAGCAATTTTTTGGTGGTTTAGGTTCCAATTTTATGAATCCAGCATTAGCAGCAAGGGCTATGTTACTAACCTCATGGCCAGCCCATATGTCTAGTTTTACTGGAACTAGACCAGATGTAGTTGCGACTGCTACACCTTTAGCTATAATGAAATATGGAATGGGAGCTGATGGAGGAGCATCTGCAACTGTTGAAGCTGCTACATCTGCATCACAAGCAGCAGGAGCAGAGTTACCTACATTATGGAATATGTTTATAGGAAATATTCCTGGGGCAATAGGAGAAACCTCTGTATTGCTACTGTTAATAGGTGCAGCATATTTGATAATTAGGCAAGTTATTGATTGGAAGATTCCAGTATTCTATTTGGGTACAACCTTTATTATGTTAGTTTTACTTGGAGTAGAGACAGAGTTTCTACCCTATCATATGTTAGGTGGAGGATTAATACTAGGAGCTTTTTACATGGCTACTGACTATGCTTCTTCCCCAGTTACTCCCATAGGGAGGATTATCTTCGGGGTAGGCGCTGGAATATTAACTGCTCTCATTCGAGTTAATGGTGGTTATCCAGAAGGAGTGTCTTACTCAATTCTATTAATGAATGTGGCAACTCCTTTAATTGATAAATTTACAAGGCCTAAAGTATTTGGGGAGGTGAAGTAGATGAACGAAACCCTAAAGTTAGGATTAATATTGTTTATTATTACTGCAGTAGCTGCTTCTGTGTTAGCAGTATCCAATAGCGTTACATCTGAAAGGATAGCTGAAGCCGACAGGTTAGCCAATGAAAGAGCAAAGATGGAAGTGTTAGATATAGCAGAGGAATTCAATACTATAGACGAGGGAAGATTAAAGGATATAATTGGCTCAAATACCAATATAGTAGAAATTAATGAAGGATATAAAGATTCTGATCTAGTTGGATATACATTTAATATGAAGGTAAATGGCTATGGTGGAGAGATTACCTTTATGACTGGAGTCTCTAAAGAAGGAAAAATTACAGGCTTAAAGATATTAAACCATGGAGAAACACCTGGACTTGGGGCTAATTCAACAAAACCTTATTTTTCCAACTCATTTAAAGATAAATCTGTAGATAACGAACTAACAGCGACTAAAAGCCCACAGGGAGATAGCGAAGTCCAAGCTCTTACTAGTGCTACTATTACAACAAATGCAATAGTTGATGGAGTCAATATAGTTCGTCAAGTATATAATGAGAAACTATCCAATTAGTTAATTTGTGGAGGTGTAAACATTGAAGTTATCTAAAGTCTTTTATAATGGAGTAGTAAAAGAAAACCCCATATTCGTCCAGTTAATAGGTATGTGTTCAGTTCTAGCGGTAACTACTTCTGCCATAAACGGTTTAGCCATGGGACTGGCTGTTACTGGAGTATTAATTGGATCTAATGTGGTGGTTTCACTACTAAGGAAGGTAATTCCAGATAAAATTCGTATACCAGCTTTCATCGTTGTTATTGCAACATTTGTTACTATCGTAGAGATGTTTATGAAGGCTTATACTCAAGATCTATATAATGCTCTAGGAATATTTATTCCTTTAATCGTAGTTAACTGTATTATTTTAGCAAGGGCAGAAGCCTTTGCATCAAAAAACAATGTTCTAGCCTCGGCAGTAGACGGTTTAGGTATGGGGCTTGGATATACTATAGCATTATTAGTATTAAGTATTTTAAGAGAGATTTTAGGGGCTGGAAGTATATTTGATATACAATTATTTGGTCCTTCTTTTGAACCTGCATTAATATTTATAATGCCACCAGGAGCCTTTATTCTACTTGGTATATTAATAGCAGTCTTTAATAGTATTAGGAATAAGAAAGCTTCAAAGGAAGCTTTGGTAAAGGAGGAAGCTAGATGAGCCTTTTTACTATATTGATAAGTACTATTTTTGTCAACAACTATGTATTAGCTCGTTTTTTAGGAATATGTCCCTTTTTAGGAGTATCTAATAAGACGGAAACGGCAACAGGAATGGGAATTGCTGTAACCTTTGTGGTGACATTGTCCTCAATTATAACCTATATAATACATCATACTATATTAGTTGGTCGTTTAGAGTATTTGCAAACTATAGTATTTATTCTTGTTATAGCAGCATTAGTTCAATTTGTTGAAATGGTACTAAAAAAGATGAGCCCAACTCTATATAATGCATTAGGGGTATATCTTCCATTAATTACAACTAACTGTGTAGTTCTTGGAGTCGCCATATTAAATATTCAAGAAGGATATACCTTAGTTGAAACAATATTTAATGCTTTTGGGGCATCTGTTGGCTTTAGCTTAGCCCTAGTGTTGATTTCAGGAATAAGAGAACAGTTTGAAGTTATCGATATACCAGAAGCATTAGAAGGTTTCCCTATTGCGTTAATAACTGCAGGTCTTATGTCCATAGCGTTTTTAGGATTTAATGGACTTGTATAGGAGGTAATAAGATGATAGAAATATTATATCCAGTTACTGTATTAGGTGGTTTAGGACTTTTATTTGGTACAAGTCTTTCATTAGCATCAAAAGTTTTTGCAGTAGAAATAAACCCAAAAGTTGAAGAGGTTAGAAAAGCATTACCAGGAGCTAACTGCGGGGCTTGTGGTTTCCCAGGATGTGATGGATTAGCAAATGCTATAGCAGAAGGTAAAGCTCCAGTAAATGCTTGTAGTGTTGGAGGTAACCCTGTGGCAGAAATGGTGGCTGAAATAATGGGAGTGAATCCAGTAGAAACTACTAAAGAAGTGGCCACTGTTCTATGTCAAGGGGATTGTAATAAAGCAAAAGAAAAGTATATTTATGATGGGATTATAGACTGCAGAGCCCAAAACATATTAGCAGGAGGTAGTAAATCTTGTTCCTATGGTTGCTTAGGATGTGGCACTTGTAAAGAAGTCTGTGAATTTGATGCAATTCAAATTGTAGATGGCATTGCAGTTATAGATAAAGACAAATGTACATCCTGCAAAAAATGTATAGATGTATGTCCAAAGGGGATAATTGAGCTTGTACCTTATGAACAAGAGGTAATAGTTAAATGTATGAGTAATGATCCAGGTAAAGTAGTAAGAGGCAATTGCAGTATTGGATGTATAGGTTGTCAGATCTGTGTTAAAAATTGTCCAGAAGACGCTTTTACCTTTGAAAATTATCTGGCTAAAATTAACTATGAAAAATGTATAAATTGCGGTATTTGTGCTGCTAAATGTCCTACAAAAGCAATTTTTTCAAGTCTGGAGGAAGCAAAGACGGCAGCCCAATAATAAGAGCCTAAATTTAGGCTCTTTTATTTTTAGTCAAATTCATTTATAATATAAAAGGTAAGGTAATAACTTTGTGCAATTATCTAAGTAATTCAAACTTGTAAATGGAAAGTATAAATGATAAACTAATTGTAATATGCACAGAATTAATATAAGTCCTAAAGGGTGAATAAGTTGACAAAAGGTGATAAGATTTTGATGATATTTATTGTAATTATAAGTATATTATCCCTATCATATGTAAAAAGATCAGCCTTTAATTATAATGAAAAGTATATAAGTATACAGGTAAATGGAGAAGAAATAAAGAAGATTATATTTGATGCCAATTTAATAGGGCAAACTATTCCGGTAGAAACCCAGTATGGGTATAATTTAATTGAGTTAGGAGATGGAATGGTTCGCGTAATTGAAGCAGATTGTCCCGACCAATTAGATGTAAAACAAGGCTATATATCAAAAGTTGGAGAAGTTATCGTTTGTTTACCTAATAGATTAGTTATTGAGATAAAAGGTATGGACGAAGGAGATGTAGATTATATAAGCCGTTAGAAGGTGAAAGGATGAAAGGTATTAAAAGATTAATTTTTTTGTCATTATTAGTTTCTATTGGGTTAGGATTAAGTATCATTGAATCGATGATGCCAGTACCTTTTGTGGCACCAGGAGCTAAATTAGGATTGTCAAATATGGTAATTTTGATAACATTAGTAATTTTTGGTTTTATGGAAGCTCTGACTGTTGGTATCCTTAAGTCCATAATATTTACATTAGTTTCGGGTAGTGTTACAAGTCTTTTTTATAGTCTTTCTGGTTCCGTTTTAAGCTGCGTATTGATGTTTATAATATATAATAATTTTTCTAATATATTTAGTTTAATTGGTGTTAGCATTTTTGGAGCATTAGCCCATAATTTTGCTCAAGTTTTAGTAGCTAGTTTAATGATGAAAAATTTTAGGATATTTTCATATCTTCCCATATTATTATTAACTAGCTTATTTACCGGATATTTTGTTGGGTTAGTTTCTATATTTGTAGTAAATAATTTAAAAAAATTTTTTGACAATATATTTTATTCTAAGAATTAAGGTGATATTATGAAGAGGATCATTCTTGCTTCAGCCTCTCCTAGAAGGAAAGAGTTGCTATTGAAGTATAATATTAAACCTATTATAATAGAATCAAAAATTGAAGAAAGAATTTCCCAAAAGGAAACAGCTGCGCAAATTGCCATGGCATTATCCTTTGAAAAGGCAAATCAAGTGGCAAAGGGATTCAAAGATGGAGAAATTATAATAGGTGCAGATACAATTGTAACTTGTAAGGGAAAAGTACTTGGTAAACCTAAAAATCAAGATGAAGGAAAAGATATGCTTAAATTTTTAAGTGGCAAAGAACATGAAGTAATAACTGGAATAAGCATTGTAAAATCCAACTCAAATATTAAGATAATAGACTATGAAAGGACAATGGTCAAGTTTAGGAAGCTTACCTATAAAAAAATTGAGAATTATATCAAAACTAAAGAATACATTGATAAAGCTGGAGGATATGCTATACAAGGGTTAGGAGGAATACTAGTAGAGTCTATTAATGGATGTTATTTTAATGTAATGGGTTTGCCTATATATAAATTAGACATTTTATTAGAAAGACATTTCGACATAAGTCTATTATAATAATTAGGGTGGTAATATATGGCAGAGAGTATTAATATTAACAAATCTTACACCATAAAGGATCTTCCATTATATGAAAGGCCTAGGGAAAAACTAATTAAATACGGAGTCGGTTCCCTATCCAATGCTGAGTTAATAGCTATTATTATTAGGACAGGATATAGAGAAGATACTGCAATAGACTTGGCCCATAGACTCCTTAGTATTGATAGTACTGGTATTGGATACCTTTCCCATGCAACTGTGGAAGAATTGACCAGTATAAAAGGTATAGGGCAATGTAAGGCAGCTCAAATTATAGCTGCCATAGAACTAGGCAAAAGGATTTCTAGCAGAAGTGGAGAAGACAAACTAAAGGTAGACTCGCCTTTAGTAATTGCAGAATTACTTATGGAAGAGATGAGGTACTTAAGGAAAGAACACTTTAAAATAGCAATTCTTGATACTAAAAATCAAATTATTAGTATTGAGAATATTTCCATAGGTAATTTGAACTCGTCCATCGTCCATCCTAGGGAAGTTTTTAATATCGCAATTAAGAGAAGTGCAAATTCTATTATTTTAGTACATAATCACCCTAGCGGTGATCCAACACCAAGCACAGAAGACATTAATATTACACATAGATTAATCGATGCAGGAAATATAATTGGGATCAAGGTTTTAGACCATATTATAATTGGTGATAATAAATATATAAGTTTTAAACAGAAGAACATTATCTAAATTATTGATTTTAGCCTATAGAAAGGAAGGAGCAAAAGATATGGGAATTTTTAGTGCATTTACAAAGGATATGGGTATTGATTTAGGAACAGCAAATACATTAGTTTATATTAAAGGTAAGGATATTGTAATTAGAGAACCATCAGTAGTAGCAATACAAACTAATACAAAACAAGTTTTAGCCGTAGGTGAAGAAGCAAAAAAAATGATTGGTAGGACTCCAGGAAATATTGTAGCTATACGACCTTTAAGAGATGGAGTTATAGCTGATTTTGATATAACGCAAAGCATGCTTAAGTATTTTATTAAACGTTCTATGCAAAGACGTTCATTATTTCAACCAAGGGTAGTAGTTTGTGTACCTAGTGGGGTTACAGAAGTAGAAAAAAGAGCAGTAGAAGAAGCTGCTATCCATGCTGGCGCTAGGGATGCATATTTAATAGAAGAACCAATGGCAGCAGCAATAGGTGCTGGACTTCCTGTTCATGAGCCTACTGGTAGCTTAATAGTAGATATTGGAGGAGGTACAACGGAAGTTGCTGTTATCTCCTTAGGTGGAATAGTTACCAGTAAATCTATCAGGATTGGTGGAGATGAATTAGATGAATCTATAGTAAACTATATTAAGAAAGAGTACAGTTTGATGATTGGAGAACGTACAGCAGAAGATATCAAAATTACTATTGGTTCTGCTAATGTAAACAATAAGGAAACTAAGATGAGTATTAGAGGAAGAGACCTAATAAGTGGTTTGCCTAAAACTATAGAGATAACTTCAAAAGAGATATATGAAGCTATGAAAGAACAAATATATAATATATTAGAAGCTATTAAATCCACCTTAGAAAAAACACCACCAGAATTGGCAGCAGATATAATGGAACAAGGTATAATGTTAACTGGAGGAGGAGCTTTACTTGATGGGTTAGATAGATTAATTAGAAACGAAACGGGCATGCCTGTTCATGTAGCAGAAGACCCATTAGATTGTGTAGCCATAGGGACTGGAAAAGCATTGGAAAGTATAGAAGTATTGAAAAAAACTGTATCAAATAATAAAAGAATAGGTTAAGTGGTGATTTTATGTTTTTTTTCAAAAAATATAAAAATAGAATGATAGTGACTATAGTTGCTATCATTCTAATTGTAATCATTGGTATTACTAGCAGTGAGAGAGTAGGATTATCTAAGATGGAGAAAATTGTTGGGGATGTAATGAAACCTTTAGAGAAAGTTTTTTTCAATCTTGGCAAAAAGACTTCCAATTTTTTTGGATCTATAAAGGATATTGGTAGTTTAAGAGAAGAAAATGAAAATTTAAAATTGAAAATTGCTGAAATGGAAGAGAAAAATAGGGCCTATGAAGATTTAATTGGCAAATCTGAGTACCTAAAGAATGAAAAAGAATTAATGGAGAATACCATTTACAATCTAATAAATGCTCAGGTTATAGGAAAAGAACCAGGCAATTGGTTTGATAGGTTTACTATAGACAAAGGTTCAAAAGATGGTATTAAAAAAGGAGATACAGTAATCCAAGCTATAGAAACTGATGAGGGTATAATTCAAGAAGGAATAGTTGGAAGAATTGCTGAAGTAGGAGATAATTGGTCTAAGGTAGTTTCTGTTATAGATGAAAATAGTAAAATCTCCTTTAAAGTTATAAGAACTCAAGATGGCGGAATGATATCAGGTAGTGTAGACGGTAGATTAAGTGGCTATCTATTCGATAACAAAGCGGATATAATGAAGGGAGACAAGCTTTTTAGCTCTGGTTTAGGCGGAATATATATGAAGGATCTTTACATTGGTGAGATTACAGATGTAATAAAGAAAGATGAATCTTTGACTAAGCAGATAGAGATAGAACCAGCGGTTGATTTTAAAAAATTATATAAAGTTTTTATTATAACTGATTAAAATTGAGGGATTTAAATTGATTACACTGATTACATTACTGATAATCATAATTAATTTTATATTGCAATCGACAATATTACATTATTTTAATATTTTCGATGTAGTTCCAAATACAAGTCTTGTAATTATTATTGTAATAGCATTACTAAGAGGGAAAAAAACTGCCAGTATTGCAGGTTTGATAGCTGGCCTATTACAAGATATTATCTTTAGCCCTGTGATTGGAATAAATGGTTTCATATACTTTTTTGTCGGATATTTTGTTGGCATGGCAGAAAACAAGTTATCTAAGGATAATATACTGATTCCATTTATAATGACTTTAATTTCTACTATATGTTATCATTTAGTCTACTATCTATTTATGTACTTTTTATCTTTTAATATACCCTTTTTTGCCTTTTTTAAGAATGTGGTTGTTATTGAGATGCTATATAATAGTCTCATATCTATTATATTGTACAAATGGTTTTCGAGGATATTTGTCATTCCTTCAATTAGGTTTGGAAGGAGATAGGGGTGTAGAATTTGAAAATATTAGAAAAGTTAAAAAATCGATATAATATTTTAATCATCATATTAACTACTATTATGCTAATTCTTTCTTTTAAATTAGCTACATTGACTATAGTAGAAGGAGATTATTATAGGGATATTTCCGATAATAAAAGGCTAAAGGAAATATACATTACGGCGCCAAGAGGCGAAATTAGAGATAGATATGGCAGGCTGTTAGCTGGCAATAAGCCTAGCTTTACTGTGCAAATTTTGAAAGATGAGTTAAATATTAAAGATAGGGATAAAAAAAACAATACATTGTTAACATTAGCTAGATTGCTGGAAGAGGATGGGGTAATCTATGTAGATGATTTCCCTATAGAATTTAATATCTTTGATTATATCAAAGAAGAAATATATGAAATAGAAAACATTACTCCAACTGAGAAGGTAATAGATATTATAATATCAAATAATTTATTACCACAGATATTGGACACTTACTATATCCATCCTGATTATAAAGAACATTATCAATTTATAACAGTGAATAAAGCTATAAATGCCTTAGAAAACAAAGGAATAGATATGCCCATTAATATTGAACTTAGTAAAGAAGGATTAAAATTAGATTTTGATAATGGAAAAGATATAGAAGAGTGGAAGAAACATTATCAAATAAGCCAAGGAGCTAATCCTAAAGAGGCAATAGTTAAACTAATAAATAATGATAAGAATATTATAAGAAAAATCATAGATCATCCTGTTTCAAGACAGATAGTCTATGATATATTAAAAGAAAATAACTTAAACAATAATTTGATATTAAAGGAGTACTCAATAACCTTTGATGAAGAATATTTAGAGCAAAAAAGAACTCTTATGAAAACCTTTAAAAATATAAATTTTGATTCCAGTGCAAAAGATGATTTTGTTAACATAGTTACTGAAACCTCATTAGTAGATATGTTGGAAAAGGTAGTGAATGTTGAAGATGAAAAGGGAAACGTAGAGACAACTATACCTGGAGAGATATTGATTAAAAAAATAGAGGAAAAGGGTTTAGAATCTCCTGTTAAGATAGAAATTAACGAAGAGGTTAACACTGTATTATATACTTATAAAGATAAGGGTTATTCCGGTGATAAAAGTCCTATAGAAGCATTAATAGATTTTGTAAAGAAAAATAGTTTATTGGAAGACTTCATTACTGATGATAATATAAAAGGCATAGCTCAAGAAGCCATACTGGAAAAAGGATATAATCCTAGAATTTCAGTTTCAAGGTGGGAATATGTATCTTTAGTTAACAAAAGTGATTGGTATGAAAAGTTTAAAATTCCTGAGGGGAAAAGTGCTGAAGAGGCTTTTTCTTATCTAATGGAATATTATAAAATAGATAAAAATTTAAGTAAGTATGAATCTAGAGTCATAATGAGCCTATATGATCAATTGGATAAACAAGGGCATAGAGCCTATCAACCTATTAATATTGCCTATGGCATTAAGGATGCAACCGTTGCAAAAATTGAAGAAGGCCTTATGGAAATGCCTGGAATACAAGTATCCATAGAGCCGGTAAGATACTACCCTCAAGGGGAAACCGCAGCTCATATATTGGGGTATTTAGGCAAGATATCTCAAACTAATGAAATTGAGAAATACGTCAAAGACAAGAAGTATTCTCCTAATGATATAATAGGTAAGACTGGTATTGAAGAGAAATTTGAGTCGGAGCTCAGAGGGAAAAGTGGTGTTAAAAGGGTAGAAGTTGACGTTTTGGGAAATACTACCAATATAATAGATGAAGAAAAGGCAACGCCGGGAAATAATATTTACCTAACCATAGATTTGCAACTTCAAAAAGTAGCAGAAGATGCACTAAAACATGCATTGGAGCAGATACAAGTAGGAGGAACTTTTAAAAGTCAGTGGGGAGACTATAAATTCGGAACTAGTAGAAGCAAGGGAAGACCATATAAAAATGCTACTTCTGGTGCGGTGGTAGTTACCGATGTAAAAACTGGGGAACTACTGGCGTTGGCCAATTATCCTGCCTATGACCCCAATCTTTTTTCTACTGGAATATCTAGTACAGACTGGGCTAGTTTATTTCCTGAAAATGAGGAAGATTTATTAGCACCAAGGCCTTTATACAATATTGCCATACAGACGGCTATACAACCAGGTTCTACTTTTAAGATGGTTACTGCTCTTGCAGCCTTGGAAAAGGGATTTAGTCCTAATAAGACTATTAGGGATATGGGAAAAGTGGATATTGGTCCTAGGTCCTTTGGCTGTTGGCTTTGGAATTCTAGTAGACGTACCCATGGACCCGTGAATGTATATGATGCTCTTAGGGATTCCTGTAACTATTATTTCTACTCTCTTGCATTGGGCAGAAACCAAAAAACCGGGGAAGCCTTAGGAGTAAGAGTGGACATTGAAGATATAGCCAATATTTCAAAACAATTAGGATTAAATGATAAAACTGGTATAGAAATAGACATACCTAGCGAGGCTTCTGGCGGAGTGCCAGATCCTCAAAGTAAGATAATGATAACTAAGAGTTTGTTAAAGAGATATTTAAATAGAAATATAAGGTCCTATATCAAAGAAGGGGAACAATTTTCAGATGAAGAAATAAATGAAAAAATAGAGGAGATAATAAGTTGGACAGATGAAGCAGAACCATTATCAAGGAACGAGGTAATAAGAAGATTAGATGCTATGGGTTTAGAACCAGAAAAGCGACTTGAGGGAGAAAGGGAAGGAATTGCAGATAAAATCAAATTTACCTATTTAAACTATGCAGGATGGAATATTACAGACACATTGAACGTAACTATTGGACAAGGACAGAATGCCTACACTCCAATTCAAATGGCGAATTTTGTTGCAACTATAGCTAACGGAGGCTATAGACATAAAGTAACTACTATAGATAGCATAAAAAACTTTGATAATTCAAAAACTATACTCCAAAGGGAAGTTAACCCAGAGAGAATCAAATTAAATGATTATGAAAACTTGGAACATGTAAAAATTGGAATGAGAAAGGTAGCTACCGAAGGAACGGCAAGAAGCCAATTTGGAAAATTTCCTATACCTGTAGCAGCAAAAACTGGGACAGCTCAAAGAACTGGTATCAATCCAGCAACTGGAGATACTTATGATGATTATGCTTGGTTTGTGGCTTTTGCTCCCTACGATGACCCAGAAATAGCGATTTCTGTAGTTTTATTTCAAGGGGGAAGTGGTGGATATGCTGGACCTATTGCTCGAGAAATTATTGCCGAATACTTTGGACTTAATAGTTCAGATAAAAAGGAAGCATTACCTTTTGAAATTGAATTGGTAAGGTAATCTATAGGCCTTCCAATTCAATTTTTAAAATTAGAAGGATTTTTTTAAGATATGGAGAATATATATGGAGAAGCTTTTGTGGAGGTAATACCTGTGAAAGAAGGACTAGTAAATTTTAGAGGAATAAAGGAAGGAATTTATATTTATATTCGAGAAGGAGATTTTAAGCATATTAAAAGGGAATTGGAGGACAAGTTGAAAGAATCTATAGATTTTTTTAAAGGAGCAAACCTTTTAGGGATCAAAGGGGAAAATATTTCCGACAATGAAGTTGACGAGCTACTTAAAATTATTCAGGATAAATATAAGTTACATATATCGGAGGCTGGGTTACCTTCCTATTTAGAAGAAGAAAAGCCCTATGAAGGTATTTATGAAGGAATGACAAAATTCATTAATACCACAATAAGATCTGGACAAGTTATTGAATATGATGGGAATATAGTTATTATAGGGGATGTAAATCCTGGTGCTCTTATCAAAGCAAAGGGTAATATTATAATACTTGGAACCTTAAGGGGAGTTGCTCATGCTGGGATAGATGGAAATTATAAGGCAATTGTAGCTGCTTATGATTTGCAACCGACACAGCTTAGAATTGGAAATATTATTGGAAGAAAGCCAGATGGAGATATAATTACCTCTGGGATGCCAGAAATTGCCAGAATTTGTGACGGTGAAGTTCTTATTGAGCCATATTTACCGAGAAAATAGCCAAGAGGAGGAAGGAAAAATGGGAAAAGCAATTGTAATAACATCAGGAAAAGGTGGAGTAGGAAAAACTACTACAACTGCAAATATAGGTACTGGATTAGCCATATTAGGTAATAAAGTTGTAGTAGTAGATACGGATATAGGTCTCAGGAATTTAGATGTAGTCATGGGACTGGAAAATAGAATAGTATATGATATTGTCGATGTGGTAGAGAAAACCTGCAGGCTAAAACAAGGTCTTATTAGGGACAAGCGGTTTGAAGGCTTATTTTTATTACCTGCTGCCCAGACGAAAGACAAGACGGCAGTAAAGCCTGAACAAATGTTGGAACTTATAAAAGAGTTAAAAGAAGAATTTGACTATATTATAATAGATTCACCTGCAGGAATTGAACAAGGATTCCAAAACTCTATTGCTGGTGCAGATGAAGCCTTTATAGTAACTACACCTGAAATTTCTGCAGTAAGAGATGCAGATAGGGTAATTGGGCTATTAGAAGCTCAGGGACTTAACAACCCTAAATTGATTGTCAATAGGATTAAACATGATATGGTAAAGAGAGGAGATATGATGAATGTAGAAGATATAATAGATATATTAGCAGTGGACTTAATAGGCGTTATTCCAGATGATGAAGCTATTGTAATCTCAACTAATAAAGGCGAACCGGTAGTAGTAGAAGATGAACCTTTATCAGCAAAAGCCTTTAGAAACATTTGTGATAGAATTATTGGAAAGGATGTAGAATTACTCAATTTAGAAAACAATGAAGGTAAACTCAGTAAGCTGATCAAACTGTTATTTAGCAAGTAAAGGGGGAATAACCTTGGATTTTTTTAAAATTTTTAGTAAAAACAATCAAAGTAGTAAAAATGTAGCTAAGGAAAGGTTGAAATTAGTTTTAGTTCATGATAGATCCGATTTATCTCCGAAATTTTTAGATATGATCAAAGGAGATATGATTAGAGTAGTAAGGGAGTATGCAGAAATTGATGAAGAAGGGTTAGATATTAAATTGACTAGGATGAAAAGGGAATCAGACAATATGCCTATGTCAGCCTTAGTGGCAAATATACCAATAATCAAAGTCAAGGATAATGAGTAATATATTGTGATTGTTAATAATCAAACAATTATTGTAATTATTATCAAATTTAGATATAATATATGAGGGTTTTCATGTACTTACCTAATTATTTAAAATTTTGGAGGGATACGAATGAAAAAAAGGTTAGGTTTTATGCTCTTAGCCACAGTGTTAATTGTAGCTTTACTTGTTGGTTGTGGCAGTAAAGAGACAGAAACTACAACTAATGGGGATTCTAATGACACTACAGCCGCAGGTGAATTACAAGATGGTACTTATTTAATCAAAGACCCTGTTAGTGACCATGGCAACTACGGTATGGCAAAGATGGAAGTTGTAGATGGCGAAATTTCTTCATTTAGCTATGTGGAAATTTTAGCAACTTCAGGAGAAGAAAAGAATGAAGATAATTACAACTATCCAGAAGGGTTAGCAGTAATTAAAGATCTTAACGAACAATTTAGCGAGAAAAAAGACCTAAACGAAGTAGATTTTGATGCTGTATCAGGTGCTACTCATACTAAAGAAGCCTTTAAAGATATAGTCAATAGACTATTAGCCCAAGCTGGAAAAGGAGAAACATATACCCCGGTATATACTGATGGTGAATATACAGCAGAGGCTGAAGAAGAAAGTCATGGTTGGCTAGGAGAAGTGGTGGTAGTAGTAAAAGATGGACAAATCGTGGGAATAGATTATTTTGAATCTGCAGTAGAAGATATGGAAAGTAATAAAGTAGTATTTGATGAAGACAATAAACCTGTCATGGATAGCGATGGAAAGCCTAAAACGGAACCAGTTCAAGTTAAAGCTGGAGATAGAAAATCCGTTGAAAATTATGCTTACCTAGACTCCTTTGATGTAGTTAAAGGAGTGCAAAAACTAATAATTGACAACAATGGTACTGAAAACCTAGATGTAGATTCTATTACAGGAGCTACAAATACAAGAACTACCATGATTGAACTAGTTGAAAAAGCATTAGAAGGTGCAAAATAGAAATAAAACCCTAACGTAATGTTAGGGTTTTTCTAAATATTCTCAAGAGAGGTAAAATGTTATGAAATTTAAAAGGTCATTAATTTATGTACTAATAGTTATAGTCATGACCTCTGCCATTTTGGGTTGTCAAAAATCGGATAACCAAGGTCCTTTGACTAGAACTGAATTTTTAATGGACACTGTTATTACATTAAAGATGTATGATCAAAAAGATAATAAAATATTAGATGAGGCAGTAAATAGATTAAAAGAAATAGAGGAAAGAATGAGTGCAACTATAGATACTAGTGATATAAGTTTGATTAATAAAAATTCTGGAATCAAACCTGTAAAAGTCCACGATGATGTATATTATGTTATTCAACAAGCCAAGTATTTTGCCAGAATTACAAAGGGGGCTTATGAACCAACTATAGGTCCTTTAGTAGATTTATGGAATATAACTGGTACTGATAAAGATGAAAGGCACTCTATACCAACTGAAGAAGAGATTAAAAAGAGGATGGCCCTAGTAGATTATAATGATTTAGAATTAATGGATAATAACCATGTATATTTAAAAAGAGAGGGAATGAAATTAGACTTAGGTGGAATAGTAAAAGGTTATGCAGCCGATGAGGTAAAAAGAATATTTATTGAAAATGGAATAGAGTCTGCTATAATCGACTTAGGAGGCAATGTTTATGCATTGGGGAAAAAGGAAAATGGAGAAGCCTGGAGAATTGGAATCCAAGATCCTTTTGAAGTTACAGGAAGTTATTTAGGAATATTAAGTGTAGAGGATAAATCCATAGTTACATCTGGAGACTATGAAAGGTTCTTTATATATGAAGGGCAAAAATATCATCATATAATCGATTCTAAAACAGGTTATCCATCTGAAAATGAAGTGGCTGGTGTAAGTATAATTTCAGATAAATCCATTGACGGTGATGCATTATCTACTGCATTATTTATACTGGGAGTAGACGAGGGAACTGAATTAATTAATGAACAAGAGAATATTGAAGCAATATTTATTACAAAACAAGAGGAAGTAATTGTAGATGAAAACATTATGGAAGATTTTTCTTTAAAAAACAACAAACTAAAATTGATTAAAAATCCAAACTAAAAGTAATAAAACCCACCGTTAATAAATATCATAATAGTAGATTAAGGTGGGTGAAATTATGTATAGAAAAAGGTATAATATTAGGTACAAAGGAATCCTTAATATATTGAAAAAAAGGCTACATTATAAAAGACAATTGAATAAAGTTATTGCTGTCCTAATAATATTGATTTTAATCCTTTTATTAAAGGTGATAAATAATAGTATTTCATCTAATATTATTCAAATAATTCATAATAGCATAAATCATGAATTTAGTATAAAGAAAGATGGGAAAATGATAATAGATTATGGTAAGAAACTGTTAATGTTACCTGAAAGAACTTTGTCTGTTTTGAATATTACTAACTCAACTAAATATCCACCACCAATTCCAGGAACAATCTACAATCCTTTTGGTGAGACTAGGCATCTAGATGGTAGAACAATATTTAATAATGGCATAGATATAATACCGGATGGAGAAAAAGAACCCGTCTCTATTGAGAAAGGAATTGTAAAATCAATTGAGGACAGGGGAACCAAAGGATATTTTGTTACGGTGGAACATGAAAACATGGAAACCCTATATGGATATTTAGCATTAGTCTATGTAAAGGAAGGAGAAGAGATAGAACTGGGGACTAAAATCGGCACCTTAGGAACCAATAAAAATGGAAATAGTTATCTACACTTTGAAGTTTGGATAGAAGGCACACCAGTGGATCCATTAAATTATGTAAATTTCAAAAATAAACTTTAAAAACTGTCTTGGACAGTTTTTGCAGTTTGTAGACAAAACACGGTTTCCTTCTTTATGGAAACCGTGTTTCTTAATGAACAAATAATAAAACTATATAAATTTGATAAAAGACCATGCATATTAACGCATGGATTGGATGGATTTGGTCCATTTTTCCTGGACCTCCACATCCAATTCGCTATCTTCTTTAAATTCATGCAAGCAGCAATAAGCATCGCCTGCGCCTTAACTTTTTTTAAGCCCCGTAGGGTTGTCCAGCGCATGCCATGCTTCTCTTTCATATCTGCAAATACACGTTCTATTGTTTCCTTTCTCATATCGTATATTTCTTTATTAATGCTTGTATGCCTTAAATGCTCGACTCCCTCCATATAATTTTCCCATATATGACGGGTAACAACTTTAGTATGGTTTTTGCTATTTGTGCATTTGTTTATATCTGGGCAATTTATACATATTTTAGGATCTGATTTATACTCCCTATAGCCATCTCTATTGGTTGTACTATACTTTAATATTTGATTGTTTGGGCATATGT
>NZ_AZSU01000005.1:79352-111803 GCF_000511955.1 [Clostridium] ultunense DSM 10521 | reverse complement strand
TGAATCCTGCATCTATTGCTTGTTCTAGGATACGCATAAATATTTTTTCAAATACGTCTGTATCTTTAAATCTTCTAACATAGTTCTTTCCAAATGTAGTAAAGTGGGGTATCTTATCATGTAGACCATATCCTAGAAACCAGCGATAGGCTACATTAGTTTCTATTTCAGTTATAGTTTGCCTCATTGATTTTATCCCAAAGATATATTGGATGAAAACAATTTTAAATAAAACTACAGGGTCTATACTTGGTCTGCCGGTTTCAGTACTATACATGTCCTTTACTAAATCATAGATAAAGCTAAAATCTATGCAAGCATCAAGTTTTCTAACTAAATGATCTTTTGGGACCAATTGGTCAATAGATATGATTTCAACTTGATTTCTTTTATCAGATTTATTTATCGTTAGCATAACAACACCTCATTTAAAAATATGTTATATATTATATATTCTACAAAAAAGCAGAAAATCCTTTTTGCTTTCAAGGATTTTCTGCTTTTTTTATAAAAAATTTATACTTTGTCTTCAGTCTGAAAAACTGTCTTGGACAGTTTTTGTTTTTATTATTATTTATTCTATTAAAAAAAATAAAAAGATGGTAAGATAGTATTATAGTACAAATGAAAAGGTGGTATCAGATGATAGATATTGATAAGTTTAATAAAGTTTTAAAAAGAGTAGAGAAACCGGCTAGGTATATAGGTATGGAAAAAAATTCCGTTAAGAAAGATTTAAATAAGGTAAAAGTTAAATTTGCCTTTGCTTTTCCAGATATATATGAAGTAGGTATGTCCCATTTGGGTCTTCACATACTATATAATCTATTAAACCAGGAAGAAGATATTGCTTGTGAAAGGGCATTTGCTCCTTGGGTAGATATGGAACAGGAGATGATTAATGAAAATATCCCTTTATTTACCCTTGAAAATAGGGAACCTGTAAAAAACTTTGATTTTATAGGCTTCACCCTACAATATGAAATGAGCTATACTAATATAATTAATATGCTCCATTTAGGGGATATACCAATTCTTTCCAGGGATAGAAAAGAGGATAACCCTTTTGTAATAGCTGGAGGACCTTGTGGATATAATCCAGAACCCATAGCAGATATAATAGATTTTTTTGTAATTGGTGAAGGAGAAGAAGTAATACTAGAAATATTGGAAAAGTATAAAGAATACAAAGAGATAAAGGCAAGTAGATTAGATTTTTTAAAAGAAGTAAGTAGGATTGAAGGAATATATGTACCAGCATTTTATCAGGTATTTTATAACGAAGATAATACTATAGATAGGATGGAGCCATTAATAGAAGGGGTGCCTAGAACTATAAAAAAGAGGATAATTAAGGATTTAAACAAGGTCTACTATCCTGAAAAATTAATTTTGCCCTATGTAGAAACAATCCATGATAGGATTCCACTAGAAATATTCAGAGGCTGCACAAGAGGTTGTAGATTTTGTCAAGCAGGGATGATCTATCGACCTGTCAGGGAAAAGTCAGTAGATAGGCTATTAGAATTAGCTGATAGATTAGAAAAAAATACAGGATATGAAGATATATCATTAACTTCCCTAAGTTCTTGCGATTACTCAGAACTCCAATTGTTGATTTCAAAACTAATGGATAGATATGAAGAAAAAAGAGTTGGAGTTTCGTTACCATCCCTTAGATTAGATTCCTTTAGTATAGGAGTTCTTAAAGAGATTCAAAAGGTAAGAAAAACAGGTCTAACCTTTGCCCCGGAGGCAGGTAGCCAGAGGTTAAGAGACGTAATCAATAAGGGGGTAACAGAGGAAGATTTGATTACAGCTATGACCTATGCCTTTCATGAAGGTTGGTCTACGGTAAAACTATATTTTATGATTGGTCTGCCTACAGAAGAAGAAAGAGATCTGTTAGGCATTAGAGATTTAGGTTATAAGGTAAAAGATTTATTCTTTAGTTTACCCAGGGAAAAGCGTAAAGGAAATTTAAAAATCACCTTAAGTGCTTCCTGCTTTGTGCCTAAACCATTTACTCCCTTCCAATGGGTAGGGCAAAATGCCATAGATGAATTCTATGAAAAGATAGATTTGATTAAAAATAATATAAAGGATAGAAAGATTACCTTCAACTACCACGACCCGAAGCTTAGTTATTTAGAAGCAGTTCTGGCTCGAGGGGATAGAAGGCTCTGTAAAGCCTTAATTAAAGCTTGGGAAAAGGGATGTAAATTTGATGGCTGGTCTGAAATGTTTCATTATAGCAAATGGATGGAAGCCTTTGATGAAATTGGAATAGATGGAGATTTTTATGCATTAAGAGAAAGATCTGTTGAAGAAACACTCCCTTGGGATTTTATAGAACCAGGAGTTACTAAAGAATATCTGATTAAGGAATACGAAAAAGCAAAAGGAGAAGAATTAACTAGAGATTGTAGATTAGGTTGTACTAATTGTGGTATTAACAAAAGCTTTACAGGTGGTGTATGCAAATGATTATACGGGTAAAATTTACAAAGAAAAACTATTTAAAATATATATCCCATCTTGATTTAATGAGGCTGTTTCAAAGAGCTTTCAGAAGAGGACATATTCCCATTAAATATTCGGGAGGATTTAATCCTCAACCAAAATTTTCTATAGCCAACCCTTTAGCATTGGGAATTGAAAGCATTGAAGAATATATGGATATTGATTTATATAAAAAAATATCAACAAAGGATTTTATTGAAATAATGAACAAAGAGCTGCCAGATGGAATTAGAATTTTAGAAGCAAAATATACAGAAGACAAAAGATCTATTTCATCCCTTATTAGCTGGAGTTATTACGAAATTAAATTTACAGCTAAGAAATTGAATAACAAAGATGAATTTCAAGATCTTATAGGTGAATGGCTAAAAGAAGATAAAATAATAATTAAGAAAATAAGGCGTAAAGGTAATAAAATTACTGAAAGAGATCAAGATGTTAAGTCATTTATTGGTAACATAGTTATTAAAGATTTTAGCAGCAAGGAAGATACAAATACTGGGTCTGTAGTAAGGATTGACTGCCTACTCAAGGCTGGAGACAAGGGCAACTTAAAACCGACAGATTTTTTAGACGCTATGGAGAAGTATCTCGATGTTGGAATAGACTTTGACACTGTAGAAATCAAGAGACTTGAACTTTTTGCTGAAGAAAAGGGCAGGATTTTGTCGCCAATGTAGAAATTTAGGAGAGGTAATATGAATTATATTTTTATCGATTCAAAGGATGATATTGAAATAATTGGTTTGGTAGAGGATAATAGTCTTGTAGAAATTTATATTGATGAGAAGGATTGTAGAAAACAAGCAGGCAATATCTATAGGGGACGAGTAGTTAATGTATTGCCAGGCATGGAAGCTGCTTTTATCGATATAGGTGAAGGAAGAAACGCATACCTTTATGTAAAAAATGCATTGCCTAAAGATATGATTAATAATAACGGAAAGATAAATATTGAAGATATTGTAAAGAATGGAGAAGAAATAATTGTTCAAGTATTAAAAGAAGCTTCTGAAAGCAAGGGAGCTAAGGTAACTACCCATATTACTTTACCGGGAAGATTCGTAGTGCTAACACCTTTCTCTAGCAAAATCAATACTTCTAGAAAAATTAACCATGATGAAGAAATAGAAAGACTAAAGCAAATTGGTAAGGATATGCAGAAGGACAATATGGGACTGATCTTTAGGACGAAGGCATTCGGTGTTGAAAAGGAGCTATTAATAGACGAGTATAATATGCTAATAAATATATTTAAAAAGATTAAAAGGGAAAAAAACTTTTTACCCTGTCCTAAACTAATATATAAAGAAATGGATCTATCCCATCAAATTATTAGAGATGTTTTTAGCTATAAAATCCATAGGATAGTTTTAAACGACAGAGAAAAATATGATAGTTTGCTAAGCTTTCAAGAGATAATGTTTCCTAGGCTGGAAGAAAAAATATTCTTTGATAAGGATTTCAATGTTTTTTCCCAGGAAAATATTATGAAAGAGATTCAAACTGCATTAGAAAGAAAAGTAGCCCTAAAAAGTGGAGGATATATAGTAATAGATGAAACTGAGGCTTTAACTGCCATAGATGTTAACACAGGGAAATTTACAGGCAGTAAAAGCCTTGAGGACACTGTAGTTAAGACGAACTTAGAAGCAGTTGAAGAAATATCCAAACAGATTAGACTTAGGGATATTGGCGGAATAATAATAATTGATTTTATAGATATGAAAGAAAATAAAGATATATCATTGGTTTTAAATAAATTGCAAGAAGCCTTAAGTTCCGATAGAAATAAAGCAAATATAATTGATATTACCAAACTAGGGTTGGTAGAACTTACTAGAAAGAAAGTTAGAAATAGTTTAAGTTCGCGATTTGTAAAAAAATGCCCAGATTGTAATGGAAGGGGTAAAATTTTAGATAGAAGTATTGACAAATCCATGTTTATCTGGTAAAATTTTTGTCTGTAGGTAGCCGCTCAATGTGGGTTTAAGCTTAGTCACCTAACATTGGCGAGACTGGTTAGAGGAGGTGCATTGTAAAAATGTATGCTGTAGTTGAAACAGGTGGAAAACAATACAGAGTTCAAGAAGGGGACATTGTATTTGTTGAAAAAATTGACACCGAAGAAGGAGAAAAAATAGATTTATCTAGAGTACTTCTTGTTTCGAAAGAAGATGGTTTAATTGTTGGAAAGCCTTATGTTGAAGGAGCAAAAGTAGAAGCTACTGTATTAGAACAAGGGAAAGCTAAGAAGATCATCGTTTTCAAGTATAAGGCTAAGAAGAATTACAGAAAAAAACAAGGACATCGTCAACCTTATACAAAATTAAAGATTGAAAAGATTGTTGGTTAAGTATGATAAAAATCACTATATTTAAGGATAGAAATGGTTATATTGAAAGATATAAAGTTTCCGGACACGCAGGCTATGGCATTAAAGGCAAAGATATAGTATGTGCAGCAGTTTCAGCTCTTGCACAGACTACATTAATTTCTTTAGTCGAGGTCTGTGATTTGCCAGAAAACAAAATAGATTATGTTCTAGATGAAGAAAAAGGAGTCCTAGATGTAACCCTTTCAAAAACCATAGATATAAGTATTAGAACGAAAACTGAAATAGTCTTAAAGACTTTAGAAGTAGGAATAAAATCCATATTAGAAGGTTATCCAGAGTATATAACTCTCAAATATAGGGAGGTGTAAAAGATGATAAAGCTAAACTTACAATTGTTTGCTTCAAAAAAGGGAGTAGGTAGCTCTAGAAACGGTAGAGATAGTGAAGCCAAACGTTTAGGTGTTAAACGTGGCGATGGCCAATTTGTATTAGCTGGCAATATCCTTGTAAGACAAAGGGGTACAAAGATTCACGCGGGAAATAACGTAGGTCGAGGCGGAGACGACACTTTATTTGCTAAAATAGATGGCGTTGTTAAGTTTGAGAGAAAAGGTAGAGATAGAAAACAAGTTAGCGTATATCCAAACGAGGAATTAGCATAAATTTCTAAAGCTTGCCAATATGGTAGGCTTTTTTTTCTGAGCAAATTTTAGAATATTTTCATATTACTAGAACAAAATAATGTTTACATTGTTGATATTTAGTATTTTTAATTGTTGACAGTCAAATATAAGTTGGTATAATTAAATTACAAAATGATAGAGGATGATAATATGTTTATTGATATAGCTAAAATTAATCTAAAGGCAGGTAAAGGAGGAGATGGGGCTGTAGCTTTCAGGAGGGAAAAGTATGAGCCAGCAGGAGGACCTTATGGCGGCGATGGTGGCAATGGAGGTAATATAATCATACAAGGAGATGAAGGCATAAGAACCTTAATGGATTTTAGGTATAAACGCTCTTATAAAGCTGAAAATGGGGAAAATGGTAAAACTAAAAAACAATTTGGTAAAAAAGGGCAGGATTTAATCCTAAGGGTGCCTGTAGGAACTTTAGTAAAAGATGGGGACAGTGGAAAAGTAATAGTAGATATTAAAGAGCATAATCAAAGCTTTATAATCGCTAAGGGAGGCAAAGGAGGAAGAGGTAATGCTAAATTTGCCACTCCAACTAGACAAGCGCCTAGGTTTGCTGAACCAGGAACAAAAGGAGAGGAAAGGACTGTTATTTTAGAATTAAAATTATTAGCAGATGTAGGTTTGATCGGTTTTCCTAATGTGGGGAAGTCTACAATATTATCCATTTTATCTGAAGCAAAACCGAAAATTGCCAACTATCATTTTACTACTTTAAAACCCAATTTGGGAGTAGTTAGAGTCGATGAGGAACAAAGTTTCGTAATTGCTGATATTCCTGGATTGATAGAAGGAGCCCACCAAGGGGTAGGACTAGGCCATGATTTTTTAAGACATGTGGAGAGAACCAAAATTTTAGTTCATGTATTAGATGCTTCTGGTATAGAAGGTCGAAACCCTATAGAAGATTTCTATAAAATAAATGAAGAATTAATTCAATATAATCCAAAACTAAAAGAAAAACACCAAATAATTGTAGCCAATAAGATGGACTTATTCCAATCAAAAGAATGGATTGATAAGGTAAAGGAGGAATTTGAACCCTTAGGCTATGAAGTTTTTCCATTATCTGCTGCAACTATGGAAGGCATAAATAGGTTAAAATATGGTATATGGGAGGTCTTAAAGGATATTGAAATAGAATATGAAACCTTTGATGAAAAAGCTGATATAACCTTTGAAGAATCTGAGAAAGATGCAATTATAGTTAGAAAAGAAAATGGAATATATATAGTAGAAGGTTCCTTCATAGAGAGATTAATATATTCAACTAATTTTGATAATCATGATTCTTTAAGGTATTTTCAAAACACTATTAGACAAAGAGGTGTTGTAGACCAATTAAAAGAATTGGGAATTGAAGAAAATGATACAGTATTAATTTGCGGATATGAATTCGAATTTTTTGATTAAATGGAGGGTTTGTAGGCAAAATGGACTGTTTTGAATGTGGTAATTGTAAAGAAAATCAACCAACATATTATTGTCTAGCAAAAAACGAGGTAGTGATTAATAAAAACTATCAACCATCAGAGAAATCAAGAACTGGGTGGAAAAAAGGAAGTAAAAACTATGAATCCCATAGGAGACAATGGAGAAAAGAAGTGGAAGTTTAAAATTAAAGGAGTGTAGCAATTGTTAACAGGAAAACAGAGGAGTTATTTGAAAGGTATAGCCAATACTATGGAGCCAATATTCCAGGTTGGTAAAAATGGGATAACAAATAACTTTATTAAACAAGTCGATGAAGCCTTGGAAGCCAGGGAAATCATTAAGATAAAAGTATTGAATAATAGCTATTTGGATGCAACTACAGTAGCAATAGATTTAGCTGAAAGCACCAATGCAGAATTTGTTCAAAGTATAGGAAATAAATTAGTCCTTTATAGAGAATCTAAAGAAAATAAAACAATTCAATTGCCTTAAATATGAAAGATTAGCATAAACTTCAGAATTGATGTTTCTGAAGTTTATCTATTATCAGGTGAAAAATGGGAGGAGAAGTAATTTGAAAAGAGAGAAGATCGGAATTATGGGAGGAACCTTCGATCCAATCCATAATGGTCATTTAATATTAGCAGAATATGCTCGAACTACCTTTGGCTTAGATAAAATACTTTTTATACCAACGGGGAAACCACCCCATAAGGATAAAGATAGTATTTCTTCTAATAGTCATAGATATAATATGACTTTGTTTGCCATAAATTCGAATCCCTATTATTTAATATCATCTATAGAGATTCAAAGGGAAAGCATTGCCTATACCATAGATACAATAAAATATTTAAAGTCTAAATTCAATTATACAGATTTCTATTTTATATTGGGTTCAGATTCTTTATATCAGATACATAAGTGGAAAGATTATAAGGAATTGCTAGGTTTATGCAATTTTATTGTTGCTAAAAGACAGGATTTAGATAATGACAATCTGAAAGTAAAGATTAAGGAATTAAGCGAGTTGTATGGAAGCCCTTTATCCATATTGGAATCACCCCTTATAGATATATCCTCTACTGAAATTAGAAATAGGGTTAAAAAAGGATTATCCATAAAATATTTAGTTCCAGAATCAGTAGAACAGTATATAGAAAAGAATAAACTTTATAAGGAGTAGGATTTTATATGATAGAACAATGGATTTATGATAAATTGAAAAAAGATATTGGAGTAAAAAGATTTAACCACTCCATAGGGGTTATGAATACTAGTATGAAGCTAGCCAAATACTATGATTATCCAATTGAAAAAGCTAAAATAGCAGGACTTTTGCATGACTGTGGTAAACTCCAGGGAGAAATAAATTTGTTGAAAATGGCCTATGATTTTGATATAATTCTAGATAATGTTATGAAAGTTAATAAAGAGCTCATTCATAGCCCATTAGGTGCTGAAATAGCAAAAAAAGAATATAATGTAGAAGACGAAGATATATTAAATGCCATTCGTTTCCATACTACTGGTAGGGAAAACATGGGTCTATTAGAAAAAATTGTGTATATCGCTGATCTTATAGAACCAGGTAGAGATTTTCCAGGTGTAGAAAAAATAAGGGAATTAGCTTATGAAGATATGGATAAATCTCTATTATTTGCAATAAACAATACATTGAAGTTTATTATTCAAAAGGGAAACTTAATACATTTAGATACTATTAAAGCAAGAAATCAATTAATAATTTTAAAGAATATGGAGTGAGGTCCAGTGAAGAAGACATTTTTAAAAAGTTTTTTTGTTTCATTTATCATATTTTCATTAGTTTGGAGTGGCTTTATATATAAAACCGTTATTAAGGCAACTAGTGATGGGGAGGAAGAGGAATATAAAGAAACCTTTATCGATAGATTGATGGATGGGAAAGATGATATTACATTCCTATTATTAGGGGTAGATTCTAAAGACGTAAGTAAAAGCTCCGGTGCTAGAACTGATACTATGATGTTGTGTAGGGTTGATAAGTCTACTGGCGATGCAACTATCCTTTCTATACCCAGAGATACCAAAGCTAGGATACGAGGTAGAAAATATGAAGAAAAGATAAATCATGCCCACGCTTATGGTGGACCAGAATTATCGGTAAAAGCTGTAAAGGATTTATTAGGTATAGATTTAGAATACTATGTTAAGGTTGATTATAAAATAGTTAGGGAATTCGTGGATCTCATTGGTGGAGTAGAATTAGATGTCCCTATGGATATGAAATATAGCGATCCTGTTGCAGATCCGCCTTTATATATTGATTTAAATAAAGGGTATCAAACATTAGATGGAGATAAGGCGTTACAGTTTTTAAGGTTTAGAAAAGGATATGCGGATCAGGACCTGGGGAGGATAAAAGCTCAACAACAATTTATAAAGGCGGCTGCAGATAAGGCTTTAAGACCAGCAAATATTGTAAATATCCCTCAAATGATAAAATCTTATTACAATAATGTGGATACAAATATACCCTTAGATGTTATAATGAAATTTGCTATGAAAGCTAACACTTTCAACACTGAATCAATACAGGCTGCTACATTGCCTGGAGACACCAAGTATATTAGTGGAGTATCCTATTTCATTCCTTATGAAGAAGAAACTAACAAATTGGTAAAATCCTTATTTACTGAGCATAGAACTGTGGAAAACATAGAGGATATGGATGATGAACTCAATTAAAAAATCAGGAGGTAATTAGGTGAAAGATATTGATAGAAAAATATCTATTATAGTAAAGGCCTGTAATGATAAAAAGGGCTTTGATATAAAAGCAATAGATATTAGAAAGTTAACCCCTATTACCGATTATTTTGTTTTGGTAAGCGGTAACTCTACTACCCAAGTATTATCTATTGCCGATGAAGTAGAAGAGAAGATGATAGAAGCAGGATATGAGCTTTTAGGGAAGGAAGGCAAAGAAAGTAGTAGGTGGATTTTATTGGATTTTGGAGATATAATAGTCCATGTATTCCATAGGGAGGATAGAGAGTTTTATAGTTTAGACAAACTATGGGCTGATGGTGATGAATTAACATTAGACCATATGCTTTAATAGGATTATTAATAGACCTATTGTCTATTATTTTAATTTTAAGGAGGTTTAACTATGAAAATAAAACCAGTATCAACAAATAAAGCACCAGAGGCAGTAGGACCTTACTCCCAAGGCATTAAAACCGGTAGCTTAATATTCACCTCTGGACAACTGCCCATAGTACCGGAGACTGGAGAATTAATAAAGGGAGATATTAAGAAGGAAACTAGATTATGCTTAGAACATGTGCTTACAGTAGTAGAAGCAGGTGGAGCAACATTAGAGGATATAGTAAAGGTAAATATATACATAAAGGATATGGGGGATTTTCCACTAATCAATGAAGAATATGAGGCCTTTTTTAAAGGGCATAAACCAGCTAGATCTTGTGTACAAGTAGCAAAACTTCCTAGGGATGGAAATATAGAAATTGAAGCTATAGCGGTACTGTAAAAAAAGCAGCAATGCTGCTTTTTTTATTGGAATGAAGTTGGAATTTTGTATAAGGAACGTCTTCTTCTCTTACTTTTTCTACGTTTTACGATAGCTGTAATTCTATATAAAATAAATAAACCAATTAATAAAATATACCATCTATTTAAAAACCATTGAAATATGTTTATAGGTGGTGTTTTTTCTACATCCAAAGTAGATACAATGTCTGCTTGTCCTAAAAGTTGCCCCTGAAAATAATACTCGACTTTTCCTAAAACCTGCCCCTTTTCTATAGGGGCTTCAATTTCATCATCAATATAGATTTTTTTATCTATTTTATCTATTGAACCTTTTGGTATTGAAAGGGGTAAATCCTCCTTAATAATGCCTGCAACAACAGGGTTTATGGCATCTTTTACTTCTATATTATCAACAAAATAGTTTTTAGTTGCCACATTAACCTTTTCAAAATTATCGAATCCATAGTTTAACAATTTGTGTATATCAGAATACACTTCCTTACCATTGGATTTTAGTACCACAGCAATTAGATTTTGATTTCCCCTTTTGGCAGAGGCTACTAAACAATTTTGAGCTAAGGAGGTATATCCAGTTTTTACTCCATTAATTCCCTCATATTTTATAGGAACTGCTTTACCATTCACATTTATTTTTTGATTGCTATATAATAGCCTATTGGCAGATTTTAAATATCTTTCTTCATCTTTTTTATTAGTCTTAGGTATAATATAGGTATAATTGGAGACGATTTCTTTGAAACCGTTATTTTTCATAGCATATTGGGCCATTAGACTTAGATCATAAGCAGTAGTCAGATGGTGTTCATCTGACAAGCCATTGGGATTTGCAAAATTGGTATTCAAAGCTCCTAACTCTTTAGCTTTGCCGTTCATCAATTTTACAAATTCATCGATGTTACCAGAAATATGTTTTGCAATAGCTAAAGCAGAATCATTGGCAGATTCAATTAATAAGGCATTTAATAGATCATCAAATTTCAGCTGTTCTCCTGGCTCTAATGCTATATGACTACCATCGGTAAGGCTAACCACTTCTTCATCAACGGTTACAATATCGTTCATATTGCCAAGTTCTAGAGCAAGTATTCCAGTCATTATCTTGGTAGTACTTGCTGGATGCAATTTCATATGGGAATTCTTTTGATAAAGAATTTGACCAGTATCAGAGTCAATAAGTATAGCACCTTCACCAGAAAGATTTAGGCTATCTGCAAAAGAGATACTATATGTAGTAAATATTAGGAATAATATTATTAATATGATTTTTTTCAAATAGCTCCCTCCTTTGTTGAATTAATTATAAGTATATCAGAAATTGAAGAAATTATTAATAGTTAAACCATTTTTTTTTGAAAAGAAGGAAAACCTATCTAAACATAGAATATATTAAGATGGAAAAGATTATGGGAAAGGGTGGGTTTGAAGAATGTCATATTTTACAAAAAAGGAGCAAATACTTATAATTATAATAATAATTATTATATTTATAATATCGGGTTTTAATTTTATAAATAAAAATTTTTTATCAACTAAAAATGACCATAATGAAAATACAGACGGAGTAGAGGAACTGTTTATGAAATTAGAGGAAGAAGCAGAGACAAATGAGGATGAACAATATATAATGGTACATGTAAGTGGACAAGTGTATAATCCTGGTATAGTCGAGTTAAAGCTTGGTTCAAGGGTAATAGATGCTATAAATTTAGCTGGAGGATTGAAAAAAGATGCAGACTCGGATAAAATAAACTTAGCTAGGAAATTATCAGATGAAGAAAAAATACATATACCCAAAATTGGAGAAGAGGAAATATCCTTTGAAGATTCTAATTTAAAACAAGGTAACAATGAAGGCAAAATCAATATAAATACTTGTACCAAGGAAGAATTAATGTCCTTACCAGGTATTGGTGAAGTTTTAGCTGGTAGAATATTAGAATATAGGGAACAAACACCCTTTAAAACCATTGAAGATATTATGAATGTATCTGGTATAGGTAATAAGAAATTTGAAAGCATTAAAGAACTCATTATTGTAAAATAAAGGAAGTGAAATATATGGATAAGAGATTAACACAATTGACCAAAGCCTCTGGCTGAGCAGCAAAAATCGGTCCCGATATATTGGCACAGGTTTTGTGCCAACTACCAAAAACCTATGATGATAATTTATTAGTAGGACTTGACACTGCTGATGATGCAGCAGTATACAAGATAAATGACGAATTAGCTTTAATTCAAACTTTAGATTTTTTTACTCCAATCGTAGATGATCCATATGTATTTGGACAAATAGCAGCAGCCAATTCCTTAAGTGATGTATATGCTATGGGAGGAGAGCCTAAGCTAGCTATGAATATAGTAGGATTTCCAAATTGTCTAAGTGCCGATGTATTAGTTGAAATATTAAAAGGAGGACATGATAAGGTATCTGAGGCAGGAGCAATTTTAGTGGGAGGACATACGGTTGAGGATGATGAACCTAAATATGGATTATCCGTTGCAGGGTTTGTAAATCCTAACAAGGTATTGACCAATAACAATGCAAGGTCTGGAGACCTATTAGTGCTAACAAAACCTTTAGGCCTTGGAATAATAAACACAGCTATTAAGGGTGAGTTAGCAGATAAAGAGGCCTATGATGAAGCTGTTCATGTAATGTCCACTTTAAATAAATATGCTAAAGAAGCCATAGATAAAGTTCAGGTAAACAGCGTAACGGATATTACTGGATTTGGATTATTAGGTCATAGTTTAGAAATGGCAGAAGCAAGTTCAGTTACTATTAAAATAAATCATAAAAACATACCGATAATTTCTAAAGCGATAGAATATGCTCAAATGGGTTTAGTGCCAGCGGGAGCCTATTCTAATAGAGGACATATAGGTGACAATGTAAAGTTTTTAAATAAAATTCCAAGTGAGATAGAAGATATATTATACGATCCTCAAACATCAGGAGGGTTGCTAATATCCGTATCTAAAGATAATGTAGAAAACTTATTAATGGAACTAGTTAATATTACTACTAAATATGCAGTAATTGGTGAGGTTGTAGAAAAAGAAGCTTATTATTTAATAGTAGAATAAAAGAGAGGGATTATATGGATCAGAAGAAAAAATTGTTTAAATTAATTCCTAAGGTAGATGAATTATTGGAAATAGATAGTATTAACAAACTAATTGAGAATATGCCACGGAAGATAGTGGTAGATTCTATTAGAGAAGAGATAGAATTATTAAGAAAGGATATAAGAATTAACTCTTTTAAGGAAGAGGAAGTTAATGAAAGGATTAGCCGTTTACCTGGTCTAATAATAGATAGAGCAGATAAGAAAAATTCCTATAAGCTTAAAAGGGTAATAAATGGAACTGGAGTAGTAATTCATACAAATATTGGCCGTTCTTTAATTAGTGAAGAGATAATAGAAAATATTAAAGATATAGCTGTTAATTATTCTAACTTAGAATATGATTTAGATAAAGGCGAGAGAGGCTCCAGATATAGTCACTTAAAGGATATAATTGTTGAAATTACAGGTGGAGAAGATGCAATGGTTGTAAATAACAATGCTGCAGCAGTTTTATTAACATTGAGCACTATAGCCAAAAATAAAGAAGTAATAGTATCTAGAGGAGAATTAATAGAAATAGGAGGTTCTTTTAGGATACCTGATGTAATGGAACAAAGTGGTGCAATATTAAAAGCAGTAGGTACTACAAATAAAACCCACCTATGGGATTTTGAAAAAGCTATTACAGAGGAAACAGCTGCATTGTTAAAGGTTCATACCAGTAACTATAGAATATTAGGTTTTGCCTCTTCTTTATCTGCAGAAGAACTATACCCATTAAAGGAAAAGTATAATCTTCCCTTAATTGAAGATTTGGGAAGTGGGGTTTTAATCGATTTATCTAAATATGGTTTAGAATATGAGCCAACAGTACAGGAATCCATTAAAAATGGAGTAGATATAGTAACCTTTAGTGGTGATAAATTGTTAGGAGGGCCTCAAGCAGGTATTATAGTTGGAAAAAAGAAATACATTGATGCCATGAAAAAAAATCCATTAACGAGAGCCTTTCGAGTAGATAAGTTTACAATATCGGCTTTAGAAGCTACTCTTAGACTTTATCTTGATGAAAGAGTTGCAGTTGAAAAAATACCAACTTTGAAGATGCTATCAATAGATATTAGTGAATTAGAAAAAAAGGCAAAAAAATTGTATAATAGTATTATAGGAAGAATGGATTCAAATAATTGCAGACTAGAAATAGTTGATAGCTATTCAGAAGTAGGTGGTGGCTCTTTACCACTAGAAAAAATACCAACTAAATGTATTATGTTAAGCATAGAAAAATATAAGGTTACAGATTTTGAAAGAGCTTTAAGGGAATATAAAGTTCCAATAATCACTAGGGTTTATAAGGATAATATTTATATAGATTTAAGAACAGTAAGGGAAGATGAATTTGATATAATAGTAGATGGATTATTATATGGATTCAATAAGTTGAAAGGGTGCATTAAATGAAACATATTATAGTTGGAACAGCAGGTCATATAGACCATGGGAAGACCACACTTATAAGAGCCCTAACTGGTAGAAATACGGATAGACTTAAAGAGGAGAGAGATAGGGGCATTTCAATTGAACTTGGCTTTACCTACTTCGATTTGCCTAGTGGAAAAAGAGCAGGGATAATTGATGTTCCAGGCCATGAAAGATTTGTAAAAAATATGCTTGCTGGAGTTATGGGAATGGATATAGTATTATTGGTAATTGCAGCCGATGAAGGGGTAATGCCCCAGACTAGTGAGCATTTGGCTATATTGGATTTACTAGGAATTGAAAAAGGCTTTATTGTATTAACTAAATCAGACTTAGCGGAGTCAGAGTGGTTAGAATTGGTTAAAGAGGATATAAAGGAACAGGTTAAAGGAACATTCTTAGAAGATAGTCCAATTATTCCCGTATCTTCAACTAAAAAGACTGGCATTGATAAAGTTATAGGGCTAATAGATGAGTTAACTTTAGAAATAGAAGATAGAGAAACTGATGATATGCCCAGGCTACCTGTAGATAGAGTATTTACAATGGCAGGTTTTGGAACCGTAGTAACGGGAACCTTATTATCGGGAACTTTAAATGTTGGGGACGAAATACAGGCTTTCCCAGGAAATAAGCTAGCTAGAATAAGAACTTTGCAGGTTCATGATCAGGATACTAAAACTGCTTTTGCTGGCCAGAGAGTAGCAATAAATATGGCTGGTATAAAAAAAGATGAAGTCCATAGAGGAGATGTAATTGCACCTAAGGACTCTATGAAGGAAACTTTAATGTTAGACGTAAAGGTTAAACTTATAAAAGCTATGGATAGATCAGTAAAAAACAGGACTAGGCTAAGATTATATATTGGAACTAAGGAATTGTTATGTAGAATTGTTCTCTTAGATAAGGAAATACTGAATCCAGGAGAAGAAGCCTATGCCCAATTAAGATTAGAAGAAAAGGTAGTTGCAAAAAGAGGAGATAGATTTATTATTAGGTTCTATTCCCCTATGTTTACCATAGGTGGAGGAGAAATATTAGAGCCTAACCCTACCAAAAAGCAACCCTTTGATGAAGAAGCTATAAAAGAACTTGAGATCAAAGAAAAGGGTCAATCCATTGATATCATCGAAAAAATAATACTAGATAAGAGTAAATATTTTCCGACTATTAAGGAAATCTCTACAACTACCGCCATGTTAGAAGAAAAAGTAAAAAAAGATATAAATAGTTTAACAGAATCCAAAAAAGTTATATTATTTAGTTTAACTAAAGACTTCCATGTTATTCACATAGATTATTTTAATAAATTAAGTGAAAGGATAATTGGAGAATTGGAATCTTTCCATAAAAAGTATCCTTTAAGAATAGGAATGCCTAAAGAAGAGATACGTAGTAGGTTTTTAAATAATGCTCCTGCTAGGGTAGGTGAAAGATTTATCGACTTACTAATCGAAAAAGAATTTATTGAACAAAAGATGGAGAGTGTTCATAGAAAAGGATTTAAAATTGAATATAATGATATTCAATTAAAGATTAAAGAAGATATAATCAAAATTCTTAAGAAAAAAAAGTTTATACCGCCAAAGAAAGAAGAATTGATTGAAATGACAGGATATGATTCTAGTCAGGTAGATGAGGTAATAAATTCTTTAGTCAATAGCGGTGAAATAATCAAGTTGAACGAAGAAATATATCTGTATAAAACCCTATACGAAGAAGGGCTGCGATTACTAAAGGGCTATGTTCAAGAGTATAAATCTATTACCGTTGCCCAGTTTAGGGATATATTAAATACCAATAGAAAAGTTGCTTTAGCACTATTAGAATATTTTGATCAATTCAAAATAACTAAAAGGGATGGAGATAAAAGGCTTTTGGTGGAAGACAAATAATAAGCTTCATTTCCTTAATCATGGAGTGATATTAATGAGTACTAGAGTTATAGTTATAAATAGGGACAAACTCTTTATAAAGGGATTAAAATACAGTTTAGAACAAGACAATTATGTCGTTGAGGCAGCTTTCACTATTAGAGAAGCTATGGAAAAAATAAGAAAGAAAGATTATGGTTTAGTGATATTAGATCTGATGCTTCCTGATGGAAATGCTTTGACTTTCTGCCAAACCATTAGAGATAACTCTCAAGTACCTATTATTGTTTTAACGGAGAAAAAAGAAGATATTAATAAGATTTTAGCTTTAGAATATGGTGCCGATGATTATATAACTAAACCTTTTAATATCCTAGTTTTAAAAGCAAAGATAAAGGCAATATTAAGAAGAGTGAATATGAAAAATTATCAAATAGATAATCAAACGATTAAGGTGGATGATTTCACCATAAATACATTAGGTAGGAAATTGATCATTGGCGATGAAAGCATATCTTTAACAGGAAAAGAGTTCGACCTATTCTATTTACTGGTATCTAATCCTGGCAAAGTATTTACTAGGGAAGAGTTATTAGAAACCATTTGGGGATATGAATATTTTGGGGACTTAAGAACAGTAGATGTTCATATAAGGCGACTCAGAGAAAAGATTGAAAAGGATTCAAGTAATGTAGAGTATATCCATACTAAATGGGGTGTAGGTTACTATTTTAAAAGCAAGAAAGCAAGTGCTGCAATAGATTAATGATTGTAAACATTGCTAATAAAAGTTGCAAAAATTCCTTGAAAAATAGAAATATATGTTGTATAATATCACTTGTTACTAATGAGGGGGTAGATGGGTGCTGGTGTGCCCTCTGGTCTTCAAAACCAGCGCGAGGGGTTAGGAGCCCCTTGGGTGGGTTCGATTCCCACATACTCCCGCCATAGATTATTAGCAGTCTTGGCTGCAAATTTTTTTTAAAATATATGGAAAATCTATCCACTTATCCTTAAATTGGTTGGTATTTATATTCTATTCTTAGATAAAATAGAATATAAATAATTCTATTTAAGAGGTGAGTTAAGTGGATAAAAGACCTATTGATTCTAATGCTATAAAAGCATTGCATGAAATGAAAATGGAAATAGCTAAGGAATTAGGTGTTTCAGATACTTTTATTAATAATAATAAATTAGACCCAGTAACCAATATATTCACAGCCGGTCCCGTAGGAGGACTTATGACTCGAAAGTTAGTTGAAATGGGAGAAAAGGAATTAATGGATGAAGAATAGGATGGATGTGACTATCCTGTTCTTCTTTTTTTAATTCAACAATAAATTATAGTGGAATAGGTAACATTTTTAAAAATTCATGTTATAATGTAATGGGTATCACTCTATTAAAGGGGGATTTCATATGGAAAATGCTAAAGTTATGGTATGTGTTACCCAGCAAAAAACTTGTGAAAGGTTAATATTAGAAGGTTACAGACTAATCAAATCTAATGATGACAAGCTGTATGTAATACATGTAGTAAACGAAAGAGAAAGGTTTCTGGAAAATGTTGACGATGGAGAAGCCCTAGAGTATCTTTTTAATGTGTCTAAAAAAGCTGGGGCAAATTTAACTGTTCTTAGGTCAAAGGACATATTAAAGACCATGATTGATTTTGCTAAAGAAAATCATATAACTCATATTGTTATGGGAACTCCTCCAGATACCTCTATAAAAGTTAAAGATTTAAGCATTGGATTACAATTGCAAAATGCATTACCAGATGTACAATTTATAACATTATAAACGACAGCAGTGGTTTCTGCTGTCGCTTTTTTAAAGGGAAGTGAAAGGAATGATTGCTAAGAAATATGATTCAAAAAAAGCAACCCTTTGGACTAGGCAAAATATAAAAAGTTTAGATGATTTAAGGAATAATGGAATAATTAGAATTACAAGAAAACATTTGGAGGAAAAATTTGAGGAAATCGCAGATTATATTATAGAGCTTTATAACTGGTTTACAAATGCCGCAAATAACATGATTTCCAAACCAAAAGAAGTAGAATTTCCTATTTGGTGTTCTATTAATGAAGAAAATATGTTAAGGCCAACTTTAGATGCTGTTGTTTATGTATTAGAAGTAGATGAATCAGAAATTATCTATTTCGACGGAATGAAATGGGACTATGTGTTGAATCATTTATATATACCAAGGGATGCAAGAGATGAGGAAGAATATAGAAAAAATATAAAAAAGAAGGGTTTTAAAGATATATTTTCAGTTATGGATGAAAGGACTATACATTTTTATCCTGAAGAAAGAAAAAGGATAATGGATAGTTGGATGAGAATATTTGAAATAGATGAGTGGAATATATTTAGAGTCCAGGCTAATATCTGGGAAATTAGACCTGAGATGGTGAAAGATATACTATATTATAAGGAAGTTTAATCCTTGAACATAAGGGGACTAATCATGAAGGATTAGAAAATACCAATTCAATTAAGAAAAGAAGGTAAATTAAAAGAATCCAATAAGGTTTTATTGAAACTTGTAGGCAGATATCCTAAGGATCCAATAGTTAATTATTATTGTGCTTGGAGTTTTGATGCACTGGGTTTAGAAAAAATGCAATACAATATTATGAAAAAGCCATTTCAATAGGATTACCTGATGAAGAGCTAAAGGGTGCTTATTTAGGTTTAGGAAGCACATATAGAACATTAGGTAAATATGAGAAATCAAAAAAGGTATTTGAAGAAGGATTGGTAAAATTTCCTCAAGATGAGGCAATGAAAGTTTTTTATGCAATGACTTTGTACAATTTAAAAGGGTATTCTAAAGCAATGGAAATATTGTTGTTTAGTATTGCCCAAACATCCTCAGATAGGAATATAAAAATATAAAAAAGCTATTAAATTCTATGCCGATAAACTAGATCAGATATGGTAATCTTCAATTTAACAGGTATATTTGATTGAGGGGAAGATAATGATTACAATTTGCCTGAGGAATTGTTTAGATATATTAAAAATAATATAGCTGAAAGTTAAACATTACCTAACCATTGATATTACTATTATAGAGCCTGTAGGCTCTTTTTTAATTGGATTTGGATTCATATGAAAATTAAAGTAGAATTAAGGTTATCTTAATTAAGAGTTAAGTTGATCCCTATAAAATTATAAATGATCAAAAGTAATTAATTAGGAGGGATTTGAGTGGATGAATTAATTATAGAAACAAAGGGATTAACTAAAGATTTTGGCAAACTTGCATCAGTAAAGGATGTAAATCTTAAAGTGAGGAAAGGTGCTTTGTACGGCTTTTTAGGTCCAAATGGTGCTGGGAAATCCACTACTATTCGTATGCTTTTAGACCTAATGAAACCTACAAAAGGAAAAGTCTATTTATTTAACAAAGATATTGGGAGTCACCGTATGGAAATATTAAGAAAGGTAGGGGCAATGGTTGAGTCTCCTTCTTATTATGAAAATTTAACAGCCTATGAGAATTTAGAAATAATAAGAAAGATATTGCAAATAGATAAAAAGGAAATAGATAAAGCTTTAGAGATTGTAAATTTATTCAAATGGAAAAATAAAAGGGTAAAAAACTTTTCTTTGGGCATGAAACAAAGGTTAGGGATTGCCCAAGCTTTAATGGGAAATAGAGAGCTTTTAATACTAGATGAGCCTACTAATGGCCTGGACCCAGCAGGGGTAAGGGAAATTAGAAATTTAATAATTAGTCTTCCTGAAATTACAGGAGCTACTGTGCTAATTAGCAGCCATATTTTAAGTGAAATTGAATTAATAGCTGATCATGTAGGCATTATTCACAGGGGGAACCTATTATTTCAGGGAACTATAGAGGAATTAAAGGCAAAGGGAAATCTAGAAATTGCTATTAGAGCGCAGCCACTTTTAGAAGCAGAAAAATTTTTAAAAAGAAAGGGTTATGTTGTGGAGAATAGAGAGGGAAAGCTTTATATATCTAAGGGGAAAATAAATATAGAAGAATTAAACAAGACATTGGTATTAGAGGGCTATGGAGTTTCTCATTTAAGCGAAAATAAGAAAAACTTAGAAGAAGTCTTTTTAGAATTGACAGGGGGAATAGAGTAATGATGGAATTTTACCAACTATTGAAGGGAGAATTTCTAAAACAAAAAAAGAGTTTTCTATGGCCTATAGCCTTGTTAACACCGATTTTAGCAGGTGGACTTAGTTTTATAAATCTTTATCTCCGCTATGATTATTTCATGAGCTTAGAAGCTAATGAAGGATTAAATTCATGGAATTTATTGTTACTGCAACATCACTTTATGTGGTTTTTGTTCTTGCCCTTGGTTGTTACTATATTTGCTTCAATGGTACATTATATCGAATATAAGTCAAATAGCTGGAATAACACTTTGGCCCTTCCAGTTTCAAAGAAGAAAGTATATTTAGCTAAGTGGTTTATAGTATTTATATTAAGCAGCATAATGATACTTACCAATGGCATAGTCTTACTGATTGTAGGTAGAGCATTAGGATTTCCTGAAACAGCAGATTTTATATTAATTTCAAAATACATTATTTACCAGATGTTTGCTATTACTAGTTTAATAAGTGTTCAAAGCTTTATAAGTGCTGAAATAAGTAATACAAATATAGCATTAGCCATTGGATTTGTAGGGGTTGCGTCTTCCTTGTTTTTTGCACAGTCAGAAGGGTTATCTAAATTTATTCCTTATGCCCATACAATTTATACCTTACCAGACCCAACTATAAATACTAATATTCCAATACAATATGGTTTTAGTTTTGGGATAGCCTTTTTACTAATAGGGATTTTTTTCTTTAATAGAAAAGAAATAGGTTAGGAGTGAATTAAATGAAAGATATATTAGAAATCGAAATTTTAAAGTTAAAAAATACTAAAGTATTGTTGATTGTTATTCTAGCTCCTATATTTATGGTAGTTCAAGGGGTTATTAACTTAATCCGTTATTATGATTTATTCACAGGGAAGGGACAAAATGTTTGGGAACAACTTTATAGTCAAAGTATGATTTTTTATGCCAGTATTCTTTTTCCAATTCTAATAAGCATCGTTATGACTTTAATTGCAAGAATTGAAAATACCAATAACAGTTGGAAACATTATCTTAGTCTGCCAATAGATAAACAAAAGGTATATGGGATAAAATTTATCCTGGGATGTCTACTTGTGTTTATAAATATATTGGTCTTGATTATAAGCATGTTAGCAGCAGGAAAGATTATTGGTGTTGAAGGGAATATACCTTATAAAGTTATTTTTATAAAACCTATGGTGATGTATATAGCAGCCTTACCTATTATGGCTATTCTTTATAGTTTAAGTATTAGATTTTCCCATATGGCTATTCCTTTAGGAGTTGGCATTGGATTAACCTTACCAGCTATAATAGTAGCTAATTCTAGGTACTGGATACTTTATCCTTGGACTTATCCTATTATGGCAGCTTTAGGAGGTGATATGGAAGTTTTCAGCAAGGGAAGTATTGTATATATTGTTAGTTTCATATTGCTAACTGGTGTATTTGGCTTTGGATATAGTAGATTTATAAAAAGAGATATTGCTTAAAGAAATAAAATTTTTTAGAAATTAAAGGAAAATTATTAAGAATTATTGTATAATGGGCTTTAATAGGAGGTGGAAGTTTTGCTTGATATAGATATGACTAGCATTAGAGATAAAAAGATATTATTAGTAGATGATGAAGTTGATATTTTGAACTTATTGGAAGCTGTTCTATTAAAAGAGGATTTCAAAAATATTTATAAAGCTACTTGTGGCCATGAGGCTATCAAAATTACAAAAGAGATAAGTCCAGATATTATAGTTTTAGATATAATGATGCCAGATATTGATGGTTTTGAAGTCTGTAGGAGACTAAGGGAATTCACCCTTGTACCTATTATTTTCTTATCAGCTATGGATGAGGATGTAGATAAGCTTTTAGGATTAGGTATTGGTGGAGATGACTATATTACTAAGCCTTTTAGTCCAAAAGAAGTAGCATATCGTATTAAAGCCCATTTTAGAAGAAGTGAATATATGGCTTTAAAGCATCAACACAATGAAAAAAATATAATAACCTTTGGAAATATTGAAATTGATAGAGAAAAAGGAGAAGTTAAAAAAAGAGGTATTCCTGTAACTTTAACTGCTAAGGAGTATAATCTACTTTTATATTTAGTTCAAAATTCAAACCAGATTTTAAGTAAAAATAAAATATTAACAGAAGTATGGGGCTATGATTTCGATGGATATGACAATACATTGATGGTCCATATTAGGCATCTGCGAAAAAAGATAGAGGACGATCCGGCTAATCCAAGACATATTATAACTGCAAAGGGTTTAGGCTATAAGTTAATTATAGAGGATGAATAAAATGAAGTGGAAAATTTTATTAAGGTTTTTATTAATTCTTGTATTATCTGTTATTATTGCCTTTAATATTAATATTTTTATAGTCTATAGATTTTTTCTAGCAGATGACTACTCTGAAGGAGAATGGAATCAGCTAGGTAACTTCTCCTTAACCTTTGACCAATATATTTTTGAAGAAGATGGTAACCCTACAGTAACAAAGAAAGGAATTAGAGAACTTAATCTTAAAAATGGATGGATTCAGATTTTAGATGAAGAAGGATATGAAGTTTATAGTTGGAATAAACCAGAAAAGGCTTTAACACACTATACTCCCAGCGAAATGGTTTTTTATAATATTTATACTGGTGCCATAGATAACTATACGACTTTTGCAGGTACAGCTGAAATAAATAATTATAAATGGAGCTATATTATAGGTTTTCCTATGGATAAGGTAGCTAAATATAACTTTATCTATTCGCCAGAAAAAATAAAGTCAAATATCTTTGAAGTATTGATTTACTTATTTATAGTTCCAATTATAGTATTAATAGTAATGGGATATATTTTTGGAAGGAATATAACTAATCCTATCATAGAAATAGTTAGTGGTATAGGTCAATTATCAAAGGGAGAGTATGGTAAAAGATATATTGAAAAAGGTCTATACAAAGAAGTCTACAGTAGTCTTAATAATCTATCTAATATATTGAGTATGAATGAAATTGAAAGGAAGAACATGGAAAAGATGAGAGAAGAATGGATTCATAATCTATCCCACGATTTAAAAACTCCTCTAGCTTCCATTAAAGGTTATGGAGAATTAATGGCCGATGAAGAATATATTTTAAGCCAGGATGAAATAGAGGAATATTCCCATATAATTAAAGAAAAGGCTGAATATATGGAGAAATTACTTGAGGATTTGAAGCTAACTCAGGTTTTAAAAAGAGGCTTAATACCCATAAATCACAAAAAGGAGGATCTTGTAGAAGTCATAAGAGATATTACTATTGATGTATTAAATAATCCTAACTATCAGGAAAGGAGAATACTCTTTAATCCAAAAAAAGAAAAGATTATTTTCTTCTTTGATAGATCCCTGTTGCAAAGGGCATTTACCAATCTTATTTATAATTCTATAGTTCATAATGATGAGGATACGGAAATTATTATTACAATGGATAGAAAGGATAAAATCTATATTCAAATAGAAGATAGTGGCAAAGGGATTTCCAAGGAAGATTTAGATAATTTGTTTGAAAAGTATTACAGGGGAACAAACACAGGTGAAAGTCATAAAGGTTCAGGGCTAGGTATGGCTATTGCTAAACAGATAATCGAAGTTCATAATGGAGAAATAGAAGTAGAAAGCACTTTAGGAGTAGGAACGAAGATAAATATTATATTTCCGTTAACAACATAAACCTCAAGGTCAGATTTTTAGTCTGACCTTTTCCCCTAATAAAGCCTACATATAACCCCACAAGCCATTCTCTTCCCAGCATTCCCAGCAGGTTGCGTCCTATAATCATCAGGATTCTGATGAATTATTACCGACTTTCCAATAACATCTCTAGGTTTAAACTTATCTGTAAAAAAGCTCATCCTAGCATAACCATTGTTTGAAAATATTACAGGAAAATCTCCTGCGTGGTTTCCGTGGGGCTGATTAGTGGGATTATAATGTTCTCCAGCAGTTTGGAAAGGATTTTCAGAATCTGTAATTTCACAAATACCAAATTCATGTATATGGAATCCAAAAGGGCCTATAGGTTGTTTTTCATCCTGGGCAGGTTGATATAGGGGTAGTCCCCAAACTTCTAAATATACTTCAGTTCCCCCTGCCACATCATCAAAAAATATGTTACCATATATATTAGGGGCCAGATTTCCGCCTAATATTTTAGCGTAAGCGGTAATTTTGTTTTGATAATTCATATTGACTCCTCCCTTCAAGTATATTCTATGCAGAAGGGATCAATTAGGTGTAGCATAATACTGGAGGCGATAAGATGAACAGTAAATTAGGATTAGTTCTTGAAGGTGGTGGCATGAGAGGGGCCTACACTTCAGGGGTTTTAGGTGCTTTTATGGATGAAGGCATTAAATTTCCTTATATTATAGGAGTGTCTGCTGGGGCTAATAATGGTGCTAACTTTGTAGCTGAACAAAGAGAAAGGAATAAAAAGGTTTTTGTAGATTATGTGTCACATAAAGATTACTCAGGATTTAGACATTTAATTAGGGGAAAAAGCTATTTTAATATGGAATTCTTATTTGATACTTTACCCAATCAGTTAGCACCCTTTGATTATCAAACTTTTTTTGATTCTCCAACAATATTTAAAGTTTGTGTCACCGATGTTGAAACAGGGTGCCCTAAATATTTTGAAAAAGGGCAAGCTAAAGGCAATAGTAAGGAATTTATGAATAAAATATTGAGAGCTTCTAGTAGTTTGCCAGTTATTTCACCGCCAGTTGTAATAAATGGAAAGCTTTATTTTGATGGTGGAATTACCGATTCCATCCCTTTAGAAAAATCCATTGAAGATGGGAATAAATACAACGTGGTAATACTTACTAGAAATAAAGGTTATCTAAAGAAAGAACAAAAATTAGGGGTCTATTCAAAACATTATTTAAGTAAATATCCAAAAATATTAGATGCTATCAAACAAAGACATATTAAATATAATATTACTTTAGAAAAAATTGAAAACTTAGAAAGAGAAGGCTATGTATTTATCTTTAGGCCAGTTGCTCCATTGATAGTTGATAGATTAGAAAAGGATTCATCTAAATTAGAGGATCTTTATAATCAAGGCTATAAGGAAACATTAGCGAAGATGAATGATTTTAGAAAATGGTTAGAAAAAGTTTCTAAGGATTAAAGATTCATACCCCATTCCTACTGGTCGTATATATTTAATATAGGCCATTAGAAATGGGGGGATAAGATGGTCATCAACACAGAATCTGTAAAACTGTTGATTAAGATATTGGAGAAGGATTTTTTAGATGAATATCTATATGATACTTTCATAAGAACAAAGGGAGTAAAAGGATTTTTAGATCATCAAAACAGTCTTGGACAAAGGGGTGTAGAGGCTCATATAAAAGAAGAGTTAAAAACGGTTGTAGAGGATGAATGCTATGAAGATTTATATGAATTTTATAAACTGAAAAACAGTCTAAAACAATTAAAGCTGGATATTCAATATATAAATGATAATAGCCACCAAATTATTCAAAGGGCCTTAAAAAAAGTTTATAAAATAGTTCCAAAAGATATACCCATTAGATCAAATATCTATTTATATTGTGGAGGAATTGATGGTGGATTTACCATTAATAGGAAAAACGTATTTATTAATTATGGTAAATATCTTGGCAAAAAAGAAGAATTTATTAAAATACTAAGCCATGAAATGTATCATAGTAGAAAACTTCCTATAGAGAATAGGGCCCTATTATTACTTCGGTTAATTTCAAGGGAAAACAGGCTTTTGTTTGAAATTATCGGTAAAATAATTGAAGAGGGAATAGCATGCCTTGTACAGCATGGCCCTAAACTAGAAAAGGATGATTTGACAGGAAACTTAACTAAACGATCCCTCTTACTTGCTAGAGATGAATTTGATCTTATGAACAATATTATAATAGACATTAAATCGAGCAAAACTAATAATCCTAACAGCAAGCATTTAAACATCTATGTAATAGGATATATGATTGTGAGCTACGTTTATAGGGAAAAAGGAGTGTTTATTTTAGATGATTGGACAGTAAATTTGAATTTTAGAAGGATAATTAAAGAATATATAGAATTATGTAGTAGAAAAGAAATTTCATCGGGTTTCAATAATGGGGTTTTAGAGTGGATTATTAAATAAGAGGGGGAATCAATATGATGAAAGAAATATTTAAAAAATATAGAAAGAATTTTAGTAAATTTTTAATTTGTTTTGTTTTGTCTGTAATTATAGGGTTAATATCTAAATTGAAACTGCCCTCTACTAACGCTTCTGGAATAGGTCAAAAGTTTAATTTTGAATCTTTTTTAGCATAGATCTTCTGAAGGTTATATTTATTTCATTGATCGAAATATACATAACTGCTTATGGGTTAACTATAATACGACATATTTTATTAGAAAATCCAATTGACCAAAACGAAGCTTTTTCCAATGCCTTCTCCTATTATTCAAGATTGTTGATTTTTAATCTGATATTTATTGGCATAACAATCATTGTTATTTTATTATCAATAGTCTCAGTTCTGTTAGCACCATATAACCTTGCTTTGCTGGCTTTTAATACCATATTTTTTCTTATTGCTGCTATCGTTTTATCAATATTTTTAGGAACAATACAAAATTATATGGTATATTATGATGATAATATAAGCTTTTCGATAGAACAGGGTATAAAAATAGGGAAAAGATATTTTTTTAAAATTTTAGGATTGCTATTAATTGCAACAATACTGGGAGGTATTGTAAGTAGTAAAATATTTAAAACCAATATCATAACCTTGTCCTTAGGCATATTAATTGCTACCATATATTCAATTTATCTAAATATTTATATTATGAATTTATGTAAAAATTGGGGACGGGTTAATTAATGGTGATATAATATTTATAATAAACTCGGAAGAGGTGATGCTATTTTGATGAATTTATTCAAAAAAAACAAACCAATTGATATTCTATCTCCTATGTCAGGTAAAATCGTTCCATTAGAGGAAGTAGATGATAAAGCTTTTTCTGAAAGAAGGTTAGGAGAAGGCATAGCAATCAAAATTACCGATGGGAAGGTAATAGCGCCTTTTGATGGCGAGATAACTAGCACCTATAAGTCTAACCATTGCGTCGTTATTAGGTCTAAAGAGGGTATTGAACTATTAATTCACGTAGGCTTAGAAACCATTAAATTAAAAGGGGAAGGATTTACTCAACATGTAGCATTAATGCAGGAAGTAAAACAAGGAGATGTGATTTTAGAAGCGGATTTAGAATTGTTAAAAGAAAAAGGAAAATCTTTGATGTCACCAATAATAATTACCAATATGGGCAGAGTAGAATCCATTGAAAAAGTGGAAGGGAATGTAGAAAAAGGTCTATCAAAGATAATGACTGTGACCTTGAAGAAAAGCAAATATTAATACTAATAGTGATAATAGGGCAAGGAATTCGATTTCTTGTCCTATTATTTTAACAAGGATGAAAAAATATTTCAAAACAAAAATAATATGTTGAAAAATATTTTCATATATATTATAATGAAAATAATAAAAGAATTGGAGCTGGTTTTAGTGGATAATACAATTTTTACGAAAATGAAACAAGGGCTGGAGAGCTTCAGGCCTTCTGAGAAAAAAATAGCAAGATATATTCTAAATAATTCTAGAGAAGCGATAAACTTATCCATTTCAGAAATGGCAAAAAAAAGCAATACAAGTGAAGCAAGTGTAGTTAGATTTTGTAAGACATTAGGGTTAGGTGGTTATCAAGATTTAAAGATAGCTTTATCTTTAAACACAGTACAGGATTCTAAAGAAGAAAAAATACTTCATGAGATAATAAATGTAGATGATTCACCTAAAACAATATTAAATAAATTATCTGCAGGCAGTATACAGGCAATCCAGGATACTTGTAACTTAGTAAATATTCATAGTTTGAGTGAAGCTATTGAAGTAATTAATCAATGTGAAAAAATACATCTTTTTGGAATTGGAGCTTCATCTATTGTGGCTCTTGATGCTCAATACAAATTTGCTAGGATAAATATTCCTTCCATTATGTTTATGGATCACCATATTCAGATAACATCTGCGGTACATTTAAATGAGAGAGATGTAGCCATAGGGATTTCAAATTCAGGTAGAACTATGGAAGTGATTGAAGGTCTAAAGACGGCAAAAGAGAGAGGTGCTACTACCATAGCAATAACCCAATACGGTAAGTCGCCTATCCAAGATGTTTCTGACATTGTATTATTTACTGCCAGTGTAGAAAACAATTTTAGGAGCGGTGCTATGGCTTCTAGAATTGCACAGTTATTGGTTATAGATAGCCTTTTTATAGGAGTTGCATGTAAACGTTATGATGAAGTTATAGAATATTTAAAAATTACAAGAGAAGCATTAGAAGATAAGAGATATAAATAGGAGGCGGAAATGAATTTAATAACAGAAAAGTCTAATATGAAATCAAAAGGGATAGACAAAAAACCAATACTAGAAGTATTGAAGATTATGAATGAGGAGGATAAACTTGTAGCTTATGCAGTAGAAAAGGAGTTACCAAATATAGCAAAGGCTGTAGAAAAGATAATTGAATCTTTCAAAGTAGAAGGTAGATTGATATATATCGGAGCAGGAACTAGTGGCAGACTAGGTATACTTGATGCTTCGGAATGTCCGCCTACTTTTAGCACAGATAAGGATCAAGTTATTGGGATAATTGCAGGAGGAATGAAAGCAGTAACTGAAGCAATTGAAGGAGCTGAAGATAATTCAGCTGCTGGAAAAGAAGATTTAGAAAAAATGGGTTTAACAAAAAAGGATGTAGTTGTAGGAATAACAGCCAATGGAAATACTCCCTATGTTTTGGGAGCAATGGAATATGCTAATGCTATAGGGGCTACAACTGTTGGTTTATCTTGTAATCAGGATAGCAAAATTAATAAAATAACCAATATATCTATTACACCAATTGTTGGACCAGAAGTAATTACAGGTTCTACCAGATTAAAGGCAGGAACTGCACAAAAAATGGTTTTAAACATGCTATCAACTGCTTCTATGATTGGAATAGGAAAGGTATATAATAATTTAATGGTGGACTTAAATCCTTCCAATATTAAATTAATGGATAGAGCAAAGAGAATAATTATAGAGGCTACAGGAATTGAAGAAAAAGAAGCTGAGAGATATTTAGACATTTCCAAAAATAAACCAAAAGTTGCTATAGTGATGATAGAAGCAAAGTGTAGTTATGAAGAGGCAGTTGAACGCCTTGAAAAATGTGGTGGCTCTATATATAAGGCTATTGAAACAGATGATTTAACTAAATAGCTAGTACTTAGCACTAAATTTAAATAAATCATTAACTATTATTTATTGTAGCACCAAATGTTAAAAGTCCTTTACTTATCCATATATTGTATTGTTATTATACAATAATATTTTCAAGAATCAGGGGGCTTTTTTGGTTATGTGAAGGACTTATATAGAAACTTCGAAAGGGGTGAACTGGGAGTATTTTAACAATAAAAGGAGGTATTAAAAGTGACTGATAAAATTAGCAGAATTTCATCGGAAATAATTAGAAATGTAGGTGGAGAAAAAAACATTCTTAGTTTTGAAAACTGTATGACAAGACTAAGAATTACCCTTAAAGACAAATCTTTATTTAAGAAAGAATCTTTGGAAAAAGTAGATGGAGTAATGGGAATTGTAGATTCAGGGAATCAAATTCAAGTAGTTGTAGGACCGGGAGTTGCATCAAAAGTATCAGATAAAATCAGGGCAACTACTTCCATATCCGTCAAAGACGTTGTTGAATTTGGTGATGCAGCTGCAGTAAAAAAACAGGTAAAAGACAAATATAAAGCAGCACCAAGTGATACTCTGAAGAAAATCTCAGATATATTTATTCCCTTAATTCCAGCATTTATTGGTTCTGGATTAATAATGGGAATTAACAATATTCTTATGAAAACAACCAATATAAATCCAAATTTTACTGGATTATTAGGAGTTTTTTCAGGGGCAGTATTTGGATATATGGCAATAATGGTTGGAATGAATGCAGCTAGAGTATTTGGAGGTTCTCCAGCTATCGGAGGCTTAATGGCAGGGATTACAATTTCTCCAGGTTTAGCAGGATTAACAATGTTTGGAAGAGAGTTAGTACCAGGAAGAGGCGGAATTATTGCTGTGTTATTAGTTGTATGGTTTGCTTCAATGGTTGAAAGAAGGTTGAGAAAGGTTATTCATGAATCAGTAGAATTAATATTAACACCATTATTAACTGTATTAATTTCAGGATTTGTTGCAGTAATCATATTACAACCCATAGGCGGAGCCATTTCTGATGGAATTGGAATGGCAGTTACTGGGGCTATAGAAAAAGGCGGAGTTTTAACTGGAGCAATATTAGGTGGAACATTTTTACCTTTAGTTATGACAGGGCTACATCAAGGTTTAACTCCTATTCATGCAGATTTGTTGCAAAATACAGGTGTAACAACATTATTGCCAATTCTTGCAATGGCTGGTGCTGGACAAGTTGGCGCAAGCTTTGCAGTATACTTTAAGACAAAAAATGAAAGGCTAAAGAAAACAATTAAGAGTGCATTACCTGTTGGAATACTTGGGGTTGGTGAACCATTAATTTATGGTGTAACTTTACCATTAGGTAAACCTTTCCTTGGGGCTTGCATAGGCGGGGCAGTAGGTGGAGCTATCGTAGCGCCATTCAAAGCAGGTGCTATGGGGATGGGCATATCTGGTTTACCTTTAGCAATTCTTATTGAACAAGGTCATGTACTACATTATCTATTGGGCATTGTCGGTGCTTATATTGGTGGATTTGTTGCCACATATTTAATAGGTTTCAAAGATCCGGTAGATTAATATATCATAACACAAGGTGTAGTATTGCACCTTGTGTTTGTGCCAAAGGGGTGATTTGCTTGATAGGAATTTCTGTTTATGCAGGTATGGAAAATAGTATAGAAGAAATATTAGAATATATGGAAAAAGCTTATAATTTAGGTATAACCTTACTATTTACATCTGCTCATATACCAGAAGTAAAAGAAAGTTTCACGAGGGATTTTGAAACGGTGTTAAGTTTAAGTACAAAACTTGGATATACCACTATTGTAGATATTTCTAAGGGATACTACGACCAATTAGAACTTAATAAATATAAAATCGATTATATAAGGTTGGACTATGGATTTACAATAGAAGAAGCTGCATATATGACACAAAAATACGCTTTTGGAATATCTATAAACGCTACAACCTTTGATAGAAA
>NZ_AZSU01000005.1:77425-78801 GCF_000511955.1 [Clostridium] ultunense DSM 10521 | reverse complement strand
CATATCTGGTTTACCTTTAGCAATTCTTATTGAACAAGGTCATGTACTACATTATCTATTGGGCATTGTCGGTGCTTATATTGGTGGATTTGTTGCCACATATTTAATAGGTTTCAAAGATCCGGTAGATTAATATATCATAACACAAGGTGTAGTATTGCACCTTGTGTTTGTGCCAAAGGGGTGATTTGCTTGATAGGAATTTCTGTTTATGCAGGTATGGAAAATAGTATAGAAGAAATATTAGAATATATGGAAAAAGCTTATAATTTAGGTATAACCTTACTATTTACATCTGCTCATATACCAGAAGTAAAAGAAAGTTTCACGAGGGATTTTGAAACGGTGTTAAGTTTAAGTACAAAACTTGGATATACCACTATTGTAGATATTTCTAAGGGATACTACGACCAATTAGAACTTAATAAATATAAAATCGATTATATAAGGTTGGACTATGGATTTACAATAGAAGAAGCTGCATATATGACACAAAAATACGCTTTTGGAATATCTATAAACGCTACAACCTTTGATAGAAAACAGATTGAACAGTTTATTAAGCATGGGGGGAAAATGGATAAAATAAATGCAAGTCATAATTTTTATCCTAGAAAGGATTCAGGCATATCTGAAGAATTATTTATTGAAAAGAACCATATTTTTAAAGAATATGGTATAAAAACCATAGCATTTATCCCTAGTAATTATAGAAGAAGAGGACCTGTATATGAGGGGTTACCTACTTTAGAAAAACATAGAACCCTTAATCCTATTATCTCCGCTCAACACCTTTTACAATTGGGGGTGGATTCTGTTATTGTTGGAGACTCCATGGCTTCAAGAGAAGAATTAGAAGTATTATCTTCTATTAGAAAAGATATTACATTAATTCCTATAGAATTAAATAAAAACTTAACAGATGTGGAGTTGGATTTATTACGGCAGGTTCATACTAACCGTTCAGACCCCGGAGAGTTTGTTATCCGGTCTCAAGAATCCAGGCTAATAAAGAAGGGTAATATTATACCGAATAATAATGGTATACCAAGGCACAAATATTCTATAACAATTGATAATGAAAAATATAATAGATATGAAGGTGAGCTTCAAATTTTGCAAACAGACTTACCCGCAGATGATAGGGTAAATGTTGTGGCAAAAGCAATAGATGCACATCCATTAATTGATTCTTTAGCCCCTAATCAAAAGTTTAAATTTCATTTTTTGGATAGCAAATAATAAAAAAGGCTCCTATCAAATAATTATAAGAAAGATTTTTTGAAACTGATTTAGATTAAGTTCTTTTTAATTAATGCTTTATAATTGGGAACTTTCCAGCTTATTATAAAAAAACTCTGGTCAACAGACCAGAG
>NZ_AZSU01000005.1:0-76316 GCF_000511955.1 [Clostridium] ultunense DSM 10521 | reverse complement strand
CAGAGTTTTTTTACTGTTAATACGCAGTCCAACCACTATCTGCAGTAATACATTGGCCATTGATGAAACTCGAATCCTCAGAAGCTAAAAATAGAGCTATGGTTGCTATTTCCATACCTGTTCCACTTCTTGGGTTACCACCTGCATTTGCCATTATAATATTAAGGCCTTCTTGATTTACATTTTTCATAAAATCACCAGTTGCTATTTCAGTTTCAACACCACCTGGGCAAATAGCATTACATCTAATATTCTTTTTAGCATACATATATCCTGTATTTTTAGTTAAACCTATCAATGCATGCTTTGAAGCTGTGTAAGCTGCTCCAGCTCTCGCTCCGTACAATCCACCAATAGATGAAACGTTAATTATGTTACCACCACCTTCTTTTAAAAATATCTTTATTGCTTTTCTGCTAGTATAGAAAGGTGCGTATACATTTAAACTAAATACTCTCTCTAACATATTATCATCAACATCTCCAACAGGGCTAAAGTCATCCATTATACCTGCATTGTTTACTAATATATCCAATTTTCCAGAATCATTATATGCAAAATCTATGGCCTTTTCAGCTTCTTCTTTATCCATTAAATCTGCACCATAGGGTATAATTTTCCCTTTGAAATTTTTTGTACTATTTGCTAAATCTTCCAGTCGTTCTATCCTTCTAGCCACAGCATAAACTATTGCACCTTCCTTGGAGAATAGATATGCAATATCTTTACCCATACCAGCACTAGCACCAGTTACTATGGCTACTTTATCATGCAATTTCATATAGAATCCTCCTTATAGTTAATAATTCAACAATAATTTTGGATTGTCTATTTAATATCATAAATAGTGAAATATAAACATAAAGTTAGTTTTAAATAAACTTAACTTATTTATACCCAATTTATATATTATCTAATGTTATGTTTTTTAAATATATGGTTCATATGTGTAACAAGCAATTAATTTAAAGTAGCTAATCACTATCTTTTTTACTAAAAAGAATGTATAATAAATATTAAGCTACATTTTAGTAGCTTAATATTTATTATAGGAGTAATTTAAATGAATTGGTTTAAAAAACTTATGGCTGGAAGATATGGTGGAGATCAACTTTCTATGATCTTGATAATATTATCATTATTATTAACATTCATTGGACAGTTGACAAAAATCCAAATATTATTATTGATAAGTTATATTCCTTTAGGTATAAGCATTTATAGAATCTTTTCAAAAGACATATCTAAGCGTAGGATGGAGAATTATAAATTTGCTATGTTTATAAGCCCTATATATGCTTGGTTTAAAAGAACAGAGAATCGTATGAAAGATAGAAAAACTCATAGATATTTTAAATGTCCAAATTGTAAGTCCAAATTACGACTTCCAAAAGGAAAAGGGAAAATTATGATTACTTGCCCTAAATGTAAGACAAAGTTTTCTAAAACAACATAATTAGTTTAAAATACAAACTGGGAAGCTGAAGAAAATTTAAAATTAAGGAGAGATTAAAATATAAATGGATATATTCAAAAGGATATTAGGCAGAATTTTATTTGCTATAGCCCAGCTAATATCAGTTATACTAGATATTGTAATAAAGTTAATAGAAACAATAGTAACATTTGTGAGAAGTATTGCAATAGGATTTGTAGCTTTAATAAGCATGGGAGGTTGTTTAATCCTTATGCTTTTGGCTGGCCCTTTTGGAATTCTAATATTTGCCAATCCTGTAGTATTATTAACCTTATTGTTCTTTGTTGTATTTCCAATTCTAGGGACTAAATTTGTATCCTATTTAAAATATATAAAATATATTTTAACTGAATTTTTATTTGACCGGGCCAATTATTTAATTGACGGTATAAGCTATAGATTCCAATCTTTTGACGAATATAAATATGCCTATAAAAGGATGGAAGAAGAAAGAAAAAGAAGAGAACAACAAAGACGTTACGCCGAACAACAAAGAGAATGGGAAGATCGATTTAGACAATGGTATGAATATCAAAATTCTCAAAGGGAGAATTATAGCTATGATAAGCAAACTAACTATGGATACAATTATGCTAATCCTAATATGGAGTTCAAAAACAAATATGAGAAAAGTTGTGATCTGTTAGGTGTCCCCTATAATGCAGACAAATATCAAATAAAATTAGCCTATAGAAAAAAGGCTAAAGAATATCATCCAGATTTAAACAAATCACCAGATGCAACTAGTATATTTCAACAGATAAATGAGGCTTATGAATTTTTAAGTGATGAGAATATAGAAAGATATACAAGTATAAGATAGTTATAATGATAGGAGTAAACCCAAACACTTAGGAATTTCCAATTGATCATTTGCAAATAATTTCTATACATGATATACTCTATAAGTTAGTTGTAAAAGAGGCACCCAAAATTCAAAGATTTAGCGGGGGATAAATATCAATATTATAATCAATATTATATAAGAAATTGTTTACTAACATAATAAGACTATGTTAGTTTTTTGTTTTATAATGATAATTAATTTATAGGAGGTGACAAGATGACAAAAAATGTAATGTTTGCACTTGTTGGATTGTTTTTAATAACAGCTTTTACCAATGTTTTATCAACATTGAAAACAATTTTTATATCTAAAAAGATTATGAATCCAGTCTATATATTGGTTTTTGTTGATGCGATAATTTTCGCAACTATAGTTGTTAAAGTAACCAGTGGTAATGGAATTGAATTTACAATTGCATATGCTTTAGGTAGGTCTATGGGAGTATTTATAGGCAACAAACTTGAAGATAGATTAGCTCTTGGTATACTAGAAGTTGATTTGTTTTTGAACAACAAAGAGAAAATGATTCGGGTAGCTGAAAGACTTAGAGAAGCTGGATATACAGTTAATAACTACTTGGCTAGTGGTTACAATGGAAATAAAAGATATAAAATCGAAATTGTGATAAATAGAAAAGAATTCAATATATTAGAAGATATTATGGATGAATTCAACATAAATAATCCAACTATAAAGATTAAAAACTTAAGCAAAGTAAATGGTAAGATTACTGCATCAAGCATTAAAACAATTTAATCAAAAATTCAAAGCTAACTTTTTCAAGTTTATTTAAATATATTATTATAAAACATAACCATAGCTCCTGCGGTAGTTCTCTTCGCCAAAGGAATCCCACATCTAGCTATACGATAAAACCTTTCTTCATCCTTTGATATCATATTAAATTTCTTATAGATTTTAATTGCTACCCTAGCGTTAAATCTAATATAATCTTCAATAGACTCTAGTAGAAGTGTTCCTTTTTCTACCTCTAATTTATCTAGATATTCATAAGTACGGTTAACATATACCTCATATTGATGATGATTGTCTAAAAGACGTATATTGGCATGTTGAGGTATGGTCATATCTTGAACAATATGGAGAGCTGCTCCTAGATAGAACAAAGACTTATTAAATTCGCCTTTAGTCCAGAGTTCAGTTGCCTTATAATAATAGTAAACTCCTAAATCCATAGCATTTTTTCTACCATATAATCCTCTTTTCTTATAAGGATTATAGAAATGGTTTGAACTCTTAAAATCTTGGTCTGTCCATACTGCTCCTTCATTAATATCCTGTATATAGCTATTGAAAAAATTATATTCTTTAAAGTATTTATCATTTTTAAGAATTTTTAAAGCATATATATTGATAGCTTTATGAACCTTACATTGGGTTTTAATTATAGATTTTTTTACTGGATTTGCTATACCAAAGACTGTTCTTAAAAAATAATTATAGGTAGTTTCTAAAATATCCATTTAAATCTCCTTCTCTTAATATACATACTATTATTATTTGCAATTATATTAATAATAACCATGGAATCAAGATAAATGTAAAAGCAGATAAAGGCAGACAATAAATTATCAACCTTTATCTGTGAAAAGTTTTATTTACTGCCAACGGCAGAAGACTTGTTAGTTCATTTTGAAAAATAGCCTTTTTCATCAGGGGTTCAATAATTCACCTCGCCAGTGTTGCGATTAATGATGATATATTCTTGACCGTTTATGAAGTTACTCTCCATGAAATCACCTCCTCAAATATAGTGTGTTCATAACATTCAGAAATATAATAAAACGTTAGACAACTATTAAATAAATCTATATAATTTAGAAACAATTAACATATTTTATATTAGATTATAATGTTTTTTTATTAGGTATTATTTTAAATTTAACGAAAGATAAAAAGAGTGCAGTAAAAAATTATAATTTTATGTTATACTTTTATATAAGCAACAATATTTTTTATTAAGAGATGATGTTAGTATATAAGTATGGACACTAAATAAGGTTTTTTATATACTACTAAATGAGGAAGGAAGTGTCCATAAAATGTCTAAAAGAAAAACTTATACAGATGAATTCAAAATAATGATTGCAGAGTTAGTATTATCAGGAAAAACAGTTAGGGAAGTAGCAGACGAATATGGCCTAAGCCAAACAGCAATACGTAATTGGGTAAAGAAGAAAACACCGATAGATGTAAAGGGAGATACCACAAATCTTGAAGAAATTCTAAAAATCAAGAAGGAAAATGCAAGACTTAAGGAAGAAAATGATATATTAAAAAAAGCTATGGCCATATTCGCAACCAAATAAATCCTGATATTATATTTGAAATAATAAAAGCTAATTCTAAGGAACACAGCATAGATACTATGTGCAAGGTGCTAAAATATCCTAGAAGCACCTATTATGATAAGCATAAGGAAAAGCCTAGGAAACAAGTAGGNTTCTCTTAATATACATACTATTATTATTTGCAATTATATTAATAATAACCATGGAATCAAGATAAATGTAAAAGCAGATAAAGGCAGACAATAAATTATCAACCTTTATCTGTGAAAAGTTTTATTTACTGCCAACGGCAGAAGACTTGTTAGTTCATTTTGAAAAATAGCCTTTTTCATCAGGGGTTCAATAATTCACCTCGCCAGTGTTGCGATTAATGATGATATATTCTTGACCGTTTATGAAGTTACTCTCCATGAAATCACCTCCTCAAATATAGTGTGTTCATAACATTCAGAAATATAATAAAACGTTAGACAACTATTAAATAAATCTATATAATTTAGAAACAATTAACATATTTTATATTAGATTATAATGTTTTTTTATTAGGTATTATTTTAAATTTAACGAAAGATAAAAAGAGTGCAGTAAAAAATTATAATTTTATGTTATACTTTTATATAAGCAACAATATTTTTTATTAAGAGAGGAGAATACCAATGCTAAAATTTTTCAAGAAAAATAAACCTTTAGAAATTGTTGCACCTATTACAGGCGATATAGTCCCTATAGAGGAAGTGCCAGACAAAGTCTTTTCTGAAAAGATGCTGGGCGACGGGCTGGCTATAGATCCAGCAGAAGGAAAAGTCGTATCTCCAATAGATGGTGCAGTAGTTACTATATTCCCAACCAACCATGCAATAGGATTAGTCACTAAAGAAGGGTTAGAAATCCTTATCCATATAGGATTGGATACTGTTGAGTTAGACGGCATTGGATTTAAACGGGCAGTTGAAAAGGAAAATAAAGTTAAAAAGGGAGATCTATTAATGGAATTTGATATAGATTTAATCAAAGAAAAAGGCAAATCTCCAATAACCCCAATAATAATAACCAATATGGATAAGATAAAAAAAATTGACAAAAATAATGGTCAAGTAAAAAAGGTAGATGATATTATATTTACAGTAGAACCTGTTTAAATAGCAAAGAGATATTAATGCCAAATAGCCCTTATAGAAAAAGGTAGGCTTATTATTTTCTATAAGGGCTTTCCATTTTTTAATTGATTAAACTATGATATAATTTTAAGGAAATGGTATTTTGGGGGGAATCATATGATTAGATTTATCCATACAGGAGATTTACATCTAGGTCTTCAATTCCAGAATGTAAGCTTTGATCCACATACAGCCAATGAAAGGCGTTTAGAACTGTGGAATACATTTCAACGAATAGTAAATAAGACTATAGAAGATGAAGTTGATTTTCTATTCATAGCAGGAGATCTATTTGAAGAAAAATATTTTACCTTAGCCGATATCAAAAGGGTTAGGGACACATTAAAAAAAGCTGAAAACATAAATATTGTTATAACTGCAGGAAATCATGACACTTTAAACAAAAAGTCCTTGTACACTATGGTAGATTGGCCAGAAAATATAACCATATTTGCTCCAGCAGGATTGGGGAAAAAAGAATTCCCAGATAAAAACACTTGTATTTATGGTTATAGCTGGGACAGGGGAGAGAATACTAAGGACATATTTTACGATTTTAAAGGTATTGAAAAAGGGAAAGTTAACATTTTAATCATCCACGGTGATATCTTCGACAAGGAAAGTCCTTATCTACCTTTAGACAAAAATTATTTAGACCAATTAGGCTTTGACTATATTGGGTTAGGGCATATCCACAAACCAAATATTATTTCAAAAAAAATGGCCTATTGCGGTAGCCCTGAGCCTTTAAACTTTGGAGAACTAGGAGAACATGGAATCATTCAAGGAAGCATAGATAATGGAAATACTAAAATAGATCTCTTACCCTTTAGCAGTAGGAAGTTTTTAGAAAAAACTATAGTTATTGATGAAAATTTTGGATACGTAGATATATTGGATCATATAAAACAATGTGATAAGGAGGAAGAACTTAAAAACAACCTTTATAGAATAAAACTAGAAGGTATAGTCAATAAAAATGTGGAAATTGATGTCCAGGATATTAGGAAAAGTTTGGAAAGCCATTTTTATTATCTAGAGATTAGGGATAATACAATAATGGATTACGATTTGGATAGATTAGAGGAAGATAATAAAGACAATATTATTGGACATTTTATACAGAAGATGAAAGAGAAGGATTTAGAAGATAGAGTAACGAGAGAAGCGTTATATATAGGATTAGAAGTTTTGATGAAGGGCAAGGTGGGGATATGATATTAAAGGAATTAAACTTAATATCCTTCGGTAAATTTCAAAACAAAAGACTTAATCTAGTGGAAGGATTAAATATATTTTATGGAGAAAATGAATCAGGAAAGACTACGATACATAATTTTATAGACGGTATGTTTTATGGCTTCTTAAAACCTTACGCTACAAAACGGTATTATCTAGAAGAGTATGAGAAATATAGACCTTGGAATGGCAATCAATACGTGGGAATTTTGAAGTTTATAAAAAATGGCAAAATATACAGGATAGAAAGGGATTTTGACAGAGGGGAAGTAAAAGTTTATGATGAAGTAACTGGAAAAGACATTACCGACGAAATTGATAATGGAGATAAAGTTAAAGTCCATCTTCCAGGATTATATTTTTTTGATTTTAATACTACCGTTTATAAAAATACCATATCCATAAAACAATTAGGCAATAGAATTGACTCTACTTTGTCTACAGAAGTAAAAGATAGATTAGCCAATATTAGTACTAGCCTAGATGATGAGATATCCGTAAAGCAGGCTATTTCCCATCTGGAAAAAGAATTAGATAAAATAGGTACGGATAGAGCTTATACAAAACCCTATGGAAGGTCTTTAGTCAGATTAGATGAATTAAAGGAAAAACGTAAACTAGCATTAGAAAAACAAAAAGAGTATAACAAACTCATTGAAGAATTTAATATTTTAAGAGAAAAAATAGAGCATGAAGGAAAAGAGATCTATGAACTAAAAACTCAACTTGAAAAAGCTGAGATGCTAGCAAAGAAAAAAATCTATGAAGATGCATTGGCCTTAAAAGAAGAAATAAAACTACTAGATGGGAAGATTGAAAATCTTAAACCCTATTCAAATTTAAGTTTTGACGATTATACTAAGAGCTTAAGGCTAGATAATGACAAAGAAAGTTTAAATAGGGAAATTGGGGAATTATCATTTAAAATATGTAGCTTGGAATATAAACTAAAGGAGAAAGAGCTAGAAAGGGATGGGGAATTCATTGATGGCATAAGGGTAGAAGAGTTGTTTAATGATATGAATACTTATAATGAAATGGAAGAGGAAAAGAACCATCTTATCCTAGATAATCAGCAGAACAGGCTGGAGACCCTAAATGGAGAGCTAAAAAATCTGAAAGACAGAACAAATAAATCAAAAGTCAAAGGCAATATATTTATCTTTTTATCGATAGCCTCTTTAGGACTAGCGTTAATAAATCCTCTTCTTGTAATTTTAGCCTTGCCTTTTGCAGGTCTATTTTTTGCCTCAAAAAAGTCTAGGAAAGAGCTTTTCAAAGAATTAGAGGATTTAAATAAGAATATTGAAAAAATGATATTGGAGGAGGATGGAAGAAAAGATAGAATAAACAAAATAGAAAAACACCAAAGTGAAATAATACTTAAATATAATTGCTCAACAAAATTGGAATTAAATAGATTATATGAAGATATACGATTAAAGCAGATCAATCAAAGCCAAAGGTTAGAAACAATTAAACTATTGAAAGCGAAACTTAAAGAAACTAAATCAGTTTTGGAAGCGAAGGAAAAAGAAAAGAAAGAGAAAGTCTATCAATTTGAGAGTATTCTTTATAAAAACAATTCTAGCACCTTAGAAGAATTTAAGAAAGGATTAGATAAAAATCAAAATTACAAAAATTTGCTTATAGATAGAAAAGGTAAGATTGAAGTTATAGATAGGATATTGGGTAATACTACATTGGAAGAGCTAAAGAATCAATTATCCATTTATAATGATGAATATTTTCAAGATATAGACCAACTAGATTTATATATTATTAAAGATGAAATAAAATCTAAAGAAGAGAATCTATCCACCACTAAGGATACTTGTTCTAGATTAGAGGAGAGGATTAACAATTTAAATAAAGAAGTAGAACTTTTGATAGATATTGAAGAAGAAATAAGCAGGGTGGAGGATAAAATCCAGCATTTTGAGAATAGGATTAAATCAATAGAGATAGCCAAGTCTACAATAGAAGATATTTCTCAGGAAATACATAGCCAATTTGCGCCCAAAATAAATAAAGAGGTAAGTAATCTAATAAATCTTATTTCAGGAGGAAAATATGAGCAAGTAAAGATTAATGAAGATTTAAATATTACCATAGAGAATCCTTCTACCAAGGAAATAATTGATATAGATAGTCTAAGTGGCGGAACCATAGACCAATTGTACTTTGCATTAAGATTTAGTATAATCAGCTCTATGAAGGGAGACAATCTTCCTCTAATATTAGACGATTGCTTCATCCAATATGATGGGGATCGACTTGAGAACATTTTAAGTTTTCTAGGAGATATGAGCAATGAAAAGCAAATACTCCTATTCACCTGTCATCATAGAGAAAAGGAAATATTAGATAGATTAGGATTAAAGTATAATTTAGTAAATTTGAGTTAATGTATTACTCTAATTGTTGAACAACAGCATTTATACTATTCTATACTTTAAGTTTTAGATTAACTTTAATAGAGGTGATGCGTTTGATATATGGAATAGGTGATTTACATTTAGATTATTCCAAAGAAAAACCTATGGATATATTTGGGGCAAATTGGGTAGATCATGAAGAAAAATTATTCAATAATTGGAAACGGATAGTCAAGGATAATGACTTAGTTCTATTGCCTGGTGATATATCTTGGGCTTTAAAATTGAAAGAAGCCTATTACGATTTAAAAAGAATAGATGAACTACCTGGTCACAAAATAATAACTAAAGGAAATCATGACTATTGGTGGCAAGGACCAAAAAAATTAAAAGAGTTGAATTTAAAAACCATAACCTTTATTCAAAATAATAGCTATATTTATGACGATATAGGTATTGGAGGAACTAGAGGTTGGATATCAGAGGATTATGAAGGCTTTGACAGCCAAGACCAAAAAGTATTTAATAGGGAACTAAATAGATTAGAATTATCTTTATTAAGTATAGGAAAAGACGTTCATTTTAAAATAGCTATGCTTCACTATCCTCCTTTTAATATGGATTTGACTCCAAATAAATTTGTTGATTTAATGGTAAAACACAATATTGATATATGTATCTACGGTCATTTACATGCAGAAGGGCATAGATTTATAGTTGAAGATAGAATTTATGGAATACAGTTTTACTGTGTTTCCAGCGACTTTATAGATTTTAAACCTAAAAAAATCATATAGTGTAATTAATCACCCTCTTTTACATTGAGGGTGATTTTGTGTTTTAATTAGCATATATCTAAGAAATAGATATTAAATAGCAAAATTACTCGTTTTTCAAATGAACAATAGGGTGATATACTTATAATCAAACTGAGGGATACTATTATATATCAAAAAATATCATAAATTAATTTAAATATGTGTCAATTTATATACAAAACAAGGAGGATATAGCAATGCAAAAAAAAGTGCAAATGATGGTGGGACCAACGGCAATACCCCATAGAGTATTGAAGGCTATGAACAAGGAGTCGATATCTCACAGATCTAAAGAATATTCAATAGTGCAAGAAAGGGTAACCGAAGGTTTAAAGAAGATATTTGGAACAACTCAGGATGTTCTGTTACTTACATCTTCAGGAACTGGAGCCATGGAATCAGTAATTCAAAATTGTTTTTCTCCAAATGATGAAGTAGTGATTCCAGTAATGGGTAATTTTAGTGAACAATTCGCATTAATAGCAGAAATATATGGTTTAAATGTTAAGAGGGTAAAATTTGAACTAGGCGAAGCTGCAAACGTGGATACAGTTATGAAGGAGGTAAATCCTGGTACAAAGGCTGTTTTTGTCGTTCATAATGAAAGTTCTACAGGTGTATTTAATGATTTAGAGGCGTTTGGGAGAGCTCTGAAAGATACTAATACTTTATTAATTACTGACTCTGTTAGCGGCTTAGGCGGCTTAGAAGTTAAGATGGATGAATGGAATATAGACATTGTTTTAACAAGCTCCCAAAAATCCCTAATGGCTCCTCCTGGATTAGCTTTTGTTGCTCTTAGTGAAAATGCATGGGGTAGTGTTGAAAACTCGAAATTTCCTAAATATTATTTTGATTATAAAAAAGCAAAAAAATTCAATGAAATAAATCAGACTTTAACAACACCCGCTGTTTATACACTATTTGCTGTCGATGAAGCTGTTAAAATGATAATGGAAGAAGGTTTAGATAATGTATATTCTAGGCATCGTGCCAACTCTAAATTAGTAATTAAAGGAATAAAGGAAGCAGGATTAAAATTATTTGCGAAAGATGAAAGGTTTGCTTCTCCAACTTTGACAGCGGTATATGCACCAAGAAAAGCAAAATACATAGTTAACGAACTTGCTAAGAAAAGTATAGTAGTTAATGGAGGTTTGGCACCAATGGATGAAGATATATTTAGAGTGGGAACTATGGGTTATGTCTCTGAAAATGATGTAATTGCATTTTTAAGTGCAATTAATCAAATAAAGATTTAAAATAGAATTTGTTCAAAACGGTTAACCCCCTTAAACTAGGGGGAATTAACTTCTTTAAGATATGGATGACCTTTTATAAATTTATGTAGATAATCTTGAAAGATTTTTAGAGGCTCAACACTACTAGGTTTTGGATATCTATGTATTATCTTATAGTACACACGTTCGCTAGGGGGTATTTCTAGTTTAGAAATTTTAATGGGATGTACCGTTTCAAAAGCATGAGCTATAGTTATAGGGACTATTGCCCAAGAATCGGGTATATCAATAAACCTTAATATTAGTCCAGCAGTATCTACTGCAATTTTAATAGGTTCTGTTGGGTCCCACCAATAATCATGCCAAATTTGATAATTAGGGCCCCAGTCTTGAAAAATTTCTTTTGTTACATCTAGATCTTGAGGATGTATAATACCTCCGTAATTTGAAAATCTTGAGCTACTAACTAAAACCATTTCCTCACTGCATATAGGTTCGCTCAATAAGCTATTACTTCTAATAAGTCTAGATGTAAGACCTATATCAATATCATGTGACTCTAATAGATCAAAGACTTGAACAGAAGAATGAGAACTTATATCTATAGAAAAAGATGCTATATTATTTACTATGTCCATATAAAGCGGCGTAAGTACATAAATATTCAGACTATCCACTGAACCGACATTTAATCTTAAAGGGGGCTCTTTGTTAATCCACATAGCTGTATCTTTTTCTAAAGCCATCCAACGTTTAGCAATAGTAATAAACTCTTCCCCTTTTGGTGTTAATTCAATAATTTTTTTGCCAGGCTGTCTTTTCAACAGTGTGGTGTTTAATTCTTCTTCTAATGTATTTAGACGAGTACTAATAGTTGACTGTGAAACGAATAGCTTTTCAGAAGCTCTAGACAGACTCTGGGTTTCTACAATTGTAAGAAACGTCTCGATATTTATAATATTCATATACATCTCCCCCATAATATCTATTTTATAGATATTATATAATAAAATAATTCGATATTCAAATAAGGTTTAGTATGATATATTGGTAGTTGATGAAAGAGATAATGCAATTAAGGAATGTTGGGAATACCTGGAAAGAAATATTATCGAGTAAAACTATATCAAAAATGTTGATATATAATAGATTTGTATTATATTGGACTTTGAAAATATATAAAACTGTTAATATGATTTCAGTAAAAAAGGCTTCATTAATTTAATGATGAAAACGTACCCACTGAAAACAAATATTCCATTTAAATCATGTACTTATTATGTTAAGCAATAATAAAGTCTTAAAAGATTATTATAGGTTGTAGTTTAAGGGTTTATTGCAGTGTATATAAAGATAGTATATCGAGGGTAATAGATTACATTTAGGAGGTATTATAGGTTATGGGAAAAGAACAAATAAGATCAAAATATTCTTTAATAACTATCGTAAGTATTCTAATGGCAATATTTCATATTTATACTGCCCTATTTGGTGTACTTACAGCTTTATGGCAAAGAAGTATACACTTATGCTTTGGTATGTTAATTACTTTTTTGCTAAAATCAAAAGATTCATCTAATAAGGTTAAAAAATCATTAAATATTTTATTAGCAATGATGGCTTTAGCAACAGTTGTATTTTTTATTGTCGATTTTGATGGAATAGTTCAGAGATTTTCACAGCCAAATACTAGTGACATGATTATTGGTACAATTTTAATATTATTAACATTAGAGTTTGCAAGGCGAAATGTGGGAAATATTCTTCCTGGTATTGCAATAGTATTTTTATTATATGCTATGTTTGGTTCCTATTTACCCGGAATTCTATGGCATAGAGGATATGATTTACAAAGAATTATTACTCAAGTTTCATTAAGTACTGAAGGGATTTTTGGAGTTTCCTTGGGGGTTTCTGCAAACTTTATATTTATTTTCGTTTTATTTGGGTCTATACTGTCTGTTACTGATATAGGCAAATTCTACATAGACTTAGCTATTAAGGGAGTTGGAAAAACACCTGGAGGTCCAGCAAAAGCAGCAGTAGTATCGAGTTCGTTGTTTGGTAGTATATCAGGTAGTGCAGTTGCAAATGTTGCTGGTACAGGATGTATAACTATACCTTTAATGAAATCTACTGGTTATAGTAAAGAATTTTCGGGAGCAGTAGAAGCCGTAGCCTCAACAGGTGGGCAAATAATGCCACCAATGATGGGAGCAGCTGCATTTATCATGGCAGAAATATTAGGAATTCCATATTATAAGGTAGCTATAGGTGCTGCTATTCCTGCAGTAATATATTTTGGTTCAGTTTTTGCCATGGTTCATTTTAGAGCAAGAAGGATTGGTTTAACTGGTATAGACACTAGTTCTTTACCCAGTATTAAGGAAATGTTAAAAACAAAAGGAATTTTGTTAACACCACTAATTTTACTAATAGTTTTATTAGTTGGGGTTCAAATGTCTGCCATGAAGGCTTCTGTATATACTGTATTAGTAACATTAGCAATAGCAGTTGTATTTTGTGGTATGAGGACGAAAGAGTTAATAGATGCTTTTGAAGATGCAGCTAAAACTTCAGTTATTGTAATTTCATCCACAGCTTGTGCAGGCATTATTGTTGCTATGATAAATTTAACAGGCATTGGTCTAAAGTTTTCCAATATCATGATCTCGTTAGCAGGGGGGAATATATTTGTAATCTTAGTGCTATTAATGTTAGCTAGCTTGTTAATGGGAATGGGTTTACCAACTACGCCTTCTTATCTAATATTAGCGGTTTTAGGAGCGCCAGCATTAATTAGACTTGGAGTAGAACCGTTAGCAGCTCATATGTTTGTGTTTTATTTTGGATGCATATCCATGATTACACCTCCAGTTGCCTTGGCAGTTTATGCAGCTACAAGTATTGCTGAATCTGATTTTTGGAAGACTAGTTTTGAGGCGGTCAAGCTAGGAATTACAGCATTTATAGTACCTTATATGTTTGTTTACAATCCATCGCTATTAGCAATTGGAAAGCCTATAACTATATTAACTACTGCCATTACAGCTATAATAGGTGCGGTAATACTAGGAGCAGGCATATCAGGTTGGTTACTAGTTAGGGCAGATATAAAAGAGAGAATCTTATTAATTATATCAGGACTTTTTCTTATCGATCCGAGATTTATTACAAATCTTTTAGGGTTATTAGGCTTAGTTTTAGTATTAATTTTTCATAGAAAAAGAAAATCTTTGGAAAATAGCACAAGCTCATAATTTAGAAAAGGAAAAAAGGAGGGCAGATAGTTTAATTTTAAAAAACAACAATAATTATCACTCAAAAAATAGCTTTGTAAACTAAACATGAAAAAATAATGAGGAGGGAAATTATGAAAATTCATCAAAGATTTTCAATGATTTTGGTATTAATATTATTGGTAGCAAGTTTAAGCGGTTGTAATGGAGGTGCAGAGACATCTAAAAAATCTAATGTAGAAGTAAAACAGGTCTCAATTGGTGGAGCGGGAACATCTGGAACTTTTTACATAATGGCTGCAGGGTTTTCTGATGTTATCAACAAAGAATTAGGTATCAATTCTGTTGCAGAAGTAACAGGTGGTTCTGTAGAAAATGTAAAATTAATAGGTGATAAAAAGATTGAAATGGGCGTCACCCAGTTAGATGTAGCACAAAATGCTTTAGCAGGAGTAAATCAATTTGATGAACCAGTTGAATTAACAGCTGTTTTACCAATGTATCCAAATGTTGTACAAATAGTAACATTAAAAGATTCACCAATTAATAGTTTTTCTGATTTGAAAGGCAAAAAGGTTTCTGTTGGTTCTCCAGGAAGTGGAATATTAGCAACTAATGAAGTAATATTGAACACTTTAGGATTATCAATGGACGATATTCAACCAGAATATTTATCCTTTGGAGAAACTACAGATGCATTTAGAGATGGTTCAATTGATGCAGCAATAGTAAATACAGCTGCTCCGGCTCCTTGGATAGTGGATTTAGAAACCACTCATCCTGTAAAATTTATTCCTCTTACATCAGAAGAGATTGGCAAATTTACAGAGAAATATCCTTACTATGTAGAAGCAGTAATAGATAAAGATGCATATAAATCTTTAGATAATGATGTACCAACATTTGCAGTTTGGATTACTTTAGTATCACAAGCAAATCTCCCAGAAGATACAGTTTATGATGTTACTAAGGCAATATTTGAAGGAGAAGATATTTTGAAAGATGTTCATGTAGTCGCTAAATATATAACATTAGATAATGTTAAAAATATCAGTGGAGTTCCATTTCATCCAGGAGCAGCAAAATATTATAAGGAACATGGTATAGAGGTACCAACAGAATAAAATTTAAAATATGAATAAATTAAAATTTTACTTTTGCAAAAGAGGAGGAAATTTTATGGTTAAAAAGAAAAGGGTAGGATTAGTAGGAACTGGTACTATCGGAGGTTTTGTCTTAGATAATGTAATGGAAGGCAAAATTGACAACGTTGAAATTGTAGTAGCGTGTGGACGTTCAGAAAAATCAAGGGGAAGAGATAAAGTCAAAAAATATGGCATTCCTTGGATAACAAATACAGACGAACTTTTTAATTGGGACTTAGACGTAGTTGTAGAAGTAGCTTCACAAGAAACTCTTGAATCAATAGGTGAGAAAGTTCTAAAGGCAGGTATAGATTTAATACCAATTAGTTTAGGGGCATTAGTTGATGGGGATTTGCTAGAAAGGTTAATTAATGCTGCAGAAGAAGGAGGAAGTACGCTCCATATACCATCTGGCGGCATAGGTTCATTAGATGCGTTACAAGCTGCTGTTATAGCAGGGGTGGACAAGGTAACTATGACTACACGTAAACATCCAGTTGCATGGAAAAACATACCCCATGTAGATCAAATGAACTTAGATTTAGATGGAATGAAGGAACCATATTTGCTATATGAAGGTCCTGCAAGAGATTGTGTAAAGTTGTTTCCACAAAACATCAACATTGCTGCTGCTTTAAGTATGGCAGGAATAGGTTTTGAAAAGACAATTATCCGCATTTTAGCTGATCCAGATGTTGAATATAACACTCATGAAATATATGTTGAAGGGAAGGCCGGGAAATATACAATAACCTTTGAAAATGTTCCTGTTCCTTCAAATCCAAAAACGACCTACATGGCATGTTTAAGTATATTAGCAGCTTTACAAAAATTAAGAAATCCATTCCATATGGGGACTTAAATTGTAAGTTTTTTAGATAAAACCTAACCAAAATTTTATTAAATAAAATTAAGAAGCTATTTTACTTTAGCTTCTTAATTTTAGCAAAAATTTAGTTAATAATTTATTATATTAATAGGAGGTATAATAATGTTTAAAGGGATTTATACGCCAATAGTAACACCTTTTAATGAAAAAGAAGAAATTGATTATGATAGAATGAAACATAACCTAGAAAAATGGGGTAAAACTGATTTAGATGGAATAGTAGTTTTAGGCTCTAATGGAGAATTTGTTTATTTAACTACTGAAGAAAAATTAACTTTAGCTAAATTTGTTATAGACAATTTTAATAAAAATAAAAAAGTTATAGCAGGTGCTTCTGCTGAATCAGTTTTAGAAACTATATTTCTATGTGAAAAGTACGCTGAGCTTGGAGCAGATGCAGTACTTGTATTACCACCTCATTACTTTAAGGGAGCAATGAAAGAAGATGTATTATATAAATATTTTATTGATGTAGCTGAAGCTTCATCAATTCCGGTAATGCTTTATAATATGCCTGGTAATACTGGAATAAATTTATCTTCAAACCTTATATCAAAATTATCAAAACATCCAAATATAGTCGGCATCAAGGATACTTCAGGCAATATTGTTCAATTATCGGAAATCGTAAGAGACACAGATGATGATTTTGCTGTATTTGCCGGAAATGCGGGTTACCTTTTACCAGCATTATCAGTAGGAGCAAGAGGTGCTACATTAGCAGTAGCCAATATTTTACCTGATGAATGTTGTAAACTAGTAAAATTGTTTAATGAAGGGAAAATGGATGAAGCTAGAGAACTTCAAAAGAGGCTTCTCGAACCTAACTTTACAGTAACGGGAAGGTTTGGAGTCCCTGCTCTTAAATATGCATTAGATCTACTAGGATACCAAGGTGGATATCCGAGGAGACCGTTATTACCACTTTCAGAAGATAAGAAGAGGATAGTAGAAGAAGTATTAAAAAACTATGGTGTTCTTTAAGAAGAAACCTAAGGGAGGATTGTAATGAGAATAGCCATCATAGGGTATGGGGGAGTAGGTAGAGCTTTCCTCCGGCTACTGTTAGAAAAAAAAGATGAGTTATTAAATGAAGGCATAGTTCCTAATGTGAAATATGTAATTGCATCAAAAGGTGGAGTCTATAATCCCAACGGTATAGACATAGAGGAGTTTATAAATTATTCAAAAACAAATAAAGACATTATGAAATTTTCTAAAGGAAATACCCAACAGATAACCTTTAACAATATAATAGAAAATAAAGATGTAGACGTTGTTATTGAAATGACTCCGACAAATAAAAAAACTGGTGAACCAGGGATGACTCATATTGTAAAGTCTCTAGAGAATGGTTTCCATGTAATTACTGCTAACAAAGGTCCCATTTTATTAGCTTATAGAAAATTAAGAGAAATAGCTTCTAAAAACAAAGTTCAATTAGGTATAGGCTGTACTACGGGCGGAGCATTACCAACTATCAATGGAGGATTGATTGATATGGCAGGTTCAACCATTCAGTCAATCGAAGGGGTATTGAATGGCACCACCAACTTTATCCTTAATGAAATGGAGACGAACAAAGTAGAATATGTTGAAGCATTAAAAAAAGCTCAACAACTAGGAATTGCTGAAACTGATCCCACGCTTGATGTAGAAGGTTGGGATACTGCGATTAAACTATTAATTCTTACAAATGTTCTTATGGAAGAAGAAAAAAAACTTGAAGATATAGAGGTAGAAGGTATTAGTAAAATTAAAGCATCAGAAATCTTTGAAGCGAGTAAGAAAGGCAAAAAATATAAATTAGTGGGTAAAGCAGTAAGATTAGAAGATGGGTTAGACATGTCAGTAAGGTTAGAAAAACTAGATCCTAGCAATCCATTATACGGAGTAGATGGAAAAAATAAAGGAGTAAGATATGTATCTGATACCCTAGGAGATTTAACAATTATTGGTGGGGCTTCTGGTGTAACTCCAGCCGCAGCCTCAATACTAAGGGATTTAATTAACATAAAAAGAGGATATAAATTCATTATCTAAAATATAAAATAATGAAATATAAGTAAAGGAAAAGCTTATGAACAACCCTCAATTATTATAATTGAGGGTTTTACTATTTGCTAATGAAATAATAAGATATATAATATAATTAGATTAATTTAATTACAAGTGAAACCATAAAGTGGGAGGTAATAAAATGAAATTGTATGTTGAAAAGGATTATGAAAAACTTAGCAAGGTAGCAGCTAATATAGTGAGAGAAGAAATTGAGAAAAACCCTAATATTGTTTTAGGATTAGCAACAGGAAGTACGCCAGAAGGTATGTATAGGGAATTGATAAAGATGCATAAGGGAGAAGGATTGGATTTTTCTAAGGTAACCACATTTAATTTAGACGAGTATGTGGGGATAGACGAAGGACATCCTAATAGTTACCATTATTTTATGAAAGAGATGCTATTTAATCATATAAATATAGATTTTAAAAATACTTTTATTCCTGATGGGAAGACTAAAGACCCAGAAAAATATTGTAAGAAATACGATGAATTAATCGAAAAAAAAGGTGGCATTGACCTTCAAATACTAGGAATAGGTGAAAATGGTCATATTGCCTTTAATGAACCAGATGAAACGTTGAATCTAGGCACCAGTATAGTAAATTTAACCCAATCTACAATTGAAGCGAATTCAAGATTTTTTGATTCTATCGATGAAGTTCCGAAAACTGCAATAACCATGGGAATAGGTACTATTTTGAAAGCAAAGAAAATTGTCTTATTAGCTAATGGCAAGAAAAAAGCAAAAGTAATTAAAGAATTGTTAAAAGGAGAGAAAATATCAACTAAATTGCCAGCAAGTATGCTATTATTACATCCAAATGTTACTATAATAATAGATCAAGAGGCGTATAATGGATAATATATAATAAAAGAAGGGGATTTTATGAAAATTTTAATAGATAATGTAAATATAATATCACCTTACGATATTAAACACGATTATAGTTTATTAATCGATAAGGGTAAGATAGCTAAAATAGAAAAAAAAGAAAAAATAGATAAAAAGGGAATAGATACTATAATAGACGGAGAAGGGAAATTATTAGCTCCTGGTTTTATCGATATTCATAATCATGGTAACTCTGGTTATGATATTATGGATAGTTCAGAGGAAACAATAGATAAAATGGCAGAATTCCATTTAAAAAATGGAGTTACATCCTTTTTAGGAACGGTAATTACTTCTTCCTATGAAAACATATCAAAGGCTATAGATAATATAGTAAAATATAATAATAAAAATGATAAGGCTCAAATATTAGGTATCCACTTAGAAGGCCCTTTCTTCTCTCAAGAAAAGAAAGGAGCCCAACCTAGTCAATATATAAAAAGACCAAATATGGAAGACATTAAAGAACTAGTACAACTATCTGATGGCAAAATGAAAATGGTATCCTTAGCCCCAGAGATAGAAGGAGCACTAGGTATTATATCTTTCTTAAGATCTAAAGGGATTACTGTTGCTATGGCTCATAGCAATAGTACTTTCCAAGAAACAATAAGGGGAATAGACTATGGGGCTACTGTAGCAACCCATCTGTTTAATGGTATGAGAAATTTTACTCATAGGGAACCAGGAATAATAGGGGCTTCACTTATAGATGACAGAGTTTTTTGCGAGATAATATATGATAGAATCCATCTTCATGATGCGGCAGTCAAATTGGCTCTTAAGATAAAAGGAATAGATAAAATTGTCCTAGTATCTGATGCTATGAGGGCAGCAGGTCTTGAAGATGGAGTATATGAGTTAGGAGGACAGAAGGTCACTGTTAAGGAAGGAGCTGCTAGGCTAAAAAACGGGAGTTTGGCTGGTTCTACATTGAATTTAAGAGACGCAGTATATAATATGGTGCACTTTTTAAATATATCTATACAGGATGTAATTAGGATGGCTAGTCTATCCCCTGCAAAAGCAATTGGAGTAGACAATATGAAGGGAAGTATAGAAATTGGCAAAGATGCAGATTTAATTTTGTTGGATAAAAATATTAATATTGCAGCTACTATAGTAGGAGGCAATTTCCTATGGATAGAGAAATAGAAGTGAAAGTTTTAAATATTGATCTAGGTGAAATGGAGAGAAAATTAGAAGATTTAGGAGCCAAATTAATTGCTAAAGAATATCAAAAAAATATAATACTTGATACCAAGGATAGATATATAGAAAAAGAGTTAAATAGCTATTTAAGGATTAGAGAAATGAAAAACTTACTTAACAATGAAACTACCACGGAATTAACTTTAAAAAAAAATATAAGTAAAAAAGGAGCTAGACAAAATATCGAAATAACCACTCAAATAGAAGATAGTCAATCTATGGTATTAATTTTAAAGGATCTAAAATATGAAATAATAGAAGAAGGATATAAGGAAAGGAAATCCTATCTATACGAAAAAATAAGATTTGATTTAGATAAATGGGATAAAGAAACCTATCCTTTTCCCTATATGGAAATTGAAGTAGAAAAGGAGGATGATCTAGAAAAAGCTATAAGCTTATTAAATATAGATAAAAATAATATTACTACTAAATCTATAATGGAATTAAAAGAAGAATTATAATGTAACCAAAAAATATACTTTGAATAGTATATAATAAAGTATGTTTTTTGGGGAGGTTTTTATATGCTAGCTGGTTTATTGGAAGGACTGACCAAAGATGGTGGAAGTAGTTTAATATTATTATTGATAATACTTTTGTTGTTCGGTGGTGGATTTGGAGGAGGATTTGATAGAATATTTGATGACAATCTACTACTTATATTCCTAGTTCTATTCCTATTTGATGTATTTTAAACACAGTAGAAAATCTACTGTGTTTTTTCTCTATCTTTAAATAAAAATTTAAATGAATATAACCCTGCCAGGCCAACCAATCCATAAATTAACCTACTTAGCATTGAGTTAGAGCCGCCAAAAATAGCTGCTACTAAGTCAAATTGAAATAGACTAATTAACCCCCAATTAATTGCCCCAATAATAACTAAAATTAAAGCTAATGTATCCATTAAATCACTCCTTTTTTATTTCTTAATACTATTTTTCCAAAAAAATAAATAAATATTCAAAATAGGTAACCCAATATGAACTTACAACATAGTATACATTGAGGAAGGAAATAATAAGGAGGTAAATATTATGGTAGATGAAGCTAAAATTGCTGGTGGAAAAAGAAAGGGCGGCCTTGGTGGCGTTTTTAACGAGATAGATGATGAACTATTGTTCTTCTTCTTATTACTTGTAGTCCTATTTAATAATGGTTGCTGGTTTAACAGTGGAGATGATTCTTTACTATTCTTCTTCTTATTATTAGTTATACTATTTACAAATGGTTGGTGTTTCTAATCCCGTATTTTATTACGGGATTTTCTTTTTTATAATTTGATTCAATATTTGTCATTTTTATAAACATATTGGAAAATTTCTCTAATATGATAAAATTGATATATATGAAAAAAGGAGGGATTCTTATTTTATTATTTATCCTAAAATTATTATCTATTGGTATTTTATTTTTTGTTTATACCTATTATCCCATACCTATATATTTTTATCTAGTTATGGCCGCCATTCTTATTTTGGACATAGTAGCATATATATTTAGAAATAAAGGGGATATTAGGGAAAGGATTGAGGGAGGGATAGAAGAGGTAGCAAGGGGAAACCTATCAAAAAAGTTTGATATTTCTAATAAAAAATATGGTAAATTGGGGAAATACCTTAATCAAATATTGGACAATTATAGGGGAGCCTTATCCCAAATTACATACTCTTCCCAGCAAGCTTTAGGTATAACCAATGAATTAGCCATAGCTACCAAAGAAACTAACCAATCAATCAATGAAATAGCCCAAGCCATAGAGGAAATATCCATGGGAGCTGAAGAGCAAAAAAACAAGGTAGAAGAATTAATGACTATGAACAACAGTTTAAAATCTATATCATTGGAGACAACAGAAGAAAACAAGAGGGCTCAGGAACAGTGGAAAAAAACCAAAGAATCATTTGTTGAAACAGGAGAAATATTAGGAAATTTAATTTTAAACATGACAAATAGAATGAATAGAAATCAAAATTTAATTAAAGAAGCGGAAATGATATCTAAAAATGTAGATGAAATAAACAATATTGTGGATATGGTAAAGGATATATCAGGTCAAACTAATCTTTTAGCTTTAAATGCTGCCATTGAAGCTGCAAGAGCTGGAGAATATGGAAAAGGATTCTCTGTAGTAGCAGACGAAGTAAGAAAACTTGCAGAAATGACTGGCGAGGCTACGGACAAGATTAACAATATGATACAACAGTTTGAGCAGGATGTAAATACATTACTATCAAATTTAAAAGAGAGTATAGTTGAGGAACAAAAAGATGCAGGTTTAGCTAAGAAAACCCAGTTATCTTTTGGGGAAACCAATGATACCCTAAATACCATTAATAGTGTAATTAAGGCAACAGATAAGAAGATGTACAATCAGCTAAATGAATTAGATGAAATTATTGAAAATTTAAAACTGATTACATTAATATCTGAAGAAACCGTATCTGGAACTCAACAAATTTCTGCTTCTATAGAAGAACAAACAGCAATTATGGAAGATATAAGCAATAATGCTGCAACTCTAAACCATATGAGCAGAGAGTTAGAAAAAGAAATTGAATACCATTCTAAAGTTACTATAGATAAAAAGGTATTAGATAAGATAATTCAAAGAAACCTTAAAATAGTCAATGAAGTTATAGAAAATGAGGATATAAAGACTTTCAATCTAAAAGCTCATAAGGATATATATAAAGATATAATTAGCAAGAATCCCAATATAGACCTAATATATCTTTACAACACCAATGGGAAATTAATGTCTGCTAGTGAAGAAATTGAAGACTTTGACGTAAGGAATAGGCCTTGGTTTGTAGGGGCTTTAAAAGATGAAATTTATATTTCTGATTTTTACATTAGCTTAGATACAAAAAAGGTTAATATCACCATTTCAGCTCAAATTAAGGATATAGATAACAATTTTATTGGAATAATAGGCTTTGATATTGAGATAGAAAGTTAGTATTGGATAAGTACCTTAAGGATAAATTATTCTTAAGGTACTTTTTTAAAAAAAAATAATAAAAAGTATAGCATATTTATATAAATGTGCTATAATATATACGTAATATAAAGATAATAGGAGGTATTATACATGGTGGAGCTTAAATATATAAGATGGTTCAGCCAAATAGATAAAGATGATATACCTATTGTTGGTGGGAAAGGAGCAAATTTAGGAGAACTCACTCAAAAGGGTTTAGATGTGCCTCCAGGATTTTGTGTGACAGCTGGAGCTTATACGTACTTCATCAACAAAGCAGACCTAAATGACAAAATTAAATCGAAAATCCATAATCTAGATGTAGAAGATTCTATTGAGTTACAAGAGGCAAGTGGAGTAATCCAGAAACTAATAAACTCTGCTAAAGTTCCAGAAGATTTGGAGAATGAGATCATAACAGCTTATAATCAATTTAGTGACGAAATTCAAATAAGGAATCCAGAAGTAGCTGTTCGATCCTCAGCTACAGCAGAAGATTTGCCAGAAGCTTCCTTTGCAGGACAACAGGATACTTATCTCCATATTAGTGGTAAAGAAGAACTATTAAATCACGTTAGAAAGTGTTGGGCTTCTCTTTGGACAGCAAGAGCTATATATTATAGGGAAAATCAAGGATTTGACCATTTTGATGTTAGCCTTTCTGTAGTAATACAAAAGATGGTAAACAGTGAAAAGTCAGGGGTAATGTTTACTGCAAACCCAGTAAGCAATAACAAGGGTGAAATAATGATAAATGCCAGTTGGGGTCTTGGTGAGGCAGTAGTTTCAGGAGCTGTAACCCCTGATGAGTATATTGTAGATAAAAGAAACAAAGAGATTATTGAAAAGCATATTGCAGAAAAAACCATTATGGTAGTAAAAAAAGACATCGGCATAGGTACCATTGAAATCAAGGTAGGAGACTATATAGGGTATGAAAATATTAACAAACAATGTTTATCCGATGAAGAAATAATAGAATTAGCTAATTATGGGTTGAAGATTGAGGAAATATACGGAAGTTTTCAGGATATAGAGTGGGGATATGACAAGGATACTAATAAACTGTATATATTGCAATCTAGGCCAATTACTACTTTAAAAGGAGGGACCACCTTGGAAAAAGAAACGAAACAAGAAGAATTGAAAGCTTTAGTGAGGGGTTTAGCAGCTTCACCTGGCATTAGCTCGGGCAAGGTTAAGAATATAAAAGGTATATCAGAAATAGCCAGAGTAGAAGATGGAGATGTTTTAGTAACTATTATGACCAACCCAGATATGGTTCCGGCCATGAGAAGAGCTAGCGCTGTAGTAACAGAAGAAGGCGGCAGAACTTGTCATGCTGCCATAGTTTCAAGGGAACTAGGAATTCCATGTATAGTAGGAGCTAAAGGAGCAACGGAAGTACTAGAAGAAGGCATGGAAATAACTGTAGATGCAAAAAGAGGAGTTGTGTATGAAGGAATAGTTCTTCAGGAAGATAAAAAAGAAGAAGAGGATGCATCTATATCTGAAGGTCAAACTATTAATGCAGATTTATTAAGTCAATTAGCACCTATAACAGCTACTAAGATATATATGAATTTAGGAGAACCATCTATAATAGGCAGATATAAAGATTTACCTTTTGACGGAATTGGCCTTATGAGAACAGAATTTATCTTTACCAATTTAGTAGGAGCTCACCCCATGTATTTAGTAAAAACTGGGCAAGGCCAATTACTAATAGATAAGATGGCAGAAGGAATTACCATGGTTGCTCAAGAAATATATCCTAGACCAATCGTAGTACGACTAAGCGATTTTAGAACCAATGAGTTCAGAGGTCTTAAAGGTGGAGATGAAGTAGAACCTATAGAAGCAAATCCAATGATAGGTTGGAGAGGAGTATCCAGATATATCTCCCCTGAATATGAAGAAGGATTTAGATTAGAATGTAGGGCTATGAAAAAGGTAAGAGAGGAATTTGGCTTGGAAAATGTATGGGCTATGTTGCCTTTTGTAAGGACTACTTGGGAATTAAAGAAGGTAAAAGAGATAATGGCAGAAGAAGGATTGATTCAGGATAAAAGCTTTAAAATATGGATTATGGCAGAAGTGCCATCCGTAGTATTTGAAGCTGAAGAATTTGCTCAAATGGTAGATGGATTTAGCATTGGAAGCAATGATTTAACTCAACTAGTAATGGGAGCAGATAGGGATTCGGGTATTCTGAACAATATGGGATATTTTGATGAGAGAAACGAAGCAGTAAAAAGGGCTATAACCATACTTATAAAGGCGGCCCATAAGTATGGAAAGACCATATCCATCTGTGGCCAGGGTCCATCCCAGTACCCAGAATTTGCAGAGTTCTTAGTCCAGGAGGGAATAGATAGTATAAGTGTCAACCCAGATACAGTAGCCTATACTAGAAGATTAGTTGCAACAGTAGAACAAAGGATGATATTAAACAAAATAAGAAGTTTATAATAAATTAATAGCCATTAATAGACCTTGAAAAAACTTGGAGGGTTTTCCTCTAGGTTTTTTCTTTATTTTAATTAAAATTGTATAGAAAATCAAACTATATGTATTATTATTCTAATTTGTAAAATACTAAATACTAGAACAATAATATGGAGGTTTGTTATGGCAAAGATAATGAGAACAATGGATGGAAATGAAGCAGCGGCCTATATTTCCTATGCTTTTACAGAAGTAGCTGCAATATATCCAATTACACCTTCTTCGCCTATGGCAGAATTAGTTGATGCCTGGTCTAGTACTGGGAATAAAAATATATTCCATCAAGAAGTAAAGGTAATAGAAATGCAATCTGAAGCAGGAGCTTCTGGCACAGTTCATGGGTCCTTACAAGGAGGAGCTTTAACCACTACATATACTTCTTCCCAAGGGCTTTTACTTATGATACCAAATATGTATAAAATGGCTGGAGAACTGCTACCTGCAGTATTCCACGTTAGTGCTAGGGCTATAGCTACCCATGCTTTAAGTATATTTGGAGATCATCAGGATGTAATGGCTACGAGACAAACGGGATTTGCAATGTTATGCTCCAATAGTGTCCAGGAGGTAATGGATTTAGCAGGAGTAGCTCATCTTTCAGCTATAAAAGGAAGAGTCCCCTTTTTACATTTCTTCGATGGATTTAGAACCAGTCATGAGATACAGAAAATAGAAGTAATAGAATATGATGATTTGAAAAAACTATTGGATTTTGATGCAGTAGATGAGTTTAGAAATAGATCCTTAAATTCGGAAAGACCTGTTTTAAGAGGTACAGCCCAAAATCCTGATATCTATTTTCAAGGGAGAGAAGTGGCAAACCCATATTTCGAAAGAATACCAGATATAGTTGAAGAATATATGAAGGAGATAAACAAAATAACCGGAAGAGATTACAAACCCTTTAATTATTATGGCCACGATGAAGCAGAAAATATTATAATTGCCATGGGTTCTGTCTGTGAAACTATAGAAGAGGTAATAGATTATTTGCTAGATAAAGGGGAAAAGGTGGGATTAATCAAAGTTCATCTTTATAGACCCTTTTCAAGAGAACATTTCTTTAAAGTGTTGCCAAAGACGGTAAATAAAATTGCAGTATTAGATAGAACTAAAGAACCCGGATCTTTAGGGGAGCCTTTATATCTTGATGTGAAAGCATTATTTTATAACTCAGATATGAATCCATTGATAGTGGGAGGTAGGTATGGATTAGGCCTTAAGGATACAACCCCATCTCAAATAATTGCAGTGTATGAAAATTTGAAAAATCCCAATCCAAAGGATAGATTTACAATAGGTATAGTTGATGATGTATCCAATACATCCTTGGAATTATTAGAGGAAGTAGATACATCTCCTAAGGATAATATCAGATGTAAATTCTGGGGATTAGGTTCTGATGGTACTGTAGGAGCTAATAAGATGGCTATTAAGATAATAGGGGATAATACGGATTTATATGCACAAGGATATTTTTCCTATGATAGTAAAAAATCTGGAGGAACTACCATATCCCATTTACGGTTTGGAAAGACTCCTATTAAGTCATCTTATTTAATATATGATGCCGATTATGTATCTTGTCACAATAAATCCTATATTTATCATTATGATATATTGAAAGGATTAAAAGATGGAGGAATATTCGTTCTAAATTGTCCTTGGAATATGGAAGAGCTAGAAGAACATTTGCCTTCTCAGCTAAAGAAACATATTAAGAAACATAATATTGATTTCTATATTATAGATGCAGAAAAAATAGCACAAAATATAGGTCTTGGTAAAAGGATAAATATGATAATGCAAGCAGCATTTTTTAAACTAATAAATGTTATGCCAATAGAAGAAGCAGTATCCCATTTAAAGGAGTTTGTTCAGAAAACCTATGGCAGAAAAGGAGAGGAGATAGTTAAATTAAACTACCAGGCCATTGATATGGGAATAGAAGGATTGGCAAAGGTCAATATTCCAGATAATTGGGCTGATATAGAAGAGGTAGAAGATGAAAAAATAAAAGATGAACCAGAATTTATTAAGAGAATTCAAAAACCAATGGCAAGGCATGATGGAGACGATCTTCCTACATCTGCTTTTGTTGGCATGGAAGATGGGACTTTCCCCTTAGGGACTACAGCCTATGAAAAGAGGGGTATTGCCGTAATGGTTCCTCAATGGCAAACTGAAAACTGTATCCAATGTAATCAATGTTCCTTTGTATGTCCCCATGCTGTAATTAGACCTTTTTTATTAGATGAAGAGGAAAAACAAAAAGCGCCAAAAACCTTTGAAACCAAGAAGGCAGTTGGGAAGGGGCTGGAAAATCTAGAGTTTAGAATCCAAGTAAGTCCTTTAGATTGTACTGGATGTGGAAATTGTGCTGATGTTTGTCCAGCCAAAGAAAAGGCGTTGGTAATGGTAGATGCAGGTAAAGAGATAGAAAGACAAAAGGATAATTGGGAATATATAGCAAACAATATTACCTACAAAGACAATTTAATGACTAAAACTACGGTTAAAGGTAGCCAATTTGCAAAACCTCTATTAGAATTCCATGGAGCCTGTGCTGGATGTGGAGAATCAGCCTATTTAATAATAGCAACCCAATTATTTGGAGATAGAATGATGATTGCCAATGCTACAGGCTGTTCTTCTATCTGGGGAGCTAGTGCACCAAGTATTCCCTATACGAAAAATCACAACGGAAAGGGGCCTAGCTGGGCTAATTCATTATTTGAAGATAATGCAGAATTTGGACTGGGAATACATTTAGCAGTAAAGCAGATTAGGGAAAAGATTAGAGATTTAATGGAAGAAGGTATAAAAGCAAATATAAGCAATGAATGTAACCACATATTTACTCAATGGATAGAAAATATAGATGAAGGGGAAAAGTCCAAAGAAATATCAGATGAAGTACTCAAAATAATAAGTAAGGATCAATATAGGGATAACAATATAATCAAAGAGATATTAAAGAGAAAGGACTTTCTAATAAAGAAAAGCCTATGGATAGTAGGAGGAGACGGTTGGGCCTATGATATAGGATATGGTGGATTAGATCATGTACTAGCAAGTGGTGAAGATGTAAATATATTGGTATTCGACACGGAAGTTTATTCCAATACGGGAGGTCAATCTTCGAAGGCTACTCCTACTGGATCTGCAGCTAAGTTTGCTTATTCTGGCAAAAGAACCAAGAAGAAGGATTTAGGATTAATGGCTGCAACCTATGGTTATGTATATGTAGGTCAGGTTTCTTTAGGAGCCAATATGAATCATACACTAAAGACCTTAGTAGAAGCAGAATCCTATAAGGGTCCATCTTTGATAATTGCATACTCTCCCTGTGTAAATCACGGTATAAGAATGGGTATGGGGAAATCTGTTGCAGAAGAGAAAAAGGCAGTAGAATCAGGATATTGGCATCTTTATAGATTCGACCCAAGGTTAAAAGAGGAAGGTAAAAATCCTTTCACTTTAGACTCAAAGGAACCAAAGGTTCCCTTTAAGGATTTTATAATGGGAGAGGTAAGATATTCACAAAATAAGATTACATTCCCTGAATTAGCCGAAAAACTATATGAAAAGGCAGAATGGGATGCAAAGGAGCGATATAGACTTTATAAAAAGTTATCGGAAATGGAATAGGAGTAGAATTTCTACTCCTATTTTTGGTTTTCCTCCACCCATTCCTTTGCCCTTACAACTCCTTCTAAAGTTGGAATTGGAACCCTAGATTCAGGCTGCAAACCTTGTATATCATAGTAAGCAGCGTATCTTTGTTCTTCAATTGGGACAGACATTTTTTTCTGTTTAACTTTGCTATCTACTTTTTTGGCCATTATAATCCTCCTAAAAAATAGTTTTATAATCTATTTTTTATTTACATTATCTACCCATTCTTTTGCCTCGATTACTGCATCTAAAGTAGGTATAGCTACATTGGTACTATCTTTCCTCCTTTCTACATTATAGAAGGCATCTGTTGTAGTATTTAAGTTTCTAGGCTCTTTATACATTTGATAGCCTATATTGGATTTTATAGTGGATTTTTCATTAGGCTTTCTATTTTTATGGGTCATAAAGTTCCCTCCTTCTATTTATTATTTACTCAATTGATGAAAATATGTTAAACTAATATGGTAATAATATCTTTAATAAACTATGAGGAGATGATATTTTGACTAGCAAAAGATTGTTAAAGGATATAGAGTTTATAGTAGAATTAGATAAGATGAAATCCATATTAAGACAGACTAGCTTAATCGATAATTCTAAACGAGAAAACGATGCTGAACATTCTTGGCATATTTCGGTAATGGCAATGATTTTATCCGAATATGCCAATGAAGATATAGATCTATGCAAGGTAATAAGGATGCTTTTAGTCCATGATTTGGTAGAAATCTATGCAGGAGATACCTTTTGTTATGATAAAGAAGGGAATAAGGATAAAAAGGAAAGAGAATTAGAAGCAGCAGATAAGATATTTGGTATGTTGGAAGAAGATAAAGGTAGAGAATTAAGAAACCTATGGGATGAATTTGAAGAGATGAAAACAAAGGAGGCTATCTTTGCAGCTTCTATGGATAGATTGCAACCATTTTTCAACAACTATTTTTCTGGCGGAGGGACATGGAAAAAATTTGATGTTTCAAAAAAGGAGGTTTACAAAAGAATTGCCCCTTTAAAAGAATCTTCAGATGAACTGTGGGAATTCACTCAAAAGATGATAGAGGATGCTTTTGACAAAGGCTATATTACGAGAGAGTAAATAAATGGGCGGTTTGTAACCGCCGCCCAAATTAAAATGCGGGAATTACTCCACCGCCATAATTTTCTTCAATAAACTTTTTAACTTTTTCACTTTGTAGTACTTTCATCAATTTAATATACTTGTCTTCTTTCTCTTCACCAGCTCTTATGGCTATTATATTAGCATAGGGTGAGTCCTTTTCTTCCAATATTAAAGAATCTTCTGTAGGTACTAAGCTAGCTTCTAAAGCATAATTTCCATTTATTATAGCTCCATCTACTTCATTTAACACCCTTGGCAAATAGGCAGCTTCTAGAGCTGTAAATTTTAAATTTTTTGGATTTTCAATAATATCATTTTCAGTAGCTAATATACCTGCATTAGAATCCAATTTAATCAATCCATATTTCTCAAGAAGGAGTAATGCCCTTCCTCCATTAGTTGGGTCGTTTGGAAAAGCAATTTCGCTACCATCTCCCAATTCATCAATATTCCCAAATTTAGTTGAATACAATCCCATTGGCTCAATATGAACTCCCCCAATGGAAACTATGTCTATATTTTTTTCTTCTTTAAAATTGTTCATATAGGGCTCATGTTGGAAGAAGTTTGCATCTAGTTCCTTTTCAGCTAAAGCTAAGTTTGGCTTAACATAATCATCAAATTCAATTATTTTAAGTTCTACTCCTTCTTCCTTTAAGTCTTCTTCTATAAACTCGATTAATTCTCTATGAGGTCTAGGAGATACTCCTATCCTAATCAAATTATCAGAGCTTTCATTGTTACTACATCCTACTAAAGACGCTAAAACTAATACAACGGTTAAAGTTATTAATGTAATTTTTTTCAATTTTATTTCCCCCTTATTTTTTATTGATACTTGCTGATAGTTTATTTCCTAGATACTGTATTCCCTGAACCAATAATATGATTACCAAGACTGAAACTAACATAATATCTGTTTTAAATCCATATAATCCAAATCTAATTGCTAAATTCCCTAATCCACCTCCGCCTATGGCCCCAGCCATGGCTGAATAACCAATTAAGTTTATTATGGTCATGGTTATACCTAATATTAAGGAAGGCATAGCCTCAGGAATAAGTACTTTAAAAATTATTTCTGGTACAGTTGCCCCCATGGAAAGGCTCAATTCAATTACTCCTTTATCAACTTCCTTTATGGAAGATTCGATAATCCTGGCTACAAAAGGTGCAGCAGCTATGGAAAGAGGAACAATGGTGGCAGTAGTTCCAATACTTTGCCCAACTATTAGCTTGGATAGAGGAAATACTACAATCATAAGTATTATAAATGGAAAAGAACGCAGTACATTTATAACACTATTTAAAATTTTATTTAATACAGGCTTTTCCCATATATTATTTTTTTCTGTAATAACCAATACAATTCCCAAAGGAAATCCTATTAATAAGGAAAAAACCGTAGAGAAAAACACCATATACAATGTTTCCAATAGGGAAGGAATAATCAATTCAGCCATCTACATCACCTCCACATTTACATTTTCATTTTTTAGATATTCTATAGCTCTTTTTATTTCATCCCTTTCTCCTGTAAGTTCAAGGATTAAATATCCTACACTTGTTCTCACCAACTGATTAATATCTCCTGACAGTATATTGATGTTAATATCAAACTTTTTAACTACTTGAGACACAATGGGTTTCTTGGCACTTTCCCCTAAAAAGCTAAGTCTAATAAGGGTGCCATTGAATTCATCAGGTGAATATTTTTCATCGGTTACATGGGATTTTAAACCGCTAATAAAAGTATTTGCAGTATGGGTTTTTGGGTTCTTAAATAGTTCTTCCACCTCATTCATCTCAATAATCCTACCATCTTCAATAATAGCCACCCTATCACAAATATCCTTCACAACTTCCATTTGATGGGTTATCAACACTATAGTAAGATTAAATTCTTCCCTTATCCTGTTAAGTAAATCCAATATAGACTTTGTAGTCTTTGGGTCTAACGCTGAAGTCCCTTCATCACTTAACAGGATTTTAGGATTATTTGCTAAAGCCCTGGCAATAGCAACCCTTTGTTTTTGGCCACCACTTAACTGGGAAGGATAGGCATCTCTTTTGTCAGAAAGCTCTACATAATCTAATAGAGTATTTACTCTCAAATCAATTTCTTTTTTTGAAAGGCCTTCCAGTTCTAATGGAAAAGCAATATTTTTATATACAGTTTTTTGGGACAGTAGATTAAAATGTTGAAAGATCATGCCAATATTTTTTCTTACCTTTCTTAAATCTTTTTTATTAAGAGAGGTAATATCCATTCCTTCAATATAAATTTTTCCTTCCGTAGGTTCTTCTAATCTATTCATACATCGGATTAGGGTAGATTTTCCAGCTCCACTTAAGCCAATGATTCCAAAAATTTCTCCTTTGTTGATTTGAAGGTTAACATCTTGTACTGCCCATATTCTATTGTTTCCATTTTCAAAACTCTTTGATAGATTTTCAATTTTTATCACTAAAGATCCCCCTTTAATAAATGCCTAAGAAAAAACCTCTATATTCAATAGAGGTTCAAATAATAAAACCTCTTTACAAGAAAGAGGTAATTATCTCTTTCTTATCTCTCGGTATAAAGATTAATACCGCTGGATTTAGCACCTTGTTTATACAGGTTGCCGGGTTTCACTGGGCCAGTTCCCTCCACCACTCTTGATAAGAGCGTGTTATTTATTTTTTGTATTTATGAACTATTGTAATACTAGAATCCTTTTTTGTCAATACCTTTTTAGACTTTATCTATTTTAATTTATTTCGTATAATATTATGAATTTCTTCTGGAGTATGGCCACTTGCTTCAATTATTGGCACTGGAGGGTTACTATGAGTTGCTCCGCTAGTGCTCAAAACATCTAATCCAGATACCACAATAGCTTTATATTCATCAGAAGTAATATTTTCTAAATTAGAATTCTTATATAGGGTATATACATCATAACCTAGACTTTTTAAATGTTTAATATAAGGTGTTAAAGTGTTTTCAACTATAATTTTGCCTGCCATTATCTCACCTCCATTCAAAATTATTATTTCCTCATTCAAAGATAATATTTATGAGTTTTTTTCCATGCATAATTAGATATAAGGATAGACAAAATATTAAATGAAGTTAAAAGAAATAAATGAAAGGAGTAATTCTATGGCATTAAAAAATCCTATTAATATGGGAAATATTAACCAGATGGAATTGCAGAACATTAGAGAGATTATAGGTGCACACCAAAACATGGTTACAAAATATGATTTTTATTCAAACCAATGTCAAGATCAACAACTTAAACAATTATTTAAACAATCAGGCCAGGATGCACAGACAACGGTTACAAGTTTTATAAATTCATTAAAGTAGGAGGGATAACAAATGCAAGAGAAAGATATGGTAAATGATGCTATAACCACAACTAAAGCTAGTATTGATTGTTATAACAAAGCTATAACAGAGTGTGCTAATCAACAGTTAAGGAGTACATTACAACAATTAAGGAATGAGGCAGAACAATTTCAATATCAATTATTCCAAATAGCTGAACAAAAGGGATATTATGTTCCAGCACCACCTGCTAATGCTAACGATATTCAACAAGTAAAATCAGGACTAACTGGTGGAGGCATGCAGTAGAAAGATTAAAATAAATAATTGTCACCTAGAATATAGCTATAGAGATAATTTACTCGCTATTTCCTAGGTGACAATTTATATATTATTTTCATTGACTTTTTTATTTTATTATGTTACCTTTATAAGGATACAAGACCTTTAAACTGAACCAGAGAGTTCAGAAAGGAAAGCGTAAACAGGGTAATTTATGCCTTCCTTTAAAGGGAGGTTTTTTTACGCAGTCCTTTAACTAGGTCCAGAGAGACTAGAAGGGGGTAAGAATATGAAACATTTAATCGATCCTATGGATATATCCATAGATGAATTGGAAAGTTTATTTAAATTAGCAGAAGAAATAATAAAAAACGAAGATGATTTTAATAATATCTGTAGCCACAAGATATTAGCTACATTATTCTATGAGCCAAGTACAAGAACTAGATTTAGTTTTGAGGCAGCCATGCTAAGACTTGGTGGCCAAGTAATAGGTTTTTCTGAACCTGGCTCTAGTTCTGTAATGAAAGGTGAGAGTATCCCCGATACTATTCGTACCGTTGGCTCCTATGTGGATATTATTGCCATGAGGCATCCAAAGGAAGGGGCACCGAGATATGCTTCCTATTATTCACAAGTTCCTATCATAAATGCAGGTGATGGAGGACATCAACATCCTACCCAAACCTTAACAGATCTATTAACAATAAAGCGGACAAAAGGTCAAATTTCAAATCTAACCATGGGCCTATGTGGAGATTTAAAATTTGGTCGAACAGTTCATTCTCTTATAAAAGCCATGTCAAGGTATGAAAATATAAAATTTATTCTAATTTCTCCTCAAGAATTACAAATACCTGAATATATAAAGATGGAAATTCTTAATAAGAAGAATATCCCTTTCATAGAAGTAGAAAGATTAGAAGATGTAATAGATAAGCTTGACATACTCTATATGACACGAGTACAAAAAGAAAGATTCTTTAATGAGGCAGATTATATTAGATTAAAAGATAGTTATATTCTAGACAAGGAGAAATTGAAACTAGCTAGAAAGGACCTATCTATTCTTCACCCATTACCAAGAGTAAATGAAATAAGTTACGAAGTAGATGAGGATCCAAGGGCCTGCTATTTTGATCAAGTAGAATATGGAATGTTCATTAGAATGGCTCTTATTACCAAATTATTGGGGGTGATGTAATGTTATATATAGATAGCATTACTAAAGGAATAGTAATCGACCATATAAAGGCTGGATATGGTTTCAGTATATTTAAGCATTTAGGATTAGATACAGCAGATTTTACAGTTGCCTTAATAATGAACGTTCCAAGTAAAAAATATGGGGAAAAAGATTTAATTAAGATAGAAAATGTTATCGATGTAGACCTAACCATGTTAGGTTTTATAGATCCAAATATTACTGTAAATATTATTGAAAATGAAAAGATAGTAGAGAAGATAAATCTATCCCTGCCAGAGAAGGTAGAAGGTATAATTGAATGTAAGAATCCTAGATGTGTTACATCAGTTGAGAGAAATATAGTCCATAAGTTCATACTTATAGATGAAGAAAAAGGGACTTATAAATGTGAATATTGCGATCAGATATATAGTTGGGAGGGATAGAATGGATATACTGATTAAAAATTGTAGGATTGTAGATGAAACGAAGGATATGATAGGAGATATATATATTAAAGATGGAAAGATAGTAGACTACGGTAAAAGTTTGGACATAGATTGTAAAACTATAGATGGCACAAAATTAGTGGCCATGCCTTCTTTTATAGATATGCACGCCCATTTCAGAGAACCAGGCTATATTTATAAAGAGGATCTATATACTGGAAGCAAAGCTGCATTAAAAGGGGGATATACCTGTGTAAATTTAATGGCAAATACCCATCCCATATGTAGTAGTATGGAAATAGTGGAATATGTCCTTAATAAATCTAAAGAATTAGATTTAATTGATATCCATCAAACCCTTTCCGCCACTAAAAATTTTGATGGTAAAACTATAGACCATTTAGATCAAATAGACCACAGGGTTAATTTTATATCCGATGATGGAAAAGGAATACAATCCAATAGGACTATGTATCAAGCCATGATTAAAGCCAAGGAGAAAGATTTAACTATAATAGCCCATGAAGAAGACGAAGAACTAGTTTCAATAGATACTAGATTATCTGAAAATATAATGACCTTTAGGGATATATACCTAATTAGATTAACAGGCGCTAAATTACATTTAGCCCATGTTAGTACAAAGGAGGCTATAGAAGAAATAAGGAAGGCTAAAAAGGAAGGATTAAAAATAACTTGTGAAGTAACTCCTCATCATATAGCCTTATATGATAATGAATACAAGGTAAATCCTCCTATAAGGGAAAAAGAGGATGTGGAAGCTATTTTAAAAGGCATTATAGATGGAACGGTAGATATCATAGCTACAGACCATGCTCCCCATTCAAAAGAGGATAAGGAAAAGGGAGCCCCTGGAATATCTGGAATAGAAACGGCCTTTCCCATATGTTATACTTCCTTGGTTAAATCTAATTATATTTCACTTAATAGATTATCCCAACTTATGTCGGGAACCCCTGGCAAGTTGGTGGGAATCAACAAAGGTAAAATCAAAAATGGCTATGATGGGGATATAGTACTAATAGATTTAGATAAACGGGTTATTATCGATGGACATAAATTTATGTCTAAAGGGAAAAATACACCTTTCAATGGAATGGAGTTTTATGGAGAAATAGTAGCCACCATTAGGAAAGGCGAAATAAAATACAATGGGGGGATAACAGTTGATAATTGATAGATTATATGGCGAGGTGGAGAAGAAAGGAAATGTTTGCGTAGGATTAGATACCCATTTATATTATATACCAGATAGGATAAAAGAAAAATTCCAAGACATAGACCATATAATATTTGAATTTAATAAAAGAATAATTGATAAAACCATAGACATAGTCCCTATATATAAATTGCAAATAGCATATTATGAAGCCTATGGTATAGAAGGATTAACGGCTTATAAAAAGACTTTAGAATATATAAGGGATAAGAAAGCTTTGTCTATAGGTGATATTAAAAGAGGAGATATTTCTTCTACAGCTGAAATGTATGGAAAGGCTCATTTTGAAGGAGATTTTGAGGCAGATTTTATAACCTTAAACCCCTATATGGGATTTGATAGTATAACTCCTTATCTCAAGTATATAGAATCAGGAAAGAAAGGAATATTTGTACTTCTTAGAACTTCCAATCCAGGAGCTAAGGATATACAATATCTAGAAATCAACTCACAATTAGCTTCCTCCTGTTATCCTGACACTGACAGTATTAACTTAACCCACCAAAGAACTCATCTCTACTACCATGTGGGGGATAAATTAGAGAAAATATCCTACAAATATATAGGCAGATGTGGCTATAGTTCCATAGGAGCTGTAGTAGGAGGAACCCATATAGATGAAGCTAAGGAGATAAGAAACAGGTATAAAAATATGTTCTTCCTAATTCCAGGCTATGGTCATCAAGGGGGTAAGGGGGAAGATGTAGTTTTATATTTAAATAAGGGAAATGGAGGTATAGTCAACTCTTCCCGGGGAATTATTACAGCCTATAAAAAGCATGAAGATGGAGAGGAGAATTTTGACAAATATGCAAGAGAGGCAGTACTAGCTATGAAGGAGGATATTGAAAGTGAAGGAAGGATATAGAAAGGCAGTAATTTATTCTAATACTCAAATAGCAACTAATATATATGAGCTAAAACTTTCTCTTTGTCATCCTGAGACTGACAGCATTAACTTAACCCTCCAAGGAACTATACAAGCCTTGAATCCTAAAGGCAACCCTGGTCAATTTTATATGATAAGAGGATGGGAAGCTTTAGATCCCTTTTTACTAAGGCCTATTAGCATATGTGATATATCCAACGAAATTATTACTTTTTTATATGAGGTAAGAGGGAAGGGCACCCATATTATATCCAAGTTGAGGCCGGGGGACACTCTGGAACTATTAGGGCCTTTAGGCAATGGATTTAATATGAATTTGAAAGGTAATGTTGCCATTATTTCTGGCGGTATAGGCATAGCACCTATGGTGTATTTAGCAAAGAAATTGGATGCTAGTATAGATTTTTATTGTGGATTTAGAAATGAAGTATACTATACCAATGAAATAAAGAATTATGTAAAAAATATAATTATATCTACAGAAGATGGTTCTGTTGGATATAGAGGATTTATAACTGAGATATTTAAGCCTGAAAAATATGATATAGCCTTTACCTGTGGCCCTCTACCAATGATGAAAAAGGTTTTGGATATATGCCAAGGTAGAATGCCTCTATATATGTCTATGGAAAATCCAATGGCTTGTGGTATAGGCACTTGTTTAGGATGTACTATAGAAACTACTTCTGGAATGAAAAGGGTATGTAAAGAGGGACCAGTTTTCCTAGGAAAGGAGCTAGTTTTTAATGATTGATACAAAGGTAAAAATCTGTGGAGTAGAATTTAAAAATCCAGTAATAGCTGCCTCTGGCACTTTTGGGTTTGGTAGAGAATATGCTGAATATTTTCCTCTATCAAAACTAGGGGGAATAAGTTCTAAAGGGTTAACTTTCCATAAAAAGGAGGGAAATTCGGGAATAAGAATATATGAAACCACAGGAGGGCTTTTAAACAGTATAGGTTTGCAAAATCCAGGAATAGATGAGTTTATAAAAGAGGAGCTTCCCTTTATGGAGAGACAGGATACGGTAATTTTAGCTAATGTAGGAGGTAATACATTAGATGAATATATAAAGACTATTGAAAAATTAAATGGAACTAATATAGATATGGTAGAGTTAAACATATCCTGCCCCAATGTGAAAGAAGGTGGAATGGCCTTTGGAATTAAATCTGAAACCGCCTTTAAAGTAGTAGGTGAAGTAAGAAAGGTATGTAAAAAACCTTTAGTTGTGAAACTATCACCTAATGCAGAAAATATTGTCCATATGGCTGAATCTTGTGTAAAGGCAGGGGCTGATGCTTTATCCCTTGTAAACACCTTTAGTGGTATGGCTATAGATATAAAGACTAGAAAGCCAGTATTCGATAATATCATAGCTGGATTATCCGGCCCTTGTATTAAACCTATTGCCCTACGAATGGTCTATGAGGTAGCAAAGGCAGTTAATGTGCCAATCTTAGGCATTGGAGGCATAATAGACTATGAAGATGTTTTAGAATTTATTATGGCAGGAGCCTGGGCTGTACAGGTAGGTAGTGGTAACTTTATAAAGCCTACTATAACTTTAGATATTATTAATGGTATAGAACAATTTATGATCAATGAAGGAATAAAATCTTTGGAAGAGATAAGGGGGATAATATAAAATGTTAATTGATTTATTAAAGGAAACGGAAGCCTTATTAGAAGGCCATTTTTTACTATCATCAGGAAAACATAGCGATGGATATGTTCAATGTGCTAAACTTTTAATGTATCCAGATAAAGCAGAAAAGGCGGTAAAATTAATAGTAGATCAATTAAAAGATATAGATTTCGATATAGTAGTAGGACCTGCTATGGGAGGCATAATTGTCAGTTATGAACTAGCCCGTCAAACTGCTAAACCTGGTATTTTTATAGAGAGAGAAGATGGGATTATGAAATTTAGACGAGGCTTTGCTATAGAAAAAGGACAAAAGGTTCTAATAGCTGAAGATGTCATAACTACAGGTAAATCCTCTTATGAAGCAATAAAAGTTGTAGAGGCACATGGAGGAGAGGTTGTAGGTATAGGTTGTATTGTAGATAGGAGCAAGGGAAATCTTAAATACCCAGTTTACAGCGGAGTAAAATTAAATATTAATACCTATGAAGAGGAAGATTGTCCCCTATGCAAAAAGGATATTCCAATTATAAAACCAGGTAGTAGAAAAATAGCCCTTAAATAAAGGGGCTATTTTTTATGCTAACATAATTCTATCGCCTTTTGGCAATACTAATTAGAAGCAAAAGATGAAGGATGATTAGTATGATATGGAAAAAAATTAGTTTAAATAAAAGAGAAATAATGGAAAAGTTTAATAACACTTCAGACTTGGTTCTATATGAATTTGAAACTAATTCTAATATTAAGATGATGGCTTGTTATATAGAAGGGTTTATTGATAGAGAATTGTTTGATAGAGATATATTAAAACCTTTAATACTGGATTTAAAGAAAGTAAAAGATATAAAAAGAACCATACTTACCTCTAAAATAAAAGAGATAGATTCTATGGAAAATTTAATAGAAGATATATTATCAGGGAATATAGCTATATTTGCTGAAGATTTACCTTTATCCTATACTATAGAGTTAAGTAAATGGGAAAAAAGAGCAGTAGAAGAACCAGAATCTGAATCGGTAGTGAGGGGGCCAAAGGAAGGATTTATAGAAGATATATTTGTAAACAAATCTTTATTGAGGAGAAAACTTAGAACCAATAATCTTGTTTTTGAAGATTTGGTATTGGGGAAACAGACTAGAACAAAAATTAGTATAGCCTATTTACAGGGAATAGTTAACAAAAGAGTATTAGAAGAAGTTAAGAAAAGATTAAGTAAAATCGATATAGATGGAGTATTGGAAAGTGGCTATATTGAACAACTAATTGAAGATAGGCCTTACTCCATTATAGCTACTATAGAGAATACCGAAAAACCTGATGTGGCAGCAGCAAAAATACTGGAAGGAAGAGTAGCCATTTTATGTGATGGCACTCCCCATGTTTTAACGGTACCAAGATTATTTATCGAAGGGGTTATGACTAGTGAGGACTATTATGTAAGGCCTTATTATGCATCATTTCTTAGGTTTTTAAGGGTTACTGCTTTATTAATAAGTGTATTTTCACCAGGAGTATATGTGGCATTACAGCTTTACCATCAGGAGATGATACCAACTGTATTATTGATATCCATGATGGGGGCTAGGGAAGGGGTACCACTACCAGTAGCCTTAGAAACCCTATTAATGGTTTTAACCTTAGAAGTTACTAAAGAATCAGGAGTTAGATTACCAAAAGCAGTTGGTACAACGGTGAGTATTGTAGGAACTTTGGTATTAGGTCAGGCAGCAGTACAAGCAGGTATAGTAAGTGCCCCTACTGTAATTATAATAGCTATAACAGCCATATCAGAATTCGTTGTACCTGCACTAGTACAGGGAGTAGTATTATATAGATTAATTATACTGTTATTAGGAAGTTTTCTAGGTTTATATGGCACAACCTGTGGTTTAATCATTTACATAACTCAAATTATTACCACAGAATCCTTTGGGATTCCCTTTGGACTCCCATTTACTCCAATAAATAAAGAAGGGCTTAAAGATTCAATTGTCAGATTTCCCATATGGAGCTTTATCTATAGGCCAAAGGCTATAGCAAAAAGAAATATTAGAAGACAAAAACCACCAAGGAAAGGGTGAACTTATGAAAAAAATAGTTTTATTAAGTTTTTTCATCCTATCTTTATTGTTAACAGGTTGCTGGAATGCTAGAGAATTAAATGAGCTAGGACTTACATTGGTAATAGGTTTGGACTTAGTAGATGATAAAGTTCTAGTAACAGCAGAAGTAGTTAATCCTACCTACTCTCAGCAAAGTAGTACAACTACAGGACAAGGTAGCTATGTAAAATATGTTCAGGGTGTAGGAAACAATATATATGAAGCCTATAGAGATATTACATTAAAGTTTGACCGAGGGTTGTCTATAGTTCATAACCGAGTCTTTATCCTAGGAGAAGATTTTGCTAAAAAAGGATTGGTCAGTCAGATAGATGAACTATATAGAGATGTGGAACAAAGGGAGACAGCATATCTATTAGTGGCCAAAGGAGGAAAAGCCTATGAAGTAATGGGGATTAATAGTGGATTAGAAGAATTACCTTCTAATTATATAACAAAGATTGTTGAAAATTTTAAATATAATCCAAAGACTGTGGATACTAATTTAGTACAATATATTAAACAATATTATAAGATGGGACACCATTCAATTATTGGGACCATAGAGAAAAAAGAAAAAAAAGTCATTGACCAAACTGTAGAAAAAACTGGAACACAAGATTATGAATTATCGGTAATAGGTTCTGCTATTTTTAATGAAGATGTTTTGGTAGGATATTTAAATGGAAATGACACCAAATCTGTGAACTTTGTCATGAATAAAATTAGAGGTGGAATAATAACTTTTCCAACTCCTACTGCTCAAGTAGAAGGTAGTTCTACTCCACCACCTCCAGTTGAAGGTGAGATGCCAAATAAACAAAAAGACCAAAATTTAAGTTCTGTGATTGTTATTAAAAACAATACAAAAAACGATGTTGAAATGGTTGATGGAAATATAAAACTTAAAACTAAAATTGAACTCAGAGGTTCTCTTGGAGAAGTAGTTGGGAATATAGATGTAGCTGAAAAAGAAAATATTATAAAGCTAGAAGAAGCTTGTTCAAAAGCAATTGAAGATGGTATTAAGAGAGCCTTTAAAAAGGCACAAAAGGAATATGGAATAGATATTTTTGGATATGGTTTAGTGTTTCATAGGAAGTATCCTGAAGAGTGGAAAAGGATAAAGAAAGACTGGGATGAAATTTTTTCTCAAGCAGATTTTGAAATTGAGGTAAATACGGATATAATTAGAACCGGTCTGATAAATACACCTATTAATAAAATAAAGGGGAAATAGTATGGATAAATTAAATAATCAATATGAAATCTCTTACCATCAAGCTGTATTATTACTTATACTTTATAGGATAATGGTTGGATTTACCCATTTACCAGCAGCTAGTATTTTGCCTGGTAATCAAGATATTTGGATAACTATTCTATTTTCAACTTTTTATACAATATTATTGTGTTTACCTTTACTATACCTAAGCAATAAGTTTAATAGTTTAAATTTAATAGAATATATAGAGAAGATTATGGGGAAGACAATAGGAAAAATTATAGGAATATTTTATGTGTTCTTTTTCTTATATGCTACTATTTTGCTTATAAGTATATTCGTTGAAATTTTAGATGCTGCTATATTTCCTGAAACACCTACTTGGGTAACAGCTTCTATGATGCTTATTACAAGTATATATATTGCATATAAGGGATTTGTAGCAGTAGCCAGGTTAGGTGAGTTTATAATTCCTTTTATTTTAGTGATGATTTTATTATTTATAATATTAGGATATAAAAATTATGATTTCACTGTATTATTACCTATTTTGAAAGATTCTAAATTTAAGGATATAAATATAGGTGCTATAGATATAGGATTAAGGTATTTTAATATATTAATCCTTACCATGATAACTCCTAATTTGAAGGATAAAAAAGATCTAAATAAGATTTTTTTTAGATCTCTCATATATTCTATGGTTATTGCATCTATAATAGTAATAGTAGTTCATTCTACATTGGGAATAGAATATGCAAAACATGTTAACTTTCCTTTTTTTACTGTTACTAGGATGGTAGATTTTGGTGAAACAATTCAAGGATTCGATTCATTATATTTGACATCATGGATTGTGGGAAATATTATTAAGATTTCAGGATATCTTTATTTTATAACGGTGGCATTAGGCCAAATAACAAATATAGATAATCGAAAATATATTATTCCCATATCTGTTGTAATACTTATTATTGTACTATTGTTAAAGGATAATAAACCTATATTAGCAGTTAAACAACCTACTCAAAACATAATAACTATCATGGCAGCTATATTTATATTTATTTTACCTTTGATTATTTTAACAGTCTATTTATTTAGAAGAAAAAAATTGTAAGATAAGAGAGTTCCCTTTCACAGGTTTTAATATTTTGTATCGGTTGGTAATAATATGGTAAACCTAGTTCCCTTATCAAATTCACTTTCTACATAGATTGAACCACCATGGGCCTCAACTAATGTTTTGGTAATTGAAAGGCCCAGGCCTGTTCCGCCGGTATCCTTATTTCTAGATACATTTGCTCTGTAAAATCTATCAAATAGAAAGGGTAAATCTTCCTCTTTTATACCTATTCCGTTATCTTCCACAGTTATTTTTACCTGATCTTTTTCCCTAATTAAAGTGACAAAAACCTTACCCCTATCTTTTAAAAATTTCAAAGCGTTAGACAATAAATTATTCATTATCTGTTTAAACCTATTCTTATCCATTATAATTTCAATGTCTTCTTCAATAGAAGATTCCAAAAGGAAATTCTCCTTCTTAAACAAAGGTTTAAACTGAGACAATATGTCCTTTAACTCTTCAGAAATATTAAAATGGGTTTTACTTATATTTAACTCAGCCTCTAGGGTTTTGAAGGTATTTTTTAGATCGTCTACAAGTTTAGCCAATCTATCGATTTCAGTTAATAAAATAGTTAAATGTTCATCAGTTGGCTCCCACACCCCATCAAGTATAGCTTCTACATGGGACTTTAATGTGGTTAAAGGAGTACGTAGTTCATGGGCTATATCTGAAGCATATTTTTTCCTTAAACCCTCCTGTTTTTCCAAGGTTTCTGCCAAATAATTTATTGAATGGGAAAGTTCTTGAATCTCCTCAGTATTTGTCGTTATAGCTGAACGATATTTTAAATTTCCACTTCGCATTTCGTTAGCCGTTTTTGTAATATTCACTAAGGGCCTTGATAACCCTTTAGATAAAAGTATGGAGATAATAAAGCCGAGTATAATAGTGATAATACCGGAAATTATGAAAGAAATAGATAGGGTATCCTTAAATATTAAAGCCGATTCGGTTAAATAGGAATTGTCAATATAGCCTATTATCAGAGTCCCAACTACATTATCCCTATCTAATAGGGAAAAAGTCTTCTCTACATATTTTCCTGTATCCATATTGGAATTTCTCATACCATGACGTCTCATCATCTGTCGCATCATATGTCCCATCATTCCCCTATGCATCATATTAGAATTATTGGAATGACAGATTAAATCATCATTATAATCCCTGATTTCAATATATATTCCTTCCATTGAAGCGTAATTAGAAATATCCCTTGATGTTAAATTATTTCCCTCTTCCAAAAATAGATTATTAATATCCTTACGTATTTTTTCAAACTTCATATTTTGTTCTTCTATTAGATAAGAGTCAAATTTTCTATTGATCATAGTATTGGAAATAAAACTAATAATAAATATGGAAATCAAAATTGCAATAGTGAAACTAAAGGTTAATTTTCTAGATAAGGGCATTTTACATTCCTCCAAACTTATATCCAACTCCATATACAGTAATTATATAATTGGGACTCTTTGGGTTATCTTCGATCTTTTGCCTGATATTTTTAATATAAGTATCTATAGTTCTATCGAAGCCATCATAATTATATCCAAAAGCCAATTCAATCAATTGTTCTCTAGAAAACACTTGGCCAGGTCTGGTTAATAGGGAGGATAAGATCTTAAATTCATTGGAAGTTAAATATATATTTTCTCTTTTTTTTCTTACTATCATCTTATCTATATCTACTTCCAAATCTCCATCATTAAATACTAATTTTTCAGCTAGAGGATTAGAATCCCTATAAGACCTACGCAATAAAGCTTTAACACGGCTGACTAACTCTCTAGGACTAAATGGTTTAGTAATATAGTCGTCTGCTCCAATAGTAAGTCCTTCGATTTTATCATCTTCATCAACTTTTGCAGTTAACATTATAATAGGTATATCTGAAGTGGCTCTAATAGTAGTACACACTTCCTCACCTGATATCTTAGGCAACATTAAATCTAAAACAATCAAATGAATTTTCTCATTTTTAAATAATTCTAATGCCATCTCACCATCTTCAGCAGTAATGACACGGAATCCTTCTTTTAATAGATATGCTTCTATAACTTCTAGAATATTCTTTTCATCCTCTACAACTAATATTTTTCTATTATTCATAATACCACTCCTTTGGACAATTCACAATTCATCTTAATATATAATACCCTAAAATACAAAAGCTAAGTATAAATGTTTAGATACTTAGCTTTTTAGTAATTAATATTAGATGGTTAGTTTGTATGACTTCTGCCATCTAAAAGAGATTTAATAAGTTTATACCCTAAAACCAATACAACCACAGCAAATAATGCTCTAAATATAAACATACCACCCATGAACCACATACTACCTGGATAGTTGTAGAAACTCAACCAATTACACATAATCTACACCTCCCTATAAACCTTTTTTCATATTCATTATAAAAAATGATTATGGAGGAAATATGAACATTAGATTTTCTTTCTTCATATTTCCTCCATATTTGAGTTCTATAATGAAGTCAAGAAATGAAAAGGAGTGGATTTTATGAAAAAAAAATTGATTATTTTATCTCTAGTATTAATAGTGGGACTAACAGCATCAATTGCATATGCCCAAGTGCCAAAAATCTTACCTAGAACAAATGTGGATTATGAACAATGGGATGATTGGTATAAAGAGAGGATGGAGTGGAGGAAGTCTCAATTAAATCAAGCTGTTGAGGATAAGGAAATCACAGAAGAAGATGCTAAAACTTGGAATGACCATTTTGACTATATGGAAGAATTTCATAGGGAATATGGGCCTATGCCCGGCGGAGGTTGCTTTAGAGGTGGATATGGCTGGAATAATGGAAATGGATTTAGAAATGGTTATGGGCCAGGTATGATGAGAGGATATAGATGGAATAGATAGAAAATTATTAAAATCAGTGTAGCCATGGCTACACTGATTTTAATTGCCTATTTGTTATAATAATGATAATATGTTAGAACATTACAGTTGTAGGGTATGGATATGTAGAGGAGGATAAAAATGGATAAAAATTTATCAAACAAAAAAGAACCTTTATGGACAAAGGATTATATTCTACTGCTAGCTTCTAATCTTCTATTGTTTATCGGTTTTTATATGCTCTTAACAACCTTACCCTATTATGTTTTTGAAATGGGAGGAAGTGGCTCAGATGTTGGAATGATTACGGCTATTCTAGTCATTTCGGCAATTTTTATTAGACCTTTTTCCGGTATTGCATTGGAGACGGCAAACAAAAAACTCTTCCTAGCTTTAGGCATATTTATCTGTTTCATAGCCATAGGTAATTTTACTTTAGCTAATACAGTATTTGCTATAATGCTTATCCGATTTGTCCATGGATTTGGTTGGGGAGTATCAACTACAACCTATGGAACCATTGCATCAGACTTAGTACCTATTTCCCGTAGAGGAGAAGGGATGGGATATTTTAGTTCTGCTGGAACAATTGCTATGTCTATAGGACCACCTTTAGGTATTATGCTTATGCAGAAAAGGGGTTTTTCAAACCTTTTTGTGGGAGCTACAGGTAGTACATTATTGGCATTAATCCTTATCTATTTTATTACAATACCTAAAATAGAAACAGACTCACCAGGGAAAGGATTAAAAGAATTTAGATCTAGATTAGTAGAAAAAGGTGCTTTATTTCCATCCTTTTTAGCCTTGTTGTTAGGATTTACTTATGGTGGCATAACTAGTTTTATAACTTTATTTGGAGAGGAAGTGGGAATAGAGAATGTAGGTTGGTTTTTTACCATAAATGCCATTTTTATATTTATCATCCGTTATATTGCCGGGAGGATATTTGATGAAAAAGGACATTTTTGGGTTATGGTGCCTGGAGCAATTTTTAGCTTCTTAGGGGTGTTCATCTTATCCTATGTGAAATCTACTAGTACTTTGATTTTATCGGCTATCATCTATGGAATTGGCTTTGGAACAGTTCAACCATCATTATTAGCTTGGGCAGTAAATAGTGCAGTTCCAGCCCGTAGGGGTGCAGCCAATGCTACATACTTTTCTGCTTTTGATATAGGTATAGGATTGGGTTCGGTAGTATTAGGAAATATTGGTGAAGTTATAGGTTATAGTAAAATGTATCGTATATCAAGTATTCCAATGGTAGGACTGTTAATATTCTATATAATCTTTGGGACTAAAATAAATCAACTTGAATAAACCTCCATTATATTATAGTATAGAATATACTAGACTAGTGATACGGTATAACATAGATTAATTGGAGGCAAGGGATGGAAAATAATAGAAAACTTACAGAAGGTAATATAACTAGTGCCCTGGTAAAACTTGCTCTACCTATTATGGCCACATCTTTTGTTCAAATGGCCTATAATATGATGGATATGATATGGCTAGGCAGGGTAAGTACCAAGGCAGTAGCAGCTTCAGGGACCGCCGGTTTCTTTACTTGGCTTGGTACAGCTTTTCTAATGGTTCCAAAGATAGGAGCAGAAGTAGGGGTAGCTCAATCCTATGGAAGGGAGGACATGGAATCTGCTAAAAGGTATGTGAAAAATACCTTACAACTGGATACGATTATTGCCCTAATATATTCCCTTATTCTTATAGTCTTTCGACATCAGATTATAGGATTTTTTAATTTAGGGGATAGTGAAGTTATTCAGATGGCTATAGACTATCTAGTAATAATCTCCTTTGGATTAATATTTTATTTTTTAAATCCAGTTTTTTCAGGAATCTATAATGGGTCTGGAAATAGTTCTACCCCTTTTAAAATAAATGCTGCAGGATTAGTAATAAACATGATATTAGACCCATTAATGATCATGGGAATAGGTCCTTTTCCTAAAATGGGGATTAAAGGTGCAGCACTAGCAACCATAATAGCTCAATTTACCGTTACTGTCATATTTATCTATAATAGTAAAACTAGGGAACTATTTAAGGATTTAAATATCTTTCAACCTCTAGATAAAGATTATATTAATACTATATTTAAACTAGGACTACCTACCTCATTGCAAACAGGCTTATTTGCATTAATAGCTATGGTTATAGCGAAAATTATTGCCCAATGGGGGCCTACTCCAATAGCTGTCCAAAAGGTAGGTACACAAATAGAATCCATATCTTGGATGACAGCAGGAGGCTTCTCCACTGCTATATCGGCTTTTGTAGGCCAAAACTATGGGGCAGGAAAATGGGATAGAATAAAAGAAGGTTACCGTAAAGGATTAATCATTGTTGGAATTATAGGAATATTTGCTACCTGTTTATTAATATTTGGGGCCAGCCCTATATTTAGATTATTTATACCCTATGATAAGGAAGCTTTAGGAATTGGAATAAGATATCTAAGAATTCTAGGTCTATGTCAGTTTTTCATGACCATTGAGATAGCGACCCAAGGAGCATTCAATGGACTAGGTAGAACTATACCGCCATCTTTAGTTGGAATAACTTTTAACACTTTGCGTATACCTGCATCTCTAATCCTTTCTTCTACCTATTTAGGATTAGACGGAATCTGGTGGAGTATTAGCGCTAGTGCCACATTAAAGGGAATTGTCCTTCCAACCTGGTATATTTTATTGCTAAAAAAAATACCACAATTGAACAATAAAAGGGGTGCTAATGAAAATGATAGAATACAAGAAAGGGTATTTACAGATAATTAGCGATTTTGAAATAAGGACTATAATGGAGGAAGGCCCGGATATAGATCTATTCATTCCCTTGGATTTAAGAACCTTAAATCTTTATATAGAAGATATGCCTGAATATATGGACAATAGGATTCAGCTTAATGAAGTAAGGAATATTATAATAAGGTTTGCTACAGAAAAAAACAGCAATTCTTGTACAGTCCATTTTTTACGAAACATAGATCTTCAATCTGCTGTGATGAATTTTGTATTCAACTATAAAAATCACCATATAAAATTGAAAAGAAAAGAATATAATGCGGAAATGCATATAATAAGTTCTCTTTAGTGCCTTAACAGGCACTAAAGAGAACTTATTTGAAATAATATTTATCGTTTACTCTATCTTGTAGATACACATTTGAATAGTAAGTAGAAGTATTTTTATAAAGTTTATACCCTTCATCTATACATTTAGAACAAGCATCTCGTGGTATTGTTATGGCAAATATATGGTACCCTCTATCGCTGCTAGAATCAATGGTATTTACACCAGAACATTTTTTACAAACTTTAAATCTCTGTACCTGGTTTTCAAGGATACCATCTGTATCATAATAGATCTGTCTTTCTCTATCTACATAATTATATCCTTTAAATTCTTTCAACCTTAAATCGTCTTTAATCTTCCAACGTTTATATACCAATTCGGATATTTGTTTAATATATTCTGTAATATCCTTTGGCTGTTTTAATTTTTCTTTATTATAATCTGGTTCATGTACCTTGGAATAATCAATACCAGCCATAGCCAATATTATCCCTAGATTAATATAAGGTAAAGCCCCTTCTATAGAATACCCACCTTCTAAAACTGCAATATCGGGATTAAGCCTATCATTTAACTTAGCATATCCTTGAGCTGTAAAATTCATATTGGTAATAGGATCTGTATAATGATTATCCTGACCAGCCGAGTTTATTATTATATCCGGTTTATATTCATCTAAAATAGGTATTACTACATTATCCAATACATATAAAAAACCTTCTTCTCCTGTTCCTGGAGGTAGAGGAATATTCACATTATATCCATAGGCAGCTGGTCCTCCAAACTCTTCAATAAATCCAGTGCCAGGATAAAGGGTTCTTCCATCTTGATGGAAAGAAATAAACAAAGTATCTTTGTCATTCCAATAGATATCTTGGGTACCATCACCATGGTGACAGTCTGTATCTACAATGGCTACTCGTAAATCATCATATTCCTGTCTTATTCTCTCTAACATTACTGCCTCTACATTGACCACACAAAATCCTCTATCTCCATAAACTACCCTATGCGCATGATGTCCAGGAGGGCGAACTAAAGCAAAGGATTTGTCTACCTCTTTTTTCATTATGGCTTGAAAAGCTATAATAGCACCGCCTACTGATATAAGGTGGGATTGGGTAACCCTTGACTTTACATCAGGTACTGGAAAATGTACCCTTTCAATATCCTTCTCTTCAGCAATAATTGGGTTATAAAATTTTATTCCTTCAATATCCTCAATTCCTTCTTCAAATATTTGGTCTTGGGTATATAAAAGCCTTTCTTCCCTTTCGGGATGGGTAGGGCTAATAGCCCAATCGAAAGCAGGGAAGAATACAAGGCCTAGTCTATTCTTAGCCTTAATCATTCATATCACTCCTCAATTCATGGATAAGCCCTGGTTTTACTTGTGCCTTAATCCGTATATTTTTTCCAGTAGTGTAAAAACCCCTTACCATATTAAAACTGTTTTCTTCTACTATTTCTGCCTCTATTTCATCTTTGGTAGCACCTAAGGATAGAGCAGATTCTTTAATTAGCTCCATGGCCCTTTTTCTGGCTTTATCAACAGTATAATTTCTACTTATTTTTTCATATAGCTCTAATTCAGGTACTGAAAGGACTCCTTGAGAAGTATTTGCCACCATATTAATCTCCGTAGTAGGTTTAGCAAGGGCTGCGCCTATTGCATTGGCTACATGGTAATCTTTTGGGAAATAGCAGGGTAGATTGAACTTCTTTTCAAGTATAGAGGCCAATACATTGGCAGGACCACCTATTATATTAATTAGCTTTGGTTCTATTTTCTTTCCATACAATAATTCCTTAACAGTATAAACAGGCTGACTGTTTATTACATATAGAAGTTCATCTACTTTATCCTTGATAATATCTCCCATGTTTTCAAGAATTAATTTTGCCATATCTTTTGGGGTTATATTCAATTTCGTTCCTAATGTTGCCATGGAATTATGAGCTGCTTCCTTATTTCCTTCCTTTATCAAGCCCAATGCTATCATAGCATCAGTAGGAGTAGGCTTAGGACCTCCAAAAGCATAAGGAATTCCTTCCCTCCTTGGACCTATTTTAATCTTACTATTTTCAATGCTAATACTACTATCTCCACCTAAACCTATTGAAACGCTATAAATAGCCCTTACTAAAGTATTATACTTATCTATTTTTATTCCTAAAGGTTCAAATAGAGGGACCCCATCGGCAAGAAAGAATATATCTGTAGTAGTTCCTCCAATATCCAGTAATATGGCATCTTCATTAGTGGGAAGCATAGCATTGATCCCCATAAAGCTGGCAGCAGGACCAGATAGAATGGTTTCCACTGGTTTTTCTTCAGCTGTAGAAATATTCATAGTTCCACCATCGGCTTTTAATATAAATATTGGTGCATCTATTCCCTCTCTTTCTAAAGATTTTCTGATATTATTTGAAAAGTCATTAAAGGTATTATGTACTGCTGAATTTAAATAGGATGTATATACTCGACGGGGGAAATTTAATTTTCCTGACATAGTATGTCCCATAGTAATAGGAGAGAAATCTTTTTCTAAAATCTCTTTTATATTTCTTTCAAACTTGGGATTTCTAGTAGAAAATTTAGTCACTATTGCACAAGAATCAATATTCTTTTCTTTAAATAATCTAATAGATTTCTCAATCTCAGATATTTGAAAACCTTCAATTACTTCACCTCTATGGTCGATATAGCCTGATATAAATACATTTTCATTACCACAAGCTAAAAAATCATAGGGCATACCGGGACCCGATTGGATAATCATTCCAACAGGAGAAGTTTTACTTTCCACAATAGCATTGGTGGATACGGTAGTACTCAAATTAATTCTATCTATTTTATATTTATCGTATCCTGACAACAGTTCTCCTAAAGTAATCCATATAGATTCAAATAGACCATCCCTGTTGGTGGGTTTTTTTACTCGTTTTACTACTCTACCATCCTCTATAATAACTCCGTCTATATTGGTTCCACCCATATCAAGACCAACAATCAATTTTAATCCTTCTCCTTTCCTTACTTTGCTATCTAATAGTATTATATCCCTATTAGGGTGTGAGTATCAAGTTATTACCTTTTTATGTATTTGATATGAATAATATTTATTTATTTGTAAATGTTAATTGTAGAATATAATTGGAGGTGATATTTTGCAAATTCAACTTACCCAAAAAGAGAGAATGTTATTAGAAGATGGAAAGAAGCAAGAAAATTTATGTGCAAAAAAATATCAAAGCTATGCAAACCAAGTACAAGGTCCACAGCTAAAAAATCTATTAATGGAAATTGTCCAGGAAGAGCAGCATCATTATAATATGATCAATCAGATTCTACAAGGAGTGCAACCGGATATGACCCAAAAACCGATTAATATCACTACAGAGGCCCACACTACTTTTCAAGGACCTAGTCCAAAGGATCAAATTCTATTAGAAGATTTGTTATCAACTGAAAAATATGTATCTGGATTCTACGATACTGCAGTCTTTGAAGCGGCAGATCCTAATGTTCGACAAGCACTTCAGCATATACAACAAGATGAACAAGCCCATGGAGAAAAATTGTTTAATTATATGCATAGTCATGGAATGTATGATATTAAATGAAAAGCACCTAGAGTACAATCTAGGTGTTATATTTTATAACCAATAGGTAAGTTTTCACTTATAAAATATTAATTAAAAAAACTTGATCTAAATGGATTTCGAAAAATATCTTACTAACGCTAAGATAGAAGGATCTTTTATAATAGACAAAAAAATAAGAACTATATTGTTTATTTATTATCAAGTATGGGTATAAAATCAATTAGAAAATGTGTAAGGAGGTATTTATATGACGAAGATAATAATTTCCCCTGGAAAATATATTCAGGGCAAAGGAGAATTAAAGAGAGTAAAAACCCATGTAGAACATTTAGGCAGTTCTTTTTTCATTCTAATTAGCAAATCAGGCTATAAAAGATTTGGAGAGATTATAAAAGAAAGTTTTGGAAATGCTGCTAAAATTAATTTTATTGAATTCAATGGAGAATGTTCAAAAGTTGAAATAAATAGGCTTCGAGATGAATTTAAAGAAAAAGGGTTTGATGTAGTTATGGGAGTAGGAGGAGGTAAGATTCACGATACTGCTAAAGCCCTCGCGTATTATGAGAAAGTACCGGTGGTTATAATACCAACCATAGCAAGTACTGATGCTCCTTGTAGTGCATTGTCTGTAATTTATACTGAAGATGGGTCGTTTGATGAATATTTACTATTACCTAAAAATCCAGATATGGTATTAATCGATATAGATGCAGTTGCTAATGCTCCAGCACGATTGCTCGTTGCAGGTATGGGAGATGCACTAGCAACTAAATTTGAAGCAAGAGCAGCGGCAAAGGCTGGTGCTAAGGCTATGGCTGGAGGTTATCCTACAGATGCTGCAATTGCATTAGCCGATTTATGTTATGAAACATTGCTAAATGAGGGATTGAAGGCAAAACTAGCTGTAGAAAGGAAAGTAGCAACAAAAGCAGTGGAGAAAATAGTAGAAGCAAATACATTATTAAGCGGCATTGGATTTGAAAGCGGCGGTCTTTCTGCGGCCCATGCTATCCATAATGGATTAACGGCTATTGAAGAAACCCATGAGTTATATCATGGAGAAAAAGTTGCTTTTGGGGTTTTAGTCCAACTGGTGTTAGAAAATGCACCGTTAGAGGAAATAGAAGAAGTATTATATTTCTGCAATGGGGTGGGATTGCCAACTACATTAAAAGAGCTAAATATTACGGAAGCATCAGAAGAAAAATTGATGGATGTAGCAAAGTTAAGTTGTGCAGAAGGTGAAACCATCCATAATATGCCTTTCGCAGTAACTCCAGAAGATGTTTATGCTGCAATATTAGCCGCAGATGCTTTAGGTGAAAGCTTTGGATTTTAATATTGCAAATGCCAATAAAAGGATAATGTTATAGTGAATTCATTATAACATTATCTTTTTTGTTGACTGATTATTATATCTATAAAACAATATTAATATTAAAGAAAAAATATATTGACACTCTAATTTTTTTAATATAATATCAATATGAACAATGTTCATGGGGTGGGCAAGAGAGATGGATAATAGAAATGAAAATTATAAAGAAATTATATTAGCTGAAGCAAAAGAGATTGCAATAAACGAGGGTATTTCAAAAATAAATATCAGAACTGTGGCAAAAAATAGCGGTATAGCTATTGGTACAATATATAATTATTTTCATTCTAAAGGGGATTTGTTAATAGCCGTTATTGAAGATTTTTGGAAAGGTGCCTTTAAAGAGATTGGTTTGACTAGTTTTTCCAATGGAGATTTTTATCAAAACTTAGAGATAATTTATAATATCCTTTATATTTATATAAGTAAATTAAAAGAAAGTTGGCTAGAACAGTTATCTTTACTAAAAAGTAAGGAAAAACTTTTGGGGAAACAAAAGGAAAAAGAATACCTAGAAAAAATTCATCATATTATATTGAGATTAATGGATATGGATAACAATTTAAAGCCTATACCTTGGTGCCACATCATAACAAAANTCCATTCATGGGGAGATGCATCAATTTGCACTAACATGCCTTTTTGTAGGTTTTCTTTTTCTTCTATGATGTGTCTTACGTTTACGATGCTTTTTAGGGCTTTTAATACCTGCCTCAGTTAGAATTCTATACACCGTAGGATAGCTTACCTGAATATTTTCATGTTCTTCAATTAATTCCTGAAAATGATTAAAATTAGCCTCCTTATATTTTGTCTGTTTAAGTTTAATAATCAAATCTCTAGTTCCATCCGATATAGCATGCTTTGGTTTACGGCCTCTGTTTTTATGGATAATGAACGCAGGTCCTTCTTCTACAACTCCTTTCTTTAACCTTAACACTTGGCGTTCACTTAAGCTTAAAATCTCAGCAGCTTCTCGAATAGTTATTACTTTATCAACTGTTTGATTAATGACTCTAAGTCTAGTTATTTCTTTTTGAGTCATATTAAATATCTCCTCTCTCATATATGACATTTTATCAGAATGAATTTAATATGACATTATCATAGAATAATAATATATTAAAGAAAAAATATATTGACACTCTAATTTTTTTAATATAATATCAATATGAACAATGTTCATGGGGTGGGCAAGAGAGATGGATAATAGAAATGAAAATTATAAAGAAATTATATTAGCTGAAGCAAAAGAGATTGCAATAAACGAGGGTATTTCAAAAATAAATATCAGAACTGTGGCAAAAAATAGCGGTATAGCTATTGGTACAATATATAATTATTTTCATTCTAAAGGGGATTTGTTAATAGCCGTTATTGAAGATTTTTGGAAAGGTGCCTTTAAAGAGATTGGTTTGACTAGTTTTTCCAATGGAGATTTTTATCAAAACTTAGAGATAATTTATAATATCCTTTATATTTATATAAGTAAATTAAAAGAAAGTTGGCTAGAACAGTTATCTTTACTAAAAAGTAAGGAAAAACTTTTGGGGAAACAAAAGGAAAAAGAATACCTAGAAAAAATTCATCATATTATATTGAGATTAATGGATATGGATAACAATTTAAAAGCCTATCCTTGGTGCCACATCATAACAAAAGAAAAAATGACAGAGTTTATCTTCGATAATATGTTAATTATGCTAAAAAAGGGAGAAGAAGATATAGGATTTTTCATTGAGATTTTAAAAAGGATTTAATAAAATCATACTTTTTGTATGATTTTCTATATAGTCGGTGGTGAACGTTGTTCATAAACTTTCTTGAGGAGTGATAACTATGCAAGCAATAATGGAAACTTTATTTGATGCTGTTTACTTAATTGGTGTTATTACATTGGGAACAGTAATGATATTGAAAAGTAAAAATAACAAACAATATAAATTATTTGGAATAATGGCTGTATTACTAGGTGCAGGTGATGCTTTTCATTTAGTACCTCGAGCATATGCTTTACTTACAACTGGCTTGGAGGCCAATGCAGCTGCCCTTGGAATTGGAAAATTTATTACTTCTATTACTATGACCATATTTTATGTGATCCTATATCATATTTGGAGACAACGTTATAATATTAAAGGACAGAATGGGTTGACATTTTCAATCTATGGTTTAAGTATAATTCGAATAGGATTATGTTTTTTTCCACAAAATGACTGGTTAAACTATAACCCGTCAGTTTCCTGGGGAATATATAGGAATATTCCATTTTTAATTATGGGTATTATAATTATAGGTATTTTTTATTCTGAAGCCAAAAAACATGTCGATAATAATTTTAAATATATGTGGTTAGCCATTGTATTATCTTTTGCTCTATATATACCAGTTGTATTATGGGCTAACACAATTCCATGGATTGGAATTTTAATGATACCAAAAACCTTAGCCTACGTATGGGTAGTGCTTATGGGTTATAAAGAATTAAAAAAGGGACAGCAGGTGATATGATACCTCTAAAGTAGACAGTCTAATTAATTAAAATTAGATTATCTACTTGGAGGTATTTTTATGGGGAGAAAACCGAAGTTTAGTAAGGACTTTAAATTATCGGTAGTAGAAGAATATGTTTCAGGTAAATATTCACTTTCTGACTTATCTACAAAATACAATATAGTAACTTCTGTAATTAATAGATGGATTAATAAATGGTATAATGGTATAGAAATAAAAGATTATGATCCTAAAGGAGATGTCTATACCATGAAATCCAGAAAAACTACATTTCAAGAAAGGTTGGAAATAGTTAAATGGGTTATTGACAATAATATGAGTTACAAAGATGCAGCTGAAAAATATGGGATTACCTATGCACTTGTATACAGATGGACAAGGGCATATATAGACAAAGGACAGAAGCATTAAAATATTGTTAATTATCAAATTTAAATCACAGATATGCTTATGTTTTTATCAGATTAAATAATGTGAGAAGAATCTTAATGCTATTGTAAAGTGAGAGAATTTATCAATTTACAGTAGTATTTTAATTTGGTAGAATTTTAATCAGGGGTGTATCTTGTGCAAATAATATTTGATACAACTATTCCGCTATAGATTTTTCAAATATGAACAGTGAAATCTTTCCAAACGCTCCTGATAGGTGCCCTTTCAAAGATTGCTCTATGCCTGTAAAATTAAGGAAACACGGATATTACAAACGATTTTTCATTAGCAAGTCTTTTTCTGGAATATTGTATGTTCGTAGATTCATCTGTCCTATTTGTGGAAGAACTGTTTCCATGTTACCAGTATTTTGCCTTCAGTATTTTCAATACTCGGCTCTCGATATTTTAAATATATTATGTGAATTGTATTTAAGTGGAATACCTCTTAATAGGCTGGTAAAGAAGATTAAACAGGATTTTCCATTCATTGAGCGTGGAACCATAGATTACTACAGAAAGAGAATAATTTTGAATAGAAAGTTAATACAATATGGGTTAAACCTAATATCTCCGGAATTCATCTTTGCAGGAGCAATTCCGGAGAATCAGGACTGGGTCAAGACTTTCCTTGAAATAGTCCTTAGGCTACATCCCCATGTATTCCTCTGTGACTTTTCAAATATAACCGGAAAATCTTTTTTGACCTCTCAATTTATGATAGCATAAAATATTATCTATTTAAAATCCTTAAATGTTTTTTATCTAACAACATTACCTTTCCAATTGAAGCAGAAATCTTTTAAATATAGAATGATTTTAAAAGGGGAAATCAAGAAAGATTTCTCCAGAGCTTGGGGGAGAAATCGTTAATAGGAAAAAGGAAAATCCAAGAATTCCAATTACACTTCTTTACGAACAGCTGGTATCTGAAGGATATCTATGAGATATTCTATACAAGGGTTAACCCTAGAAGAAACAGCAGATTATTGTACCAGTAGATTGAAAATAGCAGGCTGTATGAATGAAGTATTTACTCCATCAGCCTTAACTGCTATTCATACCATAACAGGTGGAATCCTAAGATCAATAAATAACATAGCCATAGCTAGCCTAATGTATTCAACCGTTAGAAAGATGCAAGTAGTAGATGAAGAAACAGTATATCAGGCTAATATTGAAACGGGAATTTAAATATGGGTTTCTTGCCTATCTGGAGGATAGGGCTCTGCAGGGATGCAACCTGAGTGCCAAATAGGATTCTATAAAAATATAAAGAATCATAAAAGGGGTATCTATCCTAGATACTTCTTTTATGCTTTTAAAGAACAAATGCGAAAAATCCCGGGGTTTGGGGCAGAGCCCCAAGGTTCTATGTAACACTAGGACAATTTGAAAATCTACTAAATATTTTCTGAATTAATTTGATAATTTAATGCTTTTGAAGTCTTTTATAGATATTATAAAGCAAGAAATTTTACTTGTTTAATTTGAGAATCGACAGTAAATGTCAATATAAGAATGATCAAAAAGTGGAAAATAATTATGTACAAAAAGTGGCCTAAGGCATTTCAGAATCCTTCATCGAATTATTATCTAAGTACTGAATTTTAGATTGGATTTAAAGATACAGAATATATTCCAAATACCAAAGCTTATGGCGGAGAAGAAATATATGTCTATATATTAGATGAATTTGAACTAGTCGAAAGGTTTAGAGGCATGTAATAAAAAGAAAAGATGATAACGAAGATAAGTTAGCAGTTGGTACTACACAAGTACGAAATATGGGAAAGAATCCGGAAAACAGGAATAACGATCATTTAAATATAAAATATTTTTTAAAAGTTGATGAAATTAGCATGTGTTAATTTCCTATTAATATGGCATATTTATTGCATTATAATAGAATTGCAATATATAAATGTTAAAGGGAGGTTTAATTATGTTCAGAGGAATGAGAAGAAAGAAACAATTATTATCCAAAGAAGAGACAATAAAAATTTTAAAGTTATGCAGTTCTGGAGTTTTAGGTGTAATTGGTGACGATGGTTACCCGTATACCGTTCCAGTAAGTTATGCCTTTGAAGGTGATAAACTATTCATTCATAGTGCAAAGGAAGGGCATAAGATTGATAGTATAAAAAGGAATGATAAAGTGACATTTTGTGTAATAGAAAAAGACGAGGTAATACAAGAAACTTTTACTACTCATTTTCGCAGTGTTTCCATCTTTGGTAGAGCAAGGATTCTTACAGATGATTCTGACAGGCAATATGCTCTTGAAAGTTTAATTAAAAAATATTCACCTGACTATATTAAAGAAGGACAGCAGGAAATTGAAAAAGAATGGGATAGAGTATGTTTGATTGAAATTAAAATCGAACATATGACAGGTAAAGCTGCTATAGAAATTATGGAACAATAGGACGTGATATGATACCTCCAAAGTAGACAGTCTAATTAATTAAAATTGGATTATCTACTTGGAGGTATTTTTATGGGGAAAAAACCGAAGTTTAGTAAGGACTTTAAATTATCGGTAGTAGAAGAATATGTTTCAGGTAAATATTCACTTTCTGACTTATCGACAAAATACAATATAGTAACTTCTATAATTAATAGATGGATTAATAAATGGTATAATAGTATAGAAATAAAAGATTATGATCCTAAATGAGATGTCTATACCATGAAATCCAGAAAAACTACATTTGAAGAAAGGTTGGAAATAGTTAAATGGGTTATTGACAATAATATGAGTTACAAAGATGCAGCTGAAAAATATGGGGTTACCTATGCACTTGTATACAGATGGACAAGGGCATATATAGACAAAGGACCAGAAGCATTAAAATATCAAAAACGTGGGCCAAAACCAAAATCAGAAATTGATAAAAGTAAATTAACTGAAATTGAGAAATTAAAGCTTGAACTTGGGAGAGAAAGAGAGTTAAGAAAGCAAAGGGTTATCCAGTAACACGAATATGCAAATTACTAAATATTTCTAGAAGTGGATACTACAAAAATAAAAATAGAATCAAACCTGAAAAGGAAAAGCAAGATGAGTTAATTTGTTCATTAATCGCTGAGTATAACGCCACATTTTATGGAATTTTAGGCTACAGAAGGATGACCATGTTCATAAATAAACTAAATGATAAGTTATTCTCTAAGAACTACATATATAGACTTATGAAATATCTGGGTATTTCAGCAAGGATCAGGAGAAAGAAAGTTAATCGTATTAGAATAAAGCCAGAGTATACAATTAAATATATCAAGTTTTACAATGAAGAAAGGTTACAAAAAAGATTAGGATGCATGGCTCCATTAGAGTATAGATACCATGCATCCAAAAGTGCATAAATTTTAATTAAATTGATTGTCTACTTGACAAGGGTCAGTTTAGTTCTAGCTGTCCCATTTTTAATTTATAGGAAAGTTGATTATTATGGAGGAATTTTCACAAAAAGGTAGAATATATATTTTAGAACGACCTAATGCCTAATAGAAATTTCATAAGAAGGGAGAAAACATATGAAACTTTTTTTCATGTCAGACATACATGGTTCAGTCTATTATTTAAACAAAGCATTGGATAAATTCAAAGAAGAAAAAGCTGATTATATTATAATATTAGGAGATCACCTATATCATGGAGCAAGGAATCCATTACCTAAAGAATACAATCCTAAACAAGTAATAGAAATCCTCAATAGTTTTACCGACAGAATAATTGCTGTGAGAGGAAACTGTGATAGTGAAGTAGATGAAATGGTACTAAATTTTCCTATAATGGCTACTTACTCAAATATTCTATACAATAATAAGCGTTTGTTTTTAACTCATGGTCATATATATAATGAAAACAATATGCCTAAATTAGCTAATGGGGATGTATTCATATATGGGCATACCCATATACCTAAAGTAGAAAAAATGGACAATATATATATAATAAATCCAGGAAGCATAACATTGCCAAAGAAAAATAATCCTCATACCTATGGAATATTAGAAAGGAATACCTTTAAGATAAAAGACCTGGAAGGAAATACGCATAAAGAGATTAGTTTTGGATAGTGACACGAGGGGATGGTTCTACTCTGTTCCTTAAGAACAGGAGTCACTGGAGTATATCTTTGGAAGGTAGAGGAGGAGAAGAGAACAATAATACTTACAAAATCTTAAAAGCACTTATTATTATTTGGTACTTAACCATGGAAGGAAGTGAAATTATATGGAGAATGTTATTGCTTTTATGGGAAGTCCACGGGTAGGTAAAAATACGGATATGATAGTAGATAAGCTAATCGAAGGCAATAATCAAATAGGAATAAAAACTGAAAAGATAATCCTAAAGGATTATAAAATCAATGGCTGTCAAGGATGCTATTCCTGTATCAAGACAGGAAAATGTGTAGTATTAGATGATATGGAAAATATACATATGAAGATTAAAAAGCCAAGGGCCTAATTTTTGCTTCACCATCATATAATTATAATATTGCATCTCAAATGAAAGCATTAATAGATAGATTATTTTGCTACTATGATTTTGGTGGAAACAGTTGGACAAGTAGATTGGGAAATAGTAAAAAGGCTTTAGTTATAGGGATATGTGCTGGCCCAGATGATAATTCCATGGGTTATACAATTGAAGCTATGGTAAAACCTCTTATAGATTTAAATATCAATATTATAAAAAAGCTTACATATTATAATACTGCCAAGAATCCTATTGTGAATAATGAGGAGTATCAAATTAAATTGATTGAAATTGGTAAGGAATTTGGTCTTTCCATAAATTCTAATTAAATATAGTGGAGAGAATTTTGATCGTATATTTTATTTTGGGACAGTGAGAACCGTCCCCTATGTGGCAGGTATAATATTTTTCAAATTGGTATATTATAACAATAATAATATAATAAAAAATTAATATATAAAGGTGGTTAGAAATTGAGTTATAAAATAATAACTGATACCTCAGCAAATCTTACAGAAGAAATGATTGAACAGTACAACATTAACATTATTCCTCTTGTTTTTAGAATTGGAGAAGAAGAATTTTACAGTTATGTAAAAGGGAAAAAAACAGACATTAAACAATTTTATGATAGAATGAGGCAAGGTGAAATAATAACAACATCTCTCATAAGTATGGAGAAATGTCAAGATGTATTTGAAAGCAACTTAAAAGAAGGTAAGGATATACTCTATATTAGCTTTTCATCGGCACTTAGTGGCACATATAATGCTGCCCTCATGGTGGCAAAAAACTTGGAGAAAGAATATCCTGAACGAAAAATATATGTCGTCGATTCCCTTGCTGCTTCAATGGGGCAGGGACTTTTGGTTTATTATTGTGCAGAGCAGAAACGTTCTGGAAAGTCTATTGAAGAGGTAAAGGATTGGCTTATTGAAAATAGGCTTCAACTCTGTCATTGGTTTACAGTAGATGATTTATTTCATTTAAAAAGGGGAGGAAGGATATCCGGGACGATTGCATTAGTAGGAACTGTTTTAGGAGTCAAACCAGTATTACATGTTGATAATGAAGGCAGACTTGTTCCTGTTAGAAAGGTACGGACTAGAAAGAAATCCCTTATTTCACTTGTAGATGAAATGGAAAAGACCTGTATAAATCCGACTGAGCAAATTGTATTCATATCTCATGGGGATTCCATAGATGATGCTCTGTATGTTGAAAAATTAGTGAGAGACAGATTAAATGTAAAGGATATCAAGATAAACTATGTTGATCCCGTTATAGGTGCCCATTCAGGCCCTGGAACTATTGCATTGTTTTTTATTGGCAAGACAAGATAGTATAAGGGTATCAGGCTTCAATATGCAGCTGAGGTTCCATATTAGATAGGACCAAAGCTGCTTTATTTTCTTGAAACAAGAAAATAAATGCTTTTAAATCGCAAATAATATATAATGTTTAATATAGGAAAAATTTTGAAAAAGGGGGTAATTTTTTGCTTAACAAAAAGGTTATAGAAAATGTACTCTATGCAGCTCTTTCTACTGGAGGGGATTTTGCAGAAATATTTGTAGAGGATAGGTTTAATACAAATATTAATATGGTAGGAGGATATGTGGAAAATAGCATATCTGGTAGGGATTTTGGTGTAGGCATTAGGATATTCCATGGATTAAACAGTATTTATGCCTACACTAACAACTCAAAAGAAGATAATCTAATAAAAGTTGCCAAGGAAGCAGCTTTAGCTATTAAGTCTAGTAAAAAAGATATGATATTAAATCTAATGGAATCCAATATCAATAATAGACATCTAATTAAAATAATGCCTAGTAATGCTGAAAAAGCAAAAAAAGTAGAATTACTTAAAAGGGGTTATGAAAGTGCAAAGGCCTATGATCCACTTATAACCCAAGTTACTTCAAACTACTTTGATGAAGAACAGAATGTGTTAATAGCCAATTCAGAAGGATTAATGGTTCAGGACAAACGGGTAAGGACTAGGTTTAAAATCCAGTCAGTTGCTTCAAAGGATGGAGAAACACAAATTGGCTTCTACGGCCCTGGCGGATCAATGGGATTTGAAATATTCGATAAAATTGATGTAGAAGAGGTAGGGAAAGAAGCTTCAAGAATTGCTAAAACCATGATATTAGCAGATTATTGTCCTAGTGGGGTTATGCCTGTGGTTATTCACAATGAATTTGGAGGAGTATTGTTCCATGAAGCCTGTGGCCATGGATTAGAAGCAACTTTTGTATCTAAAAGAACCTCAGTGTTTGCGGATAAATTAGGGGAACAGGTAGCATCACCTTTAGTAACTGCCATAGATGATGGTACTATACCAAATGAATGGGGTTCTTTAAATAGAGATGACGAAGGAACTCCAACCCAAAGAAATGTACTTATTGAAAATGGAATCCTTAAATCCTATCTAGTAGATAAATTAAATGGGAAACGAATGGGTATGGAATCAACTGGTTCAGCTAGAAGACAGTCCTATAAATTCCCACCAACTTCAAGAATGAACAACACATTTATTGCCAATGGGAATTCAACCTTTGAGGAAATTATATCTAGTACGGAAAAAGGATTATTTGCAAAAAAGTTGGGTGGAGGTAGTGTAAATCCAGCTACAGGAGACTTTAACTTTGCAGTAATGGAAGGCTATTTAATTGAAAATGGGAAAATAACTAAACCAGTAAGAGGTGCAACACTAATAGGGACAGGAATTAAAGTACTAGAGAATATCGATATGGTAGGCAATAACCAAACCTTTGGTCAAGGAGTATGTGGTTCTTTAAGTGGCATGGTACCTACCAATGTAGGCCAACCTACTATTAGAATAAAATCACTAACCGTTGGTGGAAGGAAGGGGGATGAATAGGATGAAATATAAAGGTTTAGTAGATAAGATTTTTGAAAAAGGGAAAGATAAATTTGAGGATATGGAGACCTATATAGAAAATACCAAGGAAATTGAAATTGCAGTATTTAAAGGAGAAATAGATAGATATAATATCTCTGAAACAGAAGGATTATCCTTAAGAGGGATTAATGATGGTAAATTAGGATATTCCTATACTGAAAAAGTAGATGAATCATCTATTGATATGTTAGTAGAGGAAGCTTATGAAAATGGAAAGTTTATCGATGCATTAGAGAAGGAGATTATATTTTCTGGTTCAGATGGATACAAGGAGTTAGATGGATTTAACCCAAATCTTAAGGAAGCACCTTTAGAGGAGAAAATAGAATTCGTCAAATCTTTGGAAAAGGAAGCTTTTGCTTTAGATTCAAGAATTGTGGCGGTAAGCTATTGTATTTATAATGAAATAGAAAGTAATAAATATTTGTTTAATACTAAGGGGTTAAATTTAGAAAACAATATGAATTTAGGTATTGCTTATATTATGGTTGTTGCTAAAGATGGAGAAGAAACTAAAACAGGAGTTAGTTATCGAATAGCTAAGGATTTTTCAGATTTCGATTATAAAAAAATGGCAAAAGAAGCTGTTGAAGAAGCCCTATCCTATTTAGGAGCTAAATCAATAAAATCAAAGGAATATCCAGTAGCATTGAAAAACACCGTTTTTGCAGACATATTATCTGCTTTTAAATCCATCTTTTATGCAGAATACGTTCAAAAAGGGTTATCCTTACTAAAGGATAAGGTAGAAGAACAAATAGCAGTTAGTGATTTTACATTAGTAGATGATCCTTTTAATAATGATGGGTTTATGGTTAGTACTTTTGATGATGAAGGAACAGCAACTAAATGTAAGAAGATAATTGAAAACGGTGTGTTAAAAACCTACTTATACAATTGGAAATCTGCCTTAAAGGATGGAGTTGAATCTACAGGAAATGGATATAGGGATTCCTATAAATCTCCAATATCAACTTCAACTTCTAATCTATATCTAGAAAAAGGGGATAAATCCTTAGAAGAAATATTAAAGACCATGAACTCGGGTTTATTAATTACCGATGTGCAAGGATTACATTCTGGATTAGATCCAGTGTCTGGAGATTATTCCCTTTCTGCCCATGGCTATGAAATAGAAAAAGGAAAAATAAAAAGACCAGTAAATCAAATAACCATTGCAGGAAATATCTTTGAAACATTGATGGATATTGAAGAAATTGGAAATGATTTTAGATTTTCTATGGACGGAGTAGGTTCTCCATCTGTAAAGATTAAAAAGTTAGCAGTATCTGGCGAATAGACCATTCCCCCTTTTGAAGGGGGAATTATATTTAATAGATGACAAAAATTTAAAAAAGTAGTATATTATAATTATGATTAAATACTTAGCCAATATAGCTCACTAGGCAGAGCAGCAGTCTCGTAAACTGCAGGTAAAGGGTTCGAATCCCTTTATTGGCTCCAACCTAGCAAATAAGGGACGGTGAGAAACGTCTCTTATTTTTATAAAAGGAAGAATTTGTTGATATAGAAAGGTTGAAACCATGTTAAAAACTATTCACAAATGGAGAATCATAAAAGTTTTTTTGTTATTTATTGCTATACTATATATAGGGTTTATGTATATAGATATATATGATATTGAAAGTATCATATCTTCAGATAGACTAAAATATTTATCCATGCTCCTCGTCTTAATGATATCTCTTTTTACAGGAGATGATGCTCTAAACGTTAAAGATCTTAAACTACTCCAAACTGGACTATTTATTACTTTAATTGCTGATTTATTCCTTTTAATTCTGGGTCGCCACTATGTATTGGGTATCTTATTATTTTCTGTAGTCCAGATAATATATTCCTCTAGGTATGGGTTTACAAATTTAAAGATAAATATTAGAAATTTTATTGTCATATTTTCGAGTCTATTTATTGTCCATCTTGTAGTAGATAAACTAATATTTAAGCTTGATTTTATATGGGTCATGGGATTGTTTTATGGTCTATGTCTATTGAACAGTGTGATAAAAGCAGCAAAAGCGTATAGAGATAGATTGTTTCCCAAGCCAAATGGCCATATGATACTAATAGGTATGGTTCTTTTCCTGCTATGCGATATAAATGTTGCTTTGTATAATATTTTAAATGAAGGATTATTTTACAATATCTCTTCCATCTCTATGTGGTTATTCTATCTCCCATCCCAGGTATTACTTTCACTAAGTGGCTATAAATATAATTTAAAATAGTATATTGAAAATGTCACTCTTCTCTTTAATGTTTGTTGCTACTTTACTAGGGTATAACATAAACGATGGTTAAAAACAATAGAAACGGGAGGGTTAAATATGGATTATACTGTTTTGGTAGGTGGAGAAGCAGGTCAAGGGATGGATACCTTTGCTAATCTATTAGAAAAAATATTAAAACGAGCTGGATTTCATGTATTTTCAAAGAGTGATTATATGTCAAGAGTAAGAGGCGGCCATAATTTTATCCAAATTAGATTCTCTAATAAACCCATATATGCCCACACGGAAAAGGTAGATATTGTTTTTGCGCTAAATGAAGAAACTGTAGAGCAACATTTGACTCGCCTTAAAGAAAATGGAATTGTAATTACCGATGAAGGGATAGGAAAGGATAAGGACTTATTCCATTTACCATTATTGAAAACTGCTAAGGCCTTAAGGAATTCTAGGGTATATACTACTATTGGCTTGGGAGCCATACTAAAATACTATGGTCTTCCATTGGAAACTGGAGAAGAAGTTATAAGAGAAGGATTTAATGAAAAATTGTATAAGATCAATATAAATGCCTTAAGGGCAGGATATGGCATGGTAGACTCCGAGTATAGTTTACCTACTTTAGAAGATAAACATATATTGATCAATGGCAATCAGGCAGTAGGCTTAGGAGCAATAGCAGCAGGATGTAAGTTTTATTGTGGCTATCCTATGACCCCTTCTACAGGAGTACTAAATTACATAGCTGCCCATGCCAATGAAATGGGTATTGCCGTAGACCAAGTAGAAGATGAGGTAGCTGCATTAAATATGGCACTAGGTGCATCTTATGCTGGAGTTAGGGCTATGACAGGTTCCTCCGGAGGAGGCTTTGCTTTAATGGTAGAGGCTTTAAGTTTAGCCGGTATTATTGAAGTACCAGTTGTAGTAATAAATGTTCAAAGACCAGGACCGGCCACAGGTTTTCCAACTAGAACGGAACAGGCAGATCTTAGATTTATGATTCATGCTGGCCATGGAGAATTTCCTAGAATGGTCATAGCATTAAGAGACCCGGAAGATGCTTTCTATCAAACAGCTAGAGCCTTTAATATTGCAGAAAAATATCAAATACCTGTATTATTGATGAGTGACCAATATTTAGCAGATAGTACGACTACTAGGGAACCCTTTGATTTCAGTAAAATAAAAATCGAAAGACGTATCTCAGGAGAAGAAGGAGTATTAGACCAAGAATATAAACGATATAAATTTACTGAAGATGGAATATCTCCTAGAATATTGCCTGGGAAAATACCAGGGCAGGTAGTTCTAGTAGATAGTGATGAACATGATGAATGGGGAAATATTACGGAAAGTGATGAAATAAGAATAAAAATGGTAAATAAAAGGATGAAGAAATTTGAGGGTCTTAAAGAAGAAGTTGAAGAACCTTGGCTATTAGGGGATGAAAAACCAGAAAACCTGATAATCAGTTGGGGTTCTACCTATGGTCCAGTACGAGAGGCAGTAGAAAGATTACTTGAAGAGGGAATATCCATTGGCGCCTTAGTCTTTGGAGATATATGGCCATTACCAACTAAAAAACTTATGGAGATGTCTAAATTTGCTAAAAGGATTATAGATGTAGAGCAAAATGCCACAGCCCAATTGGATAGTTTAATTAGAGAAGAGCTTTTAATAAAATCTACTGATAAAATACTTAAATATGATGGTAGACCCTTCAGTGGAGATGAACTATATACTAGGTTAAAGGAGGTATTATAATGGTTAATGAATATAAACTTTATGAACCATCCTGGTGTCCTGGATGTGGAAACTATATGATAAGAACAGCCCTTAAACAAGCCTTAGAAGAACTAGGGCTGGCACCACATGAAGTAGTTATTTCATCGGGGATAGGTCAGGCTGCAAAAATGCCCCATTATATAAAGGTGAATGGATTTAATGGTCTCCATGGTCGGGCTTTGCCACCAGCCATAGGAATAAAAATGGCAAATAAAGATTTAAAAGTAATTGTAGAATCGGGAGATGGGGATACATATGGTGAAGGAGGAAACCATTTCATCCATACTATAAGAAGAAATATAGATATAGCTCACTTTGTCCACGATAATCAGATATATGGATTGACTAAAGGCCAAGCATCACCTACAACAGCTATGGGGCAGAAGACTACCTTACAATTTGATGGGGTTAAGGTGGAACCATTACAGCCTTTGGCTTTAGCTTTAACTATGGGAGCAGGCTTTGTGGCTAGAGGATTTTCTGGAGATATTCCCCATTTAGTAGAGATAATGAAAGAAGCAATAAATTATAAAGGCTATGCGCTAGTAGATATATTCCAACCCTGTGTAGTATGGAATAAGGTAAATACCTTTGCATGGTACAAGGAAAGAGTGTATCATTTACCAGAGGATTATGACTATACCGATAGGGAAGAAGCCTTTAAAAAGGCCATGGAGTTTGGCGATAAAATTCCTATAGGAATACTATATAAAGTTGAAAAGGAAACCTATGAAGACAAGTTCCCATTTATAAAGGAAGGGCCACCTCTTGTAGATAGAGAATTGGATCCTATGGATGCGGAAAAACTACTAAAGGAGTTCATGTAAAAGGATAGCTTAAGCTATCCTTTTATGCGAGTCTTCCAAGGTTCTTAAGTGAGCATTGTCAAAAGTTCCCCATTAAGGAATCAATTTGATGATAGCATACTTTGATTAATTGCATAAATTACTAAAGGTTGAGTTTAGAGATGTTAAATAACTTATTTTACTGACATAAGTTTTTATTAGAGTTTAGAATATAAACAATCAATGTAATTATCAGTAAGTGTTGGCATTTTAAAAACTTCCATAGTAGTATAATCATCTATGGAAGCTTTTAATTTTCATAACGTTATTGTTTTTAGAAAGTATCAAAATAGTAGTGCGGTTTTCTTTCAAATTTCAAAGTTAACCTTCTTCCTTTTTCGTTTCCTCTTCATCTTTTCCCTTGTATGGTTCTTCAATAATTTCTATAGAACAACAGGATGATTTTTTAGGTTTTAGAATTTTAGAAAAAACCGACTTCTTTTTTTTAGTCATATTATTACCTCCTACTACATAATGATATTAAATACATATCCTGTAATGATTGCTACGGTAAATATGGAAAGAACAAATGCAATCATCATTTTCTTTTTAAATATGGAGCCTAATAATGAAAGCTCAGGAATACTTGCACCAGCACCGCCAATTATAAGTGCTACCATTGTCCCAGAGCCTACTCCTTTATCAATAAGTATCCTTGCAATAGGTATCATTGTTTCTGTTCTTATATACATAGGAATGCCTACTAAAGCAGCAATAGGGACTGATAATATATTTGATTTTCCAGCAAAGTTAGATAGTAAATCTTCGGGCACAAATTCATATATAAATGAGCCAATACCAGCACCAAGGAGTAAATATGGAAATACTTGTTTAAATAGAACTAGGGATTCGAAAAAAGCATATTTAAAAGCTAGTATATTTTTTTCTAAAAATGTGCCTTCAAGGTTTTCATAAACTATTTCACCACTTTGTTCGCCTTTAATACTTACATTCTTAACTTCCTTTTCAAAACCAAACTTATCAAGTAACAATCCAATAAGAACTGCAAATATAAAAGTAAAAGCGGTGTAGATAATGGTTGCTTTAAGGCCAAAAAATGTTAAAAACAATGCTATAATTGCGGGATTTAATATTGGCGATGTTAATAAAAATGATATAGTTCCTGAAAAAGGGGCACCACTTTTTAAGAGTCCTACTAAAATAGGAACAGTAGAGCAGGAACAAAAAGGGGTTACAGCTCCTAGAATAGCTCCTAATATACTATTTAGCCCCTTTCTAGGAGTAGTAAGTATTCTTTTAATCTTATCTTTTGATAAATAAATTTGAATTAGAGCTACAAGAAAGCTGATTCCAATAAAAAGTAATAGTAATTCTCCCATAAGAAACAAAAACATTTTTCCTACTTCTTTTAAACTACTCATTTGGAACATTATGTATCCACTCCTTCATATTTATATTTTTAAAAATATTTTCCAACAACTTATAAACTTCACTATTTTGATTCAATGAGTAGTAATTCCATACAGCAACTTGTCTTTTATTAATAATGTCTGCTTCGTATAATATTTTAAGGTGGTAGGAAATGCTAGATTGACCGATATTAAAATAGTCACTAATATGACATACACATCTTTCATCATTTACATATAGATATAAAAGAATTTCAAGACGAAATTTATCAGCCATAGCATTAAAAACTTGAGCATAATCAACTAATACTTCACTCATTTGTGTCCCTCCTAATAAATCAAAATAATTTGATATAAATATCAAAAAAAATTGATATATCTATTATTATAATATACATGACTTTATAATATGTCAACTTTTTAAAAGGAATTTATTACATAAAAAGGTTGACAATTAAAAATTTTAAGCATATTATATGAGTATAACTGAATATACTCATATAGAATACTATTCAAAGAAATTTACTAAAGAGAATTTTTTGAATGGGTTTTGTTGGATTTATTACTGCGTATTTCCTATAAAAAATTAAGAGGAGTGATTTAATGCACACAAAATGGGAATATAAGGTGTTTACAGTTGACCATTTTTTAAGTGTAGATAGCCATTTAACGGTAGAAGAAAAGTTAAATAAATATGGCAAAGATGGCTGGGAACTTGTAGGGCTTTTACAAAGTCGACATACAACATTAGGATATCCATCAAAGCTAGATAACGATTCAATAGCTTTTAAAAGACAGGTTATCGAAGATTAGATTTGACAAAAACTATATTAAAATTATTTGCTTAAATAAGTAATTATAATTATATCCTTAGAAAAGGTCCGACAAAACCATATTAATTTCAAATTATTTTTACTGGCTATTAAAAAATTTAGTTGCAGAATATTTCATGGAAGAGATTTTCATAATAAGTAGGAGGTGTATAATTATGAAAAATAATAATACTAAGTTAGATAATCAAGGTTTAGGGGTTTTTCAAAAGTATCTTACTGTATGGGTTGGATTATGTATCATTATAGGCATACTTATTGGAAAATATATACCATCAATTCCCAAGACATTAAGTAAATTTGAGTATTATAAGGTTTCTATACCTGTTGCTATACTAATATGGCTTATGATTTATCCAATGATGTTAAAAGTTGATTTTTCTAGTGTTGTGGATGCAACTAAGAAACCCAAGGGACTTATTGTTACCTGCGTAACAAATTGGCTTATTAAACCTTTTACAATGTATTTAATTGCATCATTCTTTTTAAAAGTTGTATTCAAAGCATTTATACCAGAAAATCTAGCTACAGAATATTTAGCTGGTGCGGTTCTACTTGGAGCAGCACCATGTACTGCTATGGTATTTGTTTGGTCTTATTTAACAAAAGGAGACCCTGCTTATACATTGGTTCAAGTAGCTGTAAATGATTTAATTATATTATTTGCTTTTACACCTATAGTAGCAATTTTATTAGGTGTAAGTGATGTAACAGTACCTTATGGGACATTAATATTATCAACTATACTTTTTGTAGTTATTCCTTTGATTGCAGGATACTTAACAAGGAAATCAGTTATTAAAAATTGGGGTATTGAGTATTTTGAAAATGAGTTTCTTAAAAAGTTTGACAATATCACTATAATAGGTCTACTTCTTACATTGATTATTATTTTCTCTTTCCAAGGGGAAATAATATTAAATAATCCTCTACACATAATATTAATTGCAATTCCATTAACAATTCAAACATTCTTGATATTTGGCATTGCATATGGATGGGCAAGGTTATGGAAGTTACCCCATAGTATTGCTGCACCAGCGGGTATGATTGGTGCAAGTAATTTCTTTGAATTAGCTGTAGCTGTTGCTATTTCATTATTTGGTTTAAAATCAGGAGCTGCATTAGCTACAGTAGTAGGTGTATTAACAGAAGTCCCTATTATGTTGACTTTAGTAGGAATAGCAAATAGAACAAAAGGATGGTTTCCAGAAGAGGGATAATAATAAGAGGTCAGTAATTTTCTGACCTCTTGTATTATAAAAAATTGACAAGAAAAACTATATTAAATACTATATTGGTAAAAGCAAATACACTTATATGGTTATAAGGAGGTTATATTTATGGATTGTTGCCAATCACAAAGTAATAACTGTGCATGTAATACGGGATGTTGTGGAGGTGAAAATATAAGTCAAGTTGAGGAAAACAAAAAAATAATCATTGACTTTTTATATTTGGACTTGGATATCTGTACTCGATGTCAGGGGACAGAAGAAGGTCTTGATGAAGCCATTGAAGATGTAGCTGAGGTACTCCAACTAACGGGTGCAGAGGTAGTTGTGAATAAAATTCATATTGAGAATAAAGAAATGGCAATACAACATAAGTTTATAAGTTCACCTACTATACGAGTAAATGGAAAAGACATACAAATGGAAGTTAAAGAATCTCTTTGTGAATCTTGTGGTGATTTATGTGGTGATGATGTTGACTGTCGGGTATGGATATATAAAGGGAAAGAATACAATGCTCCACCAAAAGCAATGATTATTGATGTTATTCTCCGTGAAGTATATGGAGATAATAATAGGCCATCAGACTATAACAATAATAGAGAGATATATCAATTACCAGAAAATTTGAAAAGATTTTTTGAAGCAATTAATAAAAATAAGAATATTAATGCTTAGCAAGAAATTATATAAAAATTCTTGAATAATGGGGAGGTGATATTCATGGATTTAATACAGGTTATGAAAGCACTTGCTGATGAAACTAGAATAAGAATACTAAATATATTAAAAGATGAAGAGTTATGTGTATGTGAAATTGAAGCAGTACTTGATATAACACAATCAAATGCTTCCCGCCATTTAAATAGGTTGACTAATGCAAAAATACTAGATAATTATAAGGTTAGAAATTATGTGTATTATAAAATAGATAAGGATGGAATAAGAGAATATCCATTTATTAAAGAAATTATAGAAGAACATACTATGAAGTATGATTTGTATCGAAAGGATTATGATAGATTGAAAAAATATAAGGAAAGTGGGCTTTCCTGTGACGAACTGAATGGGCTGTAATGTTGTATGTCTTTATCTCCATTTTAAGCATGAAAAGGATTAGGGATTAGACGATCCCACAGGTGAAGATGAAGAAGAATTTATTAAAACTGCTAGAATAATTGAAGAAAAGGTAAAAGATCTAGTAGAAGGAATTAAAAATAAGAAAATAAGACTATAATTCAATAAAGAAGTAGGGATCTTAATAATAAAAGCAATTAAAGTATGAAAAAATAAAAAATATAGATCTAAAAAATATAACTTTTGGCCAACTTTAGACTTAAGTTATATTTTATACCATAGAAAAGAAAAAAAGAAGAGAGAGAGAGCCACTCAAAAATGGAGACTGTGAAATAAATTGTGTATGAAAATCCTCCAGGTTAAGGTAAAATAAAAATAACTTAACTAGGAGGATTTTGTTATGTGAAGAAAAAGACCAGAAAGAAAAAATGCTAAGCTTATCGAATCAATTTTAGAAGCTTACCAACCAGAAACAGCACAAGACATTCAGGAGGCACTAAAGGATTTAACGGCAAATCTACTAGAAGAAATGTTAATGGCAGAGTTAGATGACCATTTAGACTATGAATATGGTAAAAAACCACTTAGTCTTAACACAAGAAACGGGTATAGTAGTAAGAAGGTAAAAGGCTCTAATGGTGAGATGGAAATCAAAGTACCTAGGGATAGAGATGGAAGTTTTGAACCCCAAATAGTTAAGAAGCATGAAAAAGACATATCAAACATTGAAAATCAGATAATTTCAATGTATGGAAGGGGTATGACTACAAGAGATATATCTGCACATATTCAAGACATTTATGGATTTGGACTTTCAGAGTCAACAGTATCAAAGATAACAAATAAGATATTACCAACAATTGAAGAATGGCGACAAAAGACCAACTAGAAAGGGTTCAAGCAAAAACAGC
>NZ_AZSU01000004.1:92489-100253 GCF_000511955.1 [Clostridium] ultunense DSM 10521 | reverse complement strand
GTGTATCAAGTTGGCGTAATAATTGGGCTGAATTATCAACATTTTTCAAATATCCACCAGAAATTAGAAAGTTAATGTACACAACAAATACTATAGAAAATTTTAATAGACAATTAAGAAAAGTAACAAAAAATAAGACAATATTTCCAACAGATTTTTCTTTAGAAAAGAGTCTCTATTTAGCAATGGTAAATGCTACATCCAAGTGGACATCAAGAATGAGAGGTTGGGATCAAATACTTGCTCAGTTAAATATTTTCTTTGAAGATATTTTGAGTAAATAGCAAAAATAAAATGTGGATTTGATGGATAATTGCTTTGCAATTACCCACAACCCCACATTTGCTACTACTATCTTTTTATCTCCCTCAATAAAGAAGCTGTAAAGCTTGACAGCTTAGTTTTATTGTGTAAAAATATACTAAACTTAGTAAGCTTAATTAACTTTCTTATTGAACCTAATAAATTAAGATTTTAATCTTAAAATAGATTTTAAAATTTGTCAAAATTCCTTAATCTGGAATGACGAAACACAAATTATTTCACACTATCAAACTAAAGAATGGTTAGAAGAAACTAATTAATTTTTTATAATTAGTGGCCTGGTTTTCGATTATAATATGGCCTAAATTTCAGGTTCTCTTGCAATTTTGGTGATGACAAAAATGGAAAATATTTATCAATGACTTTAATACATCTTCTTTAATATAATTTAAACATAATTATTATATTAAAGGAGATAAAGATGGAAGATATAAGGATTATACATCAGTTTGAAGAAGGTAATAAAACATTCATCATAGCAGAAAGTGTTAAAAAGTACTGTAAATGTCCTAGTTGTGGAATAGTTTCGGATAAGATACATTCTAAATATACTAGAAAGATGTTTAATGGTTCATTAGATGGAAGCCCTCAGGAAATTATATTAATAGCCAGAAAGTTCAAGTGTAAAGAAATATTTTGCAACCAGGAGGTTTTTACCGAAAGATTTGATTTTATAGATCCTTATGGACGATTACCCAACAATATTATTGAGATAATCAAGATCCTGGGGCTATCAACCAGTGCAGAAAAAGTTTCTAAAATTATGAGTAAGCTTGGAATTAAAATTTCCCATGATACCGTATTAAGGACTTTAAGAAAGTTACCAAAGGGTTTAAATAAAATTAATGAATCCGTTACTAATATTGGAGTAGATGATTTTGCTTTTAGAAAAGGCAAGAATTATTGCACATTAATATGTGACATGGACAAAAGAAAAGTATTAGATATACTACCGAGTAGAAATAAAAAAGACCTATCAGAATGGCTGAAAAACTACCCTCATATTAAATTAGTAAGCAGGGATGGTTCTATAACATATGCATCTGCCATTAAGGAAGCTTTACCAAAAGCAGAACAAATTTCTGATAAGTTCCATCTAATAAAAAATCTTCTAGATTCAATAAGCCAATATATTAAAAGGAAGTATCCAAGAAAACTAGTAATCTCAAGCCGCAATGATGATATGTGTAAAAGTGACATAGGTAATCAGAATAATGTAATTGTAATTGATAATAGAAATCTGAAAAATAGAATTAGAGAAGAAAAAATATCCGCTAAATGGAATTTAATGATGGAGATAAAAGAAAAACACAAAGCTGGGATATCTGAAAGACAACTTGCTAAAGATTACTCAATATCTAGAGAAACCATAAGAAAATATATAAGAGCTAAAAAACCTGTTTATTGGCCTTCTGGCTATAAGAGAGGAAGCAAATTGGATCCATGTAGAGAATTAATCGTGGAATTATTGGACAACGGTAATACCCATGAGGAAATATTAAATATTCTAATACAACAAGGTTATGATGGTTCAAGGTCTTTAATTTCAACTTATATAAACAAAAATGGACTTAAGAAAGGAATATATGACGATAAAAAAGGTATAAGTTACGATGAAAATAAAAGTGAAGGGAGAAAGAAAAGTATTTCCATACACACTGTAACTAAAATAATATGTAAAAACGATTCCAATCTTACTAAGGACGAGCTCAATATTTTAGAAAGCCTTAAAGAAAGCTACCATAAGCTTGTAGAATTAAAAGAGCTGATTGAGAATTTTAAGGGTATGTTCTTAGACAACAAATTACCATTGGAAAAATGGATGACAAAAGCAAGGGAATTTAATATTCCTGAATTAAATTCTTTTGTTAATGGAATTAAAAGAGATATAGATTCAGTCAAAAACAGTTTTACTAGTAGCTATACAAATGGATTGCTAGAAGGAATAATCAACAAAATAAAAGAAATTAAGCGTATGAGTTATGGAAGATGCAAGTTTGATCTTTTGAGGATAAAGGTATTCAATCACCAGGAAATATTTGGTTAAAATACTAATAATTCTTATGTGCTTAATGAGGCTACATTAAAATCACCAAGTTTGCAAGAGAACCTGAAAACTGTACCATATTTCAGTCGAAAACTGGGCCAGTTGAAATAAAAAGATTAACTACTTTAACCACTCTCTAGTTTCTTTTATTCTATAAAAATCACCGCTCATATTTATTACATAAGATTTATGGGTCATTCTATCTATTAGGGCGGCAGTTAATACTTCATCATTAAATATTTCATTCCATCTATCGAAAGATAAATTCGTAGTTATTCAGGAATAGTGCATTTTCAAATGGATTTAGTTTAAAGTTTTCTGATACTATGACAGAAAGTCCATCTATGGATTTTCTCATATCAGTCTTAACGCAGGCAATGTATATCCGTATATCATCTGGAAATTTAATTCTCATAGCCTATTTACCAATTAAATTAAGTACTATCCCTAATGTATTTGGATCTGCCCCATTTAGAATTTCAATTTCGTTTCCATTTGAGTGAAGGATAGCACAAGTACCTTGGTTGTTAGATTTAAGTTCAGAATAACTTGGTTTTACTTCTACAAATTGTGCTTGTCCTGTAACAGCTAATGTTCCAGCTTTAATTAAGGTTTCTTCTCTAATGACTCTTTGCCAATAGTAGAATTTACCATGTGAAATATTGTTCCCTCTACACCATTCTCTAATTGATAAGCCACTTTCACTTTGATTCTTAATTATTTTTTGCCACTGAGCTTTAAGCATTTCATGTTTTGATGCTTTCATAGTAGTCAAACTATCATCTCCCTACTGTTCTAATGTTGACAAAGTTGCTTTATTAACATTAAAAGTATTTTGTAGGGATATTATCTCATGTTGCATGATACTTTTAAATCCATGAGATTATTGTACGCTTACAATACAAATTAGCTTTTTTATAAATAATCTATATCATTTGGTTTAATGAAGCCTACAAAAAAACATCCCTCAGGGTGTTTTTTATTTCTCTATTACATTACAATACTTACAAATAATATTGGCATAAATCAGAACTGCAGGATAGAGTTGATTAATATCAATGTGTTCTATTGATGAATGTGCTGTTTCTAAATCACCAGGAGCAAAAATAATAGTAGGTATTTTGGCATAACTGCTAATCAAACCTCCATCGCTCCAAGCTGGAAAATAAGTCTTTTTTGGTTCATCGACTAAAACATCTTTAACAGCTTCAGAAGTTATATTGACAATTTCATGATTTTTATCTATATCCATGGCTTCATGTACATAACCATCTCTCATTAAACTTTCATCCATAACTCTTATATTACAATTAAAGTTTTCAATACTTTTGCTTAAATCCTTAGCCATATCATCAAATTGTCCAATAATATCCTCATATTTTTCACCTGGTAACCACCTGCGGTCTAGTTCTATGTAACAGTCTCCTGCAACACTACTAGGCTGACTACCACCGTATATTTTACCAAAATTAAATGATCCTTTTCCTATTATTTCATGATTAGTTTTTTCAATATATAAAGGCAATTTTTTATTTACATAGTTTATAAAAGCAACTGCCATATCAATAGCATTTATGCCATCTGATTGTCTCCCTCCATGAACTGTTTCTCCTTTAAAAGAAACCTCAAGCCATTCAAGTCCTCTATGTGCAACACAAATATCTAAATTAGTGGGTTCTCCAACAATTGCAGAATCTGCCTCTATTCCATTTTTTATTAAGTCGATTGCCCCTTCACTATTATGCTCTTCGTCAATTACACCTGCAAATATGACATCCCCATCAAGTATTACACCTGATCTTTTTATCGCAATCATAGCCAAAGCCATACAAGCTAATGGACCTTTCATATCTACTGATCCTCTGCCAAATAATTTTCCTTCTTTAATGTATGGGACACAAGCATCTTTCATATCATATGATGGCACAGTATCTGTATGACCTATCAAAAGTAGGTTTTTACCTTTACCTAAACCTTCAAGTTTGGCTACAACATTACATCTTCCATCAACTACATGAATAATTTTAGATTCAATTCCTTCAGTTTCAAAAAGCGTATGAAGGTATTTTGCTACATTAGTCTCCTGATTATTAATTCCAGGATAACTGGGGATTGAAATAAGGTCTTTTATGACTTGTATTATTTCATCTTGTACTATATAAGGCTCTACATCTATAATATTCAACATATTTATCTCCTTCTTTACTTCTAATTATATTGTTATTTAAAATGGCCATAATTGGCCATTACAGCAATTATTCTAATTATTACATATATATGGGCACCCTAAATTTAGACTTCTTCATTTTTACTTTTTCCATCTATGTTCTCTTCACTTTTTTTATATCTACTAGTTAGTTAACCTTTTAAACTTTCTTTACTAAGTACAACTTCAGCTAGATAATAAGAGAATAGCTTTGTTGCAAGTATTAAATTATCAAACTTAGTTCTTTCATTTGCTTCATGACATAAATCTTCCTCATTTGGAAAAACTGGCCCCCAATATACTGAGTTTGGCAATGCCTTTGCATAAGATGTTCCATGACCTAATTTGAAACAACTAGTCCAAGGAGTATTATCATTATAGATATCTTCCATTAGTTTAACAAAAGGTTTATTACTATCTATATATAAAACGTCCATGTAGTCCTCAATTTTAAATGTATAACCATAACTATCACTATATTTAGAAAAACCTTCTTCTATATCTTCTTCATAAATTCCATAAGTTTGCCTAATATTATAGAATAACTTATATCCATCCTCATATGTTTCCATAAAGGTAATAGCCATCATAGTCTTATGCATATCTTCACCATTTACATACACATTCCCCTTTGCCAACCCAAAAGAAGCTCCTTCAAAGTCACCAGCTGCAACTTCATTAATAAATTTCACAACATAGTAAGCACCATTATTTATTAAATCAAGTTCTTTTAAGAAATCTGCCAATATCCAGATAGCATTGACTCCCTTTTCTGGAAAACTAGAATGAGTTGCTACACCTTTTGCCTTTACAATAACTAAATCTCCTTGTTCTTCAATAGACACTTCATTTTCTGGACATCTTTTCAAATAATTAGATAGTGCCTTCTCAATCTCAACTTTATTTCCTCTTAATTTACCAGATGCTATACTAGGTATACTATTAATTGTAGGGCCACCATAAAGCTCAACAATCTCAACACTTCCACTTTCCCCTATTCTTTTATTAAATCTAAGTTCAACATCAGCATAGCCTTTCTCTCTGTTACCTATTGGAAAATCACCATCTGGTGTAAATGAAAAATCAGGTAATTGACAATTTGCTACATATGCGTCTATATCTATCCACTTAACTTCTTCCTGAGTTCCAATAATAAGTTGAACTTTCTTATTCGTATCTATTTCCAACTCTTTTACTGCCATCATGGCATACAAACAACAAAGAAGAGGTCCTTTATCATCTCCACATCCTCAGCCCCATACACAACCATCTGCTAAAGTTGCTCTATAAGGAGGATACTTCCACTCTGACTCATCTCCTGCATCTACAACATCTACATGAGCTAGCATCCCTAGAGTCTCGTCTCCCTCTCCCATTTCTATTATTCCTATTTAATCATCGAGTATTGCTTCTGCTTTTAGTCCATATTGTCTTGCTTTATCAATACATAGGTGTAATGCTCTAATAACTTCGTCTATATCTTCTGATACACTAGGAATAGATAATAAATTGTCTAAATCTTTTAAAAACAACTCCTTACGTTCTTCAATGAATTTATCAATATCTTTCTTGTATTTATTATATATTTTAAACACCTCCTAGTATTAAAATAATTTCTACAGATTGTAGCTTTGATAACGTTTTTTAATAAGTATTGTATAAAACCTTATTGTAAATAATTTTATCAAAATTTACTAACTTACACATTATCCAAATCGTCGTTTATTTTACATTAATTATACATAATATATATATGTTATATTTAAGCAATCATTTGAAAATTTGTAGTTATTTATTTTCAGGTAGCTATCTTTACATTAAATAGGCTCATTGGACAGACTTACAAGATAGACTTTAATTTGACTTTTACTTAATATAATTATTTTTTCTATGTTTTAATATATACATCAAGTCTATTCCCTATATAGATATTGCAAGAATTGAGTTATCTTTGAAGTAAAAGCCTTAAAACATTAATGTTTCAAGGCTTTTTTGAATTGATTACTTTACTTATGTAGATTGAGACAATTTATTCTGCTGAAGAATCAGTATAATCTGGAATCTTTTTGGCAGCTTTCGCCATAAAAATACTTAGGATCATAGCAATTGCGCAAAATACAGCAAGACATACGAAAATATAAACATAGCCTTTAATATCTCCAAATTTATCAATCCAATTTCCAAAGATTGTGTGCATAAATAAATCTGGTGCATAAGCAAAAATAGAACATATTCCAACTGCTGTGCCACCATAAGCAACAGGAATCTTTAATTCATTTAATATTGACCACATTATACCATACATCATAATACCTATTGCAGAGGTAATCATAGTTACCATAATAGCTCCCGTTTTTCCACTCGGACCTCCAGGAACAAGCATAACGCTCATAAATGATAGTCCCAAAACTGCAAAACCAATTACATAGAATTTTAGGGTAGACTTCAACAATTTATCTGCAATATATCCTCCTATTGGCGAAAGGAAAAACATTACGTATGTTCGAATAATTGCTATCATACCGGCTTCTGTAACATCCATGCCAACTTTTGCAGTAAGGTAAGGTGTAAAGTATGATGAGCATGAGTAAACTGCATACATTAAAAACATTAAAATAGCACTTCCCCAAACAAATGGGTTTTTAAGAACCTCAGGTAAATCCTTAAATTTAAATTTATCTGATGTTAGTATATAAGTATGGACACTAAATAAGGTTTTTTATATACTACTAAATGAGGAAGGAAGTGTCCATAAAATGTCTAAAAGAAAAACTTATACAGATGAATTCAAAATAATGATTGCAGAGTTAGTATTATCAGGAAAAACAGTTAGGGAAGTAGCAGACGAATATGGCCTAAGCCAAACAGCAATACGTAATTGGGTAAAGAAGAAAACACCGATAGATGTAAAGGGAGATACCACAAATCTTGAAGAAATTCTAAAAATCAAGAAGGAAAATGCAAGACTTAAGGAAGAAAATGATATATTAAAAAAAGCTATGGCCATATTCGCAACCAAATAAATCCTGATATTATATTTGAAATAATAAAAGCTAATTCTAAGGAACACAGCATAGATACTATGTGCAAGGTGCTAAAATATCCTAGAAGCACCTATTATGATAAGCATAAGGAAAAGCCTGGAAACAAGTGGAAAACTCTTAATAAGAAGCTTAGAGAAGATATT
>NZ_AZSU01000004.1:5511-91435 GCF_000511955.1 [Clostridium] ultunense DSM 10521 | reverse complement strand
CACAATATACGTCAAAGGAATATCGTGAAACAGTGGAATCAAAGCAATTTAAACTATCGTATAGTGCTAAAGGTTGTCCTTATGACAACGCCTGTATAGAAAGTTTTCATGCAATACTAAAAAAAGAATGCGTATATCTTAATACATTTATAGATCATAATCATGCTAAGTTAATATTATTTCAATATATAGAAGGATTTTATAATAGAAAAAGGATTCATTCATCAATCAACTACATGACTCCAGATGAATATGAGAATCTATGTAGAGTAGCATAGCTTGCTTTAGATTTTGAGCCTGAGGGGATGATAGCCACCCGTAGGGCTTGCCATTGATAAGCCAATAAATAAATGCTACAATATTCCACCACGAAGGCACAAAACATAGCTTGCTTTGAGTTTATCGCCTTCGGGTAGAAACCTAAAAGCATTTATGTTTGGATTGTCAATGGTGGCGGAGACCCACAAAAAAACCTAAATTTTTGTCCAAACTATTGACATAGATCCATATCAAATGTTTTCAGCACTAAAATTTTGCAAAGTTCCTACAAGACTTTTTGTTGCAAAAGATGAAACTCACAGCCTATGCTGGAGTGGCTCTCCTATATCTCGCATAGAAAGGCTTAACGAAATAATTTCCTGGTTTAAAAAGCACCTATAGCTAAGTAATCTTAAAAAACACTAGGGCGCTATGCTGAAGCAGCGAGAGACAAGGAAGGTTGCATTATCTATTTGCGCACAATAATATGTTCTTCGAATTTAATTGTCCTGTTTAGTATTGTCTATCAAAATTTCCTTGCTTTAGGGCTTGGCCATTATCAAACTCTGCTATACCGTAAATATATGTTCATGGCTTAAAATCTACAGATAGAAAGGCAGCTAAAGCCTTAGAAAATTTATTAGATTGGGATAACAAAACAGTCAATATAAAGCAGGGTCATAATTTAATATAGATTTATCTTTTAATAGCAGATATTATCTCTGCTATTTTTTATTAATATTTTATATTAAATTTCTGTGTTTTTATCCCTTATGAATATGATTTAAATAAATGACCAAAATTCAGAACCCAGCCAAATTCTACCTTTGCCAGGTCCTGGATTCTAAAACACAGTTCCTATTTCCTTTATATCTGCTAAATCCCCCCTATAGTCATCATGGTCTGGATTTAAGCTGTTAATTACTACTCCACCCGATGCTCCAGTAGAGTGGATATATCTATCATCTCCAATATACATGGCTACATGACCAGGCCAATAAAGTAAATCCCCTGGTTTCATCTCTTCCCTTGGTATTTTTTTCATGCCAAACTCTTCTTTTATTTGGGAGTCCCTATATATAATAACTCCATTCATTAAATAGGATATTGAGGTAAGGCCGGAACAATCTATGCCAAAAGGAGTTTTTCCTCCCCATCTATATTGAGTACCTAAATAGGTAAGAGCTGTGTTTACTACTTTATTCCGCAAACTATTATCAATAATCCCCCTATCTGGTCTAATCCTATCCCCAATTAATTCTTTTCTAACCCAACCTTTTTCTTCTGTTGGTAAAACCATCTCTACCCAATTTTTATTGCTATAACCTGTAAGTTTAATAACTGATCCCCTAGTCAATAATTTTATGCTATAACTTTGATATTTTGGTTCTTTCATCACATCTACTATTCCCCATGTTACTATATGATTGGCTTCTCTATCCCAGTTTTTTGCCTTTCCCCTATCTATTAATAGATAATCTCCGTGAATAAATCCCCTATATCCATAGTCGGTTTCCACATAATACCAATTATCCTTTTCTTTATTCAATATGGTTACTAATCTACCAAAGATGGATTCATCGGCAGTTTCATTTTCAAAGCCTACTTGCTGCTTTAGAGGACCTATAGTATCTATAATAATAGCTAATTCCTTCATAATTTACCCCTTTCTTAAGCTTTGCTTAATCTTACCATATATTCTTCAATCTCTTCTTCATTGGCTAAAATGAAATGGCCTGGTTCTATTTCTATCCACTTAGGAGGATTCTTCTCATAGTTATGACAATTTGGATTATATACTTCTAGTACCTTTTGCTTCTCTTTTATTGGATTAGGTAAAGGAATGGCTGAAAGTAATGCTCTAGTATACGGATGTAATGGATTTTTGAAAAGTTTTTCAGTTTCTGCTAATTCCACTATTTTCCCTTTATGAATAACTGCTAATCTATCTGTTATAAACCTTACCACAGACAAATCGTGAGCTATAAATAAATAAGTTAAGTCCTTTTCCTTTTGTAGTTCAGATAATAGATTTAAAACCTGGGCCCGGATAGAAACGTCTAAAGCTGATATGGGTTCATCTGCAATGATGAATTCTGGTTCCATGATTAAGGCTCTAGCAACTCCAATCCTTTGCCTTTGTCCTCCTGAAAATTCATGGGGAAAGCGGCTGGCAAATTCAGGTAATAGTCCTACATCCAATAGGGCTTTCTCTACTTTCCTTTTCCTATCCTCTTCATCTTTATAATTCTTTAAATTATACAAGCCTTCAGATACAATATAATCAACCTTAGCCCTTTCATTTAAGGAAGCCATTGGGTCTTGGAATATCATCTGTATCTTTCTAGTTAATTCCTTATCTAATTCTTTACTAATCTTTCCATTAATCTTCTGACCTTTAAATATTATCTCTCCGCCTGCAGTCTCCACTATACGGGTAATTGCTCTACCAATAGTAGTTTTTCCTGAACCAGATTCTCCCACTAATCCAAAGGTTTCCCCTTTATAGATGTGAAAACTTACATCATCTACTGCTACGAATTTATCCTTCTTTTTTTTTCCAAACTCTATGCGTAAATTCTTGACTTCCAATAGACTTTCCTTTTTTCTTTTATCCATTTGCTCTCACCTGCCATTGTCTACGTAAAATTTTTATAGATTCTGGTGGTTCTACCTTTGGTGCCCTAGGGTCTAATAACCAAGTTTTAGCTTTATGAGTAGGACTTACCTGAAAATAGGGAGGTCTTTCCACAAAATCGATTTTTAGAGCTTTCTCATTTCTAGGGGCGAAAGCATCTCCCTTTATTTCATTAAATAAATTTGGTGGTGTTCCTTTTATAGAATATAAAGGTTCCCCTTTAACACCTAATTGGGGCAAAGACGAAAGCAAAGCCCAAGTATAGGGATGTTGTGCATTATAAAACACTTCTTCACAGGTACCTATTTCTATTATATCTCCTGCGTACATTACGGCTATTCTATCTGCTATATTTGCTACTACCCCTAAATCATGGGTAATATAGATGGTTGTCAATTTGTACTTCTTTTGTAATTCCTTTAGCAGATTTAGTATCTGAGCCTGTATAGTTACATCTAGCGCAGTAGTTGGTTCATCACAGATTAGTACTTTAGGATTACAAGCCACTGCAATAGCTATAACCACCCTTTGCCTCATTCCCCCAGAGAACTCATGGGGATATTGATGATATCTTCTTTCTGGCTCTGTAATGCCTACATCATCTAATATTTCAATCACTTTTTTCTTTGCCTTGTTGCCTTTTAAACCTTGATGGAGTATTACTGCCTCTTCCACTTGACTACCTATGGTCTTTAAGGGATTAAGTGAAGTCATAGGTTCTTGAAATACCATGGCAAACTCTCTACCTCGAATCTTTATCCAATCTTCTTCCCTTTTATATTTAGCTAAATCTTCCCCTTTATATAGTATGCTACCCGAATCTACCCATCCATTAGCATCTAGTAAGCCCATAAAGGTTTTGGTAAATACAGACTTTCCCGCTCCAGATTCCCCTACAATAGCTAAGCTTTCTCCTTCGTACAAGTCCAGTGATGCTTCCCTTATGGCAGTTAAAATTTTTCCCCTTAAATTAAATTTAACCACTAGATCTTTAACGGATAATATTATATTAGAATCTGTCATCTAAGCCACCTCCTACACGTGATTTCTTGGATCGGATGCATCTGCAAAAACATTGCCTATTACATAGAAGGATATGGTTATGATAGAGAGAACTACTGCTGGAAATATGAGTTGATAACGTAAGGATGGCACTCCCATTACCCTTCTACCTTCATTGATTAAGTTTCCTAAAGATGGTATGCTTACAGGAAGGCCTAGTCCAATATAGGTGAGGAAAACTTCATAACCTATAGCTGCAGGAATGGCTAAAGCCATTCTCAGCATTATAACTGAAACTAGATAAGGTAATAAATTTTTAGTGATTATCCTATTAGTTGGCGTGCCTAAACATCTAGAAGCTAGGTTATATTCTCTATCTCTTATGATTACTATTAAATTTCGAACAAATCGAGCCATGTTTAACCAACCAGTCATACACATGGCAAATATCATGGTGAAGACACTAGGTTTCATTATGTAGGTTAGAAGTATTAATACTATGGTTGTAGGAATATTGTTCAATACATTGTATATTTCAGTAATAATGGATTCTAATCGTCTAACATAACCCCATAATGCTCCAACAATAATGCCTATTATAGCCTCCCAAAGGCCAACGAAAAATCCAATTAATAATGAAGTTCTAGTACCACTCCATATCCTAGACCAGAGATCTTGGCCAATGGAATTGGTACCAAACCAAAATTTAGAATCGGGAGGATGGTTTCTCAATTGCATATTGGTAGCTTCATCTATATGGATCTTAGTAGGGGATTTCTGTCCTGGTAAATAGGGCTGAATCATTGTAAAGGCTAGTACCGCTATCATTAAAAATAGTAAGAATACCGCTACCTTGTTTTTCATAAACACTTGGACTGTAGAACGCCAATAGGAATAATTTGAGTATCCAGTCCTTTCTGCTTTAGATTCATCATAAATTGCAAATTGAAATAAGGAATTATCCATTATCTAGCACCTGCCTTTCTGTCCAACTTAATCCTTGGATCTAAAGTGGCCATTAGAATATCCCCTAAGAATAATCCTATTATACCTATAGATGAATAAATTAGGACTAGGGCTTGAACTAAGGTGTTATCCTGTCTTTGTATAGCATCTACCAATAGTCCGCCCATTCCTGGAATGGAGTATAGGGATTCAATATATATGGACCCCGATATGGTAAATAATAGAGATGTGGGCAAATACTGAACCATAGGTACGAAGGCATTCCTAAGTACATGTTTCACCATTATAGTCTTATCCCTTAACCCCTTTGCCCTTGCCAATTTTACATAGTCCTTGTTTAACTCATCTACCATATAACGTCTCATCCACATAGCATAAGAAGCGGTCCCTCCTAGAGACATGGAAATGGTAGGCAGAATCCAACTAACGGGTCTATCTGGATTAAATAGAATTGGAAGTTTTAGGATATCCGTTATATATAGTTGTAAAAATAGATAATATATTGCAGCAGGAACAGCATTTATGAACACTATATAACCTGTGCCCATCTTGTCCCATAATTGGTTTTTACTTCTAGCCATGGTAATACCTAAGGATACCCCAAAAATTAAAGAAATTGCCATAGCGGCTAATCCAAAACGCACTGAGTAGGGAATTTTAGTTTTAAGGATCTGGGCAATAGGTACCTTTGCCCGGTATATTATGGATTCCCCTAGATCCCCCGATAGAAGATCCAGGTAAAAATTTTTTAGCTGAATATGCATTGGATCCCTCAGTCCCATACTAGACAATATGGCTTCCCTTTGTGCCTCATCTAGCTTTTCATACCCATCACCAAAATATCCTTCCTCTGGCATTAGTCGCATGAGAAGAAATACTACCGTTATTACGATAAATAATGTTATTAACGATTGAAATAACCTTTTAAATGAATACTTTAACATATTCCCCTCCTCCCTTCTAGGTTTACGGGCGACCAAAGGTCGCCCTACATAATTGTCAACTGTTCATTATTATTTAGTTGCTTTCTTTAAAGCTTCTGCCCTTTCCTTTTCCCATTTTTCTAAGGCTTCTGTAAATTCTTCTGAATTCATCGGTTTTTCCATTACCTTTTGACCTTTAAATCGTTCAGCAGAAACGCCAAAGGGTGAATACAAGGATTCAAATGGATTCAACCTAGAAGCAGAATAACCTCCTCCACCAACAGCATATGGAATTATAAAGGCTTCTCCTATCAAAAATGCTTCTGCTTCTGCAAATAAATTGTAACGTTTTTCTATGTCCACTACTTCGGCTTTAGCTCCATTTACCATGTTTTCATAGGTATTCTTACCGTTAGATTCCTTATAACCTTCTGCTAGATGTGGCCAATTATAGGTACCATCTGGACTGAAAGGATCGGTGTAAGTTTCAGGGTCAGCGTAGTCAGGCCCCCAGTTACATTCTAAAAAGGCATAATTTCCTGACCTTCTTACTTCCTGTAAAAAACCTGTAGGCGGCTTAGGATCAATTATTATATCTATATAATCTGTTCCTAATAAGTTTTCCATCTGTTGTTCAACAACCTGAGCCCTATTAGCCCATTCGCTTGAGCCTGTGTTATATGGCATTAACACTTTCACTGGGAAGGTAGCTTTGCCTTCCAGTTCTGCCAAAGCATTTTCTTTATACTCTAAAGCCAATTTTTCATTGAAGGAATCATTGTTTGAAAGCTCAGCCAAACTACCTAATTGAGTATAATCAACTCCCTCTAAATCTACAAAGTTCTTTGGAGTTACAGTATTACTTATTCTCTTTTCTGGATCATAGGGTTCTGCTGTTAGCATAGCTGCTTTCCTATCTAAAGCATGGAATAAGGATTTACGGAAATTTTTATTATTAACTACAATTTTCCAGTTACCTGGTTCGTATTCCTCTGGAAATTGAGGGTCGAAGTTCAAACAATAGAAATATGAATAGAAACTAGTTCTATTTGGACGAATCTGTGTTTCTTTCTCTGGATCATTCATCCATTCATCTAGAATGTCCGAAGGAATATCTGCATAATCTATTTCCTTACGCAAAAACAATTCAGGTGCTAAAGTACCCGCCTCTTTGTTGTAAATATAGGTTAACTTTGTGATATGTATATTTTCTTTATCCCAGTAGTTTTCGTTTGCTACTAGAACCCTCCTATTTTGTGGTTCAAATGTTTCCATTATATAAGCTCCATTGTATAAAAAGTTAATATTATCTGTACCAAATCTATCTCCTGCTTCTTCCAAAAATTGTCCATTAACCGGGAAGAAACATACATAAGTAAGCATGGATAAAAAATATGGTGTAGGATTTTTTAAAGTATATTCTAAGGTATATTTATCCAAAGCCTTTACGCCTACTTGTTCAAAATCAGTTATCTCTCCATTATAGTATTCTTCAGCATTTTTTATAACGCTATAAGCAATATTGGCTGTTTTTGATTCATTGGCTGGATTTAATATATATTTCATAGCGTCAACAAAATCCTGAGCTGTAACTTCTGCATATTCTTCTCCATCATGGGTTAACCATTTTACCCCTTCTCTTAATTTAAAGGTCCAAACCAAGTTATCATCAGATAAACTCCACTCAGTGGCAAGACCTGGTTGAACTACTCCATATCTGTCGTAATCTATTAAAGTATCTACTAAATTTGCAGCCATAGCAAATTCATTGGTAGTGGCAGTAACTAAATAGTTTAAAGTAGTGATTTCACCTGAATAAGCAGTCCTATATTCCTGTATCGCCGCCACATTATCCCCCGAAGTTTTCTTTCCTCCTGACGAACAGCCTGTAATGATTATTAACAGCGCCATAGTTAAAGCTACCAGTCTTTTCATAATTTCCCTCCTCTAAAATATTCAAACAGTATAAAACAAAATTTATTCAATATTCCCTCCTTCCCCTTAGCCTTTGTTGACAAACTGATGTTGAATTTCAATATTCCTTTATATTATTTGTGGCAAGATACATGCCATATTTCTATTTATCTTTTTAGCCCAAAAAGGTTCGATTTTACTTTAACTAATATTTTTATTATTTAGAATGTTCCGAAAATTAGGACTGTTAAGGGCAGAGAAAGCCCTTTTTACACATTTCCTTATAACAGGAAAGATTCCTTTTACAAGGATTATTTAATCGATTTCATATCTTTTTAATTTTTCATAAAAGGTTGTTTTACTTATTCCTAAAGCCTTCATTGCCTTCTTTTTATTCCCTTTATAAAATTTTAAAGCCCTTTTGATCGTATTTTTTTCGCAAATACTTACCGCATCTTTTAAAGGTATTATATCCTTAATATTGTATGTTTCTTCTTTAATATCCAATGCAATATGTTTTGATAAAATTGTATTACCTTCCGATAGGTTTATAGCCCTTTCCAATATATTTTCTAACTCTCTAACATTTCCTGGCCAGCTATGCCTAGTTAAAAGGTTAAGGGCCTCAGCAGAAATTCTTTTAGTTTCTACACCTACTTCCTTACATAACCTTGGTAGTATCATATCTACTAAAGGATAGATATCTTCTATTCTTTCTCTTAGTGGAGGGATCCATATTGGGAATACATTTATTCTATAATATAGGTCTTCCCTAAATCTTCCCTTCAATATTTCCTCTTCTAAATTTTTATTGGTAGCTGAAATAATCCTCACGTTTATCCTAACCTTTTCAATACCACCTACTCTATAAAAGCTTTTCTCCTGAAGGACTTGGAGTAATTTTACTTGTAGGTTCAATGGTATATCCCCTATTTCATCTAAAAATATGGTTCCTTCATTAGCCATTTCAAAGAACCCTATTTTACCTTCCTTATTAGCTCCAGTAAAGGCCCCTTTTTCGTATCCAAATAGTTCCGATTCCAATAAAGTGGTTGGAATTGCTCCACAGTTTACATGGATAAAGGGTTTGTCTTTAAACCTGCTATTCTCATGGATTCCTTTACCTAATATGGTCTTACCAGTACCACTTTCCCCTAGTATTAATACGGTAGAATTGGTTTTGGCGGCTTTTAAAGCCAATCTTTTCACATGGCCTATCTCCTTACTCTCACCTATTATATTGGGAAAAGCCTTTTTGAAAATCTTTTCTTCTTTTAACTCTCCTTCAATTTTTTCTAAATCTAATAGTGCTTTATCCCTTTCCCTAATTATTTGTTTAATTTCAGAAATATCCTCTACTTTTAAGGCGGCCCCTATTCTTACTCCATCTTTGTCTACGGGAATTAAAGTACACATAGTTGGAATTCCATTTATCTCTTTAAACTCATCCCTGTAGCTAATATTTTCTCCCTTTGCTACTTGATAAAATTCTTTAATAGTTGAACTCCCTTTATGGATTTCAAATATATCTTTGCCAATTACATTCAATACGTTGGCATTCTCTCCTTTAGCTCGATATTCACAACCTTTCAATATATCATAAATACTTTCACCTCTAGCAGTATATCCCTGAGCTTGATAGAATTTCATTCTTTTAGTCTTTCCATCTAAAATTACCATATGTCCAATAGCATTAATATATCCCATAGAAAACTTTTCCTCGCCAACTTCTATGGTTATTATCTTATTTACAAAATCTATTATTGCTCCTAAGTTTATCCCTAAATAGTCTGTTTTTAGTTTTAATGTATCTACTATGTTGTCAGATTTTATATACTTATATATAGGTGAAACTCCTTTTTGTTGAAAAACACCGATGGCTAGTATTGCATCCCCTTTTTCTATATTGTTATCCTTTATTCCCAAACATTCTAGAGATTTACCATCTAAATTCCCATCATCTCTTCCTAGGGAATTATCGCCAATAATTACGATATCTCCTTTGTTTATCCTCCCATGGTCATGGCTTATTTGTTGGTTATAGACTATGCCAAAGATTTCTTTGGCTTTATGGTTATATATTTGAATTTTCCCTTCACTATCTATAACTATAAAGCCTTCAGACATCATATCCGTAAACATCTTAACATAGCCTTTTGAGTTTAAAAACATTTTACCACCCTTTAATCATAAATAACATTTTCAATATTGTTAAAACCTAAACCTGGCTTATCCGGTAAGCTAATCTTATATTCATTGTATTCAGCGCCACCAGAGATAGGATCTTCTGCCAGTAGATTTGGACTATCTAGGTCCAACTTAGATATAACTTTTTTTCCTCCCGCTAAATGAGAGGCAGCCGTTAATCCAATTTTACTTTCCAACATACAGCCAAGCATACATTCAACGCCAAAGGTTTCAGCAATATGGCAAATCTTCAAAGCATTATAGATTCCACCAGTTTTCATCAATTTAATATTCACCATATCGGCAGCTCTATTTTGGATTATATATATGGCATCTAGAGGTGAGAAACAGCTTTCATCAGCAAGGATCGGTGTAATAACATTTTGGGTTACAAATTTTAATCCATCTATGTCATGGGCTTTAACAGGTTGTTCTACAAGTTCTAGTTCCAATCCCAAATCCTCCATCTTCCTTATCACCATTACAGCCTCTTTAGATGTCCAACCTTGATTAGCATCTACCCTAATCCTAATATCATATCCTACAGCCCCTCTAATGGATTTTATCCTTTCTAAATCCTTCTTCCAGTCCTTACCTACCTTTATCTTTAAAGTTTTATAGCCCTTTTCTACTGCCTTAATACTATCTTCTACCATTTCTTCAGGTTCATTGACACTTATGGTTATATCCGTAGTAATTTGGTCCCTATATCCACCTAATAATTTATATAAGGGAATATTATATAGTTGTCCATATAAATCGTACAATGCCATATCTACTGCAGCCTTTGGGCTTGTATTATTGACCAACGAATTATGGAGAGTGTCCATTAAACCTTCAAAATCATCTACAGACCTATCTATAAGTCTTGGACTTATATACTCTAATATAGCCCATTTGATGGAGCCCATAATATCCCCAGTTATAACCGGAGTTATTGCAGCCTCACCATATCCTACATGACCTGTATCCGTTGTAATCTTAACTACAACATTTTCTAATATTCTTACCTCTCTTAAAGCAGTTTTAAAAGGTTTTTTTAAAGGAATTTGAATTTCCCCTACTTGCACATCTTTGATTTTCATAGTAAATTCCCACCTTTTATAATATATTATTAAAATCATGCTACTATGAATCATTTTATCTTAGTATAATGTTAAAGAAATCTTTGGTCAACTATTTTTACAAATTAATCCATAATAAATTCTTTACATATACTTATCATTTCCATATAGGTTTTACCATTAGATGTCTTTATAGTAATAGGAGTTACATCAGTTCTCATCATCTCTATATAATTAAGGCCTTCTTCTCCCTCTTCATAGTAGCCAGAAAATTGATGTAATATATAACCTAAACCCTCATGCTCCCCAAGATACAGCATAGTATGTCCAGGCATATATAAAAGGCTTGCAGGTGGTATGTTTTCCTTGCTATGTATTTTCCCTATGGTTTCTACTCCTTGTTCTATAGAATTTCTAGGAAGTTTCAGCCCAAAGGTCCTATGAATATCCATTATAAGTGCAGAACAGTCCCTTTTATTATCCTTCCCACCCCATCCATATTCTTCGCCATAAAATTTAAAACCTTGTCTTATAATATTTTCTTTAGTATATGGAAGATATCCTTTGTTAAATTTATCTAAAATGTAGATTTCTTTTTCCACTATTTCTAATTGCCCCTCTTGGTTTCTAGCAGGCAATGCCACTATATGGCTATCCCTTCCCTCTTTTATTATTGGAATTCTAACCCCCATATCTAGAAGTATATCATCTACATATATTTGTTTATCTATGACAATTAAAAAAGATTCCAGATTTATATAATGGAATATTTCTTCCTTTTGCCCTATAGCCATATCCTTTTTAGGTATCCAACCTAAATAATTATACATTCTACCAAAATACCACTCCCCATCAGCACTTTCAGAATATATGACTAGGGGTTCCCAAGGATATATGGCGGTTTCCATAAATCTATCAAAATGAGTATCATCTTTTTCCCTATAGGAAGGTTCCAAAGTAGGAAAGGTCCTTATCATAGTCCTATTTGTAGTTACTCCATATTTTATAGGAATGGAAGCCGGAAGGGATTCTAAATTTGAATTATAGATAAGTCTATTAAAATAATCTGCATCCATTATATTACCTTCCCTATCATATCCAATCTCCTTTGACGGCTTGCTGATGTTTTTTATCAAATCTTTTAACTCTTCTCCTTTTATACTATCTACATGGTTTTCTAAGTCCATTAAAAAATCAAATTGGGAAAAAATTTTCCTATTAAATTGTTCTATCTCCATAGAATTCATAAGCAGTAAACCTTTATCTTCAATTTTATCTATCCAAAACTCTGGATCCTTAATGGTGTAAAGGATAGGCTCCTCATCTATTTGAATTACTTCTTTTCCTCTATTTATATTTTTCTCTAATCTAAAAAGTAGAACTGTAACCACTAGCAATAGGATGATAACTATTATTTTATTTTTCTCCTTCACCCTAATACCCCCAATTTATATTAAAAATCCATTTTAAATTCGACAGAATGGACTAAATATATATTTAATTATGTAAAAATGCTGAGGTTTAGTTCTTCTGACAAATCTTTTAGTATGCCATATCCAGCTATAGAGTTTCCATATTGGTCTAATGCTGGGCCATAGACTCCAATACCCAGTCTATTAGGTACTGATGCTAAAATACCCCCTGAAACCCCACTCTTTGAAGGAATTCCTACCCTAACAGCATATTCTCCGCTAAAATCATACATGCCACTGGTTGTCATTATAGCGATGATAGTGGAGTTAGTCTTATTGTCTAATAATTTTTCACCTGTATTTAAAACCCTCCCTTTATTGGCTAGGAAAATCCCTATTTTAGCTATATCCTGACAATCCATCTCTATGGAACATTGTTTAAAATAGATATCCAATATATCTTCCACCTTTTCTTCTATTAGCCCTTTATTTTTTAAAAGATAGGCTATGGCCTTATTCTTATTTCCCGTGGTCTTTTCAGAAAGATAAACTTCTTCATTATAGTTAATAGTATCATTACCAGTTATCTTTCTTAGGAATTCTAATAGCCTATTGAGTTTTTCTTCACCATTCCCGTTTATTAAAGAAGTGGTAACTATTGCTCCAGCATTGATCATTGGATTGGCAGGTTTATCTCCATAGGGAATATCTAGTTTGTAAAGGGAATTAAAAGGTTCATCGGTTGGTTCCATGCCTACCTTTTTAAAAACTTCCTCTTCTCCCTTGTCCATTATTGCCAACATCAGAGCTATAACTTTGGATATGCTTTGAATTGTAAATTTCTTATTATAGATACCACTTGAATATATATTCCCTAAATTATCTATAATACAGACCCCCAGATCCTTAGGGTCTGCATTCCCAAGTAAAGGTATATAATTGGCCACTTGCCCGTATTTTATTAGGGCTTTGTTTTTTTCAACCAATCCATCTAATAATTCCTTCATTTTTATCCCTCCAGATCAATGGACATTAATATCTGCACCACCAATGAATTCTCTTAAAATTGAATTTGGTGGAATTAGGTTCTCTTCTTCTATATCGATAAAATATTTCAGAAATTGTAATAGCCTTTTACATTCAGAATAATAGATACTACTATTGTCAACCTTTTCTAAAAGAGGTACTGCATGTTTTTTAAGTACTGATAATTCATATACCAAAGCAGAATCAAACATAATATCTGCCTCTTCTTGGAATGGAAAGATGTTTTGTTCTTCCCCTTTTGTTACCCCTTGCCATAATTCAAAGGTTCTAAAGATATCATTACCTCTAAATTTATTATCTCTAACCATCCTCCTAATAAGCCTTGTATCCGTAGTAGAAATTCTATTATGGGCATCAATATTTAATTGGGTTAGGGCAGAAATATAGATTTTAAATTTATTTTTTTCTGGAATATAAGTTGTTAACCTAGGATTTAGTCCATGTATACCTTCCACTATAATAGGATGGTCTTTATCCACCTTAATTTTTACTCCTGAGTTTTCACTTTTACCAGTTATAAAATTATATTTAGGCAATTCTATCTCTTCCCCTTCTAAAAGTTTAACTAAATCCTCATTTAGCCTTTTTAAATCTATGGCTTCAATAGATTCAAAATCATATTCTCCTTTTTCGTTTAAAGGAGTCTTATCCCTATCTACAAAATAATCATCTACGGATATGGCAATAGGTCTTTTCCCATTTACCTTTAGGTGGATTGCTAATCTTTGGGCAAAGGTAGTCTTCCCTGAGGAAGATGGTCCAGCTATTAAAATAATGTTGATATCATCGTCTTTGCAAATTTCATCAGCTATATGACCGATCTTCTTTTCATGTAATGCCTCAGATATTCTAATGACTTCGCCAATATCCCCGTTAAGTACCTTTTCATTTAGAGAACCTAAATAGCCTAAATCCAATATGTCTGCCCATTCGTTAGCCTCTTTAAATACCCTTGCTAATTTTTTCTGTTCCTTGAATTCTGGTAGCCTGTCTACGCTATCCGTTGTAGGAAATAGTATTATAGCTCCTGGATAATAATATTTTAAATCGAAAATATTTACATAACCAGTGGAAGGTGCTAAATAACCGTGAAACCCATCGATATGTTCTCCAATTTTATAAGTTTGGATCAATTCTTTGTCTAATGTATTATAAAGTCTTACCTTGTCTTCATATCCTTGTTCTTTAAACAAGGATATACCTTTTTCAGCAGGTACCTTTTCTCTAAAAATTGGTATATCCTTTTCAATAATATCTTTCATCTTTGCCTTTATCTTCTCTATTTCACTAAAACTAATGGATTTCCCTTCCTCTAATTCAGCATAGAGTCCCCTACCAATAAAATGTTCTATTTTAACCGTACACTGGGGAAATATTTCTTTACAGGCCATAATAAAAACGGCTGAAATAGTCCTAGTATATATTTTGTATCCATCTTCATCTTTTAGGGATAAGAATCTAATAGACATATTTTCTTCTATATTTTTTTGCAAATGGTAGATTTTATTATTTATCCTAGCCCCAATATATTTTCTATAATCTTTTCCAAATACTTTTTTTGATAGTTTTTCTAATTTATAACCTTCATCTGCTAATACTTCCCCTATTCCTTCTACATGTACTTTTATTTTCTTTTTCATCCTATTTACCTCCAATTCTTTTTACTATTGAAATAGTTCCTTTTCTATTCTTACAAAGGTCTCACTTCCTTTGGCAATAAATTCCTTACCTTCTAAATAATTTGCGGATTCATCTAATTCAGCAAATATTATCCTATAGCCATGGAGAAATTGGCTTTGTAAATTATATTTCCCTTTAAAATATTTATTCGTTTTCTTATTCCCATACTTTATATCTCCAATTATTGGGTGTCCTATGGAAGCTAAATGGGCTCTAATTTGATGGGTTCTTCCCGTTATCAGTTCAATCTCCAATAAACTGTATTGGTCTGATGTAGCTAATACCCTTATTCCAGTAATAATCTTTTTCGAATCATCCCTTTCCTTTTTCGTTATTTCCACTTTATTTAATTCTTCATTCTTGGATAAAAATCCTTCTATTAACCTATCTTTTTTAACTGCTCCTTCAACTATTGTTTTATAATATCTTTTGATATTCCTTTTTCTTATGGCATCATTGATAGACTTTAAAGTCGGATAGTTTTTTGCACCAATTATTATTCCACTGGTATTTCTATCTAATCGGTTGCAAATAGATGGCATAAATGTTTTTTCAATTTTTGGATTATATTCTCCTTTCTGATATAGATAATGTACCATACTATCTACTATATTGTTTCCACAATCCATATTTGCAGAATGGGATAATATTCCTGCTGGCTTATTTATTATTATTATATTCTGATCTTCATAAATAATATTAAGGGGTAAATGACTTTTTTTTATTTTAGTTTGGTCTTTAAATTTTTCTATGGTTTTATCAGCAAGGTATAATTGTATAATATCTCCTTCAAATACTATGGTATCTGGACTAGCTTTTTTATTATTTAATTTAATATTCTTTTTTCTAATCATCTTATATATAAAGCTTTGGGGAGCTTTAGATAAATATTTTTTCAGAAATCTATCTAATCTCTGCCCACTGTCATTTTTGTTAATAATTAACTCCTTCAAACTTTCCTCACCTTTTCTTTATTCTTATGTTATAATTATATTATAGATTATCATATTTTAAAAATCCTATTCTCTTTCAAAGTTATGAAAAGAGGTGAATTTTGTGAGAAATTTTTTTGAGGGATTGAAGGATATCCTGTACGATGGTATAGATTACATAATGATGATTTTAGTAATTGTGGTAGTAGCTTTGGTTATCAATTGGCGACTAGGTGGACTATTTGCTAAAGATGCTACCGATACCATATCAAAAAAACCTTCAAGTACTATAGAGAATGGAAATACTACTTCAAATGGTAAAGAAGAAGAAAATAAAAAGAAAGATTCCGGTAGAGTGGATGAAACAGCCGTTGATGACAAAGAAGATGATGGTACCTCTGAGAAAGATGTTAAGGATGTAATAGAAATAACTATACCTCCCGGCTCCTTACCTGCTAAAATAGGGGATATTTTGGTGTCTAAAGGATTGGTTAGTGACGGGAGTGAATTTGTACAGAAGGCTGTAGAATTAAATATGGAAACTAAATTAAAATCTGGTGAATATTATATAGAAAAAAATAGTTCTTTAGAAGATATTATAAATATTTTAACCAAATAAGGGGATGGTGGGTTTTCTACCATCCCCTTTCTATTCCTTGTTAATAGAATATTTATTCTGTGGCGGTAAGTTTTTTAGCTAACCAATCCTTTCCTTCAATAATCCTAGTTACCATCATGGCTGCTACCGTATCTCCTGTTACGTTGATCATTGTGGCTGGCGGGTCTACTAGATATCCAATGGTAGCTATTATTGGGAAAGCTTCTGGAGGGAATCCATATAGATTTACTATTAACATCTCCCCAATTAATCCACCTCCAGGCACTCCCGACATGACTACCCCGCTTAATATAGAAATTATTATAGCTGTTACATAAGTACCAATGCCTTTAAAGGGGATACCAAATATACCGAACATGAAAGAAATCTTTAAAATAGCACTTAAGCAGGATCCATCCATATGAGCCGTTGCTCCAATGGGGATTACAATGTCTCTAATATCTTTTGGAACTCCAATTCTTTTTGCTGCACTTAAATTGACTGGTAATGTAGCAATGCTGCTTTGAGTAGCTACAGAGGTAATTGCTACAGGAAATATGTTCTTAAAATAAACCTTTACCCCATCCATTCCACTGGAAAAATAAGAATATAAGAAAAAAGCTACAAAGAAATAAATTATACAAATGGGATAGTAAACAACCATAGCTCTTGCATAGGATCCTAATAATTCAGGTCCAAAAGTTCCTATTAAAGAGGCAAAATAAGCTCCTAATCCAATGGGAGCATAGTACATGACTATGGATACCATCTTTAAAAATACATCAGACAAAATATTTAAGAAATCTGAAACGGGTTTAGCCTTTTCACCTAATAAACTCACACATAGCCCAAAAAATATTGAAAAAATGATCAATGGAAGCATGTTTTTCCTAGAAATAAGTTCAGGAAAGTCACTTACAGTTATAGCTTTAACTATCTGGTCCCCCGTCTTTAATGGTTCTATATCCTCAGCCGCTTCCATTGCTATGTTTACTCCTTTGGCAGGAGGAAATATATTAACTACAGTTATCATTATTACAGAAGCAATAAGGCCTGTAATAACAAATATTAAAAGCATACTACCTATAATTCTACCTAGTCGTTTCATGTCCACCATACTGGATACAGCGCTAGTAATAGTTACAAACACTAAAGGTACAACTATTGTAAACATAATATTTAAAAATATATCTCCTAAAGGTTGAAAGATAGAAGCCTTTTCCCCCATAATTAAACCAATAATACTGCCCAATATTATTGAAGATAACAATATAACCGGGAACCTATAATATTCCCAAAAGCTTTTTTTATTCGTTTCCGTCATTAGAATACCCCCAATTCTCAATAATTTATTTATTGTATTAAATATCTATATTAGATTGTAAAATATTCCATTACAAATCCTGTTAGCACCTCCTTTCATAAAGATTTCACCCTGCTCTCCCAACTCTACTTCTAATTCTCCTCCTTCCGTCTTTACATAGACCCTCTTTTCTAATTTTCCCAATAGACTTCCAATCACCACGCTGGCACAAGAACCTGTACCACAACCCAATGTTCTACCTGCCCCCCTCTCCCAAGTGTAAATATTTATTTTATTTTTGTTTATGATCTGAATAAAATTGACATTAGTTTTCTTTGGAAATATAAAGTGTTCTTCGATTTCTTTCCCTAATCCGTTTATATCTATTGTTTGTATATCATCTACAAATATTATCGTATGAGGAACTCCTACTAAGACTGACGAAAATGTTATTTCCTCACCATCTATTTTCAAAGTTTCTTCTATTATTTTATCTTTATCAATATTTACGGGTATGTCTTTAGCTTTAAAAATAGGGCTACCCATATTTACCTTTACGGTTTCAGCTTTATCATTATTGTCGATTTCCAACCAAATGGTTTTAATACCAGCAAGAGTATCTACTGTGAAAATTTTTTTATCCACTAAACCTTCTTCATATACATATTTAGAAAAGCATCTGATGCCATTACCGCACATTTCTCCCCTAGATCCATCAGAGTTATAATAGACCATCTTTATATCTGCTATATCAGATTTTTCACATATAAGTATTCCATCAGCACCAACACTAAAATGTCTGTCGCAGGATTTTATTGCCAAATCTTCGTAATTTTCAATAGAATATTTGAATCCATTGAACACAACAAAATCATTGCCAGCAGCTTCCATCTTTGTGAACTCCATTTCGACCCCCCTAACTAATATTTATATCTCATTTTTCATTATATCATCATAGGTTTCCCTTTTCACTATCAATCTATCTTTTCCTTCCGATATCATCACTACAGCTGGTTTTGGAATCCTATTATAATTACTTGCCATAGAATAATTATAGGCCCCTGTTGCTAAAACTGCTAAAATATCCCCTGTTTCTACTTTGGGTGTCTCTAAATCCCATATTAATATATCTCCAGATTCACAGCATTTTCCCGCTATTGTAACCGTTTCTGTCTTTTTTTCGTTTATCTTATTAGCTATGACCCCCTCATATTTGGCCTCGTACAAGGCTGGCCTTGGGTTGTCTGGCATTCCTCCGTCTACTCCCACATAGGTTCTCACCCCAGGAATTTCCTTTATGCTCCCTATAGTATATAAAGTTATACCTGCTTCTCCTACTATCCATCTTCCTGGTTCTATTATAACCATAGGCCTTTGTAACCCTAATTCCTTACAATTTCTTTTTACCTCATCCATTACAGTATCTGTAAAATATGATAGGGGTTTTCTTTTTATATCCCCTGAGTAATGAATACCATATCCACCTCCAGTGTTTAATTCTTTTGTAATAAACCCTAATTCTTCCCTTACTTCCTTCATGAGGTTTGCAGTTATTTTTACCGCTTTAATATAAGATTCATTTTCCATAAGTTGAGAACCTATATGGAAATGGAAACCTCTCAAATCAATATTTTCACAGCCCATTGCTTCGTCGATAGCCTTGTAAATATATTTATTACTTAATGGAATTCCAAATTTAGAATCAACTTGTCCAGTTTGAATATACTTATGGGTATGACTATCTATTCCAGGAGATATTCTAAACAATATTTTTACTATTTTATCATATTTTTTCGCTATTTCTTCAACTATACTCAATTCATAAAGATTATCTACCACTATCCTTCCTACACCGTGCTTAACTGCCATTTCAATTTCATCTATTGTTTTATTGTTGCCGTGAAAAAATACCTTTTCCATAGGAAAATCTACTTGAATAGCTGTATAAAGTTCTCCTCCAGATACTACATCTATCCCTAAACCTTCTCTTTTGATAATTCTTGCCATCTCTTTAGTTAAAAAAGCTTTACTTGCATAGACAGCCATAGTATTATCGTATCTTTCTAAAAAATCTTGTCTAATTTCTTTGCATCTTTCTTTAATATAATCTTCAGAAACTACATATAAGGGTGTACCATATTTTTTTGTAAGTTCAACAGTATCACATCCATAAAAATTAAAATTTATCATTTAACCACTTCCTTTTTAGCATTTATATTTCTACCTTTTATAATTGCAATAAACATGCCATATTGACAGATGATTCACAAAGGTTGGTTTCACTACCTTCTAGAAATTTTATCTTTTATTTGGATGATTATTATTCCTGTTTTTCGTATATTTTTCCCATATTCCGGACTTATATAGAGATTAGTATCTTTCTAAATCATATGTAAAAAGTAGTAGCAACTGCTACTACTTTAATATTTTTCGTTAATATATTCATCTATGAGAGATTTTTTCTTTCCTTCTAAAAAGACCCCTTCCTCTTTCAATACTTCTAATAACCAATAACTTTTCGAATGGAATATGGCCTCCTTATAATCTAATAATACAATTTCATAGAGTTTATCTTGTAAAAACTTTGACTGAACTTGAATAAAATAGGCTTCCACATTTTGAAATTCTAAAAAACGTAATAATTGCAAAGTTGCTCTGTCTTTCTGGTGATAATATTCATTGCCCATATTCTTGTAATAAGTATAATATTTATTATGTTTTCCTGACCTCCGTATATCCTTGGCTAGCATAGTATAATACTTGGCTAAAACGTTATAATATTGGTAATTATACATTCCCTTTTCAAAGCTATCTATTTTTGAAAAAGGCTTAATGTTCATCCCCTGAACAAAATCAAAATTGTGCTCTAAAAATTCCTTTTTAGTAATATCTCCATTTGTATATTGGATTATAAGGGAAGACCTATTTTGAAAAAAAGTCTCAAATATCCCTTTTCTTTTATACTGCGCCAATTATAACACCCTATCTAAATATGAATTCTTAATAGATTATATCATAATTCTTAACTTTTTTCTTTCAATAATTTGATTTCCTCCTCCATTAATTCCCTATATTCTCCTAATCTCAACCTTTCATCCAATTTTATTGGCCCCATAGAAATCCTTTTAAGATAGACTACTTCCATATTGAGAGCCTGAAACATCCTTTTTACTTGATGAAATTTACCTTCTTTAATAGTTAATTTTACTTTTGAAATAAAATTTGACTCAATTATTTCAAGTTTGGCAGGTAATGTTTTATATCCATCATCTAATATTATCCCTTTATCAAGTTTTTCCATATGCTCTTCTTCTACATATCCTTCTACTTCAACATAATAGGTTTTATCAACTCCTTTTTTGGGAGATAACAATTCATGGGCCAATTTTCCGTCATTAGTTAAAATAAGTAAACCTTCCGTATCTTTATCCAGCCTTCCTGCAGGAAAAGGGTTAAAAACTAAATATTCTTCTTCCAATAGTTCTAAAACGGTCCTATTTATAGGATCATCAGTGGATGAAACTACTCCCTTTGGTTTATTCATCATAATGTATATATACTCTCTATAAAAAATTTCCTCTCCATCTAATTTTATTCTATCATTATAAGGATCAATTTTGTATTCATTTTTGTCTATTGTTTCACCGTTTATTTCTACCCTACCATCCTTAATTATTTTTTTAACATCCTTTCTGCTTCCATATCCCATATGGGATAAAATCTTATCTAATCTTTCCATTTTCTTCATAAAATTCTCCTTAACAAATATTATTTGGTATAAATAATTTATAAAAACACAAAATAATTATGGTTAGCAAAATTTTTTCCTGTATCATAAAATGAAAGGAGATTGCCATGAGTATAGAAAAAACTAATCAACCTCTCGACGGAGTAAAATGTGTTGTAAATACTTGCCATTATTATGTGTATGGTGACCATTGTAGTGCAGCAAAGATAGAAATTCAACCTAGGAATGCTACTTCTACTGAAGAAACAGACTGTGCTACCTTCAGACCTGACAATGGTTCTATGCAATGATAAAGGTTAAAGGCAGGAGTTTTTCCTGCCTAATTTGTTTCCAATTCAATACAATTATTTTTCAATCCATCAGGCATACCTTCCATATTTAAATCGGAACCGATATAGAATTCAGTATTAAACTTTTCCCCTATATGAATTAAATCTTCTTTCAATTTTTCCAATTCTTTAACTCTTAGAGGAAGTACTTTATATATCCCATCTACATATATCTTCTCTACATCGTAATCCATTCCAATAATTCCACATAAAAAGCCATAGAAGGATTCTATATCTTTAATATTGAACTCCATGGCATTAATAAGCCTTACCGAATAGTCAAGGCTGAATATATGATTGTCATCTACATCAATAAATACAATATTCCCATTGCCTTTTTTCATTTCCTCATTTGCCCTATCTATTAGCCATTTGGTTTTACCACTACCCTTTGGCCCTAAAATAAACTTAACCATAGGAATCATCTCCTTTCTAATTTGTGTAATATTATCATATTATAATTTTATTACCTTTTTCTTCTATTTATCTTAACGCTTTACCGTTTAAATAATTACATTTAATACCTTGTCTAGTGTTTTTATCTCCCATTTCCCTAACTATTTCATCCCTTATCTTCCACCAGCTTTCATTCCAATTGACAAACAATGCATTCTCTTCCGGTGCTCTACCAATAATTCGTTGTATTACAATATTTTCATCTAAATACTCTAAAAATGTAATTACCCTTTTTTTATATTCTTCCTTGGATATTAAACTGATTTCTCCCTCTTTATAGAGCCTACCTAGTTCCGTCCCATCAACTATATATAGAGCATGAAGCTTTACTTCATCAATCTCTAAGGCAGACATTATTTTTGCATTTTCTATAGTATCTTCCATAGTATCCCAAGGTAGATTTAAAATTAAATGTACACAAGTCCTAATTTCATACCTTTTAGCCCTAATTATTGCATCTATGAATTCTGCTAAAGAATGACCTCTGTTGATCCTTTTTAGAGTATGGTAATTTACAGTTTGTAAGCCTAATTCTAAGGTTATTTCTAGATTATACTCTTCTTGGATATAAGCTAGGTATTCTAGATACTCATCGTTTATACAGTCAGGCCTTGTAGATATGGATATACCCACTACTCCTTCCACTATTGATTCTTCTACATACTTTTTAAAATCCTCTAAAGGTAAATAGGTGTTTGTAAAGTTTTGGAAATAGGAAATAAACTTTTTTACTTTATACTTTTTACCAATATATTCCTTGTTTTTCTCTATTTGTTCCTTTACGGAAAGGATATTAGGCAGGTTCTCAAAAGAACCTCCCTCTTCCCCACAAAATATACAGCCTCCAATACCTATACATCCATCCCTATTGGGACAGGTCAGAGGTAAACTGATAGGTAATTTATATACTTTTTCTCCAAATCTTTCTTTTAAATACTTAGAGTAAACATTGTACACTATTATATCCACTTATTCCACCTTTTCTATTTATACATTCCTTTAATTTCTACATCTCCTACATTTATTATAAATTGAACATCTGAATTATACAATGGATTATATTGATATATTGTATCCATATCTAAAATAAATCCATCTGGCGTTGTAATATGTTCTTTCTTAACTGGATTTTCATCTAGAAATATTATTAAAACAAGTTTCTTATTATTGTTTGGATTTTTTGATATGAAAATACCAGATGTATTTTTGTTTTCAATAGATATTCCGTTAAGGCTAATTGTTTCTGAGTTTAGAATTATTGGTAGTTCTGGTTCCATTTCCTTTATAAGATCACTCTTTTTAGGATAACCTATTATTATTATATTCTTTCCTTTATCCTTTTCTGTCAGTTCCTTTTCCTCAACTACCTTTACCTCCACACCAAATTGTATTTCCAAATCACTTGTTAACATATTTGTTAAGCTCTCTACTTCCTGCAAATTTTCATCTTTTATATAATCTGGCTTTACCAATATTAATTCTTCTCCATCTAAAGCTCTTAGGATTATACTGCCTAATGTCAGTCCTTTTGCTTCTTCATGACCCCTTAATCTTCGCTGTTCTTGTTTTCTATAAAAAAGCATTTGTTCTTCTTGGTTCAACTGGATGTTTTCAGGAAAATAGTTAGATTCTTTAACTGATTTTTCCATTGCCTTCCTAATTTCTTTTCCTGCTACCTCTCCTATAATATTTAATAAATCTTCTATAGTTGCATTTTTAAATAGAAATCTTTCATAATAGGTCTGTAATATTTGATTAAATTTTTCTTCTCCTACCTTTTGTCTTAAATCTTCAAAGAAGGCTGGCCCCCTAGTATATATGGTCAAGGAATAGTCGTCCCAACCGTTAAATTTATCTACACCGCTATTTAAAGGTAGGACTGTAGATGGATATATTCTATTCCTTATGGTATAATCTACTCCATTTTGATGGTATTTATCGTATTCCTTCTCAAAATAATAAGCAGTGGTAAATACGGTTAAGGACTCATCTAGGAAAGGTTCATTAAATTCATCATTTCCAACTCCTACATACCACCATTGGTGTACTGTTTCGTGAACTGCGGCTTCTATGATGAAGGGAGCATTTTCTTCTAAATTTACATTAGATAAATCATAATATCTGCCCATCTGGATTACCTGTGGATATTCCATGGCTCCACCGGATAAATAGGTTTCGGCTATCCTCAATTCATCATAAGGATATTTACCTATGATTTTATTTAAAAATTTTACTGCCTTAGCTACCTCATCTAATACTATCTCTGCTGTTTTATCAACTGGATAGTCCTTATCCTTCATATAATAATGGCTTATCTTAATTCCATCTACTTCTTTAGTTTTCACCTTATATTTAGGACTCATAAGGATAACAAAATCTCTAACCTTATCTGCTTTTATATTTATAGTTTTATTGCCTCCAACTATTTTTTCTCCTATTATAGTACCAGTAGGCGCTACTACCATCCCTTTAGGAACTGTAAGCTTAATATTATAATCTGATACATCACTATAATTGGATTCTCCAATAGGATGATATGGATTTTCGTCCCACTTTTTGGTTTTCTCATTATAGATGGACAATAGAGGATACCAATTGGTTAAAGAATAAGAATCTTCCATTTGGTGTAAACGTTGGTATCCCTGGGGAACTTTCAATATAAACTTAATTTTTATCTGAATCTTATCATCTTTTCTCAAAGGTTTTTCTAACGGTATTCTTAATATTTGCTCTTCTTCTTTAAATTCAGTTTCTCTTCCATTTATATGTACCTGTTGAATTTTTATATAACCCTTTTCCTCTTCCTTAATTTCAGGCTTTTCTCCATCCATTAAATAATACATACCGCCAATGGCAGGCATGGTTTCATAGGATTTAAAGGAATTTGGATACAGATGAAATACTATATCTTCTAACTTACCATCATAGTGGTTTACAAAGGTTACAGTCTGTTCACCTTGTACAGTATGCTCTTCAGTATCCAACATAATATCCATATCATACTTAGTTAGTTTGTCTAAATCTACTGCCAAGCCTAACTGGAAACTACCTAGTAAGATTACTAGTACTAAAAAAATGAACAAAAAATTTTTTCTTTTCACAAAATCCCTCCTCTTTATTTCTAAGAGCTGCCCATCTTATGGTTGCAGCTCTTTTTTCACAAACTCCAATACCTTCTCTGCATGACCTTTTGCCCTTATATTCCTAAACTCTTTTACCAATATCCCTTCCTTGTTAAAAATAAAAGTTGACCTTTCTACTCCCATATACTCTCTTCCATACATCTTCTTAAGTTTCATAACTCCAAATAGATTATGGACCTCTTCTGTTGGATCACTTAAAAGAAGGAATGGAATATTTTGTTTTTCTCTAAATTTAGCATGAGATTTTAAACTATCCCTACTAATTCCTAATATAACTGTATTCATTTTTTTAAATTCATCATATAAATCCCGAAACTCGGTAGCTTCAGTTATTCAACCAGCTGTATTATCTTTAGGATAAAAATATAATACTATGTTTTGTCCCTTAAAATCCTCTAGAGAAATATCCTTTCCATCGGTTTCTTTTAAAATAAAATTGTATTTTGACATATTCACCCTCCTAAAGGTCCAATATTTTCCTTAGTTCAAAGGCTACTCCAGATTCATTGTTATCCTTTTCCGTAATAATATTGGCTACTTTCTTTACCCTTTCACTGGCATTTTTCATTGCTATACCGCATCCTGCATTTTTTACCATTTGAGCATCATTGTTATCATCGCCAATAGCAATAATTTGCCTTTCAGCTATTCCTTTTTCCTTAGCATATTCAGACAAGCTTAACCATTTACAACCAAGAGGATTCATTATTTCTAGCAAGGCATCTGCTACTACTATATTTTCCATTATATGGGAACTATACCTATTAGGATATCTTTCATTTATGTGGAAATGGAAACTTTCTAGTTTTTCTTTACTCCCAGCATATACTACCGCTAATATTTTATCTTCCTTGATTTCTAAATAATTTTCTACTTTTTTATACCTTTCTTCAGATTGGGCTACATAATTATAGTATTTTTTATGGGCTTTATCCATTTCAATAATTAGATCTATTCCTTCCTCATATTGATCTACATGAATTATTGGATATAATCCCCTTTCTTTTCCTTCTTGAATTAGGGTCTTAAAATCCTTTAGATCTAGATACTTCTTGATTATTATCTGATCATCTTTAGTATCTCTAACAATATTGCCATTATTGGCCAATATTACCATAGGTCTATCTATGTTTTTCACCAATTGCTTAGCAGACCAATACCTTCTACCTGTTGCAATGACTACTTCATATCCATTGTCTATTAACTCTTTTAGCAATTTCAAATTCTCTTCGGGAATATTTTTATTATCATCTAATAAAGTGCCATCTAAATCAATGGCAATTAGCTTGTACATTTTTTCAATATCACCTCTATATTAAGTACTTAGTTTAATTATACCAAAGTTTAGCCTGATTAAGCAGAAAAAATATAGGTTCTTAAGAACCTATATTTCATCATCCTCCTCATCGTAATCATCTTCATAGTATTCATCATCATCATAGTAATCAAAATCATCATCTAAATCCTCTACAAATAATGTATAAAAAGCTTCTGATACTATATCTAATTCTTCCTCATCATCGATGTTTATAAGATCTATGCCATCTTCGTATTCCTCATATCTATATAGTAATACTTGGTCATCATCTACTGGTACTAATGCAATATACTCATAATCATCTACCTCAAAGATTCCTATAACATTACATTCCAATTCCGTGTCATCATCAAGAGTAAGATAGATTACATCCATCTCATGGTCACAATCACAGTGTTGGTGGTCATGTTCGCAATTGCAATTTTCATCATGGTTTTTATTCATATTAATTCTCCTTTCAAGGAATTATTTAATTATATGCTAATAATATCCTATATTATTATAAAAGTATATAGTATTTTATACTATTTTATTTCTTTTAATACATTTATTAAAAGTTCATAGGTTCTTTGGGTGGATGATATGCTTAATCTTTCTTCTGGGGTGTGGACTCCAAACATATTTGGCCCAAAGGATATCATATCCATATTATGAAATTTTTCTGCAAATATACCACATTCTAAGCCAGCATGGATGGCTGCTACCTTTATATTTTCTCCATATTGGCTTTTATATACCCTTTTAAATATCTCCCTTATTTGGGAATCCTTACTATACTCCCAAGCAGGATAGGAACCGTAACTTTCCCATTGACCTTTAACTATATCTGCTACAGTTTTGATCTGTTTCCCAATGTTCTTTTTCAGTGTCTCCTTTGAACTTCTTATTGCTGATTCAATTGTAACTTCTTCATCAAAAGTTCTAACTACACCTAAATTATTGGAGCTTTCCACCAACCCTTCCATATCCCCACTCATAGATTGAACTCCTGTAGGGATTAAGGTCAAAGCTGCTATGGTTCTATTTAGACTATCTTCGGTAAATACTCTATCTACTTTAAGGTTGATTTTTTCTACAATAAGATTAAATTTAGGGTCGGAATTCTCTAACTCCTTCTGAATTTGTTCCTCTAATGCTTCTGTAGCCTGTATAAATATATTTTCATCTTCTTTATTTAATACTATAATAGCCCTTCCATTCCTAGGTATAGCATTAGTCTTGGAACCGCCTTCTATATGTACTAGGTGGAATTTACATTCATCTTTGACGAAAGCCAATACTCTAGAAATAATCTTATTGGCATTTCCTCTTCCCTTGTGGATTTCCATTCCAGAATGACCACCTTGTAAACCAGAGGTTTTTATGGAGTATATTAGTTCATTTCCCGAAAGTTTTAATGGTTCCCACTCTATAGGAACTTTTACTTTATTCCTCTCCCCTCCTGCACAGCTAACTAAAATAGTGCCTTCTTCCTCCGAATCTATATTGATAAGTATCCTTCCATCAATATGTTTAGGATCCAAGGCTTTAGCACCATCCATTCCCGATTCTTCGTTAGTTGTCATGAGTACTTCCAGTGGAGGATGGGGAATATCTTTTGATTCTAACAATGCTAAGGCCATGGCTACAGCTATACCATTGTCCCCTCCTAGGGTAGTCCCTTCTGCCTTGATAAAATCCCCTTCCAATATCAGCTTAAGAGGGTCCTTTGAAAAATCATGGTTTAAATCCTCTTCTTGTTCGCATACCATATCCATATGACCTTGTAAAACCACTTTAGGGCTATTTTCATACCCAGGGGTACCTGGTTTTTTTATTATTATATTTAATGCTTCATCCTGAATTGTTTCAAGCTCTTGTTCTTTACCGAATTCTTTTAAAAAATTACTTATTTTCTCTTCATGAAAAGAGCAACGGGGAATTTTAGTTATTTCCTCAAAATAATAAAACACTCTCCCTGGTTTCAATCCTTCTAATTTTCTTGACATAAAACCACCCTTCCATCAATTATTTCGTATAAATTTGAATTTCCATGGCCAAATATATCTACATACCTTATATATATTTTTTGACCCATTTTTATATGTTCTAATTTTAAACTTAAATTAGGTCCAATATTAAACCCATCCTTATTCTTATAGTATTGCCAGTTAAGATTAGGAGTATTGCCATCAAAATCTATATCTATGCCAATAAAATCTAATAAAGATAGGGAGTCTTTTAATAGTATTTCTTCAATCCTATTTTTATATTTATTCTCAATATGTATTTGATCTAAATTCAACCCATATCTATTTAGTTCCATATATAATTCTTTGATGCCTTCTTCATTCTCTCTAATTCCTATCTCTTTAAAAGATAATCTTCCTGCTTTCTTATGATTTCTATAAGTTTTATAAATATAATATGGGAAAGACCTGTTTTCAATTAACCTTTTATTAATTGTGGTGGAGGATAAGACGCCCATATCTGCCATTATCCACTTTCTATTAAATCTTTCAGCCACTACTCCTGTGGTACCACTGCCAGCAAAGAAATCTGCTACAATGGAACCTTCATTAGAAGATGTTAAAATTATTCTTTCTAATAGTCTTTCTGGCTTCTGAGTATCATAACCTACCCTTTCCCTTGAAGTCCTGCCTACCATATCTATTTGCCAAACATCCTTTAAATTGACTAAAGTATACCAACCTAAATCATCTTCATATTCTTTAACTCCTTTAAATCTATAAGGTTTAAAACCTCTATTATAAGACTTTTCCTTTTGAGGGTTGAATATATAATCTTTCCCTTTTGTATATACAAGAATAGTATCGTGTTTCCTTGAATAATATCTTTGGCTTACCCCTCCAGATTTATAGGCCCAAATAATTTCGTTTAAAAAATTCTCTTCTCCAAATATTTGATCCATTAATATTTTTACATAGTGGACAGTTCTATAATCTAAATGGACATAGATAGTACCCTGTTCACTTAATAATTCCTTCATTAGGAACAATCTAGAACTTAAATTTTCAAGGTATGAAAATAGTCCATTTTTCCATATATCATTATAGGCAAAATACTCTATTGTATCTTCTTGCTCCTTATATCTAATATTTATTTTCCCCTTGTATTTAGTTTTAGTTAAAAAGGGCGGATCTATATATATAAGATCGATTTTCTCCCTATATCCTTCCTCTAATAGTTTTTTTATTACTTTCAAATTATCTCCTTGGTAAAATTGGTTAAACCAATTCTGTTGGTATGTAAATTTTTTTTCACTGGATTTAGGTATGATTTTTTCCCTATGAACAAAAGAATCTATATAGGGTTGGCTTAAAATTTTTTCTGATTCCTCTTTGCTTTTATTGAAAATTTTAGGTAATTCCTCCAGTATAGACATACTCATCCCCTTTGATCATATTTTAGTCTTATTATACTACAAAAAGGCCTAATTAAAAAAGTCATTCTAAGGCATTATCTAGAAAAGGCTTCAGCCTTAGAATGACTAGATTTGCTAAATTAAATGGAACAAGGACTGTAACCACAATCCTGACATTCAGAACATCCACCGCTATGGATTAATTCTCCTCCACACATGGGGCAGGTATCAGGGTCTTCTTTTAATTGTTCTTGTACTATTTCTTCTAATTCTCGTTGTAATTTCTCTATTTTCTCCGCATTGGTTAGATTAGATTTATTGGGAATAAGTATTCCATCTCTAGCACAGCCATCTCGATAGATTGTAACCCCCTTTAGCCCTTTTTCCCAAGCATATAAATATAAATCCTCTACTTCTTCTATAGTAAATTCATTGGGTACATTGACCGTTGAAGATATGCTAGCATCTATATATTGTTGCCATGCAGCCTGAACCTCTATTCTATCTCTATAATTTAGATTAGAAGTAGTTACAAAAAAGCCTGGTAAATCTTCTTCCCTTGTAATATTGTTTCGATCCATATATTCCTTAACTATAGGAGTAAAAACCTTGTAATAGGTATCTTCATGATGTAATGATTCAGATTTTCTAGTGTAGGAAATCTGAAATATAGGCTCAAGTCCATTGCTACAACCTATTAAGGTAGAAATACTTCCTGTAGGAGGTATAGTAAGGAGCTGACTATTTCTAAGCCCATATTTATTAATGAGTTCTAATACATCATCATTGGCATTTGAAATCAAAAATGGAGATTTCAATATAGCCTCCTCCCTATATCGGGGGAAAGGTCCTTGTTCTTTAGCTAATAGGGCCGACTGTCTTAAAGCTTCGTTTACTAGGACTTTGCCAATTTGATGGATTAAATCTATAGATTCTTGGTTACCATACCTAATGCCTAATTTGATAAACATATCTGCAACACCCATAATACCAAGACCTATTTGTCTTAATTCCTTAGCCATTTCTCTTTGTTGAGGTAAAGGGTGAAGTTTCATATTCTCATCTAATACCTCATTTAAGAAAATAACCCCCTCTCTTACCATTTCGCCAAATCTTTCAAATTCAAATTCAGCCCTAGGGGTGAAAGGATTTCTAACAAATTCGCTTAAATTAATAGAAGATAGATTACAACTACCAAAGGCGGGTAATGTTTCTTCTGCACATGGATTTACTCCTGCAAATTCAAATGTCTCATCTTCACTCATTAAATGCCAAGAATTTATCCTGTTTGTAAATAGCATTCCAGGCTCTGCCATATTCCAGTTGTTTTTTGCTAATTTCCTAAACAAATCTCTAGCCCTAATGATTTTTCTAATTTCTTCCCCAGTAGCTTCTACCTTAAAATATAGTTCAAATTCCTTATCATCTATTACTGCTTCCATAAATTTATCGGTAATATTTACAGAAATATTAGCATATTTTACCCTGGATAAATCGTTCTTTACATCGATAAAATCCTCAATATCTGGATGATCACAATCTAAATTGAGCATTAAAGCTCCTCGTCTCCCCCTCATGCCGATTAAACCAGTAACTAGGGAATATAGATCCATGAAAGAAACAGCTCCTGTAGTTGTACTAGCAGCGTTATTCACCCTAGCCCCCTTCGGTCTTAACTTAGATAAGGTTAGCCCTACACCGCCACCATAAGAATAGGTTCTAGCCATATATTTAGCTGTATCAAATATGGATTCTATATTATCTTCTACCTTTGGCATTACATAACAATTTGACAATGTCATCTTTCTACCATGCTTATCCAAGCCTCGTCCTGCTAATATCCTTCCTGCTGGCATAAATTTTTTATCCTTAATGGCCTTTTTGATAAAGCTATTGCCACCACTTACTCTAGTCAAAAACTCATCGAAGGTTTCAATTTCAAATCTATATTTTTTCTCATATATATCCCGCTGCAGGTCTGACATAACCCAACCATATTTTCTAAGTCTTGCCCTTTCATCTCTATATAAAATGTATTTTTTTGCCACATCAGGCCTAGTCTTCATCAATTGAACTTCAACAAAATCCTGTATTTTTTCAATGTGTACCACGTCTAAATTGCTAAAGGTTTCATAGGACTTATCTGCAATTTGTCTTGCTATCTCCTCATCTATACCAATTTCAGTCTCAGCCATAGCTTTGCTAATAGCATTGACTATTTTCTCTCCATCAAAATCTACTATAAGACCATTTCTTTTTTCAACCTTTATCATAAAATCCCTCCTATATCTATATGTAGTATATCGTTTTTGATTGTATACTATATATACACAATTTATCATAGTTCTAATCGAAAATCAAGAATTATTTTCTATTACTTTAGTCTCAGCTAATATATTATCCAATTATTCTGCTTTTAATTTTATCCCATTATCTATATAATAGATGACAGGAGTATATAAATATATAGGGGGATAAAGATGAATAGATTAAATTTTTTAATGATTGATTTACCAGAAGATATTAATAGGTTGGTTACATTCGGTGATTTTACAAAAGCCTTAGAAATGATAGATTTATATATGACGAGAAATATTCCACAAATATTAAAGGATAGGTTAAACTTCGAAAAGGATAGGATTAGAAGGTTGAAGCAGGATTATATATATTCCTTCCATGAGGCTTTGTCTTTAGCTCGAGAACAGATTAAAGATTTTTCTAAAGAAGAGTTAGAATCTTTGAAAGATGGCAGATATGCAGATTGGATCTATGTAGATGGTGAAATTACCTTCCATAAAAGGTTTTTACAAAACTCTATTAGAGTTCACCCAATTTTAAAGACCAGGCTTATTAAGCCTGAAGAAGATGGTTCTGATATATTGGATAAAACCATAGAAGAAATTATAAACAAAGGTCATATAAAATATTTTATACATATTAAAACCGGTTTAAGATTAAAGGATAAATTTGCTAGAAAAGGTGAAAAGATAAGGGTTCACCTACCTTTACCTCAAAGAGCTCAGCAAATTAGGAATATCAATATATTAAATACCTCTCATAAACCTAAGCTTATTTCCCATGAAAACCATCCTCAAAGAACTATCTATTTTGAAGAAATAATAAAGGGAGAAGATAAGTTTACCGTCGAATATTCCTATGAAAGCCATGTTAAATACAATGATCTAATAGTCGATAATGTTTCTAAAAACCAACCTACATTTTATACAGAAGAATATCTACCCCATATTAGATTTACCCATTTCTTAGTTGAATTAGCTAAGGAAATAGTGGAAGAAGAGACTAACCCATTGATTAAAGCAAGAAAGATTTACGATTACATAACTCAAAATGTCCAATATTCTTATGTAAGACAATATGCTGCCATTACCAATATACCTGAATATGCAGCCTCCAATCTGAAGGGGGATTGTGGCGTTCAGGCAATACTATTTATAACCTTGTGTAGGATAGTTGGAATTCCAGCAAGATGGCAATCAGGTTTAGTAGTTAATCCTGATTACATCGGTTGCCATGATTGGGCTGAGTTTTATATTGAACCCTATGGATGGGTATTCGCTGATCCATCCTTTGGTGGCGGAGCTTTAAGGAGAGGTAATGAAAAAAGATGGAATTTCTATTTTGGAAATTTAGACCCTTTCAGAATGGTTGCCAATTCTGAGTTCCATTATAATTTCTCTCCAGAAAAGAAATTTTTAAGGCAAGATCCTTATGATAATCAAGAGGGAGAAATGGAATATTTAGATAGGCCTATATTTTATGATGAATATGAGGTAATACAAAAGATTGTTGAGATTAGTAAAATGGAATAAATATTTCCAGAAGCATAGGGAACAAGGTAAACCTTGTTCCCTATTATGTTCATTGGTTATCATGGTTTTAGACCATTGAGTAATTATAATTCTTTAATCTAATATTCTTCCTTCGTGGCAGTTTATCCATATAATCACCATCATTTTAATATTGTTCCTATATCATATAAATCTACCCATTGGTTATTCAAATATTACTCCAATCTATATATTCATTTAAAATATCTATAAATTTAATAAAATATTCCTTTTCCAACTTGGTAAACCTTCCCTTTTCTGGACTGTCTAAGTCTAGGACTCCATATGCTTTTTCCTCCTTAATAATAGGGATGACTAGTTCAGAGTTAGAGGCTGCATCGCAGGCAATATGACCAGGAAATTGGTGAACATCGGGGACTAGTTGAATTGCCCTAGTTTCTACTGCTGTACCGCATACTCCTTTTCCTATTTCTATCCTGTTACAAGCAGGAAGACCTTGGAATGGACCTAGTACCAATTCATCCCCTCTTAATATGTAGAATCCTGCCCAATTTAACCTATCTATACAAGCCATAATAATTCCAGTAGCATTAGATAAATTTGCTAAAGGGTCCTTTTCAGAGCTTAATTGGGATTTTAAAAGCATATTCATATATTTCAATCGTTCTTCTTCAGTCATCTTCTCAATAGACTCTAATTTAAACATGACAATATTCTCCTTAATCTTCTATTATTATAATTTTTTTGGCAGTTGCCTGGACTGGATAGGATTCTGCCACAGGACCATCAAAGGTAACCTCTACTTTTAATCCTTCTCCTATGTCCTCTATTGCCACCTCTTCATTATCTTTGAAAATCTTGGTATCGCTAGTTATGGTAATAGTAGCGATGTCATATTTTGTATCATCTTCTATTTGACCTTCTACTAAAATACTTTGAATCAACAGACTTTCTTCATCGGCATAAACTTCTTTAATTTCTCCTCTAATGTCTATGATTTCAGCGGATTCTTTATTACAAGCAGAGAGAAATATTGTAATGGAAAACACTAATAATAACAAAACTATTCTTTTCATTTGAAAGCCCCCTTGGTAAAATATATAATTCTATTTTATCAAAGTGTTTACCACTAAAGCAATCCTCTTTGTTCCCTATTCCAACCAAATAATCCTCCTGTATGGATGAATAGTATATTTTGGTGTTTATCAAATCTGCCTTTTTTTATCTCATTGACTAATCCATACATAGCTTTCCCAGTATATACTGGGTCTAAGATTATTCCCTCTCGTTTAGCAAAATAATGGATAAATTCTATTTCTTCAGGACGGCTTAGAGCATATCCTAGACCTGGATATCCATCTATTATATTGATTTCATCTCTTTGTACTGTAATATTTTTGCCAGTATAGGTAGCAATTTCAGCTAATAAATTTATGACAATATTTTGAAAATGTTCCTTAGTATCACAGATATTAAAACCATAGATAATAGCAGAATTTTCATTTACATGATTTCCATAATAAAGGCCTGCATAGGTACCTCCAGAACCTACAGTAACTATCACAGCATCAAATTTAATACCTAGCTCCTCTTCCTGCTCTAAAATCTCTTCCATTGTATTTACATAGCCTAAAGAACCTATACCATTAGAAGCCCCTTCCGGTATTATATATGCTTTATGGCCTTCTTTTTCTAAGGAAATTTTTATCTCATTCATAATTTCCTCTCTATGATTTTTATATTCTTCTGCCGTTATAAATTTTATCTTTGCACCTAGCATTTTGTCTAGAAATAGATTTCCCTCTATTTCTCCTTCCCCATATCCTTTTAGTACAAGATAAGAACCTAATCCTAACTTAGCAGCTACTGCAGCTGTAGCTCTAGCATGGTTGGATTGGATTCCTCCACAGGTAATTAGATAATCGCAACCCTTTGATAAGGCCTCAGCTACTGAAAATTCTAATTTTCTTATCTTATTGCCTGAAACTTCCACCCCCGTTTGATCGTCTCTCTTAATATAGATATTTTTCCCTAGTTCACTACTTAACCTATCTAATTTTTCAATCTTAGTAGGTAGATTGGCAATTCTAACCCTTTTTACCATATTAACACCTCCAAAATATGTCATTTAGGAAAATTCATATCCTTTTTAAACTCTTCTATTGCACCTTCTAATAGTTCATAGTCAACTACATAGCCAAATTTATCATTGCTCTTATCCATCTTTATCACCTTTGAAGTGAGAAAATTGTTTATATGATAGGAAATGGTTGCGCTTGATACTCCCAAAGTTTTAGCGATTACTTTGGTAGATGTTTCCCCTGCTGCAATTAATTTTAACACTTCATATCTAGTCTTATCTCCAAGATTTTTAAATATCTGTACCCTTTCAAGGGTTTTATTTTCATTTATTTCCTTCATCTTTTTAAAGGCCTCTTCCATCCTCAATCCCCATGCAGTATAATTAACTTTGCTAGTAGTAATTATTGAAAGAGCGTAGGGGAACATTAGGGATATTAATATATTCATATTTTCATCATCTAAAAGATTAACATTTACAATAGAATAGGTAATCTGTTCTAACCCTTCAGCTCCTTTTTCATTTAAAAAATTTACTAAATATTCTCCATATTCTTTTACTTCATCTTCAAAGGGGCTATAGATTTCATCAAAAATAGGCAATAATTCTTCCATTAGTTTAACATACATTTCCATATATTTTAAAGGTTCTTCGGCTATTAAGAAAAAATTCCATTTAGAACCTGCTTCAATAGGTAGTTCCTTAATGAATTCAATCATTCCATTATAGTTTGAGCTAATTTCATCAGCCTTTTTCACAGTTTCGTCTAAATCATCAAGATAATCATCGTTTATTAGCATCATAGAATAGATGATACCCCTTTTAACTTCATTTTCATCTAAAGATAAGAGCATATCCAAATAATCCTTTTCATCTTTGTAATCAAATATTCCAGTAGCTCTAGATATTAAGTCTATAAAATCGTAATCACTTAAATATTCTTTCATATAAAATTTCTCTATTTTTTTTGCAAAAGGATTTAACTTTTCTTCCACTTTGCTAACAAAACTTCGATAGTCTTCCATAAGTATTTCTTGAAAATTTATGTCTTTTTTTGATTTATCAAATTCCTCCCTATAATAGAGTAACCTTGGGAACTGTAAAAAATCATGTAATTTACTCTCTTTTGGATAAAATTCAAATTTCATTTATCGCATCTCCCCTTATCCCATCTTCCTGTTCATCCAATTCCATTAAAGCAATTTTATACCTTTTAACTGTAAAAATTAATATTAAGCCACTTATTGCAATTACATAGCTTGGTGATATTATATCATAAAGATAACCGAAAATCATTTGTCCTATTGGAATAAACACAGTAACTGCTAAATTAAATACGGTAGATGTTCTACCCATCAACTCGATAGGAGTTACCTGATTAAATATAGTACCCATAGCGATATTTGCTGTTGTGGCAAACACTCCAACCATAAAAGAGATTATCGATAAAAGAATATATGGTACTAAATTGGATTTGAAACTACCTAATATAACCTTAGATGGAATTACTGCCATAACCAATATGGATAATGCAATTGAAACAAAACTTGTATAACATAGTTTACCTACTTTTACCTTCTTTATATAGCCTGAAGCAAAGATCGGGGCAGCAATCATAGAAGCAGACAAAACCATTTGAAATATTCCAAATTGGAAGTCGGTTGCTTTTAATACTTCTTTAATGATAAATACTAACCCTACGGAAAAAATTGGTGCTAAAATAAAATTGATAATGGTCCCTAAATATATCATTGTAGAGATAAATTTATTTCCCTTAATAATGTTTATTCCTTCTATTAAATCCATTTTAAATGCTTTTGCGCTAATTTCCTCGGGTTTCTTATGCTTTTTGGGAATATTAATAAACATTTCACTTATAGCTGATAATAAAAAGCTAAGGGAGTTGATTGTCATAACTATTTTCAAACCGAAACTTCCATATATAATTGCACCAAGTACCGGAGCTAATAACTGGCCTAGATTCATAACCAACGAATTAAAGGAATTTGCATCTAGCAAATCTTCCTTTTCTACCATACTGGGTATAACAGCCGACATGGCAGAACCAAAAAATATTTCCGTTATTTCTAAAAGTATAACCAAAATATATATCATTGGTAAAGTTAAGCTTCCGTTGATGGTAAAAATTACTGCATATATACCAATAATGATGAAGTTTAGCAGGTCTAATAATACTATAGTTCTTTTTCTATCAAACCAATCGCCAAAGACTCCAGCTATTGGTGATAGCAATAGCCTGGGAAGAATTGAAATTGATAGAATGGATGCAAATATGGTAGCAGAACCAGTCAATGAAAGTACATATAAGGATAGAGCAAATTGTTGCATATTGCTTCCAAGTAAGGATACCAACTTCCCTAATATTAATAGAAAAAAATCCTTTTGTTTGATAAGTTTTGTATTCATAATATAACCTCCAAATTATTTGTCAGATATATTGTATATGGGGGTTTGTTTTGTGTCAATATAATAATTTGATATTTGTCTAATTGTTAGTTATGAGTTAAAGTAAACATAATTACATTTTTGCATTATCAAACTAATCTATAAAAGATATGGCTAAACATTTTATGTCTATAAAGTATACTTTCCTGAACAAAAAAAGAGCCGCATATTTTATTGCGACTCAATCTATTAGATTTATATATTCCCTTTTAATCCAATTTCTTCTGCTACTTTTTGCATCCCCTTAATAGTTTCGGCTATTACTGTATTTAAATCCATGCCTAGCATTTCTGCACCTTTTTCTATAATAGATCTATCTACTCCTGCTGCAAAACTACTTTGATTCCATTTTTTCCTTACGGATTTGGGCTTCATATCTAAAACGCTTTTACTTGGCCTTACTAAAGCTGTTGCGGCTATTAATCCTGTTAATTCATCAATTGTATATAATACCTTATCTATTGTCTCTACAGGCTCTACATCAGTACATATCCCCCAGCCATGGCTTACTATAGTTCTTATATATTCTTCTGGCCAATTCCTTTCCCTTAAAATTTCTTGAGTCTTGATACAATGTTCTTCTGGATACATTTCATAATCTAGATCGTGAATAAGCCCAATTACCGCCCATTTTTCTTTGTCTTCTTCTCCTAACAATTCTGCAAAATGTACCATAACCCCTTCCACTGCCAAAGCATGTTTTATTAGGCTTTCATTCTTATTATATTCTTTTAACAATTCAAAAGCCTCTTCTCTAGTCGGTATATATTTACTCATATTTAAAACACCCCTTATGGAAAAATATTTAAATCAAATATAAGGCTTTTCAACCAAAATGTCAAGGAATATTCTAATTATAATATCCTTTTTACATCCTTTGTATGAAAATATTTGTCTGTTATAAATATAATAGCTAATGCAATGACACCTAGAAGTATATCTGTCATATTTACACTACTTATCAACATCTTTCTAGCTATAGCATAAAGTATTACTTGTAATACTTTTCCTGGGGAATGGCTTATCAACATTATTGCTAATTCTAAACCTACTACCAATAAAAGTGTATGGGATAAGAAGCCTTGTAATATTTCATAGCTGGCATTTGCTTCTGTGGTGAATACAGTTATCCCCAACACTATTAAATCCTTTATGCTCAGAATAACAGTGAAGATTATTAAAAGAGCTAATAAAATTTCGATAATAATGATGAGTTTTTCTATTAGATTCTTAATATTTTTTATCCTATCTTCATGTTTATTATCCATATAAACCCTTCTTCCTAGTTTATTTCCCAATCATCATATTTAAATCCATAAGATTTTGTTGAAGCAGTATCAATATATTTTTAAGGGAATCATATTCCTTTTCTAATAATTTTCGATCTATTAATTGGTCTTTCCTAGTATTTAAGGATTGGAATTGATTGTATATGTATTCTAAATCTTTCATTATACTCTGCTCCAAATCTAATGGTTCCCTCAATGTTCTTCTAGTTAATTCAACGCTTTGTTTCTCTATATTAAATTTATCTCCTATATTTGGGATTATGGTCTCAATACTAAACTCTTCTTTTACTAAACTGGCCAAAGTATTGGAGGACTTTTCTTCACCATGGACAATAAAAATTCTTTCTGGCTTCTTTTTAAGTTTTCTTATCCAGTCAATGAGCATAATTTGATCAGCATGGCCAGAAAAACCTTCCAGATCATAGATTTCAGCTTTTACAGCTACTTCTTCTCCTAATATTTTTACCCTTTTAGCCCCATTTAATATTATCCTCCCTAATGTACCCTCTGCCTGATAACCTACAAATACTAGGCTATTTTTTTCATCCCATAAATTGTGCTTTAGATGGTGTCTAATTCTACCAGCCGTTGCCATACCGCTAGAAGAAATGATCACTTTAGGAAATTTATATTTGTTTAACGCCATAGATTCTTTTTGATCTTTTACATACCTTAAATTAGGAAACTGGAATGGATTGTCACCTTTTAATATAAGCCCTTTTGCCTCATCATCAAAACTACTAGAATTAGCTTGAAAAGCTTCTGTTGCCATTACAGCCATGGGGCTGTCTACATAGATAGGAATCTTCATATATTCTTCTATTTCTTCGTTGTATTCATAGTATTTGTTCAATTTATAGATTAACTCTTGAGTTCTGCCTACAGCAAAAGAAGGTATAATTACAGTGCCTCCTCTAATTACAGTTTTATTTATTATCTCTACCAGCTTTTCGGTACTCCTGTTAAACTCTTCATGGATTCTGTCTCCATAGGTAGATTCGATTATTAAATAATCAGCATCATCAATATATTCTGGATCATTGATGATAGGCCTATTAGGCATTCCTAAATCCCCAGAAAATACTATTTTTAAATAATCTCCTTTTTCCCTAATCCATAATTCTATAATAGATGAACCTAGCATATGCCCTGCATCCCTAAACATCAACTCTATATCTTCATTTACTATTATCCTTTGACCATATAAATAGGTTTCAAAGAATTTTAAGCTGATTTCCGCTTCTTCTATGGTATATAAGGGTTCAATTGGTTTTTCCCCAGCCCTTTGTCTTTTCCTATTCTCCCATTCTACATCTGCTTCTTGAATTTTTGCTGAATCCATAAGCATTATTTTACATAGATCAAAAGTTGGTTTTGTTGATATTATTCTGCCTTTAAAACCATCTTTTATAAGTTTTGGTATTCTTCCACTATGGTCTATATGAGCATGGGATAATATTAAATAATCTATTTCAGCTGGATTATAAGGAAAAGGTTCAAAGTTCATCCTTTCTAATTCTTCATTCCCTTGGAACATACCACAGTCTACTAAAATCTTATATTTATCTGTAGTAAGTAAAAAATTTGACCCAGTAACCATTTTTGCCGCACCACAAAATTGAATATCCATATTTCCACCGCCTTTGTATATTACTAATATTATTGCATTTTTGACCTTCTTTGTAAATAACAAGACCAGAGTTTCTACTATTATAACCTAGCTTGGAATCCATTAATAATTGTAATATGAAGAGGGAACCCTTTCTTCAATAGAGTTCCCCTTTAAATTACCGCTTTTCAATTTTAGATTATTTTCTTGTTTTCTAAGTAATCTTTCTATGATTTTCATACTCTTTCATGCTTATATCAAAATAATAGTTAAAAATATCTATCTAAAACGATTTTATTCATCTTTGCTCCTTAAATTTCTCATAACAATAAGCATATGGTTTTGACATTACTTGTTTTCCTTTACCGAGTTCACCTACGAATTTACCATTTTCGGCTACTAATTTTCCTCTTAAGAATACTTTTTCAGCTATCCCTTTTTGTTTATATCCCTCATAGGTACAATAATCCGAACCTGAGAGACTATCTTTATTACTAATAACACCTCTATAATTTGGGTCAAAAACTACTATATCTGCATCGGAACCAATCATAATATCACCCTTTTGCGGATATATTCCACAAACCTTTGCAGGTGTTGTACAACAAACTTCCACAAATTTTTGACGAGTAATTCTTCCTGTTTCTACTCCATAGGTCCACAGCATATATAGGCGCTCCTGTACCCCTGGAGAACCTGGCGGTATTTTGCTGAAGTCATTTTTTCCCTTTACTTTACCCTCTGTAAATCCACCCATAATAGCACAATGGTCTGAACCAACACTAGTTAGCCATCCCTTGTTAATAGCTTCCCACATGAAATCTACGTCTGATTGTGGCCTTAGTGGCGGATTACACACATATTTTGCTCCTTCAAAATTGGGTTTAGCCAAATTTTCATCATTTAACATCATATAATGTGTGCAGGTTTCACCATATACAGATAACCCATCATTATAGGCTGCTCTAATGGCTTCTGCAGCTTCTCGGTTTGTTACATGAACAACAAATAATGGAGCATCAGCTATTCTGGCCATATAAATGGCTCTGGAAGTTGCTTCTGCTTCAGATAATACTGGTCTAGAATCACCAAAATATTTTGGCTCAGTTTTTCCTTCCGCTATGAGTTTCTTCGTTAATACATCAATAATATCCGCATTTTCAGCATGAACCATAATGGTAACTCCAGCTTCTTTACCTTTACAAAGGGCTTTAAATATCCATTCATCCGATACATAATAGGGCATGCCTTTATAAGCCATAAATAGTTTAACGGAAGAAACGCCAACTGAAGGCATGTTAACCAAGTCAGTAACGGATTCTTCTGATGGATCCATGATTATTCCATGAAGCACATAGTCGGGAGTTGCAATACCATCAAGAAATTCTTTTTTATAGTTTATTATGGAATCCCTTAAACCTACTCCTGCTGGTTGAACAACAAAATCTCCAACTGTAGTTGTTCCTCCAACTAAAGCCGCATGGGAAGTTTCATATCCTAAGGAATTAAAGGAATTATAATGTACGTGTTCGTCAACGCCTCCTGGAAAAACGTATTTATCTGTTACATCAACTACTTCATGCCCCTCTGGGTCTATATCTTTAGCTATAGCTATAATTTTTTCTCCTTCCACGAGTATATCTGCTATATATTCATTTTGGGAAGTTATGATATTCCCATTTTTAATTAGTAAACCCATATCCATCCTCCTGTTCTAGAAAAAGATAATTTAATTATAGGGGATACTACTTTAATCTAGTTGTATCCCCTATAATTTCAATCAAATTGCTATATAAATTCTTTTTATTATCTATTATATACTTTTGGATCTATGCTTTCCAAATATTTAACTACATTTTCAAGTGGTTCAACATCACAAAATTTAGCGTCCATATCAAATAAGTTCCAAGCAATAACCCCAGGCACCCTATCACCCACTGTTCCTTCTGGAACTATGGTTTTAAACCCATATCCTGTTGAATCCATTACTGTATGTCTAACGCATGCACAGGAAGTAGCTCCCATTACTATTACAGTGTCAACTCCTAATTTAACTAAAGTTTGAGCTAGATGTGTTCCAAAGAAATTACTTGCATATTTTTTGTGGATAACTGGTTCTTCTGGTCTTGGTTTTAATTTAGGATCAATTTCCATCCATTCTGAGTTAATATCTAATGTGTGCATAGGAATTTTTTCATCCCATCTTGGTAGATCCCATTGTTCTTTTCCTACGTATCCAGTAGTTGTATGGAAAATAGGTACTCCAGATTTTCTCGCTGCTTCTAATACTTTAAGTGCATTAGCACAAACTTCAACATTGTTTTCGCATGTAAATGGATGGCCATCTGACATCCAAGCTTTTGCCATATCTACAGTTGTTACTGCAGGAGCCTTGCCATAGCCCATTCTAGTTTGAAACCCTCTTTCTCTGTAGATCTTTCGTGCTTCTTCAAAAGCTTTTTCTAATAATTCAGTATCAAAATTATATTGTCCACCTTTGTCAACAAACTTTTCGTTTATCATTTATAAATCCTCCCTTTAATTTTTATTTTCAATACTCTTCCACACTAATTTATTTAGTTCATTATTTTTTTATTGAGTATTGAACTTCTTGCCCTTATATATAGCAAGTGCCGTGCCAAGATTTAAAAAGGGAGAATTTAGCCAAAGTAATGCCTTTTTATTTATTAATGGAGTCGCATAATTGCAACGGTATATTATAACATATTCTTAAACCCTGTCGTTTACAAGGTTTTGCAAATTTGCAATCCAGTTTTCCATAATCGCAAAATTGCGACTCTAAATCAAAAAAATATATCAATCTAAGAAATCAGTGTTAATATTATGTTTTTTTATCTTCCTAAACAGAGTAGACGGGTGAATATCTAGGGTTTTTGCTGTCTCTTTCACTGAATTATGTTTTCTTAATGCAATAGTAATAATATTTTTTTCATACATATCTAACATATAATTTAACCTTGGAGTACAATCGCCATCTTCACAAATATATTCTTCCATAACATGTTCCGTTAGTACCCAGGATGGAAGCTGTTCTACGGTTATTTGATCCTTTGGGTTTACAATAAAAAGGTATTCAACTAAGTTTTCCAATTCTCTTACATTGCCTGGCCATGAATAGTTGGTCAATATATGTTCTACTTCAGAAGTAAAGGTAATGTTTCTTTTGTATTTTCTGTTCAATTTTTCTAAGAAATATGAAGCAATTAGAATTACATCTTCCTTTCGTTCTCTTAAGGGTGGAATTTTAATTGGCAATACATTCAATCTAAAGAAAAGGTCCTCCCTAAAACGTCCCTCTTTAACTGCATCTGCTAAATTCACATTAGTAGCGGCTAATACCCTTACATCTATTTTTACAGACTTTTCAGCACCTACAGGATGGACTTCCATCTCTTGTAACACCCTTAATAATTTAGGCTGAACTGATAAATCCAACTCGCCAATCTCGTCTAATAATATGGTTCCTCCATCGGCAAGCTCAAACATTCCAGTTTTACCTTGGGAAGAAGCGCCTGTAAATGAACCAGGAACATATCCAAATAATTCAGATTCAAATAATTCTCCTGGTATAGCTGAGCAATTAATTTTAATAAAAGGTCCTTCTTTTCTTGGACTGTGTTGATGGATAAACTTTGCTAATACCTCCTTACCAGTACCCGATTCTCCACCAATTAATACAGTATTATCAAAAGCTGCTGTTTTTAAGGCAAATTTAAGGGTATCCGTCATGGTTTGACTTCTGTAAACTAAACCTTCACATTTTAATTGCTCTTCTCGAAGTTTTTGCAACTCTTCAGAGTATTTTTGAGTTAGCTCTTTAGTTTCTTCCAATTCCTTTCTCATGCTTACAAGTTCAGTAACATTTCTAGTATTACATACTACTCCTATAAGGTTCTCATCTTCATCGAAAATAGGATTGGCAGTAGTTAAAGCGGATTTGCCAGTAACATATTGATGAATAAGTGAAAAAGGCTTTTGATTTTCTAATACAGAAAGAGAAGCTGCAGTATTGAAAAGCTTCTGTTCTAACAGTATTTTTAAGTTCTTACCCAATAAATCATCTTTTTTTAATCCAGTTGTATTCTCATAGGCATGATTGACATAGAGTACATTCCCTTTATTATCAGATATTAATATTCCATCAGAAGAAGCATTTAATGCTTCTATAAAAATCTCCTTATAGAAAGGGGACATTAATCCATCTTTACTAATTAAAGATGCCATAAAAATTCCTCCTCATAATAGTTTACGTCCACCTATTTATTGTTAATTTTATATCATGTTCCCGTTAATTACAAGTAGTTTATCTTTTCTAAATATGTCAATGTTGTTACTATATTCCATACAGTTTACAATTAAAAATTGAAGCAGTGCAATAGATTATCCATTACACTGCTTCCACTTGTAGTTAATTAATTTCTTCTAAATAAGCGATTAATTCTTATTCCATCCAAAGGAGAGTAAAAGATCCAACAGGATTTATTATAAGATTATTTATTTATTATCTTAATTTTAGTTCCATTCTTCCCAAAGGAGAGGTGAAGGAAGGGAGTGGACTAAAATAAAACTTTTATTCAAATTGTGTTGGCTCTTTTACTTCTGTGCCTAAAGCATCTAAGGCTTTCCTAACCATTCTACGCCTTAACTCCAATTCTTCATCAGCAGGAAGGTCTGGATTTCCAACTGGGTGGGGAATTGCAATAGTGGGCACTATTCTATTAGCTCCTACTGATTCTGAAATAGTAGTAATTGTTGCCATATGAACTATAGGTATACCATATCTTTCTATTTCTTTTACCATTGTTGCACCGCAACGTGTACAGGTGCCTCAGGTTGATGTTAAGATAACACCGTCTACTCCAGCTTCTTTTAACTCCTTACCTATTTCAGTACCAAATTTAACTGAATTTCCAACAGATGTTCCAGTACCTGTAGTTGTATAGAAATATTCAAATGCTTTTCCTATATAACCTTCCTTTTCCAATTCCTTCAATATATCCAAGGGTGCTACCCTATCAGGTAATTCATTAGCATATACTGGATCAAATCCACCATGGATTGTGCAATATTCTCCAGTAAGAGCATCCCTACCACTTACATCATATTTACCCCATTTTTGGGCACTAGCTGATTGGATTCTATCGGGATTTCCTAAAGGAACCATACCTCCACTAGTAACTAATGCAATGGTTGCTTTGCTTAAGTCTTTAATTGCTGGTGCTGGATCTACAGTGTCAAATACAGGCATTGGCAATTCTGTTTGAAATTCTTCATCATTTAACCTTGCCAATAACATTTCAACTGCTCTTTGGGAACCCCTTTTCTCAGCAAACACCGTTAGCCTTTTGCCCTGAGGAATATAGCCTTCTTCCTCTGGAAGCCCTAATTCTTCTCCTTTGGCAATTTTCCTTACTAGATTAGCCATAACTGGTAATGCTTTACGCATACCTGCTGCTGAATCAGATGTTTCTGCTACTATTGCAATATCTTTACAAACATCTAATCCTGGATTTTCAATATACATACCTGAAACCACTGGAATATTTAACTCTTTTACTACTGCTTTAGCAATTTCTGCGCAAGCCATTCCATATCTACCTGCATTAAAAGCTGGACCTGTAACAACAATATCAGGGTTGTTATCTTTTATAACCTTAAGAATATATTCCAATGCTTCTTCTTTATTTTCATTAAAATAGTTGTCACCACATATTAAGGTTCCAATTACTTCTCCTTCGCCTTTTAAGCTACTGTTGAAGCCCATTGCTGGTCCTACAGTTTCTTCTTTATACATAGGTTCCATTCCAGCCTTATCTTCTCCACCTATTTGTCCAAAAAACTGGTTTACATAGTATAATACCTTAAATTTTTCAGCCATCTTCCTTCCTCCCTTCAATATTTATTAATATAGTTTAGCTGTACAGTAATGATAGCCAATCTCTGAAGTAGCCCCTATTACAGCATTTAATTCACACATTAAAGTTCCATCTTCAAGTAATGCGCCATCCCAGCCTCCTGCTAAAGTTGCTATAGCTTCTGCATTTCCTATTACCTTATCAGCAGGTGGTAGCGTAACAACATGACTTACATTTCCTCCTGACACAACAGCTACTGCTTCCTTAGCTGTATCTGCTAATGGTTGACTCTTTCCATCTCTACCTGAGCATTCATCTGTGATTAATACGGTTTTTATACCTGCATTCTCTAATCGCTTGCAGATCATCAATAGATCTGAATCTGGATTACCATATCCTTCTTCTGATATTATGACTCCGTCAACACCTATCATTTTGCATAATTTTGCAGTGTAATCGCAAGTTCTAAACTTTCCTTCTAAAGTAGTGAGTTCAGGTGCTAATATAACTCCCATAAAGTTCAATGTCTTTCCATGTTGTGCATATAGATCTAATATTACTGAGTTGTTTTGGTGTTGATAGGTAGTAATTTTATCGCAGGCAGCAACACAATTACCACTGATTACAGCCCCATCTAATTCTTCATTTGGATGTAATAAAGTTGGCAATATTTTTTGGCTATTAACCCCATAGATATAGCCATCATGGAGTAACCCTTGAGAAATTAGCATTTCTACATATAGTACCTTTGGTAAATTTGGATATTTTTTAGTTTCTTCTGCATGACTTCCTATTTCATAAGTTAGCACTTCATTTGGTTCAACATTTCTGCCTGCCTTACCTACAAATTCTGCAGCTTTAAGACCAGCTAACCTAACTGTTGCTTCATGGGAATGAGGATCCAATCCTTCTACAGGAGTAATATCCAATACTAAATTATACGTTTTTGAAAAGGGAGTCCATTTTGCCCCTTCACCCCACATGTCTATAACCCCTTCTTGAAATCCTACTATGTCTCCTACGGTGACGATAGCTGCTCCATATAATATATTTACTTTGCCTTCACCTAATTGAGCCATTTTAGTTGATACACCTGGAAAACCATTACCCGAACCTTCAATTTTAACTCTAGGTTCAATTACATCTTTTACCGGTATAATTCTCACCTTTTCTCCCGGTCTTGCCACATCAACTTTAATATCTTTAATTCTCTCATCATCTTTTAATTTGTTAATCAATTCTTCTTTATTCACTGTCAAAACACCATCTTTAACCTTAGTGGTTTTCCCAAATTGGATGTCCTTAATATGAATCCTTCTAAGTTCTAATTTCAATAAAATCACCTCCGAAATTTTTAGATACCTTTATTAAAACTAAATTCTAAGTCCTCAAGGGTGGACTTTAAAAGTTCATTGTCAATTAAAGCATAGTCCTCTGCATGTACCCAGTCTATTTTTCTTCCTTCCAAATTTTTTCTATAATTCATTATGCTATTTTCAATAATCTCAATATGAAAAAGGTCTATTGCTTCGTTTTTCTGTCCAACTACAATAGAACGATAAGGAGAGTACAACATCCTCATACTAGCACCTAAAGGGTGACTTATTAAATCCAGGCCTTCATAAACTAAATCTCTGATTTTTAACAATACATCTTCATATGAGCCCTCAATAAAACATACATTATGAAACTCTTTTTTTGCCAATGGATTATTTGTTACAATTCTATATTTCAAACAATCCCACCTTTCATAAACCTATTGACTGGCTTTTTAAAATCAATAATCAAGATATTGGATGAATTCCTTACTTAAATATTTAATAATGTTTTCGTTTTGTTTTTTTAATGTATTTCATCTGTATTTCATTTGTGTACTTTATATTTTTTCATAAAGCTAATCTTTTGTCAATACCTATTTTCTATTTCATCTTATGTTCCATTTTTATACTTTTATTTAAGGAACTTGAATTTTCTCCATAAAAAAAAGCCCATGGCATGGGCTTTATATTATCTTAGTTCCTTCTAAATCTATATTCAATTCCCTAATGTTCCATGGTTGGTCTAAAGTATGAAGATAAGCTTTTATTTCCTTCGTAAACTCCTCATTATCTTCATCAATAATACACATTATAGTAGGTCCAGCACCGCTTAAATAGACCCCTAAACTATCCATTTTCTTGCATTTTTCTATTATATTGAAGAAATCCGGGATTAGTTTTCCTCTATAGGGTTCATGTAATCTATCCTCAAAGGCGTATCTTAGTAAATCAAATCTACCATTGGTAAGAGCTGATATGAGCAAAGCTACTTTATTTATGTTGTTTATGCAATCCTTATATTCTACCATAGATGGCAATACTTCTCTAGATTCTTTAGTGGATAATGTAAAATCTGATATTAAGGCAATAAATTTTATTCCCTTAGCCACCTCAATTCTATTGTAAATTACCTTCTCTTCTTCCATGAGGGATATTACAAGTCCGCCAAATAGTGCCGGAGCAATATTATCTGGATGGCCTTCTATCTTTGTTGCCAATTGGAATATTTCATCTTTTCCTAAAGGCCTCCCTGCCAATTCATTTCCTCCTATAACTCCAGCTAAAATGCAGGAAGCACTACTTCCTAATCCTCTAGAAATAGGTATATTTGTATTTGCATCTATACTTATTCCTGTGGGGGTATAGCCAATTTCCCTAAAAGTCTCCTTAATAGATCTATAAACTAAATTATTTGTTGAACCATATTCCTTTTTAAATCCGCTGATTTTATATCCCTCTGGAATTTCTTCAAATGTAAATTCATTATATAGATTAAGGGCTAATCCCAAAGTGTCAAATCCTGGTCCAAGATTTGCAGTGGTAGCTGGCACCCTTACTTTAACCATAAATATCACCAACCCTTAAAAATCCCTTTATCATATTTTTCATATTTTCCTTTGTTGATATGTTTTTATGAACAATTGGCTTGTCCTTTAGAGACTTTATATTTTCCGGTATACTTATACCAGTTTTTTTTGATAATTCTTCAAGGATAAAAAATTCATCCTTCCCCCTTATATCTATTCCTATAGATGAAGCTACTTTTTTACCAAATTTAAAGGGACTGGCAGTAGAGGCTATTATGGTCTTTGTCTCATCTTTCGTATCCTCTTTATATTTTTTATATACACTATAAGCCACTGCTGTATGGGGGTCTATTAGATAATCTCCTTCCATGAAAACATCTCTTATACTCCTATTAACATCTTCTTCATCTGCATAATTGGAATAGAACTCACTAGTGTCTAATTCCACTGTTTCATAATACCCTTTCTCTGAAAGCTCCTTCATTTTATCCTTTACCAATTCTTCATCTTCCCCAGTTAATTGGAATAATAATCTTTCCAAGTTGCTAGATATTAATATATCCATAGAGGGAGATGAGGTGAGAATTAATTCCCTTCTTCTATCATATTTACCCTTATTAAAAAATTCTGTTAAAACATTATTATTATTTGAAGCAGATATTAATTTATTTACAGGTAGTCCCATATGTTTTCCATAATATGCTGCAAGTATATTCCCAAAATTGCCTGTAGGAACTACTATATTTATCTTTTCTCCTTTTATTATTTCCTGCCTTTTCACTAATTGGCAATAAGAATAAAAGTAATAGACTATCTGGGGAATCAATCTTCCTATGTTTATGGAATTAGCTGACGATAATATATAATTATCTTTTTTCAATTCTTCTTTAAAATTTTCATCATTGAATATGGCCTTTACACCACTTTGGGCATGATCAAAATTCCCCTTAATTCCCACTACAAAGGTGTTTTCTCCTTCCTGGGTTATCATTTGAAGCTGTTGAACTTTACTTACACCTTTTTCCGGGAAAAAAACTATTATTTTTATCCCTTCTACATGGGCAAATCCTTCTAATGCTGCCTTTCCCGTATCCCCAGAAGTAGCAGTTAATATTACTATTTCTTTGTCTATTCCTTCTATAGCTTTCGAAAATTTTAACAAATGAGGCAATATGGATAAAGCCATATCTTTAAAGGCCAAGGTTGGCCCATGAAATAATTCTAAAAAGTTTACTCCCATTATAGTTTTCAAATCCACTATTTTTTCATTGGTAAATTTGGTATCATAAGCCCTATTTACAGCTTCCTTAAGATTTTTGTTACCTAGTTGGGGGAAAAACTTTTCTAAAATGAATAAAGCCATTTCCCTATAATCCATATCCATTAAGGGATCTAAATCCTCTATTAGGGGTAAAGATATAGGCACAAACAACCCTCCATCCCTGGACATTCCCTGTAAAATAGCCTGACTTGAACTTACCTTTAATTCTTTATTTCTGGTGCTAAAATATTCCATATTCTTCACCTCTACTAAAGAAATCTTCCTAAGAAATACTCTTTTTTCTTAATATTTAATGTTCTGATGATTCCATAAATTCTTTCTAATTCTATTTCCTTGGTTTTTATTCCTATGTATTTGTTCTGTCCTAAAATTTCTTCTGTTATCTCTTCTAATCCTCTTTCCACTTTCCAATCCATTTTTGGAATCCTCAGGTAAAATCTTCCTTTCATGCTGTAATTATAGTTTTTAAGCCTCTTTTTTCCTAGGAGATTTTTATTTCTATAGGTATTCAATCCTATGTCTAATACATCTGTTAATATAGCATTTGCTGTAGGGAGCTTTCCTGCCCCTGGTCCATAGAATTTCAATTCTCCTACATTGTCTCCTTTAAAGGATATGGAGTTAAAAGCTCCATTAATAGTAGAAAAATAAGTATCTTTTGCCACAATTGTTGGCAAAACAATTGCCACATATCCATCTTCATAATGTTTGGCTTCACCTATTAATTTTATGACACTATTTAGCTTTTTTATTTGTTCTATGTCAAAAGATTTGATATTATCTATTCCTTCTAAAAGGATATCATCTTCTAGAATTTTCCTTTGAAGTCCTAAGCTGCTCAATATCCTTAATTTTCTCAAGGTATCGTAACCTTCTACATCTGCCACTGGATCTGATTCTGCATAACCTAAATCTTGGGCAATCTTTAAGGCTTCATCATAATCTAAATCATCCTCAAACATTTTGGTAAGTATATAATTACAAGTTCCATTTAAAATCCCCTGTATTTCATTTATCCTATTTAGAGGAATATGTTCTTTTAAAGGCTTTAATATAGGTATTCCACCTGCTACACTGGCTTCGTATAAGAAGGCTACCCTATTTTCTAAAGCTAAAGCTGTTAATTCCTCAAAATATCTGGACACTATGGCCTTATTAGCTGTAACTACATGTTTTCCCCTTTCTAATCCTTCCTTAACATATCTATAACCTTCCCCTAAACTACTGGTGGCTTCTATAATCAATTGAATTTCATCGTCTTCTATAATATCATTAAAATTATCTGTAAGAATATCCTCTGGAAGGATTATATTTCTTTTTTTATCCATATTTTTAACTAATATTTTTTTGATTCTTATTTTCTTATTCAGTAATTCTTCCAATTCTTTTTTCCTCTTGGAAATTATCTCTACTACTCCTTGTCCTACTGTTCCAAGGCCTAGAAGACCAATATTTAACATTTTCTTTCCTCCTATTCAAATTTGTCAGTTACCAACTCTGCTATTTGTACTGCATTAGTAGCTGCTCCCTTTCGAATATTGTCTGCCACTACCCAAATATTAAGGCCATTATCTAAGCTAAAATCCCTCCTTATTCTACCTACATACACCTTATCCTTGCCTTCAACATCTATTGCCATAGGAAAAATATTGTTTTTTATGTCATCCTTTACTACTATTCCATCAAAATCCTCTAAATCCTTCTTTAGTTCTTCCAATTTAAAAGGTTTTTCTAATTCAACATTTATAGAAATACTATGGCCATATTTTACTGGTACCCTTACTGTAGTAGCTGTTATTCCAATATTATCATCTTTTAATATCTTTTTAGTTTCATCTATCATCTTCATCTCTTCTTTCGTATAACCATTGTCTAAAAAATCATCTATATGGGGAAATACATTGTTTTGAATTTGATAAGGATAAAATTCAATATTTCCTTCTTCTAAATCTTTAATTCCTCCTAATCCTGATCCTGATACCGATTGATATGTTGAGTATATGACTCTTTTTATCCCATATTTATCGTATATAGGTTTAAGGGGGAGTACGGATTGTATTGTCGAACAATTGGGGTTTGCTATTATCCCCCTATTAAATTTTATATCTTCCGGGTTGACCTCAGGTACTACAAGGGGAGTATCCTTGTCCATTCTAAATACGCTACTATTATCAATTACTTGTATTCCTTTTTTGACTGCAATAGGAACAAACCTATTGCTGACAGTCCCTCCGGCAGCAAAAAACGCTATGTCTATATCCCTGTTAAAAGATTTTTTTTCTAATTCTTCTACTATATATTCTTTTTCTTCAAATTTTAATTTGTTTCCTGCAGATCTTCTAGAAGAAAATAGGAATAAATTATCAATGGGAAAATTCCTTTCTTCCAATAGTTTAAGTATAGTGCTTCCTACTAATCCTGTAGCCCCTATAACTGCAATATTAAATTTTCTCACATTATATCCCTCCATTTTTGTTAAAAGCATCATATATAGATTTTATAGCCTTTTCAAAATCACCATTTTTGATGCCAATTATTATATTTAATTCACTAGACCCTTGAGTAATCATCCTTATGTTTATCTTGGCCTGAGCTAAAGCCATAAATATTTTTGCAGATATTCCCCTTGTCTTTATCATCCCTCTGCCTACTACTGCAATAAGGGCCATATCTGTATAACAAACTATATTGTCTGGATTGCAATAAATCCGTATTTCTTCCACTACCTTATTTAATTTAGATCCTATTTCCGAATTAGCTGCTATTACCGTAACTGAGTCTATACTGGAAGGCATATGCTCAATAGACACATTATTAGTTTCAAATACGGATACAAGTTTTCTATAAAAACCCTTGTCCATACTCATTAATGTCTTTTCTACAGATATGGCTGTAAAGTTCTTTTTTCCCGCAATTCCTGTTATAGTTCCAACATAACTTACCTCTGAAAAATCATCTAAAATCATAGTTCCAGGTTCCTCTGGAAAATTGGTATTTTTAATACTTATTGGTATTCCTGAGTTTTTTATAGGAAAAATAGCCTCTCCGTGAAGGACTGGAGCCCCCATATAGGAAAGTTCCCTAAGCTCCTTATATGTAATCTTTTCGATTGTCTTAGGACTTTTTACTATATGGGGATCTGCCATCAAAAATCCTGATACATCTGTCCAGTTTTCATAGAGTTTAGATTTTACTGCATTGGCAATAATAGAACCGGTAATATCTGAACCTCCTCTTGAAAAGGTCTTTATTTCACCATTGGGTTTGCCACCATAGAATCCTGGAATCACAGCATAAGTGGTTTCTTTTAAAGTTTCCTTTACCTGTATTTCCGTCCTTTTTTCATCAAATTCTCCATTTTCATCAAATAATATAATTTCCTTAGGGTCTATAAATTGAAAGCCAAGATATTCAGATAATATAATGCCATTAAGGTATTCTCCGCGACTCCCACAGTAGTCTTTAGAAGCACCATCTTTTATTTCTTCCTTAATCTCTGCCAATATCTTATCTATCTTTATTTCTAATTTTAAATCTCTACATATATCTAAAAATCTGTTTTCAATTATATTATAAACTTCATCAAAATTTAATCCATGAGATGCAAGCTGGTGGCACATATATAGTAAATCAGTAACTTTATGATCCTTTGAATTTCTTTTTCCCGGTGCTGAAGGTATTATGTATCTTCTCCTGCTATCTGATGTTACAATTTCTTTAACCTTAGCAAATTGAGTCCCATTAGCTAAAGAGCTTCCTCCAAATTTTGCCACTATTATATCTTCTACCATATATATCCCTCCTATACTAATTTAAGAAAAGCTCCTACAAAACATAACAGGGTAGCTTTTCTTGAAACTCATATACGGAAAGTCCATATTAACTAATATCTTTATCTAAGAACTTTCCCATTCGTTATAAAAACACTCGTCCTTAATAGGACGAGTGTTTTTCTCGTTTCCACCTAATAACAAATAAATATTATTTAATAGCTGTAACGTAAGCCAACGCAAATCCTTACTAGAATTCAGGATTGAGCTCCTAGGGGGTTTTCAATTTAGTGTATCAAAGAAGTTTCTCAGCCTATGAACTTCTATCTCTGTTGACCTTAAAAAATTTACTCGTCCTATTCTACGCTTTGGAATATTTTATAGCTTTAATTGGAGAAAGTCAAGTTGTTTTAAAAAAGTATTGTTAGAATTTATAATTAATAAAAAAGCCTTAAAGTATTTGATAAACTTTAAGGCTGCTTCTTCACTGAACTTTAGCCAAAACTAAAGCAATTCTTGTTTTATTTTGTCCACAAAAGCATCTATATGTTCTCTTGTATATCTTTCTGCTTTATCCATATTTTTCTCTTTTATAGCCTTTAAAACATTGCCTAAACTATCGGTAAACAAATCCATAGAATCAAAATAGCGTTGAGAGTAATGCCATAATCTTTCAGTATGACTATGTAGACTAAGAAGGACTTCTTGCAAACATGGATTGCCACTACTTAAAAATATAATATCATGAAATCTTTGATCATCAATAATTGCTTTTTGATAATCTGCAGTGATGTCATAAGTCTCAAGTCTCTCAACTATAGTTTCTAACTCTTTCAGCTGTTCATCGGTAATTCTATCTATTGCTAATCTTGCCGCAAAAGGATCAAGAATTCGAGTTACCTCAAAGACTGATTTCATATACATAAAATCAATAGGTGCTACTTGGGCACCAAACCTGGGTATTATATTAAGTAATTTATCTGTATTTAATTGTTGAAAAATCTTCCTTATTGGTGTTCTACTGATATTAAATTCATCAGCTATATCTACTTCATTAAGAACTTCTCCTGGTTCATAATCTAACTCAATAATTCTTCTTTTTAAAATGGCATAAATTTCCTCTGTTTTTATTTTCTTGCTCACAATCATAACCCCTCATTCAATTATTTACTACTATCATATCAATATAATACGGATTCTGCAATTGCATAAATTGCGATTAATTATTTTTGCATAAATGTACCAGGAAATAGTCCTTACCCCATAAAGACCCAACACACAATCTAGACCATCCCTGGTACATCATTAAAATTATATACTTATACTATAAGTATATCACAATATAATCATATGTAAATATATTTACTTAAATTGATTTATATGATATAATTTTATTCAATGAAAATATATTATAAAGGTTGGAGAATATGGAAGAAGATAAGATTACCATAGGTGAAAATTTAAAAAAAATACGGAAAGATTTAAATTTAAGACAATACCAATTGGCTGGTGACCAAATTACTAGAAATTTAATAAGTCTTATAGAAAATGATAGAACGCCTATATATTATAACGTTGCTAATATTATTTCAAAAAATATAAATAAAATTATTCACGAGAAGGGTATGGACATATATATTCAACCGGAAGATATTCTCAATCCAGATAGATACGAAGCAAGGAAACGGGCTAATGTGTATATTGATAAAATTAAGCATCACTTAATTGAAAAAAACTATGAATTCAATATAGAAGAATTAAATGAAATTGAAACTTTCCTAAATAAATGGAATTTTATCGATAAAAAGGTTAAAGCCTATGAATTGTTAGGAGATATTTATTATAATGCTAAAGATTCAAATAAGGAATACTATTATTATCTAAAATCTTTAGAGGTTTCCTACGAATACCCATATATGAAGGAACGTTACAAGATTATCTTGAAACTGGTCTATAATTGTATTGTAACTGAAAAATTTGATGAGGCTATTAGATTATGTAATTTTGCCCTATCGACTCAGGATGACATTCCTTATAAATATAAAGGCATTTTTTATTATAATAGTGGACTAGCTTATTATCATAAAAAGGATTATAGTAAATGTTTAGAACAATTAATATATGCTAAATACTATATATATGACGAAAACTATCGTGAAATTAAAAGAATATTAATGTTGGAAGGAATTTGTAATTCCCAGATAGAAAATTATGATGGTGCATTAAGAAATTATAATAAACTATTAAAAATAATTGAAGATTTTGATGATCCTGAAGAAATGTGTTTAATATATATAAACATAATGCAAACCTATACCCATAAGGAGTGTAGAGAAGAAGTAGAAAAATACCATGTTAAAGTAATAGATTATCTAGAAATTATAGATAAAGACTCCTCATACCTACCTGAAATTCTATTTGGTTTATCCGAGATATATTATTTTTTAGAGGAATATGATTCTTATGAAAAATACCTAAATAAGGCTCTTGAATTATCAAAAAATAATGAAGAGATTAATTCATTTCAAGATATTTTTTTAAAACTGATGGATTTCTATATAGAAACAGAACAAATTGATAAAATTAATCTTTTAGCAAAAAACTATAGAACTCAAATTTATAATATAGAAATGACTAAAGATTTTGCTATTATATTAAAAATTCTTTACAATTTTATAGAGCAAAACGATAATTTAGAAACAAAAAATTTAATTGAAAACTTATTAAACAGGGAGGTGTAAAAATAGCTATGAAGAAAAAAATTGCTTTATTATTATCAACTATCACTATAATCACCTGCTTAAGTGCTGCTGTATCTGTTAGTAGTTATTATATTCCACCAAGACCAATAAGAGATTCTATAGTTGAAGAATTTTAATTTAGGGATATTTTCAATACTTATAGTTAACAGCTCTATTAATTTAATCCATATTAAAAGTGTGACAGTTACTGTCACACTTTTAATATGGATATTATTCTATTTAAACTGTATATTGTCTTCCAAATAAGAATTAATATCTATTTTCTCTGTAACTGACCTTTTTAGCTTACCCATATCTCTGGTATCTCCAAATAGTATACCGCCGGTAAGTTTTCCTCTAGTGGTAAATAGTTTATGGTGGATATCTTTACTTTCATCTTTGTATTCAAAGAATCTATCAAATTCTCTTATTTCTCCTACTGAAAACAGCTTAATATCTCCTAATAATAAGGAAGTGAACAGTTTTGCTTCAGTATATTCTAAAAGCTTCCCTGACATATTAGCGCCTGCCACTTTTCCTTGCTCATTTGCCGAAGTCCATAATCCTATTACTGAGCCATCTATTTCGACTACGTCTCCCGCTGCATAAATATTTTCTATATTTGTTCTTAAATTTTTATCAACGATTATTCCTTTATTAAACTCTATCTTAGTATCTCTAATTAAATCTACATTTGGTCTTATGCCAACTGAAAACAGTATCCCATCGGTTTTAAGTTCCTTGCCATTGTTTAATAATATTCCATTAGCTCTATCCTTCCCCAGTATTTCTTCAGCTGCTGAAGATAGATAGATTTTAAAGCCTTCCTCCTCCAATTTTTCCTTTAATTTATTTGATAATTCTTCATCTAATTGCCTAGGCAATAAATAGGGGGCAAATTCAACAATACTGATATTTTTCCCTAATCTCTTTAAAGACCAGGCTGCTTCTAATCCTAAAAGCCCACCACCTATTACAGTAATATTTTTACATTTATCAAAATAATTTCGAATATACCTTAAATCTCTTAAAGTCCTCAATGCTAATACTCCCTGCTTAAACTTTCCCGCTATGGGAGGTATAAAGGGTCTGCTACCAGTAGCTAGTAATAGTTTTTCATAGCCTATTTCTACACCATCATCTAGTCTTATTTTAGAATTATCTATATCTATTTTTTCAACTATTTTATTTAACAACACCTTAATATTCTTTTCCTCATACCAACTGTCTTTATTTACTAAAAGTTCTTCCTCCCTGAAATCCTTTGATAGATATTCAGTTAATCTTACTCTATAATAAGTATGGTATGCTTCGCTTGAAATCATAGTGATGCTACCTTGATTATCATTATTCCTTATTTCCTTAGCTGCTGAAAGTCCTGCTATTCCATTTCCTATAATCAAATATTTTACTTTTTCCATTCTGTACCTCCTTGGGTTAATAATGATTAGTTAATTATTACCCAAAGTATCAAAATATACACATAATATAACAATGTGACATTATCATTCTGAACGCAGAGAAGAATCTTGTCCTTAGAACTTCCTAGATAAATCTTTCCATTCAGGATTTATATACTGCCACTAATTGTCCATTGTAAATTGTACTCAGTCAATTGAGTAAACTATCTTTGAGCTTTAATTTCCAACCATATTTCATCATATACTTTCAAAAAGTCCTTAGGATCTTTGAATATTTCAACTTCTCCTATTTCTTCATCAGCAGGATAAGCCACCTTACTATTTACTATGTCCTCAGGCAAGTATTCCAATGCTTTATAGTTAGTCGTTGAGTATCCAATATAATCCGTATTTCTTGCTGCTATTTCAGGTCGATTCATAAAATTGATAAACTCTTCAGCTAGTTCTTTGTTTTTTCCACCTTTTGGTATTACCATATTGTCAAACCAAAGATTAGTTCCTTCTTTTGGTATTACATACTCTAAATTTTCATTTTCTCTAATCATAGCTACTGCATCTCCTGACCATACAACAGCAAGGGCAGCTTCTTCCCCAACCATTAAGTCTTTAACTTCATCTCCTACATAAGCATAAACTAGAGGTTTTTGTTTAATCAATTCTTCTTTGGCTTCTTCTAATTCCTTTCTATCCCTAGAGTTCATTGAATAACCTAGCTTTTTTAATGCTACGGCAATGGAATCTCGTTGGCTATCCAGCATCAAAATCTGGCCACTATATTTTTCATTCCAAAGGATATTCCAACTATCTACTACATCATCAACTAGGTTTTTATTATATATAATGCCTACCGTTCCCCACATATATGGTACTGAGTATTCATTATTAGGATCGAAATCTAAATCTAAAAATCTGTCCTCAATATTACTCAAATTAGGTATCTTTTCTTTATTGATCTTTTCTAATAGACCTTCATCTATCATTCTTTCTATCATATAATCTGATGGGAAAGCCACATCATAGCTAGTTCCACCCTTTTTAATACTTACATACATATCTTCATTAGTTGCGAATGTATTATAGTTTACCTTAACATTAAATTCCTTCTCAAATTCCTTTATTACATCTGGATCTATATAATCTCCCCAGTTATACACATTAAGGGTGGCTTTATTACTTCCACAACCAGTAGATAATAATCCAATTATCATTATCAGACCAATACTCAAAAAGTATTTAATACTTCTTTTCATATAATATCACCTCTCTCACTAATACTCTTAGACGATCTACTATTTATTATTAATAGTAGAACCAATAAACCAGCAAACATCAAAGTAGATAAAGCATTTATAACAGGATTAATCCCTCTTCTAGCCATGGAGAAAATTGTTATACTTAAATTGGTAACTCCTGCTCCTTTATTGAAAAAGCTAATAACAAAATCGTCAACGGATAAAGTAAAGGCTAATAGTGCACCCGTTACTATTCCAGGCATTATTTCAGGTATAACTACCTTTCTCAATGCATAAAAAGGGGTCGCTCCTAAATCCATAGCCGCTTCTGCCAGATGCTTATTCATCTGTTTTAATTTAGGCAGTATGGATAGTATTACATAGGGTATGGAGAAGGTTATATGGGATAAAAGCATGGTGATAAAACCAAATTCAATCCTTAAAAACCTAAATAAAGTCATTAGGGATACAGCGGTAACAATATCTGGATTTAATACGGGTAAATAGTTCAGGTTAAGGATTATTTTTTTGCTAATACCTGGCATGCCATATATGCCTATTGCTGCAAAAGTTCCTATTATAGTTGAAATTATGGATGATAATACTGCAATTAGCAAAGTATAGTATAAAGCCTTTAGTACTTCCACATCTTTAAACAGTTCTACATACCATTTAAATGTAAATCCATTCCAAACTCCCCTAGATTTTGAATTATTAAAAGAAAAAACTATTAATACAATAATAGGTGCGTATAGAAACAAAAATATTGAAAATGTATATATCCTTCTCAAAATTCGACCTACCATAATCTACCACCTTCCCCTTTTTGAGAATCGAATTTAGCGGTAATGGCCATAGTTAAAAGTATAAAGGCCATCATTATTATAGATATGGCAGATCCAAAATGCCAATCGCCAACCCATAAAAATTGTTGTTCTACTAAATTTCCTATAAGCATATATTGGCCACCACCTAATAGTCTTGAAATTACAAAAGTACTGACAGCAGGCATAAATACCATCGTAATTCCAGTAATTATTCCAGGAATACTCAATGGAAAGGTTACTCTAGAAAAAACTTTAATCTTATTTGCTCCTAAATCTTCCGCTGCTTCGATTAAACTCTTATCTATTTTTATTAGGACTGAATATATTGGCAATACCATAAAAGGTAGAAAATTATATACCATTCCCAATAATACTGCCAAATCGTTGTATATTAGATTAAGGGGCTTAAATCCTAGTTTTATAACTATATAATTTATTAGCCCATTCTTCCCCAATAGGGTTAACCAAGCATAAGTCCTTAATAAAAAATTCATCCACATGGGGATAACAAATAGAAGTATCATTATATTCCTTCTTTTTGGTTTCTCACGAGCAATAATCATTGCCATAGGATATCCTAGTAACAAAGTAATGGCTGTCGACTTTAATGCTAAACTAATGGATATCCATAACACATCTAAATATTTTGGGTCTAGAAATCGTTTAAAATTATCTAAGGTAAATTGTAAATTTTTTATACCCCCTTCTTCACCGGTAGTAATGGAAAACAGAAGGATTAAAGCTAAGGGAACTACAATAAAGATAATCATCCATAATATATAGGGATATGAAGTCCATTTCATCCTCATTCTTTAATCACCTTCTCCATTATATGAATATTTTCAGGTAGTACATTCATGCCTATTTCCGTACCTACCGGTTTCATAATAGTACTATGAACCATCCAATCTATACTCCCATCTTTAACCATCATTTCATAATGAACTCCTTTAAAGGTTACGGACATCACAATACCCTTTAATAAGCCTTCCTCTAAGGGCACAATTTCTAAATCTTCAGGTCTAATTACCACATCTACTTCTTCTTTTTGATTAAAACCTTTATCCACACATTTAAAGGTTCTACCAGCAAATTCTACTATATAATCTTCAATCATAATTCCGTCTACAATATTACTTTCTCCTATAAATTTAGCAACAAAAGCATTTTTAGGCTCATTATATATGTCAACGGGGGTACCTATTTGCTGTATAATTCCCTTGTCCATTACTACTATAGTATCCGACATAGTCAATGCTTCCTCTTGGTCATGGGTAACGTATATAAAAGTAATCCCTACCCTTTTTTGCATGTTTTTTAATTCAGTTTGCATCTCTTTTCTAAGTTTCAAATCTAAAGCTCCCAAAGGTTCGTCTAAAAGTAATACCTTTGGTTCATTGACTAAAGCCCTGGCAATAGCAACCCTTTGTTGTTGTCCACCGCTTAAGGAATCGATGGAGCGATTTTCAAAACCTTTAAGGTTTACTAATCTTAGCATTTCCTTAACCCTAGCTTTTATATCGTCTTTTGCCATCTTTTTTATCTTTAAACCGAAAGCTATATTGTCAAATACATTCATATGAGGAAATAATGCATATTTTTGAAAAACTGTGTTTATTTGCCTTTCATAGGGGGGTAAAGTTGTAATATCCTTTCCTTCAAATATTACTTTTCCTTCTGTTGGTTGTTCAAATCCTCCTATTATTCTTAAAGTAGTAGTCTTACCACATCCACTAGGACCTAATAATGTTAAAAATTCATTTTTTCTGATATAAAGATTTATATTGTCTAGGACTTTTATCCCATCATATTCTTTTGATATATTTCTTAGATCAATTGTATGAGTTTTATCCATCATCTAAACCCCCTTATATAATATTAAAAGCTTGGTGGCGAACTTACCCAGATTATAACAGCTCTAGTTTTACCTGGATTTGATAAATAATGATTAGAGTTAGCTTTATAATAAAAACTTTCTCCCTTCCTTACCTTATACTTTTCACTACCTAAGTGGATAATAGTACTTCCCCTTAATACATAGCCAAATTCTTCTCCTTCGTGGGGAGAATCTTCCTTTGTTCTACCCTCTGGTTCTAATTCAATAAGAATTGGTTCCATGATGTTTTTTTGTGCATTAGGTATTATCCATTTTAAAGTGTACTTATAGTCTTCATTTTCCGTAACAAAAGCATCTTCTTTAGAAAAAACTATTTTCTCATCCTCTATTTCGTTAAAAAAATCTCTTAAATTAGTTCCCAGGCCTTCCAAAATGTCCATTAGAGTAGCAATAGAAGGAGAGGTCAGATCCCTTTCCACTTGGGATATAAAACCTTTGGTCAACTCGCATCTATCTGCTAGCTCCTCTTGAGTTAATGAATTTTGGACTCTCAAACGTCTAATTTTTTCACCTATTTTCACAACGATCCTCCTTAATGTAAACTAGCTATATATTAAACCTTTAGTTTATAATTACTAAACTTCGATTTCAACTATTACATTATAAGCAATATAATAGTAAAAAGTCAATATATTTTATTAAAAATTTTTACTAGTTAACATGAGTTGTATACAAAGCTTTATCTAATCCAGTATTAAATTGGGTTTAATATATAAATTTTTTACTTAATAAGAAAAGCTTCTATAGAAGAATTATTAAAGAAGCTTTTCTTGAAACTCATAACGGAAAGTTCTTTTTAATTATTATTTTATAAGTGAAAACTTTCCTATTCGTTATAAAAAAAACCAGCTATTAAGCTGGCTTTTTACGTTTATTTTTAATATTTTCAAAAACTATAACTATTATTAATAATAATAAAGCTGATAATACAATAGATCCTCCTGGAGCTATATCTAAGTAGAAGGATAGTATAAGACCTATGATTACGGATATAAGTCCAAATATATTGGAATATATTAGCCCAGATTTAAAGCTTGTGGCTATTAATAGACTTGTAGCTACAGGAAGTACCATTAATGAAGATATAAGGAGCACTCCTACAATTCTCATGGAGATTGCAACTGTTAACGCTACTAGTATGGAGAAAAAAAGATTGATAAATCTATTGGGAACTCCTGCTAAATATGCGCTTTCTTCATCAAAAGATATGTAGAACAAGCCTTCGTAAAAAAAGGATATAGTAATCAATACAATTATTCCTAAAATAATAACTAAAAATATATCTTGATTTGTAACAAGAGCTAAGCTACCAAATAGGTAGGACAGTATACCTTGGGTATTGCCTAAGCTAATTAAAACAGAAGCTAGGCCTACTCCTGCAGATAATACTATAGCAAGGGACAATTCAGCATAATTTTCGTATTTTTTTCTCAATCCCTCTATTCCAAGGGCTGCTATTATAGCAAATAAAATTGCTGTATATACAGGATATGAATTAGTTACCATACCAAAAGCAGCTCCAGATAATGCTACATGGGATAGGGTATCTCCTATTATAGATTGTCTTCTAAGAACTAGAAAATAGCCTATTGTAGGAGCAATTAAAGCTATCATAATCCCCATTATAAATGATTTTTGCATAAATCCATAAGAAAGCATATTTTTCCTCCTAATGATCATGGAACAATATATTCATATTATCTCCAAAGATTTCCTTAAATGTATCAGAACAAATACTTTGTTTAGAATTATGGCTAAAGACTTTTCCTTTAGATAGGCAAAATATCCTATTTACCTTTTTAGATATAACCCCTATATCATGGGAAACCATTACTAATGTAATATTATGTTCTCTATTTAACCTATCCATCAAATTATAGAATTTATTCTGAGAATCTAAATCCACTCCTACTAAGGGTTCATCCATAAATAGTATTTTTGGATTATTTACCAAAGCCCTAGCAATAAAAACCCTTTGTTTTTGTCCCCCTGATAAATTGCCAATCTTCATTGTTTTGAATTCTTCCATTTCAACAATTTGTAATGCTTTTTCAATTTTTCTTTTATCTTCTTTCTTTAGCCTATTGAAGAAACCCCTATTTAAATAAAGATTGGCTGCTACAACTTCTTCTACTGTAGCAGGAAACATTTGATTAAAATCCCGAGCATTTTGAGAAATATAACCTATACTCTTATATTCTTTAAATTCATCAATTGGCTTTCCAAGGAGTTTTATTGAGCCCTTATCCGGCTTAAGTAATCCAACCATTAGTTTTAGTAATGTACTCTTTGCAGAACCATTGGGCCCAATAATTCCAACAAAATCTCCTTCTTCAATATGAAAATTTATATTTTCCAATACTTTATTTGAACCGTAGCTAAAACTTACGCCTTCTCCATTTATTATATATTTATCCATCTCATTCCACCAAAGCCTTTTTCAAGTTTATAAGATTTTTTTCCATAATGGATATATAATCCTCTCCATTATTTTGTTCTTCCTCAGTTAAACCTTCTAAAGGGTTTAATAAAAGAGTTTTTAAATTAGTTTCTTCAGCAATTATATCCACCGTCTTTGGATTAGCCAAAGTTTCTAAAAAAATATATTCATAATTTTCTTTTTCTACCATCTCTATAATATTTGCAATAGTCCTAGGGCTAGGTTCTTGTTCTGGACTAATTCCTGCAACTGATACCTGTTGAAAATTATATCTTTCTGCCATATAGGCAAAAGCTGAATGGGATACAAGTATTGTATCCTTCTCCTTATCCTTCAGTCCATCTATGAATTCATTATCTAATGCCTTTAATCTATTAGATAATTCATTAAAATTTCTCTTGTATTCATCCCTATTATCTTTATCTAAAGATATGAGTCTATCCCTAATTTTTTCTCCTACTCTATTCATGTTTTCAGGATTTAGCCATATATGAGGATCAAAAGTACCATTGATTTCAATTAGTTTTACATAATCACTAGCTCTTAATGTTTTATCCTCATCTATTATAGTACCGACTAGCTTTTCTGTCCAATTCTCAAAACCAGCTCCATTATATATGAAAATATCTGCCTCTTCTATAGCTTTTAACTGTTTCATTGAAGGTTCATAATCATGGGAATCTACGCCATTTGGTATTATCATTTTTAAATCTATATTGTCTTCACCTATTTCATCTACTAAAAAATATAATGGATAAAAAGATACATAGACTATTGGCTTCTCGCCAACTATTTCGTTTGGTTTTCCTTTTGGGGAACACCCTGTTATTAATAATATTACTAAAACAAATATTATAATAATTTTTTTCATAGTTTTCATCCTTCCTTACCATTTGCCACCGGCACCTCCACCACCAGATCTACCACCGCCACCAGAAGATCTGCCACCTCTACCCCCAAAGCTAGAACCACCAAATCTACTTCCCCTTAATAGGGAATAAGTTATGAACCCATTAAAAAATTTAAAATCGATAAATAAAAATATTATAATCCCTAATACCAATAAAACTTTTCCAAATTTATCAAAAAGACTTATTCCTCCATAGGAGTTATCAAAATAATAGAGATCTTCATTTATCCTTTCTCGTCCTAATTCAATATTATATTCCTTCTCTACCTCATTGATTATTTCATTAAATCCAGATAATATACCTTCGGAATAATTATCTTCTTTAAAATAAGGTAGTATAAAATTTTTAATGATATTTCCTACCTTGCTATCTGGTAATGCGCCTTCAAGTCCGTAACCTACTTCTATCCAAATTTCTCTTTCTTCTGGCGCTATGAGGATTAATAGACCATTATCATATTCCCTACTACCTATACCCCATTTTTCAAATAAACCAGTAGCATATTCTTTTATATCCCTACTTTCTAAATTCATTATACTAGCAACTACAATCTGAGCCCCGACTTTTTTATATAATTCTTTATTGGTATCTACAATATACTCTTCTAATTGATTATCAATTATTTTCGCCTCATCATATACATAAAAGGAGTGGCTAGGTTCAGGGAGTTTCAATTCAACAGCCCATCCCATATTATTGCTAATTATCAATAATATGAATAGAATAATAAAAAAGGTTAATTTTTTTCTCATATTTACCACCTAGAAATTCACTTCCGGAACTTCTGCATCTTCTGGATTAATCTCAAAATATTGTCTTTTTTCAAATCCAAAAATTTTCGCTATAATATTGGTAGGAAACCTTCTTATACTGGTATTAAAACTTTCAACTGCTTCATTATATCTCATGCGTTCAGTTGCAATTCTATTTTCAGTACCGGCTAATTCATATTGTAATTCAGTGAAGTTTTCATTGGCTTTTAATTCTGGATAATTTTCTACTACCGCATATAGATTAGTCAAAACCCTATTAAACTCGGCATTTGCCTCCGCATATTCATCAGGAGTATTAGCTGCATTAAATTTAGTCCTAGCTTCCGTAATCCCAGTCAATACTTCTTTTTCATGGCTAGCATAACCCTTAACTGTATTGACTAAATTAGGTATTAGATCTGCCCTACGCTTTAGTACATTCTCCACTTGTGCCCAAGCGCTAGTAACCTTTTCATCTCCAATAGCCAATCTGTTATAACTTCCTCCTAGTAAAACTACAATTAATAGAATTATAACAATTGGTATTAAATATTTTTTCTTTTTCTGCATTTTTGCATCCTCCTTATACTTATTTTCCATATACCCTATTATATATTATATTATATATATCCTGTTAAATAATTTTTCTGAAGAATTTACTAATAAAATTCTATAAGCTATAAAGCTGGGATTTTTTCAATCCCAGCTTTATTTCAGGCACATTACATTTAATTTAATTTTTTGCGAGTTTCTTCTCTTTTTTTTCTAGATGTATATTCCAAAGTTTATCTGCTGTTTTAGCCCAATCCTCAGCAGCTTTTTCCGTTTTTGCAGCTAGGTCCTCTACATCTTCCCTATCTATTGGTTGAGTAGAATAAGCCTTTGACTCGTTTACCATACCCTTTATCTTTTCCGGATTATCCAATAGAGGACATGGCCTTAGATGATTGTCATTAAAAGGTTGGTTTTCTCTATATTGCATAAATAGTGGTGATTGCAGTGCTTCAACTAAACTTACATTTTTTATATTTACATTTGAATAATGGATGAATGCACATGGCTCTACATCACCACTAGCATTTATATGGAGATACCTTCTTCCACCAGCGATACATCCATTAACATACTCTCCATCATTCCAGAAATCCAGTATGAATATAGGTTTTTTAGTTCTTAAATCTCTAATCTGATGATACATATACTCCCTTTGTTCAGGCGTAGCCATTAAATCCATAACTGCATCTTTACCTATAGGCATGTAGGTAAAATACCACCCGAACATACACCCCTTATCTATTAAGAAATCTATATATTCCTCCGTAGCTATTGAATCCGTATTATACTTATGATAACAAGTAGAAAAGCCAAATACTACTCCTTCCTTTTTCAATAAATCCATGGCTTCCATCACCTTGTTATAAGTTCCTTCTCCTCTACGCATATCCGTTTCTTCTTCAAAACCTTCTATACTAATGGCCAACCCAAAGTTTCCTAATTCTCCTAAGGTTTTTGCAAATTCCTCATCTACTAAGGTTGCATTTGTAAAGGACAAGAAAGAGCAATCGCTATGTTCTTTAGCCAGTTTTACTAAATCCTTCTTCCTAACTAAAGGCTCTCCACCAGAGAATATATACATGTATATCCCCAGATCTTTTCCTTCCCTTATTACCCTATCTAGTAAGTCGTAGCTTAAAGAATCCGTCTTATCATACTCTGCTGCCCAACATCCCGTACATTTTAAATTGCAGGCGCTGGTAGGATCTATTAATATGGCCCAAGGTACATTGCAATTATATTTCTTCTTCATCTTATCTTGAATTGGGATGCCAATAATTCCAGAGTTAACCATATAATTTATCATAAATTTCTGTCTTGTAGCCGGTGATAGTTCATCAAAATACCTTTCAATCAATTTATACCAATTGCTTTCTGGGTCTTCTACTACATTTCTGAAGGTTTGGAGCATGCCTTTATGGTTTTCTCTTGTAATGAGTTTCTCTGCCCAATCTAATAACTTGGGCATATTTGCCATAGGGTCTTTTTCGATATATTTAAGCCCTTCATTCATAACTTTGGTACTAATAAGTTGCTTTACGCTTGCCATTTTAAATCCCCCTTTAAAGTTAAGCTTTCAGCCCATCAATTAACAGATTAAGTGATTCTACTTTAACTTTTGAATCTAAATAGTTAGAAGTTCTTTGAAGTGTAAAAGTTTCAATAAATGTATAAATAGTTTCTGCTAAACTTTTACTATCAATTGGTTTAATCTCTTTTGCGTTTATCGCTTCTTTTATTAGTTCTTCTAAAATTCTTTTTAATTCTCGAGTATATTCTTTTAATTTTTCTAGAGTTTCATTATTTTCCCTTTTTAAAACCAGCCATACTTCTAATAACAAAATAAAAGTATTATTATGTTTTTGCTCCTCTGTTAGTTTGTGAATTATTTCTTTTAATTTCTCTACAAATGTTAATTGTTCGTCTAGTACAATTACATTTACTTGGCTTTTAATCTCCTCCAAAGTAGAACCCATAGTGTGATAGAATATTTCGTCTTTGTTGGCAAAATATTGATAAAGGGTAGTCCTTCCTATACCACATTTTTTTGAAATATGAGAAAGATTAGTATTATGATATCCTCGCTTAGCAAATACAATCCTTGCCTTCTCTATTATTTCCTGTTTTTTCGATTCATAATCGACTATTTTCGGCAAACTTCATCTACCCCCTTCTCACTTTGTGAAATAATAGGCTTAATAATATTTTATCATATTCGACACTAGTGTCAATATAAAATGGCAAATTTTTCTTTATTATAATGAAGGTATTGACAATCTATCTTATGTTATAAACCTCTACATTTGCTATTGCTTTTTCAATTAGCTTTTCAACATCTATTGCTTCTTCAGACTTCTCAATATCAGCTAACTTTGGCTTAATCACTGGATGTTTTGGTAAAAATAAAGTGCAACAATCATCATAGGGCAGAATAGAAGTTTCGTAGGTTTCAATCTCCTTTGCTACTTCTATTATCTCTACCTTATCCAAACCTATTAATGGTCTCAGTATAGGTATGTCTACTGCAGCGTTTGTTACAGATAGTCCTTGTATAGTCTGGCTTGCTACCTGTCCTAAGCTCTCTCCCGTTATAAGTGCATCTATATCATTGTCTAAAGCTATTTTTTCTGCAATTCTCATCATAAATCTACGGGATAATATGGTCATCTCATCTTCTGGGCATTTAGCATTTAGTTCCTTTTGAATTTCCAATATGTTTATACCATATAATTTAATCTTTCCCGTATATATGCTTAATATTTCAGCTAACTTTTTCACCTTATCTTCTGCCCTTTGACTAGTAAAAGGATAACTATGAAAATGGATTCCGCTTATTTCCACTCCCCTTTTAGCCATTAAAAATCCAGCTACTGGACTATCAATGCCTCCTGATAACAATAATAATCCTTTTCCATTAGTGCCTACAGGTAACCCCCCATATCCTTCTATTCTTTCAGTATAAATATATGCATTTTCTTTAATATCTATGAATACATACGTTTCCGGGTTGTGTATATCAACCTTTAAACCTTCTACATTCCTTAGTATTACCCCTCCCATTTTTTTTGAAACCTCTGGTGATTTTATCGGGAAATTCTTATCCACTCTATTAGTTTTTACTTTAAAGGTTTTTACAGGATTTTTAGATTGTCTTTCTTCCATTACCTTAATGATAGCTTTTTCAATTTCCTCTAAGTTTTTTTCTACTCTTATACAAGGGCTAATATATACAAGCCCAAATACTTTCCTCAATTTATCTATCATAGGTTCAAAATTATCTTCTGCCCCTTCGATATACATTTTCCCTTGCTCTTTGTAGATTTTAGTGTAATCTAAGCCTTTAATAGCCTTTTTCATCCTTGATATTAATTTATCTTCAAAATACTTTCTGTTTTTTCCTTTTAAGGCTATCTCACCAATGCTTATACTTAAAACTTTATCCATTTTAATCACCTCATAGTTATTTGTCTAATTTCTTCAACTGATTTTTTAAGTATTTCTATGGTATAATCTATATCCTCTTTAGTGTTTTCATAGGAAAAACAAAATCTAATAGCACCTTCTATCATCCTATTAGAGAGACCTAAAGCTAAAAGCACATGGCTCTTTTCCGTTCCCCTTGAAGAACAAGCTGAACTAGTAGATACATATATACCCTTATCCTCTAAATAATGAAGTAGTACCTCTCCCCTTACATATTCGAAGGAAACATTCAATATATAAGGGGAAGATTTATGATTCATTGGACTATTAATGTGAATATGGTCTATTTCCTCCCCTAGTCTCTTAATAAAGTAGGATTTAATTCCATTGACCTGGTTTTGTTCCTTTTCAAAATTTTTTTCCATGATTTCTACAGCTTTTCCTAGCCCCATTATTCCTGGAACATTTTCTGTACCTGAACGGAAACCCCTTTCTTGATTACCACCAAATATTATAGGGTTCAATTTTATTTCTTTGTTTATATAAAGCCCTCCTATTCCCTTAGGCCCATGGATTTTATGCCCACTAAAGGAATAGGTATCTACACCCCAGCCTTTCGGGTCAATATGGACTTTACCAAAGCCTTGAACTCCATCTACATGGATTAAAGCCCTTGAATTTTTTCCCTTTAGAACTTTTTTAATCTCCCATATGGGTTGAATGGCTCCAATTTCATTATTTACATGCATTATAGCAATGAGGATAGTATCTTCCCTTATACTTCTTTTTAATTGGTCTAATGATATTAAGCCTTTATCATTTACCTTTAAATAAGTTATATCGTAACCTTTTTCTTCATAATCTTTTAATACATTTAATACTGATGGATGTTCAATTTTTGTAGTTATAATATGCTTTCCTATCCTATTATGTTTATTTATTATACTTTGAATGGCCATATTATTGCTTTCTGTACCACCAGAAGTGAAATAAATTTCATCTTTATTGACTTCTAAAAAACTGGCTATATTATTCCTTATTTCCTCAATTTTTTTTTCAACATTAAATCCCATCTTATGAAGGGAAGAAGGATTGCCGTATTCTTCCCTCAAGGCATATATTATCTCTTCTATAACTTCTTCTCTTGGCTTAGTGGTAGAACAATTGTCCAAATATATATTCAAAATATCACCTCATCTCGTTTAGTAGCCTAAATCCTCATCTATTAAGTAGATATTAATATTAGCTCCTGTTGGATTTCTATGTATAATAACTTCTACATTACATATTCTATCTGGCGAATCACAATCATTACATTTTCCTGTAAATTTACAAGGTGTATTTATATTTAATCTTTTAGCATTTTTTGGGGCTGCTATATTTTTAATCCTTTCCCTTGCATCATCATAGTCCTTAGATATTTTGTTCTTTCCTACAATTATATATACCCTTTCATGACCATAAAACATGGATGAAACTCTATTGGCAACTCCATCCATATTAACTAATTTACCATCTAGTGTAAGAGCGTTAGTACTAGTTATATATACCTTGGATTTATAAGCTTCTGCTAATTCTTTTTTTCTATCTTCTCCTTTCCAATGCCAATAGATTTCATTACCTCTATTTTTAAAATCATCATAAATTTCCAACTGAGATAATGTCATAGAACCTCCAAAAGCAACGGATTCATCAGTTGTGATAGATTCCAATAGTGATTTTTTTGCTTCCTCACTATTATTAAAGATCTTTACTTGGAATCCATTTCTCTTTAAACTTTCTTCTGCCAATATAATTTTATCATCCATTATAACCCCTCCAATTTTATCTTTATTTTAATAATAATTATATAGCATTTATATACTATAATAAAGGTTAAGTTCTTAAGATATATAGTTGCAAATAAAATTTTATAATTTTTTTTCAAAAAAGTGTTGCAAATTTTGTCGTAATTTGCTATAATTTAAAAGTGGTTATCCCCCTGGTAACCTCAAATAAGATCTCTATTCCCAATACCCCTTTTGAACGGTTTATTTACATCCGTTATGGATGAAAAGCCCCCAAAGGGGGCTTTTTCTTTTTTGGTGTTTCTCTTCCTCAATTTATGATAAAATATAATCATCATAGATTAGGGAGGAATTTATATGTCCTGTCATAATAAAGTTGCTATTATATTTACTGGCGGTACTATTTCAATGAAAATAGATCCTAGAATTCATGCTGCCATACCAGCTCTCTCATCAGAAGAAATAATGGCTATGGTTACAAATATAGAGAAATTTGCAGAAATTGAAATAATCAATTTTGCAAATCTGCCTAGTCCCCACATTGCCCCAGAGATGATGATAGATTTAGCCATATTGGTTAAAGAAACTGTAAAGAGGGAAGATATTACTGGAGTTGTAGTTACCCATGGAACCGATACTTTAGAAGAAACAGCCTATCTTCTAGACTTAACGGTAGATTCAGAAAAGCCTATTGCCGTTGTGGGAGCCATGAGAAACAGCTCAGAGCTAGGTTATGATGGTTCTAGTAATTTATCAGCTGCCATCTGTACTGTTATCTCTAAAAATGCTAGAAATAAAGGGGTTCTAGTTGTAATGAATAACGAAGTAAATGCAGCCAGTGAGGTAACTAAGACCAATACCTTATCCTTAGATACTTTTAAATCGCCAGAATTTGGCCCATTGGGTATCGTAGACAATGATGAAGTTATATTTTATAGAGAAATTATATCCAAAAAGCATATTGAAACGGAAAAAATAGAGACTAAAGTAGCTTTGATAAAATGTGGTCCTGGAATGGATTCAGATATATTTGATTTCTATATTGACAAAAATTATAAAGGTATTGTAATTGAATCCTTAGGAAGAGGAAACATTCCACCAACTATGGTTCCTGGTGTAAAAAAATCTATAAATAAAGGTATACCAGTAGTTATGGTCTCTAGATGTCCTACTGGCAGGGTACTAGATACATATGGCTATGAAGGTGGAGGCAAACATTTGAGAGATTTAGGTGTTATCTTTGGCAAAAACCTACCGGGACAAAAGGCTAGAATTAAATTAATGTTAATATTAAGTGTGACTAATGATTTAAACAGAATTAAAGATCTTTTCGAAAATTAGTAATCCCGATAGATGTTGCTAGCAACATCTATCGGGATTTGCTCCTTCCATAATACCCCCTAGTTCTTCGGTCCAAAAAGTTTTCAATATCTTCAACTTTTTTAATCAGTAATTCTAAATCCCTATTAATTTCTAGCTTCTCCATATTGGTTACTCTTTTTTCCAACTGGCCTATTAAGATATGTATTTTCTCCAGCTCTACCCTTATTTCCTCATCTGTTTCTAAAGTTTTGGAATTCCTTTGGCAAACATTTGAAATGGATTTTTTTTTAATGGTATTTCTACTGTATTGAATATAGGTCCAAAACCTATAAATCCAATTTCTGGATTAATTTTCCCAAACGAATAATTTAAAACAATGTCTTTACTTTCAAGTTTATTATATTTATATTTTACAATATGATTTTCTTTCGATTCCCTCCACAAATAAATAGGGCTCCAAGTATTGCCATAATCTTGACTATATCTACTAAGTATATTTTCATGCTCAATCCATACAACCCATAATCTTCCTTCATAATATATTAATGTAGGTTCTTGCCCATTTTCTGGATTAGATATTATCTCTTCTACTTCTTTATTCAAGGAACCATTAGTATAATTAACCCTTTCATACTTTACTACCAAATTACCCTCCATATACTGGCAATAGGTCAAATGTATTTTGGTTTCCTTAACAAGAATATCTAGATATAGTTTATTCGCTTCTACATGGGTTAGTTTAATTTTATCTCCCCATTCTTTCCTATCTAGGTTGAATTTCTTTATATAGATTTGTTCATCCCTTGTTTTATTATAATAGCTCAAGATTATTTCCCTTTCAGTTTTAAATACCTTTAAAGGGTTCAATAACTCTCTAACTATTGTATCATCTACAATATTGGTTATCCATTCTTCCCCGGTAAAATAATGATGGTAAATTCTATATCTTTTTTCCATTCCTGATATTAATACAAAATAGACAATATGGGGAATATCATTATCCATAATCAAATTTAGATAATAAACTTCTAATATTGATTCCTCTGTTAATTTAAATCTTTCTATTCTTCCGTCCTTTTTTATAAGGGTCAATATAAGATGGAGTGCCTTATCTTGATGGATAATATATATAGTATCTTGATTATCAATAGATCCATCAAATTCTAATAAAATTTCCTCTGCTATAATGTCTTCATAATGTTTTTGCGTTTCATAATTAAAATGGTATCTAATTATTTTCCCTTCTAAGGATCTAAATAGATCAATATTTTCATGGGAGTCCGATATTAATAGTAATTTGTCGTTAAAATATGCCATATAACCACCGCCTAGATATAGTTCTTCTAAAATAATATTAATGGATATAATTAAATATTCCTGTTTTAATATGTAACAAGAATAATGATAGAAGAATATAATATGAGTGAGACAAGGGACTCAAGACTATTGAAAGGGGGAAAATTATGAGTTCGAATTTTAAGCCTGAAACAATAAGTTTAGGTATAACCGATAGATGTTGTAAGGGAAATACAGGATGTGAATTTGATGGTACTTTAAGGAACGTAAGATCTGAACCAATATTTGTACAAAAAGTGTTCGATGCTACTTTAGTTAACTTACAAGCTTTAAGCACCGTAAATAATGTAAGATTTACACCAAACTTAGGTAGAAATGCAAGGATAATAAGGGTTTTAGATATTAGATGTAGAAGGTTCTTCAATCCTGAAAACATCAACGACCCACGTAATTTAGTTGTAGATCCTGATACTGTTCTTTCTGGTGGACAATTCGTAAAAGATGGAAAAGGTCATCCAGTAGAAGTAGTAGGTCCAGATGGATTTATGTCTGAAAAAATTATCTTTGCAGATACCAGTGAATGCGATGAAGAAGGTAAAGGTACTCCAGTTTTTGGTACCCAAAGAGTAAAAGTAAGGGGCAATGTTATAGTTGAAATTGATGTGGTAGTCCAAACTCCAAGTAGTAGAAGAAGGACTGTTACCCTAACTGCTAATGTTCCTATTACACCAGTAGAATTAACTAATTTCTTTGAGCTATGCATACCTTCGGTATTCAACTCAGCATTCTTCCCAAGGTTTGCTGAATTCTGCAGCGTACTTTGCGAAACAAGATTGGCCACAAATAGCATTACAAGGGATATAGATATAAATCCAGAAACAGGAGAAGTCAGAATTGACCTAATAATTGCAATATGTATATCCTGTGAAAAGAAAATTATAGTACCAGTTCAACTTTGCGTTCTATCTACAGGTTTTCCAGAACTATCACCAGAAGTATCTCCAATTTGTACTACGTTCCCAACCTTATTCCCAAGGCAAATAGATGAAAATAATGATAATAACGACCCGCCATGCCCTAGACCTAGGCCTCGTCTATCATTAGAAGCTGAAGAGTTTGTGGAAGAAGATGGAGATATTTACAAGTACGACGACTATGACGAAAACAAATAGAACAGATGCTTAAGCATCTGTTCTTTCTTTATTATCTAAAATTTTTTCTATAACCTTAGAAGCAAAATAAGCGGTAATAGTTGCCACCGTCAATCGAGTAATAAATAGAAGCCATAGATTAGCTCCTACAGTAGCAAAGATTAAAGTATCTTCAAAAATTGCATGGCAAGCAACTAAAAAAATAATTAACACATATAAATCCTTCTTATTTAAATCCTTCTCTTCTGCACTTTCAATTATTATACCAGCCCCATAGGCTAATCCAAAGATTAACCCTATTAACAATGGAAAAACTGAATCATTAGATATATTAAAAAAATTCGAAATAGGTTTTAATCTTTTGGATATTATCTCCAATATATTTAAATCTTTAAGTATTTCCATAATTATCATTAGGGGAATGATTATTATTGCCATGTTTAAAATAGAATTTAAGCTTCCCGTAAAACTATCCTTTAAATATGCTATAAAATCCATTTTTTACCTCCTACAATACTAGATTAAAAATAATTCCAGATAATAAAGCTAATATTATTCTTGTAAGTACAGCTACACTAGTACTTACTCCAACTCTTTTGGCTACAGCTGTTTCTAAAAATAGACCATGAGAAAAAGATAACATTATAGCTAAAATGGTGGCTTGCTTAGGAGTTAGCGATAAACTTGCCATAGCCCCTAATCCAGCAAATAAGTTAATAAAATTCCCTAAAACTAAAGGCAAGGAAGCTTCTCCAGGAAGACCAACTACCTTCATTACTGGCTCAAAAAAAACTGAAATTTTATTTAGAATTGGCGTATAGCTTAAAAAGGTAACAAAAAAATATACTGGTACAACAATTTTGGTCAATTTCCATACAGTCATAATCCCCTTCTTTAACCCATTAATAGCACTTTCCTTATACATAATGTCTCCCCTTATATAGATATTCTAAGGATATTATAGCATAGAAAAGACCTTAAGTATATAAACTTAAGGCTATGCTAATTTAAAATCTCTATTGTTTATAGCGTTAGACCATTTTCCGCATTTATCCCCATATCTGGCCAATACCTTTCCTTCTTCTTTTATTTCTATTACCTCACATACATTAGAACAACCATCACATTCAAAACCTTTTACTTGGTAATCCATTTTATAAAGAGAAGTTCCCTTAAAGTTAGTCTTACCCTTTATTTTAACTTCTTCCTTAGCAAGTATAGCTACACCAATCGCTCCCATTACATCATAATTATCGGGTACATATATTTCCTTTCCTAATGCTTCTTTAAAGGCTTTTTTAATACCAATATTAGCTGCAACGCCGCCTTGAAACAATATAGGAGATAATACCTCTTTCCCTTTTCCTACATTGTTTAAATAATTTCTGACTAAAGCATCACATAGTCCCCTTGCTATATCCGATTGATTATGGCCAAGCTGTTGCTTATGAATCATATCTGATTCTGCAAATACAGCACATCTTCCTGCAATCCTTACGGAATTTTTGGACTGTAAGGCTAAATTGCCAAAATCACTAATATCTACTCCTAGCCTTATAGCCTGCCTATCCAAAAATGATCCTGTTCCTGCTGCACATACGGTATTCATAGCAAAGTCTACAACAATTCTATCCCTAATGAGGATTATTTTAGAGTCCTGGCCTCCAATTTCTATTATAGTTTTTACCTCAGGTATAGAGTTTAGTCCTGCTACTGCATGAGCTGTGATTTCGTTTTTAACTATATCTGCACCAACTATTATATTAGCTAAATACCTTCCACTGCCAGTTACACCTACTCCAAGTATATCTACACTGCCAAATTCCTTTTCTATCTCTTCAATACCTTCTTTTAATATTTCTATAGGTTTTCCTTGAGTCCTCAAATATCTTTTATAATGTACATCATTGTTTTCATCCATTAATACTATATTGGTACTTACGCTACCTACATCTATACCCATATAATATTTACCCATATTGTACCTCCTCCTTTCTTCTTTTAAGTAAATCAACAAAAGCCTCTAGCCTCGTTAAATAACCAGCTTCTCCTGTCATTTCATCTAATATTAAAGTCATTATGGGAAAATCCAAATCCTTACTTACCGTGTTTAATATGCTCTTGGCTACGATTTCTGGCATACAGTTTAATGGTAAAAGCTGAATTACTCCATCGAAACCCATATTTCTATAATAGATGGCAGAACCTACTGTTTCCCTTCCGTGGCCACCTACTAATGTTTTTAAATAGGGTTTAGCCAACTGATGCTTTTTTCTTTCACCCTTAGATCCAAAAGGGAAGTTTTTTACATGATGATCTACCCAAATAGTTGGAGTCAATGATTTCTCAACAAGGACTCCCATATGGCCAAGTTTTCTTTCCACTTCTAAATTTACAAAAGGCTCTATAATCGTATATATTTCACCGATTAATCCTATTCTAATAGGCTTATGGTCCTTTTTAATCTTTACTCTATTTAAAGCTTCTATAGTTTCATCCATTAATTCCATCATATCCTTCTCACCAAAGGTTTCTTCAACCTTTCTATAATAGTTATCAATAATTAAATCCACTAAATAGCTATCCATTGCATAGGCTCTTTTTTGATTGGACAAATGGATTATATAATCGGCTTTTTTTATAAGTTGCCATCCTAACCGACCTGCAGCTATTACGTCTTTTATATTATTTGCTTTAAATATCCTATAGATATTCTCCTTTAAAGGTTTCCAACCTTCTCCAATTGGATCCAATACTATAAAATCTATATTATGTCCTAAATCCCTTAATATGTTTTCCTCCAAAATAGAATAATATCCAAACCTACAGGGGCCACAACTACCAGTTAAAAGTACGGTATCTGCGCCTTTTTCTATACTCTCCACAAAATTTCCTATCATAATTTTTAAAGGTAAACATATAGTCTCCTGAGAATACTTAGTACCAATTTCTAAAGTTTTTCTACTACATCTAGGTGGTGGAATTACCTCTTGGCCTAATTCTTCAAAAAAGGCTTTTCCTGCAATATAAACATTACCCATATGTGGAAAAGTTATCTTCATTATTATCCCTCCACTCTAGCATATCTAAAAAGGCTTCAATCCTTGTATTTATTCCTGCCTCTCCCGTTTGTTCATCTATTGTTAGCAAAGTAAAAGGTATCTTGTTTTCCTTTGCCTTTCTTTCTACTAAATCCATTAATACGGAGTCAAGACCACAACCAAAAGCTGATACATAAATAATACCATCAATAGACCTTCTTTCAATTAAGGCATATGCAGCACCTACTATCCTTTGGCCATGGGTCCAAAACATTCTCTTTGGTAGCTTTGAAGCATAATATCTTATGGATTCTTCATCTACCATTTCTGCAGTAATAACCTTTGTTTTTCTTTTCTTTAATTTACTAACTATATTCATATTTATATAATCATCATAAATATTGTAGGAATGGCCTAAAAACAATATTTTCCTTTTGAAAGTTTCATTACCTTCTTTTATATTGAAGGACAAATCATCATATAATCCAACAGCGTTTATTGGCACAACCCCACGAGACATGAGGTCTACGTCTTTAAAAAATTGGTTATAAGCCTCATTGAATGCCCTATATATCTTTTTAGAACTTTTGGTAAAATATTTTCCTGTATTTAAAACCGCTTTTTTTAATGTTTTATCAGATTTTCTTAAATTGATTTCTGGATCAATTATCTCTGGTAATCCTTCTATACTATGTCTCACCATATCTGGCAATCCTAAATGTTTTGGACAACAATATTCCTTCGGATAAATACTAATAAACTTTGGTATAAAAATATAATTAACCTTATCCTTTAAATAATCCACATGGCCATGGAACACTTTCACTGGTAGACATGCTTCATCTACGCAGGTATGAACCCCTTTATTCAATATATCTTTATTAGTTTTTGGAGAAGGAACTACTTCTACATCCAAATTATTAAAAAATTCTTTCCATAATAGGTAATAATCATAGTAAAACATACCTCTTGGAATTCCAACTTTATTTTTCATACTATCCCTCCAATCCACATTAATCTATTATTGCCAAAAGGAGATAAAAATATAATAGACATAAAAAAAGAAAGGCTGTTATTGCCTTTCAATATATTCATCTAATAGATAATGTATTGTATCCATGGTAAAAAGTACTTCTTCAGTGCTTGTAGCCCTTCCATCTAAGGAATATTCTATATAGGAAAAAAATTCATCCATATTTTCAAAAGGTAGATGTAGAAAAGATAAAAACCTCCTCATCCTAATCTTTCCTTCTAAATTTGTCATTGTAGATATGCTTCTACTCATATACTGTATTAAATTATCTACTAATTGTATTAAATATCCTTTTTCCACTATTTCATATTTGTCAGGAAATAGCAGATCTAGTCTAGTAAACTTTAAGTCATTATAGTAAGTTAAAATTTTTGACGTAAATAATATCTTCTCATTAAAACTTTCATCATCGAATCCTCTTCTCCTAACTACCTCTTGATTAAGTTTTTCTAAATCCATTGCTCCCTTTATCAATTCCCTTTCTAATTCTTCCAATTCTTTTTCACATGTTTTTACCAGGGAATCCAACAGATTGCTTTCTCGTTCTTGATAATATTCTTCCCATCTTTTAAAAATGTCCTCCATATTAAGGCTAGAATGAACTTCATGCTTTGTAAGATATATAACCATTAGTCTATTCAGTACTACTCCTAAATTATTAATAAATGTACCCCATTTATTGATTTCTCCAGTTATCTGAATAATATCTCTAGAAATACCCTCTAATTCATCCGTAGTTTTAGATGCTATATTCATATTTCTAAATCTTTGGATATGGGTAAAATAATTATCGAACAAAATACCATAATCCCCCATTAAACTGCCATCGAATAAAATCTTATATTCTTCTATTTGTGCTCTTACCACATTTAATGGATAGTTATTGAAATTTCTAATCAAATTTGTTTTGACTACATGGAAATATTTGAATTTACTCATTCTAAAAGGTATTATGCTTAATATATTAGAAACTATAGCAATAAAAACATTATACTCCGTCACATTGTCTAGCGTTTTCCTTATTTTATTTACTAGAAAATTGATTTCCATTACATCTATATTCAAATCCTTATATTCTAATTTAGACATTCTTTTCATCATATGGTGATCTATTAACTCTTTTATATAGGAAATTTCAATTTCATAGGCATGCAAGGTCATTGCTAAATCATGCAATTTCCCCCTGATATCCAATAATTTACTTATCTCCTGATCAATTTCCTTTTCCACCATATCCTCATGGAACTTTTTAAAAGAATTTACTATCAGATGATAAATTTCAACCAAAGTCTTTTTTTCTTCCATAAGATGCATTTCTTCTAAAATATTTTTATCTTCAACTAATTCAACAAGTTTGCCAATTCCTCCTATAAGATAATAGTAAGACATATCTTTTATGCTTGACAACTGCCTATTATTTAATTCTATTATTTTATATTTTAATTCTTCAGCAGTTAATTTTGATGTATTTAAACCATCCTCAGATTCTTGCCATTGATCCATGCTTATACTCCTTTCAATAGATTCTTCAACATTATTATGATAAAATCGATATATAGTTCTAAATACAGGACTATTATATCACATTATAGGAAAAGGGAGTATTATATATGGATATATATGAACATATATTAGAATCTAAGAATCATGTTTTTGATTATTTTGAAGGAAAAAAATTATGTTTCTTAGATATAGAAACAACGGGTTTAAATAGGAAGAATAATTATATTTATCTGATTGGACTTATTTATTTTGACGGAGAAAAAGATAATTGGTGCTTAAAACAATTCTTTGCCAATCATATTAGTTATGAGAAGATTTTATTGGAAAGATTTAATTCTTTTTTAAATGGATTTAATCTAATAATTACCTATAATGGTCAAAGTTTTGATCTTCCTTTTATTAAATATAGATTAAGCAAATATGATATATATAATAATATTATGGATATAGAGAGTTTTGATATCTACAGAAAGATTAAAACTGAAGGTCCTTATTTGGATTTAGATAATTTAAAACTAAAAACCATTGAAGAAAGTTTGGGAATCTATAGGAAGGATGAATATTCTGGAAAGGATTGCATTAATTTTTATTACCAATATATAAATGGAGGAAGTGATATCTTAAAAAAGAGGATATTAAAACATAATTATGATGATCTTTATTATTTGGTAGATATTCTTAAAATATTTAAAATAATAGAGAGTATTAAAACTATAGATATAGATTATAATGGCTATAAGATGGAAATTATAATAAATGATATAGTAATAAAAGGGGATATTTTAAAAATTCTGTGTAATATATCCACAAAAAATGAGGAACTAAATATTATTTACTATCAAGAAGGATTCAATATTAACTGGGAATCTCAGTCTATTGACATTGAATTGGAGGTAAAAGAAGGCCTGATAACCCCTACTAAAAAAGCCCTGTTTATAAATAAAACTAACTATCCTTCTTCAATCCAGTTGAAAGATTTGTCCCAATATATGGTACCAGATAATATAATTCTTTTAAAGGTGGAAGAAAAATATATTATGGAAAACATTTCTAATATTATAAAGGAACTAATTTATTATGTATTAGCATAGAAAAAAACAACAGACCTTAGCTTCAAAGTCTGTTGTTTTTATTTGGTTTATTGGTGGGCCTTCAGGGACTCGAACCCCGGACCTACCGGTTATGAGCCGGGCGCTCTAACCGACTGAGCTAAAGGCCCAATCTACAATTGACCTTTGTCAATTGTACATTGGTTATTGGTGGGCCTGGGTGGACTCGAACCACCGACCTCACGCTTATCAGGCGTGCGCTCTAACCACCTGAGCTACAAGCCCCAATTTCATTCAATTCACAATTATTAGGATCTAGCTTTCGGGTTTTATTCTGGCGACCACAAGTCACAACTTCAATTGTCCATCGCATAAATGGTGGGCACAACAGGGCTTGAACCTGTGACCCCCTGCTTGTAAGGCAGGTGCTCTCCCAACTGAGCTATGCGCCCTGGCAGGGGTGGCAGGACTCGAACCCACGACATTCGGTTTTGGAGACCGACGTTCTACCGCTGAACTACACCCCTTAATTACTTTGGTGCCCAGAGGCGGAATCGAACCACCGACACGAGGATTTTCAGTCCTCTGCTCTACCGACTGAGCTATCTGGGCAAAATTCCCTGATACCTTGGCAGTATCAAGGTTTAGCTCTTCGTCACAATCTAGCAACGCGGACTAAGCGACTCACACGAAATCAAAAACCATGATTTCGGTTCCCTGCTTATACCGACTGAGCTATCTGGGCATACGCAGTTTCAAAACTCAAATTTGTCAACCCTCTTTGGTCGCCCAAACTTGGTTCTGATTGCGTTTTACCTGCCATCAATTTGCTTTAAAAACATAACGCAAATTGGGTTAGGTCATAATGGTGGGCCTTCAGGGACTCGAACCCCGGACCTACCGGTTATGAGCCGGGCGCTCTAACCGACTGAGCTAAAGGCCCTTGTAATGGCGGAGAAGGAGGGATTTGAACCCTCGCGCCCCATTGAAGGGACCTACTCCCTTAGCAGGGGAGCCTCTTCAGCCTCTTGAGTACTTCTCCACATCAAAGAAATGGCGGAGAGGGTGGGATTCGAACCCACGTGGGCCGTAAGACCCTAACGGTTTTCAAGACCGCCCCGTTATGACCGCTTCGGTACCTCTCCAAAGTTAGCCCATCCTATATTTTCAATTATTTATATTACTAAATAATAATGGTGACCCATCGGCGACTCGAACGCCGGACACCCTGATTAAAAGTCAGGTGCTCTACCGCCTGAGCTAATGGGTCATAGTGGCTGGGGCGACAGGACTCGAACCTGTGGAATGCTAGAGTCAAAGTCTAGTGCCTTACCGACTTGGCTACGCCCCAATATATGGTGCACCTAGGAGGATTCGAACCCCCGGCACACGGATTAGAAGTCCGTTGCTCTATCCTACTGAGCTATAGGTGCTAATTTCAATTCCCCTTTAGGGCACCTTATTTATAACTGAATTATTTTACTAGATTTTTTCTGTTGGAGCGGGTGAAGGGAATCGAACCCTCGCAACCAGCTTGGAAGGCTGGGGCTCTACCACTGAGCTACACCCGCATAGTAAAAGTTTTTTATCCATACAATGGTTTACAGTACATTATTATAAACTCTTTTTCTAATAAAGTCAATAGGGGATTAGCTTTTAATATTATCCTTCTCAGGTAATACTATCAAATATTTTAATTATGGTGGAGGAGACTGGATTCGAACCAGTGAAGGCTGAGCCAACGGATTTACAGTCCGTCCCCTTTAGCCAACTCGGGAACTCCTCCTAGTTTGTGTCCATTGGACACTTTTGTTATACAATATAATAATGTGGAGCTGGTGAGAGGACTTGAACCCCCAACCTACTGATTACAAGTCAGTTGCTCTGCCAATTGAGCTACACCAGCATAAGTATTAAATTACCGCCTTTAAGTTACATACTGCTAATATTAACGGCTCCGACTAAGTGATTCACAACAAATCAAAAACATGATTTGGGTTCTCTACTTATGCCAATTGAGCTACACCAGCATGGCGACCCGGAAGGGACTCGAACCCTCGACCTCCAGCGTGACAGGCTGGCATTCTAACCATCTGAACTACCGGGCCATTTTTTCAATTGACAATTATATAAATGGTGGGCACAACAGGGCTTGAACCTGTGACCCCCTGCTTGTAAGGCAGGTGCTCTCCCAACTGAGCTATGCGCCCTCGCAAAGTTCACTTATCACTTCG
>NZ_AZSU01000004.1:3701-4846 GCF_000511955.1 [Clostridium] ultunense DSM 10521 | reverse complement strand
ATAAATGGTGGGCACAACAGGGCTTGAACCTGTGACCCCCTGCTTGTAAGGCAGGTGCTCTCCCAACTGAGCTATGCGCCCTCGCAAAGTTCACTTATCACTTCGCTAAGTTAAATCATTTCCCGCAGTTTCATTCACCAAATTATTTGTTCGCTATCGCTCACATAATTTGGGAATTCATTGCGTTTGACCCACCATCCATTTGCATTTGCTTTAAAAGCATTACGCAAATGGGATTAGGTCATAATGGTGACCCTACCGGGACTCGAACCCGGGTTACCGCCGTGAAAGGGCGGTGTCTTAACCGCTTGACCATAGGGCCAGATTATTATGGTTGCACCCCTCCGAGTACTACTAATCATATACCTTCGCTACGCTCAGGTCGATATTATGGTTGGTCCTGTCGGACACTTCTAAACTTATACCCTACAGGATAAATAATGGTTGCGGGAGCCGGATTTGAACCAGCGACCTCCGGGTTATGAGCCCGACGAGCTACCAGACTGCTCCATCCCGCGATGAATTTTTTTATTGGTACTCCTTGCGTTTGACTGACCTACCTACAATTCGATATGCTCTTTGGATTAGGTCATAATGGTGCCGAGGACCAGAATCGAACTGGTACGATCCCAAAGGACCGCAGGATTTTAAGTCCTGTGCGTCTGCCTGTTCCGCCACCCCGGCAATTATCGCCTTCTACTACGGTTTTAATGGCTCCCAGGGTGGGATTCGAACCCACAACCTACCGGTTAACAGCCGGGTGCTCCACCGTTGAGCTACCTAGGAATGTTTTATTTGGCAGCGTCCTACTCTCCCAGGGCGTTACCACCCAAGTACCATCGGCGCTGAGAGGCTTAACTTCTGTGTTCGGTATGGTTACAGGTGTTCCCCTCTCGCCATCGCCACCAAATATTCATTGGTTTGACCTACCATCCATTTGTTCCAAAAGCATTCACAAATGGGGTAAAGCTTTTTTATAGTATTTTATTATGGTTTTGTTGCTTCGACTTAACTCTATTGGTTTGCTACATTGAGTACGCAGTCTCGCTACACAAATCTATTTGCTCGCTATCGCTCACATAGATTTGGTGCTCGTTGCGTTTGACTTAACTTTTGCTCACTATCGTTCGCTAAGTTAGGTCATA
>NZ_AZSU01000004.1:0-2854 GCF_000511955.1 [Clostridium] ultunense DSM 10521 | reverse complement strand
CTCTTTGGATTAGGTCATAATGGTGCCGAGGACCAGAATCGAACTGGTACGATCCCAAAGGACCGCAGGATTTTAAGTCCTGTGCGTCTGCCTGTTCCGCCACCCCGGCAATTATCGCCTTCTACTACGGTTTTAATGGCTCCCAGGGTGGGATTCGAACCCACAACCTACCGGTTAACAGCCGGGTGCTCCACCGTTGAGCTACCTAGGAATGTTTTATTTGGCAGCGTCCTACTCTCCCAGGGCGTTACCACCCAAGTACCATCGGCGCTGAGAGGCTTAACTTCTGTGTTCGGTATGGTTACAGGTGTTCCCCTCTCGCCATCGCCACCAAATATTCATTGGTTTGACCTACCATCCATTTGTTCCAAAAGCATTCACAAATGGGGTAAAGCTTTTTTATAGTATTTTATTATGGTTTTGTTGCTTCGACTTAACTCTATTGGTTTGCTGCATTGAGTACGCAGTCTCGCTACACAAATCTATTTGCTCGCTATCGCTCACATAGATTTGGTGCTCGTTGCGTTTGACTTAACTTTTGCTCACTATCGTTCGCTAAGTTAGGTCATAAACAGTAAATTATATTTCTGGTCAAGCCCTCGACTTATTAGTACCTATTAGCTAAAAGTATTGCTACTCTTACACTCTAGGCCTATCTACCAAGTGGTCTACTTGGAGTCTTAACCTTTTTAGGTGGGAAATCTTATCTTGAGGGGGGCTTCGTGCTTAGATGCCTTCAGCACTTATCCCTTCCAGACATAGCTACTCAGCTGTGCCTCTGGCGAAACAACTGATGCACCAGCGGTCTGTCCATCCCGGTCCTCTCGTACTAAGGATAGCTCCTCTCAAATTTCCTACGCCCACGACGGATAGGGACCGAACTGTCTCACGACGTTCTGAACCCAGCTCGCGTGCCTCTTTAATGGGCGAACAGCCCAACCCTTGGGACCTACTCCAGCCCCAGGATGAGACGAGCCGACATCGAGGTGCCAAACCTCCCCGTCGATGTGGACTCTTGGGGGAGATAAGCCTGTTATCCCCGGGGTAGCTTTTATCCGTTGAGCGATGGCCCTTCCACTCGGAACCACCGGATCACTAAGTCCAACTTTCGTTACTGCGCCACTTGTTGGTGTTACAGTTAAGCTCCCTTTTGCCTTTACACTCTTTGCACGATTTCCGACCGTGCTGAGGGAACCTTTGAGCGCCTCCGTTACCTTTTAGGAGGCGACCGCCCCAGTCAAACTGCCCAACTGACAGTGTCCCATGACTTGTTTCAAAGCCTCTGGTTAGAATTTCAGCATTACAAGAGTGGTATCCCAAGTTTGGCTCCTCTAAGACTGGCGCCCTAGATTCTCTGCCTCCCACCTATTCTGTACATGTAATACCAAAATCCAATGTCAGCCTGCAGTAAAGCTCCACGGGGTCTTTCCGTCCTGTCGCGGGTAACACGCATCTTCACGTGTAATACAATTTCACCGGATCCTTTGTTGAGACAGCGCCCAAGTCGTTACACCTTTCGTGCGGGTCGGAACTTACCCGACAAGGAATTTCGCTACCTTAGGACCGTTATAGTTACGGCCGCCGTTTACTGGGGCTTAAGTTCGAAGCTTCGCTATTGCTAACTCTTCCCCTTAACCTTCCAGCACCGGGCAGGTGTCAGCCCCTATACTTCGTCTTTCGACTTAGCAGAGACTTGTGTTTTTGGTAAACAGTCGCTTGGGCCTATTCACTGCGGCCGGCTATAGCTTTGATAAGTATTTATCTAACTATGACCGGCACCCCTTCTCCCGAAGTTACGGGGCTATTTTGCCTAGTTCCTTAACAAAGGTTCTTCCGCGCGTCTTAGGATTCTCTCCTCGCCTACCTGTGTCGGTTTGCGGTACGGGTATCAATAAACTCGATAGAGGCTTTTCTTGGCAGTGTGGAGTCGGCTGCTTCACTACTTGTTTTTCGCTCCCCTTCGCTTCTCAGGATTGTGATGACGGATTTGCCTATCATCACTCCCTACCAGCTTGGACGTGCGCTACCAACGGCACGCTCAGCTTATCCTCCTGCGTCACCCCTTCTCTCTAACGCTTATCGATAGTACAGGAATATCAACCTGTTGCCCATCGCCTACGCTTTTCAGCCTCAGCTTAGGTCCCGACTAACCCTGAGTGGACGAGCCTTCCTCAGGAATCCTTAGGCTTTCGACGGGTAAGATTCTCACTTACCTTCTCGCTACTCATGCCAGCATTCTCACTTCTGTATAGTCCACCACTCCTTTCGGTATGGCTTCTACCCATACAGAACGCTCCTCTACCACTGCCGTGAGCTTAATACAGCTCTCAAGCAGGTACCAATTTTAGCTGATTAATCTGGCCGAAAACTTTAACTTTAATGTATTAAGGTCGTTTTCGGCAAAGATTTCCTCATCTTTGGCCTTTCCTTGAAAATTGTATTAAACTCACGGCAATCCACAGCTTCGGTACCAAATTTAAGCCCCGGAAATCTTCGGCGCAAGGTCACTCGACCAGTGAGCTATTACGCACTCTTTAAATGTATGGCTGCTTCTAAGCCAACATCCTGGTTGTCTGTGTAACCTTACATCCTTTGCCACTTAATTTGGATTTAGGGACCTTAGCTGGTGGTCTGGGCTCTTTCCCTTTCGACTACGAAGCTTATCCCACGTAGTCTGACTCCCGAGAATTATGAATTTGGCATTCGGAGTTTGATAGGTTTTGGTAACGCTATGCGCCCCTAGACCAATCAGTGCTCTACCTCCACTTCACTTTCTCGAGGCTAGCCCTAAAGCTATTTCGAGGAGAACCAGCTATCTCCGAGTTCGATTGGCTTTTCACCCCTACCCACAGGT
>NZ_AZSU01000003.1:842548-843642 GCF_000511955.1 [Clostridium] ultunense DSM 10521 | reverse complement strand
AGGTCAGTCAAACGCAAGGAGTACCAATAAAAAAATTCATCGCGGGATGGAGCAGTCTGGTAGCTCGTCGGGCTCATAACCCGGAGGTCGCTGGTTCAAATCCGGCTCCCGCAACCATTATTTATCCCGTAGGGTATAAGTTTAGAAGTGTCCGACAGGACCAACCATAATATCGACCTGAGCGTAGCGAAGGTATATGATTAGTAGTACCCGAAGGGGTACAATCATAATAATATGGCGGCGTAGCTCAGTTGGCTAGAGCATGCGGTTCATACCCGCAGTGTCAGCGGTTCAAGTCCGTTCGCCGCTACCATAATTCAAAATTTCATATAATAATAATCTGGCCCTATGGTCAAGCGGTTAAGACACCGCCCTTTCACGGCGGTAACCCGGGTTCGAGTCCCGGTAGGGTCACCATTATGACCTAATCCCATTTGCGTAATGCTTTTAAAGCAAATGCAAATGGATGGTGGGTCAAACGCAATGAATTCCCAAATTATGTGAGCGATAGCGAACAAATAATTTGGTGAATGAAACTGCGGGAAATGATCTAACTTAGCGAAGTGATAAGTGAACTTTGCGAGGGCGCATAGCTCAGTTGGGAGAGCACCTGCCTTACAAGCAGGGGGTCACAGGTTCAAGCCCTGTTGTGCCCACCATTTATATAATTGTCAATTGAAAAAATGGCCCGGTAGTTCAGATGGTTAGAATGCCAGCCTGTCACGCTGGAGGTCGAGGGTTCGAGTCCCTTCCGGGTCGCCATGCTGGTGTAGCTCAATTGGCATAAGTAGAGAACCCAAATCATGTTTTTGATTTGTTGTGAATCACTTAGTCGGAGCCGTTAATATTAGCAGTATGTAACTTAAAGGCGGTAATTTAATACTTATGCTGGTGTAGCTCAATTGGCAGAGCAACTGACTTGTAATCAGTAGGTTGGGGGTTCAAGTCCTCTCACCAGCTCCACATTATTATATTGTATAACAAAAGTGTCCAATGGACACAAACTAGGAGGAGTTCCCGAGTTGGCTAAAGGGGACGGACTGTAAATCCGTTGGCTCAGCCTTCACTGGTTCGAATCCAGTCTCCTCCACCAT
>NZ_AZSU01000003.1:835561-841913 GCF_000511955.1 [Clostridium] ultunense DSM 10521 | reverse complement strand
TAAGTGAACTTTGCGAGGGCGCATAGCTCAGTTGGGAGAGCACCTGCCTTACAAGCAGGGGGTCACAGGTTCAAGCCCTGTTGTGCCCACCATTTATATAATTGTCAATTGAAAAAATGGCCCGGTAGTTCAGATGGTTAGAATGCCAGCCTGTCACGCTGGAGGTCGAGGGTTCGAGTCCCTTCCGGGTCGCCATGCTGGTGTAGCTCAATTGGCATAAGTAGAGAACCCAAATCATGTTTTTGATTTGTTGTGAATCACTTAGTCGGAGCCGTTAATATTAGCAGTATGTAACTTAAAGGCGGTAATTTAATACTTATGCTGGTGTAGCTCAATTGGCAGAGCAACTGACTTGTAATCAGTAGGTTGGGGGTTCAAGTCCTCTCACCAGCTCCACATTATTATATTGTATAACAAAAGTGTCCAATGGACACAAACTAGGAGGAGTTCCCGAGTTGGCTAAAGGGGACGGACTGTAAATCCGTTGGCTCAGCCTTCACTGGTTCGAATCCAGTCTCCTCCACCATTTATACTAGAATATATACCATGCGGAAGTGGCTCAGTGGTAGAGCATCGCCTTGCCAAGGCGAGGGCCGCGGGTTCGAATCCCGTCTTCCGCTCCACTACTATTTAATGCAACTCAGAAACGCTATGTTTCTGAGTATTATAAATTTAATTGACATAATTGTCAACTATGCATGCGGGTGTAGCTCAGTGGTAGAGCCCCAGCCTTCCAAGCTGGTTGCGAGGGTTCGATTCCCTTCACCCGCTCCATTTATACTAAAGTTTAGCTTTAAACAGCCAATAGTTCAACATCTAAAATTTTAATACAGTGGCATAGCCAAGTGGTAAGGCATAAGCAGGGGACCAAAATCGTGTTTTTCGATTTTGTGTATATCGCTTAGTCGGGGCCGCTTATACTAGTGGAAAGCTTTAGATTTCGCATAATTTAATCTGGCGGCATAGCCAAGTGGTAAGGCAGAGGTCTGCAAAACCTTTATTCCCCAGTTCAAATCTGGGTGCCGCCTCCAGCAAAGTAAAACACAGTATGTACCTATAGCTCAACGGGATAGAGTGCCTGACTACGAATCAGGAGGCTGGGGGTTCGAGTCCTCCTAGGTACACCAAGTAAAAGCCCTGTAATCTTAATGATTGCAGGGCTTTTTGTTTTATAACTCGTTCTTTTTAACAAAAGTATAAAATTCGATCTAACGTATTCTCAAAACTTATATAATTCCATGAATTATTTGGGTATATAGAGCATATAGCCCCAAATTTGTTAAAAAGTATGGTATAATGAAATCGAATAATTATAAATTTAACATAAATTTTTGAAACATGGAGGAAATTAATAAAAATGAAGAATAAAAGATTTGATAGGAGAAAATGGCTTATTTATTACCTACTAATTATGGTAACAGCAAATTTTATATTTGGAGGATATCTAAAAGAAAAGCTAACGGAGTATGTAAGTTATAGCCAGTTTGTTAAATTTGGGAAAGAGGGAAGGATTGTTTCTGTAGAAGAAGATATAGATGAAATACACTTTGAGGTTCATACAGAAGATGGAAAATCCACGAAAAGGTATAAAGCTAATAATATGAATGACCCGTCTTTAATAGACAAGCTAGAGGAATGGGGGGTGGAGGAGTATACAGCTAAGTCCCAAAAAGTATCTATCTCCCAATATATTCTCTTTTCCTGGGTTATTCCCATAGCATTTATTATGTTTATTTGGAATTTAATTTCTAAGAGAATAGCTAAGCGAATGGGTGGCGGTGCTATGGAACTAGGTGGAAAAGTAGGTACTATTTATGCAGAGGATTGGGCAGACGTAACCTTTAATGATGTAGCAGGGCAAGATGAAGCAAAAGAGTCCCTAGAGGAGATAGTAGATTTCATTAAAAACCCAGAAAAATATAAAGAAATAGGGGCAAAACTTCCAAAAGGAGCCTTATTAGTTGGGCCACCAGGAACGGGAAAAACACTCCTTGCTAGAGCTATTGCGGGAGAAGCCAGTGTACCTTTTTTTTCCATATCTGGCTCTGAATTCGTTCAGATGTTCGTAGGAATGGGCGCAGCAAGAGTTAGGGATTTATTTAAGCAAGCACAGGAACAATCTCCTTGTATAGTGTTCATTGATGAAATTGACGCTATTGGTAAAAGAAGGGATGCTTCGGGCATTGGGGGAAATGATGAAAGGGAGCAGACTTTAAACCAGCTGCTAACAGAAATGGATGGTTTTGATTCATCTTCTGGTGTGGTAATATTGGCAGCAACTAATAGGCCGGAAGTATTAGATCCTGCTTTGTTAAGACCAGGAAGATTTGACAGGAGGATTATCGTAGATACTCCTGATTTTACGGGTAGGCTTAAAATATTGGAAGTCCATTCTAAAAATATAAAATTAGGACCAGATGTAAGATTAGAAGATATTGCAAAGGCCACTCCGGGAGCTGCAGGAGCAGATTTGGCAAATATAGTAAATGAGGCAGCGTTGAGAGCAGTTAGATTTAATAGAAAAGAGGTAACGCAAGAGGATTTAATGGAATCTATTGAAACTGTAATTGCAGGAGCAGAGAAAAAAGATCGTATTATGTCACAGGAGGAGAAAGAAGCTGTGGCCTATCATGAAGCTGGACATGCAATAGTAGCGGCGATGTTAGAAGGAACAGATCCAGTGGCTAAAATTACTATAGTTCCTAGAACTATGGGGGCTTTAGGCTATACATTGCAATTACCTGAAAAGGAAAAATACCTATTATCTAAGGAAGATTTACAGAATGAATTATGTATTTTATTTGGTGGACGAGCTGCAGAAGAGATAAAATTTAATCTCGTATCCACTGGAGCTTCCAATGATATTGAAAAGGCTACAGAAATAGCTAGAAATATGGTCACAAAATACGGTATGAGTGATAAATTTGGAATGATGGGGCTAGAATCCTCTAGTGCCCAGTATTTAGATGGAAGTAGTGTGAAAAACTACAGTGAAACTACTGGTAAAGAAATAGACGATGAAGTATTAATACTGATAAAAACTGCTTATGAAAAATCTAAACAAATATTAGTGGATAATATTGAGCTACTTGACAGAGTATCTGAAAGATTGTTAGAAGTAGAAACTATTACAGGAGAAGAGTTTAATCAAATAGTAAAAGAATATAAAGAACAAAAAAATAAGTAAACATATAAAATTGTCGTCGACCTCAGGTAGTGCAAAAATCCCTGGAGATCGACGACAATTTCATATTTTTGAGGAATGTGTAAATTTCAATGAGCGCAGAGAAAAATTAGAGAAAGGTAACATTTAGAATCCCAAAATTTCATATTTGACAAAAAATGAGAAACATAGTAATATCAATACATAAAATTGATTTATAGACTACCTATGAGGAATTGAAACCAAGGATTAATAGATGATGATTTAGACTTGGTTACAATTTATAGACTACCTATGAGGAATTGAAACATTGATTTTGGTAAAGCTGCAATTAAAACTTCATCAATTTATAGACTACCTATGAGGAATTGAAACCAATTTACTTTGAGGAGGTAGAATAATGAGTAAAGCATTTATAGACTACCTATGAGGAATTGAAACAAAAGGAAGTGATAAACAAAAAACCACTATCAAATGATTTATAGACTACCTATGAGGAATTGAAACTCCCACCCTCCTGGAATTCACCCAGCATCTTTGTGCCAATTTATAGACTACCTATGAGGAATTGAAACATCTCATATATCCTAATTCAGTATTCTCTACATAAATTTATAGACTACCTATGAGGAATTGAAACTTGACAGTGCAGATAGCTGTGGTAAAGATGCTATAAAATTTATAGACTACCTATGAGGAATTGAAACATCCAGAAGCTATTGAGATAAGTGAACAAAGATTAAAATTTATAGACTACCTATGAGGAATTGAAACATAAATGTTACTGTATGGATAATTTAGAGCTAATGAATTTATAGACTACCTATGAGGAATTGAAACACAGATAAGGTGGTATCTAATATAAATAGGCAAAGTATTTATAGACTACCTATGAGGAATTGAAACAGGCTTTAATTGCTGTGAATATTTTTCTGTTAGCTTATTTATAGACTACCTATGAGGAATTGAAACAGAGTGATTATGGTGGATAGCCAAGGTAGAGAAATACATTTATAGACTACCTATGAGGAATTGAAACTTGTATGCATGGTCTTGGATTATATTATGGGACTTATATTTATAGACTACCTATGAGGAATTGAAACAGAGATGTGAATAAAAAACCAGTCCCACAATATTGGATTTATAGACTACCTATGAGGAATTGAAACGAACTAAATATAAAGGTGAATTAAAACCTTTTGCTAAATTTATAGACTACCTATGAGGAATTGAAACTGCTGACGACTTGGTTAGTGGTATTGAAGAAGCCTTGATTTATAGACTACCTATGAGGAATTGAAACCAACAAATATAAACGAAAAACTATTGAAGGAAGTAAAATTTATAGACTACCTATGAGGAATTGAAACCTCCAATCGTATTTTTCTCTCACACAATCCCCTCCACATTTATAGACTACCTATGAGGAATTGAAACCTCACAATATGCTACATCACTTGAAAAAATGAAAATATTTATAGACTACCTATGAGGAATTGAAACTTTGTGCATCTATGGATTCTTCATTTTGATTTTCTGATTTATAGACTACCTATGAGGAATTGAAACCTATTTGAATGTTATTTCTACTGCAATACTCTTTTATATTTATAGACTACCTATGAGGAATTGAAACTGTAAAATAAAAAGGACTAGGTTTCCCTAGCCTTATTTATAGACTACCTATGAGGAATTGAAACTAGACATAGGAGATGCAAGTCCTAATTCAGTTAACAGATTTATAGACTACCTATGAGGAATTGAAACGAACAGAAAACCAGAAGAATGGAGAGACAAAAAAACCATTTATAGACTACCTATGAGGAATTGAAACTAGGAGCAGATACAGCAGGAGAAGGTTCAGATTGGAAATTTATAGACTACCTATGAGGAATTGAAACGATGAAATGGTAGCTGATAATGAAACATACGCAAATGATTTATAGACTACCTATGAGGAATTGAAACAATAATGAAGCAAGAAAAGAGATGGAGAAATCTCTAAATTTATAGACTACCTATGAGGAATTGAAACCTTGCCTATTATAGTAATCATATTCATGCATGTGCAAATTTATAGACTACCTATGAGGAATTGAAACGCCTCATATACGCATTGATTAAGTGTAAGCCCTGTGTATTTATAGACTACCTATGAGGAATTGAAACTAGATATATAGCTGACAGAAAAGTTCCAAAGTATATTATTTATAGACTACCTATGAGGAATTGAAACTCCTTTCTTCCAATTCCTCATCTGTTTTAACTTTAGGATTTATAGACTACCTATGAGGAATTGAAACAATGATGGTATGAGCTTGCCAGCGTTGCAAAAAATACATTTATAGACTACCTATGAGGAATTGAAACCACAAACAGTAGGGGTTAAAGGTGAATTTATTTTAAGATTTATAGACTACCTATGAGGAATTGAAACGCAAAAGGAACTATGAATTGGCAAGGTGGAATAGCCCATTTATAGACTACCTATGAGGAATTGAAACCAAGAAAGATGAAAGAAAGATACCCAGAGGTAGATTAATTTATAGACTACCTATGAGGAATTGAAACTATACAAAAAATGGGGATACTGGGACGGTGTTCCTCATATTTATAGACTACCTATGAGGAATTGAAACAAGTGTCTGGAAACATATCATCTTCGTAGTCGTAGAATTTATAGACTACCTATGAGGAATTGAAACTAGCGTAACCACCCAACATGTTAGCGATTAATTCTGTATTTATAGACTACCTATGAGGAATTGAAACCCCTCCTCTAAATATTTTTCCAGTTGTTCTTCTATAAATTTATAGACTACCTATGAGGAATTGAAACTTCTAAATCTATAAATGGTTTAATATCTGATTATTGTATTTATAGACTACCTATGAGGAATTGAAACCTGATAAATTTGAAAGATATAAGGTAGAAAAGAAACATTTATAGACTACCTATGAGGAATTGAAACCACTTTTTCTCACACTCTTACGCTTATAGTGTAATGAATTTATAGACTACCTATGAGGAATTGAAACCTTGTAAAGGAAGCGGTGGAGATATTGAGTATGATTAATTTATAGACTACCTATGAGGAATTGAAACGTGGCAATACAAGGAAGGATACAAAGTAGAAGCTGGATTTATAGACTACCTATGAGGAATTGAAACGTAAAGACGTTTTC
>NZ_AZSU01000003.1:805105-834826 GCF_000511955.1 [Clostridium] ultunense DSM 10521 | reverse complement strand
GAAACGTGGCAATACAAGGAAGGATACAAAGTAGAAGCTGGATTTATAGACTACCTATGAGGAATTGAAACTAAAAGGAACCGTTTTTCTAGAAAAGGAACCGTTTTTATTTATAGACTACCTATGAGGAATTGAAACAATGTTAAACATATACTATAATAATAGGACTATAAAATTTATAGACTACCTATGAGGAATTGAAACAGAAGGAAAGAAAAGTTCGACGGGGAAATATATATCAATTTATAGACTACCTATGAGGAATTGAAACTGATGGTTTAATCTTATTTTACCGTCTATTACTTCAAATTTATAGACTACCTATGAGGAATTGAAACGGGACAGTTTTTATAGTCCTATTATTATAGTATATGTATTTATAGACTACCTATGAGGAATTGAAACCAAAAGTTGCATCTCCTTCATCACTCATGGCAATTAATTTATAGACTACCTATGAGGAATTGAAACGGGTTATCTACAGGTGCTGTTTTAGTATCAAAAAACATTTATAGACTACCTATGAGGAATTGAAACATGAAAAAATGAGGAAAAGACAAGAAGAGAGGTTTAATTTATAGACTACCTATGAGGAATTGAAACCTACATATGCGTATATGTAGTAGATGAGAAATTGAATCATTTATAGACTACCTATGAGGAATTGAAACGATATCATTCCTTTGTTTGTGGCAAAGCCATATTTCTTATTTATAGACTACCTATGAGGAATTGAAACAAACTTCAATTGTTTGTTCTGCTTTTCTAATTTCTTCATTTATAGACTACCTATGAGGAATTGAAACTTTTCCAGTTCTGGGATTTCCCTTATGTCTATTATTTATTTATAGACTACCTATGAGGAATTGAAACTTTTGTAGTATATGGAGAGCCAAATACCGAGTTTTCATTTATAGACTACCTATGAGGAATTGAAACTGTGGTGCTAGATGATGAAACTAAGAGTGCTATAAAATTTATAGACTACCTATGAGGAATTGAAACCCCAATCCCTTGGACTTGGACAGATGATATGTTTGAATTTATAGACTACCTATGAGGAATTGAAACTAAATATCGTGGCAGAAGTGTATTAGAAGGCAGAGGATTTATAGACTACCTATGAGGAATTGAAACTTGTACCTCGTTTATGTCCGTTTGGTGAGTTCTGATAATTTATAGACTACCTATGAGGAATTGAAACTTATTTCTCCTATAGTCATGATTCCTTCCCCCAATCCAAATTTATAGACTACCTATGAGGAATTGAAACCTGCCTTGTACTGTTTTCTATTGATTAAGTTTTCTTTATTTATAGACTACCTATGAGGAATTGAAACTTTGACCTGCCTCATCAGTAGGTAGTTGGTCAGTTCATTTATAGACTACCTATGAGGAATTGAAACTAATCAAACAGGATATCGCAACGTAGGCTGGGAAAACATTTATAGACTACCTATGAGGAATTGAAACTTTTTTGTTGCTGTTATATAGATATATCCATTGCAAGATTTATAGACTACCTATGAGGAATTGAAACATTCCCTCCCGACCAATCAAATTTACCTTCTTCGTATATTTATAGACTACCTATGAGGAATTGAAACAGGGGGTAGCAACATGAATGAAACTACTAAAAACTAATTTATAGACTACCTATGAGGAATTGAAACGCCTCTATTGTACCATGCATACATTGTATACGTCAAATTTATAGACTACCTATGAGGAATTGAAACTCCCACTTGACCCACCTGCTGGTAATATAGACCATGCATTTATAGACTACCTATGAGGAATTGAAACGTGCTGGTATAGGAGGACCAATAACAGGAGAGGGAGCATTTATAGACTACCTATGAGGAATTGAAACCCTGTATAATTTGCTACTGCCTCTGCTGTTCTATTCCATTTATAGACTACCTATGAGGAATTGAAACATAGCACAAACAAACTTTCACTATAATGTGTATAAGAATTTATAGACTACCTATGAGGAATTGAAACCAAAATAAATTTCATCTTCATACTTTTTTGTTCTTATTTATAGACTACCTATGAGGAATTGAAACCTCCCTCCCTTCTAGTTGGCTTACTCTGAAGTTTAGCATTTATAGACTACCTATGAGGAATTGAAACCCGCTAGTATAGTCCCGTCATAGACTCTGCTTTCTCCATTTATAGACTACCTATGAGGAATTGAAACGTAGAAGTTGATTTTATAGGTACATTAATAGACATTAATTTATAGACTACCTATGAGGAATTGAAACGATGGTCCATAGCATTCAATCCAACCGTAATCTTTATATTTATAGACTACCTATGAGGAATTGAAACTTGGATATGTTTCTCCATGTAGCCAAATCCACGTGCCATTTATAGACTACCTATGAGGAATTGAAACTAGCATCTAATGTTTTATTTTTCTGTTGTAGTTCAAAGATTTATAGACTACCTATGAGGAATTGAAACTTTCTTTCTTTTCCTCTTTCTTTTCTCTGCCTGTGAATTTATAGACTACCTATGAGGAATTGAAACATACACATGGTCGAATTTCAAAACTTTCAAATACCTCATTTATAGACTACCTATGAGGAATTGAAACGGAAATATGGAAAAGACAGCGACGTTGCTAGGGTTAGATTTATAGACTACCTATGAGGAATTGAAACTTTTGTTATGCCAGAGGATTTATACGAGGAAGTCAAATTTATAGACTACCTATGAGGAATTGAAACTATCTTTGATACTAGGAATAGGCGTAGGAATAGCCTTATTTATAGACTACCTATGAGGAATTGAAACTGTGATATTTTCGACCTAGTTCCATCTCCCCATCTAGATTTATAGACTACCTATGAGGAATTGAAACCACCTTCTTCTTTCCAAACTGCATTTCCAACTATATAATTTATAGACTACCTATGAGGAATTGAAACCCCGACCTAAACACCATCATAGCTGAAAGTAAAAAAGATTTATAGACTACCTATGAGGAATTGAAACATATGGAGGAACAATAAGGTAACAGGAAGTTGTTATGATTTATAGACTACCTATGAGGAATTGAAACTTCCTCTGATACTGTTTATGTTTTGTAGCTTTCTAAATTTATAGACTACCTATGAGGAATTGAAACAGTAGAGAGGCAAAACCGTCAATTCTTCTTCTTTGAATTTATAGACTACCTATGAGGAATTGAAACTCTCAACCCCGCTTTCGTTATTTCAGCATCTATTTTCATTTATAGACTACCTATGAGGAATTGAAACTCGGGAGTAAATAAAGATAAAATTGTAGACACAGATCATTTATAGACTACCTATGAGGAATTGAAACGACTATATCCAGTGTCGCCATGAATAAAAGATTATTATTTATAGACTACCTATGAGGAATTGAAACGGTAGATAGGTCTGGACTGCTTCGTCGCATATGTCTTCATTTATAGACTACCTATGAGGAATTGAAACTCAGGTGTAGTTTCGATGATATGTGCATCTCCTATTATTTATAGACTACCTATGAGGAATTGAAACTAGATATATGGATGATATTGTCATTCTTCATAGCGAATTTATAGACTACCTATGAGGAATTGAAACCTCGAATGTTAGCCATGATTCTGAACTTGTTTCTCTTATTTATAGACTACCTATGAGGAATTGAAACTAATCTCGTCTTGTTAGCACAGTCTCCCTCATTTCGTATTTATAGACTACCTATGAGGAATTGAAACATCTTTTTCTGTAACATCTAACCTGTAGTCTATTTGATTTATAGACTACCTATGAGGAATTGAAACAAGATAGTCTAGTGAGCATGGAGATAAAGAATGTGCCATTTATAGACTACCTATGAGGAATTGAAACTAAGCTTTTTCCACTATTTCAGCATTGGCGTTTGGTAATTTATAGACTACCTATGAGGAATTGAAACATACTAGGCATTTGAGTACCTTCCATGATTATTACAAATTTATAGACTACCTATGAGGAATTGAAACTAGGCATGGAATCGACTGGGGGTTTGCCGAAGATCCATTTATAGACTACCTATGAGGAATTGAAACTTATAACGATATTGGGTACGGGTGGACCAAGGTGCCTTATTTATAGACTACCTATGAGGAATTGAAACTTTTTAAAAGGCTGTAAGCCCATTAAAATCAAACTTATTTATAGACTACCTATGAGGAATTGAAACTTTGTTTTTCCTTTTCTCTCACTCGTCATCACCACATTTATAGACTACCTATGAGGAATTGAAACATCATATAAATCACCTACCAGTCTAGCATGCCTATAGCATTTATAGACTACCTATGAGGAATTGAAACTTATTTGTGTGCCATATCCCTCAAAATCATGAGGTAGATTTATAGACTACCTATGAGGAATTGAAACGTAGATCCACAAGTGATTTCTCTAACCTAATAAATGAATTTATAGACTACCTATGAGGAATTGAAACACATTTTTTTGCAATATATTCAAAATATTTATACAATATTTATAGACTACCTATGAGGAATTGAAACATTCTCTCTCTTCATCAGATAAAACTCTCCCATATTATTTATAGACTACCTATGAGGAATTGAAACCTCTTGCTAAAAACCCATTATCTACTAATACGATTTATAACCTATCTATGAGGAAAAAATCTATTCTAATATTTAACTAATTGTTGGGTATATATTTATTTGGGGAGCCTATTATATGTAAAAAAGTAAAAATTAGGCTTAATATCGTAAAAATGAAAAGGGGGATTTGTTTTGGCTAAACAAACGATTTTTGTTGATGAGTTTACCGATGGTATTCTTGATCCAAATAAGAATATGTTAGGTCCTGTTAAAGATGGTGGAACTATTGTAGCTAATACTGCTCCAGGTTGTTGGGGGCCTATGATAACACCAGAATTAAAAGGTGGTCATGAAGTAACGGTACCTGTCTTTGTTGAAGGAGCGGAAGTAGGAGATGCAATTGCTATATATATTGAATCTATAAGGGCAATTTCATCAGTTGTTGCTTCTGGAAACGATGAAACTGTAGATAAGAACTTCATAGGAGATCCTTTTGTTGCTGGTAGATGTCCTAGCTGCGGTACAATTAATCCTATAACTAAATTAGAAGGAATAGGATACGAATCCGTTAGGTGTGAAAATTGCAATGAAGAGATATCACCTTTCCAATTTACTAATGGTTATACTATAGCTTTTGATGAGAATAAGAAGGTGGGCATAACATTAGATAAAGAAGGTGCATATGAAGCTGCTAAAAATGCAAAAGAGTATATGGGTATTCCAGACAACTCAATTCAAAACCCAATAGTTAACTTTGCACCTCATGATATTGTGGGTAATGTATCAAGACTTAGACCTTTTCTAGGCCAATTGGGTACTACACCTTCCATACCTATACCAGATTCTCATAATGCAGGAGATTTTGGTTCCTTCTTAATTGGAGCTCCCCATGAATATGCAATAACGGAAGAGGAACTAAAAAAACACAAAACCGATGGTCATATGGATATTAATAAAGTTAGAGAAGGGTCTATACTTATTGCACCAGTTAAAGTTAAAGGTGGAGGAGTCTATGTAGGAGACGCCCATGCAATGCAAGGAGACGGAGAAATAGCTGGACATACTGCTGATATATCTGCAGTAGTTATACTAAAAGTAAAGGTGTTAAAAAATTTAAACATTGATGGACCTATTATTATTCCTTTAGAAGAAGATCTTCCTTATTTAGCTAAACCTATAAGTGTGGAAGAGAAGAAAATGGCAACGGAATTAGGGAAAAAGTGGGGAGTTAAGGAATTAGAAAAAACTGCTCCTATTAGTTTCGTTGGAACAGGCGTTAATTTAAACGAAGCTATAGATAATGGTCTAGAGAGAGCCTCGGAGGTATTAGGTTTAACTGTTCCAGAGGTAAAGAACAGAGCAACAATAAATGGGGCTATAGAGATTGGAAGAGCACCGGGAACTGTTACAGTAACATTTTTAGCTCCAATTGATACTTTGAAAAAGGCAGGGCTCTATGAGATAATTGAGGAACATTATGGCTTATATTGATGAATAAAACAAGAAAATTGTCGTCGATCTTCGGTACCGAAAAATCCCTGGAGATCGGCGATATTTTATCTTTTATTGAAAATAAAGGTTATATTTATATCTACTGCTGTAATATTATAAACATAGCAGTACCCATTATACTGCTGGAATAATAATGGCAGTTAGAATTTGAAAGAAGTATGAGAACGCCATAATCTTTAATGAGGGATATCCGTTGAAAAAGATTATTAATAAGAGTGAAAATGTAGTAGAAGAGATGCTCCAAGGGATGGTAAAAGCCCATCCAGAATACTTAAGAAGAATAAAAGACAGCAATGTATTGGTTAGATAGAATTCGCCAGTAAAAGGAAAAGTTGCTTTAGTAAGTGGAGAAGGCAGTGGTCATGAACCAGCTCATAGCGGTTTTGTAGGATTAGGTATGTTGGATGGAGCGGTAGCGGTAGAGGTATTCACATCTCCTACACCTGAACAGATTCTTAAAGGGATAAAAGAAGTAAATGGTGGAGCGGGAGTATTGTTGATTATTAAGAATTACTCTGGAGATATAATGAACTTTGAAATGGCTGCAGAATTAGCACAAATAGAAGGCATAGAGGTTCAACAAGTTATAGTTAATGATGATGTAGCAGTAGAAGATTCTACCTATACAGTAGGAAGAAGGGGAATAGCAGGAACCATATTAGTACATAAAATAGCAGGAGCAGCTGCAGAAAAGGGGCAAGATTTAAAGGACGTTAAAAGAGTAGCAGAGAAAACGATAAAAAACATTAGAACCATGGGAATGTCCTTAACCCTTTGTATTGTACCAGCAGTAGGTAAACCAAGTTTTGAAATAGGGAAGATGAAATGTAAATAGGTTTGGGCATCCATGGGGAACCAGGAATTCGTAAAGAAAAGATAAAAACAGCAGACCAGATAACTGCCATATTACTGAACAATATATTTGAGGATATACAATTAGAAAAAGATGACGAAGTAGCAGTAATGGTCAATGGTTTAGGTGGTACACCATTAATGGAATTGTATATAGTTAACAATGAAGTACATAAACTTCTAAAGGACAAGGATATAAAAATACATAAAACCATAGTGGGAAACTATATGACATCTTTAGAAATGGCGGGAGTTTTATTACATTATTGAAATTCGATAATGAGTTAAAAGAACTATTAGATAACAAAGTGGATACTCCTGTTTTTAGACAACTATAGATTTAATAACTGGAGGGGTTAATTATGTGTAGCACAGATTTGCTAATTGAGATAATAGAGAATATGGGAAAGAACATCATGAAAAATAAGGAATTTTTAACAGAATTGGATAGAGTTATTGGAGATGCAGACCATGGTATAAATATGAGCAAAGGTTTTAGTGCTGTAAATGATAAATTAGAAGAGATTAAGGAGAAGGATTGGGGCCATATTCTTAAAACTATTGCTATGACTTTAATATCTACAGTAGGAGGTGCATCGGGACCCTTATATGGTACTGCCTTCTTAAGGGCATCTGCTGTTGTAGATGGAAAGATGGAAATTGATCAAAATGATGTGATAAAAATATTTGAGCAAGCAATAGAAGGAATAAAGATGAGAGGGAAATCCGACCATGGGGACAAAACCATTTTAGATGCTCTAATACCTGCATTTAATGCCCTTAAATTAGCTTATCAAGAAGGAGAAGATACAATAGCTGCATTCAAAAAAGCAGAGAAAGCTGCATTAGAAGGTGTAGAATACACTAAAACTATAATTGCCAAAAAAGGAAGAGCTAGTTATTTAGGAAAAAGAAGTATTGGACATCAGGATCCTGGAGCTACTTCTACCTCTATTTTAATTAAGTCAATTAATGAAGTATTGGAGGGAATTTAGGAGATAATTATGATTAGTTTAGTTATCGTATCTCATAGCAAAAAAATTTCAGAAGGCGTTGTAGAATTATGTTATGAAATGGTAGGAGAAGATTTAAGGATAATACCAGTGGGAGGCACTTCAGATGGTAGGATAGGTACAGATCCTATCTTAATAAAGAAGGCCATAGAGAAAGCCTATGATGTAGATGGAGTCTTAATCTTTACAGATATAGGAAGTTCAATTATGAGTTCAGAACTAGCTATTGAAATGGTGGAAAAAAATAAAGGAAAAGACTTTTATATTAGATACACCTAGTGTAGAAGGCAGCATAGCTGTTGCAGTTCAGACCTCTATATCAAACAATATGGAAGAAATAAATAAGGTAGCGGAAGGAGCTAGAACTACTAGAAAAGTTTAATAGATATACTTTCCAATTGTCTATACGAAAATCTGTCGTCGATTTCAGATAGTGAAAACTATTAGGGTCGACGACAATTTATTTTTCTTTTTTGACAAAAGATGCTTACCATAGTAATGTCAATTTGTAGAATGGTTAATACCTATGAGGTTTTAAAGTAAAATTTATGAAGACAGAAATCAATTATCCAACTTTCTTGTTTTAAAAAATTTACAAGGAGTTAAAACTCTTGAGATAATTAATAAAAACATATTTCAACTAGGAAAAATTAAATAAGAAATAAAGAAATAAATAGAGGAATTTTGGAACTTTTGTAGAAATAATATATAATCTCATAATTTTTTACTTTTGGAGGTTTTATAATGAAGGAAATTATTACTTTTAATCCTATTGATTCTGATAATACAGTGTTACCAATACAATATAATCATATGGTTCAAGGTATGATATACAAATTATTAGACGAAGAACTGGCAAACTTTCTGCATGAAGAAGGTTTCCAGAATGAGAAAAGAATATTTAAAATGTTTACATTTTCTAGGATAAAGGGAAGCTATACCCAAGATAGAGATAGTGGTTTAATAATATTTGATGGTCCCATAAAACTTACCATATCTTCACACTATGACGAGTTTTCCAATTCTATAGGGAACAGTTTTTTAAGGCGTCAAAAAGTACAATTGGGAAACAATTATTTAGAGGTAAAGCAACTAGCTGTTGAAAAAGAGAATGTAAACAGTGAAGAGATAAAGGTGCGTACTTTATCACCAATTTCTACATATAGCACATTATATAGAAAAGATGGAAAAAAATTTACTTATTATTTCAACCCAAAAGAAGAAGAATTTTCAGAAATTATAGAAAACAATCTAAAAAATAAATATAAGGCTTTTTATTCAGAAGAACCACCAGAAGTAGGGGTAGAAATAAAACCTTTAGGTGCTACAAGATTGTCAGTTGTAAGCTATAAAGGTTTTATTATAAAAGGGTATACAGGAAAATTTGCAATGAAAGGCGCACCTGATTTGCTTCAATTAGGTGTAGACACGGGTTTAGGCAGTAAAAACAGCCAAGGATTTGGCTGTGTTAAATTGATATAGAAAATATATCAGGAGGTGAGAACCATCATTGAAGGAATAATACAAATGGGAGAAGTATTAAAATCTGATGACCCCATACAAAACTTCATTGAAGAACTTCAACCTAAGAGAAGGAATAAACAATTAAATGTATTAAAATTTAACTTTTTATTAGAAGAAGATAAGTTAGAAATTGACGTAAATGAAGAAATGGATAGCAATACAGCAAAGAAATATACTTTCGTAGGATCAGCAGACGGTTCTAATGCTGCACAATGGTACGCATCTAGCACATCTAGTAACTATCATCTAACAGAAACTCTCTATAATCTTTCTCAAATAGATTTAGGATTAGAATTAAATAAAAAAGTCCAACAAATACTTAAAAATTTCTATGTAGATTTTGGAGAGAGAATGAAGTCCAAATATCGGTATGCTTTAGATTTAGAAAAATGTATAACTATTGATAAAACAATGGAAAACCTTTTCGAAGAAACAAAATCAGAATTAGATAATGAAAAAAACCTGGGAAAGGTACTTTTAGAGAAAATCAAAATAGAGTTTGACAAATATCTAAAAGAAGAAAAGGGAATAGAACCAGGGGATATAGGTCTATACACTATATTTATTGATGGAAAACCTTTATCAAATTTCAAGGAGTATCAGAATGCTGTAATAGAGTCTAAGAAACCGAAATCTAAAGATGGCAAAGGAAACAATGGAGTATGTTGTATTTGCGGCAGTACCGAAGATATATCCCATGATATGACTAAGACGAAAATTAAATTTTATACGACTAATCAACTTATATTTGCCAGTGATGTATCCACAAAAAACTATTATAAAAACATGCAAATGTGCTTAGATTGTATGTTTAAATATCTAGCTGGCGAAAACTATATAATGAATAGATTAGCTAGTAGACTTGCAGCTTTTGATGTATATATAATCCCTCAATTTATTTATGGACAACCTTTAAATGAAAATGATTTAAATATAGCTGCTAATAAGATAGTTGACTCTTTTAATACCGTAAAATCCTATGAAGGAATGAGGGGTTTAAGGGATGAAATATCAGGGGCATTAGATTTAAGAGATGAAAGTAGCTATTTTCTTTTAAACTTCATGTTTTTCAAAAGAAGCCAAAAAGCAACAAAGATACAAAGGCTTATAAAAGACATAAATCCTTCTATCTTTGAGAAAATTAGAATTTCATCAGAGAAAGCTTTTTTAGATTTACAAAAAGTTTTAGGACAGAAATATAGAGGTGCAATTACTCTAAGTACAATATATTTCATGACCCCTATAAGAATAAGCCGTGGAGAAGCTGTTGAATATAGAGATGTTCTTGAGACGTATGATGCTATACTTACTGGTAAAAAATTGAATAAAAAACATCTTATAAAAAATCTAATAGAATGTATAAAAATAATAAGACTTTCTAAGGATTCTTATAATATAAATCCAAAGGAGGAAATATTAGAGTTCTATGTCATGAGAGCCAATATGTACATTAAATTTCTTGAATATATGGGTTGCTTAAAGGAGGGAGAAGGTTTGGATGTATCTGAATTAAAGGTTAAAGACAATATTAAAAATTATATTGAAAAAATAGGGTATGACGAACAGGAAACTGCAATGTTTTTATTAGGTTATTTAATAGGAGAAATAGGAAATGTTCAGTATAAGAGAACAGAAGAAGGAAGTAAACCTATACTTAACAAAATTAATTTTAACGGTATAGACAAGCAAAAGATTATTAGGCTTACAAAGGATGTATTTAACAAGCTAAATCAAGAAAAGATACGACAATACAATGAAGTGACTTTCTTTGAAATGAAAAGACTCTTAGATGGAAATATTGACAACTGGAAATTAAATAAAGACGAAAGTTTGTTTTATCTTCTTTCAGGGTATTCTTTTGCAACTACTATTCCAATGTTAAGAGAGAAGGAGGATGTTTTAAATGACCATAACCAATAATGAAATATTATATCTTTATGATGCAAAACTTACTAATCCTAACGGGGATCCAGATGAGGAGAATAGGCCCCGTATGGATTATGAACGGGAGATGAATTTAGTATCAGATTTAAGACTAAAAAGATATATAAGAGATTTTATACATGCAAAAGGTCATGATATATTCGTTAGAAGAGTAGACGATAAGCCAGTAACTGCTGATAAAAGAATAAAGGATTTAAAGGATTCTTCAAATGAATGGATATTAGACAACTTAACTGATGTGAGGATGTTTGGTGCCACTATGACGGTTAAACGAGACAATAAGACTTTTATAGGTCCCATACAATTTAATTGGGGATATTCCTTAAATAAAGTGGAACTTCTTGAATCAAGTATTACCTCTCACTTTTCAGCCAGTGAAAGAGCTACTCAAGGAACAATTGGTAAAGATTACAGGGTTAAATATTCACTAATTGCTTTTTCTGGGGTAGTAAGTGGTAATAGGGCAGAAAAAACTATGCTTAAGGATGAAGATTTATATTTACTAGATGAGGCCATGAAATATGCTATTCCTAACCTTGCAACCAGAAGCAAAATCGGACAGTACCCAAGGCTTTATATTAGAACTGAATATATGGACAAAGAAACTATATTAGGAGATTATAGGGACTATATTGAATTAAGAGAAAACGTTCCAAATATTAGAGATATAAATGAATGTTCATTAATAATAGATAGATTAGTTAAACTATTGAATGAAAATAAAGAAAAAATAAAGAATTTGTATTACTTTGCAGATGAAAAGCTGGAGCTAATTTTAGATGGCCAACAGGTGAAGTTTGAGGAGGCTTTCAAGGACTTACCACTAAAACAGGTAAAGTAAGGTGATGATTATGGCGATAGTAATATTTGAGTTATGGGGCAAGTTCGCCCACTTTAGAAAGTTCTATACTAATTCTTCCTCATTATCCTATTCGGTACCTCCTAGAACTACCATAGAAGGGATCATTGCTGCTTTGCTTGGCTATGAAAGGGATAGTTACTATGAGATATTAGATGCAGCTAACTTACATGTAGCAGTTAGGAAAATGGGAAGAACTAGAAAAGTAATGCAATCTATCAACTATATGAAAGCTACCAGCTCAGGTGAGTTAAACTCACCAAAAGAGCATACCCAGATTCCTTTTGAATTGCTAGTTGGATATAACAATATTCGTTATAGATTTTACATAACCCATGAAGACAAAGAAATATTAGATGAAATAAGTAAAAGAATCATGAAGAATAGACCAGTGTTTCCCCTTTATTTTGGCAGTGCTCCTTTTAGCTGCTATATAGATTTCATAGATAAATTAGAATGGATATGGAATGAGAGCAATGAGTATGTGCCTATCTCTACAGTCCTTAATAACGATAAAATTCAAGATATAGATATTAATAATATGGAAGGCTATTTAATTAAGGAGAGGATGCCGAGGGATTTTGGTGAAGATAGAACAATCGAGGAAGTAACAACCTATATTTACGAAGACGAAGGGAAGTTTCTAAAAGCTAAAATTGATGGTAAATATGCCAGACTTTCCAATGGGGAAAATATAGTATTTCTATAGAATGAAGGTGGTAAGCATGAAATATTATTCCCATCCAGGGAAATTAATGATAAAACACTTAATTGAAGTTAGGGATATTTCTAAAGCACAGGTTCCAGATGAATATAGAGAAGCCTATGAAATAATATCCTTATGTCACGATTTTGGGAAATACACTACTTATTTTCAAGAATATTTGAGGAATAAGAAAAAAACCAATTTATCAAATCATGGATTTATATCTGCTGTATTTGGCGGATATATAGGCTTAAAACGATATGGGGAAGGGAATATCCTTCCCTTGATTATATACAATACAATTTTACATCATCATGGTAATTTAGAAAGCTTTTCAACTAATTTACCAAGTAAATTCAAAGATGTGTTAAGGACAAATTTTCCTATTAAGGTAGTGGAGAAAATAGATATAGGATATAAGCAAATAGAGAATATGAATAAAAATATGGAATTTATAAAGCCAGATATGGAAAACCTTAATTTCCTACAGGAATTCGAAGAATTTATTTTAAAGGAAAATATTTTAGAAAACACATTAGCAAAACTTAGAAGATTGGACTTGTTGTCTGTAAGAAGCTTAAAGTCTCACCAGAACTATTTTATACACCAAATATTATATTCAGCTTTAATTTCTGCAGATAAAATAAGTGCTTCAAATACTTTTACTCCTAAAGAAATGTATGGAAATTTTGAAACATTAAATGCTATTAGAGAAAAGAAGTTTGGAAAACCCACTAATGATATAAACCAAATTAGAACGAAAATCTTTGAAAAGGTATTAAAGAAGGTAGAACAGAATTATAATAAATCCAATATATTTTCTATAACTGCTCCGACAGGCACAGGGAAAACTGTTACAGGTTTTTTTGCAGCTTTAAAGTTGAATGAAATGCTTGGAGGAAATAGAAAGATAATATATTCATTGCCCTTTACATCCATTATAGAACAAAATTACGATGTATTATTTGATATATTTAATGGTGTAGATAATTTTCAAAGGAATTTTAGTAGTTATATTATTAAGCACCATAATTTGTCAACAGTAGAATATGAGAGTGAATATAGAGATTATACCAAAACGGAAGCAGAATTGTTAATAGAGAATTGGTCTAGTGGAGTAGTAGTTACTACTTTTGTTCAACTTCTAGAGACTCTTGTAGGTTCTAGAAATAGAATGCTAAAAAAATTTAACTCTATAAAAGATTCGATTATTATTTTAGATGAAATTCAAGCTATAGATATAAAATATTTTCAACTAGTGGATTTTATATTGAGAAAAGCCTGTGAATACTTAGATGTGAAAATAATCATTATGACGGCAACAAAGCCTTTAATATTAACCCATGCCCTAGAACTGTTAGAAGACAATGAAAAATATTTTAAATCTTTCCGAAGAACTAGATTAATACCCAGATTAAAAAATATTACTATAGAGGAATTTGTAGATGAATTTATCGATAATTTAGAAGAGAAATCTTATATGGTAGTTTGTAACACCATTAAGCAATCCTTGGAAGTATATAGAGAATTATGTCATTTAGATAGGGATGTATATTATTTATCTACCAATATTCTTCCAGTACACAGAAGGGGGAGAATAAAAGAAATAGAGGAACGCCTTAGAAACGAAGACAATATTATACTCGTTACAACTCAAGTAGTTGAAGCAGGGGTAGACTTGGATTTTGACATAGTAATAAGGGATATAGAGCCTATAGATTCAATTATACAATGTGCTGGAAGATGTAATAGAAATAACGAAAATAAAATAGGGGATGTATATATATATTCTATAGTAGATGAAACAGGGAAAAATTTTGGCAATTATGTTTATGGAAATAGCTTAATAAATATTTCAAAGGAAATTTTACAAAACAAGGAGAAAATTTTTGAAGAAGAATATTATAGAATTATAAACGATTATTTTACCAAAGTAAAACAAAATAAATCTAAAGAAGTATCAACAAAATTCATTGAATCAATTGAGGTATTGGACTTTTCTGAAGGAGAATATTCTATTAATAGTTTTTCGTTAATACAAAACAATCCTGGATATATGGATGTCTTCTTTATATACGATGATAGGGCTGAAAGGGCATATGAAAACTATTTAAAGTTATCCAACATAAAAAATATAAATAAAAAAAGAGAATTATATTTAGATATTCAAAGAGATATGAAGGATTATACAATCTCTATTCCCAACAAATATTTTAGAAGTTTTACTACGAATAATGGAATCATTTTACTACCTAGAGAAGGAATAGAGTTATTCTATGATGACAAGACAGGTTTTATAAGAGATAAAGAGGATGAATGTATGATATTTTAAGGGGGGATTACTTGGAAGCATTAAGAGTGGGTGGAACTTTAATATGGTATTACTATATTTGCAAAAGAGAAGTCTGGCTTATGGCCCATAATATTGTTTCAGACCAGGATGATCCAAATATTGATATAGGACGGTTCATGCATGAAAACTCTTATAAAAGAAAGAAAAAGGAAATTTCTATCGGAGGTATAAAAGTAGACGTACTTGATAAAAAAGATGGTTATTTGATGATAGGGGAAATAAAAAAATCTTCAAAATTCATAGAAAGTTCAAAGATGCAACTGGCCTATTATTTATTAGAACTTAAAAGGAATGGATTAGAAGGAAGAGGAGTACTTATGTTTCCGCAGGAAAGAAAGCGAGAAACTATAGAATTAACAGACGAGCTTATAGAAGAGTTAGAAGGAGCTGAAAAAGATATTATGGAAATATGCAACCGGCCCTATCCGCCAAAACCAAACAAAATTAATATGTGTAAGAATTGTGCCTATGCCGAATTTTGTTGGTCTTAAGGAGATGATAATTCTATGAAGAAGACAATATATATCTTTAACGATGGAGAGATAAAAAGGAAAGATAATACCTTATATTTTGAAACCGACATGAATAAAAGATATATTCCAATAGAAGATATAAGCGATATACTTGTGTTTGGTGAAGTAAGTCTAAACAAAAGCCTTTTAACATATATATCTCAGAAGGGAATACTTATGCATTTTTTCAATTATTATGGTTATTATACTGGCACCTATTATCCTAGGGAATATTTAAATTCGGGGTATATGATACTTATGCAAGCAGAACATTATTTAGATGTCAATAAAAGAATGGCTATTGCTAGCAAATTTGTTGAAGGAAGTAGCAAAAATATGTTGAATGTAATTAGGTATTATAAAAATAGAGGTAGGAGCTTAGAAAAAATCGAAAATGCTATAATATCTTTATATGAAGAAATACATCATTGTAAAACTACTAATCAATTAATGGGAATTGAAGGAAATATGAGAGATATGTATTATAAGGCTTTTGATGAGATAATAGATAACAATGATTTTACATTTGAAAAAAGAACTAGGCAGCCACCTAAGAATGAACTAAATGCCTTAATTAGTTTTGGGAATTCTCTATTATATGTCCTAATATTAAGCGAGATATATAGAACCCATATAGATCCAAGAATAGGCTATTTACATACTACAAACTTTAGGAGATTTACGCTTAATTTAGATGTAGCAGAGGTATTTAAGCCTATTATTATAGATAGAATAATTTTTACTCTTATAGGCAAAAAAATGATAACAAAGGATGATTTTGAACCTGATATAGGTGGAATTCTATTAAAAGATAAGGGTAGTAAAACCTTTGTACAAGAATTTGATAAAAAGCTTTCGTCTACTATAAAACATAGGCAACTAGGAAGAAATGTATCTTACAGGAGACTAATAAGAATGGAGCTATATAAGTTAGAAAAGCATTTAATCGGAGAAGCTAAATACGAGCCCTATGTTTCAAGATGGTAATAGGTGATACAAATGTTTGTAATATTAGTTTATGATATAGAAGTAAAAAGAGTTGCAAAAGTCTTAAAAACGTGCAGAAAATATTTATATTGGGTACAAAATTCAGTATTTGAAGGAGAAATTTCCAATGCCAATTTAGTGAAATTAAAACTTGAACTGAAATCAATAATAGATGAAGAAAAGGATTCAGTAATAATATATTCCTTTAGAACTACCAGGTATTCAAATGTAGAAATAATGGGTATAAAAAAAGGCGGAGAGGACAACTTTTTGTAATACACAGTTTTTTAAATGAAGATACAAAACTGTCGTCGACCCCAGGTAGTGCAAAACCCCCTGGAGATCGACGACAATTTATTTTTTATAACAAATGTGTAGATTTCAATAGATATATAGGGAAATAGAAAAAATATAGTATTGAAAATTCAGATGTTTCATATTTGACAAAAAATGAGAAACATAGTAATATCAATGTATAGAATTAGTTTATAGATTACCTATAAGGAATTGAAACGACCAAATCATAAAGTGCAAGGCGCCACTGTTATTGTGTTTATAGATTACCTATAAGGAATTGAAACAAAATCTCAGGGAAACCAGTGCTAGAAGTAGGAACAGGTTTATAGATTACCTATAAGGAATTGAAACGAATTACTTTCGTCTATTTCTACACCATATATCTTTTGTTTATAGATTACCTATAAGGAATTGAAACGAATCTTAGTAAGGCAAGGCGAACTTGAACCTGCTTTTGTTTATAGATTACCTATAAGGAATTGAAACGAAGTAGAGCTATAGACTTAGGGATATTTAAACCTAGTTTATAGATTACCTATAAGGAATTGAAACTCTGACACGCTATCTGGTGAGGTGGTGAGCTTCATAAGTTTATAGATTACCTATAAGGAATTGAAACTGCTGCAGTTGCTTAAAGAGAATGGCATTTCCCCTGTGTTTATAGATTACCTATAAGGAATTGAAACCAGGTTTTGTTAATATAATCTATCAATGTAATATTTTGTTTATAGATTACCTATAAGGAATTGAAACTAGAACAGATCCAGGATTATGAAGATGGTTTTTTTGCGTTTATAGATTACCTATAAGGAATTGAAACTCCCATTTGTTGCCTATAATCTCCATTGTGTCATCTTGTTTATAGATTACCTATAAGGAATTGAAACTTGATGTTGACGAAATCAATGGAACTGCAACTGTATTTGTTTATAGATTACCTATAAGGAATTGAAACCCATCTGGCAATTCTTGTGTATTCACATTAACATTTGTTTATAGATTACCTATAAGGAATTGAAACTCGTGACATCCAGGATGTCTCTTTTCACAGTCTATACGTTTATAGATTACCTATAAGGAATTGAAACAATACTCATCATCTGTTATATCAAATACATCTTCATAGTTTATAGATTACCTATAAGGAATTGAAACTACCATTTGAAAATTTCAGCCAAGGTGTAACTAACCAGTTTATAGATTACCTATAAGGAATTGAAACCAAGTGCTAATTGTTTGATATCCTCAGCTTCCGATGGTTTATAGATTACCTATAAGGAATTGAAACGCGATATAATTCCTCTAACAACTATTTAAAAGCTCACGTTTATAGATTACCTATAAGGAATTGAAACTCAAAATCGCCAAACTTGATTAAACATCCAAAATAAAGTTTATAGATTACCTATAAGGAATTGAAACAATAGTAATGCTTTTATATTAATTATTAAAGATGAAAGTTTATAGATTACCTATAAGGAATTGAAACCCAAAGTAATCCCTTATATATCTCATATTGTTTTCCAGTTTATAGATTACCTATAAGGAATTGAAACGAACCTGCTTGTGGTATGGGACACATTAGTAAGGTTTGTTTATAGATTACCTATAAGGAATTGAAACAAACCTCCAAATAGAAATATGATTAGTAGAAATGTTCGTTTATAGATTACCTATAAGGAATTGAAACGTAAAACCTTGTTTTTGTAAATCTATAATGTACTCAAGTTTATAGATTACCTATAAGGAATTGAAACTAAGTGTCACTCATGCCATAACCCGAATCCATAAACAGTTTATAGATTACCTATAAGGAATTGAAACATGGTCACTTCGTAGCAATAGAAGTCAAAGGATCCGGGTTTATAGATTACCTATAAGGAATTGAAACTAGTCAACATCTGCATCTGCTGCTATGTCAATATTTTGGTTTATAGATTACCTATAAGGAATTGAAACTAAACTCAATAGTTTCACCATATAAACCCAGTAACCCGTTTATAGATTACCTATAAGGAATTGAAACATATTTTATACCTGCTATACCAATAATTGTTAATTTGTTTATAGATTACCTATAAGGAATTGAAACTTGGGCAGATCGGCTCTACCCATATACTATGCTACTATGTTTATAGATTACCTATAAGGAATTGAAACGTATTTGTGCTAGAGATATTTCATAAATACTGCCTTCCCGTTTATAGATTACCTATAAGGAATTGAAACTTTCCTGAATATGTAGCAAGAACCTTGATTGAATCTAGTTTATAGATTACCTATAAGGAATTGAAACCTGAATTGTTTGGTATTTTAGTTGATTTCCTGTAATTAGTTTATAGATTACCTATAAGGAATTGAAACATGGATGATGGCAAGATCGTAAGTAACGAAACAGGCGAGTTTATAGATTACCTATAAGGAATTGAAACGTAGGAAAAATAGATAGGGATAATCCTAGAACTGAAAGTTTATAGATTACCTATAAGGAATTGAAACTCCCCCCAATAAAAAATCCCACCTGTGTATTTGTCAATTGAAATTTGGTTCTCTTGCAATTTTGGTGATTTTAATGTAGCCTCATTAAGCACATAAGAATTATTAGCATTTTAACCAAATATTTCCTGGTGATTGAATACCTTTATCCTCAAAAGATCAAACTTGCATCTTCCATAACTCATACGCTTAATTTCTTTTATTTTGTTGATTATTCCTTCTAGCAATCCATTTGTATAGCTACTAGTAAAACTGTTTTTGACTGAATCTATATCTCTTTTAATTCCATTAACAAAAGAATTTAATTCAGGAATATTAAATTCCCTTGCTTTTGTCATCCATTTTTCCAATGGTAATTTGTTGTCTAAGAACATACCCTTAAAATTGTCAATCAGCTCTTTTAATTCTACAAGCTTATGGTAGCTTTCTTTAAGGCTTTCTAAAATATTGAGCTCGTCCTTAGTAAGATTGGAATCGTTTTTACATATTATTTTAGTTACAGTGTGTATGGAAATACTTTTCTTTCTCCCTTCACTTTTATTTTCATCGTAACTTATACCTTTTTTATCGTCATATATTCCTTTCTTAAGTCCATTTTTGTTTATATAAGTGGAAATTAAAGACCTTGAACCATCATAACCTTGTTGTATTAGAATATTTAATATTTCCTCATGGGTATTACCGTTGTCCAATAATTCCACGATTAATTCTCTATATGGATCCAATTTGCTTCCTCTCTTATAGCCAGAAGGCCAATAAACAGGTTTTTTAGCCCTTATATATTTTCTTATGGTTTCTCTAGACATTGAGTAATCTTTAGCAAGTTGTCTTTCTGATATCCCAGCTTTGTGTTTTTCTTTTATCTCCATCATTAAATTCCATTTAGCGGATATTTTTTCTTCTCTAATTCTATTTTTCAGATTTCTATTATCAATTACAATTACATTATTCTGATTACCTATGTCACTTTTACACATATCATCATTGCGGCTTGAGATTACTAGTTTCCTTGGATATTTCCTTTTAATATATTGGCTTATTGAATCTAGAAGGTTTTTTATTAGATGGAACTTATCAGAAATTTGTTCTGCTTTTGGTAAAGCTTCCTTAATGGCAGATGCATATGTTATAGAACCATCCCTGCTTACTAATTTAATATGAGGGTAGTTTTTCAGCCATTCTGATAGGTCTTTTTTATTTCTACTCGGTAGTATATCTAATACTTTTCTTTTGTCCATGTCACATATTAATGTGCAATAATTCTTGCCTTTTCTAAAAGCAAAATCATCTACTCCAATATTAGTAACGGATTCATTAATTTTATTTAAACCCTTTGGTAACTTTCTTAAAGTCCTTAATACGGTGTCATGGGAAATTTTAATTCCAAGCTTACTCATAATTTTAGAAACTTTTTCTGCACTGGTTGATAGCCCCAGGATCTTGATTATCTCAATAATATTGTTGGGTAATCGTCCATAAGGATCTATAAAATCAAATCTTTCGGTAAAAATCTCCTGGTTGCAAAATATTTCTTTACACTTGAACTTTCTGGCTATTAATATAATTTCCTGAGAGCTTCCATCTAATGAACCATTAAACATCTTTCTAGTATATTTAGAATGTATCTTATCCGAAACTATTCCACAACTAGGACATTTACAGTACTTTTTAACACTTTCTGCTATGATGAATGTTTTATTACCTTCTTCAAACTGATGTATAATCCTTATATCTTCCATCTTTATCCCCTTTAATATAATAATTATGTTTAAATTATATTAAAGAGGATGTATTAAAGTTATTGATAAATATTTTCCATTTTTGTCATCACCAAGTTTGCAAGAGAACCACTTTTCAGGTTCTTCCTCATAATCGGTTAATTGGGTTAGGAAAATAAGGATTGATATATGACTTTTTTCTCAACAACTCATAACTTGCTCTGCCATACATATCCCTTTTAATTTGTTTTATTTTATTCACATTTCCTTCTGTTACCCCATTGTTTAAATGACATGATGCAGCATTTATTACTGCTTCCCAATCAGTTTTCAAAGATGATATAAATTTATTTGTGCAGCTATCCTCATAACTGCAACTTAATAGGTTTATAAAACATAAAATATTTAAATTTATCAAATATTCCTTGAATCTTTGATAAAATGATTTATATATTTTCAACACTGGGTATTGTTCTAGAATCTCTTTAATATAAGTTTTAGTTTCTTCGTTACATTTCCAATTAAATAAATATTTAATGACCTGACTTCTACTTATCTTTTTTGATTTCTGACTTTTAGCTTTATCATCTTCCTTCAACATACTACTTTTTTCAATTTTTGATATATAATGTTTGAGATTTGAATATGTAAGGATAATTTCTCTTTCCTTAAGCCTTCTATAAACCTCTGAGACATTTCTTGTTTGTAGATACAATTTAATAATTTCATCCTTATGCGGGTCAAGATAGCTATAATTTCTATTACTGGTATTGTACACACTGACATCTTCTATATCAGTAACGTTAACATACTTTGCTACAGTCCTTCTATCTATTCCATATTATTTAGCAATGCTTCTATCGGACCTTCCTTTAGCCGATTCTCTTTTGATCTCCAATATTAGTTTTTGTTTTTCTTTTTGCTTATCTGTGAATTCCCTTGTTCTATCCCTAGCTTCTACATCTGTTATCTCATTTTGCATATTCGTTATTTTGATATACATAGGAATTTTATTCTTTATTTCCTTTGATATTATTTCACTTAGATTCATAATTAAATGGAATCTATCAGCTATATGGTTACATTCTTTTGATACAGCTCTGTAGGAATAGCCCCTATCCCTAGGAATAGTATGGAGATTTGGATATCTATTAAGTACCTCTTGAATTTCTTCTGGATGTCTAGTATTTAAAATATCAACTATTTTTCCAGTATCTAAGTTTATTATAACCGTTTCGTAATGATGTTTTTTTAAAAGGCAAAATCATCGATTCCGATAGAATAAATTGAATCTTCATCTATGGAAGGCTCCCATTTCTTAGATAACCTCAAAAGGGTATCCCCAGACACCTTGATATTAATATCACTACATCTCCTAGCAGCAGCTTCGGCACTTTGTGTTAAAGAGAATTTAGTCAGCATTTCATTCAATCTTTTAGTTCTACGTTCTTTTGTCCCAGCAAGCTCCTCTATTCTCTCGCTGAATACTTTTGTATTACAATCTGGATTTTCACATCTGTATTTTGCAAGCCTAATTACTAAAAACAAAGGCTTATCTATAATATTTAAATCCTGCATTTTCCTGGTAAAATAAGTTGCTACTGTCGAAGATGAAGTATTACAAGATGGACAATTACAGGATTTTCTTTTACTGAAAAGATATATTATAATTTTATCTTCATTAACTTGAATTGATTTCTCTTCTAAATATTCAGGAAACATGCCTTTAATCAATTTATATTTCATTGTTATCACCCAATTAAATTCTATCATCTGGCAATTATCCTTACAATAACCAATTATGAGGAAGGGTGTGCGGACAAAATTCTGGACCAAATTAAAGTAGGATTTTGATGTATACACTAGAAGAAAAGAAAAAAGCTGTGGATTTATATATTCAATACGATAAACAACTTTTAAAAACTATTAATACCCTTGGGTATCTATCTCGTAATTCCTTGAGAAAATGGTACTACGAGTTTAGAGATAGTGGCAAATTTAAAAGCAAATACACTAGAAAGCAAAAATATACTAAAGAGCAAAGAGAAAAAGCTATTAAGTATTATTTTGACCATGAATCTAATGCTACTAAGACCATTGCTGCATTAGGCTATCCGTGCCGAGCTATTCTTAAAGTTTGGATAGATGAAAAAATTCCAGGTCAACAAAAAGATTGTTCATATCAAAAATCCTTGGTAGAATATAATGAAGAGCAAAAGAAGTCGGCAGTAAAAAAACTTCTTCTACGCGAAAAATCAGTTAAAGATATTGCAGATGATATAGGAGTTGATAGAGTAACTCTATATAACTGGAAGAATCAACAATTAGGAAAAGAGGCGACTGCGATAGTGAAACCAAGAATAGATTACCAAATGATAAAGAAAGTCTTGAAGTGGAGGTTAAGCGCCTTAAAGAGCAAATTCATAGGCTAGAACTTGAAAAAGATATCTTAGAAAAGACAACAGATATAATAAAAAAAGATCCGGGCATCAATCCGAAAAAACTAACGAATAAAGAAAAAACTGAAGTGATTGATGCCCTTAAAAATAAATATAAATTAAAGGAGTTACTCCGTTTTCTTAACCTTCCAAAAATCAGCTATTTCTATCAGAAAGCCCAGCTGGCAAAAGGGGACAAATACGCTCAACTTAGAGAAGATATAACAGATATCTTTAATGATAATTATAAAGCATATGGGTATAGAAGAATATATTTAGCTTTAAAAAATAAAGGAATTGTTATATCAGAAAAAGTAATACGAAAGATTATGAAGCAGAATGAGCTTATTGTTTATCAACCAAAACAGAAGAAGTATTCATCATATATGGGTGAAATAAGCCCGGAAGTGGACAATATAATACAACGAGATTTTCATTCTACTGAGCCTAATACAAAATGGTTAACAGATATAACAGAATTTCATATTCCTGCAGGAAAAATGTATTTATCACCAATTGTTGATTATTTTGATAGTATAGTTGTAAGCTGGACAATTGGGACATCCCCAAACTCTGATTTGGTAAATACAATGCTTGACAATGCGATAGCAACACTAAGACCAGATAATCATCCTATTATTCATTCAGATAGAGGAGCACACTATAGATGGCCTGGTTGGATAAAACGAATGGATGATGCAAAACTAATTAAATCAATGTCTAGAAAGGGGTGTTCCCCAGATAATTCAGCATGTAAAGGATACTTTGGAAGGTTGAAAAATGAGATGTTTTATTGTAATTCATTGTTAGATGTAACAATTGATTACTTTATTAATCTGCTAGATAGATACATAAAATGGTATAATGAAAAAAGAATTAAAAAATCTCTGGGTGGATTGAGTCCCTATGAGTATAGACAAAAGCTTGGCCTTATTGCATAAATTAAAAGTCCAAATTTTTGTCCGCACTCCCATACATCTATATTTAAATGGTTTTTAACTGTCTTTTGCAGGTGGATATCATACATATATTATTAATCTTATATAATACAATACTTCAAAACTCTAATTTTTAACTTTATATGATAGAGAAAAGTTTATGATAGAATGAGATTGGAAAATTAGAACTATCGTATGATTTGGAACTGTAAATGGACCCTAGTAGGTATAAAGGAAAAAGGATTGCATTTTAAAATCTAGAATCCGGTCAATATAGAATTATGACTGGATTCTAGATTTTAGCTGCTTATTTAGATCATATCCATATAAGCAGTGTACCAATGTTTGTTTTTTAAAATGTCTTCTAATTTTTTCATATCTTTTCTTTCAAAGCAGGATATTATATCTTTATGTTCTTTATTTACATCTTCTAATACTGTAAATAATTTTTCTTTATCTTCACTTAAATATGATTGTCTAATAAAATTATTTTTTAACGTGTCTAACATTTCTATTAAAGTTTCATTATTACTTTTTTTAATATATATATCATGAAATTCATTTTGAAAATTCATATAATCGGTATAGTTGGTATATTTTATTGAAATGCCAATTTTGTCAACTAATTCTTTCATTTTTAGAATATCCTCACTCGTAATATTATCTATTGCCGAAGTTGCTGCTAAAGCATCTAACACACCTATTATTTCATATACTTCAAGTTTTCTTTTTGTATCGATTTCTTTTACTATAAATCCCCTCCTCGGAATGTATTCTAACATATTTTCCGAAGATAATTGAATTAATGCCTCCCTTGCAGGAGTCCTGCTTATGTTTAACTTTTCGCAAATCTCAGCCTCGTTTATTTTTTCTCCTGGTAATAATGCCCCGTTTTGTATTTTATTAGCAATATATTTATATACATGATCTTTTAATGATGCATATTCAGTCATAACCTTTCCAATCCCTCCAATTTATAAATATATAATATATTACAATTCTATAATATATCAATATGACTAATAAATCAATATTTTATTAGAATATATTGTATAAAAAGAATAATAGGGGTGGGATACTTGGTTATGAACAGCAGATGTGAAATGCCCAAATACAGAAATATAAAAACATACAGAATTGCTTGACACATTCCGTATATAATATATAATATATAATTAAACAGAGTTGATTTGAAATAAATAATAGCAGGGAGAATTGAATATAGTAAATTTCTATTATTTTGTTATCTATTATATTATTTATTGGGGTAACCTATTTAAAATGGAAGCAATATATGTTACGCAGCACACTATTTCACCCCGGGAAAGTCAAATTAAATTCACCTAAATTTAGGGTAAAATATACATAAAATCGTAGATTAAATAATCTGATCACTAAATATTAATAAAATAAGTCAAATTGTTGCACCTTGAAAATAGAAAAAGGGGACTAATCCCCTTAAACCCCTAGGATTTATCACTTTGAAGGTAACCACTTAATATTTAAAAAAGATGTGCCTTCTCCCCAAGGAAGGGGAGATTAAGTGTATAATTTTCCTTAGAGCGCTCGGGTTGTATCCCTACAGAGTCCTGTCCTCCCTAAGGAAGAATACACATCTTTAAAGCTTAAGCCACAATATTTAGTTCATTCTGAGCAGCAAATACAATTTCATTATCAATGGACTTAAGCTTTTCATTAGCTCCGGAGATTAAACACATCCTTACCAATGAGTTTAATGTTCTGATGGAGCCATTGGTACTAGAATATAGTAATTCATAAGCACTATCTGTAAATATTGGTTCATGGCAACCGCCAGACTTTAGCCTAGATGCAATATATTCTTTAGTTTCATCCTTTGTAAAGCCTTTGAGGTGGAAATTTACAACAATTCTTTGCCTAAGGGCTTCGTGAGGTTGTCGGCTAATTTGAGTAATAAATGGAGTTTGGCCTGATAAAATTAAAATAGCATAATCTTTAGAATCCATTTCAAAGTTAAAAATGATTCTTAAATCATCTAACACAGAATTAGTTAAGAACTGAGCCTCATCCACAATAATTACAGGGGTAATATTTTTGCTATGGTGATAGGTATAGATTGATTCCTGAATCTGTTTAAACATAAGAACCTTTTTATGGGCTGGAATTATCCCAAGACCATTACATAAAGCTCTGTAAAAATCCATAACCGTTAAAGTTGAAATAGGAATATACACAGGCTTAAACAAATTTGGGTTTAAAGAATCCACGAAATATCTAAGGAGAAATGATTTGCCTACACCAGGCTCTTCAGTGATTAAACCAAATCCCTTAGTATTTTTTAAAAACTCTAATCTACTTAATGCTCATTAAAATCCTGAGACTTAAAATGGTCCTTAGTTTCAATAGACTTTAAAAACGGATCATAAGATAAACCATAATAATTTTAAACATACTAATTCATACTCCTTTCATTTTCTTTATCATTGGGATTAAAGGAAGAGAAATCAACATTTTTAAAATTATGCTCTCTTCTAATCTTAGAGTTATCAATTTTTTTAACTGAATAAATCGTATCAAGCAGAAGATTATCATCAGAAAAAATATATGCTTTACCCATACATATAGAATCATACCTAATATTAATAGTGTTTCCTACATACTTTTGAGGAACTTCAAAAAGGATATTTTGTATAGAAATACTAGAATCCTCCTTAACCCTACGAGTAACCCTGTAAAGGAAAATATAATCAATCTCCTGTTTCATAGGGATAAACTTGATTAAATTAATATAACGAATAAATTTATCAATAGGTTTTTCATTAATAGAAGAATGAACCTTAGAATTGTAATTTTCTTCAACATACATAGACAAAGATTTATTTAATTCCTCTAGTGAAGAAAAGTCATTCCAATTGATAACATTCATCTATTAATCTTGAAGGGTTCTAAACCACCTTTCAATTTTACCCTTAGATTCTGGAGAATAAGGCCTTGCGAAAGACAGGATGGTACTAAGGTTTGCACAAATAAATTGCATCTGAACACTCTTGCAAACCTTACCATTATCAACAAAGAGTTTCTTAGGAATACCCTTTTTAGAAACAGCCTTTTTAAGCACCGATAAAAGGGATAAGAGATTATCCTTAAAGAAGGCTTCAGTATGAATAATAAGGCGACTTGAATAATCTAATATTGCCATAATATAAGTTTTATGCTTCTTACCATTAATACTAAGATAAGGACCTACGGAAATATCAGATTGCCAACATTTATTAGGAGACTCAAATTCAAAAGCAAGTCTCTCTACACCTTCAAGTTTTTTAGATGAAAGATTAGATTTAGAAATAAACCTTTGAACAGTAGATAAAGATATTTCATAATAATTTACATGACCTTTAGCAATTAACTCCTGATAAATAGATTTAGCACTTCTTTTAGGAGAATTTAGTTTAGTAGATACAATAAACTCCTTAGCCTCATCAGGCAAATTCCTAGACTTTCCCTTATCAGACCGTATCTTTGGATAAAGACCATCAATACCATAACGTCTGTAAAGACGGAGCCATTCCTTAATAGTGGCAGGAGCATATTCCCGAGTACTTAGAGGAGTGGTATACTCCTTAGCAGATACTTCTTCTAGGTATTCCTTAGCCGTAACCTGGGTAAAGGTTCCAGTAACTAAAGGGGCAATTAAGGAATACCTAAAAAGAGCAACACTTTGTCTTAAATTTTCATCCATAAAATAACCTCCATGTATTTAGTTACCAGTATTTTTAGCAAAATAACAGCTCTTACCCCTTAAAGGTTATGTGGGATGAAAAAACAGATAAGATTAGGATAAATACTTAGAATAAAAGGACCAAATAAATTGGTTTAAAGATAAAAAGTCATATAAAAAACGATAAAAAAGATAGGAAGGACATAAAAGATTAAGTAAATCATAGAAATAGATATAGCTATCCCTTGGAGTAATAGATTTAAACTTTAGAGAAGAAATACTTAGGCATCATTTTAAAGAAGGTAGAGTTAAAATCAAGGATATCCTTTGGAAAGACCTTAATCTTTTCAAGAATAGATGATACCTAAAGATTATTCATATTATAATAAAGGGAATCAAAATTAGCAAAGAAAGAATTAACAATAGAGTTATTCTCATTCATACGTTTCTTAAAAGAGGATATATTCGAGGCCCTAAGAGATAAATCAGAATTTAAACTATTAAAAAGATTAACTATCTTTGAATATGAATCCTTTATAACAAAAGATAAATATAGACATTCAAAGATAAATTCAAGGGAGTACTGATAATATGGAATAAGGAAACTAGGTAAAACAGCATGGGTTTGCCACAGGAAGGACATTTAACACGAAGGATACTAATTCTATGAATAGAATATTTAGTGATTACATTTACGGCAAAGGTATTTTTGATAACCATCTCTATCTTTACCATAGCGATAAAAAGAATCTTTATTATGTCAATAACTTTTGAAAATGTCAGTAAAAAATAAGCTAATTATCGCTTAAAAATGTCAGTATTAGGATATAATAATAACATCTTTGGGGCTTTGATATTGTAGCTGTTCAATTTTAAATGTCAAGGATAAAATGAACAAGCAAAGCTTGTCCTTGACATTTAAAATTTCACTAGCTTGTTTTGCAACTAGCCCCAAAGGATGTTAAAACATTGAAATTAAGCGTATTTGCTTAAAAATATTTCTTCTAGGACACTGAGTACTTCCTCATAACTTTCATCGAAATAGACTTTTTTAAATTTATCATGGCCATATTTGAAATAGTGGTCATCTGGAGGTATATACTTAGTTTTAAGTTTATTCTGCTTGGTTTCATGTTTTCTTTTAGGCTTTATGAAGTTAATTACTTCATAAACATTGCCCTGGTATTCTGCTTTAATTCCTACTGAAGTACTGATTATAACAGTGATCTTTGATTTCTTTGGGATTTCAGGCAATCCAGGGCTTTTTAATACCTGAAAATGTCTATT
>NZ_AZSU01000003.1:802949-804573 GCF_000511955.1 [Clostridium] ultunense DSM 10521 | reverse complement strand
TGTCAATAACTTTTGAAAATGTCAGTAAAAAATAAGCTAATTATCGCTTAAAAATGTCAGTATTAGGATATAATAATAACATCTTTGGGGCTTTGATATTGTAGCTGTTCAATTTTAAATGTCAAGGATAAAATGAACAAGCAAAGCTTGTCCTTGACATTTAAAATTTCACTAGCTTGTTTTGCAACTAGCCCCAAAGGATGTTAAAACATTGAAATTAAGCGTATTTGCTTAAAAATATTTCTTCTAGGACACTGAGTACTTCCTCATAACTTTCATCGAAATAGACTTTTTTAAATTTATCATGGCCATATTTGAAATAGTGGTCATCTGGAGGTATATACTTAGTTTTAAGTTTATTCTGCTTGGTTTCATGTTTTCTTTTAGGCTTTATGAAGTTAATTACTTCATAAACATTGCCCTGGTATTCTGCTTTAATTCCTACTGAAGTACTGATTATAACAGTGATCTTTGATTTCTTTGGGATTTCAGGCAATCCAGGGCTTTTTAATACCTGAAAATGTCTATTGTGTATAGAAAAAACACTGCCATTATCAATAGTTCTTGTTTGTTTAACACATAAAATATGATCTAGTATTAAATCATCAGTAAGCTTGCGATAAACTAATTCACTGTCCTCTGGTTCTACAGCAAATATGGAGTTAAACTTAGGGATATATTTAAGCAAGAATTCATTAGCTTCCTCAACTGTAGTAATCCCTGCAATTTTAAACTCAACGGGTAACCTACTTTGTAGCGTATTCCAAAGTCTTTCGACTCTACCTTTGGCCTGAGGAGAGCGTGCTGTAATAATTGCGATACCTAATTCTTTCATAGCCCTACCAAATTGGGTATCATTGATAATTTTGCCCTCTAGCTGTTCTTCTATGGATACTTTACTAGCATTAGGCGAACGGAATATTGTATGTCTATCTGTATAAATACAAGAAGGAATACCATGATTTAAAATCATTTGTCTAGTGATTTCTAAATATCCATGTAAGCACTCATTTTTAGTCATATAAAGACCTACAATTTCCCCAGAAGCATCATCAATAGCACCATGAAGAGAAAATTTATCAGTATTACCAAACCATTCGAAAGGAGTGGCATCTATCTGTATTAACATTCCTTTTCTAGCTTTTCTCTTCCGTCTGTAATGCTTCTTAGATTTACGCCTCTTCTTAGGGCTTATAACACCATTAGAAGTTAGTAGATTATAAAGGGCATTGTAACTTATGGAAATACCTTCATTCTCAAGAAGAAGTTCTTGAAAATGCTTAAAATTGGCATCCTTGTATTTATCGGATTTTTTAAGTTTAACAATATTTTGTTTAAAATCATCATCGAAAGCATGATAAGGTTTCCTATTGGTATTCTTGTGGATAAGGAACGACACACCTTCTTCTTCCACTCCTTTTTTTAGGCGATAAATTTGTCGTTCACTTAGACCCAGACTTTCGGCCGCATCACAAGGTTTAAGGTTACCTTCAATCACGTTTGAGATGACTCGATATCTGTTTAATTGTTTTTCATTCAATAGATAATGCACCTCTTTTTTCATATTATTATTTTGACATAATCAAAAGATAATTATGAGATGACATTATCAAAAGATAATAAC
>NZ_AZSU01000003.1:798621-802365 GCF_000511955.1 [Clostridium] ultunense DSM 10521 | reverse complement strand
TTACCAAACCATTCGAAAGGAGTGGCATCTATCTGTATTAACATTCCTTTTCTAGCTTTTCTCTTCCGTCTGTAATGCTTCTTAGATTTACGCCTCTTCTTAGGGCTTATAACACCATTAGAAGTTAGTAGATTATAAAGGGCATTGTAACTTATGGAAATACCTTCATTCTCAAGAAGAAGTTCTTGAAAATGCTTAAAATTGGCATCCTTGTATTTATCGGATTTTTTAAGTTTAACAATATTTTGTTTAAAATCATCATCGAAAGCATGATAAGGTTTCCTATTGGTATTCTTGTGGATAAGGAACGACACACCTTCTTCTTCCACTCCTTTTTTTAGGCGATAAATTTGTCGTTCACTTAGACCCAGACTTTCGGCCGCATCACAAGGTTTAAGGTTACCTTCAATCACGTTTGAGATGACTCGATATCTGTTTAATTGTTTTTCATTCAATAGATAATGCACCTCTTTTTTCATATTATTATTTTGACATAATCAAAAGATAATTATGAGATGACATTATCAAAAGATAATAACATAAAAAGAATCTTTATTATTGCATTTTGGGCATTTTACTGGTACAATTTTTTGCATGAGGACTTCATCCTTTCTGGGAGGTATTTGTTTTCTAGCAAAAACATTGTACCACAGAGGATTGAAGTCCTCAATTTTCATTTAAGTTTACAGAGCGCTAAATTATGTTAGGAGGGAATGTTATGAATAAAACAAAAAAATGTTACCGTTATTTTTTTAGCATTAGGACAAGCTGCTGTATATTTTTTACCTTATATAAGAAACGAATATTATACACCTCTTTTAGAAACATTGGATATAACTAATGCTCAGTTTCGTTCGTTAGTAAGTTGTTTTGCTATTGGGTGTATGATTTTGTATATTCCAGGTGGAATTATGAGCGATAAATTAAATTACTAAAAATGTATCGCCATATCACTTTTTTCTACAGCCTTACTAGATGCTTCTTTTGCTTTTTTTATGAATTTTACGTATACAAGAATAGTATTTTTCCTTATCGCTTTTTCAACAACTTTTGTTTTCTGGTCTGCTACTCTAAAAACTGTTGGGTAATCGGAAGTTCTAATGAACAGGGCAAAAAATTCGGGGGTTTTATGCTATCCAAGGGTAGTTGTCTATAGTTGTTCAAAATGTACTGTTATTAGTGTTAATAGGTTTGCTGATTATGTAACTGATTTAAAAGCAATTTTAATAGGTAATGCATTAATAAATTTTATAGACAGAATCGGTTGCCAAATTTTTCGAGATAGGCATGAAAAACAGGAAACTCTTGAAAAAGAAAGTAGCTTTCAATTTAATAAAGTTGGTTCAGTTGTAAAAAATCAACTTATTTGGTATATTGCACTAATGGTATTTTGTTCATATGGACTTTATTCTACTTCCTATTACTATACGACTTTTCTTACCACGGTTAAAGGGCTAAGCCCCAATATTGGTGCTCAATTGAGTCTAATATAAGTGTTATGATTTTAGGTATTCTAAGTATATTACCTCCTGCATTTATGTTATTGGTGTATAGCGTATCTAGTTCTCTTTATGAAGAATATAGAACTTCGGTAGAACACACTAGCACTGCTATTGGACTTGTTTCTATTATTGGTTATACACCAGACTTGTTTTTTGGGCAATGCTTGGTGGTCGGTTAGATAAACCTGGAAATGCCGGATTTTCATCAATATTTATATTTTCCATAGTCATAGATATAGTAGATTTATTTATTCCTTTGTGGCAAAGTCAATAAATGCTAAGCAGGCAAAATGTAACAAGAATCTATGCTAAAATAATACATAAATAAAGGCTTCCATAGTTTTGTAAAAACCAGAAGTTTTTGATAACTTCGATTACTGCAAGAAAGTAGAGTAACAGTTAATTTTTAACAGAAAGGTGTAATCCTATGTACAAATTGAATGAAAAGATTATTGAAAAGGTTAAATGTTATTATAATAGATGTAAGGATGTTGCGGATTATCTGACAGATAATCCAGAAACTGAAGGCAATGAAAGGAAGGCAGTAAAGCGTATTACTTAGTTGTTAATTGAAGAGGGATACGAAATTACTACACCGCACTTTGGCGTAGAACAATCTTTTTTAGCGGTTAAAACAGGAATGAAAGATAAAAATTATCCAAAAGCTGTTATTATGTGCGAATATGATGCATTACCCGGTATAGGACATGCTTGTGGGCATTCCGTTAGTTGTGGTGTAAGTCTACTTGCTGCCTTAGCTCTTAATGGAGCATATCAAGATTTACCATTCCGTATAGACATAATGGGAACACCAGCTGAAGAATATCCAGGTGGAAAAGTATTTCTTATAGATGCTGGAGCTTTTGAGGGATATGAATTCGCAGTTATGGCTCTATATTTCATAATAATAGTCCTGCCTTTAAAGTGTTAGCTTGCACAGATAGATATATTACATTTATAGGTAAAAATAGTCATGCATCTGGAAATCCTTGTGATGGACTTAATGCTTTGAATGCAGTAAGAATTTTTATGGATGCTATGGATATGTGAAGACAACACATACCTACTACAAGTCAAATCCATGGAATAGTAGAAAAAGGTGGAGAATTACCTAGCATAGTACCAAATAAAGTTGTTTTAGACTATTATTTTAAGGCGAAAAACATGAAGGATTTAAATGATCTTATGGAAAAGGCACATCAATGTATGGAAGGTGCAGCATTATGTACTGGTACATCTTTTGAAGTTGTTCAGCGTAATCCTACTTATTGTGATCTTTATTCAGGTGAATTATCTATGAAAACAGTACAGGAAGTATTCGATGCAATGGGAACAGAGACAGTTATTTATCATGTACCACAGGGTTCGACGGATGCAGGAAATGTAGATTAGTTAATACCAACATTTCATCCCTTTGTATCTGTAACAGGTAATAAATACATTCCTTTACATGATATTGAATTTCAAAAAATGTTAAAAACTGATAATGGATATGAGGGTTTATATAATGGTGGAATATTAATCGCTTCCTTAATGCATAGATTAACAACTACCCCAGATTTATTGAAAGAAATTCAAAAAGATCACAAAGAATATCGAGAGAAAAATAAAGGAATCTTATAACTAATGGCAAATTGCATGTTTGATGCAGTCTGCGGCTTTGTAAACTTAAAATGAAAAAATAGTACAATGTTTTATAAAATTACTTTAATTTGCTTTAAATTTCGCCTTGATGATTATAAAAGCTCACCTTGAGATTGTCAAGGGTAAAAATGAACGCACTAAAGTGCGCCCTTGACAATCTCAAGGACGAACATTTAGAAAATATATGGCGAAATTCAAGCAAAACTTATGCTACAAGAGGATACCTTCTTTTCTCTTTGGCAGCTAGATTTAATCCAGCAACTTGAGCTGGGGTTAAGCCATTAAGAGATGAATGAGGTCTAACAAAATTATAGAAAAATATAAACATGCTGATTAGGTTGTTGGCTGATTCAAAAGAATTAAAGCCTTGCTTAGTCTTATACCAAGCTTTGAATTGATGGTGAAAAGACTCTATTAAATTATTAGAAATATCATCTTTGAAGCTTTCGACACGAATGTGTTTAACATTTTTTCCCAATACAGTTTTTACTGGGACATTGTATGCATTGTAGCGGTCACTAACAATAGCATTAGGTTTCCCTAGATCTTTAACAGAATTAAGCAAAGAAAAAGCTTGGTCTGAATTTCTGTGAGGTGA
>NZ_AZSU01000003.1:796604-797923 GCF_000511955.1 [Clostridium] ultunense DSM 10521 | reverse complement strand
GCTTTGTAAACTTAAAATGAAAAAATAGTACAATGTTTTATAAAATTACTTTAATTTGCTTTAAATTTCGCCTTGATGATTATAAAAGCTCACCTTGAGATTGTCAAGGGTAAAAATGAACGCACTAAAGTGCGCCCTTGACAATCTCAAGGACGAACATTTAGAAAATATATGGCGAAATTCAAGCAAAACTTATGCTACAAGAGGATACCTTCTTTTCTCTTTGGCAGCTAGATTTAATCCAGCAACTTGAGCTGGGGTTAAGCCATTAAGAGATGAATGAGGTCTAACAAAATTATAGAAAAATATAAACATGCTGATTAGGTTGTTGGCTGATTCAAAAGAATTAAAGCCTTGCTTAGTCTTATACCAAGCTTTGAATTGATGGTGAAAAGACTCTATTAAATTATTAGAAATATCATCTTTGAAGCTTTCGACACGAATGTGTTTAACATTTTTCCCCAATACAGTTTTTACTGGGACATTGTATGCATTGTAGCGGTCACTAACAATAGCATTAGGTTTCCCTAGATCTTTAACAGAATTAAGCAAAGAAAAAGCTTGGTCTGAATTTCTGTGAGGTGAAAGATGAAACCCTAGGACAAAGCGAGTTTCTGAATCAACAATGAACCATATGTAATATTTTTTACCAGCGATTTTTACAATAGTTTCATCAGCATGCCATTCATCGGAATTAAAATCTAACATTGGAACAAGTTCCAAAGCAATATTATTAAAATAAGGGGCAAACTTTTTACACCAATTGCTAATAGTAGTATGAGAGACCTTAACATTATTTACTACTCTAAGAATTTGAGCAATATTTCTAAAAGAATTTTTACCAAGATAGAACATAGATAAAGCAGTAAAAATAATATACACAGGATAACGCATACGTTTAAAATCAGTCTTACCAACTAATTTAGACATGGATGCAGGTAATATATTATTTGGTTTAGGAACAAACATAGAATGATTACATTTTTTATCACAACAACGATAATTAGAGTAATATTTATAATCATGATGAAGAAATGTTGCTTTACCACAAACAGGACAACGAGGGTATTTAGGTTTCTTTTTAGATGTTGGTCTATCAGGAGCAAATTGGTGATTACATTTACGGCAAAGGTACTTTTGATATCCATCTTTATCTTTGCCGTAGCGATAAAAAGATTCTTTATTATTGCATTTTGGACACTGAAGTGGTACAATTTTTTGCATGAGGACTTCATCCTTTCTGGGAGGTATTTGTTTTCTAGCAAAAACATTGTACCACAGAGGATTGAAGTCCTCAATTTTCATTTAAGTTTACAGAG
>NZ_AZSU01000003.1:698383-796123 GCF_000511955.1 [Clostridium] ultunense DSM 10521 | reverse complement strand
AATATTTCTAAAAGAATTTTTACCAAGATAGAACATAGATAAAGCAGTAAAAATAATATACACAGGATAACGCATACGTTTAAAATCAGTCTTACCAACTAATTTAGACATGGATGCAGGTAATATATTATTTGGTTTAGGAACAAACATAGAATGATTACATTTTTTATCACAACAACGATAATTAGAGTAATATTTATAATCATGATGAAGAAATGTTGCTTTACCACAAACAGGACAACGAGGGTATTTAGGTTTCTTTTTAGATGTTGGTCTATCAGGAGCAAATTGGTGATTACATTTACGGCAAAGGTACTTTTGATATCCATCTTTATCTTTGCCGTAGCGATAAAAAGATTCTTTATTATTGCATTTTGGACACTGAAGTGGTACAATTTTTTGCATGAGGACTTCATCCTTTCTGGGAGGTATTTGTTTTCTAGCAAAAACATTGTACCACAGAGGATTGAAGTCCTCAATTTTCATTTAAGTTTACAGAGCGCAGTCTGCTTGGAGGAGGAAAAATAATGGAAAAGAGTAAACAAAGTTTTCTATTTTCATCGCCAGTAACGACTATATTTATGATATTTATACTCGTATTATTATTGACCTATATAATACCATCTGGAAAATTTGACAGAGAAGTTGACCCTCAAACAGGAATTGAGGTGGTGGATGGCGATTCATTTCAAAGAATAGAAAAAAATTATTTGGGGATTATGGAAATATTTGGTAGCATTCATCAAGGTTTTTTGGATGCTAGTGATATTATCTATCTTTGTTTTTTTTCTAGTTTTTATATTAGGGTAATTACAGACTCAGGGGCCTTTAGTGGAGCTATTATTGCATTAATTAAAAAGCTAGGAAATAAAAAGAATCTTATTATCCCAATATTTATTATTTTAATCTCTTTAGCAGGATTTTCTTATGGGGAGACTGAGGATATTTATCCCCTTATTCCCCTATTTATAACAACAGCAAACATGGTTGGTTATGATGCAATTGTAGGAATTGCTATTTCTGGCGGGGCAGTTATGATTGGTTTTGCAGCCTCAGCCTTTAATCCATATACCATAGGGGTCGCACAAAATATTGCAGAGCTACCCTTTTGTTCTGGAGCCACGTATCGAATAATTATTTACATAGTGTTTGTTACATTATATATTTTATGGGTTATGCGTTATGCTGAGAGAATTTCTAATGGTATAATGAAAAGCTATGTAGAGGACATATATTTTGATTATACTGAAGAGAATATGGAAGAACGGAATTTTACTTTTCAACAAAAAATTATAATGTTAGGTCTAGTTGTTGTTGTAGGTTTTATGATATATGGTGCTATGGCGCGAGGATGGTACTTCAAAGAAATTTCTGCACTATTTATTATGGGAGGTTTATTTAGCAGTGTTTTTCTTGGATATTCAAGCCAAAAAATAGTACACACAGTAGTGGAGGGTTTTAAGGATATTATTTTAGGAGTAATAGTTATAGGGCTTGCAAGAAGTATTTTAGTCATATTAAGCGAAGGTGTGATTATTGATACCATTATTTACTATTTGTATAATATAATGAAAAACCTTCCCTATCATCTATATCCAGTGGGTATGTTATTTATCCAAACAATTCTTAATTTATTTATACCATCTGGATCTGGCCAAGCTGCTGCAGTTATGCCTATTATGATTCCTTTAGCGGATATGCATAATATTAATCGTCAAGTAGCAGTGCTAGCTTTTCAGATGGGAGACGGTTTTTCCAATTTAATTTGGCCCACAGCGGCTATTTCTGTAATATGCGGGATAGGGAAAATACCCTTAGAAAGATGGTATAAATTTTTCCTTCCATTTTTCTATATTATGATTGTATTTCAATGTATTTTCATTATTGTAGCAAATGTAATAGGCTATGGACCTTTCTAAACAACGATTGTTAGTTGAAATACAAGAAACAATATACAATATATTGCATACAATAAATTGCTTGAACAATATAAAATTGAATATTATATAAAACATCTCTTGGAATACACTAATCAAAGCTTATACTTAGCTAATCTAACTAGCCATGTAATTCAATATTGCATATAATATTCTATTAAGAATAAGTAGTTGACAATTCTTATATATAATATATAATATATAATATATTAAGTGTTATATATTTAAATAAAATGAAGCAAAGAAATGAATCAAAATAGTTGATTATTAATCGCAATTATTTAACTAAACTTAAAAATTAGATGCTCGGATTAGTTTTCTATATCTATCAAAATTAAACAATAAGGAGGAATTATTATGCAAAGACCATATTTAGTTATTGAGTGGAATGACAATTTAACAGATGCAAAAGGATGGCTAGTAGTACACAATTTTGTCAAAGGATATACTGGTGGTGGAACACGTATGCATCCAACAGTTACTAGAGAGGAAGTTGAAAGACTTGCACTTGGGATGGCTTATAAATACACAGCTTGTGAATCAGATACAACAGGAGGATGTAAAGGTGGAATTGTTTATGATTATAGAGCTCCAGATGCTTATGATGTTTTAAGAAGATATTTAATTGCAATGATGCCATATATTAAAGTAGGAGTTTCTCTTGGAGAAGATTTAGGGACAAGATATGATGATGTATTGAAAGTATTTAAGGAATTTGAATTTGAATTGCCTCAAACTAAATCTATGGAAAAAGATCCTGTAGTTCAAAAAGGAATTAAAGATTTTGATGTCATGATGGGAGAAAAAGTAGATGGTATACCCATAAATGATGTTGTTACTGGATACGGGGTAGCGTTTTCTGCTGATGAAGCTTGGAAATTCTTAAAAAGAGAAGAAGGTGCTAAAGTAGTAATTCAAGGCTTTGGAAGTGTCGGAGCTAGCTGTGCCTTAAAACTTAGTCAATTGGGGTATAAAATTGTGGGTATTTCAGATGCCAATTTGTTAGTTACTTGCGGTGAAGGACTAGATGTCCAAAAACTTATAAATCATAAAAATAAACTTGGAGAAATGGATAAAAACCACTTCGAGCCAAATTATGAAATAAGACCTAATTCAGAATGGCTAGATGTAGAATGCGACATATTAATACCAGCAGCTTTGGAAGATGTTATTAATGAAAACAACGTTGATAAAGTTAAAGCTGACCTAATTGTGGAAGGAGCAAATATTCCAATTTCTCCAAAAGCAGATAAAATATTTAGAGAAAGTGACAAAGATATAGTAGTAGACTTTATTGCAAATCTAGGAGCTATTCGATTCTATGATGTAATTGTATTTGGGTTAATAAAACCAGAACCTCACTTAGTAATTGATGATATCGAACATATTTGCAGAAAAAACACGAGAAAATTATTTGAAGAAAGTAAAAAACAAAATAGATATCAAAGAGATGTAGCACTTGAAATATTTGCACCAAAGGTTTTTGATGGACCGGAAATATAAAAAAATTTATTGATTTTAAATAGAATTTATAGATGATTAAGCCAATACTAGTGGTTGTAGTTTTAAGTATTGGCTTTACAAATGTCACTTGATAGGTAATGCCAATTGAAATAATGAAGGAGGCGATATTCTATGTCTAAAGCAAAAACAAACTCAAATAGATGTAAGGGATGCTATTATTGTATCAAGGCGTGTCCAAAAGATGCAATATCAATCATGGCTATAACCAATAAAAAAGGTTATCAACCAATTCATGTAAATGAAGAAAAATGTATAGGTTGTGGTATTTGCTATCAAGTATGTCCAGATTATGTTTTTGAAATAGTGTAAAAGTTTACCGTTATTATATTTTAAATATGTTATATGAGTTGTATGAGAGGAGGTCAAATAATGGAGTATGTATTAATGAAAGGGAATGAAGCATTAGCAGAAGCAGCAATAAGAGCAGGTTGTAGATTTTTTAGCGGGTACCCTATCACACCGCAAAGTGAAATACTAGAATATTTGTCATGGAGGATGGACGAAGTCGAAGGAGAGTTTATACAGACGGAGTCCGAATTAGCTGGAATAAATATGCTACTTGGTGCTTCAGCAGCTGGAGCTAGAGTGATAACTAGCTCATCAGGTCCTGGGTTTAGTTTATTGCAAGAAGGAATATCTTATTTAGTTGCAGCAGATCTTCCAGCTGTAATAGTTGATGTTATGAGATATGGAAATGGGTTAGGGGATATTGGCCAGAGTCAGGGAGATTATTGGCAATTGACTAGAGGTGGAGGTCATGGGGATTATAGAGTTATAGTATTAGCACCTGCCTCCGTTCAAGAAAATGCTGATTTGACTTATCTTGCTTTTGATTTATCGGAAAAATATAGACACCCTGTACTAATTGCATCAGACGCAGCTATCGGACAAATGGTAGAGAAGGTAGTTTTACCTGAAATGCAAGAGCATGATATAGATAAATTCAATTGGTCAATAAAAGGTTGTAAAAAAGGAGAAGAGCAAAGAAAGATTACCAATCTTTTATACTATATGGGAAACTATGATAGTTTCTTGATAGATAAATATAAATCTATGGAAGGCAATGAACAAAGATGGGAGTCAATATATTTAGAAGATGCAGAGGTAGTACTAGTTTCTTATGGAATAAGCTCTAGAGTATGTAAAGAGGCAGTAAAGGTAGCAAGAAAACAAGGAATAAAATTAGGCTTAATAAGGCCTATTACATTATGGCCCTTCCCTATAGAAGCTTTTAAGGAATTATCAGATAAATGTAAAGCACTAATGACAGTAGAAATGAATATTTTAGGACAAATGGTAGATGATGTAGTTTTAGCAGTAAACAATGCTTATCCAGTATATAAATATACTACAGTTAAAGATGTACCTGAAACAGAAATAGTCATTGAAAAAGTTAAAAAAATAATATTGGATGAGGAGGTATAAAAATGAAGATAAAGGCACCGGAATCAATATCTTTTGCTGAAACATCATTTTGCCCTGGATGTGGACATGGTATTGTAGCTCGGTTGATTGGAGAAGTAATGGAAGAAATGGGGCTAACAGAAAAATTATTAACAGTGGTTGATGTTGCATGTGCTTCTCTAAATATTGATACATGGAGATTTGACACTATAATGGCAGCCCATGGAAGGCCAATAGCTACAGCGATTGGTGTAAAAAAAGTTAGAAAAGATAATCCTGTTTTGGCATACCTTGGTGATGGAGCAGCTTATTCGATAGGCATTGCAGAAACTATGTACGGAGCCCTTAGGAACGATAATGTAGTAGCTATTGTTATAAATAATGGAGTTTTTGGAATGACTGGTGGACAGATGGCACCTACCACATTAGAAGGACAAAAAACTTCAACTTCAATTAAAGGAAGAGATATCTCAAAAACGGGAAAACCTTTTGATGTAGTAAAAGTTTTAGGAGATTTAGACGTTGCGTATTTGGCGAGGAGTTCAGTATCCAATGCAACAGATATTAAGAAAACAAAAAAATATATAAGAAAAGCTTTTGAAAAACACATGAATAATGAAGGATATTGTTTAGTAGAAATACTATCGCCTTGTCCTACTAATCTAGGCATGAAACCTGTTAGATGTGCTGAAAGAGTAGATAAAGTGGTTGCAGATTATTATAAAACGGGTGAATATATTGATAAGGAGGGAATACAATAATGGTTGAAATTATATCTGCAGGTTTTGGTGGTCAGGGAGTTTTAACAGCAGGATTAATTTTAGCGAAGATTGCAATAAATAACGGTAAAAATGTTACTTGGATTCCATCCTATGGTTCAGAAATGCGAGGAGGGACAGCTAACTGTAATGTAAAAATAGATGATCAAGAAATTGCAAGTCCATTTGTTAAAAATATAGATGTACTTATTGCTATGAACGCACCTTCTGTAGAAAAATTTGAAAATATGATAAAGCCTGACGGTCTATTAATAGTTAATTCGTCTATGGTAAAAGGTAAGAAATATAGAGATGATATTAGAATAGTTAAGGTACCAGCAAATGATATAGCTAGAGAAGTAAATAATCCAAAAGGATTAAATATTACAGTTTTAGGTGCTTTTGCGAAGGCTACTGGTATCTTTGATAAGGACTCTTTTATAGAAGGTATAGATGGCTTTTTCGCCTCAAAAGGAATAGTGAATCCAGCAAATAGGCTTTGCTTTGAAAAAGGATATGATTTATTAGATAATTAGGAGGAGTATTGAATGAATATATCCAATCTTTTACAACCAAAAAAAATTGCAGTTATAGGAGCGAGTGAAAGAGGAGGCTCCTTTGGAGGAGATACTTGTAGAAATATAATGGATTTTAGTAATCCATCTAAATATTATTTTGTTAATCCTAAAAGAACAGAGATATTTGGACAAAAATGTTATAATTCCACTGATGAAATACCCACTAATTTTGATATGGTAATAATTTGTACACCACAGAGTTCTGTTATTGATATTCTTAAACAATCGAAAGAAAAAGGGTGTAAAGCTGCAGTGGTATATGCTAGCGGTTATTCAGAAACAGGAACTGTAGAAGGTAAAATAGCAGAGAAAGAATTAATTGAAACTTGTATTCAATTGGATATTGCACTTCTTGGGCCTAACTGTGGAGGCTTTATTAATTATATTGATAATGTATATAGTTTTGCATTTATTTCTGAGAAAAGAGATAGAAAAGGAAATGTTGGGCTAATTTCCCAAAGTGGACAATTATGTCTTTCTCTGATGGATAACCCAAAGGGTAAATTTTCTTATGTAATTTCAGCTGGAAATAGCTCTGTAATTACAATGGAAGAATATTTAAATTATTTGGTAGAAGATCAAAACACTAAAGTAGTAGCGGTATATTTGGAAGGTGTTTCTAAGCCGGGAATATTTGTAGAAGCACTAAAAAAGGCAGCTATAAAGAAAAAACCTATTGTTGTTTTAAAAACAGGTAGGTCAGAAAAGGGGTCACAGATTTCAGCTTCTCATACTGGGAGTCTTTCTGGTTCTGATAAGACCTACGATGCTATATTTAAAAAATTTGGTGTCATTAGAGTTAATGATATGGAAGAGCTTTTATCAACTGCTCACCTACTGGCTACAATAAAAGAGTATCCTAAAAAAGCTAGATTAGCATCTATGAATTTATCTGGTGGAGAAACCATAATTACAGCAGATATGGCGTATTCAAAAGGATTAAATTTTCCAGATTTCACCAAAGAAACCTTAAACAAATTAAATCAAATGCTACCTAGCTATGCAACCCCTAATAACCCCTTAGATATGACAGCTACATTATCATATGATAGTAAAAAGTATGCAAAGGCACTAAAAACAGTAATGGATGATCCTAATATAGACATGGTATTAATAGGATATACTTTATTGCTTAATATAGCTGATCCATGTATATATTATATGACCGAAGGTATTGAAAAGGTAGTCAAAGAAGGAAATACTAAGCCTATGGCAATGATTCCTTATATAGAAAATACAAGAAACCCAGAATATACTGAGAGGCTAGAAAAGGCAGGGGTTCCAATCTTACCTCCAGTTGTTTATGCAATGGAAATTTTAAAGAAATTTAGTGATTTTGTTGAATACAATAGCGAGAATCATACATTGGAATTAGCATTGCCAAAAAACACCAGATTAAAAACAAAGAAATTTTTGTCAGAACATGAAAGTAAAACTATGTTAGCAAAGGCTGGAATACCAGTACCAAAAGAGCAAATAGCTAAAACTAAAGAAGAAGCATATGAAATTGCCAAGGAAACAGGATATCCGCTCGTAATGAAGATTGAATCAGCAGATATTCCACACAAATCAGACGTGGGTGGCGTTAAATTAAATATTAAATCTGAAAAAGAGTTAGGACAAGCTTTTGACGAAATAATGAACAATGTAGTTAAAAATGCTCCTGAGGCAAAGATTAATGGAATATTAGTCCAGGAGATGTTATCAAAGGGATTAGAACTTATAGTAGGGGTAAATAATGATCCTATATATGGTCCAATGGTGCTTTGCGGATTGGGAGGGGTGTTTGTAGAGATATTTAAAGATGTTGCATTATATCCAGCACCCCTTAACCATATAGAAGCTATGAATATGATAAAGTCCTTAAAAGCTTATCCACTATTAACTGGGTATCGTAGTAGTGAAGAACTAGATATAGAAGCATTGACAGATTTAATAGTAAAAGTGTCTGATTTTGCAGTGAAGAACAAAGATAAAGTAGTTGAAGTTGACATAAATCCAGTTTTCCTATACGAAAAAGGAAAAAAATTATCTGTAGCTGATGCTTTAATATTAATACAAGAGTAAAATAATATATTTAGAATATAAAAGAGTGTAGAAGATTTTCTTCTACACTCTTTTATATCCTTTAAGATATTGCAATAATAGAGATAGTATAATAAAATTGGCCTAAAGGACAATACTAATTGTGAAAAATATATTTTCGCTGAAATATAAGAGAAAACGAAAAGAGGATAATATGAATAGAAAAATATTAATAATTATACTCATTGGATTGATTTTGATTATACCTGGATGTAGGAATGCCAGAGAAGAAAATAAGTATAATTATCAGCATAAAGATAATGCAATGAAGAAAGAAAGAAAAATAGAACCAACAGAAAAACTTGAAACTAAAAATAATATTCAAGAGAAAATAGATAGTATGACATTAGATGAAAAGATAGGTCAACTGATGATAGTAGGGATAAATGGTTATACAATAGATGACCATACAAAGGAAATTATCGAGAAATTTCATATAGGTGGTTTCACTCTATTCAAATATAATATCTCTGAAGAAAACCAGACTTTAGAACTATTAAATAGTTTAAAAAAGGCTAATTCAACTAACCCAATACCATTATTCTTATCAGTAGATGAAGAAGGAGGAAGGGTATCTAGACTTCCCAACTCATTTTTAAAACTACCAGCAGCTAGAAAAATAGGGGAAATAAATGATAGAGATATCTCCTTCGAATATGGTAAAATAATAGGAAAGAGATTAAAATCTTTGGGATTTAATATGAACTTTGGCCCAGTCTTAGATATAAACTCCAATCCAAAAAATCCAGTAATAGGAGATAGGGCTTTTGGCTCTACAATTGAAACAGTAATAGAAAACGGAATACAGGTAATGAAAGGCACAAGGTCAGAAAATATTATTCCTGTTACAAAACATTTTCCAGGCCATGGAGATACGGATATGGATTCCCATATAGATTTGCCTGTGATAAATAAAGATATTAAGGAACTGGAAGAATTAGAATTAGCACCTTTCATTGAAGGTATTAGACAAGGTGTTGACGGAATAATGGTAGGTCACATACTTTTCCCTGAATTGGACAACAAGTATCCTGCTACCTTATCAAAGGAGATTTTGACAAAATTACTTAGGGAGAAATTATCCTATAAAGGTGTAATAATATCAGATGATATGACTATGGGAACAATAATTAAAAACTATAATATTGAAGAGGCAGCAGTTAAGTTTTTAAAGGCTGGTGGTGACTTACTACTAATATGCCATGGTTATGAAAATCAAATAAAAATTATTAATAGGATAAAGGAAGAAGTTAATAATGGAACCATATCTGAAGAAGAACTAGATGAAAAAATATATAGAATCCTTCAATTGAAAGAAAAATATAAAATAGAAGACAATATAATAGATAAAATTGAAATGAACTTATTAAATTCTAAAACCAAAGAACTATTAAATAAAATTTCTAGATAGGATGGAAAGGGTTGATACTTTGCCATATAAAATTATCATTGATAGAGCTACCGATAGGATTATGTCGATGGCTGAATTGATGGAAGATAATAGTTTTAAAAAGATACCAAAAACTAAGGTAGATTATTTTATTGATGAATCCATTAAAATAGGGATTGAAACAGCATTAAATTTCATGAAAAGATATAATTCTTTAGAAGAAATCTGTGAAGATAAAAAGATTCAAGTGGAAGTAGATACTACCGAATATGATTTTGAGATGGTAAAGCTTAGAGGGAAATACAAAGAAGATAAAGAAAAAATAATATTGTATGAAAAATCTATAAAAAGAATGGAGCAAGCCTATAGCGGATTAGGGATTAAATTTTTAAATTATAACAATATATATAGAATATTATTAGCCCATGAGTTGTTTCATTATATGGAATCTAAGGAGATAGGGAATACCTATGAAAAATTAGATGAGGTGAATGTATTTAGATTAGGACCTATTAAAAAGTCCTACCCTATCATTAAAACTAGTGATATAGGGGCAAATATATTTGCTAAAAAATTCTTAAACCTATCTTTCAACCCTAAAGTACTCAATTATCTATATCTTTGGGGGACAGGCATTGTAGATAAGAATAAATTACTAGATTATTATAATGAACTAGATGAAAGGTTGAAAGTATATTATTTAACCAATATTGAGGGATAATCCCTATTATAGTTAGGAGGAATTAGAATGAAAAAGGTTATAGGAATCGATTTAGGTGGTACTAGCATATATGGTGGACTTATTAATGAAAAGGGAGAAGTACTAAAAAAAGCTAGCCAAGTTACAGGTTCCCAGGGCGGTAGAACTGTTGTTATAAATAAGATAATGGAAGTTATAAAAGAATTAATAGAGGGAGGGAAAGTAGAAGCTATTGGGTTGGGCTCTCCTGGATTCATAGATGTAAAAAAAGGAGAAGTATTAACCATAGGTGGAAATATAAAGGGATGGGCAGGTACTAAGATTAGAGAAGAATTATCAAAAGAATTTAGGGGAATACCCATTTTTGTAGAAAATGATGCTAATGTAGCAGCCGTATGTGAAGAATGGTTAGGGGCAGGAAAAGGATTGGATAGTTTTATTATGTTAACCTTAGGGACTGGAGTTGGAGGAGCTATATTTTCCAAAAAATCTGGAATCTGGTATGGTAAAAACTATCAAGGAGCTGAATTAGGTCATACTATACTATATCCTAATGGTAGATTATGTACCTGTGGACAGAAAGGCTGTGTAGAACAATATATATCGGGAAATGCTGTAGAAAAAACCTATCTAGAGTTGACAGGAGAAAGACTGGAAGGGAAAGATATATTTAAAAACTATGAAACCGACAAGAATTGTAAAAAGGCTATAGATAAGTTTGTTGCTGATTTAGGAACCTATTTAATATCTATAAAAAATATATTTGATCCTGAGGGAATAATAATTGGTGGTGGAGTCATCAACTCTAAAGAATTTTGGTGGGAGAAAGCTATAGATTATTATTATCATAACTGTAATAATCCAAAGGGGACAGAAATTTTACCGGCTAAATACTTGAATGATGCTGGAATGATCGGAGCTGCAAAAGTAGCCTTTGATAATATTTAGGAGGATGAAAATGTCAGATAGAATAGTCTATTTAGGTCCTTATAATAATCCTAAAACCCAGGAATTATTTAACAAAGCTCTACATTATTTAGAATTAGGTAAGGGGAATAGTTTCTATTATATACTACCAAATGGGAATTTATTAGAAAATTATAGGCAAAAAATGATTGAAGAGATAAAAGGCACTTTTAATATCAATCTATTTACCTTTGACGATATAGTAGATAGATTATTAGAGGATAATTTCTATACCTGTATAGATAGAGAGATGAAAGAAGCCCTTATTTCTAAGACACTAAGAGAGTTAAATGAAAAGAACAGATTAAAATATTATAGGAATATATCTACCAAAAAGGGTTTTGTTAAAAGCCTAGTTGAAATTATTGGAGAGATAAAAAGATCTTTAATAACTGCTGAAGAATATCTAAAAAAATGTCCAAAAGAAGCATTTTACTTTGAAATAGGATTGATATATGAGGAATATGAAAATCAGTTGAATAATTATGGTCTAATAGATAGAGAAGAAAGCTTCTTCAAATCCTTATCCCTACTAAAAGGGGATAATAGTTTTTTCGATGATATAGATTTCATAATTATAGACGGTTTTTTTGATTTTAGACCCCAAGAATTAGAACTACTAAAGGAAATAACTAGGACTAGTTGTTCCATTTATATTAATATTCCCTTTAATAGGCCTAGAAATTTTAATACCCTCTTAGAAACTATAGAATATCTTAAGGAATTGGGATTTGAAATAGAAAATGAATCTAAAGGGGAATTGACCTATTATGAAAAGATGGCCAGCTCTCTATTTGATGAATCGGCAAATAAAATGGAACCAAATTCCCATATCCATATGATAAAGGCGGCTAATAGTCATTTGGAATTGAAGAAGATTTCAGAAGAAATAAAAAGATATAATTTAGAGGGAATAGATTTAAGGGATATGGCTATTGTACTTACAAATACAGATGAATATAGGAATAAAATGTTTCAAGTATTTGACGAAGAAAAGATTCCCTGTTCATTGAATAAGGATATAAAATTAATTGAAATACCATTAATAAAGGAATTAATATATGTTTTACAAATAAAGGAAGATTCTAAAAAGGCTATTATTAACAGAATAAAAAGCAATTATTTTAATCTTTCTAATATGGGTGAAAGGGAAGCTTTAGAATATGCTTTAAGGAAACTAAGATTTAGATCTATTGAGGATTTGATACATAGGAGTAGGTCAGATTTTTCAGCATATGTACCTAATTTACAATCAATACTATTAATAATAGAAGAGGAAATGGAATCTATTCCATCAGAAGCTACAATAAGGGAATATATATCATTTATTATGAAATTTTTAGATAAATATCATATAGAAGAAAAGATATTAGATATCTATAACCTTACGGGAGACTTTAATCTATTCCTTAGAGATATTTCAGCCTTTAATAAGTTAAAGGAAATTTTAGATACCATTATTATTGTTTCAAAGATAATACAGGATAAAATACCTTTGGAAGAATTTTTAACCTTATTGGAAAACTACCTTGAGAGGGAAAGCATAAAGGAAGTCCAAGGTAATCCTAGGGGTATCAATATCTTCTCTCCTGTAACTGCCAGAGGACAGAAATTCCAGGTATTATTCCTTGTAGGCCTTTCTCAAGGGAAGTATCCCAATATAGTTGAAAACAATTTCTTTTTTAAAGAGGATAATTATAAAGAATTAAAGGATATAGGAATAGATGTGAAAAATTACTATGAGAGGTTGGATAAAGAATCCATAATATTTACTACCCTTATTGCTGCTTGTACTCATACTCTATACCTATCCTATTCAGAAAATGCTACTGAAGATGAGAAGGATATACCTTCCTTATTCCTAGATGAAGTATTGAATAGTATAGATGGAGAAACAATTGAGGAAAAAGTAAATCTAGCAACAGTTGATATGGACTATATCATTAAAAGGGATATAAACCAATTGACTACTAAGAGAGAATTATCCCAGTATTTACTTGGAAATTATTATGAAGGAGAATATGGGGAAGAACTATTCTTTATGTATAATCATATAGACGAAAATACCTTTAAGGAAGTAAATAATAGGATTTTATGTGAAGTAGAAAGAAATAGGGATGAATTTAATCAATATTGTGGAAATATTGGTGATGAAAATATAATAGAAGATATTAAGAATATCCATAAGGATAAAATATACTCTATTAGCTATCTAGAATCCTATGGAAAATGTCCCTATTATTTCTTATTGAATAATGTATTAAATGTGGAAGAAATGGAGAGGGAATTTCAGGATTTTACTCCTCTAGATAGAGGGGTTATTAATCATGAGGTTTTAAAGGAATATTATTATAATTATAGGGAAGAAATCCAAGCCCATATAGAGGGAAAAAATATATTTAATGTAGATGAAACCAATGATTATATAATTGAAAAAGTAGAAAAGAAGATGGAATCCCTAGGAATAGATTTAGATCCTAAACTTTGGCAGTTAAGGATAGAAAACAATGTTAATAGGATATTAGAATTTATTAAATCCGATATAGATAGATTAACTAAATTGAAGAAAAAAATAGCACCTATGGATTTTGAAATCCAATTTGGAAGAAAAGAACCCTTTGAAATAGAGGTAGATGGCTTAAAGGTTCCATTTACTGGTGCTATAGATAGAATGGACAAGTATATTGATGAAGATAAATATATAATAATAGATTATAAAAATAGCGATTACAATAATAGGAATATTGACCATATGAAAGCTGGATTATCATTACAATTACCCCTATATATACTATCCCAAAAAGATAAACCAATAATAGGCGCCCTATATGGAATTATATCCACTGGAGAGTTTCAATTAAAGATAGGCAATGTGGAAGAAAAAGACCTAGTAAGTAAGAGGAACAAAGGTGCTATTACTGAAGAAGAATTAGAAGAATTATTAGATACAACAAAAGAATTTATTAAATCCTATATAGAATCCATCCACCAGGGAGACTTTTCAGTAAACCCAATGGAATGCTCACCCTATTGTATATATAAGGACATATGTAGATATAAAGAGGAGCGATTGATATGCCCATTAGAGTAAAAGATGTATTAAAATTAGATGGATTTAAACATGCAAGAATAGTTGCAGGTGAAGGGGGACTTTCTAATATTGTGAACAATGCCAATTTGATGGAAGTACCTGATATTTTTCCTTATGTAGATGCCCATAATTTGCTAATTACCACCCTTTATCCAATATATAACGATGAGACAGCTACCGACCAATTGATTCCAAGATTATCAGAGTTAAATCTTGCTGGCATATGTATAAAACCTGTTAGATATATTGAAGAAATTAAACCAATAATGATAGAACAAGCCAACGATTTGGATTTCCCAATCATAGAACTACCCCAGGGTTCCAATCTATCGGATTTGGTAGCAGAAATTCTAGCCCTATCCTTAAAGAACCATATAGATATGCTTCAATTTAGAAACCAAGTGCACCAGAATTTCATGGAACTCTTTTTAAAAGGAGAGGAAATTGATTCATTGGTCAATAGTCTGTCTAAAATAGTACAATTTCCTACAATTTTATTGGATAACGATTTTAATATTACTCATATGTCTAAGGATTTGGATGGCCAGAATCCTTCTATAATTTTAAACCCTAATAATCAAAACAGTAACAGCTTTAAAATAGAGACAAAGGATGCAATATATGATGAAGATACCTATGTAAAACATCATATTAATGCCGGGAAAACAAGGTTTGGATATATTGTACTATTAAAAGGAAAGGACGAAAACCCAAATTTAAAAATTGCCATTGAGCAAGCATCATTATTGATAGCCTCTGTATTTTATAAAAATAACGCTGTACTGGAGAAGGAAAAAGGTTTTCAGGATGTTTTTATCAGGGATGTTTTGCAGGGTAAGATATATTCTCCCATAGAGATGATTAATAAGGCCAAAACATTCGGCTGGAATATGGAATTTCCAATGTCAATAATGACAATAAAACTACTAATGGAGGATAATAGTAAAAAAAGGGCGCTAATTGAGGAAATCCTAGATTCACGATTTATTGAAAAAATATTAGAAGATAGGCTAATCATAAATAGCAATAAAATAAAGGTTGTATATATAGATGATTCAATTGTAATATTTATAAATGTTATTTTTATGAAAAATATTAAGGATAATTGTATTGAGGTTGGAAATGTAATAGCTAATAGATTAAAAGGAAAATCTAAAGTAGGAATTGGAATATCTAATATTATAGATAATGTTAATAGATTTTCCCAAGCCTATAAGGAGGCGCAAAGCTGCGTAGTTGCGGGGACTGTTTTATACAATGATTCTTTTGTTAACCATTATAGTGATTTTGAGATATTTGATATTATTAAGGAAGTAAAGGATATGGATATTTTAAATAAGTATGTAGACAGCAAATTAGGCAAGATTATAGAACACGATAAGACCAATGATATGAAATTAATGGAGACCCTTAGAGTTTTAATTGAAAATAATTTCAATATAAAAAAATCGGCAGAATCCTTATTCATACATTATAATACCTTAAGATATAGAATAGATAGGATAACGGAATTAGGCATTAAAATTGATAATGGGTTTGACATAGGCGAATTAGTCTTAGCATATAATATTTATTTATGGATTGCATCCCAATAGAGGTAATCAAACTAAGGATTATTGTAAAGTAGATGATATCTTTAATTAATCTATAGCATTGGATGTTCTATACAGCAGCTATATATAATAAAATAGGTATCGTTGTCAACTACTGACAACGATACCTATTTTATTTGGCTATGGGTTATGATGATTATAAAAAATGGACATGCTATAATTTATATAAACATAAGATTTATAAGGTTTTATGTGGAAACAAGCTTCTAGATTGTTAAAAATAAAATAAACCAAATCAAATGGAGGAGGAAAAAAGATGAATGTAAAAGTATATAAAATTCCTATGTCAGGTCCAGATGATATGTCAAGTTTAGAAGAACTAATTAATACCAATGAGATTAATCCAGAAGAGATTATTGCAATCTTAGGCAAAACTGAAGGCAATGGATGTGTAAATGACTTTACAAGAGGATTTTGCACTGCATCTTTCAGAAGTTTTCTATCAAAAAAGCTAGGTAAAACCGAGAAAGAGATAGAAGAAAAGGTCGCATTTGTAATGTCAGGTGGAACCGAGGGCGTAATGACGCCCCATGCAACCATTTTCACAAAAACAGAAACAGAAGATATAACTAAAGAGGAAAAATCTTTAGCGGTAAGTGTAGGATTTACCAGAGATTTTTTACCTGAGGAGATGGGAACCTTAACAATGGTCAATGAAGTAAAAGAGGTAGTCCTAGAATTAATCGAAAAAGCAGGAATTGAAGATAAAGAAGACGTTCATTTTGTGCAAATAAAATGTCCTTTATTGACTTCCGATAGGATACAGGAAGCAAAATCAAGGGGAAAATCCGTAATTGTTGAGGACACCTATGAATCCATGGGATATACAAGGGGCGCTTCCGCATTAGGTGTGGCTATAGCCTTGGGTGAAATAGATGAAAATAAAGTGACAGAAGATGCTATATTAAAAGATTGGTCACTGTATTCAGAAGTAGCATCAACATCTGCAGGAGTAGAACTATTAAACTGTGAAATTATATTGATGGGGAACTCTAGAAAATCCATCAGTAAATATAGAATTGGACATAGCGTAATGGAAGATGCCATCGACCTAGAAGGAATTATAAAAGCCATGACAAATAGTGGATTGAAAATTGACAAATTGCCCACAGAGGAAGATAAAAAAAGAATAGTAAATGTCCTTGCGAAGGCAGAAGCTTCCCCAGATGGACATGTAAGGGGCAGGAGAAACACTATGCTAACAGATTCAGATATAAATCATACTCGTCATGCTAGGGCGGTGGTCAATGGTGTAATAGCTTCAATTGTAGGAGATCCCATGGTCTATGTTTCAGGAGGCGCGGAACATCAAGGTCCCGCTGGTGGTGGACCTGTAGCCGTTATAATTGAAAAATAAAAAAGGAATTGGAGTGACAAAATGAATTATATTTTGAGAAATGGATACTTTCCTTTTACCAATGAAATAACAGATATATATATTAAAGAGGGAATAGTGCAAAATATTGGGGAGGGTTTCGAAAAAAACAATCCCCAAGCTAAACTAATTGATTTAGAGGGCAGAATTTTGATGGATGGATTTGTGGATAGTCATATGCACCTTGATAAAGCGTTGATTGGGGAAAGAATAATAAACAAAAGTGGTACTCTCAATGAAGCTATCAAAATAATGAGTAAATATAAATCTCAAATGACAAAAGAGGACATAAAGGAAAGAGCAGAAAAGGTTTTGGAGATGGCATTCCAAAAGGGGACAAGATTTATTAGAACCCATATAGATGTTGATGAAACAATAGGCATAAAATCAGTTGAAGTTTTACTGGAGCTAAAAGAAAAATATAAGGATATGATTAATATCCAGATAGTTGCATTTCCTCAGGAAGGGATAGTAGGAAACAGAAAATCCTATAATTATTTAGAAGAAGCCCTTAAGCTTGGTGCAGATTTGGTGGGAGGGATACCTGCTACAGAAGATGAACCTATAAAACATATTAAAATGATATTTGAACTTGGTATGAAATACGATGTAGATATTGATATGCACATAGATGAAACAGATGATGCTAAATCTTTAACTATTAGGGATTTAGCGAATATAACCATAGCAAATGGTTATATAGGTAGAGTCACAGCTGGTCATTGTTGTAGCCTATCTGCAAATGATAAAAACACCATTAGACCGGTGATTGATTTGGTTAAAAAGGCTAAGATAAATATAATTGCCCTACCTTCTACCAACTTATATTTGCAGGGCCGAGGGGATGAATTTAATATAAGAAGGGGTATAGCACCTGTAAAACTTTTATTAGATAATGGGATACCGGTAATGATAGGTTCTGATAATATTAGGGACCCTTTCAACTCATTTGGAAACGGCAACCTTTTAGAAGAATTATTGATAGCAGCCCATGGGACACAGATGGGCGGGGAAGATGATTTAAATAAACTATTTGATACGGTATCAATAGTCCCAGGGAAGATTTTAGGGTTTGGTTTTGGAATTAAGGAAAAAGATAAGGCAAAATTCATAGTATTGGATGCAAGAACCAAAATGGATTCAATAATTGGACAGGTCAATATCTTTGGATACTTTAAAAACAATATGTTTGAAATCAATATATAAAACAATTGAGGAGGAATTTATATGAGCCTTTTAATAAATATAATACCGTTAGTTGTAATACTAGCACTTCTATTTAAAAGACAACATATGCTTTTTGCTGGGTTGGTAGGAGGAATCCTAGCAATATTGATTGGAAAGATAGGGCTGCCTCAAGCATCCCAAATGTTCGTTGGCGGCATAGGCAATATGCTGGGGATTACTGTTCCAATAATATATGCAGCCTCGGCGGCAATGGTTTCACAGGCTGGGAGTATTGAATCCTTAGTGGAGCTTTCTAGAAGAAGTTTAAAAGGGAAAATTAGCATATTAGCAGGAATAATAGTTTTAATTCAAGGATTTGCCACCTATATGGCAGGGATGGGAGCCGGAAACACAATGGTTACTGCGCCCTTAGCAGCTGCAGCCGTAGGAGCGGTTCCGGAGGTTATTGCAGCTATGGCTCTTGTTTCGGCAGTAGGTTTTACAACATCACCAGCATCAACTGAAACCGTTTTAGCAGCGGAAAGCGCTGGTAGAGATGTAATAGCACACGCTGCAGCAATGAGACCCTATACCATAGCCTTTTATTTATTGGCAGCTGGATTGGCTATCTATGGAGTACAAAAAAGAGGTTCATTAGTTAAAGGAGGAGCAGACATAGAAAACAAAGATGATGGCAGAAGCAATGGTGCATTATTAAAACAATCCATACCAGCCATAGCCTTGCTAATTATGGTAGTGGCCGGTGGAGGGCTGAATTCATTAATTGGAATAGATCTATTTACACCTGCAACTGCGGTTATATTTACAGCCATATTGACTGTCCTTTTAACACCTTTAAATATAAACGAAACTTGTGAATCATTAATTGAAGGTTCAAGGTTTATTCTTACAACCTTATTTGCAGTAGGTATGTTTTTGGCTTTTATCAATATGATTAGTGAATTGGGAACTTTTGAACAGATAGCAGCCCTAGCAAGCAATGTACCTGAAGGAATAATATTGCCTGTTGCAATGATTATTGCATTTTTAATAGCTATTCCATCTGGAGCCTTTGCTGCTGGTGTATTAACCTTGATACTTCCAACCTTATCAGCTCTTGGTCTACCCTCGGAAGCAATGGGTTTTGTTGCTATAGCAACAGGTTTAGGAACCCAAATAAGCCCAGTTCAAATAAATGTGGCTGCCCTATCGAAGGGTTTTGAAATTGATATTATGGAAGTTGTAAAAAAGAATCTAATGTATATTCTAGGGGCTCTGGCCTTATTGATTATTGTTGCAATCATAGTTATATAAAAATTATGGAAGGGATTATTGATTATTGTCTTTAATCCCTTCCGTAAAGACAGGAGAGATATTATGGGAGAGAAAAAGACAGATATTGACATAATTTACGGGGTTGAAGATAGGCCTGGGTTATCAAAGGCTATACCTTTAGCATTCCAACATATATTGGCCATGTTTGCGGGCAATATAACTGTGCCACTTTTAGTATCGGGTTTACTAGGTTTATCTGCTAGTGAAACCACATTTTTAATACAATGTGCCCTATTTATGGCGGGGATTGCCACCTTTATGCAGATAGCCAAATATAAGGGAATAGGGTCGGGACTGCCTATAGTAATGGGGACTAGCAACGCTTTTATATCAACAGTTTTGGCAATTGCTAAGGATTTTGGTATAGAAGGAGTTTTGGGCGCAAGTTTCATTGGAGGATTGTTTGAAATTTTATTGGGGAAAAACCATTCAAAACTGAAAAAGATATTCACTCCTTTGGTATCAGGAATTGTTGTACTGACAATAGGAATAACCCTTATACCTGTTGGAATTAAACAAGCTGCTGGTGGAGGTTCAAATATGGGTGATTTAAAGAGCCTATTAATAGCAACTATAGTCCTAATAACAATAATTATATTAAACCAAAACAAAAACAAATTTTTAAGGTCATCCTCAATATTGTTGGGGATAATTGTAGGATATATTGTATCGTTTTTCTTTAATATGCTCGATGCAACGCCAGTATTAGAAGCATCTTGGTTTTCATTGCCTAAACCATTTGTATATAAATGGACATTTCATCCTACTGCTATTATTGCTATGTTGTTTATGTATGTGGCTACGGCAATAGAAACCATAGGCGATATATCGGCTATTACTATTGGGGCAGAAGGTAGGGAGGCTACTGATAAGGAAATGAGCGGTGGGGTAATTGCAGATGGGCTAGGAAGCAGTGTAGCCGCAATATTTAATGCATTTCCCAACACTTCCTACACTCAGAATATAGGTGTTATTAGCTTGACAGGTGTATTTAGCAGGCATGTAGTAAAGATAGGGGCAATCATTTTAATAATATTATCCCTATTCCCTAAATTTGGTTCTTTAATCGCTATAATACCAGAGCCAGTATTAGGTGGAGCAGCAATAGCAATGTTTTCCATAATAGCCGTATCCGGTTTATCCTTATTAAGAAAAATAAAATTAAATAGTAGAAATACCCTTATAATTGCCGTAGCTGTAGGTTTAGGCGTTGGATTAAGCATAGTACCAGAAGCCACACAAAATTTACCTAGAGAATTGCAATTATTTTTAACCTCAGGGGTGGGTCCGTCGGCCATGGTTTCAATAATTCTAGATTTGCTTTTACCAGATGAAGAACAGAAGATGAATCCATAAGAAGGGACAGCATATGAAATGGGATAAATATATATTTACTGAATTTGCTGCCATTAGCTATGGCAAGGATTTTATGGAACTGTTTAATCAAATGGAAGATTTGAAAATAATTGGTGAAATTCATAGCATATATAGAAATGTCATAAATTTCAAGGATGATAAAGGTATTATATATGCAATATCCTCTGAAAATATAGGCAATAGTCCCTTCACCCTAAGAGTAAATACAAAAGATATTGATTTTAGAACCTTTGGTTTCAAAAAAGGAGATGCAATTTTTAAATCGAATAATAGATTGAACCTACAAGGTATATTGAATATAAAATTGGGTCTCGATAGTTGTCTATGGATGCCCAAAGTGAAAAAAAAGGCTATTCTGAACAAGGCGGCAATAGCCCAAAATATAAAATGTTTCAATAAATTTATATTGGAAAAGGGTTCAGTTGGCGGATGCAGGTATTATTATTTAAAAAACTATCTAAATATTAATAACTATAGACCGGGAATAGTGGAGATAGAATTGGCTAAAAGGATAGACTGTTTTATAGATGCAATAAATAATAACTATATGAACAAAGAACAAATAAATCCTCTAATAGGATTTGGTATAGGACTGACTCCATCGGGGGATGATTTTCTAGTTGGATTTATATCTGTATTAAATATAGTTATAACCAATTATTCATATAGAATAAAAAAGAAATTAATAAACTTAGTTGATATAGATAAAATTTCGACCACAGATGTTAGCAGACAAACGCTTTACGCTGCTATTAAAGGTAGGACTGAAGAGCATATTCTTAACGTCATAGATTCATTTTTGGGAGAAGATAAAAAGCGGTTAAAGTTTTCATTTAAAAAACTATTTGAAATTGGTTCTTCTTCTGGTACGGATTTGGCTGTTGGAATAGTCGTAGCCTTTATTTTACTAATAAATAATTTTAACATGGAGGAATAAAAATATGAAAAACACTATAATTAGAAAAAATGCCTATTATGACTCTGTCACTTTGATGTCTTTATCTAGCAAAATATTGGATATGGAAGGGGTAGAAGAGGCAGTAATATCCATGGCAACAGATATGAACAAACAATTATTGCAAAATGTAGGCTTAGCCACTGATGATTCAAATAATGCAGGGAGCAACGATTTAATAATTGCAATTCAAGCCTCCAATGAAAATAGTTATGAAGAGGCCCTTGCTTTAGTAGATGAGCTTCTAAGCCCTAAGAGCAAGAAAAAGGAAAAAGGGAAATTCCAAAATCCCAAAACAATTGATAAAGCTGTGGAATACATGGAAGATGCTAATCTTGCGGTAATATCGGTACCAGGCCAATATGCAGCAAGAGAGGCCAAAAAAGCCCTAGAAAAAAATCTACATGTAATGCTATTCAGCGACAATGTAAGCCTAGAAGATGAAAAAATGTTGAAAGAAATAGGAAAAGAAAAGGGGCTTCTTGTAATGGGGCCAGACTGTGGAACAGCCTGTATAAATAATGTGGGATTATGTTTTGCCAATGAAGTGAGAAAAGGACGAATTGGGATAGTAGGCGCATCAGGGACTGGGTTACAGGAGGTTATGGTTCAGATACACAGACTTGGTGGAGGAATATCCCAGGCAATAGGAACTGGGGGAAGGGATCTATCGAAAGAAATAGGCGGCATAATGATGATGGAAGGCCTTAGGGCTTTGGATAAGGACGAAAACACAGAAGTAATAGTCCTAATTTCTAAACCGCCGGAAATATCTGTAGAGGAAAAGATTCTAGAAGAAATAAAAACAGTGAAAAAACCGGTTGTAGTCTGTTTTATAGATGGAAAGGAAGATGATCGCCAAAATTCAAAGGCATATTTTGTATATGGATTATATGATGCGGCTAGAAAAGCAGTGGAACTAACTGGAGAATATGAATCGGCATTACATGAAAAGGAAAAATCATCGCCAGTGGATGTAAAGGAATTAAAAAAATTATTAAAACCGGAACAAAAGTATTTCAGAGGATTGTTCTGCGGTGGGACCCTTTGTTCCGAGGCTCTATCAGTATTAAGGGATAGTTTTGAATCTGTAAGGAGCAATGTGGCTAAAAACAAATCCGAGAAAATAGGTAATATTAATGATTATAGCGGGAATGTGCTATTGGATTTAGGTGAAGATGAATTTACTTTTGGGAAACCACATCCTATGATAGAGCCAACATTAAGGGTTGAAAGGATAATAAGAGAGTCAAAAGATGAAAATGTGGGAGTTATTTTAATGGATTTTGAATTAGGTTATGGCTCTCATGATGACCCAGTAGGGGTGACCACAGATTCAATAAAAAAAGCGAAGGAAATAGCCCGTAAGGCAGGTAGAAATTTAATATTCGTAGCCTATATATGTGGAACAGAACTAGATAAACAAGTATATGAAAAACAGAAAGAAATGCTGGAAGAGGAAGGGGTCATTGTAGCCAAAAGTAATCTTGAAGCAGCAAATATAGTAAAAGAAATACTATCATAATGGAGGAGCTGAAATGAATAATATAAATAGTCTATTTTCAAAAAAACTAAAAGTATTAAATTTAGGAACAAAGAATTTTAAAGATGATTTGGAAATTCAAGGACAGGATGTATTGCAATTGGATTGGTCACCTGCTGCTGGTGGGGACATTAAATTGCTGAATATTATTGACAGATTGTCTAGCCAAAAGGATATAGCAGTAGCCAATAGAGAAGCGGTTGACAGGATGATAAGTTCACATCCAATATTAGTTGATATAGATCAAGCGAAAAATGCAATTCCTGGTATGGATGAGAATACGATTCTTCATTCTGGGCCACCTATAGAATGGAATAGGATGGCAGGACCTATGAAAGGGGCAATAATAGGCGCATTGCTTTATGAGGGAATGGCAAAGGATGAGAAAGAGGCAGAAGAAATTGCTAAATCAAGAAAGATTAAATTTGCTCCCTGCAATGAACATAATGCGGTAGGGCCTATGGCTGGTATAATTTCACCATCTATGCCAGTACACGTAATTTACAATAAGACATATGGGAATTATGGATATTGCACAATAAATGAAGGTTTGGGCAAGGTTCTAAGATATGGTGCATTTGATAAAGAGGTAATAAACCGCCTTAAATGGATAGAAGAAGAATTTGCACCTACTGTTAAAAAAGCCTTAAAAACCATTGATGGGGGAATAGATATTAAATCCATAATTTCCCAGGCAGTCCATATGGGGGATGAGTGCCACAATAGAAACAAGGCTTCTACTAGCCTATTCTTTAGAGAGATAGCCGTTCATATAATGGATACGGATGTGGATATGGATGTAAAAAGAAGAGTGTTGGAATTTATAAAAGGGAATGAACATTATTTTCTAAACCTTTCTATGCCAGCCTGCAAAGTGGCAACTGATGCAGCCCATGGAATTAAACACTCAACGGTTGTAACCACCATGGCCAGAAATGGTGTAGATTTCGGGATACGTATAAGTGGACTAGGTAAGGATGAATGGTTTACAGGCCCTGCTAATATGATAAAAGGATTAATGTTTCCAGGGTTTAAGGAAGAGGATGCCAATCCAGATATAGGGGATAGCGCCATTACTGAAACAATGGGAATTGGAGGGTTTGCTATGGGCGGGTCTCCAGCAATAGTACAATTTGTAGGAGGGACTGTAGAGGACGCAATAGGGTATAGTGAAAAGATGCATGAAATTACTGTAAGTGAAAACCCAAACTATTCTATACCAACCTTAGATTTTCGGGGTTCGGCTGTAGGTATTGATATAATCAAGGTAATAGAAAAAGGGATATTGCCTATTATAAATACTGGGATGGCCCATAAAGTGGCAGGAATTGGTCAAGTCGGGGCGGGATTGGTAAATCCGCCTATGGAATGTTTTGAAAAAGCTCTGAAAAGATTTAATGATGAATATTTGGAGGGGCAGGATGAGTAGAATTCTAATAGCGTTAGGGGGAAATGCCTTAGGCGATACCCCTAGTGAGCAAATTAATATAGTAAAGGGAACAGCGAAGCATATAGTAGGCCTTATAGAAAGAGGCCATGAAGTAGTCATTGCTCATGGCAATGGACCCCAAGTAGGCATGATTGAACAATCCATGCATGATATATCTATGCCTTTCCCTGAATGTATAGCAATGAGCCAAGGGTATATAGGGTATCATCTTCAAAATAGTGTATATGCGGAATTAAATAAAAGAAATATAAATAAGAATGTAGTTACGCTGATAACTCAGGCTGTGGTAGATGAGCGGGATGAAGCCTTAAAAAATCCAACAAAACCTATAGGAAAATTTTATTCTAAGGATGAAGCAGAAAAACTTAAAAAGGAAAAAAATTATATAATGATGGAGGATTCCGGTAGGGGATATAGAAGGGTAGTAGCCTCACCAAAACCTATAGATATAATTGAAAAGGATTGTATAAAATCCTTAATAAAAGGAGGATATATAGTAATAACCGTTGGTGGTGGTGGAATACCCGTAATAAAAAAAGGTTTTGGATATGAAGGGATTAACGCTGTAATAGATAAGGATTTTGCAAGCGGTAAAGTAGCCGAATTGGTAGATGCAGATTATTTATTCATATTAACAGCAGTGGATAGGATAGCGATTAATTTTGGCAAGAAAAATCAATTAAACCTAAATAAAATGTCCGTAGATGAGGCCTATAAATATATGGAGGAAAATCAATTTGCACCAGGTAGTATGCTACCCAAAGTAATAGCAGCAGTAAACTTTGCAAGGTCCAAGAAGGGAAGGCAGGCGGTAATCGCATCATTGGAGAAGGTAGAAGAGGTATTAGTTGGAGAAAGTGGAACTATTATCTATGATAAAATCCTTAATCCAAATTGGTAGGTATATATTAATAAAATGAGAACTAGGATTAATCCTAGTTCTCATTTTATTTATTGCAATTGTAACTTAAAACGGTCTAAAATGGTGAATTAAAGTAGAATTCTGTTATAATAATAGTAGATATTGCAAGAAGTCTGGGGGTAATATTATGAATAATACAAAAGAACAAAATTTATCTATCACAACTATAGATAGAAATCTAGCTGTAAATGCTGGTGCTGGTACTGGAAAGACTAAAGTGCTTACAGAAAGGTATATTTACATACTGGAACACGGTGATTTAGAGAAAGGTAAAGAAGTGGAATCCATTGTTGCCATAACCTTTACTAAAAAAGCCACCCAAGAGATGAAGGAAAGGATTAGGGAGGGGATAAAGAAAAGATTCTCCTTAGGGGAAAGGTGGATTAGATATTATAGAGATATGGAAAAAGCCAACATATCCACCATCCACGGCTTCTGTGGCAATATTCTAAGGGACAACTCATTAAATGCTGGTGTAGACCCTATGTTTACTATACTAGATCAAGGTGAAGCCGATATATTACTAGAAGACACCATATTAGAAGAGCTAATACAATCTATAGAAGAAGATGAAAAAATTTATAATTTGGTAAAAGTATTCAATAGAGATGATTTGGACAAGGTGGTATTTGAAATAAAAGCCATTTATAATAAAATAAGGACAGTAGGATATTCCTTTGAGGAAGTAAGGGATATGACTTTATCATATATATCTAGTATTCAATTGAACCCAGCTCATATTCGATATATTAAGGAAAGTTTCATATATTTAATGGGAAAGTCTAGAAAAAATTCTAAGATTGATAAATTAAGAACTGATGATATTTGGCTAAGCTTCTATAAAGACAATTATCCGGAGGAAGAATTGATTTCAATTCTAGAATATTTATATGATAATATTGGAACCAATTCCAAAGAGGCAGATAGAATAGAAGGTTTAAAAGATACTATAAATAATGTATTCCTTATTAAAGAAAAGGAATATCTATGGTTATACCAAGGGCTTTTTAAACTATTAATAGAAATTGACAGAAAATATAGTGTTAAAAAAGATGAATTAGGAAGTTTAGATTATGATGATTTGCAAATCCTGGTCTTAAAATTATTAGATGATGAATCCATCAGGAAAAAATATCAAAACAAGTTTAAATATATTATGGTAGATGAATTTCAAGATACCAATGAATTACAGAAAAAGATATTTTACAAACTCTGTTCTAAAGATGAAATACTAGACAGAAATAACCTCTTTGTAGTTGGGGATCCTAAACAATCTATATATGGGTTTAGAGGGGCAGATTTGCAGGTTTTCTATCATGTAATGGAGGATATAGAGAAGATATCAAATCAGAAGACTATTAATCTAAATAAGAATTTTAGAACTGTTGATACTATCCTAGAATTTGTAAATTCATTATTTGATAAATTAATGGGTACTAGATATGTAAGTTTGAAAAACCATCATGTTTCTAAAAACAAAATAGACGTGGAAATATTGGAAAAGGAAGATTTAATAGCACCTCCTAATATTAGTAAAAGGGACTATAACACCTATTATGAAAGTAGATTGATAGCTAGTAGGATAAAGGAGTTAGTTGAGGAAGGTCAGTTTAACTACGGAGATTTTGCCTTATTGTTTAGAGCCTCAACTATGGATTATATATACGAGGAAGCATTGATGGAATATGGTATTCCCTATTATAATATAGGGGGTAAAGGGTTTTATCATGGTCAGGAGATAATAGACCTTATGAATGGTCTAAAGGCTACAAGCAATAGATATGATACCATCTCCACTATAGGGTTTTTAAGGAGTCCTATGGTTGGCCTTTCGGACAAGACTTTATATTGGCTTCTAAGACATAGGGAAAATTGTTTATTTGAAACATTGGATGTAGATGTGGAATATATAGGGGAAGATGAAAAGAATAAGATCAAGGATGTAAAGAAACTACTGAAGGGCCTAATGGTAAAGAAAGGATTATATGGAGTATATCCTTTGTTAATGGAACTTATAAAAAAGACCTATTATATGGAAAGCCTTATGCTATACCATGGAGGTAGACAATTAGTATCCAATGTCTATAAATTTATTGAATTGGCTCTAGATTTTGACAGGAATACTTCAGGTTCTTTGGAGGATTTTATAGATCATGTAGAGAGACTAAAGGATACAGATGAATCCCAGGCAAAAATTCATTCAGAGGATGCAGATGTGGTAAAATTAATGACCATCCATAAATCTAAAGGCTTACAATTTCCCGTAGTGGTAATACCTCAGATGTCTAGGGGGTTCAATTATCAACAACCTTATATATTGTTAGACAAGGACAAGGGAGTTGGATTTAAATACGATAAAAAATCTCCATTTTATAATAAAATCAAAGAAGATATTAAAGCTAACGAAGATGAAGAAAACAAACGTTTATTATATGTAGCTATGACTAGGGCAGAAAAAAGATTGCTACTTGGTAATCAGGGGAAGGATAGAGGTTTTAAAAACATGGTTAAGGATTTAATGGATGTAGACCATATTGAAGTAATAGATGAGGTAAAATTTAAACCTCTATTACAACAACCAATCAAGAGTTTAAATAATGAATTATTTCAGATTAAACCCTTTGATAACAATAAAACTCCATTACTTCATGTGGTAAAAGGATATAATCAAAAGATTTTCTCCAGAATTAGCCCTTCTCAATTTATAGAGTTTAACCAATGTAGGAGAAGATTTTTCATGAACTATTATAACAGGCTTTCTTTGGATACCGTTGGTTTAACTACTAAAGGAGAAACTTTTGTATTAAATCCAACTACTAAAGGGAACATTGTCCATAAGTTTTGCCAATATTATAAAATGGGTATAGAGTCCGAAGATTTGATGAAAAGGGTGGTTACCTCCTTCGGCATAGAATATGATGAAGATATAAAAAAAGAACTTACTCCATATATAAGGAACTACATAAAATATCATAGGGAAGATTATGATGAAACCTATTCAGAAAAGGAGTTTTACTTAAAAGTAGAAGATGTCCATCTATATGGTATAATAGATAGGATAAATATTAGTGATGGGAAAGCTGAAATACTAGATTTCAAAACTAATAGAGTATATAATAAAGACCAACTAGTAAAAATATATCAGCCTCAATTACAGCTTTATGTCAATGTTTTCAAGAGGATTACCAATATGGAAATAGAAAGGGCTGCTATACTATTTTTAGAAACGGGAGAATTGGAAGAAATAGATATAAGTAGAGAAAGTTTAGAAAAAAATTATGAAGATATTAAAGGATTTATTCAATTTATAAACGAAAATAATTCTATTGAGCAATATAAAAAATCCGAAGAATGTGAAGAATATTGTGAATACAGCATATTGTGTAATATTAACTAGGGGGATTGGAATGGAAAATTATATAAACTGTGAAGGTAAGGTTAAACTCTATTATAGAAAGGATGTACCAAAGGGAGCAATAGCCAATATAATCATAAATCATGGATTTGCTGAACACTTCAATAGGTATGATTATGTAACGGAAAAATTAAATGAAGCAAATTTTGGTGTTTATAGATATGATCTAAGGGGACATGGTAGAAGTAAAGGTTTAAAGGGTCATATAAATAGTTTTATGGATCTTGCCGAAGATGCAGATAGAGTGGTAAATTTAGCAAAAGAAGAGTACCCTAAATTACCACTGTTCATGCTAGGCCATAGTATGGGAGGATTTATTACTTGTCTATACGGTATAAAGTATCCAAATAAGCTAGAAGGGCAGATTTTTTCAGGGGCAGCAGTTAGGAGAGTTCCCCAAATAGAAGGAATTAAAGGGGATATTTACAATTTTATTAACCTGTTCCTACCTAAGATGAAGATAAAAAATCAACTTTCCAAGGATATTTGTAGTGTGGCAGAAGTGGTTGAAGATTATGAAATGGATCCACTAGTCCTTAAGGAAGCTACTCTAAATTTTTATGTTCAATTTTTAGTAAAAGGAACTAGTTGGATAGGGAAAAATATAGGAAACTATAATTACCCTTGTTTGATTATCCATGGAGAGAAGGACAAAATAGTTCCAAAGGAGACAGCTATATTTTTATATAATAATATTTTATCTGAAGATAAAGAGATTAAAATCTATGACGACCTATTCCACGAAATATTAAATGAAAATAAAAGGGATAAGGTTTTACTGGATATAATGAATTGGTTATATAATAGATCAAATAGAGAAAGGCAAAAGGCTCTATTGATTGAATAGGGAGTGACGATATGGACGATTTAAGAATATTAAAACCAGGACAAAGGCTTAAGGAAATTAGAAATAGATTGGGATTGACTCAAGGAGATTTGTCCGGCAAATATATGTCAAAAAACTATATCTCCATGTTTGAAAATGGCAAAAGACCTATTAGTATAATCAATGCAACCTATCTTGCAGATATATTGAATGCGAAAGCTAAAGAAAAGGGGATTATCCTAAATATTAACTCTTCCTATTTTATTAAAAACGAAAAGGATATTGCTCGAGAATTATGTATAGATGGGTTTAACAGAATAACAAATAAAAATGGTATAGATAAGTATGAAAAATATTGGGAATTATATAAGATAATACATTTATCCAGGGAATATGGTTTACCAGATTTATTGGCTAAATCCTTAAAACTAAAAGGAAAACTTCTTTATAGAGAAAGATTATACTCCTGTGCTATAACCCATTTCTCCAAAAGTCTCCTACACTATTTTAGAGAAGAGGATATTAGTGGTATAAATAATTGTTACAAGGCTATGGGTAAAACATATTTTATGGATAAAAATTATGAAATGGCAATAACCTATTATAACCTGGCAAGCCTATATGGCGAAGAGGACAATATGCTTTATTACAAAGCTTTATCTTATTATAAATTGGGCAATTATGAAATAACTAAGAGCATTATAGACAAAATAGTATTTAAGGATGGAAGGGTATTAGAGTTGGAGAATAGTATTTCTAATATTATATAAAAGAGGCGATACAGTTGTTATTGGTAGGAATATTATTTTTTATGCTAGGACTTTTTACGATTTTAAACCAAAAGTATACCGTTAAAAGAATAGGGAAGGAAAGAAATATAGTGGAAAAAGCAATAGACAGATCAACCGGGTTATATAAATATAGAATATTCCTTGGAATTCTTTCTATAGTGTTAGGAATATTTTGTATTTTGAACTACATCATATATTAAAGGGTGTTCCTATGGAAAAACGAAATATAATAATTATTTTAGCTATAATTTTAGTCCAATTATTTGGTAATACTTCTTATGCCATGGAGGAAAAGTCAATTTTAATTTTAGTCGATGAATTGGATTTAGAGGTTTTAGAAGATATTACTGATGGAATCAATTTTGGAACTGGACTTATGAACATAAAGACGAGGAAACCATTTGGAGTTGAAAGCTACTATTTTTCAATTGCCGCAGGAAGAAAAGTGGGAATCAAACCAGAATATTATAAAGGACTCTATAAAGATGAAAATGGGACAATAATTATATCAGGCTATGAGGATATGGTTAAGGATTTATCTAAAGGAATTAACAATATTAAAACAAATGTTTTGGGGGAAAAATTAAAAGATGAAGGTATATCCTATATAGGCGATAATTCTTCGGCTATAGTAGCTGCAAACAATACTGGCAGTATTAATTATGGCGAGATTGAAATAAAATATCATAAGAATTGGTTAATTAATAAGACTAACCTTCATTTATCTAAATCTAATATATTGGTACTATCCTATAATATAGACCAGACTAACTATAGAGTAAGATTATTGAAAGATTATATCCAGGAATATAAAGATTATAATATTTTTATACTTCCCAAAAAAGTATCTAAAAGGATGGAATATATTATCAATAGCAGTCTAGTACCTGTTATCTATATTAACGGCAAGGACAATGGAATGATTAAAAGCTCTTCAACTAAAAGAGAGGGTTTTATAACCATAGAAGATATTTATGGAGAATTACTCTCTATTTATGGGGAGAAGGATAGTTCTATTATAGGAAATAAAATTAATATAGTAGAAAGACAGAACAATCTAAACAATATTAAAGATTTATTTAAAAAGACCATAAATTTAATCTTAATAACATATATATTTCATGGCTTAGTATACTTTGTACAGGGTTATACAGCTTATTATATCTATAAAAATAGAAAAGATAAACTTGACAAAATCAACTTATTCAATAGCTTTATTGTTATCAATATCTTTATTGGATTACTAATGGGGGCGTCAAGTTTACATATAAATATAGCTCTATATCTATTCATAAACCTGCTAACCTCCTACATTATAACCATATTTATGGCAGATAGAGATGTAAATACTATTAAATTGTTCGCTACATTGACCTACGGATTAATTATCCTTGGAATCATTTTTTACCCTGAAACCATATATAACTCCTATATAGGCTTTAATAATTTATTCTATGGAGCTAGATATTATGGATTTAATAATGGCATTATGGGAGTTTTATTAGTAAGTTCTATAATCAGCTGCTATTTTGTCATGGAACTATTTAAAAACGAATTTTTAAAAAACTTAATCTGTTTAATACATGTTTTTACCAATATGATAGTTTTGTCTGCTAATTATGGAGCAAATACGGGAGGGTTTCTAACTGCTTTAGCTTTGTTTTTGATTATTATATATACAAATTTACTGGGAAAGAACTGGAATATAAAAAACTTAGCCCTTCTAATCTTGGCTGGAATTTTAATATTTGGTGTGAATATGTACTTTGATTATCTTAGCAATGAAAAAAGCCATGCAATTAACTTTTTTATAAGACTAAAGACCCATGGAATTAGTGAGTTTGTAGACATGTTTAGGATTAAAGCTAGGGAGTTAATAAAACTAACCTTACTGCCTCCCTTTAGCATAGTATTAGTAGCTCAGGCAATCTCTCTTAGAACCTTATTAAATGGCATCAATGAAAATTTAAAGAAACAAACTTATATAATACTCATTACCGGAATTATAGGTTTCTTACTTAATGATACAGGTATGATAACCTTCATATATATGACCCATTATTTAATATCTTTGTTGGTTTATAATAGAGAAAATCCCTCTAGAATTTAGAGGGATTGTTTTTTGAGATTAAATTTTTTTCTATAGACATACTAAATAATATTTTAAGGGCCATAGAAGTAGTTATTATGGATATGATTACCAGTAATTTGTAACCACCTATATTATAAAAAACAGGGCCTAATATGGAATAGATGGTTACTGTTATTGCATTTACGGTATAAAATAAGCTCATAAAGGTGCCCCTCTTTTCGGGATTTATTTCGGTACAAAGAGTCTGATAAGCAGTCCATCCTCCATCTAAACCAACGGTAACTAGAGTTAAAAAACCAACTATAACCCTTATAGATTTTGAAAAAACTATAGGGATTAGAGAGACCAATACAAAGGTAAAAAGGACTCTAGACAACTTTTCTTTCCCTATTTTATCAGTAAATAAAGCAGCAAATATAATACCCAAAGTAGTTCCAAATGCAACTATAGTATATAAATAACCAATTTCAACTTGATTAAGATTAAAATAATTGGAAATATATATACCTAGGAAGCTTAATAACAAAGTAGGTGCTGCAAGGATAAAAAAAATTATCATTAAAGATTTATAATTAATTGGGTTTCGTAGCATAGTTAAAAGCTCGTTTATATCCAACCTTACATTCTTAGATTTCTTTGTTTCAGGTAATTTAAATAATAATAATAAACATATTACTCCAATAGTTGTAAGAGGAAGGTAGACACTTTCTAATACTCCATATTTATTTATCATATTGGTTGCATATAGAGGGCTAAATAGAATAGCAATCCCAAAGGCGGTTCTTAATATTCCAGAAGCTTTTCCCCTAGATTCGTAGGGGACAAATTCACTCAAATAGGATAGATTAGTGCCACTAAGGGAAAAGTATCCAATTCCTACAAAAATCCTACCTAAGGCGAATAGGATAGGATTTTTAGCTAATCCACTTACTAATGTACCACCGATAAAGAAGATTAAAGCCACCATTAAACTTTTCTTTTTGCCATATTTATCGGCAAAAACGCCTAAAATAGGAACCAAAAGGCCTACTAGAGAAAACCCTATATTGAACATGATAACCGAACTATCTTTAATATTAAAATACTGGGATAGGAAGGGAGCCAAAGGGGCTATAATATTCATTTCTGTTGCAATAATTAATTGTATTAAGAATGTAGTTAAAAACATTAAAAAGAAATTCATGGAGACCTCCTTAAATTATGTACTAAATATTATTATATATTATAATTGAAAAAAGGGAATAGGGATGGTATAATATCGTTATGCGATATATTAGATAAACGAAGGTGATTTTGGAGGTGATAATATGGAATTACAAAAAGCATCGGAAACCATTTCCGACTATATTAGAGAATGTAGCAATATTATCCATACAAAAGGGCATCAAATAGCTCAAGAATATGGTTTAACCTATGACCAATATCACCTATTAATCTATTTAAGCTTTAGCGAAAAACCCCCTACAATTAATGAAATTTCTAAGAAATTTAATAGAGCACAAAATACTATATCGGAGAAGATATCACGCCTTGAAGAAAAGGAATTAGTTAGTAGAGTTGATGACCCAAAGGATAGAAGGGTTACTAGGGTTATTATTACGGAAAGAGGATTGGATTTAATCCACACTATTCGACAAGAGAGGAGCAATAGGGTTACCTATATTGCCTTAGAAAAGATGGAAAAGGATGAAATAGAAAATTTATTAACTAATTTAAGCATATTATATAATAATTTGAAAAAGGAGGATTGAAATTGCTTAAGAAATTTATTTCCTATTATAAACCCCATAGAAAACTATTCTTTATAGATATGTTTTTTGCTTTTTTAATTTCTGCATTCGATTTGGTATTTCCTATGGTTACACGAAATATTGTCAATGAAATTATACCAGCTGGTAGGATGGACCTTTTACTTAGATGGACTATTATAATGTTAGTTCTGTTTATATTTAGATATATTAGTTATTATATAGTATCCTACTGGGGACATGTTCTAGGTGTATATATTGAGTATGATATGCGGAAAGATTTATTTGCCCATTTACAAACTCTGCCCTTTAGTTATTATGACAACACCAAAACTGGGCACATAATGTCAAGGCTGGTCAACGATTTAAGGGATATTACAGAACTAGCTCATCATGGTCCCGAAGATCTATTTATTTCCCTGGTAATGTTGGTAGGTTCTTTTATCCTTTTAATTAGGATAGAATGGAGATTAACTTTAATAATATTTGCTTTTGTTCCTGTAATGATCTGGTTTTCCATGAGTAAAAGGACTAAAATGCAAGACTCCTTTAGACAGGTTAGAAAGAAAATTGCTAATGTAAATGCTCAATTGGAAAATAGCATATCAGGAGTACGGGTGGCCAAATCCTTCACCAATGAGGAGTATGAAATTCAAAAATTTAATGATGGAAACGATGAATTTAAAGAAGCAAGAAAATATTCTTATAAAGCTATGGCTGAGTTTGTTGCTGGAATAGGCCTTATTACCAATATTCTTAATCTAATAGTAATTAGTGCTGGTGGATATTTTGTATACAGGGAATTCATTACCTTAGGAGACTTACTTGCATATACTCTATACGTTAATTTTTTCATGCAGCCTATTAGAAGGTTGTCAGATTTTATGCAACAATATCAGGATGGCATGACAGGTTTTGAAAGATTTATGGAGATTATGAATATTGAACCAGACATTATAGATAAGGAAGATGCTGTAGAACTTACCAAGGTAAAAGGGGATATTGAATTCAAAGATGTATCCTTTAGCTATACCAATGGTGAAGATAGAGTATTATCGGATTTAAACTTAAACATTGAAGCAGGAAAAACCGTTGCAATAGTAGGACCTTCTGGGGCGGGTAAAACTACTCTATGCCATCTAATACCTAGATTTTATGATATTAATGAAGGCCAAATCTTAATCGATGGGAAGGATATAAGGGATATTACCCTTAAATCTTTAAGGAAGAATATCGGCTTAGTGCAGCAGGATGTATTCTTATTTACTGGAACTATTATGGATAATATATCCTATGGGGATCCGACTAAACCTGAGGAAGATATAATTGAAGCAGCAAAAAAAGCCCGTATTCATGATTTTATAATGACCCTTCCCAATGGATATGATACCTATATTGGAGAAAAGGGAGTTAAATTATCAGGAGGACAAAAGCAAAGAATTTCCATAGCTAGATTGTTTTTAAAAGACCCCCCAATTCTGATTTTAGACGAGGCTACATCTGCACTGGATAATGAAACGGAAGTATTGATCCAAGAATCCTTAGAAGAACTGGCTAAAGGTAGAACCACCTTAATAATAGCCCATAGATTATCAACTATAAAGAATGCAGATGAAATTTTGGTATTAACCAATGAGGGGATTGAAGAAAAAGGCAGTCATGAAGAGCTTCTAGAAATAGATGACATATATGCTAATCTATATAGATCTCAGTTTAAAGATTTAGTATCCTAAATAATTGTATCAATAACACCTCCTAATGCATATTATATATTGAATATGCATGGGGAGGTTTTATTATGGATTATAACTATCCAGAACTATATTATAGGATATACCCTAAAGCCATAGATTCGGTAAATAGATACTTGGAGAAAAATGGGGATAAAAGAGATATTTCTAAAGAAGATATGGAGGCCATGATAGATGAAGTCTATGAGAAAATGGTGTATGAATGTCCAGAAATAGATGAAGACCCTATAGAAAGGAGAGGTAGGTACAGAGTAACCCAAAGGCCTTTTTATGGGAGAAGAAGGCTGGTCAGGGATATTATAAGTATAATACTTATATCTGAATTGATACGGAGAATAAATCCACATGGATTCTATGGGGCGGAATATTAAATTTAATATGGTACTAAATAGGTTAGGGCAACCTATTTGGTACTTATTAATTTGTAACCTTTTTGTAATTTTTTATTTACATCTTTGTAATGCAAAATTTTGGGGCATATAGTATTCTATATATAGGGAATAGTTTTAGAATTGACATAAGGAATAAAGGAGGGACATAGATGGGAAAATCTAGAAAAGATAAAAATAAAATAAAAGTCATAAGATATATTACAGTATTTATTATTATATTCATATTGTTCTTCCTCAGGACTTCGTATAAATACTATAAAAAAGGAGCCTCAGATGTGGTAGAGGCTGGGAATCTATCAGAAAGTATCCTATTAATGTCTGAAAAATCTGCAGTAAATTTAGCTCTACAACATGAAAAGCAGCTTATCCAAGCCGAGAAGGCCAAACTTGCAGAGTTAGAAAAAAGACAACAAAAGGAATTAGACCAAGTGGAAAACAGAAGGAATGTTTTCTTAACCTTTGATGATGGTCCCTCGGAGAAAGTAACCCCTCAGATATTAGATATTTTAAAGAAATATGATGTAAAGGCAACCTTTTTTGTAATAGGAAGTTCAGCAGAAAAGTATCCAGAAATAATTAAAAGAATCCACCAAGAAGGACATGCTATAGGAAATCATACCTACAGTCATAGATACAATTATATATATAGAAGAACTTCCAATTTTTTAAAGGAGCTGGAAAATACTGAAAAAGTGTTGAAGGGTATATTAGGTGAGGATTACGAAACAAAACTAGTTAGATTTCCTGGAGGTTCCTTTGGTGAGAAAAAAGCACCTTTTAGAAAGGCTGTATTAGAAAAAGGATATACTTATTATGATTGGAATTCTTTAAATGGAGATGCAGAAGGGCATTATATTCCAAAAGATAGATTAATCCAAAGATTTAAAAGCACTTATAACGGACAAAAAGAACTTATAATTTTAATGCATGATATGGATTCAAAATATACAACCTCTGAATCCTTACCATATATTATTGAATATCTACAACAGAATGATTATGAATTCCAAGTTTTAAGATAATTGCTGTTAATTAACAGCAATTACTTTTATTCATTGTCTTAGCTGGAGGTTATAGAGATGGTATTAGGAAAAAGAATCCTTGTAGTAGAAGACGAGGAACATATAAGAAAATTTATTAAAATTAATTTAGAAAGAGAAGGGTTTATTGTTAAAGAAGCAGGAACTGGGGAAAAAGGTATAGATATTGTTAAAACTGAGAAAATTGATGTGGTAGTATTGGATATCATGCTGCCAGGAATAGATGGATTTGAAGTGTGTAAAATTCTTAGACAAGAATTTCCAACTATGGGTATAATTATGCTTACAGCTAAATCTCAAGATATTGACAAGATAATGGGGTTAGAATTTGGTACCGATGATTATATGGTAAAGCCCTTCAATCCAATAGAATTAGTTCTTAGGGTAAAGTCTTTACTTAGAAGAATGGATTCTCCAAAAGAAGAAAACCAAAATATAATAGTGGATGCCCCTTTTAAAATAGATAAATATTCAAGAAAATTCCATAAACAAGACGAAGAGGTCGAATTAACACCAACGGAATATTCAATAATAAAACTTTTTATTGAAAACCCTGGTAAGGCTTTTAGTAGAGATGAGATATTGAATATAGTATGGGGTTATGATTTCGTAGGGGATTCAAAAATTGTAGATGTAAATGTTAGAAGATTAAGATCTAAGATTGAAGATGATCCTAGCAACCCCTATTATATTGAAACTATATGGGGTATAGGCTATAGATGGAGAGACAAATAGTAACCTTAGGAGGAAAACATGAAGACCAGTATTAAGAAGAGATTAGTTGGCAATTTTATGCTCGTGATAATCATGAGCGTATTGATATTGGAAGTTTTTTTAATAAATGCTGTAAAAAAATATTATTATAAAAGTGTAGAAGAAATTCTTTCAAATCAAATAATACTTTCCACAGATTTCTATTCTAGATATTTTTCATCTAATCGATTAGAGGATATAATCATCGACGATATAGATGTTTTTTGGCGTCAAACAAAAGCCCAGGTCCAAATATTGGATTTAAAAGGTAGAGTGTTAATGGACTCGATTGGGGCATCCAATTCTTTTAGTACAGTAAACACTTCTGATGTTATAAATGCTTTAGATGGAAATAGGGGAACCTGGATAGGTAATGTAGAATACGATACATCAGCTGTAATGGCGGTTTCATATCCTTTGGTTGTTGAAGGTAAGACTATAGGCGTACTAAGATTTATTTCTTCATTAAGGAATACTAATAGAATAATAAGGAATATTGCTAAAGTACTACTGATAGTCGGCCTTATGGTTATAATAATATCTGGAGTTCTAAGTATATTTCTTGCAAATACCATTATTCAGCCACTACGGGAAGTAACAACCGTAGCAGAAAAAATGGCAGCAGGACAACTAAAGATTAGATCTAGAAAGAGATTTGATGATGAATTAGGGAAACTTTCAGATACTTTAAACTATATGGCGGAAGAGTTGATAAAGAAAGAAGAACTTAAAACTGATTTCATATCTTCAGTCTCTCATGAATTAAGGACTCCATTGACTTCCATAAAGGGATGGGCAATTACATTAAAATCTGATAAATTAAAAGATGAGCAACTTTTGAAAGATGGATTGGATATAATTGAAAAGGAAAGTGATAGATTATCCAATATGGTGGAAGAATTATTAGATTTCTCTAGATTTGTTTCCGGAAGGATTACACTAGAAAAAGAAGAAATAGATATAAAGGATTCAATAGAACAAATAGGTAAACAATTTCAGTTTAGGGCAGAAGAGAAAAATATTCAATATGATATATATTATGATTCTAATCTGCCCCACATTACTGCCGATGAAAATAGGATTAAACAGGTATTGATAAATTTATTGGATAACGCCTTTAAGTTCACTCCAAATGGAGGAAAAGTAACTCTGTTAGCTAAAAAAAATGGAAAAAACATATCTATTGAAATAGAAGATAATGGATGTGGCATATATGAAGAAGACCTGCCCTATATTAAAGAAAAGTTTTATAAAGGAAAAAACAGCAAATCAAACAGTGGACTAGGGCTTTCCATTTGCGATGAAATTATAAAACTACATGAAGGATCTATGGAAATTAAGAGTAGGTTAAACCAAGGTACAAAGGTAATAGTATCTATTCCCATAAAAGGAGTGGAAGGGCAATGAAAAAAATCTCACTATTAATAGTATTGATATTATCTATGTTTATGATCGTATCATGCAATATGGATAGTATAGAACTATCCGATAATATTGAAGCCCCAAAGAACAATAATTTGCCTATTTATGGCAAATGGAAAGTTGAAGATTATCGATTAAATGCTGCTAGTCTAATGGATGAAGAAAAAGCAAAATCCTATATAGGTATGGAAGCATTATTCCATAGTGAACTTATAACCATGGGAGATGATTATTGCACCGAGCCTTCATTTAGGATTAAGAATGTGGATACAGATGAGTATTTAATATATCATCATAAAGTAACATCAGATTTCTTAAGCATAGATTCGGAAAAAATAGAGGTAGTTTCTATAACAGGGTCGGAGCAATTTTTTTATGAATTCATAAAAATATCTGAGGATACTGTTATTGTAAATATAGAGGGAGCGTTTTTTTATTTAAATAAGGTTTCCGATGACATTAAAAAGGAAGGATTAGATTTTACTCTAGCCACTGAGGAAATACTGTTAGACACTGGTGAGAGTTTAGATGAAGACGCTTTGAGAACAGGGATGTTACTTGGCCTTAAGTCTCTAGATTTGGAAAACAAGGAGGAAGGTATTGAGAAATGGGATTATAGGACTATATTCATTAGGAGTAATGATAAGGAGATAGTTAGTGTATATGAAATGGAAGATATACTGTTGCCAAGAAAAACAGGTTTTTGGAAGGTAAGTGTAAAACGAGAAGATAAGGATGGGAAGATCAACGATAATATTGTGGCTATTCCTTTGAACAAGACTTTAGATAAGGGAGCTGAGATGGAAACCAAGGAAAAAGAGAAAATAGATAATACTATTAAAAACATTCTATATATTGGCAACGATTATATCTCAATAGAAAATATTCACTATCGTAACAAAGGGGAAAGGTTATTAGAATTTTATCCTATTGACAATATTGGAAAAGTTAAGCCATTGATGATTTCCGATGTTCTAGGTGAGATTGGAAAAGAATCTTTTATTGAAGGAGCTAATAAAGAGATATTAAGAGATAGGGAAGAATACAAAAAGAGTTTAATAGATTTAAAACCTAATGAGGAGAGTTTCGGTCTATTTAGAAGAAACGGTCATTGGGTCTTTAAAGGAAGAATTAATTTTATTGAGAATGGTATATATACCTATGAGAACTTCAATATTAAAGCTATTCCTCCCAAGGAAATAGTCTATTATGATGAATTGTCCATTCCTTGGAATAGGATAAAATCAAAAATATCCAACGCTCTTGATGCTTTTATATCTCCTAATGAAGATATAGCCATAATATTGACTCACAATGATATTTTGATTTATCCTATGGAAGATGGAGAAATTAGCAATAGACCCATAAAAAATATAGAGTTAAATTCTACTGAAAAAATAATTATGGCAGAGTGGGCTATAGGAAGATATCCAAAACTCTGGGAAGAGGAATTTTTAAAACAAGCTGGTAATTGAGCTGATCAATTACCAGCTTGTCATCATTTTAGGTCCTATTGTAAATAGTAAGATACTTTACTATAATAGAATTAACGTTAAGAGGAAGGGGTGTTTCCACTGTTAATAATACTTTTCCAAAATTTAATGAGCCGCGTTGGATTAATAATGTTATTGGCTTTTATAATGACCCGAATAAAACCTTTTAGAAAACTAGTGGCAAAACAGAATATTAATTTAAAAGACAAAATATTATTATCTATTATATTTGGAATCTATGGAATTATAGGTACTTATACAGGAATTCCCATTCGAGGTGCTATTGCCAATGCTCGGGTAATAGGGGTCTTTGTAGGCGGGCTATTTGGTGGACCTTTAGTTGGTACTTTATCTGGACTCATAGCTGGGGGCCATAGATATTTAATAGATATAGGTGGTTTTACAGCCTTTTCCTGTGGTCTTTCAACTTTTACTGAGGGAATAATGGCTGGGTTTTTAAAGAAGAAAATTGATAAATCTGATAACAAATTGATCTTTGCCCTTATAGCTGGCATGATGGCAGAAGTTTGGCAGATGATAATCATTTTAAACTTTTCTAAACCCTTTTCTGAAGCCTTGGAATTGGTAAAGATAATAGGCATACCTATGATAATTGCTAATGGGTTAGGGATAGCAGTATGTATATCTATAATCTATGGTGTATTTAAGGATTTAGAGACAGCTGAAGCCTATCAAGCCCAGTTAGCTTTAAAAATTGCTAATAAGACTTTAAAATATTTTCGGAAGGGATTAAATGAAAGTACTGCTTTAGAAGTAGTGAAAATAATAAAAAATATGACTGGAGTTAAAGCAGTTGCTATTACAGATAAAGAAAAGATATTGGCCCATGTAGGCATTGGAGAAGACCACCATCTAGCAGGTAACTCTGTTAGGACCAGTTTAACTAAGGAGGTGTTAAAAGAAGGCAATTGTGTTATTGCTAATACTCAAGAAGAAATTGGATGTGATAATGTTGACTGTAGGCTAAAATCGGCCATAATCATTCCTCTAATGGAAGGAGATAAGGTAATTGGTACATTAAAACTATATAAGGATCAAGAGAATTCAATTACCAAAGTGGAATCAGAACTAGCCCTAGGACTAGGACATCTATTTTCAACCCAGATTGAACTGAGTAAAATAGACTATCAATCGGAATTATTAGCAAAATCTGAGCTAAAGGCATTGCAAGCTCAAATAAATCCACATTTTCTTTTCAATGCAATAAACACAATCGTTTCTTTAATAAGAACTCAACCAGACAATGCTAGAAGGTTACTAATCCATTTAGGTAATTATTTTAGAAATAATCTACAGGAAAATAATAGCGAAGTTGATTTATATAGGGAGATTGAAAATATTAAATCCTATTTGGAAATTGAAAAGGCAAGATTTGGGGATAAATTAAATATTATTTATGATATTCCTGAGAATATAGATTGTTCATTACCACCCTTACTTCTTCAACCCTTAGTGGAAAATGCAGTTAAACATGGAGTTTTTGAAAAAGTAGAAGGAAGCACTGTAGAGATAATAGCTCTAGATAATGAAAAAGAAACAGAACTTATAGTAAAGGATAATGGGGTGGGGATGAGTGAGGAGCTTTTAGAATCCTTATTAGATGATAGAGATCACTCTACTGGAATTGGTCTTAAAAATGTCAACAATAGACTTAAAAATAAATATGGAAAGGCATATGGATTAATTATAGAAAGTAAGTTAGGTTATGGTACAACTGTTAAGATGAGAATTCCTAAAAAGATAAGGAGGGTAGCAGTATGATAAGAACAATAGTTGTTGATGATGAAACTCCTGCCCGAGAAGAATTAATATATATATTAGAAAAATTTAATGATATTAATGTTATAGGGGAGGCCTGTCATGGAATAGAGGCATTGGAATTGAATGACAAATTGAAACCAGATTTAATCTTTCTTGACATTCAAATGCCTAAATTAAATGGAATTGAAGTGGCTAGGAAGATATTAGATGGACTTCATAGACCCTATATAGTCTTTGTAACTGCCTATGAAAAATACGCTTTAGAAGCCTTTGAAGTAAATGCCATGGATTATATATTGAAACCTATTTCTGAAGAACGATTGGAAAAGAGGATGAAAAGAATTGTTACCAATATGGGAAAGGGGAGAAAAGAATATATGGATAAACTCAACACCCTTATTGAAAACTTAGGACATAAGAGGGAGGAAACTAAAACTAGAGTTTGTGTCCATAATATGGGTAAACTTATACCTTTGGATTCAAAAGAAATAATATACGCTACTGTAGAAGATAGAAACACAGTAATTATCAGCACAAAGGGTAAATTTGAAATAAACTATACTTTAAGCGAACTTTGTGAAAAGTTAGACAAACCCACCTTTTTTAGATCTCATAAATCCTTTCTGATTAATCTAGATTTTATTGAAGTCATAGAACCTTGGTTTAATTCTACTTTTAATGTAATACTAAAATATACGGATATTAAGATCCCTGTTAGCCGAAGCCAATCGAAGGAGTTTAAAGAATTAATGAATATAAAATAAGGAAATGTATTTCAAACCCTAATAATGTATTTCATCCCTTATTTTATGCAACTCATTTTTAAATTCCTTTTTATGACTTATTCTGGTATATAATTTAATTGAAGGTTGAGGAGGATATAATGGATTATAATACTTATTTAGAAACTATAGAAAATAGACTTAAGAAGAATTTCGATCTTATAAGGAATTATACTATTAATAATTGTGATTTTGATCTTTTTGCTAAATATAATTCAAGAACTGAACGATATATTTTAACCAAAAAAACGGTAATAGATGCTATGGAAAATAATGAATATTGTTTTATAAAATATTTTGATAAATTGGACAAAGACCATCTTGCAACCCATATACATTCTTTAATTAGGACCATTGATATTCTGGTAAATCCTAACGAAGAACATATGTCCAGCACTATAACAGGAGTAATAGTACTAGAAAACAAGCCTACCACTGATATCATTGATAAAATAAGGGAATTCAAGTATCATAAAGGGTTTGTCTTTGGATTCAAAGGATGGGTGGATATCCGCTTAATTTTGGTTACTATGAATGATAAATATATAGTAACGAATAGAAAAGGGAAGGAGGTTAGACAGGTTTATCAAGTATAATTATATAATAATTATACTTTAATAGTTTAAAGGGAAGGGGCGTTATTATGAATTCATTATGGTTAATGGTTAGCAGTATTATTATTTTCATTATTGCCTACGCCACCTATGGTTCATGGCTTGCAAAAAAATGGGGTGTAGATACATCCAGAAAGACCCCAGCCCATGAAATCAATGATGGTGTAGACTATGTGCCTACTAGTCCAGCAGTTTTATTAGGACACCATTTTTCATCTATTGCTGGGGCAGGCCCAATTAATGGACCTATTCAAGCTGCTGTATTTGGTTGGGTGCCAGTATTGTTGTGGGTAATAATTGGTAGTATTTTCTTTGGAGGAGTCCATGATTTTGGTTCCTTATTCGTTTCTATTCGGCATAAAGGAAAATCTATAGGGGAAGTAATAAATGATACAATGGGTAAAAGGGGCAAACAGCTATTTTCAATATTTGCATGGTTAACTCTGCTATTGATAGTAGCAGCTTTTACTAACATAGTTGCCTCTACTTTTGCATCAACACCGCAAGCAGCAACCTCTTCATTACTCTTCATAGTCCTAGCTATTGGTTTTGGATATGCAGTATATAGAAAAGGGGTATCTTTAAAAACAGGTACTATTATTGGAGTAATTTTTTTATTCATTTGTGTATGGTTAGGTACTGTATTTCCACTACAATTAAGTGTAAATACTTGGATAGTTATTTTAGCTGTATATATCTTCATCGCATCTACAGCGCCAGTGTGGATATTGTTACAACCTAGGGACTACTTAAACTCATTCTTATTATACGCTATGATGGCTGGATCTGTATTAGGATTATTGATATACAGACCAGAAATTAAGTTGCAAGCTATAACATCCTTTAAAGTAGGCGATGGACAGTACTTATTTCCAATGCTATTCGTTACAGTAGCCTGTGGTGCTATATCCGGGTTTCACTCCTTAGTGGGTTCTGGAACTACTTCTAAACAGATAGATAATGAAAAAGATGCAAAAGCCATAGGATATGGGGGAATGCTTATTGAAGGAGTATTGGCTGTTGTAGCCTTGATTACTGCTGCCTATTTAACTCAAGGAGAACTAACTGAGCTATTAAAAGGTGGACCTGTAAATGTATTTTCCAATGGTGTAGGCATATTTATGTCTAAATTTGGTATTCCCTTTGAAGCAGGTAAGACCTTTGTCGCATTAGCTGTATCGGCTTTTGCATTAACCAGTTTAGATACTGCTACTAGGCTAGGTAGGTTTATTTTCCAAGAATATTTTGAAGATACTGAAAAGGAAAGCCAATCACCGTTAACTAATATGTATGTGTCAACAGCTATTACCGTAGTTTTAGGCTCTGTATTAGCAGCAGGTGGATATGCTGCCATTTGGCCAATATTTGGTTCTGCAAACCAATTACTATCAGCATTAGCATTAATGGCGGTGGCTTTATGGTTGAAGAAATCAGACAAGAGTTTCAATATGATAACTATACCAATGGTATTTATGCTTATAGTAACTCTTACTGCATTGGTATTCTTAATCCAGAGCAATTTTGTTAAAGCAAACTATATACTTGTTGTATTTCCAGTACTGTTATTTATACTAGCTATAGTTTTGGCAATCCAAGGCTATCAGATCCTTTTCCAAGAAGATCATGGAAAAGTAAGTCAAGCAAAATAAAGAAAAAGATGGGTTGGAATTTGATTCCGACCCATTTTTTAACTTCCTTCCATATACCATACATTTTTGTTGTTAGAGGAAACGGCTATGGCATTAGAATTTAAACCTTCTATTACATCCTCTTTGTCCATAATTAAACCACTAGCAATAATTGGAGTATTTGTTTTTTCATAAACCATTTTCATAATCTTTGGCATAATTCCTGGAAAAATTTCTACAGCATGAGGTCTAGAAGTTTTTATGGATCGAATGCCATTTTTTAAGGATATTGAGTCCATGACAAATAGCCTTAATATTGTAAAAGAACCTAAATCTTTGCTGAGCCTAACTAGGTTTTCTTTACTAGTAATAATACCATCTGGATAAATATTTTTAACAATGTACTCCAATCCCCAAGTATCCTTAGAAAAACCGTCGATTAAATCTATGTCGATATACAGACCCTTACCTTTAGACTTAACTCTATTGGCTATTTCTTTTAAATTGAAGATATTACCAGTAAGTAAAAAAATTATTTCACATGGAGAATCTAAAGCTTCATCTAATTGATCTAATTCATTGATAGCAGCTATTATAGGATTAATTTCTATTCTATCAAAAAAACTACCCAAAAGACCACCTCATATTTAAAATAATAAAATATAGCAATCAATATATGCAAAATACTGTATAAAAATTATGTTTTTATGACTTAATTTTATCATATTAATTTATCGGGGTAAAGATTATTAGAGAAAGAAAGATTAGAAAAATAATATTTTAGGAAATGGAAACATATTTATGTATATTTTCTATTTCCAAACTAAAAACTAAAATATAATAGTTAAACATGAAAATAGAAAATGGAGGTTTTTTAATGTCTAAGGATAAAATCTCAACTTTTGTTGCCAATTTAGCCATGTTATTAGCATTGGAATCCTATTCCCCGGAAAAAGCTGAAGCTAATCTAGATGTAAAAGAGGATTGTATTGAAATTCAAATTGATGAAACAGAAAAAGAAGATGTTAAAATAGATACTCCTGATATATCTGGACCAGTAAATAATCTACCCTGGACAGAGGATGAGGAGTTCTTAGAAGCTCAAAAGAATCATAATACACCTGTTTTAATGGCAGCTTATTGTGCAGTATTAATAGATCCACTACCTGGGGAAGAGTATAATGTGAAACTAGCTTCTAAATCCCTTAAAGGTATAGTATTGTCTACTGAGGAGATATTTTCTCAGAATCAATTAATAGGCCCTTATACTAAGGAAAGAGGATATAGAAAAGGAGCATCTTTTGCAGGTCCCAATATTGTAGAATCAGAAGGCGGTGGGGTATGTAAAATTGCTTCTACTCTATATAATGTTGCAATATTAAGTGATTTGGAGACAATTGAAAGACATAACCATTCCATGCCAGTTAACTATGTTCCTTATGGGCAAGATGCCACAGTTGCTTATGGCTATAAGGATTTCAGATTTAAGAACCATAAGGATTTTGCCATCTTAATCTGGTCAGAAATTGTTGGAAATAGATTATATATTGGATTTTATGGCCAAGAAAGGCCACCTAGAGTAGAATGGGAACATGATATAAAGAAGAAGGTGAAGGCTCCTATCCATTATAAAAACAACCCGAATTTGGAAAAAGGAGAGGAAAAAATAATCCTTCGAGGGATAGATGGAGCTACTGTAGAATCTAGGGTTAAGATCCAATACGAAGATGGTACAACTAAAATAAAAAACTTAGGAATTAGCAGATACCTTCCCTTACCCTATGTAATAGAAGTTAATAGATGAGGATAAGGGGGTATCATCTTCATCATAAAATTAAATACCAACTATACGTGGCCCATGGAAAGTACCAGTTTGAAGATTATATCTTTTAATGGAAGTTTCCACTATTTTAAAGACTAAACCCTCATAACCTAAACTGGTGGCTTCAGCCATCCTATATAAAGAGCTTTTTTCTTTCATAAGCCCTGGAAGGGAGTTGATTTCTAAAACATAGGGAATTCCATCCTTTAGCCTAATATCTACTCTAGCATAATCTTTTAATCCTAAAGCTTTAAAAGCTTTGATGGCAGTGTATTCTAAAAGCCTTTTTTCCCCTTCATCTAGCTGGGGAGGTATATGGTAAACAGTCTTATCTTTGTAATAAGCCTTTATTTCAAAGCTGTAAAATCTAATTAAATCTTCAGGAAGATGTGAAAGATCTACCTCTTGAATAGGCAATACCATCATATCTTCTTCATTTCCCACAATTCCTATGGAGAACTCTCTACCCTCAATATATTCATTTAGCATAATAGGCGGATTATATATCCCTAATTCTTCTTCTACTTTTTCAATTAAACTATCCATGTCAAAAACCAGGCTGTCTTGATGTATGCCCCTACTGGAGCCTTCATCATTTGGTTTTACCAAAATAGGAAACTTAATATTTAAATCTTTTAGTTGATCAGCATTATAGACTGAAACAAAATTAGGTGTAGGTATATCTGCAGCTCTAAATATTTTAGATGAGTAAACCTTATTTATGGCAAGGGTGTGACCTAAGATTGAAGAACCGGTGTAAGGAATGTTGGCATACTCTAAAAGGGCAGGTAATTGGGCTAGTTTACTATCGCCTCTTATGCCATTACACAGGTTGAAGACTAGGTCTACATTTTCAGCTTTTAGCTGATTAATAATGTTATCGTCGGCTATTAAAGAAATACAATCATATTTTTGGGACAAAATATTCTTTACTTCTTCAGCAGTCTTTCTCTTCTGTTCATCCTCTTTAAAACCTTCTTCTGACGGTAATAAATCCATTCTAGATTTATCCGTCACAATAGCAATCCTCAATAGACATTCCTCCTTCATATTAATGTATATTAGTAAACAAGCTAGTTACAATTATATTGAGAATACACTAAAAACCTAATATAGTCAAGGTAAAAAATGTAAAATTAAGTTATATTTTAAGATTAATTATTATTTAAACCATTATTTAACAGTTCGAGTTTTTCTTTTCTACTTAGTTGCTTTATCTGCCATTCCCGCTTTTGTGCATTAATTTTATTTTCATACTTTTCTACATATACTAATTTTACAGGAAGCCGAGCCCTAGTATATTTAGAGGCTTTCCCTTCATTATGGATTTTTAACCGTTTTTCTAAATCTACAGTCCAACCTGTATATAGGGTCTTATCTGCACATTCTAAAATATATACATAGCACATTCTATTATCACCTATTCTAATAATTCCTTCAATACTCTAGAAATACAATCATAGGAATATCCTCGTCTTTGCAGGAACCCTCCTAATTTTCTATAGATTTTATCCCTATTGTCATTCTTATAGGAAGGTAGTTTTTTCTTAGCCAATTCCAAAGCTCTAGGATATTCATCGTCTTCCTTTAGAATTTTTTCAATTATTTCCTGAGAGATACCTTTCCTATATAGTTCATATTTGATTCTTTGAGGGCCTTGCTTATTTAACTTTATCTTATCCCTAGCGAAACTACTGGCAAAGTCTAAATCATCTACTAAACCATAGTTTTGCAGATAATCTAAAGTCTTTTCTATTATATTTTCTTCAAAACCCTTTTTCTTTAATTTATCTATAATTTCTTTCTCTGTTCTCTTTCTGTGAGTTAAGTAACTTAATGCAGTATTGTTGGCTTTTAATTGTTCTTCTTCCAATAGCACTTCTTCAACAAAATCTTGGTCTAAAACCATCCCTTCCTTTAGACCATATTTATATTGGATTTCCATCATAAGCCCGAAGGCAAACTCTCCATTTAGATATACATTAACTCTTTTGTCATTATTTTGTGGTTCTATCTTTGTAATAATCATTGGAACACCTACTTTACATATCCATAGTTTTTCTAATAAATCTTACAGTTCTTTCTAATGTATTTACCGTGCTAATATCTTTAAGCTTTGTATCGAAGGAATGTCCACCTTTTCTATGGACTAAAAAGGTATATTTTATTTTATATTCCCTTAAGGTTTTAACAAATTTCACAGAGGATTTAAAGGGTACAGTAGTATCCATCTTCCCATGGGCAATTAAGCAGGGAACCATTCTATCGCTTATCCAACTAATAGGTGAATAGTAATCATATATTTCTTCTTTTTCAACAGGACCTCCCTTTAAAGTCTGTTTTGTTGCAAATCTTGCAAATATAGATTTATTTTCTGAGATAAATATATCATTTAAATCTGTAGGAGAATAGTAGGCCACTACCCCCTTAATTCCCTTCATCTCTTTTTCATTTTTTTGATTAGTATGATAGGTGGAATATAGTAATGAAAGATGGCCTCCTGCTGATAATCCCATTAATATAATCTTTTCCTTATTTACATTTAGTCTTTTATGATTTTTCTTTACATAGTTTAGTGCATCTGTATAATCGGAAAGGATGTCCTCCATAGTATTCCTATATCCATATCTATAATCTATGCTAACTACAGCAAAACCCTTTGAAGCCAAGTATTTACACCAGGAAACATTATTGGGTTGATTTCTAAAGCCAGAAATCCACCCGCCACCATGGCAGAAAAATACTAGGGGATTCTTCTTACTAGTCTTAGAGGGCAGCCATAGGTCTAATTTTAAATCCCTATTCCTAGTACGTTTATATACAAAAGTTTTGCTTTTAAACTCTTTATTTACCTCGATAGGAACTTTTGATCTAAGGGTTTTCCATCCATAGATAAACAGGGATATTAAAAAATAATAAAACCCTAAACTAAAATCCTCTATAGCAAGGAAGATAAAAATTAAAAAAAGATATATTTTATTAGCTATAAAATAAGATTTTTTTAGTTTTACCTTAATTTTATCCATAAACACCATCCAATTTTATTTTTCCAATGGATTTTCTATTACTTCTCTAGTGAGCAGCGCTTTTTTTGCTTCTTTAGCATTAATATTTAGCTTATGAAGAATATACTTTGCAAGAAAATATCCAAAGGGCAACCAATTAACATGACTTATAGGCAGCACTTTTCTATTAGCTCCATACATTTCATCATATAAAACCTTCCTAGATTGTATAGGTAAAGTTGAATCAAAATAGGCATCTATGAAGGTAACTTTTTTCATATCCAATAAATGGGCATAGGATATGGGATCAATTTTAAACAAGGGATGAATTTCATCGTTAGATACTATTTCATTTAAGGACATACTTTTTACTCTTGGGAATTCTTTATTATAAATATTATATAATTTTTCTTTATTATCTAAATCAAAATCAGCTTTAAAACCTTTATCAAACATCCTTCTGACAAAGGCCGTAGCAGGGGATTGGTGAAGTATCCTAGGGATATGGCCACCAGTAGTCATAAATAATAGATGGTTGATCCTAGCATCTATAACACCAACCATTGTTGAAATCATTCCTCCTAAACAATACCCAAGAATAATATTGTTTTCCTTCCAATAATTAGATTGTTCAAGTAAATCAATGGTGCTTAAGGTATCAACTACTCCATGTTCCCAAAATTTGTACATAACATTTATGTCCGGATAAAGATAACTTCTTCCACTCATGGAATTATCTTCAACCCTCGTATAGTTACCAGGAAGTATTAATATGGTTGTACTTACTCCTGCATTTGCCAGATGGGGACCAAGCCATAATAAAAACTTAATATTTCTACTACCTAGTCCGTGGAGGATTAAAGTTGAGGCACGAACCTCTTTTTTAGGTTGATAAAAATACATTTCCACATTCTCTGTACCAGGAGAGGAATTTTCATACAAAGTTTTATATCTTACATAACTACATCTATAACTTCTACCTTTAAATATATACCCAGATACATAGTCTATATTTTTCTTTTCATAATTGAAATTAATATTCATATCTATTCCTTTCTAAAAATGATGGTTAGTTTATTATATCATATAAGAAAAAAATTACTCATGTAAACCTAGCAGGATTCTATTTTCCCATAAAGTACCCTAGTATGAAGAGAATCCATATATGGACTGGGTAAAATATATAAAAAAAATACTTAATATTAGGACCTTTTTTGCCATTATACATAAGAATAAAGGGCAATGCAAAAACCATCATCCATTGAGGATTTTCAATAAAAAGATTTTTGTAGGTAAATCCACCTTGTAAAAAAGTAGCAGAAATCACAATATAAGTTAAGGATAGTCGCATTTTATCCTCTTTTAAAAAGTGGAATATCAACACCATAGCTGTAATCATTAAAGAGCCTTCAGCAAAAGTAGAGAGGAGTACAATTAAAAATATAATCCATTTATTTTTTTCTTCTCTTTCTAAATTAATGAGAAGGGCTATTCCTAAAGCCATGGAAAAGAATATATTATTTGGTATGAATGTATCCTTCCTAAAGGTTAACCAAATAGTTCCATTACCAGCAAACATTATAGCTGACCATATAAAGAGTCTTTTCATATAGACTGAAGAATCCCTTGTGTGGATATAGCCTTCAGTTAATAAAAAGATGAATATGGGAGCTACTAACCGACCTAACCAATGGAACCAATAGGGGGCTCCGGGTATAAATTGGGCAATATGATCAAGCACCATAAACATGGTCATTATCATCTTTAATGTGAAGCCATTCAATATCTGAAATCTCACAACTTTACTCCTCCCAAGAAAAAATAATAAACTATAAAACAATTATAGCAAATTAAACATATTTGGTATATAATATGTATTTACAAACTAGTAAGAAATGGGGTTAAAACCATGCATAAGATTATTAAATGCATATCTAATATTCGTGATTTTCATAAGGAAAAGTATATTCAATTGGGTATAGGACTAGAGATACAAGATTTTGTTAAGCCTGATTTATTAGATGAGGGATGGAAAGAAAGGGTAGAGGAATACAAAAAAACTTTATACGGGTTTTCTAACACCTTATCTTTACATGGACCCTTTTTGGACTTAAAACCAGTAAGCCCAGATAAAAAGATAAGACAGGCAAGTTACGAAAGATATATATTGACTTTAAAAATTGGGAAAAAGCTAGATGTAGATTATATAATATTTCATAGCCAAATAAGTCCTTGGATAAAAGAGCCTAAAATAGAGGAACTTACTAATAGATTGAATAAAGAGTTTTGGAATCAAATACTAAAGGAAATGGATGACTATAAGGGGATAGTACTTATAGAAAATGTATTTGAAGAGGACCCAATTTTTGTAAAGGATTTAATTGATACCATAGATTTACCCAATGTAAAAGTATGCTTAGATATTGGACATGCCATACTTGAAAGTAAAAATGGCTTAGAGGATTGGATAAGGATATTAAATAAAAGGATTGAATATATCCATCTCCATTGGAACAATGGAATTTATGATGAACACAACAGACCTTCTAATAATAATATTGCATTTATTATGAAATTACTATATATGTATAATATTAATCCAATAATAGCTTTAGAATATGATATTCATAATCTGGGTGAAGAAATAAAAAGGATCAGGGATATTTAAATTTCCCTTGATCCTTTTTTATCTTTCAAACTAAATAGCACTAAAGCTATAATCAAAGCTGAGAATCCGTAAGCACCAATATAAGATTTTTTGCTATTGGTAGTTTTAATCTTTTCTTCATCAATAGGTAAAAATGCTTCAATAGTTTTATCTGATTCTCCATATTTAAAGTCAATCCCTTTTTCATGGTAAATTAATTTAAAATTTCCTTCCAATATTTTTCCCAAGTCTTTAGCACCTATGTAAATTCCTTCTTTATATATAATAGGTTCCTTATCAAAAACCATTTCCTTATCACCAATTTTAGCCGCCTTATTCCCTATTTCTAGATTAACAACATTTCCAATATTTATACTTCCGTCCTTATTGTTTTCTGTTGCTATATTTAGATACTCAAATAGTCTTTTAATTGGGAGGTAGATTTGTCCATCTAATTCGTAAACTGATTCTAAAGATATTTTATCCTTATCCTCTAATTTTAAATTGAAATCAATAGGTTTATTTTCATCTATTTTGTCTACAAAATAGGAGCGTATTGGTCTTCCAGGGCTTATTCCTTCTACAATACCATTATTGTTTTTTACTATAACACCATTGATAATTACGTACTCTACCCCTACTGAGGGAAGGGTTGTGTCCTTTACAGTACTTCTATCTATTATGGTATCTGGATTGAATATGGTAATATCTGCATCACTGCCTATCTCTATCCTTCCCTTATACCTCATCTGTGGAGCAACAGATTCCATCCTTTTAGCAGGTAAGTAGCTTACCTTTTTTATAGCATCCATAGTAGAGAGGACCTTCTCTTCTCTTACATATTTTCCAAAGAGCCTACTATAAGTTCCTGCCCCTCTTGGATGATTGTTGCCAGAGGGTTCAATTATAGTATCACTACCTATCATAATATGAGGGTCTTTTAATGCCATTATCAATTCTTCTTCAGGCATAGAACCATGGGCTGCTACCAATAGATGTTGGGTCCTATATTTGTCAAAGGTATCTTTAGTAATACGTATATCTGTGCCTCCTATCTGTAAATCCTCATAGGTAATTCTATACCTTTTCTGCCATTCCGGCCTAAATCTAGCTGAATCAATATAGGTAGCCCAAAAATTATAGGGGTAAACACAGGCAGTAATATCCAACCCTTCTTCTCTAGCTTTGTTAACCATCTCCAAAGCTTCCTCCATATGGAAGGTTCCTCCAGTACTGTTAATATGCATAATATGGATTATGGCGCCAGTTTCTTTACCATATTCTATAACTTCCTTTATACCCTCTAAGCCTCTATCTCCATCCGAATATCTCAAATGGTAAAAGGTAGGTACATTATATTCCTTGGCCAAATTCAGCAGAGGAATTACTTCATATTTTATACCAGGTACATATTCAAAGCTAAAGGAAATGCCTAAAGCACCTGCTTCTATATTTCTTTTAGCATCTTCTACTAATCTTTCTATATCCTCTTTCTTGGTCATCTCTGTATCTACTCCATAACCAACAATGGGCCAGCGTTGCCTAGTAATAAAAGATGAAGCACCAAAATTAGTTAAAACACCGCTTTTAGACCAGCCCCTATACCATTGTTCTGCATCTTCCGTACCACCATGCATAGCCAAATTACTAGTGATTCCATCTAAAACTTTTAGCCTAATACCCACAGAATTCGGGTCATAGGATATAAGATCTATAAAACCAGGGGAGACTACTAAGCCGGTTGCATCTATCTCTTCTTTTCCCGAAATGTCTTCCTTGGTGATCCTTAAGATTTTATCATCTTTAATCCCTATGTTATAACCTACTAATTCATGATCTGTTGAAGGATTAAATATGGTGCCATTTTTGATTACAATATGGTATTCTTCTTTTTCTGCTATTGGTTTTAAAGGTAATAAACAAAGGATAAGGATAATAATAAGTATTTTTCTCACGCTTTCACATCCCCGTTATACATTTCTTACTTAAGATAATAGTATCATATGTCAGTAAAGTCTTCTACAAAATTGGTAAAATATTATGAAAGAGGTATTAGGGTTAAATTTATGAAAAGAGCTACCAAACAATAATAGAGAATAATTAAAGAACCTTGTATACAATCTTATACAAGGTTCTTGTTTCTTATTCTTCACTATAAACTAGCCTATACTCTCCATTTTCAAAAATAAATATCTTTTCAATTTCATCATCTACTAAATCTATTACATCTTTATCAAATGTAAACTTGGCTCCTATTCCACAATTAGAACTGAGCTGTCTAGGTACAGGCATTAGTTCGCATTCTATTTTGTTTGTCTTCAATCTTCTATTAAATTTTATTGCACCAGAATGGGTAAAAAACACTGCTACATACTCATCCATATTATTTCCTCGCTTCAATTAATATATCTTTACTTTCCTGCTTATACTCTAAATTATAACCTAAATTTTTTAGAAACCTAGTAATATTATTTTTTGCAGTATTATTATCCACTAGAATATCTAATCCTTCAGGATGTTCCTCTATAGCATTCTTAGTCATCAACACAGGTTGGGGACAAGACATGCCTCTTGTATCAATTTTTTCCACTATGCTCATCTCCCTTCAAACTAGTTATTCCTTGATTTTGTTAATGTCTTTTTACTAATCAGAATCTCTGAATTAGCTAGAGAAATAAGAATAACCAATACTAAACAGATAAGTACTGCTACTTTGCCATTAGTTGTAGCACCGGCAGGGCTAGAAGCCAGACCAAAGTTATGGGCAATAGCTGCACCTATCAAACTTCCCATAACTGTTACTGCCGAATCTGCATTTCCTTCTCCAGCTAATATAAGTTGTCTTAATGGACAGCCACCAAGAAGTACAGAACCCCATCCTACTAAAACCATCCCCAGGAAGTTCCATAATCCATCTGTATGTGCCACTGGTTGTTCAGCAAAACCTAGGTTAAAATACCCTAAAATCAGATTTCCTATAAAAGCAAAGATAAGTATAGCTAAAAAGCCAGATAATAGGTAGCTGTCTTTAAACATGATCATATCTCTAGTACCACCTACCATACATAGCCTTGTCTTTTGAGCCAATATTCCCACTATCAATCCTGCAAATAATGCAATCCAAATAGGGGCGTGCATTGATCCAGGACCTTCTTCGCTGAAGATCAACATACTAAAACCAGATAGTAGTAAAACAAATAAACCCAGATTTACAATTGGAAAAAGGTATCCTTCAAATTTAGGTAGATTATAATTCCTTTTTAGATTGAAGCCTTTGTTTAAAAAGTAAACTCCAACAAAAATACCAACTACAAACCCTGCAATGCCTAATATTGCATTTAAGTCTCCTCCAGCTAGTCTCAACACCATTCTCAAAGGACAACCTAAAAACATTAAAGCCCCTATCATTACTCCAATTCCTAGTACAAATCTAGTAAAAGGTGAGGAACCTCCTTTAGCTTGGAACTCTTTGCTTTTCATTGAAATGATAAATGCACCTAAAACAAGCCCAATTATTTCAGGACGAATATATTGAACTATTGGCGCTCTGTGCATTCCTATACCACCTGCAATATCTCTGATAAAACAGGCTATACAGAATCCCATATTAACTGGATTTCCAAATATTACCAGCAACACAGAAATTATTCCAACGACTGCTCCAGCTATAATAATGCCTTTTTTCTCATTCATTTTAAAACCCTCCTCTAAAATTAAGCTATGTCTTTATCTAAAGTTTAACAATAATCTTTGAAAATGTATAATAAAGAATATAAATATGTTCGAAATGTGTCATAAACTTTATCTATATATATTGCTTATTTAATTAAATAGAGATATTCTTTTAATGAAAGCTTGCAGATGATATTGAAAACATTGGAGGTGTAAATTTATGAGAGGTTTATATTTAGATAACGGTGCTACAGCCTTTCCTAAGGCACCAGGAGTTGTTGAAAGTATGTCCAATTATTTATTAAATATAGGTTGTAATGTGAATAGGGGAGCTTATAAAAGTTCTTTTGAAGCGGAGAACATAGTTTATGAAACTAGAGAACTGATATGTGAATTATTTAACTATCAAAAGACTGAAAATGTAGTATTTACTAAAAATATTACAGAAAGTCTTAATGTATTGATAAAAGGATTGATAAAGGTAGGAGATCATGTAGTAGTTTCATCAATGGAACATAATGCTGTCATTAGACCTTTAAATAGTCTTGCCAAATTAGGAATTGAGTTTTCTAAAGTACCTTGCAATAAACTAGGGGAGTTGAATCCAGAAGACATAAATAAATATATTAAACCCAATACTAAAGCTGTTATTATGACTCATGCATCTAATGTTTGTGGTACTATTCTAGATTTAAAAAGAGTAGGATCTATATGTAAAGAGAAAGGATTGTATTTTATTATTGATACGGCACAGACTGCAGGCTTTTTGGATATTCATTATAAAGATATAGGTGCTGATGCTATAGCATTTACAGGTCATAAGGGGCTTTTAGGACCTCAAGGCATAGGAGGATTTATAGTAAGTAAGGAAATGGCCTCAACATTGGATACCTTAATAGAAGGAGGCACAGGCAGTTTATCAGATAAGGAAGTACAACCTGAGTACATGCCTGACAAGTTTGAAGCTGGGACCTTGAATATTCCAGGTGTTTATGGATTGAATGCTTCTATAAAATATATTCTAAAGGAGAAAGTAAGCACCATAAGAGAAAAGGAATTATATTTATTAGACCATTTTTTAGAAGGAATTTTAAATATTCCAGGACTGGATATTATAGGTAAGAAGGATATAAAGGATAGAACAGCTGTGATTTCTATAGATATTCCTGAAGAAGATAATGCAGTGGTATCCTATAACCTATATAATGAATTTGGCATAATGACTAGATGTGGATTACACTGTGCCCCTTCTGCTCATCAAACTTTAGGAACATTTCCAAAAGGTACTATTAGATTTAGTTTTAGCCATTTTAATACAATAGGGGATGTGAACTATGTAATTGATGCTATAAATAAGGTAATAAAAAATTAATATATGACTTTTATGATGAATCATATTAAATATTATAATTATTAATAGCAGGATAGTTAAAATAATATCAGTTATTTTATTGCATTTATATAGGAAAATGTTGTACAATAAAATAAAGATTTTATAAAAATATATTGAATCCAAGAAATGAAAAAATGTAGCTTAAATCCAGTTAAAGATGTTCTTAGCTGGATTTAATTTGTTTTTTAAAGGATATACATATAAATATAAGGAGATGTTTCAGGTATGAAATATAAAATTGCTAAAATAATTAGCCTTATAACGGTAGTTCCAATAATAGCTTTTTTTACTGTATTATTATCTTTTATTTATGGAACCAGTTATTCCGGAGGAATTGGTTGGCTCATATATTGTATTGCTTTTTTAACAGTAATTCCATTACTTGCCTATCCTGTACATAGGATTATACCAGCATTTAGGACACAGGGGAGAAAAATTGAAAGAAAATTGGCTTTTATCTTTGCTGTTGTAAGTTATGTAATTGGGTCAATTCTTACTTTTGTTTGTGGGGCACCTATATTAGTAAAAAAAATTTTTATGGCTTATCTATTTTCTGGAGGTTTTTTAGCCTTTATAAATAAAGGATTAAAGATTAAGGCTAGTGGGCATGCTTGTGGTGTATCAGGACCTATTACTTTACTAACCAATCTAATTGGATTAAAGATGTTATGGCTTTTTTTAATAATGCCAGTAATATATTGGTCAAGAATAAATTTAAAAAGGCATAATATAAGGGAATTGATTTTAGGGACTTTTGTAGGAATTTTTTCTACCCTGTTAGCCGTTAATCTATTTTAAAAATTTCAGTATTATAGCTTTGTAATTAAGAAGTATAAAAAGCATAATCCCTTAAATTACCTCGTATGTAGCACCAAATTAGGTGAAAAATACATATGAGGTGATAATAATGAAAGATAAAAAATTTGAAAGAAAAATTGATGAAAGTTTTTTCAATCAGATGAACTATGAAATAGCAGCAGAACATGGCGTAGTAGACAACGAAGAGATGAAAAACAATAAAAAGTTTAAGGATTGGAATAAAGAAAATAAAAAGAGTAATAAATAGTAACAAGCCCTAGTTTCTTTAGAATTATAAAACTAGGGCTTTATATTTAAATTAGCTTTCCAATATAGGTAAAAGGCTTATTTATCAACTTAGTAATAGATGGAGTTCTTTCTTTATGTACTATAATGCAACAAGTAGAAGGACCGCCAGATTTCATTTTATCAATATGTAAAGGAACACTTTCATTTACCTTCAAGTCTGATAATTTTTCCAATATGCTTAATTCATATTTTATTCCCCTTGAACCAACTGGAATTGCTTCAATTATTTCTTTAGAACTAGAGATTTCCACATAGTCTTTTAATTGAAGAACATCCTTAGAATTTAAGACTTCATTTCCTACAAGAGGATATCCTAAAAGGGAAAGATACATGCCTTTTTCAACATTTTTAATTTTTAAATCAGAAATCTTTGCCCTAGATATTACGGTAATTCCTATACCAGTCATAGAAGTGGGGAAGTTTTCTTCTGTACTTCCTGTAAAAACTATATCTGTAAGTCCATTTTCCTCAAGTTCCTTTTTTATAGCTTTTAAGATCTTTTTACCTGTAGGATTCATTTCAACAGACAGGGTATCGGATATTATAATAGGCTTTGCCCCTATGCACAATGCTTCCGATAGGGCAACTTTTATAGTAGCCCTTCCTACAATCTCTTCGTCTACTTTCAATACATCATTTTTTTTACTACCTATTGCACCTAGACTATCACAAGAGATTACATAGGCTATATCCTTCTCATAGATTATGATTAAATCCCTATATCTTTCTATCAATTTGACTCCCGCCTATTTTTAATATTCCTTTATATATTAAAGAAGCTAAAAATATATTAATAAATGAAGCCACAGTCAGAGGAAGGCTCCATCCTATAAAAAATCCCCATCCAAATATGGGTACGAATAAAAGAGCGGAAATTGGGCCATTCAATATGGTTCCAACTATTACGGCAATATATATATTAAATCTTTGATAAAAAAATCTAAATAGATATGCATATACTGCCATTTGTATTGCTATGTATATATGGACAGTAATTCCTAAAGGAAAGCCAGATGTAATTGCTGTGAGCAAATGGCCTAAACTTATTACCATAGCTCCATACCAGCCTCCTAAGTATAAGGCTCCAAAATACCCTGGCATTGAATCAAAAGCAACGGTATTAAAAACCTTAATAAGGGCACCTACAGCACTTAATGCTACAAGCATAGCAACCATAGTAAGGGTTTTAATATCTTTTAATGTCTTAGTTTTTTCTTTCAAATGATCAACCTCCTAAGTATTAGTACTAGACTACATGAAATTGTTTTTTCCTATTTAAAGTAGGAATAACATAAGGACTATGAGTAATCGGGTTATTAAGTAATTCCACTTCTATAGAAAAAGCTGATTTTATATTATCAGGGGTTAAAACCTTTTCAGGATCACCAGAAGCCATTATCTTTCCCTCTTTCATTATGAATATCTCGTCACAAAATTGAGAAGCAAGGTTAATATCATGGAGTACCGTGATCACTAGTATTCCTTTTAATGATAAACTGTTTACAAGGGATAGTATTTCAATTTGATATTTAATGTCCAGATGTGAAACTGGCTCGTCCATAAGCAAAATTTTGGGTTTCTGGGCTAACGCTCTTGCTATATAGACTCTTTGTCTTTCTCCACCACTTAGCTCATTGATATTCTTGTCTTTAAATCTCCAGGTATTCGTAATTTCCATAGACTCTTTTACAATATTTTTATCTTCTTTACTTTCTGATTGGAACCTTTTTAAAAAGGGCATTCTTCCCATCATCACTACATCATAGCAATTAAATTCAAAATCATGGGGCATTTCCTGAGGTACATAAGCTATATGTTTGGCTTTATCTTTTATGGCAAAATCTTTAATATTTTTCTTTCCAATAAAAACATTTCCTGATTCTGGTTTCAGATATCCAGATATATTTTTTAAAAGGGTGGACTTTCCGCTACCATTTCCTCCTATTATACCTGCCACCATATTTTTGTTAATAGTGAAATCAATACCCTTTAAAACTTCAGCTTTTCCATAGGAAAAATATAATTTGTTTATTTGTAAAACAGTCATACTATCACGTTCCTTAATTTTTCTGTTTGTTCTTTATAAGTAAATATAAAAAGAAAGGGCCACCAAAAGTTGCAGTTATTATTCCAATGGGTACTTCTGTAGGTCTTAAAATAACTCTAGCTAAAGTATCAGCTAAAGTCAGAAATATGGCTCCCGATAGGGCACTAAAAGGTACAAGGATTCTATTATCAGGACCTACTATAAGCCTGGATACATGGGGGACAATAAGACCAACAAAACCTATAATTCCCCCTACTGATACTGCAGTAGCAGTGACCAAGGATCCTAAGACAAGGATGATTTTTTTAATGAACTCTGTATTAACTCCTAGGTGTTCAGCAACTTCTTCTCCCGTTAAAATAGCATTTAAATCTCTTGAAAACACATACATTACAAAAGAACCAATAATTATTATAGGAGCAGAAAAAGCAATGCTATTCCAATTTGTAAGACTAAATCCTCCCATAGTCCAGAAGACGATTCTAGTAAATTCGTCATGGTTTAAAAGCATCAACAGGGATATAATTGCAGAAATAAAAGCGCTTATAGCTATACCCGCTAGTAACATTGTTGTCATAGATACTTTTGATCCGATTTTTGATATGGCATAGACAAAAACTACAACTGCTAAGGATGAAATAAAAGCCAAGAAACTAAGGCTAAAAAGCCCAAGGCCCAGTATTATAGCAATGGTAGCACCTAAAGCTGCACCGGAAGAGATTCCCAAAACGTAGGGATCTGCCATAGGATTTCTCAAAAGACCTTGAAAGAAGGCTCCTACAACTGAAAGCCCCATACCTACCACTGCTGCACCTATTACCCTTGGAAGCCTTAAATTAAAGATTATAGTTCTACTGGTTTCATCTCCATTTCCAGTAAATACATTTATAATTTCCTGCAGAGGTATTTTAACTGCTCCTGCAGAAATAGAGATTATAACTGTTAAGAAAAATAGCAGAATAGCTATAGTAAAATAGATGCTTTTTTTCACTTTAATCTAATACCTCCGGATGTAAGAATTTAGCAATCTCTTCTAGACCTAGGACAATCCTATTAGAAGCTCTAGCTATTATGTCATCATCACTTATTACAAATATATTTTCATTCTTAACGGCATTGGTATCTTTGTAACCCTCAGTTTTTTCCATATCTTCTACATTACCAGCATGAGGAGATGTAATTATTGCATCAGGGTTATTCTTAACTAATTCCTCTACACTGTATTGAGCCCAACCGTCAACATTTTGGGCAACGTTTCTCCCACCAGCGAGAGTTATAAGCTCATCAATAAATGTACCTTTCCCAGCAGTCCAATTTCCATCAAAAGAGACTAGATAGAACACATCTATTGTTGGAAGGTCTTCTACCTTACCTTTTATTTCACCAATCTTAGATTCCATCTCATTAATTATCTCTTGGCTTTTTTCATTAGTTCCAGTTATCTGAGCCAATAATCTTATGGACTCATATATACCTTCTATATCTTTAGCTTCTACCATTACAACTGGTATCCCCATATTTTCTAAAGTTTCCATCTCCTCTTGGCCTGATTGAGTAGAAGCCAACACTATATCAGGATTTTGCGCTGTTATTGCCTCAATATTTGGTCCTTTAAAACCTCCTACCTTTGGAATATCTTCAACCTCAGGAGGATAATTATCATAATCTGTAACACCTACAACTTTATCGCCAGCTCCCAAAGCATATATAAGTTCGGTAGTAGAAGGAGCGAGAGAAACTATCCTCTCAGGTTCTTTTTCTAAAGTTACTTCTCTTTCTAAAAAGTCAGTAATACTTAATGGAAACTGGTTTTCAACTATTTCATCTGAGTTTTCAACCTTATCTTTAGGTTCTGATGAATCCTCTGTAGTACAAGCTACCAATGAAAATGTTAGAATAAATACCAATAAAAAAATAAATAGTTTTTTAAATTTTCTCATAAACATCCTCCTAATATCATATTGAATATTAAAATAAGGCCTACCTAAGGAGGCAGACCTTCATTTCAAAAATTAAGCATAAAAAACAGATTACACCTTCCCTCCGAAGGTAAATTCACAAAAACCTTATGGTAGGTCTCCTGGCTTGTGATTCATCTTCCACCCTGCCTTCCCACCTAAAAACTTAGGTAGTGGCTTATAGGGTTTTATCTTCACTTACAGTAGCGGGGGCTGCGCGGGATTTTCACCCGTCTTCCCTTTTAACCTTTCGGTCCATAAGACTTTTATATTCAATTACACACCTATATTGTATAACTACTGGTTAAATAAGTCAATAGTTTTCAGTAACAGTTATTCATGATATACTTGTAACTAATTAATTATATAAGTTTTAAAAAATAATAGTTCAGGTGATAATATGATTATTTTAGTTACTGGTGGAGCTAGAAGTGGTAAAAGTACTTTTGCAGAAAATCTATATAAGGACAAAAAGGATGTAGTATATATTGCCACATCCAAAATATGGGATGATGAAATGGAGGAAAGGATTAAATTACATAAGGCTAGTCGGCCTTCCTATTGGAGAACTTATGAAGGAAACTATTCATTAACCAGTGCTCTGGGAGAGGAGAAAAACTATCTATTAGATTGTATAACCCTCCTTACATCCAATATAATGTTTGATATAACAAAAGAGAAAGAATATATAGATTATCAATTACAGAGTAAAATAGAAAATAGAATATATGGAGAATTATCCTCTCTAATAAAGGTTATTGAGGATAGGGGATATAATTTAGTGTTGGTGACTAATGAAGTAGGCTATTCTTTAGTTCCAGATAATCATTTAGGCAGGGTTTTTAGGGATATTCAGGGGAGGATAAACCAAAGGGTAGCAGCTCTATCCCAAGAGGTTTATTTGGTATGTTGTGGAATACCGGTGAAAATAAAATGATAGATGGACTAATAGTATCCATCCAGTTCTTAACCCGATTACCTATAAAAAAATCTATAGATTTTAATGATGAAAAACTATCCAAAAGTATCTTTTTCTTTCCATTGGTAGGGATGATAATAGGTGGAATAGGAGGTTTGTTCTACTACATATTTGGCTATTTCAATGAAAATATAGGCAGCTTTTTTGCCCTATTATCTATGATAGTAGTAACGGGAGCTCTTCATTTAGACGGGTTATCAGATACTTGTGATGGATTTCTATCTTATAGGGACAAGAATAAGGTCCTTGAAATTATGAAAGACAGTCGCATTGGAGCTTTTGGAGTAATATCCATAGTACTGGATATTTTGCTCAAATATATTCTCATTTCAAATTTAGAAGGAAATATACCCTTAATATTAGGATTAGCCTATGGAAATAGTCGTTTAGTAATAGCTTATATAATGTCTACCAAAAGAATTGCTAAAGAAGATGGAATAGGGTATATGTTCCATAGAAGTAATCCTAAAAAATATACTTTATTTGGTGTAATTGGGTATTTAATAATAGTTCTAGTCATTAATCCAATTTATTTAATACCACTATTCTTTTCGTTTTTTGTTGGAGAAGTAATAACAAAAATAACATATAAAAAAATTGGTGGTTTTACTGGAGATGTATATGGAGCGACTATAGAACTTGGAGAGATAATATCCTTGATAATATTTTTGGGGGTGTTAAAGTGGATATAATATTAATTCGCCATGGACAAACTGAGGACAATGTAGGTAGAATATTTAGCACAAAGGATACTAGGTTAACAGATAAGGGAAAGGAGCAGATTAGAAAGACTAAAACCTTTGTTGATACCTTAGTTTTTGACAAAGTCTATGTAAGTCCCTTATACAGGGCTATCCAGACTATGGAAATATTAGGTTTAGATGGAGAAGTGGAAGAAAGGATTAAGGAAGTGGATTTTGGATTATTTGAAGGGAATACCTATGAAGAAATCAAGGACAAGTTTCCTAAAGAAGCTAAAATATGGGATGAGGATTATATTAATTATGTTACTCCTAAAGGAGAAAGCATTAAAATGGCATATGAAAGAGTGACTTCCTTTTTAGAGGAAATATCAAAAAAGGGAGAAAATGTGGTTTTAGTATGTCATGATGGAGTTACTAGAATTGCTTTATCTTGGGTATTTGATAATTTAGATTATTTTTTCAAATTTAAAATAGAAAACGGAAGCGTTAATATAATTTCTATAGATGAATATGGATTCAAATATATTGAAAAGGCCAACTATACTGTGAAATAATATAATGGATAAGTAATAATAAAATAAAATTTTGTTGACAATATAAAGTTTTATGATAATATGTAATTGAAAAAATTGAATATAAAAAATATTGGGTTCCTTTTGGATTAATAGGGAAACTGGTGTAAATCCAGTACAGCCCCCGCTACTGTAATTGGGACGAAATCAACTTATACCACTGAGAATATCTCGGGAAGGTGTTGAGAGTAGGATGACCAAAAGTCAGGAGACCTGCCTGATGTTTTTGCTAACTAACCTTCGGAGGGAAGGATAGGATTGTTTTTATTTGGCATTTTTATAAGTTAATCATTTATGTCAACAAGCCCTACCTTTAGAAGGTGGGGCTTGTTTTAGTATTGGTATAGGAAAAGGGGTGGACAATGAGGAAGAAATACTTAATATTAGCATTTGTTTTTCTATTCATATTAAGTTTTTTTATAAGCCTTGGTAATGGAGCTGTAAAAATATCCGCAAGAGAAATAGCTAAAGCAATTCTTGCCGAAGAAAACAATGTGAATCGACAGGTTATATGGAATGTCAGGCTTCCAAGGACTATAATGGCAGGTCTTGTAGGCATATGTCTTTCACTATCTGGAGCTATACTCCAAGGAGTCATGAGGAATCCGTTAGCAGGTCCAAATATTATAGGAGTATCTGCTGGAGGAGGCCTTGCAGCACTAATTTTACTCGTTTTATTTCCCGAATTATATTATCTAGTACCAGGTGGAGCCTTTGTTGGTTCCCTTTTGGCTACTTTGTTCATATATATACTGGCTTGGAAGGATGGAGCCTTACCTACCAGATTAATATTAGCAGGAGTAGCTGTATCTTCTTTATTAAATGCTGGTATAAATACATTGATGACATTTTATCCTGATAGAGTGGCAGGGGTAATATCTTTTATGGTAGGTGGTCTATCAGCTATCACTTGGATACAGGTAAAGATGATACTTCCCTATGTGAGCATAGGAATTATATTAGTATTGCTATTGCCAACCAAATTAAATGTACTAATGTTAGGAGATGAAATAGCAACAGGTCTTGGATTAAATGTAGAGAGAACTAGATTTATATTTATAATACTATCCTCATTATTAGCAGGAGCAGCTGTTTCTGCTGTTGGATTATTGGGCTTCGTTGGCCTTATGGTTCCTCATATTGCAAGATTGTTCATAGGTTCGAATTATAGATATTTATTTCTTGGATCTATCTTTTTAGGAGGAACAGTAGTTATGCTATGTGATACTGTGGCTAGAGCCCTATTTGCACCAATGGAAATTCCAGTAGGAATTATTATGTCAGCTTTAGGAGCACCGTTCTTTCTTTTACTATTGAGAAGAAAAGAGAAGATTTAATAATTCTTTTGTTAAACTTCGAGAGGAAGTTAAGGCTCATCGGTGGTTTTGTTTTAATCAATAGGAGGTGATTGGATGATAGAAGTCATAAATCTAACTAAAAAGTTTGGTGATTTTACAGCAGTAGAAGATGCTAACTTAACCATAAATTATGGTAGTTTCGTAGGCCTTCTAGGGCCAAATGGAGCAGGAAAAACTACTTTAATCAAGATGTTGATTGGATTGTTGAAACCTACTAAAGGAGAAGTTTTTATAGAAGGTCAAAAGATGAATCGACATAATAATGATATAAAGAGCAAAATAGGAATAATACCTCAACATACAAATCTAGATAAAGAGTTAACTGTTTATGAAAACCTAGTGTTTGCAGCAAGACTTTTTAAGATAAAGAAAAAAGATCACGGGATTAAGATAGAAAAATTGTTGCATTTTATGGAATTAGAGAAGAGTAGGGATAAACAGGCAAGTCAACTATCTGGGGGAATGCAGAGGAAACTTATGATAGCAAAGGCCTTAATAAATGAGCCAGAGATTATTTTTTTAGATGAACCTACTGTAGGAGTAGACATCAATGGAAGAAGAAAAATCTGGGATATATTAAAGGCTATGAGATCCATGGGAAAGACTATACTTTTAACAACCCATTATATAGAGGAGGCAGATTATTTGTGTGATGAAGTATGTTTTATAGATCAGGGTAGGATATTTGAAAATGATACCCCTGCTATACTTAAAGAACGGTTAGGAGAATATACTGTAGAATATTTCGATGAAAATTTAAAGACTAATTATAAATACTTTGATACTAGAGCTGATGCTATTGTATTCTCTAAAAGTATAGAAAACTTTACATATACAATTAGGGATACAACTTTAGAAGATGTGTTCTATAATTTTACAAATAGGAAGGTCATGTAATATGGAAGTATTTACAATATTGTGGAGAGAGTTCATCTTCTTTAAAAGGAGATGGTTCAATATAACAACTGCAGCAATAATAAATCCTTTACTATACATAATAGCATTTGGCTGGGGATTAGGTTCTGATGTTCATATTGAAGGGACAAGCTACATGCATTTTATAATTCCAGGGATCATTGCGTTATCGACTATGAATACTAGCTTTAACGCTGTTTCAGTTAGATTAAATGTTTCTAGACTATACGAGAAAAGTTTTGAATACTATTTGACTTCTCCTGTCAATATGAAACTTTTAGCCCTAGGGCATATATTAGCGGGAGCTTTTAGAGGAATGTATGCCAGTTTATTGGTTTTAGCCATATCCTACATATTTAAAATCTATATACCAATTAATTTGTATTTCCTATTAATTTGTTTTTTAAATAGTTTTTTATTTTCATCTTTTGGATATGGTGCAGCACTTTCAATTAATAGTCATTACGATATGAGTAGATTCAATACTTTCGTAATGACTCCAATGTCATTTTTATGCGGGACATTTTTCTCATTAAACAAGCTACCATTATGGATGAAAAATTTCATAAATATTCTACCCCTAACCCATAGCACCAATGCATTAAGGGATATAGCTTTAAAGGGAAGTTTTAATCGGAATTCTATTATAGTATTGTTGCTTTACTCTATTGCTTTTTATATTTATGGACTGGCTATTAGCTATAGGGAGTTGGATTAGAGGGAGATACTAAAGGATTATTATTAAAAATATAAACAAGAGGAGAGAAAAACCATGAATAGAAAAATTAGTATTTTAACTAAAGTTATGTTAATGATATTGGTACTATCATTGACTTTAACAGGTTGTAAAGGGAAGGAAAAGGGTGAAGAAACATCTGCGAAACCAGAAAAAGTTGAAGAAATTGTAAAAGATGATATTGATGAAGATACTGGACTTGTCCGTGAAGGTGAAATGGAATTAAAATATGCAAAATCATTTGTGGTAGATTATTTGGAAGGTGGATACAAGGTTATAACCGATTGGGAAGGTAGAAAGACTTTATTAGTACCAGAAGGAAAAGAAGTACCAGAGTTAAAAACGGAAATGAATGTTATACAACTACCTATAGAAACAGTTGGAATCTTTTCCACAACTAATATTGCAATTTTAAGACCTTTAGGGCTTATGGACAAGATAATTTTAACCACTACAGAAAGAGATAGATGGCATGTACCAGAGATACAACAGATGATGGATGAAGGTAAAATATCGTATGTAGGGAAAAATAGTGCTCCAGACTATGAAATAATAGAATCAAAGAATCCTAGTCTAATATTGATTACTACTGGAACATCTCATGGCAAAGATGAAACCATTGCAAAATTTGATGAAATGGGAATAAAGTGGATAGGAAATGCTGAGCAAAGAGAAACAGATCCAAGAGGTAGATTAGAATGGGTAAAATTAGCAGGTGCATTGTTTGATAAAGAAGAAGAAGCAGAAGACTTTTTTGAAGAACAAATTAAAAAAATAGATGAAATAGAAAAAAAGGCTGCAGAAATAGGAGATGGAAAAGAGAAATTTGCCTCTACTTTCCTATCGGGAGATGTTTATTATGTTAGGAATAAAGGGGATTATGAAGTAAAGATGTTTGAATTAGCAGGTGGAGAATATATTATGAGTGAATTAAATCCAGATGAAGATGGAAATACCAAAATGAATGCTGAGGAACTTTATAAAGGAATAGAAAATGTAGACATATTATTCTATAACAATATCAATGGCCCAAGTATACAAAGCATAGGAGATTTAGTAGCTGGTGCTGAGTACTTTGCAGATGTTAAAGCAGTAAAAGAAGGAAGGGTATGGGGATACAAACCTCATTATTATCAATATTCTGATCACATAGCTGATATAATCGAGGATTTATATACTATATTCACCACTCACCATGGAGAAATTACTGAAACAGAGTATTTTTTCTTAATGAAATAACCTCAATTAAATACTATATTTAAAGATTGGAGAGGTATTATGAGTAGGAATAAGAGATCCAGTATCATATTAATCACTTTAATAATATTCATGATATTTGCAATTGTAGTGAACATAGTATCTGGATCCATTGATTTCACATTAGGTGATTTGAAGGATGTTCTTCTTAAAAATAGGGAGTTATCGACTTTAGAGCATAATATCCTATATAAAATTAGAATTCCAAGGATAATAAGTAGCATATTATTTGGAGGTGCATTAGCTATTTCGGGGTTTTTACTACAAACTTTTTTCAAAAACCCCATAGCAGGCCCTTATGTTCTTGGAATTTCTTCAGGGGCAAGATTGTTTGTTGGAATTTTCCTCCTAACAAATTTCAATTTGAAAATATTCAATGCAGGACCATTAAACGTTTTTATAGCTTCTTTTGTAGGTAGTTTGTTAGCTATGCTGTTTGTATTAATATTTGCAAGAAAGGTAGACGATATTTCTACATTAATAGTAGTTGGAATTATGCTTGGATATATTGCATCAGCTGGGACAAACCTTATGATCACTTTTGCTGAGCGAGAAAAGATAGCAAGTCTTACAATATGGTCTATGGGAAGTTTTTCAGGAATAACTTGGGATATGCTAAAAGTATCTACTGTTATTATAATACCGACAATTATTTTTACATTTATTTTGTCTAAGCCCTTGGAAGGATATTTATTAGGTGAAAGTTATGCTAAAAGTATGGGGATCAATATTAAGACCTTTAGAATAATATTAATAACTTTATCTAGCATACTTTCTGCTTGTGTTACTGCTTTTGCAGGACCTATTTCGTTTGTGGGAATTTCTGTTCCTCACTTGACTAGATTGATTATGAAAACCTCACAACCTAAGGCTCTTATACCAGGGATATTTTTACTAGGTTCTAGTTTTTGTTTGTTGTCGGATTATTTAGCTAGAACCATTTGCTCTCCTATTGAGCTAAGTATCAGTACCGTAACCTCATTTATTGGAGCACCTATAGTCATTTATATGATGATAAATAGGAGGAAGGGTATATGACTTTTTTCTTAACAAAGGATTTAAAAGTAGGATATCAACAAAGAATAGTTGTTGATGGTATTAATATTGATTTAAGCAGAGGAGAAATCCTTTGCTTATTGGGGCCAAATGGCTGTGGAAAGTCTACAATATTGAAAACCATTATAGATCATATAAAACGGTTAGATGGTTCAATAACAGTATTAGGCAAAGATCTGAATGTTTTATCTAACAAGGATAGAGCTAAGGAAATGTCTATAGTACTGACGGAGAAAATTTCCCCTGAAATGATGACTGCTGAGGAAGTAGTAGCAACAGGTCGATATCCTTATACTAATCATTTTGGGAAATTGACTGATGAAGATTGGAAGATTATCAATGAGTCTATAGAAATTGTTGATGGTCAAAGTTTAAGACATAAAGAGTTTAAAGCATTGAGTGATGGAGAGAAACAAAGGGTTATGATTGCAAGAGCAATATGTCAAGAATCAGATATTATGGTATTAGATGAGCCTACATCTTTTTTAGATATTCGATTCAAAATAGATTTATTGAATATATTAGGAAAGCTATCTTTAGATAAGAATAAAACAATAATTATGTCATTGCATGAAATTGATCTAGTGCCTAAAATTGCAGATAAAGTATTGTTGATTAAGAATGGCAAGATATATAAATATGGGACACCAGAGGATGTAATAACAGATGAAGCAGTAAATGAAGTCTATGATTTGAACAGTGGTTCATTTAATACAATTATAGGAAATATTGAGTTGCCAAGAGTGATAGAGTCTCCTAAAGTTTTTGTTGTTGGTGGAGGAGGAAAAGCTACAAAGATATATAGAGCATTAAATAAAAAAGGTATTGGATTTTATAGCGGAATATTATTCAAAAATGATATTGATTACAATGCATCTAAAACATTAGCCTACAAAACGATAGTAGAGGATTGCTTTGTAGATATAAAACCGAAAAAAATAGATGAGGCCAAAGAGTACATAAAAGATTGCCATGCTGTTATAGATTCTGGAGTAAGTTTGGTAGGGATCAACAAGGGCAATTATGATTTACTTCGATTTGCATCACAAGAAGGGGTGAAGATCCTATCATTAAGAGATGAAAATGCTGAATATAAATTAGTTAAATATCATTCTATATCATCAATGATAGATAATATAGTTGATTATCTTTAAAACAGATGATTAATGTGATAGGAAAATATACTTAACTGGGGATGATGTGATGTTTAAAATTTTATTTCTATTAGGTGATTCTAGAGGATATATTTTAAAAGAAGCAAAAAATATTGCTGATGACAATTATCCAGAAGAGATAGATGCTGAATTTATGAGTATAGAGGAAATAGATGGAGATGAAAAAAAGCTATTTGAATGTATAGAGAAAATACGTTCATCTAATTTTATATTTATAGCTCTTCATGGAGGAATTGGATTTTATAGAAATTTCAATAGGATTATAGAGGAATTTTCAGGGAACAAAAAAATGTTTATAAAATCAGGATTAAGTGAGGAAAACAGAGTACTTTTTAAGAAAACAGGACTTAAACAGGAACAGTATTTAAGAATTATAAATTATTATGATAAGGAAGAAAAATACAATTATTATAATATGATTTTATATATAGCTTCTATCTTTGGAGAAAAGAGATATGAGTACGATTTGCCTAAGCTTTCAGTTTGGGAAGGCATATACTATCCAGGGAAAGATATAAATGTACAAGAGTATTTAGGGAAAATAGAGAATACCAATAAACCAGTTATAGGGATACTATTTTATAGCAATTATATGCATACAAACAATACAGAGGCTATAGATTATTTCATAAAAGCCATAGAGAAATATGGAGGTATTCCTCTACCTATATATACAAGTTCAGCTCCTGATGAATCTATTGGGAGAAAGGGAATAGATTGGACAATTAATAATCTTTTAATGATAGATGGAAAGCCTGTTGTAGATGCAGTTATAAATACTATGGGTTTTTCACAAACCACTCTTGGAAGTCCTGGAGATGGTCAGAATATTGTTACAAACAGTATATTTGAAAAGCTTGGAGTACCAGTACTTCAAGCTATACTTTCATATCAAGAATATGATGAATGGGAAAATTCAATAAGGGGTCTTGATAACATAAGTTTGTCTTGCAGTGTATATCAGCCAGAGTTTGATGGGCAGCTTATAACTAGTGCTTTTTCCTATCATAAAACGGAGAAATGTGAGTTAGGAGAAAGAACAGTGGATAAGCCTATAAAGGAAAGGATAGAAAAGATAACAAGACTTGCACTAAACTGGGCTAAGCTAAGAAAAAAATTAAATAAAGATAAAAGGGTAGCTATTATATTTCACAATATTCCACCTAGAAACGATATGATCGGATGTGCCTATGGGCTAGATAGTCCTAGGGCTGTTTATAATATGGTGAATTCTCTAAAGGATATAGGAATACATACTGAATATGATTTTCAAGATGGAGATGAAATCATAAATAGAATAATTGATGCTGTGAGCAATGACAATAGATGGCTTACTGCAGATAGAGTTGTTGAAAAAAGTGTTGATATTATAAATAAGGATCAATATAAGGAATGGTTTGAAGATCTTCCACAAAAAGTTCAAAACAAGATGGAGCATGACTGGGGAGAAGTACCGGGAGAATTTATGGTGTATGATGGCAATATGCCTGTACCAGGGATATTGAACGGAAATATATTCATAGGCCTCCAGCCTGCTAGAGGATATGAAGAAAAAGCAGATGAAGTTTATCATAGTACAGATATTGTATGCCCTCATCAGTATATTGCCTATTATAAATGGATCAAGAATGTATTTAAGGCAGATGTTATTGTTCATGTAGGAACTCATGGAACTTTAGAATGGCTTCCAGGGAAACAAATTGCCCTTTCTGAAGAATGTTATCCTGATATATGTATTGATGATATACCTAATATTTATCCATATATTATAGATATTCCGGGTGAAGGCATGCAAGCAAAGAGAAGATCATATTGTGCTATAATTGATCACTTGATTCCTTCACTTATGAAGAGTGGTTCCTATGATTATATTGAAGAGCTTGATGAGCTTATCGAACAATACTATCATGCAATACAAGGGGATCCAGGAAAGGTAGTTTATATAAAGAGGGATATTATAGACTTAGCCATTGAACACAATATGGACGTGGATTTAAAGCTTGAAAAGAAGGATATGGAAGAAAATTTTGAAGAATTTATTCAAAAACTTCATGGCTGGATAGATCAGATAAAGGGTTCGTTAGTTAAAGATGGACTTCATATATTTGGAGAGGTTCCTAAGGATGAAAGATGTGACAATCTAGTAGTTGCCCTTTTGAGACTTAAAAATGGAGATACGCCTTCCCTCATGGAAGCTATTTGTAATGGATATGAGCTTGAATATGGCTATTTAAAGGACCACCCTTATGAATTAGATGAGACTGGGAAGACAAATATAATGGTTCTTGATGAACTGGATGAATTGTCTAGGAAAGTTATTAAAGAGTTTGGAAAAAGTGGCTATGATATAGAAAAAATAGATTGTGTACTACATGAAATAATTCCTGAATATGATGGAAAAAATTTTTCTCAGTTTAAAGAAGTCTTAGCCTTTGCATCTCAAGTTGTGAAGGCAAAATTGGACAGTACTACTGATGAAATAAAGTATTTTATAGAAGGAACAAAGGGAAATTTTATACCACCAGGAGGCTCTGGTTGTCCAACTAGAGGAAATGTAAGCATACTTCCAACAGGGAGGAATTTTTATTCTGTAGATCCTACCAAAATACCTTCAAGGGCGTCATATGAAGTAGGCAAAAAACTGGGGGATGATTTGCTAAATAGATATTTGGAAGAAGAAGGGAAACTTCCAGAGAGTATTGCTATAATAGTGTATTCGGGAGAGACTATGAAAACCTATGGTGATGATATTTCGGAGATTCTCTATTTAATGGGTGTGAAACCTAAATGGTTAGAAAATACTGACAAAGTAGTGGGATTTGAAGTTATACCTCTTGAAGAGTTAAAAAGACCTAGAATAGATGTAACTTTGAGGATATCAGGATTGTTTAGAGATACTTTTCCAAACCTTATAGAGCTTGTTGAGGATGCTGTAAATACAGTTGCTTCTCTTGATGAAGATGTGAAGGATAACTATATAAGAAAACATGTACTTAATGACATTGAGGAACTCACGAAAAAGGGAGTTAATTTTGAAGAGGCAAAGGAAGAATCTTTAATGAGGATATTTGGGTGCCCTCCAGGGACTTATGGGGCTGGAGTAAGTATTTTGATAAACAGCAAGAATTGGGAGGATGTAACGGACCTTGGGGATGTATACACCCTATGGGGCGGGCATGCATATGAAAAGAATGTATATGGAAAGAAAGTAAAAGAAGTTTTTGCAAGAAGACTTTCTAATACTGATGTCACAGTGAAGAATGAATCCTCTATGGAAATTGATATGCTTGATAGTGATGATTTTTATAATTATCATGGAGGGCTTATAGCTGCTGTAAGAACTCATTCTAGAAAAAAACCTAGAGCTTATTGTGGAGATACCAGTGATCCTTCAAGGACAAAGCTAAAAGATGTAAATGAAGAGACTGCTAGAATAATGCGTGCAAAAATATTGAATCCAAAATGGTTTGAAGGACTTAAAAGACACGGATATAAAGGAGCTCAAGAGATTTCTTTTATGATGGATATAGCTTTTGGATGGGATGCTACTTCTGATGTTATTGAGGACTGGATGTATGAGGGAATTTCTGAAGCCTATCTTTTTAATGATGAGAGAAGAAAATGGATACAGAGCGTGAATCCATGGGCTATTTATAGTATGGTTGAAAGGCTTTTGGAAGCTCATCAAAGAGGAATGTGGAATGCAAAAGATGAGAGTATTGAAAAGTTGAGGAAGTTATATGTTGAAATTGAAGGGGATATTGAAGTACATCTATAGTTGGGGGTATATTTGTGGCATTTGGGAATATTAGATTTTTAGTGTTGTGGTTGACTAGAGATTGCAATTTAAGATGTAGATATTGTTATGCTGATGCTGGAAAGCATAAGGAGTATATGAATTTTGAAGTGGCTAAAAGAGCAATAGATTTGTGTGGAGAAAATTGTATAAAGCTTCAATTTGCTGGAGGAGAGCCAATTTTAAATTTTAAATTGGTAGAAAGATTATATGACTATATAAAATCAAATAATATTTCTGCAATACTTCAAATGCAGACAAATGGTACTCTTATAGATTATGAAATAGCAAGACATATAAAAAAGATGAATATTGCTATGGGTGTTAGCTTTGATGGTCCTATTGAAATAAATGAATATTTGAGAGGAAACTCAAAAGATGTATTGAGAGGAATGAGTATTTTAAGAGAAGAAGGAATAATGGCAAATATAAATTGCGTTGTTACAGATAGAAATATTGAATACTTAGATAAACTAGTGGATATTGCATATTATCTTGGCAATGTAGGAGGTATAGGTCTTGATCTTTTGAGGCTGACTGGAAGAGCTATTGATACCAAAAGTGAAGTTATGGAAGCTTCACCCCTAGATATAAAAAGCTCTTTAGAGAAGGCCTATCTAAGGACAAAAAAATAGAAAGCATTTCAGGAAAAAAGGTTATCATACGGGAGATAGAAGAAGCTAGGAAGAGGCTCTATAATCCACCAAAATGTGGAGTATACTGCCATGCATCTTATGGAGGTTCAGCTGTAGTTCTTCCAAATGGAGATATTTATCCTTGTGGTTCGTTAGTAGGATTGGAAGAATATTATATGGGCAATGTGTTAGATGAGAAAACTATTAAAAATATAAAAGTTGAAATTATTCCATCTGCAAGATGTCAAAATTGCAAGTACAAATCCTTTTGTCAAGGAGCTTGTCCGGCTAGAGGGATAATAAATAAAAATGGGGTTATTACAGAACAGGATTGTACCTTGAGAAAAACATCTTTTGAAATTGTAGAGAAGGAAACTTAGTTTAGTGAAAGGAGCATTCACATATGAGAAATAAGAAGAAATTATATCCATTTACTGCTATTGTAGGACAGAAAACTATGAAAAAAGCATTGATATTAAATGTTATAAATCCTAATTTAGGTGGAGTTCTTATAAAAGGAGAAAAGGGAACTGCTAAATCCACTGCTGTAAGGGCTTTTGAAGAGCTTTTGCCTGAAAAAGATGAAATAGAAGGATGTATCTTTGGCTGTGATCCTTATGATGTAAGTTCTATGTGTGATATATGCCTTGAAAGATATGAAAAAGGCGAAGAATTTTCAAAGAAGAAAGGAAAGATGAAGGTTATTGATCTGCCAGTTAGTGCCACAGAGGATAGAGTGGTAGGAACTCTTGATATAGAACATGCTATAAAAAAAGGAGAAAAGAAATTTGAACCAGGTATATTAGCTATGGCAAATAGAAATATCCTCTATGTAGATGAGGTAAACCTTTTAAGTGAGAGTATTGTAAATGCCATTTTAGAAGTATCTCAGTCAGGTATAAATCATGTGGAGAGAGAAGGAATTTCTTTTACTCATGATTGTTCTTTTGTACTGATAGGTACTATGAATCCTGAGGAAGGAGGTCTTAGACCTCAACTTTTAGATAGATTTGGTCTTTATGTAGATGTTGTAGGAAGTGAAGATTTAAATGAAAGAGTAAAGATTATAAAGAGAAGAATTGAATATGAAAATGATCCGTTACTATTTACGAATAAATGGAAGGAAGAAGATGAGAAGATATGGTCTAAAATTGAAAAAGCAAGAGAGCTAATACTAGATGTGAAGGTATCAGAAGATGCTATGAAGCTTGCTTCGGAAATATCTCTGAGGGCAAATTGTAGTGGCCATAGAGCAGAAATTGTAATAGTTGAAGCAGCTAAGGCTATTGCAGTTCTAGATGGGAGAAAGAATATTACTATTGAAGATTTGAAAGAAGCTTCAGAGTTGGCACTTCCTCATAGAATGAGAGATATTCCTCCAAATGTTTCAGAATCTGAAGAAGAAAAGGAAGATGAAAACAATGAAGAAGATAGACAAGATCAGGGAAGTAGCAATGAAGAATTAGAAAATCAAGAAACTTCGGATGAGACTCCATTGGAAGAAGAACAAGAGGAAGAATTTCAAGATGATAATGATGATACAGAATATGAGGATGATGAAGATGATAATAGAGAAGATACCGATGATATGAATAACTCTCAAAGTTCAGATGAGGAAAGCATAGATAAAATTGGAGATATATTTAAAGTAAAGGATCTGGATATCAAACCTTTAGATAGAAGAAAGAGAAAGGGTAGTGGTAGAAGGAGTATTATCAAGACAGGAGAACTTCAAGGAAGATATGTACGATATACTTTTCCAAAGGGCAAACCTAGAGATATAGCTTTTGGTGCAACCTTGAGAGCTGCAGCCCTTTATCAAAGTTCTAGGGATAAAAATGGTCTTGCCTTGGCTATAAGGGAATATGATTTGAGGGAAAAGGTGAGAGAAAAGCGAACGGGAAGCACTATTTTGTTTGTGGTAGATGCTAGTGGTTCTATGGGAGCACAAAAGAGGATGGAAGCTGTAAAGGGCGCTATAATGTCACTTCTTACAGATGCATATCAAAAAAGGGATAGTGTTGGAATGGTTGCGTTTAGAAAGGAAGAGGCAGAGCTTATTCTTGGTATCACAAGAAGTGTTGATTTAGCTCATAAAAAGTTGGAGGAGTTGCCAACAGGAGGCAAGACCCCATTGTCATTAGGAATATATAGAGGATATAAGGTATTAAAAGCTGCAATAAAAAAAGACCCAGATATTATACCGGTAATGGTATTAGTGACGGATGGAAGAGGTAATACATCTTTTCAAGGGAAGGATCCCCATAAAGAAGCATTAGAAGTGGCAGAGAAAATAGCATCAGAGGGAATACAAAATATAGTTATAGATACGGAAGAAGACTATATAAAACTTCATTTAGCAGAAGAGATTGCAATGTGTATGAATGCTAATTATTATAGGTTAGAGGATTTAAGAGCGGATGAAATATTTACCTTTGTAAAGAATAGTATAAATTTTAGAAAAGCAAGTTACTTTAGTTGAAAGTATAATAAGAATTCTTGCAGAAAAAATTGTCTTATGATAAAATGAAGTTAGAAAATTAAATATTAGAAACATTAGGTTCTATTAGATTAAAAGGGAAACTGGTGTAAATCCAGTACAGCCCCCGCTACTGTAAATTGGGACGAAATCAACTTATACCACTGAGAATATCTCGGGAAGGTGTTGAGAGTAGGATGATCATAAGTCAGGAGACCTGCCTAATAGTTTATTTAAAGTAACCTTCGGTGGGAAGGATAGGCTTATCTTTATGCAATTGATGAATGCATATTAATCCCTAACTATGAAGGTTGGGGATTTTTTTATGGCTCTAACCTATTAAAAATATTAGTATACTTATTATGTTAAGGGAATCCTTTTCACTAAAGATTTAAGACTTATATAAGCACTAAAGGTAGTTATACCTTTAAATAATAGTGAGAGGTGATTTTCATGAAAAGCAAAAAAATGGTATTTTTGCTCGTGCTATTCCTTATGGCATTGACACCACGTATTACTAATGCTATGCATATTATGGAAGGCTTTCTCCCTGCTAAATGGGCTATTATCTGGGCTATTGTATCTATGCCATTTATAGGTATTGGATTTAAAAGGATAAATCAAATATTTAAAGGGGACTCAAATCAAAAAGTACTATTAGGACTAGCGGGAGGTTTTGTATTTGTACTATCTGCATTAAAAATACCTTCTGTAACAGGCAGCTGTTCCCATCCAACGGGAGTAGGTCTAGGAGCCATATTATTTGGCCCCACAACTATGACTGTAGTAGGATTAATAGTATTACTATTCCAAGCATTGTTATTAGCCCATGGTGGATTAACCACATTAGGTGCCAATACTTTTTCCATGGCAATAATAGGGCCATTAGTATCCTATGGAATATTTAAACTTTTTAAGAAGAAAGGCGGCAATACAACTTTTGTAGTATTTTTAGCAGCTTTTTTAGGCGATTTGATGACCTATGTAGTAACTGCAACCCAATTATCTTTAGCATTTCCTGATTCTGTAAGTGGTTTTGTTGGTTCCTTAAGCAAGTTCTTATCTGTATTTGCAGTTACTCAAATTCCTTTAGCTATTGTAGAAGGAATAATAACAGCCATTGTTTATAATTTATTAGTTGAATATAGTAAGGAAGGGGTGATTAAAATTGAAACAATCAAATAAAACTAATATATTACTTATTCTATTAGCTATTATTATAATCATAACCCCTTTGTTTATTAAAAAAGGTGCTGAATTCGAAGGTGCTGATGATCAGGCAGAAGATGTTATTAACGAAATCAATTCAGATTATGAACCTTGGTTTGATTCAATATGGGAACCACCTAGTGGTGAAATAGAAAGTTTGTTATTCTCCCTACAGGTGGCCATTGGCGCTGGGATTATTGGTTATATCTTTGGCGTGATGAAGGAGAAGAGAAGAGTTGCTACTAATAGATAAATATGCTTATACTAATAAACTAGCTGATTATAACCCTATGACAAAGTTTATCTTTGTCATAGGGGCTTTGACAATAGTTATTTTTTTCAACAATCCCTATATAAATATGAGTATATTTATAATAATGTCGTTTTTGACAATATTTGTAGCCAATATACCTTTGAATAAGTATTTGAAGATTATGGCAATGCCCATTGTTTTTTTAATGATTAGCATAATTTCCATATTATTAAGCATTTCTCCTAATGATATATTTATATTTAGTGTAAAAATATCTAACAAATATATAGGAATTACAAGGGAATCCTTAACAGAATCTATAAATACATTATCAAGGGTTTTAGCATCAATTAGTTCAACATTTTTTTTAGCTTTGACTACACCATTAAATAATATTATAAAGATATTGAAAAAACTAAAGCTTCCCAATGTTTTAATAGAACTATTGGTATTAATTTATAGATTTATATTTATCGTTTTAGATGAATCAAAGGATATAATCATGGCAGAAGAGATGAAATTTGGTTATAACAATATGAGAAATAGTTTCAGATCCATAGCTTTACTTATAAAATCCTTATTTATAAGGGTTCTATTGAGATATGAAGATATGATTATTTCTTTAGATAGCAAACTATATAATGGCGAATTTAAAATAGGTGATTAGATGATTACTATTGAGTCTTTAGAATTTAAATATGAAGATGGAACTAAAGCATTAAAGAATATAAATATGGATTTAGGTAAAGGTAATGTCATCGGTGTTATAGGAGCTAACGGCTCTGGAAAATCAACACTCTTCCTAAATATGGTAGGTATCTTAAAACCTAGCAAAGGATGTATAAAATATGATAATTCACATATACAATATAGTAAAAAATTTCTAAGGGAATACAGAAAAAAGGTAAATATTGTATTTCAAGATCCAGACAAGCAATTATTTTATTCTAATGTATATGATGACCTAGCTTTCTCCCTTAGAAATTTAAACTATAGCGAAGAAGAAATAGAAATAAGGGTTAAGAAAGCATTGGAAATTGTAGATGGATACGAATTAAGGGATAGACCAACTCATTTTTTAAGCTATGGTCAGAAAAAGAGAATTGCTATAGCAGGAGTATTGGTTATGGATTTAGATGTAATATTATTTGATGAACCTACCAGTGGATTAGACCCTTATATGACTAAAGAAATAAAGGATATTATAAAGAAATTGAGTAGGGAAAAGAAAATAGTTATATCTAGCCATGATATGGATTTAATATATGAAATTTGTGATTATGTTTATGTACTAAGACAAGGTGAAATACTGGGAGAAGGATTAACACAAGAAATATTTTTAGAAAAAAACCTATTAACAAAAGCTTATCTTGAAAGACCTTGGTTAGTAAAACTTCACGAGGAACTAGGCTTACCATTATATAAAAATGAAAATCAGTTATTTCAATGGAAAGGAGATGGCTATGAAAAAAGGAATTGTAGTAGTTAGTTTTGGTACAACCTATGAAGAAACTAGGAAGTTATGTATTGAAAGCATTGAGGATAGGGTGAGAGAACTGTACAAAGGTTTTTTTGTATCAAGGGCTTTTACATCTCAAATGGTAATAAACAAACTTAAAAATAGGGACAACTATCATGTTGACAATCCAAAGGAAGCTTTAGAAAAGATGAAAGCCAATGGAGTAAAAGAAATATATATTCAGCCTCTTCATATAATACTAGGCCATGAGTATGAAAAACTATTAAGACAAGTAGAGGAATTTTTAAAGAATAATAAGGATTACTCTATTAAAATAGGGAAACCCCTTCTTTATAATGATGAAGATTATAAAAAGGTGGTAGAGGGATTAAGTCTCTCAGATATAAAGGCCAAGGAAGGGATTGTATTTATGGGTCATGGTACAGATCATGAAAAGGATATATCCTATGATAAGTTGGAAAAGGCTTTTAGGGAAAAGGGATATGAAAATGTGTATATAGCTACTGTAGAAGGTAGAGTTACCTTAGAGGATATAATTCCAAAACTGAAAGATAGGGGAATACAGAAGGTGGTCTTAAAACCCCTTATGCTAGTAGCTGGAGACCATGCAATTAACGATATGGCTTCGGACGAAGGGATCTCTTGGAAAATCATACTAGAAAGGGAAGGTTTTAATGTGAAACCAATCCTAAAGGGTCTAGGCCAACTAGAGAAAATACAGGATATTTATCTAGAACATTTAGAAAAAATCATGGATTAAAAGGAGGAAGAAATGAATAGGGAAAAAATAATTTCATCATTATTAATTCTAATTTTAATTCTATCTTTAATTACTGCTTGTTCTAATAATGAAGATTTGAAAACAAATACAGGAAAAGTAGAGCAAGTAGAAACAGAAGAATTGGAATATGGAATAGATATAAAGGAGGATTCCGTTACTTTTGTAGATGGAAGGGATAAAGAGATGACCATTAGGAAGCACCCAGAAAGGACAATAGTATTATTCGATTCCTATCTGGAGGTATGGTGTAAATCTGGAGGTACAGTTGTTGGCCGTTTAGAAGCGCCACCAGAAAAAATAGTCGAAGAAGCCAAAGATGCAGAAGTGGTAGGAAAACAAGGCGCTATAAATGTGGAGAAAGTATTATCCTTAGAGCCAGGCCTGGTAATTCTTAATTCCAATCAGAAGCATCAGATGGAATTGGTACCTATTCTAGAGGAGAATGGAGTTGAGATTGTGGCATTAAATTATTTTGTTAAAGATGATTATTTTAAAATGGTAAGATTGTTTACAGCTTTAAATGATAGAGAAGATCTATATGAGGAATATGGAATTAAAGTTAAAGATGGTTTGGAAGAGATAATTGAGAAGGCTCCAAAGGATAAGAACTATAAAATCTTAGTAATGATGGCCAGTGCAAAAAGCATTACCGTAAGGGGTTCCGATTCTACAGTAGGGGAAATGTTAAAGGATTTACACACTACAAATATATCGGATACGGCAGCTACAGGACCCGATGCAATAGCCTTTAGTATGGAAAAGATATTGGAAGAAGATCCAGATTTTATTTTCGTACAAACCACCGGTTCCGATAAAGAAAAGGTATTGGAAAGGCTTAAAAAGGATGTAGAAGATAATCCAGCTTGGAATTCCTTGACGGCTGTGAAAGAGGATAGATATATATTCTTACCAAAGGAACTATATATGTATAAACCAAACCATAGATATGTGGAGGCCTATGAAGGGTTAGCAAAAATTCTTTATCCTGATACCTTTAAATAGGGAAAATTACAATTAGAAAAAGGGTGTAGACATGGGGTTACTAGCAAAAAATCTTTATGTAAATTATGGAGAAAAGGAGATATTAAAGGATGTAAGTATAAGAGTAGAGAAAGGTCAAATAGTAAGTATAATAGGGCCAAATGGCTCAGGAAAAACCACTTTGATAAAGACATTATCTAGATGTATAAGGCCTGTAAAAGGTTCCGTTTATATAGAGGACGAGAATATATTAAACTTACCTACAAAATGGGTAGCAAGGAAAATGGCTATTCTTCCCCAATCTAAAAATACACCTGCCGATATTACTGTAAGAGAATTAGTATCCTATGGCAGATATCCCCATTTGAAATTTGGACAAAGGTTGGGGAAAGAAGATTATGAAATTGTGGACTGGGCTATTGAAAAGACTAGACTGAAAGAATTTAGAGATAGATATATAATGGCTCTATCTGGTGGAGAACAGCAAAGGGCATGGCTAGCCATGTCCTTAGCCCAAAAACCTGAAATATTGCTACTAGACGAACCTACCACTTTTTTAGATATATCCTATCAACTAGAAATACTAGAATTGGTAAAGGAACTAAATGAAACTTTAAACTTGACGGTTTTAATGGTATTGCACGATTTAAATCAAGCAGCTAGGTTTTCGGATAATATATTAGTACTGAAAGATGGACAAATATGGGAATATAATAATCCCAATTCCATATTTAAAAAAGAATTATTAAAAGAGGTATTTAGGGTAGAAGGTCACATATATAGGGATGAAATAAACCATTGTCCCTATTTTATACCTTATAAAGTAAATTAAAAGATGGAGGTATTAAATGGCAAATATTATGATACAAGGCACCACATCTTCAGCTGGAAAATCCTTTATATGCACTGGATTATGTAGGATATTTAAAGAAGATGGATATAAGGTTGCCCCTTTTAAATCCCAAAACATGTCTTCAAAATATTATGAAACAGAAGAAGGTTATAAGATGAGCACTGCCCAAGCTTTGCAAGCCAAAGCAGCAGGTATTGAACCAAACCCTAATATGAATCCTATATTATTAATACCCAATTCGGATAAAGGCAGTGATGTAATTATAAAAGGAAAGTTTTATAACAGAATGGAAGCTTTAGAATACTTTACCTATAAAGATGAATTAAAGCCAATGATTAAAGAAGCCTATAAAAATTTAGAAAAAGAAAACCATATTATGGTTTTGGAAGGCGCAGGTAGTCCTGCAGAGATCAATTTAAAGGAAAATGATATAGTAAATATGGGAATGGCAAAGATGGCCGATGCACCAGTATTATTAGTAGCAGATATAGATAGGGGAGGGGTATTCGCATCCCTTTATGGCACGGTTCTACTTTTAGAAGAAGAGGAAAGAGCTAGAATCAAGGGACTAATTATCAACAAGTTTAGGGGCGATAAAAGATTGTTGGATCCAGGCATTGAAATGATAGAAGAATTACTAAATATACCTGTAATAGGGACCCTTCCCCTTACCCCATTAGAATTGGTGGACGAAGATTCCTTAATAGACTATGAAAAACATTGTAATCTATTTCCTCAAAGGGAAGATGAAATAGAAGGGGAATTAGGTAAACTATCTAAAATGATAAGGGAAAATCTAGATATGGACTATATATATTCTTTATTGAAACTAGATTAGGTGAAAATATGAAAGGTATCTTAATAGCAGTAATATTAGACTTAATAATAGGAGACCCTTATAGCTTTCCCCATCCTGTAAAGCTAATGGGAAGGCTAATATCCTTAGAGGAAAAATTAGTGAGAAAAATTCATTGGAGGCGTCAGGGAAGAATCTCTAATTTAAAAATTGGAGGGCTTTTAATAGTAATTATAAACATTATTATAGCTTTTACAATACCCTATCTATTGCTAAAGACCATAGAGGAATATAAAGTTCTCCATTCCATCATCAATATATACCTTATATATACCTGTATTGCAGCTAGATCTTTAGATAAGGAGGCTATGAAGGTATATTATGGACTAGATAAAGGAATTGAAGAAGCAAGATTTAAACTTTCCTATATAGTGGGAAGAGATACGAAGAACCTTTCAGAAGAAGAAATAATAAGAGCAGCTATAGAAACCGTAGGAGAGAATACTGCTGATGGAGTCATTGCCCCATTGTTTTATATTATGCTATTAGGTGCTCCAGGAGGTTTCATGTATAAGATGGTTAATACAATGGATTCTATGCTAGGTTATAAGAATGAGAAATATATGGAACTAGGCTTTTTTCCTGCAAAGGTTGACGATGTATACAACTATATCCCCGCTAGACTTACAGGGGTTTTAATATGTCTATCTTCCATATTTAGGTTCAATGTAAAGAATGGTTTTAGGATAATGATACGAGATAGGAACAATCATAAAAGCCCAAATGCAGCCTATCCAGAAGGAGCTGTGGCAGGTCTTTTAAATATTCAGTTAGGGGGTAATAGCTATTATTTTGGCAAGATAGTAGAAAAGCCAACTATAGGGGATAGAATCAGGAATATTCAGAGACAGGATATTAAGAAAACCATTGAGATTATGTATAGAACAGAAGTATTATTACTTGTTATTTATGGACTAATTAATATTTTATTAGGTAGGTGAAAAGATGAGACATGGTGGAGATTTAATAACTTATGAAAAATATTATGAAGGGGAGTTAATAGACTTTAGTAGCAATATAAACCCTTTAGGATTTCCAGAAGGTCTGGAAGAAGAATTAATCCACGGTTTTAACAATATGACAAACTACCCAGATATAAAGTATAGGCATCTTAAATCCAGTATATCAAAGTATTTAAGATGTAATCCAGGGAATGTAATAGTAGGCAATGGGGCAGTAGATATAATAAATAATTTTGTACTTATGTTTCCTAGAATAATAGTTACATTACCCTCCTTTTCAGAATATGAACAAAGGGCTTTAATCTACGAAAAAGAAGTAGTTAGATTAAATTATTATGGGGATTTCACTCTGGATTTAACCTCTATAGAAAAGACAATAAAGGCTGAAGATCTATTAATCCTAGGGAATCCTAACAATCCAACAGGGCTGAGGATTGAAAAAGAAACTTTAATGGAATTATACGAAATAATCAAGGAAAAGGAAGGCTACCTACTACTAGATGAAGCCTTTTATGAGTTCTGTCCAAAGGATTATGATAGTATTGAAATATTTAGAAAAGACTCTTTTAAAAATGTTGGAATAATTAGAGCTGCTACTAAGTTCTTTGCCCTTCCAGGTATTAGATTAGGTTATGGTTGTGTATCAATGGATATAGGTAAAAAATATGGAGAAATAGAATTACCTTGGAGCGTTAATTCCCTAGCGGACCAGGCAGGTAGATATATTTTCCAATGTAAAGACTATATAAAAAGGAGTCAAGCTTATATAGAAGGTGAAAGGGAATTTCTATTAAGGGAATTAGACAAAATTGAAGGGATAAAACCTTATCCGACTCATACTAATTACATCCTAATAAAACTATTGAAATGGAATGAAGAATATGTATTCAATTTTTTTCTAAAAAGAGGTTTGTTAGTTAGAAGATGCTCCAGTTTTAATGGATTAGATAATACCTATATTAGGTTGGCTATAAAAAACAGAGAGAATAATTTAAAGCTAATAAAAACCTTTAAGGAATTGGAGAGATCATAGATGAAGACTATAATGATTACAGCCCCTTCTAGCAATACTGGTAAAACTTTAATTACCCTTGGGCTAATTAGAGCATTAAAAAATAGGGGATTAGACATATCTGCCTTTAAGACTGGACCAGATTTTATCGATACCAGGTATTTAGGATTAGCTTCGGGAAAAAGAGCAGGAAACTTGGATATGTATATGATGGGTGAGGAAGGATTAGAGGTGGGTCTATCTATGAACAGAGGAGAATACGCCCTAATAGAAGGAGCCATGGGATATTTTGATGGAATATATAATACTTTTGAGAATTCCAGTTATCATATATCAAAAAAACTAAATATCAATGCTCTTCTTATCTATACGCCAAAAGGTGAGATGTTTTCAGCTATTCCCAAGATAAAAGGTATGGTAGATTTTTCAGATTCTAGGATTAAAGGGATCATTTTGAATAAGGTAAGAAAGGATATCTACCTTCTATTAAAAGAAAAAATCGAAGAATATATAGGGATTAGAGTATTAGGCTATGTAGAAGAAGATAAGGATCTTGAAATACAAAGTTGGTATCTTGGTTTAGTTCAAAGTATGGAAAACCAATATGCAGAAAATATAATCGATAGGCTGTCAAAGATTATGGAAAAAACTGTCCATTTAGAGGAGATAATCCATCTTATGAATGATTTAGATATAGCAAAATATGAATATCCAAGAAAAAGAAATATTAAAGTGGCCATAGCCTATGATAAAGCTTTCTCTTTTTATTATAATGAAAATTTAAGACTATTGGAAAATAGCTGTCAGGTAGAATACTTTTCTCCACTAAAGGATAAAGAAATACCAAAATGTGATTTATTATACATTGGTGGAGGATACCCTGAATTATATAAAAAAGAGCTTTCTCAAAATCAAACTATGATAAATTCTATTAGAAAAATGGTAGAATTAGGAGGTTATATATACGGGGAAGCTGGAGGTTTTATGTATTTAGTAGAGAATATAGAAAATGCTCCTATGGTAGGGATATTCAAAGGGAAAGCCTATATGACGGATAGACTTCAAAGGTTTGGATATACAAATATTCAACTAATGGAGGATACTATATTGGGCAGAAGGGGAGAAGAGTTAGTTGGTCAGGAATTTCACCGCTCTATAATAGAAATAGAAGATAGACCTTTATATTATATAAGTAAACCTAAAACCAATAGAAATTGGCAGTGCGGATATAGCTATAAAAATGCTTTAGGAGCATATCCCCATATTAATTTCCTAGGTAATATGGAGGCTTTTAATTATCTGCTGGATAGGATAGAGAACAAAAGATAAGGAGGGAAATCATGTATATTAAGAATCCAATGGAAATAGAGAACAAAAGTATGGATATTATAGAGGAAGTAATGGGGGATACATCTTTTACTGACAAAGAAAAGGTAATTGCAAAGAGGATGATCCATACAACAGGAGATTTTGAATATAGAAATATTATATCCTTTAAAGGAAATTTTGTTGAAGAGGCAGTGGATAGTATAAAAAAAGGAGGCGTTATTTTTACCGACACTAAAATGACCTATATGGGAATAAATAAAAAAGCCCTATCAAAAACTCGGTGTAAATTAAAATATTTAATCGATGATGAAAGGGCCTATGCTCTGTCTGAAGGGTTAAATACTACTCGTTCGGCGGCAGCTATAGATTTAGCTATAGAAGAGGGAATAGATATGTTCGTCATAGGAAATGCACCTACTGCCTTATTTAGGCTATTGGAATTAGTAAAGGAAAGTAGAGTTAATCCTAGATTTATCATAGGGGTTCCAGTAGGCTTTGTTGGTGCCAAGGAATCTAAAGAATACTTAAGGGAATTTCATATTCCTTCCATATCTACAATAGGCACTAAAGGCGGTAGTAACGTTGCAGCCTCTATTGTTAACGCCCTATTGTATATGGTGGTAGGAAGATGAAATTGGATATGTATGTGATAAAAGATGGGAAACCATTAAGATGTGGATATACAACTGGTTCCTGTGCTACAGCAGCTACTAAAGCAGCAGTTCTTATGTTGGAAACTGGAGAAATTCCAAACTATGTGGTAATAGATACTCCAGCCGGGGTAAGGCTGAAACTTGAAATAAATAATCCAAAGAAAGAAGGAAACAAAGCCTCCTGTTCCGTAATTAAAGATGGGGGCGATGATCCAGATGTAACCGATGGAATGGCAATATATGCCCAAGTAGAAAAGAGGGAAGATGAAAAAATAGTCATAGACGGAGGAATAGGCATTGGGAGGATAAATAGAAAGGGTTTGTTTGGAGAGATTGGAGAAGCTGCCATAAACCCTGTACCCAAAGAGATGATAAAAAAGGAAATAAGAAAGGTATCCATTAAAGGATATAATGTATTAATCTATGCTCCTAATGGAGAAGAGATTAGTAAAAAAACTTACAATGAGAATATTGGAATTAAAGGCGGTATATCTATTATAGGAACTAAAGGCATAGTTTATCCTATGTCCCAGGAGGCTTTAATAAAGACCATATATATGGAAGTAGATGCTATAGAAGATAGATATGGTAAGGAAAATATAATCTTAGTACCAGGAAATTATGGAGAGAAATTAGCAAAATCTCTAGATTTAAAAGGTGGTATAGTGAAGATCTCCAATTTTATTGGAGACAGTATTCTCTATATATACAATAAAGGATTTAAATCTATGACTTTAGTAGGCCATATTGGTAAATTTGCTAAACTATCCATAGGTATATTTAATACCCATAGTAATATATCTGATGCACGGATGGAAGCTTTTATTTATTATCTATCTTTAAAAGGAGTATCTAAATCATTGTTAGAAGAGATAAATAATTGTTTAACAGCAGAGGAAGGATTAAATCTTTGTATTGAAGCAGGATACGGGAATATTGTAAAGGATATGGAAAAAGGAGCAGAAGAAAGGGTTAAAAAATATTTGAAGGATGAAGATTATCCAGTTAAGGTAATTATCTATTCCATGGAAAGGGGTGTTCATATGGGGTAGTGGTAGCTGGTATAGGTCCAGGAAATCCTAGATTTTTAACTAGGGAGGTAAAGGATGCCATAGAAAATTTTGAAAAAGTAGTAGCCTTTGGCAGGGTTTCCAATTCTTTAGGCCATATTAGGAAGGATTTTATAAGAATAGAAAAAATTGCTCATATAGATAAACTTCTAGAAGAATATGAAGATATTCTAATATTAGCTTCAGGAGACCCTTGTTTTTATGGAATTGTTGAATACCTTAAAAGGGAGAATATAAAGATTGAAAAGATATTGCCTGGGCTATCCTCCTTTCAATATATGATGGCAAAATTAGGTATTACCTGGCAAGGAGCAAATTTTCTTTCTTTACATGGAAGAAAAGGAAAGCTAGAAAGTGTAAAGAATTATAAATTATCTATAATCCTTACGGATAAAGACAATACCCCTTCACTTATCTCTAAAAGCCTATATGAAATGGGAGTTAAAGGCAGGATATATGTAGGTTTCAATCTTTCCTATGAAGATGAAAGGATAATAAAGGCAGAGATAGGTAAAAAAATAGATGATATTACTCCTTTAGCTGTGGTGGTGATAGAAAATGAAATGGATTAGAGATGAAGAATTTATACGGGGAAAGGTTCCCATGACCAAATTCAATATAAGAATACTAACTATGGCCTACTTATCCATAGAAGAAGGGGACAAGTTATTGGACATAGGCGCTGGTACAGGAAGCATATCTATAGAAGCTAGCCTACAAGGGGCTGAAGTTTGGGCAATTGAAAAAAATCAAGAGGGGATAGATATTATAAATAAAAACAAGTCTAAATTTAATGTAACTATAGATGTAATAGAGGGAGAAGCACCAGAGGTTCTACCAGATATCAAATTTAATAAATGTTTCCTAGGAGGTAGTGGTGGTAAGTTAAAGGAAATATTTGAATATCTAAATGACCATATGGAACCAAAAGGCATATTATGTGGCAATTTTATCACTCTAAACAATTTAAACCATTTTCTCCAATTATTAAAGGCCTATGAATACACAGATGTTGATGTCCAATTAATCCAGTCTTCTTATATGGACAAGATAGGGCTTATGAGGGGGAATAATCCTATATTTATAGCAAAGGGAGTGAAAAGATGAAAAGGCTATATGTTTATATTTTAGGGAGGAGGAAATCTAATGATTAGTTTTGTAGGAGCAGGCCCTGGAGATGTGGATTTAATAACCATTAAAGGAAGACAGTTATTAGAAAAGGCAGATATGGTCATATACGCTGGAAGCCTAGTGTCAAAGGATCATTTAAAATTTTGTAGAGATTCTTGTAAGATATATAATAGCGCTTCCATGACCTTAGAAGAAATAGTGGATAAGATGGAGAAGGCAGTAAAGGAAGGGTTGAAAGTAGTAAGGTTACATACAGGAGATCCAACTATTTATGGCGCAATAAGAGAACAGATGGATTTATTAGATGAAATGGGCATAGAGTACGAAGTTATCCCTGGTGTTAGCTCCTTTACTGCTGCCTGTTCTGCCATAAAAAAAGAGTTTACATTGCCTAATGTAACCCAAACAGTTATATTAACCAGAATAGAAGGGCGAACTCCAGTGCCAGAAGAAGAGGATTTAGAGCTATTAGCTAAACATAAAGCCTCAATGGCCTTATTCCTATCAGTAAAGGATATGGATAGGGTAGTTAAAAAGTTAAATAAAGGTTATGGTAGGGAAGATGTACCAGTAGCTGTAGTATATAAGGCAACTTGGGATGATGAAAAGATAATAATGGGTACTTTAAAGGATATAGAAGAAAAGGTAGAACAGGCAGGAATTACTAAAACCGCCCAGATATTAGTAGGGGATTTTATAAAAGGAGAATACGAAAGGTCTAAACTATATGACCCATTCTTTTCCCATGAATATAGGGAGGCTTCTAAATGAAAATTGCCTGTATTTCCTTTACCCAACAGGGAAAAGAAATAGGTGAAAAACTAGTTAAAGCAAGCTCTAAAAATAATAAATATATTGTCCACCATTTTATTAACGATGAAATTCATGGAGGCATAAAGACTAGAATGGATTATTTCGTAAAGGAATATGATGGACTCATTTTCATATCTGCTACAGGAATTGCTGTTAGGTTCATGAATCCTTATATTATTAATAAAACTTTAGATCCTGCTGTAGTTGTGGTAGATGATGGAGGTAATTTTTCCATTAGTCTATTGTCAGGCCATATTGGTGGTGCAAATAGATTGGCCCAATGGGTAGGGGATATTATAGGAGCTATTCCTGTTATTACCACTGCCTCGGATAACAGAGGCATAGAATCTATAGATCTATTTGCTATGAAAAATAATTACCATATGGAAGATATGGGGGCAGTAAAGGATATTACTGCCATGATGGTAAATAAAAATAAAATAGGGTTTTATTCCGAATTGAAGGAAATTATAAAATATGACAATCTAAAAATACTAGATAATTTTCAGGATATAGACCATTCTATTCAAGGAGTTACTATAGTAAGTTCTCAAAAAAGGATAGACATTCCCTATGAAAAACACTGTAGATTAATACCTAAGAATATCAATATAGGTATAGGGTGTAGAAGGGGTATGGAAGGTAAAAGGATAATAGAAGCCATTGAAAATATACTAACTCAATTAAATTTATCTTCTAAGGGAATTAAAGCTATAGGAACCATAGAAGTGAAAAAGGATGAAATAGGTATAATAGAGGCTTGCAATCATTTCAATTGTCCCTTGAAAATATTTACCTTAGAGGAGATAAAAAAGGTAGAAGATCAATTTCCAAAATCCCAATTTGTAAAGAAAACAATAGGAGTATATTCTGTATCAGAACCTTCTGCCTATCTACTAGGAGGGAAGATGTTAACTGGGAAAATTAAAATAGATGGAATAACCATATCCGTAGCAAAGGAGGTATAAGATGGCTAAACTATATGTAATCGGTATAGGGCCTGGAGGTAGAGAGCATATGACATTGAAGGCCATAGAAACTATAAAAAAATCTGATATTATTGTAGGCTATACCCCGTATATAGACTATCTGGGCAATTTGGTAAAAGGAAAGGAAATTTATTCTACAGGGATGAAAGGGGAAATAGAAAGGTGTAAATTAGCAATAAAAAAAGTAAAAGAAGGAAAAAACACCGCTATAATTTCAACAGGAGATGCTGGACTTTATGGTATGGCTGGGCCAATATTAGAATTGAAAGAGGATATAGAAGTAGAAATAATTCCAGGAGTTACGGCTGCTTTTTCTGCAGCCAGTGAATTAGGTTCACCCATTATGCATGATTTTGCCTCCATTAGCCTTAGTGATTTATTAACTCCTTGGGAAGTAATCGAGAAAAGGATTGAAAAGGCAGCAGAAGGGGATTTTGTAATAGCTATTTACAACCCTAGAAGTAAGGGGAGGAAGGACCATTTAGAAAAAGCCGTAGAAATAATGCTTAAATATAAAGAAGGGGACACACCGGTGGGGATAGTAAAGAATTCTGGTCGTGGAAATACAGAAATAATCTTAACTACCTTAGTAAACATTTCTTATGAAAAGGTGGACATGCTAAGTATATTAATAATAGGGAATAGTAATACCTATGTAAAAGATGACCAGATGATAACTCCAAGGGGGTACCATATAAGATGATCTGGATAATTGGTGGTACTAGCGAATCTAGAAGGCTTATAGATAGAATAAAGGATTTGGATAGCTATATTGTTACCGTGGCAACAGAAAGTGGGGAAGAGTTTATTGAAAATCTAAAGTTTTATACGGGAAGAATGGACTATGCTGGAATGCTAGAGTTTGTCTCTAAAAACTGTATATCTTTAATAGTAGACCTTTCCCACCCTTATGCAAAGGTAGTAACAGAAAATGCAAAAAAGGTGGCAGAAGAAAAGAATATAGGATATATTAGGTATGCTAGAAAGAAAGTAGTCTCAAATTCTAAAGGTATATACTTGAAGAATTATGAGGAAGCCTATGATTATATTGCTAAAATAAATGGGACGGTATTTTTCACCACAGGTTCAAAAAATATAGGCGATTTTGAAAAAGTACGGGGAGAAAATAGATTTATTTATCGAATACTACCTGCATTAGAAAGTATTAAAATATGTAGAAAACATGATATAAAGTTAAAGGACATAATTGCTGTCCTAGGGCCCTTCTCAGTGGAGTATAATAAGACTATGTTTAAAGAGTATGGTGTAGATTATGTAGTAATGAAGGATAGTGGAGAGGAAGGAGGTACCCTAGATAAAATAAGGGCTTGTGAGGAATTAGGTATAATCCCTATTATAATAGGGAGGGAGATGGAAGGTGGCTTTCATAGTTTAGATTCCATAGAAAAAATAATAAGGAGGCATGTCTAATGGAGAATTCCTATAGATTTTATAGAAATACTGCTTGTGAGTATTTTCCTTGTCATAAAGTAAAAGATGAAGAAAATTTTAATTGTATGTTCTGTTATTGTCCATTATATTTTTTAGAAGAATGTGGAGGAAATCATTTTGACAATAATGGAATAAAGGACTGTACCAATTGCCTAATACCCCATTCCCCGAAAGGATATGATTATATAAATGAAAAGATAATGGAAGTGAATAGACGGATAAGAAAGTAGTTAAATAGCCTTAGTCTCCAATTTAAACAAAGAAACTAAGGCTAATGTTTCAATTATTTTTTACTCTTCTTATACTTAACCATACCCTTATGGATTAAGAAACCAATTATTCCAAGGATAATAATAAAGGGTAATAAATAAATTAGTAAAATTACTAATTTTTCCAAAGTGTTTTTAAAGAAATATAAAGATTCATCAATAGCATCTAAAACTTTTCTACCAAAGGAAGTTTCTGGACTTGTTGAGCTAGTTAGTTTTTCAACTTCTTGGATATATAAATTGATTGTAGTAAAATCCACTTTATCATCCAAATCCATTAGACTAGATTTTAACCTTTCTTTTTCATATATGACTTCATTTAACTGGTTTTCTAAAGCGATAATATCCTCTACTTTGTCAGCTTTCTCCATAAGGGCAAGAATTCTTTCTTCTTTTACTTCAACAACTTTCATTCTGGATTCTGTATCAGTATATTGTTTGGTCACATCTTGTTTATTAGTACTTTCCCAAACTTTATTTCCTATTGTTTTTAAATCGGATTTGAAATTATTAATACTAGACTTAGGAACCCTAATAGTAAATTCTCCATTTTGAAAATTCCTTGAACTATAGGATATATTGGAATACTCTACATAAGCCTGATGTTTTTCTATAACCTTATTCAATTCATCATTAGATCTATCAAACTCAGTAGTTTCAAACCTAATATCAATTGTGGTGATGACTTTTTCTGGTTCCAATGGACTAGACGATTCATTTTTAAAACTGCTTTCTTCTTTTTCTGAGGACTCATGAGAATCAGAATCGGATATGGCCATATCTACAGACGTATTTTTACTTTTTTCTGCACTGCAACCAACTATCATAGATAAAACAAGTAATACACTAAACAAAAAAAGAATTTTCTTTTTAGTATTTATCACTAGGCTCACCTCTTTAATATGATTATACAATATAAATACAAGAAAAATGCTACAAATTAGTTACATTATTATCAATTGTTAAAAAATTTAAAAAATAAGCATTTGTTAAATAATAATGTATAATAGTATATGGTAATAAAATTAAAAGAAATAAATCTTTTACTGTAAAAAATGCTTTAGTAAAGAATTACACAGAGGAGTGTGAAGGGATGATTAACCAATCTAATGTTAATAAGGTAGATGCTAGTCAAAAATATGGTGTTGAAGCTAGGGCAGATACAAAATTAAAAAAAGCTGTAGGTTTAGAAGGATTTGTATGCTTGGCAATAATAATTGGATTCTTTACCATTTTAGGAAGTAAAATGGGGCTAATAAATGCGATAAACACTCTACTAAATACAGCCTATGATTTACTCATGAACACAGTATTTAAAATAATGGCCATAGCAGTAATAGCAGGAGCAGTAGCTAGTATTTTAACGGAATTTGGGGTTATTTCACTAGCGAATAAATTATTATCTCCTTTGATGAAGCCTCTCTACGGTCTTCCTGGGGCAAGTGTAATAAGTATATTTACAACCTATTTATCAGATAATCCAGCAGTATTGACTTTAGCTGAAGACAGAAGATTTCGTAGATATTTCAAAAAATATCAATTACCAGCACTAACTAATATTGGTACCTCCTTTGGTATGGGACTAATCGTTACTATTTTTATGATGGGGCTAACTAGCCCTAGCGGAGAAAATTT
>NZ_AZSU01000003.1:675098-698125 GCF_000511955.1 [Clostridium] ultunense DSM 10521 | reverse complement strand
GGATTCTTTACCATTTTAGGAAGTAAAATGGGGCTAATAAATGCGATAAACACTCTACTAAATACAGCCTATGATTTACTCATGAACACAGTATTTAAAATAATGGCCATAGCAGTAATAGCAGGAGCAGTAGCTAGTATTTTAACGGAATTTGGGGTTATTTCACTAGCGAATAAATTATTATCTCCTTTGATGAAGCCTCTCTACGGTCTTCCTGGGGCAAGTGTAATAAGTATATTTACAACCTATTTATCAGATAATCCAGCAGTATTGACTTTAGCTGAAGACAGAAGATTTCGTAGATATTTCAAAAAATATCAATTACCAGCACTAACTAATATTGGTACCTCCTTTGGTATGGGACTAATCGTTACTATTTTTATGATGGGGCTAACTAGCCCTAGCGGAGAAAATTTTATCTTAGCAGCAATTATCGGTAATATTGGTGCAATAATCGGCAGTATAGTTTCGGTCCGTTTAATGCTTCTACATACTAAAAAAGTATATGGAACGGAACTTGAAGCCGAAGAATCACATGGAAACGAATATGATATAGTAGAGTACCGTGAAGTTAGAGAAGGCAATATAGCTGAAAGAATAATGGATACCATTCTAGAAGGGGGAGCTTCTGGAGTAAAGGTAGGTTTTGCAATAATTCCAGGAGTATTGATTATATGCAGTATTGTTATGATTTTATCAAATAGTGTCCCGGAAACTGGAGTGTATACAGGGGCTGCTTATGAGGGAGTAAACTTTCTTCCTTGGATTGGAGAAAAGATTAGTTTCATAACCACTCCTCTTTTTGGATTTACCTCTGCAGCTGCTATATCTGTACCTATTACTGCTTTAGGAGCAGCTGGTGCAGCTATAGGCATAGCATCAACTATGGTTAGTACTGGATTAGCTCATGGTAATGATGTGGCAGTATTTACAGCTATGTGTATGTGTTGGAGCGGATATTTAAGTACTCATGTGGCTATGATGGATGGTTTAAACTTTAGAAACCTAACAGGGAAAGCCATATTCAGTCATACCATAGGCGGAATATGTGCAGGAATTGCTGCAAATTGGATTTATAAATTAGTAATGGTATTTATGTAGAAAAAACCTTCCATATCCAGATAAATCAATTTTAGAATATGGAAGGTTTTTTTAATTATAAGATTCCAAGATAATTACCAATATTAGCTTCTTCATCTATAACACCTTTAATTTTAGAAGTTTTACAACTCATAATAACGGTAACCCCTGGACCGTGACCAGATTTAATACAATCGCTGTGGACTATGACACCGATGGAAATAGAACCTTCTAAATATTGTCTACCATTAGTATTGTCACAATCCTTAAGTAGAACTAAATCGCCAAATCTTAGTTTGTTTATCCCAAACTTTTCATTGGCATTCTTGTCTCCAGTCATAATATCGTAGTCTCCAGAAAAGGCAGTAGCACCTCCTACTCCGGAACCCATTAGATAAGCAGGTATTTCTGTAACCACAGGAACTTCCAGAATTCCTTTTGAATTTTCTTTAATATTTAATTTTTCAAATAGGCGAGGATCTATATTCATACATTTAATATCCTCATATCCCTCTATAGCTAAACCTTGTCCATAAGCTTTAACTAAAATAGTGTCTCCAATAGCCATATTCTCCAAATCTTCGTCTCCAAAGTAGATTAAAGTATGGTCAACCCCGCCATGCATACCCGTTACAAAACCTTTGGCACCTTTTGCATTACCAGTTATAACTTGAGCTTCATTACCTATACATGCTAAAAGCATTAATGCTTTGTTGTCTGGTGTATTATCGTTTTTGATACTAACACCAGGCTCAATATGATCTCCTACCCATTTCATACAAGAATCCCCAACTTTTACATTGTAACAAATGCCACCAGTTGCTGGAAGTATATGAGCCAAACCTTCCTGATCAATCCTATAAGGATTGTTGCTAGTAGCAGGGCTTGATATTTGACCTTGCACTGATTGAATCACTAGTTTGTCTTTATTCGTTTTAATCATGAATTAGGCCTCCTTTAAATTGCTAATAGTAAATATATTGTATCATTATTAGGATATTTGTTCTACAATTTTGAAAATATTAGTACAACTATCTTATTGACAAGTTGAGACCTCTTATGTAATATTGTATTACAAAGGAGGTTTTTTTCATGTCGAAGGATCTAGAAATTGGAAAAAAGATAAAAACAATTAGAAAAGAAAAAAGATTAAGCCAATCAAAAGTAGTAGAAAAACTTATACAAAAAGATATAAATATGAGTAGAGAAACATTAAGTAAAATTGAAAATAACAATAGATCCATTTCTGCCATAGAATTAAAAGCAATATCAGAAGTACTAAATATGGAAATAGGTGATTTCTTTGACGAAGAAGAACCAGAAGATTTAGTGACATTTTTTAGAAAGAGAAATTTCTCTAAAGAATCATTAAAAGAAATATCTAAGTTTCAAGATATGGTAAGAATACTTTTGAACCACGAGAAAATATATAAAGGAGAATAATAATAGATAGTTGTTAAGGAAGGATGAGAAATTTTGGAGAAAATAAATATTCCAGATGAATTATTTAGACTTAAGATAAAAGAATTAGCAGAAGAAGTAAGGATTAAATTTGCTAAAAAAGGACTGGCTGATATATTTGATATTCTTTCAGAAACAGCATTTTTGATTAGAAAACCTTTAGATATTGAAGGACTTTCTGGATTTATTACTCATTTAGATAAACGATTCATAGTATATTTAAACAGTAGTTTCACCTTAGGCCACGAACGATATACAGGAGCCCATGAACTATACCATATAATATATAATGAAGGTATACTAAAAAAGGAAAAAATTTTTTTAGACAAACAAAAACACAAAGAAGAAGAGACAAAAGCCGATGTATTTGCTGCAGAATTTCTAATGCCGGAAGACTATGTGAAGGAGATATTTTATAAATTTGTAAATGTAGATAAAAAAGAAATCAAACCTAAACATATAGTGCGAATGCATAACTTTTTCAAGGTAAGCTATAAAGCAATGCTAAAAAGGCTTATACAACTCAACCTTTGCTCATTGAATAAATACTCGGAACTTATTGATATTGCATCTCTAGAAAACAAAGATAAACTTCAATCTTTAACCAAAGAAGAAGGATATAGTATTAACTTAATTGTTCCATCTAAAGAAAACTATATCCCTAAAGAATATTTAATATACATTAAAGCTAATTATGAAAATAAGAAGATATCCTATAATGAGTTAGAAAAAACCCTAGATTTTATTGGGCTGACTCCAGAAGAACTAGGATATGTAGAAAATAAAATATAATCTAGAGGAAAGCCTAAGCTTTAAGCAGAGGCTTTTTTTATGCGGCAATAAAAAAGTAATGAAATAATACGAATGACTATAAATGTTGACAATCATAGAAAAATAATGTAATATAAAATTACGGAAGGAGGGTATGAATGAAAAAAATAACTATGTTATTAATCTTATTATTAATTACAAATTTAAACTTAGCAGGATGTGGACACAAAGAAGAAATTGAGGATCCTGGACAAGATGAAGAATTGGTAGAGCTAGATGAAGAGGAATCAGAAAAAGGAATAACAGTAGATAAAAATTTATTAAATGTAGAAATAACTTTACCTTCGTCATTGGTAGGAGATTTAAATGATTTTAATGAGGAAGAATATCTTTCAGAAAATGAAGGTATTAAAGCAGCAAAGGTTAATGAAGATGGATCATTAACATTATCTATGTCGAAGGGAAAACATGAAGAATTAATGAATGAAATGGAGAAAGAAGTAGAATTATCTTTTTCTGAGCTAATCGAATCGGAGGATACACCTTATATAAAAGAAATAAAATATACTACAGGTTTTAGGGAGGTAAAATTAATTGTAGATAGGGAAGAATATGAAAATGCTTTCGATTTAACACCTCTTTTGGTTGGTGTAACTGTAGGTATGTATCAAGTATATGGAGGAATGGAGTACAAAACAACTGTGATAATTGAAGATATAAGTACAGGGGATGAAATTAATTTAGTAACATATCCAGATGCACTTGAGGAATGAAATAGTAAAGTAAGATAATACATTTTTGAGGGGGATGAGGAATGAAAATAAATTTTAAAGAATGGAGTTTTGGAGGAAAACTTATATTTATTTCTGCTATCATAGCAATTTTATCATTATTCATGAGTTGGGTAGATGCTGGGATAGTCAGGGCTTCAGGATTTCAACAGCAAGGATATATATTTTTAGTATTATACATATATCCAATTTTTAAATTATTAAAGGGAGTTAAAATGAATAAACTAATAGGCTTAATATGTAGTATACTTTCAGTTATTAGCGGTATAGTATTTCTTAATACAAAAAATGTAGATTTATTTGGTAGTACTGTAAACGCAGCTGGAACTGGTTTATATCTTTTTATAATAGCTTCTATAATGTTAACTATTGGAGTTATAAAATATAAAGCAAATCAAGTGGAGGATATAGATAGTCTAATATAACTAGTAAAATAAAGTTTTTAAGGAGGGATTATGTGAAAAAAATTATACTTATGTTTATATTAATCATCTCTATAACTTTAGTAGGGTGTAATAGTGGTAAAATTGAAGAAAGACCAGAAACCAATACTAAAGAAAATGTAAACGATGAGATAGAAGAAGATAAATCAGAAGAAATTGAAGACGTAGCAGCTGAAGAAATACCTATTCATCCTGACGATATTATGCTAGATATAACAATATTAGAGCCTGACAGTATTGGAAATGTATATATGGAAGCAACTTTTACAAATAATTCAAAATACCCTATTACAGGTTATTCAGCTAAAGTGTTATTAAAGGATAAGAATGATACAACATATCTAAGTACTTACGATACAGTTATGCCAGGAGAAACATCACCAAAATTTGAATCTTTTGGTCCTGAAACTCAAGAATCAGATGATTATGAAATACTGACTTTAGAAGTAACCGCAAGAACGGAAGATGGCAATAATCTATACATAGACTATGATTTCAAACTAGGGGAAGCTAATTGGTGGGAAGGCAGCAATGATTAAAATAATAAAACTTACATGTGCCATGATGGTGCTTAAAACAGACTATATTAAAACAAACTTAAATATTATGCAATACAATATTATGCAAATGAACTTATATCTCAAAAAAAGATGGATATAATGAAATTTGGAATAAGAAAACCAAGCATAAAAAAGAGAATAGGTGCCAGAACTAGCATCAAAACTAGAAATTAATCTTAAAACAATATATGTACCTACCAATTATCGTGATGGAGACATTGGAAAGGAATTTGTTATAGAATTAGAAAGGTTTATAAAATCAAGCACAGGTAATAAAGAGTGGCAGTAAGTATAATATATCTATCTCCAATATAGAACCAAAAGCCTAAGTTATGTTACTTAGGCTTTTGTTGGTTGATATATTTATGTTTGACAATATTCAAAATATTCGCTACAATTAAATTAAAAATACGAAGTACATTAAACAAATCAAGAATTCAATTCTAAATAGCAACAAGAACAACTACAAAAGAAAATCAATTACAATAATATTTTTCTATTAAATTCATATCTTATAATATCACTTAGAATAATCAATTAAATATCCAACTTCATAAAATTATATCCATTTACCTACCTAGGGGGTGATTTCTATAGATTAGGTTAATTATCTGTGAATTTTTATAAGAAAAAACTAAAATCATTAATGGAGGGATGATTATGGATAAAATTATATATCCTTACATACCTAATTCAGCACCTGAAGTTAAAAAACAAATGTTAGAAGAATTAGGATTAAAGGATGTAGAGGAAATCTATGCGGAAATTCCTGAACATTTAAGGTTTAAAGATGAAATGGATTTACCTGAACCTCTCTTATCAGAATATGAACTAAAAAGGCATGTTGAAGAGATTTTAGCTCAGGATAAGGATTGTAAGGAATATTTAAATTTCCTAGGGGGGGGAACCTGGCAACATTATGTGCCGGAAGTATGTGATACTATTAATTCGAGGGACGAATTTCTCACAGCCTATGTGGGAGCTGCCTATGCAGATCATGGTAAATATCAAGCTATGTTCGAATTTACCAGTATGTTAGGAGAGCTATTAGATTTTGATGTTGTAAGTACTCCAACATATGACTGGGGAATGGCAGCAGGTTATGCCATAAGAATGGCAGCTAGGATGACAGGAAAGAATGAAGTATTAATCCCTAAAACCATATCACCTGATCGCTACCTATGTATTAAAAACCTTTGTAAACCGACCATTAGAATTAAATTAATACAATATGATAGGAAAACGGGTTTACTAGATTTAGAAGATTTAAAAGCCAAGATATCAGATAAAACAGCAGCTGTCTATTTTGAAAACCCATCTTATCTTGGATTTATAGAAACTCAGGGAGAAGAAATCTCAAGAATAACCCATGAAAAAGATGCCATAAGTATAGTCGGAGTAGATCCAAGTTCACTAGGAGTATTGGAACCTCCAAGTCATTATGGAGCAGACATAGCCTGCGGAGAACTACAACCTTTAGGCATCCACATAAATGCTGGAGGAGGTCTTGCTGGATTCATAGCTTCTCGGGATGAAGAAAAATATGTTGCTGAATACCCTACCCAACTTTGGGGAATAACGGAAACCACTAGGGAAGGAGAATATGGATTTGGAGATGTAAGTTTTGAAAGAACGTCTTATGCATCAAGGGAAAATGCTAAGGATTTTTTAGGTACTCAAACCGCTTTATGGGGTATAACAGCAGGAGTATATCTTGCGTTAATGGGGCCAAAAGGTATGCAAGAATTAGGAGAAGGAATAATGCAAAGGGTAGATTATGCTCAAAAGGTATTAAGTAAAATCCCAGGAGTTAAGGTACCTTTGTTAAGTTCAATAAATTTTAAAGAATTTATAGTGAATTTTGATGCAACTGGCAAAAAAATATCCGAAATAAATAGAGATCTATTGGATTATGGAATATTTGGCGGAAAAGACCTTTCCAAAGAGTTTCCAGAACTAGGCAACAATGCTCTATATTGTATTACAGAAATTCATACTAAATCGGATATAGATAGATTAGCAGATGCCCTTAAGAAAGTATTAGCGTAAAATTCTGAATGATAAGGGAGGTATTAATATGGCAAAGTTAAAGATACGGGAAAATTACCATCAAGCTAGATGGGATGAACCCATTATATATGAACTTTCAACACCTGGAGAAAGGGGGATATTGGTTCCTCAACCGGAGAAGGAGATAAAAGATGAATCAGGGGATATATTATCTAGCCTACCAGAAAATATGCGACGAAAAGATAAACCTAATTTACCTGAAATATCTCAAAAACATGTGTTAGCCCATTATTTACATCTTTCTCAAGAAACTTTAGGTTCTAACTTAAACAATGATATAAGTCAGGGTACTTGTACTATGAAATATAATCCTAGAATTAATGAAAAATTAGCAACCCTTATTCAGCACGTACATCCGTCCCAAGATGAAAATACTATGCAGGGAATATTAAGTATTTACTATAGATTTGAAAACTTTTTAAAAGAAATATCGGGAATGGATAGATTCACATTGCAGCCTGGTGGAGGTTCTCATGCAGTATATACAGCTGCATCGATAATTAGAGCCTACCATGAATCAAAGGGTGAACTAGAGCAGAGAAATGAGGTTATAACTACAATATTCTCACATCCCTGCGATGCTGCAACACCAGCTACTGCAGGTTTTAAGGTCATAACATTATTTCCAAACGAAGAAACTGGGATTCCAGATATAGAGGCTTTAGAGGAAGCTGTATCTGAACGTACTGCAGCGGTATTTATAACCAATCCAGAAGATACAGGAATCTATAATAAGGATATTGATGAATTTGTTAGAATAGTCCATGAAGCCGGAGCCCTATGTTTCTATGACCAGGCAAATGCCAATGGTATGTTAGGCATTGCTAGGGCTAGGGAAGCTGGTTTTGATATGTGCCATTTCAATGTTCATAAAACCTTTGGTACACCTCATGGTTGTTCAGGGCCTGGTACAGGAGCTTTGGGGGTTAGGGACTATTTAGCTCGATTTTTACCAATTCCTACAGTAGAATTTAATGGAGAAAAATATTACCTTGATTATGATAGACCTGAAAGCATTGGAAAGGTAAGAGGATTCTTCGGAGTTGCACCAGTAGTTCTAAAAGCATATAGTTGGGTAATGATGCTAGGTGCTGAAGGCCTGAAAGAAGTAGCTGAAATCTCTGTATTAAACAATAATTATTTACAGAAGAAGATAGAGGATATCCCAGGAGTAGATGTTTGGTATGCTAGAGGCCGTCATCGATTAGAACAAGTAAGGTACAATTGGATTGAACTAGAAAAGGAAACAGGAGTAGGTACTGACGATATAATGCGTAGAATAGGAGATTATGGTATACAACATTACTGGACTAGTCATCATCCTTGGGTAGTACCAGAACCATTTACCCTTGAACCTTGTGAAACTTACTCAAAGGCAGATCTTGATGAATATGCAGCAGTATTAGAGAGAATAGCGGAAGAGGCCAGAAAAGATCCAGAGCTTGTGAAAGCTTCCCCACATAAATGTGCAAGTAATGTAATAGTAAAACCAGAAGAATTAAACGATCCAGATAAATGGGCAGTAACTTGGCGAGCATATTTAAAAAAACATAGAAAAGAATAAATGTTAATAACTTATATATCGCCTGCGAAAGCCTGCAGACTTTTGCAGGCGACAAAAATCTACTATTTAAGGAGGTGAAAATTTGAAATTAGGATTCATAGTAAACCCCATTGCAGGCATGGGAGGCAAAGTAGGCTTGAAGGGTACTGATGGAAAAGAAGTCTTAGAAAAAGCTCGCCAATTAGGTGCATATCCCGAAGCACCAGAGAAGGCTAAAAAAGCTTTGAAAATTCTAATTTCTCTTATTGATCAAATTGAAATCATAACTTGTCCTGGAAGCATGGGAGAAGATGAAGCTACCCAATTAGGATTTAAATCTATAATTATAGGTGATAGAAAAACTAATGTAGGGCCTGAGGATACAGAAGAAGCAGCAAGTAAGATGCTAGAAATGGGCGTTGATCTATTGCTTTTCGCTGGGGGAGATGGCACTGCAAGAAATATTTATAATGTAATTGGCGACAAGCTACCAGCCATTGGTATACCAGCAGGAGTAAAGATTCATTCAGCAGTTTATGCTAACCATCCCAGAAGTGCAGGAGAAGTGGCATTAAAGTATCTAAAAGGTGAACTTAAAACAATAAGGGAAGCTGAAGTAATGGATATTGATGAAGAAGCCTATAGAGAAGGACAAGTGACAGCAAAACTATATGGCTATATGAAAGTGCCTTATGAACGCCAATTAGTCCAGAGCCTTAAAGCAGGAAGACCAGAACAAGAAGAATCTGCAAGAAAATCAATAGCAGACAGGATAGTATCTGAAATGGAACCAGATATCTTTTATATTATAGGATCTGGAACCTCTACAAGACCTATTATGGAAAAACTAGGATTACCTAATACCCTTCTAGGCATAGATATAGTAAAAAATAAAAAACTTGTAGCTTCCGATGTTGGTGAAAAAGATATATTAAAGATAATAAATGGTAAAAAAGCCAAAATCATCGTCACAGTAATTGGAGGCCAAGGATATATATTCGGTAGAGGCAATCAACAGTTAAGTGGAAATGTCATAAAAATGGTAGGAAAAGATAATATACGTATTATAGCTACAAAAAACAAAATCATATCCTTAGGAGGACAACCAATCTTAGTAGACACTGGTGACGATGAGGTAAATAAGATGTTCAATAGATATATGAGAATATTGACAAGTTATAATGAAGAAATTATCTATAAAGTCAAAGGATTATAACTAGAAACCACCGAATAATAGGTGGTTTTTCTTTTATTGTAAGTTATAAAGAGAAACTTTACATTACAATAAATAAGTTATAAGAATTCATCTGTTTTCCAATCTATAATGATTCGGTATTTTTTGTGTCAAAAAAGTCGAGCATAGTAAAAGCAACTTTGGTATTATGTAGATATGGAAGGAGGAAGGTGATGTTAAACGAATTAAACCATGTGATTGACTATATTGAAGAGCGTTTAACAGATGATCTATCTCTAGAAGAAATTTCTGAATATGCTGGGGTTTCTGATTATCATTTTAGAAAGATATTCTTTTACATTTCAGGATTGACTCTTAGTGAATATATCAAAAACAGAAGATTATCGGAAGCTAGTATGGATTTATTACATGGAGAAAAAGTAACAGATGTTGCTTTTAAATATGGTTACCAATCAATAGATGGCTTTACTCGAGCATTTAAAAAGTGGAGTGGTTTTTTGCCTTCAGAAGTGATAAAAAAAGGCATTAGCAAAACTTTTCCTAAACTTTCATTTGTCATAACTGTTAAGGGAGGAATTAATATGGAATTTAGAATCGAAGAAAAACCAGCGTTTAATTTAGTCGGCGTTAGTAAACGTGTCCCAATGCAATTTGAAGGTGTCAATAATGAGATTGTAAAACTAGCAGAAAGTATAACAGACGAACAAAGAGAAGAAATGCACTCTCTTCAAAATATGGAACCTTATGAAATCGTCAATGCTTCTTATGAGGCAGACGCTAATTTTTTAAAAGAAGAAGGAGATTTAACCCATCTTATAGGTGTTTTAACGACTGAAAATCAAGTAAGCGACCTATTAGAAAAGGTGCCAGTTGATGCATATACTTGGGCTGTTTTCCCAAATGAAGGTCCATTTCCTTCAACATTACAAGAAACAATGGCAAAAGTGTATTCAGAATGGCTTCCATCTTCCAACTATGAAGTAATCAATGCTCCTGCTTTTTCTTTTACTAAAATGGATAAAGACAAAAAAGATTATGCTTATAGTGAAGTTTGGATTCCTGTCCGTAGAAAAACTAAATAAGTACAAATCATTGCAATATACTCCCTTTAAGGTAGACTGATTAAAAAATAGGTATCTTGAAGGGAGTATTTAAAATTTAATATTTAAAAGATAAGAAGGGCTAAGCCCTTATATTATTGTGAATATAAAATGTGCTATAATAGCACTGAATATCGAGACTAATTGACATATATTCAAATATTATGTAATATAATATTACATTACATTACATAAATAATTATATATTAGAAAAGAGGATGGATATAATGAAATTTGGAATGAGAAAACCAAGTATAAAAAAGAGAATAGGTGCCAGAACCAGCATCAAAAGACAAATAGTCCACAGGGGCGGCTTTAAAATGCCAAGAGGATATGGCTGGGTAAGAAATCCTAGAAAATATGCATACAATAAAGTATATAATAGGACTACTTTTGATATATTTAAAGTCCTGAAAAAGTTATTTAAATAGGGAATTGTGGAAGGAGAAATTAAAGATTTGTAGAATATTATAATATAATCTGGAAATTTGAAGGGGAAGGGGATATATGATATCTAGGACTAAGTACCCGTTTATGGTAGAATATTCATATACTATGTCATTAAAAAGTAGGTGATACTATGGAGATTATAAACAATGTGGATAAACTATTGGGGGATGATTTGAAAAATACTATGGAAAAAGATGCAAAAATGTCTATTGCTGCAGCTTATTTTTCCATTTATGCCTATGAAGCCTTAAAAAAAGAATTAGAACAAATAGAAGAACTTAGATTTATTTTCAATTCACCTACCTTTATAAAAGATAAAATAGAGAAGGAGAAGAGAGAATTTTATATACCAAAGCGAAATAGGGAAATAAGTATATATGGAACAAAATTTGAAATAAAACTAAAAAATGAACTTACACAAAAAGCTATAGCTAAAGAATGTAGCAAGTGGATAAAGGAAAAGGTTACTTTTAAATCTAATAAGACCCACGGGTATCTGCCAAGTTTTATTAATATTAGAAATGGCGAAAAGCAAACTACATATATGCCTATACAAGGATTTAGCACTGTAGATTTAGGATATGAAAGAGGAAATTATATAGCAAATATAATAAATAAATCTAGTGATCATAATTTTACCCAAACCTATATCGAACTATTCGAACAGGTTTGGGATGATGATGAAAAGATGGAAGATATAACTTTAGAGGTAGTGGAGTATATATCTACCGTGTATAAGGAAAACTCTCCTGAATTCATCTATTTTGTCATACTATACAATATCTTTAATGAGTTTTTAGAAGATCTTAATGAAGACCTTCTTCCAAATGAAGCTACTGGATTTAAAGAAACGGAGATATGGAATAGGCTTTATAGTTTTCAAAAAGATGCAGTTATAGGGATTATCAACAAACTCCAAAAATATCATGGATGTATACTTGCAGATAGTGTAGGATTGGGAAAAACTTTTACTGCATTGGGAGTAATAAAGTATTATGAATTAAGAAATAAAAATGTGTTGGTACTATGTCCTAAAAAACTATCGGAAAATTGGCTTACTTATAGGGAAAACTATACCAATAATATCCTTTATAAAGATAGATTTAATTATGATGTTCTTTATCATACGGATTTATCTCGGGATAGTGGTAGCACCAACGGTATTGATCTAGAAAGACTTAATTGGGGGAATTACGACCTACTAGTAATCGATGAATCCCACAATTTTAGAAATAATGATCCAGTAAAGGGTAGGGAAACTAGATACCAAAGACTTATGAGAAAAGTAATAAGAACTGGAGTAAAAACAGATGTGTTAATGTTATCTGCAACTCCTGTAAACAATAGATTTAACGATTTAAAGAACCAATTGGCTCTAGCCTATGAAGGCAATCCCTTTAATATAAATAAAAAACTTAATACAGAAAGAGGCATAGACGAGATATTTAAAAGAGCTCAGTATTCCTTTAATAAATGGTCTAAGATGCCCAATAATGAAAGAACAACAGAAGTACTTTTAAACATGTTGGATTTCGACTTTTTTGAACTACTTGATAGTTTAACTATTGCCCGTTCAAGAAAACATATACAGAAATTCTATGATACCAGCGAAATAGGTGATTTTCCTAAAAGGCTAAAACCCATATCCCATTTTTGCAATCTTACAGAACGTCCAGATGTAATTGGATATGATACAATTTACAAGGAGTTATCCAGGTTGAATTTAAGCCTATATGCACCTTTTAACTATATCCTACCTAGCAAGATGAGATTCTATGAAAACAAATATGATACTGTAGTTAAAGGTGGACTTAGTAGCTTAAAGCAATCGGATAGAGAGCAGAGCCTACAAACTCTAATGAGGATTAATTTGTTAAAAAGACTAGAAAGCTCTGTAGATGCCTTTAGGATAACCCTATCCAAGATGTTAGAGAAGATAGATATAACTATTCAACAAATAGATAAATTTGATAACTATGTGTCCAATCAACTTACATCCTATCGAGAGATTAAAAACATTGACTTGGATGAGGATGATTGGCTAGATGAGGAATTCAGTATAGGAGATAAAGTGAAAATCAACCTTTCCGATATGGATAGGATTTCATGGAGGGAAGACTTGTCCCATGATAGGGATATAATTATATATTTACTTCAAGAGATGGAGAAGGTAACACCAGAACATGATCAAAAATTATATACTTTAAAAAATATCATAAAAGAGAAGATAAATAATCCAATAAACAAAGACAATAAAAAGATAATCATATTTACTGCTTTCTCTGATACTGCAGACTATTTATATGAACAAATTTCCCAATATGCTTTAAATGAGTTTAATCTCCATACAGCAAAAGTAGTAGGTTCTGATGAAAACAAGGCCACATTAAATATAAGAATGGATTTACATACTATACTCACTTGTTTTTCTCCTATATCCAAAGAAAAGGATTTGATCATGCCTCATATAGAAGGTGAAATAGATATACTTATAGCCACAGATTGTATTTCAGAGGGGCAAAATCTTCAAGATTGTGATTATCTAATTAATTATGATATTCACTGGAATCCTGTCAGGATAACCCAAAGATTTGGACGAATTGATAGGATTGGTTCAAAGAACAAAGTTATCCAATTGGTCAATTTTTGGCCTAATATGACTTTAGACGAATACATAAATCTTCGAGAAAGAGTAGAGGATAGAATGGAGATAGTCAACATAACCGCTACTGGAGATGACAATGTGCTATCCAACAAATCTTCAGATTTAGAATATAGAAAGGAACAGTTAAGCAGACTACAAAATGAAGTTTTAGACTTAGAAGATATAAACACAGGTGTATCTATTACAGATTTAGGATTAAATGATTTTAGAATGGATTTAGTAAGTTATATAGAGAAAAAAGGAGACCTAGACCATGTTCCTAATGGAATGCATACGGTAATAAATAGCGATGAAGAAAGGGGAATATATCCTGGAGTTATTTTTGTACTAAAGAATATAAATGATGATATAGATATAAATAAAAAAAATCATCTATATCCTTTCTATCTAATTTATATTGATTACAATGGTGAGGTAATTGTAGATCATATAAAAGTGAAAAAAATACTAGATATATTAAGGATTGGATGTAAAGGAAAAGATGAACCCATTAAGGAAGCTTATAAACCTTTTAATAAAGAGACTAAAGATGGAAAAAAGATGGACAAGTATTCAAAACTTTTGGAAGATGCCATTAATTCCATAATGGATGTAAATGAAGAGTCGGATATAGATAGCCTCTTTAGTGCAGGGGGAACTACAGCATTATTAGAGTCCATAGAAGGATTAGATGATTTTGAACTAATATCTTTTGTTGTTATAAGGTAGGTGAAATCATGATAAGTTTACCAGATAGGGCTTTACTTAATAGGCGAATACCTAAGGCGAAATTCTATGAACAGATAGGGGTAGATTCTAAACTGGAAAGAAAATTCATAGATGAGATAGATAATATAATTTGGAAGTATAAACTATCTCAAGAAACTACAAACTTGAAGCCTACAAAGAAAGTAGAGGAAATCCAAGTACTTGAAATAAGCTTAAAGGAGAAGTATATTTCTAAGGAGGTCCTTGAAAATATAGATAGGGTAATTCCCTATCCCATACTTTACATTTTAAAATATAAAGATAATATTAAACTAGCCATAGCCTATAAGGAAAGGAACAAGATAGATGAAAACAAAATGGTAGTCCACTCCTATTATCAATCGGAATGGATAAAAGAATATGAATTGGCTGTAGACATACTAAAGGGTTTAAGTTTAGAAGATGTATATGACAATCTTTTAAGACAATTAATCCCTATAGAAAATACACTAGAAGATGATATAGAAAAACTAATAAAATTAAATGAAAAACAGGAAAGCTTAAAAAAAGAGATAGAAAAATTAGAAAAAAAGGTCAAAAGGGAAAAACAATTTAATAGAAAAGTAGATTTAAATATAGAACTTCAAAAGAAGAAAAAGGAATTGGAAGAACTTTTAGATAAAAATTAAACTATGTAATTTTAAATTGACCCTAGTATATACTATGTATATACTATAAGTAGAGGTGATATTATGTATACAACAATACAAAAATGGGGCAATAGTCAAGGAGTTAGATTGCCCAAGGTAATACTTGAAATGGCTAATCTTAATGAAAACGACACTGTGGAATTAAAAGTAGAAAATGGAAAGGTGATAATTTCACCTGTGAAAGAGCATAGAACTCTAAAAGAAAGAATAGCAGAATATGAAGGAGATTATAGACCCCATGAATGGGATACAGGTCCTTCTGTAGGAAAAGAGGTATAAGTTATGGCATATATACCAAAACAAGGAGATATTATTACAATCGATTTTAATCCTCAAACGGGACATGAACAAAAAGGGAGAAGACCCGCCTATGTCATAAGTAGCTATACTTTCAATCAATTTACCAAAATGGCTATAGTATGCCCAATAACGAACACAAATAAGGGTTTCCCTCTTCATGTTCCTCTAGATGAAAGGACAAGTACAACTGGAGTAATCATGTGTGAACAGGCAAAATCCTTAGATATCGTAGCAAGGAGAAGTTCTTTTGTAGAAAAATCTCCTCAGGAGATATTAGATGAGGTAATTGATATTTTTATAGGGTTTATTGAATAGATATTTTGAAGGAGGACGAATAATGGACAAGCTTAAAATGAAATCAAGGGATTTGACAAAGGAGAATATAGAAAAAATAGCAGAACTTTTCCCCAATGTAGTTACAGAAATAAAAGATGAAAAGGGGAATGTTACGAAAGCCATAGATTTTGAACTATTACAACAAGAATTATCTGATGAAATAGTAGAAGGAAATAAGGAAAGGTACCAATTAACCTGGCCAGGCAAAAAAGAGGCTATAGTTACAGCAAATACCCCTATAGATAAGACCTTAAGGCCAGTAAAAGAAGATAGCCTAAATTGGGAAACAACAGAAAATTTGTATATAGAAGGGGATAATCTAGAAGTACTGAAACTGTTACAAGAATCCTACTTAGGTAAAATAAAATGTATTTACATAGACCCGCCCTACAATACAGGGAATGATTTTATATATAAGGATAAATTTGTACAAGATGAAGATGAATACCTTGAAGAAACTGGACAGGTAGATGAGGAAGGGAATAGATTATTTCAAAATAGAGAATACAGAGGAAGATACCATAGTGATTGGTTATCTATGATGTATCCAAGGCTAAAATTAGCTAGAAACCTACTTAGTGAAGATGGGGTAATATTTATATCCATTGATGATAATGAGGTCCATAATTTAAGGAAGATTTGTGATGAAATATTTGGGGAGAGGAATTTTGTAGCAAATATTATATGGGAAAGAGCCTATGCACCAGTGAATTTAAAAAAACACTTCTCTGAAAATCACGACTATATAGTGTCGTATGCCAAAAATATTGGGGATTTAGTTTGTAAGGGCTTAAAAAGAAGTGACGAAGCAGATGCTCGGTACCAGAATCCAGATAATGACCCTAGGGGACCTTGGACCTCAAGTGATTTATCAGTAGGTCCTATCGTGCAAGAGAAGATTTATGAAATAATTACACCTAGTGGTAGACGTGTATTACCACCCGAGGGGTATTGTTGGAGATACACAAGGGAAAGATTTGAAGAAATGCTGAATGATAACAGAATTTGGTTTGGTGAAAATGGAGATAATGTCCCTAGGATAAAGAGATTTTTATCAGAAGTAAAAAGTACGGTAACTCCTATGACTATATGGAAACATAAGGAGGTAGGACATTCCCAAGAGGCGAAACGTGAATTAAATAAACTGTTTGATGGGAAAGCATATTTTGACTATCCAAAATCAGTCAAGTTGATAAAAAGAATCTTAGAATTATATACCGATAAAAACTCCATCATCCTCGACTTTTTCTCAGGTTCAGCAACTACGGCCCATGCAGTTATGGATCTAAATGCAGAAGATGGTGGTAATAGAAAATACATTATGGTTCAGTTGCCAGAGCCAACAGATGAAAAATCAGAAGCTTACAAGGCAGGATATAAAAACATTGCAGAGATAGGTAAGGAAAGGATAAGAAGGGCTGGGAAGAAAATTAAAGAAGAAACAGGTGCAGATATAGACTATGGATTCAGGGTGTATAGGGTAGATTCTTCTAATATGAAAGATGTATTTTATCGCCCAGATGAAATAGAGCAAGACATGTTAGAAAGATTAGAGTCTAACATAAAAGAAGATAGGACTGGTCTTGACTTACTTACCCAGGTAATGCTGGAGCTTGGTTTAGAACTATCCTTGCCTATAAAAAGTAAGGAAATCCAAGGGAAAGAAGTTTATTTTGTAGCAGAAAATTCTCTAGTAGCCTGTTTTGAAGAAGGGGTAAATGAGGAATTAATCAAAGAAATAGCCAAGACTAAACCCCTAAAAGCAGTATTCAGGGATAATTCATTTAAATCCTGTCCCGATAAGATAAATTTGGAAGAAATATTTAAGTCAATATTTCCTAATACAGAAATTAGGGTTTTATAGGGAGGGATATGAATGAAAATAAAGTTTAAGGAACAAAAATTTCAGATAGATGCAGTTCAGTCGGTAGTGGATTGTTTTAAAGGCCAGCCCCGTGGTACTTCTAAATTTACATTAGATAGGGGCAGGGTCAAAGGAGATATAGTAGGACAGACTTATTTTCTTCATGAAGAAGGCTTTAAAAACAAACCAATAACTATATCTGAGGAAGAAGTACTAGAAAATATTAGAAAGGTACAAGCAAATAATGGTTTGAAACCCTCTGACAAGCTAGAGGGGAAGTACAACTTAACTATCGAGATGGAGACAGGGGAACGTGTAATAATAGTGATGGGTGCAATATGTGTTATAAAATCAAGGGTTTCAGGAACTTTAAACAAATATATTTCGTGCATTGCTTAGAGTAATTAGGATATGATTGTTTTAAGCGGTGCATGAGGGACAAGAATATTAATGAATAAAAAATATAAGTATAAATCCAATGGAAATATCGATGAGAACTTACCTCTGAGCAAAGTCGTATTAGATATAGATGGAGAAAGATTAGCCCTGAAAAAACTATTTCAGAAGAACATTGGGTAGACCACCCTGGGCGGTGGTCTTTTTGTTAGTTGTATTGTTATTATATATCTAATCTAAATTAATATTTCTGTTCTAATATGTTCAAAAATTTGTCTAATTCTCTTTCTTCCATATGAAAACCATGCTTATCTTCTGGATATCCCCCAGTTCGAACATCATGAGCCCAAGCGCCATAAGCAGAAGTCGCCCATTTAAAGAAATCTGCATAAGCTTTGGCATGAGAAGCTAGTGAAGGCATCATATTAAATGTATCAAAGTCAACCATTTCAGAGCCATCTGCAGCTCCACCTGCACAAACTGCTACCACAGGAACTCGTAATTTCTTTGCAATTGCATTAGTAACTTCGATAGGTGTTAATTCAATGGTCATACCCATCATACCATTTTCTTGATATTCATAAGCCTGTCGGAAAACCTTCATAGCATCTTCAGCAGTCAGACCCAAACGCTTATATCCACCATGCCTACTGGTTTGCCAGCCAGATAAAGCGCCTACATGACCAAAGACTACTAAATGGTTATCTGCCATATACTTCAAAGTCTCATTACTTACACCCATAGGAAGAAGAGAGTCTGCCCCATTAGCCATGTATTATATTGATCCATACTTTAGTGCAGCTTCCTTGGAGTAAAATGTTGGAGTCTGCATATAAAAGTTGATGTGAATAATCTTTGCAGCTTCACGCACTGTTCTAATCCACCAGGGTGCATTTGCGATTTGCATCTCAACATTCTCACCGGGAACAGTCAATCGGCATATATCAACTCCAGCCATCTCAGCGGCCATTGTAAAATACTTATCTCTATCCACTGGACACATCTGAACAATCTTTTCACCACTATCCTTCATTTGCTGGAGGTATGCGATTGATTTCCTTCCTTTTTTCATTTTAGATGCACGAATTTCTTTTTTATCTTCCTTAGTAATTTCAATACTTTTCTTGTCATTTTCAGTTGTCATAGATACCATTCCCCCTTTTTAGTTTGCTTACTACCAACATAAATAAAAGATATTTGAGACAAGTATGGAGGGAATTGTATGAATACTAGCTTAAATATCCCTTGGAAAGAAATTTATAACTTTATTCTTTCTTGTGGAAATATGAATGAAATAAAATCCTTTTCAGTATCTATTCTGTCTAATCTTACTAAACTATGCCACTTCGATCAATCCCTTATTTATTTTTTAGATGGAAACAGGAAGATATGTAATCAGTATCTGATAAATATTGACAAGCAATGGAGTACAATATATCTTGAATATNTCATACCTATTTCTTGATATCATAAGCCTGTACGGAAAACCTTCATAGCATCTTCAGCAGTCAGACCCAAACGCTTATATCCACCATGCCTACTGGTTTGCCAGCCAGATAAAGCGCCTACATGACCAAAGACTACTAAATGGTTATCTGCCATATACTTCAAAGTCTCATTACTTACACCCATAGGAAGAAGAGAGTCTGCCCCATTAGCCATGTATTATATTGATCCATACTTTAGTGCAGCTTCCTTGGAGTAAAATGTTGGAGTCTGCATATAAAAGTTGATGTGAATAATCTTTGCAGCTTCACGCACTGTTCTAATCCACCAGGGTGCATTTGCGATTTGCATCTCAACATTCTCACCGGGAACAGTCAATCGGCATATATCAACTCCAGCCATCTCAGCGGCCATTGTAAAATACTTATCTCTATCCACTGGACACATCTGAACAATCTTTTCACCACTATCCTTCATTTGCTGGAGGTATGCGATTGATTTCCTTCCTTTTTTCATTTTAGATGCACGAATTTCTTTTTTATCTTCCTTAGTAATTTCAATACTTTTCTTGTCATTTTCAGTTGTCATAGATACCATTCCCCCTTTTTAGTTTGCTTACTACCAACATAAATAAAAGATATTTGAGACAAGTATGGAGGGAATTGTATGAATACTAGCTTAAATATCCCTTGGAAAGAAATTTATAACTTTATTCTTTCTTGTGGAAATATGAATGAAATAAAATCCTTTTCAGTATCTATTCTGTCTAATCTTACTAAACTATGCCACTTCGATCAATCCCTTATTTATTTTTTAGATGGAAACAGGAAGATATGTAATCAGTATCTGATAAATATTGACAAGCAATGGAGTACAATATATCTTGAATATTATTCAAAACTGAAAATGGATGTTATGGTCTGAAAAAAGATATAAGAGAAAATCCTTCTGAGCCTACTATCAATATCAGAGTATGGGAAGAGGAGCCTTCTACTGATTTTGTTCCTAATTATATCCGCTCACGTGGTATTAAGTATTCTCTTGGATTTGCTTTATTCGATATTAATGGTATTCCTAGAACCATCTTTGCATTAGATAAGATAAGAGACGAAAACTTTACAGAAGAAGAATTGTTGATATTGAATTTAGCAATTCCACATTTAAACAATCTGCATAAAAACTTTTTTTATCAGCAGACAAGTCGAAAAGGAATAGATCAAATTTCTTGGGAGACCACAGATCTTACCGATAGGGAAATTGAAATTACAAATCTGCTATGTCAAGGGCTTTCGCCAGGCAATATTAGCAAATCACTTTGTATCTCACTATCTACAACAAATAAACATATTGCTAATATCTATGAAAAAATGAATGTTTCTTCAATACAAGAACTTCTAGTACGCATACTGACATAAATTGTTACATTTTATTTTCTGATATATGAAATCCTCCTAGTAAAATCTCATTTTGTTTTATTGAGATTTTATAGGAGGATTATTTTGATTATCTATATAAACCAATATCAAACTAATGTGTTATTCCTTTTTTGGACCAGGCACACATCCTTCTATGGTATAACTCCACGGTTTATCTTGATAACTAAACATCGATCCACCGTCAACATCTATTGTTTCACCAACTATGAAATTAGACATAGATGTACACATTGCAAATACTACAAGTGCAATCTCATCAGGATTCAAAGCCATTGGTGTCTCTCTGCCATATTTACTTCTTTCCTCAGCTAATTCCTGTCCATAAAGTCCAATAGCCTCTGAATTATTGGTAAATGCCCCTGCTGTAAGCATACCTCCTGGAGCAACACAGTTTACACTAATTCCATATTGGCGTAACTCCTTTGCAATACCTTTTGTCATACTTACAATTGCACCCTTTGCAGCATTATAGTGTGTCATCATTCCTACTTTTGGTGCATCAGAGCCTTTGTAGGCAACAGAAGAAATAAAAACAATTTTCCCCTTTATCTTTTGCTTTACCATAACACGAGCTGCTGCCTGAGCAATAAAATATTCACCTTTCAAATCCGTATTGATAACAGTATCAAATGCTTCCTCTGGCATGTCCAAGAATGAATACATTGACCAAGTTGCCGCATTTGCAACTACAATATCCACCCTACCGTACTGTTTTACTGTATAATCAACAAGATCATAACAATCCGAAACTTTACTTACATCCGTTTGAAACCATTTTACTTCTAGTTTTCGAGCTCTAAACTCCTCTTCTGCTTTTTTTCCAGTACTTTCTTTCCTTGATGCAATTACAACACTGGCACCAGCCTCTGCTAGTCTATTTGCGATGTTGTAACCGAGTCCAGTAGCACCACCTGTTACAATAGCTACCTTACCAACCATATCATCACAGAACACTTCCGAAAGACTGCGAATATTCTCTGTACTTTTTGCTGCCATATCGAAAATCGCTTTAGCATCCATATAATACGAGCCTCCTCAATTTATGAATAGTCTTAAATTAGTATTTTTGTTCTAATATGTTCAAAAACTTGTCTAATTCTCTTTCTTCCATATGAAAACCATGCTTATCTTCTGGATATCCCCCAGTTCGAACATCATGAGCCCAAGCGCCATAAGCAGAAGTCGCCCATTTAAAGAAATCTGCATAAGCTTTGGCATGAGAAGCTAGTGAAGGCATCATATTAAATGTATCAAAGTCAACCATTTCAGAGCCATCTGCAGCTCCACCTGCACAAATTGCTACCACAGGAACTCGTAATTTCTTTGCAATTGCATTAGTAACTTCGATAGGTGTTAATTCAATGGTCATACCCATCATACCATTTTCTTGATATTCATAAGCCTGTCGGAAAACCTTCATAGCATCTTCAGCAGTCAGACCCAAACGCTTATATCCACCATGCCTACTGGTTTGCCAGCCAGATAAAGCGCCTACATGACCAAAGACTACTAAATGGTTATCTGCCATATACTTCAAAGTCTCATTACTTACACCCATAGGAAGAAGAGAGTCTGCCCCATTAGCCATGTATATTGATCCATACTTTAGTGCAGCTTCCTTGGAGTAAAATGTTGGAGTCTGCATATAAAAGTTGATGTGAATAATCTTTGCAGCTTCACGCACTGTTCTAATCCACCAGGGTGCATTTGCGATTTGCATCTC
>NZ_AZSU01000003.1:656191-674700 GCF_000511955.1 [Clostridium] ultunense DSM 10521 | reverse complement strand
AGTCAACCATTTCAGAGCCATCTGCAGCTCCACCTGCACAAATTGCTACCACAGGAACTCGTAATTTCTTTGCAATTGCATTAGTAACTTCGATAGGTGTTAATTCAATGGTCATACCCATCATACCATTTTCTTGATATTCATAAGCCTGTCGGAAAACCTTCATAGCATCTTCAGCAGTCAGACCCAAACGCTTATATCCACCATGCCTACTGGTTTGCCAGCCAGATAAAGCGCCTACATGACCAAAGACTACTAAATGGTTATCTGCCATATACTTCAAAGTCTCATTACTTACACCCATAGGAAGAAGAGAGTCTGCCCCATTAGCCATGTATATTGATCCATACTTTAGTGCAGCTTCCTTGGAGTAAAATGTTGGAGTCTGCATATAAAAGTTGATGTGAATAATCTTTGCAGCTTCACGCACTGTTCTAATCCACCAGGGTGCATTTGCGATTTGCATCTCAATATTCTCACCGGGAACAGTCAATCGGCATATATCAACTCCAGCCATCTCAGCGGCCATTGTAAAATACTTATCTCTATCCACTGGACACATCTGAACAATCTTTTCACCACTATCCTTCATTTGCTGGAGGTATGCGATTGATTTCCTTCCTTTTTTCATTTTAGATGCACGAATTTCTTTTTTATCTTCCTTAGTAATTTCAATATTTTTCCTGTCATTTTTAGTTGTCATAGATACCATTCCCCCTTTTTAGTTTGCTTACTACCAACATAAATAATTGTAAACTCCGTACTCAAATGATATGATGATATCTGCTAGTACATAAATAAATCTTTATTATTTATGAAGGCATGCTAATTTTTTTATTCTTTGCAAATAAAGTATATCAAAATCAAATTACTATTTTAATTATCAGATTTGCTTATAATATATTATCAATTTCAATAATTGTAAAAATAATCAGAATATGATAATATATTAAGATATACTTCTTGCTGTAATATTCATTTTTAGATTAATACAAATACTGCACTTTGGAGTCATGCTATTCCATAAGATTGACGATTATATAATACTCTAATATAATATAGTCATCATTAGGGATTTTTGTATTGTCCCTAAAGATATTTGAGACAAGTATGGAGGGAATTGTATGAATACTAGCTTAAATATCCCTTGGAAAGAAATTTATAACTTTATTCTTTCTTGTGGAAATATGAATGAAATAAAATCCTTTTCAGTATCTATTCTGTCTAATCTTACTAAACTATGCCACTTCGACCAATCTCTTATTTATTTTTTAGATGGAAACAGGAAGATATGTAATCAATATTTGATGAATATTGATAAACAATGGAGCACTTTATACCTCAAATATTATTCTAAGACTGAAAATGGCCGATATAGCCTAGAAAAACCCTTACGTGAAAATGCAACTAAGTCTACAATTACTATTAGAGAATGGGAAAAGGAATCTTCTACTGAATTTGTTCCCAAATATATTCGCCCCCGTGGTCTGAAGTACTCTCTTGGATTTGCCTTATATGATGTCAATGGTATACCTAGAACTGTATTTGCTTTGGACAGGACAACAAATGTCAATTTCTCAGATGATGAATTAATGATCCTTTCACTGGTAGTTCCACTTCTAAACAATCTACATAAAAAATTTTTTTGCGAACAGACAAGTTTAAGAGGTTTAAATCAAATTACTTGGGAAGTTGCTAATCTTACTGAAAGAGAGATGGAAATTTTGAATTTGTTGTGTCAAGGTGTTTCTCCAACTATGATAAGTGAGACTCTTTATATTTCCCAATCTACAACATATAAACATATATCTCATATATATGAAAAAATGCAAGTTTCTAGCCTTCAAGAGCTTTTGGTTAGAGTGCTGTCTTAAGCTATTATTTAGTCTTGATTTATACCTTAAATTTTCTCATATTATATAACAATATGGTATTCTAATCTCTCGGTCTTCGTACTTGATTAGTCTATATTATGCAATTTCTAAACAACAATTTATTTATTCCTACTAAGTTGGCTGAATGTCGTACCAATGATATAGTTCTTTGTACAGGCTGCAATGAAAATTGCATTGGTCGAGTTAGTGCCGGTATGTATGTTGCCTGTACTATAAACCCAGCCACTGCTCAATCTGTAATAGAAGCAGGGAAAGACGAAGTAGTCTGTCCTTACCCGATTTTTCTACAGGTAAATCTTAAATATATATCCCAACAAACCATCCTATTAAACCACCTAAAACTAATAGGGCAGAATTAGTTTTAAATTTACTCTGTATATAAAAGGATGCTATAAAAATTGTGATAGTCATCCAATTTGTTAAAGAAGAAATACCTAATTTAATAGTTACAGCTGTCATTAATACTAAAGAGCCAACATTGATACCATCTAGCATACCAGATGCCCAAGGAGAACTCCTTAATTTGGGTAGTATAGGCTTTATGAGTAATACTACAATGAAGGAGGGTAAAAAAACACCTATAGTTGCAATTAATCCGCCAGATAAACCATTTAAGATATAGCCTATAAAGGTGGATGTGGTAAAAATAGGTCCAGGTGTAAATTCTCCAATTGCAACTGCATCAATTAGTTGTGGCATAGTAAGGATATGAAGTTTTTCTATGAACTCAGTTTCTAAAAAGGCTAATAATACATAACCACTACCGTATAATACTGCACCAATTTTGAAAAAGGTCAAAAATAATAGAGACAATGAAATAGGCTCTATTGCTCTAAGCTTGTTACTGATCTTATCCTTATTTGAAAAAATAGTAAAAATAAAACCAGCAATGAATAATAGACTAATCTCTCCTATACCAAATAGATATATTACTCCTATAAAAATTGCTAAAATTATCTGAGCTTTACTTTTAATCGTTGATTTGCTCAATCTATATAGGGCATGAAGTATCATTGCAATAATTACAGGCTTTATTCCATTTAAAATGTTATGGACTTCAGGTATAGAACCATATTTTACATATATAAATGCAAATACTAAGGTTATCGCCATAGAAGGTAAAATAAAGGAAATACCTGCTAATACTAGCCCTAGAATGCCTGCTCTTTCAATTCCTATTAGTATAGCCATTTCTGTAGAGTTTGGCCCTGGAATAAGATTTGTAGTTCCAATTAAATCCATAAATTTTTCCCTAGAAATCCATTTTCTCTTCTCTATGATTTCATCTTCCATCATGGCTATATGAGCAGCAGGCCCTCCAAAGGCCATGACTCCTAGTTTAAAAAACACTTTGGCTATCTCTATCAATCTTTGATTTTTCTCATGTTTATTTAAGTCTTTGTAGTCTTTTTTAATCAAAACATCACCTCCCAATATTGATACCCAATTATTATATGATGAATGGATAGAGTTGTTAAATAATAGAATAAAGTACAAAAATAACATTATAATGGAAGTTTTACACACTAGAGAAGTAAATTTGGTAGATTTGTTGAGTAGATTATTAGAACAAAAGTGAAAAAATTTCTAGATTAAGGTATAATATGAATATAGGAGGGGATTTATGGAAAGATCAAAATTAAGTCTTAGAACCAAAATAATGCTTTTCACCAGTTTTATCATTATAGCATCAGTAGTTTTCATTTCTATATTTTTTTCAATTTGGACTGTAAACAATTTAAAAGAAAAGATTAGAGTAAACAACATGAATACAGCTCTCAGCATATCTAACTATCCCTATTTTGGAGACATATTAGAACAAGGAGATCCTAGCGGGTTTATACAGGATTATACATATGAACAATTGAAGGCTTTAAAGGATATAGACATGATTGTAGTAGCTAATATGGAGGGAAAGAGATTCGCCCATCCTAAGGTAGATAGATTAGGTCGTTACTTTGTAGGAGGAGATGAGGAAAAGGTTATTGAAACAGGAGAATCTTATATTTCAGAGGCGGTAGGTACATTAGGCCCATCTCTTAGAGCCTTTGCACCAATATCTAATTCAAAAGGAAAACAAGTAGGCTTTATTATGGTTGGTACATTGGTTGAAGAGATAATTGCATTACAAAAAGATGCTTTAAAAACCATTGTTTTATATTCAACAGGAGGTCTTATATTAGGTTTAATAGGTGCCATATTTTTTAGCAGTAATATTAAAAAAACTCTCTTGGGATTGGAACCTCATCAAATAAGTAGATTATATATTGAGAAAAATGGTATGCTGCAGGCAATTCAAGAGGGGATTATATCCATTGATCAAGATAAAAGAATTACAATGATAAATGATTCAGCCAAATCTATACTTGGTATAGAAGGAGAAAACCCTATAGGAGAAAAAATTTTTGATATGTTTCCCAATAGTGGATTAGAGGAAGTTCTTGAAACAGGAATTCCACTTAAAGAAAAGGAAAAGGATTTATATGGAATCAATATAGTTATGAATATAGTACCCATTATTAATAAGGGTGAAACTATTGGTGTTATTGCATCCTTTAGAGACAAGACAGAGTTAACAAGATTAGCTGAGGAAATTACCGGATTTAATGAAGTGGTTCAGACCTTAAGGGCCAATTCCCATGAATTTCTAAATAAGCTCCATGTTATTTTAGGACTGGTTAGAGTTGGAGATATAGAAGAGATAAAAAGATATATTTTAGATATTAAGGATACTCGTGAACAGCTTTTGGTTTCAGTAATGAAAAAAATAAATGATCCAGTATTAGCAGGTATTGTACTAGGAAAAATCAGTCGAGCTAAAGAGTTAGGAATAAATTTTCATATAAATAGCACTTCTCCAATACAGGCTATTGATGACAAGGACAAGGCCACAGCATTAGTAATAATAATAGGAAATTTAATAGAAAATGCTTTTGAAGCTACTGTAAAGGAAAACAAAGATAATAAAAGAGTATCTCTGTCTATTGATGAACTAGAAGATAAAATTGAAATAATTATAAATGATAATGGTTTAGGTATTGAGGAAGAATACATAGAAAAGATATTTGACAGGGGATATAGTACTAAATCTGAAAACAGAGGAATTGGACTAGCTTTAGTTAAGGAAAAGGTAGCAAAGCTCTATGGAGTAATAAAAGTTAGCTCATCGATTGGGGAAGGCACTACTTTTAAGGTAATAATACCTAAGGAGGAGAGAAGGAATGTCCAGAGTGCTAATAGTTGAAGATGATCCCATGGTTGCCAAGATAAATAAAGGCTATGTGGAAAGTGTTGAAGGGTTTCAGGTTGTAGGAATTGTTAAAGATTATAAGGAAGCAATATCTTTTTTAAAAAAGAAGAAAGTTGATTTAGTTATCTTAGATATTTATTTACCAGATGAGGATGGGATACATATTTTAGAACAGATAAGAAAAAACCAGGTAAATTGTGATGTAATAATGGTTACTGCTTCTGCAGAGGTTGATAAAATAGATAAAGCTCTGAAATTAGGCGTTGTTGATTATTTGATTAAACCCTTTGAATATGAAAGGCTAAAAATTGCATTAGAAAATTATCAATCAAGATATAATACACTTAGCAAGAAAAATACCATTAGACAAGAGGAATTGGATAAAATATTGATTAGTAAAATGCTTTCAACAGACAATGTAATTCCTAAGGGGTTAAATAGACTGACATTAAATAGAGTTATGTCGTTTGTGGATACCAATGGAAACAGTCCCTTAAGTGCAGATGAGATTGCAGAAGGATTAAAGGTTACAACTGTTACAGTAAGAAGATATATGAATTATCTTGAAAAAATTGGATTTATTGTTCGTATTCTTGAATATGGTTCTGTTGGACGACCAAATTACCTTTATAAAAAAGTCAATTGATTATTTTGTTGTTATATAATTTTTTTATTAATTAAATTATTAGAATATTTTCTAAAGTCAAAATACTAAAACTATGTTATATAATTTTAAATATAAACAACTTAATTAAATAATATCACTTAATCAGATTAATTTACGACTAGGGAAAATAAATAGGCTGTGGTAAGTGATGAATATGATTTAATATTTGCCTTAGGTGACTTTCATCACTTAAGGTTTTTTATTTATTAAAGGTTATGAAAGGAGGGGTTGAATGGTAATAGATAAGCCTGCTAGGGCAGGAACATTAGAATCAAGTGATATATATATTATGGTACAGCCTAACCAGGGTCAAGGTATAGAAATTCAACTGGATAGTATTGTGTTAAAACAGTTTGGCAAGCAAATCGAAAATGTTATGAGACAGACTTTAAAAGATTTGGAAATAGAAGATATAAAGATTATTGCAAATGATCGTGGGGCCCTTGATTATACAATAAGGGCACGATTAGAAACAGCAATTAATAGAGCTAATTAGAAAAGGAGGATAGTGATGGATAGATTGAGAAGAACTATGCTTTTCATGCCTGGAAACAATCCCAATATGATACAAAATGCTGGAGTCCTGGGAGCAGATAGTATTATCTTAGATTTAGAGGATTCCGTCAGCATAGAAGAAAAAGACGCAGCTAGAGATTTAGTATATAAGGCTTTAAAATATGTGGATTTTTATAGCTGTGAAATTGTAGTAAGGATTAACTCTCCTTCAAGTCCATTTGGAATCAAAGATATTCAGGTGATTACAAAAGCAAAACCAGATGCATTTATGATTCCCATGGCAACCGAAGAAGATATGGAGGAGATTTGTAAATTAGTTGGAAAAATAGAAAGAAAGGAAGGTATTTTAGAAAATACTATAAAGCTTATTCCTATTGCTGAGACTGCCTATTCTATTGAAAACATTTCAGATATTATCAGTGCTTCAAACAGGACAATAGCTGTACTATTAGGAGCAGAAGATTTGACTGCTGACCTTGAAGTAACTAGGACAAAAGAAGGACAAGAGATATTTTATGCTAGGTCTAGAATAGCCCATATATGTAAAACATATAAAATTGATGCAATAGATACACCTTTTGCAGATGTAGATGATTTTGAAGGATTAAGAAAAGATACTATTCGTGGAAAGGGTTTGGGTATGACAGGTAAAGCAGCTATAAATCCTAGGCAAATAGAGATTATAAATCAGGTATTTACACCAACGATTGACGAGATAGAATATGCCCAAAATGTGATTAAGGCAATGGAAGAAGCAAAGGGAAAAGGGAAAGGAGTATTTTCATATCAGGGCAAAATGGTCGATGCACCTATAATCCATAGGGCTGAAACAATACTAAAGAAGGCAAAAGCTGCAGGAGTTATTTAGGAGGTGAGTTTGATGAAGAATTCTTTAGGAAGGGAAATTCCAGATACTATTAAAGGCTATTATAAGGAAGTGAAAGCCTTTACTGGGGCTTATGACAATATTGGAGATGTAATTAAAACTCAGGTAAGAGCTAAAAGCCTAATGCCTGGTAAAAAGAAGCTATTAAATAGTTTAGAGGAAGCTATTAAAAAAACTGGACTAGAAGATGGAATGACTATTTCTTTTCACCATCATTTGCGTAATGGAGATTATGTAGTCAACATGGTAATGGATAAGATAGCTAGTATGGGCATAAAGGATATTAAAATAGCTTCTAGTTCATTATTTCCTATCCATGCTCCATTAATAGACCATATGAAATCAGGGGTAGTAACTGGGCTATATGCATCCTATATGTCTGGTCCGGTAGCAGAGGCTGTTTCAGAAGGGATACTTGAAAATCCAATAATAATGCACACCCATGGGGGAAGGTCAAGGGCTATAGAAAGTGGAGATATAAAAATAGATGTGGCATTTATAGCATCTCCTAGCTGTGATAGCTATGGAAATATAAACGGGCTTTATGGAGAATCTGCTTGTGGTGTATTGGGATATGCCATATCTGATGCCCATTATGCAGAAAAGGTTGTTGCAATAACTGACAACCTTGTAGCCTATCCAGCCTGTCCTATTGAAATTAGTCAAGACTATGTGGATTATATTGTAGTCGTAGATAAGATAGGAGATCCAAGGGGCATCGTATCAGGCACCACTAGAATAACAAAGGACCCTATAGGTTTAAAAATTGCCAAGACTACAGCCCAGCTAATAGAAGCTTCAGGGCTGTTAAAGGATGGATTTTCTTTCCAAACAGGTGCAGGAGGAACATCCTTGGCAGTAGCAGCTAGCGTCAGGGAAATAATGAAAGAAAAAGGTATAAAGGGAAGCTTTATGTCTGGCGGCATAACAGGATATATGGTGGATATGCTTGAAGAAGGATTATTTGATTCAATTTTAGATGTCCAATGTTTTGATTTAAGAGCTATTGAATCCCTTAAAAACAATAAGAATCATCAACCAATGTCAGCATCCATGTATGGGAATCCTCATAATAAGGGGGCAGTTGTAAATAATCTAGATGTTGTAATATTAGGTGCAACTGAAATTGATACAGACTTCAATGTAAATGTAACCACTGGCTCAAATGGAGTTATTATGGGAGGTTCAGGTGGACATAGCGATACAGCTGCAGGTGCCAAATTGGCTATAGTTGTTTCTCAGCTGTTTAAGGGTAGACTTCCTCTTATAGCTGATAAGGTTACAACAGTAAGTACCCCAGGTGAAACCATAGATGTTCTAGTAACGGAAAGAGGAATTGCTGTTAATCCAAGAAGAAAGGATTTAATTGAAAGGCTAAAGGACTCCAAAATACAGCTTGTGAGTATAGAAGAATTAAAGGAAATAGCAGAGAGGATTACTGGAAAGCCTATGGAGATAGAAAGGGATGAAAGAATGGTTGCTGCTATAGAATATAGAGATGGAACCATCATAGATGTAGTAAGAAAGATAAAAAGGTGAGAATATGTCCTTGATAATAGAGAAAATAGATTTAGAAGATAAGGAAAGGCTGCAGGTTGAGCAATTCTTATCAGAATTTAATCTTTCCTTGGACAGGGATGTGGAGGAAACAATAGTAGCTAAAATGGATGGAAAGATGGTAGGAACTTGCTCCTATGCGGGTAAAGTGATAAAGAGCTTTGCAGTAAAAAAGGAATTACAGGGAGAAGGTATAGCAGGAAAGTTAATTAGTCAAATAAGAAATATTATGTTTGATAAAGGTATATTCCATACTTTCATATTTACAAAGCCTGAAAACAAGTATATATTTCGAGAACTGGGTTATCTTGAGGTGTTTTCAACTAGGGATGTAACATTGCTTGAATCAAGCTCAAACAATTTAAGCAGATATATAGAAACCATTAAGAGAGAAAATTCCTTTGGAGATGAAGAGAAAGCAGCTATAGTAATGAATTGCAACCCTTTTACTTTAGGACATAGATATCTAATAGAAAGGTCAGCTTTAGAAAATGAAAGGGTAATAGTATTCATAGTCCAAGAAGATAAATCTGCCTTTCCATTTGATGTTAGGTACAAACTAGTTAAAGAAGGAATTAAAGATTTATGCAATGTACATGTTGTTCCTGGAGGAGATTATATAATAAGTTCTAACACTTTTCCTTCCTATTTCATAAAGGAAGAGGAGGATAAGGATAGGGCATATAAACAGCTAGATGCAGGTATTTTTAGTAAACACATCGCAAAAGCTTTTAACATAAAAAGGAGATATTTAGGGACGGAGCCCTACTGTAGCGTGACCAATGGATATAACCAGGTTCTTGCTGAGATACTTCCAGAGTACGGAATAGAAGTAAGGATAGTAGATAGGCTTATTATTGATGGGAAAGTAGTAAGTGCTTCCATGGTACGAAAAAATATTAAAGAAGATAATTGGAAAGAAATAAAAAAACTTGTTCCAGAAATTACCTACTCATTTTTATTATCATCTCAGTCAAAGGAGATAATAGAGAAAATAAAGGGAAGTGAATCCAGACATTGATTGATAGTATATTGAAATCCAGAGAAGAAAGATATGAATATATATTGAAATTAATTAGGGAGTATAGATTACCAGTAATTTGTGGGAAAGTAAATTATCCTGGAGCAAATAAAAACACATCTACTGCAGATATGATTTTTAAAATCCTTTCAGATAAGTTATATTGGAAGTTTAAAGAGTCCATTATATTTTCAAATTTATTAGAAGGTCATGACGGCCAAAGTCTAATCCTAGTAGTAAATATGGATCATTTAACTGCTAAAAAGAGGGCAGCAAAAATAGAAGAGGAGAATAGGATAGGAAGGTTATATGATATCGATGTATATTCATTAGAGGGACTTCCCCTAAGTAGAAATGAATTAGGACTAAAGCCGAGAAAATGTATTATCTGTAATGATAATCCATGGATATGCAGTAAACTAAAAAAACATAGCTTATCTGAACTACTTGCAGTAATTGATAGAATTTTAGAAGAAGAATTAAGGAGGAAAAATGGGCAAGGATAATATTTCTAATGTTAGTTTACTGGCTATAAAAATTAGCCAGGCAGCAAATTTAGGCATGTTATACGATATATGTACAAGCCCATCTCCAGGGCTGGTCTCCCCTTTTTCAAATGGAGCCCATAAGGATATGAATTTTTTCACCTTTTTAAAGAGTAGCGTAGCTATACTGCCTACAATGGCTATTTGTGCTGAATTAGGAATTCAAGAAGATGATGATCTACTTTCTAAACTTCGTAGAGTAGGAATTAAGGCTGAAAAGGAAATGTTTGCAGCCACAAAGGGAGTTAATACCCAGAAAGGCTTTCTATTTCTAGGAGGAGTGGTTTCAGCAGCAGCGGGAAGTTGCATAAGGCTTGGAAAAGCTGTAAATAGATACAATATCTCTGAAGAATGTAAATATATTTGTAAGGGTATTGTTGAAAGGGAATTATTAAACTTATCTAAGGACCAGGCAAAGACCAATGGTGAAAGGATCTACTTAGAATACGGAATTACTGGGGTTAGAGGAGAGGTAGAAAATGGATTACCCAGCGTCATGAATGTAGGTCTTCCCCTATATGAAGAAGCCTTATCATCGGGATTATCTATAAATCAAGCCTTAAGTCATACTTTGATAGGATTAATGGCGGTAGTTGAAGATACCACAGTAATCAATAGATGTGGAATGGAAGGACTTAAGATTATAAGGAAATGTGCTAATAAATTCATGAATTACGGAGGCATGTATACAGAAAAAGGAAGAAAGTATATTAAAGATATGGAATTGGAGTTTATCAACAAGAACATCAGCCCTGGGGGTTGTGCAGATATTTTAGCTGTAACAGCAATGATAAAAAAATTGGAGGAGGATTTTTATTAATTTATAGTCAAATTGTTGACAAATTATTTTAAAATTTTTTAATTATTAGGATATTAACACAATATATATTTCAAAAAAATATCCATATATAATTAAATTAACAAAAATATATTAAGAGAAATGGGGGGTTATATGAATTATCCAGAGCTTAGTTTAAAGTTACACCAAGATAATCAGGGAAAGATTGAGGTTGTATCTAAGGTAAAAGTTGAAACAAAAGATGATTTAAGTACTGCATATACACCTGGTGTGGCAGAACCTTGCCGTCAAATCCATAAGAACAAAGAAAACGTTTACAAATACACAGCCAAAGGTAATTTAGTAGCAGTTGTAACGGATGGATCTGCAGTATTGGGATTGGGCGATATTGGGCCTGAAGCAGCAATGCCTGTTATGGAGGGTAAATCAATACTCTTTAAAGAATTTGCAAATGTTGATGCTTTTCCTATTTGCCTAGCTACTAACGATGTAGACCAAATAGTTGAAACGGTTAAGAGGATTTCACCTAGCTTTGGAGGCATAAACTTAGAAGATATATCGGCTCCAAAATGCGTTGAAATTGAAAGAAAACTAAAGGAAGAATTAGACATACCAGTATTTCATGACGATCAACATGGTACGGCTGTTGTAGTAGCAGCTGGATTAATCAATGCATTAAAGATAGTGGGTAAGAAATTTGAAGAGGTTCGAGTAGTTATTAACGGTGCAGGTGCAGCAGGAACTGCTGTAGTGAAGATATTACTAACCTTGGGAGTTAAAGACATGATTTTATGCGATAGTAAGGGAATAGTGTATAAAGGAAATCCTGAAAACAATTGGCTAAAGGAAGAGATTGCACAGTTAATCAATAAGGAAAATAGAAAAGGAACTTTAAGAGATGCTATGGTAGGGGCAGATGTCTTTATAGGTGTTTCAGTAGGAGAGCTTGTAGATGCTGACATGATTAAATCTATGAATAAAGATGCTATCGTATTTGCTATGGCAAACCCAATACCAGAAATATTCCCAGATGAAGCCAAAAAAGCAGGGGCAAGGGTAGTAGGTTCGGGTAGATCGGATTTTGCCAATCAAATAAACAATGTAGTAGCATTTCCTGGAATCTTTAGAGGAGCCTTAGATGCAAGAGCAAAAGATATAAATGATGAAATGAATATTGCAGCAGCATATGCTATTGCTAATATGGTGAAGGAAGCAGAATTAAATGAAGATTATATAATACCAAGTGCACTAGATAAAAATATTGCCTATGAAGTGGCTAAGGCAGTGGAGAAAGCAGCTAGAGAATCTGGCGTGGCCAGGATTTAATAAAATTAAAATAAAGGAGGTTTTATAATGGGAGAAAATACTGTTAACTTACAGGACAAGGGCGGATATAAGATTATGGGTATATCCATCCAAATGTTTCTTCTCATTACAGCTATTGTTCTAGTGGCCACCTATATGGAAGTGCTACCTGCAGGTATGATAGGAGCTTTTCCATTGATGATGGTAATTGGAGCAATATTCAATGAATTAGGCAACAGGCTACCAATAGTAAAGGACTATTTAGGTGGGGGACCTATCATTATTATTTTCGGCTCAGCTGCACTGATGACTTTTAATCTTATGCCAGAATCAGCAGGGACTATTATGACTAATTTTATGAAGGGTGAAGGCTTTTTAGACTTTTATATTGCAGCATTAATAACAGGCAGTATTTTAGGAATGGATAGAAAGTTATTAATTAAGGCAGCGGTTAGATATTTGCCAGTAATCTTAGGTGGAGTTATTGTATCCTTCGGACTAGTTAGTGCAGTAGGCGCAATAATGGGATATGGAGCTAAAGAAGCATTATTCTATGTTGGGCTTCCAATCATGGGTGGCGGAATGGGAGCAGGTGCTGTTCCACTATCTCAAATATTTGGAGATGGCCTCAATGTTGACCCGACGACAATATTATCAAAGATGGTACCAGCTCTTGCCCTAGGAAATGCTCTATCAATAGTTGCGGCAGGTCTACTTGATAGAATAGGAAAGGGTAAGCCTAATATATCAGGGGAAGGTAAACTTCTAGTAGGCCAAGAAGAGCCAGATAGAGAAAAAGAGAGTAAAATAGCAGTAAAGTATAAATTTTTAGGAATGGGATTATTACTATCCACAACCTTCTTTGCATGGGGAAGGATTCTAGCAAAATTTATACCAATTCATTCCTATGCCCTTATGATAATAACAGTAGCAGTAGTGAAAGCATTTGGTATAATGCCTGAAAAATATGAAACTGGAGCTTTTCAATGGTTTAGGTTTATTATGGTCAACCTTACCCCAACCTTATTAGTGGGCATCGGAGTCGCTTACACAGATTTGGCTGAGGTAGCAAGTGCATTCTCATTAACATACTTAATACTAGTAACTGTTACAGTACTAGGGGCAATACTTGGCGCAGGATTTGTAGGCAAACTACTTGGTTTCTATCCAGTAGAAGCAGCAATAACTGGAGGGCTATGTATGGCTAACATGGGAGGTACTGGTGACGTTGCAGTATTATCAGCATCAAACAGAATGTTATTAATGCCATTTGCCCAAATCTCATCCAGGTTAGGTGGTGCATTCATGCTCATTGTAGCCACTGCCCTATTAAGTATTTTTGGTGGATAGTGTTTAAATATAACAGTTGCAAATCCTTTGATATTAATATCAAAGGATTTGCTATTACTTATTAACTATGAAAGGTTGTGATATATGTGCATGCCATTGAAAAAATACTAGCCAATAAAGCTGGTTTAGATAGGGTAGAAGCAGGACAAATAGTTACCTGCAATATTGACTTTGCAGAAATAAATGATCTATACCTACAAACCGTATATTCTTTTTGGGAAATGGAAGGCCAAAAGGTATTTGACAAGGACAAGGTCGCTTTCGTATTCGACCATTATGCTCCTGCTCCCACTATAAATACGGCCCAAATTCATAAGGAAATGAGGGAATTCGCAAAGGAACAGGGATTAACTCACCACTTTGATATAAATAAGGGAATATGCCATCAGGTGTTGCCAGAGGCAGGGTTGATTTATCCGGGAATGATAATAGTAGCTACAGATTCCCATACGACAACCCATGGTGCCTTTGGAGCGTTTGGGACTGGTATTGGAGCTACGGATATGGCAACTGTACTAATAAGTGGAAAGCTTTGGTTTAGAGTTCCAGAGCTTATAAATATAGAGATAAATGGCACACCTTCGAAAAATGCTTTTGCAAAGGACGTAATCTTGTATATATTAGGTAAGGTAAAGGCTGATGGAGCTGTATATAAGGCCATTGAGTTTAGTGGGAATTATGTGGAAGAGTTAGGTGTTTCTGAAAGGATGACCATTTGTAATATGGCAGTTGAAATGGGTGCAAAAACTGCCTATATGAAACCCAATGAAGGGGTGATTAATTATGTAAACTCTAGAACAAGCAAGGATTATACTATATATGAAACGGATAATGACTATGAGTATTCGGAGCATTTAATTTTCAATATTGATGGACTTGAACCACAGCTGGCTGCACCTCATAGTGTAGACAATAATATAAGTATAAAAGATGGTATAGGAACTAAGATTCATCAAGCGTTCATTGGTTCTTGTACTGGAGGTCGGTTTGAGGATATTGAAGCAGCATGGAAGATTTTGAAAGGGAAAAAGATTCATCCTAATGTAAGATTTGTTATTATTCCAGCATCAGATGAAGTACAGCTATCCATTATTGAAAAAGGATATATGAGGGATTTAATAAAAGCTGGGGTTACATTTAGTACACCAGGCTGTGGACCATGTCTAGGAACCCATGCAGGGATTATTGCAGATAATGAAGTGTGTATTACATCTACTAATAGAAATTTCCCAGGAAGAATGGGAAGCAGTAAGGCATCTATATACTTGGCGTCTCCAGCTACAGTAGCAGCATCAGCTTTAAATGGTTATATTACGGAGCCGATAGTTTAGGGAGGGAATAAAGGATGAAAAATATAATTACAGGTAGAGCCTTTGTCTATGGAAACAACATTGATACGGATCAGATTTACCCAGGCAGATATTTAGAGCTAGTAGATCCTGAAGATATTAAAAAGCATTGTTTGGAAGGAGTAGATGAAAAGTTTGCAAAGGAAGTTAGAGAAGGAGATATAGTAGTTGCAGGTACAAACTTTGGATGTGGATCTAGTAGGGAACATGCAGCTATTACTCTTAAAACTAGTGGTGTCAGCATTGTTTTAGCAGAATCCTTTGCTAGGATTTTCTATAGAAATGCAACTAATCTAGCATTACCTCTAATGATTTGTAGGGATATTAGTAAAAAAGTAAAAACAGGGGATATACTGGAGGTACATGTGAAAGAAGGATATGTTATTAATAAAACATCAGATGTGAAAATCCAGGGAGAGAAAATATCTGATTATATTCTTAACATTGTAGAAAGTGGAGGAATAAAGAAACTATTTAAGGAAAAGGGGTAATTCAACCATACTAATAGTATAAATATGGTAATGCATAGTATGTGGAAAAATATAATCTAGGAGGTCAGAATTGTTTCTAAAATCATTAGAAAGTACTTTTATATTAATAATACTTATTTTTGCAGGTTGGATTATGTCTAGAATTGGATGGATTAATGATGATGTAAAGAGTTTTTTAAGCAAAGTAACTGTTAAAGTAGGAATACCTGCTTTAACTATAACCAATTTTTTTGAAAACTTTTCTAATGAAATGTTAATTTCATCATTTAAATTTGTAGGCATAGCACTATTATCTATGGCAATTCTTATTATAATATCTAAAATCATATCAAAGATTATGAAAATAGAGCCTATAAAATCCGGGAGTTTTGTTTCTATGTCATCTGTATCAAATAGCATGTTTTTTGGATTACCCATATGTTTAAGTTTATTTGGGGAAATAAGCATACCTTATATTATATTCTATTATGTAGCAAATACCGTTATGTTTTGGAGTGTATTAAGTCCTATGATAGCCAAAGATGGCAATAATAAAGTTGGTAATATTTTACAAAAGCTGAAGAATATATTTAATATTCCATTGATTACTGTTATTGTATCTGGAATATTACTTTACTTTAACTTTAAGCCACCTTCCATAGTATTAAAGTCAACAAAATATTTTAGTGGTTTAGTAACACCATTGGCTTCTATGGTTGTAGGCAAAATAATATATGACATGGACCTTAGTAAATATAAATTAGACAAATCCGTTTTTGCAGTAGTATTTATGAGATTTATTATTTCACCATCTATCATGTATATTATTACCAGATTTTTCAACCTACCAGTATTAGCTACACAAGTGTTTATTATACAATCAGCAATGCCAGTTATGATGCAAATCACAATAGTATCCGAATTATATAATACCGATTCTAAATATGTTGCCGCAACATTATCAATTACAACCTTGCTAAGCTTACTCACCATCCCTTTTTATATGTTAATAATGGACAAGATATTCATATAAATTATAATAGAGCTATATAAATATTTTTTAATCTACTCTTCCTCTCACAGGAGTTGGAAGAGTTATTTTGTTAGGAAAGTGCTACTTTTCCAACAAAAACAAAAAAGCGCCCACGGGAAATTATGGCACAACAAAAAACCTAACAAAATTAGATTATTTTTTATATTCGTAGTGAACACCAAGAATACCAGTATAAGATTTTGAGTCATAGTACCGTTACAAACTTGGCAATCAGGTTGTAGTGGAATAGATGGGTCAAGTCCGTCAAACATATTATCTTCTTCTAGTTGCTGTACAATGAAACGAGGAACCCAAAGTGAATATATTCCTTTATTGAACTTTCCGTCAATGAGTTTCAAGAAAAGCTACCTTAATGCTTCGATAGACGCTTTTTTTATAAATTAGACAAGGATAAATTAATTTTATGTAGAATTATATATGTAGTGTATATTCTATTATTGAACTTTTGAGGTGATATTATGGTTCGAGTGGCTAGAGAAGAAAGCCATACTGGATATTATCATGTAATGATGAGGGGCAATAATAAAAATATGATATTTAACAATGCTTCAGAGAAATATTATTTTTTGGAACAGCTCAATTTACAGGTGGAGGAAGGAAATATAGCAATAGCAGCTTATTGTATAATGGATAACCATGTTCATCTTTTGGTTAAGTCAGATATAGAAAGCATGTCAGAGGCAATTAAAAGGATAAATATTAGATTTGCACTAAGATATAACAATAAATATGAAAGGGTAGGACATGTATTCCAAAATAGATTCAAAAGCGAGGTTATCAATAACGAGGGGCATCTTATACAGGCAATGCGGTATATACATAATAATCCAGTAAAAGCCAATATGGTATCTAAGGCTGAAGAATATAAATGGAGTAGTTATAATAGTTACATCAACAAACAGGATAGATTGGTTGATTCTGAATCAAAACAGATGATAATGGGCATATTTTCAGGATCAATAAAAGAATATAGAAAGTTTCATCTAATAGATGAAACAGAGGAGTTTCTAGAATTAAAGGAGGATTTAGAAAGGGAAAGGGAAGAAAAGGCACGTAAGATCATATTATATTACTGTGAAAAACATAAGGTTAACAAGATAGAGGAATTAGTCAATAAAAGGTATATATTAGAAGAAATTATAGTTGAGATGTTAAATAAAAGTCACCTACCCCATAGAAGAATAGCTGAAATGACAGGAACAACTAGAGGTATAGTAAATAGTATTCAAAAAAAGTATAAAATGAGATAAAATTGATGCAAAAACCCCCGTCCCTTTTGCATCACCTTCAAAAACCCTCCGTATGGTGTTGAAGCTAGGGCAGATACAAAATTAAAAAAAGCTGTAGGTTTAGAAGGATTTGTATGCTTGGCAATAATAATTGGATTCTTTACCATTTTAGGAAGTAAAATGGGGCTAATAAATGCGATAAACACTCTACTAAATACAGCCTATGATTTACTCATGAACACAGTATTTAAAATAATGGCCATAGCAGTAATAGCAGGAGCAGTAGCTAGTATTTTAACGGAATTTGGGGTTATTTCACTAGCGAATAAATTATTATCTCCTTTGATGAAGCCTCTCTACGGTCTTCCTGGGGCAAGTGTAATAAGTATATTTACAACCTATTTATCAGATAATCCAGCAGTATTGACTTTAGCTGAAGACAGAAGATTTCGTAGATATTTCAAAAAATATCAATTACCAGCACTAACTAATATTGGTACCTCCTTTGGTATGGGACTAATCGTTACTATTTTTATGATGGGGCTAACTAGCCCTAGCGGAGAAAATTTTATCTTAGCAGCAATTATCGGTAATATTGGTGCAATAATCGGCAGTT
>NZ_AZSU01000003.1:638587-655899 GCF_000511955.1 [Clostridium] ultunense DSM 10521 | reverse complement strand
CATTTTAGGAAGTAAAATGGGGCTAATAAATGCGATAAACACTCTACTAAATACAGCCTATGATTTACTCATGAACACAGTATTTAAAATAATGGCCATAGCAGTAATAGCAGGAGCAGTAGCTAGTATTTTAACGGAATTTGGGGTTATTTCACTAGCGAATAAATTATTATCTCCTTTGATGAAGCCTCTCTACGGTCTTCCTGGGGCAAGTGTAATAAGTATATTTACAACCTATTTATCAGATAATCCAGCAGTATTGACTTTAGCTGAAGACAGAAGATTTCGTAGATATTTCAAAAAATATCAATTACCAGCACTAACTAATATTGGTACCTCCTTTGGTATGGGACTAATCGTTACTATTTTTATGATGGGGCTAACTAGCCCTAGCGGAGAAAATTTTATCTTAGCAGCAATTATCGGTAATATTGGTGCAATAATCGGCAGTATAGTTTCGGTCCGTTTAATGCTTCTACATACTAAAAAAGTATATGGAACGGAACTTGAAGCCGAAGAATCACATGGAAACGAATATGACATAGTAGAGTACCGTGAAGTTAGAGAAGGCAATATAGCTGAAAGAATAATGGATACCATTCTAGAAGGGGGAGCTTCTGGAGTAAAGGTAGGTTTTGCAATAATTCCAGGAGTATTGATTATATGCAGTATTGTTATGATTTTATCAAATAGTGCCCCGGAAACTGGAGTGTATACAGGGGCTGCTTATGAGGGAGTAAACTTTCTTCCTTGGATTGGAGAAAAGATTAGTTTCATAACCACTCCTCTTTTTGGATTTACCTCTGCAGCTGCTATATCTGTACCTATTACTGCTTTAGGAGCAGCTGGTGCAGCTATAGGCATAGCATCAACTATGGTTAGTACTGGATTAGCTCATGGTAATGATGTGGCAGTATTTACAGCTATGTGTATGTGTTGGAGCGGATATTTAAGTACTCATGTGGCTATGATGGATGGTTTAAACTTTAGAAACCTAACAGGGAAAGCAATATTCAGTCATACCATAGGGGGAATATGTGCAGGAATGGCTGCAAATTGGATCTATAAATTAGTAATGCTATTTATGTAGAAAACAACCTTCCATATCTGAATTGAATAATTTTAGATATGGAAGGTTTATTTAAAGGATTCCAAGATAATTACCTATATTAGCTTTATCGTCTATTATACCTTTAATTTTTGAAGTTTTAGAACTCATAATGACGGTAACCCCTGGACCGTGGCCAGATTTGATACAATCACTATGTACTATAACCCCTATAGAAACAGAACCTTCTAAATATTGTCTACCATTAGTATTGTCACTATCCTTCAGTAGGACTAGATCACCAAATTTTAGTTCGTTTATTCCAAACTTCTCATTGGCTCTTTTATCTCCAGTCATAATATCGTAATCACCAGAGAAGGCAGTAGTACTTCCCACTCCAGAGCCCATTAGATAGGCTGGTATTTCAGTAACTACTGGAACTTCTATAATTCCATCAGAGGTTTCCTTAATATTCAATTTATCAAATAGATTTGGGTCTATATTCATACATTTAACATCCTCATATCCCTCTATTGCTAGACCTTGTCCATAGGCTTTAACTAAAATAGTGTCTCCAATGGCCATATTTTCCAAATCCCTATCTTTAAAGTAGATTAAAGTATGATCGATTCCACCATGCATACCTGTTACAAAACCTTTAGCACCCTTTGCATTACCTGTTATTACTTTAGCTTCATTTCCAATGCAGGCTAGAAGCACTAATGCGTTGTTGTCTGCAGCATTATCGCTTTTAATACTAACACCAGGTTCTATATGATCTCCTACCCATTTCATACAAGAGTCCCCAATTTTTACATTGTAACAAATACCACCAGTTGCTGGAAGTATATGAGCTAAACCTTCCCTATCAATTCTATAGGGATTGTTGCCAGCAGCAGGGCTAGAGATTTTACCCTGTACCGATTGAATAACTAGCTTGTCTTTATTCGTTTTAATCATAAACGATACCTCCTTAAGATTGATAATATTTAGTATATTGTATCATCATTATACTATTTGTTCCACAATTTTGAAAACAACAGTACAACAACCTCATTGACAAGTTGAAACCTCTTATGTAATATTGTATTACAAGGAGGTTTGTTTATGTCTGAAGGATATGAAATTGGGAAAAAGATAAAAGCCATTAGGGAAGAAAAAAGATTAAGTCAGTCGGCAGTAGTAGAAAAACTTATAGAACATGATGTAAATATGAGTAGAGAAACGTTAAGTAAAATAGAGAATAATAATAGATCCATCTCTGCAGTAGAATTAAAAGCTATATCCGATGTATTAGGTGTGGATATTAGCGATTTTTTCCATGAAGATGAATCGGAGGATATTGTTACTTTTTTTAGAAAAAGAAATTTTTCTCAAAACACTCTAGAGGAGATTTCCAAGCTCCAAGATATGGTGAAAGTATTCTTGGATCATGAGAAGATCTATAAAGGAGAACAAGAATAATAGACAGTCGTTAAGGAAGGATGAAAGAATTTGAAGAATAATATAAATATTCCTCATGAATTATTTAGGCTTAAAATTAAGGAATTAGCAGAAGAAGTTAGGATTAAATTTGCTAAAAAAGGGTTATCCGATATATTCGATATCCTTTCTGAAACTGCCTTCTTAATCAGAAAGCCTTTAGACATAGAAGGACTTTCTGGATTCATTACCTATTTTGAAAATCGTTTTATAGTATATTTAAATACAAATTTCACCTTAGGCCATGAAAGATACACTGCAGCTCATGAACTTTACCATATAATATATAATGAAGATATATTAAAAAGAGAGAAAGTCTTTCTAGACAAGGAAAAATATAAAGAGGAAGAGACAAAAGCCGATGTTTTTGCAGCTGAATTTCTAATGCCTGAAGATTATGTAAAGGAGATATTTTATAAATTTATAAATGTAGATAAAGAAGAAGTCCAACCTAAACATGTAGTTCGAATGCATAACTACTTTAAAGTAAGTTACAAGGCAATGCTAAAAAGACTAATTCAACTCAATCTATGTTCAATGGCTAAATACTCAGAACTAGTTGAAATCTCTTCTCTAGAAAATAAGGATAAACTTCAGTCCTTAACCAAAGAAGAAGGATATAATATAGATTTAATAGTTCCCTCAAAGGAAAATTATATTCCACACGAATATATTATGTACGCAAAAGCCAATTATGAAAATGGGAAAATATGCTATGATGAATTGAAGGAAGCTTTAGAATTTATTAATCCCATTGGGAAATTGGTTTAGACTTTAAACTGAAAAGAAGTTTTTCAATGTTTTAAAGGAAGTATTAAAAATGTAAAGGGTAAATGATATATTAAATGGTATCAAATAGGAAGGCTAGGTTAAAAGGTATGGGAGTTAATAACTTGACATCAAATTATCAATATGATACGTTCAATTAGTCGATTAGGTGCTAAATAAATAAAAAGGAGAATTTTAAAAATGAGTGAAAACAAAGTATTAGCTACAGTTAACGGAAAAGATATAACAAGTCAGGATGTATACCAATTTTTAAATCAATTAGACCCACAAACTGCAGCCCAATTCAACTCACCAGAAGGTTTAAACCAAATAGCCAATGAGTTGGTAAATCAGGAACTTCTGTATCTAGAAGCTCTTAAAAATGACCTAGATGAAGAGGAAAATTTTAAAAAAGAATTAGAAAGGGTTAAAGTAGGTGTATTAAAGCAATATGCAATCAACAAATTATTTTTAGGTATTACTATTTCAGAAGAAGAGATTACACAATTCTATGACAAAAATAAACAATATTTTCAAAAGCCAGAAGCTGCTCGAGCTAGCCACATATTAGTTGATGATGAACAAAAAGCTAATGAAATACTAGATGAAATAGACAAGGGTCTATCCTTTGAAGAAGCTGCTACTAAGTATTCTAATTGTCCTTCAAAAGCTAATGGTGGAGACCTTGGTGAATTTACTAGAGGTAGAATGGTTCCAGAGTTTGAAGAAGTAGCTTTTTCCATGGAAGAAGGAAAGATAAGTCAACCTGTAAAAACCCAATTTGGATATCACTTGATTAAACTAAATTATAAAAAAGAATCAACCATTAGTCCATTAGAAGAAGTTAAAGGTCAAATTAATCAGCAGTTAATAATAATGAAACAGCAGGAAAGGTATATAGATAAAACGGAAGAACTGAAAAAGGATTTTAAAGTAGAAACCTATTTCTAATAAATAGCTAAAAAGATTCCTTAAATTGCCTTGTATGTATTTATACCCTTAAGAGCAAAATGCATATAAGGTGATAAAACCAAGGACAAGAAAAATAATAATAAGCTAAAGATTTGGAGCAAATATAGCAAAAAAGAGAATAATAATATATTAGGCAACAGAAATCCCAGTCCTTAGTTAAAAAAGGCTGGGATTTTTATATACTAGCTATGACAAAAAGTTTAATCCACTATTTTAAATTGTTTTAGCATTTCATCGAATCTTATTCCATGACCTTCCGATACTTCTAAAAAGTATCGTTAGGTTACAATAAAGCTTCCCTCTTATCCATTGAATGTTACATATACTCTAACTACTGGGCTATCTCACTCATCCCCTTTGTGATATAATATTGCAAGGAGGTTTTTTATGCCAAGGACTACCAGATTGGTAAAAAGATAAAATCCATTAGGAAAGAGAGGAGCTTGAGCCAATCAAAAGTAGTAGAAAAGCTTGCCCAACTGGATATAAATATGAGCAGAGAAACTTTTTTCAAAATAAACTAGAGGAGATTTTAAAATTTCAGGGAATGGATAAGGTGTTTATAAATAAGGAGAAGATATATAAGGGAGAAAAACAAAATAATGGAGTGATAATATGAATAGGGATTCATTCTATAAATGGTTAAAAACTATAAAAAAATATGATCAAGGAACTTGTAATTCAAGAATTTCAAATTGTTTGAGAATAGAGAAATACTATGGTGATTTAGACCAAATCTACACTGAAGACAAATGCGAAAACCTTAAGACAGAGCTTATATATTCCAGACAAGAATATAGAGCAGGTACCCCTCCAAAACATAGGATACCAATAGATGGTGATATATACAATGGAACGGCAACACTAAGAAGTGCACTAAATTTATATTTGGAATTCAAGGATAATAAAATACTTCAGGATATTATGAACATGGATGATGTGATTCCAGATGAACATGATGGCTCCTATGAATTGGTAAGGGAAACGGTTGAATCCCTTTCAGAAACAGATTTACATAGAATAGATATTGCAGATTTAGACATGCTTTACTTTATGGCCGTAGGAACCTGGAAAGGCGGAGTAGAATTTAGATTGAAAAAAATAGAAGAGAGCAATTTATCTATAGATGAAAAAATTAGGCTGAAATCAATTTTTAATAATGTTGTTGAAAAAGCCAAGGATCATAAATATGAAAATAGCGACAAAAATACTTGGTCAATTGGCATGTTTGGAACTGGGTTCTATACTTACCAAGGAAAATCTGATAAACAAAATGCTCAAAAATTTATATCTTTGTGTATTAGGATAAAGGATTTAGACGATGATTACGAAATATTTAATATAGCTGAGGAAACATTAAAGAATGGAATAAAAGGTATGCAAGCAGCCTCTGCATCTATAGTTCTTCATTGCCTTAAACCAAATGTATTCCCAATAATTAATAATGCTATGATAAAAACAGCTGTTTTATTAGAAAGTCAAGGGGTAATTCTCAATAAACCTAATCAACTTACAACCTATATTGAAAATTCTAGAAAAATTAAGAACTTTCGTGATGAAAAATGTAAATTTAAAAACTATAGGGCACTGGATGCAAAGTTTTGGGAAGTGGAGAAATTGGAAGAAGAAAAGTATGATGAAATAAAAGAAGAAAAACCTTATGAAATAAAAAAGGAAACGGAAAATATGGTTAACAATATTAATTATTGGTGGCTTAATGCAAATCCTAAAATATGGAGTTATAATGATATTGAATTAGGAGGAACTATTAGCTATACATCTAGAAACGAAAGAGGAAATAAGAGAAGGATATATAAAAACTTTGAAGACGTAAAAAAGGGCGATATTGTAATAGGCTATGAAACTGCACCGGTAAAGGCAATAGTTGCTATTGGACATATCTCTAAGGAACACGATGGAGAAAGAATCTGGATTAAAAAAGATGAAAACCTGATAGAACCAATAGAATATAGTTGTTTAAATTCCATAGAAGAACTTAAGAATATGGAGTTTTTTCAAAATCCCCAAGGGAGTCTTTTTAAATTAATGAAAGAAGAGTATGAAATAATAATGGATATAATTAGGGAACAAAACCCTACTACAGAAGCCAAGATCAATGAAACCTATACAAAGGAAGACTTTTTAGAAGAGGTATTCATAGAGGAAGACAAATGCGAAAACATAGTTAATCTATTAGAATATAAAAAGAATATTATTCTTCAAGGACCTCCAGGAGTTGGTAAGACCTTTGTTGCAAAGAGAATAGCTTATTCTATCATGGGTGAAAAGGATGATTCAAGAATAGAAATGGTACAATTCCATCAAAGCTATTCCTATGAGGATTTTATCATGGGTTATAGACCAGTTGAAGAGGGCTTTAAATTAAAGTATGGAATATTTTATCAATTCTGCAAGCGAGCATTAAACGATCCCCTCAGAAGCTATTATTTTATCATAGATGAAATAAATAGGGGAAATATAAGCAAAATATTTGGAGAGCTTATGATGTTAATTGAATCGGACAAAAGGGGAAGTGATTATGCCATTCCCTTAACATATACAGAAAATAGATTTTATATTCCTAAAAATGTATATATCATAGGGACTATGAATACAGCAGATAGAAGTTTGGCGATGATTGACTATGCATTGAGAAGGAGATTTTGTTTTATAGATATGGAACCTGCTTTTGATAATTTGAATTTCAAAGGATATTTAGAAAGCAAAGGTGGAGATTTGTCCAATATCATAATAGATAAAATAAATAGATTAAATAAAGCTATTGAAAATGATATATCCCTAGGTAGAGGATTTCGTATAGGCCACAGTTATTTTTGTATGGGAAAAGAAACTATAACAGAAGAGGACTACAATAATATTATAAAATATGAAATAGTACCACTATTATCTGAATACTGGTTCGATGATTTTGACAAGGTAATAGAGTGGAAGACAGAGCTATTGGAGTGGTAATATGATTCCTATAAGAAATGTTTATTACATGCTTTGCTATGCCTGGGAAAATATTCTTAAGCAAGAAGATGAATCTCTTTTGGATAGGGAAGCTTTTGATAATATATACCATCTTCTTTCTTCTATATTAATACAAGAAGTAACCAAACTAATAAAAAGCGGATTTGCAAGGGGATATATTGATCAAAAGGAAAGTTTGCCTATTGTTAGAGGAAAAATAGATTTAAACAATACCCTTAAAGAGCAAGCATTAATAAGAAAGCAAGTAATATGTGATTATGATGAGTTTTCAGACAATATCATTATGAATCGGATAATTAAATCTACAATGGAAATTCTTCTAATTTGTCCAAGAGTCAATAAAAAGTACAGAACAACTTTTAAAATGTTGCTAAGGAATTTTACCAATATAGATAGTATAGATTTGAATAGCATCCATTGGAGCCGTATAGCTTATAATAGAAATAATAAAAAATACAGGTTAATAATTAATATATGCCAACTTATTAATACTGGACTCATAGTAAAGGAAGAAAAGGGCAGTAGCAGGTTTCGTGCTTTTATCAAGGATAGAGCTATGGCAAAATTATACGAAAAATTCATATTGAACTTTTATAAATATGAGTTAAAGGATATAAAAACATCATCGCCTCTAATTAACTGGCAATTAGACGAAACTCCAAGGGATAATTTACTTCCAGTAATGAAAACTGATATAGAATTAGAAGGAAAGGATAAGAAACTAATAATAGATACAAAATACTATGCTAATGCTTTATCCAAGAGTAATTTTTCAAAAACTAAAACACTAATATCTAGCAACCTATACCAAATATTTGCCTATGTTAAAAATGCAGAATATGAAGGAAAGGTAAGTGGTATGTTATTGTACCCAACAGTTGACTATGATTTAAATCAAAAATACAGAATGTCCGGTAATGATATATACGTAAAAACCATAAATTTAGGAGAAGACTTTGATAAGATAAAAAGAAGATTGTTAAGTATAGGCCATATATTATATGATAGGGAGAATAATATAGCTTAATAGGTAAGGAAGGATATGATATAGATTTGATAATCCTATCAAAAATTTACTACACTCCTAAAGAATATATAATGTATGTAAAAGCCAATTATGAAAATAGTAAAATTTCCTATGAGGAGATGAAAGAGACTTTGGAGTTCATCGGACTAAAACCTGAAGAACTAGGATATATATAATATTAATAATATAAAAAAATTAAAGCCTAAGACCTTGATCTTGGGCTTTTATTATTTGATTATATGTAACAACACATTACTATAAGAGCAAAAGTATTGACAAATATCAATTAAGATTGTAATATAATATTACAAGGGGGCGATACAATGAGAAAAGAAATTGTATTTTTATTAATTCTGGTTTTGGTTATGAATTTAACCTTAGTAGGATGTGGAAGTAAAAAAGAAGAGGTAGAAAAAGCTGATAAGGATGAAACAGTATTGGAAAGCGATGAAGAAGAGTCAGCAGAAGGTATAACGGTAGATAAATCTTTGTTAAGTGTAGATATAACACTACCATCAACCCTTATTGAAGATGTTAGTGATTTCAACGAAGAAGAATATATCGCAGAAAACGAAGGGATAAAGGCAGCAAAAATCAATGAAGATGGATCATTAACATTAACTATGACAAAGAAAAAGCATGAAGAAATAGTCAGTGAAATGAAAGAAGAAGTAATAGCATCATTATCTGGACTAATTGAATCAGAGGACACACCTTATATTAAGGAAGTAGAATATAACAAAGATTTTAAACAAGTGATGTTATCTGTAGACAGAGAAGCTTATGAAGATGCTTTTGATTTAACTCCTCTATTCGTAGGAATTTTAGTAGGTACATATCAAGTATATGCAGGAGAAGAGTTCTATACAGAAGTAATAATTAAGGATGTAGATACTGGAGTTGAAATCAACTCAGTAGTATATCCAGATGCATTAGAGGATTAGATCTATAAAATATGTAAGTTTCCATGAAAACAATAGAAAGGAGGAAAAAATGAGCATTAAATTTAAGGAATGGAATTTTGGAGGAAAGTTAATATTTATTTCAGCCCTTTTGGCAATATTATCATTATTCATGAGCTGGGTTGATGCTGGCATAGTAAGAGCATCAGGCTTTCAACAACAAGGATATTTGTTCTTAGTACTATATATATATCCAGTATATAAGTTGTTGAAAGGGACTAAATTAAACAAATTAATAGGATTAATATGCAGCACACTTTCAGTAATTGGTAGCATAGCATTCCTTAGTTCAAAAAGTGTAGATTTAATGGGCACTACAGTAAATGCAGCAGGAACTGGCCTATATCTTTTTATTATAGCATCTATAATGTTAACTGTAGGAATTATACAATATAAGGTAATTCAAGTTAAGAATGTAGAAAATAAAATATAGACATTGGCGTGATTTATTTAAGGGGGAGATTATGTGAAAAGAATAATATTAATACTGGTGTTAATTATATCTATAACCTTAGTAGGATGTAAAAGTGGGAAAATAGAAGACGTACCCGAGACTATAGCCAAAGAGAAGGTAAGCAATGAATCAGGAGGAAATGAAGATGTATCCGCTGAAGAAACTACTGAGGAGATACCCATTCATCCTGATGATATTATGATGGATATAACAATATTGGAACCAGACAGCATTGGGAATGTATATATGGAAGCAACTTTTACTAATAATTCAAAATACCCCATTACAAGTTATTCAGCTAAAGTTTTGCTAAAAGATAAAAACGACACAACATATCTAAGTACTTATGATACAGTTATGCCAGGGGAAACATCACCTAAATTTGAATCCTTTGGACCCGAAACTCAAGATCCAGATGATTATGAAATACTAGGTTTAGAAATAACTGCAAGAACAGAAGATGGAAATAGTCTTTATATAGACTATGATTTCAAACTAGAAGAAGCCACCTGGTGGGAAGGGGATAATAACTAAATTTATTGAAGACATCCGAGGGGATGTCTTCAATAAATTTGGAATGAGAAAACCAAGTATAAAAAAGAGAATAGGTGCCAAAACCAGTGTCAAAAGACAAATTGTCCACAGGGGAGGTTTTAAAATGCCAAGAGGATATGGCTGGGTAAAAAATCATAAAAAGTATGTCTGCAATAAGGCATATAATAGGACTACTTTTCATATTTTTAAAGTTTTGAAAAAGTTGTTTAAATAGGGAATTGTGGAAGGAGAAATTAAAGATTTGTAGAATATTATAATATAATATGGAAATTTGGAGGGAAGGGCATGTGAGATAATAAGATAAAAACTGTGACCTATGAAGAAGCAATAAAGGATATGACGGAAGAAGAACTGGGAAGATTCCATAAGGAAAGGTATAGGAAGTTAATAAAGCCTTTGATGGAGATGAATGAGAGGGAATTAAGGAAGATGGAGGATAAAAAATAATGATAAACCTTTGGGATCGTGTAAAATTGTGGTAAGATAATCATACGAAGTATTTAATTAAGGTGATTTTATGAACAAAAAAGAAAATTTATATTTAGATTTATATTGCGATGAAGTTAAAGATTGCAGGTTAGAAATTAAAAGCACTGGCGAGATTCAAAGTTGGACATACATAGGAATACTTATAGTGCCAGATTATATATCAACTGAATTGTTTACAGATATTAACAATTTAAGATGTTTATCGGATAGTAATCAAAATTGGGAAAGTTGCCAGAAAAACTGCAAATATCATGAAAGAAACGATACTGAAATCCATTATAACAAAGTTGGTAGTACTATTAAATATAAAATCGCTAGTAGATGGGTTGATTATTGGTTAAACGATAAGAATTTAATTTATTATTATATATTAGGTATTGATACTAATAAGTTGGACAAGCAAAATTTTGGACCAAAAGAACAGCAGGATAGGAATACTACTATTTATAATAGGTTTTTTAGGGCTGCGTTACAATCTTCATTAAATTGGTATTTTGGAAAAGATAAAAATATAATTGTAAAGAATATATATCATGATAAAGGTAATAGTGAGGAACATCAATTTTTTCCTTGGCATCCAATTTATAAGACGGAAAGAGAATATGATAATATAAAATTTCAAAATACTACGATAAGTTTCATAGATTCTGATCATAGAAAAGCAACAGGTCATCCGTACCATTCACATTTTATTCAATTCATAGATATTATCTTAGGTTGTTATGTAAACTGTCTACATAAAAACTCAATCAATGAAAATAAACTTAATCTTGCTATAAAATCATTTGATATAATAGAAAGGATTGTAAAAAATCCATTTAATAAAAACAGCAAGTATAATTATTACAAGAGACAATCTATACAGTTTTTTCCTAAACATGATTTAATAGGACTAGATGAAAATAGCTTAGAATATCAGAAAAAGCGAAAAGACAATTATTACTATAATAGACCACTATTAATAGAACAGGAAGCAACTGGCCAACTATCATTTTTGGATGATATGTTATCTTTATAGCTATACAAATATTATTTATTGTATTGAATTATTTTATTTAGAAATATAAGAATAAAAATTGGGAGGCGGATAATTTGACAATACAAATAGAATGCAAGGAAGATGTGGCTAAGTATTTTTCCGAAAAACTAGGATATGAGGATAATGCTTATTTTAATTACGAAAAATATAAAATGGATATAGGTAATATTCACGAAATAAAATCTATGCATTTAATTAGTGACACCAAAGGATTTAAAGTTTGGTTATTTGAGGTATATGATATTGAAACTAAACTAATGAATAGGGTTGCAAATAGATTATATAATGCCAATCCTTTTGAATATAACTTATTAATTTTTGTAGATAAAGATTATAGGAACTATACTTTACTGCATTATCATAAGGAAAATAGTGAAAATTTAAAAATAAGAAGATTAAATATTGAAGAACGCAATTTTACTAAAACCGACTATGACATAATCAATGGGTTGTCCTTACAAAACAAACGTATAACAGATGATTTAGATATTGAAATAGAATATAGAAAAGCTTTTAGTATTGAAAAAGTTACTAAAGATTTTTTCGAAGAGTTTAAAAATGAGATAGATAATTTTGAGAAAAGTATTAAAGGATTAGATAAAAAGGATGATAGAAGAAGCTATGCAATACTTTTAATTAATAGAATGATTTTTCTATACTTTATCCAGAAAAAAGGATGGTTAAATGGTAAAAAGGACTATCTATACGATAGATTTCTATTTTGTGAAAGGCATAATCCAAAATTAAATTACTATGATGAAGTTTTAAAACCGTTGTTCTTTGAATGCTTAAACACACCTTTAGATAAAGGATTTATAGAAAATCGAAGTGAAAAGGCTAGAAAACTATATGAAAATTTTGAAAGTCAAACAGACTTGGAGTGTGATCTTCAATTTCATGGTATCCCATATTTAAATGGGCAATTATTTGAAAGACATGAAAAGTATGAGATAGGGACTGATATTAAGATTGATAATGTGGTTTTTAAAAAGCTTTTTGATAACTTATTAAACAAATACAACTTTACTGTTAGAGAAGATTTAGGACATGATGCTGATGTAGCTGTAGATCCAGAACTTTTAGGAAGAATTTTTGAAAATATGATCAATCTAGAAGAAAGAAAGGAAACAGGAAGCTTTTATACTCCAAGACCAATAATCAACTATATGTGTAAACAAAGTTTAAAAGAATATCTACTAGACAATATACAGTTAACAACACCAGAAAAAATTATATACTTGATAGATAATATAGAGGATGAAAATTTATATTCTCAAAATAGAATAGCAAAAATTGAAAGAGATTATAAAACTTTCGAAACATCTGATGGCAGTAAGTATAGAGTTAACAAACTAGAGGCAAAAGAAATATTAAATCTTTTAGATGAAGTAAAAATTTGCGATCCAGCTGTTGGGTCCGGCGCTTTTATTCTTGGAATGCTACAATTAATATTGATAATAAAGAAAAAATTAAATTATTATGCTTTCAATAGAAACATTAATCTCTATGAAACAAAAAAGAATATTATAGAAAAGAATCTTTATGGTGTAGATATCCAAGAGGAAGCAATAGAAATTGCCCATTTAAGATTATGGCTATCTTTAACAGTTGAATATGAAGCTAAATCTATAGAAGATATAAAGCCACTTCCTAATTTTAATTATAAAATAATTCAGGGGAATAGCTTAATATCTCAATTTGAGGGAGTAGATTTTGATGAAAATGTAGCTAACATTAAAAATATACAACAAACTACAATGTTTCCAAGTCAATTTCAGGATGAATTTAGTATAATTGTTTCCAATAGGCAAGCGTACTTTAACGCTACTACAAACAAAAAAGAAATTGAGAAAAAAATATTTGAAGCAGAATTTAGTATTATAAAAAGAATATTACAGGATACAAATAAATATAAAACTGATGAACAGGTAACTAAAATAGTAAAAAATAAGGAAAAATATTGTTCTTGGTCATTAAGTTTTCCAGAAATTTTTGTTGACAAATCATACCAAGAGAAAGGTTTTGACATTGTAGTAGGTAATCCACCTTATGTAAATTCGAAAGATGTAAACAAATTACATTATAAAGATGTCCTTCATGATAGCTATGGTTATAGGGATGATTTATATAATTACTTTTTGATTAGAGGTATGTCTATATTAAAAGATAAGGGGGTGTTAGCTTATATTACTTCTGATACTTTCTTAACTATTCAGACCAAATTAAACTTAAGAGAATTGTTACAGGATAAATATTTGAAAGAATTAATAATTACCCCTAAAGCCTTTGATGCATTAGTAGATACTGTTATATTTATAGTAAAAAATCAGGGCAAGAAGAGCATAGATTACAGCTTTAAATTTATTGATGCATCAAATGGGACAGTAAATGATTTTTTAGATTTAAAAAGTTCCAATAACATTAACAGATATAATCCAAACATTAAATTATATAGAAACAATCTGATGAAAGTGTTTTTTAAACCAGATAATATTAATATGCAAATTTATGAAAAACATATTCCAAAAGTAAAAAGATTGTATAACAAATGGTGGGATAAAATTGACAATAGTAGAAAGATAAAACAAAATGCAGAAGAACTTGATATATATAGAAAAAGCCTTAAACCTGGAGATATAACTCTCTTAGGATTAATAACAGAAGGAGGAGTAGGGCTTCAAACAGGTGACAATGGAAAACTATTAGGAATAATTGAAGGAACAAAACTTGCAAATAGTACTAAAACTCAAAGAATAGAGAAATTCTACAATTCCATAATAAAAGATGAAGAAAGAAAACAAGAAGTTTCTAAATGGGACTCTAAATATAGAAATATAGAAACAAAAAACGATGTTGAAAGATTGTTTAATACTATTGGAGAAAATGAAATAAGACATTTATTCGATAAATGTAAAGAAAAGTTCGATAGAAATATATTTGGAAGAGGTTTTATATTTAGAATAATATCGCAGGAAGAAATAGCTGATGTATCTAAACTTTCTAAAGAGGAAATAGAAAATGGGGTTGATGATAACAAAAGGGTATATGTTCCCTATGATAAGGGAGATAGGGATGGTAATAGATGGTACTTAGAGACTCCGTATTATTTAAATTGGAGTAAAGAGTCTGTAAAGTTTTTAGTTAGCAACTCTGGTAAAAGTGGAGGTGGTATGCCAGTTGTCAGAAATAAAGACTACTACTTTAGAGAAGGATTTTGTTGGACCGACGTAAATTCAATTTATTTAAAATCTCGAGTTAAAAATAAAAGTGTATATGATGTACTTAGTATGAGTTTATTTAGCATGATAGACAAAGATAAGATAACTGAAAAATATATAGTGGCGTTAATTAATTCTAAATTTATGAGTGAGTTAGTTCAAGATTTTTTAAATGGAACTTCCCATTTTCAAATTAATGATGCAAGAAAAGTTCCGATCATTATTCCTAATAAAAAGCAATTGGCATTTATTAATAATTTAGTTGATAAAGCTATTGAAATAAAAAAATTACAGTTTTCCGAACATATTTCTGAAGTGAAAGCGGAAGAAAAACTAAACAAAATTCAGTATAAAATTGATAAGTTTGTATATGATCTCTATGATATAAAAGTAGAATAGGGGGTGTTAGTTTGACTACTATACCTGAAATTATTGATAATAGGGAAGTGCTTTTGAAAGATGTCATAAATATTTTAATTAAAAATACTACAGATGCTAAGATTGCTGCAGGATATTTTTATTTGAGTGGTTTCGAAATAATTAGAGAAAATATTAAGCCAAATTCTAATATTGATATAATAATAGGTGTTGAGACTGATGAGATAACAGCTATGACAATACAGGAGGGATATGAGTACAGGCAAGAGGAAATAAAAAATAAAATAGTTAATAAAATTACAGAATCTATAGAATATACCACTGATGATGCAAGAGAAGGGATAAATACATTATCTCAATTAATACAAAAAGGTAATATTAATGTAAAAATATATACTAAGGAAAAATTTCATTCAAAAGCATATATATTTGATGTTGAATATGATGATGGCACTATTAAAGATAGTTATGCGATAATAGGCTCTAGTAATTTTACTCGAAGAGGATTAGGAGCAGGAAGTCAAGGTGGCAATAATACTGAATTAAATGCAGTTTTGAGACAACCTTCAGCTGTTAATGAAGTAAAAAAATGGTTTAATAATATTTGGGATGAATCTGAAGATTTTAATATAGAGTTATTAAATATAATAGATAATAATTTTAAGTTTAAAAAGTTAGAATACACTCCATTTGATATTATATTAAAGTCACTATATGAGCTATATAAAAATGATGAAATATATGAAATTTTGAGTAAACTAAATTTAGATGAACTAGCAGGGTTTCAAGAATTTGCAGTATATAGAGCTATTGCTATATTAAGTAACTATGATGGTGTAATAATTGCTGATAATGTAGGATTAGGGAAAACATATATAGCTAAAGGTCTATTACAGTACTTTGCTGACTTAGATAAAAGTGTATTGATTATTTGTCCCGCCTCATTAAAAAACATGTGGGCAAATGAAACTAAAGAAATAGACGTAGATATAAGGATTATTAGTCAAGAAAGCATAGGAATGCATGGATTGAGCGATAAGGTTACAAAAGATGTTGACGTAATTATCATTGACGAAGCTCATAATTTTAGAAATGAAAACGCTAATAGATTTCGAGAATTAGTTAAACATACTATGGGAAAAAAAGTAGTTCAGTTAACAGCGACTCCTGTTAACAATTCAATATTTGATTTATATAATATAATGACTTTATTTATTAAAGAAGATGAATTTAAAGATAAATATGGTATAGCTAGCGTAAGAGATGTATTTAACAATTATCCTAATGAAAAAGACCATGTGGATAATATATTAAGCGAAATTATGATTAAAAGAAGTAGGAATTTCATTAAGAAAAAATATGGACGAGATGGTGAATTAATAGTAAACGGTAATACACTTAAATTCCCTAAAAGACATATTAAGACTGTAAATTATTCTATCAGCAGTGTATATGGAGAAGATATTTACGATAATATAGCAGATAGATTAGAAAACTTATATTTACCAGTTATTAGTGAAGAAAAACTTACTTCTCAGCAAATTTCTTTAATTATTGGATTAGTAAGGAAAACTTTCTTAAAGAGATTGGAAAGTTCTGTTGAAGCCTTTAGAATATCTATTGAAAAGCAGATAAAATATTGCGAACTTCTTTTAAATAGCATAGATAAAGGATATTTGATCTGTAAAAAATATGCTATGGAAAATATAGGGCAAGATACTGATATTGACATAGATGAAACAATAGATATTGATGAATATGATGGCGATATTAATGAATTAATAAATAATATACAAAGTGATTATGAAGATTTTGAGTATATGTTAGCTGAGGTTAAAAAAATTGATATAAATAAGGATGTGAAATTGCAAGTTTTAATCAATAAATTAAATGGGGAGTTAAGTAAATAAAAAAGTAAATTATTTT
>NZ_AZSU01000003.1:619820-638249 GCF_000511955.1 [Clostridium] ultunense DSM 10521 | reverse complement strand
AAATTCCCTAAAAGACATATTAAGACTGTAAATTATTCTATCAGCAGTGTATATGGAGAAGATATTTACGATAATATAGCAGATAGATTAGAAAACTTATATTTACCAGTTATTAGTGAAGAAAAACTTACTTCTCAGCAAATTTCTTTAATTATTGGATTAGTAAGGAAAACTTTCTTAAAGAGATTGGAAAGTTCTGTTGAAGCCTTTAGAATATCTATTGAAAAGCAGATAAAATATTGCGAACTTCTTTTAAATAGCATAGATAAAGGATATTTGATCTGTAAAAAATATGCTATGGAAAATATAGGGCAAGATACTGATATTGACATAGATGAAACAATAGATATTGATGAATATGATGGCGATATTAATGAATTAATAAATAATATACAAAGTGATTATGAAGATTTTGAGTATATGTTAGCTGAGGTTAAAAAAATTGATATAAATAAGGATGTGAAATTGCAAGTTTTAATCAATAAATTAAATGGGGAGTTAAGAAATAAAAAAGTAATTATTTTCACAGAGTATACAGATACTGCTAGATATATTTTTGAAAACGTTAAGGATAAAGTAGATAGTGTAGTAGAACAATTAGATGGTGGAAAGAAAAAGAGCAAAGAAAAAATTGTAAAGAGATTCGCACCAAAAGCTAATAATTATGATGTTAAGGATGGCGAGGAAATAGATATATTAATAACTACTGATGTATTATCAGAAGGACAAAACCTGCAAGACTGTAATATACTGATTAATTATGATTTGTCATGGAATCCTGTAAGAATAATACAAAGGGAAGGAAGAATAGACAGAGTAACTACAAAATTTGATGATATTTATATATATAATTTTATGCCTGAAGACAAATTAGAAGATTTATTAAATTTGGTAGATAGGATAAACAATAAAATAAAATATATTACTGAGACAATAGGCAGTGAGAGTAAAATACTAACAGAGGATGAAATTATAAAAGATAAAGTATTTAATGACGAAGATACAAATAGCCTTCGAAGGTTAAGTAATGCACGAAACAAATCTGCCTTTATTGATGAGTTAGAAGCACAAAAGGATGGCATGATACCGACTGAGGAGTATATGAGAGAAGATTATAAAACCTTCCTTCTTTATAATGATTTGAATAAGACAAGGTCTGAAAAAATACCAAATGGTATATATTCTATTAAAAAGTCGGATACATATAAAGGAGTTTATATGTACTATAAGGTTGGAGATGAGGATTTCTGGTTGTTCTATGATTCCATAAGCGATAGTTATATTACAAACAAAGCAAAGATTTATCAAATTATTTCAGAAGGAAATCATTTGGATATTAAGCCACTGGAAAGAGATATAAACATGGATGTTAATGAGATATTACACAGGGGCAAAGATTTTGTAAATTCGAGAGTGCAAAATATTATTCAAAGCCAAATAGCTGTTACAAGAATTAGTAGAGTACAAAAAGACATTGCAGAAAGAATAGAAAATATGTTTTTCAAAGCTAAGTATCGTAGTAGGATTACTAATGAGCAAAGAAAGATTAGACAAAAAATAAAAAAACCTCTACATAGGGGTACGTTAATGAAATTAAGGGAGTTGAAAATAGAAAGTATGAATGATGATGAGCTTTTAGAAAGTTTAGATGTGATTTTAAGCTATATAGAATTGGGCGAAATGGACAATAATAACGATCTTAGAGGTAAAGAAATAGAATTAATATGTTATGAAATTATATTATGAGTGTGGCTTGAAATGTAGAGTTCTATTGTTATATTTTTGTTTTTAATCTATCAATTTTATTATTAAACCTACAGTGTTTTACTATAATAAGGAGGGTTTCTATACATGCATTTAGTAATTTTTGATGTTAGTATATAACCATGGACACAAAATAAGGTTTTCTTTATACTAAAAATGAGGAAGGAAGTGTCCATGAATGTCTAAGAGAAATACCTATACAGATGAATTTAAAACTATGATTGCAGAATTAGTATTATCAGGAAAACCAGTTAAAGAAGTAGCAGCCGAATATAGCCTAAGCCAAAGCACAGTACGTGGTTGGGTAAAGAAAAAGGCCCCTATTGAAGTAAAAGGTGATACTACTAATCTTGAAGAAATTCTAAAGATTAAAAAAGAAAATGCAAGACTTAAGGAGGAAGTAGAAATATTAAAAAAAGCTATGGCTATATTCGCAACCAAATAGACCCTGATAATATATTTGAAATAATCAAAGATAACTCTGATACACATTGCATAGATACTATGTGTAAGTTACTCGATTATCCTAGAAGCACCTATTATGATAAACAAAAAGAAAAGCCTGAAAATAAGTGGAAAAAAGAAAACAAGAAGCTACAAGAAGATATTTTAAAAATATATAATGAAAGTGGTAAAGTATATGGTGCTACTAAAATTCATGAAAAATTAAAAACACAGGGTTATGAAAAAATTAGCCTTAAAAGAGTTCAAAGACATATGAAAAAGCTTGGTATTAGATCAATTGTATTTAAAAAATATAGAACACAGTCTACTAAGAAAGTTTATGAAGAAGGTGAAAACCTCTTAAATAGAGACTTTACAACAACAAAGATAAATGAAAAATGGGTAGCTGATATTACATATATCCATACTCAAAAAGATGGGTGGACTTATTTAGCGTCTATCTTAGATTTGCATACCCAAAAAATAGTAGGATATAGTTTTTCAAAGACCATGGATACATCCCTAGTATTAAAGGCATTAGATAATGCTATAACTACCCAGAAACCCACTAAAGGTTTAATTATACATTCAGATAGAGGTTTACAAGTGCGACAAGAAGTCGCATAATATATTGCAGTAAAGCTACTCCATCCATTCGGAGTAATCCTATCGTGACTAGCGAAGATGGTAACGTCTAGGTTAGAAAGCTCACGAAACAATGAGGAAATTCTAGAAGCCCAAATCTGGAACGACTACTAGGATAAGAAAGCCATGGAGAACGTAAAGTGAATCACTGTAGGGACCGTTACGCTGGATAATGCGAAATGGGCTGTTACGCTTTGACCAAAAAGGTACGGAGTCAAGCAAAGGTGTTCTGGATAGCCAATGCGAATGGATATTGCACTCCCGGTCTAAAGGTGGCTCCTAAAGCTTTCATAATTATGTATTATGCGAAACTTGGTAAACCCTATGAACTCCCATAATTAATGGGTATCTTACCGCAAGGAAAAGAAATAGTTCAGAGGGCAGAAGAACGAGATAAAAAGCGAATGTCTTTGTTGTAATTACAGAGAATAGAGGTTAAATTACCTCAACTTGAAAGGGTGCAGACTTATCTCATGGTATTTCTTAGTAAGAAAGGAGTGTAAGTCTATGAATTTTAGAGACTCAACTACGGATAAAACCGAGAGACTAAAAGACACATCAAAACTTACGGTTCAATGGGAAACTATGGACTGGAATAAGGCTGAAAATCATGTTAATAGACTACAAACCAGGATTGCTAAGGCAGCAGTGAAAAGTGACTGGAATAAGGTTAAAAGACTACAATATTTACTTACACACTCTTTTTATGCAAAAGCCCTTGCTATTAAGAAAGTAACGTCTAACAAAGGTAAAAACACTTCAGGAGTTGACAAGAAAATCTGGTCAACTTCTGCATCAAAAATGAAGGCAACACTTTCCATAGGTAGAAAAACATATAGGTCAAAACCTCTTAAAAGAGTATATATTGAAAAAAAAGGTAAGAATAAGAAACGACCTCTAGGTATCCCGACAATGTATGACCGAGCAATGCAAACACTTTATGCTCTAGGATTAGAACCTGTAGCAGAAGTTACTGGTGATAATATCTCTTTTGGCTTTAGACCAGGAAGAAGTGCTAAAGATGCTTGCGAACAAATATTTTGCATTCTTGCAAGAAAATGCTCACCAAAATGGATATTAGAGGGAGATATTAAAGGGTGTTTTGACAATATAAATCATGAGTGGCTAATGAATAACATTCCCATGGATAAAAGAGTTATGAAACAATTTTTGAAGTCAGGTTTCATATATAAAGGTGAGTTATTTCCAACAGAAACAGGTTCCCCTCAAGGAGGTTCAATTTCAAGTATATATGCGAATATGACATTAGATGGTCTAGAAAAGTTAATTCAAGATAAATATCATCGAAATTCAAAAGGCAATATTGAAAATCATTATCGTGCTAAAACAAAAGTCAATCTAGTAAGGTATGCAGATGACTTTATTGTAACAGCAAATTCTAAAGAAACAGCTAAAGAAGTGAAACTTCTAATAAGCGACTTTCTTAAAGCTAGAGGATTAGAACTTTCAGAAGAAAAGACAACAATAGCACATATCGATGAAGGTTTTGATTTTCTAGGATGGACATTTAGAAAATTCAAAGATAAATTAATAACTAAACCATCAAAGAATTCAATCAAAACATTAATAAGAAAGCTATCGACAATAATTTTGAAAGAAGGCAAAGCACACAGACAAGTAGATATAATACGAAGATTGAATTCAATTATTAGAGGTTGGACTAATTACCACAAGCATGTTGTCGCAAGTCAAACATTCTCTTGTATCAATAATACTCTATATTTAATCCTACAGAAATGGGCAAAGCATAGACATCCAAATAAAAATGGATGGTGGAGGCTTAATAAATATTGGCACTATAAAAATGGTAAACCATGGTTGTTTTCAACTGAAATTAATAGTCTAATTAACCTTAGAACAATAAAAATAGTTCGTCATCCTAAGTTACAAATATCGAGAAATCCCTATATTGATAAAGAATATTTTATTAAAAGGAAATATCGATTAAAAACACTTGCTGTCGCCAGAAATGGTTAAGAAATGCTTGAGCCGTATGAGCGGGAAACTCTCACGTACGGTTCTTAGATGAGGGAAAGGGAGTAATCCCTTTTTCTTAATCGATTATACATCAAAAGAATATCGTAAAGCAGTAAAATTAAAGGAATTTAAACTATCATATAGTGCCAAAGGTTGTCCCTATGACAATGCATGTATAGAAAGTTTTCATGCAATACTTAAAAAAGAATGTGTATATCTTAATACGTTTATAGATTACAATCATGCTAAATTAGTGTTATTTCAATATACAGAAGGACTTTATAATAGAAAAAGAATTCATTCATCAATTAATTACATGACTCCAAGTGAATATGAGTATTTATGTAAAGTAGCATAGCTTGCTTTGAGTTTGTCGCCTTCGGGTAAAAATTCAAGAGCATTTATGAATGGTTTGTCAAGGGTGGCGGATAACCACAAAAAAACCTAAATTTTTGTCCAAACTATTGACATAGATCCACTATTAAATTACTAGAAACATCATCTTCAAAGCTTTCAACGCGAATATTTTTAACAGAACTACCTAGCACAGATTTAACTGGTACTTTATAAGAACTATATCGATTGCTAACTATGGCATTAACAGTACCTAAATCTTTAACAGAATTAAGCAAAGCAAAAGCTTGGCTAGAATCTCTATAAGGTGATAAATGAAAACCTAAGACAAAGCGGGTTTCTGAATCTATGATAAACCAAATATAATATTTTTGACCATTGATTTTTACAACAGTTTCATCAGCATGCCATTCATCTGAATTAAAATCTAACATTGGCATAAGTTCCAAAGAGATTATTGAAAAATGGAGCAAATTTCTTACACCAATTGCTAATGGTAGTATGAGAAACCTTAACATTATGGGCTACTCTAAGTATTAGGGCAATATTTCTAAAAGAATTTTTGCCAAGGTAAAACATAGAAAGAGCAGTAACAATTATATGCACAGGATAACGCATACGCTTAAAATCATTCTTCCCAACAAGCTTAGACATAGATGCAGGCAGTATATTGTTAGGTTTAGGAACAAACACAGAATGATTGCACTTTTTATCACAACAACGGTAATTAGAGTAGTATTCATAATCGTGATGAAGAAATGTTGCTTTACCGCAAACAGGGCAACGGGGGTATTTAGGCACCTTTTTAGACATTGGTCTATCAGGAGCAAATTGGTGATTACATTTACGGCAAAGGTATTTTTGATAACCATCTCTATCTTTGCCATAGCGATAAAAAGAATCTTTATTATGCATTTTGGACACTTAAGTGGTACAATTTTTTGCATGAGGACTTCATCCTTTCTGGGAGGTATTTGTTTTATGGCAAAAACATTGTAACACAGAGGATTGGAGCCCTCAATTTTCATTTAAGTTTACAGAGCGTATTATGAAAAATGGAGGTGTCGCTATGAAGAAGTTATTGTCTATTATAAAAAATGAATTTCCTGATAAAGCTATAGAAATATCTGATAGACTTAAGTTATTAAAAGAAATAATAAATACAACCATGGCTGGTATAAATGAGAAAATTAATGAGGCCTTTAATGAAAGAGATTTTACTGCAATGGAGAAATATTCAGAATTTGCGAAACTGACTTATGAGTACGAAAATAAATTAAATAAAATAATTGATTTTCTGGATATTGATTATGACGAAATCGAAACAGTAAATGAAGTAGATGACACAGATAAAGTTAAGGGAAAATCAACTCCTAATTATGAAGATTATAGAGTAGATTCAAATATAGAGCATAACTTATATGAAGACTTTACTCATATAAGACCCTATGGTTTTAAATTTTTAAGTGATAAAATTATACCAGTAAAAACATGGCAGGAAATGTTTACTAAAACCTGTGAAATATTAATGGATATTGATGAACAAAAATTTTTAAAATTTGAAAATGCGCCTAAAATGAACGGGAAAAAGAGGAAGTATTTTTCTAAAGAAATTATTAATATGATAAATCCTATAAAAATAAGAGGTAAGATATATATAGAAGCCAATATGAGTAGTACAATATGAGTAGTAATGGTATTAGGAATATGATTGTAAAAATGTTAATGGAATATGGGTATGGTATCGAGGATTATAAAGTATATTTTGCAGCTGATTATAGCGAATTAAATAATTAATGTGAATGGAGTTTTTTAACTTTCAGGAGTATGATCAGTAGTTTATAATTTCATGTTATAGAGAATAAGAAGGTGTTAATATGAAATTTTGTATCGTTGTAACCGATAGTAATTGGTTTCTATTAAGCCCCCTAACCTATTTGGACAATCGCACACTAATTTAGTAAAATAAAAATTAATGGGAGGTTGTCTAAATTGAGAGGTAAAGGTAAAAGATATCCAGAAGAATTTAAACGTCAAATTATTAAGGAAGTAGAGGAAACTGGTAATGCTACATTAGTTGCCAGAAGACACGATTTAGTCCCTGGAACTGTTACCCGCTGGGTTAGGGAGTCAAAGAAAAAAATGGACTAATTCCAAATTATAATTATTCCAATAATATTAATGCTAAATCCCTAGAAGAAGAAAATGAGCAATTAAAAAAATTATTAGGCGAAAAAGATTTAGAAATTGCCATTCTTAAAGACCTTTTAAAAAAAACGAACCCACAATAGAAGATAAAGTTAATATTGCAAAGAAATGGATTGATTTAGGATATACTGCAGTTACTGTCCTTAAAATTCTTGGATTAAGTAGGTCTACCTATTATTACAATATTAAAAAAAGAACTAAAACTGAAGATATGAATGAAGATGCAAAAATAAAATAAAGGTGATAGACCAATGAAGTTATAGAGGGGAAAGTAATAAGACTTGAAACTATCTATTATAGAATTTATAATGATGAAGGGATAATTGTATATTTTATTATAGGACGGTATAAAATTGGCGTGAAGGCTTTAATCAATAATAGCCTTTTCACGCCAATTTCCTTTTTTATAAAAAATAGTGTTAATAATTGCACCCATTACCCAAGAAGTTAATAGGGAAATAAAAATTGATTCTGGCCTTCCTGTAGGGTATTTGGCACTTCGTGTTAAATAAGCAATGCCATAGGCCACAGGTACACGAATAACAACTGTAGTAATAAGTGAAATCCACATAGGCGTAATAGTATCACCTGCACCACGCATAACTCCAGATAAGCATTGAGTTATAGCCATTGCAATATAACCTACTGCAAGAATTCTCATCATATGCATACTCAAATCAACTAATTCTTTTGTATTAGTGAAAATAATCATAAGATATTTGCCAAAGATTAATATCAAAATTGTTATAGTAGTAGAAACTCCAACAGCAATTTTAATGCCATCTTTAGTCCCCTTTTCAACTCTATCATATTTTTTAGCTCCTACATTTTGTCCAGTATAGGTTGTCATTGCACTACCAAAAGAAAAGTTTGGCATCATGGCAAATCCGTCTACACGCATGATAATTACATTTGCAGCTATAACCATTTCTCCAAAACTATTAGTTAGAGATTGTACAACGATCATTGCAAGAGAAAATATGGCCTGAGTTAAACCTGATGGTAATCCTAATTTCATTAGTTTAAAAGAATATTCTTTATTTAGCTTTAGCATCTCCCAATTTAAAGTGAAACTACTTTTCATATTCATTAATTTAATAACACAAAGTATTGCTGATATTGATTGTGCTATAACAGTTGCTAAGGCAACGCCTGGAACTCCCATATTAAATCTTGCAACAAATAAAATATCTAATCCTACATTTAAAGCTGTAGAGATAAGTAGAAAAACAAGTGCCGATATAGAATCTCCAAGGCCTCTCAAAACACCAGCTAAAATATTATAATAAGCAAGGCCAGCAATGCCAACGAAAAAAATAACTAAATAATCTGTAGACCAGTTTATAATAGAGTCTGGAGTATTGAGAAAAGAAAGTAATGGACGAGTAACAATTGGTCCGATAATCATTATAATTACTGATGATATAGCAGTTAATGTTATACATGTACCTATGGTACGAGAAAGTTTTTCTCTTTCTTTAGCTCCAAAGTATTGGGATACCATTATACCAGCACCCACAGAAATTCCAACAAATAATACTAATAAAAGGTTTAATATGGGGGACGCACTACCAACTGCAGCAAGTGCATTATCACCTATATATTTACCAACAATAATTGAGTCAGCAGTATTATAAAACTGTTGAGCAATATTACCAATCAACATGGGTATTGCAAATTCAATAATACGTTTCCAAGGTGGACCTTCAGTTAAATCCTTGGTAGCAAATAATTCTTTAAATTTTGCCATATTCATTCCCCCTAATCAAATCTAATAATTGTAAAATTCAAGCAAAACCACATCTATATATTGTAATCTTTAATAAGAAATTAATCAAGATAAATATTATCTGGTACAAGCTGGATTTTCAATCAAATATATTAGAATGGAAATTTAGTAAATTATTTTAAGTCATGTATTTGCAATGCTATACACCAAATTAATATGGTACTTGATTCAAGGTTAATATATGAAAGATTTATAGATTGAAATGTAATTAGTTTGAAAGAAGGGCAGAGACAATTTGTAAAAGGACAGAGGCAGTTGGAAGAAGGATAAAGAGAAATTGGAAATGTTTCTTTTATAAATCTATTTATGATATAATCTTCAAGGAATTAATAAAGAATTGAAGAGTATTAATTTTTATTAGTTAGGTATTATGGATTTATGATATAGCAAAAATATTAACACTAGGAGGTAAAGTTTACATGACAGAAAAACTAGGTTTCTCAAAAATTGCAAGAGTATTATCAATACCTATATTAGCATTTGTTATGTGGTATATATTGTTACCGCCCATCAATTTACATTCATTGGAGTTTTGGATTTATCTTATAATTAATCTACTATATGGGATAATCATATTGATTACCTTTAATAAAAAGCATTATAGATTTTTTATAATACCAGGGATATTAATTATCTTATTAATTATATTAAAATTGTCTTCAGCGACAATATTTTATTCAAAAAGATATGCGAATTTAATTAACAAGGAAAATAGTACCTTTGAAGAAGATATAAAAGAAGCCTCCTTTCAACAGGTGCCCACAGTTGACAGGGATACAGCACAAAGATTAGGTAGTAGAAAAATGGGGGAAATGTTGGATCTAGTCTCTCAATACAATGTATCTAATGCTTATACGCAAATTAATTTTGAGGAAAAGCCCGTAAGGGTTACACCCCTTGAATATAATGGATTTTTAAAGTGGATTGGTAATAAAAATGAAGGTATACCTAATTATATAATAGTAGATATGATAGATGGTAAGGTAGAGCTAAAGAAACTTAAAAATAATATTAAATACTCTAAGTCAGATAAATTTTCAAGGGATATTTATAGATATTTAAGGCTAAATTACCCTATGGATATGTTTTCCAGAATTAATTTTGAAATTGATGAAGAGGGAACCCCTTATTGGGTAGCACCAGTTTATCAAAATACAATTGGTTGGTTTGGCGGATTGGATGTAAAGGAAGTAATATTAACCAATGCAACAAATGGAGAAACTAGCAAATATGATATACAAGATGTACCAAAATGGGTTGACAGGATTTTTGATGCTGATGAGATAATAGGGCAGCTTAATTGGAATGGTGGACTTCAATCGGGATTCTTTAATTCTTTATTTGCTCAAAAAGGTGTATTGCAGACAACCGAAGGATATAATTATCTAGCTATAGATGATGATGTTTATTTATATACAGGGATGACATCTGTAGGAGCTGATGAATCCAATGTTGGCTTTGTACTTGTAAACCTAAGAACCAAGGATACTAAATTTTATAAGATGTCATCAGCAGAAGAATTTTCAGCTATGGAAAGTGCTGAGGGAGCAGTGCAGGAAAAAGGGTATACATCAACCTTTCCAATATTATTGAATATAGATAATAAACCAACTTATTTTATGTCTTTGAAAGATGAAGCAGGACTTGTTAAAATGTATGCATTAGTAGATGCACAAAATTATCAGCAAGTATCAATTGGAACAACTGTAAGTAATGTTGTTAGTTCTCATATAGGCAAGGATTTAGCCAATATTCAGACTGAAGAAGATGAGGAACCAACTGAGTTTTTAAATATTAATGGCAAAATAATAAGTATTGAATCCGTTGTTATTGATGGCAATACTCATTATTATTTCATATTGGATAATAGTAATAACATATTTATAGCTAATATCAGGGTATCGGAGAGATTACCCTTTATAAAAGCTGATGATGAGGTTAGTATTGAATATTATGAAAAAAACAATTTTAATCAAGTGAGGAAATTAAAAGTAGAATAACAAAAATAATCAGTAAAACCTGAATAAGCTTAAGGCTAATTCAGGTTTTACTTTAAAATGGAATTTATAGCATCTCGGATCTCTTGGTAGCTGGTACATCTGCATAGATTAGACTGTAGCCATTCTTCTATTGTATGTTCATCTGCATCTGGATGGTGTATGGAAAGGCTATGGCATACCATTATGAATCCAGAAGTACAATATCCACATTGGAAACCCCAATTTTCAATAAAGGCCTTTTGGATAGGGATATTATTTAATCCTTCTATGGTGGTGATTTTTTTGCCTAGGGCCTCCACAGTAAGCATCAAGCAGGATTTAATAGGCCAATCATCTACTAAAACAGTACAAGCACCACAGTCCCCATTTTCACAACCAGGTTTTGCACCGGTTAATCCTAATTGATTTCTAAGGGTATACAATAGCGTATCTGAGGGTTTAGCAATTATTTCCCTATCTTCTCCATTTATATTTAAAACTAAAGTAGTATTACCTGAAATCTTAAGCATTTACAGGGCCTCCTGAAGATTTTCTAAAGTTTCATTTAGCATAACGTTAAGCATAAATTTTCTATATTCCGATGATCCTGCTAAGTCATCTAATATTTTATATGGGATATTGTTAATAAATTTTTTAATCCTTTCATCCTTCGAAAAGGATTCATCATTTAGAATATCCTCCAAAAGTTTAGTTCTAAAGGGAAAATCAGATAGGCCACTAAAAGCTATATTTATTTTCCCTTGATCTACTAATGCTACTAAAGTAATTAGTGGGTAGTCTATTTTTTCATTTTTAGTCCTCTTTACATGAAGGGAAGGAAGATTTAAATATCTTTCATCTATAATGACTTGAACTATTAGCTCCTCTTTAGAAATATTCATTTCCTTACAAAACACATCCATTATGGGAACGGTTCTACTGCCATTTATTCCTTCTAAGACAATATTAGCATTTGCTACCATTAAGGGGAGTAAAGATTCCTTATATATTATGGTTCCTGCTAAATTTCCTCCTAAAGTGATTTTATCCTGTATTGTATGGTCAGCAATTCTTTTGACTGTACGGCTAAGTAGTGGAAAATGATTTTTAATTGCAATATTGGTAAGGGTTATGGCAGAGCCAATGGTTAGTTTTGTATTTTTCAATACATGGATATTACATTCAGGAATCCCCTTAATATCTATTACCGCCTTAGTGTGGACATTGTGAACTCTTGCCATACTGATAAATTCAGTACCACCACCATAGTATATCGGAGACTTTCCCATGGAGTCTAACTCAGTATATAAATTAATAGCATCAGTTAAAGTATTGGGTTTATAATAATCAAAATTAAAGGGAATCATATTTACCTCCAGTCTTAGCTTTCCATATGGTTTCAGGGGATATGGGTAGAGTATCAAAATCAGCCTGGGATGCAATAGATATGGCGTTGGCTAAGGCTGCAGGTATTCCAATAATACCGTGTTCAGCTAACCCTCTAGCACCAAAGGGTGCATCTATTTGTTCCGTTTCTACAAATTCTACTAGATATTCTGGCTGTTCTCCAAAATGGATTAACTTATAAGTTCTAAGGGAGGAGTTTTCCAATTGACCTTGAGCATTATAGACAAATTCCTCCCTAGTAGCTAGACCTAATCCCATACTCATGCCACCCATTAATAATCCCTTTGCTGCACCGGGGTTGATTATTTTTCCTGCATCTATAATAGTAGCTGCTTTTAATAGCCTATAATCATATTTTACTGGATCATATTCTATTTCTACAGCTTGTGCTCCTACGGTTATTGATGGTCCTGTTTTTCCTTGCCCGGTTTCAGGATTTAAAGGGACTAAGTGTTTCATTATATAATTTCCATGGCCAATAATTTCTCCACCAATGGAAGGACCATCGGCGTATTTATATCCATGGGCCAAATCTTTAAAATGGATGAATACACTAGGATCATCCCTTAAAAATACCTTTTGATTTGCCACATCTAAATCCTCAGGGGTACATCTAAGTACTATTGAGCCTATGGATTTAAGCTGTTTAATTATGGATTCACAGGCTTTTATTGCTGCATTTCCAGCCATAAAGGTAGTCATACTGGCTACGGTTTTCCAATGTTTTGGACTAATTTGGGTATCTACTTCCATGAAGGGGTGAACCTTATTTATATCCATTTTCATTTTTTCTGCTACAATTTGACATATGGCGGTTTTCATTCCTGGGCCAATCTCTACGGCGCCAAAGTTTACATCTACACCTCCATCTGAGTTTAGTTTTAATATTACTCCAGATATGGCATCTGGTGCAGAGTTGGAAGTTTTCCAAAAGCATGCCATACCTTTAGCCCTAATGGTGTCATCAATATTTTGTACTACTTGACCTTCTTCCCAATTAATTAGAGTTTTTAATTTATTAATACATTCTTCTACATTTCCTGTATTACTTAAAGTCACTTTGCTCTGGGTAGGTGTAGTATTTCCTTCTCTTATGGCATTTTTAAGTCTAAGTTCTAAGGGATCCATATTTAAGGCTATTGCCAATTTATCTATAGACCTTTCTACGGGGAAGGTGGCAGCAACATGGCCAAAACCTCTATAAGAGGTTACATATATATGGTTTGTATATAGGGCAAAGGCATCGCAGTAGACATTCTCAATATTGTAGGGGCCGGTACAAGAACTGGCAATGGCCTTAGCCATACGAGGGCCTGTATCGGAATAGGCGCCACAATCTACTAAATAAGTAGCTTCCAATGCCCTTATTATACCATCCTCAGTAGCACCTATTTTTATTTTTGCATCTACACCTATTTTAGCTGGAGAGCTAAACATATCCTGTTCCCTTGTATTAGCAATTCTAACCTTGCGGCCACCTACGGCTAAAGAGGCTATATAGGCTATAAATTCCAATTGAACCGTAGCTTTGCCACCGAAGGCACCACCTACCAAGGGAGTGCGTACTATTAGTTTGCTTTTAGAAAGTCCAAAGACCTTACTCAATTCCTCTTTTATGGCAAAGGGAGCTTGGGATGAGGTATTTATAACGACTTCTCCACTAGGTAGTATTTCTGCAATAGTATTTCTAGTTTCCATAGCTGAATGGTCTGATTGGGGCAGAGAATAATTATGTTCTAAAATTATATAGGAATCATTGAAGGCCTTATGAACATCTCCCTTCCTAATCTTAGTAGAACCTGCAATATTAGTATTAAACTGTGGATTAGCCTCTACACTAGGATGATGATATTGACTTAATTTTTCATGTATTAATATGGAATCCTCTTTCATGGCATCTTGAAGGAAATTTATGACTAGTAGTGGCTCATATTCTACATCAATCAGTTTTATAGCATAGGAGGCTTCTCCTTCTGTATTTGCAATGACTACAGCTATGGGTTCCCCAAAATACCTTACCTTATCTTTTGCAATAGGAGGTCTATCCTCTATAATGGAACCAGTTAAAACTGGAAGGTAATCCCCAGTAATTATCCCTTGAACTCCTTTGGATTTTTCTGCTTTAGTAAAATCTATAGATTTTATAATTGCATGAGCATGGGTACTGGTTAATATTCTAGCATGTAAAGTATCAGAAGTGATATGATCTCCATTATATTTTGCACGTCCAGTTACCTTATTCCAGGATTCTTTTTTAGGAATGCTTATTCCAATTTGAGGTATATGACCCATAAAAATTCCTCCAATATATTTGATGAAAATAGTTTGCCCCAGAAAGTATTAATTTATAAATAGACATACACTGGCAGAAGGCCTATTAGTTAGTGTTATCTTAATTGTTATGTACATATATATTGTAAAGGGGTTAAAACCTGTGAAATTGCAAAACAATGGATAAATAGCTTTGAGAATTTTCATATTATTTACAGTTAAAAGAAGGGAAAAAAGAATTTTTGAAGAATTATTATAGAGGGAATAATAATAAAAGCTTATGATGTAAGGCAGAGAAGCTACCAATAAAATTAATAAAGGGGGACAGTTCTATGAAATCTAAGTATTACGCAGAGCCATTTAAAATTAAAATGGTGGAGCCAATAAAGATTTTAACAGCTGAGGAAAGGTTGGAGAAGATCAAGGAAGCAAATTATAATTTATTTTCTTTGGATTCGGAAGATGTATATATTGATCTGTTAAGTGATAGTGGTACTGGTGCTATGAGTACAGGCCAATGGGCTGGAATGATGGCTGGAGATGAAGCCTATTCAGGATCAAAGAATTTTAAAAATTTAGAAAGGGCTGCTCAAAATATATTTGGATATAAATATATTCAGCCAGTCCATCAAGGAAGAGCAGCAGAAAAGGTGGTTTTGCCGATTTTACTAGGTCCGGGGAAATATGCCATATCCAATATGCATTTTGATACTACTAGAGCCCATGTGGAGATAGCAGGTGCAAGAGCTATAGACTGTGTAGTGCCTGAGGCTTTGGATACAGAAACCTATAGTCCATTTAAGGGGAATATGGATACCAAGAGATTAAAAAAATTAATAGCAGAGTACGGAGCAAAAAACATTGGACTCATTATTATGACTATTACCAATAACAGTGCAGGTGGGCAGCCTGTATCTATGGAAAATCTTAGAGAGACTTCTAAAATAGCAGCTGAATATAATATACCTCTTTTAATTGATGCAGCTAGATTTGCGGAAAACGCTTATTTTATAAAGCAAAGGGAAAAAGGCTACGAAGATAAATCAATAAGAGAAATAGTACTTGAGATGTTTAGCTATGGGAAAATATTCACCATGAGTTCAAAGAAAGATGCTATAGTCAATATTGGTGGATTAATAGGTATTAAGGATGATGAAGGATTATATGAAGAAGTTAAGGCACGGACAATACCTTTTGAAGGCTTTATATCCTATGGTGGATTGGCAGGTAGGGATTTAGAGGCTTTAGCTATAGGTTTAGAAGAAGGAATAGACTATAATTATCTAAAATATAGAATAGGTCAAATGGAGTATCTAGCAGCTAGATTAGATAAGGCAAATATACCTTACCAATCTCCCGTTGGAGGCCATGCGGTATTTATAGATGCTAAAAAACTACTTCCCCATATACCTTATTATGAATTTCCAGGTCAAGCTCTAGCTGTAGAATTGTATAAGGAAGCAGGAATTAGAACTTGTGATATAGGATCTTTTATGATGGGTAATGATCCTGATACGGGAGAGCAAATTGAGTCACAATTCGAGTTTACAAGACTAGCTATTCCAAGAAGAGTATATACCCAGTCCCATCTAGATGTTATTGCCGATGCCTTAATGGCCATTAAAGAACGAGCAGATTCCATCTCTGGATATAAAATAATTTGGGAACCAGAAATACTTCGTCATTTTACAGCTAAATTAGTACCAAAGAAATAGTATTTTCTAAGACCATATCTTTAAAAGGATATGGTCTTTTTTAAACCATATGAAATAAAAATATTAACCAATGAACATTCTAAAAATGTTATTGACACAATCTAACTGTAGTGATACAATAAGCACAAGAACGATACATTTGCACAACAAGTCAATACAGTTAACGGAATGGGGAGGGATAGTTTTGAAAAAACCTTTAATTATGACTCCAGGACCAACGGGAATTCACGAAGATGTGCGAAGAGCAATGGCAAAGGACATAACTAATCCAGATTTAGATATGGATTTTTTTGAATACTATAAAATAACTTGCAATAAGCTAAAAGAACTTTTAAATACCAAAAAAGATATACTCATACTAAATGGTGAGGGCATATTAGGAATAGAGGCTGCCTGTGCATCTTTAATAGAGCCAGGAGATAGGATACTTTGCATAGATAATGGAATATTTGGAAAAGGTTTTGGAGATTTTGCTAAAATATATGGAGGAGAAGTAATTTATTTTAAGGGAGATTATAGAAAGCCTATTGATCTAGAAGAACTAAAGCTTTTTCTAGAAAAAGATAGTGATTTTAAACTAGCTACTTTGGTTCATTGTGAAACGCCTTCCGGGATTACCAACCCTGTAGATAAGATTTGCCCTTTATTAAAGGAATATGGACTAATATCTGTAGTAGATTCAGTTTCGAGCATTGGTGGAGAGCCTTTGGAGGTTGATAATTGGCAGATGGATATAGTCTTAGGCGGAAGTCAAAAATGCCTATCGGCTTCTCCAGGATTAACTTTTTTAAGTATTAGTGAAGAAGCTTGGAATATTATACTCAATAGGAAAACTCCTATTAAATCCTTCTATTGTAATTTGGCTTTGTGGAAAAACTGGTATAATGAAAAATGGTTTCCCTATACTCAGCCCATAAGTGATATATATGGTTTGAATTGTGCAGTAGATAGGATACTGAAGAAAGGGGACTATATAGAAAGGCATAAGATAATAGGAAGTGCAGTTAGAAAAGCTATAGTTAAATCAGGATTAGAGCTTTATCCTATAGATGGGTATTCAAACACTGTTACTACAGTATTAATACCGGGAGGAGTTACATTTGATAAGATATTTAATCATATGGTTGGAGAGCATAATATAATGATAGCAGGAGCTTTCGATTATTTAAAGGATAAGGTTATCAGGATAGGCCATATGGGTGAAAATTGTTACGAGGAAAAGATATATCTAACGTTGAAAGGATTAGATGAAACGTTTAAGAACTATGGAATCAATATAAATGGAAGTATACATAAACATTTTGTTGAGGTTATGTAGAAAAATATAATATATTTTTCATATACATTGAAGGATATAAAATAGCGTTGAAAATGATGAGAAATAGTGAGACTGTAATAAATTTTGTGCTTTAAGTAAGTTTGATTACTCTGATCTGACAAGAAAATTTAGATTTAATTTAGATAATAATTTTTCAAATTTGATACTTTAGTTTTAGTTTGCCAAAATTATAGGGAAATATACATAAATTCTTATAATTTTGGCAATAATTTTAAACATGGAGAAATGTGTTCATTTTTTTAGTTAGGTGGTTTCTAGGTAAATAATGGCCTAGGCCATTATTTACCTAGAAACCACCTGTTAAATCCTATTCCCCAAGTTTTTCTATAGATTTAGGGTGCATTGTTTCAATTTTAAAGATATTGTTCTACCCTTCCTTCAAAAAATATCATCAGTTGATTTAGAATAGAGTCCCAATTTCTATATCTCTGGGTCCACTTTTTCATAACATTTTGACTTGCTAGATATAGCATTTTTTCTAGGGATAAATCAGTTGGAAAGACAGACTTAGTCTTT
>NZ_AZSU01000003.1:616589-617856 GCF_000511955.1 [Clostridium] ultunense DSM 10521 | reverse complement strand
ACATTCCTCTTGCATAAAGGGATATTATTTGTTCTTCTATACCTGATATATCCCTTGTATGTTTTGGAACTACTACTGGTTCAAATTCGCCATTTCTATCTCTTGGTATATCTAACTCAATTTCTCCAAAACGAGTGCTTACAGTCTTTTTCGTAGTACCATTTCTACGATTATCTGTATTTTTGTTCTTTTTATCTCCTTTTACATATCCTAATTCTACCTCTAATTCTGCCTCTAACATCTCTTGTAGTGCATCTTTAAACATTTCTTTAAGATATGTGTGGAGATCATTTACTGTTTTTAAATCTCCATCTACTATCATATTTCTTAAAACTTCCTTTGGTAAAGTTGCCATAAAAAATTCTCCTTTCTAGTTTTGGTCTTATTTAGATTCTTGCCAGAAAAGAGAATTTTATTTCCTAAAAGCACAAATTATTTTACACTACCGAAATAGTAGCTCTATCATAATCAATAGTTAAGCTATGATAGAGCCTTATTTTTTTATTTAAAATAATTTTATTGTTATAGAAGTCTACTCTATTCCTAATACCATTTTAGTGGCCTTATCTGGGATCCCAATATCTTCAACTATTACATCTCCAGCATATTCTTTACTATTTATTAGGCCCTTTTTCATATGGTGGAAGGTTACTGTTTTTTTGGCTTTCACAGAAATTCCCAAGACTTGTCCCGTATCCCCATCTAATCCTGATGGTATGTCAACGGATATTATATCTTTTGAATATTTATTTATAATATCAATGGTTTTTCGGAACAAACCTTCAATTTCTCTTGTTAGGCCAATTCCAAAGATAGAGTCTATAGCTAATTCACTAATATTTAAGGAGTGCTTTAGTTTTTTCAGATCTTCATCTTTGGTTATATGGATGAAATCTATGCCTAAATTATTAAGTATATTTAGATTAATATTAAAATCCTTGGTCCTCTTATCTAAATTTCCAATTATAAACAAATCGACTGCTTTATTTGCTAAAACTAAATGGCGGGCAATGGCCAGTCCATCTCCACCATTATTTCCAACTCCACAAACAAGGGTAAAGGAATCTATTTTCTCTAAATCTATATTTTTTAATACTTTCAATGCTGCATTTTCCATAAGTACAATACTAGGAATGCCAATACTATTAATGGCATAACTATCCATGGCCTTCATTTCACTACAACTAATTGTAAACATCAATCTCGCCTCCTATATTCTATTATATATGATTATTGGGATTTATTAAAAGTAGTTTTTAATGTTAAA
>NZ_AZSU01000003.1:601446-614999 GCF_000511955.1 [Clostridium] ultunense DSM 10521 | reverse complement strand
CGAGTATGTAGAAGATGAAAAGGTGAGAGAAAGATTACACAAATTATATAACTATCTAGCTAATAATTATAATGGATTGATACCGTATAGATTAAGAAACATATCATTACCCAAACCCCCAGAAGGAGTTGTGTATAGAAATATGGGAACTATGGAATCCAGTGTATGTGATGTAATAAAACTAAGGATGAAGGGTAGAAAAATGAGTTGGACAAAAAGTGGGGCAAACTCCCTAGGAAAGCTATTAGCTTTAAGAGCAAGTGGTAATCTTTATGAGACATTGGATTCATTATTTGATGATACGATCACCGATGATAAATTAGAAGAGGTAGTAGAACAGGTTGTGCAGCTATCAGCTGCAGAGGTCAATAAGAAACCTAAGGATAGTGGTATATATCCTATAAAGAAGGCTCCTATGCCTTTTGAAGGGCAACCAATGACATTTGGTAGGAAAGCCATTAGGGATCTAACAAAAAACCGTGTTGAACTTATTTTAAGATAAGATAGGTTATCTTCCGAAATAGGTTATCTTCCGAAGGGGTAGTATGCCTAATTTTAGCTATAATATCGCTAAAAAGAAAAGAAAACATGAAAAAGAAAAGAAAAACTATAAATATAAAATCATGACCCCAAAGATAGACTTCGTTGTCAAGTCCGTAACGAAGTGGAGTGCATTTTAGGCTTGACAACTCTGGAAAATGATAAAATTAAAAGTATTTTTCTTGATTATATTGTAACGGTTGATTTCATGAGAAGGAAAGATGCCCACGAATACTTGACACACACAAGGCCTCGATTATAGTTTTAATAAAGATTATCCTTATGATATAATATACATATTATTTACATTAAAATTATAGAGATTATTGGATATAATAAGTAGGGACGGAAAGAAATATAATGGCATTAGAAAGAGGGGAAATAATGTATAGCCCAACTTATGGCAGGATAAGCTATGATAGAATGATCGATATAATTAAAGAATTCATAGAAAAATCACCCCAAAGCACATATAATATATCCGTAGGTACAGATAGCCAAAATTTTGGTTATACTAAAACGGTTATTGTGGTAGCCATACACAGAATAGGTAGTGGAGGCATATTTTTTTACGATATAAAAAATGTTAAAAAAATAACCAATATAAGTCAAAAATTATTCTATGAAACCAGTACTAGTTTAGATATAGCAACTAAGCTGTCGGAAACATTGCAAAAAGAAGGGATAGATTTTGGTATCAATATTCATGTCGATGCAGGTAAAAAGGGACAAACCTCCAAATTAATTCCAGAAATAGTTGGATGGATAAAGGCCTGTGGATTTGGTTGCGAAACAAAACCTAATTCTTATGCTGCCTCATCAATTGCAGATAAATATACTAAATAGATATTTATAAAAGGGGGATGTAAATTGATAAAACAGATGGAGTTCTAGTCCCATCTAATCATGGATTATTAAAGGATTTAATCATTGATGGTAAAAATATAGGTAGTAAAATTGCTAAAGAATTAGAGATGGAAACCCAAGCTGATAAGGGTTCTATAATCTCCATAGTAGCTAACGACCTACCCCTTAGTAGTCGCCAATCAAAAAGAATATGCAAAAAACATCTTCTAAATTTTGGAAGATGTTTTTTGTTATTAAATACTATTGTGTAGTGTACTAAATATGGTTATGTGTTCTAGTCTATCATTTCCTATATGCTCAATAAATTCCTTGCAATATTCACCCTTATTTAATAAAATTCCATATTAAATATTGGAAAATTAATATTTCTGTAGAAAAGGATTTATATGGAAATCAAAAAATGCAAGAGAAAAAATAAAACTTGCAAAAATCTATTGCAATAATATAATTATTATGTTAAAATTGTTTCAATTACTCCTACTAAAAATGGCAAGGATATGGGTTGAAGCAAAGCAATGCCAGGAAGTAATCCTATGCTATAAAACTTCTTAACAAAATCTCTATATACAAAAAACGAAGGAGTAGGCTTTAAAACTTGCAAATACATAATTAAGGGGGAAGGAAAATGGATTATAATGGAATCGATACTTTAAGGCCAAATCTTTTCAAGGATGTATTTCCTTATGAGGAACTTCCAAGGGTTAAATTTAATAATATTCAACTACCCATGGAAACTTCAGAGGATATCTGGATTACCGATACAACTTTTAGGGATGGACAGCAGTCCATGTCTTCTATGACAGTAGAACAGATGGTAAGGATTTATGGTTATCTTCATGAATTGGATAATGATTCTGGAATTATTAGACAAACGGAGTTTTTCTTATATTCGGAAAAGGATAGAAAAGCAGTAGAAAAATGTATGGCTAAAGGATATGACTATCCTCAGATTACTTCATGGATTAGGGCTAATAAAGAAGACTTTAAATTGGTAAAGGAAATGGGGATAAAAGAAACGGGAATTCTCATGTCCTGTTCTGATTATCATATATTCCATAAATTAAATATGACCAGAAAGGAAGCCATGTATAATTATCTTTCTATTGCAGAAAGTGCACTAGAAAATGGAATAATTCCTAGATGCCATTTTGAGGATATTACTAGGGCAGATTTCTTTGGATTTGTAGCTCCATTAGCTAAAAATCTGATGAAATTATCTAAAAAATATAATATACCAGTAAAAATAAGGGCTTGCGATACATTAGGCCTTGGAATACCTTATGTAGGAGTGGAGCTGCCAAGATCAGTACCTGCTCTTATTCATGGATTAAGGTATTACTGCCATGTGCCTTCAGAATCTATAGAATGGCATGGCCACAATGATTTTAATAATGTAGTTGTAAATTCGACCACTTCCTGGTTATATGGAGGGGCTTCCGTTAATGCCACTTTATTTGGCATTGGGGAAAGGACTGGTAATTGTCCCTTAGAGTCTATGGTATTTGAATATGGACAAATAAAAGGCAATACTAAGAATATGAATCTAAAGATAATTGTTGATATAGCGGATTATTTCGAGAAAGAGCTAAACTATAAGGTGCCAGATAGAACTCCTTTTGTTGGTAGCGAATTTAATGTTACTAGAGCCGGTATACATGCAGATGGAATGCTTAAAAATAAGGAGATATACAATAGCTTTGATACGGAGAAGATTTTAGGCAGACCACCATTGGTGGCGGTAAATTCTTATTCTGGGTTGGCTGGTATTGCTGCATGGATAAATGGATATTTTAGATTGGATGATTCTAGTAAAATTGATAAAACTGATCCAAGGATTCTGGCAATAAAAAAATGGATAGATAATGAATACGCCAATGGAAGGACTTCCAATATTAGAAACGAAGAGTTAAAGGAATTAGTTTTCAAATATATTCCAAACATTTTAGATAAGGAAGATATAAAAGCAATTTAGATAGGACTGGAGGAAGGAGAATGGGTTTAACGATTACAGAAAAGATAATTAAGGAACATTTAGTAATAGGACAATTGGATAGGGGGAAGGAAATAGGCTTAAAAATAGACCAAACTTTAACCCAAGATTCAACTGGTACTATGGCATATTTACAGTTTGAAGCTCTTGGTATTGATAGGGTGAAGACTAAAAAATCTGTAGCCTATATAGATCATAATTTACTACAAACAGGACCGGAGAACGCAGATGACCATCTATACATTCAAAGTATAGCAAAAAAACATGGAATATTTTTCTCTAAAGCAGGTAATGGAATATGCCATCAGGTTCACCTTGAAAGGTTTGGCGTTCCAGGGCAAACCCTATTAGGCTCAGATAGTCATACTCCTACCTGTGGTGGTTTGGCGATGTTAGCTATTGGTGCTGGTGGCCTAGATGTGGCTGTAGCTATGGCAGGGGGAGAATACTATATAACCATGCCTCAGATAGTGAAGGTGGAATTAAAGGGAAAACTAAATCCAGGAGTGTCTGCCAAAGATATTATTTTAGAAGTGTTGAGAAGATATAAAGTTAAAGGTGGATTAAATAAGATATTTGAATATACTGGTGATGGAATTAAATGTCTCACCGTGCCAGAAAGGGCAACTATAACTAATATGGGGGCAGAATTAGGGGCAACTACATCCATATTCCCTTCCGATGAGGAAACCCGTAGTTTTTTAAAGGCCCAGGGACGAGAAAAGGATTATATTAGACTTGAAGCCGATGATGATGCTTATTATGATGAGATAATAACCATAGATTTAGGTAAACTAGAGCCTTTAGTCGCTTGTCCTCATAGTCCAGACAATGTAGTTCCTGTAAAGTCTTTAGATAGAATTAAAGTTAATCAAGTAGCTATAGGTAGTTGTACCAACTCTTCCTATATGGATTTGATGAAGGTAGCTAATATATTGGAAGGAAAGACCATAGCTGAAAATGTATCTTTGGTCATTTCTCCTGGCTCGAAACAGGTATTGAATATGTTAGCTGAAAATGGGGCTTTGGCAAAACTTATATCAGCAGGAGCTAGAATATTGGAGTCAGCTTGTGGCCCTTGTATTGGTATGGGACAATCTCCTAATACCGATGGAGTTTCTTTAAGAACTTTTAATAGAAATTTTAAAGGTAGATCGGGGACTAACACTGCTAAAGTTTATTTAGCAAGTCCTGAGGTAGCAGCAGTTTCTGCTTTAGTTGGCTATATTACTAGTCCTGAAGAATATGTAAAGGATATGGATATAGATATGCCAGAGAAGTTTTTAATCAATGATAATTTGATAATTAGCCCAGCAGAGGAAGAAGGGGAAGTGGAAATAATTCGGGGACCAAATATTAAGCCTTTTCCTAAATCTAAGGCTTTGGAAGAAAATATAGAAGGTAAGGTTCTTATAAAAGTAGGAGATGATATAACTACTGACCATATAATGCCTTCTAATGCAAAACTTCTTCCCTATAGGTCGAATATTCCCTATTTATCGGACTATTGTTTAGTGCCCTGTGATCCAGAATTTCCAAAAAGGGCTAGGAAGTACGGTGGAGGCATTATTTTAGGTGGATTTAATTATGGTCAGGGTTCTAGTCGGGAACATGCAGCTTTAGTGCCATTATATTTGGGAATTAAGGCTGTAATTGCTAAATCCTTTGCTAGAATACACAAACAAAATCTAATCAATAATGGAATACTCCCTTTAATATTTCAGAATGAGATGGATTTTGACTCTATCGATATCTATGATGAATTAGCTATAGAAAATATATTGATACAAATTGAAGAAGATAAGATAGCAGTAAAAAACATTACTAAGGATGAGGAATATACTCTAGTTTTAGATATTACTGAAAGACAAAGAAATATACTTAGAGCTGGTGGACTATTAAACTCTATGACTAAACAAGATTTTTAAATGGGCTGAAAGGGGAATGATTATGGCATATGATATAACTTTAATTCCTGGAGATGGGATAGGACCAGAGGTAATTTCTGCTACAGTAGATATTATTGAAGCTGTAGGAGTTGATATAAACTGGGATAAGGTAGAAGCTGGGGCTAATACAATAGAAACTGAAGGGACACCTCTTCCTGATTATGTAATCAATAGTATTAAGAAAAATAAAATAGCATTAAAAGGTCCCTTAACTACCCCTATTGGTCAAGGGTTTAGGAGTGTTAATGTAAGTTTAAGGAAGAAATTAGATCTTTTTGCAAATATAAGACCCGTCAAATCATTTAATGGAATCCCAAGTCTGCATAAGGATGTAGATTTAATTATTGTTCGGGAGAATACAGAGGATCTTTATGCAGGAGTAGAACGTATGATAGATGAAAATAGGGCAGAAAGTATTAAAATCATTACTAAGAAGGCTAGTGAAAGAATATGTAGATACGCCTTCCAAATGGCTAGGGACCTAAATAGAAAAAAGGTTACCTTAGTCCATAAGGCTAATATTATGAAACTATCCGATGGTCTGTTTTTAGAATCTGGAAGAAAAATAGCCAAGGATTATCCAGATATAGAGTTTGAAGAAGTTATTGTAGACGCTATGAGCATGAAATTAGTCCAATTTCCTCAAGACTATGATGTAATAGTAGCTCCCAATTTATATGGGGATATATTATCCGATTTAGCTGCAGGCCTTATTGGGGGATTAGGATTAGCTCCTAGTGCTAATATTGGAGAAGAGATTGCATTATTTGAGCCTGTTCATGGCTCTGCTTTAGATATTTCCAATAAGAATATAGCAAATCCTATTTCTGCTATACTATCGGGAGTTCTAATGTTGAAACATATTGGCCAGTTTGATGCAGCAGTAAAAATAGAAAGAGCTTTATCAGTTGTACTAAAGGATGAGGCAAATAGGACTATGGATTTAGGAGGAAAACAAGGAACTAAGGAATTTGCGGAAAAGGTCATAGAAAAAATTAGTTAAATACATTCCTTTTAAAGAAAATAATAATTGAAGCCAAAGGTGATGGGAGATGAAGAAAAAATTTAAAAAAGTTTTAGTTGCAAACAGAGGGGAAATTGCAATTAGGATTTTTAGAGCTTGTAATGAGTTGGGCATTAGAACTGTGGCAATTTATTCCGACGAAGATAAAAATTCCCTCTTTAGGGTTAAAGCAGATGAATCCTATTTAATTGGAAGGAATAAAGGGCCGATAGAAGCATACTTAAGCATTGATGAAATTATAGAGCTGGCATTGAAAAAAGGGGTTGATGCAATACATCCAGGGTATGGATTTTTATCCGAAAATCCAGAGTTTGCTAGGAAATGCCAAGAGGTTGGAATAGAGTTTATTGGTCCAACCTATGATATGATGTTGAATTTAGGGCATAAGATAAAATCTAAGAAATTGGCAGATGCTATAGGAGTACCGATTATTCCGGGAATAGAAAAGGCAATCAGTTCTGAAAAAGAGGTTGTTAAATTTGCCAGCTATTTTGGATATCCCATTATGTTAAAGGCCGCTGCTGGAGGTGGTGGCAGGGGTATGAGGGTAGTTAGGAATGAAAGGGATTTAATACAGGAATACCATAGTGCAAAGGATGAAGCAAAGAAGGCTTTTGGCAACGATGATATATTTGTAGAAAAGTATTTGGAAAAACCCAAGCATATAGAGGTTCAAATTTTAGGAGACAAATATGGGAATATAGTACATCTATATGAAAGGGATTGTTCTATCCAAAGGAGACATCAAAAGATTATCGAATATACTCCAGCCTTTTCCATTTCAGAGGAACAAAGACAGAGGATATGTAATGATGCAATAAAAATAGGAAAGGCTATCAACTATAGGGGTGCAGGCACTGTTGAGTTTCTATTAGATAAATACGGGAACCATTACTTTATTGAAGTGAACCCTAGAATACAGGTGGAACACACTATTACTGAAATGACTACAGGTATAGATATAGTTCAGGCTCAAATCCTAATAGCTGAAGGCTATCCATTGGATTCCAAGGAAATAGGGATAAAGGGGCAAGAGGATATTCAACCGAGAGGATACGCAATCCAATGTAGGGTAACTACTGAAGATCCATTACAGAATTTCATACCCGATACTGGAACCATCGATAAATATCGGACTGGTTCCGGCTTTGGAATAAGATTAGATGGGGGTAATGGATTTTCTGGTTCCATTATAGGCCCATACTATGATAGCCTTCTAGTAAAGGTAACAGGTTGGTCTCGAACCTTTGAAGATGCTACTAGAAAGGTTAGCAGAGCATTGAAAGAGATGAAAATAAGGGGAGTAAAGACTAATATACCATTTCTAATAAATGTTTTAAATCACGAAGAATTTTTAAATGGAAAATGTGATACTGGATTTATTACATATAATCCAGAGTTATTTGAAATAAAGACTAAGGAGGACAAAGAGCTTAAAGTATTAAAATTCATTGGTGAAAAGGTGGTAAATGAAACTAAAGGGTATAAACCCGATTTTAATATTCCCAGAGTACCAAAGGTGGCTAATCTTGGGAATTATTATGGCACAAAACAAATATTGGCTGATAAGGGGCCAGATGGGTTAGTTCAGTGGATTAAGGAAAACCAAAAACTATTATTGACGGATACAACTATGAGGGATGCTCATCAATCTTTAATGGCTACTAGGATAAGGACTATTGATATGTTAAGAATTGCAGAAGCTACTTCTGTATTAGGGAAGGATTTATTTTCTTTAGAAATGTGGGGAGGGGCAACCTTTGATGTAAGTTACAGGTTTTTAAAGGAATGCCCATGGACTAGATTGGAATTGTTGAGAAAGAAGATACCAAATATACTATTTCAAATGTTAATCAGAGGCTCAAATGGGGTGGGTTATAAAAATTATCCCGATAATGTAATAAGGGAATTTATTAGAGAAGCAGCAAATAGTGGAATAGATGTTTTTAGAATATTCGATTCCTTGAACTGGCTAAAGGGAATGGAAATAGCTATAGATGAAGTGTTGAAACAAGGCAAGGTAGCTGAAGCTTGTATTTGTTATACAGGAGATATTTTAGATGATAACAGGGATAAATATACATTAGACTATTATATAGAAACTGCCAAAGAAATAGAAAAGACGGGAGCTCATATATTAGGAATTAAGGATATGTCATCCTTATTAAAGCCTCAGGCTGCATATAAGCTTATTAAAGCATTAAAGGAAGAAATAGATATTCCCATCCATCTCCATACCCATGATACCAGTGGAAATGGTGTGGCTACAGTGTTGATGGCAGCTCAAGCTGGAGTAGATATAGTAGATACTGCCTTTAATAGTATGGCTGGATTGACAAGCCAACCTGCATTAAATTCTGTAGTTGCAGCTTTAGAATATACAGAAAGATCTACTGGTTTAAATTTAGATGATTTGCAGAAGATATCAGATTATTGGGGAGATATAAGGCCAACATATAGTCGATTTGAATCTGAATTAAAGTCAGGGACTGCAGAAATATATAGATACGAGATTCCAGGTGGACAATATTCTAACTTAAGACCACAAGTAGAGAGTTTTGGCTTAGGCCATAGATTTGATGATGTTAAAGAAATGTATAGGATTGTAAATGAAATGCTTGGAGATATTGTAAAGGTTACTCCTACATCTAAAGTAGTAGGGGATATGGCTATATTCATGGTGCAAAATGATTTAACATCCGAAAACATCTACCATAAAGCTAAAGATATGTCATTTCCAGATTCAGTGGTATCATATTTTAAAGGGATGATGGGACAACCTATGGGAGGTTTTCCTAAAAAACTTCAAAAATTAGTGTTAAAAGATGAAAAACCTATAACCGGTAGACCTGGAGAATTATTAGAAGCAGAAGATTTTGGAAAAATTGAGCAATATTTAAAAGATAAATATAATATAAATCCTTCAATGAAAGATATTTTGTCCTTTGTTTTTTATCCAAAGGTATTTGAAGACTATTTAGATTATATTAAAGAAGAAGGAGATTTTGGTAGAATAAGTAGCCATGTGTTTTTCTACGGTCTAAAGGAAGGGGAAACTGGGGAGGTGGAAATTGAAGAAGGAAAGGTCTTAGTGATTAAACTTCTTGAAATAGGAAGGCTAGATGATGAAGGATATAGAACCTTATATTTTGAGGTAAATGATAGCAGAAGAGCTATAAAGATATTTGATAAAGCAAGCAATATAGTAAAAAAATCTGACTTTGCTCAGTTGGCAGATCCAGATAATAGATTAGAGATTGGGGCAAATATTCCTGGAATAGTGGCTAAAATATTAGTTCGGGAAGGGGATAAGGTGGGAAAAAATCAATTAGTAGCTATAATAGAAGCTATGAAGATGGAAACCCATGTAACTACATCTGTGGAAGGTACAGTCAAATCCATTTTTGTTAAGGAAGGACAAAATGTAGAATCCGGTGAATTGTTGATTAGGTTAGAATAGATAGGTTATGGTATTCCCCCTTATGAAAGGAGTAGAAATATATAGAATAATCATTTATAGAAGTTAAAGCAGAGGATAATTGTGGTATAATGGAGAAAAAGGGGGGATTTGGTTTGATTCTCACTATAACCTTGAACCCTTCTATTGATAGAAGGTATAATATAAAAGATTTTGAGAAAGGCAGGATTTTTATAGCTACAGACATTCAATATACTGCTGGTGGTAACGGACTAAATGTGACTAAAGTGATAAATGGTTTTAATGAACCCGTGATGATTACTGGTTTTTTAGGTGGGCGAAGTGGAGATTATATTAAAGAAGAATTAGAAGTTATGGGAATCAAACATAATTTTATACCTATTAATGAAGAAAGTAGAAATTCTATAGCTATCCTCTCTGATGATGGCAGTCAAACGGAAGTTTTAGAAAAAGGACCTTCCATATCAGGAGAAGAGATGTTGAAATTTTATGAACTCTATAGGGAGATGATCCGAGAGGCTGATATGGTTTGTGCCTCTGGAGATTTGCCCCATGGCTTGCCCCATGAAACTTATGCAGATTTGATTATTATGGCTAAAGAGGCAGGGAAAAAGTTTTTTTTAGATACTAGCGGAGAAGCCTTAAGATTGGGAGTAGAAGCTAAGCCTTTTTTGGTTAAACCCAATAAGAAAGAATTAGAGGATATAATGGGATGTAAAATTGATTCGGAAAAGGAGCTAATTCAAGCTGGTAAGTATTTAGCAGAAAATAATATTGAGATAGTCATTATTTCCTTAGGAGAAAATGGTTCCATGGTTTTTCATGATGGATATATATATAGAATAAGGGTGCCAAGGGTTAAGGTTGTAAATCCGATAGGATCTGGTGATGCTATGATAGGAGGCTTTGTGGCTTCCTTGTATAGGGATTATGATTTTGAATTCGCATTAAAAGTTGCTGCAGCCTGTGGTACTGCTAATGTGATGGAAGCTGAAACTGGCAAAGTAGATATGAATAATATGAAAAGGATAATGAATGATATAGTAATTACTAAATCCAAGTTTTGAAATAACTTAAAATCTATGCAAACATACCAGTCATTAAGTACTAAAATTGTAATAATTATAGGCGCACTAGCTTGTTCCCAAGGTATTGTAAGAAGGATAGTAGACTATGTATTGTCCCTGATAAGAAAGCAAATATCCAAATGGTTTTATAAGAGGTGGATGAAATGGATATTGAATTAATTGGTGAGATTCTTGCCAAACTAAGGCCTTATGTATCTATTATTAAACGGGAGAGTGGAGAAACATTATGGATTGATGAAAAATTAACAAACTTGTTAGCAGTAGATTTTGAGCCTAGAATGAATATTGAATCCATATTAGGGATTAAGATAAGGGATTTGTTAAAGGGTGAAAATATAAAGGCTGAATTCAATCATGATAAATATTATTTAAACATAATAGAATTAACAAAGAAACCGATAATCATTCTTTATCTTACCCCAATAGCTGACTATGACGATTATGAGACAAGATGCTATTGTTTGGAGAAAATTATTGAAAATCTAAATGATGGCATATTGTTAAGTGATAAGGATGGAAAGGTGGTTATCTATAACAATGCTATGGAGGAATTGGAGAAAAGAAATTCTAAGGATATGATTGGAAAATATATATGGGATGCTTATGGATATAAAGATATTAATAAGTCTGAACATATGGAAGTATTCAATAGTGGAATACCAATAATTGATAAGTACAAAGCTCATGCCTACAATAATGGGAAACCTATATATAAATTATATAGCACCTTTCCAATTGTTAAAGATGGTGAAACTATTGGAGTTTACTCAATAAGTAAAGATGAAACGAAACTACAATCTTTATTATCAGAAACCATGGAGTTAAAAAGACAACTTATGGAGGATTCCAAAGGTCTAAAACCCATTAAGTCAAATGGGACAAGGTTTTCCTTTGCAGATATAATTGGCTCAAGTGATGTTATGAAAGAATTAATAAAAGTTGCCCAATCCATATCTTGGTTAGATAATAATATCTTAATCGTTGGTAAAACTGGTACAGGTAAAGAAGTTTTAGCTCAAAGTATACATAATCACGGAAAGAGAAAGCATAAGCCCTTTATAGGGATAAATTGCTCAGCAATTCCAGAAAATTTACTTGAAAGTATATTATTTGGAACGACTAAAGGGGCATATACTGGGGCAGTAGACTCTCCTGGATTATTTGACGAAGTAGGAGAAGGAACCATCTTTTTAGATGAACTTGACTCTATGCCAATAAATTTACAAGCAAAACTACTGAGAGTGCTACAAGAAAAATCGGTTAGGAGAGTTGGCGGACAAGAGATATATCAAATTAAGTGTAGAGTTGTTAGTTCAATGGGTAGAGATCCTTATAAATTGATTGAAGAAGGTAAATTAAGGCAGGATTTATTTTATAGAGTAGCAGGGTATATTCTTTATCTACCAACCCTTAAGGAGAGAGGAAATGATTTATTTGAGTTAGTTGAATACTATATTTCTAAAAATAATATAGCTATGAATAAAGATGTGTGCTTTATTACTGATAAATTAAAGGAGATAATGAAGAACTATAGTTGGCCAGGAAACATCAGACAGCTGGAAAATTTTATTGAGAATATAATGGTAAGAACCGATGAAGAGGATATGTATTTGAGAGCAAGTAATATTCCAGATTATATTATGGCTGTTATGATTAACGAAGAAGATTGTAGTGTGGACGAATTAAGGCAGACATTACCTAAAACACTTGAACAAATGGAAAAAAAGCTAATTATTGAATCTTTAGATAATAATAAATGGAATGTGACCAAAACTGCAGAAAATCTAGGTATAACAAGACAAAGCTTAAATTATAGAATGAGAAAATATAATATAAAAAGGGATTAAATATTCATAATATTAATCCATTTGTTTGAATTTCAAACAATTTGGTTCAAAATTTAACAAAACAAAATCAAGGTTTGGATATAAAAGTGTTTCATATTCAAACAATTCTTTAGATTCCATAAAAAGTAATATACAGAAACCTCTTGAATTGAAGGGTTAGATGAGTTGAAATTTTGGAACGAAAGTTGCAATTAATATTGTAACAAATAAGTTAAATCCAGGAGGCATTTTTATGGTAAACAATTATGATATTAGTAAGGCCATGACTATTAAATTAGACAATGAATTGCCCCCAATGCCTAAATTTGTTGAAGGGGTAAGACGAGCGCCTAAGAGAGAGTTTACACTATCGAAAACAGAAACTGAAATCGCTTTAAAAAACGCTCTAAGGTATATACCAGAAGAATTACATGAAAAATTAGCACCGGAATTTTTAGATGAACTATTTACTTATGGAAGGATATATGGTTATAGATTTAGGCCAGAAGGAAGAATATATGGAAAACCAATTGATGAGTATAAAGGTAAATGTATTGAAGGAAAAGCTTTCCAGGTGATGATAGACAATAACTTAGATTTTGACGTAGCTCTATACCCATATGAATTAGTGACCTATGGAGAAACAGGACAAGTATGCCAAAATTGGATGCAATATAGACTAATAAAAAAATACCTTGAAGAACTAACTGAAGAACAAACTCTAGTAGTAGCATCAGGACATCCCTTAGGACTTTTTAAATCTACCTCTAACAGTCCAAGAGTTATCATTACCAATGCGTTAATGGTAGGGATGTTTGATGATCAAGAAC
>NZ_AZSU01000003.1:599150-600936 GCF_000511955.1 [Clostridium] ultunense DSM 10521 | reverse complement strand
ACTATTAAATTAGACAATGAATTGCCCCCAATGCCTAAATTTGTTGAAGGGGTAAGACGAGCGCCTAAGAGAGAGTTTACACTATCGAAAACAGAAACTGAAATCGCTTTAAAAAACGCTCTAAGGTATATACCAGAAGAATTACATGAAAAATTAGCACCGGAATTTTTAGATGAACTATTTACTTATGGAAGGATATATGGTTATAGATTTAGGCCAGAAGGAAGAATATATGGAAAACCAATTGATGAGTATAAAGGTAAATGTATTGAAGGAAAAGCTTTCCAGGTGATGATAGACAATAACTTAGATTTTGACGTAGCTCTATACCCATATGAATTAGTGACCTATGGAGAAACAGGACAAGTATGCCAAAATTGGATGCAATATAGACTAATAAAAAAATACCTTGAAGAACTAACTGAAGAACAAACTCTAGTAGTAGCATCAGGACATCCCTTAGGACTTTTTAAATCTACCTCTAACAGTCCAAGAGTTATCATTACCAATGCGTTAATGGTAGGGATGTTTGATGATCAAGAACATTGGATTAAAGCACAAGCCATGGGAGTAGCTAACTATGGTCAGATGACAGCAGGGGGTTGGATGTATATTGGACCTCAGGGGATAGTCCATGGAACTTACAATACAATATTAAATGCAGGCCGTATGGAATTAGGCACAAAGGACGATCTAAGAGGCCATCTATTTGTAAGTTCGGGATTAGGAGGAATGAGTGGGGCTCAAGGAAAAGCCTCTAAGATTGCAAAAGGTGTTGGAATAATAGCAGAAGTTGACTATTCTAGAATTAAAACCAGGTTAGACCAAGGTTGGATCGACATTTCCTCAGACAATTTAGAAGAGGTATTTAAGTTAGCAGAGGAATATATAAAAAAAGAAGATCCTATTGCTATAGCTTATCATGGAAATATAGTAGATCTATTAGAATATGCAGTAGAGAAGGATATAAAAATAGAATTATTATCAGATCAAACTTCTTGTCACGCTCCCTATGATGGAGGTTATTGTCCACAAGGATTGACCTTCGAAGAAAGAACAGAAATGTTAAGAAGGGATAAGGAAAAATTTGCAGAATTAGTAGATAAATCATTAATCCGTCATTTTGAACTAATTAAAGAACTAGTAGATAGAGGAACCTATTTCTTCGATTACGGTAATAGTTTTATGAAAGCAGTTTTTGATGCAGGGGCCAAAGAGATAGCTAAGAATGGTAGAGATGAAAGTGAAGGATTTATATTCCCATCCTATGTAGAAGATATAATGGGCCCAATGCTGTTCGATTATGGATACGGTCCTTTTAGATGGGTATGTTTAAGTGGCAAACAAGAAGATTTAATAAAGACGGATAGAGCAGCAATGGACTGTATAGACCCAGATCGAAGATTCCAAGACAGGGATAATTGGGTATGGATAAGAGATGCAGAAGAAAATAAATTAGTAGTAGGAACCCAAGCAAGGATTCTATATCAAGATGCTTTAGGAAGGTTAAAAATAGCCCTTAAATTTAATGAAATGGTGAGGAATGGAGAAATAGGTCCAGTAATGCTAGGAAGAGACCATCACGATACAGGAGGAACCGACTCGCCCTTTAGGGAAACAGCCAATATAAAAGACGGTAGTAATATAATGGCAGATATGGCCACCCATTGTTTTGCAGGCAATGCAGCAAGGGGAATGAGCTTAGTAGCCCTCCATAATGGTGGTGGAGTAGGAATAGGCAAAGCAATAAACGGTGGATTTGGTATGGTATTAGATGGAAGTGAAA
>NZ_AZSU01000003.1:560093-598604 GCF_000511955.1 [Clostridium] ultunense DSM 10521 | reverse complement strand
TCCTATGTAGAAGATATAATGGGCCCAATGCTGTTCGATTATGGATACGGTCCTTTTAGATGGGTATGTTTAAGTGGCAAACAAGAAGATTTAATAAAGACGGATAGAGCAGCAATGGACTGTATAGACCCAGATCGAAGATTCCAAGACAGGGATAATTGGGTATGGATAAGAGATGCAGAAGAAAATAAATTAGTAGTAGGAACCCAAGCAAGGATTCTATATCAAGATGCTTTAGGAAGGTTAAAAATAGCCCTTAAATTTAATGAAATGGTGAGGAATGGAGAAATAGGTCCAGTAATGCTAGGAAGAGACCATCACGATACAGGAGGAACCGACTCGCCCTTTAGGGAAACAGCCAATATAAAAGACGGTAGTAATATAATGGCAGATATGGCCACCCATTGTTTTGCAGGCAATGCAGCAAGGGGAATGAGCTTAGTAGCCCTCCATAATGGTGGTGGAGTAGGAATAGGCAAAGCAATAAACGGTGGATTTGGTATGGTATTAGATGGAAGTGAAAGGGTAGATAATATACTAAAGACAGCAATGCCTTGGGATGCAATGGTTGGAGTAGCAAGAAGATCATGGGCAAGAAATGAAAATTCCATTAAAACTGTTATTGAATACAATAACCAATTTAAGGATACAGACCATATTACAATTCCATATCTACCTGATGAGGATTTAATTAAAAAGTTGGTAGATGAGAAATATGAATTAATAAAGTTAAAAAACGGATAAAAGGAGACCAAATAATTTAATAAAAAATTCATTAATAAAAGAGCATGTTATTTTACAAAATGATTAATAAATAAAGTCTTGAAAGGGGTGATAGTATGGCAAAAAAGTATGATGGTATTAAAGTATTTAAATTTATCCTCTATGCAGCAATTGGAGTTTTTATGTTCTTTGTACCTATCACTGTAAATGGAAAAAGCTCTATTCCATTAGACCATATTGTTAGTTATATTCAAACTATCCCTTATTATGGACCAATATATTCGGGATTAATAGTTACCATTGGTGGAATACTTCCATTTATAGATAAAACTTGGAATAAGGATAAGACTACAACTATTTTTTCCTTTATAAAATTGTTAGGTATTGTGTTTGTCTTTATGGCAATTTTTAATAGAGGGCCAGGATTTTTAATGAGAGATGATGTAATTCCATTTATTCATCAGAAAATAGTAATATCCGTTACTACAATAGTGCCAATAGGTTCAATATTTCTCGCATTCTTAGTTAACTACGGTTTGATGGAATTTATTGGGGTTCTAATGCAACCTATAATGAAACCCATTTGGAAAACTCCAGGTAGGTCTGCAATAGATGCAGTAGCATCTTTTGTAGGCAGTTATTCTCTAGCCTTACTTATTACAGATAGAGTATATCAAGAGGGAAAATATACTGGGAAAGAAGCTGCAATAATTGCAACAGGGTTTTCAACGGTATCAGCTACTTTTATGATTATTGTGGCTAAAACCTTAGGTCTAATGGACCATTGGCTATTATATTTTTGGTTAACTTTAATTATTACTTTCGTGGTAACAGCAATAACAGCTCGAATTTATCCGTTAAGTAAAAAACCAGAAATATATTATAATAATCAAGAAGGGTATCCAGAAAAATTGGCTGAAGGAAATAGGGCTAAAATGGCTTTAGAAGAAGGAATGAAGGCTTTTGATGAAGCACCTACAGTAGCAGAAAGTGTTATAGAAAATTTCAAATCTGGTATACGATTGGCTTTATCAATAGGACCATTGCTTATGTCTGTGGGAGTAATAGGAATAGTATTAGCGGAATATACACCATTATTTGATATAGTGGGTTATATCTTCTATCCATTTACCCTGTTAACACGTATTCCGGAACCCCTATTGGCAGCAAAAGCAAATGCTCTAAGTATAGCTGAAATGTTCCTGCCAGCATTGCTGGTAACAGAAGCGCCTATGATGACTAGGTTCCTTATTGCTATAGTAAGTGTATCAGAAATTTTATTTTTCTCTGCCTCAATTCCATGTATGATGGCTACGGAAATACCCCTTACAATGAAAGACTATATTATAATATGGGTAGAAAGAGTAATACTATCTATACTTATAGCAGCGCCAATACTACATTTAATTTTATAATCAGCAAACTGAATATATAATTAGGCATTGGATTTAATTAAACATCTTTTATTAGAAGATGTAGTTTGTAAATAAAACACGGTTTTCACTATTATGAAAATCGTGTTTTTCGATTTTTAGAAAAAACAATTACAAAACTATACAAAATAATTATAAAATCCCACAAACTAGAATGTGAATTGGATGGGCTAGGTCCGTTTTTCTAGATTTCCACATTCACACATCCAATTGCCCATTTTCCTTAAATTCATGCAAGTAGCAAGTAAGCATTGCTTTAGTCTTTACTTTTTTGAGTCCCCTTAGGATAAGCCCTTGGAGATGCAGGTTCCCCTGCCTCCGATAGTACTTTAGGACCAACAGCAGGATTAAATGTAGACGGACAACATGACCATATTCGTGATACAGTTATACCTACATTTATCCATTATAATATACCATTACTAATATTTGGAACAATAGCAGCATTGGTGTTATAAAAACAATAAGTTCCTTTTTTGGTGCCTGGCGCCGAAAAAGGAACTTATTTATTTATACAAAACCTCTAAGTATATCAATGATTTCTTCTAATATATAATGCCTATTTTCCTCTGTGATCATAACTATTATAACATCATCTCTATTTCTAATATCATTTAAAAATTTACAATCATCATCCTTTAAAACTCCAAAGACTATTTTATTGCTATCTAATAGCTCGAATATTTTGGAAGTAAATACATCTATATCATTTTCTGCACACCCTAATTCGTCAAGGACTATTAGATCCCTATTTTTAAGACTTTTATCCAATATAGAAACAACGCCCTTTTCAAAAGATTCCTTAAATCCTTTTTTTGAGTCATCCCTTGAGTCAACACGTACAATTGTATACTCTTCTCCTGGATTATATAATGATTTAACAATATACTTTCTATAATATCCATCATATATTCTTTCTGTAATATATCCTCCTAAAGGTAGATTTAGTTCTTTTAACGCTTTTTTCAAAACTGTAGATTTTCCTATTCCAATTCTTCCAGTTAAAAATAGATTCTTCATTAAAACACCTCGCGTCTGATCTAGTCTCTATGGATAATATTTTAGCATATTTAATGACTATATTAAATCATTTATTAATCATCTTTCTAGGGATAGGAAGATTTTGTATTTTAAGGCATTAAAGACCGCTTTCTTACTTTACATGGAATTAAAAATATGTTAAAGTATTAATTAACAAAAGGATTAAATATTAAGAAATCTCCGAGCATTTTAACCTATGAATTTCTATTTATGGTTGACTTGCCGATAGGGTTTGATTGGAAACGGTCAAGCCTCCCGATGGAAAGGAGAAGTTTATTAATAACAGCATTTCCATTGGAATGCTGTTTTTTGACTTTTCCATCTATTCAATATGCTTTAAATTTGGCAAAGCTAAATTTAAATAAATAAGAAAGGTGGAGGTAATTATGTTTATTAAAAAGACAAAATTAGTAACATTTGTATTGTTAGTGGTATTGGTATTATCTCAAACAGTTGTATTAGCAGAGGGTGTTGAAAGTTTTGCGGTTGAAATAGTAGGTTCTGGGGTTGAAAAAGAAATTAAGTTAACCCTCGACAATTTAAAATCTATGCCAGAGGAAGCCCAAATTAATGAGGAATACATATATAATAGTAAAACTAGAGAAAAATCAGCTATGGTTAAAGGAGTTAGCCTAGCTTATTTATTAAAGGAAAAGGCAGGTGTAACTGCTGAAAATGCAGAGGTAATATTTGAAGCATCTGATGGCTATGAAATAGACCCACAGACATTAGAGGATGTTTTCAATGAAGATTTAAAATATGTTTTGGCTTATGAAATCAATGGTGAATTAATTGACAATGATGACAACCCAGATAATGAAGAGATAGTTGTTTATAGAAAACAAAAAGAACCAGGTGAATTTAGTACAGTATTTAAGATGGTAGTTAAAATAACTGTGGGAGAGGCAGTTGAATCAACAGAGAAAGCTAAGCCTGTAGAAGAAGAGCCTAAAGCAGAAGAAAAGGAAATAGTTTTTACCGATATAACAGAGAAATATGCATATGCAGCAAAAGCAATAGAAGAGCTAGCTAAAAAAGGTATAATTGATGGAGTAGGCAATGGATTATATGCTCCAGAAAGAGAATTTACTAGAGCTCAATTCTGTAAAATCATGGTTGAAGCTTTAGGATATAAGCAGGTGGAATATACTGGTGGATTTACCGATGTAAAGGCTGGAGACTGGTTTGCTCCATATGTACAAACAGCCGTTGAATCAGGACTATTTGAAGGGTATGACAATGGAATCTTTAAGCCAAATAAGCCTATAGTAAGACAAGAAATGGCAGCTGTAGTTGGAAGAGGAGCTGTATTGGCTGAAGTAGTAGAACAAGCAAGGATGGATAAGTTTATAATGGAAAAATCCAATTATAAGGATAAGGATTTGGTACCAGAGTGGGCAGCTCATCAAGTAGCTTGGCTTGAAGATCAAGATGTATTTTCTAATGTAGCAGTAGAAAAATTCGAACCAACAAAGGTGGTAAATAGAGCAGAAGCAGCCCTTATAGTTTACAATACCCTATTTCGAAAACAAACTTTATGATTGTTACAAGCAAGATGAGCAATAGTGATAGCTTTTGCTCTTTTGCGTAATTCTAAGGAGGTTTTTTTATGAAAGGTTATAGGAATAGTAAAAAAATTAAATTGCTATCTTTTTTGTTGGCAATTGGAATGATATTTTCTCAGCTAACCTTTTTTGCTGACATTGCTGAAGCAGCAGACCTAGATCTTTTGATTACAGGAACAGGTGTCAATGAAGAGGTACGCATTAGGGAAGCTGATTGGTCAAAGTATAAGATGGTAGAAAGAACTTATTCTACAAACAATAGCTTCAATTTTCATAAAATTATTAAGGTGAAAGGTTATGATCTATTTGAACTAATTGGCAAGGATAATCTAAAGACTGATCAGGACTATGAAATTAAATTTACTTGTTCAGATGGATTTGAATTTACAAAATCCGTAAGTGAATTAAAAAATGCATATTATTACAAAGATTTTACAGAAAAAAGCAAAACAAAGATAGAACCAATGGTTGCTAAATATACTGCAGTATTGGCTGATTATTCTCAGGATAATTTTTCACCACCTATAAAATGGAAGGATAGGGCTTTAACCGACAAGGATTTGGACAAAGGTTTTCCAAAGGTAGTATTCGGTCAAACCAATATAGATGATATGAATCTATCCCAGTGGGGGAAAAATGTAGTAAAGATAACTATTGGCGAGGATAGACCATCAAAGGGTAATGGTAAAGGTATAGGATTAGACTCTACATACAAACATATTAGCAATGATGGAGCTCCATATAATATAGATGCTATAACAGGTGCAACCTTTACAATAGAAGGTCCTGGCGTTGAAGGATATAGGGCAATATCCTTAAGACAAATAGAAGAGGATATTGATGGACAGGAGCAAGGAAAGTATTATGAAAAGATAGATGGAAGTATTATTCAAAACACCTATGAAGGAATCAATGCAGGGTATCTCATAGATAATTATGTAAAGGTTACTCCTAAAGCAGGAAATGTAACTTTTAAAGATAAATCGAGGAAAACCATATCCACCGTTCCAATTGCAGAAGCAAAGGATTACTTAATCGCTTATGGTATCAACGAAGTTCCTCTCGTATATCTTGATTCAGATGTAGGATATAAGACTAAAAAGCACAACGACAATGGCTGTTTTAAATTAGTTTATAAACAGGATAAAGCTAAAGCCAAAGAATTTTCCAATGTGGCCTATATCTATATTGAGGAAAAGGATGCCAAAAATATTTATGAACACACCTATCCTCCCTATGATGATCCTAAATACACGGATTATGAAATAATTATCCATGGAGATAAGATAGGTAAGGAAGTCAGATACAAGGTATCGGATATAGAAGCAATGGAAGATATAAAATACCAAGATGAGTATAGTCTCTCTAATAGTGAGTATTTCTGGTATTACAATCAATATAAGGGAGTTCCTTTATGGGATCTACTGATTAAAGCAGGGATGGATCCAAATATAGATGAAGATACTAGTATCCAGTTTATAGCTGCAGACAACTATAATTTTGCTCCTATGACTATTAGAGAGATAAAGGATAGCTCTCTATATGGATATTATGAAAAGAATTCAGAAGACATAGGGGATGGTACTTATGATGGTTCGAAGGAAAAGCCCCTTCATACAGGAATGCCTGTACTAGTGGCCTATGGTTTTAATGGATATCCCTATGTTACAAGACCAACAGATGATGGCTTTAATCCTGGACTAGGTAATTCAGGAGGACCTCTAAGGCTTATATTTGGAAAAAGAAACTACAATGACACGAATGGCTCAAATCAAGTACAATTTTTAAAAGAAATAATCATTGGTGAGGGTACCCCCATATCAACAGGGGATGAAGATAGAACTGGACAAGGAGAAAAAACTCAAAAAGAAGTTGATAAAAGCTCTAGTTGGAATCACAATCAAGAAATCTATAATGAATATCTAGATATGCCTGTGCTCCGAGTAACAGGTTCACAAGTAAAAGAACCAATGACATTTACATTAAGACAGATAGAGTCTATGCTACCTTATGCAGTAAGGGATGTATACACTGGAGATGGTATTCACGAGTTTGAAGGAGTAGTACTATGGGATATTATATCCAAGGTAGTTGGCTTAAAAGATGATGTAGAAATTCCAAGTATTAGAGTTTTCAGTGGACAGAATTACAATCAGGTTTTAAGAAGTAGCCAACAGGTTATGGAAGGTGTATTGAATTCCAAGGGAGAATTGAAGAAGATTATCTTAGCATACGCAGTGGATGGTTATCCCCTTGTTCCCAATGAAAGTGATGCAGGATATGCATTTAATAACGCTTATGGACCATTAAGGCTTGTAATTGAAGAAAACAAGTCTATGTGGACAAAATGGGTAGATTGTATTGTAGTAGGATCTGGAGATTATGAAGAGCCTAAGATGGAGGATGTTAAAGAGTTAGATCTACCAGAATTACCTGGTCCTAAAGAAGACATGGGAATGGATGACAAGGTATGGCTAAACTTTAGAAACGATACTGGCAAGGAGTTGCCTGAGGCAAGTGTTAGAAGTATGGAATATGATAGTAATGGTAATCTGTGGATCGGCACCAATAATGGAGGACTTTCTGTCAGGACTTCAGCAGGGAAATGGACTATTATCAAGGAAATAAAAACTGAAAATGCAGGTACTGTTAAGGTAGATACCTGCTATGCTATAGCCCAAAGGGAAAATGGAGAACTATGGATAACCCTTGGTGGTCCTTTAACTCCTCAAGGAATATTGGTGAAAACCGATAATACCTGGAAGCTCTTAAACGAAGACAATTCATTACTTCCAGCAAATTTTGTTCAGGAATTAGAATTAGATGGTAAGGGCGGACTATGGATAGGCACACAAAAAGGTGTTGTATATGTGGACAAGTCTGATAACTGGACAGTATATACTGAAAAAGAAGGACTGTTGCCTTATTCTGTTGATGCCATAGAACCTGATGGAGCAGGTGGAGCGTGGATAGGTTATTACCCTGCTACTAAAGGAAGTGAAGAGAATCCGATTTATACTGGTGGTTACCAGCACATAGCTGCAGATGGAAATATTACTACCTATGAAGACTTTGACAATACCAATTTCAATCTCAATTGGATAAGAAGTATTTCTATGGATAAGAAAGGCGGAGTATGGATTGTAAGATCAGGTAATGCCCCAGGCTTTGGTAAGGGAGAAGTAGATTATATATTAAATGGTAAAAGGACAGTATACTCAGCAAAAGAATTGTACCCTTCTATGACGGAAGAAGATGATATAAGACTAGTTATAGCAGACAAAGAAAATGAAGGAACTCTTTATATTGCAACTACAGCCAGTGGTGTAGTTAAAACTGAAGGAATTGGTAAGGTAACTGAAATCATTAATGCTTCTAACCAATTTCCAACTAAACAGTGGAATAACGTATATTTCATAGATTTAAATGAAGACAATCTACTTGTTGGAACCAATGGTGGAGCAGCAGTTGGCACCCATGGGAAAAACTTTAAAGACGTAAAATCCCATTGGGCTAAAAAGGAAATTAGAGAAATGGCTACCATGGGCTATATAAATGGAAGCAATGGAAAATATAGACCAGATGACAATATTACAAGGGCCGAGTTCGTGTCTATTCTAGTGAGAATATTAAACCCTGAAACATCAGGTGCTAAAAAAACACCCTTTGCTGACGTAAAACCAACGGATTGGTTTGCAAAAGATGTAATACTAGCTGCAGAAAAAGGTTTAATCGAAGGATATGATGATGGCAACTTTAAGCCCAACTCTCCTATTAATAGAGAGGAAATATGTGCTATCCTAGGAAGTATTACAGATGAAAAGTTAACAGCTGAGGAAGTTGAAGATATACTATCTGATTACGATGATAAAGTAGCAAATTGGGCTAGAGAATCAGCTGCTACAATGATTAAAACAGGAATTATCACTGGATTCCCTAACAATACTTTTGGTGGATCCTTAAATGCAACAAGGGCGGAAGCTGCGGTAATTCTATTGAGATTTTTAAAATATTAATAGATGGCAATAGGACTTGTTCCTATTGCCCCTTTAGGAGGATTCTATGAAAAAGTTTAAAAACATTAATCTATTCATAATCATTCTTTTAGTTATATCAATAAGTTTATCGGGGTGTGGATCAAAAAAAGAGGAAAAAGAGGATATAGTTAATATAGAAAGCGAACAGGAAACCATAAATGAAGAGACCGATGAACAAGAGATTATAGAAGAAGAATCCCATATGGAAGAGGAAACAGAGGAAGAAAAAGGAGAACATGAAGAAGAAGTAGAGGAGAAAGATGATACAGTAGAAGAAGCCCCACAGAAGTCTAATACTTCTAGTGCTAAGAAAGAAACTGCAAAATCTAGTGAAAAGGAAAAGACTGAAGAAACTGCTAATACATTAAAGATAGAAGGTAATGTAGGAAACAAATTAAGCTTAAGTTTAAATGAATTAAAGGCTATGGAAAACATTATCTTCTCAGGGGAATATTACTCCATCAATAATTTCGGAACCACTAACCACACAAAATTTAAAGGCGTAAACCTATGGGCTTTGCTAGAACAAAAAGCTAAAGTATCTTCAGCTGCAACAAAAGTTTCTATTGTGGCTATAGATGGCTATAAAATGGAGTTTACAATAGAACAAGTTAAAAGACAGGATTATATAGATGAAACAAATCCTGATATTAAACTACCTATAATTATAGCTTGGGAAGAAAACGGGGAAGAATATGACTCTGAGGAAGGACCTCCCTTTAAGCTGGTAGTTGGACAGAAGGAAGCTGGAGATGTAAATAAACCTCAATGGGTTTCAAATATTGACAAAATAATAGTAGAGTAAGGGAGAGCCTATGTTAAAAAACAAGAAATTTTATTTAATATTTACAATTGCTATAGTGATTGTAGTATTTGCCCTATTTTACTTCAACAATCCAACATCCCAAGAGGAACTTAAGGTAAAGGCTTTTTATCCTGAAGCAGAGGAGATTAGGCTTGTAAAGGATATTTCTGACGATATGTTTATATCCTTAAACTTCCCTGGCGTAAAGAGGGCCTATGAGGTAGATGGGCAAATGAAAGCATATGTGGTTAGCTGTGTAGGGTATAATGGTCCTATTGATGTATTGGTAGCTATTGATGATGAAAAGGATGAATTAATAGGAATAGAAATATTAAATCATGAAGAGTCCTTAGATTATGCAGAGCATATTGAAGAGGACTGGTTTCTAGAAAGGTTTAAAAATATAGTAATCGACAAATACCTAAATCTTGTAGTATTAGATAAGGAAAATCCTGAAGATATAGTCCAAGTAACTGGAGCAACTATAAGTTCCCAAGCAGTAGTAAATGCAGTAAATACAGCAATAGGAGCTTATCAGTACAAAACCAATAATATAGAAATGGAGAAGGTAGCCGATGTGGTACCCCAGGAAATGTGGCAGAAGGATACTAACAGTTTTGCCATAAATTGTGGGGAAGAATCTACTCGGATAGATATTGAGAAAATAAAGGAATATGAACAGGTGGAAATGGATGTAGTATTGATTAATACTACGGGAACGGAAACGGATATGAAGGTAAAAGGGCCAACCCTTAGACATGTTCTAGAAGCAGAGGGCAAGGATTTAAGTGATTACGAGGGAATAGGAATAACAGGTAGGGATGGCTATTATACAATGGTTGATAAGGAAAAATTAGAAGCAAATGATGTGATTCTAGTATGGCAGGTAAACGGAAAAGATCTAAAAGAAGAAGAAAAGCCTGTAAGGATAGCTATACCAAATGAGCTTGGCCCCTACTGGGTAAAAATGGTTTCAAATATTGATTTATATAGTGAGATATCCCCTAAGGATATTGATAAGGTTCATATTTTTGAACCATTGGTAGAAGATATAGAGCCTTATTATTATGAGTATTATGGTAGTAAGGACAAATCCATAGAGGTAGGACAAATTTTAAGAGAATTTGATGTAGTAGATGAAAAGGGATTTTTCACCATGGCTGCTTCGGATGGATTAATAAAAAATGAAACTATTTCCTTAGTGAGACAGAGGTATTTTATTAAAGTAGAGGGAGAAAATGCACCTATGAATATAGCACCAAATTTCAAGCTAGGTATGAATGTTAAGGAGATGACCCATTTTTCTACAACTAAGGATGCAGTAATATTTCCTGAAAAGATGGCTGGAGTAGTTAGAACAAAAAATATAAATGGTAATGAAGCTTTGCTATTAGAGGATGTATTGCTAACAGCAGGTATGAGATGGAAGGATAATAATCACTTCGTTGCAGTAAGCAGGGATGACTCTAATAGGGAAATATCCATAGAAGAAATGTTGAATTACCACATAGTAGAAGATGGTGAACAGGTAAATTTATACCATGATAAAGACGAGATAATGAAGGATTTATTGAGGATTGAGAAGAAATGAAATTGAAGAAACGGAGCCTTATTCAAATAGCTATCTCTGGAATAGTAATAACAAACTGTATAATATATTACCTATATATCAATGGTTTCATCAACTGGAAGGCATTATCCATTGGAGATATAAATCCCTATGGAGGCTGGAGTGCATTAAAATCTGCATTTACCGATGTATCATATAGGTGGACAGGTATATCTAAATCAATAGCCCTTACCATTGGAATAATGGTTACTGCTCTATTGATGGGAAGGTTTTTTTGTGGTTTTATATGTCCAATTGGAGCATTCCAGGATTTTTTCAAATATTTAGGGATAAAGTTAGGGATTAAAGAGAGAAAGCTACCAAGGGGAGAAAGGTTTAAACTGGAAATAATCAAATACTTTGTACTAATAACTGTGCTAGTATTGAGTATTCTAGGCTTAGGTAATCTAATCACTCCTTATTCCCCTTGGTTAGCTTATTTAAATTTTTTTATGGGGATAAATCTTCAAATAGGGTCTATAGTATTGCTATTTATAGCAGTATCTTCAATATTTTACAAGAGGATATTTTGTAGAATTTTATGTCCTCTTGGAGCTTTCCAAAGCCTTTTATCAGCTATTGGACTATCGAAGATAAATAGCAATGAAAAATGTAATAGATGTACCTATTGTTTGAACAACTGTCCAGTAGATATAGAAAAGCCATATGAAGGAGAGATCTCTCCTGAATGTATTAGGTGTATGGAATGTGTTGAAAGTACTTGTATAAAGGATACAAAAGGCTATTCATTAAAATGTATGGGATTAACAGTTGAGAAAAAACAGTACATAACTATCAGCTTAATTCTATTTATTGGAATTTTTATCCTTCTCCCTATATTGGACTCAAAGGTAGGGCCTCAATCTACTGTTCAAATTGGAAACTTGAAGGATGGGGTTTTTGTTGGTACCGGTGTTGGTTTTGGAGGGCCTATGCAGGTGGAAATAAAGGTAGAAGATAATAGGATCTTTGAGATTAATCCAATCAATCATAGGGAAACTGCCGGATATTATGAAGAAGTATTTAGGACTATTTCAAGAGAGGTAGTCCATAGACAAAGTTTAAACATAGATACCATTAGCGGTGCTACAGCTACCAGTAGAGGATTTCTAAATGCCATTAAAAGTGGAATTAGCCAAGCCTTAGAAAAATAACAAGGGGGATACTATGGATATAAAAAAGATTATACCAATAATAGTTGTAATTGGATTTATACTTATATTCAGCTATTCTAGCAAAGAGGATATATCTATAAATATTATACAGGGGGAAGATCAATTGATCGTTGAGAAGGATTTCATATATAACCATACCGACTCTATAACCTTTCCAGCTGTAGTAAGGAGCAGTGGAAAGAAACCCGTTTTAACTGAATATAAAGGTGTTGAAATGTCCAAGTTATTCAATTCACTAAATGTAGACATATCCAATGTGGAAAGATTAACTTTTAATGCTACAGATGGATATAGAATAATATTGAGTGCAGAAGAGATAAATGAACCAAATAATGTATATTTAACCTTTGAAAGGGATGGCAAACCATTAAAATCTAAGAAACAAGGTGGCAATGGGCCTTTTCAATTAGTCATTAGACAGGATCCCTTCAGTCAAAGGTGGATAAAGCATATAGATGAGATTGTACTAGAATAATAATCATTAGACTATTTATTGGAGGCAATATTATGCTGAAAAATTTGGTTAGGAAATTTTCCATATTTGAAATAATCGTTATTTCCCTTATGGCAACTTTGGGAATAGCAACTAAACCAGTCATTGTACCTTTAGTCCATATAATAACTGGCCCCCTCTATATTCCCGGTGGGGCTATTGCTGGTGGTTTGTATATGATGTGGATAGTATTAGGGGTTGGTTTAATAGGTAGACTAGGAGTGGCTACTTTAATATCCGTAGTTCAAGCAATTATGGTAGTGAGTCTTGGGATCTATGGTACCCATGGGATCATAAGCTTTTTTACATATATAATTCCTGGATTAGTAGTAGATCTATATATATTAATAGCAAAACCTAAGGGTTTTCAAAAAGGCCATTATTTTGTATCTGGTATATTGGCCAATATAAGTGGGACTTTTTTGGTCAATATGGTTTTCTTTAGATTGCCCTTGGTACCCTTAGTATTGACCTTAACAGCAGCTAGTTTGTCGGGAGGTATAGGTGGCTTAATAGCTTATACAATAGTAAAAGGTTTAAGGAAGAATGAAGCACTAGATGATTTAATAAATAGGAGAGAATACAATGAGTAAAAGACATATTACTTTATCAATCCTACTTATCCTAATATTGTTTCCCATGGCAGCATGTACGAAAAAGACCTCTAAAGAAATGGGCAATATCCATCCTAATGATGGAAAGGATATGGGAATGAATATAATCGATAGTGAAAAAAATATAAAAACTATGCCAGTATCAACTAAAAGAGAGAAATTCAAATTGGAAGATATAATTGATGAAAAGATAGAAAAAGCCTTAGCTATGGGAAGATTAGGTGAAGTGGAATATTTAGAAGAAGGTGGATATTTTGAAGCAAATGCTAATTCCATAGATTATCTCAATAAGGAAGGAAATGCTAGAATGAAAAACGTAAAAGGAGTGGTAATAAACCCTCCTGATGCTAGTATAACCGATTCTTATTATGATATGTCCAATTATTTACAAAAGGAAGATATATTATTTATTTTGCTAGATGGATTTGGTTACCATCAGTATAAATATGCCATAGAAAAGGGTTATCTACCATTTTTAGGAAAACAACCGGAAGCTGCTAAGGCCTTGTCCGTATATAAACCGGTAACAAATGCAGGATTAGCAGCAATGCTCACTGGTAAATTCCCTATAGAAAATGGAGTTCATTCACGAAAGCAAAGGGAATTACAGGTAGACTCAATATTCAAACTGGCTGAAGATTTAGGTAAAAAAGCCATATATATTGAAGGGGATATAGGAATATTAAAGACGGAAATTGAACCAGTATTGAATTTAGATAATAATGGAGATGGATTTACCGATGATGAAGTATTTGAATCTACCCTTAAGGCAATAAATGAAGAACACAATTTGGTTTTTACACATTTTCATGGTATAGATGATTCAGGACATAGTCATGGAGACTTATCTTTAGAGACTATGGAATTTATTAAAAGAGTAGATGGATATGTGGAGGAATTAGTTTCTAACTGGAGTGGAAAGGTAATAATAACTGCTGATCATGGTATGCACTCTACGGAGGATGGGGGAGATCACGGAGAATTTAGATACGAGGATATGGTGGTTCCTTATTTGATTTTAGATGGGGGGAATCATTTTGACTAATAGGACTATAGGAATTATTTTAGTTTTTCTAATAATTATTATGGGGGTTTTTGCTTTTATGAACAGGAAAATGGTTAAAGATGTACAAGGGGCTGAAGCAAATAGAGAAATTATTATAAAAGATGATGGAATAGAAACGAAACTTAAATTTGAAGATATATCCCAAATAGGTGGAAAAGAATTTACTGCTACTTTAGATACTAGTGATACGGATCCAGAAGAACAGAATTATACAGGGGTACTTTTAATAAAGATAATTGAAAAAGCTGGAATAACCATTGAGGATAAAAGACAGGTAATAATAAGAGGTATAGATGGTTATACCGTAGCTTTTGGTATTCAAGAAGTGATAGATGAAGATAATCTATACTTAGCTTATAAGCTTAACGGAAAATTTTTAAAGGCAAAGGGAGAAGGGGGTAGTGGGCCTTACCAAATAATTGCAAGAAAAGATGAGTTTAGCCAAAGATGGTGCAAATTTGTTGTGGAGATAGAACTAAAATGATAAATCCAATTGAAATACGTAATCTATACTTTAAATATAGAGGGAGCCCTGATTATATACTGAAGGGAGTAGATTTAACTGTATCCAAAGGGGAAATTTTAGCTTTAGTTGGCCAAAGTGGTAGTGGGAAAAGCACTTTGTTAAATATAATATGTGGTATAATACCACATATTCGGAAAGGCCAAATTAAAGGTGAGGTTAAATTGTGGGGAGAAGAAGTAAAAAACTTTAAAATACCCGATATAGCCAAAAGGGTAGGAATTGTATTCCAAGACCCAGATACCCAGCTTTTTTCACCTACTGTTGAAGATGAAATAGCTTTTGGCCCTGAAAATCTCATGGTAGAAAGAAAAGTAATCGAAGAAAGAATAAAAAAAGTACTTGATATTGTTCATTTGGAGGATTATCGATACGAAAATCCTAATAATTTATCAGGAGGACAAAAACAATTAGTGGCTATTGCTGCAATTTTAGCTATGGAATCGGATATATTATTGCTGGATGAAGCTTTAGCCCAGTTGGATGATCAAGGAAAAGAGAGGATCAAAGAAACAATTTTAAGTTTAAAAGAAGAAGATAAGACCATAGTATTGGTAGAGCATGATTTAGAGAATTTAAATATAGCAGATAGGGTTTTGGAACTTAGAGATGGGAAGTTAAGGGAATACAAAGGCTGGTGAAAGGGTTGGGCTTCATAGAATTAAGGGATTTATCCTTTGAATATAAAAAGGATAGACCAATTATCAATAATTTAAACTTAAAAATCCAAAAGGATGAAATTACAGCCATATTAGGGCCAAATGGAAGTGGTAAAACTACTTTGGGTAAACTGATGATGGGAATTTTAAAGCCTACAGAAGGACAAGCCTTTATCCTAAATAAAGATATTTCTGAGATGACTTTAGCCCAAATAGGATCAAAAATAGGCTATTTATTCCAAAACCCAGAAAAACAATTTTTTGCCAATAGAGTAGAAGAAGAATTAGGATTTGTTTCTAGACTAAAGGGATATGATGAAGATTATTTGGAAGATAGGATAGAAGGATTGCTAAGATTATTCCAATTGGAACATGTAAGAAAATCCTCCCCATTATTGTTAAGCCAGGGAGAAAAACAAAGGCTTGCTATTGCTACAATACTTATTAATGAGCCCAAGTATTTAATACTAGATGAACCTACTACAGGACTTGATGGGGAAAGAAAAAGACTGTTGGTAGACCTGCTAAAAGAATTAGTAGATAGAGGAATTGGTATGACAATTATAAGTCATGATCATTCTTTTATCAAACAATTATTCCAACGAGTGATAAGGATTTACAGAGGTGAGGTCATCTATGACCAGAGGATTTAAATTAGACCCTAGGACAAAGTTAATTGTAGTCTTATGTATTTCAACTTTGGGTATAGTAGCCAAGGATATTTTCGATCTCCTTATAGTTTTAACATTGTCAATATTGGTGGCTAAATTTTTTAAGGTTGATATTATAAGAAGTTTTAAAAAAACGAAAAGACTTTTGTATATGCTAGCAATTATTGCAATAATACAGAGTATATTTTCTTCAGAGGGTGAAGCTTTTCTATCTATAGGAAATTTTACAGTTCTAAGTACCCTTGGGTTGGAAAAGGGTTTACAATTTATAATGCGGATGATGATAATAATATTTTCTGCTACAATTATTACGACATCCAATTCAAGGGAGATAGTCCAAGGTTTTGTTCAATGGGGACTACCCTATGATATAGCTTTTATGGTGGCACTTGGAATTAGATTTTTACCCTTGTTAACTGAGGAAATAAAAGATTCTTTAACTGCTATACAATTGCGAGGGATTGAGATTAATAATATACCTATAAGGGAAAGAGTTAGTGTCTATTCCTATTTATTTACTCCCATATTAGCAGGTGTTTTATTAAAAGCAGAAAAACTTTCTATTGCTATGGAGGTGAGAGGCTTTAGAGCCTATGATAATCGTACTAGCTACTTAGTTTTAAAAATGTCCAAATGGGATTACCTTATTATATTTATTAGCATTATTTTCACTATTTGCTATATTGTTTTTTATTTTCATTAATAAATGGAGGGAAAAAGATGAAGGTTTTTTCCGTAGTTGGAATTACAGAATCGGGCAAGACTACAACCATAGAAAATATTATTAAAGAACTGAGGAAAAGAAAATATTCCGTAGGTTCAGTGAAAGAAATACATTTTGAACAATTTGCCATAGATACAGAAGGATCAAATACATATAGGCATAAAGAAGCGGGATCACAGTTAGTGACGGCAAGAGGCTATTATGAAACGGATATATTATTCCAAGAAAGGCTTAGCATGGATGAGATTTTAAAGTTTTACAATCATGATTTTGTAATATTAGAAGGGGTAACTGATGCTAATGTGCCCAAAATCATAACTGCTCACAATGAAAAGGAAATATTAGAAAGATTAGATGATATGGTATTTGCCATATCTGGTAAGTTATCCAACACACTAGAGGAATTTGAAGGTCTACCTGTCATCAACGCCATGGATAATGCGGAAAGGCTAGTTGATTTAATAGAAGAAAAAGTATTTGACAAATTATCAGTAAAATCAAAAGTAAAACTACAAATAGATGGAAAGGATATAGATATGGTTCCTTTTGTTCAAAATATATTGTTTAATGCTGTACTAGGGGTTGTGAAGGAATTAGAAGGATATGAGAAAGGGAAGGAAATAGTGGTTAGGATATTGTAGGGGAAAAGAACTCTTATATTTAGACATAAGAGTTCTTTTTCAGATTATTTTACTAATTTACCTAGTTTATAAACTTTATTTATATTAAATAGAGTATCTAAATTGTCTAGGGGATTTTCATCTAGTACAATAAAATCAGCAAACTTGTCTTCTTCTAAAGTACCATAATCTTTGTCTATGCCTAGAAGTTCTGATGCGGTTTTTGTGGAAGCAACAACAGCCTCCATTGGAGTCATTCCACCTTCTACCATTAGCTTCAATTCATAAGGTGCTTTATCATGAAAGTTGAAAGGAGTGCCAGCATCAGTACCCATAGCAATTTTAACCCCTGCTTCATGGGCTTTTCTAAAACTATCCATATGGCTTTCCATGACCATTTTAGCTTTTTTTACTGCAAATTCTGGTATACCAGATTCTGTCCCATTTTTTACTATGAAATATGGTGCAACTAAGGTTGGAACTAGATAAACCCCTCTTTTAACCATTAGTTCAATAACTTCATCATCTAAGAATATACCATGTTCGACAGAATCTATCCCGGCTAACACTGCATTTTTTATACCTTCTGTACCTTGAGCATGGGTAGCAGTTTTTTTACCAGCTTTATGAGCCTCATAGATAGCCGTCTCCATTTCCTCTTTAGAAAGTTGAGGTGAACCAGGTTCTACCCCAGGAGTCATAACCCCACCTGTAGCCATTATTTTAACAACATCTGCTCCTTTTTTCAATTGCTCTCTAGCAGCCTTCCTTAATTCATCTGGTCCATCTGCTTCTCTGCCCATTGGCCAACCATGGCCGCCGGTCATAGTTAGGCACTGGCATGCTACTAAGAACTCTGGACCTTCAACTAATCCTTCTTTTACCCCATTTCTTAAAGCCAAATCGATGCCATTGGGAGCACCTACATCTCTAAAATAGGTGGTCCCAGCTTTTAGATGCTTTTTTAGATTGGCTACCCCTCTAAGGGTGGTTTCTGCATCTGTTTCTTTTGATATTAAGGAGAAGGGATCTGCCACTGGATCCATGGTAATATGAACATGACAGTTGATTAAACCAGGCATAACGGTTTTCCCACTTAAATCCACCACCTGGGCATTATCTAAATCAGGGTGTTCATTACCTTGTCCGATTTTTAAAACCTTTTTATCTTCTACAAGAAACCAAGCCCTTTCCACTGGAGATTCTCCATTGCCATCAATTAATGTAAATCCTTTATATAAAGTTTTATTAGTCATTTTTGATTTCCTCCCTTATTTTATCGTTTCAATAAGTTTTATATGAGATTAACCATAAATCCTGCAAGTATTACCGATGATATAGTAACTGTTACAAAGCCTGCTACTAACATCTTAGGCAATACTTCATCTGAAATTATCTTCTTTTCATCGTCTGTTTCACCTACTGCATTAACAACTTCATTTGTCAATATATAAGTTCCAGGGAATCCGAATAATGCTGAGACTCCTATTGAAATTGCCATTTCTTTTGAATATCCTAATAATTTTCCAAGGATACTAGAGAATATAAATATTCCAATTAGCCCTAAAACTAAACTGGCTATTAATGGCCATATTAATGATCTAAGCATTTGTGGAGTAGCCATTGCAAGATTTCCAAAAGCAACAGCCATAAGCCCCACTATGGCTAGGCCAAATGAGTTTGCTTTAACCATGATATTTTCTTCAAGAAAACCTATTTCTCTGCCTATAATACCAAGTATTAGACACAAAACATTTGCATTGAGTATTCCATTGGTCAGTTCGGCTAATTTAAAACCTAACATAGCAACCAACCCAATTTTAGCTAATAAAACATAATTGGTTTGTAATTCTTTTGGTAAAGGTGGGATTAGTTTCTTTTTGGGCTCTTTTTCTTCATCAGAAGCAATTGCTACTTCTTCTAAAGCTTTAGATTCTTTCTCCATTTGATTATTCCTGTAGTTATTAACTAATCTTTTAGCTTCCTTGTTCAATAGTAAAGAAGCAACAGGTAGTCCAAAGAATCCTTGAATAACTACTAATAAAGTAGTAAAGACAGCAATGATTTCTAACCCTTTTGCCTTAGCTGCATCTCCCATTATTATGGCAGCTACAATACCGCCTGAAATTGGAGGTGCTGCTGATACGGCATAATCCCTTCCAATAATAGGGGTTCCTACAAAGAATAAGAATACTCCTATACCAACTACAGCCCCTACTGCAATTACTACAGTTTTCCATTGCTTTTTTAAATCTTCAAGGCTTAATAGAGTTCCCATATGTGTAATTAGAAAAGCAATCATTAAACTACCTAAACCTGTTAATCCTGCATCTTGAAAAATTGTTTCAGGTAAACCTACCCAAAAACCAACTAAAAGAATTACAGAAGAAACAAACATCATCGATAGAATTGATTTGGTCTTTGCAGATACAAAATCTCCAACTGCAAAAATGGAACAAACAACCGTCAGGGCTACTAAACTACTCATTCAAACATCCTCCTTATAAATTAGTTGATTTTTTAGATAAGTTCTGGCCAGACTTATATAAAATAAAAAACCCTCGTCTCTAAAACATAATCTAATGTTCTAGAGACGAGGGATATTCTCGCGGTACCACTCTAGTTTACAATTCACTCACGTGAATTGCCTCTTCAGGTCGAAGGTAAACACCTTGAACCCTAGCCATATAACGGTGGCACATCTACTATGTAGATTACCGGCTTCGTTTACTTGAAAATCTTTCAACTCTGCAGCTCTGGAGTGATCATTATATACTGTATTAACACCGAATCTCACCAACTTCGGCTCTCTGTAGTTAATTTTTCAGTATTTTTGTCTCCGTCAATACTTTTATACTTTTTAAATATTTAAACAACAGTATACTATCAAAAAAAATATTTGTCAACATAAATTTAAAAAAATTTTCATTATAAATAAGATTTTAATAAAAGATATGGTATAATATTTTATATAATATAGCAGTTTAGGGTTCAAGAACAAAAAATTATTTGGAATTTAAATAATTTGGGTAAGGAGATAGATTAATATGATAAAAATTATTATGGATAGCACATCTGATTTACCAGATAACATAATTGAAAAGTATGATATTGAGATTTTACCTCTTAGAGTCTATATCGATAACAAGGAGTATTTAGACAAGGTTACCATTAAAGTTGAGGATGTATATTGTGCTATGAGGAAGGGGATATATCCTAAAACTTCACTACCAAATCCAAAGGAAACCTATGAACTTTTTAAAAAGTATGCTTCAAATGGTATAGATTTTATTTATTATTCCTTTTCTTCTAAATTATCTAGCACATATGAAACTTCTTATCTCATTATACAGGAGCTTAGAAAAGAGTATCCAGATGTCAGGATGGAGATAATTGACACCAAAGCTGGTTCCTTTGCTACGGGACTAGTAGTTTTACAAGGTGCTAGATTAGCTAAGCAAGGTGCTAGTTTTGAGGATATAGTGAAAGCTTCTGAAGAACATATACAGCATATAGAACATGTTTTTACTATTAACGATTTAAGTTGGTTATTAAAGGGTGGAAGAATTAGTAAAAGTGGAGCAATCATTGGGAAAGCCCTGAATATTAAACCTATTTTAGATGTGCAAGAGGGTAAAATGGTAGTAATTAAGAAAATAAGAGGAAGGAAAAGAGCATTAAATGAATTAGTAAACCTTGTCCAACAAAGAATTAAAGAATTTCCCAACCAAATCATCGGCATAACCCACGCTGATGATTTAAAAACCGCTTTAGAGATTAAGGATATGATAACCAAAAAGATTGGAAATAATAACAATATATTAATAGAGAAAATAGGTAGTGTATTAGGCTCCCATTTAGGCATAGGTGGGGTTGGAGTATTTTTCTTTAACAAAAAAACTGAATCCTATATAGGCGAGGTACAATCCGTATAGTTATTACATAATATCAAAAGAACTCTTCCAAAGAGTTCTTTTCCATCTCCATGCACATAATAATCCTAGAAGAATAAATTGATAATATATGCTGAATAAGGAGGTTTTCATATGATAAGGGTACGAAGAATGTTTCCGGGAGGGAATACATCTCAAGGTTTTTATTCCTTCCATGATAATATAATGGGGCCAGATAGGAATAAATTGTATATATTGAAGGGTATGCCTGGTGGAGGGAAGTCTTCTTTGATGAAATATATTGCTGGAAGGGTTTTGAAAGAAGGATTTAGTGTAGAATATCACCACTGTCCATCAGATCCAGAATCAATAGATGGAATAGTCATTGAAGAATTAAACATTGGAATAGTAGACGGAACTGCTCCTCATGTAATAGATCCAATATATCCTGGCCTAACGGATAAATTAATCGATTTATCTCAGTTCATAGACGAGAAAAAACTATTAGATTTCAAGGATAAGATAATAAAGGCTAAATTAAATAATAAAAAAGCCTATGGAAAAGCTTTTGCTTATTTTAAGGCAGCTAAAATTGTCCATGAAATAATAGAAGAAAACAATAAAATTGGTGTAGATTTTAATGGAGTAAATATGGAGACTAAGCTGTTAATAGATAAAGTATTTTCTAAAAAAGAAGAAAAAAGAGATTTTGTCTTTAAAGAAAGGCATCTTTTTTCCAATGCAAATACACCGGAGGGTTTTGCAGATTATACGGAATCTATTTTGGAGGGAATTGATACTGTTTATTATTTAGAAGGGGAAATAGGCACAGGAAAGTCTACATTGTTAAATAGGCTAATAGAAGAAAGCAGAATTAGAGGTTATCCTATAGAAATATACCATAACTCTACTATACCTGAAAAAATAGAATCTTTAATAATTAATAACATAGATATATGCATTACTTCCAATAAATATGGAACAAAATACGCAGATAAAAAAATAGATTTAAATAGATATTTCCATGATAAGATAAAAAATGATGAAGACTATAAAACTTATGAATTACTGATAAAAAAAGCTACGGATAGCCTAGCTAATGCTAGTGAAAATCATCAAATATTGGAAAAGACATATAAACCTGTAGTAGATTATAGTGGAGTGAATAGGATTAAGGAAGAACTACTAAAGGAAATACTAGCGTATGTAGATTAAAGTTATTTTGTTTAAAAGAAGGATCTCCAAAAGTATGAGATCCTTCTTTATAAGTTTTCTACTACTTTATCATAAAAAGCTTTTAATGTTTTGTCTAGCATATTCATTGGACAAGCACCTTGTACGGTTTGAGGACTACCTCCTCCTCTGATTTTTATGTTCTGGGAAATTTCTTCTAGTATTTTTTTCATATTAACTTCTATATTTTGGCTTCGACTTATGATAAATTGCCCAGTATCCTTGCCTCTAATACCAAAAAAGGTAATTGTATTTTCTATTAAATTAATATAGGAAAGCATATTTTGCAGTTCTTTGAATTCCATATCCATAGATTTATTAAAGATGAGATTAATACCCTTTACCGTTTCCGATTTCCTTACTAAATCTGCTACTATATATTTATAGAGTTTTTCTCTTAATAGTCTGTTTTCCTTATCTAAATTTTCTTTAGCATCGTATAATTTCTCTACCCTATTATAAATATCCTTGTCCTTAGAAGACAATAGGTTGCTTATATCTTTTATTGATTTGCTTTTCCAAGTATAATCCTTTAAAGCCCTATTACCACAGACGAACTCGACTCGAATATTGCCTTTATAGGATTCCACCTTCCTTATTTTGATCATTCCAATCTCGCCAGTACTCCTTAAATGGGTACCACAGCAAGGGGAAAAGTCAATCCCATCTATTTCTACAATGCGAATACTAGAGTTTACTACAGGTTCTTTTCTAACAGGTAATTTTTCCATATCTTCTCTTTCTACGATATAAGATTTTATCAAAAAATTGGAAAAGATTATCTTATTTGCAAATTCCTCTATTTTTTCAATTTCCTCTTCATTTATTTTAGGAATATTGATATCAATATAGACATATTCTTTCCCAATATAGAAGCCGATGGTTTCGCCGTTAAATAGTTTATAAAAAACTGAAGATAAAAGATGTTGACCTGAATGCTGTTGCATATAATCAAACCTACTATTCCAATCTATGGATAATTGCACCTTATCGCTATGGATATTGTCTTTAACTACGTGGACAATATCTATTCCATCTTCATAGGTATCTAATACCTGTACTCCATTAATAGTTCCCTTATCCCCAGGTTGTCCACCAGCTAGATTTGGATAAAAGATAGTTTTATTAGTCTTAATATAATACTTGTTGTTCATATACTTTTTTTCTGTAATCCTAGCTTCAATTTGACGTAAATATGGATTTTCTAAATATATTTTTTCTGTCATCTTTATACCACCTATCTCCATTAAGTATTATATCTATTCTATCATTTTTTGACCAAAACTAACAACATTAATTCCATTTCCTATGCTATAATTTAAATGAGGATTTAGGTCAATACATATAATTAGAAAGGGAATAAACATGGACAGACAATATGCGGGTAGTATGTTTGTGTTATTAGGGATGATATTGATAATTTGGTCTCTAAATAGAATGAATAGGAATAAAAAGGATTGATAATATGAGAAGACCTTTTGTCCTTTTTACTATTCCTATTGTGCTAGGTATAATATTCTATTATTATTTCCACACAAACATCTACTTAATTCTAGCTTTGTTTTTATTGACTTTAATTATTAACATAATTGGAGTAAAACTTGGTGAAAGGGTATCAATTGCTGTCTTTGTATCCCTGTTTTTACTAGGCATATTGATAACCGGTATTAAAATGGAGGGCAGTAGATTGGCCAAACATGTAGAAAGGCCTATAGAATTAATGGGAAGTGTAAAGGAGGTAAAATCTGTTTCAAAGGGAGCAGGTAGATATGTAATCAAAGTACATAAAGCAATGGATAACGGGAGAAAGATAAAAGTCTCAGAAAAAGCTTTGTTAAAAGTTTTAGGGGAAGAAGAATTGGAAATTGGTAGTAAAGTAAAATTTAGGGGAGTATTAAAGGAGCCTTTACCTAATACCAATCCAAGATTGTTTAATTATAAACTAAATTTGTTAGCCGATAATATATATACTACAATAACCATAAAGGATTATTCGATAACAGGTATAGAAAAGGAGAATATAAATTTTCTACTAAGGCTTAGAAAGGGTTTTATCAATAAGGTAGAAGAAGGATTAGACCTTTACTTGTCGGAAGAGAATAGTTCCTTAATGAAATCCATACTACTAGGGAAATACTCCTATTTAGATGAGGAGACTATCCAACAATTTAGAGATTTAGGGCTAGCTCATATATTAGCCGTATCTGGGTTACATATTGGAATTATAGCTAGCCTTGTTACCACATTACTTGCCTACTCGGGAATGAATAGAAAATTTAATATAAGTTTGGCTATTGGAATTCTGTGGATATATGGGTTTATAATTGGTAATCCTGTGTCTGTTCTTAGGGCTAATATAATGTTTACTATATTATTGATTTCCCAACTAGGAGCAGAGCCCTATGACTCAATAAATACCATGTTTTTTGCATCGTTTATATTGATTATAATTAACCCCTTTTGGATATTTAACCTTGGATTCCAATTGTCCTTTATAGCTACCTTCTCTATCCTTTATTTTACAGAGAAAATTAGTGCCATATTGTATTTGAATGACAATAGTATTTTGAAATCTCTATTAGGAATACTATCGGTCCAAATTGGGTTATTACCAATTTTAGTCTATTATTTTAATAGGATTCCTACCATTGGTTTGATGGCAAATTTAGTTTTAATACCTATATTTACTATTTGTTTAATTCTTAGTATATTTTTAATATTTTTTTCTTTATTCGGCAGCAGTATAGCCTATTCCATTGGGGTTTTGGTAAATTTTTTGTTGAAGGCGCAATTTAACAGTATAAAAATATTAAGTTATTTTCCTATTTTAAACATTAAGGCACCTTCCCCGTCTATATTTGGAATACTTATATATTATGTAATGGTTTTAATATTGTTTGGGGTTATAAATATTAGAAAATTTAATATTAGGGTTAATAAGGCTATAATCTTTTATCTTTTATTTATAATACTTGTAAATGCTCTTCTTTTCAATTTAGATTCTAGTTTGGCTGTTAATTTTGTAGATGTAGGACAAGGGGATAGTATTTTATTAAAAACTAAAGAAGGATATTATTTAATAGATACTGGTGGAAATATATTTGGAGATTTTGATATAGGTAAAAGTATTCTTCTACCTTATTTGGAGAAAGAGGGAATATTTAAATTAAAAGGAGTTTTCATATCCCATTTTGATGCTGATCATTGTAAAAATTTGCCTTATTTGATTGATAATATTAAAATTGAAAATATATACTTTGGATATGAAAGGGAAGAAAATGATTTATATAGGCAGATTGTGGGTAAGGCTTTGAAAAAAGAGATCCCTATTCGGGTTTTGAAAAAAGGAGATAAACTTAAACTAGATGAAGATATAAATATTTATGTAATCGGGCCCAGTGATAATATACTAACTAACCCAAATACAACAGACAATGATTTGTCTTTGGTTTTATTATTAAACTATTACGATTACAATATTCTATTTACAGGAGATATTGAAAGGTTAGGAGAAGAAAATGTACAAGATAGTTTAAATAGGGATATTGACTTTTTAAAAGTACCCCATCATGGGAGCAATACTTCTTCTGGCGAGAATTTTTTATATAGTTTAAATCCTAATATTGGTTTTGCTTCTGTAGGCAGGAATAATAGCTTTGGACATCCACACAAGGAAGTCCTAGATAGGTACAAAACACATAATGTTGAAGTATATAGAACTGATGAATTGGGATTGATAAATCTCACTTTAAATAAATATGGATATAAAATAGTACCTTTTTTGAGAGATAAATGGAGTATAATAGATATTGTACAGGACTACAGTTCATATATCATATATTTAATTTTTTACTTTTTTCTGTCCTATAAGATGGCAATAGAATTTCTACTAATTGAGGAGGAGATGGCTAAAATTGAATTACAAGGAATTTATTAAGAAATCGAAAAATAATGAATTAAAACCTGTATATCTATTTTATGGTGAAGAAGAATATCTTATTGATTATACCGTGAACGTTTTAAAGGAAATATATATAGATAGCTCCTTTGAGGCTCTTAACTACATAGTATTAGATGGGAAAGAAATAGATTTTGAAGCTATTCTTAATGCCTGCGAAACTCTACCCTTTATGTCGGAGAAAAAAATTGTAATCATTAAGGATTTTCCCCTATTTAAAAACAAAAAGGGAGAAGAGGATATTTCAGAAAGGTGGCGCCTTCCACCTTCTAAAAACCCATTGATGGAATATGTAGAAGAATTGGAGGATTATCTATGTCTTCTATTTGTTGAAAAAAACAATAATATTAAAAAATCGAATGCACTATATAAGGCTATAAATAAGGCAGGTGGTGTAGTTGAGTTTACAAAATTAAAGGGTAAGGATTTAGATACTTGGGTTGAAAATAGTTTCAAAAAATATAATAAAAAAATATCTAAATCTAATATAAATTATTTTATTCAACAATCTTCTTATTTCGATTCCAATCGCAGTAAGACATTGTATGATTTAGAAAATGAAATTGGTAAAATTTCAAATTATTTAACCAATGGTGAAGAAGTCACAAGGGAAATTATAGATTTATTAATGACTAAACCTTTGGAGATGAATGTATTTAATTTGCTAAATAGTATAAGTCAAAAAGATGGTGAAAATGCTATAAGATTATTTAATGAAATGTATATGTCCAACGAACCAGCCTTATTTATACTCCATATGATAGTTAGGCAATTGAGAAATATGTTGAATTATAAGGTATTAAGATTTAAGGGTTATTCTGAAGGGGATACCTATAGCAAGATGGGTCTATCCAGGTATGAATACCAGAAAGTATCTCAACAGAGCAATAATTTTACAATACCTCAATTGGAAAGGGCCATGCTTTATTGTTTAGAAGGGGATAAGACTATAAAAACAACCTCTATAGAAGATAGATTGGCTATGGAAATATTGATAACAAATTTATGCTTTAAAATCTAAGCAAACAAAAAAACTTCGGGATTGCCGAAGTTTTATCTTTATACAGCTTCGCTCATTTTTCTATTTAATCTCTTAGTTAAAACGCTAACTCTTCTTGCAGCAGCATTTTTATGAACCACATTTCTACACGCTGCTTTCTTTAACTTTTTATCTATAATTTTAAGTAATTCCTTAGCTTCATCAAAATTTCCATTATCAACAGCTAGATCAAATTTCTTAATATAGGTTTTAATCTCTGATTTTCTACTTTTGTTTATAGCAGTTCTGTTTCTAGTTGTTCGGATTCTTTTTTCTGCAGATTTAATATTTGCCAATACTTTCACCTCCTCTGTTCTTAACAAGAGATATTTTACCATGAAGAAGGATAAATTGCAAGGAAAATTAAGCTTATTATACATAAAATTAAGCTATTGAAGAAAAATAATACTAATAAAAAGAAAGGAGGAATTTGTAATGATAGAAATAAGAACAGATTTGGCAATAGAGAATAGAGAGATGTATCAGGAGCAAAATGAAGGAGAAGTACCTGGGGTGGAGGTAGAGGAGGAAAGGGGGGAGGGTTATACTGTAACTAGGGTAAAGATATTAGATGAAAGGGGTTCAACGTATTTAGGTAAACCTAAAGGTGTTTATATTACCATTGATGTGCCCAAATTAAAAAATGCTGATCAGGACTTAAAGGATGAAATAAGTAAGCTCTTAGCAAAGGAGATAAAAGGAATAGGCATAACTGATGAAGATACAAAGACTTTGATTGTAGGATTAGGTAATTGGAATGTAACTCCAGATGCTTTAGGTCCTAAGGTTGTGGACCGGGTTTTGGTTACAAGACAGTTTTTTATTGCTTATAATAAGGATAGGGATGAAACAGTAGCTAATGTTGCAGCTATTTCTCCTGGAGTAATGGGGTTAACAGGAATTGAAACAGGGGAAATAGTAAAGGGGATAGTGGAAAAGACTAATCCAGATTTGGTTGTAGCCATAGATGCATTAGCTTCTAGAAGGATGGAGAGAGTGAGCACCACCATTCAAATATCGGATACGGGAATAAATCCAGGGTCTGGTATAGGCAATAAGCGAATAGGATTAAATGAAGAATATTTAGGAGTTCCTGTAGTGGCTATAGGGGTTCCAACGGTTGTAGATGCAGCTACAATGGTAAATGACACTATGGATTTGATCATAGGCTCAATGAAAAGCGTAGCAAAGGTGGGAACGGAGTTTTATTCAACCCTTGAACAGGTATCCAGTGAAGAAAAGTATGATTTAATAAAAGAAGTACTGGAGCCTTTTATGCCAAATGTAGTGGTAACACCAAAAGAAATTGATTCAATTATAGATGATTTGTCAATAATAATTGGAAATGGATTAAATATAGCTCTCCACCATGGCATAGATTTACAAGATGTGAATAGATATATTAGTTAAAACCTCTCTAAAACAGTTATCATATCTGGGATTTCAATTGAATATAATCTATGTATTGAATACTAAATTTAAGGAGTGTTTTTATGAGGGGAAAGGACAGTAGAAATAACTATATTATATTTGCATTAATATGCCTCATAGTATTCAACATAGGTACAATGCTAATTAATTGGAAGGAGGATAAAGCCGAACCAGTTTTTAGTGAAGAAAAATCATATTTTGAAGATGGCAGTGCTTTTATTTCCCTTTTTAGTAGAACAAGCTCCATAATTAACCTCTATAAAATCCATCAATATAAGGGAAATAGTTGGAATGAGACCTTTTATAAAAGCCTATCCCCAGTCCATGGGCTAAAGGAATTTTTAAAAGCTCAATTCCCATCTATATTGTTTATGGGCAATGATTCCAAATCTGATGGTGAAACAGAAGAAAGGGATATAGAGAATAATCCAACATTAGTCGAGGATTTTATAATAATAGATAGACTAGAAGAATATGAAGATTTAATAATTATTAATGATTCTAAGGGGGATATATCTGTTTCAAATGTGCCCAAACCTTTGAATATTAACCCATTGAAAATAGATAGGGAAAAGCCATATATACTTATATACCATACTCATGGTACAGAATCTTATTCCTCCCTGGATACTAATCTACATCATACTACTGATAAAAAACTTAATGTAATTACTATTGGCGAAATTATTTCTAAAACACTGGAGGAGAATGGACATAAAGTAGAACATGTGATTAAATATCATGACGTACCTTCTTATAACAAATCCTACACCGAATCTTTAAAAACTGTAAATGAAAAAATAAAAGATAATAACAATTTTAAGATATTGTTAGATATTCATAGGGATGGGCATGATCATAATGATCCTAAAGTCATTAAAAATATGAAAAATCTAATAGAAAAGTTTAAGATAGATATAGATGGAAAAAAGGCTGCCACCTTCTATTTTGTAATAGGGCCAGATTCACCAAATAAAGAGGCGGTGTTAAGCTTTGCTAAATATATTAAGGCAGTAACGGATACTTTATATCCTAATCTTTGTACGGGTATTATGATAAAACCAGTGGGCAAATATAACCAATTCCTTTCAGATTATTCGGCTTTAATAGAAGTTGGAAGTAATTTAAATACAATGGAAGAGGCCATGGAAACAGCTAGGATTTTGGGAGAAATACTGAGCATAGTTGTAGAAAATATTCAAGAATAAAACTTTTTTTTAATTTTAAAAAATGCTATAATAAGAATACATTTGGAAGAGGAGGAATTGAGATGGAAGAAGACAACAATAAAGTTGCAAAAAACGAAGCTCTAGAATGGATTAAGAGTATATTATTAGCTATAGTAATAGCTATATTGATAAAGACTTTTATATTCAATACAACTTATGTATTAGGAAATTCGATGTATCCAACTTTATATGAAAGAGATAGACTGTTCGCAAACAAATTACCTTTATATTTTTCAGGACCAAAAAGGGGTGAAATTGTAGTTTTAAAAGCTCCCGATGCTTCTAATAAAGATTATATAAAAAGGGTAATTGGCATTGGAGGAGATACAGTAGCTATAATCGATGGCAAAGTATATTTAAATGGAAATGTATTAGAAGAAGATTATATAGAAGAAGGATCTTATACTCATATATACGGAGAAAATTACTGGGAAGTTCCTAAAGGATACGTTTTTGTATTGGGAGATAATAGAGATGAGGGGGCTAGCAAAGATAGTAGGTATTTTGGTTGTGTTCCTTTAGATTCCATAAAGGGGATAACAAACTTTAGATATTTTCCCTTCAACCATCGATTTGGAAAATTAGAATAGTATAAAACCAATCATTTTTAGGTAAAATAACTAGGGTGGTACATTTGGATACTAGAGTTGAGAAGAGAAAACGATTAAAGCAAGAAAAAAGAAAAAAAATTTTCAAATCATTCATTATTATCCTAATATTACTTATGCTTTATTATGGAATAAAGGTAGTAAATACGAATATTATTTACTTAGATTATTTGAAAAATCCAATTATATTTAAACTAGATTTAAAGGAAAGAAAGCTATATCTATTTGGTGAAAGCTATTTAATTGATTTGAAAATCTTTAAAAAAAGTCCTTAAAAAAAGACCAGGATATCTTGGTCTTTTGTTTTACTTATATCTATTTTTCTGTTATAATTATAGCTTAGAGTTATTGTAACATCTTAAGGAGGAAAGATATGCAGAATGTTAAGCAAACCAATATTAGGAATTTTTCTATTATTGCCCATATCGATCATGGAAAATCCACCCTTGCCGATAGATTAATAGAAAAAACCGGATTGTTAACGTCTAGAGAGATGCAAGACCAAATCCTAGATAGTATGGATTTAGAGAGGGAAAGAGGCATAACTATAAAACTAAAAAATGTAAGGCTTAACTATAAGGCTAAAGACGGAGAAGAATATGTTTTAAATCTAATTGATACACCAGGTCACGTAGATTTTAACTACGAGGTATCTAGATCACTAGCAGCATGTGAAGGGGCTCTATTAATAATAGACGCTACTCAAGGGATTGAAGCCCAAACCCTTGCAAATGTATATTTGGCTTTAGAACAAGATTTAGAGATTGTACCCATAATCAATAAGATTGATCTACCTAGTGCTAGACCAGAGGAAGTAAAAAAAGAAATAGAAGATGTTATTGGTATAGAAGCTGAGGAGGCACCCTTAATATCTGCTAAAGAGGGTTTGAATATAGAAGCCGTTTTAGAGGAAATAGTAAATAAAATTCCAGCTCCAAAGGGGGAAAAAAAGGCACCTTTAAAAGCATTAATTTTTGACTCCTATTACGATAGCTATAAAGGGGTAGTGGCTTATATTAGAGTGTTTGAAGGCGTACTTAAACCTGGTATGGAGATAAGGATGATGTCCTCTAATAAACATTATGAGGTAACGGAAGTAGGAGTAACGACTTCCAAACAAGGACCTGTAGATCAATTGGAGGCTGGAGATGTAGGCTATGTTGTAGCTAGCATAAAAAATGTTAAAGATGCAAGGGTAGGAGATACTATAACAGACCATAATAATCCAACGGATAGTCCTTTGTCAGGATATAAAAAGGTAGTTCCTATGGTATATTGTGGAATTTATCCCGCCGAAGGAGAGGATTTTAACTCCGTCAGGGATGCCCTTGAAAAATTACAAGTAAACGATGCTAGTCTAATTTTTGAGCCAGAAACTTCTGCTGCATTAGGATTTGGATTTAGATGTGGTTTCTTAGGATTACTTCATATGGAAATAATACAAGAGAGACTGGAGAGGGAATTCGATTTAAATATTGTAACCACTGCTCCCAGCGTAATATATAAAGTTATGACCGAGTCAGGGGAAATGTTATCCATACAGAATCCTACCAATTTACCTCATGAAACTGAAATAGAATATATGGAAGAGCCTATTGTATCTGCCTCTATTATGACTCCAACGGATTATGTTGGTGCTGTAATGGAACTTTGCCAGAATAGACGTGGCACATTTATAAATATGGAATATTTAGAAGAAACGAGAGTGGTAATGCATTATGATCTACCTTTAAATGAGGTAATATACGATTTTTTTGATGCCTTAAAATCTAGAACAAGGGGTTATGCCTCTTTAGATTATGAACTTAAAGGCTATGAAGAATCTGAACTGGTTAAATTAGATATATTAATTAATGGGGAATTAGTAGATGCCTTTTCAATAATAGTTCATAAGGATAAGGCTTATGAAAGAGGTAGAAGTATTGCTGAAAGGTTAAAAGATGAAATACCTCGCCATCAATTTGCTGTACCTATACAAGCTGTAATAGGTTCAAAAATAATTGCTAGAGAGACTGTACGAGCTCTTAGAAAAGACGTATTGGCTAAATGTTATGGTGGAGATATTACTAGGAAGAAGAAACTATTGGAGAAACAAAAAGAAGGAAAGAAGAGGATGAGACAGATCGGTTCCGTAGAAGTGCCTCAGGAAGCTTTTCTAGCTGTACTAAAATATGATGAGAAATAAGAATGCACACTGAAGTGTGCATTAAATTTATCCATTTTCAGAGAGGAAGATTTAATTGAAGGATTTAGGAATATATATTCACATTCCCTTTTGTAATAGCAAATGTTATTATTGTGATTTTGTATCATTTCCCCATAAAGACGATAGAATAGATGAATATATAGAATATTTGCTAGGAGAAATAAAGGAATATAAAGAATTATTGAAAGAGTATATTGTCAAAACCATTTTTATTGGTGGTGGCACCCCTTCCTATATAGGAGGACAGCATATTGGAAGAATACTAGAGTATATCTATAAGAATTTTAACGTTGAAGCATTAGAAGAAGTAACAATAGAAACTAATCCTGGAACTTTAAATAGGGAAAAATTGAAATTATATAAAGAGTATGGTATTAATAGAATTAGTATAGGCGTTCAAAGTTTAAATGATAATCTTTTAAAAAATATTGGTAGGGTCCATACTTCTGTGGATTTTTACAGGAATTTTGATTTAATAAGAAATTTGAATTTCAAAAATGTTAATGTAGATTTAATGTTTGGATTGCCTAATCAAACTATGGAAGACTGTAAAGAAACATTGGAAAAAATAACAAAATTGGATATAGAACATATTTCTTATTATAGCTTAATATTAGAGGAAAATACTTTAATGGATAAATGGTATAAAGAAGGAAAAATAAGATTGGCTGAAGAGGAAATGGAAAGGGACATGTACCACTTTGGAATAAACTTTCTTAAAGACCAAGGCTATAAACATTATGAAATATCTAATTTTGCTAAAGATGGGCTAGAGTGCAAACACAATCTATTTTATTGGCAATTAAAACCCTATATAGGGTTTGGATTGGCCGCCCATTCAAATTTAAAAGACAAAAGGTATTGGAATTATAGTAATTTTAAGGATTATTATAACAGTTTAGATGAAAATAGATTCCCAATTGATGGGGAAGAAACTATTAATAGGGAAATGGCTATAGCAGAATATCTAATAATGGGGCTAAGATTAATAGAAGGTGTAAATAAAAATGATTTTTTTAATAGATTTAAAATAAAAGTGGAGGATTTATATGAAGAACTGCTAATAAAATATAAGGAGCAGGGTTTGTTGTATATAGATGATGAATGGATAAGGTTTACTCCAAAAGGTTTAGATCTGTCTAATATTGTTTATGTGGATATATTACCTTAATATTTTAAAAAGGTATTGACAATTGACTTATATTTATGATAATTTAAGATTAGCACTCAAGGCTATAGAGTGCTAACAAACATCCAAAACATAAATATTGAGGTGATAAATATGTTGGATGATAGAAAAATAAAGGTTTTATATGCTGTAATAGATAGCTATTTATTAACAGCTGAACCTATTGGCTCAAGAACCATATCTAAACAATATGATTTAGGTGTAAGTTCTGCTACCATAAGGAATGAGATGTCGGATTTAGAAGATTTAGGATATTTAAACAAACCCCATACTTCATCGGGCAGAGTCCCATCAGATAAAGCCTATAGATTATATGTAGATCAGATATTAAAGGCCAAGAAATTGAAAATAGATATGAACAAAAAGGAAGAGATAAAAAGAATACTTACTAGGGAATCTAACGAGATAGACCAACTAATCCAAAATACTGCTAAGATATTGTCGGCAATTACTAGTTATACTGCATTGGCTATATCACCTCAAATAAAGAAAATTAAATTGAAACATATTCAACTAATACCTATTGATCCTAGTGAAATACTGGTAGTGCTAGTGGGAGATTCAGGTATTATTAAGAATACCATATTTAGGATTGAACAGGAGATACCAGGAGACCAATTAAATAGAATATCCAACTTCCTTAGCCATAAATTAAAAGGGCTTACTATTGATGATATAGGAAAAGCAATGGATAATGGAATATTTGAGGAAATGTATGAATTTAAGGAGATCATAGATAGTATCATACCTATAATCAATAAATCCTTAGAAGATATAGATGATGTTGAAGTATATGCAGATGGGGTTACTAAGATTTTCAATTTCCCTGAGTACAAGGATCTGGACAAAGCTAGATCTTTTATATCCTTTATAGAAGATAAGGAACTATTAGTAGATATACTTTTGAACGATTCCTTGGAAAATGGAATAGAAATTACCATAGGGGATGAAAATATATATGACCCAATAAAGGATTGCAGTTTAATAACTACTACTTATAAATTGGGTGATCTGACCATTGGTAAAATTGGGGTAATTGGGCCCACAAGAATGGATTATTTTACTACAATAAATTCATTGAAGTTGTTTTCAATGAACTTAACGGAAATATTTAATATGTTACTAGGCAAGAGATAGAGTGTAATTAAATTTACACTCTATCAAAACTTAAAATGGGTATAAAGGGTGATTAAATGGAAAGAAAAGAAGAAATAGAAAAAGAAAAATTGGAAGAAGATACGGTGGAAAAACAAGATACCACCGGTGAGGATGAACTGAAGGATGAAAAGCCTGAAGGAGCTCAAGAAAAGGATCATGAAGTACAGGAGCTGACTAACCAGCTCCTGAGGCTCCAAGCGGATTTTATCAATTTCAAAAATCGGGTTGAAAAGGATAAGGAAAAAATTTATACTTATGCAGCAGAGGAGATTGTAACTCAACTATTACCTGTACTAGATAACTTTGAAAGGGCTTTAGAAAGTGTGGAAGAGGAAGACAGTTTCTATCAAGGTGTAAAAATGATATATGACCAGATATTGAAGGTACTTAATGGAAATGGTCTTAAGGAAATTAAATGCCTAGGAGAAAGATTTGACCCTAATTTTCATCATGCCGTTTTTGCAGAAGAAGTTGAGGATAAAGAAGAAGGAACTATATTAGAAGTATTACAAAAAGGATATTTGTTAAATGATAAGGTTATCAGACCTAGTATGGTTAAAGTAGCTAAGTAAATAATTTTAAGGAGGAATTTATATGGGAAAAATAATTGGTATCGATTTAGGAACCACTAACTCATGTGTAGCTGTAATGGAAGGTGGAGAACCTATTATTATTCCTAATGCAGAGGGGAATAGAACGACTCCATCAGTAGTAGCTTTCACTAAGGATGGAGAAAGGCTAGTTGGAGAAACTGCAAAAAGACAAGCGATCACAAATCCAGACAGGACCATAACTTCCATTAAAAGGGAGATGGGTAAGGATTATAAAAAGAACATAGATGGTAAGGATTACACTCCTCAAGATATATCAGCTATGGTATTACAGAAGATCAAGATGGATGTGGAAAACTATCTAGGAGAAACTATAACAGATGCTGTAATTACTGTACCAGCATATTTTACCGATAGCCAAAGACAAGCGACTAAGGATGCGGGCAGGATTGCTGGGTTAAATGTAAAAAGGATTATCAACGAGCCTACAGCTGCGGCCCTTGCCTATGGATTAGATAAAGGAGAAGGTCAACATAAGATAATGGTCTTTGACCTAGGGGGTGGAACCTTTGACGTTTCCATTTTAGAAATAGGAGATGGAGTATTTGAAGTATTAGCTACTAGGGGGAACAATCATCTAGGTGGAGACGATTTTGACCAGGCAATAATTGATTATATTGCAGAAAAGTTTAAAAAGGAAAATGGTGTAGATCTAAGACAGGATAGCATGTCGTTGCAAAGATTAAAGGAAGCGGCAGAAAAGGCTAAAAAAGAACTTTCCACTACCATGACATCTAATATCAATTTACCTTTTGTAACTGCTACTGCTTCAGGTCCATTACATTTGAATATGGATATTACTAGAGCAAAATTTGAAGAATTAACTTCTCATTTAGTGGAAAAAACCCTTGAACCAATAAGGTTAGCTTTAAAAGATGCTGGTCTTTCTGCAGGAGAAATAGAAAAAGTATTGCTTGTAGGGGGTTCAACAAGAATACCTGCGGTACAAGAAGCGGTTAAAAAACTAATAGAGAAGGAACCACAAAAGGATATAAACCCTGATGAATGTGTTGCTATTGGAGCCGCAATACAAGGGGGAGTTTTAAGTGGAGAGGTTAAGGATTTACTTTTATTAGACGTAACCCCATTGTCTTTAGGTATAGAGACTTTAGGTGGAGTTACAACCAGATTAATTGAGAGAAACACCACTATTCCAACAAAGAAATCTCAAACTTTCACTACTGCTGCAGATAATCAAACTTCTGTAGATATTCATGTTCTACAGGGTGAAAGGCAAATGGCTAGTGATAATATAACTTTAGGAAGATTTCAATTAACTGGAATTCCACCTGCACCAAGGGGAGTACCTCAAATAGAAGTAACCTTTGATATAGATGCCAACGGTATTGTTAATGTAAGTGCTAAGGATTTAGGCACAGGAAAGGAACAAAGAATTACCATTACTGCATCAACTAATCTATCGGATGAAGAAATTGAAAAAAAGGTGAAAGAAGCCGAAAAGTTTGCTGAAGAAGATAAGAAGAAGAAGGAAGAAATAGAAGTTAGAAATAATGCTGACTCTATGGTTTATCAGACAGAAAAAACATTAAAGGATCTAGAAGGAAAAATTTCCGATAGCGAGAAATCAAAAGTTGAAGAGAAACTAAATGAACTGAAAAAGGCATTAGAAGGAGATAATATAGAGGAGATTAAGAAGAAAACTGAAGAATTGACTCAAGAATTCTATAATATATCCCAAAAAATGTATGGGCAGGCTCAAGGACAGGGAACTGAACCTGGAACTGCAGATCATACTGCGGAGGACGATGTAGTAGATGCAGATTATGAAGTTATGGATGATGATGAATAAATATTATAGAAATCAAAGCTAAATCTATTGGATTTAGCTTTGATTTTTGATAAACTATGATAGGAGTAAATTAAAGGTTGGTGATATTGGTTGAAAGATTACTATGAAATACTCAACGTATCAAAAGATGCCAGTCAAGATGAAATAAAATCTTCTTTTAGAAGGTTCACACGAAAATGATTTAGTTAGTAGGCTCCTCTTTAATAGATCCCACCTTCTTCTTTACTTCTTATGAATAATCTATCCCTTGTTTTTTGAGCAATAAAATGCCCGGGAGGCCCTTTTAGGGTTTCCCCAAGCTACTTATATATGCTTTATGTACAATTTTTAGGTGATTTTAGGTGAAACAATTAAGCAATTAGAGGTTCAACCATATATCCTCGTTTTT
>NZ_AZSU01000003.1:499707-560063 GCF_000511955.1 [Clostridium] ultunense DSM 10521 | reverse complement strand
AAGAAGAAGAAGGAAGAAATAGAAGTTAGAAATAATGCTGACTCTATGGTTTATCAGACAGAAAAAACATTAAAGGATCTAGAAGGAAAAATTTCCGATAGCGAGAAATCAAAAGTTGAAGAGAAACTAAATGAACTGAAAAAGGCATTAGAAGGAGATAATATAGAGGAGATTAAGAAGAAAACTGAAGAATTGACTCAAGAATTCTATAATATATCCCAAAAAATGTATGGGCAGGCTCAAGGACAGGGAACTGAACCTGGAACTGCAGATCATACTGCGGAGGACGATGTAGTAGATGCAGATTATGAAGTTATGGATGATGATGAATAAATATTATAGAAATCAAAGCTAAATCTATTGGATTTAGCTTTGATTTTTGATAAACTATGATAGGAGTAAATTAAAGGTTGGTGATATTGGTTGAAAGATTACTATGAAATACTCAACGTATCAAAAGATGCCAGTCAAGATGAAATAAAATCTTCTTTTAGAAGGTTAGCAAAAAAATATCATCCTGATTTAAATCCAAACGATAAAGAAGCAGAGCAAAGGTTTAAAGAGATTAATGAAGCCTATGAAGTATTAAGTGACCCAGAAAAGAGAAGAAGGTATGATACCTTTGGCCCGGAAGGGGTTAATGGTCAGGCAGGTTATGGTCAAGGTTTTGGAGGATTTGGAGATATATTCGAAGATATTTTTGATATATTTGGTGATGGATTTGGGCAAACTACTTCCAAGAGAAGGGGACCCGTTAGAGGGGCAGATTTAAGATATAATTTGGATTTAGAATTTGAAGAAGCAGTTTTTGGAACTGAGAAGGAAATACAAATAAGAAAATCTGAACCTTGTAGGACTTGTGACGGAAGTGGAGTGAAGCCTGGCAGCCAAAAAGAGACATGTAGCAAATGTAATGGTTCCGGAGAGGTAAGATATGCTCAACAGACGCCTTTTGGTCAATTTGTTAGAGTAGCTACATGTGATCAATGTGGTGGTACCGGTGAATTTATCAAGGAAAAATGTAATACTTGTTCGGGAACAGGAAAGGAAATAAGGAATAAAAAAATTAAAATAAAAGTACCTGCTGGTGTAGATACAGGCTCAATTATTTCTGTTAGAGGAGAAGGAGAAGTAGGAGAAAGAGGCGGTCTACCAGGAGATTTGTTTATCTATATAAATGTAAAAGAACATAGTATATTTAAAAGAAAAGGGAACGATATATATTTTACAATTCCCATAACTTTTACTGATGCAGCTTTAGGAGCTGAGATTGAAATACCGACCCTTGAAGGAAAGGAATCCTTTACTATTCCAGAGGGTACTCAAACCGGAACTAAATTTAGGCTAAAAAACAGAGGAGTTTCAAATGTCAAAGGTGTTGGAAAAGGAGATTTATACTTTAAAGTGGAAGTAAAGGTTCCCAAAAAATTAACGGAAAAGCAAAAAGAACTATTAAGAGAGTTTGCAAAGATAAGTGGAGAAAACCATAAAGATGGTAAAAAAGGTTTTTTTGACAAGGTAAAAGATGCATTTGGGAATTAGGCAATCACTCAAAAAAGGAGTGATTGTTTTTTAGGATATGGTATTTTTCCTAACTTTAGGGTATAATATTCTGAGATTCAATAAAAGGATGTGAAGGGTTATGAAATGGGTTGAAGTTCAAATTAAAACCACTACTGAGGCAGAGGAATTAGTGACAAATATTATGTATGAGTTAGGGGTAACAGGCTTAGCTATTGAAGACCCAAAGGATGTACTAGCATTTCAACAATCAGAAGAGGATTGGGATTATATAGACCCAGAACTAATAAAACAGGATTATGAAGGGGTTATAATAAAAGCCTATTTTCCAGAAGATGAAAATCTATTAGACAAGATAGAACTAGTAAGAGATAATATTGAAAGAATTCCCTATAATGAGACGGGCAAAAGCCTAGGAGATGTAACTTTAACAGAAGTATATGAGAAAGATTGGGCAGAGGCTTGGAAGAAATACTACAAACCTACTAAAATAGGGGAGAAGGTGGTAATAAAACCTACCTGGGAAGAATATGAAAAGAAAGAAGGAGAAATAATTATTGAACTAGACCCTGGAATGGCCTTTGGCACGGGAACCCATGAAACTACTATAATGTGTATAGAAGCCTTAGAATCCTATGTGAAAAATGAGTATATGGTATTGGATATAGGCTGTGGAAGTGGCATACTGAGTATAGCAGCAGCTAAATTAGGGGCTAAAAAGGTAATAGGGGTAGACCTAGATCAGATGAGTATTAAGATTTCTAATGAAAACATCCGTTTAAATAAAGTTGAGGATTCCGTTGAAGTAAGATTAGGGAATCTGTTTGATGTAGTGCGCGAAAAGGCAAATATTATTGTATCCAATATTATAGCAGAAGTAATTATAGATATGATAGACCATATTGATAATTATCTTTATACGGGGGGAATATTTATTGCCTCTGGAATTATTCTAGAGAAAGTAGACAAGGTAAAGGATAGATTGATTGAAAATGGATTAAAGGTACTAGAAATAAAGTATATGGGCGAGTGGGCTCTGATAGTATGCACTTTAGAATAAGGTGAATATATGAATAGGTTTTTTGTGGATAAAGATCAGATAGTTGGAGACAGAATTGAAATATTAGGAAAAGATGTGAAACATATTAAAGATGTTTTAAGGTTAAAAAATAAAGATAAAATAGAAATTATATCGGAAAATAAAATTTATATATGTGAAATAGCTGAGATAAGATCTGATGCTATTGTGGTGTTAATATTAAATAGTTTTAAGGGTAAAAACGAGCCACCAGTTGATATTATTTTATACCAAGCAATAGCTAAAGGAGATAGAATGGACTTTATAATTCAGAAATGTACTGAAATAGGAGCGAAAGAAATTTATCCCATAATCACTAATAGGACAATCGTTAAAATAAAGGATAAAAGGAAGGAACAAAAGAAGGTTGAAAGATGGAGAACCATAGCTGAAGAAGCGGCCAAACAAAGTAAAAGGGATGCTATACCTTTAGTTAATAATGTAATTAGTTATAATGAAATGATAGACCTTTTAAAGGGAGAAGAAAATATAATAATCCCTTATGAGATGGAAAGGATCTATACATTAAGGGAAGGGATTAAGGATACGAAAGATGGTAAAGTTCATATAATAATAGGACCAGAAGGTGGTTTTGAAGAGGAAGAGGTAGATATGATAAAAAAAATTGGTGGAAAACCGGTAAGTTTAGGGCCAAGAATACTTAGAACAGAAACAGCAGGTCTAGTTGTAATATCCATTACTCTATATGAACTTGGAGATTTAGGAGTGAGAATATGAGAAAAGTGGCATTCTATACATTAGGTTGTAAAGTAAATCAATATGAAACAGAAGCTATGGAGGAATTGTTTGAAAAAAGGGGTTATGAAATAGTAGATAGTGATAAAGACGCTGATATATACGTAATAAATACATGTACTGTTACAAATTTAGGTGATAGAAAATCTAGGCAATTTATTAGAAGGGCTAAAAAGGCAAATGCAAATTCAATAATAGCAGCAGTAGGTTGCTATTCTCAAGTAGCGCCAGAGGAAGTAGAAGCAATAGAAGGAGTAGATATTGTAATTGGTACTACCGATAGAAATAGTATCGTAGACCTATGTGAAGAGGCTAAGAATAAAAATAAAAAAATAAATATAGTAAAAAGTATAAAAGGTCATAAAGAATTTGAGAATTTAAATATAGCTGATTTAAAATCTAAAACAAGAGCCTATATAAAGATACAGGAAGGATGTAATCAATTTTGTAGTTATTGCATAATTCCCTATGCAAGAGGGCCTATAAGAAGTAGGGATTTAGAGGGAATTATTAATGAGTCGAAAAGGTTAGCGAAGGCTGGATTTAAGGAAGTTATACTTACAGGAATTCATGTAACTTCCTATGGAAAAGATTTTCAAGATTTAACGCTAGTTGATGTTATAGAAGAAATATCAAAAATAGATGGGATAGAAAGAATACGTCTAAGTTCTATTGAACCAAGATTTGTTAATGAAAAGTTTATGCAACGAGCGGTTAATTCAAAAAAACTATGTGATCATTTCCACCTATCGTTGCAAAGTGGAAGTAATACAGTACTAAAAAGGATGAATAGAAAGTATACTACTAGTCAATATAAGGATATTGTAAATTTAATAAGAGAGTATATGCCAGATGCAGGAATAACAACGGATATTATAGTAGGTTTTCCCGGAGAGACTGCTGAAGAATTTGAAGAAACCTACAATTATGTTAAAGATATTCATTTTTCACGTATTCATGTATTTAAATATTCCCCTAGAAAAGGGACTCCAGCAAGTAGATTTAAAGATCAAATCCATGGCAATATAAAACAGGAGAGAAGTGAAAAATTAATTCTCCTAGGTGAAGAATTAATGGAGTCCTTTAATAAAAAATATATAGATAAAACTTTGCCAGTACTTTTTGAAGAGGGAGAAAAGGGATGGATGGAAGGTTATACGACAAACTATATTCGGATTAAGGCCCAGGCTGGAGATGAAATACGAGGAAAAATCCTACCTGTAAAAATAGTTGATAAAGAAAATGATTTTTTAATAGGAAAAATAGAGGAATTATAGAATTTTTATAGAATATATTATGTATAAGGCAATAGGGGAGGTGAAAATATGAGTGATTGCATATTTTGTAAAATAATAAATAAAGAAATACCTTCTGAAATTATTTATGAAGATGACAAAGTTATAGCCTTCAAAGATGTTAATCCTCAATCGCCTATTCATGTTTTGGTAATACCCAAAGAGCATATAGAATCTGCAAACGATATAGATGATGTGAATTCAAATTTAATTAGCCATATATTTTTAACCATTAAGGATTTGGCTAAGGAATTGGGAATAGATAGGGAAGGTTATAGAATTGTTAATAACTGTGGTGAATTTGGAGGACAAACTGTCTCTCATATGCATTTTCACATTTTAGGAGGACGTAAATTTTCTTGGCCACCAGGTTAAATATTAGTTGCAGAATTCTACAACTTAATGTATAATGATTTAGTGTTGTATTCCGATTTCCATAGATATTATGGGAGCACTCTTGCAGTGGAAGAGGGGAGGGAGAAGTCGATGGCAGAAATTAAAGTAGGAGAAAACGAGTCTCTAGATAATGCACTAAAAAGGTTTAAAAGGCAATGTGCCCGTGCTGGTGTTCTTTCCGAATACAGAAAAAGAGAACATTATGAAAAACCAAGTGTAAGGCGTAAGAAGAAATCTGAAGCAGCTAGAAGAAAAAAGGGAAGATACTAATAAGAAGGTGAAATTATGTCCTTAAAAGAAAAACTAATGGAAGATTTAAAGGCTTCCATGAAAAATAAGGATACTGTTAGGAAAAATACCATTACTATGGTTAGGGCAGCAATAAAACAGACAGAGGTTGATCATCGGGTTGAACTAGAGGATGAGCAAATAATTGAAATAATTTCTAAGCAATTAAAGGAAAAAAAGAATGCCATTGAAGATTTCAAAAAAGGAGATCGGCAAGATTTAGTTGATTTAACCGAAAAAGAAATGGATATTTTACTTGAATATTTACCCCGACAACTTACTGAAGAAGAAATCAAAAAAATTGTGGCAACGACCATAGATGAGGTAGATGCAAAATCCATGAAGGATATTGGAATGGTGATGAAATCTGTAATGCCAAAGGTAAAAGGTAGAGCTGATGGCAATACAGTTAATAAAATAGTAAGGGAAATTTTAAAATAGACCTGGAGTTTTACTCCAGGTTTTTTTACTAGGCTCAACTTTTATTTTTATTGTATAAATTTTAGGGTAATAATATAATAGAATTAGGGGGTGAAATTTTGAGAAAGAATAGAATTTTGGCTTTTGTTTTTTTAATTCTAATTTTTTTTAATGGAATCGTTTTTGCAGAAGATGAGGGAGAAGTTTATGTAATACCGGTCAGAGGAGAAATCAATAGGGCTACCTATAATTTCTTACGAGATACCTTAAACAAGATCGTTAAGAACTCTCCAAAAGCCATAATCTTCGAAATAGATACCTACGGAGGATTAATTGATGAAGCTGAAAAGATAAAGAATTTGATTATAGGTTTAGATATACCAACTATATCTCTAGTCAATAATAAAGCTGAATCAGCAGGTGTGTTAATTACTATTGCTGGAGAGAAAGTAGTTATGGCAGAAAGCTCTACTATCGGTTCAGCAGAAACCATACCCAATACTGAAAAAGTGCTATCCATGTGGAGAAGCTTTTTACGGGATGTAGCTCAGTTTAGGGGAAGAGATCCTGAAATAATAGAAGCTATGGCAGACCGAGATATCTATATTGCTGGTGTTTCTGAAAAAGGTAAACTGCTTAATCTAACCAGTAGGGAAGCGTTAGAATTTGAGATTGCAGATTTTATATCCAATGATTATGATGAAATACTTGCCCATTTTAATATTCCCTATAGCAATGTTGTTAAAATTGACGAAAGCATGGAATTGAAAGTTGCAAAAATTTTGTCAAGCCCATATATTAATACTTTACTATTGACCATAGGTTTCGTAGGTCTAGTAACAGAAATATTTACACCAGGTTTTGGAATTGGCGGAACTATAAGTATAATCGCCTTTGGTTTATTTTTTGGCGGAAATATAATAGCTGGCAATTCCCAATGGACATCTTTAGTTATATTTGTTACTGGATTAATACTTTTGGTTATAGAGGCCATTGTGCCTGGTTTTGGATTACCTGGCATCTCAGGTATAATACTGGTCATATTAGGTACCATATTAGCAATGGGGTCTTTATCAACAGCCCTAATGTCTATAAGTATAGCAATTATTATTACTGCAATAATTACTATGTTGTTGGTAAAATATGGGCATAGAAGTCCGTTTCTTGATAAGATAGTATTGACAACCCATCAAAAAGATGAGGAAGGATATTTAAGTTCTTTTACTAAAGATGAATATTTAGGAAAAGAAGGAATTACCATTTCAGAACTTCGCCCTTCAGGGATTATTGAAATAGATGGCAAAAGATTAGATGCACTATCTGATGGAACATTTATACCAAAACAAACTAATATTGAAGTAGTAAGGGTAGAAGGATCAAAAATAATTGTTAGGAGGGTTTAATTTATGCCGGGATCATTTGTGTTTACGATAGGTATTGCTTTATTAATTATTATTTTAGTAATGTTATTCTTCACTTTTATACCTGTTGGATTATGGATTACAGCTTTCTTTTCAGGGGTTAAAATCAGGATTGGTACTTTAATTGGTATGAGATTAAGGAGGGTCATACCTTCAAGAATTGTTAATCCCATGATTAAAGCTACTAAGGCAGGATTGAGTTTAGGGGTAGATAAACTAGAAGCTCATTATCTTGCAGGTGGTAATGTTAACACTCTTGTAGATGCATTGATTGCAGCACAAAGAGCTAATATTCCTTTAGAATTTGAAAGAGCTGCTGCTATAGATTTAGCAGGTAGAAATGTATTAGAAGCGGTACAGGTAAGTGTTAATCCAAAGGTAATAGAAACACCTCAAATTGCAGCAGTTGCTAAAGATGGAATAGAGGTTATTGCCAAGGCTAGAGTTACAGTCAGAGCCAATATTGAACGATTAGTGGGGGGAGCAGGAGAAGAAACCATTATTGCTAGGGTAGGAGAGGGTATTGTTACTACCGTAGGTAGTTCTGGTTCCCATAAGGATGTATTGGAAAATCCAGATTTAATATCTAAAACTGTCCTTGATAAGGGATTAGATTCAGGAACTGCATTTGAAATACTATCTATTGACATTGCAGACGTTGACGTTGGAAGAAATATAGGGGCAAAACTTCAAACAGAACAGGCAGAAGCTGACAAGCGTATAGCTCAGGCTAAAGCAGAAGAAAGAAGAGCTATGGCGGTAGCTAAAGAACAAGAAATGGTGGCAGAAGTTCAAGCGATGAAAGCCAAAGTAGTAGAAGCAGAAGCTGAAGTACCTCTTGCTATAGCTAGTGCGTTAAAAGAAGGGAATATGGGATTTATGGACTATTACAACATGAGAAATATATTAGCTGATACTGATATGAGAAATTCAATATCTAGGATGGCTGATGATGATAAGAAACAAGATTAAGGGGGCGAAAAAATGTTCCCAAGAGGTTTATTATTCTTTATTTTTATGATTCTAATTGATATTGTTTTAAAGAGTGTAAAGGATAAGAAGAAGATTGAAAAGGCCAGGAGAAAAAGAAAGGAACAGTTAAGCAGTCAATCTGGTAGTATGGAATCTACAGTATTAACATTGAATAAGGAAAAAGAAAATGTTCTAAAGCCTAAGGTAAAGAAAGAATTGCCAAAAGAAAGAACAAGGCCTTTAAGAGATGAGAGAATACTGGAGATGTGGACAATAAAGGAAGAAAGTTATACATCCAAATTATACAAAGATGAAATTCAATCTTCTATAGAAAAAGGGATTGAAGGGAAGGAAACAAAAAAGTCAAAAGAGGAATTTAAAAATGATATCTTGAGAGGCATAATATATTCTGAAATATTATCCGAGCCTAAGAGCCTTAGAAATATGAGAAAAAGCATATAGGAAACTATATGTTTTTTCTTATTCCTTAGTAATACTCATATTGTATAGGGCATAAATTGTTAAGAGGGGGATTTGTCGATGAAAAATAGAATGGAGAATTTCAAATATAATATTTCGGAAGCTTTAGAACTACCTAAAGATGTAGTATTAGATTTGCCTAAAATCACTATGATTGGAAATATTCAACTGAATATCTCTAACCATAAAGGCATTGTAGAGTATACACAAGAAATCCTCAGAATTAACTCTAGTATAGGAATAATTAAAGTAACAGGAAACAGTATGGAATTAAAGACAATTCTTTCTGAAGAGATAATAGTTAAAGGGAATATTGAAAAAATAGAAATATACTCTTAAGGAGTGTTATTATGGAGGTTATAAAGGCGTGGAATTTTTTAAAAGGATATGTTATTATTAAGGTTGAAGGGCTGACCTTGGAAAGGTTTTTAAACTTAGCTGCAACCAGAGATATATATCTTTGGGATATTAATAGGATAGGACATACGATATTGGAGATGAAGGTTACAATCGAAGGCTTTAGGGCCTTGAAGGAAATAGTAAAGAGGGTAGGTTGTAGAGTAGAAATAATAGATAAAAGAGGTCTTCCCTTTATTATCTATAGGTTAAAACATAGGAAGATGCTTGCTTTTGGTTTCTTACTTTTTCTAGGAATAATTATTTTTTTATCTTCTTTAATTTGGAACATTGAAATTATAGGAAATGAAAGGGTAAAAACAGAAGACATTATGAAAATATTAGAAAAAGAGGATATAAAAAATGGTATAATAAAGTATAAAATAGATAAAGATTATACAAAGCATTTATTGCTAAATGAATTCGATACCTTTTCTTTTTTGTCCGTTGAAATTAAGGGGACAAAGCTAATAATAGAAGTAAAGGAGCAGGATTTACCACCAGAAAAAATTCATACGGATACACCATGCAATATAGTTGCAGCAAAAAAAGGGGTAATAGTTAAGGCTATTGCCAGGAATGGAAAAGCATTGGTGCGAAAAGGAGATGTAGTAAAAAAAGGACAAATCCTAATAACTGGATTGATTTCCGATGAGTATTCAGAGGAGCAGATCCTGGTCCATGCAGATGGAGAAGTTCTAGCCAAAACAGTGTACAATTATAGAATAGATGAACCAATAGTGAAGGCTGTTAAAGAAGAAACGGGAAGAGTGTATGAAAGGCGAGAATTAAAGATTGGTCAAAAAGGAGTTCAATTCTTTAAAGGGGAAATTCCTTATGCTGATTATATTGAGGAAGTGAAAGAGGTAAAATTTTTTGACATGGATATGGATTTACCAATTAAAATATTGATTCATCAGTTTAAGGAGGTAGAAAAAAAGGAGATAAAACAAAATATAGATTTTTTAAAACAATCTACCCATATTAAAGCTATAGAGGAACTAAATAAACAATTGCCTCAAAATGCTCAAATAGAATCTAAGGACGTAAAACATTATATCAAAGGTGGTATACTTTCAACTTATGCGACTTTAGAAGTCATTGAAGATATTGGAGAAAAAATAATCATTAATATAGATTAAGGGAGGATAAAGTTTGACAAAAGTACAGGAAGAGAGACAAATATATATTGAAGATAATCAGCTAATATCTCAATTATTTGGAAAGCTAGACGAAAATATAAAAATAATTGAGAAAGAGCTAGGGGTTGAGGTAGTTTTAAGGGATGGTAATATTGTTATAAAAGGAGATAGACTTTCGGCTAAATTAGGAGAGAGGTTGATTGAAAAATTAGCTGAGATAATAAGAAGTCAGAAAAAACTAACTAAACAAGAGTTAAGATATACTATCCAGTTAATACTTGAAGGAAAAGAAGAAAAGGTAAAGGATTTATTAAACGATATTGTATGTATTACAGCATCGGGTAAGAGCATAAAGCCTAAAACATTAGGGCAAAAAAGATATGTTGACAGTATTAAAAATAACGACATAGTCTTTGGCATAGGACCCGCAGGCACTGGGAAAACTTATTTAGCTATGGCTATGGCAGTTAATGCATTTAAGAATAAGGAAGTGAATAGGATAATTTTAACTAGACCGGCTGTTGAAGCTGGAGAAAGTTTAGGTTTTTTGCCTGGAGATTTACAAGAAAAAGTAGACCCTTATCTTAAACCTATTTATGATGCATTATTTGATATATTAGGTGCTGAGACCTATTTAAAATTAATGGAAAAAAACTTAATAGAAGTGGCGCCTTTAGCATATATGAGAGGAAGAACCTTAGATTCTGCTTATGTAATATTAGATGAAGCTCAAAATACTACTAATGAGCAGATGAAAATGTTTTTAACTAGGCTAGGTTTTGGATCAAAGGCAATAATTACTGGAGATATTACTCAAATTGACTTATCTAAAGGCAGAACTTCAGGTTTGGTTACCGTATCAAAGATACTTTCCAATGTGGAAGGCATTGAATTTGTATATCTATCGAAATATGATATAGTAAGACATCCATTGGTTCAAAAAATAATTGAAGCTTATGAAAAACACGAAAAGCACATAAAGATAGAAAAATGAGGGGGAAATCCCAAATGAAAAAAAGTTCAAAGGAGATCAATGGCAATAATTGCAAAGAGACAACTTTCAATATTAGGAAAAACAAACTATATTTCAATATTTTTTTAATACTAATTTTCACAATGGTCCTTTTTTTTGTTACCATTCAAAAAGTAGAGACTAAAAGGATTAATGTTAAGGTTGGAGATGCTGCACCGCTGGAAATTAGAGCAACTAAAGATATTGTTGATAAACAGGCTACTGAACAGCTAAAAAAGGAAGCCTCTGATAGAGTAGAACCTAGATACCGACTTAGCCCTTCGGTACAGATGACTATGAAGGCAACTATTAAAGAATTTTTTGATACGGTTAGGGAATTCCAATTAGACCAAAGTATTGGCGTAAGTAAAAAGACAGATTTATTGGTAGAAGAATCTAGGATTCTTCTTTCTAGAAATGAGTATCAAACAGCTTTAAGGATGGAATCTGATGAATTAATTAGTTTTGAAAATATCATCAACGATTTGACAAATCAAATAATGGCAGCGGGTATTAAAGAAGAAGACTTAGAATATGAAAAAGAAAATATTGAAAAGATATTTGAATCTATTGATATTAGTGACAATAAAAAAGAATTAGGAATTTCCCTTATAAATAACACCATCCAACCGAACAAATTTATGGATGAAGAAGCAACTCAACGTAGAATTGACGAGGAAGTGGAAAAGGTTGAACCGGTAATAATTAAGGAACATCAAGTAATTGTAAGGAAGGGAGATAGAATAGATAGCAATACATTGGACTTAATCAAAGAGTTGGGGCTGTTGAAAGAGAAAGAAGGGTATGATAGAAGAACTGTATTGGGGATTATTGTATTAATATTACTATTAGAGACGGTGGTTTTTGGATATATATTCTATTTTAATCCAGAAATATTGGAGGGAAATAGATTACTGATTCTATTGATAATAGTTACAGCCCTAATATTAATATCTCAAGGAATATATAATATTTCTCCTTTTATTATACCTGTATCTACGGGGGCATTGCTCATTGCCATTCTATTAGATATAAAGCTATCTTTAATTGTAAATATCTTTTTAGTTTTTATTTTGAGTTTTATTTTAAAACTTGATGATACCTTAATGACAATGTATTTAATAGGTGGGAGTGTAGGTGCGTTTTTGGTAATTAAACAACAACAGAGATACAATATTCTAATTAATGGATTATTGATAGGGATTTCTAATTTATTAACTATATTATCTTTTGGACTGATAAAAAAATTAGAATTTATGGATATATTAATAAAAGGCGGATATGGGTTTTTAAATGGAATATTTTGTGCAATTCTTACTATCGGAACTTTGCCTATTTGGGAAAATGTATTTGAAGTATTAACTCCTTTAAAATTATTAGAGTTATCTAACCCAAATCAACCTTTGTTAAAGCGATTGCTAATAGAAGCTCCAGGAACTTATCATCATAGTATAATAGTAGGAAATTTAAGCGAAAGGGCTGCAGAAGTGGTAGGGGCAGATCCTCTAATATCTAGGGTAGGGGCTTATTACCACGATATAGGGAAGCTTATTCGACCTTATTTTTTTAAGGAAAATCAATTGGGGTCGGACAACCCTCATGATAAATTGCAGCCTAATATGAGTACCCTAATAATTACCAATCATATTAAAGATGGAGTTGCATTAGGGAAGAAAAATAGATTGCCAAAGGAAATAATAGATATTATAGCTCAGCATCATGGAGATACGGTGGTTTTCTATTTCTATCATAAAGCAAAAGAAAATGAACTATCAGAAGTTAAGATAGAAGATTTTAGGTATTTAGGACCTAAACCTCAAACTAAGGAAGCAGCCATAGTTATGCTGGCAGATTCAACGGAGGCTGCTGTTAGATCTATAAAGGAACCAACGAAAAAAAATATAGAAGAGATGATAAGAAATATTATCAAAGGGAAATTGGAAGATGGCCAATTAGAGGAATGTGATTTAACTCTAAAAAACTTAAATACTATAGCCAATGCCTTTTCATCGGTTATGATGGGCATTTTCCATGAAAGGATAGAATATCCTAATTTGGATTTGGTTAAGGAAAAAGGAGATGCTTAAATTTATGGAGTTGTATATAGATGATAGACAGGATAAAGTAAAACTGGATAAAGATATATTTGAGGCGGTAGAGAATGCCATTAAGGAAACCTTATTATTAGAAGGCAAATCCTTAAACTACGAAATCAGTTTAACTTTTGTAGACAATGAAGAGATTAGGAAATTAAACAGGGAATATAGAAAAGTTGATAGGGAAACTGATGTCTTATCCTTTCCTATGGAACAGGATGAGTCTCAATTTCCAGTACCTATGCTAGGCGATATCGTAATATCTGCAGAGAAGACCTTAGAGCAATCGATAGAATATGGCCATTCCTTTGTTAGAGAAATATCCTATTTAACAGTCCATAGCATGTTACATTTACTAGGTTATGATCATATGAATGAAAATGAAAAACTCACTATGCGAAATAAAGAGAAAGAGGTAATGGAAAAACTAAAGATATTTAAAAATGGAAGGGAAGATTAGCCTTAAAATGAAATCCAGGAGTTTAATTGAAAGTTTTAATTATGCAGTATCCGGTATTATTTATACCTTGAAGACTGAAAAAAACATGAGGATCCATTTTATAATAGCTACCATAGTTATAATACTTAGCCTATTTTTTGATTTTACTAGACTGGAATTACTGATCTTGTTTTTTTCAATAGCCTTAGTGCTAATTGCAGAAATGATTAATACAGCAATAGAAAGGACTGTAGATTTAATAACAGAAGACTACCATCCATTAGCTCGTTTAGCAAAGGATATTGCTGCAGGAGGGGTGCTAATAGCTGCCCTCAATTCATTGATAGTAGGATATTTACTTTTTTTTGATAGACTCAATCCTTTAACAAATTTGGTATTGTTCAAGATAAAAAATTCTCCTATCCATTTAACATTTGTTGCATTAGCACTTGTTGTATTATTAACTATTGCTTTGAAGACCAAATATTATAAGGGAAGAGGTACTCCTTTTCAAGGAGGAACCGTAAGTGGACATGCAGCGGTTTCTTTTTGCATAGCTACTATAATAGCTTTTATAGCTAATAATATGTTAGTATCCACTCTTTCTTATCTAATGGCTATTCTGGTGGGGGAAAGCAGGATAGAGGGTAGGATACATAGTTTAATGGAAGTAATACTTGGTGGATTATTAGGTATAATAGTAGGGATACTAGTATTTCAAATAATTGGATAAAGAGGTAAGATCATGGGAAAGATGAAAATCGCTATTCTGTTTTTTATTTTATTAACCTTATTATCGTCTGGTTGTTGGAAGAAAGATGTTAAGGAAGTAGAAGATGAAATTATTAAAGAAGGAGAAAAGATAGAAGAGGAGAATATAGCAGAAGAAACTGTCCCAAAAGAGGGTATCCCTTCTCCTTTAAGCGGTCTATATGCTTCTGAGGATAAAGTTAATAGAAGGCCAGTGGCTATAATGTATGATAACCATCCCAGCGCTAGATGGCAAGCTGGATTGTCTGAAGCGGAAATAGTCTATGAATTTATGGTAGAGGCCCCATATACTAGGTATATGGCCATATTTTTAATAATGGATCCTAAATCTATAGGGCCTATTAGGTCTTCCAGGCCATATTTTGTAACAACTTTATTGGAATACGACCCTGTATATGTTAGAGTAGGTGGAAGTCAAGAAGCAAAACAGGATATAATCAATTTTAAAATTGCTGATATTGATGGACTTTCCTCTTCAAATAAAGTATTATGGAAGAACAAAGGGGTTAACAAAAAGGCACCCCATAATACCTATTCCAGTATGGAAGTTATTAGAAAAACCCAATTGGAGAAAGGTTTTAGACAAACAGGGGACTATAAAGGATTTAATTTCAATGAAGAGGATGTGGAATTAGATGGATTTTCAGCAGAGAAAATATTGATAAATTATTATAAAAACAATACAACCTTGTATTTATATAATCCTGAAGAAAAGGTCTACTATCGTGAAAAAGATGGGGTTAGTCATAGAGATGAGTTTAATAAATCCCCCATAATTGCAAAGAATATTATTATGCAAGAGACAAAGACTAGAATAATAGATAAGGAAGGGAGACTTTCCATAGATTTGGTAGGTGAAGGTAAGGGTAAATATATAACTAATGGGAAGGGCATTAATATTAAATGGATGAAGAAATCTAGAAGTAGTAAAACTTATTTCTATGATGAATCTGGGAAGGAAATTGTATTAAACCCAGGAGTGACTTGGATCCAAGTTGTAAACGTAAATCCAGACTTAATTATCCAATAGTATAATGGTATATAAGGGGTGGTTTTAATGGATAAGCAATATTTAATAAAAAAAGCTTTAGAAGCTCAAGAAAAAGCCTATGTTCCCTATTCTAATTTTAAAGTAGGTGCAGCATTATTAACAGAAGATGGAGAACTATATACGGGTTGTAATATTGAAATAGCATCCTATTCACCTACTTTATGTGCAGAAAGGACTGCTATATTTAAAGCCGTATCGGAAGGCCATAAAAAGATTAAAATCATAGCAGTTGTAGGGGATTCTGATTTTACCTATCCATGTGGTGTGTGTAGACAGGTAATTAGGGAGTTTGGTAAAGATGCCACTATCATTGTTGCTAATTCGGAAGAGGATTATCGGGAATATAAATTGGATGACCTACTACCCCATAGTTTTGGACCAGAGGATTTGGAAGAAAAGGAGCAGGAGTGATAAAATGTATAAATCCGGTTTTGTTACGGTAATAGGCAGACCAAATGTAGGCAAATCTACACTTTTAAATTATATAATTGGTGAAAAAATATCTATAATATCGGATAAGCCCCAAACTACTAGAAATAAGATTCAGTTGGTATATACTGAACCAGAATTTCAGATTGTGTTTTTAGATACACCAGGAATTCAAATGCCTAAGAATAAATTAGGGGAGTATATGTTAAAAATTTCAAGAGAGACTTTAGAAGAAGTAGATATAGTTACATTTATGGTAGATGAAAGCCTAGAGACGGGTAAATTAGATAGTTATATACTAGAAGAATTAAAGGGATTAAGGACACCAGTAATACTGCTAATAAACAAGATTGATAAGATAAGTAAAGAGGAAACAAACCAATTGATATTGAGGTATAAAGAAATGAATATGTTTGAAGAGATTATTCCCATATCTGCAATAGATGGAGAGAATATTAATGCATATATAGACTCTATTAAAGAATTGTTACCAGAGGGGCCTCAATATTTTCCAGAAGATATGATTACAGACCAACCAGAGAAGTTTATTATTTCGGAAATAATTAGGGAAAAGGCATTAGAAAACTTGCAAGAAGAAGTACCCCATGGAATTTTCGTTTCTATAGAAGAGATTAAGGAGAGAGAAGGGAAAGAATTAATAGATGTTCATGCCACCATTTATTGTGAAAGGGAATCCCATAAAGGTATAATAATTGGAAAGGGAGGAAGGATGCTCAAATCAATTGGAAAAAATGCAAGAATAGATTTAGAAAAATTATTGGGTAGTCAAGTAAATCTTCAACTCTGGGTAAAGGTTGAAAAAAATTGGAGAGAAAAGGAAGGAAAAGTAAGATATTTCGGTTATAAATAGGAAGGTAGTAATAAATATGCATACAAAAACGGAAGGAATAGTTTTAAAGGAGTTTCGGTTTAGAGAAACTAGTAAAATATTGACTATTTTTACGAGAAAACATGGGAAGATTCATGCAATGGCAAGGGGAGCTTATAGACCAAAAAGTAAACTAATAGCTAATACCCAGCCTTTTTCTTATAATGATTATTATCTTTATAAAGGCAGGAATTTTTATTATATAAACCAAGGAGATATAATAGACTCTTTCTATCCAATTAGAGAAAATATTCAAAGAATGATGTATGGTTCCTATTTGTTGGAATTAGTAGACCTATCCATAATGGAAGAAGAAGAAAATGAAAAATTATTCCTACTATTGGCTAAAGGTTTAAAGGTTTTGTCTAAATTAGATAGAGATTATTATAAATTTATACTGTCCTACGAGCTAAAATATATTTCATATTTAGGTTACAAACCTTTTTTGGAAGGCTGTGCAGTATGTGGAAGAAAAAAAATTTCAAATTTTAAATTTAGCATTAATCAAGGAGGAATTATTTGTCCCAGCTGCTCAACTATAGAACCTTATTGTGAAAATATGGATATTTCTATGTATAAAGCTATGAGAACCTTGTTGTACACACCTCTGGACAAATTATCCTCTATAAAAATTCCTAAAGATACTACGTTTAAATTGCATGAGATTATGGTAAAATACATATTAAGCAAAATAGAAAGAAATCAATTTAATTCTTTAAATATTTTAAAATCAATGAATGATAATGGAGGCGAATTAGATGGATATTTCTCTAGAAAAAGTTGATATGGTTGTGGATAGAACAGGTGTAACCTTTGCTGAAGCTAAAGAAGCTTTGGAAAAGACAGATGGAGATGTAGTAGATGCCATTGTATTGATAGAAAAGAATAGGACTTCCTGGTCAGATGATATGGCTGATAGAGGTCAGCAGATGATTGATAAGGTAAAGGAAATACTTAGAAAAGGTAATGTAACTAAAATTACCGTTAAGAAAGATGGAGAAGTACTAATGAATATTCCAATAACAGCAGCTGCTCTAGGCAGTTTAATATCTGCGCCTTTGGCTTTAATAGGATTAGGTAGTGCTATTATATCCAAATGTACAATCGAAGTTTTAAAAGAAGATGGAGAAGTAATCAATATCAATAATTTAGTTGCAAAAAATATTAATAGTAACAGAGATGATTTTGAGAACTAACAGATAAGCATATTGACAATTTTATGATTTTTTGCTAGATTATTATCTGTATAGAAAACCTGAATAAAGTATGCAATGAAGAAGAAGGAAGTCAATATATTTATGAAAGCGAACTGGGGATAGTGAAAGCCTAGTACAATGGTATTGATGAAAGGCACTTCTGAGCATATTTAAGAGAGAATACCATGAGGTATTAAATAGGGTGGAACCGCGGAAGTAACCTTTCGTCCCTATAGGGATGTAAAGGTTTTTTGTTCGTTTTTAATAAGAAAATAAGGAGGTTTAGTTATGTATTTTCAGGATTTAATGCTGAAATTACTAGAGTTTTGGGGAAGTAAAGGATGTATAATATTAGAACCTTATGATGTAGAAAAAGGTGCAGGAACCATGAGCCCTCATACATTTTTAAAAGCTTTAGGACCTGAACCATGGAGAGTAGTATATGTGGAACCATCGAGAAGACCTGCAGATGCTAGGTACGGAGAAAACCCCCATAGGGTATATCAACATCACCAGCTTCAAGTAATATTGAAACCTTCACCGGAGGATATTCAGGATATCTATTTAGATAGTTTAAAGGCTATAGGTATAGATCCATTAAAACACGACATAAGGTTTGTGGAAGATAATTGGGAAGCTCCCACATTAGGTGCCTGGGGATTAGGTTGGGAAGTATGGTTAGATGGTATGGAAATCACACAATTCACCTATTTCCAACAGGTAGGCAGTATCAATTGTCATTTAGAATCGGCAGAACTAACCTACGGGTTAGAAAGAATAGCCATGTATCTTCAAGATGTGGACGAAATATTCCATATAAAATGGAATGAGGATATTACTTATGGAGATATCTTTAAAAAACCAGAGTATGAACATTCCGTATATAGTTTTGAAAAAGCTAATATAGAAACATTAAAAAATCTATTTAATATATATGAAGAAGAAGCTAAAAACGTTATAGAAGAAGGACTAGTATTACCCAGTTATGATTATGTTTTAAAATGTTCTCATACCTTTAATGTGTTAGATGCAAGGGGAGCCATAAGTGTAACGGAAAGAACCCATTATATTAGTAGAGTTAGAAATCTTGCTAAATTGGTTGCGTCTGAATACATAGAGCAAAGAGAAAAACTAGGATATCCTCTAATAAAGGAGGGGATGTAGGATGAGCAATAAATATTTATTAGAAATAGGAGTAGAAGAACTTCCAGCAAGATTAATTAATGGTGCATTAGCTCAGCTAAAAGAAAATACAGAAAAGATGTTAAAGAATGAAAGGATTGAATATACTAACACGGAAACATACGCTACTCCTAGGAGATTGGTATTGATAATTCGTGGTTTAAGTGATAAGCAAAGTACCCTAAAGGAAAGAGTAAAGGGACCTGCAAAGAGAATCGCCTATGATGATAAAGATAATCCAACAAAGGCTTTACAAGGATTTATGCGAGGGCAAGGTATTAGTATAGAACAGATTTTTATTGATGAACATAATGGGGAAGAATATGTATATGGGAATGTGATTAAAGAGGGTAAGGATACCTTTACTGTATTGTCAAATAATATGGCAGATATAATAAAATCTATAGTTTTTCCTAAGTCAATGAAATGGGGTGGGAAAAATATAAGGTTTGCAAGGCCAATAAGATGGATAGTGTCTATATTAAACGATAGAGTACTCCCCTTTGAATTTGAAGGTATAGAGGTTGGTAATTTAACCAAGGGGCATAGATTCTTAGGAAGCAATAGGATTGTAATCAATTCAGTGGAGGAATATTTTAGTAAATTAGAAGATAATTTCGTACTGGTGGATCAAAATAAAAGATGGGAAATAATTAAATATGGCTCGGAAAGGTTAGCTAAAGAAAAGGGAGGCAATCTTCTTATAGATGAAGATTTATTAGATGAAGTAACTAATATTGTTGAGTATCCAACACCGATAATAGGAAGAATAGAGAAGGAATATTTGAGCTTACCAGAGGATGTTATAATAACACCGATGAAAGAACATCTTAGATTTTTTCCAATTGTAAACGATAAAGGTAAGCTATTGCCTTATTTTATTACAGTGAGAAATGGAAATAAAGAATATATAGAAATGGTAGTTAAAGGGAATGAAAAAGTGTTGGAAGCCAGATTAGAAGATGCAAAATTCTTTTATCATGAAGATATAAAGCAACCATTGGAAGACTATGTAGAACAATTGAAAAATATAGTATTCCAAGAAAAATTAGGTACCCTTTATGATAAAACCATAAGGATTCAAAAACTATCAAAAAAGATAGGCGATTATTTAGAGGTTGGAGAAGAAACCCAAAGAAATATGGAAAGGGCTGCCTATCTATCAAAAGCTGATTTGGTCACTAAGATGGTAGATGAGTTTACAGAATTACAAGGTAGGATGGGGATGGAATATGCAAAGCAGGCTGGGGAAAATGAAATTGTTAGTACTGCAATATATGAACAATATTTGCCAAGGTTTGCTGGCGATGAACTTCCAACAACTACAGCTGGATCCATATTGAGTATTGCAGATAAATTGGATACCATTGCAGGTTCTTTTGCCATAGGGATACAGCCAACAGGTTCCCAAGATCCTTATGGGCTTAGAAGGCAAGCTTTAGGTATTATAAATATCATTTTGGATAAACGACTAAATCTAGCCTTAGGAGAGTTAATAGATTCTGCTTTATATATATATGTAGAGGAACTAGGACTAGTATTCGACTATTCCAGCATAAAAAAGGAGATAGTAGATTTTTTCAATGGTAGAATTAAAAACATGTTTATCGATATGGGGATAAGATATGATATAATAGATGGCGTTATAAGCACGGGGATTGACAATATTTATGACCTAAAGGTAAGAGCTGATAAATTAAATCAATATCTAGAAGAAGATAGATTAACAGAGGTTTTATTTACTTTCAATCGAGTTATCAATTTGGCTGAAAAAACTACTTCTACAGAAGTAAAAAGAGATCTATTTGTTGAAGATGCGGAGGTAGAATTATATGAGGCTTTTAATGATATTGAGGAAAAAGTATTAAGTTGTCTAGATAAGAAAGAATATGATAAGGCTTTAGAACTATTTATAGGTTTAAAGGAACCAGTTGATAATTTCTTTGATCACGTAATGGTTATGGTTGATGATGAGGATTTAAGGGGAAATAGGCTAAATCTTTTGGGAAAAATATCTGAAACTATGCTCTTAATCTGCGATTTATCCAAATTAGTTAAATAAGCCCAATTCCTTGGGCTTATTTTCCAATAGCAAAGGGGTGTGATTCAAATCCAATTAAGTGAGAGACAGGAAAAAATTATCGATATTGTTAAAGCCAATGAGCCTATAACTAGTGAAAATATTGCAAAAACTTTAAAATTGACTAGGGCAACTCTTAGACCAGATTTAGCCATACTTACCATGTCAGGTATATTAGATGCAAGGCCAAAAGTAGGATATTTTTATACTGGAAAAACAACCTTTAGTTTTATTTCGGAAAAAATTCAGGGAATTAAGGTGGCAGAAAGGAAATCAATTCCCATTATAGTAGACGAACAGACAAGTATATATGATGGAATAGTGACCATATTTTTGGAGGATACCAGTACCATATTTGTCACCTCAAAGGGATATTTATCAGGAGTAGTGTCTAGGAAGGACTTTTTAAAGAATGCCATCGGAGGTCTAAATTTGACTAAAACACCCATAGCAGTAATTATGACACGGATGCCAAATATTATAGTAACAGCCCCAGAAGAAAGTGTTCTTGATGCAGCAATGAAATTAATTGAGCATGAGATAGATAGCCTACCGGTAGTAGAAGAAGTTATTCTAGATGAAGGTGACAAGGCCTATAAGGTAGTAGGTAGAATTACAAAAACTACTATTACAAGACTTTTTGTTGAGCTGGGGAATAATGAATAGGGGGTAGCTTATGGACAAGAGTATTACAATATATGTACTATCAGACTCCATTGGAGAAACTGGCGAGCAAGTGGCTAGAGCAGCAGTAAGCCAATTTAATCCAGAGAAATATGAAGTGAGAAGATTTCCGTATATTACAGTAGAAGAACAAATCAGAGAAGTATTTGAAGAAGCAAAAGAGGAAAGAAGTATAGTTATTTATACCATAGTAATAGAAAAATTAAGGAATTTTGTTATTAAAATGGGCAAAGAATATAATATTCCTGTAATTGACTTGATGACACCAACCTTAGATGCCCTGGAAGAAGTATTAGGATATGAACCAAAAAGGGAGTCAGGGCTTATAAGAAAATTAGATGAAAAATATTTTAGAAAAGTTGAAGCTGTAGAATTTGCAGTAAAGTATGATGATGGAAAAGATACAAGAGGAATAAAAAAAGCTGATATAGTATTGGTAGGGGTGTCCAGAACTTCTAAAACACCTTTGAGTATGTATTTAGCTCACAAACATTTTAAGGTAGCAAATGTACCCTTAGTTCCGGAAGTACCTGCACCAAACGAATTGTTTGAAAAGGATGTAAAGCGGGTATTTGGACTTATTGCTAACCCGTTTAAACTAAATGAAATAAGGCAAGAAAGATTAAAATCATTAGGATTAAATAATAATGCCAATTACGCAAGTATAGAAAGAATAAACTTAGAACTTGAATATTCTAAGAAAATAATGGAAAAACTTAATTGTACAGTAATAGATGTATCTAACAAAGCGGTAGAAGAAACTGCAGGAATAGTAATAGATTATATGAAGAAGAATTTTGGAGAAGAAATGATAGATTAGAAGTGTTGTATATGCAACACTTCTTTTGCTTCCATATATTTAGAATAAAAATCTAAAAAAACTTTCAAAATTTTGAAGGATTATAGGAACTTATGTTGTATATATATATCAATACTATTTTTATTTAAAATGGGGTATATAATATGTGTATAAGAGTTCAAATTGAAGATCTTGAAAAAAATACTTTATCCCAATATGCAGCTTTGAGTAAAAACACTAAAGGAAGGGTTATTGAAGAAGAAAGTTGTAATGTAAGGACTGACTATCAAAGAGATAGGGATAGAATAATCCATTCAAAATCCTTTAGAAGGCTAAAACACAAAACCCAAGTTTTTATAGCGCCAGAAGGTGACCATTATAGGACACGATTGACTCACACCTTAGAGGTTGCTCAGATATCAAGAACTTTAGCAAGAGCGTTAAGACTAAACGAAGATTTAGTTGAAGCTATAGCTTTAGGTCACGATCTAGGTCATACTCCCTTTGGACACACAGGGGAAAATATATTAAATGAATTACATCCCAATGGATTTAATCATAATAGACAGAGTTTAAAGGTAGTAGACCGTCTAGAACATACTGAGTCAAGAAAAGGATTGAATTTAACCTATGAAGTGAGGGATGGAATTCTAAAACATACAGGTAAAGAAAAGCCTGAGACCTTAGAGGGGCATATTGTGAGGATAGCGGATAGGATTGCCTATATTAACCATGATATTGATGATGCTATAAGGGCTAATATAATAAAAAGGGAAGAACTACCAAGAGACTGTATTAAAAGGTTAGGAAAATACCATGGGGAAAGAATAAATTCTATGATTGTAGATGTGATAAAGAATAGTATGGGCATAGGCCATATAGCCATGAGTGAAGAAATAGATTATTATACGGAAAAATTAAGGGATTTTATGTTTGAAAGGGTATATTTAAACAAGGCTGCAAAAAGCGAAGAGAATAAGGCTAAATATATTATTGAACAATTATACTTTCATTATATAAATAATTTCAATAAATTACCCATAGAACATATTAAATTATATGATAAATATGAATTAAAAGAGGATATAATATGCGATTATATAGCAGGCATGACTGATAGATACGCAGTAAATCTGTTTAAAGAACTATTTATGCCAAAATCTTGGGGAAAATTTTAATAAAAGAAGGATTTTCTAATTTTTTGTCGAATACTATAAAGTATTCTCTTATATTTATTAAGAGAAAAACAAGGTGGTAGTTTATGACATATAAAATTAACGATGAATTGATTGAAAAAATTCATGATAGTAGTGACCTGGTTGATATAGTATCTAGATATGTACGTTTAAAAAAGACTGGGGGTAACTACGTAGGGTTATGCCCTTTCCATAGTGAGAAAACTCCTTCTTTTACCGTTTCAGAATCTAAACAGTTATTCCATTGTTTTGGATGCGGTGAAGGCGGAGATTTAATAAACTTTGTTATGAAGATAGAGAATTTATCATTTATAGATGCAGTTAAATTTTTGGCGGATTTACAAGGAATACCTTTGGAAGAGAACAAAATTGACTATAAATTAAAATTAGAAAAAGATATTTTATATGCAATAAATAAAGATGCTGCGAGGTTTTATTATTATAATTTGAATAATAACAAAAGACCTTTAAGATATTTACAAAATAGAAATATTGATAAAAATATAATAAACAAATTTGGTTTAGGGTATGCTCCAGATAGATGGGAAAGTGTAAATAACTATTTAATTGAGAAGGGTTATAAGGAAGTAGATATAGAAAAGGCTGGTTTAATAGGAAGAAGAAAGGACAATACTGGTTATTATGATAGGTTTAGAAATAGAATAATATTTCCAATAATAGATTTTAAAGGTAGAGTAATTGGTTTTGGAGGTAGAGTGCTAGATAATTCTATGCCAAAATATTTAAATTCCAGGGATACTTTAATATTTTCAAAAGGCAATAATTTATATGGACTAAATTTGATAAAAAAGCATTCAGATGATGAAAAACTGATATTAGTAGAAGGTTATATGGATGTTATATCTTTATATAAAAATGGGATTAACTATGCCGTAGCGAGTCTTGGAACTGCATTTACTCATAACCAGGCTAAACTACTGAAGAGATATAAGAGAGAAATCTATATATGCTATGACTCAGATAGAGCAGGAATAAGTGCAACAATAAAAGCATTAAATATATTAGGAAAAGAAGGAATAGAACCTAAGATAATAGTATTACCAATAGGACAAGACCCAGATGACTTTATAAACGAGAATGGGCTAGAAGAGTTTAATAATCTCATAGATAGGGCACTAAACCATATAGATTATAAAATATTTATAAATAAACAAAAATATAATCTAAATAATACAGAGGATAAGATTAAATTTACTAAAGAAATATCAAAAATTCTAAGAGATTTAAAAAGCCCTATTGAAAAGGAAGTATATATAGATAAGGTATCTAGAGAAACAGGAGTATCGAAAGAAGCAATCCAAAAGGAAGTATCAGGTAGGGATTATAAAGGCAACACAAGTTTTTACAAGGACAAGTATATAAATGGCAGAAATAGGTATAATAAGAATAAAATAATGCCAATTAAGACTGTATTAGAACCAGCCCACTTAACTGCAGAAAAAACTTTAATAAGATTAATGATTAAAAACAAAGAATATTATAATGTGATAAGAAGCTATCTAGGTAGAGAAGACTTTTTGAATTATGAGCATAATATTTTAGCAAATATAATATTTAAAGAATATGAGACTAATTCAGATTTGACAGAATTGGCACCTAAACTTATAATAGATAAGCTGGGCAAAGAGGAGAATTTAGATTATAATTTGATATATGAAATAATGGATATAGATGTGGATTTTCTACCTGATAACAAGCATAAATTGATAGAAGATCTAATTAAAAGAATAGAGTATTCTAAATTAGAAATGACGAGAAAAGAGATTTTAAAAGAGATTCAAGAAATTGAATCTAAGAAAAGAAAAGATGAAGGAGATGTGGAAAAATTTAAATCATTATGTTTAGAATTAACAAAATTAGACAAGAAGTTAAAATCACATATATAAAGACTAGGAAGGGAGGGAGCTGCATTGGACCAAAAAAATAAAGAAGGGGAAAAAATAGGAAAAGAAAAATTATTGGCTATAAAAAACCTGATAAATAAGGGCAAGAAAAATGGCATGTTAACATATAAAGAAATAATGGATGCACTAGAGGAAATTGATTTGGATGCAGATCAAATTGATGATATCTATTTAAGATTGGAAGATATGGGAATAGATATCGTAGGAGAAAAAGAGGAAGATATGCTCCTTGAAACCGATGAAGAAGGAGAATCAGAGGAGATAGAAATTAAGGAGGAAGATATTTCAGTACCTAAAGGAATAAATGTAGATGACCCTGTTAGGATGTATCTAAAAGAAATAGGGAAAATCCCCTTGTTAACAGCTGAAGAGGAAGTAGAGTTAGCCCAACGAATGGAAGCAGGTGATGAAATAGCCAAGAAGAAATTAGCAGAAGCGAACTTAAGATTGGTAGTAAGTATAGCAAAAAGGTATGTAGGTCGAGGCATGCTCTTTTTGGACTTAATCCAGGAAGGAAATCTAGGCTTGATGAAAGCAGTTGAAAAATTTGATTATGAAAAAGGTTTTAAATTTAGCACCTATGCTACTTGGTGGATACGTCAAGCTATAACTAGAGCTATAGCTGATCAAGCAAGGACTATCCGAATACCAGTCCATATGGTGGAAACTATAAATAAACTAGTAAGAGTACAGAGACAGCTAGTACAAGAGTTAGGTAGGGATCCGACTCCTGAGGAAATTGCTAAGGAGATGAATATGGAAGTGGAAAAAGTAAGGGAGATTATGAAAATCGCTCAAGAGCCAGTGTCTTTAGAAACTCCAATTGGTGAAGAAGAAGACAGTCATCTTGGTGATTTCATAGAAGATGATAATGCATTGGCACCTGCAGATGCAGCTACCTATATTATGTTAAGAGAGCAATTGATAGATGTGCTAGATACCCTTACCCCTAGGGAGCAAAAAGTACTCCGATTAAGATTTGGCTTAGATGATGGTAGGGCACGAACCTTGGAAGAAGTAGGCAAGGAATTTGATGTTACAAGGGAAAGGATTAGGCAGATAGAGGCAAAGGCTTTAAGAAAGTTAAGACATCCAAGTAGAAGTAAGAAATTAAAAGATTTCCTGGAATAGATTAAAGATTCGCAAAAGGCGAATCTTTAATTATAAAAAAGATCTCTATTGAAGTATTAGGGGAGCCTTTTTTGAAACTCATTTAGGTTAAGTTCTTTTAAATTATAATAAACAAGTGAGAACTTTCCTATTCGCTATAAAAATAAATGAAAGGAATAAAGGAATGAAATTATCTAGTAGACTACAAGCTATTGCGGATTTTGTTCCTCGAAACACTATAGTAGGAGATGTAGGAACAGATCATGGATATATACCTGTATATTTAATAGAAAAGGGAATAGCGAAAAAAGTAATTGCAACAGATCTTAGTCAAAGTTCTTTAGAAAAGATAAAGCAATTTGTTGAAGAAAGAAAAATGGAAAACTATATAGAGATTAGACTGGGGGATGGATTGAAAGTATTGAAACCCTTTGAAATAGATACATTAGTAATAGCTGGCATGGGAGGTCTTCTTATCAGAGATATACTGGACAAGGATAGGGGAAAAAGAGACTCTATAACCAATTTTATATTGCAGCCTAATATTGCTACTAAAGAATTAAGGAAATATCTATATGAGAATAATTTTGAAATAATAGATGAGAAACTGGTAAAAGAAGATAATAAATTTTATGAGATAATATATGCTAAAAAGGGAAAATCCCATGTAGAGGACTATATCTATTATGAGATAGGAGAAAAATTGATTGTAAAGGATGGCCTAATACTGAAAGAATTCCTGGAAGATAAAATCAAAATAATTAAAAAAATATTACAGGAATTAGAGGGTAAAAAGACAGAACGAAGTGAGGAAAGACGAAAAGAGCTAATGGAAAAAATTGAGGAGTTAAAGGTGGTGTTAAAGAAGATTGAAGGCGATAGAGATAATTAAGTTGCTAGACCAATGGGCTTCACCAAATTTAATTGATGAATGGGATAATACGGGGTTTCAAATAGGGGATCCGGAAAAGGAAGTTTCAAAAGTACTAATATCCCTAGATCTAGATAGAAAGGTATTTGAAAAGGCAGTAGATGAAAATGTTCAGATGATTATTACCCATCATCCCATAATATTTAAACCCTTAAAGAGGATTGCAAAATTGTCTTATAAAGAGAAATTAGTCTATGACCTCATAAGGGAAGATATAGTAGTATATAATGCCCATACAAATTTAGACTTAGCAATTGACGGTGTAAATGATGCTTTAGCAAATATATTGGAAATAAAAAATACTGAACCCATTAAGATTATTTTTGAGGAATCCCTATATAAACTGGTAGTTTTTGTTCCCAGAGATCATGCTAATACCATTAGAAAAGTTCTAGGTGAAGCAGGTGCAGGATGGATTGGAAATTATAGCCATTGTACTTATAATATAGAAGGGATCGGTACTTTTATGCCCCTTGAAGGCACTAATCCATTTATAGGTGAAGCCTATGTATTAGAGGAAGTTGAAGAAACTAGAATAGAAGCTATAGTTGAAGAAAAAAAACTAAGCCGAGTGGTAGACGAGATGATAAAGCATCATCCCTATGAGGAAGTAGCCTACGATATATATCCGTTAAAGAATAAGGGTAAGGTCTATGGATATGGTAGGATAGGGGAAGTCAAAGAAAGACCATTATTTAATTATTTGGATATTATTAAAGAAAGCTTGAAGGTAAATAAGATTATTGTTTATGGCAATCAGATCAAAACCATTAGAAAGGTAGCGGTATGCGGTGGAAGCGGTTCATCCTTTATTCATGATGCTTATAGAAAGGGAGCAGATATATTTATTACAGGAGATGTAAAATATCATGAAGCCCAGTATGCCAATGAACTAGGATTGACTATAATAGATGCTAGTCATTACCATACAGAAAAAGTAGTATTGCCAGTTATAAGGGATTATTTAGAAGTTAATTTAGGAGAAAATACTGAAATTATCATATATGATGAAAGCAGTCCGCCTTATGTAGTATATTAAACTATATGGAGGTAATTAAATGGGAGAAATAGAAGGTTTATGGGAACTGCAAAAACACACTAATATTTTAAAGGATATTAGTAAAAATCTTAAAGAAATTGGCAATGGGAATAGAATAAAAGCTTTGGGTTTTAAACTAGAGGAAACAGAAAAAAGATTATTAGATTTAGAAAATAAAATAGAAGAAAGGGAGAATAGATTAAATAAAGGAAATCTTATTTTAAAGGAATACGATAGTAAATTACAGGAAATCGAGAAAAGCTTGTATGAAGGAAATATTTCAGATTTGAAACAATTGACATTCTTAAACCAAGAAAGGGAAAATATAACAAAAAAAATTGAAGAAAAAGAGATGGAAATTTTGAATTTGCTAGAGGAGATGGAAGAACTAAAAAAAGAGTTCATCCTGATTAAAGAAGATTTTCAGGCGTTAAGAAAAGAATATAAGAAGGTAGTAAATGAATACAAATCTTTTATGGAAGAATTAAAACGGGAAGCAGTTGATGAAAAGAAGAAGATGGAAGAAATATCTTCTTCAATAGATAAGGAGCTTTTAAAAAAGTATAATGAGTTAAGAAAAAATAGGGGAAGGGCTGTAGTGGAGGTTATAGATAATAGGTGCAGCGGATGCAATATGGTTCTGCCCGCCATAACCTTAGATAGGTTGAAAAATAATAATTTAGTTTTATATTGTGAAAATTGTGATAGAATGCTCTATCTAAATAAATAGCTCAACCTTACCATAAAGTAACAAAACTGGAATATATTCCACTTGAAGATAATTCTAATTTATGATATATTATTGTTATTAAATAATTGAAAATGGGATGAGTAAATCGGATGATCGCGTGCTTTTGCATGAGGAAAGTCCGTGCTCCATAGGGCAGGATGCTGGATAACGTCCAGTGGGGGCGACCCTAAGGATAGTGCAACAGAAAGATACCGCCTAATTTAATATTAGGTAAGGGTGGAAAGGTGAGGTAAGAGCTCACCAGCGGTTAGGTGACTAACTGGCTCTGTAAACCCCATCTGGAGCAAGACCAAGAAGGGACTGAAAAAGGTGGTAGCCCGCCGCCGTCCCAATGGTAGGTCGCAGGAACCTATTGGTAACAATAGGTCATAGATAGATGATCATCTAAGACAGAACACGGCTTATAGATTTACTCTTCAAAAAAGGCATAGAAAACACCCGATTATTTCGGGTGTTTTTGCTTTTTACACCGAAATGTTCTCAAAGGTTTATTTTACAATATTTATCTTACTTATATATTATTATATACTTATGAAAAAAGATAGCCCCAAATTGAAAATAACTAAGTTCTGTGCTACTATAAAGATAGATATTTTTATGGAGGATATTACCAATGGAGAAAATGACAATACAAAAAGCAATAGAAAGATATATTAATAATATGGAAAGAACAGGTAAAGGTAAAAATACTATTACAGCCTATAAAACAGATTATAATATCTTTAAAAAGTATATGGAAGAGGAAGCGGGAATTGAATACATAGAAGTTGTAGATGAAGATAATTTATTGGACTATAGAGATTACTTATATGATGTAAAAGGATATAAAATAGCAACAGTAAACAGAAAACTAAATGCTCTTAAAAGTCTCTTTACATATCTAGAAAACCTTAGAATAATAAGTGTAAATTATATGAAAGTTATTCCAACAACTAGGCCATTTGCAGATAGGGAGAAAGTAGAGATATTGGAACCTGATGAGTTAGATAAGATACTATCAATGCCATTTGAACTTAAGGATGAAAATTGGAAACGTAGTGCAGCAATATTATACATTCTTGCCTTCCTAGGACTTAGAAGAGAAGAAGTATTAAATTTAAAAGTTAAAGATTTCGATATGACAAACAAAACCCTATATGTTAGACGTAGTAAAACAAAAGTACACGATGTACTTCCCCTTGATGATAGGGTTTATATATCATTAATGAATTATCTAAAGGAAAGAGATTCATTGGAGCCTGATGATTACCTATTTAAAGGCGATAGAGGTAAAAAGGTAAGCGATACTGCTTTTAGTAAAATGGTAAAAAAATATGCAAATGCAAGTGGAATAGACAAAGATATTACTGCATATAACTTTAGGCATACCTTTATTACCAATCTAGTAGAAGAAGGATTAAGCCAAGCAGACATAATGAAGTGGACAGGCCATAAAGACATAAGGGTCTTAGATGTATATACACAAGGAACACCAACCATAAAAAATAGAGTAATGGAACATAGTTTTAAAACCCATAATAAAAATAAAATTAATAAATTGATAAACGACCTAGATAAAAAATAGGTCGTTATTTTTTTGTAAAAATTAAAACAAAAAAGCCATGTAGCCTTGTAGATGACTGGATTCTGCGTTATAATGTATTTACAAACAAGGTGATAATAGTATAAAAGCAGGGAGGATATACCATGGATCTTCAATCAATCTTAGAAGGAATTTCAAGTAGTAAGTTACCAATAGATAATATAGAAATTGTAAGAGTTAATTTAATTACTGGTCCAACTTGGGAGCAAAAAAATGATCAGTATAGACAAATTCATAAAGAGGTAATAGATTTATCTGAAAAACTAGATAATCTGATAAATCAGATAGATTTTGAAAATATTATTCAGAATCCTCCTTTTTAAAATAAAATAAGTTTCTTAAGTTTCTCTCTTTTGTTCATTTGTAACAAACTCCTTTCTTATCTTAGTGTTTTTTGCAAAGCCTCCCGTTTACATGGGAGGTATTTTCTTTATGAAAAGGTGGTGAAATTATGTTAACCTTAAATCAAAGAGTTTCAGTAGTCTTGGTTTTTATTATTACAAATATCTTACTAGGTTTAGCATCTTTTATGCCCTTCAAAATTTTATCTGAAGAAATAGATATATCCATAGGGTTACTACTATTAACTTTCAATCTTTTTATGAGTAAAAAGTTTGCAATTGACTATGCGAATATAATTTTCAGGTCAAATATTAATAAGAAGAGAAGCAAAACTGGAGGGTAATTAGATGAATATAATTAGAGGATTTGAAAATGGACAGCAAAAGAAAATAAACCAAGATTTAAAGAAAATTGGGTTTGAAGATGCTGTAGAAATTGCAAAGATAATTTTTGTTCAAACAAATATGGATATTAATGAAGATATCCTAAAGGCACTAAATGAAATTAAAGAAGATAGACCAGAACTCTTTGATAACTATGATTATAAGTATAAAATTTATAAACTCGGGTCAGTAGACCATGTTGAAGAAAAGGTTATAACCAATATTTTTGCTCTGTATGTTGCCTTTTACGAAGTAGAAGGAGAAATATATTATCTAAATTAGTTAATATATTCTTTCTAAAAAAGAAGGAAATTTGTAATGAGTATTGAAATAATATAATGGGTTAATCAAAAGGTTAAAATCCTTTCTTTTGTAAAAAATTATCTCATTTTTAGGATGTAAGATTAGTTTATGTTTTCCCCGATTTAGTTGTGATCCTAAAAGTGAAAAGTTGTAAGTATGTGGAAAGAGGGAATGGTAGTGTAAGGTAACTTACTTCCTACTGTTACCCTCTTTTCATTTTCACAATAAATAGTATTCTATTACCTGATAATAACTAATAAATTAGATATATTGATTAATTTTAGATAATACTAGATAAATCATTTATTAAGATTTATATCTAGTATTATTTTTTAATAAATATTACTATTAGATATATTTATTATTAAAAGGTATATTAGTTATTAACTATTATTAAGAGTTAATAATGTTTATTAAAGGAGATGCCATATACCCTTGTAGGTACTTCATCTAGCGACATCAGTATAATTATTATTTTCGACCGAATAAAATGACCTAATATAGAAGATGATGGGGGAAATAAACCGAATAAAACGAAAATAAACCGAATTAAATGCATGAGCAAGACATTTAATCATAATCAGGAAAAACAAACTAAAACAAGGGAAAACAACCTATTTTAAGGTTTTTAACACAACTCTATAACCGAAATAAATAAATAGAGTATTTGAAAGCAGAAGTATTTTAGCATATAAGTATGGATTACAAGAAAAAATTATAATTAATTTAATTTTACCGAAATAAATAAAAATTTTATAAATATGTTGTAAAATACTGATATAATTGGGTTGACAAGCAAAAAAAGATAGGATAAGATTATACTACAAAATAAAAAAAGATATAAAATACAAATTAAACTAAGCAAAAATAGAATATTAAAAACAAACCTGAAACAGAACAAAAATAACTTGGTGTAAATGCATAGGCATTTGCACTGGGTCCTTGTTCTGTTTTTTATTTTCTCAAAATGACCTTAAGGCTTATTAAGTCTTAAATAAAGATTTTGTGTAGGAGTAAATACAGTTTAAACAAAATATCTCCAATATATGAAAAGGAGATGATAGGGATGAAAGTACAACTAATGAATGATGTCTGAAAGGAAATATAAGAGATTTAGGGCTTGTAAGATGTGTTGGTATAGTTATATATGGTTAATCTAGTTATCGCTTGTATTAACCTAAAATAGGAGGTTTGAATATGTTAACTGTATCTACTATGAGTAAAGAGATGTTACTGAAACATTTAGAGAAAAATAGAGCACAACTAGAAAAAATATATTTTCAAAATTGGGATGTGTATACTTATGGAATTAGGGTTTACATAGCAATAAATATAAAAACGGGTAAATTTGAAGTAACAGACAAAAATTACTGGAACTATAAAAATTGCATTCCAATTAAAAAACTAGGTACATATAAAATAGATATGGCAAAGACAAAACTAAATATCTTAGATAAATCAAAAGAAAAACAGTTTCAGGAACTCTATGTTAATAATGATAAACTTTATAAAATGGCAGTACTTGCAATAAATAAACATTTTAAATAGATGATACTAGACACTTTAGAAGATTTGAAGTAATTAGTCTTCTAAAGTGTTTAGAGTCTATAGTGGAAAAACAAATTATAAATACAATACTTCCATATTAATCTGGGGGTGTTTTATATGATTAGGCGTTTAAATGGACAGGAGAACGGCAGATATGCTGTTTATAGCATGAATCAAGTCTTTGACTCTGGCTGGGGGTTTATCCTCCCTTCTAAAGCATTTACCTTATACTCTTACTTGAAGACGTTTTTAAATAACAAGTCAAATATATGTAATCCAAATCAAGAGACCATATTAACTAATATTCAGATAAATAAAGATAATCTTGCTGCTAGTATTGAGTTTTTAAATTTATTTCGCTTTATAAATGTAAAAAATGGAGATTATAGATATAATATCTCTAATCAATACCAAGTATTAGATATTCCAACTGTAAATACAACCATCTTAAATACAGATTTTTTAAAGGTAACAAAATATATTCTAATGAAAAGGGAACAAAGGAAAAACGAAACAGATAAAATAAGGTACAGAAAAGGAATGAGTTTCTTATCTAAAGCCATTGAGGATATAGATGAAAAAAATCTGAAATTAACATATGAAACGAAAGCAGAAAAGGGCTATAGAATAAGGGTGTAAGTGGTAAAATAAAATCATGAGATTTCGGAAAATAAGAATCCTGAAAATTTTCCAGTTGTATATAAAACAAATCTACTTTCCTGTAAAATATTTTACAGGAGGTAGATAGAAAATGGGATTGAAGGGTTGGCATATGTTTAATGAAATTAAAAACATGAAGTAGTTAGGGTTAAAGAAATCTCAAGTATCAAGATATTTAGATTTAGACTATGGGACTGTATCTAAATACTGGAATATGCAGGTAAAGGAGTTTGCTGAAAATATGGAAAAAGTGAAGGTTAGAAAGAAAATACTAGATGAATATGAAGATGAGATAGTAGGTTGGTTAAGAGATTTTCCAGACATGAGTGCAGCTCAGATTTTGGATTGGTTAAAGGAAAGATATGGAGATATTAAATGCACAGATAGGAGTGTGAGAAACTATGTAAGATACATAAGAGATAAATATGATATTCCAAAGGTTGTATCTAAAAGACAACATGAAGCAGTGCAAGAACTTCCAATGGGCTATCAGGCACAAGTTGATTTTGGACAAATATGGCTTAACAATGCAGATGGAAAAAGAGTTAAACTTTATGCCTTTGCTATGGTACTGTCTCACTCTAGAATGAAATATGCCTATTGGCAGAACAAGCCATTTACAACGAAAGATTTTATCGATGCTCATACTAAGGCCTTTGAATACTTTGGAGGTAAAACCCACGAAATAGTATATGACCAAGACAGACTATTAGCAGTTGATGAAAACTATGGAGACATAATTTTTACAGAAGAATTTCAAAACTTTAAAGACTTTATGAAAATTAGAGTAAGAATGTGTAGAGGATATGACCCAGAAAGCAAAGGAAAAATAGAAGCAGTTGTTAAATATTTAAAGTATAATTTTGCAAAGAATAGAACTTTTGTTGATATAGACAAGTTTAATGAAGATTGTCTATTGTGGTTAGATAGAACAGGAAATGCTAATATTCATGGAACAACAAAAAAGATACCGAAAGAAGTATTCTCCCTCGAAAAGAAATACCTTCTTCCAGTATCACAAACATTTAGAAATGTACCATCTAATTCAATTTTAACCTATACAGTAAGAAAAGACAACACCATTTCGTATAAACAAAATAGATATCAAGTTCCTAAAGGGACATATGAACCAGGAAAAACAGTTGGAGTTCGTAATTTAGATGGTATTATTCAGATAATAGATAAGGATACAGGTAAAATTTTAGCAGAACATAATGAATGCACACTGAAAGGAAAATTAATACAAATTGATCATCCTGAAAGGGATAAAACTTTAAAGATAGACAAACTATATGAAAAAGCTTTAAATGTACTGAATAACACCAATGAAGCCAAGATTTTTCTCGATAGAATTAGGATTGAAAAACCAAGATACATAAGGGACCAATACAGTTTAATATGCAATACTTGTAAAAATGTAGAGAAAAAACTCATAGAAGAATCTCTTAAATATTGCATAGAAAGAGAGATATTCAGTGCTGTAAGTTTTAGAGATACAATTGAATTTTTAGGTGAGAAATATAAGGAATTAGAAAACCAAAAAACAGAAGAAACAACTGACATAAGCACCCCTTCTATCCCTCAAAAATATGATATTAAAACCCAAATTAGGGATACATCAGAATATGTAAAAGCATTGGAGGGATAAGATGATAAGTAAAATTGATTATATAAAAGAATATGCCAAAGAACTAAAGCTATTAAATCTACAGAAAAAGATAGATGAGTTCATAGAACATGGAGAAAATGAAGATTTATCATATCAAGAATTTCTTTACAAAATACTAAATGAAGAGATAATTGCTAAAGAGGAAAGAAAGAAACAAACTCGATTAAAAAATGCAGGATTTCCTGTAATAAAGACAATAGAAGAATTTGATTTTGAATTTCAAAAGTCTATCAGCAAAAGACATATAAACAGGCTTCTAGAAATGGACTGGATAGATAAGATATACAATCTTATCTTCCTAGGTCCTCCTGGTGTAGGGAAGACACATTTAGCCATAGCATTAGGCTATAAAGCTATAGATATGGGATACAAGGTAAGCTTCATCTCAATGGACAATTTGGTCTATTCATTAAAAACACAGGATATAATGAGAAAGAGTAAGATAAAGATAAATAAAATACATTCCTCAGACCTTGTAATTATTGATGAAATTGGATATCTACCAATTAATCGTGAGGAAGCTAATATGTTTTTCCAGTTAATATCAGCCTTACACGAACAGACTTCAATTATAATTACATCAAATAAGGGCTTTGGAGATTGGAACGAATTATTAGGAGACCCAGCATTAACTACAGCTATATTAGACAGGCTTACCTATAAATGTGAGTTATTTAATATGACTGGCAAAAGCTATAGGCTTACACATAGAAAATCCTTTTTAGAGGATTAGAAACTGGAAATTGTTCGGGAAAATTATTTTCCGAAATTTAAGGAAAAGTACTTGCCGTTTACAAAGGGTAGATGGAACAAGGAAATCTCCTAAAGAACGTATGGAATCTAATCAAAAAGTGGAGAAATTTGCACAAAAATTAGCACAAGGTATTTATAATATACTTTTAGCAACTACAAGAGATAAGGAAAACTACAATCGGGTAGTTGAATATTTTTTAGAAAATGGAATCCCCAAAGGGGATTTGGAAACCCCAGTGGAGATTCAAAATTTCCATAGGGAACAGGAAATCTCCACATAGGGGTATAATATACAATGCAATACACAATTTAATGTACAATATAATACTGATGATAAGACTTATAAATTCGAAGGTATTTCTGTTACAGATATTGAAGACATGTTTATCAGTGAAGATAAAGCCTTAAACACTTCTAAAGTTGAAAAACTCTTAAAGGATATCGAAGGGCAGTTGGTTAAATTCAATGTTTCACAAGAACAACAAGATGCCATAATGTCTCTTCTAGAGAATAAAAATTTACAACATTTAAATGATGTTTTTGAAAGTTTTAAACTACTGATAGAAGTAAACTTTGAGGCAGATGATAATGATAACGACAATTATGCATGGTCTGTATGTAATAAGCCAAGTACAGCAACGGCGAAGGCGGCTGCCCGAGGTTTTAAAAATAGGAGTCTAAGGAAGCAGGCAGAGCAAAGGGCTAAAGAAGTTAATAAGGATAGAGCGCCCTTAAAACCTACCCCAAGAGATTACTACGACCAATTCTTTGATTAGGAGGTTGTCTAAGATGCTAAGATTATTAAAAATTGAAACTATATTAGATCTTTACCACCCTAAATACCCTAAATACATTGTTGGATCAAATGAGCGTAGATATTTAGCCTATAAGAGAAGGCTAGATGAACTTACAACTGAAGAATATTTAAATTGTTTAAGTAACTATAATGATCCTCAACTACTAATCTATAATTTAGAGAAGCAGATTTTAGAACATGGTTTTTGGAAGACTGCTAGACAAAATCTCAAAAATAAGAAGTCCATAAGCATTGCTGCAAAAGAAAAGATAGAAACCATACTAGATGATGTAACTATACTTATTGCCAGTGGTGCTATTAAGTATAAAGGTGAGTTTTACCCTGTTCCAGATGAACTGTTTTATGCTGAAGAAATAAAGGAGATATTAAGATTTATTATGTATCTTATAAAAGATATAGATGATAGTAAATAGGAGAAGAAACAATAGTATTGGTCTTTAATTGTAGTAAGAGCGAGGGCTAGTTACGGAATGTAGCATGTATACAGCCCTTGCTTTTATTTGCAATAATCGAAATTTTAGAATAGTATTAAAATCACTCCAAAAATTCCAGCAATACAAAAAAGATTGCTGGAATTTCTTTATTTTTCTTACCAAAAGGGATATAATCTTAAATAGTACATAACAGATTGGAGGAATTTATATGCAAGCCATAAGAAATAAAATTCATGAATTGGCAAAGAAACATAAATCAGAAGTCAATGTAGAAATATTAGCAGATACACTTTTTTATAGATTGACCATCATTCGTTTAGGAGAAGAAGATAACAATGTATGGTGGGAGTCTAGTATTTTAGGTGAAGTAGGGCGAAGAAACTTAGAGAAATTCTTCCCTAATACTTTCTATAAACAACGCTATGATATTGCAAGGAAAATTATTGTTGAAAAAGAAAATAGAGAAATCCCAGAAAAAAGATTTACTACATTATTTAATTTTGGATACGAATTTGAGACCAAAATATTTACTCCTTTCGTAAAGGAAATTTCAAACTCTGATGGTTGGAAAGAAGTATTAGATATGATTGAAAATATCAAGGACAAAAAGTTTACGAGTCCATGGGCTAGAGGATTTTTTAGTCTACCTAAACTGCCAACTCATACTTTAGATGATAAAAAGACTATTGAATTAGGAAGCATGAGCGAAACATTCTATAGAAGCAAAGTAAATTTTGAAGATGCAATAAAATCATTTATCTCAATTTATGATTTATGTACGCTAGGAAGCGTTGTAACCCCATACTATAAGAGAAGGATGGCTATATAATGGAATCAAAGGATTACAGATCTAGTATTAAGGTAGTAGGTACAGTTTTACCAGATACAAAAGTAATATTAAAAAAATATCTAGAATTAAAAGATGTAGAACTTTTAAGAAAAGAGGTACTTGATAATAATTTAATCTTAAAAACTTCAAAACGAAGAGCAGAGACTATATTTTACGAGTTAAGAAAGAGGTATCTATATGATCAATTAGATGGCTATAAAGAAACCTCATTTATCTATTTTTTGAAAAAGATTGATTCAGATAGTATTATAAACCTCCTTCTATACTACTATTTATGCAAGGAAGAGAGAATTATCTACGAATATGTAGCGAATCTAGTATATGGAAAATATGCTGATGGTTTTTTAGGGATATCTTCAGCAGACACAACAGAGTTTATTTTAGGTCTTGCTGATAAAGACAAAAATGTATCTAAATGGTCTGAAAGGACCATTAACGATGTACGCTCAGGGATGATGGGAGTATTAAAGGAATTTGGGTTTATTGATAGTAGAAAAAGACCTACGTTTAATAAACCATTTATTCCATCAATAATTTTTTACTATGTTCTATACATGAATAAAGATAGCATTAAGACTATAGAAGATGTATATAAATGCAAGGATTTACATTTGTTTTTGCTGTTAGAAAGCGATATTCATATATTACTTGAAGAAGCATATAGAAATGGAGTTTTAGACTTTGGAAGGGAAGAACCTAAAACTCTAATATATAGATATAAAACTATGAAGGAGATAATAGATGGCTACGTTAATGGAGAAATACACTAAGATAATAGAGTTAATCAATAATGATAGCCTTGCTTGGGTACGACATTCAGGAGTTCCTTTTGTCATTTGTCCTTATGAAAAAGAGGAGCATAAGGATGTTATGTATATAATAAACAAATTACAACAGGAAATAGAAGGGTTTCATTTAGAATTAATAAATATGGAACAACTTTTGTTTGATATTATAGAGGAATACGAGACTATAGATGGCATTATCGAATTAGAAAAGATAGAAGAAGACATCGACATGGTTGAGGAATTAGGAGAATTTTTATTAGAAAAAGTAAGGTCTCACTTCATATCCAAGGCTAAAGAAATAGGTCCTAAAGGAAGAATATTGGTTACTAGAGTAGGAGCAACGGCTATATACTTTAACTTTATTAGATTACTATCTTATTTAGAGGGAAGAGTTCAAATTCCAGTTGTATTCTTTTATCCGGGAAGTTATGACAGATTTTCAGTTACACTATTAAACAAATATAAGGAAACTGCCCTTAGGGCTTTAATAATATAGAAAGGGGTTAAGAGTATGTTAATTAAAGATTTATTTAGGGATCCTATAGAAAGATACATAAATCCAGTAATTAAGGTACAAGAAGATGATGTAAATGTAGCAAAACAAGAATTACAAGAGTATGTTATTACAGATCAATTAAGAGAACATTTTAAGGAGTGCTTGGATAAATATCTTAATGATAAGAACAAGGTAGGATATTGGATATCTGGATGGTTTGGCTCAGGTAAATCACATTTCTTAAAGATTTTCGGATATCTACTAGAAAACCATCAATTTGATGATTGCTCTGCTGCGGATATTTTTATTAGAAGAGACGAAACCAATACTTTAAAAAACTATATAGAAAAAATAAATGAAACATATAAAACTACTGTAGTGATGTTTGATATCTTAGAAGAGGCAGCAAAATTAGAAGGAAAAGTTGAGCCTATAGAACAAACTATTTATAAACAATGGCTAAGCGCTAGAGGATTTTATACAGGAAAACTTTGGGTAGCAGAAATGGAAAAAGAATTATCTGATGAAGGAAAGTATGAAGAATTTGTACAAACTATTGAAGAAATGAGTAATAGGAAATGGGAAGATATAAGGCCAACAAGAATAGGTCAAAACTATATTCAAAGAGCACTAGTTAGGGTATTACCAGAACAAATACCTACGGAATCAATAGCAAAAGATTATATAGAAGACCTTAAGAGAAGTAAAAGTATTTCTGCGTCTATTTTGGCAGATGAATTATGTAAATATGTTGACGAACTAGACAAACAGAATGGCCAAAATAATAGATTATTTGTAATCGTAGATGAAATAGGTCAATACATTTCTGCAAATCCAGAGGTAATTGGATATCTACAAGCCATAGAAAGTACTTTTGCTAGAAAAGGTAAAGGTAAACTATGGTTTGCAGTATCTTCACAAAACAAATTAGAACAAATAACAGAGCAGTACTTAAAGACTGAAGATGAGGTAAATAAAGTAATAGATAGATTTGAAGTAAGGATACATTTGACTCCAGAAAACTTAGATAAGGTTATAAATGAAAGAGTTTTAAAGAAAAAGTCAGACGTAGTAAAAGATATAGATAGATTATATGAAAGTAATAAAGGAAAGTTATCATCTATCTTAGAGTTTAAAGATTTTAAAAAATATATGCCTAAACTAAATAAGGAAGATTTTATAGATACTTATCCTTTTCTTCCTTATCATATAAGACTAATCCAGCCTATTTACTATAATGTTATCTCTAATTCAAGAGTTAACAAGAAACTAGGTGGAACTAATAGAAGTATGATTAAAGCAACTCAAGGGATACTTATTGACAGTAATGTTAATGTGAAAGAGAAGAATATTGGTGAATTAGTTACTTTAGATATGTTCTTTGAACAAGCAAAAGAATTTATAGATGATCAAATCCAAATAAGTATTAAAGAAGCAGAACAACTGGACCCAAATAATGGTGAACTATTAGTAAAGATTTTAAAAGTGCTTTATCTATTAGACAACGATGATAAATTACAAAAGGATATAGATACTATTGCAAAATTGCTAATAAACAATGTAGATGCAGATTTTATTGATATTTTAGAAGAGGTTAAATCAGGCTTAGATATATTATACAGACATGGATATGTAGAAAGAGATGCACATGGAAATTATAAGTTCATAGCGCCTGAGGAGCAGAGTTTTAGGCAAGAAGCCATTTCTAGATTAAATGAAATTGGAGTTAGAGATATAAATAAAAAAGTAAAAGAAGTAATCGATGGAATATTCACTATAACAAGAATAAATTATAAAAATATTAGACCATTTGATATACAACTAACCATTGACGATGAGGTAAGGAATAGTAGAGGGCTAGTAAGTTTAAATTTAAATAGTGTGATGCAATCTTTAGATGAATTAAGAAAACAGCAGCATTTAATGAAAAGCATAGGAGATAGCAGAAATATTTATTGGTATGCAAAGTATGATAGCACAATTGATGAGGATATGCAGCAATATTTGATCTTCAATAAAATAATAGATGAATATAGAAGAAAATGGAGTTCAGATGAAGATAAGAGTTACTTTTTAAGGAAAGAAGAACAAAAGAATATAAAATTATATGAAGATATAAAAGAGAAGATTGAAAAGTCTTTTATTGATGGTACCTATATATATCAAGGAAAGGAATTCCCTACACCAGATAAAGGTGATTTAAAATCCATATTTGAAGATATTGCTAATCTAGCAATACCAAAAGTCTATCATAGATTTGATACGGTAGGGGTTAAGATAACAAAAGAAGATATTCAGAGTGTTTTTAAAGGAAATCAATTATCTATAGATTTAAGTGGATTAAATCTAATACAGGATACTAACGTAAATGCCGAATCTGCAGTATTAAAAGAAGTTTTAAATGAAATAAAAACCTTAAAAAATAAATATGGACAATGTATTGGTAAGGATTTACTAAGTGTATTTGATAATGAACCATATGGGTGGGCCTCAGAAGCAGTACGACTTTTTACGGCTTTACTATTTAAAAATGGTAATATAGAACTTAACTACGAAGGCAAAGATTTTCTTGATTATAATCAATCAGGAGTAAGAGATATATTTGAAAATGAGCCTAATTTTAGAAAAGCAGTCTTCAAGTTAGCGGTAGTAGTTGACGCATCTACAAGGCAAAAATGTCAGGATATTTTAATGAATATGTTTAACAGAAGTTCTGAAGATACCTTAGTTGAGTTATATAGCAATACAAGAAATATATTAATTGATTATAGAAATGATATTTCAGCAATGAGAGAAGTAATATCTAGTAACGATTTAGCCTTTAAAGATTCAATAGACAAGTTAGATGAGTTTTTCAAAACTATATTGAACTCAAAGACACAAGGTGAAACAATAAACAACTTTGTTCAAAAAGCCTCAGAATATGGAATATTCTTATCAAAATATAAGAAATTAAAGAATTTTATAGATAATGGGAATTTAAAAGAATATAAGAAAATGAAGTATTTCTTAAATAATGTATGGATAATAGAACTTGACCGTAATGATGAGGATATAGAAATTAAAGAAAAAATATATGCTCAAATAATGAAGGATTTAAAAAGTGAATCATTTATAGATTCATGGCCTACTGTTAGAGATGATTTTTATAAACTCTATGATCCATATGTAAAAGAATATTTAGAAACTCATGAAACTCTATATGAAGTTTATAATGAGAAAATAGAAGAAATGAGTAAGAATAAGAGTTTCTTAAATCTTAAAAGCGAAATAGCAAAAGGAGATATATTAAGTACATTCTCTGATAAATTATGTTCTCATAATATTTCCAAATTAGAAATTCCATGTCCTACTTGTAGAACATTTATTAGGGATATGAAAACTATTATTGATGCAGTAGATGTTTATAACGAAAAAGCCATGGATAAATTATATGAGTATCTTAACAAGCAAATTGAGGAAGAAAGAGAAAAGGATGAGGTTGAAGTTCCAAAACGAGTAATTAAGTATTTAAGTACAAATAATTTTCCTAAAAATGTACTTATTCAAAGTCCAAAGTCTCTGAAAGACTATCTGAAAAAAATTGAGAAGCAATTGATGGAAGAGATTAGTGCTGGAAATAGCATAATGATTGAATAGGGGGGAGTTCATTGAATGCAGAACAGAAGAAAACTATTAAATCTACTATTCTTGAGTGTAGAGAAATATTAGAAAAAGATATAGAACAGGTTTTAATAAATTATGGTATCTATATAAATAAAGTCTGGGTTAACTTAAGAGATTTAAGAAACTTAACTGAGGAACAAGAAAATAATAGAAAGAATATAGAAAAGGCAATTGAGAAATTTGAAAAAGGTGGATTTGAGAAAGACAAAGCCGTTATGGAATATATAAAGGAGGTATCATACACCTACCTTAATCGCTTAGCGGCTCTTAGGGTTATGGAGGTCAGAGGCCTTATTGATGAAATTTTAGTACCTAGAGGAGAACATGGTAATAGATCATTTATTGGATCTAGATTCTATGAAGTTGCAAGAGAATTTTGCAAGTATGAAATGGATGGAGGATTAGGATACCTCTTAAATATAATGTTTGAAGAAATCAGTGAGGAGATAAAGATGTTATTTAATACGGAGGATGAATATTCCTTCGTAACTCCATCAAGTACAAGTTTATTGAAAGTAATAGAACTCCTATGCACTAATATTGATGAGGAATCATGGGGACAGGATGAAATTATAGGTTGGATTTATCAATATTTTAACGAAAAAGAAAAAGAAGATGTATTTGACAGACTTTATAATAAAAAGCAAAAGATAAAGGTAGAAGATATACCTGCTGCAACACAATTATTCACTCCAGATTGGATTGTTGATTGGATAGTAGATAATTCATTAGGTTCATTATGGAATGAGATAAAACAAGGTAAACGAGAAGATAAAAAAGTAGAAGATGTTAAACTCTTAGATCCTTGTTGTGGAAGTGGTCATTTTTTAGTAAAGGCTTATGATTTGTTTTATGACATGTATGTAGAAGAAGGTATATATTCAAAAGAAGAAATACCTTACAAAATACTTGAAAATAATATATACGGAATAGATATAGACTTAAGAGCGGTTCAGTTAACTGGTTTAATATTATTTATAAAGACCAAATCAATCTTAAAAGATAATGGTTATGACACCAATACAAAGGATAAACTTTCAGTTAATTTAGTATGTGCTGATTCCATTCTATTAAATGGAAGTAGATTAGAAGATCTAAAAGAAAAACATAAAGGTAATAAGACTATACTAAAAATGATAGAAATTATTTATGAGGAGTTTGAAGATGTTAGACTTAAAGGAAGTCTTATCCAACCTGAAAAGAAGTTGTTTCCACTTTTTGAGGAATTTAAGAATCGACTTGCTAAGAAAGAATTAAGCAAGGCAAAAAGAACTAAGAGAAAGCAAACTAAAGGACAAGAATCGTTACTGAAGGAACAATCTACTTCCTTATCAGATTATAAGTCTCAAAGAGATTTTACTAAGGAAGAAAGAGAACTAATGAGTAGTTTGGATGCTATTTATAGCGAGGCTATTAAAGCAAATGATATATCAAGGCAGTTATTTGCAAGCGAAGCCCAAAAATCCGTTAAGTTAGTAGATATATTTATGAAACAATATGATGTAGTAGTAACAAATCCTCCTTATATGGGGAAAAGGAGCATGAATGATAAATTAAAGGATTATTTATCAAAATCTTACTCTGTTAATTCATCAGATTTATATTCAGTTTTTATATTGAGATGTTTAGAATTTCTAGATAAAAATGGTAGAGTGGGTATGATAACACAGGATTCCTTTATGTTCATTTCGGAGTTTGATAAATTACGTGAATTTATATTGAATAATTCTTTTATAGAAAAAGTTTTGCACTTAGGTCCTCATGCTTTTGAAGAAATTAAAGGAGAAAAAGTTAGAACAGTTAGTTTTGTGCTAAACAAACAAATGAATAAATCAAACTTTGGTGAATATATCAGATTGACCTTATTTAAATCTGCACAAGAGAAAAAGAATAAACTCAATGAATTATTAAGAAAAAAAGATGAAAATTATTGCTTTAGTGTAAATCAAGAAAGATTTGCAAAAATAGATAAGCAACCATTTTTATATATGCTGAACGAAGAGATGTTAGAATTGTTTCAAAAAAGTTCATTTGGAACTTATGCAGATGTGACTGGTAGTCAGCATAAGACGGCAAATAATTCAAAGTATTTAAAATATTTTTGGGAAGTAAGCAAAGATACTATTGGATTAGGAAAGAGATGGATATTATACTCTAAAGGTGGGGAATATAAGAGGTATTTTGGTAATTGGAATTTGATAGTGGATTGGTCTGAAGAGGCTAGACATTTTTATAAAAATAACAAAACATCAAATCTATTAAAAGAGGATTATTGGTATAAGAAAGGAATTTGCTATTCTGCAAATGCAGGAGAAAACTTCAATGCAAGGTTCATGCCTAAAAATTGTATTTTCGATATGAAAGGACCAGCCATATTTGTAGAGGATGATATGATTAATTACACTTTAGGATATATAAATTCAAAGTTCTGTAACTATATTATGAATCTGTTAAATCCTACAGTATCTTATCAGGCTACAGATTTGAGAAGACTACCCTGGAAAGAACCTAGCAAAATTATTAAAAACATAGTAGAGGAATTAGTAGAAGAAAATATATTGTTGGCTAAAGAAATATCTTCTTATGATGAAACAGAATATTTTTTTGAGTCACCACCACTAATGAAGTATAAAAGGGATTCGATTATAGAATCTTTTACTGAATACTATTTTGATACCATGTATAAAAAAGCACAAATTCTTGTAAATGATGGGAAAATAGATACTGAAATCTTCAATATATATGAAATAAAAAATACATTACAAGAAGAAATTTTCTATGAAGTAGGGAAATCGGAAGGATTATATAATGGTAATAATTATAATGAAAACGAAGTATGCAATTTTATAAAGGAAAACAATATTAAGGAAAGATACTTTTTTAGTACTTTAGGTGAAAAATTCGATATTAATCCAGTCGATGTAGTTGATATTATTAAAAAATACAATATTTACAAGAAGAAAGAACTTCAAAGTGAAGTGGAGAACCTTCTTTCGTATTTGATTGGTTGTATATTAGGAAATTGGGAATCTAATTTAACTGTTATCAAAGATGATGGTATCCTACCAGTATCATCTACAATATATTTAGAAGAGGATATTATCGAAAAAATATATGTATGTATACAAAAATTATATGGTGAAGAATGTGGGGACTCTATATTTGATGAAATAGAACAGATATTGGGTAAGCCATTAGAAGACTATTTAATAAAAGACTTCTATAACAGTCATGTCACAAAATATAAGAAACGCCCGATATATTGGCACATATGTAGCCCTAAAAAAACCTTTAATTGTTTTATTTACTATCATAAACTGGATAATGATACCTTATATAAAGTTAAGAGCATCTATCTGAATCAAATGATAAGTAGATATGAAGAAGACTTAAAGTATTATACTAATCAGTTAATCGAGGCAAGGACTAACGGTGATAAGAGTAAAGAAAAAGATTTCAAAGATAAATGTAGTGACTTAGAAGCAAAATTAGAAGATCTTAATATTTTGGATAAAAAGATAATGGAGATATTGCCATATGAACCTAATATAGATGAAGGGGTATTGTATAATATAATACCTATAGAACCTATACTATCAGCCCCTGTAGCAACTAAGAGAGAAAGAGATAAGTACTATGAAGAGGTAGGGAAGTAATGAAACCACCATTTTATAAATTGATCCAAGCAGAGATAAGGGAAAAATTTAAGAACTCTAATATTGTTATTTGGTATGATTACCAGAATGAATTCTTACAAGAGTTTAATTTATTTGATGAACAAGGAGTCAATAAAATTGCCTATGAAGGCAGTTTTATTGAACTCCGCTACAAAATACTATTGGCTGATAGTGAACTTACAAAAAAGTGGCTAATATATTCTAATATAGAAAATAAGCAAGGTTTTTTAACTGAGTTTGAATATTTTGGAGACACATATATTGCATCAGTAAAAGATATCTTGGAAAGAAATTACAGGATAGATTTTGGTCAATTTGACATATCAACACTGGAAGAACGCCTAAACATATTGAAAAGATTATGGGATATTATACCTGAGAGTGTTATTAGAAGCCTTAATCAAGAAACACTTGATGATATTGTCTTAACTAATGGATTTGGGTATGTTGATATTAGTAAAGAATACACAATACTTAAATATATTTGCGAAACAGATAAGTATGAATCTATACTTGAAGAAGCAAGGATTAAAGATAAATTTTTTGAATTCCTCTCTTTAGAATATGGTATTAATGTATCTAATTTTGAGTCAAAGGATAAAGTTGTTGAATACATCGTAGATAGTTTGTTTCAAAGTGAGTTGATACAGAAAAGCAGAAATAAAGATATAAGACCTTTTGGAATTAGATTATCAAATATTAATAAAATAATGAATTGTGTTCAACTTCTTGAAACTTGGGCTAATCATGAAATTTATAGAGAAAAGTTTGTTGAGTACTCTAAAAAGGTTTCAGAAAAATACATGATAAATGTACTTAATGAAATGGAAGTAGACGAGTTATTTGCTATTGAATATCTATATGGTATAGAGGAAATTTTATATAAAAAATTAGAGATTCAGATATTTAAAGGGGTTCAGGACCCACATTTAATAAAAGAAGACTTATTAGGATATTTGAACGGTTTATATGTAAAGGAAGAACAAAGAAATTATCAGTATAGCGAAATTGAAAATGGTATAGATATAGAATCACTAAGGAGCCAATTAAAAGATCTAAATGTATTTGTAGATATTAGAAGAAGATACTATTTTTCTAAATCAAAGATATTTAACAAATGGAACATCCTTAATAATATATTTCAGTTAATAAACATGATTTACCTATTTGAAGAAGAGTTCAAAGCAATAGATAATAACTTTGATAATATAATTTCTCTTTATGAAATGAATAATTGGTGGAAGATAGACCTACTGTATAGAAAAGTTCAAGAAGATTACACTGTGATTGATGATTTTATATCGCAACTTCTAAACTTTGTGGACAAGAGATATTATTACCAATATCTTAAACCCTTAAATGAAGAGATATCAAATATTATTGAGAGTAAACACGATTATGAATTTAAGACAGATATACAATTAGATTTTTGGTCTAAATATGTATCAAACTCTGATAAGAAGACAGCAGTAGTAATAGTAGATGCTTTAAGATATGAAATGGGAAAAGAAATATTCTCAATGCTTGATGAAATTAAATATAAAACAATCACACCAATTATCTCTTCTATACCAACAGTTACGGAATTCGGAATGGCTAGTTTGTTACCTAACGGTAATACAAAACTTATCTTAAATGAAGAGAATAATTTAATAAAAATAACAGATGGAAACCTTAATTATTCATTAAATAATAAATCGGAACGTGTTAAATTTTTCTTGGAAATATCTGATGGTGATGGAGTAGTTAAAAACTTAAGTGAAATTGTAGATATTCCAATAAATAGTTTAAAGAATGAATTTGAAGAAAAAAATAGAATACTAATTTTTTCAAATGAAATCGATGAGGCTGGTCACATTGAAGATAGCAGCATACAGATTTTTCCCGGACTGCTCAATAAGATACAAAGTGCAATAAAGAAATTGATAGATATTGATATTGAAAAAATAGTTGTTGTTGCTGATCATGGCTTCATATTAACTTCTGGGCTAGAGGAATGGATGAAGGTAGATATTTCAAAGGATATGGATAATGTTGTAAAGAAACGAAGATATACTATTTCAAGAAAAAAGGTAGAGGGAAACTATATAACTAAGAGTGCTTACTCCTCAAATTATGATGGAGATTTATATTTTAATTTTCCAAGGGGAATAAATGTGTTTCCAGTTAGTGGAGGAACTAAATTTCACCATGGAGGAATATCGCTTCAAGAATTACTAGTACCTGTAATAGTTATAGAGAAAAATGATGAAAAAGTAATAAAAAAATATACTCCTGAAGTAGTAGAACAAATTAGTTTAGAGGATGTTGGCTTAAGTACGGATTTTGCCCAAAATAAGACAAGGGAAATTCCTAAATCAGTTAAAGAACAAATAGAAAACTATATTGAAAATAATAGTTTAAGTAAGAAAGAGAAAAGAATACTAGAGTTATTCTTAAGAGCATCTTCTTATACAGATTCTGAGATACAAGAAATATGTAATGAGGATGGTATTAGGTTTATTTCTAAGTCAGTAATGGCATTTATGCAAGATTTCATCTCAAAACTTAATAATGAAGGATATGATTGGATAGGGTTTAAGGTTGTTGGTATGTCAACATATGAGTACTATCTGAAATAGAGATGAAAAAATTGTATACAGGGGGAAACTATGGATATACAAGTTTTAGATGAAGAAACGATTATTAATGCTTTAATAGATGAAATGTTGGACAACTATATACCTGAATGTATTTTTATTAAAAAAGGGAGATATTTATTAAGGGATGTAATTAAGGGAAAATGGGAAGATGTAAAACTAGAAAATTATGAATACAATCAAAAACTAAAATCAGATTTTCATTACTTAAATCAGAGAATTAGATATTTAATGGAGAGGATTAAAAATAATAATCTGGATGCTGTAAAGAAGGTAAATAAGTTAACTAATATAATTTATAAGAAGAGTAAGGATTATAATTATATTCACAATTTTAATTTATATGGTGATGCATTTAGGAATTTAAATAATGTTGATGATGTTCTTAATAAATATCTGATAGTAAAAAGAGCAGAGTACACTGGATTAAATGGAAATAGTTTTCACAATGAAAATATTCATAATTGCATAGGGGAATTAACATTTCTAGGTGAGTATCTTTATAAAGAAAAACTAAATAAATATTTATTAGATTATGAAAGTATGCTTGAATTACTTTCAACCTATGATAAAAGAATACAAAAATTAACCGCGAAAACCGAATCAAATATATTAAATTTATATCGGTATATAGTAAACCATACCTCGAGTAATCTAGTCATTAGTCATGTGGAATACTTAGATAATGATGAAGGTAAGTATGAAATTGGAGTATTAGGATTAGATCATAAGAATTTAGTTTTTTATTGTGATGGTTTTAAAATAACTAATATTCTGAAAGATAAAAAGATAGAGATGTATACAGAAGTTGATGTAGATTGTGTTCATATTAGGTTAAATAAGGACATAGTCTTTACTTTATATGGGATAGAGCATCTGAAAAACTATGAAAAATTAATAAAATATTTAAATGTAAATTTTCAGTTAACCTTACATCAGTCAGTAAATTTAGAAAAAGGCAATATATATGCAGATAAACTGGCTCATGAAGATTGTGATAACAATGGTATTTGCAGTGATAATAAAAATAAAAATAAATATAAAAATAAATATAAAACAAAAGATATAGAATCTAATCAAAGTAACGTCAATTACACAAGTAAAAATAAATCAATAAGTGACTTAAATTTAGAAATATCACGATTGAAAAGAAAATGGACTTCAGATCTAGTTTGTATTTTAAATAAAATTCTAGATATTTGGAAAATAGAAGCGATTTATGGCAATGATGAGTTTAAAATATTATTTTATAACTTTATAGAAAAATATTCTGGTGATATATATTTAGATAAGGATAAATTATTATACTTAGAAAAAAATCAAATAGATAATTCACAAGTGGAAGAGATTAAGCATTATAAGAATTCATATTTAGACCTTTTCATAAGGTTGATATTAAAGAAAGTTGGAGCCAAGGAAAATACAGATAATTTTAATACAGTTTGGAAAATATTCAAGAAATATATGGTCAAATACTATTCTAATTCTTTCAAAATGAGGTATGAAGATAAAATCATTGAAGATATTGATTTAGATATAGATGATATAATAGCAAACTATATACAAATCCCTAATATTGACTATATAGATAATAGAAACATATCTCTTTTAATGTATTACCTAATTTATAATAAAAAGATTAATTACAATGACAATGAACATTATTTTTACAACTTAAATGTTTGGTTGGAAAAATATATATCTAGAAAATTAGAAGAAAAACGACTATACAACTTTGAGATGCAAATCCTTAATTATAGTAATGATCCAACTAAGGATAATGCTAGAGAAAAGGAAGAGAGCATTAATATTGAAGGTTTAACGGTACAAGAAAGAATAGAGATGTATCTAGATAATAATAAGTCATTAGGAAAAAGGGAAAGAAAAATTCTGGAACTATTTACAAGAGCCACATCTTATACAGAGGCAGATATACAAGAAATATGTAATAAGGATGGTATTAGGTTTATTTCTAAGTCAGTAATGGTATTTATGCAAGATTTTATCTCAAAACTTAACAATGAAGGACATGATTGGATAGGGTTTAAGGTTGTAGGTATGTCAACATATGAGTATTATCTGAAATAGGGGGGAGTTCAAGGGATGAATATAAACGAAGGACAACAAATTTTAAGGGCTTTACACAATGGAAGTGTTCCAGCATATGAAGGTGCCAAATATATTATGTGTGGTCATGAAGAAGAGAGAGATGCAATACTAGAAGATTTGGATTATATAAAATTCAAGTCAAATGGGGATTCACATTCAGGATTCAAAATGATATATGGGCCATATGGAAGTGGTAAATCTTTTTTATGCGAAGTCTTAAAAGAGGAAGCACTGAAGGATAATTTTGTTATTTCAGAAATAGTAATATCTAAGAATACTCAACTCCATAATTTTGAAACAATATACAATAAAATAATGGTTGGTATGAGAACTAATGAATTTAGGGAGTTCTCTGCTTTTAGAATTATAATCGAAAGTTGGATTGAAAAAGAAAAATCTGAGATTATAAGTAAATATAACTTAGATCCTGATGATAATGAAGAGGATGAAGAAAAACTTATAGCAAGGCTTGAAGATAAGATATCATTAGAACTTGCTAAAGCAAATACAACTAATGTTTCTATTGTAAATGCAGTTATATCATTTTGTACAGGGCTATTACGTGGTGATAATACATTGGCACAAAAGTCTCTTGCTTGGTTTGCTGGTGATACTAATATACCTGCCGACATAAAGAGGAGTATAGGGGTTAAAGGATCAGTAGATAAGGGAAATGTATTTGAATTTCTTAAAACATTACTATATATCATAGAAAAATCTGGTTATGCAGGTTTGCTAGTAATAATAGATGAAGTTGAGACTGTAAGAAAAGAGAGAAAAGATATAAGATATCAGGCTTATGAAAATTTAAGATTACTTATAGATATGGTAAGTAAAGATAACCTGCCCGGTTGCTATCTTCTATTTACTGGTACGGAGGAATTAATAGAAGACGAAGAAAAAGGCATAAAGGAGCATGATGCTTTATATACCAGAATAGAGCCAATTAAATTAGGAGATATTCGAATATTAGAACAACCACTCATTAAATTATCAAGATTTGATTCAAGCCAGTTAATAGAAGTTTCTAAAAAGGTAAGACACATCCACGGAATTGTCCATGGCTGGAATCCCGAAAGTAAAATATCAGATGAGTTTATAGGAGAATATGTCCGAAGTTTTACTAATGCTTTTGGAAAGGAAGTAAGCATATTACCGAGGACCTTTTTACGGAATTTTATATTCATCTTAGAAGCAGCGAAAAAAGAACCTATGAGTAAAATAAAATCACTTCTAAACATTTCTGAAGAACAGATAGAGGAAGTTAATAAGCAAATTGAACTATATGGTAGAGAAGTTGCCATGGAGATGGAACTATGATGGAATCTAGTTATTTTTTATTAGATGATAAAATTCAGAATGGAATCAAAGACGTTTTAAAGTGGAATAGTCTAACACCTATACAAGAAAAGACTATCCCACGTCTTCTGAATGGAGATAACTCTATCTTAATTGCACAGACTGCTGGAGGAAAAACAGAAGCAGCATTTTTACCTATTATATCTGAAATCTATAAAGAAAAATTGAAACCTATTTCAGTAATCTATGTATCTCCAATTAGGGCGTTGCTTAATAATCAGGAGTTTAGATTGAAAAAACTGGGGAAAATTGGAAATATAGATGCTTTTAAATGGCATGGAGAAGTTGATTATAGCAATAAGAGAAAATTTAAGATAGAACCAAAACATATTATCGCCACTACTCCAGAATCACTAGAGGTTATACTAATGTCAGATTCATATGACCCAGAAGAATTGTTTTCAAATATAAGATTCATAGTAATTGATGAAGTCCATTATTTTGCAGAAAACTATAGAGGGGCTCAACTTCTGAGTATCATTGAAAGGATCCAGACTTATTCAAAGTATGATATTCAAAGGATAGGTTTATCTGCAACTGTAGGTAATCCAGAAGAAATTTTAGATTGGATATCTGGGTCTAGTAAAAGAGGAAAATCAGTTATCAAGCCAGAAAACAAGGGAAATAAATCTAAAATTTTTATTAGATATTTTGATGAGTTTAGTGAAAATACCGTTAGTTGTCTACTACCTGAGTTAAGAGACAAAAAGGCATTATTTTTCTGTAATAGTAGAACTAATAGTGAAATGATGTCTAGAATCTTAAAGAACCTAGGGCTAAATGCAAAGGTTCATCATTCTTCCATTAGTAAGAATTTAAGAGAAATGTCAGAGGATAAATTAAAAAATGCTCCAAGTGAAATGTGCTTATGCTGCACATCTACTATGGAATTAGGGATAGATGTGGGTGAACTAGATGTTGTTATGCAATTAAACAGTCCTTCAACAGTCGCTTCATTTAGGCAAAGAATGGGAAGAACGGGTAGAAGGCAAGGCACTATATCACATTATGAATTCTGTGTTAGCCAAGAATTCTTCTTAATAAATGCTATTGCGATTGTTGAGTTAGCAAGACAAAAGTGGATAGAGTCTACCCCAACTCCATTAGCAGCATATACTGTACTATTTCAACAATTGTTTTCTATGATCCAACAAAAATTCGGGCTAAAGCATCCATATTTAAAAGGGATTGTAGAGAAATCAAATTCATTTAAAGATATTAACGAGGATAAGTTACTAGAATTTATTCAATATCTTATTGATGAAAACTATCTGGAATTTAGTAATGGTGAATATCTGCTTGGTAAGGAAATTGAGAAGGAATATGGTTATAACTTTATAATGAACTTTTTATCTGTATTTGAAACTATACCTGAATTTTCAATTATATATAAAAATAAAGAAATTGGAACTTTGCAATCGTGGTTCATCTATTCACTATTAAAAGAAAATAAGACATCTAAATTTATATTAGCAGGAAATACATGGGTGATAGACAAGATTGATTATGATAGATATAGAATATATGTGCAAATATCTAAAGAAGGTGGACTTGCCATATGGATGGGTAATGGGATGGTCATATCTTATGAAATAGCCAAACAAATGCTAAAAGTACTTAATAGTAACAACGATTATCCATACATTGATATTAGGTCTAAGGATGTATTAAAAAGCATACGATTAGAGCATTCTGCATTATCTATAGATTTGGATGAAATCCTTATAGATGTAGTAAAAGATGGATTCGATATATATACTTATGCAGGCCATAAGGTGAATTTCACTCTTGGATTAATAATTCAACATGAACTTGGGCTTGAGTTTAACGTTTCCTATGACAAACTTAAGGTTAGAAAAGTAGAAAAAAATATTACTGAAAAACATATTTTAGATATATTCAATAGACTTAAAACAGATACAGATAAAATGGAAGAAATAATTGAGAAGGCTTTAATATCCTCTAACTTTGAAAGTCATTCTAAGTTTTATAAACATTTACCGAGGTTTGCGCAAATAGAAGTTCTTAAATATGAGTTAGTAGATATAAAAAATACAGTAAAATTACTAAAAGAATCTAATATAAATATTGAAAATATATACGATAGGTTATAATTGTAAAAATCAAAATCACTAAGAATGAGAAGTATATTATGCTAACAGAAGGGTGGAACACTAGATGAGAGAAATTGAATTTGATATTATATTTGCAATTAATAGAAATGAAGATGTATATATGACTATCTTAGATGGTTACCAATTAGTTGAATTCTGGGATGATGGGATAATAACATATAATCCAGAGATTCAAAGAGGCACTAAGGTAAGGATTAGAAACAATGAAGAAATCGAAGAACCAGTGTACAGTAATTCTAATGTAAAGAAGATATATAAATCAATGGTTGAAGGCAATTTTTTTGAAGATATGATTACTCTTAATGTATTAAATACAGAAGAAAGTAGAATTTCAGATGCTTTTTATGATGAATCAAGTGATACTAATGTAATCGCGATAAATGGCGAAATAAATATAGCAGATGGGCAACATCGTATTCGTGCACTAAAAATGTTAAAAGAAACTAATGAAAAAGGAATAACAAATATTCCTCTAGACTCCTTTGCATTTCCAGTTAAAATAACGCATTATGATATAGAGAAAGCACAACAGCAATTTCATCAATTCTCCCAATTTTAATACTGCAGATCACTCAAATGAGATTGTTAGGGAATTAATGAGAAATAGTGAATTATCTGGAAGAATTGAGATTGTAAGGAATACAATCACAAAAAGTGAGAAGCGAAATGTCGTAACATTTGCAACTATGGTAAATGCAATCAATATGGTATATAGAGAAATGACAAATGCCCAAGCAAGACAATTGGCAATCTATTTATGTGAGTTTTTTGATGAAGTATTTAATCAGGTACCAGAACTTCTAGATTATGAAAGTCGCCAAGAAAGTAAAGAAACATCATTATTAGCAGAGAACTTTATGTTTTATGGTTATGTAGCAATAAGTAAAGTGTTAAGAGATATAGAAAACTGGCAACAGTACATACCTTTAATTAACCAAATAGATTTACATAAGGAATCTGAGATTTGGTTTGGAAGGGTTACAAAAAGAGGAAGAAATAGACTTGCTATTATAAATAGTAATGATTCAAGGAATTATTTTGTTGAAAAAATCTCTGAGCAGTTTGAACAACTTCTGGAGAATTAATTATTAAGTTGTTTTAATAGATTTAAATGATAAGTAGGAACGTATAGGTATAATAATCGAATTTAATATGAGTGTAACATAATTACAATATGTTACTGTCAATTAAGTGCCATGAGTCCTGAAAATAAAAGGGTTATGGCACTTTTATTATTATTTAATCTATACAGTGTAACATAATGGGGGAGAGTTTGATTCTGACATTAACCCAATGAAAAAGCCTCCATAGAAAGAGGGACCAACATATAAGCATATATTATGGAATCTAGTATGCTATTTAGGAGACTGAATAGTAGAATAATATTTCAACATAATATAAATTATGCTGCAAAGGTCCTGACTTTTATCAAGAAATGCGGTAACATCTATCTATAAATTCAACATAATTTATTGGAATTGAGAAGTATGGATGGCAACATAATTTATGGGGGGTGAAGTTCTTGATGGAGGAATTTAAAGAATATTTAGCACTGCAAGGAAAGAGCAAGAATACTATCGATAGTTACTATTTGCATGTTAATGGTTATAATCAATGGTATTTAGAGGCCTTTGGCAGAGACTGTTCGGTGCTATACCGGGAAAACATCTTAGATTATATCGGTTATCTTCGTAACATAAAGAAGGATACAGGAAGAACCATAAATTGTAAAATTAGTGCATTAATAAAGTATAATGAATTATTAATTGAGAATGAAATACAACAGGACCAAGTAGTTTCAAAAAAAGATAATATTAAGGTTCAGCAGACATTTGCGAATCCTTCTGATGTTACTAAATGTTACGAAGCACATTATTCCATCCCGCAAAAGTCAAATTAAATTAACCTAAAATCGGAGTGAAAAGTATATAATACAGCAGATTAAATAATCTGACCATAAGGTTTTTATGGAATAAGTCAAATTATTGTACCTTGAAAATAAAAGAAAAGGGGACCAGTCCCCTTAAACCCCTGGGATTTATCGCCTTAAAGGTAACCCCTTAATTTTATGTTGAAAAAGGTGTGCCTTCTCCCCAAGAAGGGGAGATTAAGGGTATGACCTTCCTTAAGACGCTCGGGTTGCATCCCTGCAGAGCCCTATCCTTCCTAAGGAAGAAGACACACCTTGAGTGTTAAGCTACAATATTTAATTCATTTTGGGCCATAAAGACTAATTCATTATCAATAGACTTAAGCTTTTCATTAGCTCCAGAAATTAAACACATTCTAACCAAAGAGTTTAAAGTTCTTATGGAGCCATTTGTACTAGAATAGAGTAATTCATATGCACTGTCTGTAAATATTTGATCAAAGCATCCTGCTAATTTTAACCTTGATTTAATATACTCTTTAGTTTCATCTTTAGTTAATCCTGTAAGATGGAAATTCACAACAATCCTTTGGCGAAGGGCTTCATGGGGCTGACGACTAATCTGGGAGATAAATGGAGTCTGCCCTGATAAAATTAAAATTGCATAGTCTTTAGAATCCATTTCAAAGTTAAATATAAGTCTTAAATCGTCTAGCACTGAATTAGTTAAAAACTGTGCCTCATCTACAATAATCACAGGAGTAATATTCTTACTGTGCTGATAAGTATAGATTGATTCTTGAATTTGTTTAAACATAAGAATTTTTTTGTATGCTGGAATAATCCCAAGTCCATTACATAAGGCCCTGTAAAAGTCCATAACAGTTAAAGTAGAAATTGGAATATATACAGGTTTAAAAAGATTAGGATTTAGAGAATCTACGAAACATCTAAGGAGAAACGACTTACCAACCCCAGGTTCTCCCGTAACTAGACCAAAACCATTGATGTTTTTTAGAAATTCTAATCTACTTAATGCCCCTTTAAAGTCTTGGGATTTAAAATAATCCTTGGTTTCAATGGATTTTAGAAATGGATCATAGCTTAAACCATAAAAAGCTTTATACATATTAATTCATACTCCTTTCATTTTCATTGGGATTAAAAGAGGAAAAATCAACAGGTTTGACATTATGCTCCCTTCTAATTTTAGAGTTATCAATCTTTTTAACTGGATAAATCGTATCAATGAGAAGATTATCATTAGAAAAGATATAGGCCTTATCCATGCTAGTTGGATCATATCTGATGTTAATGGTATCCCCCACATACCTTTGCGGAACTTCAAAGAGTATATTCTGTATAGAAATAGTAGAATCCTTTTTAACTCTACGAGTAACCCTATAGAGAAAAATATAGTCAATTTCCTGTTTAGTAGGGATAAATTTAATTAAATCAATATGACGAATAAACTTATCAATAGGTTTCTCCTTAGTAGAAGAATGAACCTTAGAGTTGTAATCCTCCTCAGTATATTTAAACAAAGAAGAATTTAATTCTTCTAAAGAAGATGTTTATGATACTTTAAAAGTAGGCCACCATAATAATTGAAAACCAAGCCACCTTAAAATATAATTCCCCTTAAGCATATCTTTTTAAGGGGGAGATGGAGGGTGATAGGTTTGGATAAGAAGGCCGAAATACTAATGCAGTATTTTAGGGAAAATAAATCACAAAGAGCAATTAGTAGAGACCTTAAAATGTCAAGATCTACAGTAGCAAAATATATCAATGAATTTAAATCTAAACTTGAACTTTTAGAGGATTTGGATAAAGATGAAGAAAAAGATAGAAGTAAAATACTACTTCTAATTGAAGAAATGACTTCTAAACCTAAGTATGATACAAGTAGTAGAACTAGGACTAAGTTAACAGATGAGATAATAGATAAAATAAATGAATTATTAGAACAAAATGAGAAAAATGGGCTCCTTGGTAGAATGTCGATTCTCAAATTAAACAAGTAAAATTTCTTGCTTTATAATATCTATAAAAGACTTCAAAAGCATTAAATTATCAAATTAATTCAGAAAATATTTAGTAGATTTTCAAATTGTCCTAGTATTACATAGAACCTTGGGGCTCTGCCCCAAACCCCGGGATTTTTCGCATTTGTTCTTTAAAAACATAAAAGAAGTATCTAGGATAGATACCCCTTTTATGATTCTTTATGTTTTTATAGAATCCTATTTGGCGCTCAGGTTGCATCCCTGCAGAGCCCTATCCTCCAGATAGGCAAGAAACCAATATTTAAATTCCCGTTTCAATATTAGCCTGATATACTGTTTCTTCATTTACTACTTGCATCTTTCTAACGGTTGAATACATTAGGCTAGCTATGGCTATGTTATTTATTGATCTTAGGATTCCACCTGTTATGGTATGAATAGCAGTTAAGGCTGATGGAGTAAATACTTCATTCATACAGCCTGCTATTTTCAATCTACTGGTACAATAATCTGCTGTTTCTT
>NZ_AZSU01000003.1:478249-499360 GCF_000511955.1 [Clostridium] ultunense DSM 10521 | reverse complement strand
GGGCATATTGTCGATTCTCAAATTAAACAAGTAAAATTTCTTGCTTTATAATATCTATAAAAGACTTCAAAAGCATTAAATTATCAAATTAATTCAGAAAATATTTAGTAGATTTTCAAATTGTCCTAGTATTACATAGAACCTTGGGGCTCTGCCCCAAACCCCGGGATTTTTCGCATTTGTTCTTTAAAAACATAAAAGAAGTATCTAGGATAGATACCCCTTTTATGATTCTTTATGTTTTTATAGAATCCTATTTGGCGCTCAGGTTGCATCCCTGCAGAGCCCTATCCTCCAGATAGGCAAGAAACCAATATTTAAATTCCCGTTTCAATATTAGCCTGATATACTGTTTCTTCATTTACTACTTGCATCTTTCTAACGGTTGAATACATTAGGCTAGCTATGGCTATGTTATTTATTGATCTTAGGATTCCACCTGTTATGGTATGAATAGCAGTTAAGGCTGATGGAGTAAATACTTCATTCATACAGCCTGCTATTTTCAATCTACTGGTACAATAATCTGCTGTTTCTTCTAGAGTTAACCCTTGCATAGAATATCTCATAGATATCCTTTGCCTTAGAGGATAGCAGGTATTAAGTGCTAACTTATTTCTAATTTGTGGTTGTCCTGCGAGTATTAATACAAATGGGTTTGCCGAGTCCATTTTGAAGTTAAAGAGTAGTCTAAGATCATCTAATATCTGCATAGGAGCCATATGAATTTCATCAATTATTATAACTGGTGTTATTCGCTGTTCATAATATAGATTCTGTATAGAATCCTGTATTTGCCTAAACAATAAAATCTTCCTAAAAGCTGGCGTTTCACCTAGAAGCAAGGCCATAGCCTGATAGAAATCCTTTACCGTTAGGGTTGTTAGAGGCAGATAACATGGTTTATACAGTGACCTATTAAGGTTATCTGTAAGTTTTCTTAAACCTGTAGATTTACCAGATCCAGGTTCTCCAACTATTAAGCAGATACCTCTATTATCCAGCATATATTTTAATCTTGAATCTAGCTCTCTTGTATCTCTGCTTGAGAATAGTTTATCCGTAGGTATCTCTTTGTCAAATGGATTATATTTTAATTCGAAATGTTGTCTAAACATTGTCTTCACCTTCCATCATTTCACTGTAGGATATGGAGTTTTTAATCTCTAGACTTGTTGAGATAGCCGAATCATCCGTGGCATCAACTTGAGGACTTTTCCTTCTGTTCCCTTTAAATTTTCTCATTGCATGAGCATTATCGTGGAAACGAACTACCTTAGCTTCACCTACTCTTTTACCATCTTCATATATTGGCAGCTCTTTGGTTATATCATTTAGCCATTCTGGCTCATACCGTATTTCAACTCTTTTACCACTAAATCTTGAATCAGTTTCATAGAGTATATTTTGAATCTGAGTTGTAGCATCTGGCTGAATTTTTCTTGTTATTCTAAGAAGAAAATGCTCATTAATTCTATTAATATCTGTTACAAGATTTAGTTTAGATATCTGTGACATTAATACATCATGGGGAGATAATCCATTTAATCCCTTGTGAGATTTTCTTTTGTAATCATCTTCAAGCCATTTGAAATATCTTTGATTAAGATCATCTAAATCTATTATTGTACTTGGGTCTAAAGTACTTAAAAATCTCATTCTAACTGTATGAAACATTCTCTCAACTTTGCCACGTCCCTGGGGGACAAAAGGCTGAGAGTGAAGTAGTGTACACCCTAAGGATGCACATATATATTCAAACTGCTGTGAGCGATATATCTTGCCATTATCAGTATACACGAGCTTTGGTATTCCTCGTCTTAAAACTGCTTCTTTAAATGAGTGTCTTAGGGTTTCAAAGTTTTGCGATAGATAGAACTGGGAATATACTGGATAACGAGAGGCATCATCGATAAACATATGAAGATAGGTCTGTATTTTCTTTTTGCCAATCGTAATATATGGCCCATACATCACATCACCTTGCCATAAATCTCCTACATGTTCATGGGAGAATCTTAGAGATTCTGATTTTTCATCATCTGTCTTAAATTCACCAAGCAGTGATAAGTCTTCAATGTACCTGTATACAGTAGGTCTTGATACATTTTTAGGTTCAATTTTACCTTCAGACACCAGCTGCTCGTAAAGAAGTGTAATTGGAATTCTTGGATTTTCTTTTCTCCTATTAACTATTTCTTCTCCAAGCTCTGGAGAAATTTTTCTTGATTTCCCCTTATCACTTCTATATCCCCTCACAAGACCTTCAATACCGTGCTTATTGTAATTACATAGCCAAGATTCTAATGTCTTGTATGAATAACTTCTAGGGCCATAATGGGGCATATCGATAGGGGAGCTTGCCACTTGTCTAAAATACTCCGTATTATTAGAAACCTGTCCATTTAGTACAGGTCCTATGATTGAAAACTTCTTTAATGCTATGGCTTTTCTAGTCTTATCATCCATTTATTTATCCTCCTTATGTTTTATTACAAATTTCACCTTAAAATCATTCTATATTTAAAAGATTTCTGCTCCAATTGGGAAGGTAGTGTTGTTAGATAAAAAACATTTAAGGACTTTAAATGGATAATATTTTATGCTATCATAAATTCAGAGGTCAAAAAAGATTTTCCAGTTATATTTGAAAAGTCACAGAGGAATACATGGGGATGTAGCCTAAGGACTATTCCAAGGAAAGTCTTGACCCAGTCCTGATTCTCCGGAATTGCTCCTACAAAGATGAATTCCGGAGATATTAGGTTTAACCCATATTGTATTAACTTTCTATTCAAAATTATTCTCTTTCTGTAGTAATTTATGGTTCTACGCTCAATGAATGGGAAATCCTGTTTAATCTTCTTTACCAGCCTATTAAGAGGTATTCCACTTAAATACAATTCACATAATATATTTAAAATATCAAGAGCCGAGTATTGAAAATACTGAAGGCAAAATACTGGTAACATGGAAACAGTTCTTCCACAAATGGGACAGATGTATCTACGAACATACAATATTCCAGAAAAAGACTTGCTAATGAAAAACCGTTTGTAATATCCGTGTTTCCTTAATTTTACAGGCATAGAGCAATCTTTGAAAGGACACCTATCAGGAGCACTTGGAAAGATTTCACTGTTCATATTTGAAAAATCTATAGCGGAATAGTTGGTATCAAATATTATTTGCACAAGATACACCCCTGATTAAAATTCTACCAAATTAAAATACTACTGTAAATTGATAAATTCTCTCACTTTACAATAGCATTAAGATTCTTCTCACATTATTTAATTTGATAAAAACATAAGCATATCTATGATTTAAATTTGATAATTAACAAATAAGACTGTGAAATAAATTGTGTATGAAAATCCTCCAGGTTAAGGTAAAATAAAAATAACTTAACTAGGAGGATTTTGTTATGGGAAGAAAAAGACCAGAAAGAAAAAATGCTAAGCTTATCGAATCAATTTTAGAAGCTTACCAACCAGAAACAGCACAAGACATTCAGGAGGCACTAAAGGATTTAATGGCAAATCTACTAGAAGAAATGTTAATGGCAGAGTTAGATGACCATTTAGACTATGAATATGGTAAAAAACCACTTAGTCTTAACACAAGAAACGGGTATAGTAGTAAGAAGGTAAAAGGCTCTAATGGTGAGATGGAAATCAAAGTACCTAGGGATAGAGATGGAAGTTTTGAACCCCAAATAGTTAAGAAGCATGAAAAAGACATATCAAACATTGAAAAACAGATAATTTCAATGTATGGAAGGGGTATGACTACAAGAGATATATCTGCACATATTCAAGACATTTATGGATTTGGACTTTCAGAGTCAACAGTATCAAAGATAACAAATAAGATATTACNCTGTAGTAATTTATGGTTCTACGCTCAATGAATGGGAAATCCTGTTTAATCTTCTTTACCAGCCTATTAAGAGGTATTCCACTTAAATACAATTCACATAATATATTTAAAATATCAAGAGCCGAGTATTGAAAATACTGAAGGCAAAATACTGGTAACATGGAAACAGTTCTTCCACAAATGGGACAGATGTATCTACGAACATACAATATTCCAGAAAAAGACTTGCTAATGAAAAACCGTTTGTAATATCCGTGTTTCCTTAATTTTACAGGCATAGAGCAATCTTTGAAAGGACACCTATCAGGAGCACTTGGAAAGATTTCACTGTTCATATTTGAAAAATCTATAGCGGAATAGTTGGTATCAAATATTATTTGCACAAGATACACCCCTGATTAAAATTCTACCAAATTAAAATACTACTGTAAATTGATAAATTCTCTCACTTTACAATAGCATTAAGATTCTTCTCACATTATTTAATTTGATAAAAACATAAGCATATCTATGATTTAAATTTGATAATTAACAGTAGAACCAAGCAGTTAATGAAAAAGATTGACATACATGAAAAGCTAGTCGAAATGGGATTTGATATTAGTTATCCTACAGTTTGTAACTACATCAGAGAAAATCATGAGAGGAAAGAGGCCTTCATCAGGCAGGAATATAATTTAGGAGAAACATTAGAGTTTGATTGGGGTGAAGTAAAACTTACAATAGCAGGAAAACCTACTACATTGCAAATGGGTTTACTAACTACAGCTAAAAGCTCATATCATTATGCAAGACTTTATCAGAATCAAAAAATGGAAAACTTTTTAGATGTTCATGTAAGGGCTTTTAATAACATAGGTGGAGTTCACAGAGAACTAGTTTATGATAATCTGAAGCAAGCTGTAAGAAAATTTGTTGGAAGAAATGAAAAGGAAGCAACAGAAGACTTAATAAAAATATCGCTCTACTATGGGTTTAAATATAGGTTTTGTAATTTAGCTAGAGGAAATGAGAAAGGACATGTAGAAAAAGGTATTGAATTTGTTAGAAGGAAGGCATTTTCTAGTAGAACTGACTTTGACACAGTTAAAGAAGCAAATGCTTATCTAAAGGAAAAATTGTTAGAGCTTAATTCAAAGAAAAGAAATTGGCTCCAAAATCAAAGCCCCATTGATATACTGAAGCAGGAAATGCCCTATCTCATACCTTTAAAACCATCCTATGATGCCTCAAGGAGAGTTGAAGCAAGAGTAAATAAATATAGTGTAGTAAATATTGATCAAAATAAATATTCAGTACCAGATTATCTAGTAGGCAAATTTGTAAACGTTAAAGTATATCCAGACACAATAGAAATATATTACAAGGATAATAAAGTAGCCGAACATAAAAGGTCGTATCAATCGCATTACTGGACTGTTGATATAAATCATTTTATTCATACATTAAAAAAGAAGCCTGGAGCATTACATTCTAGTGTCGGCAGACACCAGCTTAGCCCAAAGCTTCAAGAAATATATCAAGAATATTATATCAATAATCCACGAGATTTTATAGAGCTTTTAGAACTAATTAAAGAAAAGAATTTAAAAAGCGTGGTAGAAGCTATAGCTGAATTGAAAAAAATTAAGAAAGAATTGGTTACAACAGATAATATTAAAAATATAATTTTCAAACTCCCAATGGATAACACAACTTCAAAAACTAAAGATTTATCAATACAAAAGGCATCTATAAAGCAGATTGCAATATTAAATGAGATGTTTAATTTAAATCCAGCGGGGAGGTATAAAAATTGAGTGAAATAATATCAGAAATAAAAAAATATGTATCAGAGTTAAAGATACCAGGTATAAGTCAAGGTTTGAAAATGCATATTGAAGAAGCATACAAATTTGATAAACCATATGAAGAATTCTTAAGAGATATTTTAATAGAAGCTTATGATGTTAGGAAAGAAAATGGTAGGAAAAATAGGATTAGAAATGCTAAGTTCCCATATAAAAAGTATATAGATGAACTAAGAGTGGATTACCTTCCACAAGATTGTAAAAGAAGGTTTAAAGAGCTTAAAACCCTTAGTTTTATTGATGAAGGTAGAAATATAATACTAGCAGGTAATCCTGGAACAGGTAAGACCCATCTATCAATAGGACTTGGAATAGAAGCTTGTAATAAAGGATATAAAGTATACTTTGCAACAGTACCATCCTTAATAAATGAATTAAAAGAATCTAGGAGCGAGAAGAAATTATATACATTTGAAAAAAGGTTTGAGAAATATGACTTAATCATAGCAGATGAACTAGGATATATTTCTTTTGATAAAGAAGGGAGTGAACTACTATTTACATTTCTCTCCCTTCGGGCAGAGAGGAAATCGACAATAATCACTACAAATTTATCATTTGATAGATGGAACGAGGTATTTAATGATGAAGTTTTAACAGCTGCATTAATAGACAGATTAACTCATAAATCTTATGTAATAAACATGAATGGAGACTCTTACAGAATAAAAGAAACTAAAGAATGGTTAGAAGAAACTAATTAATTTTTTATAATTAGTGGCCTGGTTTTCGATTATAATATGGCCTAAATTTCAATTGACAAATACATTTAGGAGAATTTAATTTACTAGATAATATAAACTCCTTGGCATTATCAGGTAAATTTCTTGATTTACCCTTATCAGATCGTACCTTAGGGTAAAGTCCATCAATACCATAACGCCTGTAAAGACGGAGCCATTCCTTAATAGTAGCAGGAGCATATTCCTTGTTTCCTAAAGGAGTAGAATATTCCTTAGCAGATACTTCTTCTAAATATTCCTTAGCCGTAGCCTGGGTAAAGGTTTCAGTAAGTAATGGAGCAATTAAAGAATACCTAAAAAGAGCAGTACTTTGTCGTAAGTTTTCATCCATAACATAACCTCCAGGTATTTATGTATCAATATTTTAAGCAAAACAAAGCACCCTACCCCTTAAAGGTTATGTGGGATGAAAAAACAGATAGGATTAGGATAAATACTTAGAATAAAAGGACCAAATAAATTGCTTTAAAGGTAAAAAGTCATATAAAAAATGATAAAAAAGATAGTAAGGACATAAAAGATTAAGTAAATCATAGAAATGGGCACAGCTATTCCTTAGAGTAATAGAATTAAACCTTAGAGAAGAAATACTTAGGCATCATTTTAAAGAAGGTGGAGTTAAAATCAAAGATATCCTTTGGAAAGACCTTAATCTTTTCAATAATAGATGATACCTTAGGATAATCCATATCATAATAAAGGGAATCAAAACCCGCAAAGAAAGAATTAACAATAGAGTTATTCTCATTCATTCTTTTCTTAAAAGAAGATATATTCGAGGCCTTAAAAGATAAATCAGGATTTAAACTATTAAAAAGATTAACTATCTTTGAATATGAATCCTTCATAACAAAAGATAAATATAGACATTCAAAAATAAATTCAAGGGAATACTGATAATATGGGATAAGAAAACTAGGTAAAACGGCATGGGTTTTGCCACAGGAAGGGCATTTAACACGAAGGATACTAATTCTATGAATAGAATATTTAGTGATAACATTACGGGAATAATATCCGTGACGATGGAGCATTCCTTCATAACCACAAAATTTACAACCATATATAGGTGATAAATAAATTTCTTTTCCTAAATCTAAATATTTAGTTATATTTTTAAGAAAACTGTTAATAATCATAGTATAACTGAATAAAAAAGAATTTGGATTTAGGAGAGGGGTCTTCAATGGGGAGGGCCTTTTTCCTATTTCTTTTTTACTAAGATTATTGCCATATAATCCATATCTTAATACATCAGATTAATTAATCTGATTAAAAATAGGTCGGATTAATTAATTTGACCACACTTTAGAAGATGAAATAATTTGATTTTTAGGGAAGAATTTAGAATAGGATAGTTTGCTTTATAACAACTAAACAAGAAGTAGATGCTTTTAGACAACAACTATTACAGGATGGACACCAAGATATTTATTGCTTGGCGACATTGTTGGCATATGCAGGTTTAAGGATTAGTGAAGCACTTAATATTCAGTTAACGGACTTCAATCTAACAGTAGGAGAGTTGAAAGTCAGAGGAAAGGGCGATAAAGATAGGGTTGTTTATTTGAATGACAAAATTATTAATAGCATAAGAGAATTCTTAAGAGTGAGAGTAGTTGACAGTTCCTATCTATTTGCAAATAAAAATAATGGAGTAATTCATAGATCAACAATTAATAAGATCTTCAATAAGTATAGTGATAAAATTACACCTCATACACTTAGGCATTATTTTTGTACCACTGCATTAGAGGGAGGTTTTTCTGTTCATGAGGTTGCTTATTTAGCAGGACATAGTAATGTCCAAACTACACTTCTCTATTTGAATCCAAGTAGAGAGTCAATGAGAAGTAAAATTAATCAATTATAAGATTCCAAATTAAGGCTATGGAAACGAACCATAGTCTTTTTTCTTGGAAAAATGACAAAATATTTCCATTTGTTGTATAATTAAATTATGTAGAACTATAAGTCTTTTATTAGATATTAGGGGGATAACTATGAGAAGATGGCTAAAAGAGATAAAAAGGGATGAGTATATAGAGTACTATATGAGGTTTGATTATATCATTGATGGAAAAAAAGAAGAAAACCAATCAATGATGGAAGAATTTAAGAATGCCTTTTTAGTATATTTCTTAGGTAAACATATTTCTAAAGATTTTCTAATTAATAGCGATGAAAACATTTGTATAAATAACATTGTACCAGAATATAGAGATTTAACAGCAATAATTTTATCTAATATTTTTGAAAGAAAAGATAAAGAGAATAATATAAAGGGTTTAATCGGAGAAAGTATATGTACTTGGGTATGTGAAACCTTTGATTCTGAGCCTGTTTTATTTTTACCTGTTAAGAGAGGAAATGCTTCTGAACAAGGTACTGATAGATGGGAATTAAGATATAATAATGAAAACAAAATTATACTAAGAATATGGAGTGCTAAATGTACGGAAAATATGCCATCAAAGCGAGCAGCGGAGATAAGGAAGAATGATTTTTCGTCTGTAGAAGTAATGGGCATATTAGATCAAGTAACTGACTTAATACAATATGGTAGCGGTGCCTCATTGACATTAGAGGATATAAAGAAAATACGATTATCAGCCTTAAGACAAGATTCGCTCTTATCTTTTGGAGTAGTAATGACAATAGATTGGAATTTATATGAAGAAATGTATGGAGAAACTTCGGGAAGAAGATTAAATATATTTACTCAACCTTTTGCAGATTATGCAGAAAAGATAGTGCGTATAGTACCAATTGGAGATTTGAAAGATTATGTTTCATCTTTTGATTATAAATTAAGAAATCAATTAGGGGGTGAATAATGTGTCTGATTTACTAACCATTGAATCTTTATGCGAGGGACTGAATGGTTATCAAAATAACATAGAAATTAACCTCAAAATAAATAAAATTCATTTTTTAATTACAAAATATTTTTTAAGTATTGATAATGACATTGATAACGTTACATACATAGATTTAAAAAGACTGAAAGAAATAGGCCTATATCTTTTTGATATAGTGATAGATGACTTGTTTAAAGATGATATTGAGCCAGAATCAAGAAAGACAATATTTACTTTGTGTCAAAATATATTTGAGCAGTTATGTAAAGTTTACCAGAAGGATTATGATAAATACAAGGACGAATACTTTGAATTAACTTTTATGGCGATAGCATGCACATCTATAGGTAAGAATCCCGCAAAATCATTTGTGATTTTTAGCAAATATGTTAAGGGATTTCTTACTATTAGCGATTTAGAAGAAAAAATATTACTTTTACTTAATGGATATATAGCAAAAGATTATCAGTTTGTAGATAGAAATAAGACTGATATTTTAGTTCGAATTAAAAATGGTAATATTTTAGACAATCTTAATAAAATATTGGTCCAAATATTTTTACAAACTTTAGAAATGATTAACTATTTTAAAACTGGAAACGAGAAATTAATTGTTCATGTATTAAATAGATTAGAAGAGATAAGGCGATATTGCTTAGTTAATAACTATTACAGAGAGATTTGGATAATAAAAGTTTTAATTAAACATATTAAGGTTTCTGTAGAAAATTCCCTCTGGAAAGTGCTGAGTCCGTTTTTAGGTCCGAATACTATAAAAATGTTTGTAGAAGATCAGGAAAATCCTCTCTATGAATTATGGGAACACCAGAGGGAAATTGTAAAATGTTCACTTTTTACAAATGAACATAATATAATTCATATTCCTACGAGTGCTGGAAAAAGCCTGATAGCACAATTAACTATTTTAAAAGTATTAGAAGACGATGAAGATACTACATGTATATATGTAGTACCTACAAATGCTTTACTAAACCAAGTGAGGAATGATTTAAACAGTATATTAAGTAAAATGAATCTAAATGTTGGAACTATAGTATCTGGATATGATGTCATCAACTCAGATATCGAAGAAGATCAACTTAATACCTCAAGAGTAATTATTGTAACTCAAGAGAAGTTAGATAGTTTAATAAGAAGAGAAGATGATTTCATTAATAAATGTAAATTGTTTATTTTTGATGAATTCCAAAACATTTCGCAAGGATCTAGGGGTCTATTATTAGAATTAGTTGTTTCAAAAATAAAGCATTTTAATATTGGGAATCAACCTAAACTACTATTTCTTTCTGCTATTTTACCTAATACACTTTCATTTAAGAGATGGATAGGTGAAGATATAACTAATGAATATTCAAACATAGATTGTAGGCCAACTAGACAAGTTAAATCTATTGGATATTTTAAGAGTATACTTTCGGAAGGTAAAACAACTAAATATAATGAGACTATAGATAGTAACTTAAGAATATTTTATGAAAACAATGGCGTAGGTAGTATCGACTTTCCAACATTTGAAAGATCATTGACTAATAAGGCAAAATATTATAGAATGCAAAATTTCTGTGCAGATTTAGCAGAGAGATTTGCTAACATAGGAAATGTATTAGTATATTTACCAAATACAAGTTGGTTTAAATTATTCTGCGATGTTATGTGCGAAAAAAAATTAAATTTATTACCCCATGAAATTGCTACTTTAGAGAACATAGCAGAATATGTCGCACTAACTATGAATAATGATCATTATCTCGTAAAATCTATTAGGAAGGGTATAGCATATCACCATAAAAAGTTACCAGATAATGTGAAAAGGATTATTGAAATATATTTTAAAAGAGGAACAATAAAAGTACTAGCATCAACCAGCACATTAGCACAAGGGCTCAACTTCCCTATTTCAACCATTATTATTGGCTCTTTAACTGCAGGAGGTACTTCCTTATCACCCGCTGAATTCCAAAATCTAGTAGGAAGAGCAGGAAGGGCAATGAGAGAGACTGAAGGATATGTTGTGTTAGCATTGTCAGTGAACCCAGATTATCCACAGTCGAGCACTGAAAGATATATATCTAAGATAAAAAATCAATATTTATCTATTGATTCTGATGACATTATAGTTAAAAGCAGTATTCAAGGCTTGATTGAGGCACTAGATAAGCAAGAATCTGATCTTGATAGAAATGAAAAGGAACTGATTAGGACGTATAATTCTATCATATTTGACCTAGAGCAGAATGGATCACTTGAAGACAGTGAATCATATGACGGTATAATCAATTCACTATTTTTTAGTGTGGAAGCAACGGATGAAGAAAAAAATAATTTAAAAGCATATACAAAAGAAATGGTTGCTGCTATAAAAAGTAAGATTTCTACTATTGAAGATCCTTTTATGAGAAAGATACTTAAACAATCTGGATTAAGCATAGATAGTTCAGTTGCTATTTATGAAGCAGTTGTTGAATTTAATAAAAATAGTATGGCATCAATTTTTGAAGATAATGAATTAAATAAGAATTTTATTAGTCTAATCAATGATGTAAAGAATATTCCTGAGTTCTACATGGACATGAATGGAGAATTTATATATAATTGTATTAATTCGTGGATATTTTTTTCTTCCTATAAAGATATTTGTGAGCAATTTTTCGGAGGAAACTATGATAGTTGTATAAATTTTATTAGTGAAAATATTGTGTACAAAGCCGCGTGGCTATTTAGCATAGTTTATCAAATTTTTGAGAGATTATTAATGGAACAATTTGAGAAGGATCCTTACAATATTGATATTATTAAACTATTGTTAGACTTTAGTTTTTTACCAGCATATTGTAAATTCGGTGTATATAATAGAAATATGATAGAAATACTGGAAAGTGGCCTGTATGAAAGAGAATTGTTAATAAAAGCATATACTCTATTTGAATTACATATTCAAAACGTATTATTGGATTGTCAATTATTCTATTTATGGGCACCTACTGTAACTCTTGTAGATGTTGAAGATAAAAATATTAAGATAAGTAACTATGAGAAGCAAATATGGGGTAAGTATAGTAAATTGATAGAAGACAAGGCTGAAAATGAAATTGATATAATACCTGTTTCAATAAAGGGATACGGTATGTATGAAAAGAAGTTTATGATAAAGGGAGAACCATTAATAGTAAGACATGAACCTGAGAATCAATATGATCCTAATGCAATTAAAATAATGTCTATAGATAACAAAAAGTTAGGTTATATACCTAAGGAATTCACAGAAAAAGTTGTAGGCTTAATAATAAATGATATAGCATGGATGGTATTCGATAAATTTGATAAAGGGGAACTTGTATGTTACCTATATGTCATAAAATAAATTTACAGATGTATTATAATATGCCGGTTAATTATGCATGGGGGAATATGTTATTATCATAACCACTGGTGTATTTACGATATATATAGAAAACTATAGATTCTTATTTCATAAAAAGACCAACTTAGGAGTGGATACTATGTTTCAAATAAGTAATAAATCTTTATTGATGCCGTCTGATAAATATGTAATGTTAAGGGAGAAGTACGACTACAATTCACAAGACTGTAAATTTGAGATTATGCAAACTGGTAATTTATATAATGTAGGTAAATTTATAGGAGTATTTGCAAGAGAAGTACCAAACGGAAAGCCTCATGGTATAAATCTTAGAAGGTTTGAAAGTATTATACAAGAAGTATTCAAGGATTGTTATGATGCATTTATCTCCAATAATCTACCTGATCTTCATATAATTAATCTAAAGCAAATATCTTCAGCCATAGTTTATTGGAAAATGACTAGTCAAGGTGGACGTGCTAAATTAAAGGTGGAGAATCTTCTGGCTAAATGGAGTGATGATACAGTAAAGCGGTTAATGAATGCTTATGAGAAAAAGGATATGTCATTATTTCGAATTGGAGGAGTTAGAATACCTACTGCAACAGCATTTATGAGATTTTTATTTCCAGATGATTTTGGGATAATGGATTCCCGCGTAGTAGGCAATTATACACAGCCTAATGGCATAACTACTCTTAGCCTAAGAAATGATGGTTATATAAATGATACTAAGCAAAATATAATAAAGTATGAAACGGAATATATAATATTTCTAAGGGGACAGGCAGCATCCCTTAATAAGTTAGGTATAAAATTTCGAGATGTTAATGAACAGGGGAAAATATTTTTAACAACATTTCGTTCTTCCGATATCGAAATGAGTTTATTCTAAACAATAATTTTCATTAGATAAAGTTAAAGGCTGGATATAGGTGAAAAAGGGTGTGAAACAATGAAAAATAAAATTGAAGTCAGGAATATGATTGAAACGGACCAGAAGCAAATAAATACAGAAGTAAAATTATTAAAAGATGGAGAACATACATATCGATATATGCTAAAAAAGCAATGGGGCGAAGGTGAAAAAACTGCTGCAATTATGATGTTAAATCCTAGCAAGGCAGATTCTTTAAAATTGGATCTAACGGTTATGAATGTTACGAATTATCTTGTGGATAATGGGTTTAGCGGTATGTCCATAGTTAATTTGTTTTCATATATGTCTACTAATCCTAACAATTTAAAATATAGAAATCAAGATTATGAAAGAATTAATGTTGAATACATAGAGCAAGCATTTGAAGATGCATCAATAATAATCATTGCTTGGACAAGAGGTGAAAAGATAACTGAGAAGAGAAAAATTAAAGGTATATTAAAGAAATATGAACATAAGTTGAAATGTTTTAAAGATGGTAATGAGAAAATAATGAGGCATCCGAGCAGAGGATTTAATGATAAGTGGACCTTAGTAGATTATAATTTTGATATAGAAGGATTATAAATTTTCATTAATTAAATGAAGGATAAGGAATACCTTTAGTATACGAAAGGAGGAGTGAGTAAATGACGCCAGAGAAAAGTCTACATTATACAATGATTAAATACTTAGATATAGAAGGTGAAACTGAACTAAGTAACTTTATCAAACACTCAAAAATAGTATATGATAGACGTTGGGATTATTCAGGTATTGTATCAAATCAAAGAAAGATGTTCATTAATATAAAAACACCTATTGAATTTAAAAAGATTTTAGAAGATAATCTAAAGAAGTTAGAGAAAATTTGTTTCGAGATATATGAAGATGATGATGAATATGCTGCGGTAGGTGTTTATATAAGTACATTAGCATATAACATTACAAGTGTAGAAATTGATGAAATTGAAAATGAAATTGTGGAGGATTCAATTTATCAGAACTTTATATTGGAAATTTCAAGTATGGATATTGATCAGATTGAAAGGAAATATTTATATGAGGCTTGTGAATGTGCTATAAGAAATAATAGATTAGCAGCGAGTACAATGCTAGGATGTGCTGCTGAATACTTATTAATAAATCTAAGCAACGCATACTACCAGTATTTAGAGAACAATGGAACCTCTAATGAAATTGAAAATTTCAAACGCAAAGTTGTTAATGCAAAATCTGCTTATGATAGACTCGATGAATTTGAAAAAAGGATAGAATCAAATATAAGTATATTTCAAGAAGTAGGGTTTGAAAATCCGAAATTGAATTTTAACTTTTTAGATATTATACGAAAAGTAAGGAACCAATCTGGACATCCTACAGGACTAGAGGTTTCTGAAGGAGATTTAAAAATGTTTTTCGGCAATTATCAGCACTTTATAAAATTGGCTCATAAACTAATTGATGTATTACCTACATATAGTGTCGAGAGGTAGGTTTATTTGTTCGTTGTCGACTTATAAGAAATTCGATTCAGAATTACAAAATATGTTCACGAATAAAACCGGTATAAATATAGATTATTTATGGGAGTGGAAGAACTATGGTTGAAGGGAATTCAGTACAATCTGTTAAGATTGAGTTAGAAGTAATAAATACACTAGATGGAAACGATGTTATTAGTCGGAAAGAAACTGAAATAGATTCTCAATTAATTGGTGGGTTAATAAATTTAGTAAAGTCTAAAGATAATTTTTCTTCAATTAAGGAAGCCCCTAAAAATGTAAAAGATCTGTATGAAGTGGTTATAAAACCACATCTTCAGGAAGGAATAGATTCAGGAAATTTAGAATGGAATGGTGTTAGTGCTCAGATTCGAAACAAGAAGAATGGGGAAATAGCAGGAAATATTGAACTATCAAAACACGAATTAGAGCAAGTGGTTCCCAATAAAAGTGCAATAAGTAATGCAACCAAAGCCATATGCAGTGTTGCAGGACAAATGCAATTAGTTGAAATTACGCAAAGGTTAGAACAGATATCAGAGAAGATAGATTTATTAATAGAAAATGAAAGAGATAAAACAAACGCAAGACTAACTGGCACTTTAAAGACTTTGCAGAAAGCATTAATGATTGATGACAATAGTTGTTCCTTTAAATTTGCTAGAATCGACAGATGCATTGATAGATTGCAGGAGTTAGTAGATTATTTTTAAATAAAAATTGATAAGGACTTAAATAAAGAAATAAAAAGGAGTATGCTAGAGTCCATTATTGACAGTTTTAAACCTTCAAATAGACAAGATATAAAATTCTATGATTCTATGAAGAAATGGTTGGATAATAGTAACTATTATATTCAAGGGTATGTTTACTCTAAATTGGCATTAGCAAAATGCTATGAAGTCATCGAGGGGATTGAAGAGGGTCAGAGAGAACTTTATGAATGTAAACAAGTATACAATGAATATCTTTCACGAATGGGTGAAAAAGTTACATATTTGGTTAAGGAGACAGGATTATCTGTATCTGAAAGTCAAGACATTAATCAAGTTATTGATTACATAAGTAAAAGTCCAAAACATTCAAGGATAAAAGTGAATATGATTAAGTTAAAGGAAAATGTAGTTAAAGGTAATGATGATATTAGCAAACTTGATGCTCTAGGAACAGGTTCAATTATATTGGAATTACAAGATATACAAGATCTAGATAAGGAGGATTAAAATGCTTGAAGGATTCTGTTCGAATTGTAAGAAGAAATCTTATTTTACCCATATAAAAAACAACACATATAAATGCGATTCTTGTGGGGTTGAATTAAAAAAGTGTAAAAACAAAAAGCATAATTGTTTAAATATGATAAATATTAAAAATCCTTCAGGATATTGTGATGACTGTATTAATAATGGGATTAAAGTTGGCAGAGTAGGACCAATTGCTTTTTTTGGTGGTATAGGCGTCTTGGCTTGGAAGAATAAAGGCAAAATTATTAAAGTTGCATCTAAAGTTATTAAAAGAGTATAAAAAATGCTGTATATAAATAATCAATATGTTTACTCAAAATGTATCAACTATATTAGAAGGAGGAAAACATAATTATGAAGAAGCAATTTGAAGGATATTTAATAGATTGTGGATATAAGCAAAGAACTCCAAGTGGTAATCCTAGTACAGTTTATGATTATATCAAAAGGATTGATAAGATTTGTGAATGGGAGAATATTTCTTGGGAGCAACTGGCTGATAATATACATATAATTTTACCTCAATATGATATTGGAGGAATAAAAGAGGATTTGGGCAAAAAATCACACAATGCAGTAATTAATGCTTTGAGACGTTTTTCAGATTATGTAATTAACAACCTTTAAAAGCACAAAGATAAATAGAAGTACAGAATTTAGGAGAAAAGAGTTATTTTGTTGATGAACATAATGATTAGGGTCTTTAATATGGAAAGATAAATGTGGCAAACTATAATTATAATATCGGATATTAAGGTATATATAATGTAGGAAATTTTTAATTAAAAGTAAAATCTAATATTATATTTACAATAGATTTATTGTTCATTGTCGACTTACAAAAAAGTCGGTTCAAAATTACAAAGTTTGTCCACGAAAGATACAGAGCGTCAGACTGGGAAAGCAGCCTGGCGCATTTTATTTGTGCAAAAGAAGATCCACCCGCCTCAAAGAACCCCCAAATTAAGATAGTATAATCCCCTGCAGAGCAGTAAAATCAATATATTAATTGTATTATATAACTATAAGTAGTTAAATTTTTTGTAAAAGATTATACTAGATTTAACTTCAAAAGTATATTACTTTAATTGTTAGGCAATTTGTGGTAAAATTTCCTTAAGATATATAAATTATAAAAATAAGTTGCAAATATAACTTATAGGTTATATAAAGCATAAGAAAAGATGGATATATAAATTATACTAAGCAGAATATAAAGAAGTATGAAACGGAATATGCAATATTTCTTAGAAGTCAGGCAGCACACCTTAATGAGTTAGGTATTAAATTTCAAGATATTGATGATCAAGGAAATAAATTTTTATCAAAATTCCGTGCTTGCGATATTGAAATGGCTCTTTTCTAAAATAACTAATGGTAGACTAATCTTAGTTATTATAAAAAACATTTTGTCATTAAAAGGGGTGAGACATTGTTTTCAAAAGATGACTTATTAGATATGGGGTTTGTGGGATTTACGAGATTGAAAGATATAGGAAATGATTTTGGTATTTTCCCAGATTTTAAAGGTCTATATATTATATATACTGATGAGGAACAAGATGTAAGTTTCTGTAACCCGGGTACAGGAGGATTTTTTAAAGGAAAAGATCCTAATGTTACGATAGATGAGTTAATTAGAAAATGGGTAGAGGATGCAAATGTATTGTATATTGGTAGAGCAGGCGGAATTGCTAAAAATGGTCGAGTTTATAGGTCAACATTAAAAACAAGAATAATGCAATACATAAAGTTTGGGAGAGGAAAAAACATTGGACATTGGGGTGGAAGGTATATCTGGCAAATCAAAGGAAGTGGAGATTTAATGATTGCTTATAAGATTCTTGAAGATGAAAACCCAGTAATTGAAGAGCAAGAGTTAATCAATAAGTTTAAAAACCATTACAATGGAAGATTACCTTTTGCTAATTTGGTATAAGAGTAGGTATGGAAAAGTACGATATTTGAAATGTTGTAAATAACCTTTGATATAAAGTTTGAAGATTTTGATGAATAATTACACTTCAAAGGTTGTAAAAAAATATTAAAAGGGAACCTATCCAAGGTTCCCTACTTTTAATGATAATAATCCCATAGATATATCATCCAAGGTGTTTTTGTATTATATATACCTTATTATCTATATGCTATTCAAATAATCTATTAAAGTCAAGGAATATAAATGAATATACTTGAAATTCCTTGGAATTGAAGAGATATAATATTTCTTTTAAAGAAGATTCAAATGGGAAAATGAAAAATATAGATGACTTAATTTACTCCTCATTTTCACGCTTAGCCAAAGGATGCAACTTAGAAGTTTTCCTCAATTGTTCAACAGTTGTATGAAGGTATATAGAGGTTGAATTTAAATCAGCATGTCCAAGTAGATCTTTAATCTCCATTAGATTTCCACCATTTTTTAATATCAAGGTAGCATAGGTATGTCTTAGAGTGTGTATTGTATATCCCTTATCATCAAGACCAGCAATCTTCATATATCTCCTGAAAAGTTGTTGTATGGCAGTAACACTAATACGATTACCATATCCACTTTTAAAAAGAGGTTCTTTATTATCTTTAACAGGTAATCGGGTCATTAGATACTCCCAAAGATAACCGCTGGTAGGTTCGAATAGAGGAACTACCCTATCTCTACCACCTTTACCATTTAAGATTTTTAGAGTATTGTTTCCAAGATCAACATCTTCTATATTAAGATTTATAAGTTCCTGTCTCCTAATGCCAGTCGAAGCATATAAATTAAAGATAGCCCTATCTCTTAAGCCATTTCCATCACTATAATCCATAATAACTGATAAGAATTTCTCCAACTCTTCTTCTTTCATTACTTTTGGAAGTTTCTTCTCCTTCTTAGGAGCAGTTATTCGGTCCATGAAATTTACATCCATATACTCGTTTATTACAAGGAACTTGGCAAAACTTCTAAGACTATTTATCTTCCTATTAATAGTGGTAGAACTATAGTCTTTAATTTTCTTCATGTAATTTACATAATTCCTTAGATTTTGAGTAGTAAGCATATCCAAAGATTTAGGCATCCTCTTTGATACTAAATATTCAGTGAGTACATTATAATCTCTTCTATAACTATCAATTGTAAGAGAAGAGGCATTCTTTTCAGATAACATATAATCTAAAAATTCACCATATAAAACATCAAGGTTTTTCATTTTATCACTCCTTACTTCTGTACTTCTTTAGGTCGCACATAACTGTGATACTATACATTATTTTGGAAATGAGATAAAACAAAAACTATGGAGGCATTGAAATTTCAACATTTCCATAGCAAATAAACCTTTCACTAAAGGTGAAGTTAGAACACGGCTTATAGATTTACTCATCATAGCTTTTACAACATCGGTTTTAGGACTGGTGTTTTATTTTTTTACTACATTTTATTTTTAACAGAAGGACAGTTTTTAAACTATTAGAAAAGCAAAGGTATAGATAAAGTTTTTTCACCAATTTATAAAAAGTAAGAATAGATTAATTATTTATGGGTAATAGTATTATACTAAAGTCCATGCTTTAAATAAGATTGATTAATTTTAACTTAATATTTTGCACAAAGGGGTGCTTTTTGAGGCAATGGAGCCTGCATAATCTTTACCAAAGATTTATGTAGGCTTTTTTTGACTAATTATTTAAAAGGAAGGATACTATGGAAGCCATTGAAAAACAAAGAGTTATACAGGAATATGTTCCAGGAAAACAGGTGACTCTCGCCCATTTAATTGCTAATCCTGCTGGGAGCATATTTAATAAATTAGGTTTGATTGAAGAATATAATGATGCTATAGGCATACTTACTATTACACCCAGTGAAGCAGCGATTATTGCATCAGATGTGGCAACAAAGGCTGCGGAGGTTGAAATAGGATTTTTAGACAGATTCAGTGGTTCCTTAGTTATTACCAGGGATATTTCTAGTGTAGAGTCTGCATTGAAGGAAGTCTTAAGGGTATTGACGGATATTCTATTATTTACTCCCACCTTTATTACTAGATCATAGGGTGATCGGGAGGTAAGGGACCTTAGGGTTGGAGGACTGGTATTAGAGGTAAAATATACCCTTATGAAACAAAAGAATAAAACCATAGGAATAAATATGATAATAAGGGATATTATTGAGGTAAAAGCAAAAGAAAAAGAGCCCATATTGATATGATACTTCCAAAGTAGACAGTCTAATTAATTAAAAATTAGATTATCTACTTGGAGGTATTTTTTTATGGGAAGAAAACCAAAGTACAGTAAAGAAGTAAAAATTAAGGCTTGCAAAGATTATGAAAAAGGTCATATTAGTTTTCAAGGAATTGCTGATGAAATTGGAACAACAAAGGAAGTTGTGCGTCGATGGTATTTAAGATATAAAGAACATGGACCAAGTGTATTTGAAACATCAAACAAAAATTCTTCATATAGTAAAGAATTTAAGTTATCAATAATAGAAAAATATAATTTAGGTAAATATTCAATGCCTGATTTAGCAGCTAAATATAATATTTCCACAGGAGTAATTAATAATTGGATTAATAAATGGTATAATGGTATAGAAATAAAGGCTTATGACCCTAAAGGAGATGTCTATACCATGAAATCAAGAAAAACTACATTTGAAGAAAGACTAGAAATAGTTAAATGGGTTATTGAAAACAATATGAGTTACAAAGATGCGGCTGATAAGTATGGGGTTAC
>NZ_AZSU01000003.1:411048-477180 GCF_000511955.1 [Clostridium] ultunense DSM 10521 | reverse complement strand
AGCTAAGGCTCCTAATGAGAAATGGCTTACAGATGTAACTGAATTTTCAATTCCTGGAGATAATAGAAAGCTTTATTTAAGTCCAATTATGGACATTTACGATAACAGTATTATTGAATATGAAATATCCTTTAAAAACAATAATCAACTTGTATTTAAAATGTTTGATAGAGCCATCCAAAAACATCCTGATGCAAAGCCCATATTTCATAGTGATAGAGGGTTTCAGTATACGGGAAATATTTTCAAAAGTAAGATTGAAGAAGCTGGAATGGTCCAAAGTATGTCAAGAGTTGGTAAATGTATAGATAATGGTCCTATGGAAGGATTTTTTGGTATATTAAAGACTGAAATGTTTTACGGTAAGAAGTTTAAAACACTTGAAGAATTAAGGGAAAAAATAATTCAATATATAAAATTTTACAATGAAAAAAGATTTCAAAAAGGATTAGGATGCATGGCTCCTTTAGAATATCGAAACCATGCATCCTAATGTGCATAAATTTTAATTAAATTGATTGTCTACTTGACAAAGGTCAGTTCATATTAAAATCTGTAGCAATTCAAGAGATCCATCATAGGATTAAGAATAATTTGCAAACTATTTCCAGCTTGTTGCGATTACAATTTAGAAGAATGAAGGATAGAAATGCTAAAAAAGCGTTAGAGGAGAGTATAAGTAGAATTGTAAGTGTATCCATTACCCATGAATTATTATCTGAAAGCGGTATTGTCGATGTGGATATAAAAATCTTAATAGAGAGAATTGCAGATAATGGAAAGGATTATTTATTAGAGCCAAATAAAAATATAGATATTAAAGTTTTGGGTAATACTTTTGTTGTCGATTCTCAATATGCCACATCCATAGCGTTAATAGCAAATGAACTAATACAAAATTCTATAGATGATGGGTTTAAAACAAAAATAATGGATATATGAATATTAAAATAAAAAAAGATCAGATATTTTATACTATATCGGTCTTAGATAACGGAGAGGGGTTTGATCCATCTAAGTTGCCTGATAATAGTTTAGGTCTTAGTATAGTAGATAAAATCATAAAAGAGAAATTAGGTGGAAATCTTTATATAGATTCATCCCATAAAGGTACTACAATAAGTTTCGATTTTAAATTTCAATAATAAAATACTGTTTATATAGCACAAAGAAGTGTTAGTAAAGGCAAAGAGGCCTAAAGTAGTTGCAAAGCCTACTTTAGGCCTCTTTTTGTTTGAAATTTAGTTTAAGGGGAGATCAGATGAACGAAAGTATTCTAAGTGTAGGAATAGATATAGGAACTTTAACAACCCAATTAGTATTTAGCAGGATAACCATAGACAATACTGCTTCAATAGCTTCTGTGCCCATGATAAAGATTATAGATAAGGAGGTAGTATATAGAAGCAAAATACATTTTACACCCCTTTTATCCCCTATAGAAATAGATGGGGCTAGCGTTAGAAAAATAATAGAGGCTGAATATAAAAAAGCAGGAATTAAGCCTAAGGATGTAGTAACTGGTGCAGAAATTATTACTAGGGAGACTGCTAGGAAAAAAATGCAAACCAGGTTTTAGATACTTTATCTGGATTAGCTGGGGATTTTGTGGTTGCAACTGCAGGAACAGATTTAGAAGGGATAATAGCTGGAAAAGGAGCAAATGCTGATGAGTTTTCTAAGAAAAAGGGGGTTGTTGTAGCAAATTTGGATATAGGTGGAGGCACCACTAATATTGTGGTATTTAAAAATGGCAATGTTATAGATACTTCTTGTTTTGACATAGGTGGAAGACTGATTAAAGTAGATAAGACTAAAAAAAGGATAACCTACATTTCAGAAAAAATAAATTACCTTGCACAAAGTATCGGCTTAGATATGAAAGTGGGAGGGAACGCTGATTACCGTAAGTTGGAATTAATTTCAGAGCGGATGGTGTCGGTTCTCGAAGAGATGAAACTATATGAAGCAAAAGAAACTATTAGGGCTACTGTAGTGGGTACTGGTTCCCATACTACTGATATTAGCGGTAGTACCATCAAATATAGTGAAGAAGTTCTTCCGCTAAAAAATATACCAATACTAAAGCTAACAGAAGAAGATGAAAATTTAAACTTTTAGGAAATGGAGGAGATTATTGCTGAGAAGCTAAGATGGTTTATGTTGGAAGAGGATATCCAATTGGTTGCTTTAGCTATCAAGGGGGTGAGGAATTTAAACTTCGAGGAAGTAGAAGGTTTAGCAGATTCAATAATAAATGGTATGAGAGATATTTTAGATCTGGATACGCCATTAATTATTATAGAAAATGATATAGCTAAGGTACTTGGTCAGACATTAGATATTCGCTTAAGCAATAAAAAAAGATAGTATGCATTGACTCCATAAAAGTGGAAAATGGAGACTATGTAGATATTGGCAAACCCTTAGCAGATGGAAGTGTTGTACCTGTAATAGTAAAGACTCTACTGTTTAATTAATAAATTAGAGAGGTGGATAAGTTGAGATTGAAAACCAAATTATTTGGTACTGTTTACCAATTTAAGGATATTAAAGAGGTCTTGGCTAAGGCTAATGAAGAAAGGTCGGGAGATAGGTTGGCAGGCATAGCTGCTAAATCTGTTACTGAGATGATTGCTGCTAAAGAAGTATTAAGTAATTTGACTTTAAAAGATTTGAGAAATAATTCAATAGTGCCCTATGAGGAAGATGAAGTAACAAGGGTTATACAGGACTTGGTTAATGAGAAAATATATAATCAGGTTAAAAATCGGACTGTTGCAGAATTAAGGGAATGGATATTGGATACTAAAACCAGAACTAGTGATATTAGGAGGATAAGTAGAGGATTAATGGAAGCTATTAAAAAAGGTGCTCCTGCTGACATGATATTCCAAAGTATTGCAGGTACACATGGAGATATCTAAAACTGATGCTATAAACCTAGGAATAAATCCAACAATAAGAGAATCAGGGAATCTAAATGGAGGAGCAAGTATTTTTATTGCATCTGAAAAGGCGGTTGTTAAAAGAACTAAAAGTGTAATTATAGCTAAGCCTCATATTCGCATGACTCCCGATGGTGCTATTAGGCTAAATGTAAAGGATAAGGATAAGGTTTGTGTAATAGTTAAGAGCAATAGGCCTGTTATATTTGAAGATGTAATAGTAAGAGTAAATGAGAACTATAAGCTTAGTATGCATATTGATTATGATGAGGCAAATGCAGTAGGATTTGAAAAGGGTATGGTTATAGAATCCATATTGAAAGGAAAAAGAATCATATGTATTGAAGAAGGGTTATTACCCAATCTAATATTGAAAAATTATGGCTAAATAGAACAAAGAATATATGGATATCTAAAGGTTCTATTATTACCCCTTTAGCAGAAGAATATATGATAGATAAACAGATTAAAGTCAAGTATTTAGAACTATAGTGGAAGGAAGATGCTTATGATAATTGAGAAGGTTGTTGGTAATGTTTGGGCTACTAGAAAAGAGGAATCGTTAAATGGATTTAAATTGCTGGTTATTAAACCAATAGATTATTACCATGAAAAAGAAGAAAATACTTTTGTTGCTGTTGATAGTGTAGGCGCAGGTATAGGTGAACAGGTGCTAGTAGTGAGAGGAAGTTCTGCACGAAAGGTTTTAGAAAACAGGGAAGTACCTGTAGATGCAACGGTTATTGGGATTATAGATGAAATAGAAAGGATTATCAAAAGGGTATTGGAAAATTAAGATTGGAGGGATAGTATGGGCATAAATGATATTATTGTCTATATAATGGTGTTACTTATGGTTATAGGAGCTATAGATAGGATAATTGGAAACAAGTTTGGTTTTGTGAGCAATTTGAAGAAGGGATATTAGCTATAGAGTTAGCACAAACGGGACAAGCAGGGCTATTTGCAGGGTTAATATTAGGGGCAATGGTGGAGCCAACAATCGTATTTACAATACCGGTAGCCTAATAATAGATAAGGAGGACCATAAATTTTTAGCTACAGGGATATTGGCGGGTTTAATAACTATTCCCATAGGGACCTTTGTCGGTGGGTTAGTTGCAGGTTTTGAATTACCCATGATATTGAGTAATTCAGTTCCAACAGTTATTGTTTCTCTCCTTTTAGCCGTTGGTTTATGGAAAATTTTCGATAAGATGACAAGAGGATTTACCGTTTTTGGAAGAGGTGTAGTTATTGTAATAACAATAGGATTGGCAGTTATAATTATTGAAACTTTAACGGAGATAGTTGTAATTCCCGGTATAGCGCCGGTATCTGATAGTATAGCCATTGTTGGAGATATTGCACTAATGTTAGCCGGAGCATTTCCAATGGTACATTTCATAACAAAGGTGTTTAGAAAGCCTTTACTCCAATTAGGAAAGTTGTTAGGAATGGGAGATGTAGCGGTAGCAGGTAAATTAACGGCAGGAATTACCGCAGTTATACTTGCCATCTTTATTGCTAATAGAAGGGTAGAAAAGACTCAAGAAAGTTGAGATATCTACATTTGATGTAGATAGTTGGAGGTAGTATAATGAAGAACTTTAATCTGAAAACGGATATCTATTATGGGTTAGACTCAATTGAAAAGATTAAGGATATCCAGGAGAAAAGTGCTTTTGTTGTTACTGATATTACTATGATTAAATTAGGCTTTCTATCTGAAATAACTTATATTTTAGATGGGAAGGGCATCAATTGGTGTTTGTTTTTAAAGATATAACGGAAGATCCTTCCTTAGAAATTATATATAAGGGATTGGAAAGCTACTAGATTTCAAGCCTGATATAATAATAGCATTAGGTGGCGGTTCTGTTATCGACGCAGGAAAAGCAATTCTTTACCATCATTTGATGGCATCAGATAAATTTATAGATATAGATTTAATTAAAAAACCATCTAATATAATTGCAGATACAGGATTTGATGTTTTAACCCATGCTATAGAAGCTTATGTGTCTATAAATTCAACTGATTATTCAGATATTTACGCAGAGAAAGCCATAGAATATGTATTTAAATATTTGTCAAGAAGCTACAATAATAATGAAGATATAGAAGCTAAGGAAAAAATGCATATAGCATCCTGTATGGCTGGAATAGCTTTTAATAGCTCGGACTTAGGTATTAACCATAGTATGGCTCATATAATAGGTGCTGCACGGTTTAACATTCCCCATGGAAGGATTAATAGTATAATTACTACCATATGTTATAGAATTTGATTCAGAATTAGATAGAAAATCAAATACCGGCATAGGGGAGAAGTATAGGAATCTGTCTAGGATATTAGGATTCCCACATTCAACACTTAAAGAAGGAGTTATTAGTTTAATAGAAGGCATTAAAATTTTAAAAAACAAGCTGAATATGCCAGCTACATTAAAAAAAGCCAATATTGATAATAAAATATTTTATACAACCATAGAAGAAATGAGTGAAATAGCCATCGAGGACCCGTGTACTAAAGACAATCCAATTAAAATTAAAATTGAAGACATAGCAAATATTTTAAAGAAAGCATATGCCTGCTAATATATATACCATTAACATAATATTTACAACACTATAAGACAAAAAAATTACGAAACAACTTGAATTTTTTACAATTATTAGATATACTATAATTGTTCAAATATAATAAATATTAATGGCAGAGTAGGTAGTTTGCGTAAAGTGTTAGAGGATGGGACGTTGCCTCTAAACGAAGAGCTTTTTAGCTTGCGTTAAACTATCGCGTTCGCTGACACATCCTGAATAGTCTGCTTTCTTGATGTGGCAGTTCTGTCATGCCATTGAGGAAAGGAGGCTTTTTTTGTGAAAAAGTTGAGCTCTAAGAATATTGCCTATTATGCTTTGCTTATTGCATTAAATGTTGTTTTAACAAGAGTAGGTAGTATTAGAATAGGCGGCGGAGGGACTGAAATCGTTAGAATAGGATTCGGAGGTTTTCCAATAATCTTTGCTGGAATAGTATTTGGTCCTCTAGCTGGAGGTATTGTAGGGGCAGTTGGTGATATAATAGGTATGATAATTAGCCCAATGGGCCCATATATGCCACATTTTACTTTATCTGCTGCCTTAACAGGAGCAATACCAGGGCTTATAATGATGAAATGTAAAGACAAAGAATGTAGAACTTCGTTTTGGAAACTTTTGCTAGCAATAGGAGTAGGACAAGTCACTACATCTATACTATTATGGGCCTACTTTATGAAAACATTATTTAGTATACCTCTAGTTACTATTCTTCCAGGTAGGGTTATCGGTCAATTAGTCAATATACCATTATATGCGTATATGACTAAGGTACTAATAAGCAGACTCCCTATAGCGTTGGATACTAATTAGATAAAAAGCCATTACCAATACACGGTAATGGCTTTTGTAATATTTGTATTAATGCTATATAATGAGAAGGGAGGCATTTTTTAAGACTCTTTTCTTATTTATATTAGCATATTAAAGGAGATGTTTATTTGTGAAAGTGGCTATTGTTACTGATAAGCCAAGATTTAAAGTATTGCCCACAGATGAAGGGATAATGGAAGATAAACAGAAGGGAAAGACTATAAAAGGATTGAAAGAAGTACTTTCAAAGAAATTTAACTGCATTGATTTAGTATTTGATGATAACTTGATTACAAGGTTGAAAAAAGAAAAGGTAGATTTGGTTTTTAATTTGTGTAATGGAATTAACGGCGATGCTAGACTATCTCAATTGCCAGCTGCCCTTGAGTATGCTGGTATCCCCTATACCAGCTCTTCACCTTTAGGTCATGGGCTTGCTTATAATAAGATTTATTCGTGCAAATTATTTCAAGAAGCAAAAATTCCTACACCGAAATTTACTTATGTTTCTCGTATAGAAGAAATTGAGAATCTAAATATTGATTTTCCAGTTTTGGTAAAACCTAAAGATGAGGGTTCTAGCAGAGGAATTCATGAAGATAGCCTTATATTTAATGAAGATGATTTAATTCAAAAAGTGGAAAAGGATTTAACAACCTATAATCCACCTATTATGATTACTGAATATATAGAAGGTAGGGAATTTACAGTAGGGGTTTTAGGTAACGGTGAAAATTTAACGGTTCTACCCATATTGGAAGTAGATTTTTCAAATCTTCCAGAACATTTAAATAATATTTATAGTTTTGAAGTAAAATTTCATTACGGGGATAGGACTATCTTTCATATTCCCGCTAAATTGAAAAGGGAAACAAAAAAGAGAATTGAAAGGATAGCAATTAAAGCATATAGTACCTTAGGAATGCGAGACTATGCTAGAATCGATATTAGATTGAGGGATAGGATTCCCTATGTACTGGAGGTGAATTCTTTGCCGGGTCTTATGAAAGGCCATAGTGATTTGACTAAGATGGCAGAAGCTTGTAAATTAGGTTATAGTGGTTTGATTATGAAAATTGTTAAAAATGCAATTAATAGGTATTATTTAAATGATAAATTAAATTATAAAACTGTTTAATAATAATTATCTCCTTAAGTATATACTTAAGGAGATAATTCTAACTATATGCTAAAAATGACCTCTTCATTTGTTCATAAGGCCTAACACCTACCATTTTATGCTGGTCGTTGATTATAAACGTAGGGGTACCTTCTACCTCAAATTTACCTATTAAATTTTTTGCCCTTTTTAAGTTTGCTTCATATTTACCAGCATTGATTAGGTTGTTCATTTCTTCAATATTCAATCCAGCTTTTTTTGCTATATCATCAAGAATATCTTTATTCCCTATATTTTTTAAATCTGTGAAATAGGCTTTAAATATCTTTTTAGAAAACTCATCATACTTACCTACAGATTTGGCGTATTCTCCTGCTAGAAGAGCCCTATGGGTATTATAGTCTTTTTCTTGCATTTTGTATTTAATACCATATTCAGTTCCTAATTTGTTTAACATCTCATACATTTTTTCTGCGTATCCTTTTGGATGTTTTCCCTCTACACTTTTACCTTCCAATGGAATATCTGGATGCATTTCATAAGGAATCCATTCTATAGCAAACTCTACACCGTCTTCTTTTAATTTATCAAAAATACCCGTAACTATGAAACAGAAAGGACATGCAAAATCTGAAAAAATTTTAATATCCAACATTTAAACTCCTCCATATTTTATTATTTGTTGAATATATACCCATTGTCAGTAAAAATAAATAATAAACCCCATGAACTGATAATTTATGGGGTTTATAGTTATTTCTGTTTAAGATTTGTTATTTTTTCTCTTGGTAATAGTTCTTCATAAGTGTAATCAAAGTCTTTAAATATTCCATCTATTCTCATGACAGGATGAAAATTTTTAGATTTAATAGCTTCTATAAAATCTATATCATCTCTTATAGTATCATAAAATTTGGTTGCATATTTACCAATTCTATCCATTACATGAGCATCACTGGCACCTAAAGAGGGCAAACCTAACTGAGTAGCTGTTGCATAGGCATATAGATTATGGTAAGAGTAGGTGCTTCCGTTAAAGGATTCAACACCGTCTAATAGGTCAGCTACTTCATGTAGATGATTTTCTAATCCTCTATTATTATTTCTAAAAGGGTGGGCGGCAATGGCTACTCCTTTATGTTTTTTTACCAATCTAAGAAGTTCTTCAGCATGCATCTTTTCCTTCGGAATATCTTTTAAACCAAAAACTAATATATCTCCTTGATGAGTAAGGACTTCGGCACCAACTATTACTAATACTCCGTTAATCTTTACATAATCACCTAGATCCATTCTTAAATCGTTATTATCATGGTTTGTTATACATATCCCATCAAGTCCTATAAGCTTTGCCATATCTATGGCTTTTTTAAAATCGATAAAACTGTCTGATGAGTATTTGTTTTCGTGTATATGAGTATCTATTATCATCTCTATTTTGCCTCCATTTTTAATACTAATTAGATGATACCATAAAATCAGCTGCAATAATCTTGTATAGATAAAAACTATAATTTGACGATAATTATAAAATATCTTAATGGAAAACTTATTTATAAGATATTATGTTATAATGTTTGAGGAAATACAGAAATGGAGGGAAAAAAACATGAAAAATACTAGTAAAATTTTGATTTTATTATTAATTTTTTCAATGATTTTATCACTGGCTGCTTGTCAAAAAAAAGAGGCATCTGATGATGAGGGAGAAATACAAGAAGAAATAGCTAATGAGGGGGAAAATGCCGATCTAGAAGGTACTACCTTAAACATTGTAGCTACTTCTGAGTCTTATAAGGAATTCTTTGACAAATTCACTGATGAGACTGGAATTAAAGTAGAGTTTATATCTATGTCATCTGGAGAACTATTATCAAGAGTAAAGGCAGAGGAAGGAAAACCTATGGCTGATATATGGTTTGGTGGAGGCTTAGATGCTTTTATGGAGGCCAAGGAAGAAGGATTACTTGAATCCTATATATCAAAGGAATCCGAAGATATACCTGCTGAATTTAAAGATCCTGAAGGGTATTGGATTGGGAAAGGACTGACTATTGTAGGACTACTAGTTAACAAGGATATTTTGGAAGAAAATAATCTTCCTATGCCAACCAGTTGGAAAGACTTAACCAATCCAGTTTATAAAGATGAAATAATAATGTCTAATCCAGCTATTTCAGGAACAAATTATGCAGCGGTAAATGGGCTGTTGCAAATGATGGGGGAAGAAGAAGGCTGGAAGTTTTTTGAAGAATTAGATAAGAATATTCCTTATTATGCTAAGAGAGGCAAGGATCCTCAATTAAAGACTATGGAAGGAGAATTTGCTATAGGAATTATTCCTGCTGACAAATCAGCTTTTGACCTTCAAGAAGAGCAGAATGTTGAAGTGGTTTTCCCAGAAGATGGTATACCATGGGTACCTGAAGGGGTTGCCATATTCAAAAATAGTCAAAATCTAGAAGGAGCCAAGGCTTTTATAGATTTTATGCTTTCAAAAGAAAATCAACAAATTCTTGCACAAATAGATGGAAAAGATGGGGCACAAATGGTTAAACCAGGGGTAGAAGGGTATGATTTAGGTGTACCAGAAAAAAGATTTATTAAACAGGATTTGTCTTCCTTTGGTAAGGATAGGGAGCCAATACTAGAAAGATGGTCAGAACTTGTAGGTGATAAATAATATGAAAATAGAAAAAAATAGGGTATCTAATAAAATAGGTACCCATTTTTTAAATTTTATTGATAAACTGATACTTCTAACAATCTTATTTCTTGTTATAATATTTATCTTCTATCCAATGTTATCTGTAATTAGCAAAAGCTTTATTGTTAATGGAGAGTTTACATTAGATATTTATAAGAGTTTATTAAATAAAAATATTATGTTACTTAAAAATAGCCTTTTTGTTGCAATATTAACTACTTTAATATCCACCCTTTTGTCGATAGCTGTTTCTATATATATTAGCTTTACTAATAGTAAGTATAAAAAAATACTTACTACAATTTTAATGTTGACTATGATATCACCCCCATTTGTTTCTTCCTTAGCCTATATATCTCTATTTGGTAGGCGGGGCTTTATTACTCATAATATATTAGGGTTTACTGCTAATACCTATGGTTGGCAAGGAATAGTAGCTATGCAATCCCTTGGATTTACTTCACTAAATGCTTTGATGTTAATTGGAGTTATTAACGGCATAGATAAAAGTCTATTTAATAGTTCTTTGGATTTAGGAGGGAATTCATCCCATACTATTTCAAAGATTCTTATACCATTGATGAGACACGGGATTATTATAGTGGGGTTGCTTACTTTTGTTAGATCTTTAGCAGATTTTAGCACGCCCATTATTATAGGGGGTTCCTTTAACGTATTAGCTACTCAGGCCTATTTAAATGTAGTAGCCTATTCGAATTTACCTATGGCTGCAGCTATTAGTATATTATTATTTATACCTGCAATTATAGCTTTTATTTTATATAGAATATTTTTAAAGGATTCCAATATTATAACAGGAACTAATTTTCGTGAAGAATCTGATGAAACTATGCTCAGAATAGAAGGATTTTTTCCTAGGTTACTACAGATAATATCATATTTGTTCTTAACTATGATGATTTTGCAGTATCTATCTATCTTTATTTCTGCTATGACAAAACAAAGATTTGGAACCATGTATTTTACTTTCGATAATATAAAAGAATCTAAAAATTATATTTCGGGAAGTTTTTTAAGAAGTATTATATATTCTTTGATTACTGGTGTTGTTGGAAGTATTATAGGCTTTTTAATTTCCTATTATTTAGAAATTAGAAAGATTAAAGGAATGAAGATTATAGATTTTATCTCTACAATGCCTTATATTATTCCAGGAACATTTTTTGGATTAGGATATATTTTAGCTTTTAATAAATATCCATTAGAACTTACAGGAACTGGTTTAATAGTAATTTTGAATTGTATTTTTAAACAGCTGCCATTACCTACAAAGGCTAGTAGTGCAGTTATCTCCCAAATAAATCCTCAAGTAACAGAGGCTTGTAAGGATTTAGGAGCTCATGATATATATATATTAAAAGATGTAATAACTCCTATGTCAAAATCAGCATTTTTAATATCTTTTGTCAACAACTTTACTGCAACTATGACTACTATAGGCTCGATAATATTTTTAGTGTATCCTGGGAAGAAACTTGCTACCCTTGTAATGTTTGATGCTATACAAAGTGGTAAGTATAGGATAGGGTCGGTAATTGCCTGTATGCTAATTCTTATTACTTTAGTTGTAAATATTATCTTTTCAAAATTCTTGTTGGAGGAAAAAAATGTTTATTAAGGTAGATAATTTAACTAAAAAATTTGGGGATTTGACAGCAGTAGATAATCTGAGTTTTGAAGTAAATAAAAGTGAACTTATATGCGTATTAGGACCTAGTGGCTGTGGAAAGACTACGGTTTTAAAGACTATTGGTGGTTTTTTAAAACCTGAAGTTGGTGAAATATATATAGATGGTGAAGATATAACATATCTATCTCCAGAAAAACGGCCTGTATCTACTGTATTTCAATCTTATGCGCTTTTTCCACATATGACGGTAATACAAAATGTTGTTTATGGATTAAAATTTAGAGGTTTTTCTAAAAAAGCAGCGTTAATTAAAGGAGAAGAATATTTGGATATAGTTGGATTAAGAAAAGAAAAAAATAAGAAAGTAACCCAGCTAAGTGGAGGACAACAGCAGAGGGTAGCTTTAGCTAGATCATTAATTATCAATCCAAAAGTATTACTATTAGATGAACCTTTATCAAATTTAGACGCCAAATTAAGGATAAGGATGAGAGATGAGATTAAAGCAATTCAAAGGAGATTTAATATTACAATGATCTTTGTAACCCATGATCAAGAAGAAGCTTTATCTATTGCTGATAGAATATTGATAATGAATAAAGGAAGGCTAGAACAAATAGGAACACCAGAGGAAGTCTATAATAATCCTAGAACTGAATTTGTATTAAATTTTATCGGGTGGTCTAATTTAATTAAAAGTAGAAATGGAAATTTAGACTTCATTAGACCAGAGAAAATTATTATTGATTCAAAGAAAGGGGAAATAGAAGGAGTTATTGAAGAAAAGTTGTTTTTAGGCTCATTTATCCATTATAAAATTAAAACAAAATCTCAAATCTATAGAGTGCAAAAAAATAATGATGGACAAAATGATTATAATATAGGAGATAGAGTCTATATTTCTATGGAAACTACTGGGCAAATCGTTCAGTAGTTTTTTAGTTTTCATGAATAGAAAACTATAATTAGTATCAAATGATAAGAACTTCTATTTAGAGAAAATAGTGGATTTACTGATATTAAGGGTATATAATGATAGTTATATAAATTATCAATTAATACTATTTAGTTTGATAATAAATTGATTTATAGCATACTATATTACTATGGAGGGAATTATATGGAAAATTATGAATTAGGGGTAAAGGTTTCGATAATTACAATAATTATAAATATTGTTTTATCTGCAGCCAAAATTATTGCTGGGGTTATAGGTCAGAGTAGTGCTATGCTAGCTGATGGAGTCCACACCTTATCTGATGTACTCACTACTCTAGTTGTACTGCTAGGACTAAAAATATCATCAAAGGAAGCAGATGAAAACCATCCTTATGGCCATGAAAAATACGAACCTGTTTTTGCTAAGATTTTGAGTATATTTTTGGCTGTTACTGGAATTTTAATTGGTTATGAAGGCATTAAAATATTGATAACTGGTGAAATTAAAACACCTGGTACAATAGCTCTTATTGCCGCCCTTATATCAATTATCACCAAAGAAGGTATGTTTTGGTATACAATAAAGGCGGCAAAAAAAGTTAAAAGTTTTTCAATGGAGGCAGATGCATGGCATCATAGAACGGATGCTATGTCTTCAATAGGAACTTTTGTTGGAATATTAGGAGCTAGAATGGGTCTTAGGATATTAGACCCTATTGCTGCAATTATAGTTAGCCTTTTTATCATAAAGGTAGGAATAGATTTATACCTGCAATCCATAAAGGGATTAGTAGATGAAGCAGCAGATGATGAAATTATCGAAAAGATTAGGGAACTGGCCTTTTCTGTAGAAGGTGTAAAAGATATTAAAAATTTAAAGACTAGAATATTTGGAAATAGAATATATGTGGATGTGGATATTTTGGTAAATGGAACTCTTACAGTTATAGAAGGCCATGAAATTGCAGAAAAGGTGCACGATTTAATTGAAAAAAGCATAGATGATGTTAAACATTGTATGGTACATGTAGAACCGGAGATAGGAACTAAGAAATAGAATAGTATTAAATTATTTAGCTTAATAAAGATTGATAATATTTAATATTTAAAATTTTGTAATAATTTTGTAACATTTCTTGATAGTGGGAAGGATATGTAATATAATTAAATAAATGGTTTTATAAATTGTAATTATAACGACAACAGTAGTACCAGTAATTAGAATTTACGATGCTACTGTTTTATTTATATTCAAAAACTTTCTTATAATTATCAATTTAAGAAAGGAGGGCGGTTTTATAAATATTATTAATAAAATCTTATAAGGAGGTATAAAAATGTACAGATTTAAAACCATCATTCTAGTGCTGTTTTTAATTTTAGTTTTAGCTTTTCCAGCTTTTGCAGAGGAAGAGAAAGCTACTAATTTTGGATGGTTGTCAGTTTTACCACCTTTGCTGGCAATTGTTCTAGCATTTGTAACTAAACAAGTATTAGTATCCTTATTTTTGGGAATCTTCATAGGAGCTACCATGTTAAATGGCTGGAACCCTTTCTATGGTTTTTTAAGAACTATGGATAATTATCTAATTGGTTCCTTAGCCGATTCTTGGAATGCAGCAATTATCATTTTCTTATTAGCTATAGGAGGAATGGTTGGAGTAGTAAATAAGATGGGGGGAACCATTGCCGTAGCTGAGGCGTTGGGGAGGAAGATAAAGAACCCTAGATCTGCTCAGCTATATACTTATTTATTGGGAGTGTTTGTTTTCTTCGATGATTATGCTAATACTCTAATAGTTGGACCAACTATGAGACCTCTTACCGACAAAAATAGAATTTCAAAGGAAAAGTTCTCATATATTATTGACTCCACAGCTGCTCCAGTTGTAGGGCTTGCACTGATATCGACCTGGGTTGGTTATGAAATTGGGGTTATTAGGAATATTTACCAAAGTTTAGGCATCGATGCCAATTATTACGGTGTATTTCTTAGAACTATACCTTATAGCTACTATTGTATTTATTCATTAATTTTTCTTTTAGTATTATTGGTAATTGAAAAGGACTATGGGCCTATGTATGAAGCTGAAAAGAGAGCAAGAGTTACAGGGAAATTAATTGCCGATGGTGCAAAGCCAATGACTAGTGATGAAATTACAGAGATGGAAATAAGGAAGGATATTAAATATAAAGCCTCTAACGCTATAGTACCAATTCTTACTTTAATCATGATTGCCTTTTTTGGTTTGTGGTACAATGGGTATACTCTTTTAGAAGAAACGGTAAATCCTTTCACAATGGAAGGCATTAGAACCTGTTTTGGTGAAGCGGATTCTAGTATAGTACTTCTTTGGGCATCTCTAATTTCTAGTATTGTAGCAATAGGAATGGGAGTCTTCCAAAAAATATTTTCAGTAGATGAAGCTTTTGATGCTTGGGTTGATGGTGCAAAATCCATGTTGTTTGCTTGCATGATTTTAGTATTAGCTTGGTCATTAGGCAGTGTAACAGGTGATGTAGGGACTGCCGAATTCTTAATAGGAATAGTTCCTGGGAATTTCCCATTTGCTATTTTACCTTTAATAATATTTGTTATTTCAGCTATAATTTCTTTTGCTACTGGTACTGCCTGGGGCACTATGGCTATAGTTATTCCATTAGCTATTCCAATGGCTTACGCTTTTGTTCAAAGTGGTGGAGATCCACATATGATGACTGTTACACTAGGAACAGTTTTATCTGGTGCAATCTTTGGTGACCACTGTTCGCCAATTTCTGATACTACCATCATGTCATCTATGGCCTCAGGAGCAGACCATTTAGACCATGTGAAGACCCAAATGCCTTATGCCATTACAGTAGCGATTATTGCTGGAATATCTTATATATTTGCAGGTTTTTTCTCGGCGCATCCAGTAATTATTTTATTGATTGGTACAGCCATTATCATAGGAGTTGTTAGTTATTTTGGCAAATCAGTGAAAGAGGAAGATTTAAAAAAGGAAGTTACCCCAAATTAATACAAAAGTACAAAAGCTGTTAGAACTTCTAACAGCTTCTTGTTTATTCAGCTTTTTATGATATAATAAAATCGTTAACTGGTTGGTAAATTATTCAAAGTAGAATTGACAAATTTATTAGTAGAAAGGATATTTTAAATAATATAATATTTTAAGGAGGCAAGAGTATGGCAGAAATTTTGAAAGGCAATGTGGTGGCTGCTCAGATTAAGGAGAAGATGAAGAAGGATATTGAGGAGCTGGCAAAACATGATAAAATACCTACATTAGCAATTGTTAGATTAGGAAACAATCCAGGGGATGTTTCCTATGAAAAAAGTATAATAAAAAATTGCGATAATATAGGTATTAAATCCAAAGTTTTTGAAAGAGATGTAAATATTAAGACGGAAGAACTAATAGAATTAATTGAGGAATTGAATAAGCACGATAATATTTCGGGTATTTTAGTATTTAGACCATTACCAAGCCATATTGATGAAGAAATCATCAGAAATACTATTAGTCCATTAAAGGATGTAGATTGCATGCATCCATTAAATTTGGAAAGAATTTTTGAAGGAGATATGGATGGATTTGCACCATGTACTCCTAAGGCTGCCATGGAAATGTTAAAGCATTATAAAATACCTTTAGAAGGGAAAAATGTAGTAGTTGTAAATAGAAGTATGGTAGTAGGCAAACCTCTAGCAATGATGTTATTAAAAGAAAATGCCACCGTTACTATTTGTCACTCTAGAACCAAAAACTTAGAAGAAATTACAAATAGGGCAGATGTAGTCGTTGTAGCTTTAGGAAAGGCAAAATTTTTTGATGAAAAATATTTTAATGAAAATTCCATTGTTATCGATGTTGGAGTTAGTTTAGATCAAAATGGAAAATTGAGTGGAGATGCATATTATGATAAACTATCCCCAATAGTAAATAAAATAACTCCAGTTCCTGGGGGGGTAGGTAGCGTTACTACTTCCATATTATTGAGTCAGGTTGTTTTGGCTTGTAAGAATATTTAATATGAATTTTCAAAAGGGTCTTGATAAGTATTAAGACTCTTTTTTTCTTTTTACAACAAAAATAGTGGTTTTTCTATGAAGGAGAAAAAGGTATACTAGTAGAAATATATAGGGAGTATCTTTAGGAGGGGATAAATTGGAATTTTCAATGGATATTTTGAAAAATTATTTGATTGTTAAACTAAAGGGGGAGTTAGATCATCATACATCGGAAGATGTAAGAAAAAAAATTGATCAACAGTATTATAATAATAATTTGATGAATATAATATTGGATTTAAGGGGTTTAAGTTTCATGGATAGCTCTGGTATTGGACTTATTATTGGGAGATATAGAAATTGTAAGGAAAGAAAAGGAAGAGTTTTTATTGTTAGTACAAATCCGTATATAGATAGAATATTAAAAATGTCAGGATTACTAAAAATTATTAATATCTATTCATCTATTGATGAGGCTATAAAGGATTAGGGGGATGAAAAAATGGTAGAAAGAAATTATATGAAATTAGAATTTTTAAGCAAATCCAATAATGAATCCTTTGCTAGGGTTGTTGTAGCTGCTTTTGCTTCTCAATTAGATCCTACTATAGAAGAATTATCAGATATAAAGACGGCAGTTTCAGAAGCGGTTACTAATGCAATCATTCATGGTTATGAATATGGAGAAGGTTTGGTAATAGTTGAGGCAGTAATTGAAAAAGACAAAATCGAGATTATTATCGGAGATAATGGTAAAGGCATAGAAGATATAGATAAAGCCATGGAACCTTTTTATACTTCTAAGCCCGATTTGGAAAGGTCTGGTATGGGATTTACCGTTATGGAAACTTTTATGGATGAGTTAATTGTTGAAAGCCATATTGGTAAAGGGACAAAAGTTAAAATGACAAAGACTTTTAAAAGCCTCTCAGATAGGGAGTAGATACTATGGAAAAAGGGAATAGGGATAATATTTTATTGACCCATGAGGAAACTATAAAATTAATTATTAAATCTCAAAATGGAGACAAGGGAGCAAAGGATAAATTGGTTAAGCATAATCTGGGTCTTATTAAAAGTGTTTTAAGAGGATTTACCAACAGGGGTTATGAAATGGATGATTTATTTCAAATAGGTAGTATTGGGCTTTTAAAGGCCATAGATAAATTTGATACCTCTTATGATGTAAAGTTTTCGACTTATGCAGTCCCAATGATTGCAGGTGAGATTAAAAGGTTCTTACGGGATGATGGGCTTATTAAGGTTAGTAGATCTTTGAAACAAACTGCTAATAGAATAAAATATACTCAGGATAGACTTTCAAAGGTATTGGGCAGAGAACCAACTATACAGGAAATTTCCGATGAATTGGATATTGATAAAGAAGAGATTGTAATGGCTTTAGAGTCTTCTTATCATCCAGACTATCTATATGATGTAATTCACCAAAATGAAGGGAATCCGCTTTATTTAATTGATAAGATTAGTGCAGAAGAAGATAGCGAAAAAGATATGATAGAGAGGATTATTTTAAAAGAAATGTTATCCCAGTTAAAAGAAAGGGATAGACAAGTTATTATTTTAAGATATTTTAAAGATAAAACCCAAGTTCAAGTGGCCGAACTACTTGGAATATCCCAAGTCCAAGTTTCTAGGATAGAGAAGAAAATAATTGAAGAGATGAAAAAAATGTTAGTTAAGGCATGAAACAATGCCTTATTTTTTTGTATTAAAAATAAATATAAGAGAATAATAATTGTAGTATGGGGTGATTAGATGGAAAAAAAAATAAAATTACATAACAATAAAAGAAATATATTGTCTGTTCTAATAATAATTCTACTTTTAGTTGGTTGTGTTTTATGGTATAGAGAACTAGGAACTAATAGGGAGGTTCCTAAAAGAGCTAAACTAGTGAGTAACTTTTTAATAAAGGGTGATAGTTATCGATAAAGAACAAGTATATATCAATCTTGAGACCAAATATTCAGTAGATTTAAATACCCATGTATTTATAGAAGATGTAGCCCAAGTGTATTGTAATAATGATGGAATTAAAAAAAAGGTGGAAAAGATAAGAATTTATAATGGGAAAGACAAGGAAATGTATGATTATATTTCGGGAAATGAGGTAACCACAAAGGTATTGGAAGCCATAGATAATATAGATATTACAATAATAGGAGGCCCTGATGTTTTATTGGAAATAAAGGGCAAAGAAGAAGAGAATAAGCTTTTAAATTTCTTTAAAATTACTCTTGTTATATTAGTTTTATTCTTTGGTGCTGCAGCAGCCATTGTAAACTTCTACGAAGATGTGAATATGAGTAAATCCATGGAAAAGATATATTTTACAATTACTGGAGTAAAAAAAGATAATCCACTTATACTTACTATTCCTTTATCATTAGGGACTGGATTGGGTATGTTTGCATTTTTCAGCAGAATATTCAGTTTCAGTAAACGAAGAAGACAGGAACCAGGACCAATGGAGTTGGAACTATATCTCTATGATAAAGATATAGAAGACAATATATTAAATGACTTAAAAAAACAAAAAAATTCTCAATAATAGGCGGTGAAAATATGGGAAAGCATTTCTAGTTTCTTTAATTGGTGCTTCTACTGGAATTACGATAGGCAGTGCAGCTGCAGCTTTTTTGACCTTATTAAAAATTGTACCAAGGGCAACACAGGCAACGGATACAGATGATTATATCAAGCTGTACGAGTATTCGATCACTATAGGTGGTACTATTGCTAGCTTTATATATTTTTCAAATTTTAAATTAAGTATTAGTAAATTTTTTGCTATTCCAGTTGGTATTACAATTGGTATATTTTTCGGCTTATTTGCTTCAGCCTTGGCAGAAGTTCTAAACGTAGTACCCGTGTTTGCAAAAAAATTTAAAGCTAAACATGAATTGCAATATATTATTGGAGCATTAATATTTGGGAAAGTAGTAGGAGCCTTATACTATTGGTTAATATTTAAAAAAGTTTAGGGGTGAATATAGATGGATAAGATGACAAATAAAGAATACCAAAAATATGCGGAGAAAAAGATACCAAAACCTACTTACTTTAAAAACATCTTATACGCTTTTATTGTAGGGGGACTTATATGTGTTCTTGGGCAAATTTTAAGAAATATATTATTTAAATATGGATTAGATGAGAAGACAGTAACATCTGCTACCTCTATATTATTGGTTTTTTTAGGGTCTTTTTTAACTGGGCTAGGATTCTATGATAAGTTAGGGAAAATAGGTGGAGCAGGAGCTGCCATACCTATTACTGGTTTTGCTAATTCAATTGTTTCTCCAGCTATGGAATTTAAAAGGGAGGGATTTATCTTTGGAGTAGCAGCTAGGATGTTTAGTATTGCAGGGCCTGTTTTAGTTTATGGGGTTAGCAGTTCGATTATAGTTGGAATTCTGTATTTATTACTTTCAAAAGGAAGGTGATATTATGTCTATTAAGCGCGTTGGAAAACAGACAGTAAAGCTTGCTAATCCTCCGTCTATTATTGGTACTGCATCAATCGTGGGACCAAAAGAAGGGGAAGGGCCTCTAAAAGATTATTTTGACATCATTTTAGAAGATGATATGTGGGGACAGGAATCCTTTGAGAAAGCAGAGGCTCGTATACAGGAAGAAGCAATTAAATTAGCTATTTCAAATGCTAATATGTCTCCTAATGATATAGAGTATCTTTTTTCCGGAGATTTGCTAAATCAGATTATATCTTCCTCATATTCTGCAAGACAACTTGCGATTCCATACTTTGGTTTATATGGCGCCTGTTCAACTATGGCGGAATCTTTAAGTTTAGGGGCCATGATAATAGATGGAGGATTTGCTAACAAAGTAGTATGTGCAACTTCTAGCCACTTTAGTTCTGCAGAAAGGCAATATAGGTTTCCACTAGAATATGGAGCCCAAAGACCCTTTTCCTCTCAATGGACTGTAACAGGTGCTGGAGCTACTGTGTTGTCATCTACTGGAAATGGTCCTTATATAACCTATATTACTACCGGTAAGATTAAAGATTTAGGTATAACGGATGCTAATAATATGGGAGGAGCTATGGCCCCAGCAGCAATAGACACTATATCCCAACATTTTAAGGATACCGGATATAATCCTAATGATTATGATTTGATAATTACAGGAGATTTAGCATTGGTAGGGAAGAAAATATTATTAGATTTAATGAAAAGGGAAGGATATGATCTATCTGAGAACTACTCTGATTGTGGAATAAAGATATTTGATGGTGTAGAACAGGATACCCATGCAGGGGGTAGCGGTTGTGCATGCGCAGCTGTAGTTTTTAACGGTTATATCTATAAAGAAATGATGAAGGGTAATTTAAACAGAGTGTTATTAATTGCCACTGGGGCATTGCATTCACCAATTTCTACTTTGCAAGGTGAATCCATTCCAGGGATAGCACATGCTGTTACCATAGATAAACTTGTTGAATAGAAAGGATGGTATGGATGGAATATTTAAAGGTATTTTTAGTTGGGGGATTTATATGCGTAATTGGTCAAGTCCTTTTAGATACTACTAAGCTGACTCCAGCCCATATTCTGGTCATATTTCTAGTTGCAGGAGTTGTTTTAGGCGCTATAGGATTATATGAACCTTTAGTAAAGTTTGGAGAAGCAGGAGCTACAGTACCAATATCTGGATTTGGCTATGCTTTGAGCAAGGGAGCTATTGATGGAGCTAAATCAAAAGGAGTTATTGGAGCTTTTATGGGAGGGTTGGAGGCAACGGCAGGGGGTATAGCTGCAGCTATTATATTTGGCTATATTATGGCTATAGTTTCTAACCCAAAAACAAAAAGTTAAAGAGGGGCTCATTATAAGCTCCTCTTTAATCATCTCCATTTTCATTATTGCCATTATTGTTGTTATTATTATTGTCATTGTTACCATTGCTATTGCCATTGCCATTACTACTATTATCATTATCATCATTATCATTATCTTCTAGTTCATCATTGTCCTTATCACCATCTCCATTATTTATTAAATCATTTAACCAGTCATCTATCCAATTATCTTGATTATGCTCGTCACATACTTCTTTTGGAGCAGTATGTTGATAATCAGATGGTACTACCCCTCCGTGTTTTGAAGGATCATAAGGGGGGTCCCTTTTAATAAATACCCTTTTTGCTACGCTATCTTCTGGACAATATTCATTGGCTATTTTATTAGTAATAGTGCAAATATCCACTTCCACGTGAGCATCGCAAAACTCAGTAGGTTGAGTGCCTTGTACAAATAATTCCTTTCTAACGGTACTGCCTCTAGGATCATGATTGCACAGTTCCGTTGGTAATTTGCCAGATTGAGTACAAACATTTACTGATACTATATTTGCTGGTTGCTCGAAACTTTTTGTTTCTAATCCTTCATGGACATTAGTCATTATAATCTTCCATAGTTGGGCAGCCATTGCACTTCCTTGATTCAATTTAATCTGAGGAGAGTCATTGCCTATCCATAGCCCCATAACATAGTAGGGGGTATACCCTGCAAACCAAGCATCGGCTTTATCTTGGGTTGTACCAGTTTTACCTGCTGTAGGCATATTAGGCACCTGAGCCCTTCCTGCAATACCATTTGATACAGTAGTTCTTAATATATCAGACATTATATAAGCAACTTGAGGTGAAACAACGGTAGTTTCCTTCGGTGTATTGTTTAATAATATATTGTCGTCTTTGTCTAAAATTTTGGTAAAAGAAATAGGTTTAATATAGATACCATTATTCGCAATAGACCCATAAGCTGCAGTTATCTCTAATGGGCTTAACCCTTTTGTCATTCCACCTAGTCCCAAGGCAGATAGATTTTCATCATTACTAGCTTTATTTTCCACTGATGTAATAAAATTGTCCTTTGATGGATCCTCTTTATTTATAAGACCCATTCTACTTAAATATTCCATGGAAGTATTTATTCCAATGGCTTCTAAAGTTTTAACGGAGTTTACATTAACAGACTGTTCAACGGAACGTCTCAAAGTGTGAATACCTCTATAGCCAGTATACCAGTTGTTTGGCCAAAGTTCTCCATTACTGTAGAATGGTATATCATCAATAGGTGAAGCTGCAGTAAATCCATTATCTAATGCAGGTAAATATACAGCTAATGGTTTAATAGTTGAGCCAGGTTGTCTTGCAGAAGAGGTAGCACGATTTAATATTCTATTGCCTTCTACATCACGGCCTCCAACTAATGCTTTTATTTGACCGGTTCTATAATCCATTATCACAGTTGCCGATTGAGGTTGGACTATACCATCTTTTTGTCTGTAGAAGTATTTTTCATTGACCAGTAGATTGCCTTCTCCATCAATAGTATAAAAATCTGAATTGTTTTTTAGATAATTATCAGATATAGTTATGGACCTATCTTCTCCTATAGAGAATTCCTTCTCAGGCAGTGTAAGGGAGCCCATCCTGTGAGTTACTAAATTTTTTCGATTATCTATGGTATAATAATCGGCTATATCTACATTGCTTTTATAAGGGTCTAATTTTGAATTCTTTATTATTAACCTTTCATCAACTATTTCATAGGTGCCCTTTTCTATTATAAGGTTATAGTTATCATCCAGTATATTTTCTTGCTTATAAAATAGGATATTATTTCTTTCATCAACTATATTTTGAGCTTTATTTAATCTCCAGCTAATTAGGGCAGGGCCCTTTATTTTTTCTGGGTTCCCCAATAATACTTCAGTAAAGTTATTATATATATCTTCTAATTTTTTTTGAAGCTCTAGGTCCATAGTTGAATAAATTTTTATACCACCAGTATATAACTCTTTTTCTGCTTCTTCTTTAGAATAGCCTAATTCATTCATCAAGGCTTCAATAACTTGAACTTTAATATAATCATTAAAATATGATGATATTCCTTGAATTTTCTTTTCACCTGGCTTTATACTGGATTTGATATCTTCATTTAAGGCAGCATTATATTCTTCTTCAGTAATTTTTCCTAGCTCCAACATTTTAGATAGAACAATTCTTTGGCGATTTATAGCTTCTTCATTATAGACTGCAATATATTTTTCACCTAATATATCCAGTTGACCTACTTCAATATGTTTATCACTATCAAAATCTTCAGGTCTTAGGGTTTGAAATAATGAATATTTTGCAGGGCTTTTTATGATTCCAGCTAAAACTGCAGACTCAGCAATAGTTAGCTCTTCTACATCTTTTGAAAAATAAGTTTCAGCAGCTTCCTGCACACCGTAAGCACCTTGGCCTAAAAATATTCTGTTTAGATAGGCTTCCAAAATTTGATCTTTTGTTAATGCTTTTTCTATTTGTAGAGCTAAGTAAGCTTCTTTTATTTTTCTATCCCATTTTTTTTCAGATGTAAGATAAAGGTTCTTTGCTAGTTGTTGGGTGATAGTGCTGGCACCTCTTACAATATGGCCTGCTTTAACATTGTCTATAGCTGATTTAACAATCCCTTTTGGGTCTACACCTATATGGTCCTCAAAACGTTCGTCTTCAATTGCAATAAAAGCATCTTTTAAATGCTTAGGCATTTGATTTACACTTACAATTGTTCTATATTCATATCCTTTATTTTGTATTTTTTCAATAATATTACCATTTTGATCAAGAATAAAAGAAGTTTGGTTTAATAAAGAAGTAATATTTGTTGGATTAATCTTCGGTGCATCTTTAGCAATGGCAATAACCATACCACTAACTGCACCTGCTGCTATAATAGCTAATAAAAACAATACTAAAAAGAAAATTTTAAGTCTTTTTTTCCATTTAGGCTTTGGTTTTTTCTTGTTGTCCTCTGACATTAAAATACCTCCTTAATTTAAAAAAAGGTAGTAAACAAATTAATTATACCACACAAATATGTGAATGTTAACAAGATGAATAATTAAAATATCTTGTTTAGTTTCCTTAATTATAATCCTTAACTTATATTTTATACATATATTATATACTAGGAGGGATTTTTGTGAAATATTATTTATATATAATAAAAAGAAAAAGATTGATATTTTGGATTATGGCCTTATTACTATTAGGGTTATACATATATAGATATATCGATAAGAATATTGCACCTACTGTGATAGCTATTGCAGAAATAAGAGCCAAATCGGTAACTAGCGAAGCTATAAATGATACCATAAAGAACAAAATAAAAAGGGATATAAACTATAATGATTTAATTTTTGTTAAGTATGATAATGAAGGGAAAGTAACTTTAATGCAGGCTAATACCATTTTGATGAATAGTATAGCTTCTGAAGTAGCACTAGAAGTGCAAGAACAGCTGAAAGAAATATCCCAATCTAATATAAAGGTGCCATTGAGCAACGCTTTTGATACTAGACTTATCACTTTACCTAGTATAAGCGTACAAATAATTCCCCAAGGTTCTGTAGCAGTAGATTTTGCCACAGAATTTGAATCATCAGGCATAAATCAAACTAGGCATAGAATATATATCATAGTAGTTACTGATATTAGAATTATAGTCCCTCTAGTATCTGAAAATATAAGGATTACAACCAATATACCTATTGCTGAAACCATAATAGTAGGCGATGTACCAGAACAATATATAAATGTACCTAAGGAGGGTATATTAAATATAGTTAAATAATGGTATAATATTATTAAGTAAACTTTACCATATAAACTTGAAAGGGTGATAGATTGGTAGAAACCAATATCAAAAAGGAAAGGACTTTGATTGCTGGAGTAGAATTAGCAACGGATATTATAGATATAGATAATTCTATGGACGAACTGAAAGAACTAGTGAAGGCAGCAGGTGGTGTAGTCATTGCTAGGGTTACACAGAGAAAGGATAGAATAGATCCAGCATACTTTATTGGAAGAGGGAAGGCTTTAGAAATAAAAAATTATTGTCAAGAGCTAGAAATTAATACAGTAGTGTTTAACGATGAACTATCCGGAGCTCAACTTAGAAATCTAGAGAAAGTCATAGACAAGAAGATAGTTGATAGAACCAATCTGATATTGGATATATTCGCTAATAGGGCTACTTCTAAGGAAGGCAAATTGCAAGTAAAATTGGCCCAACTTAAATATAGGTTGCCTAGATTAGTAGGATTTAGAGATTATCTATCTAGAGAAGGTGGAGGTATTGGAACTAGAGGGCCTGGAGAACAAAAACTTGAAACGGATAGACGCCATATATTAAGAGAAATAAATCAAATAGAAAAAGCTTTAAAAGAAGCGGAAAAGACAAGGAATATTAAAAGAAAAAGGAGGAAAGATTCTAATCTCCCCATAGTGGCTTTAGTAGGATATACAAATGCTGGAAAGTCTACATTATTAAACCACATTATTAGGATGAGCGAAGAATATGATGAATCCAAAAAAGTATTCGTTTATGATATGCTTTTTGCCACGTTGGACACTTCCTTAAGAAGGGGACAATTGCCAAATGGCCAATATTTTTTGATAACCGATACTGTAGGTTTTGTAAGCAAACTGCCAACCCATTTAATAGAGGCTTTTAAAGGAACTTTAGAAGAAGTTAGATTTGCAGATTTGATTCTCCATGTTGTAGATGCTTCCAATGAGGATTTAGATATTCAGGTACAAACAACTGTAGACATTTTAAAAGATTTAGAAGTATTGGATAAACCAATAATTACGGTATTTAATAAGATGGATAAAGTAGGTGTAAACCATTTATTATATGATAGTAGATATGTAAACAAAAAAATATTTATTTCTAGTAAAAATGGGACTGATTTAGACGGATTATTACAACTAATCCAAGATAATTTACCAATTAAATATAAAGGAGTGGTTTTGCTAATACCTTATGATAATCAATCCTTAGTTAACTATTTTTTAGAAAATTATAAAGTAAATTATATAGAATATAAAGAAGATGGTACTGAAATAGGATTAAATATTAATTTAAATGATTATGAAAAATATTCAACTTATATAGTTCGAACATTTAAATAATTAGTTTATATCAACAAAAACAAAAAAATAATTGAATAATTAATTGATTTTGGGTATGATAATAGTAAGATAAAAAAGGAGGCTGATTTCTATGATTGTTAGAAATTGTGCAGGTGGTGTGGTTTTTAGCGGAGATAGAGTTTTGATTTTAAAAAATGAAAAAAATGAATGGGTATTACCTAAAGGGAAAATTCGTAACGGTTCTCTTCCAACAGAAACGGCCATTAGCCGTGTTAAGTATGAAACGGGCGTAGATGCTAATATCGTTTCTACTGCAGGAGAAACTAGTTACGAATTTTTTTCTTTGTCTAGAAAACAAGCAGTATGTAATATTATCATTTGGTATGTGATGGAATCACTAGGTGATCATTATAATATAAATAAAGAAGAAGGTTTTAAAGAAGGAGGATTTTATCCAGTAGATAAAGCAATAGAAATGATTACTTACAGTCAGGATAAATCCTTAGTAAGTCTATCCTACAAAAAATATCTTGAGTTTAAAGATTATGAAATGGACCAAATTTATGCATAAAGGAGTATAGCGTTAAAAGCAGGCTTTAATCTGTAAAGTCTGCTTTTTACTGTATTACACTAGAAAGAGTGAATTATAGAGTTAATATATGATATAATGTTAACGGATAATGATAGGAAGATTTTTAGTAGATAGGAATTTATTCTTTTAAATTTGATTTATTCTTTTACTTGATTTATAAACGAAAGGAGATATAGGATGTATAATATTTATAGAACCATACATAGATACGGAGAAGACGAAATAATAATTAATAAATCAAGGTTTATAGGATATGCAATGCCCATTAATTCAGAAGAAGAAGCCTTAAACTTCATTGAAAAGATAAAAACTAAACATAGGGATGCAACCCACAATGTATATGCTTATGTTTTTGGTCAAGACAGTAATGTACAACGTTTTAGCGATGATGGAGAGCCTTCTGGAACAGCAGGTATACCTGCATTAGAAGTTATTAAAAAAGAAGATCTTAGGAATGTGGCAGTAGTTATTACAAGATATTTTGGAGGCGTTAAACTAGGGACTGGAGGATTAATAAGAGCCTATACCAAAGGAGCAAAAATTGGGTTGGAAGCAGGAATAATAATAGATAAGGTACTCCATACTAAGTTAAAGGTTAGAATAGATTATACTGTATATGGGACTATCGAAAATTATCTGATGACCAAGGGTTATTTAATAGATGACATAGTATATGATGATGCAGTAAATATTTATCTTTATATTAAATTTTCGGAAGTGAGCTATTTTAAAAAGACTATTACTGATATGACCAGTGGAAATGTAGTTATTGAATATGAAGGTGAGGAGTATGTATCCATGAAGAATGGGAAAAGGGTAAAATAACCTAAATAAACATAGGCCCATTGGGTAAAAAAATCTTGAGGTGATTTTATGGTGAAAAAAGAGATGTTAGATAAAAAAGTTTGGGCTGTAGTAGGAGCAACTCCAAATAAGGAAAAGTACGGATATAAAATATGGAGAAAACTAATAGACCACGGCTATGAAACTTACGGTATCAATCCTAACTATGATTCTATTTACGGAGAAAAGATATACTCAAATTTGAAAGAAGTGCCAAAAAAGATAGATGTAATCGATATAGTTGTGCATCCTGAAATTAGTCTAAATACTTTAGCTGAGGCTAAAGAGCTGGGGATTGAATATATATGGTTTCAACCAGGCACCTTTGACGATGTAGTAATAGAAAAAGCTAAAGATCTAGGTTTTAAAATCCTCTATGATGATTGTGTTTTAGCCACATTAATTGAACTTGAGAAGAAATAGGTCTTTTTAGACCTATTTCTTTTTGAAAAACTCATATATTCCAATGATAAGAAGAAAAACACCAAAATATTTTCTAAGGGAATCTGAGTTTGTTCTAATAGCTATAATTGAACCAATAATAGCACCACCAATGCCTCCTAAAACAATCCATTTAGCATGTTTAAAATCTACATTCTTTTCTTTAGTATGGATGATTAGGGCTACTAGGGCTATAGGTATGAACACTATTAGATTTATTCCTTGGGCTTCTTGCTGTTTTAACGAGCTAAAAAAAACTAAGGAAGGGATTAAAATGGTACCTCCTCCAATACCCATACCACTAATTATTCCAGAAAAAAATCCGATTATGAACAATTTCATTTAATTATCATCCTTATGGCAGTATAGATAATTAGGCTGCCAAATATTTTTCTAAGTATTGGTATGGGAATTTTTTTTAGTAGCTTTGCACCTATAGCACTGCCTAAAATTCCACCTAATACTACAATTAATGAAATATCTAACCTTATTATTTTATTTTTTAAATAAACAAAGGAACTGATTAGTGACAAGGGTAGTATTATGGAGATAGCCGTTGCATGGGCTTTATAATCTTCTATTCCAAGTAAAAACACTAGAGCAGGGACTACTAAGGTTCCTCCACCAGAGCCAAACAATCCATTGACCACGCCTGTTATTAATCCTAATCCAATCAACTTAATAGGTTTTGAATGCATAATCGACTCCTTTATGGTATAATTAATTAGGTTTAAATATCTAATGTTATTAACTATTAATCTTACCATAAATACATAACTTATACTTAAAAGTGTAAACCTTGGAGGTAGTAAGATGGAAAATCTTGAAAGAGTTTGTGAGGATCTTATAGAATGGTTGAAAATTAAAGTAAAAGAAGCCGGTGGAAAAGGATTGGTATTTGGGTTAAGTGGTGGTATTGATTCTGCAGTAGTGGCTGGATTATCTAAAAAAGCTTTTCCAATGAGTTCTTTAGGGATTATTATGCCTTGTCATAGCAATCCAATAGATGAAGAGCATGGACTACTGGTTGCAGAAAGTTTGGATTTAAAAACTGAAAGGGTAGATCTTTCAAAAGTATATGACCAATTTATCCAATCAGTAAATATTAAACTCACTAATAAGCTAGCCTTGGCCAATATAAAACCTAGGCTTAGGATGACTACATTATACTATTTTGCACAAAATTACAATTACCTGGTTGTGGGTTCTAGTAATAAAAGTGAGTTTACTATTGGTTATTTTACCAAACATGGTGATAGTGGAGTAGATTTATTACCCTTAGCCTCCTTTACAAAGACTGATATTTGGAAAATGGCTAGGTATTTGAATATTCCTGAAATAATAATTGAAAAGCCACCAACAGCAGGTTTGTGGGAAAATCAAACTGATGAAGATGAAATGGGATTTGGTTATGATATTTTAGACAATTATATTGTAAATAATACCGGTCCTGAAAATATAGTGGAAAAGATTGAAAAAATGAATAGGACGAGTGAACACAAGAGGAAATTTCCACCAATTTTTTATCAAAACATTAATAATTATAGTGTTTAATCTTCAATATTGTGTTAAAATGGATTAGCAATAATTTAAGGATGGTGAAGTTAAAATGGCAGGTCATTCTAAATGGAGTAATATTAAAAATAGAAAAGGCAAAGAAGATGCCAGAAGAGCTAAGGAATTTACAAAACTAGGTAGATATATAATGGTGGCAGCAAAAGAAGGGGGAGCAGACCCTGAATATAATCCAGCTTTAAAAGCTGCTATTGAAAAGGCTAAAGCTGCCAATATGCCAAATGACAATATTGAAAGGGCAATTAAAAAGGGCAGTGGAGAATTGGGAGCCGATAGCTATGAGGATATTATATATGAAGGTTATGGTCCTGGAGGAATAGCAGTATTTGTATCCTGTTTGACGGATAATAGAAATAGAACAGCTTCTGATATAAGACATGCCTTTGATAAATTTGGTGGTAATTTAGGCCAATCGGGTTGTGTTTCTTTTATGTTTGATAGAAAAGGAATTTTAGCAATAGAAAAAAATGATAAATTAGATGAGGAAGAGTTGATGCTTCAAGTAATCGATTTAGGTGCTGAAGATTTTAGCAGCGATGATGATGGTTATGAAATCATTACCAGTCCAGAAGATTTTAATGAAATTAGGGATTCGTTAAGTGAAGTAGGCTATGAATTTGCAGTAGCAGAATTAGGATTTTTGCCTCAAAATACAACAGGGTTAAATGATGATGATGATATTAAGAACATGATAAAACTAATAGAAGTATTAGAAGATAATGATGATGTTCAAGATATCTATCATAATTGGGAAATCCCTGATGATTTAGAGTTGTAACAAAAATTAAGGTTGTCTCCGTATAAAATATATTTCTTTAAACATAATAATTTCATAAGTGTTATATAAAAAGGAATATAGGGAGTGAATATATGGTAGTCAACCAAACCTTTGAATCAATAAAAGAAAGATTCAGAAAAGCCGATGTAGATGGGAAAATAGAGATATATACTACAGTACAAGGTCTTACCGTTGAACAGTATAAAGAACTGCTAAGAATGTTTCCCATTAAATATTTAGATCGATTAGAGAAAGCCATGGGATAAATTGAAGAGATTGAAAGAATGTAATCTTTCAATCTTTTTTTATAGACTTTATTATCCATAAAATGCATAATAAAGATAAGGGGGGATTATTTTGAAAAGAATGCTAATGGCTATATTGATAATAGTTTTGCCTTTTTACCTTTTATTGTTAAGTATTGAGATAAATACATTCAATAAGAACATATATATAGATTCCTATGAAAAATACAATGTTACAGATACAACAGGAAGGTCTATTGAAGAATTAGAAGAAATAACTATAGTGATTTTTAAATACTTGAGAGAAGGATTGGATGGACAAGTTCTAAAACCTTATTTTAACGATAAGGAAATTGAGCATATGGAAGATGTACAATTACTTTTTAAGGGCGGTTTCCTATTGAAAAATATTTCACTTTTTCTATCTCTATTAGCAATGATACTTTTTATTATATACAGGAAAGGCAAAAGCTTAGGAAATGCATTATTTTATGGAACCTTTGTATGGTGGGGAGTGTTTTTACTACTATTTATAGCGTCTTTGATAGATTTTAATAGATATTTTACTTATTTCCATCTAATTTTTTTCGATAACGAACTATGGTTATTGAATCCTAGTACAGATTTATTGATACAGATGTTGCCAGAAGAATTCTTTATCAGTATATTCATCCGAATTATATTATTTTTTTTATTAACATTGGCAATAATACAAATAGTTGGTTATATATTGATGAAGAAAGGAAAGGACTATAATGGAGGGATTGTTATTAAATTTTAAGGATTATTTTAGACGTATTAGAAGACAGATTATACTAAATAGTTATTATACTAACAGGATGAAAGACGGGAAAAGCATTCATGCATCTTTAATGGATTGGATCTTTGTAATCTTGGCTGTAGCTTTATTTTTTGCAATTACTATTTACAACTCTACTAAAAAAATAATTTTATCCTTAGTACTTACTTCAATATTAATTGGCTTCTTTATTATAACTTTGATACTTTGGAAAGGTCGGACTAGATATAGGAAGATAAAGGACATAAATGAGGATATTGCAAATAAACAGATTATTAATGAAATAGCCAAATATGGTAATCGAGACTTTCTAATATATATAAAAGATTTGCTCGAAAAATATTATAATACTAATTTTTTTGAATATAATAGCCATATTAACTTTATTGGCCAAGTTAATGGAGAAATCTATGGAGTCAAATGTTTTAAAAGTTCATTAGAAAATAAAGTTTCTCTGAAGGATTTAGAGCATTATATTGAAGAGATGAAAAACAAAAAAATTGAAGAGGGAATTCTTGTAACCAACTCTTCTTTTACAGATGAGGTAAAAGATGAAACAGATTATCTTTTAGTTGATTTTGTTGAAATAAAGAAGATGCTTAAAGAAACTAAAGAATTTCCCAAAAAGGAAGAGATAGAACAACTAATAATCGACAAGTATAGGAATAGAAAAGGGAATATTAAAGAAAGATTAAGTTTCTACAGAAAAGATAAGATATATAAATTTATTTTATTGGGAATAGTTCTATACTTGGTTTCTTCTTTTGTTTCTTATCCCATATATTATAAAATTATGTCATTTGTATCTATTGCTTTTGGAATAATAATTGGGATATATAATTTGGTCCATTATATAGAAAGGAACTATATAGAATAGGTTATAATATTATTATACTTAAAACTTCTTCCTTATACAGGTAGAAGTTCTTTCATGGAAGGTGATGATATGATTAGATATTTAACAGCTGGAGAATCTCATGGGGAAGCTTTAGTAGGCATAATAGAAGGTTTTCCATCAAATATACCTTTTGATAAAGAATTTATAAATAAGGAGCTAAATAGAAGGCAAAAAGGTTATGGAAGAAGTAGTAGAATGGCTATTGAGAAGGATGAAATCCAGATTATATCTGGGATAAATAAGAATTATACTACAGGAAATCCAATATCCATCATGATTAGAAATAGGGGAACTAATATAGATTTGGTAGAAGTAACAAGACCTAGACCAGGTCATGGAGACTTGGCAGGTGGTCTAAAGTATAACCAAAAAGGCGGTAGAAATGTTTTGGAAAGAGCAAGTGCTAGAGAAACCGCTATGAGGGTTGCTATAGGGAGTATATGTAAATTATTGTTAATGGAATTTAATATCCATATATTTAGCCATATAATCCAGATCGGAGATATTAAAATTTCAAAAGAAATTTATACTGATATTAAAAGGGAGGATCTATTAAGAGCAGATGAATCTGTTGTTAGAATTTTGGACAAGAATGCAGAGAAAAGGATAATAGCAGAAATAGAGAAAGCTAAAGAGGAAGGAGATACTTTAGGAGGGGTTATTGAAGTAATAGGGACTAATATACCTGTAGGGCTAGGAAGTTATGCAAGTTGGGATAGAAAGTTAGATGGAAAAATTGCTTGTAGTATATTGAGTATTCCGGGGATAAAAGGTATTGAAATTGGATTAGGTTTTTCCACAGCTAGCAGATTAGGCTCCCAGGTTCATGATGAGATATACCATGACGAGGAAGGGTATTATAGAAAAACTAACAATGCAGGAGGCATTGAAGGAGGCGTATCTAATGGAGAAGATATCATATTCAGAGCTGTTATGAAACCTATACCTACATTGAAAAAACCTTTAAAAACTGTTGATATGGAAACTAAGGAACAGGTGTTAGCTCAATTTGAACGATCTGATGTCTGTGCGGTTCCTTCAGCTAGTATAGTAGCGGAAAATATGCTTGCCTATATACTGGCTAATGAAATGAAATTAAAATTTGGTGGAGATAGTATTGAAGAAATGAAAATAAATTTTAACAATTATATGGAAAGCTTAAAAAACAGGTGATAATATGAATGTAAAAATAGGTAAGAATATGTTGGGGAAATTAGATGGTTACTTAAAAGATACAGGGATTAACAATTTATATATTATAACCGATGAAAATATAAATAGACTCTATTATAATTCTTTACAAGAGGCTCTAAAAGAGTACAATTATAACAACTATGCCTTTCCGCCAGGGGAAAAGAGTAAATCTATATATACTGTTTTATCCATTTACGACAATTTGATAAAAAATAATATAGATAGAAATACATTAATTATTGGTTTGGGTGGAGGGGTAGTAGGGGATATAGCAGGTTTTGTTGCTTCTACCTTTAAAAGAGGTATAAACTATATTCAGATTCCTACAACCCTTTTAGCTCAAGTAGATAGTAGTATTGGCGGTAAAGTAGGCATAGACTATGGTGGACTCAAAAATGTTATAGGTTCATTTTATTTTCCAAATATGATTATAATAGATATATTATTTTTGGAAACTCTGTCTAATAGGGATATAATCTGTGGTTTAGGCGAAGTATTTAAGTACGGTCTAATAGCCGATTATAATCTATTTGAGTTTACTAGTATTAATCTTTCAAATATATATAGAAAAGATGAAGATATACTTTTAAATATAATCAATAGATCCGTTGCAATTAAAAAGGATATAGTATATAGGGACAAGTATGATGAAGGTATAAGAAGGATACTGAACTTTGGTCATACTATTGGCCATGGTATTGAGGCTTACTACAAATTTAATAAATTCAATCATGGGGAGGCAGTAATTTTAGGTATGATATATGAGTCACATATTGCCAAGGGATTAGGTTTAATAGATGAAAGATATTTTGAAAAAATCTATAAAGTTCTAAAAAAACTTATTGTGCCGATTAAATTCAATATTGAAGAGATTAAAAGCTTAATAAAAATTATGGAAAATGATAAGAAGAATGTGGACGGGAAAATAACTTTTGTTCTTCCTACTGGTAAAGGACAAGTAGACTTATTTAATGATATAGATGAAGAATTAATTATTAGTAGCTTAAAGGGTGGATGGTTTTGATTATCAGAGGTAAAGTAGATAGATTAATAGGAGAGATAATAGTTCCTGGGGATAAGTCTATTTCCCATAGAAGTATAATGATAGGTTCTATAGCGGAAGGAGATACTTTAATATCGGGTATTTTAATGTCTGAAGATGTGAAAAGGACTGTCGAGGCTTTCAAAAAAATGGGAGTTAATATTAAAGAGGAAGGGGATAAAGTCTATATAGAAGGAGTAGGAATAAAAGGACTTAAAAGACCTAATTCTATTATTGATTGTGGTAATTCTGGTACTACTATGAGACTTTTAAGTGGCATATTAGTGGGTCAAGAATTTTCAGCAATCTTAATAGGGGATGAGTCTTTAACCTATAGACCAATGGATAGGATTATAATACCCTTAAGGGAAATGGGGGCTTTTATTCAAGGCAAAGAAGATAGATATCCTCCATTGGTAACTAAATCTGTGGATAAGCTAAAGGGGATTAATTATAAGTTACCAGTAGCTAGTGCTCAGGTGAAATCAGCCATACTCTTAGCTACTCTATATGCTGAAGGCCAGACTAGAATTATTGAAAGGAGAGTGACCCGAGATCATACTGAAAGGATGCTAAATTATTTGGGCTATCCTGTAGTAAACAAAAAAGGTCAAATATATGTAAATCCTAAGGGTACCTTGACAGGAAAGAATGTCTATATTCCCGGCGATATATCTTCTGCAGCATATTTTATAGTTGCAGCTATTTTGATAAAGGGTTCAAATATTGTTATAAAGAATGTTGGTATTAATCCAACAAGAACTGGCATTATAAAGGTATTGAAGAAAATGGGCGCTAATATAAGGGTCTGTAATAGAAAATATATAAATAATGAACCAGTTGCAGATGTTCAAGTGAAGTATTCTAAGTTGAAAGGTACATTAATAGATGGAGATATAGTTGGGACTTTAATAGATGAAATACCTATTATTGCCGTAGCAGCTTCATTAGCAGAGGGGACTACTATTATTGAAGGTGCAGAGGAGTTAAAGTATAAGGAGAGTAATAGAATAGTAGCTATATCTAAGGAATTAAAGAAGATGGGTGCAAATGTACGGGAACAACTAGATGGGATGATTATTGAGGGGAAAAGCTATTTAGAACCTGCTAACCTTAATTCTTATAATGATCATAGGATAGCTATGGCATTATCCATTGCAGCTTTAAGAGCAGAAGGAGAATCTAAGATCAAGGGTCATGAATGTGTAAATATTTCTTATCCAAATTTTTATGATACCCTTTTCAAGCTTTTATCATAGATGTTTGATTTTTTATTTGTAAACTAATATAATTAGTGAAGAAGACAAACTTAATTTTAGAGGGAGGAATTAGGATGGACACTAAATTACCAATTGCATTGTCTAATAGACATATACATTTAAGTCAAGATGATTTAAATATTTTGTTTGGAGAAAACTATGAATTAACTAAAACCAAGGACCTATCACAACCAGGACAATTTGCTTGTGAAGAAAAGGTAGATATCGTTGGTCCTAAAGGAACAATCAATGGAGTCAGGGTTTTAGGACCTATAAGAAGTAATACTCAGGTGGAGATTTCAGTTTCTGATGCGTTTAAACTTGGAGTTAAGCCTGTTATTAGAAATTCAGGAGATATAAAGGGAACTCCTGGAGTTAAGGTTGTTGGCCCAAAAGGAGAAGTAAACCTAGAGGAAGGAACAATAGTTGCAGCGAGGCATATACATATGCATACAATAGATGGAGAGAAATTTGGAGTTAAGGATGGAGATATAGTTAAAGTTAAGATTGAAGGTATGAGATCTGTAGTCTTTGAAAATGTTTTAGTAAGGGTAAAGGATAATTTCGCATTAGAAATGCATGTGGACATAGAAGAAGGCAATGCTGCTGGGGTGAAAAATGGAGATTTGGTGGAATTGATTAAATAGTAGGGGTGATTTAATGCAAAAGATAGCTTCTATGATTGACCATACACTGCTAAGTCCAGAAGCTACAGAAAATATGATTAAAGACCTATGCAAGGAAGCTAAAGAATATGGATTTGCAGCTGTGTGTGTTAATCCCTTTTATGTAAAATTGGCTAAGGGAATTTTAGAGAACTCAAAGGTGAAAGTGGCAACAGTAATTGGCTTTCCCTTAGGAGCTAGTATTAAGGAAGTTAAGGCCTATGAAACTACTAAAGCTATTGAAGATGGAGCTAACGAAATAGACATGGTCATAAATATTGGAGCTTTAAAGAATAAAGATTATGATAGGGTTAGGGATGATATAAGAGCTGTTGTGTATGCAGCTAAAAATAAAGCTATTGTAAAAGTAATAATAGAGACCTGTCTACTAACCCAAGAAGAAAAGAAAATAGCTTGTGAAATGGCAATGGAAGCTGGTGCGGATTTTGTGAAAACTTCTACTGGTTTTAGCACTGGTGGTGCCACCACAGAGGATGTTAAATTAATGAAAACAATTGTAAGGAACAAATTACAAATTAAAGCTTCTGGAGGAATAAGAGATTACGAAACTGCAATGGCTATGATAGATGCAGGAGCTTCAAGGATTGGGGCTAGTGCTTCGGTAAATATAGTTAAAGGAGCTAAATAAATATTATTTTGTTAAAAGCTAAGTAGTACTATTTAACTATTTAGCTTTTTTTATAAGGAATAGGAAAGTTGCCACTTGTTAAAATATTAATAAATATGAAAATTTCTATAAATTGGTTTCAAGAAAATTTTCCCTAAAAACGCTTCGATAGAAGCCCTCCTTATAATTTATTGGATAGTATAGCTTCATCATAAAATTAACTTCATTAAATGAATTTTAATAAGATTTTCTTAATTTTAAAACACCTAATGGTAATCCCTCTTATGTTTAATTAGTGATTATTTTAGAAGTTATTGGGTAATATTAATATAGCATAAAAGTACAGGAGGGAATGTTTAATGAGTCAATATCATGAACCGGTAGAGTTATTAGATGAGAAGGCTAAGGATATTGTTAGGGCTTTAAATAGTTTAAAAGAAGAAGTAGAAGCTGTAGATTGGTATAATCAAAGAGTTGTAGCTTCTAATGATGAAGAATTAAAAGCTATTATGGCCCACAATAGGGATGAAGAAATTGAACATGTATGTATGACATTAGAATGGTTAAGAAGAAATATGCCTGTGTGGGACCAAGAATTAAGAACTTACTTATTTACTGAAGGACCTATTGCTGGTATCGAAGAAAAGGCAATGGGTAGAGAAACTGAAGAGGAAGAGATGGAAGGAAAATCTGGATTAAATGTTGGGGATTTAAAATAAGGGAGTGAAATGGAAATGTTGTACAGAGAACTTGCACCAATAACTAAAGAAGCTTGGCAAGAAATAGAAGACAGACTTATGGAAGTTTTTAAAACCTATCTTTCTGCAAGAAAGGTAGTTAAAGTAGAAGGACCTAAAGGCAGAGATTTCAATGTAATAACTAATGGAAGATTAGAGGATATAAAAGAAGATGGAGATCTTTGCTATGGAGTCTATAACGTCTTGCCTTTAACAGAAGCAAGAATTGAGTTTGAAATGGAAAGATGGGAATTAGATAATATAACCCGAGGCGCAAAGGATATTGATTATGAGCCTTTAGAAGAAGCGGCTAAAAAGATGGCACTTTTTGAAGAAAATGCAGTATATAATGGTCTGGAAGGTGCACATATAAAAGGGCTAGTTCAGTCAGCAGAGGGAGAGATTTTAAATTTTGGTAATGATCCTAATTCTATTATGGATTCCATTACAAAGGGTTTGATAAAGCTTAAGGAAGCGTATCAAGAAGGTCCCTTTACTTTAATAGTCGGAGAAGAAGCTTATAGGAGAATTATATCTAAGGAAACGGGCTATCCATTAGAAAGAAGGATAGAAGATCTTCTTGGGCATAAAATTGTCTATAGCCATGTTGTAGATGGAGTATTGTTAGTACCTTATGATCACGAAGATTTAGAACTAACTATAGGTGAGGATCTATCTATTGGATATCAATATAATGATAATAAGAAAGTTAGATTCTTCATTACAGAATCCTTTACTTTCAGGGTGTTAGATCCAAGCATAATAGTAAATTATAAAATATAACTATGCTTGACTTATAGTTGTATAGGGAATATAATTTAAATATAAATAAATAATTTATAGGCGTGTTACTGAGTTTCAGGCATAAACCTACATAAGTAGTTTTTGACTACTTATAGGCTTATGCCTTTTTTCAGCAACTCTTCTTGTAGTCATTAACGCAAGGAGGTGAAATTGTGAGAGCTAAAAAAGAATACTTAATTACCAAATCTCTAAACAATAATGTTGTTATTGCTATAGACGAGACAAGTAAAGAAGAAGTAGTACTAGTAGGGAAAGGGATTGGATTTGGCAAGAAGGATGGCAAAAGGGTTAGATTAGGAGAGGATGAAATAGAAAAATCCTTTTCAGCTTTTGATGAAAAAACCAAACTTAAATATAACCAACTAGTGAAAGATATTAATAGAAAAGTAATAGGTTTAACTGAGGAAATTATAGCTTTAGCTGAAAGAGAATTGGGGCCATTAAATTCTAATATACATGTGGCTTTAGCAGATCATATTGGTTTTGCATTAGATAGGATAAAAATGGGATTGACTATAAATAATCCTTTCATCTATGAAATTAAGGCCTTATACCCTAATGAATATGGACTAGGGGAAAGAGCAGCAGAGATTATCAAAGATGGATTAGGGATTCTCATTTCTGAATCAGAAATTGGATTTATAGCTCTTCACATTCACTCAGCAAGACAGAGTAAAATGGTAATCGAAACCATAAAAGATACTAAGTTTTTGAAATCATTAGTCAATATAATTGAAGAAGAACTATCTGTTAAACTGGATAATAGCGGTTTAATATACAGTAGAGTAATAAACCACCTAAGGGCCAGTATTAATAGGATGGAAAAGGGAAAATATATAGAAAATCCATTGCTGGACATAATAAAAGAAAGATTTAGCGCCTCTTATGATATTGCAAAAAAAATTGGGGTATATATAAATAAAGAGAAAAATATCTTTATAACAGATGATGAAATCGGGTATATGGCCCTACACATAGAAAGAATTAAAGAGACAACAAATTATGAAACCAAGCGTGTTACTGACTAAGATCAGGCATGAGCTTTTTAATACAAATATTAAGTATTAAATTGCTTATGCTTTTTTATTTTAATAGAAAGGAGGATAGAGGTTATATTATTAATAAATATAATTAAAGGAGGTATTTTCAATGAGAGGTTTCTTTGGGAAATTGCAAAAATTAGGAAGAGCCTTGATGTTGCCAGTAGCTGTCCTACCTATTGCTGGTATATTACTAAGACTTGGTCAGGATGATGTGCTAAATATTCCATTTATTTCTGCAGCAGGGGATGCAATATTAGGCAACCTTCCAATAATATTCGCCATAGGTGTAGCAGTAGGCCTTGCCTTTGATAATGGAGGAGCTGCAGGGTTAGCTGGTGCTGCAGGTTACTTTGTTTTAACTGCAGGCGCAAATGTTATTAACGAAACCATAAATATGGGAGTACTTGGAGGGATTATTGCAGGAATAGTTGCAGGGAACTTATACAATAGATATCATGATATTAAGCTTCCAGATTGGCTAGGTTTCTTTGGAGGGAAAAGATTCGTTCCCATCGTTACAGGTTTTATTTGTATTATTTTAGCACTTATATTTGGATACATTTGGCCACCTATTCAAAATGGAATAGATGCAGCAGCAAATTGGATGATAGGAGCAGGCGCAATAGGAGTATTTGCATTTGGATTCTTAAACAGGCTTTTAATTCCAGTAGGATTGCACCATGTGATCAATAATATTGTTTGGTTTATCTTTGGAGAATTTGGTGGTAGAACTGGTGACTACGGTCGGTTCTTAGCAGGAGACCCAAATGCAGGAATATTCATGGCTGGGTTCTATCCAATTATGATGTTTGGATTAGTAGGTGCAGCTTTGGCAATGTATAAGACAGCTAAGCCTGAAAACAAAAAGGAGGTTAGCGGAGCCCTGTTTTCCGTTGGATTTACTTCATTTTTGACAGGGATAACCGAACCAATTGAGTTTATGTTTATGTTCTTAGCTCCATCTCTATATATTATTCACGCATTACTTTCAGGATTAGCTTTGTCCGCTGCATACTTGCTTAATATTAAACATGGATTTAGTTTTTCAGCTGGTGCCATAGATTATTTTCTCTATATGAAGCTGGCTACTAATGGATGGCTTCTAATTCCTGTAGGATTAGTATTCGGATTAATCTATTATCTAATATTTTCTTTTGCAATAAAGAAATTAGATTTACCTACTCCAGGTAGGGTAGATGAAGAAGGAGAGGGACTAGATGACCTAATAGAGGAAAGGGGAATGAGTGGGGCAGCATTGGCCTATATAGATGCTCTAGGTGGAGTTGATAATTTAAAAGAAGTTAGCGCATGTATTACTAGGCTTAGATTAGTTGTAAATGATAGTTCTCTAATTAAAGAAGAAGAATTGAAAAAACTTGGTGCATCAGGAGTATTAAAACCTACTGCTAATAATGTTCAAGTTATAATTGGTACTAGAGCTGAAATCATTGCCGATGAGATAAAGAACAATTTAGACCTATTAAACAAAAAATAATAGAATATGGTGACTAACCTTTAGTCACCATATTCCTTTAATTTAGAAACGAGGTGGAAAGGGATGGTAAAAAGGATATTAGATTTAGACGCATCTGATATTAGAAGTATGAATAAAGAAGAAAAACTACTGAGTATAAAGGCTGGCGAGGGAAGAACAGTAATTAGTGAAATAATATGTGTAGCGCCACCACTGCTTTGGGATGTAAGCAATGTAGAGTTGGCTTCTGCTTTTGGTTCAGATATGCTTTTATTAAATATCTATGATGTAGACAATCCAATAATAAAAGGAATCCCTGCTGAAGATCCCTCTAAAATAATTGAATCTGTAAAAAAACTGACAGGTCGAATGATAGGGGTTAATTTAGAGCCAGTGGATTTAGAAGTGAAAATCCAAGATAGAACTACTTTGCCAAAGGGGAGATTGGCAACAGTTGAAAATGTAAAGAAGTTAGTAAGCCAAGGGGTAGATATGGTATTATTGACTGGAAATCCCAGGACAGGAGTTACTAACAGGCAGATTGCTGAAGCCATAGATAAGATAAGATATGCTCTGGGAGACCATATAATTATAGCATCAGGTAAAATGCATGGCTCGGGTAGTATAGAAGAAGCGGGTGCCAATATAATAAACAAGGAACTAGTGAAGGATTTTATTAAAGCAGGTAGCGATATAATTTTAATACCTGCACCAGGAACTGTGCCAGGAATGACAGTTGATTATGTCAAAGAACTAGTCGATTACGTTCATTCCTTTGGAAGATTAGCCATGACATCTATTGGTACCTCCCAAGAGGGTGCTGATGAATGGACTATCAGAAATATAGCATTGAACAGTAAAATGACAGGTACGGATATTCACCACATAGGTGATTGCGGTATGTCTCCAGGAATGGCCACTCCTGAAAATATTATGATATATTCTATAGCAATTAAAGGGAAGCGGCATACCTATAGAAGGATGGCAAGATCCATTAATAGATAAAACCAAGGGATGAACTTTCCCTCGGTTTTATACATTAAATCTAAACAGTACCACATCCCCATCTTGTATTATATAATCTTTTCCTTCCAGTCGTACAAGTCCCTTTTCTTTTGCCTGTGCAGTTCCACCACATTCTATAAGATCTTTATAGTTAACAACTTCTGCGCGGATAAAACCTCTTTCTATATCTGAGTGTATTTTGCCTGCAGCTTCAGGAGCTTTAGTACCTTTTTTAATAGTCCAAGCTCTTACTTCTTTAGGACCAGAGGTTAAAAAACTCATAAGGCCTAAAAGGTCATAGCTAGCATTTATTAACTTATCTAATCCCGATTCTTCTAAACCTAACTCCGCTAAAAATTCTTTTTTTTCTTCTCTATTTAATTGAGATATCTCAGATTCAATTTTTGCTGAAACCACAATTACTTCGGAATTCTCCTCAAATGCATATTTTCTAACAGATCTAACATATTCATTATCTTCACCCTGTAGTAAATCCTCTTCAGATATATTGCAAACATACAATACGGGTTTCAAGGATAATAGGTTAAAGTTTTTCAGCAATATGGTTTCTTCATCCGAAAAATCAATACTTCTTAAAGGTTGTTCTTTTTCTATGGAATCTTTTAGAATTTTTAATAATTCCAATTCTTTATTATAAGTTTTGTCTCCTTTAACTAGTTTTTCAACTTTATGAAGCCTATTGTTAATTATCTCTAAGTCAGAGAGCATTAGTTCTAAGTTGATGATCTCAATATCATCTACTGGGCTAATTTTTCCTTCCACATGGGTTACATTTTCGTCCTCAAAACATCTAACTACATGGACTATTGCTTCCACTTCCCTAATATGGGATAAGAACTTGTTTCCCAGTCCTTCTCCCTTGCTAGCACCTTTCACTAAACCAGCTATATCGAAAAACTCTATAGTAGCAGGAACTATTTTTTCAGGTTTTACTAAATTAGCTAATATATCTAGTCTTTTATCTGGAACAGATACTATGCCAATATTGGGTTCTATAGTACAAAAAGGATAATTTTCTGCTTCTGCTTTAGCAGATGTTAGTGCATTAAACAAAGTACTTTTTCCTACATTCGGTAGTCCAACAATTCCTAATTTCATTAAAATCTTCCTTTCACAATCCATAAACTTTGAACAAAAACTATTATATATTATATAATAGTTGAATTCAACACTAAGTAAGATTAAATTAATAGGATATTAGATTAATACTAATTCTATTAAGGTTTTTGTAATAAATTTTTCTATTATTGAAAAACTATATGGTGAGAGGAGGTTTAGTTAATGAGAGGGAGAAATTTATTCTTAATAAAACTATTATTGATCTTATTGATTATGGTCAGTGTTATAGCTGGATGTGTTAAGGAAGACAGAGTGGGGGAAGAAAATGAAGAAGAAATAATCGTGGATGTTGGAGGAAAGGACCAGGATATTTTAATCCGTTCAGAAAATATTTCAGATTTAGTAGTAAATCTATATGGTATAGATAATGCTACATCTATCATATTTAATGATGTGGTAGCCATTGGAATAGAGGTGGCAGATGGTTCTAAATTAACAGATGATATGAAGGAAATGATAATAAATACAGTATTAGAAAATGATACGATGATAAGACAGGTGCTAATAACAGATAATAAAAAGAACTTTGATCAAATTGAAAATGTTATATTATCTTTGATGAATGGCAAACCCTATGATGAGCAGGTAAAGGAGATAAATAGGATTATTGAAAAATTAAAGAAGGAATAAATAAAAACCCGTCATAAGACCGGGTTTTTATTTATAACAATTATATTAAGTGTGATTATTATATGTAAAATATGGAGATCAAGGAGGTATGTTGTATGAATTTAATGTCTAAAAGAATCAATATTACAAAGGGGGTAAATCTAAATATAATTAGTATGGAGGAATCTAAATCTAATCTACTTAGCGTTTATTTTACACTACCTTTGGATAGGGAACAGGTAACTAAAAATGCTTTAATACCTTTAGTTTTAAAAAAAGGTTTGAGGGAATTGAATTCAAATATGGCTATTCATCATTCAACAGAAGGAATTTTATACCCCCAACTGAGTGTAAATATAGATAAAAAGGGAGAAAAACAAATAATTAGATTTACTATAGAAGGATCAAAACCTAATCCTATTAAGGATAAAAATGATATATTGGAAATGATAGATCTTTTAAAATCTATAATATTTAATCCTTATTTAAAGGAAGGTGTCTTTAGTTCTCAACATATAGAAGAGGGAAAAGAAGTTTTGGAAAGACTGATAAAGGAAAAGAAAAGGGATTTAAAATATTATTCCATTTCTAGATGTATTGAAGAAATGTATAAAAATGAAAAGTATAGCCTTTTTCCTTTAGGCTATATAGAAGATTTAGATAGTATAGATAATAATACATTATATAAACAATATCTTAAAATATTATCACAAAGTTCTATGGAAGTATTTTTTGTTGGTGAATATAAAGGATATATAGAAGATTATCTAAAGGATGCTTTTAATTTTGAAAAAGGAAATATTTATGAATTTGAAAGGGAGTATATAACTGGAAAAATACAGACTAAAAATATGATCTATGAAGATAGGAATATAGCGAAAAGTAGGTTGGTAATCGGATATAGAACGGGAATCCCTTATGAAAATCCTCTATACAATGGGTTATTAATTACAAACCAAATATTAGGTAGTGGACCTAATTCTAAACTATTAAAAGGTCTAAAGGAACTTAAAGGTATTGTTAACAGTATTGATTCAAAGGTGTATAAATATAAATCCTTTATTTTAATAGATAGTGAGATTGAATTCAAAAATATTGAAAAGGTTATAAAAGCCATTAGAAATGAAATACATCGAATAAGAAATGGAAAGTTTAGTCAAGAAGATATTAATATTTCAAAAGAATCTATTAAACAATCTATTGAATCTATTAAAGAAAACAATCTATTAATATCTGAATTTTTCTTTGACAAGGTACTAACTAAAGACAACAGAAGATATAGTCAAATTTTAGATGATATTGATAAGGTGACGAGAGATGAAATAATTAAAGCTGCTAATATGTTTACTTTAGATACCATTTATATTCTTAGAAGTTTTCAAGCTTCTTTTAAATAAAATTTTTATAAAGAATAGGTAAGTTTTACCTTAAGAGATATTATCAAAAGAACTTGATTTACATAAGTTTGAAAAAAGGTATCCTTTTTATAAATATATTTTTATATGGTTTTTTTATGGGTAAATGAGAAATTATATGCTATACTAACTATATCAATAATCATAGGGAAGGTGACTAAGATGAATCCAGTAGCTTTTAAAATTTTTGGTATAGAGGTAATGTGGTATGGTATTTTAATTTCTCTTGGAGTAGTTATAGGCACTGTTTTAGCACTGAGAGAGGCTAAAAGAATGGGAATTGATGAAGATACCATGATAGACCTTTTGTTATACGCTATACCAATAGCCCTAATTGGTGCTAGAATACATTATGTTATTTTTAGCTGGGACTATTATAAGGACCACCTAGTGGAAATATTCCATTTTAGAGGTGGAGGCCTAGCTATCCATGGTGCAATTATAGCTGCTGTCATAGTAGCTGTAGTATTTACTAGAAAAAAGAATATAGACTTTTGGACAGTAGCAGATGTATGTGCACCAAGTTTAATTCTAGGTCAAGCAATAGGGCGATGGGGTAATTATATAAATCAAGAAGCCTATGGTACACCTACCGATTTGCCTTGGGGAATAATCATAGATGGGGTGAAAGTCCATCCTACCTTTTTATATGAATCTGTGGGTAATTTTTTTGTTTTTCTATTCCTTTTATGGTACAGGAGGAATAAAGCGAAAGTTACGGGAGAAGTATTTCTATTATATTTGATATTATATTCTATTATCAGATTCTTTGTGGAAGGGCTTAGAACTGATAGTCTAATGCTAGGACCCATAAGAGTGGCACAGCTAATTAGCCTACTATCAGTGATTTTAGGGATTTATTATTTAAAAAAGAGGAGAAAAGATAAGCTTATATAAAAATAGGGGAAACCCCTATTTTTTTTGTTTTTGCTTAAGAATAAAGAAATTGTCAAATAATAATACAAAAAGAAACAATATGTAAAAATAGTACCTAAGAACTATTAAAATAAAGAAATTATTTTAAAACTATGGCAGGAATTAATGAAATGGTATAGAATTAATAATAAGTGGAGTAAAGTGGTACAAAGTGGGGTAATAAAAAACATAAAGGGTGAGTGGTATGTTTATAGGAGAATACCAACATACAATTGATGATAAAGGTAGGGTAATTATGCCTTCGAAATTTAGGGAAGATCTAGGTTCAAATTTTATTATGACCAAGGGTCTAGACAACTGTTTGTTTGTTTATCCTATAGAGGAATGGCAAATGCTTGAAGAAAAGCTAAGATCATTACCACTTACCAATAGAGATGCTAGAGCCTTTGTTAGGTTTTTCTTTGCGGGAGCTACCGAATGTGTATTAGATAGGCAGGGAAGAGTACTTATACCTGGTAATTTGAGGGAACATGCCAAATTAATTAAGGATGCTATTATTATAGGCGTTGCTGCACGGATTGAGATATGGAGTAAAGAAGAATGGACTGCTTACAATGAGGATGATAGCTTAAGTTATGATAGTATTGCTGAAAAAATGGCGGAATTAGGCATCTAATATAGGGGAGTGAAAAAATTGGAATTTGAACATATACCTGTATTATTAAAAGAGGTAATAGATGGTTTAAATATAAAAAAGGATGGTTTCTATGTAGATGGAACTTTAGGGGGAGGAGGACATTCTTTAGAAATAGCAAAAAGGTTGACAACAGGCAAACTAATTGGGATTGATCAAGATTTGAACGCGATTAAAAAGGCGAGGGAAGTTCTAAAGAACTATTCTGATAAAACCCTATTGGTTCATAACAACTTTGTAAATATTAAAGATATATTGAGGGATTTAGAAATTGAAAGGGTAGACGGAATTTTATTGGATATAGGAGTATCCTCCCATCAATTAGACCAGGAAGAAAGAGGTTTTTCTTATAATAAAGATGCTCCATTGGATATGAGAATGGACAAGACCAGAGATTTTACTGCATGGGATGTAGTGAATAAATACTCGCAGATAGAATTAGAGAAAATTATTTGGGAATATGGAGAAGAAAGATGGGCTAAACGCATAGCAGAATTTATCGTAGAGGAAAGAAAAGTGGAACCTATTGATACCACATTAGATTTAGTAAATACCATTAAGAAAGCCATACCTAAAAAGGTTAGAATGGAAGGGCACCATCCTGCTAAGAAAACTTTTCAAGCTATTAGGATAGAAGTAAATAAAGAATTAGATGTATTGGAAAGGAGCATACCTATCATGTGTAGATTGCTTAACAAAGGCGGGAGGCTATGTATTATTACTTTTCACTCTTTGGAAGATAGAATTGTGAAAGAGGAATTTAAGGAATTAAACAAGGACTGTATATGCCCACCAGAGTTTCCAATATGTGTTTGTGATAAGGAAAAAGAGATTCAAATAATTACAAGGAAACCCATAATACCAAATACAGAAGAAATAGAAAGGAATCCTAGGGCTAGAAGTTCAAAGTTGAGAATTGCTGAACGGGTTTAAGTTCTAAAACAAAGGGGGTAGGAATAAATTGTTAGTAGTTAAAAAAGAATATGATTATTACCCAGAAAAGAGTAGAACAGAAAAAAGTAGAAACAAAAAAGTAGTTAAAAGAAAGAAAAGGACTAAGGCTCTATATAGATTAGCATTAATGGGTATTGCAATGATTGGATTAATATTGTCTTTGTTTATTTTATACAGGTACGCTAATATTACTAAGATAAGGTTGGAGATCACAGAGTTAGAGAAACAAAAAATAGAATTGGAAAAGGAGAAGGAAATTCTAGTTGCTGAACTAGAAGCAATAAAGAGTTCTTCTAAAATAGAGGAAGATGCAGTAGTAAAACTTGGCATGGACTATCCAACAGAAGAACAGATAGTATATTTAGATGTAGATGAACTAGCTCTTTCAGATAATTTAAATGAGCCAGATGAATTTACTATTGCACAACAATTTAAAAATGTTTTCAATTTGGTACTGAGTTTATTTAGGAGGGTTTAATTTGACAGTACCTAGTAATGTCTCAAAAAAAAGGTTGATATTTATATTTATTGTAGTTACAATAGTGGTTCTTTCCCTTATTGTTAGGCTAGGGTATATTCAAATTGCAACAGGGGAAGAATTGAAAAAAGGAGCCTTAGAACAATGGACAAAGGGCATAGAAATAAAATCCAAAAGAGGTATAATCTATGATAGGAATGGGAAAAAATTAGCTATTTCCGTTAGTTCCTATACAGTATGGGCTAGCCCTGCTGATATTAAAGATCCAGCAAATACCGCTAAGCAGGTAGCAGAAGTTTTGGAAATGGATGAAGGGATAGTACATGAAAAGATTACTAAAAAAACCAATGTGGAAAAAATAAAACAATGGATTTCCAAAGAAGAAGCCAAGACTTTAAGAAATTTAAAATTATCCGGAATTGAAATTGTAGATGATAACAAAAGATTCTATCCTTATGAAGATTTTGCAAGTCATATTATTGGTTTTACTGATATAGATAATTACGGTTTATACGGTATTGAAAAGACTTATGATAAATATCTAACGGGCTCTCCAGGTAGGTGGGTAAAAACGGAAGATGCACGAGGCAGGCAAATGCCCTATGATGGGGAAAGAATTTATGATGCTGAAGATGGATTAAATGTAGTTTTAACTATTGACGAGACCATACAGCATTTTGCCGAGAAGGCTGCTATGGAATCCTTGATAACTACCAAGGCTAAAAATGTCTCTATAATTGTTATGGAGCCAGATACTGGAGATATATTAGCTATGACAACTTTACCTCAATATAATCCAAATAACCCAAGGGAACCAATAAATGAAGAAGAGAAAAAAGAATGGGAAAGTTTATCTGATGAAGAAGTGAAAAAAAAATGGTATGATATGTGGCGTAACTTTGCTATTAATGATGCTTATGAACCGGGTTCTACCTTTAAATTGGTGGTAGCTGCTGCAGCATTAGAAGAGAATGTCGTGAATGTAGATACTCAATTTTACTGTAATGGTTTTATAAGAGATATACCTGGAGTGGTATTAAAATGTGCCAGGTGGTATAATCCTCATGGAGCTCAAACTTTAAGAGAAGGTGTGGAAAATTCCTGTAATGTTGTTTTTGTAGACTTGGGAAGAAAATTAGGTAAACAAAAACTTTATAAATATATTAAAGCATTTGGATTTGGAGAAAAAACCGATATAGAGTTGACTGGTGAACAAGGAGGTATAATACCTGCTAATGTAGATGTTATAAAGGAAGTCAATTTAGCTACTATGTCCTATGGTCACGGAATAGCCGTAACCCCTATACAACTTATAAACGCGGTTTCAGCTATTGCTAATGGGGGTAATCTTATGAAACCAAGGCTAGTATCCCAGTTAATTGATAATGAAGGTAATGTTGTAATAGAAAACAAACCAGAGGTTAAACGTCAAGTCATATCTAAGAATACCTCTAAAACAATGCTAGATATGATGGAAGGAGTCGTTTCAAAAGGTACTGGTGCTAATGCCTATGTACCAGGATATAAGGTTGCTGGAAAAACTGGGACTGCCCAAAAAATAATAGATGGGAAGTATGCACCTGGGAAGTATATTGGTTCTTTTGTTGCAGTGGCACCAGCTTCTAATCCAAAGATAGCTGTATTGGTTATTGTAGATGAACCTGAAGGTGTTTATTATGGAGGTAGTGTTGCTGCACCTGTAGCAGCTAAGATAATAGAGGAAACCCTATCCTACCTTGAGATCAAACCAGAATTTACTGAGGAAGAAAAGGAGCAATTTGAATATATTGAAAAAGTCCCAGATGTGCGAAATATGAAAATTGATGAAGCTGGTAAGGTATTATCTGAATTAGGGTTTAAATATACAACGGAATCTTTTAATATTATTGAAGACTCTATGGTAATAGATCAATTTCCACTGCCAGGCAGTGAAGTTACTAAAGGTTCTATAATTGATCTATATTTAGATGAAGATTATAAAAGGGAAGATAAAATAATTATGCCAGATCTTAAAGGAAAAACTAGAGAAGATGTAATTAAAATATTGGATGGATTAGGGTTAGAATATGAATTTAAAGGAGAAGGTGCAGTTGCAGATCAAGATCCAATGCCAGGTACAGAAATTGATATAAATTATAATGTTAAAGTTGAATTTTCTGATACGAAAGAGTAATATTATTAAGGGCGACTTTTAAAGTTGCCTTTTAATTCATTATATTAATAAGAATGAAAGCAGGGGTAAAATTGAAACTTGAAACTATAGTAGATGGTTATAAATGTGAGATTTTAAAAGGTAATAAAAATATTGATATCCAAGGAATCCAACATGATTCTAGAAAGATATCTAAAGACAATATGTTTATAGCTATTGAAGGATTTACCGTAGATGGGCATAGCTATATAGATGAGGCCATAGGAAAAGGGGCCAATTGTATAGTAGTACAAAAGGATGTTAAAATAGATAAAGATGATATTACATTAATAAAAGTTGATGATACCATTGAAGCTTTAGCTAAATTTTCTTCTAAATATTTTAGTGAACCGTCTAAGGAATTGGATTTAATAGGTGTAACAGGTACCAATGGAAAAACTTCAACTACATATCTAATAAAAAGCATTTTTGATAAGAACTATGAAAAGGCAGGATTAATTGGAACTTTAGGTTCCATAATAGATGATAATGTTGTAGATATTAAAAATACTACTCCCGAATCCTTAACTATACAGGAACATTTAAGGAAGATGGTAGACGTTAATATTGGGTATTGTATCATGGAAGTGTCTTCCCATTCTTTAGACTTAAAAAGAGTAGAGTATATGGATTTTCAAGTAGGCATATTTACCAACTTAACTGAAGATCATTTGGATTACCATATAACTATGGAAAATTATTATAATAGCAAATTAAAACTATTTAATAGAACAAAAAAATATAATATAATCAACGGAGATGACCCCTTTGGCAGGAGGATGTTAGATGATATCAATATTTCTATACCCATAATAACCTATGGCATAGAAAAGAATTGGGATGTATATGCTACAGATGTAAATTGTCATATTAAGGGGGTAAATTTTACTTTAAATACCCCAAAAGGTTCCGTTCCTATTAATTTAAACTTATTGGGTAGATTTAACGTATATAATGCATTGGCAGCAGCCTCTTGTGGTATCGCTTATAATGTGGATTTACCCTCTATAAAGATGGGTATAGAATCGGTGGTTGGAATTAAAGGGCGGTTTGAGATTGTTCCAGTAGATGAAGATTTTAGCGTTATAATAGATTTTGCCCATACCCCTGATGGACTAGAGAAGGTTTTAACTACTATAGACCAATTTGCAGAGGGAAGAAAGGTTGTTATTTTTGGAGCAGGTGGTAATAGAGATAGGACAAAACGACCAATTATGGGGGAAACGGTGGCAAAACATGCGGATTTGTGTATAGTTACTTCAGATAACCCAAGATTTGAGGACCCAGATGAAATCATTAAGGATATCATAGTAGGAGTAGAAAAAGCAAAAGGAAAATATATAGCCATCACTGATAGAAAAGAGGCAATAGAATTTGCTCTATTAAATGCTAAACCAAAGGATATAATATTATTAGCTGGAAAAGGTCATGAAACCTATACTATAATCAAAGATAAAATTATTTCCTTTGATGAAAAACAAATAGTATTAGACATATTGAAAAATTTAGATAAATAACAGCAATAGACACGAGAGAGGAGAAAATAAATGGTTGAATATATAGATATTGTTAGAATCGTTATTATAGCCTTTATAATAACTGTCATATTAGGACCTATTATAATACCAATATTAAAAAGACTAAATATTGGTCAAAATGTAAGAGAAGACGGACCAAAAACTCATCTATCTAAATCGGGGACTCCCACCATGGGAGGTATAATAATAATAATTGCTTTGCTAATAACTACGTTAAGTTCAGGGCTGCTGAATAGCGATATGTATGTACTATTGATATCGACTATTGGGTTTGGACTAATTGGATTTGTCGATGATTATATGAAAATCATAAATAAAAGGTCTTTAGGATTAAAGGCTTATCAAAAGCTAATTGGGCAGGTAATACTGGCTACTTTGTTAGCCATATATCAATCTAATACCTCTATGCTTGGTACTAAGATTATTATTCCCTTTTTAAGTAATAGATATTTGGATTTAGGAATCCTATATGTACCTTTTATAGCATTCGTGGTTGTAGGCACAGTAAATAGCGTAAATCTGACAGATGGGCTAGATGGATTAGCCTCAGGAGTTACCTTAATAGTTCTATCTTTCTTTGGGCTAGTTGCTCTTAATTGGGGAATGGATAGTATATCTATATTTTCGGCTGCTTTAACTGGAGCCTGTCTTGGCTTTCTAATATATAATGCTTATCCTGCAAAGATTTTTATGGGGGATACTGGCTCTATGGCTTTAGGTGGTGCTGTTTCCGCCATTGCTATATTATTAAATTTACCTTTGATGATCCCGATAGTGGGAGGTATATATTTTGCTGAGGCTTTATCTGTAATTATACAGGTTGTTTCTTATAAGCTTACAAAGAAGCGGGTTTTTTTGATGAGTCCTCTTCATCATCATTTTGAGCAAAAAGGATGGAAAGAAACCAAAGTAGTGATTGTATTTTGGAGCATTACTGTCATGTTATGTTTAATAGGCGTGGCAAGTTTAAACTAATTGGAAAGTAAGGTGTGAATATGAATTTAAAGAATAAAAATATACTAATATTAGGTCTAGGGATTAGTGGAGTATCCACTGTAAAAGCTTTAAATAAATTAGGAGCTAAAATAATAATTAGCGATTTAAAAGAGGAAGAGGAATTACAAGAAAATATTTCTCAAATCGAAAATTTAAATATAGATTTTTATTTAGGAACTAATGATGTTCCATTAAACCATATTGATTTAATAGTTAAAAGCCCAGGAATACCGCCTAATTTGGATATTATTAAAAAAGCTAAGGCAAAAGGTATTGAAGTGCTTACTGATTTAGAGTTGGCTTATAGGATCAGTCCGAATAGCAATTTTATTGCCATTACAGGTACAAATGGGAAAACTACTACGACTACATTAGTTGGACAATTTTTCAATAAAGCAGGATTTACCACCCATGTGGCAGGCAATATTGGAGTGGGAATTTTATGGGATGTTGTAAATTCTAGTAAGGAAGATGTATTTGTTGTTGAAGCTAGTAGCTTTCAACTGGAAAACACTGTAGAGTTCAATCCCAAAATAAGCTTGATATTAAATATTACGCCGGATCATTTAAATTGGCATAATACCCTAGATAATTATATTAAGGCAAAGAAAAAAATATTCCTCAATCAGGCAGAAGACGAATACACCATTCTCAATTATGATGATCCATTGTTAAAGGGGATGAAAGATGAAATAAAGGCTAATTTAACCTGGTTTAGCGTTGATAATAAACTTTCAAAGGGAATATATATAGAAAACGGATATGTAGTAATAGATGATGGGGACAAAGCTGAAAAGGTCATAAGGACTAACGAGATAAAAATTCTTGGCAAACATAACTTAGAAAATGTTCTTGCTAGCGTTGCTATAGGATGGATAATGGGATTAGATATAAATGTGATGAAAAAAGTACTTAGAACTTTTCCTGGTGTAGAACATAGAATTGAATATGTAGATATAATTGATGGAATTAAATTTTACAATGATTCTAAGGGTACTAATCCTGAAGCAAGCATAAAAGCGATAGAGGCAGTTGAATCTCCCATTATTCTAATAGCAGGAGGTCATGACAAGGGAAGTGAATTTGACAATTTTATTCTATCCTTTAAGGGTAAAGTAAAATCCATTGTATTGTTAGGAGAAACTAAGGAGAAAATTAAAGATACAGCTCTAAAATATGGGTTTAATAATGTATATATTGTAGATAACATGGAAGAAGCCGTCATAAAAAGTTATGGGCTAGCTGAAAGTGGAGATAATATATTATTATCCCCAGCTTGTGCTTCCTGGGATATGTATAATAGTTTTGAAATGAGGGGCAATGATTTTAAAAAAGCAGTATATGACTTAAAGGAGGAATAAAATGGCTAAAAAAGTTAGAAAGAGGGCTTGCGACTTTACTTTACTTTTAGCAACTTTACTCCTTGTGTTTATTGGTATAATTATGGTTTTTAGTTCATCTTGGCCAGAAGGCATAAGGATGAACGACGGCTATTATTTTCTAAAAAAACAAATATTTGCAGCTGGTTTAGGGTTAATTGCCATGCTCTTTTTCATGAATTTTGATTATAGAATCATAAAAAAGATGTCTAGGCTTATATATTTTATTTCTTTAGCTAGTGGTCTTCTCATTTTTACTCCTTTAGGAGTTGTAAAAAAAGGTGCCAGGAGGTGGGTTGATTTAGGCTTTACAACTTTTATGCCTTCAGACGTAATAAAATTAGGCTCAATTATATTTTTAGCAGCTTTTTTATCTAAGAGGAAGGACCTAATAAAAGATTTTAAAAAAACAACTATTCCCACTATGATAATTATTGGTCTATCCTGCGGGATGATCTATTTGCAAAAGGATTTGGGTACAACTGTGACTCTAGGTATGACTTTAGTGAGTATCTTTTTTGTAGCAGGAATGAAGGCTAGTCATCTTTTATTAATGATAATAGGGGCTTCTGTTGGCTTAGTGATGGCGATTACTAGCGATGAAAATGAATATAGGATGAGAAGATTAACAGCATTTTTAGACCCTTTTGCTGATAAAGCTGATACTGGCTGGCAGGCAGTTCAATCCTTATATGCTTTAGGTTCTGGTGGATTATTTGGTCTAGGTTTAGGAAAGAGTAGACAGAAATTTTTTTATATTCCAGAACCGTATAATGATTTTATTTTTGCAATTATTGGTGAGGAGTTAGGGTTTTTAGGTGGATTCACTGTGATCCTATTATTCATGGTACTTATATGGAGAGGAATTAGGATAGCTTTAAATATAGAAGATTTATTTGGATGTTTACTAGCTACAGGCATAGTGGCATTGATTACAGTCCAATCTTTGATCCATATTGCAGTAGTTACTTCATCAATACCAACAACAGGTATCCCTCTTCCTTTCGTAAGTTATGGAGGTACATCATTGATTCTTTATATGTCATCGGTAGGCATTCTATTAAATATATCAAGACATGTAAAATTAGATAGGAGTTGAAATTATGAAATATTTAATTACAGGAGGGGGAACCGGAGGACATATATATCCTGCTCTAGCAATAGCTTGGGAGATTAAAAATAGGGATAAGGAAGCGAATATTTTATATGTGGGCACAGAGATGGGACTTGAAAGTGAGTTAGTGCCAAAAGAAGGCTTTGATTTTAAAACCATCAGAGTTATGGGAATGCCTAGAAAAATTAATCTAGATTCATTTAAAGCCATTAAGGAATTGTTCTTAGGTCTTGCAGATGCAAAAAAGATAATTAATGAGTTTAATCCAGATATAGTAATTGGCACTGGAGGTTATGTTTGTGGACCAGTGGTATATATTGCAAGTAAAAATAAGATTCCTACGATAATCCATGAACAAAATGCTTTCCCAGGTATAACCAATAAAATTCTTGCTAGATATGTAGATAAGGTTCTTATAACCTTTGAGGAGTCAAAAAAGTATTTTAAATATCCAGAAAAAGTCATATTGACAGGGAATCCCATCCGGAAAAGCATAATAGATATCGACAAGAAACAAGCTTATATGGATTTAGGTATTAATCCCAATATTCCTTTCATACTTTCCTTTGGTGGTAGTGGTGGCCAAAAAAAGTTAAATGATGCTATGTTTCATGTGATTAAAAAAAATATATCAAATGAGAATTTACAAATTATCCATGTGACAGGTAAGAGATTTTATGATGGATTCATGGAAAAGTTAAAAGAAGAAAAATTAGATATTAAACATAATATAAGAATTTTGCCATATTTTTATGATATTCCTAAAGGACTTAATATTGCAAATCTAGTTATAACTAGCGCAGGAGCTATTACTTTAGCAGAAATTTCCGCCGTTGGTGTTCCTAGCATTTTGATACCAAAGGGATATACTGCTGAAAACCATCAAGAATACAATGCGAAAGTATTCAAAGAGAAGGGTGCTGCCTATTTAATTTTAGAGAAGGGTTTAACGGGAGAGGTCTTAAATGAAACTATCCATATGATTGTTATGGATAAAGATAAACTTATTGATATGAGTAAAAAAAGCAAAGCCTTAGGAAAACTAGATGCAGTAGATAGGATTGTCAATATAATAGATGGATTAACTAAATAACTATTTTGTCACACTTCCAAATAATATGCATAATATAGTCATATACGTCTATATAGTCATATTTGGAGGTGCGATAATGAGGAAAATAATTGTTACTGGTGGCAACAGATTAACTGGAGAAATTAGCATTTCTGGTGCAAAAAATGCGGTTTTACCAATATTAGCTGCTACCGTTATAGGAGCAAATGAAAGTACAATTTTTAATGTTCCAGAACTTAGAGATGTAGAAGTTATGGAGAGAATACTATTATCTCTTGGATGTAATGTAAAAAAGATGGATAAAATGATATGGGTTGATTCAAAACCTTTAAATAATCATAAAATTCCTGAGGATTTAGTAAGGGAAATGAGATCATCAATAATACTTATGGGAGCTATGCTATCTAGATGTGGTGAAGTAATAATTTCTTATCCAGGAGGTTGTGAAATTGGGCCTAGACCCATTGATATGCACCTTAAAGCTTTAAGAGAGTTAGGTGCAGAGATAGAAGAGTCCCATGGATTTATATATTGTAAGGCTAATGAGTTAAAAGGCTGCGAGATACAACTTGATTATCCAAGTGTAGGAGCAACAGAAAATATCATGTTGGCAGCTGTAAAAGCTAAAGGAACTACTGTTATTCGCAATGCAGCAAGGGAACCTGAAATAATCGATTTACAAAGCTACTTGAATAAGGCTGGGGCAAAGATAAATGGTGCTGGTACCAGTGTAATCATCATTGATGGGGTGGATAAGTTAAATAATGTTACTCATAATACCATGCCAGATAGAATAGTAGCAGGAACTTATATGATAGCTTCTGCTATAACTGAAGGAGAGGTAGTTGTAAAAAATATTATCATTGATCATTTACAAGCGGTTATTGCAAAATTAAGGGAAGCGGGTTGTTTAATATATAATGATAATAACTCTTTAAAAATAATAGGACCGAAACAAATAAATTCAATAGAGATGATTCAAACATTGCCTTATCCCGGATTTCCTACAGATATGCAGGCACAGATGATGGCTTTATTAAGTATTGCTAATGGTACTAGTATTATCTCAGAGACAGTTTTTGAGAATAGATTTAAACATGCAGAAGAATTGACTAGGATGGGTGCTAATATTAAAATCTTTGGAAAGGTAGCTGTAATCAAAGGGGTAAAAGAGTTGACAGGAGCAAAGACTGCTGCCAAGGATCTAAGGGGGGGAGCATGTCTTATACTAGCAGGTTTAGCAGCAAGGGGAGTTACTGAGGTGGAAAATATGTACCATATTGAAAGAGGATATGAGAATTTCCACGTAGAGCTAAGAGAATTGGGTGCTGATATTAAGAAAATCGATTAATAGCAGCTTTTGCTGCTTTCTGGACTTAGGACAAGCGAATAGGTGGGTAATCAGATGAAAAAGAGGAAAAATTCTAAAAGAAGGGTAGAAAAGAGAAAGAGAATATTGAAATTTCTTTTATTTGTTTTGATATTAATATTACTTTATTTATTTGCTTTCAAAACTAATTTCTTTAGTATAAGAAATATTGAGGTAGTTGGGAATAAAAAGACTAGTTATGATCAAGTGATAAAGGCATCGATGTGTAATAAGGGAGAAAACATATTTAAAATAAATAAAAAGAAAGGCAAAGAAAGCTTAGAAAGATTACCCTATATTAGAGAAGCTAGGATAAAGAGAAAGCTGCCAAAGGGGATAATTATTCAGATAGATGAAAGAAAAGAAATTGCAGTAATACCTTATATAGGGTCTTTCGTTTATGTAGATAAGGAAGGCTATATATTGGCAGTAGAAAAGAAAATTGAAGAGGCGAGCTTACCTCAAATATTTGGCTTAAAATTAGAGGATTTTGAGCTAGGGAGTAATCTATATTCTTTACTGGAAAGGGAAGGAATAGAAGAATTTATTGCTTATAGTCAACAATCAAACCTTTTATCATTAATGAAATATATAAATTTTACCGATAATAATAATACAATGATTGAATTAAAAGATGGTATTAAGGTTGCTTTTGGACCTTTAAATAATGTAAAATATAAGTTAAGCTTCCTAAATAATATACTTGAAGATATTGATGAAAAGGATATAAATGTAAAAAAGATATTATTAAACAAAGGCGACAATCCAATAGTGGTGACGGATGACAGGTAGGGGGAATTGTATGAAAAAGACAAATGGTCAATTGGCAATTACGTTAGTTTCCTTGTTTTTAGGTATCATTTTAGCTATACAGTTTAAAACTGTTAATAAAACTGTTGGTGAGGGAGTTTTGCCAACTCAAAGAGCCCAACAATTGGCTATAGATTTAAAAAAAGCTCAAGAGGAAAGGGATGCGGCTATAAAAGCTTTAGATGAGGCCGAAAACAAGATAAAGCAATATGAAAAAGGAGAAGCTGATAACAACGTATATGCTGAGAATCTATATAAAGATTTAGAGAAGTATAGGATTTTGGCAGGCTATGTTGATTTAGAGGGCCCTGGAATAGTCTTAGAGATTCAAGAGCCACCTGCTGATGTTCAATTTGGTATCGAGTATAGTATAGTAGATGACTTAGATTTGATCCTGCAAACTATTAGCGTTTTAAATGCAGCAGAGGCAGAGGCTATCTCCATTAATGACCAAAGATATACAGCATTTACTGAAATAGAAAGGGCAGGAGATCATATAGAAGTAAATGGAGTTTCTATAAACTCCCCAATCGTTATTAAAGCCATTGGGAATCCGGAAACTTTAGAATCAGCGTTATCCATTAAGAGAGGTATTGTCTGGACATTGAAATATTATGATTATAATGTGCATTTGGCTAAAGAAAAGAATATAAGGATACCAAAATATAGAAAATTAATAGAATTTGTTTATTCACAACCTGTTGAAGAAGAGACCAATTAAAATTTGGGTGATTTATATGAAGAGGAAGATAAAGAGGATAAATAAATACAGTTTAGTAATTTTTGCTTTTTCTGTTCTTTTGGGCATTTTTATAGCTATCCAATTTAAACAAAGCATACCTAGCCTTGCGCCAGTTACATTAAGTTCAATACAAGCTACTAGAAACGAAATAAATATGGTGAACAAAGAAATTGATGAATTTAAAATAATGCTAGAGGATAAAAATGAACAAATTAAGATGTTGGAGAGCATAGCTAATGGTGATGAAAATATTATCGATATTCTAATATCTGAACTGGATAAGAATAAAGTGGTTGCAGGGTTTGAAAAAGTTCAAGGGCCAGGTATAATAATCAAAATGGAGGATAATTTGTCAGAAGAAGCTTTTGGACAAGAATATGATTTAGATATAATCCATGATGCAGATGTTTTAAGGATAATAAACGATTTAAGAGGTGCTGGAGCTGAAGCTATAAGTATAAATGACCAGAGAGTATTGTCCATATCAGAAATAAAATGTGGGGGACCTATTATTAGGATAAATGGGAAGAGTGTGGCAACACCATTTTATATTAAAGCCATAGGTGAACCTAAATTGCTAAATGCTGCCATAAATGCTCCTAATACCTATGGTTATGCCTTAAAAACTATCGATAAAATAAATATTGAAACCACTATGGAAGATAATATTATAATTCCAGAATATAATGGAAGATTCAATTATAAATATGCAAAACCATCAAAAGAAGGTGATTAATATGTTTTTCGCTTCAATAGGTATATTAATTGGTATAGCAATAGGTCTTATATTGCCATATACCTACAATGTTCAATACTCTTTATATATTTCAGTAGCTATTCTCGCTTGTTTAGATTCCGTATTTGGAGGGATAAGGGCTAATCTAGAGAACAAATTTGATTTAAGCATTTTTATGTCTGGTTTTTTTGGAAACGCTATTTTAGCTGCCTTTTTAGCTTATATTGGAGATAGACTTGGAGTCCCATTATATTATGCGGCAATCTTTACTTTTGGGGGAAGGTTGTTTGAAAACTTTGCAAGCATCAGACGTATTTTGTTTAAGAGAAGGTTTAAGAATCAAGAATGACCAGATAGCTCTAGTATAAATACGAGTATAATCGAATACTATTGATTTTAATAGTTTTTTATATTTATTAATATTTAAGGTAATGGAAGGTTGTAACTAATTTATAAGGGGGTTAATTCTATGTTTGATTTTGATGTGGATGTTGAAGAATTTGCAAAGATAAAGGTGGTTGGAGTAGGTGGTGGGGGAAATAACGCTGTAAATAGAATGATCGATTGTGGTGTTCGAGGAATTGACTTTATTGCAGTGAATACGGATAGACAAGCCCTTTATTCGTCGAAAGCTGAGCAAAAATTACAAATTGGAGAAAAACTTACCAAGGGATTAGGTGCCGGGGCAAATCCAGAGATAGGTATGAAGGCAGCGGAAGAAAATAGAAATGAAATTACAGAGGCTTTAAAGGGTGCTGATATGGTTTTTATTACAGCAGGTATGGGTGGTGGCACGGGTACAGGAGCTGCTCCTATAATTGCTGAAGTTGCTAAAGAGCTTGGAATACTTACTGTAGGAGTTGTTACTAAACCTTTTACCTTTGAAGGAAGAAGAAGACTAATGCATGCTGAAAAAGGTATAGAAGAATTAAAAACTAAAGTAGACACTTTAGTTACTATACCAAATGATAGATTACTCCAAGTGGCTGAAAAGAAAACCACTATGGTACAAGCCTTTTTAATGGCTGATGAAGTACTTAAGCAAGGAATACAAGGTATATCCGATTTAATAGCTGTTCCCAATTTAATCAATTTAGACTTTGCCGACGTAAAAACTATAATGTACAATCAGGGTATAGCCCATATGGGAATTGGTAAGGCTTCTGGTGAAAATCGATCCGTTGATGCTGCTAAACAAGCCATAAAGAGTCCTTTATTAGAAACATCAATAGATGGAGCCAAAGCCGTACTATTAAACATTACCGGAGGGGAAGATTTAGGGTTATTTGAAGTCAATGAAGCAGCAGATTTAATTAGACAGGCTGTCGACCAGGATGCAAATATTATCTTTGGTGCTGGGATAGATGAAACATTAAAAGAAGAAATAAAAATAACTGTAATTGCGACAGGATTTGATGCAGAAAGAAGGAGAAGAGCAGATCAAATGTTGGAGTTTACCTTTGAAGAAGAAAGTGCTGCATCTAAAGACTTCCAACTGGATGATTTGGATATTCCACCTTTTTTAAGGAAAAATAATAAGTAAATATTACAAAATAATTGTCAAAAAACGTTTCTCAAATCTGAGATACGTTTTTTTTGTTTATTAAATAATGACAAATTTTTACTTAAGGATTATATATAATAGACATAAATAGGATATTTATTGAATAAGCTTTTAGTATAAGAATTTCATAAAAGAGGAGGTATTCTATTGTATATATATGCTGAATACCTGTTAGTTGAAAACATTATAATCAATTACATTATATTATATGTTACAGAAAAGATTACAAGAACTAAAACTAGCAAATTAAGGTTGTTCATTGCTGCAACAATAGGTTCTCTTTATACATTAGTGGTGTTTTTCCCTAATTTGCGATTTATGGGGAAGTTTATAATTAAATTTTCTATTTCTGTTTTAATGATCATTCTAGCTTTTAATCCAGAAAAATTTAATCTTTTTTTGAAACAGTTATCAGCTTTCTATTTAACATCTTTCGTATTTGCTGGCACAGTAATTGGAATTTTTTATATAATAAGCAATAAGTTTACAATAGTAAAATTTTCATTTAAGAATTCTAAAGAATTGATAAAATTTTTAACATTGGGCATAGGATTGGCAATTATTCTAATTAGAAATATCATAAAAAATTACTTAATTAGGATCAATAAGGAAAATTGTTTGACTAATATAACTATAAGTTTAAATAGTAAAGAAACCGATTTAATTGCATTAATCGATACGGGCAATTCTTTGAAGGAACCAATTTCACAAAAGCCAGTAATTATTGCAGAGTATAACGCCTTAAAAACAATACTTCCAGAGTTAGTCAATAAAGCTTATATGGATAATAAAGATTTAGATTTAAACTTCATTGCAAAAATTATGGAAGAGATAGGAGATGAAATTAAACTTAGACTGATTCCATTTAAATCATTAGGAAATGACAATGGTATATTAATTGGTTTTATACCAGATAGCATAAAGGTCTATTTAGCTAATGAAACGAAGAAATTCACAGAAGATATAATTGTTGCTATATATAACGATAAATTAGCAACAGATGAACAATATAATGGGTTATTACATCCGGAAATATTAGGTTAGGGGGAGAGGTTTTGAAAAAAGTACTGATTAGGATTAAATTATTATTTTACAAGGTGTTAATAAAGTTTAGATTATTGGATGTCATTTATTATATAGGGAGTGGAGAAGTTCTTCCACCTCCATTAAAGCCCGAAGAAGAAAGTTATTTTTTAAAGAGATTGAAATATGATGATAGTATCAAAGGTATTCTAATTGAAAGGAATTTAAGATTGGTAGTTTATATTGCAAGGAAATTTGAAAATACAGGTATATGTATCGAAGATTTGATATCAATAGGGACTATCGGCCTAATTAAGGCGGTAAACACCTTTAATCCTGATAAAAACATTAAATTAGCTACTTATGCCTCAAAATGTATTGAAAATGAGATTCTCATGTATTTAAGACGGAACAATAAATTAAGGTCTGAAGTTTCTTTGGATGAACCCTTGAATGTGGATTGGGATGGGAATGAATTATTATTATCAGATATTTTAGGAACTGAAGGAGATATTATCTTTAAGTTTTTAGAAGAAGAGGTGGATAAAGAATTATTAAATCAAGCGATAGATAAGCTTTCTGGAAGAGAAAAGACCATAGTAGAGTTGCGATTTGGGCTCAGGAATGGGAAAGAAAGAACACAAAAAGAAGTGGCGGATATATTAGGTATTTCCCAATCTTATATATCTAGATTAGAGAAAAGAATAATCAAAAGATTAAAAAAGGAAATGATAAGACTAATGTGACAGAAGGTTAACTTCTGTCTTGTTTTTTTATCCCCTATGGGAAAATACTAATTTATCTTAATCTAAATTGACTTATAAATATTATCGAATAACCAATAAAAAAATGGATGGTTTTACCAGATGAAAATTGAATAAAAAAAATAAAGGAGGCAATAATTTTATATGAAAAGGGGCAAAACATGAGGAAAGGAATGAAGACGGTGCATATAAATAAAGTAGAAATTTGTGGGGTAAATACTTCAAAATTACCAGTACTCACAAATGAAGAAATGCAGAAATTATTTGTAAAAATAAAAGCTGGAGATATGGAAGCGAGGGAAGAATTTATTCAAGGTAACCTAAGATTGGTTTTAAGTATTATTCAAAGGTTTAATAGAAGGGGAGAAAATGTAGACGATCTATTCCAAGTAGGTTGTATTGGGCTAATAAAGGCTATAGATAATTTTGATTTAAGTCAAAATGTCAGGTTTTCTACCTATGCAGTGCCAATGATCATAGGTGAGATTAGAAGATATTTGAGAGACAATAATTCCATAAGGGTAAGTCGATCATTAAGAGACATTGCCTATAAAGCTTTGCAGGCCAGAGATCAATTGGTAAATAAAAATCTAAAGGAGCCCACAATTACTGAAATAGCAGAAGAGTTAAATCTTCCAAAGGAAGAAGTAGTTTTTGCCCTAGATGCAATTCAAGAACCTATATCTTTATTTGAACCCATTTATCATGATAGTGGGGATGCAATATATGTGATGGATCAGGTTAAAGATGAAAAGGCAGAAGATGAAGTTTGGCTTCAGGGAATTGCTATTAGAGATGCTATAAATAGATTAAATAAAAGAGAGAAGCTTATACTAAATCTTAGATTTTATGAAGGGAAAACTCAGATGGAGGTTGCAGAAGAAATAGGAATTTCACAAGCTCAAGTTTCAAGATTGGAAAAGAATGCATTAAGGCAGATGAGAAAGCTAATATAATAAAGAACATTACCCCACTAAATATTAGGAATATTTAAGATAAGAATTTTAATATATATAATATAGAATATATATGGAAAGGGGTGGGGTAATGATAAATTTATCAGAAATGAGAGAAAAAGAGGTAATCAATATAAGAGATGGAGCAAAAATAGGCCTTATATATGATTTTGAAATAGATTTAGAAAATGGCAGGGTGATTGGGGTGATAATACCAGGGCCCGGAAAGATACTGGGGGTATTTGGGAAAAACAAGGATATGGTAATAGATTGGAAAAATATAGTTAGAATTGGTACTGATGCCATATTGGTAGATATTGATGTGGAATTATAGCTTAGTGTAAAATAATTGTTGGACAAATAAACAAAAAAATATAGAGAATAATCCTCAATTTGATATAATGTAATCGTCGAAATCACAAAAAAGGAGGATATTCTCTATGAATAATATTATACAATTAATAGCAGGAAAAGTTAAGGGTGAAATTGAAGAAAATATAATAAGAGTTCTTGAAGGCGAAGGAAACCTCGATGATATTGTAGATTCAGTTGGAGAAATGGTTAATGATATTGGTATTAAAACTATTCAAGCAATAATTAGTGAATTAAATAGTATTATTAAAAAATCTCCTGAAAGAAGTGGAAAATACCATGTTCATAAAGGAAAAGTTGAAAGAACTTTAATTACTAAATTTGGTGAATTAGAATTTGAAAGGGCATATTATAAAAATATAAATGAAAATAATTATGTATATATTTTAGATGAATTATTGGGGATAGAGAAATACGAAAGAGTTGAGGGGAATTTAAAGGGAGATATTTTAGATAAATCTACTGATGTAAGTTACAAAAAAGCAGCAGAATTATCTAACACCTGTGGATATTAGTAGAGAAACAGTAAAGAAAAT
>NZ_AZSU01000003.1:396024-410038 GCF_000511955.1 [Clostridium] ultunense DSM 10521 | reverse complement strand
TCAAATAATTGGGAAGGCATTAAAATTTATTTGGAGAAAAGAAATATAGATGCAGTGCAGAGGGGCATATAAGTCATATATTGTCATCTAGATTAAGTTCAAGACCTATGGGATGGAGTGTAATTGGAGCAGATGAAATGGCACGAATGAGGGTATACAAAGCTAATGGCGGAAGTATAAAGGAATATTATAGGAATACCAGATCTGAAAGAAAAAGAGAAAAAAGAATTTTAGAATTAGATGAAAAAATGATAAATAACGTAAAAAGGACATATAACAATATGGATCCAGATATAATGATAGATATGCCATATATATCAAGAACAGATGGCAGGTGGCTTAAAGGTATGCTTAAAGCCTCATATTTTTAATAACTAACATACTTTAAAATAATATATAAATTAGCCTATCCATTTAGGTTTATTAAGCTTATTTAAAATATAAATTATAGATCGTTACATTGTATAAATACAGGATTAGTATTCTAATATTATTTACAAAATTATTTTTTAATTGTTTTCCAACAATTACTTGACACTATCAATTATAGTATTATATTAGACAATTAAAATGGGATGTATTATAATCAAAATAGGTAAAGTTGGGAGGTGTGTAGATGAATTGCCCATTTTGCAATTATTATGAAACTAAAGTTGTAGATTCAAGACCTACAGATGAGGGACAAGCTATTAGGAGAAGAAGAGAGTGTTTAAAATGTTCTAAACGATTTACTACTTACGAAAAGATAGAAAAGATACCTTTAATTGTGGTTAAGAAGGATGGGAACAGACAACCTTATGATAGGAATAAAATATTAAATGGGATTTTAAAAGCTTGTGAAAAAAGGCCTGTGCCTCTAAACTTAATTGAAGAAACGGTAGATGAAATTGAAAAGGAGCTGTACAATTCTTTAGAAAAAGAGGTAACTAGTCAACATATTGGAGAGATGATTATGAATAGATTAAAGGAAATTGACGAAGTATCCTATGTTAGATTTGCATCTGTTTATAGACAGTTTAAGGATATAAATACTTTTATGGAAGAATTGAATAAATTATTGAATGAAGACTAATTATTTTGATGAGGTGAATTATGACTATAATTGAAAGATATCATAATGGGGCTTTATATTACCAATTTAAAAGATTTAAGGATATAGACTTTATTAACCATTTATTTACTTCCAGAATAGGTTGGAACGATGAGGATTTTGAAGGTAAGATATCAGATATACTACATATACCTAAAAATAACATTATTAGTGTAAAACAAGTACATGGGACAAATATTAAATTAATCGACTCTAAATTGGGGAATTTTGATAATATTTCCGAGCTAGAGGCCGATGGGTTGATTACTGATCTACCAAATATAGTTCTTGCGACTTACCATGCAGATTGTGTACCCATTTACTTTTTAGATAGGGGAAAGAAAGTTGTTGGAATAGCCCATGGTGGATGGCGAGGGACCTTTGAAAACATTAGTGGAAAAATGATAGACATAATGAAAAATAAATATGATTCAAATAGTGGGGATATGTTAGTCGGAATAGGTCCATCAATAGGTCCTTGTTGTTATGAAGTTGGCAAAGATTTAGATGAGAAATTTAGCGAAAAATATAAAGGATTTTCCGATATAATAATTAGAAATGGAAAAATATTTTTAGATTTATGGAAAATAAATTATATGCAAATTGAAGAAAAGGGTATTCCTAAAGAAAATATTGTACTATCTAATATCTGTACTAGTTGTGGAATAGATAAGTTTTATTCCTATAGGAAGGAAAAGGGTACTAGCAACAGGATGATTGCAGCTATTGGATTGATTGAAGGCTTTAAGCATTAAATTATTAGAGGATGATATTATGGGAAAAATGGATTTAAATTTAATTGTCCTGCAAAATATTTTGCAGCATACAGATATAGGAATACATGTAATAGATAAAAATAGAAAGACTGTATTGTATAATGAGGCTATGGCAAAATTAGAAGGTTTGAAGATAGAGCAAGTAATAGATAAGGACCTACTAGATATATTTCCTAGTTTAAACGAAGAAACTTCAACTCTAATAAGGGCATTGACTATGAAAGAGCCTATATTGGACAAGACTCAAACCTATATTAATTTTAAAGGGCAAAATATTATTTCTATAAATTCAACTATTCCTCTATCTTTTGATGGAGAAATTGTTGGGGCATTAGAAATAGCAAAGGACATAACCTATATTAAAAAATTATCAGATAAGCTTATAGATTTGCAACAGGAATTAAAAATTATAAATGGCGAAGGATACAGTAAAGAAAAAATAAAAAACTATACTTTTGAAGATATAATTGGTAGTAACGAAAATATGATTAAAGCAATTGAAATCGCAAGGAGGGCCGCTTTTTCTCCATCATCAGTATTAATATATGGAGAAACCGGTACAGGCAAGGAATTGTTTGCCCAGAGTATCCATTATGGTGGCAGTAGGAGAAATAAACCATTTATAGCACAAAACTGTGCTGCCATCCCAGAAACTTTATTAGAAGGGATATTATTTGGAACTGAAAAAGGGGGATTTACAGGTGCTGTTGAAAGAGAAGGGATATTCCAACAGGCTAACGGCGGGACCCTCTTATTAGATGAAATAAACTCTATGTCCCTTGGATTACAGGCAAAACTATTAAGAGTTCTTCAAGAAGGCTATATTCGCCGTATAGGGGGAATTAAAGATATACCCGTAGATGTTAAAATAATTGCAACTACCAATGAAGACCCGTTGAAAAGCGTTGAAAATGGCACTTTAAGAAAGGACTTATATTATAGATTAAATGTTATTAATATAGACATTCCTCCTTTAAGAGAAAGAAAGGACGATATATTAACTTTAACTAATCATTTTATAGCCAAGTATAATTATATATTGGGGAGAAATATTATTGGCATAGATGGAGAAGTTTTAGAATCTTTTCATAATTATTCTTGGCCAGGCAATGTTAGAGAGCTGGAAAATTCCATTGAGGGGGCTATGAACTATGCTCCAAACAATAGGAAATACTTACAAAAGGAAGATTTTGTATCTTGTTCAAATATATTTAATGATAAAAAAATTATGAAAGATATTATCTTCAGTATGAATAGCCCTTTACCAGATTTTTTAGAAGAAATAGAAAAAGATATAATAAAACAAGCTTTAATAGAGAATGAATATAATATCTCTAAGACAGCAAGAGAACTAGGAATAAAGAGGCAAACTTTGCAGCACAAAATAAAAAAATACCAAAAAACAGCAAAATAGCTTGCACATACACGCAAAATATTTTGCTGTTTTTAAATATCAATATTAATAATTGACAATAAATAGAGGCCATTTTCTGCAAAAATAGAGAAAAAGCCTGTTGAAAAATATTGGCAAGGGATTTGCATATATAAATATGTAAATCTTATAATAAATTTAAATGCGAAACTAAAAAATTTAGGAGGTGTTTTTTTGAGAAAGGAAAATGTAAAGGTAATTCTTTGGGGTATAGGAGCAATGGGAAAAGGAATGGCAGAAATGCTTCTGAACAAGAAAGGAGTAGAAATAGTAGGCGTAGTAGGTAGAACTTATAGACTTGGTAAAAGTATGTATGAGTACTTAGATGTTGAAAGAGGAGACAGGCCAGATATAATTATTGGTGAATACGATAAAGTGATTACTGAAAAAGCAGCAGATGTAGTTATTATAGCCACAGATTCTTTTACAAGGGATACTTTTGACAAAATTAAGTACTGTTTAGAAAACAAAATAAATGTTATTTCTACTGCAGAAGAAATGGCTTATCCTCAGGCCCAAGAACTAGACCTTGCTAAAGAAATGGATAGAATAGCAAAGGAAAATGGTGTCAGCGTATTAGGCACTGGAATTAACCCAGGTCTTATAATGGATTTGCTGGTTATTACTTTAACTGGTGCTTGTATTGATGTGGAAAGTATTAAAGCTGAAAGAGTTAATAACCTTTCACCATTTGGACCAGCAGTAATGCATGGTCAAGGGGTAGGATTGACAGTAGATGAATTTAATAGAAGAGTAAATGAAAATGATTTAGCAGGTCACGTTGGATTTCCTGAATCTATTACTATGATTGCTGATGCATTAGGTTGGAAGTTAAGCGATGAAATTGAATTAAGCAGAGAACCAATAGTATCTAATGTATATAGAAAAGCTCCTCATGCTGAAGTTAAACCAGGAGACGTTGCTGGTTGTAATATGAAAGGGTATGGAAAAGTAGATGGAGAATTAAAGATAGAAATGATACACCCACAACAAGTTGAGCCTCAATTAGAAGGTGGAACTACAGGGGATTATATTACTATTAAAGGTACCCCTGACATAAATATGGCCATTAAACCTGAAATTCCTGGAGGCATTGGAACAATTGCTATGTGTGTTAATATGATACCTCATATAATCAATGCTTCACCAGGACTTAAGACTATGATCGACTTACCAGTACCAAGAGCTATCATGGGAGATATGAGAGATTTAATCGATTAACAATTAATAATTGTAAGGGCGACCTTTGGTCGCCTAATAAAAAAAGAAAGGTAGGGATATGAATGGATGCTAAACGAGACGATTGGGTAAGAATTCATAATATAGTATTGGAAGCTGGAGATAGAGCCCCTAATATACCAGAAGATACACAAAATGTACCTCTTGAATTTTGGACTAAGGGGTTTTTGCTTAACCAGGAAGCTAAGATAGGAGATAAAGTAGAAATCGAAACCTATATTGGAAGAAAAGTGGAAGGGACATTAATAGAGGTAAATCCTTATTATGATCACGATTTTGGAAAATGTGTACCTGAACTATTGTATATTGGTAGACAAGTTAGAAGCTTGATAGAGAAGGATGGTGAATAATATGGCTAAGGATATGAGTTTTGAAGCTGTAATGGGAAGAAATAGCGAGATAATGAAGAAAGCAGTCGGAATAGATTACAATGTTTTTGAATCTGGTAGTATTGCTTTCGATTACGAAAAGATGATGAGGGAAACTGGGTATAGCCTTCAGGAAATAGAAAGAATCCAAAAAGATACTGGAGTAGGGAATACGCCAATATACGAACTACGTAACTTAACTAAGCTAGCAAGAAAATTTGCACCAGCTGGTAAAGGAGCAAAGATATTTATTAAAGATGAAGCTGCTAACCCCTCTGGAAGCTTTAAGGCTAGAAGAGCTGCTACCAGCTGTTATCATGCAGAAAGGCTAGGTTATAAAGGAGTTATTGCTGCTACTAGCGGTAATTATGGGGCTGCTGTTGCATCACAGGCGGCTATGAGAGGATTAAAATGTATTATAGTACAAGAGTGTTACGATTCTAAAGGTATAGGACAGCCAGAAATAATTGAAAAGGCAAGAAAATGCGAGGCTTATGGAGCTGAAGTAGTTCAACTAACTGTAGGACCCGAATTATTCTATACCTTCCTAGTCTTATTAGAAGAAACAGGTTATTTTAATGCTTCATTATATACACCTTTCGGAATAGCTGGAGTAGAAACTTTAGGCTATGAATTATCCATGCAATTTAGAGAAAGGGAAGGTAGAGACCCAGATGTAGTTGTAGTAACTAATGCTGGAGGTGGAAACTTAACTGGAACTGCGAGAGGATTGATAAAAGCTGGAGCTACTGATACTGAGATTGTTGGAGCAAGCGTTAGTCTTCAGGGCCTTCATATGGCAAGTGATACCCAATTTAATAGAAAATCTTTTACTACGGGACATACAGGCTTTGGAATCCCATTTGCTACATGGCCAGATAGGTCAGACGTACCTAGATCAGCGGCGAGACCATTAAGATATATGGATAGATATGTTACGGTAAACCAAGGTTCTGTATTTTATATGACAGAAGTATTGGCACAGTTAGAAGGTTTAGAAAGAGGCCCAGCAGGCAATACATCTTTAGCAGCGGCATTTAAATTAGCTCAGGAGCTAGATGAAGACAAGATAATCGTAGTACAAGAAACTGAATATACTGGTGCAGGAAAACATATCCAACCCCAATTGACCTTTGCTAAGGAAAATGGAATTGAGGTGATAATAGGAGATCCATCTGAAGAAATACCTGGTAAGAATATTATATTACCAAAGGATCCAGGGTATATAAAAATTGAAGAAATTGATTTAAATAGGACTAGAAGATCCTATATTAGAAATTGTATCCAAAATACCAAAATGGAAAAGGTAACGAAAGAAGATTTAGAATTCTTAGTTGAAGATACTAAATCCAATGAAGAATTTGTTAAAAAGGTATTAGACGAATTTGGGGTAGAATATTAGGAGGTAAGGCTATGAAAAGAGAAGATGATTTTCAGAAGAGAAGGAAACATTTAGCTAATTTAAGCGAAAAGGAATTAGAAGCAAGGTTCTGGGAATTAGCTGAAAAGATAGTTGATCCTTTAATAGAATTGTCGCAAAAAAACACTACTCCATCTATTGAAAGATCCGTTTTACTGAGAATGGGATTTTCTAGTTTAGAATCTAAAGCAATAGTTGAAGGGGCAATCGATAGAGGATTATTAGGAAAAGGTGCAGGACATTTAGTATATAGATTAGCAAGAGATAAAAAAATGGATATGAGGGAAGCTGGATTAAAACTAGCTGATGGAGAAATGTGGGATGACCTACTTGACATTTTTAAGGGAGGTGAAAAATAGTGGATTTAAAACCAAATGAAAAATTAGGCATTGAAAATATATTGAAAGATTTAGATAAATATAGACCTAGGAGAAGAGGTTGGACCTGGAGAAAAGGCGTTGGAGAGAAAAGACAAATGGGAAAATTCGAATACTATGATACATCAGAACCCCTTAATAAGAGCCAGCCTTTACCAGCAGCAAAGTATTTCAACAATATTGACCCACAGCCTAAATCGGTAATTACTACAGAAATTGCGTCAGGTAGATTTGAAGATGATATTAGACGAATGAGAATGGCAGCTTGGCATGGTGCTGATCATCTTATGGTGATTAGGACTGCTGGACAAAGCCATTATGATGGCTTAATAGAAGGTACACCCCAGGGAATCGGTGGTATACCAATTACTAGAAAACAGGTAAGAGCCCAAAGGAAGGCACTAGACATTATCGAAGATGAAGTAGGCAGACCTATTAACTACCACTCCTATGTATCTGGAGTAGCTGGTCCAGAAATTGCAGTCATGTTTGCAGAAGAAGGGGTAAATGGTGCTCACCAAGACCCTCAATATAATGTGTTATATAGAAATATTAATATGGTAAGGTCTTTTGTAGACGCGGCCAGTGCTAAGAAGATTATGGCTTGGGCAGATATTGCACAAATAGATGGTGCTCACAATGCTAATGCTACAGCTAGAGAAGCATGGAAGGTAATGCCAGAATTAATGGTACAACATGCTATTAACTCTATGTTTTCTGTAAAAGTAGGTATGAAGAAAGAAAATATTTGCCTTTCTACAGTACCTCCAACAGCACCACCGGCTCCATGTATGAGATTAGATCTACCTTATGCAGTAGCATTAAGGGAACTTTTCTATGAATATAAGATGAGGGCTCAAATGAATACAAAATATATGGAATCTTCTACGAGAGAAGCTACAGTAACCCACGTTTTAAACTTATTGATATCTCAGCTTACTAGGGCTGACATACAGTCTACTATTACTCCAGACGAAGGAAGGAATGTACCATGGCATATTTATAACATAGAGGCAGTAGATACCGCAAAACAAGCTTTTGCAGGCATGGATGGATTAAATGAAATGGTAGAGATAAAAAGGGAGGAAGGGCAGCTAGCAGATAAGGTTAGGGAATTGAAAGAAAGAGCAATACTATTTATGGAAGAGATTATAGAAGTCGGAGGATATTTTAAAGCAGTAGAAGAAGGCTTCTTTGTAGATTCTGGATATTATCCTGAAAGAAATGGAGATGGAATTGCAAGAAAAATTGATGGAGGCATAGGTGTAGGTACAGTATATGAAAGGGAAGAAGATTATATGGCTCCTGTAACTGCCCATTTTGGATATAACAATATAGCCCAGTACGATGAATCAGCTGTAGATAATCCATCTAAATTAATTGATGGTTGTACTTTCGAAGATCCGGATAAAATAATCTATATTGATGAATTAGATGAAAATGACAATGTTTATTTAAGGCTGGAAGAAACAAAAGAGTTAAGAAAGACCTCTAAAATCAAACCTGAAATGGAATGGTTAGGGGATGGGATAGTATTAATGACTCTGTTCTTACCAACAGAGGAAAGAATAGCTGAATTTGCAGCTTTAGAGATTGGCAACAAATTGGGATTGGAAGATTGTGAGGTTATCCATAAAGAAATAATGCAGGAAGCGGAAGGTACAAGGATTGAACTAAAGGGTAGAGTAGATTTTACCATAGATATTAATGATTTAGTAATTCCACCGAAACCAGAAGTATTAACGGAAGATGAGATTAGACAAGATATAGAAGATAGGCCTATGAAAGTAGTAGCTGGTACAGTTGGTGAAGATGAACATTCAGTAGGATTGAGGGAGATAATTGATATTAAGCATGGTGGAATTGAAAAATATGGAATAGAAAGCCATTATTTAGGCACTTCTGTCCCTGTTGAAAAACTAGTGGATGCTGCTATAGAGATCAATGCAGATGCGATTTTAGCATCAACAATAATTAGTCACGATGATATTCACTATAAGAACATGAGCAAACTCCATCAATTATGCATAGAGAAAGGGATTAGAGATCAAATTATACTAGTTGCAGGCGGTACTCAAGTTTCCAGTGAACTGGCTATGAAAAATGGCATGGATGCAGGTTTTGGAAGAGGCTCTAACGGTGATCAAGTAGCAACTTTCCTAGTGAAGAAGAGAAGAGAGATGAAAAATGAAAATTGATCTATTGGTGGCAGAAATAGGGAGTACAACTACGGTAGTAAATGCTTTTAATCTAGCCCCTTGCCTCAGTTTTATCGGGCAAGGGCAAGCATCTACCTCAGTAGTTGAAGGTGATGTAAATATAGGGCTTAAAGATGCCATTGAGGATTTAGCTAATAATTTAGCAATAGACCAGATTGAATACGATGAACTTATAGCAACTAGCAGCGCTGCAGGTGGCCTAAGGATGACTGTTCATGGTTTGGTATATGATATGACGGTTAGGGCTGCTAAAGAAGCAGCTTTAGGTGCAGGAGCCAATATAAAATATATTACTGCAGGGAAGCTAAGGGATTCGGACTTAAAAAAGGTTAAGGAGATAAATCCAAATATTATTCTTATAGCTGGTGGTGTAGATTATGGAGAAAGAGATACAGCTCTTTACAATTCAGAATTAATTGCCCAGTTAGATTTAAATATTCCAGTAATATATGCAGGAAATATTGAGAACCAAGATGAAGTTAAAGAAATTTTTAAAGATAAGAAATCGGAACTATATATAGTTGAAAATGTATATCCCAAAATAGATGAACTAAATATTGAATCAACAAGAAAGGTTATACAACAAGTATTCGAAAAGCATATAACCCATGCTCCTGGTATGCAGAAGGTTAGAGATATGGTTACAGGTCCAATTATGCCTACCCCAGGTGCGGTTATGGAGGCCTCTAATCTACTTTACGAAGAAATAGGTGATTTAATCACCATAGATGTAGGAGGAGCTACAACAGATGTCCATTCTGTAACTGAAGGTAGTGAAGAAATATCTAGAATATTAATAAATCCAGAGCCTTTAGCTAAAAGGACTGTAGAAGGGGATTTGGGCGTCTATGTGAATATGCATAATATAGTTAATATGGTAGGAAAAGAGGAGTTAATTAAGGAATTAGATATATCCATGGAGGAATTAGAAATTTTATTGGAAAACCATAAGCCAATACCCGAATTGGAATTGGAGAAATCCTTTATAGAAAAATTGGCCCTTCATGCAGTTTTAACTGCAGTAAAAAGACATGCTGGGCAATTAAGATATCTATATGGACCTGGTGGTAAGACCACTTTAGCAGAAGGAAAGGATTTAACTCAAGTTAAAACTATTATTGGTACCGGTGGAGCATTGACTCGATTGCCTAATAGGGTAAAAATATTACAACAAATTGCCATAAGTGGTAAGGGTAACGAATTATTACCAACAAAAGAAGCAAAAATATTTATAGATAATCAATATATAATGGCTTCTCTAGGAGTAATGTCAAGAAAATATCCGCAAGAAGCATTAAAATTACTGAAAGATACTCTTGAGTATAAATAGTGTGGAAGGTGGCTGTTCAGATATTTTTAAAAGCAGCCACCATTAATATAGTATATTAATTTTGAAATTTTAGGGGAGGGATTTTGTGTTAAAAGAATGTTGTAATTGTGGGACAAAAATATCATTTCTAAATTTTTATAAACAATATATCTCTAAAAATAGATTTAGATATATTTGTCCAAAATGTAGAAAAGAATATAGAATGAGCATTGGTTCTAGAATAATCAGTGTAGTAATATTTATTCTTTTATATGCTTACTTAGTTTTTAAAAGCAATTTTTCGTTTCCCCTAAAAATGTTTTCGATGTTATTATATATCTTAATATTCGAGCCATTATTATCAATATTATTAAAATGTGAAAGTATAAACAAAAATGTCCCATAATTTTCCAATCGCTTATCTAAAGTACAGGAGGTTATTATGTATTATCCTAAAATTCAAATAGATCTGAAAAAGCTAGAACATAATGTAAAAACAATAATAGATTTATGCAAAAAGAAAGATATAGAAGTAGCAGGTGTTACTAAAGTTTTTTGTGGACATCCTGAAATAGCTAAAGCTTATATAGATGGTGGAGTAAGTTATTTAGCCGATTCCAGAATTGAGAATTTAATAAAATTGAAAGATTATAAACTTCCTAAAATTCTATTAAGATTGCCCATGATATCTGAAGTAGAAAAAGTTGTTGAATATGCAGATATATCTCTTAATTCTGAAATTGAAACCATTAAGGAATTGTCTAGAGCATCGGTTGAAAAAGGAAAAATCCATAAAATAATATTAATGGTTGACTTAGGTGATTTACGAGAAGGGTATTTTGATGAATATGAATTATATAAAGGGTCGGAGGAAATTTTAAAGTTGGAAGGAATTGAATTATTAGGTCTAGGAACCAATTTGACCTGTTATGGCGGTGTTATACCTAGCCAAAAGAATTTGAGAAGACTTGTGGAGATGGGAAAAACTATAGAAGAAAGATATAATATTAAATTGAATATAATATCTGGAGGAAATTCTAGCAGTTTACATTTATTATTAAAGGATAATAAAATCGAAGGTATAAATATGCTAAGATTAGGTGAATCCCTAGTCTTAGGTTTAGAAACTGCTTATGGGAATAGAATTGAAAACACTTATGATGATGTTTTTCAATTAGAAGTAGAGATAATTGAAATCAAAGAAAAACCCTCATTACCTACTGGTGAAATAGGAAGAGATGCCTTTGGTAAAGTTCCATCCTTTGAAGATAAGGGTATTAGGAAGCGAATGATAGTTGCCATAGGTAAACAAGATGTGGATTTTGATACTGTAATCCTACAGGACGCAGGTGTTACAATACTAGGAGGAAGTAGTGACCATCTAATATTAGATGGAACGGATAGTGAGGTAGACTACAAAGTTGGAGATAAGCTCTGGTTTAAATTAAGTTATGGTGGAATTTTAAGTATTATGACTTCAGAGTATGTAAAAAAGGAAATAATATAGTTGGTTGATAATAATGATAATGGATTGGAGGGGAGACCTTTGGTCTCCCATTAATTTTAACTGATTGACTATATATACTATCTATTATAATATGAAATATAAGTATATATTAATGAATAGGTGATAATAATGGATTTATTTACTTTAAATATGGAAAACCAACTAAGAAAGAATGCTCCTTTAGCGGATAGAATGAGGCCAGAGACCATAGAGGAATTTGTGGGACAGGACCATATATTAGGTCAGGGAAAGTTTTTAAATAGGGCAATAAAGGCAGATAGAATAACATCTATGATATTTTATGGACCGCCAGGTACTGGAAAGACTACATTGGCTATGATAATAGCTAATTCAACAAATATGAATTTTGAAAAACTATCTGCAGTTACCTCTGGGGTTAAGGATATTAGGGAAGTGATCCACAGAGCAGAAGAAGGATTAAAACTTTATAACAAAAGGACTATCCTATTTATAGATGAAATCCATAGGTTTAATAAAGCCCAACAAGATGCCTTACTTCCTTTTGTAGAAAGAGGGATAATTATTCTAATTGGAGCAACTACTGAGAACCCATATTTTGAAGTAAATAAGGCCCTTTTATCTAGGATGATGGTCATTCCCCTAAAACCTTTAACGAGGAAGGATATTTATAATATAATTAAAAATGGATTAACTAATAAGGAAAAAGGGTTAGGAAATTATAAGGTCAATATTGGAAAAGAAGCTATAGATTATTTGATAACCATATCCGATGGAGATGGTAGACTTGCTTTAAATTCATTAGAAATAGGAGTTCTTTCTACTCCAAAGGATGACAATGGTATAATTAACATAGATTTGGATACCATAAAGGAATGTATATTGGTTAAATCGGCTAAATATGATAAAGGTGGCGATGAACATTATGATACTGTTTCTGCTTTTATTAAAAGCATGAGAGGTTCAGATCCTGATGCTACACTATATTGGTTAGCAAAGATGATAAATGGGGGAGAGGATCCTAAGTTTATAGCAAGAAGGATAATCATATGTGCCTCTGAAGATGTAGGCAATGCAGATCCTCAAGCGCTGAATGTAGCAGTATCCGCCTTTAATGCAGTCAATGTAATAGGTATGCCAGAAGGCAGGATTATATTAGCCCAGGCAGCTGTTTATGTAGCTTGTGCTCCAAAAAGTAATGCTTCCTATATAGGTATTGATAAGGCCCTAGAGGATATAAGAAACAAACCCATAGGAAAAGTGCCAAATCATTTAAAAGATGCATCTTATAAGGGTGCTACTAATTTAGGCCATGGAAAAGGTTATATGTATCCTCATGATTATGATAAGGCCTATATAAAACAACAGTACTTACCCGACGGGTTTATAGGAACTAAATACTATGAACCTACAGATCAAGGCTATGAAAGGATAATCAAAGAACGTTTATCAAAATTATTTGACAAAGATAGTTAATATATTTATAATAATGATAACATTATGTTCATATAGACTGTGATAGGAAGAGTAGATATAAGAGGTAGTCCTAGGGAATCGGGAAAAGTGAAACCCCGATACGAAACTTATATTGAAGAACATCCTGGAGTTTCTAACCGAAATCCTAAGGGAGAGTAGATTTAGACGGATTCCTACCGTTATCTTTGGATTGGAGTGGCTATTTTTAGCAATTAGGGTGGTACCGCGAACCTTTCGTCCCTTTCGGATGGAAGGTTTTTTTATTGACTATATATAAGTAATTGCGAAACTCTTTCTAAAAACTGAATAATAGGAATATAGATCCTTCAAAAAAAGAGTTTCAAGAATGGAAAGTGGAATCCAAGTGAAAGTTTAGCGAGAACTAAAAGTTGTTCTTAAAAAAGGGTACACAAAATAAAGGTATCAAATTTCTAGAAAAATGAATATCTAAAATAAATACCTAAGCAATTAATGGTTTTAAACTTCTGATGTACTCGTGCTTATGTATTTTATCAGCAAGGACAACAGTAATTAATTGTGTGATGCCTGCTAGTAGTAAATCGGCATGAATGGTTTTCTCATTTTGGGTTTTACGTCCAGCAATACAGAAACTTTCTTTAAAATGATTTATGGACTGCTCTACTACTGAACGGATTTTATAAACTTTATCCCATTCTTCTGTATCACGAAGAGTCCCTGGATAAGCACGAAGATCCTTTTCAGGATAAACGTAGATCATTCTTCCACAAGGTGATGAAGTACAGGGATTGTCACAAAAATGACGTCTTCGATATTTACCGTCATCACATTTAGTCCATTTCA
>NZ_AZSU01000003.1:387777-395006 GCF_000511955.1 [Clostridium] ultunense DSM 10521 | reverse complement strand
TTGTTGACAAATAGGCTCAGTAATATCGACAAGGTTATCGAATACAGCTTGTAAGTCTAATAAAAAATCTTGTTTGAAACGGGTAAATTTAGAACCATCAGGAACTTTTTCAAACCCACAAAATTCTCTTAATTCACTTGAATACTTAAGAAAAGTAATTAAGAGGGTATCAGTAGGGATAGAAAAAATCCTTTGAATAATTAAAGCCCATAGCATTGAATGAAGCTTGTATTCACGAGGTCTTCCAGTAGAAGCATAAAAGTGATGGTAAAAAGAAATAGGAATAAACTCATCAAGATTAATGTTATTTTCAAGTAATGAAAGAAACTTAGGTTTATCAGATTCAAAAAAAGTTTTGCAATCTGAATAAATGTCTGCCAAAGAAAGCTGTTTATGTGGTATCATATCTATATAACTCCTTTCGGGTTTTGGTAGATTTGTTGCTTGACACTTCAATTTTACCATAAATCGGTGAGGAGTTATATTATTTTATGAAAAAAATATCCCGTATTTATGCGGGTTATGGCGTTTCGCAAACGCCTATGACTATATATAAAGAAAGGAGAATACGGATGGTAATAGAGATAAAAAATCTATTTAAAGAACCGGAAAAATATCTAAACCAGGAGATAGAAATCCAAGGCTGGATAAGAACCATAAGATCATCGAAAAAATTTGGATTTATAGAAGTAAATGATGGGACCTTTTTTACCAATTTACAGGTGGTATTCGATGAAAAATTAGAAAATTTTAAGGAGGTAGAGAAATTACCTATAAGTAGTGCAATAGTGGCAAAGGGTTTATTAGTAGAAACTCCAGGGGCTAAACAACCTTTTGAAATACATGCTAAAGAAATTATGGTAGAAGGTTATTCCCATAAGGATTATCCTCTACAGAAGAAAAGACATACCTTTGAATATCTAAGAACTATTGCTCATTTAAGGCCAAGAAGTAATACCTTTAACGCAGTATTTAGAGTAAGATCATTAACTGCATTTGCTATTCATAAATTTTTCCAAGAAAGAGGCTTTGTATATGTCCATACTCCTATAATAACGGGTAGTGATGCAGAAGGTGCTGGAGAAATGTTCACCGTTACTAATTTTGATTTGGCTAATGTACCCTTAAATGATGAAAATAAAGTAGATTATACTAAAGATTTTTTTGGGAAGGAGACCAATTTAACGGTGAGTGGTCAGCTAGAAGCAGAAGCCTACGCTTTAGCTTTTAAAAATGTATATACTTTTGGTCCAACCTTTAGAGCAGAAAACTCTAATACTGCGAGACATGCAGCTGAATTTTGGATGGTTGAACCAGAAATTGCCTTTGCTGGTTTAAAAGAGAATAGAGAATTAGCAGAAGATATGATGAAATATATAATAAAATATGTAATGGAGAATGCCGAAGAAGAAATGAAATTCTTCAACTCCTTTATAGATAAGGGATTAATCGACAGGTTGGAAAATATTGTTAGTGCGGATTTTGGTTGTATCACATATACTGAAGCTATCGATATACTTAAAAAATCTGGGGAACAGTTTCAGTATCCAGTGGAATGGGGTATAGACCTTCAAACAGAGCATGAACGATATATTTCAGAAAAAATTTTTGAAGGACCTGTATTTGTTATCGATTATCCTAAGGAAATAAAAGCTTTCTACATGCGATTAAATGATGACGGTAAAACTGTAGCTGCTATGGATTTGTTAGTTCCAGGAGTAGGAGAAATAATAGGTGGAAGTCAAAGAGAAGAAAGATTAGATATATTAGAAAAAAGAATAGAAGAAATTGGTATGTACAAGGAAGATTATTGGTGGTATTTAGAATTGAGAAAGTATGGAGGAACTAAACACGCTGGATATGGATTGGGATTTGAAAGGGCTATTATGTATATGACAGGAATGACTAATATTAGAGACGTTATCCCTTTCCCAAGAACGGTAAGATCTGCGGAATTTTAAAAAATAAAATTATAATTCCTTGATTTTAAATAATATATCTGCTATAATACATGATAAAATCAAATATGTACCATGATAGGAAGTAGTAAGCTTTCCCATTGATTTTAGAGAGCTGTTGGCCGGTGAAAAACAGTATCAATGGACGCCGAACTCGTCCTAGAGTTGTTAAGGTGAAATATAGTAACTTTAACCGGTAAAGGCCGTTATCGTATTAAGAGGATAGTATACTATCAATTAGGGTGGTACCGCGGAAATATACCTTTCGTCTCTATTTTTTTGGCGAAAGGTTTTTTTGTTTTATTTTAAATGAGGAGGTAGAAAGATGAGAGAGTATAGACCAAAGGAAATTGAAAAGAAATGGCAGGATATTTGGGATGAAAAAAGAGTATTTGAAACTAGTAAAGATAAATTAAAACCAAAGTTTTATGCCTTGATTGAATTTCCATACCCATCAGGTCAAGGATTACATGTAGGGCATCCGAGACCTTATACGGCTTTAGATATTGTTTCTAGAAAGAGAAGATTTGAAGGTTATAATGTGCTTTTCCCTATGGGATGGGATGCATTTGGATTGCCTACGGAAAACTTTGCAATCCAACATAAAATCCATCCTAAGGAAGTTACAGAAAAAAATGTTGCAATGTTTAAAAGACAATTAAAATCCATAGGGTTTTCTTTCGATTGGTCTAGAGAGATAAATACTACGGACACAAGCTATTATAAATGGACTCAATGGATATTCATAAAGATGTTTGAAAAGGGATTGGCCTATAAACATGAAATGCCTATTAATTGGTGTCCTTCCTGTAAGGTAGGTTTAGCTAATGAAGAAGTAGTAGCTGGGGGTTGTGAAAGATGTGGAGGGGAAGTAGTAAGAAAGACTAAGAACCAATGGATGTTAAAGATTACAGAATATGCTGATAGATTAATAGACGATTTAGATACGGTAGACTATATAGATAGAGTTAAAACACAGCAGATCAATTGGATAGGACGTTCCCAAGGGGTAGAAGTAGACTTTAAAATAAGTGGCAAGGAAGATGTACTAAAAGTATTTACCACCAGGCCAGATACATTGTATGGGGCTACCTATATGGTAATAGCAGCTGAACATCCATTAATTGAAAAATATAAAGATGAATTAGAAAATATAGATGAGATTAGAAAATATCAAGAATATGCTAGTAAAAAATCTGATTTTGAAAGAACTGAACTTTCTAAAGAAAAAACAGGAGTAGAAATTAAAGGGATAAAAGCAATTAATCCTGTAACAAAGAAAAAGATTCCAATATGGATATCCGATTATGTATTGATGAGTTATGGAACTGGGGCAATAATGGCAGTGCCCGCACATGATAGCAGAGACTGGGAGTTTGCAAAGAAATTCAATCTTCCTATAGTAGAAGTAGTAAAAGGTGGAGATGTAGACAAAGAAGCCTATACAGATACGGATTCAGGAATATTAGTCAATTCTGAACTTATAAATGGACTAGAAGTAAAGGAAGCTATAGAGAAAATTACCAATTGGTTGGAAGAAGAAGGTCTAGGTGTGAGAAAGACCAATTACAAATTAAGGGATTGGGTGTTTTCTCGCCAAAGGTACTGGGGAGAGCCAATACCATTGGTTTATTGTGATGAATGTGGTTGGGTACCAGTGCCGGAGGAAGAATTGCCAGTAATGTTACCAGAGGTAGAAAACTATGAACCTACAGATACGGGAGAATCGCCTTTAGCAAATATGACTGATTGGGTAAATACAAAATGTCCTAAATGTGGTAAGGATGCAAAAAGGGAAACAGATACTATGCCTCAATGGGCTGGTTCCTCATGGTACTTCTTAAGATATATAGATCCAGATAATAAGAATGAAATAGCTAGTAAAGAAGAAGTAGGTTATTGGATGCCTGTAGATTGGTATAATGGTGGAATGGAGCATACCACTTTACATCTACTTTATTCAAGATTCTGGCATAAATTTCTTTATGATATTGGGGTTGTCAATACTAAGGAACCCTATAGTAAAAGGACATCCCATGGCATGATACTTGGTGAAAATAATGAGAAAATGTCAAAATCAAGAGGAAATGTAATCAATCCAGATGATATTGTAAACGAATATGGGGCAGATACTCTAAGAACCTATGAAATGTTTATAGGTGATTTTGAAAAGTCTGTACCTTGGTCAGAAAATGGAGTTAAAGGTTGTAGAAGATTCCTAGAAAGGGTATGGAGATTACAAGATATTGTAGTAGATGGGGATGAATATTCAAAGGATCTAGAAACCAGCATTCATAAGACCATTAAGAAAGTATCTGAGGATTATGAAACATTAAAATTCAATACTGCTATTGCTGCATTGATGGCATTGCTAAATGAATTTAACGATATAGGCAAGGTTACCAAAGCCGATATGAAAACCTATTTAATCCTATTAAATCCAGTGGCACCTCATATCACAGAGGAACTATGGGAAATATTAGGATTTGATGGAATGTTACACCAGAGCAAATGGCCTCAATATGATGAAGAAAAAATTCAAGATGAAATATTTGAGATGCCAGTACAGGTGAATGGCAAGGTTAGAGGCGTAATAAATGTAAATATAGAAGATACACAGGATGTAGTTAGGGAAAAAGCAAAAGAAAATGAAGGTGTAATGAAATATTTAGAAGGAAAACAAATAGTAAAAGAGATATTTGTAATGGGTAAGATATATAATATAGTTGTAAAATAAGATGAAATATGAAATAATAGTTTTGCTATTGCTTAAAAACAATAGCAAAACTATTTTAGTTAGGAGGAATAATATGGGAAAAATAAAAATTATAACGGATACCACTAGCTATATTACTGAGGAATTTGCCAAAAAGATGGATTTATCCGTAGTATCTTTAAATTATATTTTTGATGGTGTAACGGAAAGAGAAGGATTTCCTGGAGAATTTAATGATTTCTATGAAAAGTTAATGGGTACAAAACTATTTCCTACCACTTCCCAACCGTCAACAGCAGATTTTTTAACGGAGTATAAAAAGGCTTTTGATGATGGATATGATGAGATAATAGCCATTCTTTTATCTTCTAAATTGAGCGGTACTTATAATAGCGCTGTTTTAGCCAAGAATATTTTAGAGGATGAAAGGATTACTATTATCGATTCCCTTCAAGCTGCATCTAATTTAAGATTTTTAGTAGAAGATGCATTAAATATGGCCTCTAAGGGAAAAACTAAGGAGGAAATAGTTGAATATCTGGAAGGAAAAAAGAATGATATGTTTGTCTATCTAACAGTAGATACATTGGAGTATTTAAGAAGGGGTGGTAGACTTTCAGGGGTACAATCAGCCATTGGCGAAATATTAAATATTAAACCCATTATTCAATTAAAGGATGGAGAATTAAAATTATTAGAAAAAATAAGGGGAAAGAATAAAGCGATAAAAGCTATTAGCAAAAGAATACCAGATAATGTGGAAAAAATAAGCATATGTCATATACTAAATGAGGGAGAGGCTCTAAGATTAAAAGAAGATTTAGAACTTAGATTTCCAATGGCCAAGGTTTCCATTGATGTCTTAGGACCTGTTATTGGATGCCATTTAGGTCCTAAAGCTATGGGGATATGTTTTTATTAACCCTTATACCTTTTAGCTTATTAGTGTGATATAATTATAACGACAATAGGATTCAAAATTTCTGGAGGTGCTTAAAATGAGAAAGATTTTAGTAACAGGTGCATTAGGTCAGATTGGCTCTGAACTTACTATGGGTTTAAGAAAAATTTACGGAAATGATAATGTAATTGCCAGTAGTAGAAGGATTAAAGAAGGCCATGAGGACCTTATGGAATCAGGAGTTTTTGAAATTGTAAATGTTACCGATGGAAAGCAATTAGCTGAAGTAGTAAGGAAGCATAAGGTAAATACTATAATACATCTAGCAGCTATTTTGTCGGCTGTAGGCGAGGAAAAGCCAGCATTAGCTTGGGATGTAAATATGAACGGGCTATATAATGTATTGGAAGTAGCAAGGGAGGAAAATTGTGCAGTATTTACACCAAGTTCTATAGCTGCTTTCGGAGATTCTACTCCAAAAGATAATACTCCACAAGATACAATTCAAAGACCAAATACCATGTATGGAGTAACTAAAGTAGCAGGGGAACTATTATGTGATTATTATTACCATAAGTTTGGTGTTGATACTAGAGGTGTTCGTTTTCCAGGATTGATTTCTTACGAGACTTTACCTGGTGGTGGAACTACAGATTATGCGGTACATATATACTATGACGCATTAAAAAATAAAAAATACACCAGTTTTATTGCTAAGGGGACTAAGATGGATATGATGTATATGCCAGACGCTTTAGATGCAATAACTAAGCTTTTGGAGGCAGACCCCTCTAAATTAATCCACAGAAATGCTTTCAATGTTACCGCTATGAGTTTTGAACCTGAGGAGATCGCAGCTTCAATAAAAAAGATAATTCCAGAATTTGAATTAGACTATGATGTAGACCCAGTAAGGCAAGCCATAGCAGATTCATGGCCTAATTCTCTAGATGACTCAGCTGCTAGAGAGGAATGGGGCTGGGACCCAAAATATGATTTGGATGCCATGACAAAAGATATGTTAGAAAAACTAAAGATAAAGTTAGGACTTTAAAAATAAACTGAGGCAAGATATATCTTGCCTCAGTTTATTTCATATTATCAAAACACTTTTATATAAATATAATGTATAAGGATATAATATAAAGGGAGGTATGAAATTGAAGGGGCTAATTTTATGTGGGGGAAAAGGTACCAGGCTCCATCCCATTACCTATACAGTTCCAAAGCAGCTAATTCCTATTGGAAATAAACCTTTAATCGTATATACTATAGAACTACTCTTGAAATCAGGAATAGATGAATTAGGGATTTTGGTAAATGAATATAATAAGCCAATATTTCAGAAAGTATTAAATAAATATTTCACTGAGGATTTTTATTATATAATACAATATGATCCAAAAGGTATAGCTCATGGACTATTATTTGCTGAAGAATTTATTAATAAAGAAAAATTTATTATGGTATTAGGGGATAATTCTTTTAATTTTGATTTGAAACATTTTATCGCGGATTTTAAAACTAGTGAAAAGAGCTGTAAAATTTTATTGAAGGAAGTGAAAAACCCCGAAAAGTTTGGAGTAGCTTATATAGGGGACAATAAGATAATAGATTTAGAAGAGAAGCCCAAAATGGCTTTTAGCAATTTGGC
>NZ_AZSU01000003.1:381694-387618 GCF_000511955.1 [Clostridium] ultunense DSM 10521 | reverse complement strand
ATATCTTGCCTCAGTTTATTTCATATTATCAAAACACTTTTATATAAATATAATGTATAAGGATATAATATAAAGGGAGGTATGAAATTGAAGGGGCTAATTTTATGTGGGGGAAAAGGTACCAGGCTCCATCCCATTACCTATACAGTTCCAAAGCAGCTAATTCCTATTGGAAATAAACCTTTAATCGTATATACTATAGAACTACTCTTGAAATCAGGAATAGATGAATTAGGGATTTTGGTAAATGAATATAATAAGCCAATATTTCAGAAAGTATTAAATAAATATTTCACTGAGGATTTTTATTATATAATACAATATGATCCAAAAGGTATAGCTCATGGACTATTATTTGCTGAAGAATTTATTAATAAAGAAAAATTTATTATGGTATTAGGGGATAATTCTTTTAATTTTGATTTGAAACATTTTATCGCGGATTTTAAAACTAGTGAAAAGAGCTGTAAAATTTTATTGAAGGAAGTGAAAAACCCCGAAAAGTTTGGAGTAGCTTATATAGGGGACAATAAGATAATAGATTTAGAAGAGAAGCCCAAAATGGCTTTTAGCAATTTGGCTATTACAGGGCTATATGCTTTTGATAAAAATATATTTAAAGCATCTAGGGAAATAAAGCCATCTTATCGTGGTGAATATGAAATAACTGATGCTATAAGATGGCTATTACAAAAGGAATATAATGTAGGTTATCAGATATTAAAAGACAAATGGAGGGATATAGGGAATCCAACTGATGTAATTGATGAAAATATAGATAGACTATCCTCCATAGAAGAAAATATAATAGGGGAAGTAGTAAATTCTAACATAACTGGGGAAGTTTTCCTTGGAAAAGATTCAGCTATATATAATAGTGTAGTAAGAGGGCCAATAATTGTGGGTGAAAAAACTATAATTAAACATTCCTATATTGGACCTTATACTTCAATAGGAAATGGAGTAAACATCGATAAATCAAATCTGGAAAACTCTATTATATTAGATGGATGTACTATATGGGGTGTGGAAAGTGCTATTGATTCTTCAATTATTGGAGAAGGCTCTACTATTAGAAATGAAAAAGGGTTGAAAAAGGTGAACAAATTAATATTAGGTAAAGGCAGTAAAGTTAATATGTCTAGTTGATTAAAAACCTTTGTCAAAAGTTTTGACAAAGGTTTTTAATATTTATTGACTATAGTTAGTTGTAACATTGTTAATTATAGCTGCATAATTGTATAATACGATAATATATTATTTCATTGCTAATAGATTTTGAATTAGGAGAGATAAAATGAAGATACCATTGATAGATTTGAAATCTCAACATGAATCCATTGAAAAGGAAATAAAAGAAGCAATTCATTTAGTAATAAAAGGAGGTAAGTTTATTCTAGGGGAAAATGTAAAGAATTTGGAAAAGGAAATAGCAGAGTTCACCAATACCAAATACGGTATAGGGGTTGCTAACGGTACTGATGCATTACAACTAACTCTTGAAGCCTATGGAATAGGTAAAGGTGATGAGGTAATAACAACACCTTTTACTTTCTTTGCCACTGCAGAAGCCATATCTCAAGTAGGAGGGACTCCTGTTTTTGTTGATATAGACAAGGATACTTATAATATTGATGTAAATAAAGTAGAAGAAAAAATTACTGGCAAAACAAAGGCAATTATACCTGTTCATTTATTTGGACAACCAGCTGATATGGACAAAATTATAGATATAGGAAATAAACATAATTTAATAATTATAGAGGATGCTTGCCAAGCCATAGGAGCCATATACAAAGGTAGAAAGATTGGTTCTATAGGTCATGCTGGATGTTTTTCTTTTTTCCCTACGAAAAATTTGGGCTGTATGGGAGATGGTGGTATGGTGGTGACAAATGACGAAATTATAGCTAAAAGTTTAAGAATGCTAAGGTTTCACGGACAAAAAGTTAAGTATTTTAATGAAATGTTAGGCTATAATAGTCGCTTGGATGAAATTCAAGGGGCGATTTTAAGGGTTAAGCTTAAATATTTACTCCAATGGAATGAAAAAAGGAGAAAGATAGCTTGCAGATATAATAGATTATTGGAAAATATCCCAGTGAAAATACCAGTAGAAATAGATCATATATATTCAGTTTACCATCTATACGTAGTTCAATTAGATAAAAGGGATAATTTGAGAAGTTATTTAAAAGGTAAAGGGATAGACACTGGAATATATTATCCTTTGCCTTTACATTTACAGAGAGCTTATAAAGAATTGAATTATGAAAAAGGTGATTTTCCAGTAGCAGAACATGTTTCAAAAAAAACTTTAGCTCTTCCTATCTATCCAGAAATGACAGAGGGGATGCAGGGATACATAGTAGAAAACATTAGAGAGTTTTATTCAAGTAGATAGGAGATGAAAACATGCTATTGAGTAAAATTAAAGGAAAAAGAGTTGCTATTGGAATTATAGGATTAGGATATGTAGGTCTACCTTTGGCTATAGAAATAGCTAAAAATGGTTATAAAGTATTAGGTATAGATATTGATATAGATAAAATCAATTATTTGAATGAAGGGATTAGTTATATAGATGGTGTTACCAATGAAGATTTAAAATATTTAATAAAAAACAAACTTTTGATGGTTACCACCGATTCTACAATATTGAAAACCGTCGATTGCATAATCATATGTGTTCCTACACCTATTGATGAATATAAAGTACCAAATACTAGTTATATAGAGAATTCAATAAAAGAAATATCTAAAAATTTTCATAGGAATATGCTAGTAGTACTTGAAAGTACCACTTATCCTGGTACTACTGAGGAATTGTTATTGCCAAATCTCAAGGCTTCAGGTCTCCAACCTGGAAAGGATTTTCACCTTGCCTATTCAGCAGAAAGAATGGACCCAGGAAACAAAGAATATAATGTGAAAAACACTACAAAAGTAGTTGGAGGAGTGACGGATAATTGCACTAAAATGGCAGCAGCTTTTTATAAAAATACTATAGGATGTGATGTGTACAAAGTATCTAGCCCAAAAGTTGCAGAAATGTGTAAAATTCTTGAAAACACCTATAGAAATATTAATATCGCATTGGCTAATGAGATGGCAATAATATGTGACAAAATTGGTATCGATATATGGGAAGTCATAGATGCGGCTGAAACTAAACCTTATGGATTTCAATCCTTTTATCCAGGACCAGGCGTAGGAGGTCATTGTATTCCAGTAGATCCTCTTTATTTGATGTGGAAGGCAAGGGAATATGATTACCATACTAGACTAATAGGGATATCAGATGAAATAAATAGCTCAATGCCTGATTTTGTATTGGAGAAAACCATAAAAATTTTAAATAGGGTGAATAAACCCTTAAAAGGTGCAAAAATATTGATGGTTGGAGTAGCTTATAAACAAGACATTGACGACATAAGAGAATCTCCGGCGTTAAAAGTACTGGAACGTTTAGAAAAGGAAGGAGCAATAGTTGAGTATTATGATCCCTTTGTACCGCAATTTAGATGGAAAAGTAAAATGTATAAATCTAAGGACTTAGCAATAGATAAGATTAAAGAAAAAGATATTGTCATAATAACTACTGCTCATACTAAGATGGAATATAATAAAATAGTAGAAAATGCCCAAATAGTATTTGATACTAAAAATGTAACCAAAAATATGGAGAATAATAGGGAGAATATAATTAAACTTTGATGGGGGAGTCAAATGGAAAGATTAAAAATTGCCATTTTAGGTTGTGGCAGAATATCTGATAAACATATAGAGGCTTTAGCAGATAATAATTTGGAGGCAAGATTAGTAGCAGTATGTGATATTTTACCTGAGAGAATGGATAATGCTATTAAATATTATAATAAATTAATTAAAGAAAAAGAATATATAGAATTTCAAAGTATTAAAAAATATATGGATTACAAGGAGATGTTAGAAAAAAACGATGTAGACGCGGTAATAATAACTACTGAAAGTGGATTTCATGGAAAACATTCAATAGATTGTTTAAAGCTTGGAAAACATGTATTAGTAGAAAAACCTATGGCTCTATCTATTACAGATGCTGATGAAATGATAAAAATTTCAAAAGAAAAGAAGGTGAAATTAGGAGTATGTTATCAAAATAGATTTAGTCCACCAATATTGAAATTGAAAGAAGCAATTGAAAATGAAAGGTTTGGACAGCTAATAAATGGTACAACAAGAATCCTTTGGAATAGAGATAAAGACTATTATTTAAAAGCACCTTGGAGGAAGGATTGGAAATTGGGAGGAGGTGCTTTAATAAATCAATGCATTCATCATATAGACCTTCTCCAATGGATGATGAATTCCAAAGTGGGAAATTTATTTGCGCAAACGGATACATTTTTTAGCAATATGCAAGCAGAAGATTTTGCAGCTATTATTATTAGATTCAAAAATGGTACTATAGGAATTGTTGAAGGGAATCTCTGTGTATATCCAAAAAATTTAGAAGAAACCTTAAGCATTTTTGGAGAAAAGGGTACAGTGGTAATGGGTGGTTCAAGGATTAATATGATTAAGGTTTGGAAATTTGAAAAGGGAGAGGAATATGAAGAAGAAAATTTAGAAAAGCAGTTTTTAAATTATAATAAAATTTATGCACATAGCCATAGCCTCCTGTATAAGGATTTTATTGATGCTATAAAAGAGAATAGGGAGCCTATGGTAAATGGAGAAGAAGGAAAGAAGTCCTTAGAGATAGTCTTAGGGGCATATTTATCCCAGCTGTTAGGAGAAAAGATAGATTTTCCTGTAAAGGAAGTGGATATTCATAATTTATTGAGGTGTAGATATGAAATGTAGTTTTACTAATGATCATTATGAATATATTTGTAAATTAATAAAAAAAAGTCCATACAGAAGTATCTTCTTTAATGATAGATATAGCAAGGGAGAAAAAATACTACTATTACGACATGATATAGATCAAAGTCCAGAAAAGAGTTTAACATTGGCTGAAATCGAAAAAAAACATGGGGTGAAATCAACTTATTTTATCTGGCTAACCTCTCCTTTCTACAATATTTTTGAAAATCACTATTCAAAAATCCTATATGAAATAATGTCTTTAGGTCATCAAATAGGGCTCCATTTTGACGAGAGGTCATATAATGTAAATGTCAATATAAGAATGTCTAAAAAGTGGAAAATAACTATGTACAAAAAGTGGACTATGAGACCCCAGAATCCTTTACCCTATTATTATCTAAATATTGTATTTTAGATTGGATTCTGTAGGATGGCCCTTTGATAGATATAATATGGCTATGGTGAAGGAGTCTGTCTAATATTGCATTAGCAATAGTTGGTGAACCAAATATATCAGGCCATTTTGAGGGTAGTGTAAAATAATTTGTGCTTTTAGGAAATAAAATTCTCTTTTCTGGCAAGAATCTAAATAAGACCAAAACTAGAAAGGAGAATTTTTTATGGCAACTTTACCAAAGGAAGTTTTAAGAAATATGATAGTAGATGGAGATTTAAAAACAGTAAATGATCTCCACACATATCTTAAAGAAATGTTTAAAGATGCACTACAAGAGATGTTAGAGGCAGAATTAGAGGTAGAATTAGGATATGTAAAAGGAGATAAAAAGAACAAAAATACAGATAATCGTAGAAATGGTACTACGAAAAAGACTGTAAGCACTCGTTTTGGAGAAATTGAGTTAGATATACCAAGAGATAGAAATGGCGAATTTGAACCAGTAGTAGTTCCAAAACATACAAGGGATATATCAGGTATAGAAGAACAAATAATATCCCTTTATGCAAGAGGAATGTCAACTAGGGATATTCATGACCAGGTAAAGGATCTCTATGGAATTGAAGTATCAGCAGATATGGTTAGCAAAATAACAGATAAAATTATTCCACAA
>NZ_AZSU01000003.1:377662-380538 GCF_000511955.1 [Clostridium] ultunense DSM 10521 | reverse complement strand
CAAACCTTGTTCTTATTCATCTTAACTTAGGAACTAGAGCAGCAAATTGGTCGAATAGAAATGGCAGACTGTGTGAAAATGGATACTATAATTTTAATTAATTCCAGTACAAAATACCCTACAATGGTTCTATTTCAATTCCTTATAGGTAGTCTATAAACAGAAATGTAGGCAAAGGGGATATGTGAGGAGGTGAAAGTTTCAATTCCTTATAGGTAGTCTATAAACTAGATTAAAAGGAGGATTTGTAATGAAGAGGGAATTTCGTTTCAATTCCTTATAGGTAGTCTATAAACTGTAAATGTCAATATAAGAATGTCTAAAAAGTGGAAAATAACTATGTACAAAAAGTGGACTATGAGACCCCAGAATCCTTTACCCTATTATTATCTAAATATTGTATTTTAGATTGGATTCTGTAGGATGGCCCTTTGATAGATATAATATGGCTATGGTGAAGGAGTCTGTCTAATATTGCATTAGCAATAGTTGGTGAACCAAATATATCAGGCCATTTTGAGAAATTTGAATTTGTAGTTATTATTGTACAATGCTTTTCATATCTTTTAGCTATTAGTTGAAAGAATAGATTTGAAGCATCTAAATCTATTGGTAAATAACCAATCTCATCAATTATTAATATCTTATACTTCGCAAAATGTTTAAGTCTTGTTTCTAACCTGTTTTCTAAAAGTGCCTTTTTAAGTTGTGCAATTAATTCATGAAAAGAGATAAAATATGTTGAATATCTATTTCTAGCACACTCTATTCCTATTGAGGTTGCCAAGTGGGTTTTACCCACACCTGGAGTACCTACAAAGAGAATATTTTCATTATTTTCTATAAATCTTAAACTCGCTAAATCCATTATTTGTTGTTTATTAACTGTAGGTTGAAAGTCAAAATCAAAGTCATCTAGAGTTTTGAAAAATGGGAAACTTGCTACCTTTACACATGCATTCATAGCCCTTTCTTTCTTAGCCTTAATTTCTAATTCGCTGAGCTCGTACAAGGCATCTACCAGGCTTTTATCATTGGCATTTACCATTTCTATATATTGGTCTATATTAGATTTCATATTCTTTAATTCTAAATTCTCCAGGTTATTTAACAGCTTTACATAATTATTCAATTGATCACCTCTTATTTGAGAAAACTATCTAGTATATTTAAATTCTCTAAAACTATATTATCTAAATCATTATTATCCTTGATAGATTGTGCCATTAATGACTTGTAATCCTCAGGCTCATAATTAAAATTTTTATTACTTAGTTGATGAATTCTAATTAATTCTATGTTACAATAAATATACAATTGATTATCAATTTGCTTTAAGAGTACATCTTTACCGATGTACTTTGGTGGAACTGAGTATTTTCTTCCCTTGTAATTTACTAATGAATCCTTGTGGACACTGGTTCTCAGCTCGTGATCCATATATGATTCTATTATTAAATTTTTTGGTAGGGGTTGGAGATACTCTTTTTCTTTTTGAAATAGTAATATTGGAGGTACTCCTGTAGCCTGGCACACATATTGATTCACCTTATTATTAATATTTTTAATTATTGAAATTAAATCATCTTCATCTTCAAAATCATGATTGTAGGCTAAAAGCCATTCTACAAATTTATTAGCGGCTTCAACCTTCCCTTTAGTGTAGGACTTCCTTGGCTTACAAAGGGAAATCTTAAAGCCGAAGTCATCTGCAAAAGCCTGCATTTTAGTATTAATTCTTCTCCTATTATCAACTATATCTACAACAGTTCTCATATTATCAAATAGAATCTCTTTAGGCACACCTCCTGTCTGTTTAAAAGCTTTAATTAAGGAATCAAATACATCTTGCTGGGTTCTATGTTTCTTGTACTCAAAATGGCAATATCTTGAATTGCCTAGTTTGTAGCTGAAGACATTAATGATAAATTCTTCATTATACTTTGATATTAGCTTTACATCCTCTTTCCAATCCACCTGAGCTTGTTTACCGGGTAATGTCTCAAATCTTGGATGTCCTTTAGACTTGGCTGTAGGCTTTAAATCATTATTCTTAATATATTTGTTAAAGTTGGAATATCCTCCAACATCATAACCCTTGTCCAAGAAATATTCATAGATAGCCTTTACTTTAATTCCCTTAATCTGTAACTTCTCAATTATTTCATCCTTATACTTATCTAATTTACTTGTTTTATTTCTAGTTTTAGGTTTTCCTTCATATCCTTCATAATATTTTTTTACGGTTCTTCTATCCAAGCCATATTGTCTTGCTAAATCAGAAAAATTAGGTTTTAGATCCATAAGTTTTATTATATTTAACTGTGCTCTTAAGCTACATTCCATTGCTATCCCTCCCTAAAATCAGGATAGCAAGAATGTACACTTTTGTACATTCTTATTTTCCATTAATTGTACATTTTCATTTTACCATTTACAATAAACTTATAAAAGAAGGATTAACTGATGAAGAAGCTATGTGTTTCAATTCCTTATAGGTAGTCTATAAACAGGCCCATACTCGTGCAATATACTCCACTTTGTTTATCGTTTCAATTCCTTATAGGTAGTCTATAAACGCAAATGCATATTCTTGAAGTGTAGCCTGAGTCATATGTTTCAATTCCTTATAGGTAGTCTATAAACTTCAAGTAGTATTTTCTTCATTTACTCACCTACCCATGTTTCAATTCCTTATAGGTAGTCTATAAACAATATTCTAGTCACTGGGTAGAACCGATCTACCCAAGTTTCAATTCCTTATAGGTAGTCTATAAACCGGCAAAATCACCATAAGACCGATCACCACTGAAAGTTTCAATTCCTTATAGGTAGTCTATAAACATCAACTTTATATGTCAAGATGGCTTATTCAC
>NZ_AZSU01000003.1:362730-377574 GCF_000511955.1 [Clostridium] ultunense DSM 10521 | reverse complement strand
AAGACATTAATGATAAATTCTTCATTATACTTTGATATTAGCTTTACATCCTCTTTCCAATCCACCTGAGCTTGTTTACCGGGTAATGTCTCAAATCTTGGATGTCCTTTAGACTTGGCTGTAGGCTTTAAATCATTATTCTTAATATATTTGTTAAAGTTGGAATATCCTCCAACATCATAACCCTTGTCCAAGAAATATTCATAGATAGCCTTTACTTTAATTCCCTTAATCTGTAACTTCTCAATTATTTCATCCTTATACTTATCTAATTTACTTGTTTTATTTCTAGTTTTAGGTTTTCCTTCATATCCTTCATAATATTTTTTTACGGTTCTTCTATCCAAGCCATATTGTCTTGCTAAATCAGAAAAATTAGGTTTTAGATCCATAAGTTTTATTATATTTAACTGTGCTCTTAAGCTACATTCCATTGCTATCCCTCCCTAAAATCAGGATAGCAAGAATGTACACTTTTGTACATTCTTATTTTCCATTAATTGTACATTTTCATTTTACCATTTACATATAATATTAAAAACGGTAGGGAGTTAAATTATCATGTAAATATGGAAGTGGAATTAATTGAAAGATATTTTCAATCAAAAATTTATGCAGTATCTATGCATAAACCTTCTAGATGGATAATTGAAAATGATATTAAATTGGATAATTATATAAACACCTATAGTAAAAAATATTTGAAGGATTTTAAATATATTTCCGATTCTAGAATGGAGTGGAGGGAACAATGTATTTGTAAAACAATTGAAAGCCGTATATATAACAAACTTCATGTACTAATTCACCCTCTATCCTGGAGTTATAAAGAAATATCTTTAGATAAAAAGGTTATTCAATTTATGGCTTACAAAGCGAGGAAAATGGATAAGGATTTATCTGATAATATTTCAGTATATGTGTAAATGATAAAATGAAAATACACAAAAATTAGAATCTCAAAATGCACAGATTTGTACATTTTTCTAGTATAATATTTCTAAAATGATTGGAGGGATATTATGCGGAAAGATGTATTAAATCAAATAAAGTTACTCAAGGAGGAGATAGATGTATTGAATAAAAGCGAATTAGCTAGAAGATTTAACTGTGATAGAAGAACAATAGACAAATATATTAAAGATTCAAGCAGTAAATCTAGAAAACCACGAGAAATTAAAAAGAAAGTAGATGATTTTAAAGAAATAATTATTGATAAAGTTGATAATTATGGATGCAGTTCAATGGCAGTATTTAAATTTATCCAAAAGAAAGGATATAGCGGTGGTTATCATACAGTAAATAATTTTGTAAATAACCATAAGAAAGCAGAAATAAAGAAAGCCACAATGCGATTTGATACTACTCCAGGTCTACAAGCTCAAGTAGATTGGAAGGAAAGTATTAGGATGGTTAATAGGCAAGGTGAATTTTTAGAAGTTAATATTTTTTTAATGGTTCTTGGTTATTCTCGAATTAAATATTTAAAATTAACCGTTGATAGAACACAAAAAACATTATTTGAATGTCTATATGATGGATTTGAATATTTTGGAGGTGTACCTAAGGAGATATTGTTCGATAATATGTCAACTGTCGTAGATAGAAGTAGGACAACCTTTAAAAATATAGCAATAAATAATATGTTTAAGCATTTTGCAATGGATGCTGGATTTGAAGTAATAACTTGTAGACCATATAGACCTGAAACTAAAGGAGTAGAAACATTAGCTAAATTGGTAGATAGATTAATGGTATACAATGAAGAATTTGATACTTTTGATGATTTAGAGAAAATAGTGGAATTATTTAATTATGATATAAACAATGAAATTTCACAGGCTACAAATGAAGTTCCATTCATAAGATTTTTAAAAGAAAAAGAGTATTTAAACCCTTTACCAAATATGGATATCCTTCTATCATATTTCCACCACGAAAAAGAATATAAGGTATCTAAAGAATCAATGATTAGATATAAAGGGAAAAAATACTCAGTACCTACAAAATATATAGGTAATTATGTCACAGTATCAGAAATAGAAACTGAATTATATATCTATTATACTAAAGATTTAATTGCTTGTCATAAGATTAGTGAAAAACTTCTTCACTATCAGAAAGAACATGCAAAAGAAATACTTAAATCAGATGCATTTAAACACTATTCTGATGAAGAAATAGAAGATTTTATAGAAAATAATTTAAAAAATATGGATATATTTTTGGGAGAGTGATTAGTTGAGCAACTATAACAAACTTCTTAATAATTTAGAAGCACTCAAATTAGAGAAATTCAGAAGTTATTTGCCTAACTATTTAGAGGAAATAACTAAAAAAGAAATTCCTTTTACAGAAGCTTTACTAGAATTAACTGAAAAAGAGTTAGATTTTAGAAATGAGAGGGCTTCAAAGATTCAAATATCAGTATCAGCCTTTCCATTTGAAAAAACCTTAAAAGACTTTGATTTTGATTTTCAGCCTTCAATAAATAAAACTCAGCTTTTAGACTTAGAGAGTTTAAGATTTATTGAAAATAAAGAGAATATACTGTTTTTTGGAACTTCTGGCGTTGGGAAAACTCACTTAGCTGTAGCATTAGGAATCGCTGCAGCTAAAAAGAGATATCTAACATACTTTATATCCTGTCATGACTTGATAATGCAATTAAATAAGGCTCATGCAGAAAACAGATTAGAAACCAAGTTAAAACATTTTTCTAAATACAAGTTGTTAATTATTGATGAAATAGGCTATTTGCCAATTGATAAACAAGGGGCCAACTTACTATTTCAATTGATAAATAAGAGGTATGAAAAGAATTCAACTATAATTACTACAAACCAGCCTTTTAGTAAATGGGGTGAGGTTTTCTCTGATGTCACATTGGCTAACGCCATTCTTGACAGATTAATACATCACTCAAGCATTATTAAAATTACAGGACCTTCTTATAGGTTAAAAGGAAAAATGGATTTATTAGAAAGCAAAAAAAGTAGTAATAATTAATTCTAATAATTGTACATTTTGAGATTCTAAAAATTGTACATTTTTGAGTTGACATTTACAAGTATATGAAAGATTCTTTAATTGATTATCACAAAGAACAATATATTTTTAGAATAGTTAAAATATAAAACGGGGGAATGTCATGTATGATAAGAAACAAAGATATAGAGAATTTAGTGAAAAGGAAAAGACAATGCCAATATTCTCCAAAGGCTGGTGGATGGATGCAGTATGTAGGGATAGCTGGGATGTTATTTTAATTGAGGAAAACAACGAGATTATTGGGGCCTTACCCTATTGTTTTACGGAATATGAAGGAATTAAGAAAATTCAAAAGGCAGTATTAACTCAAAATAATGGGGTTTTGATAAAGTATCCTGAAAGTTTAAAATATGATACAAAACTATCCCATGAGAAAAAGATAATGAATTTAATTATCGATGAAATAGAAAGTCTAAATATTAATAGGTATCAACAGTATTTTCACTATTCAATAACCAATTGGCTACCTTTTTATTGGAGAGGATATTCTCAAACCACCAGATATACCTATGTAATCGAAGACACATCTGATTTAGAAACTTTATATAATAGATTTAATTCAAATGTTAGAAAAAACTTAAGAAAAGCCACAAAACAGTTAGAAGTAAGGGAGGATATGGGAGTTGAGGATTTTTACCATATGAATAAAATGACCTTTGATAGACAGGGTATAGAAATACCCTATTCTTTAGAGTTAATAAGAAGAGTTGATAACGAATGTAGTAAAAGGAAGGTTAATAAAATATATTATTGTGTAGATGATAATTTTAATATCCATTCGGCTATTTATTTAGTATGGGATGATGAATCTGTTTATTATCTAATGTCTGGTTCAAACCCTTTATATAGGAGCTCTCAATCCTTAACTCTACTTATTTATGAAGGAATAAAATTAGCAAATAGACTAGGAAAGAAGTTTGATTTTGAGGGGAGTATGAAGGAGAATATAGAAAGATTTTTTAGACAATTTGGTCCGATACAAAAACCCTATCATAATATCTATAAAGAATTTAATACTAAAAATAACAATGGTATGGGAATCAATTTGTCGGGAGAGTTATAATGGAAAGAAAAATTGCATTTATTGGTACCGGTGGAATGTTTACAAAAATTGTTCTAGAAGAACTTTTAAAGAATGATATATCCATAGAGTTAGTCATTATTAATATTAAAAAAGATTCTAAAGAAATTCCATTAAGCCTTCAACTTTGCGAAAAATATTGTATTAAATACTTCATTACAGATAATATAAATTCTATAACGGTGACTAACAATTTAAATGAACACGGAATAGATTTAGCTTGCGTTGGTAGTTTACATCAAATAATAAAGGTAGAAATATTTAGCATCCCAGAGGATGGAATGATAAATTTACACCCAAGCTATCTCCCATATTACCAAGGACCAAATCCTTGGTTTTGGATGATAAAAAATAATGAAGATATTTTTGGTGCATCTATACATTTTATTGCAGAGGATATAGATAAAGGTGAATTGATAATTAGAGAACGAATCAATTTGAAACATATTGTAGATGGTAATTTAATTTTTCTAAAAGTATCAATGTTAGGTGCAAAATTACTGGTGAAAGTGTTGAAAGAGTATAAGACAACCGGAGTAATGATGGAATCTAATGTTCCAGAGTATGAGTTAGAAAAAGGTTTCTATAACAAAAAACCTACTATATATGATTATAGGTTAAACTTAAAAGATGAAAGGCCTTCAATAAATTACAAATTTATAAATAGGGTCGTCAGATGGGGTATTCCTTGGTTTTTAAAGGAGGATAAGATTATCACTGTAATAAAAGCAGTTGAATTTTACGAAAACCTACGCTATGATTATAAAGTTCTTTTTAAAAATAAATTTATTGAAGTATATAATAGATATGGAAAACTAGTTTTGCTAGGCAAAGGGCATTAGTTTATGGCAATTAAGAAGGTATGGAGTCTCCATACCTTCTAGATTATTAATGATTTAAATTTTTCTTCAATAGCCTCTCTAATAATTTTTTCTCCCCTTATATTTTTTATAAATACATGGTTAAACCTGTCAGAGGAATATATCTTTAAGTCCTTATCTACACAATTCTGTATAAATGATAAATATGAGTTAAGGTGATTATCATTAAATTTCACTATATTATATAAATCTTTTTTAAAAGTAAATGTGGAACTTCCAATACTTTTTGTATACCTATATTCTTGTCCAGGATTATTTAATGATATTCTGTTATTATCTACCAAATATTCATAAATAGTTTTTTTACCTGCTATATAGGCTTTTGAATAAATAAAGGTATTCATCATATCAGTTAAATAATTTGCTCCATAGAAAGAATTACTGTCAAAGATTGAAATATAATCGTATTTGGATTTTTCGATTCCTAGGTTTAAAGCTGTTCCTAAGGAAGGGTGACTAGGAACCCTTAATAGAACTATATCATCATGTTCTTTAATTACCTTATTCCACTTTTTAAAGTCCTTTGTTTTATCCCCTTTAATCAGTATTAATTCTTTAGGAGTGTAATTTTGAGATACAAAATTACCTAGTATATTATCTATAATTGAATCAGAATCCACATAGGAAATTATAGAAACACCTTTTGATTTTTTGCTATTTTTTGCTAAACCGATAGTATTAAGAAGAGTGTTAAACCTTTGTTCATATGTGTGATTGCTAAACACCCTTCTTTGACCCAATAAAGATAATTTATCTCTTAGCTCTTTATTCTCTAATAATTTTTTTAAATATTTTTCTGTATCTTCCTCCGAATTTGAAATCATTACAATATCCTTAAAATAATTTTCAATTCCAGGATTGTAACTGCTAATAACTGGAATTCCACAAGCTAGTAGTTCATAGATCCTTCTGGCGAAGGCAGTAGGACTAATATCATCGGAATTTACGTTTAAGAATATATCATATTTTTTATATTCTTTAACCATTTCTTCATAATCTAATCCTTTTCTAATATAGGGCTTATATTCCTCTGGAAAAGCAAATTGTTCATTATTTAAATAGGAAAATCGGTTATATATAGTTAATCCATGTTTTTTAGCAGGCCTTAACAAATTATGCATATACTTACCTCTTTTTTCAAATTTTTTATACCAACTACCTGCAAAAGCAATCTTACCTGTTTTTCTTATATCTTTTTCTATTGGATTGTGAAGTTTAGGTTGGGCTGCTAATGGTAATAAATAGACATTATTATGGCCTAATATTTTTTTATGTTTTGGAATACAGTTTATATCAGTGGTATAAACATATTCAAAGTGTTTGCTGGCTTCAATAAAGATATAAAAATCAGTAGGATCTTCCTTTGCCCAAAATACAGTAGGAATACTATTTTCTTTGCAATAGCTGATAAGATTGATTAAAGTTTTGTCCCTAAATTTCTCCATATTGGCAATTTTATTTATCCATTCATAATTATAACCTTCCCAAGCGGATTCAACGAATAATAGATCAGGCTTAATTCTGTCAATTACTTCTTTCCAATTATTAACTCCTAGTTGGTAAAAATCACTTTCATATTTAAGGCAATCATAGCTAAATCTATCTAGTATACAAGCAATCTTGATTTTTTCTATTTTATCCTTTTTCACGCTTTCTACTTTCTTTACGAAATAATTTTTATTAATCCGTTTAATTATATGTTCTATATAAATATTCTTATTATTATTCATTAATAGATTTCCTTTCTTAATCAACAGTATTGTTAGCATAGGAAATGTAATCTTCAACTTTTCCAATAACTTTACAGTACTTATCCATGAATTCATCATCAGTTATTTTCCAAGTATGATTCTTTTTTAAAGGATGGCGAAAATAAACATGGTGATATTTATCCGTGGAATAAATCAGAATATTGTTTTTTATACAGTCCTGGCAAAAATATACGTCTTCTGCAAGGGACATGTTTCTAAATTTAACCTTATCAAAAATTTCTTTTTTAAAAACGAGGGTTGAACCATTGGCAAATCTAACATATCGGTTTTCTTGATTAGGGGTTCTAATTGCTAAGATGTTTTTTTCAACAAAATAAACAAAATTTGCTGCTTTACCTAGAACCTTTGCATTAGTACTTTCAAAGTATTTAACAGTACTAGATATATATTTAGGACCATAGTAATCATCATCATCAAATTTTGCAATTATATGGTATTGGCATTTATCTACTGCAAAATTTAAACATTTGCCTAAAGAAATTTTTTCCGATAGTTTAAATATTTTAACTCCTTCATGCTCTTCAATAATATTTGACCACTTTTCTAAATCGATTGAGTCTTTATTAATAATTATAATTAATTCTTTTTTCCAATAATCCTGTCTAATAAAATTTGCTAATATGTTATCAAGGGTATCTGCTTTATTTGTACATGTAATTATAGAAACTCCCCCAAGGGATTTTAATTTCTTTTCTTCTAATCTTTTTTTTATAAAATTATAAATATAATCTTTATACGAATTTTTATATGAACTTTTCATATAGCCAACTCCTTTCTTTGTCCCTAATTCATTGTATGGATTTGCTTAAAATATGTAACCCTTCTATAAAGAAAGAATATATTTATACTATAGAGGGGAGAGGATGGCGAAATGGATTACAAACATTATATTTGTGTATTTAAATCGAAAAACATGGCTGTTTATATGCTTACGATTTTAGAAAGATTAGGGCATAAAAATTTCCAGCTTATATCCACACCTTGTGGAATAAAAGCCGGATGTAGTTATTCTATTAAATTTAGCAATATGAGATATTTTACTATTATAGAGAGAGAAGCTATTAAGATTGGAGCTGAAATAGAAGGGGTCTATTTAGCTGAACGAAGGAATGGAAGAAGAATTATAAAAAAAGTAATTATTTAAATAATTTATCGAAGAAGGAACTTTTTTTATTCATTAGTATTTCTAGTATATATTCTACATTTTTTTCTATTTTCTTCTGGGAATTTATATTTTCTGATAGAATAAAGTTAACTGTTTGTTGCATATTGAGAAGCTCATCTATTTTAGCTTCTATATTTTCAAGCCTATCTTTTTCTATAGTCTCTTTCATATCTTCCTCAGTATTTGAAAGCTCTATATCGGATGGCATAAAATAATCTAGGAAAATAAAGTCTAAATCTTTTTCTATAGAAGCATATATATGATTGATCTTAATATCCTTAGAGTCTCGCAAGTAATTGGAAATTTTAATAAGTTTAGTATTTGAAAAGTTAATTTGATTATCCTCTCCATGGTACCAAGTATTACCATAATCTGCTGAGTAAATATATCCTATACTATCAGATTTATTGTATATAATTTTTAAAAGTCCCTTTTCCTCAAAGATTATTGGATAATTACTGCAATTGGGTATATATGGGATTTTAACTTGATTCCATATATATTTTCTTTCACCATCTGAACCAAATCTACTATATTTTAATATACGATTTCTGTCTAAATCTTCTAACCACAGGGAATGAATATTATTCTTAGTGTCCACAAAAATATACGGAAAAATTTTGTTGATATTAGATGTACTTATTTTTTGAGGAGAAGGATTCCACTTTTTAGCATAAGTATTATAAAAAGTATGGTAAATTTGAGAAATATAACCTTCAACAGAGTTATATATTAATTGAATATTTCCTAGACTATCCCTGTCAATAATATAAGAGGCAGTATTTTTGTTAGAAGCAAATTTTACTACAATATTTTGCTCCCAACTTTGATTGTAACCTGTTACGTGTTGAATGGTCCAAAGCTTAGAGTTAATTAAATTAGCGTAACCATATATTATATCTATATTGTTACTTTCTGCTAAGATATTTATATCCCCATATACTTTTGATTGTAAATCAAATTTAGCAATTATTGCATTAGACCAATTTCCATTTTCATAAAGGGAGTAGTTTAGTTCTCCAGATTTCATTAAAGCGATTAAATGAATTTTATCACTTGTATCAATATCTATATCATATTTTAAAACATTGTCTTTATGAAGAAGGAACCTGTTTAGTATCTGAGAAGAACTATCTAATAAAGTATATTCTAATCCTCCTTGAGAATTCAACCCAAATAAGATAAACTCTTCTTTTGAATTTAAAACTAATTGATTAGATCTAAAAAAAATTTTCATTTAAATCCCTCCTATAAATAGTAAAAATTAGCACAAATATATTCTTAGTTCATAATATGTAATTGAAAGTTAAATTATTAAAGGTAAAGGAGTGAAAGGGATGAAAGAATTAAATGTAGAAGATTTAGGAAAAATACTAGAGGTTATGGACACGGATTGCGTTATAGTAGATAAAGTATTTGCCAGCTGTCAACAAAGAGAGTGTTTTCCCCAAGTAGAAGTGGATTTAAAGGGAAAGACTTTTCAAGACATTAAGTTTAAACCTGGCTTTATCGTTCCAAATACATTAAAGGTGACGGATATAGATAATACACCTAATTTTAAAAGAGTAAGATTTACATTAAGGATTCCTTTTAAAGTAATAACTACGGAAGGCAAGGAAATAGAGGGATTTTTACCAGATATTCTAAAGGATATTATCCTATTTATTCCTGATGCAAGGGATGAATTCGAATTTAGAATAGTTGTTGAGACCAGTTCCCAGATATTAGGTCAACCTATTCAAACTGAAAATACTTTAACTTTTGCAGCAGGTGTATTTATAATAGTTAAGGTAGTAGGAACCGTTCAACTATTAATCCCAACTTTTGGTTACTGTCCTCCACCAGAGTTCTGTGAAGAATTTAGTCCAGAAGATGTTTGTGATAATTTCGATTATTTACCATTACCTGATTTTTTCCCACCTCAATTTGGGGATCTGTACCCAGATGCATAAAATCTATAGAAGTAAACATATAGAATATATTTGCAAATTTTATTATTAAAATGCTTCGAAGGAAGCATTTTTTTTGTTTCCTAAGGAAGAAAAGCTCTACTTGGAAAAATTTTATAATAGGTCCTAAAACAAATTTAGATTTTTAATGATGATCTATGAAAAGTATAATAATTTGAATGTTGACAAAGATACTAGGGTATAATATACTTATTAGAGAATACCAAGCATTTTAGTTGGAATTAAAAGAGGTGGTTAAATGAGGCTGTCAACTAGGGGAAGATATGGACTAAAGGCTATGTTCCAATTAGCTCTCCATTATGGTGAAGGACCTATACCCTTGAATAGTATAGCCAGTGCACAAGAACTTTCGGAAAACTATTTAGAGCAATTGGTTTCTACCTTAAGGAAATCTGGTTTATTAAATAGTGTTAGAGGTGCCCAAGGCGGGTATATGTTAGCTAAGTCCCCTGAAGATATTACTGTTGGAAATATACTTAGAGCTCTGGAAGGTGATATGGCTCCAGCTGATTGTGTTATCGACAATTCTAATGGCTGCGAAAAGGAGGAAAATTGCGTTACTAAATTGGTTTGGATGCGTATGAGGGATAGTATTAATCAAGTTATTGACTCCATATCATTGCAGGATATGCTCGACGAACAAGCAAAAATGGAATCAAAACAAAGAGAAGCTTAGGAGGAATGGTTATGGGAAAATATGTATATATGGACAACTCAGCAACAACACCAGTAAAACAGGAGGTTTTAGATGAAATGCTTCCATATTTTACAGAAAAATATGGAAATCCATCAAGTATATATACCTTGGGGAGCCAGTCTAGAAACGCAGTAGAGATATCTAGGGAAAAAGTTGCAAAAGCCCTAAATGCTAAAACCAATGAAATCTTCTTTACTGCTGGTGGTTCTGAAGCTGATAATTGGGCTCTTAAAGGTGTGGCTTATGCTAATAGAAAAAAAGGGAATCATATTATTACTTCAAAGATTGAACACCATGGTATACTTCATACATGTGAATATTTAGAAAAACAAGGATTTCGAATAACTTACTTAGATGTAGATGAATATGGAATTATAGATTTAAAAGAACTGGAGAAAACTATTACTGATGAGACCATATTGATTTCCATTATGTTTGCCAACAATGAAATAGGGACAATTCAACCTATTAAGGAAATCGGAAGAATAGCTAAAGATAAGGGCATATACTTCCATACAGATGCAGTTCAAGCTGTTGGACATATTAAAATAGACGTGGATGAGCTTAATATAGACTTGTTATCCTTAGCTGCCCATAAATTTTATGGACCAAAAGGGGTAGGGGCTTTATATATCAGACAAGGCGTAAAGATAGACCCATTAATTTCTGGTGGGGCACAGGAAAGAAATCGTAGAGCAGGAACGGAAAATGTTCCTGGAATTGTAGGCATGGGGAAAGCTATTGAACTGGCTTATGAAAATTTGGATGAGAAGAACGATAAATTGATTAGATTAAGGGATAGAATGATTAACAAAATCTTTGATAAAATTGATCATGTAAGACTTAATGGTCATCCTACCAATAGATTACCTGGGAATGTAAATGTTTGTTTTGAATTTATAGAGGGAGAGTCTTTGTTACTTAGTTTAGATATGGCTGGAATTGCAGGCTCCAGTGGTTCTGCTTGTACTTCAGGCACATTAGAACCATCCCATGTTTTATTGGCTATTGGTTTGCCCCATGAAATAGCCCATGGTTCTCTAAGATTATCTTTAGGCGATTTCAATACAGAAGAAGAAGTGGACTATGTGGTAGAAAAGCTAATAGAGATTGTAGCTAGACTAAGGTCTATGTCACCTTTATATGAGAAAGTTAAGGAGGTCAAATAAATGTATTCAGAAAAGGTTATGGAACATTTTCAAAATCCAAGGAATGTTGGAGAAATAGAGAATGCTGACGGAGTAGGACAAGTAGGAAACCCACGATGTGGTGATATAATGAAAATGTATTTAAAGATAGAAGATGGAATTATTAAAGATGTCAAGTTTAAAACTTTTGGCTGTGGTTCTGCAATTGCTTCATCTAGTATGGCAACAGAATTAATCAAAGGAAAAACCATAGATGAAGCCATGGAAATTACTAACAAAAAGGTAGCGGAGGCATTAGATGGGCTACCACCTATAAAAATGCATTGTTCTGTTTTAGCTGAACAAGCTATTAAGGCAGCTCTGCTAGATTATTCAAAAAAGAATAATGTCCATATAGATGGGTTAGAAGATTTTGATCCAGATGAAGATCCCCATCATTAAATATAATATATACCCTCTAATTCCATATATTCAAAAAACTGGGCATTTATTGTAAAATAATTTTGTTCTGTCTATGGAAGAATATATGGTGTAACAAAAAAGAAGAGGGGTATAGAAGTGATAAGGTATAAACAACTAATTACTTTAAATCTAATAGATAAGGAAACAAAAGAGGCTATAGGCAAAATTTTAGATGTAATCTACTCTCCTGATATAAAAAAAATTGATTATATAATTATTAAAAATAACAATCTTATTAAAAACAAGGCTCCTATTCCCTATAGGCATATAAATTTTTTAAATAGTAATCAAGCCTTATATTTAGAAGATATGGAAGTGCTTCAGGAAAAATTAGATGAAGAGATTAAAAATAAATTTAAAATCATAGATAAAGAAATCAGGCTTGAAGATGGGGAATGTGTAGGCTATGTAAAGGATATTGTTATTAATAAAGAGGACGGAACTATTGGTGGTTTTATAATCACAGAAGGATTGTTTGAAGATTTAATGAAGGGTAGAAATTATATTCCTCTCCTGAAAAATACTCTTATTAAGGAAGATGGTATCTATATGCCCTATATAAATTAACAAAATTATCAATATTTACAAAAAATATTTAGAATTAAATATCTTTTAGGTGACAGAATAATAAATATAAAGAATAAAGGAGAGGATGTAGATATGAATAATAATGGCTTTAGAAATGGAGCTTTGTTGGGTAGTATATTAGGCGCTTCCTTAGGAATGTTTTTTGGTACCAGGATGGGGCCTATGCAAAGAAGAAGGATTATGAGGACAGCAAAAAGGGCAAAATCTACTTTATTAAACGGAATGAATTCATTATGGGGATAGGCAGCTAGTGCTGCCTATTAGATTGATAGAGATGGAGACAAGTATTATGAATGTACAATCTTCAATTTTAATGAGAAATTTAATAATAATTATATCCACCCTCTTGATATTAGCTATTTACTATTTAATACATATTGGGAATAGATACGTGGAAGAAGATAAACGGATTAGAATTAATAAGAAGAGGGTATTTCCTGTTCTACTTATATTAATTATAATTTATTCATTCTATTTATTGTCTAAAAAATACGGTATTTTATCTGACACCTTTAAAACCATAATTATTTCAGCGGTTTTAGCTTATCTATTCAACCCAATAATAAATTTTTTTGAAAAACATAAAATATCTAGAGGTTGGGGAGTTTTAATAGTATATATGGTGATTATTGGTATTATAATTATATTATCCTTTTTAGTATTCCCCAAAACTGGAAAAGAAGTAAAAAGGTTTTTAGCCGTTCTTCCTATGTATTTTGAGAAGTTCTCTAATTTTGTGGATGATTTATACTATAAATATTATACAAATATGGATAATATGCCTCCTATTTTGCAGGGAATAGAAGGGGTTATATTGAACAGTTTCCAGAATGTAGAAAATGCAATAATAACAAATATAAGTAGATTTTTTGAAGGAATAATATCAACTTTTTCAAAAATAATTAGTCTCATATTAATTCCTATATTGACCTTCTATTTCTTAAAGGATAAAGAATACTTTAAAACTAAAATATATCTAACTATACCAAAAAAGATGAGAAGGGAAGTTAAGGAAGTATCTCTAGAGATTGATAGGGTTTTGAGCCAATTTATTAGGGGAAGGTTAATATTGGCCATCTATGTGGGGATAGCAACTACTATTCTGTTGATGATCCTAGGAATTGATTTTGCCATAGTTATTGGAATTATAACAGGAGTGGCTGATATAATTCCCTATTTTGGTCCCTTCCTAGGATTTTTGCCAGCTGTATTTTTTGCATTATTAAATAGTCCTATTAAGGCTTTATGGGTTGCAGTGTTATTCGTTGGAATACAATGGATAGAGAATAATGTTTTGGCACCTAAAATTATAGGTGAAACTACAGGTATCCATCCTATTACCATATTATTAGCCTTGATAATAGGTGGCGGATTATTTGGGGTTATGGGGATGATATTTTCTATTCCAGCAGTGGCTGTATTTAAAATATTATTTGGGTTTTTTATAGAGAAGATAAGGATAAGAAACGGGTAGATTAGCTAGATTATAATCTTCTTAGTGTAAAATAATTGTTGGACAAATAAACAAAAAAATATAGAGAATAATCCTCAATTTGATATAATGTAATCGTCGAAATCACAAAAAAGGAGGATATTCTCTATGAATAATATTATACAATTAATAGCAGGAAAAGTTAAGGGTGAAATTGAAGAAAATATAATAAGAGTTCTTGAAGGCGAAGGAAACCTCGATGATATTGTAGATTCAGTTGGAGAAATGGTTAATGATATTGGTATTAAAACTATTCAAGCAATAATTAGTGAATTAAATAGTATTATTAAAAAATCTCCTGAAAGAAGTGGAAAATACCATGTTCATAAAGGAAAAGTTGAAAGAACTTTAATTACTAAATTTGGTGAATTAGAATTTGAAAGGGCATATTATAAAAATATAAATGAAAATAATTATGTATATATTTTAGATGAATTATTGGGGATAGAGAAATACGAAAGAGTTGAGGGGAATTTAAAGGGAGATATTTTAGATAAATCTACTGATGTAAGTTACAAAAAAGCAGCAGAATTATCT
>NZ_AZSU01000003.1:267486-362369 GCF_000511955.1 [Clostridium] ultunense DSM 10521 | reverse complement strand
TTAGTGTAAAATAATTGTTGGACAAATAAACAAAAAAATATAGAGAATAATCCTCAATTTGATATAATGTAATCGTCGAAATCACAAAAAAGGAGGATATTCTCTATGAATAATATTATACAATTAATAGCAGGAAAAGTTAAGGGTGAAATTGAAGAAAATATAATAAGAGTTCTTGAAGGCGAAGGAAACCTCGATGATATTGTAGATTCAGTTGGAGAAATGGTTAATGATATTGGTATTAAAACTATTCAAGCAATAATTAGTGAATTAAATAGTATTATTAAAAAATCTCCTGAAAGAAGTGGAAAATACCATGTTCATAAAGGAAAAGTTGAAAGAACTTTAATTACTAAATTTGGTGAATTAGAATTTGAAAGGGCATATTATAAAAATATAAATGAAAATAATTATGTATATATTTTAGATGAATTATTGGGGATAGAGAAATACGAAAGAGTTGAGGGGAATTTAAAGGGAGATATTTTAGATAAATCTACTGATGTAAGTTACAAAAAAGCAGCAGAATTATCTACACCTGTGGATATTAGTAGAGAAACAGTAAAGAAAATCATAAGGGAAAATGGAGCAATAGGTAATCTAGAACTTGATATAGGGAAGAAAAGAAAGGTAAATACAATCTACATAGAAGCAGATGAAGACCACGTTCCATTACAAAATGGAAAGAATAAAGAAATGAAATTAATCTATGTTTATGACAATAAAACAAAAATAAATAAGGGAAGAACAAAACTTGAAAATGTAAGGTATTTTACTGGAGAGATGAATCCTGAAGATCTGTGGACAGAGGTCGCAACATATCTAGATGAAGCCTATGATTTAGATTTAGTAGAAGATATATTTATAGCAGGAGATGGTGCTAATTGGATTAAAAGTGGTCTTGAAATAATTAATGGCAGTAAATATGTGCTTGATCATTATCATCTTAGTAAATATGTAAAAATAATAACTGCTCACCTTGATAGCCTTGAAAATCCAATATATATCGATGAACCATTATGGAATTATATGAAAGCTGGAAATAAAAAATGTACAATGGAAATTATAAATTTTGCAATAGAAGAAACACCAATAAAAAGCAAGAGAGAAAGCATGAAAAGAGCCAAAAGATATATATCAAATAATTGGGAAGGCATTAAAAATTTATTTGGAGAAAAGAAATATAGATGCAGTGCAGAGGGGCATATAAGTCATATATTGTCATCTAGATTAAGTTCAAGACCTATGGGATGGAGTGTAATTGGAGCAGATGAAATGGCACGAATGAGGGTATACAAAGCTAATGGCGGAAGTATAAAGGAATATTATAGGAATACCAGATCTGAAAGAAAAAGAGAAAAAAGAATTTTAGAATTAGATGAAAAAATGATAAATAACGTAAAAAGGACATATAACAATATGGATCCAGATATAATGATAGATATGCCATATATATCAAGAACAGATGGCAGGTGGCTTAAAGGTATGCTTAAAGCCTCATATTTTTAATAACTAACATACTTTAAAATAATATATAAATTTGCCTATCCATTTAGGTTTATTAAGCTTATTTAAAATATAAATTATAGATCGTTACATTGTATAAATACAGGATTAGTATTCTAATATTATTTACAAAATTATTTTTTAATTGTTTTCCAACAATTACTTGACACTATCAAAATTAAAAAAGTTATTGACAAATGACAAAAAACTTGGTATATTAAGATAGCTGTCAGAAGCAAGTTGTAAAAAATGAAAAATTAAAAACAAAAACTTCTTGACAACATAAATAAAATTTGTTATATTATAAAAGTCGGCTCTAAAAGGCGTCGACAACAAATGAACCTAGACAACTAAACAGTGTGAAGTACTTTGAGTAAGAAATATTTTAACAGGCAAACTTTTCAAATGAGAGTTTGATCCTGGCTCAGGACGAACGCTGGCGGCGTGCCTAACACATGCAAGTCGAGCGAAGAATTTATCATGAAGTCTTCGGGTGGAATGATAAACTTCTTAGCGGCGGATGGGTGAGTAACGCGTGAGGAACCTGCCTTCCACAAGGGGATAGCCTCGGGAAACCGGGATTAATACCCTATGAAACTTAGNTTCTTAAAGGATAAAGAATACTTTAAAACTAAAATATATCTAACTATACCAAAAAAGATGAGAAGGGAAGTTAAGGAAGTATCTCTAGAGATTGATAGGGTTTTGAGCCAATTTATTAGGGGAAGGTTAATATTGGCCATCTATGTGGGGATAGCAACTACTATTCTGTTGATGATCCTAGGAATTGATTTTGCCATAGTTATTGGAATTATAACAGGAGTGGCTGATATAATTCCCTATTTTGGTCCCTTCCTAGGATTTTTGCCAGCTGTATTTTTTGCATTATTAAATAGTCCTATTAAGGCTTTATGGGTTGCAGTGTTATTCGTTGGAATACAATGGATAGAGAATAATGTTTTGGCACCTAAAATTATAGGTGAAACTACAGGTATCCATCCTATTACCATATTATTAGCCTTGATAATAGGTGGCGGATTATTTGGGGTTATGGGGATGATATTTTCTATTCCAGCAGTGGCTGTATTTAAAATATTATTTGGGTTTTTTATAGAGAAGATAAGGATAAGAAACGGGTAGATTAGCTAGATTATAATCTTTATTATGTTTGACAAAAATTTAAGTTTAAATTATAATCCAAATATAGGCATGAACGTGAATTCTCGTCCCTTTGATGAGGGGCGAATTTTTTTAAAATATCAAGTGAGGTGTACAACTGATGAAAAATATGGGTTTACATGAAATAAGAAAAGAATTTTTAAATTTTTTTGAGGAAAAGGGCCATTTAATATTGCCAAGCTTTTCTCTAGTGCCTAAAAATGATAAGAGCTTATTATTGATAAATGCTGGTATGGCCCCTTTAAAACCTTATTTTACTGGGGAAAAAACTCCTCCAAATAATAGAGTTGTTACTTGTCAAAAATGCATTAGGACTGCAGATATAGAAAATGTAGGGAAGACGGACAGACATGCTACTTTTTTTGAAATGTTAGGTAATTTTTCCTTCGGTGATTATTTCAAAAAAGAAGCAATAGAATGGGCTTGGGAGTTTTTAACTGAAAAAATGGGAATTCCAGAAGGGGATCTTTGGGCATCGGTATATTTAGATGATGATGAAGCTTATGAGATATGGAATAAAGTTATAGGGTTAGATGAATCGAAAATAGTTCGTTTAGGTAAAGAAGATAATTTTTGGGAATTAGAAATAGGGCCCTGTGGTCCTTGTTCGGAAATCTATGTGGATAGAGGAGAAAAATACGGTTGTGGAGAAGCAAATTGTCAACCTGGTTGTGAATGTGATAGATTTATTGAGGTATGGAATCTAGTATTTACACAATTTGATAAGGATGAATCAGGCGCATATCATCCATTAGAGCACCCAAATATTGATACTGGAATGGGACTTGAAAGAATTGCTGCAGTAATGGAAAAGGCAGACAATATTTTTGAGGTTGGTGAAGTGAAAAAAATACTTAATCAAGTAGAAAAGGTGTCAGGAAAAAAATATGGTGCAGATCCTACGACGGATGTATCAATAAGGGTTATTACCGATCATGCTAGGGCTATTACCTTTCTCGTATCCGATGGAGTATTACCAAGTAATGAGGGTAGAGGCTATGTATTAAGGAGACTAATAAGAAGGGCAGCAAGGCATGGCAAACTGCTGGGAATTGAGGAAGCTTTTTTGAACAGTGTAGTAGAAAAGGTTATAGAGTCTTGGAAGGTAGAATATGGGGAGCTAAAAGAAAGGGAAGGTCAAATTAAGAAAGTTATCAAAGCTGAGGAAGAAAAATTTCAAGAGACCATCCATCAAGGAATTCATATATTAGAAGATTATATTGAGGAAATGTTAGAACAAGATGAAAAACGTTTAAGTGGGGAAAAAGCCTTTAAATTATATGATACCTATGGTTTTCCTTTAGACTTAACTATGGAAATACTGGAGGAAAAGGGATTATTTGTAGATGAAGATGGCTTTAATAGATACATGGAAGAGCAAAGGAAAAGGGCTAGAAGGGCTAGAGAAGAGTTTTCAGATTCTGGCTGGAAAAATGGAAGTTCTTTTGAAGAAATCGAAGGTTATGATACCATATTTAAAGGTTATGATACTATGTCCCTAGAAACGGAAGTAGCAGGAATATTCATAGATGGCAATATGGTAAATAGTATAGGAGAAGGGGATGAGGGTATATTAATATTAAAGAAAACTCCATTTTATGCTGAAAGTGGGGGACAGGTTGGAGATATTGGGTATATAGAGGGGAAAGGATTTAAAGGAAAGGTTATTGATACCAAATATACGAAAGATGATACTATAATCCATTTTGTTGAAGTGGAAGAAGGAGATCTTAATTTAGGGGATGAAGTATTAGCGTCTATCGATATAGATAATAGAAGGGACATAATGAGAAATCACTCAGCAACCCACTTACTCCATAAAGCCTTAAAGGATGTGTTAGGTGAACATGTGAACCAAGCTGGTTCAATAGTATTACCAAATAGATTAAGATTTGATTTTACCCATTATGAAGGGGTAGGAGAAGAAGAACTTAGACAAATAGAAAAAATAGTAAATGAAAAAATCCTTGACTCATTAGAAGTTGAAACTATTGAAATGTCCTTAAAAGAGTCAGAGGAAATGGGTGTAATAGGATTATTTGAAGATAAATATAAAGAATTAGTTAGGGTTGTTCAAATGGGAGACTATTCAAAGGAATTATGTGGAGGTACCCATGTAAATAATACAAACAGTATTGGACTATTTAAAATAATCAGTGAATCCAGTATTGCTTCTGGGGTTAGGAGGATTGAGGCAATAACAGGCAGGGCTGTTTATGAATATTTGGAAGAACTAGAAAAAGATATTGATAATATAGCGAAAATCATTAAAACCAATAGAAAGGATCTTATTGGAAAAATAGAGAATATAACTGAAGAATTGAAAGAAAAAGAAAGACAAATAGATTCTTTAAAGTTTAAAATGGCCTCATCTGCTGTAGACGAAATATTGAATTCTAAACAAGAAATCAATGGCATAAATATTGTTACCTATAAAGTAGATAATATGGATATGAATAATTTAAGAAATCTAGGTGATGAAATAAAGAGTTCTTTAGATACTGGCGTTATTGTTTTAGCTAGTGTAGATAGTGGAAAACTTTTCTTTGTTTCAATGGTAACCAAGGATTTAGTCCAAAAGGGTATCCATGCAGGGAATATTATAAAAGAAGTGGCAAGCTTTACCGGTGGTGGTGGCGGTGGCCGACCAGATATGGCGCAAGCAGGAGGAAAGGATATATCTAAGGTGGAAGAAGCTTTAAATATAGTCCCGTCAATTGTTGAAAAACAAGTAAAATAAATATTAGCCATTTATGGCTAATATTTATTTTCGTACTGTATATTATATAAATGATATGATATAAATATTATAGGGGGTGTTATAATGAATAATAACTTTAATAGGACTATGAAATTTGAATCACCTAAAGAAAATGTAAATGAAGCTAGAAAAATCATTTTAACCGTCTATAATGCATTAAAAGAAAAGGGTTACGATCCTATTAATCAAATAATAGGGTATATCTTATCGGGAGATCCAACCTATATTACAAGTCATAATGATGCTAGAAGTTTAATTAGAAAAATTGAACGGGATGAACTTTTAGAAGAAATACTGGGTAATTATTTAGAAGAAAAAGAGGTTTAGGAGAGAATCTTAAGTGAGAAGAACTAATAGAATTGTGACACTACTTATAATTTTATTATTGCTATTTTCTTATGAAGAATTTAGCTATTGTAATGACAATTTTAATATTGATACTAATGTATATATTGTAGTTGTTAACAAATTGACCCTTTCAGATATAGAAAAAATGCCGAATTTGAAGGGTTTAATGTATGATGGTAGTTTTGGTTTGATGAATGTGCGTGGTATTAGTGGTTATAGAGGCGCAGATAGTTTTATTACCATCAATGCTTCAAATAAAGCTTTTGCTAATAATGAAAGTAGTCAATTTCACAATATGGATAGTCGGTTTAAGAAAATCTATGAAAATAGAGTAAGTGTATTAGATAAAGATTATAAGGTAGGAAATATTCAGACAGGCAGGTTATACAATCAAAATGAAAACAATAAATATTCTCCATATTTAGGAGCATTAGGTCAGGTTTTGCATAATGGAGGGCTTAAAACGGCTGTTTTTGGTAATAGCGATATAGATGAAGAGTTGATAAGGACTTCAGCTTTAATACCTATGGATTCAAAAGGACTTATTGATTATGGTAATATAGATAATATTCTTATTGAGGATGGTAGTTATCCTTACGGTTTTAGGACAGACTATGATAAAATATTGAACGAAATATTTCATATTAAATCTAAGGCATCTTTAATAGTAGTGGATACAGGAGATTTGAGCAGGCTTAATAGCTATAGCAACTTTTTATCGAAAGATGGGTTTCATGAAAAAAGGAATACAGTTTTAGAAGGTATAGATGTTTTTATTGGTAATTTACTAAATATTATTGATAAAGATAAATCTTTGCTAATGGTTTTGAGTCCAAATAGTGGAGAGGAAAGAATTGATGGCAATAGATTAGCGCCAATCTTTTTATGGGGTAAAGGCGTTGAACCGGGTGTACCCATTTCTTCTACCACTAATAGACCTGGTATTATCTCTAACTTGGATATATCTCCAACCATTGTAAACTTTTTCAATCTTACAGCGGAGAATATGTCTGGTAGCATAATTAAGCATATAGAAAAGGAAGATGCCTTTAGTTATATAAGTTCTATTAATGGACGTATTAACCTTATGTCCAAAATAAGGTCTAAGACTTTACTAACTTATGGAACTATTAGTATCATTGCAGTGTTAATAATACTAATTATGTTAATATTTAAGATTAAGCTTAATAATAGGATTGGTGAATGGCTTAAAACAATTTTATTGGTATTGTTTAGCCTTCCTGTAATATTAATTATAAGTTCACTATTTTATATAGATAATCTGTTAAAATTTGTTATAAGCTTAATACTTTTGTTAGGCTTATTTGCCTATACCTTTAAAAGATTTAATAGTAATAAAATGATATATATTATTACTTATTCTTATTTCATTTTAATCGTTTTGGATATATTATTTAACGGGTATATTACTAAATTTTCTATTATGAGTCACGATCCTATTATTGGAGCCAGATATTTTGGTATAGGAAACGAAATGGTCGGCTTGTTTTTAACTGCATCAACTTTAACTGCAGGTTTATTATATGAAAAATGTGAAAATAAGATTGTATCTATTTTAGCTCTATTTATATCCATAGCTTTAGTTGGTCATCCTAAACTAGGGGCTAATGTGGGGGGGACAATTGCATTATTATCTGCTAGTTTATATTTTGTTTTAGAATTAATGAATAAACAGTTAAATTATAAAAGTATAATTTTAGGTCTAGTTTTAGTAAGTTTAGCAATTACTATTTTCGGTTATATAGATATAAAATTAAACCCTACACCAACCCACTTAGGGGGTACGCTACTATCCATTAAGGATAAGGGTATAAGTATAATAAAAAATATTATAGATAGAAAATTGTTAATGAATATCAGATTGGTTGGTATATCTAGTTGGACGAAAGTGACAATTATAAACCTATTTGTTCAAGTAATAATTTCATATATATTTGAATTTAGGATTAACAGAATGATGAATAGTGGTCTAGGAAAAGGCTACTTATCATGTATAATTGGTAGTATAGTAGGATTTCTTCTAAATGACTCTGGCTTAATACTATCTGCAATATCAATTAATTTGATAACAATATTTTTGCTTTTTATCATTATAAATGCTGAGGAAATGACTATAGAATAGGAAGTGGACATAAATTGAATAGAGTAAAATTAGGTAATACCGATATAGAAGTTTCAAGACTATGTTTCGGGTCTTTAACTATGACCCCATTTCAGGCGAATCTATCCATAAAAGAAGGAGCTTATCTTATTAAATATGCTTATTCTAAAGGAATTAATTTTATTGACACTGCTGAAATATATGAAAATTATAATTATATAAAAGAAGCCCTAAAGGGGATAAATAGAGAGGATTATGTTATCGCTACTAAATGTTATGCATATACTAAAGATATGGCAAAAGAGAGTCTTGAATTGGCTTTAAAAGAATTGGGAACTGATTATATTGATATTTTTATGCTTCATGAACAGGAGAGCATCCATACTCTAAGGGGGCATCAAGGGGCAATAGAATATTTTTTAGAAGCGAAAAAATTGGGTAAAATAAGGGCAATAGGTATTTCAACTCATAGAGTAGAAGGGGTTTTAGGAGGATTAATCTGTGACCATATTGATATAATACATCCTATTGTTAACAAAGAAGGAATAGGTATACAGGATGGTAATGTTGAGAATATGTTATCAGTTATAAAGGAAGCTAATGAAAAGGGAAAGGGTATATACAGCATGAAGCCTTTAGGAGGAGGCCATTTAATTCCTAAAGCTCAAGAAGCCTTTAATTTCGTAAGAAACATTCCTTATATTAATTCTGTAGCTATAGGAATGCAATCCAAGGAAGAAATAGATTCCAATATCAATTTGATGGAAACAGGACTAGTGCCGGATAGTTTAAAAAACAGTTTAATGAGTAAAAAGAGAAGACTAATAGTTGCTGATTATTGTTTGGGATGTGGTAATTGCGTAAACACCTGCAAACATCATGGGATTGAAATCATTGAGGGTAGAGCGGTACCTAATGAAAATTGTATACTTTGCAGCTATTGTGCAAGAAACTGTCCTGAATTTTGTATAAAGATAATATAAAGGTGAAAAATATGAAGAGAATAATGGGATTAGATGTTGGCGATAAGACTATTGGTGTTGCCGTAAGTGATCCTTTATTACTTACAGCTCAAGGGCTTAAAACTATTGCTAGGGAAAGTAATAAAAAGGATATAAAAAAGATCCAGGATATAATAGAAGAATATAATATATCTAAAATAGTGGTAGGTCTTCCTAAAAATATGAATAATACCTTAGGGTCTCAAGGTGAAAAGGTATTGGATTTTGTTGAAAAACTTAAGAGGAAGATAAATATAGAAATCATATTGGAGGATGAACGGTTGACTACTGTTTCTGCAGAAAGGATATTATTAGAAGGAGATGTAAGTAGGAAAGACCGTAAAAAAATTATTGATAAAGTTGCTGCTAGCTATATTTTGCAGAATTATTTAGATAGAAGATAAGAGGTGAAAAGATGAATGAAAAAATAGTTTTATTAGACGAAATGGGAAACAAAGTAGAGTTCCAAGTCTTAGCCACTTTTGGTTTAGATGATTTTGAGTATGCTGCTTTGTTGCCGGTAGATGATATGGAGTCCTTGACCTATTTATTGAGAATTGAATATGATGATGAAGGAGAACCAATCCTAGTAGGTATCGACGACGATGAAGAATTAAAGGATGTCATTGAAACCTTTGAGGAGATACAAAAAGAAAAATTACAATAAATTCTATACTTGACAAGTGGAACCTATACTAGTATTCTATAATATAGGATTATAAGCGGGTGAAAAAATGGATATTAATATGGAAGAAATGAAGGAAAGGTTTAAAGAAGAGGGCTATAAGTTAACTACCCAAAGACGGGCTATTTTGGATGCAATAATAGAGAATCATGAGAAACATTTAAATCCAGAAGAGGTTTATGATATTGTTAAGGTTAAATATCCGGAGATCGGAATAGCTACGGTATATAGAACCTTACAATTGTTAGAAAAATTAAATATTATCTATAGGGTTAATTTTGATGATGGATATAATAGATATGAATTAAACTATGATTCGGATAGTCATCACCATCATCATTTAATATGCCTGAAATGTGGAAAGGTAATGGAAGTTAAATTAGATCTATTGGAAAATTTAGAAAATGAAATTGAAATAGAGAATAATTTTAGAATTGTTGACCATAATGTAAAGTTTTTTGGGTACTGTGCCGATTGCCAATAATGAATCCCATTTTGGGATTCATTTTTTTAGGAAAAAATTACAATAATCCTATAGTTATTATGCAAAGAGAATTGGAGAAATTAATATAAAGGAGATGATAAAGTGGCGAAAAAAACAAATAAATTAAAAATTATTCCATTAGGTGGCCTGGGAGAAATTGGTAAGAATATTACCGTTTTTGAATATAAAGATGATATTATTGTAGTCGATTGTGGCTTAACCTTTCCTGAGGATGAGATGTTGGGAATTGATGTGGTGATACCTGATATAACTTATCTTATAAAAAACAAAGAAAAAATTAGAGGGATTATATTAACCCATGGGCATGAGGATCATATTGGAGGATTACCATATGCTCTTGCAAAATTGGATTTACCCGTTTATGGAACAAAATTAACCTTGGGTCTGGTGGAAAATAAATTAAAGGAACATAGATTAGACAAGGTTAATTTAATCGAGATAAAAGCTAGTGATAAGATTAAACTGGGTTGTTTTACAGTTGAAATAATAAAAACTAGCCATAGCATACCAGATAGTGTTGCATTAGCAATAAATACACCTGTGGGTATTGTAGTTCACACTGGAGATTTCAAAATTGATTATACACCTATAAACGACAATTTAATCGATTTACACAAGTTCGCAGAAATTGGAAGCAAAGGAGTATTAGTTCTATTAGCTGATAGTACGAATGTTGAAAGACCAGGATATACTATGTCGGAGAAGACCGTAGGAGATACTTTTAATGATATTTTTCTAAAAGCGCCGGCAAGAATTATTGTTGCAACTTTTGCTTCCAATGTGCACAGGGTACAACAAGTTATTGATGCAGCGGAGCTATATAATAGGAAAGTAATAGTTTCAGGCAGGAGTATGGTAAATACCATTAATGTGGCATATGATTTAGGCTATTTAAGGATTAAAGAAGGGACTCTAATTGACATTAATGATATGCATAAATATCCTAATAATGAGATAGTAATACTAACTACAGGTAGCCAGGGAGAACCTATGTCTGCCTTATCTAGAATGGCTTTTTCAGAACATAGGAAGATAGAATTGGTACCTGAAGATTTGGTAGTTATTTCTGCTTCTCCTATTCCAGGAAATGAAAAAACCGTCTTCAGGGTGATCAATAAACTAATGGAGATTGGTGCCAAAGTTATTTATGAATCTTTGGCCGATGTTCATGTATCAGGCCATGCTTGTCAGGAAGAGTTAAAATTAATCCACACATTATTAAAGCCTAAGTTTTTCATACCGGTTCATGGAGAATATAGACATTTGAAAAGGCATGGAGAATTGGCTATGGAACTAGGCATGCCAAAAGAAAATATCTTCATTGCGAGCAACGGTTCAGTGATTGAATTTACCAAAAACTCTGGAGCAATAAATCAATATGTTCAATCTGGTAATATTTTAGTAGATGGTTTAGGAATTGGAGATGTTGGCAATATAGTGCTAAGAGATAGGAAGCATCTATCTGAAGACGGGCTAATCGTTGTAGTAGTAACTATGAGCAAACAGGAAGGTAAAGTAATAGCTGGACCAGATATAATATCTAGGGGTTTTGTTTACGTTAGAGAGTCAGAGGATTTAATGGAGGAAGCCAGAGAAGTAGTGAGGGATGTACTATTTGAATGTGAAAAGAGAAATATTACAGATTGGGCAACCTTAAAATCCAGTATAAGGGATGCTTTAAGAGGATTTTTATATGAAAAGATTAAGAGAAATCCAATGATATTACCAATAATCATGGAAGTTTAACTAATTTAATCCTAGTGTGTTCTTATGGAATATGCTAGGATTTTTTAGACTATTACTTGTTTAGTACCAATGAATAATGGTATAATATTTAATTAAATAATGGAGGTGGAATATGGGAATACGATTATTAATCTATTTAACTATAATTGCAATAGGCACTATATTAGGATATGAAGAAAAAATAAGCACAAATGTAGGCAAGAAGCTAAATCTAATTCAAAACATTTGTTTGTTCTTCCTGCTATTTATAATGGGTATTAGAATTGGGTTAGATGAAAAGGTAATAAAATCTCTTCTTTCTATAGGATATAGGGCTGGAATAATTGCCATATCTACTATTTTTTTCACGCTTTTGGTTATTAAAATTCTAACTAGATTTATTATTTTAAAGGAAGGAGAAAATAGATTTGAGCCTTAAAATATTATTATCCATTTTTGCAGGAATAGGTTTAGGGTATTTTTTCTTGCCATCAAATTTTTTACAATACACTGATATTGTTATAGATATTGGCTTATGTTTATTATTATTTTTTGTGGGAATAGATATTGGAAGACAAAAAGACATATTTTCTAATATTAAAACCATGGGTTTTAAAATATTGTTAGTTCCCTTTGGTATAATAGTAGGTGGTATATTAGGAGGAATTTTTGGTGGCATAGTACTTAGTATGCCCTTAAGTGAGGCGGGAGCAATTGGATCTGGGCTAGGCTGGTACACTCTTTCTTCTATGATGGTTGCAGGCTATTCCACTGAGCTCAGTGCATTAGCTTTTTTATCAAACGTCATAAGAGAAGTTATTGCATTAATTTTAGTACCTTTTGTTGCCAAGCATATAGGATATATAGAGAGTATATCAATTTGTGGTGCAACTGCAATGGATACAGCTTTACCTGTAATATCTAAATTTACCGACTCTCAAACCACTATTATTGCATTTATATCTGGATTAATATCCACTATCTCAGTACCTATTATATTACCAATAATATTGAGATTTTAGGAGGGGATAATATGAATAATGTTTATGATCAAGCCCATAAACTGGCTAGGGCAATAAAAACATCAGAAGAATATAAAACCTATATTGAAAATAAGAGGAAAGTCTATGCTGATAAAAATAATAAAAGAATGGTAGAAGATTTTAAAAAGAAAGCTCTTGAAATACAAATGGAAAAAATGTCTGGAAAAGAAATAAGTCAAGAAGAGATGGAGAAGATAAACAAATTAGAAGAGGTACTAATGTTAAATCCATCAATTAATGAATTCTTAAAGGCTGAATTAAGATTTTCCCAATTGGTTCAAGATATTAGTAAAATAATTGGGGATGCTATAGATATAGAGAAAGATTAAAGAACTTAGCTGAGGAGGTATATAGATGAATACGAAATATTTGACAAAAGCTAGCTTAATAGCAGGGATTTACCTAGTTTTAGTTTTAATACAGATTCCAATGGGGAATCTGACTTTTGGACCTATACAACTCAGAATAGCTGAAGGTTTGACATTGCTACCTTTGGTAGAAACAGCGGCAATACCAGGATTATTTGTTGGTTGTTTAGTAGCAAATTTTTTACTTACACCTTACTCAGCATTTGGTTTAATCGATATATTAGGAGGAAGTTTAGTTACTTTAATAGCAGCTTATTTAACCAGCAAGATGCCCAATAGGGTTTTAGGTGCATTACCGCCTATACTGTTAAATGGATTTATTGTATCCATATGGGTATCCTATTTCACCAATATTCCTTATTGGTATACAGTTCTAGGGATTAGTGTTGGAGAAACAGCATCAGTAGCCATCTTTGGGACGCTAATACTATCTGTATACAATAAAACTGTAAAACATTTGGAAAACCAATAGATATTGCTATTTAAACTTTATGTTAATTGTTGTAATTATTCCGTAAAAAATGTATAATAAAATAGATAAATATCTATTAAAAGGTGGAGATTTTGTGTTAGGAACAGCTAGGGGTAAGAAAAAAAAGAATAAAAATAAGCTTCTTATGTTTTTCCTATTAATAATTTTTTCTGTACTCCTAATAGGAAGATACTATAAAAATGGGCTTATGGCGGTTTCCGCTGAAAACCCTACTAATATAAATATTGAAATACCTAATGGCATTAGTTCTAAGAAAATTGCCACTATATTAAAAGAAGAGGGTTTAATTAAGAATGAATTCATTTTTAGAATAGCAGTTAAAAACAAGAAGGCAGAGGGCAATTTGAAAGCTGGAATCTATACATTAAATACAGGTATGAGCACTGATGAAATAATCTATGAATTGTCCAAAGGTGGAAAAAATGATAATGTTATCAAATTTACCATACCGGAAGGCTATGAAATACGCCAAATGGCTGATAAATTAGCTGAAGAAGGTATTGTGGATAAGAAGAGGTTTATAGAGTTAACCTCTGATAAAAAGTATTTTCAGGATAAATATCCTTTCTTAATGGAATTAGCAGATGGTCAAAGTTTAGAAGGCTTTTTATATCCATCTACTTATGAAATCTATATTGGTACTTCTGAAGAGGATATAATTAGCAAAATGATTTCCCAATTTGTTCAGGTATATGAAAGAGATATAGAATCAAGTACAGGAGATCTAGACCTATCATTAAATGAAATTGTTACTTTAGCTTCCATAATAGAAAGAGAGGCAAAACTCGACGAAGAAAGGGAACTTATATCAGCTGTATTCCATAATAGATTGAAGGAAAATATGCTTTTACAATCCTGTGCTACTGTTCAATATGTATTAGGTGAGAGGAAAGAAGTATTATCGGAAAAGGATATTCAGATAAAGTCCGACTTTAATACTTATATCCACCAAGGGTTACCCCCTGCACCTATAGCTTCACCAGGCAAGAAATCATTAATTGCAGCCCTAAATCCTGCTGAAGTGAATTATCTTTATTTTAGAACTAAAGATGATGGAACTGGAGCCCATACTTTCTCTAGAACTTATGAAGAACATTTAAAAGCAAATCCTAAAAAATGAGATTTGAATTTTAAATAAAATAATACGTGGTTATACCACGTATTAATTTATGCCAAGGAGGTAAATTCAGATTGAACCATATTAATGAAGAATATGTTGAAGAATATATTAGGGGTATTATACCAGAGCATAAAGGATATTTAAAGAATATAGAGGATTATGCTAGAATCAATAATATTCCAATTATTGAGAGGGAAGTAGCTCAGTTATTAAAAGTATTGTTGAAAATATCTAAGCCAAAAAACATATTGGAGATAGGGACTGCCATAGGGTATTCAGCTCTTATTATGGCCACCTCTACAGAAGATAGTTGTAAAATTACTACTATTGAAAGAAGGTTAGATATGGTGGAAATGGCAAGGGAGAATATTGATAATGCAAAGTATAGAGATAAAATAAAGATACTTCATGGGGAGGCAGAGGTAGTACTTCCAACCTTAGGAGATAAATACGATTTTATATTTTTAGATGCTGCAAAAGGACAGTATTTAGATTTTTTTAATAGCTGTGTAGACTTATTAGAAGATAGAGGAATAATAATGTCTGACAATGTGTTGTTTAAAGGCATGGTTGCTACTGATAAACTAGTAATTAGACGGAAAAAAACTATAGTTAAAAGATTAAGGGAGTATTTAAAATATATAAACCATTTAGATGGCTATGAATCATGCGTAATTCCAATAGGAGATGGAGTGGCTTTAACTTATAGAGAGGAGTGAAGGATTTGGAAAAACCAGAATTATTAGCGCCAGCAGGAGATTTAGAAAAATTAAAGATGGCTATAATCTATGGTGCTGATGCAGTATATTTAGGTGGGGAACAATTTGGATTAAGAAAAGCTTCAAAAAACTTCGGTATAGATGAAATAAAAGAAGGAGTAGAGTTTGCCCATAGTAGAAGAAAAAAAGTATATGTAACAATGAATATTGTACCCCATAACGAGGATTTAATAGGTCTTGAAGACTATGTAATGGAACTATATGAATCAAAGGTAGATGGAGTTATTGTATCCGATCCTGGAATCTTTTCTGTCATAAGAAGGACTATTCCTGATTTGCCTATCCATTTGAGTACTCAAGCTAGTGTTACCAATTATGAAACAATAATGTTTTGGTATGATCTAGGTATTAGGAGAGTAGTATTGGCAAGGGAACTGTCCCTGGGGGAAATTGAAGAAATTATTGAAAAAATTCCGGAAGATTTAGAGATAGAAACTTTTGTCCATGGTGCTATGTGTATTTCCTACTCTGGAAGATGTTTATTAAGTAATTATATGGCAGGTAGAGATGCAAATAGGGGAGACTGTGCCCATCCCTGTAGATGGAAATATAATTTGGTAGAAGAAAAAAGACCAGGGGAATTTTTCCCAGTATTTGAAGATGAAAAGGGTACTTTTATTTTTAATTCCAAAGATTTATGTATGATTGAACATATACCTAGTTTAATTCGTGCAGGAATTAAAAGTTTTAAAATAGAGGGAAGGGTAAAGAGTTCCTACTATGTTGCCACAGTTATACGTTCTTATAGGATGGCTATAGATGAATTTTTTAAAGCCCCAGAAAATTATACCTTCAATAAAGATTGGATTGATGAAATTAAGAAGGCTAGCCATAGGGATTTTACAACTGGATTTTATTTTGGGAAACCTGCTGAAGAAGACCAAGTTTATACTTCTAGCTCCTATATCCGTGGATACGATTATGTAGGTCTCATATTAGATTATGATAAGAAATCAAAAATGGCTACTATAGAACAAAGAAATAGAATATTTGTTGGAGATGAAGTTGAAATCTTTGGACCAAGAATAGAACATTTTACTCAAACTATTGAAAAGATGTGGGATGAAGAAGGACAAGAAATAGACGTTGCTCCTCACCCTCAACAAATAATTAGGATGAAGATAGAGGAACCAGTAGAGCCTTGGTATATTATTAGAAAGAGTAGGGAGGACAGAACTGATGGATAAAGGATTACTTATAGGAATTGCTGGTGGAACTGGTTCTGGCAAGAGTACAGTTTCTAAGGAGATACTGAAATCTATCCATAGACAGAATGTAGTTATTATAGAACAGGATTCATATTATAAAGATCAAAGCCATTTATCCTTTGAAGAAAGGGTTAAAACCAATTATGATCATCCTTTTGCTTTCGATAATGATCTTTTATTAAAACATTTAAAGGGTTTATTAAACAATAAGCCAATTGAAAAACCCATATATGATTTTGAATGGCATACTAGAAAGGAAGAAACAATAACTATCTATCCTAAAGAAATAATAATCCTGGAAGGGATATTGATTCTAAACGATGATGAAATTCGAGAACTTTGTGATATAAAAATATTCGTTGATACGGATTCAGATGTAAGGGTTATTAGGCGGATATTAAGGGATATAAAGGAAAGAGGGAGGACTTTAGACTCAGTTATAAATCAATATATGTCTACAGTGAGGCCCGCCCATCTTCAATTTGTAGAGCCAACTAAAAAATATGCGGATATCATAATTCCTGAAGGAGGCTATAATAAAGTAGCAATAGATATAATAGTTACAAAGATTAATTCCATATTAAATAGATAAAAATTATATAACCCCAGCCAATTGGTAATACTATAATTATCATTGGATTGGGGGATTTTTATGAGAAGATTTAAAAAAAATATTATCCATAGTAGGATATTAAAATATCTTTTAAGCTGCACCTTTATGTTTACACTGTTAATTGGAAGGTTATATTGGCTTCAAATAGTAAATCATGATTCGTTAAAAACCCAAGCCTTAAAGCAAAGAGGAAAAGAGGTAAATCTCTGCCCCGATAGAGGTATGATATATGACAAAAATTTGATTCCGCTGACTAATAGAGAAAGGATTACTACCCTTTTCGTATTAAAGGATAATATTAAAAATAATCAAGCTATAAAAAGCTTCATATTTAAGAATAGTAATTTAGAAACTGAGGAATTAGAAGAAAAATTAAAAGGTAATGAAAAGATTATTGAGATACCCTTAATAGGTACTATTATTGATTCCAATTATAATAAAGAAATATTAATAAGTGAAAGGATATTGAGATATAGTAGAGAAAATCTCCTTTCCCATGTAATTGGATATATTAATAAATCAGAGAATATAGGCCAATCGGGTATTGAAAAGGTTTATGATGATATCCTAAAAAATGGAGGAATGGGAAGGTCCTTATTCATAGAATTAGATGAAAAGAAAAATATATTTCTTAGTAGTAACTATACTGTTAGCAAAAAAAATAGCGCAATGGAACCTAAGGGAGTCAAATTAACTGTAGATTATCATATTCAAAAAATTGTTGAAGAGATATTAGATGAAAGGAAAGTTAATGGTGCTGTAATTGTGGCAGATGTTAAAACTGGAGAGATTAGGGCCTTGGCTAGTAGGCCTAATTTTCAACAAGAAGATATAGATGAATATCTAAATAGGAGGGATATGGTATTATATAATAAAGCAATACAAGTGGCTTATCCACCAGGGTCTTTATTCAAATTGGTTGTGCTATTAACTGCCTTGGAAGAAAACTTTGATTATTTAGACAGTAATTTTTACTGCAAAGGTTATGAGGAAATAGGCAATGTAACAATTAAATGCAATAATGTTGAAGGACACGGGCATATAGGTTTAAAAGAAGCTTTTTCTAAATCCTGTAATTCTGCTTTTATTCAATTAGGACGGCAATTAGGTAGTACAAAAATCATCAGTATGGCAAAAAGATTGGGATTAGGGGATAAAACAAATATTGGTTTAATTGAGGAAATTGAAGGGAATCTGCCTACTGGAAGAGAATTACAGGGGCCAGCCATAGGGAATATATCTATAGGGCAAGGCAGTATTGAAACTACTCCAATTCAAATAACTAATATGATGTTGGTAGTAGCTAATAAAGGTATAAAAACAGGCATGACTATAGTAGATGGAATAACAAATGAGGATGGATATATGATAAAAAAATTTCATAGGGTAGCTCCTGAACGGATACTTTCTGAAAGAAATTGTCAAATATTAAGGGAATACCTGATAGATGTAGTAGAAGGTGGAACAGCTAGAAATATTGAATTAGATAGTTTGGGAGGTTCTGGCGGGAAAACTGGTTCTGCTCAGGCTGTTTTAAATAAAAAAGAAACTATACATGGCTGGTTTTCAGGATTTTATCCTAAGAAAGAGCCAGAATATGTAATAACAGTTATTGTTGAAGAAGGCAATTCAGGTTCTAAAACGGCTGCTCCCATTTTTGAAAATATAATAAAAGAAATATATAAGATAAATAGGTAGGACTAGCACCAGTACCATCCCCTAAACATATACTTTAGTATGGGGAGAGTGGAGGTGCCTTTATGATTGCTCAATTATTTTTTTCCTTAGGAGGGGTTATAAAACCCTTTTTAATATTTTCTGGGTATGTGTCTAGTACTAATTCATTTCCAAAACCTCTTAGTAAAGAGGAAGAAGCATATTATCTAAATCAATATGCTTCAGGAGATGAGAAAGCACGAAATATTCTTATTGAAAGAAACTTAAGATTGGTAGCCCATATAGTAAAAAAATATAATAATACTGGAAAGGATATCGATGACCTAATTTCTATAGGGACAATTGGCCTAATTAAAGCTATTTCTACATTTGATACTAATAAAGGCACTAGGCTAGCCACTTATGCAGCAAGATGTATAGAAAATGCTATAGTCACATTGTGGAAACATATTATTATCTTATTAAGAATCAGTACCAAATGTTAGGATCTTTATATTATCTCCATCCCATATAATTTTATCTATAACAGCTCTAATTAAGTATCTCTTTCTTACTGGATTCATAGTATCCACCATATAGCAAAAATTTATATTTATATCATCAGCAATTTCTTTGCTATTTGCCTTTAGTTTACTAGACTTGGATTCTTTTTCTAAACAAACTAACCTTTTTTTTATATTTTTATTCTTTTTATCTAGCTCGTTTATTTGCTCTATTATATATTTAGTAGCATTAGAATTTTGTCCTTGGGATAGAGAATTTACTAAATTGGCTATAGCCTCATTATTGTATTCTATACTAGCTTCTAACATATCTATTTCAGAAGGGAAATTGTTTTTAGTATTAATTATTTTATTCTTATTCTTTTTCATTTCCTCAGATAGGAAAATACCTTGATAAGGCAGTTTTTTAATTTCACTTATAACCAGATTGTCTAAATCATTGCCCTTGATATTTTTTATATTACATTTTTCTCTTTTACTTTTTTCCTTTAGCTCACACAAATAATAAAATACTCTAATTCCTTCTTTGTTAACCCGGCCCATCTTTGGTCTCATGAAGCTCCCACAATTTCCACATCTTAATATACCAGATAGAAGTGATTTTGTATTTTTTGTTCTTCTAAAAGTTTTAGTTCTATTCTTTTCAATCATATTTTGCACCTTTACCCAGTCCTTGCCACTTATTATACCAGGATGTTTTCCTACTGCTATAATCCACTCAGAGGTATCTCTAAGTTTATTTGTCATATTTTTATTTTGGATAGTTTTATTATATGCCATTATGCCTCTATTGTCTGAGAATTCGTTTAGGTCTGCATATACTTGGTAATTATTATTAATAAAGTAATTATAAGAATCTTTATCGGCTACAGCGTATACAGGATTAGTTAAAATATTTCTTAATGCAAATCTGGAATAATCTAATCCATTTTTAGTCTTGATACCATTCTGTATACAAAACCTTTCTAATTGAGTTAAAGAATCTAATTCTAAGAATTTCTTATATATAAGTTTAACGATTTCTATCTCCTCACCTAAAGGAGCAAGCTTGTAAATCTTTCTTTCTTTGCCAGAAGGGTCTAGAAAGATCAGTTCTTTAGAATCAAAACCAGTAGGGGTAACTCCTCCAAGCCATCTGCCTGTTTTGGCTAATTGCAACATATTGTCTCTAATTCTTTCAGCAATAGTCTCTCTTTCTAACTGGGCAAATACGCTTGCTATATACATCATAGCCCGCCCTATAGGGGTAGAAGTATCAAATTGCTCTTTAATGGATATGAAGGATATACCATTTTCCTGGAGAACTTCTATGAGTGTAGAGAAGTCTGCAATATTCCTACTAATCCTATCTAATCTATAGCATATTAGTACCTGGAATTTCTTACTCTTAGCATCCTTAAGCATAAGCTTAAACTGTGGCCTATCTGAACTACCACCTGTAAACCCCTCATCCTCATAGATCATTATATTATCATTTGTAGAATTAAAACATTTATAAGCATATTCCCTACACAGTTGTATTTGATTTTCTATAGAATCACCTTTACCGGTGAATTTGGATTTACGAGAGTAAATAGCTATTTTCATTTAATCCCCCCAAGATAAATATGATTATTATTATAATATAAGCAGTTTTGACTATTTATGTAAAACAAAATATTTAATCTAAAATAAATATTATTAATTCTAACTTATATCAGGATGATCCAACATAAAGATAAGATGAAGAAAAATTCAATAGCTTAGTAATAGGACAAAGCTAAGAGTTAATATAAATAAATATGAAAGGAGGGGAGGTATTGAATATTATAGTTCATTTACCTAAGACAAAAGAAGATTACAAAAAGTTGGAAGAAATTATAACAGAAATGCACTCAGAATTTATTATAAATCAAATTAATAATCTCCCCTGCAGTTGTAAAGACAAGGTAGAAATTTTAGAAGCTATAATAAGAAAGGTAGAAAAAGAATTTTATTAGAGAAGGAGTAAAATAGATGTTTAGTAAGGAAGAACTTGAAATAATAACTAGAGATTTGACATGCTATGAAATAGAAATAGCGGGAGTCATAGATATAGCAAAAAATACTTGAAGGCTCTGAATTATTAGTAAAGGATTTAAATAAGACTTTGACTGAAATAAGGAAGGTGGAAGCTAAAGCAAGGGAGACGAAATTAAAAATGTTAGTGAGCAAGCATGAAATAAAAAAGCAGATCAATATATGGCGGAAAAACATAAAAAATCGGGGACAAGCCCCGATTAGTAGGAAAGTTAACATCTTCTACCGAACATATCACAGTTACAGAATAGAACAACCAATAATAGGAAAAAGAATAGTAAAGAACTATCATTATCGCAACTTCTTCTACCTAATAAGTCACTCACAGTATGCACCTCCTAAACCTTATTTGAGTAGGCAAAATACAATAAAAGAGGGTGATAATAATTTAAATGTAGGGGTTTCCTTAATAGCTTTAGTATATATTATGACAAAGATAATAAAATGCTAATGTTTTGAACAATTTTTATTAGGAGGGCTAATATCTCTATTAAATAATGTTACCATTAAGATATAATTGCTAATGAAATCTTAATGACAATAAGAGCTAATAAAAAATCGAAAGGAGAAGTATCATTACAAGAGCCTATTGGAATAGATAAAGAAGGAAATGAAATATCCTTACTGGATATATTAGGAACGGACGCGGAGGATATATTAGATGAAGTGCATTTAAAATTACAAACTAAGAAGTTGTACCAGGCTATCAATAAAGTGTTAAAGGATAGGGAAAAGAAAATTGTAGAATTAAGATATGGGCTAATAGATGGAGGATGTAAGACCCAAAGAGAAATTGCTGCCATGTTAGGTATTTCAAGATCTTATGTTTCTAGAATAGAAAAACGTGCTATAGAAAAGTTAAACAAAGCTTTAAATAATTAAAATCCAGTGATTCACTGGATTTGCTATTTTATTCCCAAGTTGAAGATTCTAGATTCATTAACTCTGAAACCGTAACGAATCTATAACCTCTTTTCTTTAATTCAGGTATGATTTTTTTTAATGCCTCTATTGTATTACTATTTTCAAAATAGACATAATCGTGAAAGAGAATAATATCTCCATTTCTTAAATTTGAAAGAGTAGTATTAACAATATTTTTTACTTCTGGATTTTTCCAATCTTTTGAATCCTGATGAGCTGACCAAAGAACTATTACCGAATTATTGGTCTCCATAATATCTATAGTATTATTATTAAAAGAACCATAAGGAGGCCTAAAAAGTTTTGGTTTGTTATTAGTCAATTCAAAAATAATATTCTGGGTTTTTTCATATTCTTCTAATAATACTTCTTTAGTAACTTTTTTAGTATCAATGTGGGAATAGGTATGATTCCCTATTTCATGACCTTCTTTCCATTGCCTTTTTATTATATCTGGATAAGCCTCGGCAAGTTTTCCTAAAACAAAAAAGGTAGCTTTTACATCATATTCCTTAAGCAAATCTAAAATTTCATTAGTATATTTTGGGTGGGGACCGTCGTCAAAAGTCAATGCTATAACATGCTCCTCTACGGAACCATGGTTAACTATTTTTCCATAGTTGTTATCAATAGCTACAATTGAAACATGAGTATTATTTAGTATTATAAAGGCAATGAAAAAAATAAATAATAAAACTAGAAAAAACCTTTTTTTCTTTTTCATCCAATTCACCCTTTCAAATTATTATAATAATATGTAAGATAAATCCGGAGAAACCGGATTTATCTTACTGGGGTAATCCTTCTTAATATTTCTTGGAATTCCCTGGCAAATCCAGATATTGGTCTTCCAGCGCCAATATCCCTTGCCATAGTTGAGATTCTAGTAAATAGATCTGGGTTTGCAGTTACGCTTACATTTGCAATATTGTTATCCATATTTTTCACAGTTCTTTCAATTTTTTGTTTTAAAGCGGTTGTCATTCTACCTTCTAAATTATTTTTCATATCTACTCCTACTATGGCCGTATTGCCGCTTATTAATACAGAACATCTATTTACTTCGTTTAAAGCCGCTACTCTTTCAGCTATGGCATTTGCTCTGGCAGTAACGTTATTCATTCCTGTATAATTTCTTGGAGCAATTTCTGTAGCAGTATTTGGACCTAAATCCGTATTTCTTCGAACTAAATTGTTAGGCCTAGTTCTATTCATGTCGGTTATATTATCCATATTCCTTCTATCAAATCCAACTAGATTATTATTGTTCCTTCTATCCATACCTAACATATTATTATCTCTTCTTGTGCTTAAATTATTGTTAGGAGTTTGCTGACCTATCCTTGTTTGGGTTCCAGGTCGATTTACTGTACAGCCAATTGTTGTTATAACTAAGGTAAGAACAAAAGCTAAAAATAAAAATTTATTTTTTTTCAAAATCTTCACCTCCTATATCTATTTTTGCTTTTTTAAGTTTTTTTATTAAGGCTAATTTTTAAGTTATATGTATAAAGAAGGAATAGGTAATCATAACAAATATTATCATAATTGATAATATACTAATAAATTATTATTCTGTTATAATAGTAGAAGAATCTTTAAGGAGGAAAATCTATGGACATAAACTTTAATAAAGATGTTTATTGCTTAATTGGAAATCCAATTGCCAAATCTTTATCACCTATAATTAACAATAGTTATTATAAAATTATAGGGAAAAATAATATTTATTTGGCTTTTAATGTAAAAGAAAAGGATTTGGCAGATGTTATCAATGTATTTAAAATTTTGAATATTAAGGGATTTAATGTAACTTTGCCACATAAGATTAGCATCATGGAGCATTTAGATTCAATTTCTGATGAAGCAAAAATTTTAGGAGCTGTAAATACTGTGAAAAACAAAAATGGAAGGTTAATAGGATATAATACTGATGGAATGGGGTTTTTAAAGTCTTTAGAATTGGAAGATGTGGGAGTAAAAGATAAGACCGTATTAGTATTAGGAGCTGGTGGTGCAGCAAATGCTATCTCTATTTCTTTAGCTAAGGAAGGAGTTAAAAAAATTATTATTAGCAATAGAACCTTATCTAAAGCTAAAATATTAGCTGAAAAAATATCAAGAAAGTTCCCAAAAGTTACATCGGAATATGATAGTTTAAAATTAAAGAATGTTAGAAAAGAGAAAATTGATATAATTGTCAATTGTACTTCGGTAGGTATGCATCCAAATATAGATGAAAGTCCTATAAATCTTCATGGATTTTCTGAAAATTTAATTATATATGATATAATCTATAAACCTAGAAGGACAAAGCTTATGGAATTGGCTGAAAAGAAGGGCTATTATACAATAAATGGCCTTTCCATGCTTATAAACCAAGCATTATGTAGCCAAGAAATATGGCTAGAAGTAGAGGATTATAACTTTTTAAAAAATTATAAAGAAATAAAAAGGATTTTGGAAATCTATGTTGAATAGTAATACTTAAGAACTAAGATGAATAGGTGAAAAACAAAAATGAAGACTTCAAATTTTAAATTAGGTGAACTTTTATTATATTCTGGTAAAATTACCAAGGAACAATTAAATAAAGCCCTAAAAGAGCAAGAGAAAAGTAATGAAAAAATTGGGGAAATTTTAGTCAATAAAGGATATGTGTCTAAAAATGATATAATAGAGGTTCTAGAGTTTCAGTTGGGAATTCCACATGTAGATTTGAATAAGTATATAATAAAACCTGAAGTAGTACTACAGATTCCAGAAAATATAGCTAGAAGATATGATTTAATTGCAATAGAACTTAAAGGAAATTTACTCATAGTTGCTATGGCAGATCCTTTAAATATTTTTGCCATAGATGATATAAAATTATATACTAACTATGAAATACAACCTGTAATTTCTGATAAGGATAGTATTAGGAGTAATATGGATAAATACTATAGAAAGGAAACTGCAGAAAAAGTTTTGGAGGAGTTTGCAAAATCTTATGAACATAAGGATATTAATAATTTAGAAGATGAAGAGCTAATAGAGGTAAGTACTGCTCCAGTAGTAAAATTAATCAATTCTATTATTGAACAAGCTGTAGATATGAGGGCTAGTGATATACATATAGAACCATGGGATGAGGAAATACGGATTAGATTTAGGATAGACGGGGATTTACAAGATATAATGAGGCTGTCAATAAACAGCCTTTCTGCATTGGTTACTAGGATAAAAATAATAGGTAAAATGGATATTGCAGAGAAAAGAATTCCCCAAGATGGCAGGGTTGAAACTAAGGTTAATAACAAAGAGATTGATATGCGTATCTCATCTATACCTACAGTATATGGGGAGAAAATAGTTTTAAGACTTTTAGATAGAAGTAATTTCATGTTTACAAAATCTGAATTAGGTTTTAAAGATGAAAACCTAAGATTATTTAATAAAATATTGGAACAGCCTTATGGAATGGTATTAGTAACTGGACCTACTGGGAGTGGTAAAACTACAACATTATATGCGGTCTTAAAGGAATTAAACAAAGTAGAGAAAAATATTATTACCATAGAAGATCCAGTAGAGTATAAACTAGAAGGTATCAATCAAGTTCAGATAAACCCAAGAGCTGGTTTAACCTTTGCCAATGGATTAAGGTCAATTTTGAGGCAGGATCCGGATATAATAATGGTGGGAGAAATTAGGGATTCAGAGACTGCAAAGATTGCTATTCGAGCAGCTATAACTGGACATCTAGTTCTATCTACTCTCCATACAAATGATAGCCCTTCATCTATTGTAAGATTGATTGATATGGGAGTAGAACCCTATTTTGTTTCTTCAGCAGTAATAGGGGTAGTATCTCAAAGACTTATCAAAGGGTTATGTCCTAATTGTAAAGTACCATATGAGGCTAATTTTTCTGAAAAATCCTTACTAGGGATAGACAAGGATGAATCTATTACCCTTTATAGATCAAGAGGATGTAATAGATGTAATAATGGATTTATTGGAAGAAGGGCAGTCCATGAAGTTATGGTGGTAAATGAAGATATAAGAAAACTTATTAATGAGGAAGCAAGTATTGATATATTACGGACAAGCGCCAAAAATTCTGGAATGACTACTCTATTAAACAATTCTCTAGAATTGGCTCTATATGGAATATCTACTTTAGAGGAATGTTTGAAAGCTGGCTTTACCTTAGGTTAGGGGGAGTATAATGAATTTAATGGATTTAGTCAAATATGGAGTAGATAGCAGAGCTTCAGATATACATATTACAGTAGGAGTACCACCAGTATTAAGAATTGATGGTTCATTAATTTATTATGGGAAAAATGCTTTAAATCCTGATAATACTAAAAAATTAGTTAAACAGGTATTAGATGATAAACAGTTTAATGAATTAGGTCAAAGGGGAGAAATTGATACCTCTTTTTCTAGCCCAGGCATTGGTCGATTTCGTATCAATGCATATAAGCAAAGAGGTAGTTATGGTATGGCTATTAGAATAATTCCATTAAGGATCCCAACTGTTGAAAACCTTGGATTGCCTTCAATAGTTAAGGATTTAGCTAGGCTTCCTAGGGGTTTAATATTAGTAACTGGACCTACAGGTAGTGGTAAGTCGACTACTCTAGCTTCCATGGTTAATTTAATTAATGAAGAAAGGAATTGTCATATATTAACCTTAGAGGATCCAATTGAATATTTGCATAAGCATAATAAAAGTATAGTAAACCAAAGGGAAATTGGTTCCGATACCAATAGTTTCGCCAACGCTCTTAGAGCAGCTTTGAGACAGGATCCAGATGTGATTCTAGTTGGAGAGATGAGGGATCTAGATACTATTAGTATAGCTCTTACAGCTGCTGAAACGGGACATTTAGTTTTTTCAACATTACATACTATTGGAGCAGCTAAGACTATAGATAGGATAATAGATGTTTTTCCACCTCATCAACAACAACAGGTAAGAATTCAATTTTCCTCTGTAATCCAAGCTATTATATCACAACAGCTATTACCTAGATATAATGGTGATGGAAGGGTTGCCGCCTTTGAAATAATGGTTGCTACACCGGCTATAAGGAATTTAATCAGGGAAGAAAAGATCCATCAAATAGATACCTTAATTCAGACTAGTGGGAAACGGGGTATGCAAACTATGGATAACTCTTTATTGGAATTACATAATAAAGGGGTTATCTCTAGGGATACTGTTTTGAACCAAGCGGTTAATTTGGATATTATCCGAAGATATATCCTTTAGGGTGGTGGTTTTAATGGCATTATATAAGTATAAAGCTGTCTCTGAATCGGGACAAGTGCTTGAAGGTTACCACGAAGCATCATCAGAGTCAGATGTGGTGACTATATTAAAAAATAATAATTATTTTCCCATGTCTATTAAAGAAGAAAAGGGCACGGATTTTAAAAAAGAACTATTTTCAAAAAGGGTTAGTAAAAAGGATATAGCAGTATTTTGTAGGCAGTTTTATACCATGATAAATGCTGGAATAAGCATTATAAACTGTTTAGATATTTTAGAAAAACAAACGGAGAATAAAACGTTAAAAAAATCTATTTATATAGTCTATGAAGATGTGCAAAAAGGCATGACCTTATCTGAAGCCATGGCAAAACATAAAAAAGTATTTCCCACACTATTGGTTAACATGGTTGCGGCTGGAGAAGTTAGTGGTAATCTAGATATATTGATGGAAAGAATGGCCATCCATTATGAAAAGGAGAATAATATTGAAAATAAGGTGAAAAATGCTCTAGTATATCCAGTAGTTTTAAGCATAGTTGCAATAGCTGTGGTCATCTTTTTACTAACAGTAGTTATGCCCACTTTTATAAGTATGTTTGAATCTAGCGGTTCTATACTTCCAGGACCAACTAGGACTCTCTTAGCTATAAGTAATTGGTTAACGGATTTTTGGTATTTATTTATAGGCATTGTAATCCTTATAGTAATGGGAGTTATATACTTTGGGAAAACGCAAAAGGGAAGAGTATTTTTTGACAATTTAAAGATTAAAATACCTGGAATAAGGAAGATGAATATTAAAATTATTACCTCCAGATTTACACGAACTTTATCCACCTTACTTTCTAGCGGTATACCTCTTTTGCAAGGGTTAGATGTGGTTAGCAAAGTAGTTGGAAACAAAGTAATATCAAATAAACTAAACCAGGCCAAGGAAGATATTAGAAAAGGTATCCCTATGTCTAGAACTATAAAGGATATTGGTTTATTTCCACCAATGGTAGATTCCATGATAAAAATAGGTGAAGAATCAGGAGCTTTAGATGATATACTTTACAAAACTGCAGATTTCTATGATGAAGAGGTAGAAGCATCACTTCAAAATATGACTACCCTATTAGAACCTATTTTAATAGTATTTATGGCTTTAATCATAGGCTTTATAGTAATAGCTATGGCAATGCCCATGTTTGATATGGTTAACACTATTGAGATATAAGAATTACAAAAATAATAGATTTAAAAGTAAATATATGCTAAAATATTATAAAATATTTGCAAATATATCAAAATTTGAATATCAATAGAATATCTTGGGCAAACCTATCGAAAGATGGAGACGCAAAGCCAGAGTCTAAAATTACTAGAAATAGTAATCATGATCGTTCGGCTGCATAAATCATATAAATTTTATATATTTATGCAGCCTTTTTATAACGATAAAATATTAGTACAAGGGGGAGATAAGATTGTTTCAATGGATTTTAAAAAAGATTAAAAAGAACAACAAAGGATTTACCTTAGTAGAACTAGTAGTAGTAATAGCTATACTAGGAATACTAGCCGCCATTGCTGTACCTAAGCTAGGAGCTTCCAGAAAAAGAGCAGCAATAACAGCCCACAATGCAAATGTAAGGACTTTAATGAGTGCAGCCACTATGTATATAGCTGATGGAGGAGAAATAGTTGAAACAGAATGGACTGCAACTGGAGGTACTAAAGCTACTGATCAAAAATGGGCTCCATATCTTCAAGAATGGCCAAAGGTGCCAAAAGGAATTGAGGGGGAATTAAAAGATTTAGATGGTAATAAATTTGAAGGTGATTATAAGGTAGCAGTGGATGAAAAAGGTAATATCACAGTTGTACCTGTTATGATTCATGAGGAACCAGAATCAGACCCTGCAACTTAAAATGGAGGTTATTAGACACCAGGAGCAGTTCTCTATGTCCCCAAAAATAACTAACACTATCAATTAAAGGAGGCACCCATGACAATACTAATATTCTTACTAGGCACTATTATAGGTTCGTTTCTAAATGTCTGTATACATAGAATACCAAAGGAAGAAAGTATAATTTTTCCTGGTTCTTATTGTCCGAGCTGTAGTACTCCTTTAGAATGGTATGATTTAGTACCAGTACTTAGTTTTTTGTTTTTAAAAGGAAAATGTAGATACTGTGGGGAGAGAATCTCCCCTAGGTGTCCGATTGTGGAATTATTAAATGGATTTATTTTTGTTATGCTCTATTCAAAGTTTAGATTTAATTTGGATTTCATATTCTATACCTTTTTATTTAGCTTATTTATTATTATTACCTTTATAGATTTAGATTATCAGATAATACCAAGCACTATGATTTTATTTATTCTGGTAGGGTCTATTGTTTATAAAATACTAAATCTTATGTTATATAGTATCCCTGTAAACTTTGTAAATAGTCTAATGGGTTTAGGTGTAAGTATATTAATATTTTTAATTATATTTGTGGTATCTAAAGGAGGCATGGGTGGAGGAGATGTTAAACTTATTGGAGTACTAGGTTTTATTTTAGGTATTTCTAAAATATTTCTAAATATATTCTTGTCTTTTTTAGCTGGTGGAATAATTTCTGTACTCTTATTAGTATTCAAAATTAAAGGAAAAAAAGATCCTATCCCCTTTGGGCCCTTTATAATATTAGGCTTTATAATTACTTTGTTTTGGGGAGATAAGATTATTAATTGGTACCTAGTTAGTTTCTTATTGAGGTGAAATTATGAATAATCAAAAGGGAAATATTTTAATATCCTTATTACTCATTATAATTGTATTATCTATACTATCAATTGGCGTATATAAATTAAGTTATTCAGCTGGTAGACAAGCACAATTTTCAAGAGATAATAGTCAAGCCTACTATTTAGCCAAAGCAGGGGCTGAGTTAATGATAGAGAATATTGAAGGGATAATAGAGAAAATGGAAGGTAGCAATGAAAAGGATTTTGAAATAGAGTTCCCTAACGAAGGAAAAGCGGTTATAACCTTAGATTGTGAATATGATAATAGGAAGATTACAATAAACTCAACAGGAGTGGTTAATGGAAGCAAAGGTTTTGAGAGTAGGAATAGTATTCAAGCAAAGTTAAGATTTGACTCCATATATGGAGAAGTTTCAATATTTGGAGTGGATGTGAGCGGAGTTATATATATGTTCAACGAGAACTTTGAGAATCCGAAAAAAATCGATATTAAGGATAGTGGAGGCAATGAAATAAGAATATCAGATCCCCGGTCTTTTGCTTGGGATAGAGATGATACTTTAGTTTTGGTTGGTGGCGAAAGTGGAAAAGGAAATAATAAAGATGAAACTTTAATCTATAAATTGTCTAATAATGAAGGAATATCAATTAAAACGGGAGGTAATGGGTTTAGATATCTTACATATTCAGAAGATAATAACAAATTCTATGCTATTAGCACTAATAACGACAAGATAAACTATCTAGATGATTATATAAAATGGAAAGATATACATAAACCAACAGTAGGTTTCAAAATTGAAAAGTTAGCCCAAGGGAATAATGCTATAGTAGGCATATCTAGAAACAAAGATAGTAAAGTAGCATATTTTATAGATGGTACTGAAGGATGGAAAAATAAAACAATAAATGGATTTGAGATGGAGGGGGTTTACAGTGGCATAGCCTACGGAAAAAAGGAAGATGAAAATAGGGGTAGGTTTGTAATTGTAGGTAATGAAAAACATAATACATATCCAATATTTATCTTCTCAGAGAACGGTTATGATTGGCAAAAAGGAATGCAAAAAAATACAATGTCTGGAATTAATTATGAATTAAAGGATGTCATATGGACGGGAAAAATATTTGTTGCTATTGGAAATTCAGGAACTATTTACAGATCCGTCAATGGAAAAGACTGGTATGTATTTGATAGACAAAATATAATTAAAGGCGAAGGAGCATCGGCAACCCATTGGTTTAATTATTCAAAAGTATCCGGATATGGGGATTATATTGTTGCCTATTCTAATACTCAAGGTGGAAGATTAGTGTCTACTGATGGTGGTGTAACTTGGATTGAAAAAGGACCAATGAAATATGGGGATAATGAGATAAACCTAATAGATCTAATCGTAATAAACAAAGGCCGAGGAGAACGCGATTTCACTAATCCAACCATCCATTGGTCAAAATAAGAAAAGATTCTATCGAAGCTTAAAAGGTAGCTTTTCTTGAAACTCAAGTAGGTAAAATTCAATTTATTTAATATTTTATAGGTGAGGATTTTCCTATTCTCTATAAAAAGAGGGTGGTTAAAATTAACGACAAAGGATTAACCTTATTAGAAGTATTAATAACTTTAGCTATACTGGCAGTTATAACAGTTTCCTTCTTCAGTCTTTTTACGACCACTAATCTGAATATCAATTTCTCTAGTAGAAAAGTTGAATCAGTAAGAGAAGGTAAGAGTATTTTAGATGAAATAAATTCAGAAGTTACTGATGCTCAAATAGAAAATGATCAAGATTTTAAAGGTATTGTTGAAGAAATTTTAAATAAAAAGGGATATCATAACAATTATAAAATATTTGATAATGATAATGATTTTTTTAAGTACGAAAACAAAAAAATCCATTGTCTTATTGAGAGACAAAATATATATATTGAATCAACTGATAATTCTAGTATTAGATCAAATGTGCAGAAAATAAAGATTATCCTCTTTTATGACAAGGGGAAGAAAAATGTACAGCTCTCAACCTATGTCCCAATTAAGGAAGATAGAAATGTATAAAAAACTACTTGAAAAAAAAGGATTGACTTTAGTAGAATTAATAATAACAGTTGCTATTTTAGGCATTATAATTTCTTTTATGTATACCTTTTTCTATTTTAATTACGATACTTTACTTAGAACTGGTACTAGATATGAAATACAATCTAATTTAAACCAAGGTATAAAGACAATGGAGGATGAATTAAGATATGCAGATGAAATCTATATATATGGTAAAAAGGATGAAGGCGACTTTGATAATAATAAAAATTATATCTATATAAAAGATAATGGCGTAAAAATAATAAAAGCAGCTAATGAACAGAAAATTTTTTCTGCTAATAATATTGAAATCTACGAGTCGGAATCGGATTTTAAATTGGAGAATAATCTTATTACTATAGATATCAAAGGAAAATATACACCTACCGATGAAGAATTTAATATTAAATACACCATAGAATTGCTTAATATTAAAGGTAATAATGATTTAAAGGGTTCTATAATTGAATATATCAATATAAAAGGAGATGATAGCCATTGAGTTTAAAATCTCTTTTTCCTAAGAGAAAGGTCCTGTCTTTAGATATAGGTTCCTATCAAATTAAGGGAATTGTTGGCAAGGATACTAAAAAGGGAATTGTAATAGATGATTATTTTACTATCCTTACTCCGAAGGGAGCTTATAATGATGGCAAAATTGTAGATAAGGATTTAATTCACTATTTAATAGATGAAGAATTAAAAAAGAATAGAATTAAAACTAAGGATACTTATTTAACCATTAATAGTTCAGAGATAATTGTTAGAGAAGTAATAATTCCAAAGGTAGAGCCAGAAGAGATTGAAAATGTTTTAAGTTTTCAAGTTGAAGACTATATCCCTGTAAATCCAGAAAATTATATTGTACAGTTTAAACCCATAGGTTCTATTTATGAAGATGATATTGAAAAACTGAGTATATTGTTAATTGGAATTCCCAAAGAAATTGTAGAAACCCATCTCCAATTATTAAAGGATTTAGGGCTAAACCCATTAATATTAGACTATCAACCTAATTCTATAGGAAAGCTTTTAGAATACAACAATCTAATTAATGATGATTACCTAACTGAAAATATAACTTTTGCTACCATAGATATTGGCTACGAAGGCACTAAGGTTTCCATAATTAAAAATGGAATAATATATGTAAGTAGAGTAATTGAGATAGGCAGCAAATATATTGACCAAAGTATTTTAAATTTTTTGGAGTACGGAGAAACTGAAATTGAAGAAATAAAGAAAAATTTTGGTAACATGGATCAGTTAAGTGAAGAAAATCCAGAACATAATTCTGTTTCAAATATGATAAAAAACGTTTTCAATACACTAAATGAGAGAATAGAGATTGTATTTAGATATTATTTAAGTAGGGAATCGGAAAACCAAATTGATATGATTCTTTTATATGGGGGTAACGGAAATTATAATGGGTTAGATAATTTTTATTCCAATTATTTCAATATACCTTCTATTAAAATACAATCCATGGACAATCTAGTTTTCGATGGTAAAATTTATGAATATATGAATCCTATAGGAGCATTAATTAGAAGGGCAGGGGCATAGACTATGAAAGACCTAAATTATTTTGAACCTTACATAGAAAAAAAAGATTTCCATATAGATAAACAGTTTCTTATTTATCCAGCAATAATTCTTTTATCAATATTTACTATATTCTATACTATATATAACCAAGTCAAAATTAAAAAAAATTCACAGGATATAACCAAGTTAAGGTTAATTGTTGAAGATGAAAGAATTAATAAAAAATTAGATGAAATAAAAGATAGGGAAATTGAAGTAGTCAATTTCAAAGAATCCTTGGATAAAATTAAATTGTTGGATGCTTCTATTGAGAAGGAGAGCAAAATTGACAACTACCTATTAGATGCCATAACTTCAAGAATGCCAGAAGATGTTTTTTTTACATCTATCAGTATATATACTGATAGCATTGAAATAATAGGCAATTCCAAGGATAGATGGTCAATTGCCCAATTAGGTAAAACCTTAGAATACATTGATGATTTTAAGGAAATATTTATATCAAATATATCTTCTGAAGAAGGATATTATAATTTTATTTTGAATATTAACCTAAAGGATGTGAGTGAAGATGAAGGAGATACAAATAATGAAGAAGTTGAACATGAAGAAGATGATGAGGCCATTGACGAAGAATGAAAAGATACTACTCCTTTCTTTAGGAATAATTATAATATTTTGGGCTACCTTTAGGTTTGTAATTGAACCACAGATGACTAAGTTAGAAGAATTAACTAATCAAAAGCTAGAGTATGAGGAAGAAATTGCTCAAATGAATTCAATATTAAAAAGGGAAAAAAAAATAGATGAGGAATGGATTAAGCTACAAAGGGCCAAGGATTCAATACTAAATAGATACTTTTCAACTCTAGATCAACCTGAAATTATTTATCTTTTAAACGAATTATTAGATAATGAAGAAATCAATATACTAGATATAAATTTCGACACACCTTCCCAGGAGGAAATTGGAGATTTAAGTATAAGGACTATGAATATTACAATTCCTTATAGAGGAAGCTATAAGGGATTTTTAGAGACGATAAATGGAATAACATCAAGCCCTAAAAAAATGGTAATTTCAAATTTGACCATGGACAGAGATATAGGTGACAATTTAGCAGGGAATATTGGATTAAAAATATATAGTTTAGAAGGAATTGCTGATATAGATGAAGAAATAGATTACATAAATGCTAGTATAATTGAAGGAAAGACTAACCCCTTTGTAGCTTTTGAAGGTTTTGAAAAGGAAGGGAATTTAGGAGAAGAAGGGCCTATTGATGATATTATTGATGATAATAACCGCAGCCATATACCAAGCACAGAAGAAGAGATTATGGATAACTTTCATAGGGAGGTATTAGAGACCTTTGAAGATGGAGGCTTGTATTTTATACCCTCCCATAAAAATATAAGAGGAAGATTATCCAAGTCTTCCAATTTCAAACATAGAAATTATTCTTTAAGATTGGAATACGATATTTTAGCCATTGAAGATGAAAATAGAGCATATATAGATTTAACAGATAGGAATATAATTATTAAATATCCACCTGCAAACCTAGGGCTTTGGGTCCATTCTTATGCCTATTCTCCTGCAACCATAGGATTAAGATTTAAGGGACAAGCTGGGGAAAAAATAGGTCTGGAATTATCTAAGGGAGTCAATTGGATTGGATGGAATTATTTAGAGACTAAACCTCCAGAAGATTTATCTCTATATCCACTACAACTAGATAGAATATATTTAGAACTTAGTTATAATAGAGATGATTATGGGGTAATTCTGTTTGATAAACTAGAGGCTAATTATCCAAAGGATAGCATTAAAACTAAGGAAAAATTTTCTTTTTACATAGTGGAAAAGGGAGATACTTTAAATAAAATAAGTATGAAATATTATGGAACTACTAAAAAGAAAAATGTTTTAATAAAGTATAACGAAATAGAATCCGATAAAGATATATGGGAAGGGAAAATATTGGTAATACCAAAATAATAAGAAAATAACTTTATACCTATAATCGGATTTAAATCGAAAGAATAAAAAGGCCAATTAGATGATTTATAGATTAAAGAATGAGTAGGTGAGTTTATGAATAAAAGACGAAATATGTTAGTATTTTTGATTTTAATAATTATTTTTAGTAGTACTACAGTTTTTGCAATTGATGATAAATCTTTAGATTATAATATAGGGTATAAAGATGGTTTGGACAAGGGTGTTTCTGATGGAAGAATTACTGGTGCTTCAGATGCCAAAAATAAGGCTAATACTTTAAAAGAAGTTTTGAAAAGAAATTTAGATGATTTAATTAGAGATCTCAATATCAAAGGTAAAACTGAGGATTATATATCAGGTTTTGGTGATGGGTATAGTAAAGGCTTCGAAGATGGGTATTATGATGCATATAGGAAGGGGAGTTCCGACGATTCAATTATTATTTATGGGGCAGAGGATTTTGGAAATGTTATGGGAAGGATTGATGGATATATAGCATATAAATCTGGAGATAAAAATCGATGGCAAAGATATGTTCCTAGCGATAAAAGATTGATTGCTATATTCGAACTAAATAATGAATCTAGAGAATACACGGATATTTTTATAGAACACTTTCGAAATGCGTACAAATTGTCTTTTGAAGCTGCATATCAAGTTGCAAAGTTAGGTGAAAAGGATTATTCATATGAAAAAGGGTTAGAAGATGGAGACGAATATGCAAGAAATTTAGCTAATTTTAATGCACGGAAGGATTATTTTCTAGGACTGAGCAATGATTATAAAAGGAACATGCCCACTGAAAGAGAAATAATATCTATGTTTAATCTAAGAAATGAGCATAAAGAATATATAGATGCATTTTTAGCTGGTTTTGAATTCGGAAGAAGTATTTTTGAGGGAAGAACTAATGGAGGTTACATGATTTATTATAATGAAGCATATAGAAAAACTAATAAAGAATTCGTAGAAACTCCCGATTTAAACGGTGAAGAAGACGGTAGGACCACAGGTCAAATGAAGGGAGAATATGCTGGAATAATTGATATCACATTGGGCAAACCAAATTTATGGACAAGACATAAAACTAAAGATGATATTATTATCGATGAATATGGGCTTAAATTTCAATCTGAAAATTACAGAATGGCCTTTATAATTGGGTACTGGGATGGATTTATGAAATCTTATAACGAAACCTATAAAAAACTTCAATTGAACAGCAATAAAGTTAAGACCTATACGGAAAAAATTACAATTGATGGCAAGGAAAATATTGGAATAACTGAGGATGATAAATTCTTAGTAGATATTGAATCTGGTACTTATTACAATGATGTAATAGTTACAATAGACTCAATACCCACTTCTTACGTTAACCCTAGCTCCCATAGACATACACAAGCTTCAGGAGTTTATGGGTTAAAGGTTTTAAACTTAGCAGGTACATTTGATAAAAATAAAAAGATAACTGTTAAATTTAAATCCTACGGAAACAATGTTAAATATGGTATTTACAAATATCATCATAATAAATGGATTTATATTCCTTCTAGACAGGAAGGTAACTATTTAGTTGCAGATATAAATTTAAATAATATAGATTTTTTAGGAAATATTTATGCTGTTAGAGTGGATAATCAACTGCCAATTTTCCATGATTCTAGAGGCCACTGGGCTATAGAGGAAATAAATACTTATGTTAAGAGAGAAATAATATATGGTTATCCTGATGGAACCTTTAGACCCGATAAAAAGATCTCGAGAAGGGAATTTGTTACAATGTTGAGTCGCCTATACGATTGGTTTCCACCTCACGATTCATCTAATATAACCAAATTTAAAGATTATATAGAGTTTGGATATGCAGAAAAAGCTATTTCTTATGCAAGCTATTATAATATTGTTAATGGATATCCGGATAACACTTTTAGACCTCACGATCCTATAACCTATAAGGAAGTTGAAGGGATTATGTCTAGGGTATTAGATAATCAAAAATTCAATTGGAACTATTTTGCTGAAAAGATGATGTATGAAAATGGGATACGTTCTAAAAGTAAGGATAATATGAACAATACAATTACTCGAGCAGAATTTGTGTTTATGTTACATAGACTAAATGAATGGAGGTATTAGGGAAAAGAAAATGCTAGAAGATTCTAAAGGGGTTACCTTAATAGAATTGATTTTGATAATTAGTCTATTGTCTATATTGTTAGCTATTCCAATTATCAGGGGAAATAACATTCTTAATTATAAGGAAAGAAAAGAGCTAAGGGAATTTAAAAACGATATAAATTATGCAAGGAATAGAGCGGTGGTAGAATCAAAATTGTATAGTGTTGATATTAGACTTAATAGTAATACCTATTTAATATACAAATATAGTAATTTTCCAGAAACTATTAAAAAGAAGGAATTTACTAGCGGCATTAAATTTAAAAGCACTAATATAAAAAACAATGAATTGGTTTTCAATTATTCAGGTGCACCTAAAGATTCGGGAACCATATATTTAGAAAGTAGAAAAGGAAAAAAAATAAGCATTACCGTTACACCTGCCACAGGCAAGGTAAATATTTATTTCCATTGAAAGGTAGGAAAATATGAATAAAAAAGGTTTCCTTCTTGTAGAAATATTGATGGGGTTATTTTTATTAGGGATTATAGCAATAACCTGTTTGCCTATATTAAACATAGGTATTGACAATATAAGGATGACTAAGGATAAGATGGATATGCTATTGATTGCAGAATCTATTATAGAACAAATTAAAGCTTTCGATTATAGTTGGACAGATGATGAATATGTGTTGGATATGAACTTACAAATGTTGATAGATATGTTTAATGATTCAGATACTATAGTTATTAGATTACCATTAGGTAACAATAACCAAGAATTCGACTATTATTGTACTATATATAAGGAGAACAATAGCGATGACTTGTGGGAATTGAATGTAGAGGTTGTTCCAATTAAAGAAAGCAAGAGAATAAAAAACGTTAATATAAAAACTTTTGTATCTATTCCTAAAAAGGATGAGGTATAATTATGGGAGAAGATAAGGGTTTTACCTTAATAGAACTAATTTTATCATTGGCTATCTATTCTATAATTGCTTTATCTCTTTTCTCCCTGCTTAAATATAGTATAAACAGTTGTAATTTAGGGAATATGGAAGATGAGGTTCTCTTAAACGGGAGGTATGCATTGGAATATATTAAAAGGGAAATAAAAGCTGCAGATGAGATAGTATCTGCAGAAAAGTTTGATTCTCTAAATGAATTATATAAGGATAATTTTGGATTTGTAATAATGAATTATAACCCTGGTGTTACCTGTAAATATAATTACTCTACATATTATTTTAAAGATAACAAAATATATAGAATTGCTGCTAATAGAATAGACGATAAACTGCCTAAAGGTAGTTATTTTAGTGGACATAATGAAATAGCTGAATATATAATATCAATTGAGGATACTAGTATTGATTTCAACACTAAAATAATAAATTTATCCTTTGTTTTAGGAGCGAATAAGGGTAAAGAAATATTACTTGAATCAAAACTTAGTATTAGATGTCCTATTATCTATTAAATTATGGGGTGGGTTTATGATTAATGATAAGGGGTTTATTACTATTGTTGCTTTACTCACTATGGCTATAATATTGATTTCTGCCTTATTTTTAATATATACCTCAAATATGGAATATTTAATTGTAATTTCTAGCCAAAATAATATTCAAGCTTATTATCTTGCAGAAAGTAAAATACATATGGTATTAGGAAAAGAAGAATATTATTATGGACAGTTAGTACCTAGGATAGAGACATACTTAAAGTATGGAAGGTTAGGTAAATTTTATGATAGAAGGATTATCTTAGATAATAAGGATTTATTTGAAGGGGATAACAATGACATAATTAAGGTGGGCTTTGCAGAAGAGAATAATAGGAGAATTTTAGAGCTGGAAACCTACAGTACATATTCTGGTATTAGTAAAAATGTCTTAGCCAAGACAACAATGATTAATGATTTTTTTGAAATGGGGATACCAATTGTATCTATAGAATATATTCTACAAGATAAGATTAGGGAGTTTGAAAACTATATGTTATATTTACAAGAAGAGATTGAAATTCCCAAACAGTCTAATGGTCTAATAGGAATAGAGGCAATGGACTATGATAATATAAAATTTATTAGGAGGTTGGATAATAGAATTGATATTGAATTTTTTAGAAACGATATAGAAGATCCTATAAAAAGGGAAATGCTCGTGGATAATGAAATTTTTTTATTAGCTAGGAACAATTATGTTAATCCCACTTTATCTATTGAATCTGAAAAAGATTCAGATAAATTAATCCTAAAAGGTATTTTCTATATAGAAGGGGATTTAAAAATATATAGTGATTTTGAGTTTTATGGCATTCTAGTCCTAAATAATGGTCAACTGTTAATGGAACCCTCCAGTGAGGTAAAAATAGAAGGGGTCCTTTTATTAAATCGTTATAATGGAAATCTCCTAGATAGTGGGAATATTCAAATTAATTATAATTTAGATGAAATAAGAAAATATGGGGTATATTTACCTAAGTTTATAGATCCTAAGGTACAAGTTATTAAAAGTTACTAATTTTTATTAAGGGGGAAGAATTATGGAGTTAAGAAATTTAATGGAGGATGAAGTTATATATGCAATAAATAGATTGTTAAAAGATAAAAAAGATATATGTACCTGTGATAAATGCAAATTGGATATTGCAGCCATTGTCTTAAACAATTTAAAACCTAAATATGTTGTCACTGACAAAGGGGAATTGTATGGGAAAGTAGATACTTTGGATTATCAATTTGATGCAGATTTAATAAAAGAGATTGTGAAAGCGGTGAATATAGTAGGAGCTGAGCCCCGCCATGAGTAGGTATGGAAATTTTAAAAATATAGTTTTAATTGGAATGAGTGGTGTTGGAAAAACCGTTGTTGGAGAATATATAGCTAATAAACTAAGTATGGAATTTTTAGATACTGATGAGATGATAATAACTAGCAGTCGAAAAACAATCGATTATATATTTAATATTTACGGAGAAGAATACTTCAGATCTCTTGAAAGAGATGTTATCAAAAGCTTGTCTTCAAAGAGAGGAGTAGTTATTTCTACAGGAGGAGGAGTAGTTTTATACAATCAGAATATCCAAATATTAAAAGAAAATGGAATAATTTTTTTATTAAAAGCCAGCATAGAAACTATAGTTTCAAATTTAGAAACTTCTCTATCCTATAAAGAAAAACGACCTCTACTTAAAGATAGTTTATGTCTTAGTCAGAGAATTGAGGAAATATATAATGATAGGGAAAAACTATATGTTTTAAGTGCTGACCATATAATTAATGTAGATGATAAGACTGTAGGTAAAGTAGGTGATGAAATTATTCACATATTTCAACAGCTTAACCCTTGTAGTTGTTTTTGATGATTGATATAATAAAATAGCATAATAGAGGAAGATGTTAATGAAAATATTAATTATTCATGGACCAAATATGAATCTGTTGGGTAAAAGGGATAGATCAATATACGGAAACCTTACCTTAGAAGAGGTAAATCAAATGATTAAATTGAAATCAAAAGAACTTAATATGGAAGTTGAATTATTCCAATCTAATTCTGAAGGAGAGATTATTGATAAACTTCATGGGGCATTAGATAGTGATTATAAAGGAGTTATAATTAATCCAGGGGGCTATACCCATTATAGTATTTCTATTAGAGATGCTATTGAAGTTTTGAATATCCCTGTAATTGAGGTTCATCTATCTAACATATCTAAAAGAGAGGATTTTAGAAAACAATCTGTAATTGCTCCCGTATGTAGAGGTCAAATATCTGGCTTTGGCTTATATAGCTATTTGCTAGCCTTGGAAGCTTTTAATAGTATTAATGAAAATGTTTAATGTTTAAGGAGGTTTTAATATGATTTCAGCAGGAGATTTTAGAAAAGGAATTACCTTTGAAATGGATGGAGATGTTTATCAAATTGTGGATTTTCAGCATGTTAAACCAGGAAAAGGAGCTGCTTTTGTTCGAGCAAAAATAAAAAGTGTTATGACTGGTACAATAAAAGACTTGACTTTTAATCCTAATGATAGATACCCTAGAGCTAGAATTGAGACTAAGGAAATGCAATATCTATATAATGATGGAAACCTTTATTATTTTATGGATAATGAAACCTATGAACAATTGCCTTTGGAAAAAGAACAGGTTGAGGATGCAATAGTTTATATAAAGGAGAATGATAATGCTATCATTCGATTCTACGAAGGGAAGCCTTTCGAAGTAGTAGCACCTAATTTTGTTGAATTAGTTGTATCCCATACAGAACCAGGAGTTAAAGGTGATACAGCCGCAGGAGCTACTAAGCCTGCAACCCTTGAGACAGGTGCCATAGTAAATGTTCCTCTATTCATAAATGTGGGTGATAAAATAAAAATAGACACTAGAACAGGCGAGTATTTATCAAGGGTCTAGGGAATAATAAAAATATATAAATTAATAGGAGGGATTTACATGGAATATCTTTATCAAAAAGTATCATATTTAAAAGGATTAGCAGAAGGTCTTGGAATTGAAGAAGAATCAAAGGAAGGCAAATTATTATTACATATAATAGATGCCTTAGAGGATTTTGCAGACGTAATAGATGAATTAATTGAAGACTATAAGGATTTAGAGCAGTATGTAGAATATATTGATGAGGATTTAACCGATATTGAAGATGAATTATACGAACTGGACGACGAAGAAGATTATTATCCTTATGAAGATTTTGATGATGATTATTTTGATGAGAATTTTGACTATGTAGATTTTGATTCTGACGATTTAGAGGAAGAGCCAGATGAAGAATAGATTATTTAAAAGACTTAAAACCATTATGGTTTTAAGTCTTTTTTTTGCATATTATTTTTAGCTTGTTCATATTTATATATAAAGGAGGGACATGTTATGGAAGAGAAGGAAATTGGAATATATGAAAATATTCTAGAATATATTAGTTTAGAATTAAGCCATACTCTAAAAAAGATTCCAAATAAGTATAAAAAAAATGTAGAGGAAATAAGGCTTAGATATGGATCACCTCTTAATATATATTCAAATAACTCTGATTTTTTTGTCACAAAGGATGGCTTATTAACTAGAAATAAAAAAGATGGTAGATTGGTAGATAAAAGAGAAATAATAGAGACCTTCCAACTTGTTAGCAATTATTCAGTTTATGCTTTTGAAGAGGAGATAAAGAATGGATTTATTACCTTGAGGGGAGGCCACAGAGTTGGTATAGGAGGTAAGGTATTATATGGACCAAATGGGATAGAAACGATTAGGGATATTTCTTCTTTAAATATGCGTATTGCAAGAGAAAAAATAGGGGTTTCTGAGAAATTGATTAAATATATTATAGATTTTTCCCATACTATTTACGACACATTAATCGTCTCTCCACCACAGTGTGGAAAAACTACCATATTGAGAGATTTAATTAGAATTTTAAGCAATGGAAGCAAAGATTTAGGAGGGAAAGGTATGAAAGTGGGAGTTATAGATGAAAGATCTGAGTTAGCAGGTATGTATAATGGGATGCCTCAATTCGATATTGGTTTAAGGACTGACGTGTTAGATGGTTGTAATAAAAAAGATGGAACGATTATGTTAATAAGAGCTATGTCACCAGATATTGTAGCCATGGATGAAATAGGAAGTATTAATGATGTAGATGCTATCCATGAGGCTCTTAAAGCAGGAGTGAAGATAATTGCCACCATACATGGCAGTACTTTAGAGGATCTAGTTTCAAAGAAAAGTCTAAGAATGCTAATTGAAGATAAGATATTTAAAAGGTATATATTTTTAGATAATTCTAAGGGAGTTGGCACCGTAAAAGATATTATTGAAGGGGATTCTTTTACCTCCATAATTTAAATGAGAAAGAAGGGATTTTATGGGATTGTTTAAATTTCTCGGCGGCTTATTAATTATTCTTTCAACTACCTCAATGGGTTTTCATTATGGAAGTAGATTTGCTAATAGATTTGATAATTTAATTTTCCTAGAGCAATGTTTTAAAATCCTCGAAACAGAAATAGTCTATGGAGCCGTTCCATTACCAGAAGCTTTAACCAATGTTTATAATAAAGGCAATAAAAAAGTATCTTTTATATTCGAAGAAATTAAAATATATTTGCTAAATAATAAAAAAGGGGATGTTTTTAACAGTTTTACTAGCGTAGCTACTGTGTTGAGAGATAGGTTAAATCTCAAAGAAGGTGATATAGAAATATTTTTATCCTTAGGGAGAGTCTTAGGTTCTTCTGATAGGCAAGATCAAGAGAAAAATTTTAAATTAATTCTAAACCAAATTGCTATTCTTCAGAAAGAAGCTAAATTAGAAAGGGATAAAAATGAAAAGATGTATAAAAATTTAGGAATACTTACGGGAATTGCTATTGTGATAATACTGTTATAGAGGAGAGAAGAATATGAATATCGATTTGATATTTAAAATAGCAAGTATAGGTATATTATTAGGTGTTCTTCATGCCGTTTTAGACAAGGCTGGGAAGGAAGAATTTGCTTATATAACCACCTTGGTAGGGGTTGTTATTGTTTTTAGCATGGTTATAGGGCTTATATCGAAATTATTTGATAGTATAAAAACCCTATTTCAACTTTATTAAACGGGAAGTGATTTTATGGAAATTATGCAGATTGTTGGTATAGGAATAATATCAACTATATTGGCAGTAATAGTAAGAAGGAGTATTGGTTCAGAATTTGCCATTTTTATTAGTTTAGTTACAGGTATCCTTATATTCTTTATGATTATGGACAAATTGGTATATGTGGTTGAAACCTTAAATCAATTAGCTAAAAAAACAAGTATCGAATTTACATATTTTTCTACCATATTAAAAATTATTGGAATTGCTTATATAGTCGAATTTGGTGCTCAAATATCCAGAGATGCAGGAGAAGAAGCAATTGCCTCTAAAATTGAATTGGGTGGAAAGATTGTGATGATGGTACTTGCTATACCGATTTTATTAGCATTGATGGAATTGATAATAAAAATACTTCCCTAAAGGTGAAAAAAATGGAGAAAAGGAAAAGGATAGTTTTTAAAATAATTATTTTAATACTACTATTTTCATCCTATTCTTTTGCTGAAAAAAAAGATGAAAATAGCATTAGTATTACGGATCAGTTTTTACAGGAACAGCTAGATAGCCTTAACATAAGAGAACTAGAACTAATATTAGAAGATATATTAAGAGGAAATGAAGGCTTTTATCCTAAAATAAATATAAAAGAAAATATTATATCCACAATTAAAGGTCAAAACAAATTAGATGTAAATCAAATTAAAGAAGGGGTAATTAAGATATTCTTCAATGAGATACTAAATAATTTGAACTTGATTTCTCAAATACTAATTATAACGGTGGCTTGCTCAATTCTAACCAATTTACAAAGTACATTTGAGAAAGATACAGTTGCTCAATTAGCCCATTATGCTTGTTATATAATTTTAGCTATGCTTATGATTAATAGTTTTATGTTGGCTTTAGACCTGGGGAAAAAAACTGTAGCTCAAATGGTAAATTTTATGCAAATAATACTACCTATTTTATTGACTTTATTAACGGCAATAGGTGGAGCTAATACTAGATTTATTTTTCATCCTATGGTTATCGGAGTAGTTAATATAATAGGCTCTTTGATTAAAAATTTGGTATTTCCATTGATTTTTTTTACCTTTATAATTGGAGTTATAAGCAATATCTCCGAAAAAGTTCAGTTTTCAAAATTATCCGAATTAATGCGCCAAATAATTATTGTGTTAATTAGCGCTTCTTTTACCGTTTTTATTGGAATAATTACAATGTATGGAATAGGTGCCAATATTGATGGAGTCACTATTAGAACTGCAAAATTTGCCGTAGATAATTTCATACCAATAATTGGAAAATTCTTATCTGATGCTGTAGAAGCAGTAATAGGTTGTTCTGCAATATTAAAAAATGGAATAGGGATGATAGGATTAGTAGTTTTGTTTTTCATCTGTATAGCTCCTGCCATAAAAATAACGGTCCTTATATTTATTTATAAGGTCATAGCAGCTCTTGTAGAGCCTATTGCGTCTATTAATATTTCCAGCAGTTTTAGTGAGGTGTCTAAGTCTCTCCTATTGTTATTAATAGGAATACTCTCTGTTGCAACTATGTTTTTCATAACTATTACAGTAATAGTTGAGGCTGGAAATGCTACTATTATGTTTAGGTAGGTGATTATATGGGATAGTTAATTTTTTAAAAGCATGGGTAAAAGATATAGCCATAATCTTTGTTTTGATTTCTATCATAGAAATAGTTCTTCCTAGCAGCAATATGAAAAGATATATAGATATGGTAATAGGGCTATTAATAATAATTGTATTGATTACACCTTTTATAAAACTAATTCAAAAAGATTTCCAAGTGGATAGGGAGGTATTTTTTAATACAGTAGATCAAATAGAATACGAATATAAAGAAAATGCAGAATTGGCCTCACTGCAAGAGGGACAGGTAAAGGAGATTTATGTAAGTAAAATTAAGGATGAAATTGAGGGATTAATTCTTGAAACTACAGAATATATAGTAGATGGAATAAATATTTCTATTCATGAGGATGGAATAAATTATGGAGAAATTAGGGATGTAGAGATAATATTAAAAGAAAATAGAGGAAAAGATGAAAGAATGGATGATTATGTAACAGTAGTCCAAATTGAAGAAGTAAATGTAGGCTCTAGTAAAGAAAAAACTGTTAAATTACAGGAATTTGAAAATAGTGAAAGAATAGTAGATATTATCTACAAAAATTATAATATTTCAAAGGAAAATATAAGAGTATTTTTAAATACCCTGGGAGAAGGTGAATAAGGTGGATAAGATAATAGATAGGATTAAAAAATACTTAGCCCAAATAAACAATAAGGATTTAATTAAGAATTTATTCATAATACTAATTATTGGAGTCATACTTATTATAATAGCAGATATTTTTTTTCAAGAGAAGAAGGGAATTAATTCCAACTTGAAGTTAGAAAATGAAATTAATTATACCTCCAACATTGAAATGGATTATGGAGCAATTTTAGAGAACAAACTAGAACATGTATTAGGTCAATTAAAAGGGGTAGGTTCAGTAAAAGTAATGATAACTCTAGAAGATACTGTGGAAAGGATTCCAGCTTTTAACACTACTAAAAACAATGAAACAACTAATGAATTAGATTCTCAAGGAGGAACTAGAGAAATTATTAGGGAAGATATGACTATCCAAGTAGTCACAGGCAGTGAAGGCTCTCCAATAGTGTTGAAAGAAATAAAACCTACGGTAAAAGGGGTAATAGTAATAGCTGAGGGGGCAGAGGATTTAGAAGTTAAGGAACGATTGTATCAAGCTGTTAAAACTGTATTAGGCCTACCTGGCAATAGGGTAGAGGTTTATACTAGTAAATAGGGGGGATTAATAATGTTTTCCATGAAAAGGCCAGCTATAATATTGGTGTTAATAGTTTTACTGGTGTTTACTGGTTATTTAAATCATAATTTAACCAAACAAGCTTTGTCAAAGGTTTCAAATGACTATCAAAAACATGAGGAAATAGAATTGGCAAAAGGGAGCCATTTAGAAGAAAAGGATTTAGTTCCAACAATATCTGAGGGCGATGAAGATGAAAAAGATGAAATGGAAATATTGGATACTAAGGCTTTTGAAGATATAGATGATATGGCTAAAACCACTGAGGAATCCATTAAAGAAACAATTAATCGAGAAGATAGTTTAAGATCTAAAAACTACTTTATTGAACAAAGGCTATCTAGGGACAAACTAAGAGCAGGATTAATTGATAGGTTGAATGAAATTGTTAACAATGACAATACTAATGATGAAATGAGAACGGAAGCTCAGAAAAAGATTGTGAGAATAGGAGAAAATTCTGAAAAGGAATTAGTGATTGAAGGACTGATAAAAGCAAAAGGATTTGAAGATGCATTAATATTTCTTACAGATGAAAGTGCAAAAGTTGTTGTATCGATAGATGAGCTTACCGAACAGGATGTAGTCAAAATATTAGACGTTGTTATGAGTGAAACCAATCTGGATACATCAAATATAAAAATAATGAAAAAGAATTAGAATTGATTGTAAAAAACTTAACCCTCTGATATAATAACTCTAAGGACTTTCAGATAATGGGAGGTGTCTAAAGTGACGGAGTTTTCAAGTGATGAAAAGATCAAATATGGTACAGTAAAAATTGCTAATGAAGTTGTGGCTATTATAGCAGGTTTAGCTGCTACTGAAGTAGATGGCGTTACAGGTATGAGTGGTGGCATCACCGGCGATATTACTGAAATGTTGGGTATGAAAAACCTATCTAAGGGTGTAAAGGTTGAGGTTGGCGAGAAGGAAGCTGCAATAGATTTATTCTTAATTGTAGATTATGGTTCTAAAATATCTGAAGTTGCAGCTAAGGTGCAACAGAATGTTAAGGATACAGTTGAAACCATGACCGGCTTAAATGTAGTAGAAGTCAATGTTAATGTGCAAGGCGTTAACATACCTAAAGAAGAGCCTAAAGTTGAGAATGAACCAAGAGTAAAATAGTATATTTACCCTCTGGAAACCAGAGGGTAATTTTAAATATATTTTAGGAGGATGAATCAATTATGAGCATAATTGATAGAATAATATTAACTCTTTTGTCCCTTTGTTTAATTGCCTTTTCAATAATTATGATACTATTCCCTTTCGAACAGATAAGATTTTTATCTACAGATAATATTAATTATTTACTAGAAGGGGTTAAAGGTAATTATATATGTACTGGAATAGGACTTGCTGTACTACTATTAAGTTTAAGAACATTGATATTAGGGGTAAAGGTCGGTGCTGATAAACCAAGGACCACCTATTTAGTGCAGAGAACAGATTATGGAGAAATAAATATTTCATCTGAAACCATAGTAGGCCTAGTGGAAACTGTATCTAATAAATTTACCGGTATAAAAAATATTACTACAAAGGTAGATATAGTAGAAGGGCAAATATTTGTAAATTTAAAAGGGGAAGTTTATCCTGAAATAGATATACCGGAAACTACTAAGGGCCTTCAAAATAAAGTAAAAGAACATATCGAAAACTGTACCGGAGTCAATGTTAATGAAGTCAAAGTCATTATTAGCAATATTACTACACCTATTAGAAATGTAAAATGATAAATGAGGTGTTTACAAATTGATAAAAGAATTATTCGTTGAGATGATGGAATATATTAAGGCTAATAAGAATAAAACCTTAGGGGCTTTTCTAGGCTTTTTAATTGGTATACTAATACTAACGATTGGTTTTTTTAAAACTATATTCATAGTTCTATGTACCTGGTTAGGATTTTTCATTGGAAGCAAATCCTATAGCTGGGAAGATATTAAAGGGTTTTTGATAAGGCTCTTTACCCCAACAAAGAGAATGTAATATGAAATTTAGATGTAAAATTAGATTATATTAAGGAGGGTAGAAATGGGTAGAAGATATGCAAGGGAATCTACAATGAAGCTGTTATATCAAATGGAAATAAATTCAGATTATTCTAACAACATTATAGATATGTTTTTTAATAATAATAAATTTAATTTAAGTGAAAAGGAATATATTGAAGATGCGATACATACAATAATCAAGAATTTAGATGAAATAGATGATCATATTAAGGATAATATAGAAGGATGGGAATTACATAGATTAGCAAGGGTAGATTTATGTATCCTAAGAATAGCTATATATGAAATAGTTTATAGAGAGGATATACCAGTGGAAGTTTCCATTAATGAAGCTATAGAGGTTGCAAAAACATATAGCACTGATGAATCTTCGAAGTTTATCAATGGAGTATTAGGTGGATTTGTTAGAAGAAGGGATAATAATGAGTAACAGATACTTTATTGGAATAGATACATCTGCATATACTACTTCCTTAGCTATAATTGATAATGAAGATAATATTGTCTTAGACTTGAGAAAAGTTTTAGAGGTAAAGAAAGGACAGAAAGGTCTAAGACAACAGGAAGCGGTTTTTCAGCATATAAATAATTTACCTTTGCTGATTGAAAAGATGATGATGGAGATAGATATTACTAAAGTGGATACTATTGCTTGTAGTAACAAACCTAGGAGTGTCGAGGATTCATATATGCCTGTTTTTGTAGTTGGAAAAGGACAGGCTTTTATTTTATCTAAAATATTGGGGACTAAATATAGTGAATATAGTCATCAGGAAGGACATATTGGCGCTGGGATTATGGGGAGTCAGCTTAAAGATTGTGATAAATTTTTAAGCCTTCATATTTCTGGTGGGACTACAGAATTATTATTAGTCAGTAATAAGAAAAACCAAATGTCTATAGACATTATAGGTGGAACTTTAGATTTAAGCTTAGGGCAGCTAATCGATAGAATTGGGGTAGAATTAGGCTTGCCTTTTCCCTGTGGTATGGAAATGGATAAAATTTCTCAAAGGGGAAATGTATTAAATTTAAATATACCTATTAGTTTAAAGGACAAAACTTGGTTTAATATCTCTGGTTTAGAGAACTATTTTAAAAATTTAATAAAGGACTCTTCTTATGCAATAGAAGATATATTCGCCACATTGTTTAATACTATATCGATATTATTATATAATATAATTATTAATAGGCATATTGAATATAAATTAGATGATATTTTAATTACTGGTGGTGTTTCTGCAAATGAGCATATAAGAGGTTCCTTATATAATAAGCTTAGTGATAATAACATTAGGCCTTATTTTGCCAAAATTCCACTTTCTACAGATAATGGAGTTGGTGTAGCATATTTGGCAAAAGAAAAATTTTCTAGTAGGTGATTAATATGGAATCTAAACCTTTAAAGGTAAGTGAAGTCAATCAATATATTAAAAGGATATTTGCTGGTGATTGGCTTCTTTCTAATGTTAAAGTTGAGGGAGAAATTTCAAATTTTAAACATCATTATAGTGGGCATATGTATTTTTCCTTAAAAGATGAAAAAGGAAAATTGAGATGTGTAATGTTCAGGAATGATAACCGGTTGGTAAATTTTAATTTGAAAGATGGTGTTAAGGTAATCGCTAAAGGATATATTTCCGTATATGAAAAAGAAGGAGATTATCAACTTTATGTAAAAAGTATCGAGGAAAGTGGTATTGGGCATCTATTTGCAGCTTTTGAAGAATTAAAACGAAGATTAGAAAAAGAAGGATTATTCGATGAAGAAAATAAGAAACAGTTGCCATTTTTACCTAATAAAATAGGTGTAGTTACCTCTTCGACCGGTGCAGCAATAAAAGATATTATTACAGTAATAAAAAGAAGATTTCCAATTGTTGATATAATTATCTACCCTGTATTAGTTCAAGGTGTACAAGCTCCGAAGGAGATATGTGAAGGATTAAAATATCTTGACAATAGAGGGGATGTAGATGTAATTATTACAGGTAGAGGAGGAGGTTCTATAGAAGAACTATTTGCTTTCAATGATGAATCTATTGCTAGGACGATATTTAATATGAGGACACCTATTGTATCAGCAGTAGGGCATGAAACGGATTTTACTATAGCAGATTTTGTTGCAGACCTTAGGGCAGCTACTCCATCTGCTGCTGCAGAGATAGTTACACCAGAGCAAAAAAAGTTAATTGAAAATTTAAATCAAACCTTCGCCCGATTGAATAATTCTTTTAACTATATTATCAATGAAAATATAATAAAGTTAAACTATATGAAAAGAAGTTTAGAATTTTACAATCCTATTTATCAATTAAAAGAAAGGGCACAGGAACAAGATAACCTGTTTAGAAAACTTTCTCTCATCATAGAGAGAAAATTAGATGGCAATAAAAATAAATTATCCAGTATGTTAAATAGCCTAAACTATTTAAATCCCATCTCCTCTTTAGATAGGGGATACGGAATTATTTTAGATGAAAAAAATAATATAGTCAATACTGTAGACCATGTATCTGAAGATGAAAAATTAAAACTGTTGATCAAAGATGGTATTATTGAAGTAAAAGTGGTTAAAATTAGCAAAGGAGAGTTCTATTATGAAAACAAATAAACTGACTTATGAAGAGGCAATTAAGGAGTTAGAACAAATAATTGAAGATTTAGAAGAAAAGGATTTATCCTTAATGGATTCCTTAGAAAAATTTAAAAGGGGAGTAAACCTCTATAATTATTGTAATGAAATATTAAAAGATGTGGAAGGAGAAGTAAAAATATTGCTTAAAGATGAAGAGGGCAATTTGGAGGAAGAAGATTTTTATATGGGGGTATAATTGAATGTTGATAAATGAAGAGTTGGAGTATACTAAGGATATAATAGATAAAAATTTATCTAATTTGCTAAAAAATAAAATTGGATATCAGAAAAAAATATTTGAATCCATCAATTATAGCCTATTTACAGGAGGAAAAAGATTAAGACCTATTCTATTGCTAAAGAGTTGCGAAATGCTTGGAGGAGAGCATAAAAGGTCAATTCCATTTGCAATGGCAATAGAAATGATACATACCTATTCTTTAATTCATGATGATTTACCTTCCATGGATGACGATGATTTTAGAAGGGGGAGATTGACAAACCATAAAGTTTATGGAGAAGCTATTGCTGTCTTATCTGGAGATGGGTTGTTAAACTTAGCCTTTGAAATCATGGTAGATTTTACTTTAAAAAACTCAAAAACTATTGAAGATTATAAAAGAAATATCTGGGCAATTGATGAAATAGGTAAATATTCAGGAATTTATGGTATGATCGGTGGTCAGGTGGTGGATTTACTATCTAATGAAATTGCTATGGATGAAGATAAACTACTATTTATGTATAAATCTAAAACTGCAGCTCTTATACAAGCATCTTTAGTTGCTGGTGCTATATTGGGAGGAGGCTGTAAAGAAGATATAGAAAGAATGAGACGATTTGGGTTATATCTTGGATTAGCATACCAAATAAGAGATGATATTTTAGATGTGAATGAGGATAAATCAATTAATAAGGTTACCTATCTAAGTTTTAATAATATAGACGTGGCAAAGGATAAAGTTGATGAGTTAAGTAAAAAAGCTATAGATGTATTGGACTATTATGAAAACAAGGATGTAGAATTTTTTAAAAAATTAACATATCATTTAATGCATAGGGACTATTAAAAATCATTGAATAATTATAGATATTATGCTATAATTAATTAGACTTAATAGAGTGGTACAGTATTCTAGTCAACACAGCTAATCTCGAGGGCGGGGCTAAAAATCCGTCGAAGGGCATATCGATGAAGTTCCTTGTTTCGGCTCGCGACGCCCAGTCGAGGGTTGATGCTGGGAGTAAGAAAGATGGGGCGATCTGCAATGGCATGCAGGCGTTGACCCTGCTTTCGTGGAGACTTACCTTTTGGTAAGATAAACCTGTATGTATAAATATGATACAAACATACAGAGTAGCCTGCCTTGAGTGATGTTGGCGGATGATAAGTTCGACTTTTCTTGCCTAGGGCCCAAGCAAGGAAGGTTTTGTTATCGAAACCAATATTGCAAAAGAGGCTAAGGATTAGACTGGTTGCAGAGGAAAACTCCTAGACTGTTCTAATGGAAGAGGTATATTGGGGATTACAGTGCGGACTAAGTGGTAATCCAGTTCTGCTCATGGCGACGTAGTAGTGATAGAATTAAAGGGAAACCGCTGTTATGGCGACATACAGTTTCTTTCAGGGAAATCCTACTGGACCTTAAGCCGTAAGATTTACTCAATATACTACCACTTTAAAAAGCTGATAGCATGATGCTATCAGCTTTTTACATAATAATTTTTAATGGAGGAACCAATATAGAATGGGCAAGAAAGATGATATAAATTTTTCAGATAAATATAATTTAAAATGGATAGTTATGGTAACCCTTTGGACCTTTATTATGGCTATGATTTTTAGTATAGTTACAGAAGGATTAGTAAAGAACTTAGATATTTTTTTAGCATTCATTATATTAATCATCATAATATTAATAGGAATATTTTTTGATATAATAGGCATTGCTGTTACAACTGCTGAAGAAAAACCTTTCCACGCTATGGCAGCTAATAAAGTAGAAGAAGCTAGATATGCCATAAAATTAGTTAGAAACGCAGGACAAGTATCTAATTTTTGTAACGATGTAATTGGAGATATTAGCGGAATTGTTAGTGGAGCCGTTGGAACTACTATTATTTACAAATTAATGGATATATATGATATAAAAAATGGAATTTTATTAAGTATAATAGTTACTTCCTTAGTAGCATCATTAACTGTTGGAGGTAAAGCCTTCGGCAAATCTATTGCCATACTATATTCTGAAAAGATTATTCTTAAGACTGCCGTGGTTTTTAATTTTATAAATAATAAGTTGGGAATAGATCTATTGCCTGAAAAGAAGAAGAATAATAAAAATAATAGACAGAATAATAGATTGGACTGATAAATAGGAGGATTATATGAAAAAAAAAAGAGCTGATGTGTTATTGTTTGAAAAGGGATTGGTAGATTCTAGAGAAAAGGCTAGAAGAATTATTATGGAAGGAGTAGTTTTTGTTGGGAGTAGAAGAATCGATAAACCAGGGGAAAAGATCAATATAGATAACGATATAATAATTAAAGATGATCCTATCCATTATGTCAGTAGGGGAGGGTTAAAACTTGAAAAAGCAATAGATATTTTTAATATAGACTTAGAAGGAAAAGTCGTAATAGATATTGGAGCTTCTACTGGAGGCTTTACTGATTGTATGCTCAAAAATGGAGCAAAGAAAGTATTTGCCATAGATGTAGGCTATGGACAATTAGACTGGAATCTTAGAAATGATCCTAGAGTTATAGTTAAAGAGCGGACTAATATTAGGTATGTAACAAAAGAAGATATTGGAGAATTAGTTGATTTCATATCCATAGATGTGTCTTTTATCTCTTTAAAACTGGTTCTTCCTGTAGCAAAGGAATTGCTAAATTCCGAGGGATATATTATGGCATTAATAAAGCCTCAATTTGAAGCTGGAAGGAATAATGTAGGTAAAAAGGGTTTAGTTAAGGATAAAATGATACATAAAGAAGTAATAGAGAATATGGTTGACTTTTGTAATACCATCGATTTAAATATGGTAGACTTAGGATTTTCACCTATTACAGGTGGTACTGGGAATATTGAGTTTTTATCTTATATAAATAAGGGTGGAAATAAAATAATAAATGAAGAAAAAGTATTAGAAACTATAGAAGATGCTCACCGAAGCTTATACTAAAAAAGGGAGGAAAAGATGAGAAAATATACTAGACAGAGTATAATTTTGGATCTAATCGAAAATCATGAAATAGAAACTCAAGAAGAACTAGCAGATCATTTATTGAAAAAAGGTATCCAAATAACCCAAGCTACAATATCTAGAGATATAAAAGAGTTAAGACTGGTAAAAGTTTTAACTACTAATAAAAAATATAAATATGCTACTATAGATAATCAATATGAGGGAACAAGTGAACGGTTGATTAGAATTTTCAAAAGTTCAGTACTTAGCATTGAAAGAGCTGAAAATATTATAGTAATAAAGACTTTACCTGGTGCAGCCCGTATTTGTGCTTCCACTGTGGACAATCTTAAATTTAATGGTATAGTTGGGACTATTGCCGGATATGACACTATTTTTATTGCTATGGAAAAGATGAATATGATAAACTCTCTATTGGAAAATCTCCAAAATTTACTCAAATAATCTGGGGGTATAGGTATGATAGTCGAGTTAAATATTAGTAACTTTGCTATTATAGATAACTTAAAAATTAATTTTACAAAGGGATTTAATGTGCTCACTGGCGAAACAGGAGCTGGCAAATCTATAATTGTTGAAGGAATTGGTATGATTTTAGGTCAAAGAGCAAATAGGGATTTAGTTAGGACGGGAAAGGAAAGATCAATTTTAGAGGGAATTTTTTACTTAGATAATCCAAAAAAAGTAAACAAAATATTAGAAAGTTATGGTATAGATATTGACCCATCCAACTATTTATTAATCTCAAGAGAGATACATACTAATGGTCGAAATGTATCTAGAGTTAATGGAAGAACGGTTACATTAACTATGCTAAATAATATTACTTCTAACCTGGTGGATATCCATGGACAACATGAACATCAATCTTTATTAAATGTCGAGAACCACATGAAATTAATAGATACATTTGGTGGTACTGAACTAAAATCTTTACTTGATAATGTGAGAAAAAAATATGAAGGATTATTAAGGGAAAAGAAAAGATTAAAAGAGTTGTCAGTAGATACTATTGAAAGGGACCGAGAAATAGATTTATTAAAATATCAAATAGATGAAATCCATAGTGCAGATCTTCTAAAATATGATGAAGATGAAATTACAAAAGAATACAATAAAATATCAAATATTAAAGAGATTGGATATAGTTTAGGAGAGATAGTGAATATTATAGGCAATGAAGGGTATAATAATATATCTTTAATTAACAACATTAATAAATGTATATCTAATATGAATGATATAAAAATTTATGACAATACGTTAGAAGAATACAATAATGTTTTAGAATATATAAGCTTCGAATTGCAGGATTTATATAGGAATATCATGGATTATATAGAAAGTTTAGATATAGATGAGGAAAGGTTGAAGCTCTTAGAAGATAGAATAGATACTATTAATAGGTTAAAAAGAAAGTATGGAAATACCATTGAGGATATTTTAAAGTATAGGGATACAATTGAAAATAGGTATGATATCCTAATGAACAACGAAGAGGAAATCAAAAAAGCCAAAATTAGAATAAGATCAATGGAAAATGATTTAACTGATTATTGCACTAAATTGACTAGACTTAGAAAAAAATTAAGTAAAAAAGTAGAAACATTGATTACAAAAGAATTAAAAGATTTAAATATGGACAATGTGGTTTTCAAAGTGTACTTCAGCAAAACAGAGTACTTTACTGAGAGGGGGTGGGATCGAATAGAGTTCTTAATTTCCACAAATAAAGGTGAAGATTTGAAGCCTTTGTCAAAAATAATATCAGGCGGTGAAATGTCTAGAATTATGCTAGCATTCAAAAGAATATTAGCTGATTACGATAATATACCTTGTTTAATCTTTGATGAAATAGATACAGGAATTAGTGGAAGAACTGCACAAATAGTTGGAGAGAAGATAAAAATGATATCAGACAATCATCAAGTAATTTGCATTTCCCATTTGCCACAAATTGCTGCCCTAGCAGACACCCATTTTGTAATCGATAAACATACGGTTAAAGACAAAACTAGTACCATTGTAAGAAAATTAGAGGATAATGAAAGGATTGACGAGCTGTCAAGGTTATTAGGTGGTGTAGATCTAACAGATACTACTAAACTACATGCAAAGGAAATGCTTGAAATGTCAAAAAAATTAAATTCTAATAAATAGAAAATAAGGAATTTATAATTTAAACATTATATGGAAAAAGCTTTCATTAGGTATTATTTAATGGAAGCTTTTATTATTTTTTTGATTATTACCAATATGATATTTACTTTAGATGATAAATAATAATTTTGAAGAATAAAGAAGAATAAATAAGATGAAAAAAGGCTAAATTATATTTACGTTAAAATTATTTTTTGGAGGTGAATATGAAAGAGGGAAAATTAGGGGAGTGATTGTACTTTGGATAGCCATAAAGAATATAGAAAAGCATTTTCTTTATTGATTTTAGTATTAACCTTTTTTTATATAGCACAAATAATGAATATATCATATTACCCTGCTGAAATAAAAATTGCAAAAGGAGAAAATAAAAGTATAGATGTATTATTTCCTTTTTCTCTAAATGCATTGCATGATGAGGATACAATAGTACAATCCACTTATAATCAAAATAATACAAAAGGATTCAAGAAAAGTTACCAAATAAATGGAATAGAGGCTGGAGAAGCCAAATTTCAACTTAAACTCTTAGGATTAATACCAATTAAAAGATTTGATGTAAATGTAGTTAAGAGGCAATTTTTAGTGCCAGGTGGCAATGCGTTAGGAGTAAGATTAAATACTAAGGGTGTTCTAGTTGTAGCAGTAACAGATGTACTTGGAGTGGATGGTAAAAGATATAATCCAGCTAAAGAAGCAGGTATAAAAACTGGGGATAGTATTTTGGAAATAAATGATATAAAGGTAAAGGATGCAGAACATGTGGTGGAATTGTTAAATCAAACCCAAGATAAAAAGATTAAAATTGTAATTGAAAGAAATAAGATAAGGTTTGAAACTGAAGTAATACCTGTAAAGAGCATGCAGGATAATTGTTATAGATTAGGTATATGGGTAAGAGATAAAACTGCTGGCATTGGAACTTTAACTTTTTATGATGAAAATAGTAAAATTTTTGGAGCTTTAGGTCATGGAATAACAGATATGGATACTGGCAATCTGTTAAATGTAGAATATGGAAAAATAACCAATGCAAAAATAGCCAATATCGAGCAAGGAAAAAGAGGAAGCCCTGGAGAAATAAGGGGGATTTTTTATGAAACGGAAAATGTGTTGGGAGAAATTATAAAAAACTCTCCCTATGGAATCTTTGGGGTAATTGGAGATGAGTTTATTAGGTCAAACAAAACAAAACCTATTCCAATTGGCTTCAAAGAAGAGGTAAGAGAAGGAAAAGCCCATATACTAACAACCATTGATAATAATAAGATAGAAAAATTTGAAATTGAGATAATAAAGGCTCAACCACAGCAATATCCAAATCAAAAAAGTATAACAGTTAAAATTGTAGATAAAAGGCTATTACAAAAAACTGGAGGAATTGTTCAAGGTATGAGTGGAAGTCCAATTATACAAGATGGTAAGTTAATAGGTGCAATAACCCATGTATTTGTAAATGATCCTACAAAGGGATATGGTATTTATATTGAATGGATGCTAGAGCAAGTGATGTCAAATTATCAAACAAATAATAAACTTGTTAATAATTTTTAGTGATAGGCTAAAGCCTATCTTTTTTTTTCAAAATTAAAAAATATTTTATAAAATAGAAGGAAATGACGATTGTTTGTCGAATAAATAAATATACCAATAAATAGAAAACAGGGGGTAGTTTATATTGGAGAAAAGAAAAGTTTTGATTGTGGATGACAATCGGGAATTTTGCGAAATTTTAAGCAAATTTATATCTATGGAAGGGGAATTTGAGGTAATTGGTATTGCTAAAGATGGATTGGAAGCTTTAGATAGGATGGCAGAAATAAAACCAGATATCTTAATTTTAGATATCATTATGCCACATTTAGACGGCTTAGGAGTATTAGAGGCATTACATAGCCTGAATTTAGAAAAAATGCCCAAAGTTGTAGTTTTATCAGCCGTTGGCCAGGATCAAATTACACAGAGGGCCATTGAACTAGGAGCTGACTATTATGTGGTTAAACCTTTTGACTTTAAAGTATTTATCAAAAGGCTTAAGCAAATTGCAGGAGAGGATAATAATGGGCAGTCCATATCAAAAAATGATTATATACAGATTCCAAAGACAACGATTTCAACAAATATGGATATAGCTAAGAGTTTAGAAGCAAGGATTACTAATATAATTCATGAAATAGGAGTACCTGCTCATATTAAAGGGTATCTATATTTACGGGAAGCCATTTCCATGGTAATTCAAGATATGGAATTGTTAGGTGCTGTTACTAAAGAATTATATCCAAATATAGCAATTAAATTTAAAACAACCCCCAGTAGGGTGGAAAGAGCTATAAGGCATGCTATTGAAGTCGCTTGGACTAGAGGAAAGATAGATACAATAGATAAGATTTTTGGCTACACCGTCAACAACAATAAAGGTAAACCTACCAATTCGGAATTTATAGCTATGGTAGCTGATAAATTGAGACTTGAGTTGGAGATGATGGAAGGAAATGTTTAATTTTAACCCCACAAAGAATATTGACTTTGTGGGGTTAAATATCTTTTTCACAAAGAGAAATATTATGTTATAATAAATCCGATAGCTATTTGTTAAAATGTAAATAGTTGGGAATAATATGAAGGTGGATAGGCTGGAGGATAAATTATGTATATAAAAGGTGTAGTGAAAAAAGATAGAAAAACAAAGAAATTGACAAATAGGTTAGAATATGGAGATATAGCCTTAATCGATCATAAGGATTTAGATGAAGTAGCAGCTCTTTCATTAGTTGAGAAAAAGGTAAAATGTGTAGTCAATATCAATGAAACAATAAGTGGCAGATATCCTAATCAGGGGCCCTCTGTCTTGGCTGAAGCCAATATTCCTTTATTCCAATCTAATGATGACGTATTTAATCGAATAGATGAAGGTGATATAATAGAAATTATTGAAAACAAAATAATATCCAAAGGAGAAAAAATTGCAGATTGTGAGTTGCTAGATGAAAAACGAATTGAAGAACTATTAAATATTGGATATGCTAATATAGAAAGCGAATTGGAAAGTTTTATAGAAAATACTCTTGAGTATGCCAAGAAGGAAAAAGGTTTAGTTACTGGAAAAATCTCTATTCCTAAGACAAAAACTAAGATAAAAGGTAGACATGTATTGGTAGTGGTAAGAGGTAGGGATTATAAAATGGATTTAGAAGCAATAAAATCTTATATAGATGAAGTTAAACCAATATTGATAGGAGTAGATGGGGGAGGAGATGCTCTTTTAGATTTTGGCTACAAGCCTCATATAGTTGTAGGGGATATGGACAGCGTATCGGATAAATGTTTAAAATTAGCAAAGGAAATAATAGTTCATGCCTATCCTGATGGTAGAGCGCCTGGTTTAAAAAGGGTTGAAGAATTAGGTTTAAAAGCTCAAACCTTTCCAGCACCGGGCACTAGTGAGGACATTGCCTTTTTATTAGCTTATGCTAATGGAGCAGATCTTATAGTTGCAGTTGGTACCCATACCAATATGATCGATTTTTTAGAAAAGGGAAGAAGTGGGATGTCTAGTACGTTTTTAGTAAGACTAAAGGTAGGATCCATATTAGTCGATGCAAAAGGAGTAAACAAGTTGTACCATAGTACCTTTAAATTGAAGTATGTTGTAGGAATTACAATTGCAGCCCTAATACCAATTTTAGTAATAACTTTTATGCATCCACTATTAAAGGAGTTGTTACTCCTTTTAAAGATCAGGATAAGGATGATGTTAGGATTATAAAGGAGGATTTTTTTATGATACCAAATATGAAATTCTATGTAATATCAATTGTTGCAATTTTTGCTGCTTTGGGGATTGGAATATATATTGGGTTTACTCTTGATGCACAAAGCTTTATAGTTGAACAAAAAGAGGATATTGCGGCTAAAATAGAGGAAAGGTTCGATTTTCTAACTAAGGAAAATCAACAGCTGAAATCTTCTATAAAAAATATAGAGGCAGAAAATGATAGATATAAATATTTTATCGATTCCACTTATGAGGAAATAGTTAGAAAAAGATTAGAAGGCATTAATGTTGCAATTATTGAAACTAAATCGGATTATATGTATTCAGGTGTAGGTCAAATATTAGAGACAGCTGGAGCAAATGTAATTAATGTAACTACCATATCTGATAGGATTACAAACGAAGAACTATTAAAAGAAATATATGATGATTCCAATTTAGCCAAGTGGGATATCAATTTAATAACCAATAGTATTATTGAATTGACCAGGTCTATTGTCAATGGAGAAGAAACTGAATTGGTAACAAAATTAATGGAAAAAAATTGTATAGATGTGGTAGGCCTCTTCAACGAGCCTGTAGATTATATAATCCTAGCTGGCGGTAGTTTGAAAGAGGAAAAAAATAGATTAAATTTAATCGATAAGGCAATAATTAATACTGCAAAAAATATGGAAAAATCGATTATAGGTGTAGAAAAGGAAAATACTAATATTTCCTATATGGAAGATTATAAAAAATTTAGAATTAGCACTGTAGATAATGTAAATACAAATATTGGCAAGGTATCCCTTATTTTGGCAATGGAGGGCAGACCTGGCCATTATGGTATAAAACCAACGGCTGAAGAATTAACTCCTAGATCTAGTTTACCAGCATTGGAATATTCTAAGGGGAGATAGTATGAAAAAAGGACAGGTATTAATTGTCGTACCGGTATATAATGAAGCTGATAGAATTGCAGATACTATAAAAGGATTAAAAGAAATAGAATTAATTGATGAAATTTTAATTGTTAATGATGGTTCTACTGATAAAACTGGAGAGGTAATAGAGGAATTAGATGTATCTATAATTACATTACAAAAAAACAAAGGCAAAGGTTTTGCAATGAGAAAAGCGATAGAAGAAAGGGAATATGATTATATCGGGTTTGTAGATGGAGATTTAGGATTAACAAGTGTGGAAGTGGAAAAGCTAATATATCCCGTAATAACTGATGAAGTAGATTTTACAATAGCTAAGTTTCCCGAATCTAACGTAAATACTAAAACTAAAGGAGGATTTGGTTTTGTAAAGGGTTTAGCTAAAAAAGGAGTTTATTATTATACTAAAAAGGAAATAAATACTTCTCTTTCTGGCCAAAGGGTATATAAGAAAGAAATTATGAAATATATGAAATATATTCCTGACCGTTATGGTATTGAAGTAGCTATGACTGTACAGGCTTTAGAGAATGGATTTACCTTTAAAGAAGTGCCCGTTAATATGACCCATAGATATTCAGATAGATCTCTAGAGGGATTTAAGCATAGAGGAAAGCAATTTTTAGATATATTTAAAACCTTAATAATTATGTACTTTAGAAGGTGAAATAGATGAATTATATAAATATTTTTAGTTTTCTTATAAGCTTAGCATTATCTTATATTGGTATTCCTATGATTTTGAATATGTTATTAAAAAATAATACGGTAAGCCCAAATTATAAAGGGGAGAATATTCCCCTTTCCATGGGATTATCCTTTGTATTTATACAGATAATTAGTCTTTCAATTATTTTATTAATAACAGGAGAAAATATTGATTATACTGTGTACTATCTATTTTCCTTTTCATTAATGGGGTTTGTAGGGTTACTGGATGATCTAATTGGAGATAAGGATGTAAAGGGTTTTAAGGGACATATAAAGTCTTTTTTTAGAGGAGAACTTACAACAGGAGGAATAAAAGCGGGAGTTGGATTTTTTGTTGCATTGATCATCTCAATAATATTGAGCGTAAATATTATCGAAGTTTTGATAAACACTCTACTAATTGCCTTATTTACAAATTTAATCAACCTATTGGATTTAAGGCCAGGGCGCTCCATAAAAGTATTTATTATGATTTCACTAGTTATGCTAATAACACGCGGGGTTAAGGATTATAATTTCTTTTTTTATTCTTTTTATGGTATATTAGTTATATATTTTCCCTTAGATTTAAAAGCAAAAGCCATGATGGGAGATGTAGGCTCAAACGTTCTAGGTATTACCCTAGGAATATATTGTGCATATACCCATAATTTAGCTAGTAAGATTATATATTTAATTTTATTAATAATAATACATATACTAGCGGAGAGACTGTCATTTTCCAAGATAATTGATAATAATAAAATATTGAAGTTTATTGACAACTTAGGTAGATAGGAGGGGTTAACCTGTTAAGTTATAGGAAAGCCATAGTAATTGAAATAGAAGAAGTTGATCAACACGTTTCTTGGATTAAGGTTCAATTAGACAATAAAATTTCAAAGGCAATAAATTATAATGACCTAACTGGCACTATTAAAATAGGGGACATGGTTATAATAAATACTACTGCTGTGGAATTGTCCTTAGGAACTGGAGGAGTGCATTTTGTTATATTTAATTATAGTAATGAGTCGAAAAGTCTAGAAGGCCAAGGACATATTATGAAGTTAAGATATACTCCCTATCAAATTAGATGTTTAGCTATAGAAGAGGAAGATAGTCAATACCATGAGATATTTAATGATTTTACATCTTTAAACAACCATAGAGTTATAATTGGTTCCTTACATAGCATGTTAGCACCTATTGTTGCCATGTTAAAATGGCTTGATAGTAGAATTGAAGTCAATTATTTAATGACGGATGGAGGTTCCTTACCGATACATTTTAGTAATACTGTTAGAGAATTAAAAGATAAGAAATTAATTAATAAAACTATAACAATTGGCCATGCTTTTGGCGGTGATTTAGAGAGTACAAATATTTACACTGGTTTAATTGCTGCAAAAGAGATATTGAATGGAGATGTGACCATTGTAACAATGGGACCTGGAATAGTTGGAACGGGAACCAAATACGGATTTAGTGGAATAGAACAGGGACAGATTATAGATGCTGTAAATACTCTAGGGGGAGAAGCTATTATAGTACCAAGAATTAGCTTTAAGGACCCAAGAGAAAGACATTTGGGGTTAAGTCATCATACTAGGACTGTTTTGTCAGAAATTGTTAAAACTACTGGCAAAGTAATTATACCAGTGCTAGACGAATACAAATTTAATGTATTAATAGACCAAATTGAAAAGCTTAAGCTTAATAAAAAGTATGAAGTTTTTTATGAAAATGGAGATGAAATCATTGAAGCTATGAATCATTTCTGTCTAAAGGTTACCACTATGGGGAGAGGTTATGAAGAGGATAAAGAATTTTTTAAAACCTTAGGTGCTGTAGGGACTTATATTGTTAAAGGGTTAAAATAGGGGAGGGTTGGTTTTATGAGTTATGAAGAAAAGACTATGAAGTCTGAAAAAATTTATGAAGGAAAAATTGTTAATTTGAGAATCGACACAGTAGAATTACCAGACAAAAAGTATTCTAAAAGAGAAATTGTCGAACATCCTGGTTCTGTTGGAATAATTCCTGTAACTGAAGATGGATCTATAGTATTAGTAGAACAGTTTAGAAAGCCTGTTGAAAAAGCTCTTTTAGAAATCCCAGCTGGGAAAATTGAAATTAATGAGGAACCTAAAGAAACGGCTTTGAGAGAGTTAGTTGAAGAAACAGGATATATAGCAAATAAAATGGAATATATCTCCGAGTTCTACACTTCCCCTGGATTTTCCGATGAAAAAATTTATTTATTCTTGGCCACCGAATTGGAATTTGAAAAGGAAAATCCTGGCGATGATGAATATATAGAGATTAAAAAGATAAAAATTGAAGATTTAATAAATATGATAAATAGAGGAGAAATTATTGATAGTAAAACTATAATAAGTATCTTTTATGCAGAAAAGTATATAAATCAAAAATAATAAGATAGTGATAATATCCTCCTTAAAAGCATATTATTTCATATAGGCTTGTATTAATTGAAGGGAGGATTTATCATTGCCTAATAAGGTCAAAAGATGGCTATTTAAACAATTTCAGGATAATTTTATTATTTATTTTCTAATAATAATCATTTTTGCTATTGGAATAGTAATAGGTTCCATTACTATAAAAATCCTAGATTTTAATCAAAAGAATGATATTATGATTTTTTTAAATTCTTTTTTTAAAACTATGGATGGTAATGATTTTAGCAATACATCCATATTAAAACAATCATTAATTGATAATTTTAAAACTGTTGGAATAATGTGGATAACGGGTATGATATTTATAGGTATCCCTATAATTCCAACTTCTATCTTGTTTAGGGGGTTTGCTTTAGGTTTTACTGTTGGATTTCTTGTCCATGAATATGGACTTGAAGGATTTTTATTTTCCACTTTAGGAATTCTTCCACAAAATTTATTAATAATTCCTGGCATAATTTCCATAGCTTCGATAGGAATGGCCTATTCAATAGATCGTATAAAAATGAGAAAAGCAAGAGTCAAACATGTTAATGCATTTGGAAAAATAGTTGATTACACTATTTTAATATCTATTTTCTCCATTATTATAGTATTGGGTTGTTTTATAGAAGCTTATATATCGCCAATATTTTTGCGATTACTAAAGGATTATTTGAATTAATATTTTTTGGAAGGATTTTCTTAAATTTTGTTTAATAAGTACATAACCAGTAAATAAAGGAGAACCAGTATGTCTGAAACGATTTTAATAAAGTATATAGATTATATAAAAAATGATAAAGGGTTGACTTCCAATACTTTGGAAGCTTATATAAGAGATATAACTCAGTTTAAAGATTATCTTGTAAAAAATAATATTAATGATAGCACTAAAGTTAATAAAACGGTAATTATTACATATTTAATGTATTTACAAAAAGATGGGAAAGCTACTTCAACTATCTCACGAAACCTAGCTTCTATAAGATGTTTTTATCAATATTTATTAAATAACAATCTAATAGGTGAAGATCCTACTCATAATCTACGTTCACCAAAACCTGAAAGAAAGATTCCAAATATTTTAACAAAGGAGGAAGTAGATATTTTATTATCTCAACCAAGTGGGAATAGTTTTAAAGCCATTAGAGACAAAGCTATGTTAGAGTTATTATACGCTACTGGAATAAGGGTTTCTGAAATAATTGCCTTAAATGTGGACAACCTTAATTTAGAGTTAGGATATTTAACTTTAGAAGATGACGGTGAAAATGGAAGGGTTATACCCATTGGAAGCGTTGCATTAGAACATTTAAATAGGTATCTAAACAAATATAGGAAGGAAGTACTAAAAGATAAAAAAGAGAAGGCTTTGTTTTTAAACTATAATGGAAATAGATTGACTAGACAAGGATTTTGGAAAATAATAAAGGAATATACGAAAAAATCAAATATAGATAAAAAGATAACTCCCCATACATTAAGACATTCTTTTGCAGTCCATCTATTACAAAATGGGGCAGATATTAAAACCGTTCAGGAGATGTTAGGCCATTCTGACATTTCTACAACTCAAATATATTCTTTTGCAATAGACAATAAAAAATTAAAGGATGTATATAAAAAAACACATCCTAGAGCATAGGAGGTTAGTATATGGATTATATGAATAAGATGAAAGAGAGCATAAAGTTCATCAAAAGCAAAACAAAAGAAACTCCTTCAATTGGTTTAGTGCTTGGTTCAGGCTTAGGTAGTCTAGGAGAAAAAATTGAAAATCCAATGGTTATAGACTACAAAGACATTCCCAATTTTCCTATGTCAACGGTGGAAGGACATAAAGGACAACTTATACTAGGTCAACTAGGTAATAAAAAGGTAATTGCTATGCAGGGCAGATTTCATTATTATGAAGGATATCCTTTAAAGGATGTTGTATTTCCTATTAGGGTTATGATAGGCTTGGGAATTGAGAATTTAATTGTTACTAATGCTGCTGGTGGAGTTGACGAGGATTTTTGCCCTGGAGATTTAATGATAATCAAGGATCATATAAACTTTACAGGCCAGAACCCACTAATAGGTCAAAATTTTGATGATTTAGGACCTAGGTTTGTGGATATGACTAGGGCTTATGATGAAAGACTAATGTCCATAGCAAAAAAAGCTGGTGAAGATTTAGGCATATCCTTGAAAGAAGGTGTATATATGTGGTTTACTGGGCCAACTTATGAAACGCCAGCTGAGATAAAATTAGCTAGAACTCTAGGAGCTTCAGCTGTTGGAATGTCTACTGTACCAGAAGTAATAGTTGCTGCTCATCAAGGTATTAAGGTTTTGGGTATTTCCTGTATAACTAATATGGCAGCTGGAATATTAGATCAACCTTTAAAGCACGACGAAGTTATTGAAACATCTTTGATGGTTAAAGATAAGTTTGAAAGGCTAGTAGTAGAGATACTATTCAATATTTAATTGGAGTGACAAGCATGAGAATATATGATATTATTAAGAAAAAAAGGGACGGAGAAGAACTTACTACTGAAGAGGTAAACTATTTCGTGAAAAATTATACTGAAGGAAAGATTCCAGATTATCAAATTTCAGCTTTATTGATGGCAATCTATTTTAATAAGATGAATAAAAGAGAAACCATAGATCTAACTAGGGCTATGGTTAATTCAGGCGATATTGTAGACTTGTCAGGGATTAAGGGAATAAAGGTTGATAAACACTCGACAGGAGGAGTTGGGGATACAGTAACATTAATATTAGGGCCAATGATAGCCGCTTGTGATGTACCTTTTGTTAAGATGTCTGGTAGAGGGTTAGGACATACGGGAGGAACTTTAGATAAATTAGAATCTATAAATGGTTTTAGGGTAGAACTAACCAATGAAGAGTTTTTAAGATATACTAATAATATTAAGATATCTATTTGCAGTCAAACGGCTAATATAACCCCAGCTGATAAGAAATTATATTCTCTAAGGGATGTTACAGCTACCGTAGAAAACCTATCATTAATTGCCAGCAGTATAATGAGTAAAAAATTGGCTATTGGTTCTGACGCAATTATATTGGATGTGAAGGTAGGCAATGGAGCATTTATGAAGAATATTGATGATGCAATCCATTTAGCAAAGGAGATGGTAGCTATTGGTACGGGATATGGTAGAGAGACCATAGCAATAGTTTCAAATATGGATGAACCATTAGGAAAAGCTATTGGAAATTCGCTAGAGATAAAAGAAGCTATAAAAACTCTAAAAGGTAATGGACCTGAAGATCTGTTTCAACTTACTTTACAGTTAGGAACAAAATTGTTGTTGTTAGCTAAGAAAGTTGAAAAAGAAGAAGAAGCCAAAAAACTATTAAAAGAAATAATTGATTCTGGTGCAGCTTACAATAAATTCAAAGAATTAGTTAAATGGCAAGGCGGAGATGTAAATCAGATTGAGAACCCGGAATTGTTACCAAAAGCAAAATATATAATTGAAGTTAAAAGTGAGAAAGAAGGTTATATCAAATCATTAAATGCTGAGGAAATTGGTAAATGTGCTTTAAAACTAGGTGCTGGAAGGGAAACTATGGATTCGACAATCGATCTCTCTGCAGGTATTATATTAAACAAAAAGGTAGATGATAAGGTAATGGTAGGCGAAACATTGGCACAAATTCATACTAATGATATATCAAAAGGAAAAGATGTAGAAGAGGATTTAAAGGGATTGTTTGAAATTGGAGAAAAGAATAAAAAATCGAAGAAACTAATATATGGCCTTGTAACGAAAGATAGAGTTGAAATATATTAATCTGTATGTAAAAAACACCTTAATTTGACCTGAACCCATTTAGGTTTACAGTCGAAATAATAAAAGCTATAGATGAGTAGGATTGAAAGAGATCCTACTTCTCTTATTTTACTGGGGTACCCCAGTAAAATTTCTATGCAGCCATCATTCTATATTCTATTGGTGCAAATCCATCACATTTTTTCTGTGGTCTATCATTATTATAAAATTCTATATAATCTTCTATATCTTTTTCCAATTCTTCAAATGTATTGTATCCTTCTTTTTTAAATCTTAAATAATATCTTTCTGATTTTATCTTACCCAAAATGATTCCATTGGACAATTATCAATGCATTTTCCTGGTCTAGACATGCTTTGAGTCATCCCTTGAAGCTCTAGCATTCTCTTAAACCCATAAGATGTATATTGATAGCCACGATCACTATGTATTAATGGCTTTGCTTTAGGATTGTTTTTTATAGCTTCTTCTAGTGTATCAAATACTAGCTGATTATTGTTTGAATGACCGATTTTAAATGCTACCATACTGTTATCATATAAATCCATAATTGCACTTAAATATGCTTTTTTATTAGCTCCATATTTAAATTCTGTTACATCGGTAACCCATTTTTTATTAGCCTTATTAGCAATAAAATCTCTATTTAGTATGTTCTCTGCTACATAATCAGGAGTAGACTTTACATAGTTATTCTTCTCAACATCTTCATAAACTTCTAATATTACATCTACTAATTTTGTATTTTTAATTTCATTTTCTGATTTGTTTCTATTTCTGTATTGATAGTACGCTTGTCTTGATATTCCTGCACATCTACATAACTCAGAGATAGAGTAGCCTTTGTTATGTAGTTCAGTTATGGCTGAGTGCATTCTAAAGGCAGGAACTCGGCCTAACGATACCTCTTCTCGAGTTCCTCTAATTTTTTTAGCAGAGCATTCTCCACTTCTAATTCTCTATTTTGTTTCTTAAGTTTTCTAATTTCAATCGCTAATTTATCTTCTTTTGTTAAAGAAGTTTCTTCCTTTGATTTACCTCTTCTATCGATTAAGCCTTGTTCTCCAGATTCTTCAAGCTTTCTAACCCAAGAGTAGACTTGCTGGTAGCTAACATCGTAGATTTTTGCAGTTTCTGAATAATTGTAGTTATTTTCTATGCAATATTTTGCTATCTCAATTCTTTCCTCATAAGTTGTTTTACGACCTTTTTTCATGGATTTTTGAATTCCTTTCGGGTAAGATTTTAATTCTTTACTAGTATTATACTTCAAAATCCATTTTCTCAAAGAAGAATTACTTCTTATTCCATATTTTGTGCAAATATCTCTTAGAGAACCTTTACCATTTAGATAGTCCTCAACAGCAGCAATTTTCAATTCTATTGAATACCTAGTCCATGTTCCTTTCTCCTTTATGCCATCAATACCAAATGTCTCATACTTCTTAGTCCAAATTCGAATGGTTTTCACATCTACATCAAATCCTCTAGATAATTTAGTAGCAGATTCACCATTCTGATATCTTTCTACCGCTATCAGTTTGATTTCTACACTATGTTTACTTCTTTCAGACATACAAAACCCCCTTAAAGTTTTAACAGGTTTTTATTATTTCACCTGTAAACTTTAAGGGGGTATGGTCATTCATAAGGTGTTTTTTTGCGTGTTTTTTACAACTAATAGGAAAATTCTCATCTAAAAATATCTTTTAGATAAAACTTGAGCTAAATGGATTTCAAAATAGGACTCCTTATAATACTCGAGAGAAGGCTTTTTTATTTAGCAAAATTAATAGAATATTATTACTTTTATAGAATAGTTTGTATAACTAAAGATTTGAATGGATATTATAAAAGTAAAGATTGATTTAGGAGGTTGTCTAGTGAATAGGAGAATAATTTCAACAATTTTGCTATTAATAATTTGGTTTACTATTCCATCTATCGCTTTTGCAGAAGATGAATTAAATATTCAAGCCAAATCAGCCCTGCTCATGGATTATCACACAGGAGAAGTTATATATGAAAAGAATCCTCATGAAAAGTTACCTCCTGCTAGTGTAAGCAAAATCATGACTCTTTTACTTGGTATGGAGGCTTTAGAGATGGGAAAAATTAATCTGACTGACCAAGTTAGGATAAGTTCACATGCAGCAGGAATGGGAGGTAGTCAATTATGGTTAGAAGAAGGGGAAACCCAAACTGTGGAAGATTTGTTTAAATCTATTACTATTAGATCTGCCAATGATGCTTCGGCAGCTTTAGCTGAACATATAGCCGGAAGTGAAGAAATATTTGTTAAAATGATGAACGAAAAAGCAAAATCCTTAGGCATGAAAAATACAAGCTTCATGAATGCTTCAGGCCTTCCAGATGAAAACCACTATGTATCTGCATATGATGTAGCGTTAATGTCGGTAGAACTATTAAAACATAAGCAAATCCATAATTGGCTAACTGTTTATATGGATGAAATTCTCGTAGGAAAAAAGAAGGATAAGGTACAGAGTTTAGTGAATACCAATAGGCTTATAAAAGAATATGAAGGTACTACGGGGATAAAAACTGGTTCTACAAAGGAAGCAGGGTTCTGCCTGGCTGCTTCAGCAAAAAGAGGAAATTTACAGCTAATAGCCGTTATAATGGGCAGTGAAACATCAAAAATTAGATTTGATGAAGCTATGAGGTTGTTAGATTATGGATTTGCAAATTATGATTCCATTACCATAGGGAAAAAAGGTGATATTTTAGGTAAAGTAGAAGTTCATAAAGGAGATATTCCATATATAGAGGCGGTTTTAGAAAAAGATAGCTATATACTTTTACCAAAAGGGAATAGTGGAAATATTAGCAAGGAAATATTATTACCCGAATTCTTGGAAAGCCCTATTAATGAAGGTCAAGAAATAGGTCAAATGATAGTTAAATTAGATGGTGTAGAAGTTGATAGAATTAAATTAGTATCTAAGGCTAAAGCGGATAAGGCAGGTTTTAAGGAAATGTTTAAGAAGACTTTGAAAAACTTTCTCATTAATAAATGATATAAAATATTTATTTGTATTTTATATTAAAACATAATAGAATATAATAAAGATGGTGAAACCTCGGCTTATAAGTCGAGGTTCTAATAATTCAAATTAGAAAGAGGAAAATAATGGGATATGATTTTTTATTTAGATTACCAGGATTATTAGTAGCAATAATAATCCATGAGTTTTCTCATGGTTATGTAGCCTATATATTAGGCGATAATACAGCCAAGGAAGCAGGGAGGTTAACGATAAACCCACTTAAACACCTAGATATAACTGGATTTATTTTTTTATTATTGTTTAGGTTCGGGTGGGCCAAGCCTGTGCCCATAAACCCAAATAACTTCAAAAATAGGAAAAGGGGTATGATTGCCGTATCCTTAGCCGGACCTTTTTCTAATTTTATTATGGCATTAATTATTGGGTTCACAATATCTATGGATATAATATCAAGCAATATTTTGTTTAATATATTAATTATTATGTTATGGTATAATCTAATGTTGGGGGTCTTCAATTTACTACCTCTGCCGCCCTTAGATGGTTCGAAGGTTTTAGCTAGTTTATTACCGGTCAAATATGAATACCTTTTTTACAAGAATGAGAGATATCTATATTTAATTTTAATTATATTAGTTGCAACAAATACTATTAATAAAATATTGGGTCCAATTATTGACTTAAGTTTGAATATATTAATTAAAATAATTGTTTAATGGGAGTTTTATTATGGATTACAAGATTGTATTAGAAACTTTTGAAGGTCCAATGGATTTGTTACTACATTTGATTGATAAGGCACAGATTGATATTTATGATATACCCATTAACGAAATAACAGAGCAATATTTAGATTATATAGCCAGGATGGAAGAACTAGATTTAGAGATAACTAGTGATTTCTTACTTATGGCTGCTACTCTATTAGAAATAAAATCAAAATTACTTTTGCCCCAAAAGAATAATAAAGATGAAGATGAACAACTAAAAATGGATGATGTTGATCCAAGATTAGAATTAGTGAAGAAATTAGTAGAATACAAAAAATATAAGCTTGCATCAACCAAATTTCGCAACCTAGAAAAGGTGCAAAACAAAGTATATTATAAACCTCAGGAAGACCTGTCCTATTTTATTAATGAAGAAGAAGATCTAGAACAAATGGATTTAAAAGAATTGGTTAAAGCCTTTAATAACATATTAGAAAAAAGAACAAAAACCCAAACTTCTCTAAAAATAAATGAAATCCAAAAGGAAGAATACACTTTAGATGAATGTATTGAAAAGATAAAGGACTCACTTAAAGAGAAAAAAAGTGTTAAATTCAGTACTCTAATAGGTGAAAATCCTAATAGGAAGGAAATAGTTGTAACATTTTTATCATTACTTGAACTTATTAGAACTAAATATATTAGAATCTATCAAGAAGATAATTTTTCAGATATAATAATTTATGAGAATGATAAAGAGGGTGTATAAATTATGGAGAAAAAAGAGGTTAAATCTATAATAGAAGCATTATTATTTATATGGGGGGAGCCTTTATCGTTAAAGGATATTTCTGATATTCTGGAAATAGAGGAAGAAGAAACTAAAAATATATTAAATGAGATGATAGACCAATTTAATTATAATAGAAGAGGGCTGAGGATAGTACGAATAGAGGATAGCTATCAACTATCAACAAGGCCCGAACACTACCATTGGATAAGTAAATTGTCACAAGAAAAAAACAATAAAAGTCTTTCAAATGCAGCTTTAGAGACTTTATCCATTATAGCATATAGACAACCTATAACAAGGAATGAAATTGAAGCTATTAGAGGTGTAAGATGTGATAAGGCTTTAGATACCTTACTGAATAAAAATTTGATTGAAGAAAAGGGTAGATTAGAAAGGACTGGTCGTCCAATTATATATGGTACTACTAAGGAGTTTCTAAGATATTTTGGATTAGAAAATTTAAATGATTTACCGTCTCTTAAGGATTTTGAACTGAAAAATGAAGAGATAAATGAGGGAGAAGAATAATACAAATATATGTATTATTCTTTTTTTTATGGAAAATATAGATAGTAGCAACCAAATAAATTTGGAGTGAAAATATGAAATGCTTATTGAGCGTAGTACCGATTTTTATGATCATACTCTTGATTATGCCAATGGAATTTAAGATTATATACAATTATATAGAAGGCAGTAGTCGATTAAATATTACCACATCCTATCTATTTGGAATATTTAAACCTGAATTTTATCCTTTCGACAAGGAGAAAAAAGATAGAAATTATAAAACAGGATTTTTAGATAGGATTAAATCTATCCATAAGGATGACCAGTATAAGGAGTTTATCGATATGATTTGGGAAAAGTTAGTTATTAAAAGGGTAAATTGGGAAACTAAGATAGGATTTGAAGATGCATTCTATGTAGGTACTATTATAGGTAGTCTATGGTTTTTAAAAAGTCTTATAGTAGGATTTTTGTTATCTAAGAAAGAAGTCGAGGATTTAAATTATAATGTAATTCCAATTTTTAATAAAAATCAATTAGAAATAATATTTGATTGCATAATAAAAATAAGAATGGTTTATATTATAATTGTATGGATTTGGCAGAGAAAAACAAATAAAGGTGGTGAGGTAATTGGCAGAACATCCAATAGAAGGTTTAATGAAAACTACAATGAATAGTTTAAAAGAAATGGTAGATGTAAATACTATTATTGGAGATCCGGTACAGTCACCGGACGGATTGGTTATTATTCCAGTATCGAAGATTTCTTTTGGTTTTGCATCTGGAGGTAGTGAGTTTAATAAAATCAAAAACACAAAAGAAGGGGAAATTGATGAAGAAAAACTCCCTTTCGGTGGTGGTAGTGGAGCTGGGGTATCGGTACAACCAGTAGGCTTTATAGTTGCAGGAAATAATCAAATTAAATTATTAACTGTGGATGAAGGAAATACTGCTTTAAGTAGTTTATTTGATTTTATGACTAAACTGGCAGACAGTATCCAACAGTCAATGAGTAAGGAAAAGAAATATTCTGATAGCACTGTAAATTTAGATAATGTTCATAATCCAACTTAGGAAGCAGAAAATTCTGCTTCTATTACTTTATTATTAGGGAGGTTTGTTCTTGAATAGAAAAATTCTTATATCTGTTATAATAATAAACTTATTTTGGGGGAAAATCGCTTTATGTCAAGAACCGGATATAAGCGCTCAAAGCGCAGTGCTCATAGACGCACAATCAAAAAGAATTTTGGCTAGTTATAATCCCTATATTAAATTACCAATGGCAAGTACTACAAAGATAATGACGGCTTTAATAGCTTTAGAAAGGGGAAAATTAACTGAGGAGATAAAAATAGATAGAAATGCTGTAGGAATTGAAGGATCCAGTATATATTTAGAAGAAGGGGAGATTATTACCTTAGAGGATTTATTATACGGTTTAATGCTTAGATCTGGCAACGATTCTGCTGTGGCCATAGCAAATTATATTGGGAAAGATATTGAAGACTTTATAAAATTGATGAATTATATGGCAAAGAAAATAGGCGCTGAGAATACTAATTTTATGAATCCCCATGGACTCCATGATGATAATCACTATTCTACTGCATATGATCTAGCATTGATTACAGCGAAAGCTATGGAATTGGAGAAATTTAGCGAAATCGTTAGTAGTAAAACCTGGAAAGCAGATAGAAATAAAAATAATATATTCTACAATAAAAATAAGACCCTATGGGAATATGAAGGAGGAGATGGAGTAAAAACTGGTTATACTACCAGGGCAGGTAGGTGTTTGGTAACCAGTGCCACAAGAAATGGTACCAAGTTAATTGCAGTAGCATTAAACGATGGTAATTGGTTCAATGACTGCTATAAGCTAATGGATTATGGGTTTGAGAATTTTACTACTTATGTAATATGTGAAAAGGAACAATTTTTCAAGAAAATTCCTATAAATAATGGAAAGAAAGATTTTGTATCTGCAATTTCCCAAGATACTTTTATATATCCCCTAAAAGAGGAAGAGTTAGATAGAGTCAAGATCAATCTCAACTTACCTAAAGCTATAGAGGCTCCTATTGCCAAAGGTGAAATTATTGGGGATATAACTATATATTTAGATGGACAGATTATCCATATGGGAAAAGTTATATCAAAAGAAAAAGTAGAAAAATTAGGTATGATTAAAAGATTTATTAAGAAAATTCAAAGCTAATAAAGCCTATGGGCTTTTTTCTTTTTTTAAATAGTAATATGGTTTTATATTCTGTATTCTACTATAAATAAATAATTAATTATATTATACATAATTAATTTTACAAATTAGTTTTAAAAGGCTAAAATAAGTATAGTGAACAGAAGGAGGTTTTTAAATTATGAGATTACAAAAGTACATAGCACAGTCAGGAATAACCTCAAGAAGAAAGGCTGAAGAACTAATTTTGCAGGGTAGAGTTAAAGTTAATGATAATGTTATAAAAGAACTTGGTACAAAAGTTGATCCGGAAAAGGATGTAGTAAAAGTCGATAATAAAAAAATTAGGCTAGTAAAAGACAAAATTTATATAATGTTGAATAAGCCAGAAGGATATGTTACGACTTTAAAGAGTAAATATAATGATAAAATAGTCTTGGATTTAGTTCATGATGTTGATGAAAGGATTTTTCCCGTAGGTAGACTTGATAAAGATACTTCTGGACTGCTCCTAATGACTAATGATGGTAACTTAGCTTACAAACTTACCCATCCAAGCTCTCAGGTATATAAAAAATATATAGCATTAGTAGAGGGAGTACCTAATAGTAAGCAATTAAATAAGTTTAGAAAGGGACTAAAATTAGATGGTAGAATGACGGCTAAGGCTTATATTAGAATTGTAAGAAAATATAAGGACTCTTCCTTATTGGAAATATCAATTTATGAAGGTAGAAATAGGCAAGTTAGGAAGATGTGTGAATATATTAGACATCCGGTAATAAAACTTAGTAGGGTAGCCATTGGTGAATTGAAAATTGGAGATCTTGAGTTAGGTAAGTGGAGATATTTAACTAATAATGAAATTAGATATTTAAAATCCCTTTAGTAAAAAGGATTGCATATTATAATGTTAAATATATTCAGCTTTATTTTTCATAAGCTATCAATTATAATTAACATAGGAGTGGAAAGTTGTGTTGATATTGCGGCAAATAGAAAAAAAAGATTATAATAAGGTTAAGCCTATTCTCAAAGATAATTTGATAGAAGATGATTTGTTAGATGGAATAGTATATATATTAGAAAATAAGGATGAAATTATTGGAATAGGTAAGATATTTTTAAAAGATAGCTATGGTATATTAAAATACATTGCTGTAGAAGATAAGTTTAGAGGTTTTAATTACGGCGATAGTATCTTAAGAGGAATGTTATTTAAATGTCAAGCTATGGGTATCAATAATATATACTATTGTGACAATAGTAGCTATTTGATTAAGAAAGGTTTCATACATAATAGACAATATTTTTCAAATGAGTACAAACTTTATTTAAAAATAAATGATTTTTTTACCAAATATTGTTGTGGTGATAAAAATGGGGTTTAAATATTTTGTCAATACAGTGGATTTAGCAAAGAAAATTATGTATTACTATGTGAAAAGTGGAAGTATAGCAATAGATTGCACTGTAGGAAATGGAAATGATACTATTTTGTTATCCAAATTAGTTGGGAAAAAAGGAAAAGTCTATGGTTTTGATATTCAGCCTGTAGCTTTAAAAATAACTAAAGAAAAATTGTTTAAAGAGAATTTAGATAAAAGGGTAATTCTAATAAACGATGGCCATGAAAATATTGATAGATATATTTTTAATGAAGTAGATTTTATCATATATAATCTAGGCTATTTACCAGGTGGTAATAAAAGCATTAAAACTGAAATCTATTCAACTTTAGAGAGTATAAAAAAATCCTTATACTTGTTAAGAAAAAATGGATTGTTGCTAATAACTTGCTATACTGGTCATGAAGGCGGTTTAGAGGAAAAAGAAGGAGTAAAAGATTTCCTGAAAGAACTTGACCAAAAGGAATACAGTGTTTTAAAATTTAATTTTTTAAATCAGAAAAATAATCCGCCTGTACTTTTTGGCGTAGAAAAACTATAAAATAGGAGGGGTTAATAATGTCAGGTGTAAAAATTACAGATACTATTTTAAGGGATGCACACCAATCTTTAATTGCTACTAGAATGAGAACAGAAGATATGTTACCTATAGCAGATAAGTTAGATAGAGTTGGTTTCCATTCCCTTGAAGTATGGGGTGGAGCAACTTTTGATTCCTGTTTGCGATTTTTAAATGAGGACCCATGGGGGAGATTAAGAGCTTTAAGAAAAGCTTTTAAAAATACTAAGTTGCAAATGTTATTAAGAGGACAAAACTTACTAGGTTATAAACATTACTCAGATGATGTAGTTGAAATGTTTGTAAAAAAATCGATAGAAAATGGCATCGATATTATCCGCATATTTGACGCACTAAACGATCCTAGAAATATTAGAAAATCCATAGAGGCAACTAAAAAACATGGTGGTCATGCCCAAGCAGCTATTTCCTATACAACTAGCCCTGTGCACAATAATGAGTACTATATAAATCTAAGTGTTGAAATGGAAAAAATGGGAGCAGATTCTATTTGTATAAAGGATATGTCTGGAATACTTATGCCATATGAGGCAGAAAAATTAGTTAAGGGATTGAAAGAGAATGTGTCAGTTCCAATACAAATCCATTCCCATTTTACTAGCGGTATAGCTAATCAAACCTATATGAAGGCAATTGAAGCAGGAGCAGATATTATAGATACAGCTATTTCACCTTTAGGTATGGGAACCAGTCAACCGGCTACGGAGTCGATGATAGCTTCACTACAAGGTTCGCCGTATTATCCAGATATAGATATGGACCTTTTACTAGAAATTACGGATTATTTTAAAGAGCTTAGGGATAAATACGTAGAAGCAGGATTATTAAATAATAAAGTCTTAAATGTTGACGTTAGAACGTTAAAATATCAAATACCTGGAGGGATGCTTTCGAATCTAGTTTCGCAGCTAAATAGTCAAGGAGCTTTAGATAAATTTGATGAAGTTTTAGAGGAAGTACCTAAAGTTAGGGAAGATTTAGGTTATCCTCCATTAGTTACTCCTATGAGTCAAATGGTTGGAACTACAGCTGTATTTAATGTACTATTGGGAGAAAGATATAAAATGATCCCAACGGAGACTAAAAATTATGTAAAAGGTCTTTACGGAAAACCAGCTGTACCCATTAAGGAAGAAATAAGGAAAAAAATTATTGGTGATGAAAAAGTATTTACGGGAAGACCTGCAGATTTGATGGATCCGGAACTGCATAGGATGAGAGATGAGATAAAAGAATATATTGAACAAGATGAGGATGTATTAACCTATGCATTGTTTCCTCAAGTTGCCATTGATTTCTTTAAATATAGGCAAGCTGAAAGGTATAAAATTGATACTGACTTATTAAATGAAGAATTTAAAACATATCCAGTATAAAAAGGTTCCCATTAAGTATTTTGAAGTTAAGAAAGCCTTTTTTGTAAACCATCAATTTAAAGTCTATTTTATGAGTGATTTATACCTTTTGTGTTTTATAAAACAAGTCCTTTTTAGGGCTTGTTTTTTCTAAATAATGAAACAAAACTTGCATATTTAATAAAAATATTATAAATATGAAATAAATCTTGCATAAAAGGCATATTTTTGATACTATAATAGTAGAAAATATCACAATAAGGGGGAAGTAGCATTGAAGACATTGGAAAGACTCAATGTGGAAAAGGAATTGTGCAAAGGCTGTGGTATATGTGTTGCATTTTGCCCAAAAAATGTGTTAGAAATAAAAGATGACAAGGTAGTTATTAAAGATCTGGACTCTTGTATACAATGTGGTCAATGTGAGTTAAGATGTCCTGATTATGCAATTTATTTAGGAGGTAAGTAAAATGCCAGAAAAAACTGTAAAATTAATGCAAGGTAATGAAGCTTGTGTTGAAGGTGCAATTGCTGCGGGTATGATGTTTTATGCTGGTTATCCCATTACTCCTTCAACTGAAATAGCAGAGCTTTCAGCTGCTAAATTACCTAGGATAGGCGGAAAATTTATTCAAATGGAGGATGAGATTGCAAGCATTAGTGCAATAATTGGTGCGTCGTTAACTGGAAAGAAATCAATGACGGCTACTAGTGGCCCCGGGTTTTCCCTTAAACAAGAGGGTATAGGATATGCTATTATATCGGAAGTGCCCTGTGTAATAGTAAATGTTCAAAGAGGTGGTCCTAGTACTGGCTTACCTACATCGCCAGCTCAAGGTGATATAATGCAAGCTAGATGGGGTACTCATGGGGAACATTCTATTATTACCTTATATCCATCTACAGTAAGAGAAATTTATGATACAACTATTAGGGCTTTTAATTTAGCAGAAAAATATCGAACTCCAGTTATATTATTGATGGATGAAGTAATTGGTCATATGAGGGAAAAGATAGAAATACCAGAAGAAAATCAAATGGAAATATATAATAGAAAGAAACCTGCATCTAATCCAGAAGATTATGTACCTTATAAAGTAAAGGAAGACAATATAGTCCCTGAAATGGCGAATTTTGGAGAAGGATACAGATTCCATGTAACTGGATTAATTCACAGTGAAACTGGATTCCCTACAAATAATAATAAAATTGCGGCAGAATTGATAACAAGATTGGTTAATAAAATAGAGGATAATGCGGACGATATTGTTGAATATGAAGAATACAAATTAGAAGATGCAAATGAAATAATCATTACATACGGAGCAACTGCTAGATCAGCCAAATCCGCCATTGATTTACTAAGAGAGGAAGGCAGAAAAATCGGTATGTTTAGACCAATTACCATTTGGCCAGTGGCGCAGAAGCAAATAGAAAATTTGGCTAAAATTGTGAATAGAGTTTCAGTTATAGAAATGAATCTGGGACAATATTTCTTAGAAATTGATAGAATTGCAGGTAAGTATACAAAAGTAGATAAATATGGTCGTGTAGATGGAGAGTTAATTACTCCAGAAGAAATTATCTCTTTTATAAAAGGTAGGAGGGGTTAAATTGCCAAGTCAATTAGTAGAAAAATATTATAGGACCGAAAGTTTGCCTCATATCTGGTGTCCAGGATGTGGAAATGGAATAGTTACTAGAGCTATTGTAAAAGCTATAGATAATATTGGGTTAAATCAAAATGATGTGTGTATTGTTTCTGGAATTGGATGTTCATCTAGGGCTTCAGGATATTTGGATTTTAATACTATCCATACAACTCATGGAAGGGCACTGGCTTTTGCCACAGGTATTAAATTTGCTAATCCAAAGTTACATGTTATAGTAATTACTGGTGATGGGGATTGTGCTGCCATAGGAGGAAATCATTTAATCCATGCGGCAAGGAGAAATATTGATATAACAACTATTGTATTCAACAACAATATTTACGGGATGACTGGAGGTCAATATTCACCTACTACGCCAACGGGGGACAAGGGAACTACAGCACCTTACGGTAATATAGATGCAAATTTTGATTTATGTGACTTAGCTAAAGCTGCAGGTGCTACTTATGTAAGTAGAGCAACGGTATATGGAACAAATATGATAATTAAACAGGTTGAAGAGGGTATAAAAAACAGAGGTTTTTCTTTTATTGAAACTTTAACGACCTGCCCTACCTATTATGGAAGAAAAAACAAAAAAGGCGATGCCGTTGAGATGATGATGAATTTGAGGGATATTACTATTAATAAAGCTGCTTATGAAAAATTATCAGAGGAAAAGCGAGAAGGCAAAATTATTATAGGTGAATTATATAGAGGGAAAAGACCAGAGTATACTAATGAGTATAATAAAATAATGGAATCTTTTTAAAGGAGAGATTTAAAATGATGAAACAAGAATTAAGATTAAGTGGTTCAGGTGGGCAAGGTCTTATTTTGGCGGGAATAATTTTGGCAGAAGCTGCCTTATATGATGGTAAAAACGTAGTTCAATCCCAGTCCTATGGACCAGAGGCAAGAGGAGGAGCAAGCAAAGCCGAGGTTATAATTAGTGATAAAATAATTAACTATCCAAAGGTAGATAAATGCGATATACTTTTGTCTTTAACTCAAAAAGCATGTGAAAAATATATTAATTCTTTAAGGCCAGGGGGAGTATTAATTTTAGATGAAAGTGTTACTGAAAAACCAAATAGAGAGGATATTAAAATTTTTTCAATACCTATATTAGATACAGCTGTAAATCAGCTGGGAAAGCCTATGGTTGCAAATATTGTTGCCTTAGGTAGTATCTATGAATTGACTAAAGTTGTTAGCAAAGAATCTTTAGAAAAAGCAGTATTAAGTAGAGTGCCCCGAGGTACAGAAGAGTTGAATAAAAGAGCTCTTTCGGAAGGATTTAAACTAATAGAAAACCATAAGGATAGTGTATATGGAGAAGTATGTTGATCTAATAAAAGTAATACAAAATAATTTTAATCGTTTGAGCAAGGGGCAAAAATTAATTGCTGAATTTATAATGAATAATTATGATAGGGCTGCCTTTATGACTGCTGCAACTTTAGGGGAAACGGTAGGGGTAAGTGAGTCTACTGTAGTACGATTTGCTAACACATTAGGCTATGATGGATATAGGGAACTACAAAAGGAATTACAAGAATTAATTAAAAACAAACTAACTACAGTTCAAAGAATATCTTTAAGCAAGGACTTTACAGACTATGAAAATGCTTTAAAATTAGTGGTTAAAAAGGATATGGATAATATTGAAAAAACATTAAATGAAATAGATTATCATGCTTTTCAAAGGGCTGTTGAAATTACTCTAAAGGCTGATAATGTGTTTGTATTAGGTCTTAGAAGTTCATCTTTTTTAGCTGGATATCTGGGTTTCTATTTAAATTTTTTATTAAGCAATGTTAAAGTCGTAACATCTGGCCCTAGCGATGTTTTTGAGCAGTTGTTAAAAGCTACTGATGAAGATGTTATTATAGGAATAAGTTATCCTAGGTATTCAAAACGAACCTTAGAAGCATTAGATTATGGAAAAGAAAAGGGTTGTAAAATAATCGGAATCACAGATAGTTTGATATCACCAGCAGCTCAGTATGCAGATACTACTCTAATAGCAAGTAGCAATATGTTATCCTTTGTAGATTCACTAGTAGCTCCCATGAGTTTAATAAATGCTTTTATTATTGCATTGGGAACTGAGAAGAAAAATGATATTACTGCATACTTTGAGGATTTGGAAAAGATTTGGAAGAAGCACAATGTATATAATACAAACAATAAGAATAACAAATAAAACTACCAATTAGATGGTAGTTTTATTTGTTATTTAGCTAACATATTAGATCTTATCATAAATGATATATATAATATTAAATAATATTCTGTTATAATAAACTATATACATTTATAAATTGGAGGTAAATATATGAAAAAAATATATTTGGTAAGGCATGGAGAATCAGAGTGGAATGTTCTAAAAAAAATTCAAGGGCAGCAAAATATTGCCCTCACACAAAAAGGCATTGAACAAGCCCATTTAATTGGAGAGAGATTGATTAATGAAAATATAGAAAAAATATACTCTAGCGACCTGAATAGAGCATATATAACTGCTAAAATTATTGGAAACAAACTAAATTTAGCTATAACCCCTATGAAGGAATTTAGAGAAATTAATTTTGGGGTATGGGAAGGGATATCTAACGATAAAATGATTGAAGAACATCAGGATGACCTTGCTTTATGGAGAAACGAGCCTGAAAAATTACAAATAGAAGGAGCAGAAACGTTAAAAGAACTACAAATAAGGGCCATGAATGGATTAAATAAGATAATTCATAATGATAGAATTGATAACGTATTAATAGTATCCCATAGTGCTACTTTAAAAACTATTATACTAGGATTATTGAATATGAATTTAGCCAATTTTAAGAATTTAACTATTAATAATGTTAGTTTATCAATTGTAGAAATTAGAGAACATAATAAAGTACTGAAATTATTTAATGATATTTGCCATATAAAGGAGAGTTAAAGGTGAGAGTAGGAGTGATAGGAGGAGGTCCTGCGGGAATAATAGCTGCAGGGTTTGCTGGTTCTAGAGGCATAGATGTAACTTTAATCGAAAAAAATAACAGATTAGGAAAAAAATTATTCATAACGGGAAAAGGCAGATGCAATATTACCAATGCTTCCCCAATAGATGATTTTTTCGACAATATAATTACTAATAGTCAGTTTTTATATAGTGGATTTTATTCTTTTACCAATGAAGATATAATTAAATTGTTAGAATCTTATGGACTTAAGGTTAAAATTGAAAGAGGTAATAGAGTTTTTCCAGTGTCAGACAAATCCAGTGATGTAATTAAAACTTTAGAAAAATTTTTATTGGCTAATAATGTTAAGGTTTTGTTAAACAAAACTGTAAAAGATATAGAAAATATTGGCGATAAATTTATCGTAAAATTTAAAGATGAGAATATAGAAAAATTTGATAAAATAATTATAGCTACTGGAGGAAAATCATATCCAGCTACTGGATCAACTGGAGATGGTTATGATTTTGCAAAGAAATTTGGTCATAAAATTAAGACATTAAGGCCTTCTCTAGTACCCATGGAATTAGAAGAAGATTGGGTAAAAGATATACAAGGTTTATCCCTTAAAAATGTAAAGCTTATTAGCACAGTAGCAAATAATGAGGTGCATGAAGAGTTTGGAGAAATGATATTTACCCATTATGGAATTTCAGGCCCCATTGTATTATCTATGAGCAATGTAATCAACAAACATTCAGATAAAGAGATTAGATTATTTATCGATTTAAAACCTGCTTTATCGAAGGAAAAGCTAGACAAAAGGGTTTTAAGGGATTTTCAAAAATTTAGCAATAGACAAATAAAAAATGGATTAGATGAACTTTTGCCCCAAAAACTAATACCCTTAATTATAGATATAGCTTCAATTAATGGAACAAAAGCTATTCATCAAATAACCAAGGAAGAAAGGTTGAAAATTGTAGAAACCATTAAAAACTTACCATTAACCTTTAAGGACTTTAGGCCTATTAAAGAGGCAATAGTTACATCTGGAGGGGTATCTACAAATGAAATTGATCCGTCTACTATGGAATCTAAAATTGTACCTGGTTTGTTTTTTGGTGGAGAAATAATTGATGTAGATGGATTGACTGGGGGTTACAATTTACAAATTGCATATTCAACAGGGTATCTAGCGGGAATGAATGTCTAATATGGTAAATAGATTAGCCTTATAATATTTTCATTAATTGCTAACAATATGCATAGAGTATTATTAATAATGGATTTAGGAGGCTAAAATGAAACCTATTTTCAATTACTTCGAAAAGACATTGATATTATTATCTATATTATCTCTATTGCTGCTGTTAGCAATTCAATATATCAATTATACTGATAATGATATTATATTAACTTATATGAATAATAAAGATAGCAAGTTTTTTCCTATTGCTAATTCTGCAGAATCCTTTGATAAGGGAATTATTATATTGAAAAACATGACTCCAAATTACAATAATATTGAAGTATTAGTTAATGGGGAGTATATTGGAGATTTTGTTAAAAATGATGAGCTTAAAGTTGGTGTATATAACAATGATCTAATCGAAATTGATGGCACTAAATACAATAATCAATTGAAAATTAAAGTAGTAGGGATAAGCAATAATATCATTATACCAAAATTGGATACAGTTATAACAACTTCCCAGAGTATAGAAATATTAAGTAATGTTAAATTAAAATAACTTGTTTGATTCTAGGTTTTAATATATAATTATTAAGGGAAGTGATATAATTGAAAATAGTTTCGATTAGAGGAGCTACAACTGTTGAATATAATGATAAAGAAGAAATAGTAAAAGCTACTAAAGACCTATTATTTAAAATAGAAAAAGAAAACAATCTAATAAAAGATAATGTCATTAGTATTTTATTCTCATCAACTAAAGATTTAAATGCTGAATACCCTGCTAAGGCTGCTAGGTTGTTAGGATATACTCAATGTGGATTAATGTGCTTCAATGAGATGGATGTTTTAGATAGCATTAGAAAATGTATTAGGGTTATGATTCTATATCATGATTCTTTAAAACAAAAAGATGTAAAACATGTATATCTTAAAGATGCCAAAACATTGAGACCTGATTTAAATAAATAAAAACAACAATGCCACCAATGGTGGTTATTATTTTATTAGGAGGATTGGAATGGTCAATAGAAGATTAATCATAGCAGTGGATGGCCCTGCAGGGGCAGGTAAAAGTACTATTGCTAAAAGAATTGCTGAGATTTTAGAATTAGAATATATCGATACTGGCGCTATGTATAGAGCCTTAACATTAAAGGTAATTAGAGCAGGGATCGATCCTGAAGATACGGAAAATATTCTAAAATTAATGGAGACTACTTCTATATATTTTAAAGATAACCATATATACTTAGATGGAACAACGGTAGATAATGAAATTAGAAAAAAAATAGTAAATAATAATGTGTCTGTTATTTCAAAGATTAAAGAAGTTAGAGAAAATATGGTTCATTTACAGAGAAGTTTAGCAGAATCTAGTAACCTTATTATGGATGGAAGAGATATTGGTACGGTTGTTCTTCCAAATGCAAATTATAAATTCTTTATAACTGCCTCCATTGAAGAAAGAGGAAGAAGGAGATATAAAGAATTACTAGAGAAGGAGGAAAAAAATATTTCCTATGAACAAATATTAACTGAAATTAAGAATAGGGATAGAATAGATAGTACACGAAAAATTGCTCCCTTAAAAAAGAGTTTAGATGCATATGAAATAGATACAACTGAAAAAACAGTAGAAGAATGTGTAGAAGAAATTCTAAGGATAATTGAAGGGGGGTAACTAATTGTATTTCTATAAAATTGTTCGTTTTCTTGCAGTCTTAATATTTAATATTCTTTTTAGAATAGATATTGAAGGTCGGGGAAATATACCAAATAAAGGAAGAGTCGTATTATGTTCTAATCATATTAGTGTTTTAGATCCTATTGTTTTAGCAATAGCTGTGCCTAGACCCATATCCTTTATGGCGAAAAAAGAATTATTTGAAAATAAAATTATTGCTAAATTGATTTATGAGCTTGGGGCTTTTCCTGTAGATAGAAAGAGTTCAGATATATCAGCTATTCGATCATCTTTAAAAGTATTAAAAGATGAAAAAATCTTAGGAATATTTCCAGAAGGAACAAGAGTAGAAAAGATGGACTTAGATAGTGCAAAACCAGGAGTAAGTTTAATTAGTATAAAGGGGAAATCGCCAGTAGTACCTGTATATATCCAATCAAAATACAAATTATTTAGTAGAATAGTGGTAAGGATTGGTAGACCTATTTATTTAGATGAATATTTTGATAAGAAACTTTCTACTGAAGAATATAAAAGTATTAGTAAGGATATACTAAAATCTATCTATTCACTAGATAATGCATAGGAGGAAAAAAGGTGAAGGTTTATATTGCTGAACATGCTGGTTATTGTTTTGGTGTCAAGCGAGCGGTTAATACCGCTGAAAAAATTATTAAAAACTCAGGAGGTGTAAACACCTACTCTTTAGGTCCTTTAGTCCATAATACTCAGATAGTGGACAAGTTAAATAAAGATGGCTTAAAGGTTATAGATGAAGTTGATTCTATAGAAAACGGAAAAGTTATTATAAGGTCTCACGGCATACCTTATAAAGTTGAGAAAAAAATTGAAGATTTAAATTTAGAATTAATTGATTGTACTTGTCCTTACGTAAAATCCGTTCATAAAAAAGTTGAAGAATACAGCGACAAAGGATATAAAATTGTAATAATTGGTGATAAAAACCACCCAGAGGTAATTGGAATTAACGGATGGTGTAATGATGATGGAATTATAATAAATAATGAAGAGGAAGCAAATAATCTTTCTAACTATGATAAAATTTGTTTAGTTTCACAGACTACTAATACATTTGAAAAATTTAAAAAACTATCGGATATTGTTGTCGGTAAAGGTGAGGAAGTTAAGATGTTTAATACCATATGTAATGCTACTAATACAAGACAAGGTGCTTGCAAAGAATTGGCGAAAAAAGTCGAAGCTATGATTGTAATTGGTGGTTATCATAGCTCCAATACCAATAAATTAGTAGAAATAAGTAAAAAATATTGTAATAATGTATTTCATATCGAATTATCTAAAGATTTGCCTTTACAAGAGCTAACAAAATTTAATACAATAGGAATAACCGCAGGTGCTTCAACACCTGATTGGATAATTAAGGAGGTTGTTAATACAATGGATAATATTAATAATAATGAAATAATGGAAGCAATAGAAAACACACTTGTTAAAGTCCGTAGAGGAGATGTTGTAAAGGGTAAAGTCATTTATGTAACTGAAAATGAAATTATGGTAAATATCAATTATAAATCTGATGGAATTATTACTAAAGAAGAACTATCTAATGACCCCGATATTAGGCCTAAGGATTTGATTAAAGAGGGAGATGAGATAGAGGTTTATGTGGTTAGATTAGATGATGGTGAGGGAAATGTTGTACTTTCTACAAAAAGACTAGAGGTTATAAAAAATTGGGAAGAGCTTGAAAAAGCCTATGATAATAAAGAAAATATAGAATGTAAAGTACTGTCGGACGTTAAAGGCGGCCTTTCCGTGTTGATAAAGAATATTAATGGTTTTATTCCTGCATCCCAAATTTCTGTATCCTATGTTGATGATTTGAGTGCTTATAAGGGCAAAAAATTAATTGCCAGAATTATAGATTTTGACAAAAATCGAAGAAGAATTGTACTGTCAAGTAAAGTAGTCGAACAAGAAAAATTAGAAAAGAAAAGAGAGAAGCTCTGGGATAGTTTAGAAATTGGAAATATAATCGACGGCAAAGTAGAAAGATTGACGGATTTTGGGGCCTTTGTTGATATTGGTGGTTTAGATGGTTTAATCCATATTTCCGATTTGTCTTGGTATAGGATAGGCCACCCGTCAGAAGTTGTTGCCGCTGGCGACAAAATTCAAGTCCAAGTTTTGGATTTTGATAAAAATAGGAACAGGATATCTTTGGGATTAAAACAAATTTTACCAAAGCCTTGGGACATATTTATTGATAAAAGAAATGTTGGAGATATAGTTTCTGGGAAAGTTGTAAATATTTTAGATTTTGGAGCCTTTATTAGATTGGAAGAAGGTGTTGATGGATTAGTTCATGTATCTCAAATATCTAAAGACCATGTTAATAGACCATCTGATAGATTAGAAATTGGACAAGAGGTTACAGTAAAAATTATTGACATAGATGAGGAAGGACAAAGAATTAGCTTGAGCATGAGGGCAATTGAAGAAGATAGAGACGAAGAAGAAGAGAAAGAAAAAGTTGAAACCTTTGAAAACAAAGACATGGATATAAAAATAGAGGATATTGTAAAAGACAACTAAAAGTGTAAAGGGAATTGATGTATAATTAATTTATTATTTGGAAAAATATAATTGTGACCTCACAAACTACATCAAGACCCCCTTTACATTGATATTTCTGTGGTTTTATACCACAGAAATTTTTTCAATTAATAAAGTTTATCTTATTTTATCCTTTGATTCCAATACCATAATAATCTTAAGGGGGTATCCATGGATAGTTATGAAATTTTTAAAAAAAATATAAATGCTCTTATCAATATAGACCTGAATTATTATAAAGAAAAACAAATGAAAAGAAGGATTACTTCTTTAGTGAATAGGAATGGATTCGATGATTTCCATCAATACTTCCAAGGATTAAAATCTGACAAGTTTTTATTAGACCAGTTTATAAACTATCTAACAATCAATGTATCCGAATTCTATAGAAACCCATCCCAATGGAAGGTTTTAGAAAAAGATATATTACCTAATCTAATTGTAAGAAATAAGAGACCATTAAAAATTTGGAGTTCCGCCTGTTCTACTGGCGAAGAACCTTATTCTTTAGTTATGTTAATGACTAAATTTTATGATTTAAGCGAAATCAAAGTTTTGGCTACAGATATTGATGATGGTGCAATCGAGAAGGCAAAAGTAGGCCTTTACTCTGAAAAAGCATTGGTCAATTTGCCAATGGAATTTCAGAAACAGTATTTTGAAAAAGTTGGTAATTCATATCGAATAAAAAATGAAATAAAAGAGTGTGTGGAGTTTAATAAATTGGACCTTCTCAAAGATCCATTTCCAAATAATGTAGAATTAATTGCTTGTAGAAATGTAATGATATATTTTACTGATGAGGCAAAGGAATTATTGTATAAAAAATTTCATAATAGCTTAGGTAATAAAGGTGTTCTTTTTGTAGGAAGTACTGAACAGATAATATTACCTGAAAGGTATAATTTTAGAACTATTAAGACTTTCTTCTATGGGAAAGTTAATTAGTGTAGCTAAATACAATTTATGTTATAATACAGTGGAAATATTTAATTAGAGGGGGTTGTAAATTGGATACTAAAGAGTTTTTAAAATTGTTAAGCAACGGTAGTAGTGTTTCAGGTCATGAATCTAGGCTTAATGACGAGATAATATCCACTTTCAAAACTTACGCTGATAATATCTGGATAGACAAGTTGGGTAATATAATAATATTAAAAAGAGGCACAAACGACCAATCTAATTTCAAAATAATGGTAGCTGCCCACATGGATGAAATTGGTTTAATGGTTAAATATATTGAAGATAACGGATTTTTGAGATTTACTAATATTGGAGGTATAGATCCTAGAACCATATTAGGCCAAGAAGTCATAGTACATGGAAACAAAGATTTATTTGGAGTAATAGGTTCAAAACCGCCTCATTTACAGGAACCATCAGAAATTAATAAAGCAATAAAAATAGAAGATATGATAATTGACATAGGATATCCAAAAAAAGAAGTAGAGAAGCATGTGAGTATTGGAGATCCAATAACTATTAAAAGAAATTTCACCTCATTACAAGGCAATAAGGTAATGGGGAAATCCTTAGATGATAAGGCAGGGATAGCTGCCATGTATGAATGTATTAAAGAACTTTCAAAAATAAATCATGAGGCAGATATATATTTTGTATCCACTGTTCAGGAAGAAGTGGGAATGAGAGGTGCTTTCACTAGTACTTATAAGATAAATCCTGATATTGGCATAGCGATAGATGTAGGATTTGGTTCAACTCCTGAGCTGCCAAAAGGAGATACAATCGATATGGGCAAAGGTCCTGGAATAACAATAGGAGGGAATATCCATCCAGGGCTTAGGGGAAAAATTGTGGCAGTAGCTAAAGATTATAATATTCCTTTTCAATTTGAAGTAACACCTGGCCCTACTGGAACTGATGGAAGAGCTATGCAAATCACAAGAGAAGGTATTCCAACCTTATGTTTATCTATACCCTTAAGATATATGCATACTTCAGTAGAGGTAATTGATATGATGGATCTAAAGAATACAGCTAAACTATTAGCATTCTTTATGGCTTCCATTTCAAGTGAAAATTTGGAGGGGTTACTATGTTATTAAAAAGGTTAACTGAAGCTTCAGGTGTATCTGGCAATGAAAAAGAAGTAAGAGATATTATTATTGATGAAATAAGGGATCATGTAGATGATGTAAAAGTTGATAGATTAGGAAATGTCATAGCATTTAAAAAGGGAAAGAATAATCATAAAAAATTAATGGTAACAGCCCATATGGATGAGGTAGGTTTAATGGTTACAGATATAGATAATATGGGGTTACTTAAATTTACAACTGTCGGTGGTATTGATAAGAGGATTTTAGTTTCCAAACAAGTTTTAGTAGGTAAAAATAAAATATTTGGAGTTATAGGAGCGAAACCTATTCATTTACAGAAAAGGGAGGAATGGCAAAAAGCCTTAAACATAGACCAATTATACATAGATATAGGGGTAAATACTAAAGAAGAGGCTGAAAAATTAGTTAGTATTGGCGATTATGTGTTGTTTCACGGTCAATATATTGAATTTGGTGAAAATCTAGTAAAAGCAAAAGCGTTAGATAATCGTGTAGGTTGCAGTTTATTAGTTGAACTGCTTAAAGAGATTGAAGATACAAGTTTTTATGGAGTATTTACCGTAATGGAAGAAATAGGACTTGTAGGAGCAGGGCCTGCAGCATATAGTGTAGATCCAGACATTAGTATTATATTAGAGGGGACTTTATGCTATGATATACCAAAACTTGATAAGCATTTAATACCTACTTATTTAAATATGGGACCTGCAATCTCATTAGTAGATAGAACAACTCTATATAATATGGACTTTAGAAATAAAATAGTAAAGATTGCTAGGAAGAATAATTTACCTTATCAATATAGAAAAACATCTATGGGTGGAAACGATTCGGGAAAAATACTTACTACAAAAGAGGGATCTATTACAGCAACATTATCTGTACCTTGCAGAAATATTCATTCACCTACTTCAGTAATGAGTAAAAATGATTATAACAATACTTATAAATTGTTAAAAGCCATATTAACTGAATATAAAAAGGGGGAACTGTAATATGAAATTTAATAGTCAACTGCTGGATGAATTAGTTAGTCTTTATGGACCGTCGGGTAATGAAAAAAACATTAGAGAATATATTAAGAATGAAATTAAAGACCATGTTGATGAAATCAGCATAGACGATCTAGGTAATTTAATAGCTAGAAAAAAAGGCAATGGTAAAAAAATTATGATAGCTGCCCATATGGATCAAATTGGATTAATGGTCACCGATATTGACGATAAGGGTTTCTTAAGGTTTACTAATATTGGCGGGATATCACCTTTTATTACACTGAGCCAGCAAGTTATATTTGGAAATGGAACGATGGGAGTTGTTTCATCAGAACCAATTGACGATATTTCCAAACTTAAATTATCAAATATGTTCATAGATATAGGAGCTAATAACAAAGAAGAAGCAGAAAAACTTGTTAATATTGGAGATATATGTGTTTATAGATCTGAATATGGCGAGAATGATAATGTAGTATTTACAAGGTGTCTAGACGACAGGGTGGGATGCTTTGTTGCTATTGAAGCATTAAGAAGAGTAGATAATCCAATAAATGATCTATATTTTGTCTTTACAGTACAAGAAGAAGTAGGTTTAAGAGGAGCAAAAACATCTGCCTATAAAATCGGCCCAGATATAGGTATAGCTGTTGATGTCACGGGAAGTGGGGACACTCCCAAAGCCAAAACTTTTGCAGTAGGATTAAATAAGGGTACTGCCATAAAGGTAAAAGATAATTCAATTCTAACTCACCCAAAATTGAGACAAATTATGATAGACATTGCTAAAGAAAATAATATCCCCTATCAATTAGAAGTATTGGAATATGGTGGTACTGATTCAGGGGTTATCCATTTGACTAAGGAAGGGGTACCCTCTGGAGTAATATCTATTCCAACTAGATATGTTCATTCTACTATAGAAATGGCTTCAAAAAATGACATTATGAACTCCATAAAATTGTTAATAAAATTGCTAGAACAAGATATAAAATTATAATAAAAGAGCTGAACTTTGAACTGACCTTTGTCAAGTAGACAATCAATTTAATTAAAATTTATGCACATTAGGATGCATGGTTTCGATATTCTAAAGGAGCCATGCATCCTAATCCTTTTTGAAATCTTTTTTCATTGTAAAATTTTATATATTGAATTATTTTTTCCCTTAATTCTTCAAGTGTTTTAAACTTCTTACCGTAAAACATTTCAGTCTTTAATATACCAAAAAATCCTTCCATAGAACCATTATCTATACATTTACCAACTCTTGACATACTTTGGACCATTCCAGCTTCTTCAATCTTACTTTTGAAAATATTTCCCGTATACTGAAACCCTCTATCACTATGAAATATGGGCTTTGCATCAGGATGTTTTTGGATGGCTCTATCAAACATTTTAAATACAAGTTGATTATTGTTTTTAAAGGATATTTCATATTCAATAATACTGTTATCGTAAATGTCCATAATTGGACTTAAATAAAGCTTTCTATTATCTCCAGGAATTGAAAATTCAGTTACATCTGTAA
>NZ_AZSU01000003.1:265166-266861 GCF_000511955.1 [Clostridium] ultunense DSM 10521 | reverse complement strand
GAACTGACCTTTGTCAAGTAGACAATCAATTTAATTAAAATTTATGCACATTAGGATGCATGGTTTCGATATTCTAAAGGAGCCATGCATCCTAATCCTTTTTGAAATCTTTTTTCATTGTAAAATTTTATATATTGAATTATTTTTTCCCTTAATTCTTCAAGTGTTTTAAACTTCTTACCGTAAAACATTTCAGTCTTTAATATACCAAAAAATCCTTCCATAGAACCATTATCTATACATTTACCAACTCTTGACATACTTTGGACCATTCCAGCTTCTTCAATCTTACTTTTGAAAATATTTCCCGTATACTGAAACCCTCTATCACTATGAAATATGGGCTTTGCATCAGGATGTTTTTGGATGGCTCTATCAAACATTTTAAATACAAGTTGATTATTGTTTTTAAAGGATATTTCATATTCAATAATACTGTTATCGTAAATGTCCATAATTGGACTTAAATAAAGCTTTCTATTATCTCCAGGAATTGAAAATTCAGTTACATCTGTAAGCCATTTCTCATTAGGAGCCTTAGCTGTAAAATCTCTTGCTAATATATTCTCCTTTGTATACTCTGGCTTTACTCTAATGCGATTAACTTTTTTTCTTCTAATTCTAGCTGTAATACCTAAAACATTCATAAGCCTATGTATATATCCCTCTGAAAATGACTTTTGATTTAGTTTATTAATGAACATGGTCATCCTTCTATACCCTAAAATTCCATCAAATGTTGAATGATATTCAGTAATTAATGAACATAGCAATTTATCTTGTTTTTCTTTTTCAGGTTTAACTCTATTTTTATGTTTGTAGTATCCACTTCTTGAAATATTTAGAACTTCACATATTTTGGTTACTGGATAACCTTTATCTTTAAAAAAATCTACTGTTTTGTATTCTGCTTCCTGTCTTACTTTCGATAGGGAAGTTTTCTTTCGAATTCCTCTTTTTTTTTAAGAACTTCAAGTTCAAACTCTCTTCTTTTTCTTAATGCTTTTTCTTTTTCTAGTTCAAGCTGTAATTTCTCAACTTCAGTTAAGTTGCTTTCGTCAATTTCTGACTTTGGCTTTGGTCCACGTTTTTGATATTTTAGTGTTTCTGGTCCCTTATCTATATATGCCCTTGTCCATTTATATACAAGTGCATAAGTAACCCCATACTTATCAGCCGCATCTTTGTAACTCATATTGTTTTCAATAACCCATTTAACTATTTCTAGTCTTTCTTCAAATGTAGTTTTTCTTGATTTCATGGTATAGACATCTCCTTTAGGGTCATAAGCCTTTATTTCTATACCATTATACCATTTATTAATCCAATTATTAATTACTCCTGTGGAAATATTATATTTAGCTGCTAAATCAGGCATTGAATATTTACCTAAATTATATTTTTCTATTATTGATAACTTAAATTCTTTACTATATGAAGAATTTTTGTTTGATGTTTCAAATACACTTGGTCCATGTTCTTTATATCTTAAATACCATCGACGCACAACTTCCTTTGTTGTTCCAATTTCATCAGCAATTCCTTGAAAACTAATATGACCTTTTTCATAATCTTTGCAAGCCTTAATTTTTACTTCTTTACTGTACTTTGGTTTTCTTCCCATAAAAAAATACCTCCAAGTAGATAATCTAATTTTTAATTAATTAGACTGTCTACTTTGGAAGTATCATATCA
>NZ_AZSU01000003.1:248089-264772 GCF_000511955.1 [Clostridium] ultunense DSM 10521 | reverse complement strand
ATTTATATACAAGTGCATAAGTAACCCCATACTTATCAGCCGCATCTTTGTAACTCATATTGTTTTCAATAACCCATTTAACTATTTCTAGTCTTTCTTCAAATGTAGTTTTTCTTGATTTCATGGTATAGACATCTCCTTTAGGGTCATAAGCCTTTATTTCTATACCATTATACCATTTATTAATCCAATTATTAATTACTCCTGTGGAAATATTATATTTAGCTGCTAAATCAGGCATTGAATATTTACCTAAATTATATTTTTCTATTATTGATAACTTAAATTCTTTACTATATGAAGAATTTTTGTTTGATGTTTCAAATACACTTGGTCCATGTTCTTTATATCTTAAATACCATCGACGCACAACTTCCTTTGTTGTTCCAATTTCATCAGCAATTCCTTGAAAACTAATATGACCTTTTTCATAATCTTTGCAAGCCTTAATTTTTACTTCTTTACTGTACTTTGGTTTTCTTCCCATAAAAAAATACCTCCAAGTAGATAATCTAATTTTTAATTAATTAGACTGTCTACTTTGGAAGTATCATATCACTTTTCAGCTCTTTTATTATTTACAAAGATTAAGGATTAAGCATTTTGAAGGTTGTTGAAAAATTATATCAATATTTGTTTAATAAAATATTATTTTTTATAAAGGAATTTTCAAAATATTAAAGAATATTAATATAAGACTGTTTTTAAGGGGGTATTAAAATGTTAGAATTAGAACTAGATAAACAATATACAATATCTGAAGTGGCTGAGTTGACAAGCTACCCTCCTCATGTGCTTAGATATTACGAAAAAGAGTTTGAATTAGAAATTCCAAGAAATGAATCTAATCACAGATATTATACTTATACAGAAATTGAATTGTTTCAATATATTAAATCTCTTCAAGAAAAAGGCTTTAGCAATAAGCAAATTAAATTAATTTTAAAATCTCCAGAAATGTTAGTAACTACCAATGAGGAAACTGCTTTGACAAACATCAGCCCAAAAGAAAGTGTTGATTCAATAGAATTAGCCAGGGAGATAAGTATAAATTTACAGGAAGTATTTTTTGAAGATTTAGTTAAAATGCTAGAAAATAACTCAGAATATAATGAAAAGATAATTAGGGAATTGATGGATGAAATTTTTGCATTGAGGAATGAGCTAAGTAGCAAAGAAAGGGATGTTTTAATTTGTGAAAATGCAAAGTTAAAGATGAAGGTTAAGGAAAAATCTTATGAAGTTGCAGGATTAAAAGAACAAATTAAGAGATTGGAAAATAATAAAGGCTTTTTTCAAAAATTATTTAAAAACAGTAAATAAAGCCAAAATGCAATAAGGTGAATCATAGCCTGCATAAACATTGAATATTTAATAGATATGCAAGAAAGATTGCAATATATGATTCATAATACTTCATTATTCTGAAAAATCTCTTGTATTATAATAATTTACATGGTATAATTATGTTGTAAACAAACAAAAAGGGGTTGATTAATATGAAGAAAAAAATTAAGCCTACTAAATCAAGAAAAAGAATTCACTATAGAAAATGTGGAGCAATTTCCTGTATAAATAATGTTTGTGGTCTGTGTTATATCGATAATTGTGAACTTTATGAAAATGTGTTAATACAAGAGGATTAAATTTAAAGTACCTAGCAATTTACTATTAGCCTATTGAACTTTCAATAGGCTATTTATAATGATATAATATTTAATATAACAATTCTAAGGTTCTTTTTTTTCTTATTTTTGTTATAATATAAGATGATTAGTTTTAAGGAGGAAAACAAATGACAAATAAAAAATATACTATTGTAACCTATGGTTGTCAAATGAACGAACATGATTCTGAAAAGATATCTTGGATACTTGAAACCATGGGATATAAATGGACAGATAATAAAGAAGAAAGTGATTTTATTATATATAATACTTGTTTAGTTAGAGAGAATGCTGAATTAAAGGTATATGGCCAATTAGGAGCATTAAAAGATCTGAAGAGGAAGAATCCAGATCTTATACTAGCCGTTTGTGGATGTATGATGCAACAGGAGGAGGCTAGAGATATTATACTTTCTAAATATAAACATGTAGATATAATATTTGGCACGGGAAACATACACAAATTGCCCCAACTTATCAGTAGGTATCACCAAATAAACAGAACCGTTGTAGATATAGTCGAGGATAATAGAGAGATAGTGGAAGATATTGAAGCTAATAGGAAATATTCTTTTAAAGCTTTTGTAAATATTATGTATGGTTGCAATAATTTTTGCACTTATTGTATTGTACCATATACAAGGGGCAGAGAAAAGAGCAGAAAACCAGAAAATATTATAAAAGAAATAGAGGATTTAGCAAAGAAAGGATATAAGGAAATAACTTTGTTAGGGCAAAATGTAAATTCTTACGGTAAAACTTTGGGTTACGATTATTCTTTTGCTAATTTATTAGAGGATGTAAATAAAATTGAAGGAATAGCCCGAATTAGATTTATGACCTCTCATCCCAAGGATTTATCGGACGAATTAATTCAATCTATAGCAAAATTAGATAAGGTGTGTGAGCATTTACATTTACCTGTTCAATCTGGTAGTAATAAGATTTTGAAGGAAATGAATAGAAAATATACTAAAGGAGATTATTTAACATTAATTGAGAAAATTAAGAATGCTGTACCTGATATTGCAATATCTACAGATATTATTGTAGGCTTTCCTGGAGAAACGGAAGAAGATTTTAATGAGACATTAGATCTAATAAAAAAAGTTAGGTATGATTCAGCTTTTACATTTTTATATTCAGTAAGAAAAGGCACCATTGCAGCAAAAATGGAAAATCAAGTCCCCGATGAAATAAAACATGAAAGATTCCAAAGGTTATTAGATACTCTATATCCAATATTTTATGAAGAAAATCTTAAATATGCGGATAAGATTGTTGAAGTGTTAGTTGAAGAGGTAAGTAAAAATAATGAAAATGTACTAACTGGTAGAACAAGACATGGCAAACTAATTCACTTTGAAGGCAGTAAAGAATTGATAGGAAATTTAGTCAATGTAAAGGTAGAAAAGATAAAATCTTTTACTTTAGAAGGCAGTATTATTTGATTCGGAGGTTTTAAATTTGGATAACTTAACACCAATGATGAAACAATATGTAACAATTAAGGAAAATTATCAGGATACAATCCTATTTTTTAGGCTAGGAGATTTTTATGAAATGTTTTTTGATGATGCACTCATAGCATCCAAAGAACTCGAAATCGCTTTAACTCATAGGGATGCAGGAGGAAATGAAAAGGCTCCCATGTGTGGTGTGCCACATCATGTAGCAGATGTGTATATTTCTAAACTGGTAAAAAAAGGTTATAAGGTAGCCATTTGTGAACAACTAGAAGATCCTGCAATAGCAAAGGGTTTAGTGGAAAGGGATGTTGTTAGGGTAATAACTCCAGGAACTATAATAGACACTAATGTGTTAGATGAAAAATCTAATAATTACCTTGTTTCCATTTACCTAGATGAGACGGGTGCAGGGTTATCATACGTAGATAGTTCTACAGGCGAGATGTATACTACTGAATCTTTAAGAGAAGAAAGTGAATTATATAATTTTGTACTAGATGAATTGGGCAAAATTTTTCCTTCAGAAATAATATGCAATAGTAAATTTATTGAAAATAAAAGAATACTCAAAACTATAAAAAATAGAATCAATCCCTATATTAATATTTATGATACTGAAGCTGTTAATAGAAACAATTGGGAAAATTTAATCATGGACCATTTTAATGTAGATAATTTGGAAGTTCTAGATTTAGAAGGAAAGATGTATTCAATCCTATCTACTGGGAAATTGATTGATTACCTATATGAAACTCAAAAAGATTCCCTTAAGCATATAAATGGGATTGAATTTTATAATACAGATGAATACATGGTGTTAGATATTAATACTAGAATTAATTTAGAAATTCATGAAACTATTATGACAAGGGAGAAAAAGGGAGCCTTAATATGGCTGTTAGATAAGACTTCTACTGCTATGGGAGGTAGACTATTAAAAAGTTGGTTAGAACAGCCTTTAATAAATATTAAAGAAATTGAAAAGCGTCAAAACATGGTCCAGTTATTTGTCAATGATATTATATTAATGGATCAGGTTAAGAATTGTTTAAAAAATATTTATGATTTAGAAAGGTTAATTGGAAAGATATCCTATGGTAATTGTAATGCTAGGGATTTATTTTCATTGAAGATTTCAATTGGTATGATTCCTAAGCTAAAAAAACTATTATTAGAATCCAATAAAAAAGAGTTTATTAGATTGGGAATGGAAATTGATCCTTTAAAGGATGTTTACCAACTATTGGATAGTTCCATTGTAGATAATCCACCTATTTCTGTAAAAGAAGGTGGGTTAATAAAATTAGGTTTTGACAAAACTTTAGATGAGTTAAAAAAAGCCAGTATAGAGGGAAAACAATGGCTAACTAAATTAGAAATGGAAGAAAAGAAGAAAACAGGCATTAAAAATTTAAAAATTGGATTTAATAAAAAGTCAGGATATTTTTTTGAAGTTACAAACTCAAATATAAATCTAGTGCCAAATTATTTTATTAGGAGACAGACTCTCACCAATTCGGAAAGATACTACACTGATAAATTAAAGGAGATAGAGACAAAAATACTGGGGGCAGAAGATAGGATTGTAGAAATTGAGTATAACATATTTCAAGAAATAAGAGATAAAGTAAAAATGCAGACAAATAGGATTCAAAGGGTTAGCAAACTGATTTCTAAAATTGATGTTCTAAATTCCTTTGCTCAGGTTGCCTATAGAAATAATTATGTTAAACCTAGACTAAATAATAAAGGTATAATTAATATTATAGAGGGGAGACATCCTGTTGTTGAAACAACTTTAGTTGATGGAACGTTTGTACCCAATGATACCTATATAGATAATAAAGATAATAGAATACAAATTATCACTGGTCCGAATATGGCTGGCAAATCTACTTACATGAGACAGGTTGCTATTATTACATTGATGGCACAAATTGGTTCCTTCATACCTGCAAAGGAAGCGGATATATGTATTGTTGATAGGATATTTACGAGAATTGGTGCTTCTGATAATCTGTCCCAAGGAGAAAGCACCTTCATGGTCGAGATGAACGAAGTAGCAAATATAATTGAAAATGCAACAGAGGATAGTTTGATTATATTAGACGAAGTAGGCAGAGGCACAAGTACCTATGATGGGCTTAGTATAGCTTGGTCTGTGATTGAGCATATTGCTGAAAATATAAGATCTAAAACGCTTTTTGCAACCCATTATCATGAATTGATAGAATTGGAAGACAATATAAAAGGTGTTAAAAATTTGACTATATTAGTAGAAGAAAAAGGTGACGAAGTAATCTTTTTAAGAAAGATAGTTAAGGGAAGCACTAATAAAAGTTATGGTATTCAAGTAGCTAAATTGGCAGGAATTGATAAGAGAATTATAAATAGAGCTAATGAAATATTGTTTCAAATTGAAGAGAATCATAAATCATCAAATAGTAATATACCATTAGATAATAATCAACAACTAAATTTCCTGGATTACAAAAAGGATTATTTTATAGATAAAATAAATAGTTTAGATATTTCCAAAATAACGCCTATAGAAGCTATTAACATATTATACGAATTAACTGAAGAAGCTAAGAAGCTTAAGGAGAGAGCATAAATGACAAAAATTAAAATCCTAGATGAATTTACAATACAAAAAATTGCAGCAGGAGAAATTATCGAAAGGCCTTCATCTGTAATCAAAGAACTTATTGAAAATTCTTTGGATGCAAAATCATCTAGTATAACTATAGAAATAACTAACGGTGGGAAAAATTATATTAGAGTAACGGATAACGGAGACGGTTTCGCTGAAGATGATTTAAAGATTGCATTTAAACGCCATTCTACGAGTAAATTAGCTAATATAGAAGATCTCTATAAGATTATGTCTTTTGGATTTAGAGGAGAAGCATTAGCAAGTATTTCTGCGGTATCAAAAATGGAGGTTCTTACAAGAACGAAAAATAGTTTAACAGGTCTTCAGGCTTTTGTAGAAAATGGAGAAGTTAAAAAGATTAGGCCAATTGGTTGCCCTAAAGGTACTACGATAATAGTCAGAGATTTGTTTTATAATCTTCCAGTAAGGGAAAACTTTTTAAAAAGTGATACTGTGGAAGCAAATAATATTAGTGATACTATATATAGATTAGCCTTAGGTAATAATGGGATTTCCTTCAAGTATATTAAGGATAATAAAGTTGTTTTTAACATATCGAAGAATAATGATTTAATATCAAATGTATATATATTATTAGGTAAAGAATTTAGTGAAAATCTCATAGATATTAACTATAGATCTTCAGATTTTGATATATTCGGATATATATCAAATAATACTTTTTATAGAAGTAATAGAAGTCATCAATATTTATATGTAAATAAAAGATATGTTAAAAATCATTTTATATCAAATCTAATTGAAAATAAATATAAATCTATTATACCTATTAATAGATACCCAGTATTTATAATATTCATTGATATAAACCCATTATTAATTGACGTAAATATACATCCAACAAAGCAGGAAATTAAATTTACAAACCAGAATGAAATTGGCCAGGTTTTTGGAACCCTAATTGAAAATGAATTAGATAAAATTTTGTCTATTCCTAAGGCTACATTTGGAAAGGATAAAAAAGATGAAAATCCGGATGACTTACCTCTTTTGTATGAAAAAACTTTTTTAGAAGGAAGTTCTTTAGAAAATAATTCAGGCTATGATATACTAGAAGCTCACAAAGATAGATATAGAAAAGAAAAAAAAATCGGCGACATTAATAACAGATCAGATTACTTAAATAATTCGAGGGATAAAGACCTTTTTCAGGACAAGGTTAATAAGGAATATGATAGTGAATTAATTTATATGTTGAAAAATTCAAGAATCTTAGGAGTTCTATTTTCCACCTTTATTGTATTAGAAAATATTGAAATAGAAAAAGTCTTTGTAATAGACCAACATGCAGCTCATGAAAGAGTTATGTATGAAAAATACAAATCAGATTATCAATCAGAAAAAGTAGTAATTCAAAATCTTATAACTCCTGAAATTATTGAACTTAGCCATTCAGAAGTTGAATCCGTAGCAGAAAATATCCAACTATTTAGGAGTTTAGGATTTATTGTTGAAGAATTTGGTAGTAATAGTGTTATTATTAGAGGTGTACCCATGTTATTTGGTGAACCTCAAATTAAAAGTTTATTCATGGATTTAGTTGATACTATTCAACACAATATTAGGAGTACCTACGAGATAAAATTAGATAAAATAATTAAGATAGCCTGTACTAAAGCCATAAAAAGTGGTGATAATATAAGTAATATTGAAATTCAAAGCTTACTTAAACAATTAAGTAAAACAGAAAATCCATATACTTGCCCCCATGGTAGGCCAACTATTATTGAAATATCAAGAAAAGATATTGAAAAAGAGTTCAAAAGAATAATATAAAGGATGATATAATTGGAAACTAAAAAAGATTTACTAGCTCTTGTTGGGCCAACGGCCGTAGGTAAAACTGCTCTTTCTATAGACTTAGCTAAAAAAATCAATGGAGAGATAATTTCTTCAGATTCAATGCAAATATATAAGTATATGGATATAGGCACTGCTAAAATAAGAAAAGAAGAGATGGAAGATATACCCCATTATCTAATAGATATTGTTTATCCTGATGAAGAATTTACTGTTGCAGATTATAAATATAATGCCGAAAAATATATTAATGAAATTAATAATGCAGGTAAAATGCCTATAATTGTTGGGGGTACTGGATTATACCTTAACTCCCTAGTATATGAACTAAAGTTTACTAGGGTAGAGCCAAATGAAAAATTTAGAAAGAAATACAATGAAATAGCAGATATACACGGCAATCAATATCTCTTTGAAAAGTTATGCAAAGTAGATGAAATATCGGCTAAAAGGATAAATCCTAATGATAGGAAAAGGATAATTAGGGCATTGGAAATCTACTATGAAACTGGGAAACCCATGTCCTATTATAATAAAGATTTTAGAAAAGAAGTGGATAAATATAATTTAGCTATGATTGGACTTACTATGGATAGAACCACTTTGTATTCACGTATTAATAAAAGAGTTGATATGATGATTATAGAGGGTTTAGTAGAAGAAGTGAATAAATTATTAGCCATGGGATATAATAAAGAATTGGTTTCAATGCAGGGCATTGGCTATAAAGAGATAATATGGTACTTAGAAGGAAATTTAAGTTTAAATGAAGCTATTGAAATTCTTAAAAGAAATACTAGAAGATTTGCTAAAAGGCAATTAACTTGGTTTAAAAGGGATGATAGGATTTACTGGATTAACATTAACCATTACAATTCAATTGCTGATGTTAGTAGTCATATCATTAAATATATAAATAAATTTTGCAACCTGAATATTTAAGGAGGGGAATTTGTGAAAACTACAACAAATTTACAGGATGTTTTTCTTAATAAGGCAAGAAAGGATAACACTGTTATTACTATCTACTTAATTAATGGATATCAAATAAAGGGTACAGTCAAAGGATTTGATAATTATACTATTATTTTAGATAGTGAGGGAAAACAACAACTTATCTATAAACATGCTATATCTACGATTATACCTGTTAAATCTATTAATTTAGTAAACAGGAATACAGAAGGAGAATAATTTTATCAACAAATGTCTCTGAGCTTATCAGGGACTTTTGTATTTGACAAATGATTAGAAAGGCTGAGATGATGATGGATAAGGATGCAATAAATATATTATGTAAACATTTTTATTTTAATAAGGTAGTAGTAGATTACGTAAACTTAAAAGAAAAATTGATTTTAAATAAATTTGATTATATTGATAGAATAAAGGAGTATAATCAATATAAAGTAATAAATAGTATGCAAAATGCTAGACTAAGTTCTACAGATTTTAATTGGACAACCGGATATGGATATGGTGATATAGGCAGGAAAAAGGTAGAAGAAATTTATTCTTCAGTTTTTAATACAGAGGATGCTTTGGTTAGGCCTACTATTGTATCAGGAACTCATGCTATTACTTTAACTTTAGCTGGTCTATTAAGGCCAAATGATGAATTTATTTCTATAACAGGTACTCCCTATGATACATTATTGAAAGTAATCGGGGTGAAAGGGAGTCAAAAAGGTACATTATTAGATTATGGTATTAAATATAAGGAAATACCATTAAAAAATGGTATGATCAATGTAGAAGAAACAATTAACAACATAAACAAAAATACTAAATTATTACTAATCCAAAGATCAACCGGATATAGTGATAGAAAAGCAATAACCATAGATGAAATGGAAAGAGCCATAGGAAAAATTAAAGAGCAAAATAGAGATATAATTATTATGGTAGATAATTGTTATGGAGAATTTATTGAAAAAAAAGAGCCAACAGATGTAGGCGCAGATATTATAGCAGGTTCACTGATCAAAAATCCGGGTGGAGGTATAGCGTTAACGGGAGGATATATTGTAGGTAAAGCTGAGTTAGTTGAACAAGTAGCAAATAGAAGCACTGCACCAGGTCTAGGAAAGGATTGTGGGTTAACTTTCGGTACAACTAGATCTACTTTACAAGGCCTATTCTTAGCTCCCCATGTTGTTTCAGAAGCAGTAAAAGGTGCTTTATTGGTAGGAATTGTATATAAGGAATTAGGCTTTGATATTGTGCCTGAAATAGATGATATTCGAAGTGATATTATACAAGCTGTTAAACTAAAATCTCCAGACAGGGTTGTTGAATTTTGTAAGGGGATTCAGGGGGCAGCAGTAGTTGATTCTTATGTAACTCCATTACCATGGGATATGCCCGGATATGAAGATAAAGTAGTTATGGCTGCTGGCGGTTTTATAGATGGTTCTTCTATAGAACTAAGTGCAGATGGACCAATGAGGGAACCTTACTTTGCCTATTATCAAGGGGGATTAACTTATGAACATTGTAAACTTGGGGTAATGAGTTCCTTAAATAATCTGTATAATAATAATTTGATTGAGAAAAATAAGCTAACTTAACAGTTAGCTTATTTAAATTCTAGTAAAGTCATCTAAAATCTAAAATTTTCTATATAATCCTATAACTTTACCTAAAACAGTTATTTCTTTTGCCAATATAGGAGACATGGCTTCGTTCTCTGGCTGCAAACGAATATAATCTTTTTCTTTAAAAAATCTTTTAACAGTAGCCTCATCTTCTAATAAAGCAACAACGATATCACCATTTATAGCATGATTTTGTTGTTTAACCAAGACATAGTCACCACTTAGTATACCGGCGTCAATCATACTATCTCCTTGAATTTCTAACATAAAAAGGGGACCACGTTCTGCCATTTCGATAGGCACTGGGAAAGTATCCTCAATATGTTCTACTGCTAAAATCGGTTGACCTGCAGTGACTTTACCTATTATAGGTATATCAACTGTCTTTTTAGTTGCAAATAAAGAATCTTCATCCCTATCTAAAATTTCAATAGCCCTTGGCTTAGTAGGGTCTTTTCTAATATAACCTTTCGCTTCAAGTTTTTCTAAATGTCGATGGACAGTAGAAGTAGATTTCAAATTAACGCCTTTGCAAATTTCTCTAACAGATGGAGGATATCCCTTTTTCTGAATTTGATTCTTCATAAAATGTAAAATTTCCAATTGGGTTTGATTTAAATCTTCATACATTTTAATACACCTCCCATATTATTGAAAGTATAAAACATAGAACCAGGGATCATCAAGCATAGGATTAGCTTAACTTATATTAATTTAGTACATTATATCATAAACAAAAAAATTATTCAAACGTTAGTTCTTTTTTTAAAAATACTATTGACAAAGAACAGATGTTTTATTAGAATATAATTAAGAACAAATGTTTTGAACTAATGTGCGAGGTGATTCGATGAATAAGACTAAATATAGAATAGTTGATATGAAAAAATTTTTGTCTTTTATAATTATTACATCGATTACAATAGCAGCAATTTTCTTTATGCTAGCCAAAAATCAAAAGGTCTACAGCTCTACATATAAATATAATTACAGAGAAATAATAGTTAAAGAAGGGGACACATTATGGAATATAGCTATTGAAAATATGCCAAAGAATTACGATGTGAGAAAAATGGTATTTGAAATAAAAGAATTTAACCAGATGGTAGATGCTAATATATATCCTGGTGATTTAATAAAGATACCTATCAAACACAACCCTTAAGAATAATAGACGGGAATTTATTCCTGTCTATTATTCTTTTTTCTATTTATTTATAGAACTTGGTTTAGTATTGGCTAAAGGATTGCTCTTAACGGCCTCTCTTAATCTATCATCATCTATGTGAGTATATATTTGTGTTGTAGAAACATTCTCATGGCCTAATATCTCTTGTAAAGCTCTTATATCCACATTACCATGTTTATACATCAATGTTGCTGCAGTATGTCTAAGCTTATGGGTTGAATAAATAGAAGTATCAAACCCTGCTTTTTCCAGATATCTATCTATCATATGCTGGATAGCTCTATTGCTCATTCTGTTCTTTCTCATACTCAAAAAAAGGGCTTCTGTATCTCTTGCATCTTTTGGTCTTACAGTCAAATAATCATTTATAGCATTAACACAAGCTTGATTTAAGTATATAGTTCTTTCTTTATTACCTTTACCAATTACTGTTAATGTATCATCCTTAATCTTTGATAAATCGATGCTAGACAGTTCCGATAACCTTAAACCACAATTTAAGAATAACATTACAATAGCATAATCCCGCTTTCTGAAAAAAACATTTTTATTGTCTAATATAGCTTTTAATAGTTTTTCACATTCTTCTAAAGTTAAATATATAGGTTGTCTCATATCTGTTTTAGGAAATTCGAGGCTATCAGCTGGATTTTTACTGATTAAATTAACCTTAGAATAGAGATACCCAAAAAAAGATTTTAAGCTTGCAACCTTTCTAGACTTAGCAAAATTTCCATTATCTCTAGTTTTATCTACATAAGATATAAAAGAATGTAGGTCCTGTATATTTATTTTTTTTATCAATTCAATATCTACATCGCCAATATCAATTTTTTCAAATGGAGTATCTTCATCTATAAGTCTATATCGTAATTTAATAAATCTAAAAAAGGTACGTAAATCAAAAAAGTATTCTTTTGTAGTATTATAAGAAATACCTTTTATTGTTTCCATATAATTTAGGTAATCTTCGAGTACCAATGGTATTTCACGCATTTTACCCCTCTTTTCTATGTTTTTGGTATAAATAGTCACAAAATAGTTATTTTGTGACTATTTATTTATTTCGACATTAATTGAAAAACTCCTTCTTTTTTATCAAAATTCCATCAAAATAAATTTCTTTTGAATTGATCTGAATTATTATAGCTAATATATTTCTAGTTTAATCAATAACCTTTAATTACACTTAGTTACGGAAGAATTTAATCTTCTTAGTTAAAACGGCCTTCTCATTCATCCTGTATTAGATTTTTATGTACTTAGTAATATCAATATATGGATTAATTTAAAAAAGCCTTTAAAACGGCCGTAACGGCTTTAGATTGATTTCCTGCTTTAAAACTCATTCGGAGCAGATTAATAAGTAGTTCAATGTAATATAATGATCAAGCATCGCAAGAAAAACCAAAAGAGTTAACATAGTATGTATTATGTTAACTTTTTTGGTTTTGGTAAAAATGTAATCGAAGAAAAGAATACATATATAGATATATTTTATAGATATATTTGAAACTATATTAATGATTAAAGAGCTGAACATTAATTTATATATCATTATATACAGATTATATCGAAATTGTTTTCTAACAGGTCAACCATCAATATTTTTTTTCTTAAAAGGTCTCCTCTATTAATTAAAATCTTTATCACTTCTGCTACTTCTATAGATGCTATTAATGGAGGTATAAAGGATGGGTTGCCTAATTCTTTTTCTATTCCTTTCTCTACCTTACTATCTTTTGGATATAAAAAGTCTAAAGTATTATCATTAGGAAATATTGTTGTTACTTGACCATAAAAGCCTCCTATAGCACCATGTACCATTGGAATATTCAATTTTGATGAGCTAGTTTGAATTAATTTTCTTGTCTTTATGTTATCGAGGGCATCTACAATTACATCATGATCTTTTAGAAGGGAATTTGAATTCGACTCATCTAGCATTATATTTATCGCTTCTATATGGATATGAGGATTAACCAATTCCATTCTTTTTTTAGTTTCTTCCGATTTGCTCATCCCTATATTTTTTATATGACTAACTAACTGTCTATTTAAATTGGTTTCATCAAAGACATCTCCATCTATGGCGGTGATAAACCCAACTCCAATTCTTGCTAACATTTCAATTATATAGCCACCTAATCCTCCACAACCTACGATGCATACTTTACTATCATTTAATTTTTTTATTTCTCCTGTAGACAAGGCTTTCATATTTCTTAAATAACGTTTCATTATATCACCTATCCTTTGGATATATTAAATATCTAAGAAGGTTTACATAATAATATTATATAAACCTTCTTAGAGTCAGTTAGCTATTTCTAATAAATTCAAATTAAACAAAGATATTAATTATTTTCTATAATATCTTTAATTCTTCCAAGCCCTTCCTCTATATTTTCCATAGATGTGGCATAAGATAATCTGATATAATCATCATCTCCAAATCCCATTCCAGGAATTACTGCAACCTTACCTTTTTCAAGTAAAACTTTAGCTAAATCTAACGAACTATTTATCATTGTCTCCTTAATAATTTTTCCTTTTACCTGGGTAATATTGACCATTATATAGAATGCCCCTTTAGGTTTCCTACAGCTTAATCCTTTTATGGAATTTATTTTTTCAGTCATAAAGTTTCTTCTTTTTTCAAATTGTTTTTTCATTTCATGAATACTACTTTGATCCCCTAATAGTCCTTCAACGCTAGCATATTGAGAAATAGAACAAGGATTTGAGGTTGTATGGCTTTGAATATTGCTCATTACTTTTGCAATTTCTTCGTGGGCTGCCGCATATCCAATTCTCCATCCGGTCATAGCATAGGCCTTTGACATGCCATTTATTACTATAGTAAGTTTCTTAGCATCAGGGTTAATGGAAGCGATACTAATATGTTCTCCATCATATACTAATTTTTCATATATTTCATCAGAAATTATAAATATATTGTTCTTTACAGCCCAATTTGCAATTTCCATTAATTCTTTTTCACCGTATATAGCCCCAGTAGGATTACTTGGACTATTTAATATTAAAGCTTTCGTTTTATTCGTTAAGGCTTGGTTTAAATCAGCAATGGTAAATTTAAAATCATTTTTTTCCTTTGTCTGTACGTATACTGGTTGTCCGCCAGATATTTTAATTAATTCAGGGTAACTAACCCAATAAGGTACACTTATAATTACTTCATCTCCTGGATTTATAATGGCCATCAAAGCATTATAAATGGAATGTTTAGCTCCATTGGAAATAGTAATATTGCCTGGTGAGTAATCTAGATTGTTTTCAGATTTTAATTTTTTACATATGGCCTCCTTTAATTCAATTATTCCAGAGGCAGGAGTATATCTAGTCAATCCTTCGTTGATTGCCCTAATCCCTTCATTTCTAATATTTTCGGGAGTATTAAAGTCTGGTTCTCCTGCACCAAAACTAATAATATCCACTCCTTTCGCCTTCATAGCTTTTGCTTTAGCAGTTATTTCTAAGGTTACAGACGGTGAGATCTTTGATCCTTTTTCTGATAAACTTAAATTCATAATAAAGCCCTCCTATTTACTAAAATTTTACTATAGCTTGTGACAAGCAAAATTTAATTGTTTGTATTTGCATATATATATTAAAATTTCATACCATATATATCCGTTAGTACATTTTGTACAATAGATAAAGAATCTTCAAAACTGGCCTTATATTGTAATAAAATTACTTGATAATGCTTATAACCACTATCTGTCAGTCGATATCTTCTTATAGACCTTTTATCAGGCTCTTCCCACCATCCAGTAACATACCCTTCTTCTTCCAATTCTCGCAATAAAGGATAGACCATTCCCGGGCTTGGTTCCCATTTATTACTTAGTCTAGATTTAATTTCCTCTATAATTTCATTTCCATAATAGTTTTTCTCCTTAAGTAAATGTAATATATATAGTTTTACAAAGGACGTAGTACTGATTTTAGAAGGAAATTGCCTATTTCTCTCGCCTTTAGAGTTTACCAATTAGATCCTTCCTTTCATTATAGGAATATCACAAATATTGATATAGTACTTACCCATCAGGTAATCCCCATGTATTATATGACCATGACAATCTGAACCTCCAGTTATAATTAGCCCATATCCTTTACTAATTCCAAACAAAAATTCAAAATCTTCTCTTTTATGCTTAGAATGGATTACCTCTAAGCCATCAATTCCATTTTTTATACAGTCATATATTATATTTTTGTTCTTTAGGAGGCCTGGATGGGCCAATATTGCTATTCCATTGGATTTATGTATTAAATTGATGGCTTCCCTTAGTCCAAGGGTATCTTTTTCTACATAAGCAGGCATACCTCTGTTAAGAAATTTGTTAAATGCCTCCTCCATATTAGTTACATATTGTCGATTAATTAATGCTCTGGCAATATGAGGCCTACCAATATAATCCTTTTTAGATAGCTTTTTAACTTCTTTTAGAGTTAATTCCATACCAAGGTCATTAATTTTTTGAATCATTTTAATGCCTCTATTAACCCTATCTTTTCTAAGCTGTTTTGTCATATTTATTATACTTTCTGCTTTATAATCAATAAAATATCCTAATATATGAACTTCCTCATCTTTATATATGCAACCAAATTCAATTCCTGGAATAATTTTTAAACCTCTAGTTTTTTTGCTATATTCAATAGCTGGTTCTATCCCTAAAACAGTATCATGATCAGTAATGGCTATTCCATTAAGGCCTTTACTTATAGCTAAATCTATAACTTGCTCTGGAGTAAATAATCCATCAGAATAAGTAGTATGTATATGCAAATCAAATATCATATTTAATTCTCCTTTTAGCTCCACAATTATATTATATACAACTTTCTACCTATGTATCAAGAAATTTTGCTATTGATAGTAAAATAAAAAACCTACTAATTTAAATTAGTAGGTTTTTATTTTACTTGCCTCAAAACTTACCTTGGCTCAACGATTAATTTAATAGCTGTCCTTTCCTCACCATCAATTTCGATGTCGGTAAAAGCAGGTATACAAATTAAATCGATTCCACTGGGTGCCACAAATCCTCGTGCTATGGCTACTGCTTTAACTGCTTGGTTTAAAGCCCCAGCACCAATAGCTTGAAGTTCTGCATTACCTCTTTCTCTCAAAACTCCAGCTAGTGCTCCTGCTACAGAATTTGGACTTGATTTTGCTGATACTTTTAATACATCCATTAAAACATCCCCCTTAAGATTTGACTATCTTGGTTCAACAATTAACTTAATAGCT
>NZ_AZSU01000003.1:148811-247311 GCF_000511955.1 [Clostridium] ultunense DSM 10521 | reverse complement strand
TCCTGCTACAGAATTTGGACTTGATTTTGCTGATACTTTTAATACATCCATTAAAACATCCCCCTTAAGATTTGACTATCTTGGTTCAACAATTAACTTAATAGCTGTCCTTTCCTCACCATCAATTTCGATGTCGGTAAATGCGGGTATGCAGATTAGATCGATTCCACTGGGTGCTACAAATCCTCGTGCTATGGCTACTGCTTTAACTGCTTGATTCAAAGCACCTGCCCCAATAGCTTGGATTTCCGCATTGCCTTTTTCCCTTAATACTCCAGCCAGTGCTCCTGCTACAGAATTTGGACTTGATTTTGCTGATACTTTTAATACATCCATTAAAATATCCCCCTCTACACTATATTAATAATATATTTTATGTTTATATTATTTATTCTACAGATAATGTTAAAATCCTCTTTTATTTTGAAAAAATAATGAAAAAATCAAATTTTCGTTATAATTTAGTGTTTATAATATAAAAGCTTTTATTTAGCATATTCAATAGCTCTAGTTTCCCTGATAACATTTACCTTAATTTGACCAGGATAATCAAGTTCTGCTTCTATTCTCTTGACTATTTCCCTAGCCGTAAGAATAATTTCATCATCTCCTACATCTTCAGGCTTGACCATTATTCGCAACTCACGACCTGCCTGTATAGCATAAGATTTTTCTATACCATCGAAGGAGTTAGCGATTTCCTCTAGCTTTTCTAATCGTTTTATATAAGCTTCTAAAGTTTCTCTTCGAGCACCTGGCCTTGCAGCAGATATTGCATCTGCAGCTTGTACTAATACAGCTTCTACCGTATTAGGCTCTACATCTCCATGGTGTGCAGCAATACAATGGAGAACTTCCCTAGATTCTTTATATCTTCTAGCTAAGTCTACACCTATATCAACATGAGGTCCTTCTACCTCATGATCTACAGCTTTACCTATATCATGCAGAAGTCCTGCTCTTTTAGCTACCCTTATATCAGCTCCTAACTCAGCAGCCATAACTCCAGCAAGGTGAGCTACCTCAATAGAATGTCTTAGGACATTTTGTCCATAACTAGTTCTGTATTTTAACCTTCCCAAAAGCTTTATCGACTCAGGATGGAGGCCATGAATTCCAGTGTCAAATGCAGCTTGCTCTCCTTCTTCCCTTATGACATTATCTACTTCCTTCTTAGCCTTTTCGACCATTTCTTCTATTCTAGCAGGATGGATTCTACCATCAACAATTAATTTTTCAAGAGCAATTCGTGCAACCTCCCTCCTTATAGGGTCGAAACCCGACAACACTACTGCTTCTGGTGTATCATCTATTATTAAATCGATACCAGTCAAAGTTTCTAAGGTTCTAATATTCCTGCCTTCTCTACCAATAATTCTACCCTTCATTTCATCATTTGGTAAAGCAACAACGGTTACGGTCGACTCAGCTACATGGTCAGCAGCACATTTTTGGATAGCACAGGAGATTATTTCTCTTGCTTTTTTTTCTGATTCTTCCTTAGTTTTATTTTCCATCTCCTTAATAAGAAGGGCTGATTCATGAGCTATTTCCTTTTTAATATCGTTTAATAATAACTCTTTTGCCTCATCAGAAGTAAGGCCTGAAAGTCTTTCCAACTCCCCTAGTTGTTTATTATACAATTCTTCAATTAGAATCTCTCTTTCTTCCAACTCCTTAGATTTTCTATTAAGATTATCTTCCTTTTTCTCTATGGATTCAATCTTTCTATCTATAGATTCCTCTTTTTGTAATAAACGCCTTTCTTGTTTTTGAATTTCAGTCCTTCTCTCTCTGTTTTCCCTTTCATTTTCGATTCTTATTTTATGAATTTCTTCCTTTGCTTCTAGTAGAAGCTCTTTTTTACTCGTTTCAGCATCCCTATTTGCATCTTCAATAATTCTTTTAGCTAATTCTTCAGCATTGCCTATTTTTCTTTCACCGATGGTTTTCCTTATATAAAAACCAATAATGATCCCTATGATAGCTATTAGGATATTGATTATAAGATCAATAACGATGCACCTCCTATTCTATTTAATTTTCAAGTTTCATACCACATATTCTTTTAAATTAGATCATTAGGTAAAAATATAAACCGAGTAGCTTAGGCCTTCGGCTTATATAGCATACACATACAATTTTGTATATTTAGGTACGATTACATTTTATTACTTTTAAATAAATATGTCAAGAGTATTAATTAGGTGTTATCTTCTCTGCCCTACTCTCTGTTCCTTTCATGCTTACCCTATAAGCATTTGTACCAATAGAAGAAAGATGATTATTATGAGTTACCATAATAATTTGTCTATCAAACATTTCCGATGTTTTTCTTAGAAAATCTGCTACATTAAAAATATACTCTTCACTAACATGTTTAGCAGGTTCATCCAAAATAAGTGGTCCTTCTATTTTAGGCTTGTGAACCTGAAGGAATGCTATACGTAGAGCTAACGATATAATGTCTACAACCCCTCCACCCCTAGATTGTTCTGGCTTTGTTTTAATTATAGTATTATCTCCCTTGGTAATAACAAAGAATTCTGCATTAGGTTTTCCATATAATTCTTCAATTTCGATTTTAAACTCTATATTGCTCTCAAAAATATATTGCAAACAATTGGTTACCAAAGTTTCAATTTGGATCTTAGCTTGATTTCTAGCAAATTCAGAAGTTCTTTGTAAAAGGAGACTTACTTTCTCGTTTAAATCAATCTCTAATTGTATACTTTTTATTAAATCATTATATTCCTTCATCTGTTCTAATATTTTTTCTTTTTTCCCTAATTCTTTAGAAATATATGAATCAATTTTAGATATATAGCTATCTAAAGTTTCATAACTATTTATCATTATATCACTTCTTTTCTAAAATATCTTTTGGTAACAATGTATTTGCCTCCTTAAACAACCTATCTATTTCCGATCTTAATCTTTTAATCTCTTCTTCTAAGTCCTCAGGATTTACTCCTAATTCTTTCAATTCTTCAATTATTTCTTGCTGTTGATTATTAAGTTGCTCTAATCTAGCTTCAGCTCTATATTTTAGATTTTTAGCTTTTTCAAGGTTATCTCGCAAATCATTAAGTTCCTTTTCGTAATCCATTAGTTCTCCTCCTATCTATAATTATTAATAATCTCTTCGACTCTAAATTTATCTATATTGCTAAAGCATAGAGGACATACTTCTAATTTAATTAATATGTTTTTATACTGGTCTAATTGGCTTTCAATTTCTTTTATTAATTGAGATAATCCTTTTTCAACTTCAACCTTTCTATTTATGATTGTATCATACTTATTCTTATAGTCTACTAATTTTCCTAATTGTTTGTTTTTCAACTCTAATAAATCCTTTATATCGGATATATTCTCTATATTTGATAATTTTTCTATATAAACTTTGCCAATGGATAAGCTTTTATTAATATTATCTAATCTACTGTTTAAATTTAATAATTTTGTTATCTTCAAAAAATCTTCTTCGATTATAACCATACTTTTTTTAACTTTATCAATTTCCTTCAACTCATTCAAAAGCCTTTGGTTTTTTAATATTGAAAGATTAACCCCTTTCAAATTTGAGTTAGCTTTACTGAGCTTAGTTACCCTATCTAGAAAGACGTTTGCTGTATTAGCGATTTCTGAAATTTTTTCAATATTTATTAAAGATGCAAGCAAATTATTATTATATTCAATATCCTTTTTTATTCTATCCAATCGAATATATCTGCCAAAAATATAATTATAATTATTAAAATTATTGGTTAAATCTTTTTCAATATCCATAATCCTATTAAGATTTTCAAGTTTATTTAAATACTCATCAATCAGTATAATATCTTCATTTATCCTACTTAAATACTCAGAAATTTCAACCAGTCTATTTAATTTCATTTGACTATTATGAATGTGGCCTTTTATCCTTTTTAGCTTTTTAGTCTTTACTATTAATTCATCTAGGTAATCATATTCGGCTAAGCTATTTTGTAAACTTTCTAGCATTTCTTCATGGTTTTTTCTTTTAATATTTAAATTCCTGATATCCCTTAATGTATCCTTAAGAGCATCATCTATTATGTGAACGCCAACTAATCTGCCTATGGCATTAGCTCTAGTAGCATTTTTTTCAGAAAGCAAAAAGGGCCCTTCTAATTGTTCTCCAATATTTATTGAACTAGACTGATTACTATCTAATACTATTTTTCTCATAGATGATACATCAATAATCTCTTCAGGAACCTTAGTGCCGAAACCCTCGAATACCGTTTCTTCTCCCTTATTATTATATAGATAATAAGCATTTTTACTTTTACTTCTATACCTTTTTATTTTAGAACCATCGTTAAAAATTACCGTAACACTACATTCATTTTCTCCTTCTCTAATAAAAAAATCTCCAGAAGGTTCATTAAACAAAGCCCATTTTAATCCTCTAATTATGGCCGTTTTACCATGGTCTGATGGGCCAACTATAACATTTAAGTGTTGATCCAGTTCTATCTCTGTATATTTATGGGATTGAAAGTTTTCTAGAACGATTTTTTTTATATATTTCATATTAATATCCATCTCCTGAATTTTTCATTTGGGAATCAGATATCCGTTTAAGTGCTTCTATCTTTACTTTCTCAGATACTCCTTCAGTGTTAGAAACCTCCATCAATATTTCATTTATATCTAATTTTTCGAAATTGATAGCTGTATCTATTGACTGCTTGAATTCAAACAATCTTTCACTTTTGAAAATATAATTTTCAATCTCCTGTCTATCTAATACTTCTCCCCCTTTAGAGGCAGTTTTAAGCTGTATTAGCTCTACATCGATAGAGTCTTTTAAATCAATAAGAGCTATTTGAGGTATTCGTTCTATTTCAGCTAAACTATTAGTGACTCTTATTAAGCTTCCCGGATTTATGAAATATTTATTATTGACTTTTACTATTCCAAATCCAGAATGATAATGGCCAGACAAGGTAATATGTGCTTTTGTATCTTTGATATGGTCGATTAATGTATAGGGTATGCCCTTGATAAAAGGTTTGTTTAACAGCATACCATGAACTATGTGTATGCCATAATCTACATCCCCTGGAATATCTTCTACTATATAACTAGACCTGTTTGATTCATTATCAATATTATAAGTATAAGGTTGACCCGTTAACTGTACCTTAATGCCATTTTTATTTAAGTATATGATTTCATTTTCATTAATAATTCGAACTACTTTTAAAGTATCTAAAAGCCCAAGCATAGTCCTATTAATTGTATTAGGGTTATGACCATAAATATCGTGATTACCACAAACTATATATATAGGAACTTTAAAATCCTTTAGTATTGAAGCAAAATTTCCTACTATAGAAACGGATATATCTGGCCTGTCGAATAAATCTCCACCATGTAGTACATAATCAATATCATATTCTACTACTATTTGAATGATTTCTTTTAACTTTCTTTCTAATGTTTCAGGAAGATTATCCTTTCTATTCTTAGGTGTTGTGCCTCTTATATGAGTATCTGTTAAAAATAGTAGTTTCAAAAAATAACACTCCTTATAAATAAACCTCCTATATAGGAGGTTTATTTAATTTTTCTTATTATTTTTTTTATTCTCTTTGTCTTCATTATTATCTTCATCATCTGAGTCCAAATCGAATTTTTCTCTTATTTTTTTTTCAATTTCACGTGTAATATTAGGGTTTTCTCTTAAAAAATCTTTTGCATTTTCTCTACCTTGCCCTAGCCTATGTTCTCCATAACTATACCAGGAGCCAGATTTATTTATAATATCTGCCTCTACCCCAGTGTCTAATATGTTTCCTTCTTTAGAAATACCTAGGCCATACATGATATCGAATTCTGCTTGTTTAAAAGGAGGAGCTACCTTATTTTTAACAACCCTAACCCTTGTTCTATTACCAATTACATTATCACCTTGTTTTATAGAATCTACCCTTCTCACATCTAATCGTATGCTAGAATAAAATTTTAAAGCCCTACCTCCTGTAGTAGTTTCAGGATTGCCAAACATAACCCCTACTTTTTCTCTTAGCTGATTAATAAAGATTACAGTAGTATTAGATTTATTTATTGCCCCTGCTAACTTTCTAAGGGCTTGGGACATTAGCCTTGCTTGCAACCCCACATGGCTGTCACCCATCTCTCCTTCTATTTCAGCCTTGGGTACTAATGCAGCAACTGAATCTACAACCACAATATCAACTGCACCACTTCTTACCAACGCTTCAGTTATTTCCAGTCCTTGCTCTCCAGTGTCAGGTTGTGATACTATTAGGTTTTCAACATCTACACCTAATTTTTTTGCATAGTTTGGATCTAAGGCATGCTCTGCGTCAATAAAAGCTGCTATACCATCTCTTTTTTGTGCTTCTGCTATCACATGTAGAGCAACAGTGGTTTTCCCAGATGATTCTGGTCCATATATTTCAATAATTCTACCTCTAGGAACGCCACCAATACCCAATGCAATATCTAATTCTAAAGAACCAGTAGGTATAACTTCCATCTTAACAGTTTTAGTATCACCTAATCTCATTATCGACCCTTTGCCAAATTGTTTTTCAATTTGGCTAATAGCCATATCTAAAGCTTTATTTTTCTCATCTTTATTAGTCATATTTCTCCAGTTAAACTGGACTCACCACCCTTCACATTTTGGAACATGAGTTCTATAATAATTGTATAATAATTTTCTCATTTAGTCAAACAATAAATTTATTAACCCTATAGGATTTTTCTTAACTCATCAAAGGCTTTTAAGGCTGCTCTATTCTGAATAGATTTCCTATCTCCAGCAAAAATGGATTTGATAGCATAAGAATCTTCTTTAGTGGCAATTCCTATAAAAACCAACCCTACAGGTTTAGAACTAGACCCACCAGAAGGTCCAGCTATCCCAGTTGTAGACAAGGTTATATCTACACCAGTTTTATTAAGAAGTCCCCTAGCCATTTCTATGGCTACTTGTTCACTGACAGCTCCATATCTCTCCAATGTTTTTTTACTAACTCCTACTTCCTCTATTTTTGCTTTATTAGAATAGGTAATAATTCCCCTCTCAAACACTTCTGAAGCGCCTGGAATTTGGGTAAATTTAGAAGACACTAAACCACCTGTACAGGATTCGCAAAAGGCTATTTTCATATTCTTGTTCTTTAGCTTATTAAATACTATCTCTTCTATGGTCTCATCATCGCAACTATATATATATTTTGATATCCTATTCTCAACCTTTTTTACGATATCTTCTAATAAGATATTAACTTTTTCTTCTTCATAACCTTTTGCTATAATCTTAATATCCACCTGCCCTTCTTTAGCGTAGGTTGCTAATGATGGATTATCCTGGTCTTTTATTATATCCATCAATAAAGTTTCTAATGTAGATTCTCCTATACCAATGGTATTGATGGTCTTTATTTTAATAGTATAATCTTGTTGAATCATAGGTATTACATATTTATTAAACATCAATTCCATTTCTTTGGGTGGCCCTGGCAGCAATATTAACTTTTTTTCCTTCCATTCAATGTATATTCCAGGGGCAGTACCAATTTCATTGGTCAAAATCTTAGCTCCTTCAGGTAAGTAAGCTTGCTTAATATTGTTAGATGACATAAGTCTATTAGTTTGGTTAAAATAATCTTTTAAGCTATCTTCCATATTTTTATTTAACTCTAATTTAAGACCTAAAGCCTTACTAATTACCTCTTTCGTCATATCATCAGCCGTAGGACCTAAGCCGCCAGTAAATATTAGCAAATCTGATCTTTCTAATCCTATATTTACCACATCTTCTAATAACTTTGGATTGTCTCCTACAGAAGTATGATATAACACATTAATGCCGATTTCCCATAACCTTTTAGATAGATAGTAGGTATTAGTATTCAATGTACTACCTAATACTATCTCTGTTCCTACTGAAATTATTTCAGCATTCATTCTATTCACCTCAACTACTTTTTACTAGTCGTTAAAACATGTCTGTTTTTATATAAATAATCAACTCCAGACAGCACGGTAAAAAATAAAGAAGAATATAACATAATTATATCAAATGGAAAATTTATCAATCTAAAGGGAAAATTATCTATCAACAGGCTGATTATTGCAATCAATTGAGTAATAGTCTTGATTTTACCTAAGGAACTAGCAGCTATAGTTATTCCCTCCGAAGCAGCAATGATTCTAAAGCCAGTAATGGTAAATTCTCTAGCTATAATTATTACAACAATCCAAGCTGGTACTTTACCAAGTTGAACCATAGAGATTAAGGCTGTAGAAACCAATAGTTTATCTGCTAATGGATCAATAAACTTGCCAAAGGTAGTTACTTGCCCTCTACTTCTAGCAATATATCCATCTAATCCGTCTGTTGCAGAAGCTATAGCAAATATGAGAGCAGCAACATATGTACTGTTGTTAAAATCAGAAAACAATACAATCATGAATACAGGAATCATAAGTACCCGTAATAAGGTAATTTTGTTTGCTAAATTCATTCTACAATCTCCCCAATCAAATCATATTCTAAACAATCGGTAATTAATACATTAACAAATTGACCCATTTCAAGGGGATTATTAGAATTAATGTATAAAATACCGTCTATCTCAGGGCTATCCATATAGGTTCTACCTATATACATTCCATCTTTATACATACCTTCGACTATAGCTTCATAGACATTACCAATTTTTTTCTTATTTAAGGTATAAGATATAGTTTGTTGTAATTCCATAATCCTATTTCTTCTATATTTCTTAGTTCTTTCATCTATTTGATTATTAAAATCATTGGCAGGTGTCCCTTCTTCCCTAGAATAGGTAAAAACACCTAATTTATCAAAATTAGTATTCTCGATGAAATTATATAACTCGTTGAAATTATAATTACTTTCTCCAGGAAATCCTACAATAAAGGTGGTTCTCAATATGATATTTGGTATTTCTTTTCTCAACACCAATATCAAACTCTTGATATCTTCTTTTGAAGTTCTTCTATTCATCTTTTCTAAAATTTGATTATTTACATGCTGCAGAGGCATATCCAAATATTTTACTACCTTATCATTATTTTTAATTGAATAGATTAATTTAGAAGTAATATTGTCTGGATATAGATAGAGTAATCTTATCCACTTTAATCTTTCGATCCTATTTAAATTATCTAATAATTCATGCAACTTATATTCTCCATATAAATCTATACCATAATCAGTAGTATTTTGACCAATTAGAATAATTTCTTTTACACCATTATCAACTAAATATTCTACTTCCCCAATAATATCTTCCATTCTTCTACTTCTATGTTTACCTCTTAATCTAGGTATAATACAATAGGTGCAATAATTATTACAACCTTCGGAAATTTTAACGTATTCAGTAGGTCTAAAACTCTGTCTATTAATTCCCTCTAAATATTCTTCGTCTATATTCCCTGATAATGTGATTTTATTTTCTCCTTTTTCTAAACGATTAATTATTTCAGCAATATATTTTATATTACCCGTACCAATTATTCCATCTATTTCTTCTATTTCTTCCAAAAGCTCTCTGGAATACCTTTCAGCTAAACATCCAGCCAGTATTATATACTTACACAATCCTTCTCTTTTATACCTAGTTATTTCCCATATAGTATCTATTGATTCCTCTTTTGCATCTTTTATGAAGCCACAGGTGTTTATTATTATAACTTCTGAATCTTCTAATGAATTTGATATACAATAATTGGTTTCTTTTAATACTCCCATCATTAACTCTGAGTCTATTTCGTTTTTCGAACATCCCAATGTTACAATTGAAACCCTCTTTTTATCCATGAATCATCTCTCCCCAAATAAAGAATCTACTTCATCTCTTGTTATAAGGACTTTTCTTGGTTTACTTCCCTCATGACCACCGACTATGCCTAATTCTTCCATTTCATCTACTATTCTAGCAGCCCTTGCATACCCAATCTTCAATTTTCTTTGAAGTAAAGATATGGAAGCTTGTCCTTCACCAGTTACTAAATAAGCTGCATCTGGTAATAATTCATCCCTATCTCCTAAAAAATTGTCTAATTCAATTTCACTATGTATAGTTTCTATTATTTCATCATCATAATCTGCTAAGTTTTGAGCTTTTAAAAATTCCACAACCTTTTCTACCTCTCCATCGCTAATAAAAGCTCCTTGTATACGAATTGGTTTGGATAGGTTTGAAGGGTAAAAAAGCATATCCCCTTTTCCCAAAAGCTTTTCGGCTCCAGACATATCTAATATGGTTCTAGAGTCTACTTGAGACGATACAGCGAAAGATATTCTTGAAGGTATGTTAGCCTTAATAGTACCAGTTATAACATCTACAGAGGGCCTTTGGGTTGCTACAATTAAATATATTCCTGCTGCTCTTGCCATTTGAGCTAGTCTACATATTAAATCCTCTATTTCTTGAGCAGCTACCATCATTAAATCGGCTAGCTCATCGATAATGATCACAATATTGGACAATCTCTCCTCCTTTTTATTTTCAAATTTCTCATTAAAGGCTTTAATATCCCTCACACTATTTTTAGCAAATAGTTTATATCTTCTTTCCATCTCCTCAACAGCCCAGTTAAGGGCAGAAGCAGCTTTTCTAGGTTCAGTAACTACTGGTATTAAAAGATGGGGTATACCGTTATAAATACTTAATTCCACTACCTTAGGATCAATAAGTAACAGCTTCACTTCGTCTGGATGAGCTTTAAATAATATACTCATAATAATAGTATTTATACAGACGCTCTTTCCTGAGCCTGTTGCGCCAGCAATTAAAAGATGGGGCATTTTATCTATACTTGAAACTATTGGCTTACCTGATATATTCTTACCTAATAATAAAGGTATATTACTATCTAAAGAAATATATTCATCGGATTGTAATATCTCTTTTAACCCTACATTATCCTTTATTCTATTGGGTACTTCGATACCTACAGCCGCTTTACCAGGGATTGGTGCTTCAACTCTAATATCTGATGTTGCTAAATTTAGAGCTAAATCATCTGACAAATTAACCACCCTACTCACTTTAATACCTGGAGCAAGTTGTAATTCATAACATGTAATGGCTGGTCCTTTGTTTATTTGCATTATATTCGCATCAATTCCAAAGTTCTTCATAGTCTCTTCAATCTTCTTTGCATTATTCAGTATTTCCTTTTTACTATAAGGATCTTGCTTTTTTTCAAAATCCTTCAATAATTCTAGAGAAGGTAGGGTATAATTTGCTATTACATTACTGCTTCTACTAACTAACATCTCATCTTGGATTGTAGTATTTACTTCGATTGTAGTATCTAATTCCCTACCCTTTTGCCCATTATTTGTATGATCATGAATTATAATTTGCTTATCTATCCTATCTGTCTTTGTGGTATTAGAGATCTTTTGTTTACCATCTAGACCCCTATTTAAATTGGTAATATTATTTTTTTTAAACTTTAATTTTTTAATAAAATCCTTTATCCTTATTTCAGTAAAAAGCAAAACAGTTATTAAAATAATGAAGGCTATAATAATATAAGAACCTACGGAACCGAATAATTTCAAAAAAACAAATCCAAAAACTGTTCCTATAAATCCCCCACCTAAACCTTCTTTACTTAATTCTACTGAATTTGTGATTTTAGTTGAAAGGCTAGTACCAGTTTGGGCCTTTATATCTATTAAAGTCAAAAAACAAAAAAATAATATCAGTAGATGCATAGGTTTTCTATCTTTATCTATATCAATCTTATTTATTATAAACAACAGTCCTATAGCTATAATTATTAGAGGAAATATGTATCCTCCAAAGCCCATAAGGGTAAAAAATATACTACGCAAGAATACTCCAATAATACCTGTTTTATTGCTAATTAAACTAATGGAAGAGAGAATTCCAAGGGAAACAATTATTATGCCTATAATTTCCCTTGTAATTTCCATATTTTTAACTTTCTTCTTTTTACTCAAGAAGATCACCACCTCTTGAACAAATTCTATGAAAAATTTTTAATCAATTTATTTAATAAACGAGAATACTATAGTTATTAATCCCACTAACCATAAATAGTAAGAAAAATAATGAAGTTTATCTTTTTTAAGCATTTTAATCAGTATTTTTATTGCAAAAACTCCAACTATAGTTGATAATAATACTCCTACAACTAAAGGCATTGTAAAAGCAACTTGGCTATCAGTCTTTATGACTTCCCTTATTCCTAATATTCCTGCCCCAAAAGTTGCAGGTAAAGCTAATAAAAATGAAAATTCCGTGGCTAAGGATCTATTCAACCCTCTAAACAATCCAGCTACAATAGTAGAACCAGATCTAGATATGCCTGGTACAATAGCAATTCCTTGGAAAGTGCCTATAATTAATCCATCGAGAAAGCTCATATTCTTAACTTTTTTATTTTCGTAACTTTGATTATTTGCAACCCATAATAAGGCCCCAGTTATTATAAAAGCTATTCCTATAGGAAGAATAGAGGATGAATAAAGTTTCTCGAAAAAATCTTCAAAAGCTAGTCCAATTATAGCAGTAGGTATACTGCCAATTATAATTAGCAGTCCCAGTTTTTGATAATCATTTTTTATTTTAAGCTTTTTTTCTATTATCCAATTTTTAATCATCTTTATAAATTCAACAACTATCTTTATTATATCATTAAAATAAACAATTACTATGGATACCAAGGTACCAAAATGAAGCATCTCAGCAAAAAAAAGATTTCCTTCAGTTATACCAAAAAAATGTTGTAGTATTACTAAATGTCCAGAACTACTAATAGGTAAGAATTCAGCAATCCCTTGAAAAACTCCTAGAATGATAGCTTGAACTAATGTCAAATCGATTCCCCCTTTATTTCCTATTCTCATGTTATTATAGCATAATTTAAATTGTTATACTATGAATTTTTCATATGGATGAGAGTATTGAGTTTATTCAATGCTTGACTAAATCCGCCAACCTCATCAATTAAGCCGCTATCAACGGCTTCTTTTCCTATAAGTATGGTACCTACATCATTTGCTAATTCATCTGTAGAATACATCAATTCCCTTAAGGTATGCTTGTTTATTTTCGATGTTCTTAGTATAAAGTTAATTATTCTTTTTTGCATCTTTTCAAAATATCTAAAAGTTTGAGGAACACCAATTACCAATCCAGTTGTCCTAATGGGATGGATGGTCATAGCAGCTGAAGGTACAATAAACGAATAATCAGAAGCAGTAGCTAAAGGAACTCCAATACTATGCCCTCCACCTAAAACCAAAGAGACTTTAGGTTTATCTATACTATTTATCATCTCCGCTAAAGCTAATCCTGCCTCCACATCTCCGCCTACAGTATTTAATATGATAAAAATTCCCTCTATTTTAGGATCTTGCATAGCTGCTATTAACATTGGTATTATATGTTCATATTTGGTTGTTTTCTTATCAGAAGCTGAAATATTATGCCCTTCTATTTCCCCTATTATTGATATAAATTGTATATCATTTTCAAAGCTTGGTGCTTTAGGTGTACCTAGCTCCTTTACATTATCGAGTACTTCATTACTGTTGTCTGATACCGTCTCTTTACTCACCATATAACCTCCATTTTATTAATCATATCTAGATTATAGTTTTTACTTTTCTCATTATAATATGCTAAAATATAAAAAAAGAAAAACATTAAATCTGATTACTAGAATCAGGCTATATGTCTAAATACGTTTATTATTATGACAGCCAATTTACAGTTCAACTATAATCATATCATTCCCAATCTTTCTAACAGCATCCCAAGGAATTTCAATATCTATATTTTCTCCAAATAACTTAAACTGAAGTTTTCTTTCTGGAACTAATAATTTTAGTATCTTCCCAGTTTTTTTGTCTACAACTATATCTGTATCAGCTATTATTCCTAGCCTTTCACCATTATTTAAATTAATGATCTCCTTCCCTCCTAATTGACTAAGCATTATAGTCATATTATCATCTCCTTATATATGTTATTATATATTATGCTCTATTGAAAATAATATGTTGTATCATTTTTGATAAGGTTAAATATGATGATATTTTAAAAATATTACAGGGTATTTTAATACCCTGTATGTCCAAAACCTCCTTTTCCCCTATCTGTGGAATCTAAAGCGTTAACCTCAATAAACTTGGCCCTTTCGTACTTAATAACTACCAGTTGGGCAATTCTATCTCCTCTATTTATTGTATATTCTTCTTTACTTAAATTGACTAAAATTACTCCTATTTCTCCCCTATAGTCACTATCTATAGTGCCAATTCCGTTGGCTAATGAAATTCCATGTTTTAATGCTAATCCACTTCTAGCTCTTATCTGAGCTTCATATCCATTAGGTATGGATATATATAATCCTGTTGGCATTAATACCCTTTCTAATGGTTTGATTACTATTGGTTCATCTATATTTGCATATAAATCCATTCCTGCAGAACCTTTGGTTTTATAATTAGGAAGAGGAAAAGGGCTTTTGTTTACTACTTTTATTTCCATATTATCACCTCAAATAAAAAATATTTCTTTCAATTCTTTATCTATCATTTCATGACCAGAAATATTTCCAACATAAGCTATATTGTATTTGCTCTTGTCGAAAATTCTTGATATTATCCTCTTAATATCTTCCATTGCAACCCTATCAATTTTTTTCAAAACTTCCTCTGGAGTTAATATTCTTCCTAGTAGTAGTTCAGATCTTCCTATGTCTAACATTCTAGAAAAAGTACTTTCCATTCCCAAAATAAAATTCCCTTTTAATTGTTCTTTTGATTTGGTTAATTCATCTTTAGTAATTAAATTGGCTTTTAAGTCTTGAATATCCCTTTCTATAAGCTTGGCCACATTAATAATCTGATCAATACCCAAACCAGCGTATATGGTAAATGCTCCTACGTCTTGGAAAGATGTAGCATGGGAATACACAGAATATACTAATCCTTTTTCTTCCCTTATTTTTTGAAATAATCTAGAGCTCATGCTACCGCCAAAAATATTATTCATAACCATTAGAGGATATAGATCATCCGAACCCCTCTTAACTCCTTCCATGCCTATACATAAATTTAATTGTTCTATATCTTTTTGCTGATATCTTAATTTTTGTTTGAATTTCGGCATATTATTTTTTTTGTAATTGTTAGAATGACCCTTTGTGTTGTTGTTAAAGCATTCATTTAATAACTTTATAGTATCTTTAGAATCAAAATTTCCCACGATTGATATGACCATGTTTTCTGGAGTATAATTCTCTTTGAAATATTTTAGTATAGTTTCCCTATTTAAATTATTTATAGTTTCGATAGATCCTAGTATAGGTAAGGCTAAGGGAGTATCCTCAAACATAAGTTCGCTTAATAGATCATAAACTATATCCTCAGGTGAATCTAAATACATTTTTATTTCTTCCAATATTACTCCTTTTTCCTTTTCAATATCCTTTTCATTAAATATGGAATTATTAAACATATCAGATAGAAGGTCTATAGCAATAGGTAAATGGTTGTCCAACACTTTAACATAAAAGCAAGTATACTCCGTACTTGTAAAAGCATTTAATTGGCCGCCAATATTATCTATTGATTGAGCGATCTCTTTAGCAGTTCTATTTGTTGTGCCTTTAAATAGCATATGTTCAATAAAGTGAGAAATTCCGTTTACATATTTTTCTTCCTTGATAACACCATTACTCACCAATATTCCTATGGAAACGGAATTAACATAAGGAATATTCTCCATAACAACAGTAACTCCATTATCCAGCTTATCTTTTAAATACATTCTTGTCCTCCTAAATTTCTATATGGTTTATTTGATTACATCACTTATTGTACCAATTTTATATCCTTTTTCAAATAAATAAGATATGATTTCGGGCAAAGATTTAACCGTTTCTTTAGTTGGATGCATCAATACAATAGCTGAATCATGAATTTTACTGACTACCCTGTTTATTATTTTTTCCTTTGTACTATCTTCTCTCCAATCAATTGTATCAACACTCCACATAATTATATCATAATTTAAATCTTTTGCAGCTTTAACCGTATTATCATTATATGCTCCCGATGGAGGCGCAAAATATATTGGCTCCACTCCTAAGATATCGTATACAATATTATGGGCTTTTAAAATTTCTTCCCTATTCCCTTCATAACTTAACTTATCATAATCTATATGCCTATATCCATGATTACCTATCTGATGGCCTGACTTATATATTGCTTTTAACAAATCTGGGTTGTTTTTTGCCCAAGTACCGGTAACAAAAAAAGTTATTTTTATATTATGCTCAGAAAAAGTTTCCAACATTGGTTGGATATATTCATTTCCCCAATCTATATTACAAGCAAAAGATACGACTTTACCGTCTACATTCCCTTTATAATATATATCCATTTTAAAGGTTTCATCTACTCTATTATAAAAAGAAAAATATATTGCTACGGTCATTATTATTATTATTATAATCAATAACGTATAGATAATCTTTCTATTGACAATCAAAATTCTCACACCTATCCCTCCAATAATCTTTCTATGATTATTTATATTCAAAGGGATAGTAAATTATATTTATTTTTTCATACTTATAGACTTTTCTCATAAATTAAAAACATGAACCTTAGTTGGGTTCATGCATTTAGTTCTATATTCGCTCTTTATTCTTTTTCCACTTTTGGTAAAGCTGCTTTCCTCGATAGATTAATCCTACCTTGATTATCTATATCAATTACCTTAACTAATACCTGGTCTCCATTTGATAGTACATCTTCAACCTTATTAACCCTTTCGTTAGCAATATTAGAAATATGAAGTAATCCTTCTTTACCATTGATTATCTCAACAAAAGCGCCAAAGGGTACTATTTTTACAACTTTACCCATATAAATTTCTCCAATTTCTACATCTTTCACTACTTCGTTAATCAATTCCTTGGCTTTTTCTCCATTTTCCATATTGTCTGAGGCAATAGATACCTTACCGTCATCATCTATATCGATTTTAACGCCTGTTTCATCTATTATTTTATTGATTATCTTGCCACCTGGTCCTATAATATCCCTTATTTTATCTGGATGGACTTGCATCGTTATTATTCTTGGTGCGTAAGGTGACAATTCTTCTCGTGGAGTCGAGATAGCCACTTTCATCTTTTCTAATATATATAATCTGCCATCTCTAGCCTTTGTTAAAGCTTCATTCAATATATTTCTATCAATGCCAGATATTTTTATATCCATCTGAATAGCAGTTATTCCCTTTTCGGTTCCTGCTACCTTGAAATCCATATCACCTAAATGGTCTTCTAAACCTTGAATGTCAGATAAAATAGCTACCTTATCTTCTGATTTGATCAATCCCATAGCAATTCCTGCTACTGGAGCCTTAATTGGCACCCCTGCATCTAATAAGGCCAAAGTACTTCCACATACACTAGCCTGAGAACTGGAACCATTTGAACTCAGTACTTCAGATACTAATCTTATTGTATATGGAAATTCTTCCACTGGTGGGATAACTGGTTCTAGTGCTCTTTCAGCTAAGGCACCATGTCCTACTTCACGTCTTCCTGGCCCTCTTAACACTCTAGTATCACCAACAGAATAAGGTGGAAAATTATAATGATGCATATATCTTTTGGATTCTTCTTCACTAATTCCGTCTATAATCTGAACATCGCTAGATGCCCCCAGAGTTGCTACTGTCAATACCTGAGTTTGGCCTCTTTTAAACAACCCTGAACCATGAGCTCTAGGTAATAAGCCTACTTCACTAGTTATAGGACGGATTTCATCTGCTTTTCTATTGTCTGGTCTAATTCCTTCTTCTAAAATAAGCCTTCTAACTTCTTCTTTTAATATTTCTTCCATTACTTCAACAATATCTTTTTCATTCTCAGGATACTTTTCAATAAAATTATCTATTGTCTCTTCTATTACCTTATCAATTGCTTCTTCTCTGTTCTGCTTTTCATAAGTTTGGATAGCGTTAATAAGCTTATCCGTAGCAAACGCTCTAACTTCTTCCCCAATATGGTCATCTGGTTTAAAGACTATAAAGTCTTGTTTTTCCTTTCCTACTTCTTCTTGAATGTCTTCAATAAAATTGCATAACTTTTTTATTTCTTCATGAGCAAATAATATAGCTTCCAATATAGTCTTTTCAGGTACCTCATTGGCTCCTGCTTCTACCATCATAATTGCATCTTTAGTCCCTGAAACAACTAAATGGATATCTGATTTATCCCTTTCTTCAGCCGTTGGATTGATTTTAAACCCTCCATCTACTAATCCAACTAATACAGAAGCTGTTGGTCCATTAAATGGTATATCAGATATTGAAAGGGCTACAGAAGACCCGATCATTCCAACTATATCTGGTGTACAATCTTGATCAACAGATAATACAGTTGCAATAACTTGAACATCATTCCTATATCCATTTGGAAATAGGGGCCTTATTGGTCTATCAATTAACCTTGATGTTAGTATGGCCTTATCACTAGGCTTACCCTCCCTTTTAATAAAGCCTCCTGGTATTTTACCTACCGAATACAACCTTTCCTCAAAATCAACACTTAATGGAAAAAAATCTATTCCTTCTCTTGGCTCTTTAGAAGCTGTAGCTGTAACTAATACTACCGTATCTCCATATTGGAGTAAACATGCACCATTGGCTTGTTCAGCTACTTTTCCAATTGTAATAGAAAGATTTCTTCCAGCTAAATTATACTGAAACTGCCTTTCCATGTTCTACCTCCTTTTGATGATTTAACATATTATTATTATAACCTTTTATTGATTAAAAACACTAGATACTAAAGGTAAATCAATAGAGCGGGATAGAACCCCGCTCTTATTACCTTCTAATTCCTAATTTTTCAATTAATGCACGATATCTTTCAATATCCTTTTTCTCTAGATACCTTAATAAACCTCTTCTTTGACCTATCATCTTGAATAAACCTCTTCTTGAATGGTGGTCTTTTTTATGGGTTTTAAGATGTTCTGTTAAGGAATTAATTCTGTGAGTTAAGATTGCAATTTGAACTTCTGGCGAGCCCGTATCCCCTTCATGCAATCTAAATTCTTCAATAATTTGAGCTTTTTGTTCCTTTGTCATAGTCATTTATTATACCTCCTCTTATTTGAGTTTCACCAATAGCTAAGTAAATCGCCGAGGTACGATAAACTTAGCTAAAGGTACTTCTTTATCAAATTAATATTATCATATATCTATCTAATTGTAAATATTATTGATGTTTTTTTACATATTCCACATCTCTCTTTATCTGTTCAATTAATTCTTGGGTTGTGTTGAACTTAATATCATCCCTTATAAATTCTATAAACTTTACTTCCATATGCTTGCCATATATATTGTTGTTAAAGTTTAAAATATAGTTTTCGATCTTTAATTCATCTTCATTAAAAGTTGGATTATAACCTATATTTGTTAAGCTTATATACTCTTTATCACCTAAAATAGTAATAGTCTTATACACTCCAGTCTTAGGTATAACATATTCATGTTCTAATCTAAGGTTGGCAGTAGGGTAACCTATTTTACTCCCCCTACTTCTACCTTTAACAACCTGCCCAACAATTGAATAATATCGTCCTATAAGGTTATTTGCCTTCTCAATAGAGCCAGACTTAATTAAATTTCGGATCAAAGTACTACTTACAACTTCCTCATTAACATAGATGGGTTCAATGATATTAACTTGAAAACCTTCCTCTTTACCTAAGTGTATCAAATATTCACTATCTCCAGCAGCCTTGTGTCCAAATCTATAATCAAACCCAACTGTAACTAATTTTGCATTGAGTCTATCAATTAATATGCTTCTAACAAACTCTTCTGGAGATAATTTCATTAAATTTTTATCAAAATTAATAGTATATATTAAATCAACACCTAATCTATCTAATATCTCTAATTTTTGATTATATGGGGTAATGATTTCTAGCTTTGATTTGCCTTCCTTGTCTAATATGGTTTTAGTGTGATTCTTAAATAATAGAACTGAAGATTTTAAATTTCTTTCCTTCGCCTTATCGATATTATCCTTTATTAAGTGTTGATGACCAATATGGATTCCGTCAAAATTTCCTAAAGCAACACCAGTTTCGTATCTACTTTCTTCATAATTATTCAAATCTATAATTTCCATATTTACCACCTTATATAAGAACTTTATCTATTTTAATATTGGGTATATGATTTTTGATTATAATTCTTCCTATTCCAACAAAAGTATTATTACAATAAATTCTAGTAGGTGAGTTTATTGGGTAAGATTCAATGATATTATTTCCTATAGGTAGAATGTTACCATTAATTAAACCATTGTAAAACCTATTTTCAACAAATAAAGCGTCCATATGGCTTATGCTTTGATCTATTGGACAAATTATTGATTTCAACTCAGATCTATTTAAACTTTTTATATAATCAAAACTATAGCTATCTTTTATATTGAAAGCACCTACGCCAGTCCTAATCAAATAGGACATATAACCATAAGTACCTAATAATTCGCCTATATCATGACATAAAGTCCTAATATATGTGCCCCTTGAACATTTGACATAGAAGATAATTTTTTTATTATCAATTATATTATATATTTTTAAATCGTATACCTTTACTTTCCTTGGGGGACGTTCTACAATTACCCCTTTCCTCGCTAATTCATATAATTTCTTACCATCTTTTTTTAATGCAGAATACATAGGTGGAACTTGTTCAATTTCCCCTATAAATCTATCAAAAGCAATGTGGATATCGGCTTCACTAACCTTTTTTGTGGAATAGTCAATAATTTCACCATCTATATCCTGGGTATCAGTAGCCATACCTAAGATCAATTCCCCTATGTACTCTTTATCCACATCCAATAGATATTCGCTAATTCGGGTTCCCTTACCTATACATAAAGGTAAAACTCCGGTGGCATTTGGATCTAAAGTTCCTGTATGCCCAATCTTTTTTATTCCTAGAATTTTCCTCATATTATATACTGCATCGTGGGAAGTAATTCCCCTAGGTTTAAACAAATTTATTGTCCCATTCATATAATCACCTAAAGTTCATTAAAATCTCTTCTAATATAATGTCCTTTGTTACAGGAAGTCTTTCATTAATAGTACATCCAGCTGCTCTAATATGGCCACCGCCATTGAATTTATTACAAATCCTGGACACATCTATTCGTTTTTTACTCCTTAAACTTACTTTTACTTCATTTTTGTCTATCTCTTTTAAGAGGCATGCCACTTCAATAGAATCAATACCCCTTACAAAGGATATTAATCCTTCTGTATCCTCCATTTTAGCATCATAAGCTTTTAACATCTCTTGAGTGACAGCTATAACTCCAACTTTCCCTTCTAAATATGTTTCTAAACTATTCATGGAATCTATAAATAATTTGGTTCTAGCCATACTCCTGTTTTGATATAGGTTAATATTTATAGTTTCTACATCAATCCCTACTTTTAGCAATTCTGCTACAATTAGATGGGTTTTATAGGTAGTGTTGCTATAGATAAAGCTTCCCGTATCTGTACTAATAGCCGTATATAGACAGGTAGCAATATCTTTGTCAATATCTACTGCCATTTTTTTTATAAATTCATATACAATTTCTCCTGTTGCAGCAGATGAAGGAGATACTATATTTATATCCCCAAAATTATCATTTGTGATATGGTGGTCAATATTTATAACTCTTTTAGCTTTTCGAGCAAATTCTTTGCCTAAGCCTAACCTATTTAAATCGCTACTATCTAAAGATATTAAAAGGTCAATAGGTTCATTTATATCATAATTTTTGATCATATCAATACCAGGTAAAAATTGATAGTCTGAAGGTATATCGTCTACCTTTATTACTTTTATACCGCCCTTAAATTTTTCAATGGCCTTAGCCAAGGCCAATGTAGAGCCAATATTGTCTCCATCTGGCTGCACATGGGAAACTAAATATATATTATCATATCTCTTAATTAATTCAATTGCTTCTACCATCAAAATTCCTGTTGAGTTATTCATCCCTATCTCCTCTTTTATCCTCATCTTCCCTATTAACCTTCTCGATTAACTTAGAAATATAAAGGCTATGTTCTATAGACTCATCTAGATGGAAAATAGGCTCTGGTGCATGCCTTAAATCTATTCTATTACTAATTTCCTTTCTAACAAATCCTTTCGCACTTGTTAATCCATTCAAAGTTTCTTCCTTCACTTCCTTATCCCCTAATACACTAACATATATATTTGCATAGCTCAAATCGTTAGTCACCTGGACCTTTGTAATACTAGTCATTGGGCTTACTCTTGGATCTTTAATTTCTCTAGTTATTAATTCTGAAACAACCTTCCTAATTTCTTCAGATATTCTATTTATTCTCTTGTTCTTCATAAGGTTACACCCCTTATCTTTCAACTTCTTTCATAATATATGCTTCTAAAATATCTCCCTCTTTTATATCATTATAATTTTCTAAACCTAATCCACCTTCATAGCCTGAAACTATTTCTCTAACATCATCTTTAAATCTTTTAAGGGAGGATACTTTACCTTCAAATATTACTATATCGTCTCTTAGCAATCTAATTATGCTATTCCTTGTAATTTTTCCTTGTTGTACATAAATTCCAGCAACTACACCTACATTTGGAACTCTAAAAGTGGCTCTAACCTGAGCTCTGCCAATAACTTCTTCTACATATTCAGGTTCTAGCATACCTTTAATAGCAGATTTTATATCTTCAATTGCATCATAAATAACTCTATAAGTTCTCACATCTACCTTCTCATGTTTAGCAATATCCAATGCATTTAAAGTAGGTCTTACATTAAATCCAATAATTATTGCATTAGATGCTGAGGCTAACATTACATCACTTTCAGTAATTCCTCCAACCCCACCATGGATTATATTTATTTTAACCTCTTCATTTTCTAACTTTTCCAATGATTGTCTAATTGCATCTATAGTTCCTCTTACATCGGTTTTTATAATAATATTAAGGTCTTTAATTTCACCTAATTGTATTTTTTCAAACAAATCATCTAAAGATACTTTTTGTGAAGCTCTTAATTGCTCTTCTCTTACTATTTCTTTATTTTTATTAGCATAGGCTCTTGCAGTTTTCTCATCTTCAACCGCATATAATAAGTCCCCTGATAGGGGTACTTCTGATAAACCTAGAATAGCCACCGGTATAGATGGACCAGCTTTCTTAACATTTTTCCCTTTATCATCAAACATAGCCCTTACTCTCCCACTAGCACTTCCAGAAACCACCATATCACCCACCCTTAAAGTACCTTTTTGAACCAATACAGTAGCAACAGGGCCTCTACCTTTATCAAGTTGGGCTTCAATAACGGTACCAACTGCTTTTCGATTTGGATTAGCTTTTAACTCTTGCATTTCTGCTACTAAAAGAATCATTTCCAGTAATTCATCTATACCCTCTTTCTTTAATGCTGAAACGGGAACACTAATAGTATCTCCACCCCATTCTTCTGGAACCAGCCCATGCTCGGCTAAATCCTGTCTTATTCTATCTATATTTGCATCTGGTTTATCAATCTTATTAATTGCAACCATAATAGGTACATTTGCTGCTTTTGCATGATTAATAGCCTCAATTGTTTGGGGCATTACTCCATCATCTGCGGCCACAACTAATATTGCTAAATCAGTAACTTGTGTACCCCTTGCTCTCATAGATGTAAAAGCTTCATGACCAGGCGTATCTAGAAAAACAACTTTTTTGCCTTCTACATTTACTATAGAAGCTCCTATATGTTGAGTTATTCCGCCAGCTTCTTGTGTAGTAACTGAAGTCTTTCTAATAGCATCTAATAGGGAAGTTTTACCATGATCCACATGTCCCATTACAGTGACTACAGGTGGCCTTGGCCTAAGGTCTTTAGGATCGTCTTCAAAATCTAAGTCAAATTCCCTCTCTATATCTTCCTCATCTTCAACTTTATCCATAATAACTTTAAAGCCAAATTCATCTGCAACAATACTCGCAGTATCAAAATCAATAGATTGATTTTGACTAGCCATAACCCCTAATCCAATTAATTTAGTTATAACTTGAGTTGCACCTATTCCAATTTTATCAGCCAAATCTTTGACTATTATAGTGCCTCCCATTTCTATAATATTATCTGCCTTGTCATTATCCTGTTTTTTATCTTTTTTTCGGTTATTTTCGCTATTATTTTTTACTTTCATCGCCTTCCCTTTGTTGCTATTTTTCTTTTCCTTTTTACCTTCTTTTTCTTCTTCAAAAAGTCCTTTTATCATTTCTGCATCTTCACTTTCCAGTGAACTCATATGACTGCTAACCTTTAAATCTAACTCTTCCATCTTTTCCATTAAATCTTTACTCGTCATTCCAAGTTCTTTAGCAAGCTCATATACTCTTATTTTTATCAAACTATACACCCCCAATATTTTTACAGGTGATAATTAGTATTAAAGTTCTTCTTTAGAATCAACTACATCATTTAGTTTATCATATATCTCATCTGGTATTTCTATTTCCAATGCCCTATCAAGTTTTTTATTCTTTTTAACTTTATCAAAGCATTCCTTATTTTGGCAAATATATGCCCCTCTGCCATTTATCTTTCCAGTTAAATCAACTTGAATAATACCATCTTTATTCTTTACCACCCTAATAAGTTCTTTCTTAGGTCTATTTTCATTACATGCAACACATTTTCTTAGAGGTATTTTTTTCCTACTCAATTTATCATCCCTCCCGACTTTAAGAATTCGAATCACCATCATATTGACTTTCGCTTTTTATATCTATTTTCCAATTAGTCAGCTTCGCTGCTAATCGGGCATTTTGACCTTCTTTACCTATTGCCAAAGACAATTGATAGTCAGGAACTACAATTAAAGCCGCTTTTTCTTTCTCATTAATCTCTACCTTAATCACCTTTGATGGACTTAAGCTATTAGCTATAAATTCATCTATATTTTTGCTCCAAATTATTATATCTATTTTTTCACCATTTAACTCTTCCACTATAGCTTTTACCCTAGTACCTTTAAAGCCTACGCAAGCCCCTACTGGATCTACATTAGGGTCCTTGGAGTGTACAGCAATCTTAGTCCTTGAACCCGCTTCTCTAGATATGGCATAGATATCTACAATCCCTTCATTAATTTCAGGAACTTCCAATTCAAATAACCTTTTAACTAGACCAGGGTGAGACCTGGAAAGGATAATTTGAGGTCCTTTAGTAGTCTTCTTAACTTCCAGTATGATTAACTTTATCCTATCTCCCTGATTATAAACTTCCCCTTCTATTTGTTCAGTAGGAGGTAAAATGCCTTCAGTTTTCCCTAGATCAATATATACATTGTTTTTACTAATCCTTTGAATCATCCCCGTTATTATTTCGTTCTCTCGATTTATAAATTCGTCATATATTACATCCCTTTCTGCATCCTTTATTCGTTGTATAACCACCTGTTTAGCTGTTTGAGCTGCAATCCTACCAAAGTTTTTGGGAGTAACTTCAACAATGACAATATCTCCTATCTGGTATTTATCATCTATCTCTCTAGCTTCTTCTACATTTATTTCCAGCAAATCATCCTTTACTTCTTCAACGACTGTTTTCTTTGCAACTACCCTTACTCTACCTGTAGCTCTATCTATTTCTACTTCCACATTTTGAGATGAACCAAAGTTTTTCTTATAGCTCGAAATTAGTGCAGACTCTAAAGCATCAAAAATGATCTCTTTAGATATCCCTTTTTCCTTTTCTATTTCTTCAAGGGCATCAATAAACTCTGCATTCATTAATTAAACCTCCCTTAAAATTTTACTGCCAATTTAATCTTCGAAATAACTTCCCTATCCAATTTTTTATCCATCAGATTATCTTCTCTTATTTTAATATAATCCTTATCAAAATCCAATAATTCTCCAATATATTTCTTCTTACCGTCTATACTCTTATAAAGGTTAATCTCTATATCCTTACCAATGTTCCTTTTTAAATCCTTATCAGTCTTCAATGGTCTGTCTAAACCAGGGGATGAAACCTCTAAATAATAACTTTCCTCAATAGGGTCTAATTCATCCAATTTATCTCCCACTACTTCACTTACCCTTTGGCAATCATCAATACTAATACCTTCCGTTTTACCTATATAAAATCGCAGGAAATAACTGCCATTCTCCTTCACAAACTCTAGATCTACTAAATCATATCCTAGTTCCTCCACAACAGGTTCACAATGTTCTCTAACAGTTCTAATAATATTTTTTCTACTCAATTTATCACCTCCGTAAAATCATATCTATTTTTTGTAATACAAAAAGAAATATACCTTTATCATTCATGAGTAAATCAAACAAATTAAGAGTGGGTCAGCCCACTCTATAAGCAAATTAACCTTTTATTGTCCATACAATTTAATCATAATAATTATATCATATTCTTACAGAAAATCAAATATTAAAAAGGCTAATCTGATTACTTTCAGGTAAACCATCAAAACAACCGTGTTCCCTTAGAGCTTCTACCACTGTTTTGCTAACTTTAGTTCTTGCAATCAGATCTTCTACGGATAAAAATTTTTCTATATTTCTTTCTTTAACGATATTTTTTGCTGCAGTCTCGCCAACTCCATCTAAACTTTTTAGAGGAGGTAGTATTCCCCTCTCTCCTATTAAAAATTTTTCACTATCCGATTTGTAAAGATCTACTTTTTCAAAATTGAAACCTCTTGCATACATTTCTTGAACAACTTCTAATACAATAAGCAGGTTTTTTTCCTTTGCTGTAGCCTGATTGGATAAGCTTTCTAATTCTTTAATTTTTTCTCCAACAGCCTCCTGACCTTTTAATACTAAGTGGGCATCAAAATCTTGGGCCTTAGTTGTAAAATAAGTGGCATAAAAAGCCGCAGGATGATGGACCTTAAAATAAGCTATTCTATAGGACATCATTACATAAGCCACAGCATGAGCCTTTGGAAACATGTATTTAATTTTATTACAAGAATCTATATACCATTCTGGAATATTAAAACTTCTCATATATTCTTCATCTTCTTCCGTTAAACCTTTCCCTTTTCTAACCTTTTCCATTATTTTGAAAGCCCTTTTCTTATCTAGACCAGAATATATTAAATAAAGCATAATATCATCCCTGGTAGAAATAACTTCCTTCAAAGAAGCAGTGCCATTTCTTACTAAATTCTGTGCATTATTTAACCATACATCGGTACCATGGGACAGACCGCTAATCCTAACTAATTCAGCAAAAGTAGTGGGATTTGTATCCATTAGCATCTGTCTAACAAATTTTGTACCAAATTCCGGCACCCCTAGAGTACCTACTTCTATATTTATATCCTTATTTTTAATATTTAGAGGTTTTGCGCTAGTAAATAGCTCCATGGTTTTTTTATCATCTAAAGGGATTTCACTAGGATCTACCCCTGTGATTTCTTCTAACATCCTTATGATAGTAGGAACATCATGCCCTAAAATGTCCAATTTCAGAATTCTACCACTAATAGAATGATAATCAAAATGGGTAGTTATAACTCCTGACTTTTTATCATCGGCAGGGTATTGTATAGGTGTAAAATCATATATTTCCTTATTTTTTGGTACTATCATTACTCCCCCTGGATGTTGGCCAGATGTCCTCTTAACCCCAGTGCAACCTTGTACAAGTCTATTGATTTCAGCTGGATGCACATTTAACCCCTTCTCTTCGTGGTACTTTTTAACAAAACCATAAGCAGTTTTATCAGCAATAGTACCAATAGTTCCAGCTCTAAAAACATAACCTTCTCCAAATAGCTCTTCTGTATATTTATGGGCACAGGCTTGATACTCTCCAGCAAAGTTTAAATCTATATCTGGTTCTTTATCCCCTTCAAACCCTAAAAATACTTCAAAAGGAATATCATGGCCATCTTTTGCCAGTTTTGATTTACATTTTGGACAATCTTTATCTGGTAAATCTATCCCAGAACCTATGGACCCATCTTCAATAAATTCACTATATTTACAATGTGGACATACATAATGGGGCACTAAAGGGTTAACCTCTGTAATTCCACTCATGGTTGCGACGAAAGAAGAACCAACAGAGCCTCTGGAACCTACTAAATATCCATCCTCTAAGGATTTCCAAACTAACTTTTGAGCTATTATATACATTACTGCATACCCATTCTTAATAATTGAATTTAATTCCCTGTCTAACCTTTCTTTCACTATTTTAGGTAAAGGGTCTCCATAGATTTCAATAGCTCGGTTATATGTTATCTTCTTTAATTCTTTCTCAGCCCCTTCTATTACTGGAGGATAAGTCCCTTGGGGAATAGGGTCTATTTCATCTACCATATTTGCGATTAAATTAGGGTTTTTAATAACCACTTCTTCAGCCTTTTTTTCACCTAAATACTCAAACTCATTTAACATTTCTTCCGTAGTCCTAAGATATAAGGGTGGTTGTAGGTCAGCATCAGAATAGCCTTGACCAAACATCAAAATCCTTCTATAAATTTCATCTTCTGGGTCTAAAAAATGTACATCTCCAGTTGCAACTACAGGTTTACTAAACCTCTCACCTAATTCAACAATGCGTTTATTAATATCTCTTAGTTCCTCCTTTCCTTTTACTAAACCATTCCTAACTAAATGCATATTATTAGCTATTGGCTGTATCTCTAAATAGTCATAGAAACTAACTATATCCTTTAAATCGTTATAACCTTTACTCTTAAGAATGGCTTTATATAGTTCACCGGCTTCACAAGCGCTTCCTATAATCAATCCTTCTCTATTGGCATTGAGTAAGGTTTTGGGAATTCTTGGCCTCCTATAAAAGTAGTTTAAATGGGATTGGGATATTAACTTATATAAATTCTTTAATCCAATTAGGTTTTTTGCTAAGATTACAATGTGAAAAGACTCATCCTTTGAAATATCTTTTTCCTCAATGAGCTTGTTAATTTTATCAAATCCATTGATCCCATTTTTATTTAATAACTCCATAGATTTTAGGAAGATTTCTGAAGTTGCCTTTGCATCATCTACAGCTCTATGGTGATTTAATAAATTTACATTTAAATGTTTAGCTACTAAATTAAGCTTATGACTTTTCAATTCTGGAAATAAAGCTCGCGATAATTCCAATGTATCAAAAATTGGATTGTTGACAGTTTTGCGGGCTTTTGCTAGTTGTTCCCTAATAAAAGATACATCAAAAGAAGCATTATGAGCAACTAACACAGCTCCGTCTATAAATCTTTCAAATTGTGGTAAAACTTCTTTAATAGTAGGCTTATCCCTTACCATCTCATCAGTAATTCCCGTAATATTTACTATCCTATTTGGAATTGGCCTTTCTGGATTAATCAGTTGACTAAATTCATCAACTATCATGCCCTTTTCAATCTTAACTGCGCCTATTTCTGTAATCATATCATTTTTGGGAGAAAGTCCTGTGGTCTCTATATCAAAGACAACAAATGTATCGTATTCTTTTTCATTATCATAGTTAGATATAATTAGTTTTTTATCATTAACTAGATATCCTTCCACACCATATAATATTTTAATTCCTAGTTCCTTACCTGCTTCCATAGCTTCCGGAAAACCCTGGACAACCCCATGGTCCGTTATGGCTATGGCAGTATGTCCCCATTTTTTTGCTCTCTGGGCTAATTTCTTAAAACTACTTAATCCATCCATAGAACTCATCTGGGTATGTAAATGGAGTTCTACCCGTTTTTCTTCTGATAAATCCATTCTTTCCTGTTTTTGTAAAACATTTAAAGATTTAAGCATCAATACTAGATATTTTGAATAATTATCAAATATAATATCTCCTTCTACCTTTACATATAGACCATTATCTATATTGGCTTCAAACTCTTCAAACTGTTTCTCGTTTAAAAATACCTTTACTGTTATAGAATCAGTCAAATCTGTTATATTAAAAATGGCTAATTTTCTATTACCTCTTATCTCTCTAATTTCCACTTGGAATACTTCGCCTGCTATTATAGCGGAACCTGTATTCAGGGTAATATCTCTAATTTTCATAGGCTCTTCATCAATTTTTTTACCGAAGATATAATTAGCATTGGAAGATGCCTTCCTATTCTTTGGTCTATTTTTACTAATCTTTCCATTATTATTTAAAATCTCAGTAGATATTTTTTTTTCTTCGTCTATAGTTTTTTCAATGATTTCATAGCCATTATCTTCTATTCTAGAATCATCTATTTTTACATCAATATCCATATCCAACTCGTTTTTTATTTTATTTTTGATTTTATCGGCAATCCCATTGTTTATTAAGGCATAATTAATTACTTCATTTGTTGGAAAAATCATAATAGATTTTTTTTCTATCTCGTATTCCAACAATTGAACCCAAGATCTACTAGAAGGTATTTCCTTTTCGATACAATATAATATATTATTCCATAACTTACTAATTGTTTTATCCAAATCTTCTAAAATATCATATTTAATGTTAACCAATACACTTAATCCATCAAATTTATTTTCAAAAATATTGGTAATTCTATACAGTATCTCCTCAGCAACTATCTCCTTGGAAGTCAGTATTATTTCAATAATATTCTCCTTGATATTCAATTTCACTTTTTCAACAAATACTGTCCTCAGACTTTCATCAACTGAAATGTTGTTTTTTTTGAGTAATTGGATTAATTGTATTCTAGCTTCATTCATCTTTTGCTATTACCTCCTTTAACCACTTTGGGATACTTCTATTATGCTATCTATACTTGCGAGAGAGTTTAGTATATCATACTTATTACTAAATTTTTTCAACGCTATGTCCAAATTTACCCTAATCAATCCCTCATCTTTATGATCTATATCTATACTAAGTATATTAGCTCCAAAATCACCTAAAATTTGACCAATTTGACCTGGCTTATCTACCGACACTAAACTTATAGATATATAATGGTATCCTTTTGTCTTAAACCTTCGTCCGATTCTGTGAAATGACATAAGAGTAATAATTACCAATACAGTGGTTATTATTGCGGCTAGATAAAATCCAGCGCCAATTGTTAGTCCAATAGCAGCAACAACCCACAAACTAGCTGCAGTAGTCAATCCTGTTATTACCCCTGTATCCCTTCTCAATATAGTGCCTGCCCCTAAGAATCCTATTCCGCTAATTACTTGGGCAGCAATTCTATCAGAGTAATAAAAAGAATCCTGTTGGAAATTGCCGTTAATATATATAGATAATAACATTATTAAAGTAGAACCCAGTGAAACCAAAATATGGGTCCTTAAACCTGCTGGTTTTTTGGTGCTCTCCCTATCTATACCAATAAAACTAGATAATAATATAGACAAAAGGAGTCTTATTATAATCTGTTTATTGTCCAACATAATAACACCTTCTAAAAAATAATCAAAGGCTTTCTATTTCCTTTATCAATTCGTCTAACAGAGATTCTTCTGCTACTTTTTTATATACTTCTCCTTTTTTAAATATTAACCCTTCACCTTGTCCTCCTGCAATACCAATATCAGCTTCTTTAGCTTCTCCTGGCCCATTAACAGGACAACCCATAATTGCAACTTTTAAAGGCTTTTTTATATGTTTCAACCTTCTCTCAGCTTCCTCTACTAGTTTAATTAGCTGAATCTTTGTTCTTCCACAAGTTGGACAGGAAATTATTTCTATACCTTCTTCTAACAAACCTAGAGACCTTAAAATCTCCCGACCTACCTTCACTTCCTCTATAGGATTTCCAGTTAAAGAGACCCTAATTGTATCTCCAATCCCCATAGAAAGAAGAGTCCCCATTCCAACGGCAGATTTCACAGTTCCCCTCCACACTGGCCCCGCTTCTGTTACCCCTAGGTGAAGAGGATAGTCTACTATTTGAGATATTTTTTTATAAGTTTCTATAGTAAGGGGTACACTACTAGCCTTTAACGAAATTTTTAGTTCCTCATAGCCCATATCCTCCATCAGCCTTATATGTTCAAGAGCACTTTCTACCATAGAATCTGCATTTACACCATTATACTTTTCTAAATATTCTTTCTTAATGGACCCGGAATTAACCCCTATCCTTATAGGGATTTGTCTTTCCTTACAAATATTTATTATTTTTTTAACTTTTTTAACTGAACCAATATTCCCAGGATTTATTCTTAAACAATCTGCACCATTCTCTACCGCTGCAATTGCTAATTTATAATCATATTGGATATCTGCAATAAAGGGAATATTTATATTCTTTTTTATCTCCCTAACAGCCTTCGCATCTTCTATGTCTGTAATAGCACATCTAATTATATGACAACCAGCCATTTCTAATTCCTTAATCTGATTGATTGTTGCATCAATATCCTTAGTTATAGTATTGGTCATTGACTGGACTGTTATTGGGCTATCTCCGCCAACTGGCACATTCCCAACCATTATTTTTCTAGTCTTTTTTCTTACCACTAAAATCACCTTCTAAGTATATTAAATCTAATAATATCCGAGTAGGTAACGGTTAACATGAGTAATATCAATAAAATAAAACCAACAAAATGTATGAAACCTTCTTTTTCAGGGTCTATAGCTTTTCCTCGCACAATTTCTAGGAATAAAAATACAATTCTACTACCATCTAAAGCAGGTAAAGGTAATAAATTGAAGAAGCCTAAATTTATACTAATAAATCCCATTAAATAGAGTATATTAGTAAATCCATATTTTGCAGCCTCACCAATAGTATATATTACACCTACAGGTCCTGACAAATCCTTAGTGCTAACTTTTCCCCTGAAAACCATCTTAATAAAATCAAACATTAACATAAGCATTGAACCAGTCTTTTGGAATCCGCCCTTAATTGAAGAAATAAAGGATTTTTGTGAGGTAGGGACTATACCTATAATAACCCTGTTATCCTTACTTATTTCTGGTCTTAAAATAAAATCTTTAGTATCCCCATTACGTAAAACGGTTACTTTCATATCCTCATCAGGATTGGAATTATTAATTTCATTAACTATGGAATCCCAGTTCCTTATATGTTTATCATTAATGTTTAATATTACATCCCCATTTTTTATCCCTACATTTTCAGCAGGGGAACCTTCTAAAGTTTCTAAAACGGTAGTCGTTGGCATGCCTATATTGAAAGAAACTATGGAAAGAACTAATATAGCCAAAATAAAATTCATAGTTGCCCCAGCTACAACTACTGCAATTCTTGAAATGGCAGGTACCTTATTGAAGCTTCTTGGGTCATTAGAGTTCTCATCTTCTCCCTCCATACTTACATATCCTCCAATTGGTAATGCCCTAACACTGTATTTAGTCTCACCTTTTTCCCTTTGAAATATCTTAGGCCCCATACCGATGGAAAATTCATTTACTTTTATACCAACTGCCTTTGCGATAATAAAATGTCCAAACTCATGGAATAGTATTACCATTAAAAAAACGAAAACTGCCGCTATTGCTGTTAGCAACTGTATCACCACCTGTTTCATATTATAAAAAAAAGTTAACAAAATAGTAGACAAGAGGAGCAACAAATAGTATACTATCAAATCTATCTAATATCCCACCATGACCGGGTAAAATAAATCCATAATCCTTTATTCCGGTAAGTCTCTTAATTTTAGAAGCAGTCAAATCCCCTAATTGAGCAACAATAGATCCTAATAAGGAAAGTAAGAGGAATTTCCATATAGGGAAAACTCCGATATATCTTACAAAGATTAAAGTTGACAAAATAGCACCCAATATTCCCCCTAAAGATCCTTCTACAGTCTTTTTAGGACTTAATTTAGGGCATAGCTTAGTTTTACCAAATAAAGTACCTGATAAATATGCAAATGTATCGGTACCCCATGCAATTATAAAAATCAACCATATATATATAGTTCCATCTAAATATATAATATGTTGCATCAAAAAAGGTATGTAAAGAATGCCAAATAAAGTTGCTATAATATCAATAAAACTTATATCCTTTTTAAGGATAAAACTAATAACTAAAGCTAATGTTAAAAATATAAATATATATATTAAAGATACCCATTTATAATCTAGTGAATAAAAAAGAAATAAAAAACAGCTAATATAGCCAATTACTTTAATAGGTTTTAATTCTTTATTTTCTAAAGCAATATAAAACTCTCTTATTCCTATAAGGGATGAAAAAAACACAGAATAAGACATCAAAGTTCCACCCTTTGAAATAATCAAAATGGTCATTAATACTAACCCTATGCCACTTATTGTCCTTACTATTAAATTCTTCACCTAAATTCCCCCAAACCTTCTGTTTCTACTTTGATAATCTATAATAGCTTTATATAGATGTTCCTCTTTAAAATCTGGCCAATAAATATCTGAAAACCAAAATTCAGTATAGGCTATTTGATATAACATAAAATTACTCAATCTAAGCTCACCACTAGGTCTTATCAACAGATCTGGGTCTGGCATATTATATGTGTACAAATAGTTATTTAATACCTTTTCATCAATATGGTCTTCTTTTAGTTTACCCATTTTCACATCTTCTAAAATATTTTTTATCCCACGAATTATTTCATCTCTACCTCCATAATTTAATCCAATATTTAATATCATCTTTGAATTATTTTTGGTTTTTTCAACTGCTCTTTCAACTTCTTCCCTAGCTAATCTAGGCAATTTAGACAAGTCCCCCATTGTTTGAATTCTTACATTATTTTTATGGATTCTATCTAATTCATTCCTAATATATTGGACTAATAATTTCATCAGGCTTTCAATTTCTTCCTTCGGTCTTTTCCAGTTTTCCGTTGAAAATGCATAAAGAGATAGATACTTTATATCTAGTTTCTCAGCAACTTCTACTATCTCAATAACCCGCTTCATACCTTCTTGATGTCCTGCAGTCCTAGGTAAAAACCTTTTTTTTGCCCATCTTCCATTACCATCCATTATAATGGCTATGTGTTTAGGAATTCGATCCAAATCTATTTTTTCTTTAAGTTCTAATAGTCCGTTCTTGCCCATAAGATTTCCTCCCATCGTAAAAACCCCTTCTGTATAAGAAGGGGAATGTCTATATTTCCAATAATTCTTCCTCTTTTTTATTAGTTAGATCATCAATTTCATCTATATACTCATCTGTAATTTTTTGAGTCTCATTTTCCGCAGCTTTTCTATCGTCTTCACTCAAGGTTTTATCTTTCTCCATCTTTTTTATTATGTCGTTTGCTTCTCTTCTAATATTTCTTATAGAAATCTTTGCACTTTCAGCGCTTTTTCTCACAACTTTTACTAATTCCTTTCTTCTTTCTTCAGTAAGTAATGGAATTGGCAATCTAATTAATTTGCCATCATTAGATGGATTTAATCCTAGATCTGACTTCAATATTTCTTTCTCAATAACAGAAATTAAATTAATGTCCCAAGGCTGAATTACCAACAACCTAGGTTCTGGTGCAGAAATACTAGCTAATTGTTTTAAAGGTGTATCTGTACCGTAATAATCGATTGATATTTGATCCAATAATGCAGGATTTGCTCTACCAGCCCTAATGCTTTTTAGTTCCTCTTTGTAAACCTCCACTGTTTTTTTCATTTTTTCTTCCGATTCCTTATGAACATCTAAATACATAATTACTCCTCCTTTACATGAGTACCTATTTTTTTACCCAAGACCACATCAACAATATTATTTGGTTTATCTATACCAAATACTATTAAGGGTATACTATTATCCATGCATAAAGAAGTTGCTGTAGAGTCCATAATTCCTAATCCCATATTTAATATGTCTATGTATCTTAATTTGTCAAATTTTTTAGCAGATGTGTTAATATATGGGTCAGAGTCATAAACTCCATCCACTCCTTTTTTAGCCAATAATATAACCTCTGCTTCTATCTCAGCAGCCCTTAATGCTGCAGTTGTGTCAGTCGAAAAATATGGGTTTCCGGAACCAGCAGCAAAAATAACAACTCTTCCTTTTTCAAGATGCCTTATTGCCCTTCTTCGTATATATGGTTCTGCAATCTGTCTCATTTCAATGGCAGTTTGTACCCTTGTTATTACTCCAATATTCTCCAATGCATCCTGAAGGGCAAGGGCATTTATTACTGTACCAAGCATTCCCATATAATCTGAAGTTGTCCTATCCATATCTATAGCCAATCTGCCTCTCCAAAAATTGCCACCACCTACTACAATGGCTACTTCTACCCCAAGATCCCGTAGGCTCTTTATTTCTTCTGATATTCTATTAACTGTATCAATATCTATTCCATGTCCCTTATCTCCCGCTAATGCTTCACCACTTAGTTTTAAAACTATTCTTTTAAAAATTGGTTCCGTCATAAAAATCCTCCCATTATTCAATAAGTCAAATAACTGGTTTTCTATTTAAATGGAGAACAACCAGTGTTCTCCATTTAATTATACATTCATTTGCTTTGCTACTTCTTCGGCAAAATTCTCTTCTCTTTTCTCTAAGCCTTCTCCTACTTCATATCTAACAAATCTTCTAATTTTAATATTCTCACCAATTTTAGCAATTTTTTCATTTAATAAATCTTTAACCTTGATACTTGGTTCTCTTATAAAAGGCTGTTCTAATAAACATACTTGTTCATAAAACTTTCCTAATCTACCTTCAACAATCTTGGATGCCACATGCTCTGGTTTACCTTCATTTACCACTTGATGTATAAGTATTTCCCTTTCTTTTTCAACTTCTTCTTCGGGTACATCTTCTATACTTACATATTTAGGGTTTGAAGCTGCTACTTGCATAGCCATGTCCCTAACAAATTCCTTAAATTCGTCAGTTTTTGCAACAAAATCTGTTTCTGAATTGACTTCAATTAAAACTCCTATTCTCCCGCCATGAATATATGCATCAACTAATCCTTCTGCAGCAATTCTACCAGATTTTTTTGCAGCTTGTGATAAACCTTTTTCCCTTAATAAAACAATAGCCTTTTCTAAATCTCCATTAGTTTCAACTAATGCATTTTTACAATCAAGCATACCAGCCCCAGTTCTTTCCCTTAACTCTTTAATTTGTGCAGCGCTTATACCCATTCTAACCCTCCTCTATTGTTAAAAATGGTAAGAGCGTAAAGGAATTGATCCCTTTAAACCCTTACCCTTTTACTATTCTTCTACATCTACTATCTGTTCTCCTTGTCTTCCTTCTAGAACAGCATTTGCCATAGTTTCTGTTAACAGTTTTACTGCTCTAATTGCATCGTCATTTCCAGGTATCACATAATCTATTTCGTCTGGATCACAGTTTGTATCAACAATAGCTACAACTGGAATTCCTAAAATCCTGGCTTCATTTACAGCTATTCTTTCCTTTCTCGGATCTACCACAAATAAAGCATCAGGGGTTTTATCCATATTCTTTATTCCACCTAAGAATTTTTCAAGTCTCTCTCTTTCATGATTAAGTTGTATTACCTCTTTTTTAGGTAAAACGTCGAATATTCCCTCTTCTTCCATTTTTCCTAACTCATGAAGCCTATCGATTCTTTTCCTGATAGTCTTATAATTGGTTAACATTCCACCTAACCATCTTTGGTTCACATAATGCATACCACACCTTTTAGCTTCTGTTTCGATTGCTTCTTGAGCTTGCTTCTTAGTTCCAACGAAAAGAATTTCTCCACCTTCAGCAGAAATTTCCTTCACAAAATTATAAGCATCTTCTACCATTTTTACCGTTTTTTGAAGATCTATAATGTAAATTCCATTTCTCTCAGTAAAAATGTATTCTGCCATTTTGGGGTTCCATCTTCTTGTTTGATGTCCAAAATGGACTCCTGCTTCCAACAAACTTTTCATAGTAATAACTGACATATCTACTTCACCTCCATGTTTTATTCCTCCACCTTCTTCACATATTTAAGGAACCTTTAAAGGCACACCCTTAAACATCAGAAGATGTGTGTAATCACTCTAGTAGTATAACATATACAAGGCTTTTAATCAATATTTTATAGTTAATATTTTTTATAAAAATTTGACCACATTTTTATTATTATATCCACTTCCCTAATACCTTTATTTAATTTTTTTGCAATTTCTTCATTAGATAAACCTAATTCTTTAAGTTCAAGGACTTTTATATTTATATCTTCATTGTCATTATTTTCTTCCCCTGACTCATCTAACAGGCTTGTTTTGTCTTTTTCCCCAGTCTTATTTATGCTATAGATTCCCCCTTTTGACTCATCACTATCCATAGAATTTGTTCCTTGCCTTTGTAAGCTATCCATTTTATTTAAACTATTTTCTATTAATTCGTCAAAACTATTTACTATATATTCTACGGTTTGAGAATAATATTTTATATCCTTATGGATTAATACGATGTCTTCATAAAGTTCCTTTTCCCTTTTTAAAGTCCTATTAATACAAACTAAAGAAATTATAATACATAATAGACCTATAACATTTAATATAATCGTTAGCATATACATCCCTACTTAAATTTTTATATCTATATTTCTACCCAATTCAGTCCTGTTTTTATTTTTATTATTCTTTTTCTTTCTTTTCTTCCTACTTTCTTTTTCATCTTTGCTATTAGCAAACTGTCTCTTCTTATCTGCATCTATAATTAGATTTTCACTCTTATTTGCATCTCTAACCCTTTTCATATTCTTCTCTATCTGCTTCTCTTGCTGCACAAAGCCTTGTTCCATTTGGACTTTAACTCTATCGTTTTCTACTTGCCTAATCTTAGCAATTTCCTGAGATTTAGTAATTGTATTTGTATAATCAACAGGCCTAATCGACATATAAATCACCCCTAATATGGACCTACTCTTATCTCTCCCTCATCCTTATAAAAGGAACACCTCTTCATTTCATCCCTTATAGTCATAGTACTATTCCCAATTACAATCCTTACCCCTGGATATATGGTATCTGAAACTTTAATACGCCCTTTTGAAAGGTTGTCGATTTTGTCTTTTGATATCTGATATTCCTTTTTTAATTCCAACAATTCTCCAAGTAAACTATTTTTTGTCCTTAACAACTTTATATACATTTCAGCCTTCTTTTCATCTAATCTATTAACCTTCTTAATTTTATCTAAGAGGTTCAAGGATTTAATCACTTTATCCAAATTCTCCTCAAATTCGTCTATACGTTCCTTTAACTCCTCATTCTTCTCCTTTATGGCTGGATCTACCCCAACTTCTAAAATAGTTTTTGTAGCCATGGAAGATCCAATAGTCTTAGCATGAATTTCCTTTCCTGCCCTACAAACTCCACCTACGATCAAACCTCTCCTACCGATAAGTGTTATATTGTCTTTACTATAAACATGACTGTGCATAATAGCCTCTGCTGTAACAGTTCTTTCCGAATTAATTATTGCATTTTCTATAAATCTAGTAGTTATATGACCTTTAGTTTTAATAGTTAGCCTATTATAACCTTGTATACCTTGCCTAACGATTACATCTCCGTGATTTTCAATATAAGCTCCTTCCACCACACCTTTAATCCTCACATCTCCATCGGCTTTGATTTGGAATCCATTAAGAGCGTTTCCATTAACGACAACTGTTCCATTAAAGTAAATATTGCCTACCTTGTTATCAACATTGTCTACTTGGAACACATCCAAAACTATAACCTTTCTGTCCTTTAGCTCAACAAGGCCATCCTTATCAGCAACTAATGTAACTCCGTTATCTAATAATCTGACATTTTTCCCATATCTTAGTACAGGGGTTTTCCCTTTCTTATAAGGTATAGTTTGTCCAGTTACCTTAAATCCAGGTTTTCCCTCCTTAGGCGGTACTAACTCTGCTAGAATATCACCTTTTCTCACATTATTAACAATATTCAATTCTCGATAGTTTACAGTTCCGTCGTCTAATACTTTGGGCACTAGTTTCTTATTTAAATCAAAATAATATTTTATATATCCGTCCTTCCCGCTAACAGGTAAAATTCCTTCAGCAATACATACTTTACTATTATAATACCTGTTCGATAATATTAGTCGTAACTCCTCTTCGTTTAAACCAACTTTTAATATGTCCTTTACTTCTTCAATAATCTCCTCTATTGGTTTTTCATTTAATCCAAAATCTTGTGAGTCCTTATCATCAAATAATGTGATATAACCTTTTAACCCATCTTTAGAAATTTCGATTATCACGTTTGGAGAGATTTTAAACATATTTATGCCTCCTATTCAATTCTCATAAATACCTAGTTTAATCAATTTGTTTTTAATATTTAAAATTGCTTTACTATGTATTTGAGAAATTCTAGATTCCGATAATTCCATAATATGTCCAATTTCTTTATAGGTTAGTTCTTCATAATAATATAGGGATATTACTGTTTTTTCATTTTCCTGCAATTCATCAATTATATTTCCTAATATTTCTATGATTTCTTTTTTCTCATAAATGTTTTCAGGTGTATCTAAATTATTATCATTCTTTATATAATATTCTCCTTTATTTATAAGTAAATCCTCCAAGGATGTAACATTGAAATTTGAAATATCGGCAAGGGCAGAATCTAATTCTTCTAAAGAAATGCACAAGTATTTGGACAACTCTTCATTGGATGGAGTTCTGCCTAATTTGTTTTCCAAATTAACCATTCCATTCTGAATATCCTTAGATTTTTTTCTTAAAGTCCTAGGAATCCAATCCAATTTCCTTATATTATCGATAATGGTACCTTTAATCCTTATTTGAGCATAGGTTTCAAACTTAATATTTTTGCTTATATCAAACCTTTCTATACTATCTATTAACCCCATAACTCCAAAGCCAACTAAATCTTCATATTCTATTTTGCTTCCATAGAAATTATACATTCTACCAGCAACTATCTTTACCAAGCCAATATATTCTTCTATAAGTAATTGCTTTATACTTCTGTCCTTAGTTTTAACATACCTTTTCCATAGTTCATCTGTTTTCATAATAGTTACTTACCTCCCTATGGAATATCAAATAATCTTAATCCCATGGCCAATGGTCTTTATCAATAAAGAACCGTCTTCCGCATTTAGTTCTATAGTCCTACCATAGTTTCCACCTGTATCTTCCGATAGTATTTCAATATTTAACTCCTTTAATTTTTCCTTTGTAGCCAAAACATTCCTTTCACCTATTTTTAAAATACTGCTATTATTATTAAAGGAAAACATTTGAGAGCCCCCTGCTATCTTAGCAGTTAAATTTCTCTTTATAGCTCCTTTATCAATCATCATTTCTATAAGTAACTCTATACCAGTATCTACGAACTTAGATTTGTTTTCGTTATTTTTTATTTCTTTGCTAGAAGGTAACATAACATGTGCCAAACCCGCAATCTTATTGTATCTATCGTATAAAGCTATTCCCACACAAGAACCTAAGCCAAGAGTTGTCAAAATCCCAGGAGCTTTTACAATATTTAAATCCGCCATGCCAACTTTGATTATTTTCATATTACAAAACCCCTAAACTAGATAATATTTTTTCAAAGGAGCTCATATCAGGTAATAAGAACAAATTCCCTTGTACAAAATTATTCCCTTCTTGAAAGACAGTTTCAATAAATAATACCTGGTCAGCAATAAGACCAAATTGAATTGCTGGTACAGAAAGTATTGCTCCAGCCATATCAATAGCTAAGGATGGAACAGAAACGGTTATTTTCAAACCTGTTAAACCACTTAAAGAGTTGACATAGGAAGAAGCCAATATATTTCCTACTTCCGATAGAGCTGACATAGCTATATCATCTAGTTCTACATCTTCTCTGCCTAATAACATATTTGTTAAATTAAGGGCAGAATCTAAGTCAAGAATAAACATAATATTTCCTTCTACATCACTACCTAGATTTAAATATATTCCGGCAACTAGCTCTTCTTCTCCTCCTAAAACTTCAGCCACATCTTTAAATTCCATAATCCGAACTTTAGGCACCCTCATATCTACACGCTTTGACAGCATGTTAGCTAATGAGGTAACTGCATTGCCAGATCCAATATTTCCAATTTCCTTCAATACATCAATCATCACACTATTTAAATTCTCTACATCCATTATTCTCTGCTCCCTTAGTGTTCTAAAATTTTTCCTAGATTCAATAATATTATCAGCCTACCCGAAACCTTGCCTATCCCATTAATATATTCAATATATTGATTGTCTTCAGCAGTAGGAGGCTTGTCTATATTTTCCTTATCTATTTCTAATACTTCTGAAGACGAATCAACTACCAAACCAACAACTATTTCATTTTCAGTTAATACGATGACCCTAGAATTTTTGTTTATGCTATCCTCTTCCATTCCCAATTTAGTTTTCAAACTAACTATGGGAATTACTTCACCTCTTAAATTGATTACTCCATTTATATAATCAGGTGCATTTGGTATCCTGGTAGTTTCTACTACCTTTTCTATGGATAAAACATTATCAATAGGAACCCCATAATATTCCTCATTCAATTTGAAAATTACGTATTTAGTTTCACCATCAGAAGACATGATAAGACCTCCCCGTCTATATTATTGAATTAACATCCAATATTAATGATACATTACCATTACCTAATATAGTTGCTCCAGATAAATATTTAATATTCGATAGATACTTTCCTAAAGGTTTGATAACAATCTCCTGTTGACCTATTAAACTATCTACTAATAAAGCAGCCTGTTTCTCTCCTTTTCTTACTACCACAACTAAATATTCATCATCGGTGTTGGAGAATTCTAGTCCCATTAATCTATGTAATCTAACCATAGGTATGGTTTTGCCCCTATATAGCATAATGTCCTGGCCTTGAATATTTCTAATACTATCCTTAGTAACACTAGTAATCTCTGTTATGGAACTTAATGGAATGGCATATATTTCATCCTTTAACTTTACTAATAGGGCTTGTATAATTGCCAGTGTCAGCGGTATTCTTATAATAAATTTAGTACCAATATCGGTTTCACTATCGATTTCGATAGACCCGTTAATAGACTCAATTTTACTTTTTACAACATCTAATCCTACTCCTCGTCCAGATACATCAGATATTTCTTCTGAGGTGCTAAAGCCTGGCTGAAACAGTAAAGTTTTTATCTCTTCTTCCGACAATATTTCCGCCTCTTGGTCAGTAATGATTTCCTTTTCTATAGCCTTTCTTTTAACTCCTTCAATATCGATGCCCTTACCATCATCAACAACCTCTATTACCACATTATTACCATCGGGATAAGCCTTCAAAATAACAGTCCCTTCCTTTGGTTTCCCTTGGTTTATTCTATTTTCTGGAGTTTCAATACCATGGTCAATAGAATTCCTAACAATATGGATTAAAGGGTCTCCAATCTCATCAATTACAGTTCTATCCACTTCAGTATCTTCTCCATACATTTGAAGATCAATTTCCTTATTTAATTCCTTAGATAAATCCCTCACCATACGCGGAAACCTATTAAAAACCCTTTCTATTGGAACCATACGAACTTTCATAACTGCATCATGTAGACTTGTAGTAATCCTTTCAAGGTATTCAATAGCCTCAATCATATTTTCCTTATTGGATATATCACTTAAATCATCCATCCTAGTTTTAATTATAATTAGCTCAGATACAAGATTCATTAGATTATCTAATCGGTCGATATCCACTCTTACCGTCTTACCTATTCTACTATCCCTAGTAGAAGTTGAATTTTTACTCCTACTTACTGCTAATTCTTCAATGTCCTTTTTTAGATTTTCAGCTTCTTTAACCAAATCTTGTCCAACCTTGGCTGTTTCTATATCCTCTAATACAGAGATATGTATTTTATCTATTTCCGATATACTATTTAGTTCATCTCTCAATTTTTCCTCATGGATTTCAGAAATGAAAACTAGGGAAAAATTAAAGTCAAACTTCTCATCTTCAATATCCTCAACAGAAGGGTTAGAGTAGATAATATCTCCTATGGACTCTAAAGTGTTAAAAATAATAAAAGCTCTAGCTGATTTTAACATACATTTTGGACTAAGTTCTATTTTTATATTAAAAATATTTAGACCTTTAATCTTCGCTTCTTTTGCAATATTTAATACATATTCATTAAGGAATATATCATTAACCCTATTGTTATTTTCTTTAACCTCTGTAGCATTATTTCCCCTTAAAACAGTCCTTAGCTTTTCTATAAGAGCATCATGTTCTTCGCTACTTTCCTTGCCATTTTCAGCGATCTGATTAACGGAGTCATCCAATACATCAAAACATTCAAAAATGATGTCGATAACAGTTTCACTCAATTCTATTTCATGACTCCTAATGCCTTCTAATACATTTTCCATTTCATGAGTTAGATTTGCCATGTTGACAAAGCCCATGGTGCCAGACATACCTTTCAAAGTATGAGCCACTCTAAAAAGCTCATTAATCAAGGATACATTATCTTTGTCCTTTTCCAATTCCAATAAAGCTTCATTCATATTTTGTAAATGTTCTTTAGCTTCTTCAACAAATAAATTAATATATTGGTTTAAATCTAAATCCATTATTACACCCCCACCTTACCTATTATTTCATGAGCTATACTGTATAAAGGAACTATTTTATCAATATGTTTAGTACCTATTGCTGACTTGGGCATTCCAAAAACTACAGATGAATCTTGGTCTTGGGCAATTGTAAAACCTTTTGCTTTTTTTATTTGAACAATACCATTTGAACCATCGGATCCCATACCCGTCATAATAACCCCCATCTTATTTAAACCATCTAATTTTGCAACAGATTCCATTAAAACATCTACAGAAGGTCTTAGACCTTTTATGGCTGGTTCTTTATTCAATTGAATAAAATAATCAGATTTCCTTCTAACTACTTCCATATGAAAATCTCCGGGTGCAATATAACAATGGCCCTTCCTTAGTCTATCCCCTTCTTCACCTTCTTTAACTTTAATTTTACATATGGTATTTAATCTATCAGCCAATGATTTAGTAAATTTAGCTGGCATATGTTGTACTACAACGATAGAGCCATTAATGTTTTCAGGCAATAAAGGCAAAACTTCTTGTAGCGCCCTAGGCCCTCCAGTGGAAGTACCAATTGCAACTATATACTCAAAGTTTTCTTCATTAACTTTGCTAATAGCAGAGTCTAAAGTTATGGGTTTAATGATGGATTTGTTAATAGGGCCAATATTATTTTTATTTGATTTCGCAGCTATCTTTATTTTATTGATCATTTCCAATTTGATTTTTTCCCCACTAAAATTAAAAATATTTTTAGGTTTTGGTATGAAATCAATAGCCCCTTTTTCTAGTGCTTTTAATGTTAACGTAGCATATTCTTGTGTTAAATTGCTAACCATAATAACAGGTATATTATGGTTTTTAACAATGTTTTCTAATGTAGTTATACCATCCATTACCGGCATCTCGACATCAAGGGTAATAAGATCTGGTTTTAGTAAGGGGATTTTTTCTAAAGCCTCTTTCCCATTTCTCGCTTCTCCAACTACTAGTATTTCATCATCAGCCTTGAGTATATCCATCAATATTTTACGTATAAATGGTGAATCATCAACTATAAGTATCTTTATCAATTAGATCAGTCCTTTTTCCCTTAACAATCGTTGTTTCAAAAATATAAACTGAATTATTCTATCCCTATCATTTTCGCTAATATCTATAAACCTTATTCCTAAACCATAATCATAATCAAAAGTATCAATATTTTCTATCCTTACTATTTTGCCCTTTGCATTAATTTGATGATCATCTATATTAAATTTGCATAATACTATATCCCCAATTTCATGCTTGTAGTTTGAATACAACATTAAACCTCCGCCACTAACATCCTTTGTTCTACACTTTTCAGTAACAATTTCTTTTTTATTACCTCGTTTTATAGGAAACTGTTTTATTGCAGGAATATCAATAGCAAACCTATAAAATCCCCTTAATTGAAATCTTTTGGTATTTGAGATTTTTTGCAGTTCCAACTTATAAACTCTTTCGTATTCCCTTCTTAATACTCTAGCATTAAAAGAATATCTTCCTTTATTATCTATTATATAACTAACCTTTACTATCTCATCCTTGTGTATTAGGACAATTTCGCTCTTATAAATAGGGCCACTGACAATAAATACTTCCTCGTCCATAATATCTAATATTTGGCTTATGTAATTTTTCTTACCTTTAGAATTTATTCTGATAAGTTCAATCCTGTCACCAATGTTTAATTCACTTATCTTTTTAACCATCTTAGCTACCACCTCTTCTAAAAAGTAAGTTTTTTAATTTCTGAGTAAAACCCATATCATTCTCTATTTCAACATCACTATTAGAATCTATGAACTTTAAGGCCATAATATTTATCCTTTTAGATATTGTTGACTTAGGGCTAGATAGTACAAAGGGTGTTTGATTTTTCACAGCTTTACTAACAATATTGTTTTTTTCCAAATAACCTAAAAAGTAGAGTTCAATTTTTAAAAAACTATTAGAAGCTTTATTTAGTTTGTTAAAAGTGTCCATAGCCTCTTTTCTGCTGTTGACAATATTAGTGACTATATTTAGTTTACCTCTATATCCATTATTTGTCAAAGCTTTTATCATGGTATAGCCATCCATTATAGAGGTAGGATCTGGGGTAGTTATAAGTATGGCTTCATCAGCTGCCATAACGAAATTTAAAACCGTATTAGATATTCCTGCTCCTGTATCGATTATTATAAAGTCCGTTAGGGATTCCAACCTTTCTATCTCGGTTAATAACCTTTCAATATTTTCATCATTCATAATTGATAATTCATGCAAACCAGTTCCACCAGATATTATTTTAATACCTTCAGGTCCGTTACCAACAATTTCATCAATTCGTTTACCACTGGCTAATAAATCTGCAATAGTGTATTTAATATTTATTCCCGTCAGTATTTCTATATTAGCCAATCCTAAATCTGCATCTAAGACTAAAACCTTATATCCTAATCGCTTTATGGAAATAGCTAAATTAATTGCAAAATTAGTTTTTCCAACTCCCCCCTTTCCACTGGTTACAGCTACCACTTTAGCTTTCTTTTTAAAAAAAGAGTTAGTTTCTCTACCAACCTTCCCCTTCATCAATTGCCTAAGTTTTTCAGCTTGATCTTTCATACTATATCTCCCCTATTAAAGAGCTAACTACTTTTTCTTTATTCAATACTTCAATATCATCTGGTACATTCTGCCCAGTAGTTACATAGGAAACCGGATTGTTAGTTAGATATTTTGTATTTAAAATATTACCTAAACCTTCACATTCATCAATCTTAGTAAAAATAATTTTATAATCTTTAATAAAATCATAATGTCTAATAATTGATTTTAAAGTTTTATACTCTGTAGTACCGCTTAAAACTAAAAATACCTCTTTGTTTTTAATAGAGTTCATTATTTTAAATATTTCATCTTCCTCATCTATATCCCTATGATTTCTACCAGCAGTATCTACAAGAATAATATCCTTGTCCTTAAACGTGACCAAAGTTTTGTACATATCCTCTTCATTATAAATAATTTTTAGAGGTAACTGCAATATATCACTATAAGTTTTTAGCTGATCAATAGCAGCAATCCTATAGGTATCAGAAGTAATTAATCCTATATCATACTCATCTTCCATAACTAACTGGGCTGCAATTTTTGCTAATGTGGTTGTTTTCCCAACTCCTGTAGGACCAACGAAAAATATTACTTTCTGATAGGAATTATCTAAACTTAAAGGTTCAACCTGCCCAATATACTCCATAAGAGTTTGTTTTATAATCATCTTAATAGTAATATGGTCCTTATGGCTAAAGTTTATTTGATCACTCAGTTTTTTTAGTATTGAAGTTGCAGTAAGATATTCTACCCCATTTTCAATTAGTTTCATTCTGTATTTATCAAGTTCTCCTGGAATTTCTGAGTCTTTTTCTTTTACACGACTAGATATTTGTTCAACCATATTCCTAAGAGTATTCAATTCATTGTTTATTCTACTAAGGCTATCCTCTTCTCTGCTTTTAAAGGACAATAAATCCTTTTTTTCATAAGCGGCAGTAATCTCAACTAAAGGTTTTCTAAAAAAACCTAAAAATCCTTTTTGCCGAACCGTCCTAGTGTTTAAAACTACAGCATCCGAGCCAAGCTCCCTCTTTAACTTAGTCATAGCTTCATGGGTAGTATATCCAGTATATTTTTTTACTTTCATTATAAATTCACCATCCCAACAGATTGAACTTCTACCGATGGTTCTATTTCATTATAGGAGAGTACAATTAAATCTCTAGTTAATTGTTCTGTTAAGCGTTTAAAATACAGTCTAACTATTGGAGCAGTTAATATAATAGGCTGTTCTCCAATAGAAGTTAATTTTTGTACTGTTTTTAAAGTATTATTTAGAATTCTCTGAGCTGTACTAGGTTCTAAGGATAAATAAGAACCAGTTTCAGTTTTATTGATGGAATTCATAATAATCTCTTCAACTTCACTATCTAAGGTTACTACATTCAAAGCACTATTTTCAACGTATTTGTTAGTTATGTAACCTGATAATCTTTGTCTCACGTATTCTGTTAATAAATCTGTATCCCTTGTTACATTACCATAATCGGCTAAAGTTTCTAAAATAGTTACCATATCTCTGATACTAATCTGTTCTTTAAGTAAGTTAGATAATACTTTCTGTACCTCACCAATAGATAAAACCTTGGGTACAACTTCTTCAACTACAGCTGGATATTCTTCCTTTACATTGTCTATTAATAGTTTTACATCTTGCCTACCTATTAAATCATAAGCCCTTTCCTTTATAACCTCAGTTAGATGGGTGGCTATTACAGATGGAGGATCCACAACTGTATAACCAAAAATCTCAGCCTTTTCTCTTTCACTTTCAGCTATCCATTTAGCAGGTAAACCAAAAGCAGGTTCTATGGTCTCAATACCTTCTAATTCTCCTTCTCCTGTACCAGGATCCATTGCCAAATAGTGATCAAAATAAACTTCTCCCTTTGATACTTGTACTCCCTTTATCTTTATTATATATTCATTAGGATTTAGTTGAATATTATCCCTCAGTCGAACAATAGGAACTATTAAACCCAGCTCCATGGCTATTTGCCTTCGTATCATAACAATTCTATCTAGTAGATCCCCTCCTTGATTTACATCAGCCAAGGGTATTAATCCATAGCCAAACTCTAATTCAATATCATCTACTTTCAATAGCCCTAGTACATTTTCAGGTTTTCTCAATTCTTCTGCTTCTGACATTTCCTCTATTGGTTCTTCTATTTCTTCTTTAACCCCTTTTTCCATTGAATACCCTAAAAATACAAATATAAATCCAAGAATCAAATAAGTAAGAGTTGGTAAGGTGGTAAATATACCTAAGAAGGCAACTACTCCACCTATTACATAAAGCAATTTTGAGTTATTGCTGAATAACTGTTTAATCAAATCTTGACCTAAATTGGATTCAGTAGCAGCCCTAGTAACTACCAAACCAGTGGCCGTTGAAATCAACAACGCTGGTATTTGACTAACCAATCCATCACCAACTGTTAATAGGGTATAGGTTTGCATAGCCTCGTTTAAAGGCATGCCTGAGGTTACGCCAATTATCAAGCCTGCAACTATATTAATTATGGTAATTATTATACCAGCAATAGCATCTCCTTTAACAAACTTAGTAGCTCCATCCATTGCCCCATAAAAATCTGCATATTTTTGAATATCCTTTCTTCTCTTTCTTGCCTCTTCCTCTGTAATCAACCCTGAATTTAAATCTGCATCGATAGCCATCTGTTTTCCAGGCATTGCATCTAATGTAAACCTTGCAGATACTTCAGCAACCCTTTCTGCGCCCTTGGTTATTACAACAAACTGTATTACTATGATTATTAGAAATATAATAAAACCTACTACTGGGTTGTTCTGTATTACAAACTTTCCAAAAGCTTCTACCACTTTACCTGCATCTGCATCGGTTAATATACCCCTAGTAGTAGATATATTTAATGCTAACCTATAAAGAGTTGCAATTAGAAGTAAAGATGGAAATATGGAAATTTCTAGCACATCTTTCGCATACATGGAGACCAATAGAATAAGTAAAGATAAAGCTATATTAATACTTAATAGAACGCTTAATAGCCCATTTGGTATAGGTATTATTATTATTAAAACAATTCCAATAATACCTAGGGCAACAATAATATCACCAAATTTCATTATCTTTCCTCCTAATAATTATCCTTCAAACTATAGACATATGCTAATACCTCAGCTACTGCTTCATATAACTCTTCTGGTATTAAGCTTCCAATTTCAGCTGTATCATATAAGGTCTTCGCTAGAGGCTTATTCTCGATTAAAGGAATAGAATGTTCTATGCCAACTTTTTTGATGTTTTCAGCAATTATATCAACCCCTTTGGCCAATACATAGGGTGCATCATATAGTTCTTTATCGTACTTTATTGCAATGGCTATATGAGTAGGATTCGTTATAATTACATCAGCTTTTGGTACATCTTGAATCATCCGGGACATTGCAATTCTTCTCTGTTTCTCTCTTATCTTTGATTTAATTAACGGGTCACCTTCCGTCTGTTTGTATTCTTCTTTTATTTCCTGTTTTGTCATCATTAAGTTTTTCTCATGTTCTCTCCATTGGAATAGATAATCTAGTAGAGATAGAAATATTAATACCCCTACAATCCTCATAGAAAAACTAAAGACTAAACTAGAAAAGTTTTTTATAATTATAGATAATTCTAATCTTTGAAGATTCATCACTTGTATAAAGTTTTTCTTAATAAAGGAATAAGCCACATAACCGATTAATAGGATTTTTAAAATTGATTTTATCAATTCCATTAAAGCTCTTTTAGAAAACAACCTTTTAAATCCTTCTATCGGATTTATCCTATTTAATTTCACCTTCAGCGGTTTAGTAGTAAATAAGAATCCTACCTGCAAATGACTAATAATAAGGGCAGATGAAAATGATACAAATATAATTGGAGCAGCTAATCCAAAAAAAACTGTAACAATTTTGGTATAATTGGTCATCCAATTGTTTTCGTAAAATAGTTCATCTACATTCTCAATTATTTTATAGACATTAGTTGTAAATTTCATTAGATAATTTAATATATATTTACCGAAGACTTTTAATCCTAAGAAGGTAGCAAATAGTATAAAAGTAGAGGTTAATTCCTTACTTTGTAATACTTGCCCTTCTTCCCTTGCATCCCTTCGCTTTTTAGGAGTGGGTTTTTCAGTTTTTTCCGCCTCTGCAAATAGCTGTAAATTGATTTTCATTTCCATAATATCAACCTTTAACAAAGGAATTTAGAAAATTATAAATTTCTTCAATTGTATTATTAAAAACACCAGTTGTTAATGAGTAAAAGATTGGTATAGATAGACCAATAACTATTAATCCAATTAAAATCTTCAAAGGCAAACCTACTACAAAAACATTCATCTGTGGAATAGTTCTAGCTAGAATACCTAATAATAAATCAGTTAAAAATATAGTAACAACAACAGGTGCACTTAGTTTAAAACCGGTAATAAATGATTTAGATAAAATATCTATTAAAAAAAATCCAGTGTCTAAATTAAATGTAAATTTACCAATGGGAATAAATTTATAACTATCTATTAGTCCATTAATAATGGCGTGATGACCATTAATAGTTAATAAAAGTAAAAAAGCTAATATGTAATAAAAATTTCCCATAACGGGAACCTGAACTCTATGTTGAGGGTCAATAACATTTACCATACCAAATCCAATCTTCATATCTACAATTTGTCCCGTCACATAGAAAGTAGAAAAAAAAGCATAGCTGATAAATCCGATAATAAGGCCTACCATCAATTCTTTAATTATTAGGATTGCGAATGTAGTCCTTAGAATTTCTACCTCAATATCTAAGGACAAAGTTAAGAGTATTGATAGTATAAAAGAGAAGCCTGCTTTCAAAGTATTAGGTACATTTTGAGAGCTGAAAAAAGGCGAAACAACAAATATTCCTGAAGTTCTAACTAGAACTAATAAAAAAATTTCGTTTTTATCAAATAGCAATTCAAAGATATTTAGCATATTCAACACCTATCTATTGTATATAAAAATTAACATTAGTAAGCAAATCAGTAGTAAATTGAGTAATAACTTTCAGTATCCAGGGTCCAAATATTATCAAGGATAATAGAACAGCAACGATCTTAGGTACAAAAGCCAAAGTAGCTTCCTGAATCTGGGTTACAGCCTGTATAATACTCACTATTAATCCAACTACTAAGCTAAATATTAACATAGGTGCTGACACCATTAAAATAGTTTTTATGGCATCTTGAGCTAATTTCAATACATCTCCTTGATTCATTTCATCACCCCTATTTAAAACCAAGTACTAAAGACTTGACAATTAAATTCCAACCATCCACCAAAACAAATAATAATATCTTAAAAGGTAGTGAAATTATTACAGGTGGTAACATCATCATACCCATTGACATCAAAGTGCTAGACACAACCATATCTATTACCAGAAAGGGAATGTAGATAACAAACCCTATTTGGAATGCAGTCTTCAATTCACTAATTATAAAAGCTGGTATCAATACATGGTTTGGAATATCTTCAAGACTAGTTACTCCATCTAATTTCTTCATATTTAAAAAAAGTCCTAAATCCTTGTCCCTAGTCTGTCTAAACATAAACTCCCTTATAGGCTCTAAAGCTTTCTCTAAAGCTAATTCTTGGCTTATCTCCTCCCTTAGATAAGGTTGAATTGCTTCCTCATTTATTTGTGATCCTATTGGTGCCATAATAAAAAAAGTTAAAAATAAAGCTAGTCCTATTATGACCTGGTTTGGCGGTGTTTGTTGAAGCCCCAATGCATTCCTTATAAAGGAGAGTACTATGATCAACCTTGTAAAGCTGGTCATCATTATTAAAATTGATGGAGCTAATGTAAGCACAGTCAATAGGAACAAAATTTGTAAGGAAGAAACATAATTCTCAGGTTCACTACCAACAATCCTATCCAATAAAGACAGGTTCGGTTGGGCATAGGAGACCTCACCCATTAGAATAATAATAAATATCGTCAATAATACTATTTTAGTTGTCTTTTTCATAATTTTCGTCTTCCTTATCAATATCTTTGTTAGGTTTCACCAACGTCTTTTTAATATTTGATCGAATTTTATTAAAATAATCATAATCCTTAAAATAACTACTACTATATTTATGCAGCTGATCGTCAAAACCCATATTCTTGTCAAAATCTTCCTTGGAAATTCTATCTATAACCTCTACATTATTGTTAGTAATAGCTAGAATATAAATATTGTCGTTAATCTCTGCAATCAGTATCCTAAAATTAGCATCTAAATTTAAACTATCTATAATTCTAACATATTTACTACTAACAAACCTTTTTGAATTCTTTGCAATAAATCTAGTGCCGTAAACGGCGATAATAAGCACTATCAAAGTTATAATGATATAAAAAACAAGTTTAAATATAGCTTTTCCTAGACTGTAATCTTCAATTTCAGCTGCATAGCCAATGGTATTTATCGAAATCAAAAGTATTAATGTGTAAAAAAATATTTTTCTATCGGATTTCATATCTAACTCAAGGCCTTCTTTACTGCCTCTATCACTCTTTCATGCTGAAATGGTTTTACAATAAAATCTTTTGCACCAGCTTGAATAGCTTCAATTACCATAGCCTGTTGTCCCATAGCAGAGCACATTATTATTTTTGAATTAGGGTCTATACTTTTTATCTCCTTTACTGCTTGAATACCATCCATTTCTGGCATTGTAATATCCATAATGACCAATTCAGGATTTAGTTCTTTGTATTTTTCCACTGCAGTTATACCATTTTCAGCTTCTCCAACAACCTCGAAACCATTTTTTGTAAGTATATCCTTTATCATCATCCTCATAAACGAAGCATCATCAACTATTAATATTCCCTTTGCCATGTTAATTCCTCCCTTTTAAATCAAAATTAATCAACCAGTATAATTATTATTAACATCAGTAATCCTTATTCCAAAATTATCATCTATTACTACTACTTCACCTTTGGCGATGAATTTTCCATTGGCATAGATATCTAGCGGCTCCCCAACTAATTTATCTAATTCTATAACAGTTCCTGGCCCATATTCTAAAATCTCGCCAATTTTCTTAACAGTTCTTCCCAATTCTGCAGTTAATTCCACCGGTATATCTCCAACTAAATCGATAGATTCATTATAACTAACATCAGCAGTAGTGTCAAAAGTTTCAAACTCTGGTTTTTTGATGATTATATGCTCTTTATTCTCACTTTCATACTCCTTGTCAACTTTGGGAGTTTTTTGGACAATCTCCTTTGAAGGACCTTTATCAGTTTTTTCAAAAGAATTAATATTTTCTTCTTCAGTCTTACCATCTTCAACAAAATCATCTTTTGGACTACCCATTAGGTTTTCTACCATCTGTTGCCCGAAATCTAAAGGGATTAATTGCATAATTTCACTATCAATTAAATCCTCCACTACCATTTTAAAAGATACCTTTATTATAGGAGCTAAAGTCTTTAAAACTTCTAATTTTTCTCTTCCCTCACTGAAAGTTATCTCATAGGATTTTGGTGGTTCAATATCTATCCTCTTTAAAAATATTTCTGATAATGAAGTGGCAGAGGAACCCATCATTTGATTCATCACTTCAGAGATAGCACTTAAATCCAGCTCTGTCAGTTCCCTATTCGTATCTATTTCATCTTTTCCCATCATAATATCGGTAATTATCTTTACATCATCAATATTTATCATCAATATATTGGAGCCTTCTAATCCTTCCTTATATTTAACATCAACTGCAACAAAGGGAATTGGATACTCGTAGGATAATTCACCTGCAGTTGTAACTTCCACTTTAGGAGTGGTAATTGTTACCTTCTTATTTAATAGGGTTGATAATGTAGTTGCTGCAGTGCCCATACTTATATTCCCTATTTCTCCTAATGTATCCCTTTCAATTTCTGTAATTACCTGTTCATTCGTATTCTCATTACCTAAATCCTCTGTCCCTTTTAAAAGAAGATCTATCTCTTCTTGAGAAAGCATATCCTTATCCATCTTAATCTTCACCATCCTTTGCAACATTTACTATTTTAACTGCCATTTTTTTCTTGGAAGTACCAATATTTCCTAAATACTTTACATTGGAACCTACCCTAACCTTAGCTTTATCACCAGTGCTTGTATCCAATTTGATAACATCACCTTCCTGTAAGGTTAGTATATCCTTTACCCTTACTAAAGTTGAGCCTAGCTCCACCTTTACAGGCACTTTAGTATCTAACATTCTCCTTTTTATTATCATCAATTCTTTATCTGATAACTCTTTTTGTGTAGTTGAAAACCAAAATCTTGTACTTAATTTATCTAAAATTGGCTCAATGACTAAATAGGGAATACATATATTTAACATTCCTTCTGTTGTCCCAATTTCTAAATTCAAAGTAACCAATGCTATGGTTTCATTATGGGGAACTATTTGGGCAAACTGAGGGTTCACTTCGATCTTATCTAGCTTTGGTTTTAGGTCGATTACATTGCTCCAAGCTTCACTAATTAAAGGCATTGCCTTTTCCATCATACCTTCCAATAATGTTAACTCTATTTCAGTAAAAGCTCTTAATTCTTGCTCCTTAGTACCATCTCCACCTAAAAGCCTATCTATCATTGAAAAAACAACATTAGTGGATATATCTATTAGAATTTGGCCATTTAAAGGTTTGAAATCAATTATACTTAAGAAAGCTGGATTGGAAATGGCATTACTAAATTCACTATACGCAAATTGGTCAACTGTCAATATGGATATTTTCACAGGAGCTCTTAAATATCCAGATAAAAATGTTTGAAACAATCTACCTAAATTTTCATGGATTATCTCTAAAGTCCTTAACTGATCTTTTGCAATTTTTTGCGGGTTTTTAAAATCATATTTCTTGACCTTTTTTGAACTTTCTACTTCTTTTATTTCTTGAACATCTACCTCTCCAGAACTAAGTGCATGAAGTAGGGCGTCAATTTCATTTTGAGATAATACTTCTGCCAATTGCCTCTACCTCCTTCATCACTGAATAATTAAATCATTGAAGTAAATATTTGTTATAGTACTATTATTAAAAAGTTTCACTAGACTTTCCTTTATCTCCTTCTGTAATCCAACTTGTCCCTCTTCACCTTGTATTTCATCTTCTGTTTTATTTCTTATGATCTTATTGATATCATCCCTAATTAAAAATTGTTTTTCACCTAACATATCTAATGTCTTTTTATTGCTAGTTTCAATGGTTATCTTTACCTTCATTATTTTTTTACTATCCTTTATATTACAGTACATATCATCTAAGGTCAGATTAAATGTTTCTACTTGTTTCCCACTAGAATCATTAACTTTGCTATTCCTATAGTATGTTACGCCTAGAACAACGCCAAGTATTGCAAATATTATTACTACAACCAAGATGATTATCAATATTATATTTCTATTATTCATATTTCATCTCATTCCCTTCTACTTTGGTTCCATTTCTTCATAGGAAGATCTAAGAATCACAATGTCAACCCTTCGATTTTTCTGCTTGTTTTCAGCAGTATCATTTGGAGCAATTGGCCTATAGTAACTATACCCTGAGGAAGAAATCCTGTCCCCATCAATTCCCTTTTTTTCGACAAGAAACCTTAAGACATTAGTTGCTCTGGCAGATGATAACTCCCAGTTAGTAGGAAACTCGGATGAGTTACCGGTTGGTACTGTATCCGTATGACCTTCTACTTTAATCAATCTATCGTTAAATTCGTCCATATTCAATATTTCCGCAATAGAGCTTAATATCTCAACGGACTCAGGTCTTAAATATGCCTTTCCAGAATCAAACAAAACTTTATCCATAAATCTAATTACCAAGCCTCTTTCTTCTATAGAAAGAATGATCTCGGGACCAAGACCAACACTATCTGCATACTCTTCTAATAGGTCTTTTAAACTCTCTAAATCTCCCTCTAATGTATCCTCCAAGGATTCTATATTTTGTTCTAATTCTAAAGTAGTACCTCCATTCAATACTCCTGTTCCACCTTGAAAACTAGTCATTATACTTCTAAATTTTTGTGCATCAATTTCAGAAAAGGAAAATAAAAGTACAAAGAAGGCCAACAATAGAGTTACCATGTCACTATAAGTGGTAAGCCAATTGTCTGCATTGTTTTGATCTACCTTTCTCCTTCTTCTCATTATACTCCCTCTCTCTCCAGATGTTCCCTATAATTCTTCCTAAGTTCTGGTGGAATAAAGGTTTTAAGTTTTTCTTCAATTATCCTTGGATTTTCTCCTGCTTGGATTGACAATAATCCTTCTACAATTAGTTCCTTAACCAACACTTCGGATTTGCTCCTTATCTTTAACTTTCGTGCTAAAGGTAAAAATACAACATTAGCTAAAATTGAACCATAAAATGTTGTAACTAATGCAACAGACATATTAGGTCCAATCATGCTAGGATCATCCAGATGTTTCAGCATATTTATTAATCCAATTAAGGTACCTATCATACCAAAAGCAGGAGCATATGTACCCATAGTTTCAAAAATACTTTGTCCATCCATATGTCTTTCTTCTAAAAAGATTAACTCCGTTTCTAAAATATTTCTTACAAGTTCAGGATCAGTCCCGTCAACAATTAGCATTATTCCCTTTTGTAAAAAATCATCCTGTAATTCTTCAGCATATTCCTCTAGAGCCAAAAGTCCCTCTTTTCTTGCTATATTCGCCAAATTGATTATCTCTCCTATAACCTCATCTGGTAGAATTTCCTTGTAAACGAAAGCTTTTTTAATTACCTTTGAAGTATTTAAAAAGTTTTTTAGAGGAAAGCTAGCTAAAGTAGAGGCTATAGTCCCACCCAGAACAATTATTATAGATGGAATATGTACATAAGAATCTATCTGTCCAGATGTTAGAATACCTCCTATTATAAAAACAACACCAAGAAGGAGACCAAGTACTGTTGATATATCCAATTGCTACACCTCTTTCTTTTCAGCTCTTCTTTTATATTCAATGACTTTTGATTTATAAGTAATTACTTTGTCAATTATTTGGTCCACTGATTCAACCACTACGATTTTTTGCCCCGTCGTCAATGTAATTACTGTGTCTGGGGTTTCCTCAACAAATTGAATCAAATCGCTATTTACAACGAATTCCTTTCCATTTAATCTCTTTACCTTTATCACATATAATCCCACCTTTTGTATAGGGCTTAGGGGATGTTATCCCCTATCCCATTACCTTATAAAATTATCTTTTCATATTTACAAGTTCCTGTAACATTTCATCTGATGTAGTAATTATTCTAGAATTTGCTTGGAATCCCCTTTGGGTAGTAATCATCTCGGTAAATTCCATAGATAGATCTACATTTGACATTTCCAAAGTTCCTGGAGCTATGGCCCCATAACCACTATTTGCTGCTTTCCCATATTGAGGTTCTCCAGAGTTCCTGGTATCAACAAAGAAATTGCCTCCGATTTTTTGTAATCCCATGGAATTGTCAAACTTAGCTAGCATCAGCTGGCCTAAAGCCTTTCTCTCACCATTGGTAAATATCCCTACAACTACCCCTTTATCATCAATAGCATAACCCTCTATTTTTCCTGATGAATTGCCATCTGCATGAGGTTTTGCATCCATGTCGTTAGCGTATTGGGTGAGTTTGGAGAAGTCAATTGTAATATTGCCATCTGCATCACCAAACCTAACACCCTCTTTATTTAGAGGTAAAACTTCACCTTCAGGTGCATTGATCAACTTCCCATAATCATCAAATTCTAACGGGTCTTGCATAACAACTTCTCCACCTAAAATATCTTCCTTACTTGCTTGATCTATAACATTAACTATAGTTACTTGCCATGTCTTTACACCTGTTTTTTCAAACCTAAAATTCACCTTATAAGAATTGCCTAAACTATCCTTTATTATGGTATCAGTTATGTGTATACCTTTTTCTGGGTCTTCTGTTACTATAGGTATCCTAGAGTCTAAATTACCTCTCACTTCAATATTCTTGGTGGTTGTTGCTGGTACAGTTTCAGATCTATTAACCCGAATTCCACCTACATTGGAAGTAATTTCTCCATCTTCAGCTAGATACCCCAATACTTTATATCCATCGGCAGTAACTAAATTTCCATCCCTATCCAATGTAAAATTACCGGCTCTTGTATAGAATCTATTTTCAAAATTGGTATCGTCAGATACTACAAAGAAACCTTCTCCATCTATCATTAAGTCTTCAGGATTGTCTGTTCTTTGGGCTGGACCTTTGGTGTGGATAGTATTTATAGCCCCAATGTTCACACCTAACCCTACCTGTTGAGGGTTTGTCCCTCCTCTACCATCTTGTGGAGCACTAGCCCCCCTTATTACTTGACTAAATACCTCTTGGAAAGTCATAGTACTTCTTTTATAGCCAATAGTATTTACATTGGCTATATTATTACCTATAACATCCATCTTGTTTTGATGTACTCTCAATCCTGATACACCTGAGTACATTGATCGCATCATACTTATTACCTCCCATTATTTGGGCAGGAATATATCCTCTGTCAATCAGATATATATAACCTCCTATAAAGGTCCGGTTATACGATAACTGCCCCATCTATATTAGTAAATACATTGTCTTTTAATTGTTCCTTGTTCACCGTTGTAATTACTGTTTTATTTTTAATACTTGCTATAAAGGCTTTATCTCCCATAAGGATTAAAGCGTCTTTCACACCTTTTTCTTCAGCTTTATTGAAACCTGACTTTAGTCTTTTAAGTTCTTCCATACTTAAAGTCATATCCCTATGATCCATTCTATTTATCGCATGTTTAGAAAATATAATTTCATCATCTCTATTTTGAATTTGCTGCAACACAGTTTCGAAATTTTTGCTAGGTAAGTTTTTATTTCTAGTAATTGGTCGAGATGAATTAATAAGTTGATTCTCCAATCTTTTAATTTGTAAATTATTCATACTTATCATCCCTATCCTTAGAGTAGACTTTAATTATCTTCTTCTGATTCTACTTCCTCCAACCCATCTATGGCTATTATTAGTTCCTTATATGCCTTTTCTATTTCCGTATTTGTTGCATTTTCATCTTCTACTACCGCTTTTGCATTTATAAGGGCTTTTTCGAGGAATTCCCAAGTCTCTTTTGTATAATTTTCTCCCTTTAACCTTTCAACCATTTCTATTTTCCCTTTTAATTCTGCCTTATCAACTGGTTCTGGTTCTATGCCTAAATAGCTTTCCATTGCTTTTCTAATATTTATTACTTCCTTAAGTATATGGATATTTGCTTGTATCTGGTTTAGGTTTAACTTTTCCATAGAATCCAACACTTCTTCACCTAAGGCTTCTACATTTTTGTTTAAATTCTGCATCTGTTCTAAAGTTGAAAACTGAGCCAACTGGGCAATAAATTCTCTATCCTCTATCGGATTTAATGGATCCTGATTTGCTAATTGGGTTGTTAAAAGCCTCAAAAAAGCAGTTTTATCTAAGTCATTGTTTCGACTATCTACAACTTTTTCCTTTTCTTTTTTATCGTCAAATTTATAAATATACTCTAAATCATCATAATTATTTACTTTCACACTTCCACCTCCTTATGCAAATAGGTTTAATTGACCTTCATGATAGCTTCTTTGAATAGTTCTTGTTGGAGCCTCGTCGTAAATTTCAATCCCCTTTGATCTATTGTTTTTAATCTTCAATTTAGAGGGTTTTTTATTTAGATAGAATTCCTTTCTATTCTCCCTTTCAAAATCCTCGTTGGTTCCTACAAACACCTCAAAGGTCTTTATTTCCAAACCGTTATCCTTCATTTCCTCTTTAAATTGGTATAGATTTGCTTCCAACAATTCCTTAGTCCTATAATTATCTACTAAAACCTTAGCCAAAAGAGACCCTTTTTCCACTTCCATTTTTAGGATAAGTTCCCCCAAGATTTCAGGTTTTAGTTTAATCCTTATCTCCTGTTTGTTATCATCTACTATTAGTTTTGCTTTTTCTACTATCTGTTCAAATACCATCTTTTTATCTATTTCTTCAAACTCTTTATCTAGAATTTTTGGATTGGGTTCCAAGACAATCCTGCTTTCTATTTGTAATACCGGAGTATTTGATTCCACATCTTCTATATTAGCTTCATCTATTATATCTGCTACATTTTCTATGCTTGGTTCATCTTTTTTCGATAGTTCCTTCTCCGTAGTAGAAGTTTCATCAAAATCTATTTTTTCAGCTTGTCCTTGATCTAGGTTTATTGAGTTCTCTTCTCCTTCACAGTCTATTTGATATTCATCTACACCTTGTGTATCCCCATAGGTTATTGGTATCTTAGACTCTAACATTTCCTTTAATCCATCAAAATTATCCTTAAATTCTATAAACCCTTCCTCTATCCATTCGTTTTCTATATTCAATTCCTTTTCTATTGTCTGTACTAAACCGTCAATATACTCAAATATTTCAAAAATATTTTCATAATCTTCATAAGCAAAGGATAGGCCCTTTTGAAGTATTAGTTCTCCTAAGATAGTAGTAGCTTTTTTAATTTCTGTATTTAAATTCTCTATATCCATTTCATTAAACTCTTCTGACAATGGATTTAATGTAAAAAGCAAATTTAAAATTGAATTAAAAATAGGACTTATTTCATCTTCTAATTCACCTATTGATTTATGTCCTTCTTCAGATCTAATATCCATCTCTTTTTCAACTGTATTTTCTTCTTTTATTTTCTCTTCAGCAAATGGTTTAACTTTATGTTTATGGTCTACTATTGTATTGTTCTGTTTTTTTCTCTCTCCTTCAAGTATTTGAGAAAAATCTTTCTCGTTATCTACATCAAAATTTTTGAGATTAGAAGGATTTTTATTTACCCCTTGAAGGTTATTCGCTAGAATTATTAAACTAGTCAATTTTTCACCTCCTCCTATAATATTATTTAATTTATGGTCTAGCTAACATTTGAGTTAGCTTAGAGGCATTTTCAGTGCTCATATTATCCATAATGCTGGATAAGGTTTTATTTCTCATCCTAGTAACTACATCTACTATTATGGAAGCATCCGATATTTGGAATACTGGTTCTGAGTTTATTTCTAAAGCAGTTACTGTAGTGTTATTCCCCATCATCTGCTCAACAATTTCAGCTACCTTATCTGGGCTCATCTTATTATAAACGGCTACCAGATCATCTATCTTTCTATTATATTCAGTAATAAATTGGATGGACTTACCAATTTCATTGGTAATAGATTCTTCTACACCTTCCAACTCTTCTTCCTTACGAATAGCAGTAAATAATTCCTCTATGAAAGTATCCTCCTCTATTTTGGACAAAGTTTCTGCAGATCTTAAAACAGAAAAATTCTTATAGATAATTCCCAGTTCTTCCATAGAATATTCGTTGGTGTTTCCAATTTCCTCTAAAACCTCTTCAATAGGTTTTACTTCATATAAATTTGCTAAATCAGCAAGTTTTAAATACTGAATCTCTTTAGCAGATAGTTTGCTTTCTATACTAGTCCTTTTATCATCAGATAATGAATATAGAATATCCTCTTTAATGTCGCCATCTATATAGTAAAGAATATCCCTTGCCCTATCTTCACTTATAAAGGTAAAGATATCTGACAGACTTTCTTTAAATTGACTATCCTTCTCCACTCTACCTTCTATCTCTTTTATTGTTATTAAAAGATCTTGGTTTTCTAATCTATTTATCTCATCTAAGAATTCGCCTTCCTTTTCCCCTTTAATTTCTTCATAAATTGAAGACAGTAAATCCTTCCTAAGCTCTATATTCCTAACTAATTTTATTACTTCTCCAGTTTTAGTTGTAGAATTAGAATTCATCAACCTTATAATTTCGCTATATAGTTTTCCATCCTCTTTTTTAATTATATATAGTTTATCTGCAGCAATATTTGGGTCTAAGGAGAGATAATAATCTGCTAAATATGTCTTCTTACCATTCTGTTCCGCTTCGACAGGAGAAGACCTAAAGTATTCACCAATCTTTCCTGGTACCTTTCCCAGAAGGTTATTAACCTTTAACTTAAAGGTCTTATTATTAAAGTAAGTTAAACTTGCTACTAAAATAGGAATAACTATAAAGGATATTATTAAAATTAATTTTAATTTTCTTGATTTATTCTTCTTAGCTACTTCTACAATTTCCATTATTTCTCCCCCTACTATTGGGTACTAACTTTATAACTTATTATTGCATCATTTTGCTTTTCTTCCCGCTTTTTAATCTCATATAGATGTTTTTCATATTCATTTTCCTTTAGTTTTTCAAAGATCTTTTTTTCTTGTACTGCTGTAATCATTTCTTCTTTCTTCTCTTCTAATTCTTTTTGTATTTCAGTAACTACTTCCGCTTGTTCTTTTATCCTCGTATTTACATCCTCTATGTAAGTACTGTACATAGCTAGATTACCTACCTTGGTTTTGGTAGCAGTTGAATTTTTTTCATCTAATAAATTCTTTTTATATCTATTGAAATCATCTAATTTGCTTTCTTCACTATTTAACCTTTGTTGAACTACACCATATTGATTTTTTTTCAAATCTTCTATGGTTCTTTTATAGTTAAGGACTTTTTCCAATTTAAAATTGAAATTCATTATCTACCTACCCCCTATTACAATTCATTGATTTGACGATCTATTTTTTCCATCATTGCAACAGTTTCTTCAAAGGGATATACTTCTAAAGTTTCTTGGATTAATAATTCATCAATATAATCCTTCAATTCTATGGCTTTATCTATCTTTTTATTTGAACCTCTTTTATAAGCTCCTATATTAATTAAATCCTCAGATTCCTTATAGCTTGCCATTATGTTTTTTATAGAATTGGCTTTATCCAGATGATCTTGTCCTACTATATTAGGCATAACTCTACTTACACTAGCCAGAATATCGATAGCTGGATAATGGTTTTGATTAGCCAGTTTTCGAGAAAGGATTATATGGCCATCTAAAATACCCCTTACAGCATCGGTAATCGGTTCATTTAAATCATCTCCGTCAACTAAAACCGTATACAATCCTGTAATAGTACCTTTTGAAGATGTTCCTGCTCTTTCTAATAATTTAGGCATAATGGCAAAAACAGACGGAGTAAATCCTCTAGTAACTGGCGGTTCCCCTATAGCAAGTCCAATTTCCCTTTGGGCCATTGCAAATCTTGTTACAGAATCCATTAATAACAATACATTTTTTCCCCTATCCCTAAAATATTCTGCAATAGCGGTGGTAACTAAGGCACCCTTAACCCTTATTAAGGCAGGTTGATCTGAAGTAACTACTACTACCACCGATTTTTTTAATCCCTCTTCCTTTAAATCATTCTCTAAAAACTCTCTAACTTCCCTTCCTCTTTCTCCAATTAACCCTATTACATTTACATCTGCAGAGCTACTTCGTGACACCATACCCATAAGAGTACTCTTTCCTACTCCACTTCCTGCAAAAACACCAACTCTTTGACCTTTCCCACAGGTAAGGAACCCATCAATAGCTTTTATACCTAACGGCAAAGGTTCCTTTATCAATCTTCTATCTAATGGGTTTGGCGGAGGATTGGATACAGGATAAGTCCTTTGAGCTTTTATAGGTCCCTTCCCGTCGATAGGATTGCCTAATCCATCTAATATTCTACCTACTAGCTCATCCCCTACATTCACCCTTAAGGTCTTTCCACTTGCAACTACTTTGCTTCCAGAAGCAATGCCTTCCATATCCCCTAAAGGCATAAGAAGAATTTTATCATCTTTAAACCCCACCACCTCTGCTAGTACAGGTTCATCCTTATCATGAGGATGTATATAACATAGTTCTCCAATAGTAGCTATTGGGCCATTGGATTCTATTGTTAAACCAGTTACTTTAGTTATCTTCCCCGTATATTTAATAAATCTTTTTTCATTTACCATCTTTATGTATTTTTCAATATTTATACTTTCTTCCATATCTATCACTCGTTATTCAAAATTGAGATTAATAAATCTCTCACTTCATCTAATTGATTCTTTATACTCACATTCACACTTCCCTTAGAAGTTTCCAATATACAATCTCCTTTTTCCATATCACTATTTATCCTAATATCTAGTTCATCTATTAAACTAGCTTTTGCTAATATAATATCCTTAGATTTATTTACCATATCATAATCCTCTTGGGATATGATTATTGTCAATCTTTCAGATATCTCTAGGTTATCTATTCCATTCAGTATTAGGGAAACTATGAGTTCTTCATCTTCTTCTGCTTTTTTATTCAATACCTTCTCATATATAGTTATTACAAGCTGGATTATATCCTCTTCTAAATCCTTCAACATCCTATTCCTTTTTTCTATATAATCATATTTTATGTTCAAGGCTTCTTTTATCAACCTCTCTGATTCTTTTTTGCCTTCTCCATATCCTGTTGCATAACCTTCTTTATTGCCTTCATCTCGCCCTACCTTAAAGCCTTTATCATACCCTTCCCTTTCAGATTTATTGAATATATTCTTGGCCCTTTCATAGGCTAAGTTTAACCTATCTTCATACTCTTCATGGGCAGACTCTACAATTTTTCTAGCTTCTTCCTCTGCCTCTAAAATTATTTTTTCATATTCTTCTTTAGCCTCTTCCAATAGCTCTTCTTTTAAGGATATATTCTCCAGATCTACCTTCTCATCAGTTACAACATTTTTTTCTATAACTCTAAAAGATTTAATTATATTAGACAATAATCTCATCTCCTCCTCTAGGAGTGATTATTTCTCCATCTTCCTCAAGTTTTCTAATTATATTAACAATATTTTGCTGGGCTTCCTCTATATCCCTTATACGCACTGGTCCCATAAATTCGATATCCTCTTTAATCATCTCTACAAGTCTCTTACTCATATTTGTAAATACCACTTCTTTTACTTCCTCGCTGGCGCCTTTTAGTGCAATAGCCCATTGAGCATTGTCGATTTCCCTAATAATTCTTTGAATACTTCTATTGTCTAGCGACACTATATCTTCAAATACAAACATTCTCTTCCTGATTTCTTCACTTAATTCTGCATCCATCATATCTAATTCTTCCATAATAAATTTCTCCGTACCCCTATCCGCTGAATTTAAGATATCCACAACTGATTGGATACCACCAGTAGATGTAAAATCCTGGGATAACATGCCAGAAAACTTTGTTTCCAGTACCTTTTCGATCTCCTTAATTACTTCAGGAGATGTTCTATCCATAGTTGCAATCCGCATGGTCACTTCTCCTTGCTTTTCAGGTGCTAGACTAGCAAGGATTTGGGCTGATTGGTTAGGTTGTAGATAGGATAGGATTAAAGCTATTGTTTGAGGATGCTCATTCTGTATATAGTTTAGCAACTGGTTTGGGTCAGCCTTTCTAATAAATTCAAAAGGTCGAACATGTAATGATGATGTTAATTTGTTGATAATGTCAACAGCTTTATCAGTACCCAGGGCTCTTTCAAGTACCTCTTTTGCATAATTTATTCCACCTTCTGATATATATTCTTGAGCTAATGCTATTTGATAAAAGTCCTCTATAACCTGCTGCTTCTCCTCTGAAGAAACCATGCGCATATTTGCTATTTGCAAAGTTAGCTCTTCGATTTCGTCTTCATTCAGATGTTTAAATATTTCAGCAGATTTTTCTGGTCCCAACGCAATTAATAATATTGCTGCCTTTTCTTTCCCATTAAACTGTCTCTTCATCATATTGATTCGCTCCTATTCATTCAACCAAGTTCTTAATAATTGGGCTACCGCATCAGGTTTTCTATCAACAAATTTCTCTATCTGAGCTTTCATCTTTGACTCTTCAGTTTCAAATTCTAAATCTTCTACTTCATCTTTTATAGATCTTACATCCTCCATCTGGGTATCAAATTCATCTAGCTCTTCTAGCTCCTTTATCTTCTTCCTTCTATATATGATGTATCCTGCTACAGAAGATGCAGCTACTAGCGCTAATATAATAGCTAACCAATTAAAGCTCTTAGTATCTCCTACACTATCGGCTAAATCTTGGGTTCTAAAGCTTTCAGCTTTTACTGCAACTTGTCTAGTATCTAAGCCTGTTGCCGCATATATTAAATCAGAAATTTCCCTTTCCATATCTGGTGAAAAATTTCCGTCGATTAATACATCTCTATTGATCAAAACTGCCACAGTTATATCCTCCACTTGACCTGGGGCTTTTTTAATCTCTTTGTTTATTTCATCCAATTCATAATTAATAATGCTACTCCTTTTATCATACCTTTCCCCTCCATCATCTTCCATTACATAATCTGGCGGGTTTTCTTCCTCTCCCGGTACACCTCTAGCTGCACCCCCTACCATATGTTCTTCGATTTCCTCCATACTTCTTATTAAACCTTCTTCACTTCCTTCAATTGGAGGGGCAAATTCTACTATGGTAGTTTTTTCACTATCAAAATTGATCTTAACGCTAGATCTTATATCCACATTTCCAGGTCCAAAAATATTTTCTAGAAAATTCCTTATGCTATCATTTATTCTCAGTTCTAAATTGTTCTTAATATTAAATTGATCTGTCATTAAAAATTCAGATTCATCTTGTTCCCCCGTTAGTAGTCTCCCTTCGCTATCAACTATTTGCACTTTTTCCGGATCCATATTTATGGATCCAGCCACTAAATTTTGAATAGCCATAACCGTTTCAGCCTTTAGGGGTCTATTATCGTTTTTCTCTATAAAGACTGAAGCGGTGGTTTCTTTATTGTTTCCCTCTAATACAAAACCAGAATCTTCTTTTTCATTTATGTACACAGTAGCATTTTCGATTCCATCAATATCGGAAATGGTTAAAGATAGTTCATTTTGTAAAGCCAGCTTCATCCTTTCCTTTTTATCATAATCTGTCATAGTCCAGCTACTATCGTTAAATGCATCTTGGAAACTATATCCCTCTTTAGGAAGACCATAGGAAGCTAGTTCAATTTTTATCTTATTTTTTAATTCAGATGGTACTAATATGGTTGTAGTGTCGTCCTTTGGAGTCTTCCATTTTACGCCCATTTCATCTAACTTTTTTGTTATTTGTGCCGTGTCTTTTAAAGATAAGTCTTGGTAAAGAACTTCATATTTTGGCCTTATAAATACTATTGAAAGTATGACTATTGATAGTATGGTAATAATACCAATTATAATTAGCTTAGTTTTTTTATTCTTGCCCATCTCCTGCCAATATTCATTTAATTGATTCCTCATTTGCTGTATTGTTTCCCCCACCTTAACACCTCATTTCTTACAGCTTATTCTTCTATATCTGCATTCTCATTATTTCTCTATAGGCTTCAACTACTTTATTCCTGATACTCAATGTTAATTGCAATGAAATATTAGCCTTTTCCTGAGCTATAGCCACATCGTGAAGATTATCCACATCACCAGTAATTAATAGCCTTTTATATTCATCGCTTTCCAACTGCAACTCATTGACTCTATCTAATGCTTTATTTAAAAATAGACTAAATTGATTATCGTTTTTAGATTCAAAATCTCCATTTAGTCCATCATTAGGTAAAATATGATTGTTTAAACCAATAGTTTTTATCTCCATTTAACTACCTCCTACCTATTTCTAATGCTTTCATCAACATAGATTTTGTTCCATTCATAGCAGTTATATTTGCTTCATAAGCCCTTTGAGCATCTATCATGTCCACCATCTCACTTACTATTTCTACATTAGGCAACATAACATAGCCATTTTCATCTGCATCTGGATGGCCAGGTTCATATCTCAATTTATAAGGAGTATTGTCTTCTGTAATTTCACTAATAGTTACCCCATTACCAGCAAATTTGTTGGTATATCTATTTAGATAATCTTTAAAAGAATTACCCTTGTTCTCTTCAAAGACTACCATCTGTCTCCTATAGGGCATTCCTCCTGTAGCTCTAGTAGTGTTGGCGTTTGCCATATTCTTGCTGATAATATCAATTCTAGTTTTCTCTGCTGTCAAAGCAGAAGCGCTAATATTAATTGAATCAAATATACCCATTCTTATTTACTCCCTTCATTGATTACATTTTTTATCTTGTCAAACTCACCTATAACTTGATTAATTACAGCATTATACATTATGGTGTTTTTTGCTAGATCCGCCATTTCCGTATCTATATTTACATTGTTCTTATCGAATCTGTAGGAATGGTTTCCATCTACACTGATACTGGGATTTACTTCATCTATACCCTTCGATATTGGTAGGTGCTTATTGTGAGTTCTATTTAGCTTAGATTGATTGTTTCCTATAGCTTCTTTTAATTTGTCTTCAAAATTAACCGTAAGCTTCTTATAATTAGGGGTGTTCACATTTGATATGTTATGATTGATTACTTTGTCCCTTAGCCATAAGCCATCTAATGCTTTATTAAGCATATCTATATTGGTACTTAAACGTTCAAACATTCTATCACCTCATACTTTAAATATTAATACTTAATAGTATAGATTTCAAGATAAAAAGTCCATTATTTGCCTTTTTTGCCATAAGCCCTTTTTTTTAAACAATATATACCCATTTATCATTTACTATTTTATATAATACAACATAATTCTGCATTTTTATAGTATAATTTTCTCTATTTTGGTAAATGCGCCTTTAGACCCAACTATAATAAAAAAAGTAGTGGGAAAACCACTACTTTCTACCTGATATTAATTAATATCACTCTTTAATTTTTTCCAATTCTTCTAATAGCTTATCATTTAAGATTTTTATATGGGTTCCTTTCATCCCCAAAGATCTGGATTCTATAACACCTGCTGATTCAAACTTTCTCAGAGCATTGACTATTACAGATCTAGTAATACCTACCCTATCAGCTACCTTGCTAGCTACTAAAAGCCCTTCCTCTCCATCTAATTCTTCAAAAATATGTTCCATTGCTTCCAATTCCGAGTAGGATAAAGTGCCTATTGCCATTTGTACCATAGCCCTTTTCCTTGATTCTTCTTCCATCTCTTCAGTTTTAGATCTTAATATCTCCATCCCTACTACAGTTGCACTATATTCAGCTAATACCATATCATCTTCTGTAAACATTCGACCAAATCTGGCCAATACCAAGGTTCCTAACCTTTCACCACCACTGTTAATTGGAATTATAGTAGTAATCTTATCTGGATAATCACAATTTGATACTTGATCAAATACACATTCAGTTATCTCTTTAACATTTTCTTTAGTCTCTGTAACCTTTAACAGCTCATCATTATATTTTTTTGGAAACCTCTTTTCTTTAACAATTTCAGCTTGAATAATATCACAATCGAAACCAGTGGATAATTCATATCCCAAAACTCTACCCTTTTTACTAGCAATATATACATTGGCATCTAGTATTTCGCTAAGTATCTTGCTTAATTCTTGAAATGAAACGGGTTTTGAACCTGAACTTTGTAAGGTTTTATTTAATCTTCTTGTTTTTTGTAATAGACTTTCAGTCATCTATATCCTCCTTCTATAATATATATTTTGATATATCTTTTTCATGTATATAAGCCATTAATTTTTTGTTCACATAAGCTTCATCTATTATTATTTCATTGGTATCTAAATCAGGGGCTTCAAAAGAAATATCTTCAAGCAATTTTTCTATCACTGTTTGCAATCTTCTTGCCCCAATATTTTCAGATTGCTCATTAGAGACAAATGCTACTTTAGCAATAGCATCTATTGCTTCATTAGTGAACTCTAAATTAATACCTTCAGTCTTAATTAGATATTTATACTGTTTAGTTATTGCATTTTTAGGTTTAGTTAAAATCTCTTTAAAATTCTCCTCTGTCAAACTTTCTAACTCAACTCTAATAGGAAACCTACCTTGGATTTCCGGTATTAAATCTCCCACCTTTGATACATGGAATGCTCCTGCAGCAATAAATAATATATGGTCTGTTTTAACTGGTCCATGTTTAGTCATGACTGTTGTACCCTCGATTATAGGCAATATATCCCTTTGGACTCCTTCCCTTGATACATCAGGACCACCACCATAATCCTTTCCAGCAATCTTATCTATTTCATCTATAAAGATCATTCCACTTTCCTCTGCTCTTTTAATTCCCACATCAATTACTTCATCCATATCGATTAGTTTTTGTGCCTCTTGATTATTAATTATCTTTCTCGCTTCTTTAACGGTTACCTTTTTTTTCTTGGTCTTTTTAGGCAATAAATCCCCAAATATGTCTTCCATATTAATATTATATTCTTCCATGCCAAGACCACTAAATAATTCTACAGTAGAATTATAACTATCTTCTACATCGATTTCAATGATCTCATCATCTAATTCACCCTTTAACAGTTTTTCCTTTAATTCTTTACGTCTATTAATTATTATCTCCTTTTCGCTTTCTGCTATATCATCTTTTTCTTCTGTAGCCCCAAAAATCATTTCTAGTGGATTGGTGCCCTTTTTCTTTAAAGGGTAGGGCAATAAGATTTGAATTAACTTATCATCTGCTAATTTTTTACTCTTTTCATAGACCTCTTCTATTTTTTTTACCTTTACCATTCGAATAGATTCTTCTACTAAATCTCTAACCATGGAATCTACATCTCTCCCAACATATCCTACCTCTGTAAACTTAGTAGCTTCCACCTTTATAAAAGGTAAATCTACTAGTTTCGATAACCGTCTAGCGATTTCTGTTTTTCCAACTCCTGTAGGACCAATCATTAGTATATTTTTAGGCTTCACCTCATCCTTAAATCCATCAGGAAGTAGATTCCTTCTATATCTATTTCGTAAAGCAATAGCAACAGCTTTTTTTGCTTCTCTTTGGCCAATAATATATTTATCCAATTCCTCCACTATTTGTCTTGGGGTCAATTCCTTCATCATATCATCCTCCTTAAATAACTTCAACAGTTATATTATCATTAGTATAAACACAAATAGATGAAGCGATTAAGATGGATTCTCTAGCTATTTCCTCAGCTGTTAGATCAGAATACTTTAATAATGCTTTTCCAGAAGCTAGAGCAAAGTTCCCACCAGAACCAATGGCAATTACTCCTCCTTCTGGTTCTATAACCTCACCATTTCCTGAAACCAGAAGCAAATTCTCCTTGTCTGATGCAATTAGTAAAGCCTCTAACCGTCTTAATACTTTATCTCTTCTCCAATCTTTTGCCAATTCAACAGCAGCCCTTTTTAAATTCCCACTATATTGTTCTAATTTTTCTTCCAATATTTCTGCCAATGTTAAAGAATCAGCTACGGAACCAGCAAAACCTATTATAACATTATCGTCATATATCTTTCTAACCTTTTTTGCAGTATTTTTCATAATTGTTGCATTTCCAAATGTTATTTGACCATCTCCAGCAATTGCAATTTCACCATCCTTTTTGATGGCCACAATAGTAGTACCACTCATCATAAGCAACACCCCACTAAAATATAAGCATAATCAATTTGTTGTTTTCAGAATATTTAATCATCTATATAATAGATTACTATATTATTAACAAAATGTACAGAAAAATTTATTCTTTATCAATCCTACTATAATTACAATCTTTATCCATACATTTTTTTACTACTCCCTTTTTAGATTTTCTCTTTACCATAGGTCCTTCACAATGGGGACATTTTTCTTTTATAGGTTCATCCCAAGAAACAAAATTACAATCTGGAAAATTACTGCAACCATAAAATGTTCTCCCTTTTTTAGACCTTCTTCTAACAATGTTTCCGCCACAATATGGACAGGCAATATCTAATTGATCTAATATGGGCTTTGTATTCTTGCACTCCGGATACCCAGGGCAAGCCAAAAATTTCCCATATCTACCATATTTAATTACCATGTTTTTGCCACATTTTTCACAAACTTCGTCGGTAACTTCATCCTCAATTTTAATCTTATCGATTTCTTCTTCAGCTACCTTTAGTACCTTATCAAATTCTCTATAAAATTCTTCCACAACTAATTGCCATGAATATTTACCTTCTGCTATTTCATCCAACTTTTCTTCTAATTCTGCAGTAAATTTTTCATCTACTATATCTTTAAAATACTCTTCTAATAAATCATTTACTAATATACCCAGCTCAGTTGGTACGAAGGATCTATTGTTCAGATTAACATATTCCCTATTTAATATAGTAGAAATAGTTGGAGAGTAGGTACTTGGTCTCCCTATACCTAACTCTTCTAAAGTTTTTATTAAGGAAGCCTCAGTGTATCTAGCAGGTGGCTGGGTAAAATGCTGATTAGGTTCAATTTTATTAACCTTCACTATTTCTCCCTCTTTGAGAATTGGCATTTCCCTAGAGTCTTCAGCATTTTCTTCAATATTATATACCTTTAAAAATCCATCAAATTTCAATTTTGAACCTGAAGCTCTAAAAATATTTTCATTCGAAAATATCTTAACTGATATAGTATCGTATTTAGCAGGACTCATTTGTGAACTGATAAACCTATTCCATATTAATTGATACAGTTTAAATTGATCTTCTGTTAAAGAACTTTTAACATCGTCTGGCCTTCTTAATACAGAGGTTGGTCTAATACCTTCATGAGCATCCTGAGCTTCTTTCTTGCTCTTATTAATATAAGTTTTTCCACCGTTACTATAAGCTTTTCCAAAATTATCAATAATATATAATTTAGTAAGTTTTACAGCTTCCTCTGAAACCCTAGTAGAATCAGTCCTCATATAGGTAATTAACCCAACGGTGCCTTCTTTTTTAATATCTATTCCTTCATAAATCTGTTGTGCTAACATCATAGTCTTTCTAGTGGAAAAACCTAATTTTTTCGATGCATCTTGCTGCAAAGTACTAGTTGTATATGGTGCATAGGGATTTCGCCTTTTAGTTCCTTTTTTTACTTCCTTTACAACAAAATTGTTTTTGTCTAAGGATTTTAATATTCTATCTACTTCTTCCTTGTTCGGAAGATCTAGTTTTTTCTCCTTACCATCCTTCATAATACCATAAAAAGCGGCCTCAAAAGGGATTTCATCTTTTTCCAATAAAGCTTTAATGCTCCAATATTCTTTAGGCACAAAACTTTCAATTTCCTTTTCCCTATCGCATATAAGCTTAACAGTTACCGATTGGACCCTACCTGCACTTAATCCTTTTTTTATCTTTCTCCAAAGTAGTGGACTGATTTTATAGCCTACAAGCCTATCCAAAATCCTTCTTGCCTGTTGTGCATCTACTAAATTTCTATCTATGGGTCTAGGCTTTTTTATAGCATTTAATATAGCATCCTTTGTTATTTCATTGAACTCAACTCTTACCAGTTCATCTTCCTCTATCCCTAAAATATAAGCTAAATGCCATGATATTGCTTCCCCCTCCCTATCTGGGTCCGTTGCCAAAAATATTTTATCTGATTTTTTTGCCTCATTTTTCAATTCCTGCACTACAGGCCCTTTTCCCCTTATAGTTATATATTTCGGTTGAAAATTTTTCTCTATATCAATGCCCAAACTGCTTTTGGGTAAATCCCTAACATGACCTACAGAAGCTTTAACTTTATAATTTTTACCTAAAAACTTTCCTATTGTTTTTGCCTTTGCAGGTGATTCAACGATAACTAAGTTCTTTTGCAATGATTACACCTCCGATTAACCAAATTCATTAAGATAAAGTAAATACCCTACCTGTCATCTCTTTGATGGCTCCTTTAAGCTCTAATACGGTCAGAATACTGTTTATAGTGGAAATATCTAGTCCTGTACTCAAAGCTATGCTATCAGAGTGAATAGGCCCTTCCTTTATACATTCTATTACCTCCAGCTCTAAAGGGCTAAATTGAGAATAATCTAAGCTTTCTTCTTTTTTTATTTTCATTTTTACTTGTAGTTCATATACTTCTTCAATTATATCATCAATATCCATTATTAATTTAGCACCATCCTTTATTAGCTTGTTTGTACCTTTGCTAAAAATACTATTTATATTACCAGGAAGAGCAAACACTTCCTTCCCCTGTTCTAAAGCATGGCTAGCTGTTATTAGGGAACCACTTTTTTCTTTAGCTTCAATTATAATTACCCCTAAAGATAGCCCGCTGATTATTCGGTTTCTCTGAGGAAAATTATAGGCTAAAGGTGGTACACCTAAGAAATATTCAGACATTAAAGCTCCATTTTTAGGAACTTCCCTATAAAGGTCTCTGTTTTTTCGGGGGTAGATAATGTCCAACCCATTTCCTAGTACTCCTATAGTTCTACCATTTCCCTCTAAAGCTTTATTATGTGCTATACCATCAACTCCCAAAGCTAAACCACTAACTATGGTAACATCTAGCTTAACCAATTCTTCGACAAACTTTTCTGTAGCCCATCTCCCATAAGATGTGACTTTTCTTGAGCCAACTACGGCAATAGCAAGACTGTCTTCTTCGGTTAAATTTCCTTTTAAATATATAACCTTAGGATTATCGTATATATAGTGTAATCTCCTCGGATAATCTTTATCAAAAATAGTAATTATATTTATATTTTGCTCATCTACAATATGAAATAATCTTTTTAAATAATCATCTTTGCGGTTGGATATTATCTTATCTATAATTTTATTGTTAATACTCTTTAAATTATATAATTTATCTGAAGGCAGTTCCCAAAGATCTACCAGTTGAGGAACTTGCTTCATTATTCTTTCAATAGTTCTATTTCCAACATTTAAACTGTTTAACCAAATTAGTATATCTCTATTGGAGATTTCCATAATTCCATGTTACCCCCAGTATTTATTATCTAAGCTTCTATATCTTACAGCTTCCAGTATATGCTTTTCAAGCATTAAATCCTCACCATCTAAATCAGCTATGGTTCTGCTCACTTTTAGAACTTTGTTATATGTTCTGGCGCTGAATCTATACTTTTTAAATGCTGCTTTTAAAATATTTTCTGCTTCTTTATTGAGTTTACAATACTTCTTTATATCTCTTGGGCCTAGTTGGGAATTGCTGTATATATTACCTTTTTTATATCTATCCAACTGTATTTGACGAGCCCTGCCTACCCTAGCTCTAATATCTTCCGATGTTTCTAAATTTTTCTCTCCCTTTAAATCCTTATAATCTACTGGCAGCACCTCAATATGGATATCGATCCTATCCAGCAGAGGATTGCTCAACTTACCAAGATATCTATCGATACTATTTTGTGAACAAGTACATTCATGATAAGGATCTCCATAGTAACCGCATGGACATGGATTCATACTAGCTATCATCATAAACTTAGATGGATAGGTAAGGGTAGCATTAACCCTGGATATAGTTACAATCCCATCTTCCATAGGTTGCCTTAGAACTTCTAATACATCCTTTTTAAACTCTGGTATCTCATCTAAAAAAAGGACTCCATTATGAGCTAGAGAAACCTCCCCTGGCTTAGGTATCCTTCCACCTCCTATTAAAGAGGTAGGAGAGGCGGTATGGTGGGGAGCCCTAAAGGGTCGTTGCCTTATTAATGCTTTGGATTTTAACAATCCAGCCACACTATATATCTTAGTAACTTCTACAGCCTCTTCAAAAGACAATTTAGGCAATATAGTAGGCAATCTACGAGCTGCCATAGTTTTACCAGCTCCTGGCGGCCCTATTATAAGCATATTATGTGCACCAGCAGCAGCCACTTCTAAAGCCCTTTTTAAACCTTCTTGCCCTTTTATATCGCTAAAATCCATATCGAATTGTTCCTCTTCATCCTGTGAAAAGGTATTTGGACTTTTATAGGGAAATATTTTCTCTTCTTTATTTAAAAATTTAATCACTTGGTTTAAATTTTTAATTGGAATTATTTCTATATCCTCTACAATTGAAGCTTCATCCCTATTATCATAAGGAACTATACATTTCTTTATATTCGATTTCCTCATAGATATGACCATTGGTAATACACCTTCTATAGGGTTTAGCCGTCCATCTAAAGATAGTTCTCCGATGAAGGCGGTAGCCCTATAATTAGAATCGTTGACTACCCCCATGGCCTGTAGAATCCCTAATGCAATGGCCAAATCTAACTGTGAACCTTCTTTCTTTAAATTGGCTGGTGCTAAGTTTACGGTAATTCTAGATAAAGGAAATTCAAATCCACTATTTTTTATTGCAGTCCTTACCCTTTCCTTTGACTCTTTGATAGATGTATCAGGCAAGCCTACAATATTGAATACTGGTAAGCCCCTAGATAAGTCAGTTTCCACTTCAATTGTATATCCATTCAATCCTTGTAAAATACAAGTATTAATTTTAGAATACATATTGGCCCCCTTATATTAAAATGATATACTATTCCCTGGGTAATAGTGAAAATTACCTATTTTCGAACTTTTATATACAAAATGCATTTTCTATATGGTTGATTTTAGGTTTTTCTCTTAAAAATACTTCTATTATGTCGTATCTTATTTGATAGTCTTCCAACTTCCTATGTTTTATATATATTAATGAAGATTTATAAATCTTCTCCCGTTTTTTCCAATTTACTGCTTCATAGGGGTATCCATAATTAGCACTAGTTCTAGCCTTAACTTCTACAAAAACTAGGATTTTAGATTTAATAGCAATTATATCTATTTCCCCAAGCCTTGTTCTATAATTTCTATCCATTATCCTGTAACCTTGGGAAATAAGATATTTAATAGCTTCATTTTCTCCTAATAAACCTTTTTTTATATTATCCTTCATATGATTCACCTTTTTCACTATCCAACTGATATACGAAAAATATAATTTTAGCAACCGCTTCATATAATTGTGAAGGAATTTCATCATGTAAATCCAATTTTATCAACTCTTCAGCTAATTTCTTATCCTCGTATATTTCCACATTCCCCTTTTCCCCAACTTCTACTATTCTTTCTGCTATTTCACCTTTCCCTTTAGCTATTACCTTTGGTACATTATCTCCTTCCTTATAGGAAAGAGCTATAGCTTTCTTACTTTTATTAACCTTTTCCTTTTTCATAGTTACACCTGCACATCCAAGTTATATATGGTCTTCCTATTTACGATTAAAGAATCTAAGATAGAATAATTATCCTCAAATAAATATTCGATAGCTCTTATTTCATAACCTGTAGTTTCCACTAAAGTCCCCAATCCATCTTCCCTAGATTTAAATAAATTAATATCCTCTTTATTTATACCACTAAATTTAATATCTATATAGATATTAGAAACTAAACAGGATATTTTAATATTTCCTAACCTTTTAGTATTTAAATTGATAAACACATTTAATTTATCCTTATGCCTACTTTCTCTCTTGTTTTTCTTTAGCAAAGTTATAACGGTATCCTGAATATTGTCATCTAAATTTAAAGGCAAATAAACAAAGGTTAATTCTTTATTCATCTCCTTTAAAAAATCAATTTTATTAATCAATTCTTCAATTTTATCCTTTAGATTTTCATTAACGTTTAAACTGTAGTCATTAAGATAATTTAAAATTTTGTTCAAACTATCATTGTATTTAGATTGGCTTTTCTCGCTTAGATTTTTTGAGCCATCACTATTTATAATAATCCTTTTCAAATGATTTGTAAACTTTTTATCTAAAATCTCTTTTAACTTTTCGAAATCTTTAGAAAATAATGTTAAGTTCTCGTTTAACTCTAAAAAATATTTAATATTGTTTAGAGTAGGTTTAATATTGTATTTAATAAAAAAAATTATTGCTTTTTGTAAAACTATACCCATTTCATTTGGTGGAACAATACTTCTAATTTCTTCTATTGTAGCATTAATGCTTTCTTTAAGACTGGTTTTATATATAGATTCATCCTCTTTAACTATTAATAAATTTCTAACATCTTCTTTTCCTATATCCTCAATTTCTTCTCTTGAATTAGGCAAAACTATTGCTTCATCCTCTTTCAGATTTAATAATTGCTCTAATTTGTCTAATATACCAATTCCATAAACCAAATTCTCTTTATTTATAGGCAGATTGAATTTCACCAGATTGTCTAAGAATTCAAGGGAAATAGGACTAGCTTTAATATTAAACTCTTTCAAAATATTTAGCAAATATTCGTCTCTTTCATTTAAGGATAGGGAAGGTCTTTTAATCTCCATATTTTCTAAGATGGGTTTTAATTGGATTTTATCAGGCGATGACTCTTTAATTATGAAGCTTAAGGTTTTACCTTTAGGATGATTTAAAGGTTTTTCAGATTTAGCCTTTATTACTCCAAAATCCTTAATATGGATTGATACTAGACCTTTGTCTATATCTAAAATTTCTCCTTCAATTAAGTTTCCCTCTTGGAAAAGATCTCCCTTTTCGCCTAAAAATATTTTTTTAAAATCTATAAAATCCTCAATCTTCATAATCTCTCCACCACCTTATTTTACTATGTTTTTTAAGAAAGTCATCCTATGTATAGGTGAAGGTCCAAAAGCTTCAATTGCTTCCCTATGTTCTTTAGTGCCATAACCCTTATTTTTTTCAATTTTATAACCCTGATAATCTTGTCCCCACTTTTCGCACAATCTATCCCTATATACTTTTGCCACAATGGAAGCACAGGCGATACCATGACTTTTTTCATCGCCTTTTATGAGACTCAATTGAGGTATGTCAATAGGAATATTCTCTGCATCCACCAATAAAAAATCTGGAAGTATTGACCGGCCATTTCCGTCTTTTAAATTTAATACTGATTTCTTCATTGCTAACCTGGTACTCTCTTTTATATTTATTTGGTCTATAATATTAGGCCCTATTTGCCCTATGCCTATAGCTACAGCATATTTTGTAATTTCACCATATAGTTTTTCTCTCTTTTTAACAGATAGTTTTTTTGAGTCAGTAACTCCCTCAATTGCCATACCTTTAGGCATAATAATTGCACAGGCAACCACATCTCCAGCTAAGCAACCTCTTCCTACTTCATCTATACAAGCAATAAGCTCATAACCTTTCTTCTGCAAATCCTTTTCTATTTTAAGTGGCATATTAACCCCCTATATTAAAGAACAGGTAATTCTAAAGTAATCCTTCCAATAATCCCTTTTCTGAATTCATCCAGAATTATATTGCTGGCTTTGCTAAAATCAATTTCTCCACCCTTTACAATGCATCCTCTTTTTTTACCAATTTCTAATATGATATCATGGGGAGCCTTATTTTCAACTAAAATATCATACCTTTCCTCAATAAAAGCTTTAGACATGGCATTAAGCCTTTCCACTAATTTTATAGCCAAATTCTCTATGTCTAACAATTCATCCTTAATGGCCCCTGTAAAAGCTAAATTCAATCCAACCTCTTTATCTTCAAATTTAGGCCATAATATACCAGGTGTGTCTAATAATTCCAGATCTCCCTTTAACCTTATCCATTGATTTACCCTTGTTACCCCTGGTTTATTACCAACTTTTGTCCCCTTACGCTTTGACAGACTATTAATTAATGTAGACTTACCAACATTAGGAACACCTACTATCATGACCCTAATAGGCCTATTTTTTATACCTTTTTTAGCTAAATGCCTTCTTCTTTCCCCAGTTAATCTATAGGATAATTTTATTACCTCTTCTAAACCCCTATTATTAATACAATCAACTATAACTGAAGAAATTCCTTTTTTCCCAAAATAGTCTTGCCATTTTTTATTAGATTCCATATCCGCTAAATCCGATTTATTTAGAATTATTATTCTGGACTTCCTTCCTAAGATCCCATCAATTTCAGGATTTTGACTACTAAAAGGTATTCTAGCATCGATTACTTCATAAACTATGTCGACTAAAGATAGATTTTTCTTTATAGATTCCTTAGTTTTTTTCATATGTCCTGGATACCAATTAATATTCATATACTCACCTACTTTTTATAAATAAAATTGGGACTATATAAAGTCCCAATACATTAATAGCTCTTCTTTTCTTTAACTTTAGCTGCCTTACCTTGTCTTTCTCTTAAGTAGTAAAGTTTAGATCTCCTTACTTTACCTTTTCTTGTTACAACAAGATTTTCAATCCTTGGAGAATGTAGAGGGAATGTTCTTTCAACGCCAACGCCATAAGATAATCGCCTTACAGTAAAAGTTTCTCTAATTCCTCCACCTTGCTTTTTAATAATTGTACCTTCAAAAATTTGTATTCTTTCACGAGTACCTTCTTTTACCTTATAATGAACTTGAACAGTATCACCTACGTTAATATCTGGTAGGTTATCTCTCTTTTGTTCATCTTCTAAAATTTTAATTATATCCACTGTTCAAACCTCCCTTCTCCCTAGACGTTCATACCATCTCTCTATGGCAGAGGACCGTCCCTACTTCCATACGTTCTGTATTATAGCATATGTATTTATAAAATACAACTTATTTTCTTGCAATTTTATCTTTTATACCTTTCAGTGTTTCAATCTCTTCTTCTGTCAGATGTAGTTTATCTAATAAGTCTGGCCTTTTTATATAGGTATTTTCTAAAGATTTATATTTTCTCCAATCTCCAATTTTTTTATGATCTCCAGAAAGTAATATATCTGGAACGGCTAAACCATTAAAAATTCTTGGCCTTGTATATTGAGGATGCTCTAACATCCCATTGTAATGGGATTCATCTTTATAGGATTCATCACCACTTAAGGCGCCTGGCAACAATCTAATAATAGATTCTATTAGAACCATAGCGGGTATTTCTCCACCGGTTAGAACATAATCTCCAATAGATATCTCTAAATCCACATAATTTTCAACTATCCTATTATCTATGCCCTCATAATGGCCACATAATAAAATTAAATGTTCTTCTATTGATAATGAATTAGCTAATTGCTGGTCATAAACCTTTCCCTGAGGCGATAAATAGACAACTATTGAATTTTTCGATTCAACTTTTTTAAGCGCTCTGTAAATCGGCTCCGGTTTCATCACCATACCAGGCCCACCACCATAGGGATAATCATCAACCCTCTTATGCTTATCTTCTGAAAAATCCCTAATATCTATTTTATTTAGGTTGATTAATCCTTTGTCAATAGTCCTACCTACCATGCTCCACCTTTCAAAACTCTCAAATATCTCTGGAAATAAAGTTAATATATCAATCCTCATTCTATCATTCCTTTTATAGGGTCGATTATTATTTTCTTTTTAGGGATGTCTATATTGACGAAGAATTCCTTCACTGCAGGTATGAGATATTCTTTATCTTTTTCAAAGTTTTTGACCACATATATATCATTACTTGCAGATTGTATTACATCAACTACTGTCCCAACTTCTTCTCCTTTAGTATCAAATACGATACAGTCTATAATTTCAAAGATATAATAATGACCATTAGGTAAATCCATTTTATCTTCTTCGTCTATAAAAATATAATTTTCTTTAAAGGACAATACTTCATTTATATCGTTGAATTCTTTAAATTTTAAAATTGCTAATCCTTTGTTATATTTGACTTCTTCAATTTCAACTTTTAGCTTATCTTCTCCTAAATAGGCTGTTTCCAAACGACTAAACCTATTTATATCATCCGTTAATGGATATACCTTCAATTCACCTTTAATCCCATGAGTATTCATTATCCATCCAACTTTAATATAATCCATAATTTCACCAACCAAATTATAGTAGAAAGGGTACCATAAAAGGCACCCCCTAAGTATTTTCCTTTATTGAAAGAAAAATACTACATCATTGAATAATTTCCACTACCACCCTTTTGTTCTCCTTAATAGCGGCTGCTTTTACTACTGTTCTAATAGCTTTTGCAATCCTACCTTGTTTCCCTATTATCTTTCCCATATCTTCTTCAGCTACTTTTAACTCAATAATCACCGATTGAGTTCCTTCAATCTCGTTAACTTCTACTTCATCAGGATTATCTACAAGTGCCTTCGCTATTATTTCAACTAATTCTCCCATTTTAGCACCTCCTAGAAATTATTCTTCAGCATTGGTTTCCTTACTTTTTTCATAAATACCATTTTCTTTAAATAGCCTGTCAACAGTATCAGTAGGTTTAGCTCCATTTTTTAGCCATTTGGTAGCCTTTTCATCATCTATCTTAACTGTTTTTGGTTCAGTTAATGGATTATAATAGCCAATTTCCTCGATAAACCTTCCATCTCTTGGAGAACGGGAATCGGCAACAACAATTCTATAGAAGGGATTTTTCTTAGCTCCCATCCTTCTTAGTCTGATCTTTACTGCCATCTTTTCACCTCCTTCAACTTTAATATCTATCTAGAAAAAGGGGAATCCAAACTTCCCTTTTTTCTTCATGGATTTTTCCATATCAGTAAATCTTTTCATCATCTTCTTAGTATCTCTAAACTGTTTTAATAATTTATTTACATCCTGTACAGTTGTACCACTACCATTTGCTATTCTTTTTCTCCTTTTGCTATCTATAATTGAAGGGTCATTCCTCTCTTGAGGAGTCATAGATTGAATAATGGCTTGAATTTTGATAATATCCTTCTCATTTACATCTAAATTCTTGAGGGCCTTGGAATTTACTCCAGGTATCATCCCTAATAATTCATCTAAAGGTCCTAGATTTTTCATCTGATCTATTTGTTCTAAGAAATCATCTAATGTAAATTGTTGAGACTTTATCTTCTTCTCCAATTCTAAAGCTTTCTTCTCATCAATAGATGATTGTGCTCTTTCAATTAGACTCAATACATCTCCCATTCCCAATATTCTAGAAGCCATTCTGTCAGGATGGAATGGTTCCAACTGGTCTAATTTCTCACCCATACCTACAAATTTAATGGGTTTTTCCGTAACAGCTCTAATTGAAAGGGCAGCTCCACCTCTTGCATCCCCGTCTAACTTAGTAAGTACAACTCCTGTTATTTCAAATCTTTCATTAAAGGTTTCAGCCACATTAACTGCATCTTGGCCAGTCATTGCATCCACTACTAATAGAATTTCCTGAGGATTTACTCCATTATAAATGCCCTCCAATTCATCCATTAAATCATCATCTATATGGAGCCTACCAGCAGTGTCTATTATAATACAATCATTGTTATTCCTTTTACCATGTTCAACAGCTGCCTTTGCTATATCAACTGGGTTGTTTTTATCTCCCATTGTAAAAACGGGAACCCCAACCCTTTCTCCTACAACTTCTAATTGTTTTATAGCAGCAGGACGATATACGTCACAGGCTACTAACAAAGGTCTTTTACTTTGAATTTTAAGGTTATTAGCTAATTTCCCTGCGGTAGTAGTTTTCCCTGCCCCTTGTAATCCACACATTAGAATAACCGTTGGAGGAGTAGAGGCAAAATTCAATTTAGATTCTTTTTCCCCCATTAACTTAGTTAATTCCTCATTAACGATTTTAACTACTTGTTGTCCAGGAGTTAGACTTTCCATTACCTCAGAGCCAATAGCCCTTTCCTTCACCCTCTTAACAAAATCTTTAACAACTTTAAAGTTAACATCCGCTTCTAGAAGGGCAAGTCTTACTTCCCTCATAGCTAAATCAACATCTTTTTCAGAAAGTTTTCCTTTACCCCTTAATTTTCCTAATGCATTTTGCAATTTTTCGGATAAAGATTCAAACACCATTAATTAACGACCTCCTGGTTATTATCGATTATTTTTGTTATTGTCTCTTTCAGGTCTTTAACTTTTTTTTGCATTATCAAGTTGTCTATATTTCTAGCTTCTATTTCCATATCATCCATAAGCTTAAAGAGCTTATCGATTTCTTCCCTATTATATTTAAACTTCCTGACTAATCCGAGTGTCTTTTCATATTCATATAGGTTCTCTTCTGCTCTTTTTAAAGTATCATATACACTTTGTCGGCTAATGCCTAATTCTTCCCCTATTTCAGCTAAAGATAGATCGTGAACATAATACAATTCAATAGCTGTAAACTGCCTTTCGCTCAATAATTTGCCGTAAAAATCGAATAAAATACCTACTTCAACGATCCTTTCAAACATATTATCACCAAATTTAATAGTACTGTCAAGTTGTTTGCTTGACAGTACTATCTTAGTATAATATATTTAATTTGTCAATACAAAAATACTAATTTAATCTTTTAATTAAAAATAGCCTCCACAAAATCGTCAACATTAAACTCTTGTAGGTCATCAATTTTTTCACCAATTCCTACAAGTTTCACAGGTAAACCCAATTCAGATTGGAGTGCAATGACAACTCCACCTTTAGCCGTTCCATCTAGTTTTGTAAGGACTACCCCCGTAATATCGCAGACTTCTTTAAAAACCTTAGCTTGAGAAATTGCATTTTGTCCTGTAGTAGCATCTAATACCAATAACACTTCCTTTTGAGCCTCTGGATATTCTCTATCTACCACTCTGAAAATCTTATTCAATTCATTCATTAAATTCTTCTTATTATGGAGCCTTCCAGCAGTATCACAAATTAATACATCGGCTTTTCTCGCCTTAGCTGCTTGTATACCATCAAAAATAACTGCCGCTGGGTCTGAACCTTCCCTATGACTAATAAAATCTGCCCCAGACCTATTACTCCATTCCTCAAGTTGTTCAATAGCTGCCGCTCTAAAGGTATCGCCTGCTGCGATTATTACCTTTTTACCTTCATTTTTTAGATTATAGGATAGTTTTCCAATTGTAGTAGTCTTACCAGTACCGTTCACCCCGACTACTAAAATTACTACTGGCAAGGATTCTATACTTAAACTATTCTCTTTTCTGGCTTCTTTCATAATTTCCTTTATTTCTTCTTTCAATAGCCCTTTTACTCTATCAGGCTCAGTAACCTTTTCTACCTTTACTCGATCTCTCAATCTATCTATAATTTCCATTGTAGTATTAATTCCTATATCAGCAGTAACCAATATCTCTTCTAAATCATCAAATAATTCTTCATCTACCTTCCCATAGGATTTAAGAATAGCATCAATTTTTTCAGTCATCCCTTTTCTAGTTTTATCTAAACCAACTTTCAATTTATCAAAAAAACTTAAATTGGATTCCTCTTTTATATCCAATCTTTCTCTTTCATCTACTTTTGTCCCTAGTTCATCCCTTTCAATTTCTTCAGTTACAACCTTTCGTTCTTCTTTTTCTTTGCTTTTATCTTCTTTATTTTTACGTTTAAATAGATTTTTAAACATATAAATCCTCCTTAACTTGCTATTTCTTCAAGATTATCCGTTAATTTAACAGAGATAATTTTACTAATACCTTCTTCCTCCATAGTTACTCCATATAATATATCTGCCATTTCCATAGTACTCTTCCTATGAGTTATCATAATAAATTGAGTATTATGGGAAAAATTCTTCAAATAATTAGTATACCTACTAATATTAGCCTCGTCTAGAGCAGCATCGATTTCATCTAATATGCAAAAAGGTGTTGGTTTTATTTTAAGTATTGCAAACAACAATGCTACGGCAGTCAGGGATTTTTCCCCTCCCGAAAGAAGATTTAAGTTTTGGAGCTTTTTCCCTGGGGGTTGGGCTTTTATGTCTATTCCACAAGTTAATATATTTTCTTCGTCTTCTAGAACTAGACTGGCTTTTCCACCATTAAACAGTATGGAAAACACTTCATTGAATTTCTCATTAATATTATTAAAGCTATATAAAAATTGCTCTTTCATCTTTGATTCCATATCAGCAATTACATCATATAGATTTTCTTTTGCCAATAATAAATCCTCATGCTGTTTCGTTATAAATTCAAGTCTTTCCTTCACCATTTTATAGTCTTCAATAGAATCCAAATTAACAGTCCCAATCTTCTTTATTTCATTCTTTAGTCTTTTTACTTTTTCAGTAGCCCTATCTATATCATCTATTTCAATCCACAGATTTATAGCATCTTTATATTCTAATTCATAGTCTTCTAGCAGTTTACCATTAATATTATCCAGTTGAACGCTATATCGCGTCTCTTTTAAATTCCAATTATTTATTACCTTTGCTAACTCATTTATTTCTTCATTTATCTTGTTTAATCTATTTTGCTCAAAATAGTAATCTTTCATTAGAAGATCCTTTTCTTCTCTCAGCAACATAAAATCCTTATCTTGTTTTTCTTTTAATATAGAAGATTTAGATATCTCCTCTTGTATACGAATCATTTCATTTGCTATATTATCAATTTCAATATTCTTTTTTAATAATTCTTCTTTCTTTGCTTCAAGTAAATAAACTGTATTTTCCAATTCAGTATCAACAGACTCAATCTTTTCTTTATTATTGACCTGTTTGTTTTCAATTAAATTCATCTGTATTTTTGCATCAGTTACCTCTTTCATAACATCCTCTTTTATAGCCTTTACTTTTTCAAATTCCAACATCATTTCTCTAATATCTTCTTGAGCCTTCTTATTCTCTTCATCAATCAAATTTAAATCTTCCTTTAACTTTTCTTCATCTTTGTTTATTCTATCCAATTCTAAGTTTAACTTTCCTATTTCATCTTTATATTTAATTAATGAATTATCTATTCTTTCTAATTCCATACTAGTTTTATTCTTTTCATTTTCTATCTTTATAGCCTCAATATTACTATTTTGAAGTTTCTCCTCTTGCTCCTTCAACGTTTTAATTTTGTCGTCTATTTTCAATTTTAATAAATTCTTTTCTTCCTCTAAACTATTCTGAAGCTTTGATAGGTCATTAATATCCTTCCTAATTTTTTCTATTCTAAACTTTCTATTAAGAAGGTTACCGCTTATCTTAGGTAAACTTCCTCCGGTCATGGAACCACCAGCATTAATTATATCCCCTTTTAATGTTACTACTCTATAGGAATAATTGTATTTCTTCGCTACTACAATAGCATCATCTAAATCCTCTACAACTATAGTTCTACCCAATAGGTATTCAAGAATATCCTTATATTCATAGTTATAACTTACTAGTTCGGAACCTAACCCTAATATATTATATTTTTTCCTATCATTAGGACTTATATATATGGGATTGCCTTTTATTGTAGAAATTGGTAAAAATGTTACCCGACCTAATTTGTTCTTCCGTAGATAATCAATTATATATTTTGCATCCCCTTCATCCTTAGTAACAATATTTTGTAAACTACCACCTAAGCCTACATCTATTGCTTTCTCATATTTTTCTTCCACCTTAATTAGATCTGCCACTACACCTATTACCTTACTTTTAAGTGACACAATTTTTTTACATGCCAACATTAAATTTTTTACACTTTTGTAATATCCTTCATAATCTTCTTCCATATTTTTAAGTAGATTATAATTGGAGATCATCCCCTGTAAATCCGCTTTATTTTGATTAATCACCTTATAAAGAATATCTAATCTATCCTTGAAGTTTTTTTCCTCTAATCTTAAGCTAGCTAAATATTTACTTTCTCTAATTATCTCTTCCTGTTTATCCAGTTCTTCTATTTCAATCTTGTCCAATAATTCCCTATTGGTTTTTTCCAGCTCCAATAGGGATTCAATATCCCTTTCCACTTGATTTATCCTTTTATAAATATTTTCTTTAAAGCTAGAATAACTATTGATTTTACTTTTCTTATCCCTAATCAAATTATAAACCTCTATTGCTTTACCCTTTTTGTCTTCAATCTCCTTTTCCTTTAGCTGAATTTCTTCATTTAGCCTTTTCAGATTAATATTTTTCTTATGGTAATCCTTTTCAAATAGATCCAATTCTTCTCCCAATTTCGATTTAATATTTAATAGTCCGAGCTTTTCTTCTTCCAGTTCCTTTAACCTTATATTTAATTCCTTTATCTCCTTTGATAACCTTTCACTATCCTTTATAAAAAATTTTTCCGTTTCTTCTAAAAGGGTTAGGTCACTCTTGTTTTTATTCAATATATTAAAAGTTTTAGCCTTTTCCTCTTCAATTGAATCTATAGATGAATCTAGGTCTGTAGTCTTCTCCTTCATCAAATTAAACTTCTCTTCAATTTCATTTTTCTTATTCACCATTTGCTCCATCTGAATTTGAAGCTTCTCTTTCTCCCTTTTGCTTTTGTCAATTTCCTTTTCCAACTCATCAATCTTTCTAATCAATAGATTTACCTCAATTTCTTTTAATCTATTGGAAAGCTGGAGAAATATAGTTGCCTTTTCCGATTGTTCCTTTAAGTTTTCAGACTGGTTTGAAAGTTCATAGATCAAATCCTTTATCCTAATCAGATTACTATCTGTCTTTTCTAGCTTTTTTTCTGCCTCTATTTTTTTAGTCTTATACTTTACTATACCTGCCGCCTCTTCAAAAATATTCCTTCTATCCTCTGGTCTAGTACTGAGTATTTCATCCACCCTACCTTGTCCAATTATTGAATATCCGTCTTTTCCCACTCCAGTATCCATAAACAATTCCTTAATATCCTTTAATCGGCAAGAATTCTTATTTATATAGTACTCACTTTCCCCAGAGCGAAACATTCTCCTTGTAATAGCTACTTCTTGATAGTCAACTGGTATTACTCCATCTTTATTGTCAAAAGTAATAGTTACCTCAGTATATCCTAAAGGCCTTCTACTATCAGTACCAGAAAAAATTACATCTTCCATTTTACTTCCCCTTAAGGTTTTAATACTTTGCTCACCTAATACCCATCGAATTGCATCTGCAATATTGCTTTTACCACTTCCATTTGGTCCAACAATTGCAGTAATACCCTCTTTAAATTCAATTTCAATCCTATCTGCAAAGGATTTAAAACCATGTATCTCAACTTTTTTTAAGTGCAAATCTAATCACCCTTTAAATTCGTATTATTCCTTTTTCCTGTAGATACTCTTCTATAGTCCTTTTCCTATATACTCTATCATTAAACCCATCAATGGAGATACCGATAGTATCCTTTTCCATATCCCTACCATATACTTTTATAGTTTTCAGTCCATATCTATTGACTAAATATCTTGTATTACATGATTTCTGTCCAACTAAATTGGATACATTTTTGTTGTTTACTTCTATTATCATATTTTCGTCTACAATTACCTTAGTCAATCTGTCTAAATGCTTTTCCAATATTATTTTATATATATGAGATTCTACCAATTGTCTAAAAGATGGATGGAAAGGCCCAGCAACCACATCTTTTCCAAGTCTTAGATTCTCTGTAGGCTGTAATCCTACCCGAATAACATCAATATTATAGTATTCGAAGATCATAAGTAGATGGGCAGTTATATCTATTGCCTTTTCTAGAGTTAATGGTTTATAGGTGTTATTTCTGTATTTTTTTTCTAAATAAGTATCCCTTATGACTAAAGTTGGATAAACTCTAACACAGAAGGGGTCAATTTTTACAAACTCTTTAGCAGTATAAATTGCTTTTTCTTTGCTATCTCCAACTAAACCCACCATCATCTGTAAACCTAAATTAAACTTATACTCTTTAACCAGTTTAGAGGCCATATAAACCTGCTGGCTATTATGACCTCTACCACTTTTATTCAATACAATATCATCTAAAGATTGAACCCCTAGTTCTATGGTATCTACTTTGTATTCCTTCAGTAAATTTAATATATCCTCATCTATATAATCCGGTCTTGTAGATAATCTAATACCATCTATTATCCCCCTGTCTTTATACTCTAAAGGAACAGCCAATAATTCTTTCTGAATTTCTTTTTCTATACCGGTGAAACTTCCCCCATAGAAAGCCACTTCTACTGTAATCTCTCCTTTGGGGAAAGTAGAGGAATGACTCTCTATAGTATTTCTTACATATTGGGGTGTAATATCGGTGGATAGGCCAGTTATCCTTCTCTGATTGCAGAAAACACAATCATGGGGACAGCCATAGTGAGGAACAAATATAGGAATGATAAAATGGTCTTTACCCATTTATTTCACCTATTTTTAATAAGGCCTGTTTAGCTGCCATCTGTTCTGCTTCCTTTTTATTCCTTCCCATACCGCTTCCTATGATTTTGTTTTCTACAATCACATTCATGTAGAATTTTTTATTATGATCCGGCCCTACCTCTTTTTCCACCTTGTATTCAATCCTTGATTTAGTCTTTTTTTGTAATACTTCTTGCAGTTCAGTTTTATAATCTATAAAGAGAGTTCCTTTAGATAAAGCATAAATCACTTCTTGTTCAAACAAACCCAATAAATATTTTTCAGTTTTTTTTAGCCCTCCATCTACATAGATAGCCCCTGTTAAAGCTTCAAGAGCATCAGCTAAGATGGAATCCCTTTCTCGACCTCCAGTTGCCTCTTCACCTTTTCCTAGTAGCAAATATTCCCCCAAGTTAATCTTTCTTGCTGCAAAAGCTAAAGATGATTCACATACTACTGAGGCCCTTCTTTTAGTCAATTCCCCTTCCGGAAACTCTGAGAACCGTTTATACAGATAGTCGCTGACGACTAAACTTATGACTGTATCTCCTAAAAATTCTAGTCTTTCATTGCTTACACTATTTTTTCCCTTGTTTTCATTAGCGTAGGAGCTATGAGTCAATGAAGTATTCAACAATTTTATATCCTGAAAGTTATACTTTATTTCCGCTTGCAGTCGTTCTAATAATTTAGCACGTTGTGATGATATTTTCACATTATTACCTCCAAATTAATTAAGAGTATCCTACCGGGCTCTATGGAGCCCTAATCGGTTTACTACTCTATAATCCTTTTAATATAATCTACAGCATCTCCTACTGTATTAATTTTTTCCACATCATCGTCATCAACTTCTAACTCAAATTCATCTTCCAATGCCATAATAAGTTCAACTAAATCTAGTGAATCTGCGTTTAAATCTTCTCTAAAAGAAGTATCCATAGTAATATCATCTTCATCAATATGAAATTGCTCTGAAATAATTCCTCTTATCTTTTCATATACCATTTTTATAGCACCTCCAAAATATTAGAATTAATTTTTTTCAATAACATTTATATCCTTTTCAATAATATTTATTACATCCATTTCAATAAAATCTTTAACCTGCCTAATTGCATTTTTTATGGCAAATGCATCTGAACTCCCATGGGCTTTAACCACCGGCTGCTTCAATCCTAATAAAGGTGCGCCTCCATATTCTCTGTAATCTAGCCTTCCTTTAAAGGATTTCAATTGGGATTTTAACATTAAAGCCCCAAATTTAGATTGCAAAGATTTAGTAAACTCCTCTTTTAAAGAAGAGAATAAAGCTTTTGCCATGCCTTCCGTTAGTTTTAATATTACATTTCCTACAAACCCATCACAGACTATTACATCTGCAATCCCATTTGGTACATCTCTAACTTCTACATTTCCAATAAAGTTTATATCCAAATCTTCCATAAGATCATAAGCTTCCTTTACTAGAATATTTCCTTTTCCCTTTTCGGCTCCAATATTAGCTAAACCTATCTTAGGTTCTTTAACCCCTAATACTTTTTCGCTATAAACAGAGCCCATAATTGCAAATTGTTTTAAATACTCTGGTTTGCAATCGACATTAGCTCCTACATCTAGTAAGAAAGATATACCCTTAGTCGTCGGATAGACAGTAGCCAAAGCTGCCCTTTCTATACCCATAATTCTTTTTACAATAAATAGGCCTCCAGTTAATAATGCACCCGTGCTTCCGGCTGACACAAAACCATCTCCAATTCCTTCTACTAAAGCCTTCAATCCTATAACCATTGAAGAATCCTTCTTTCTCCTTATGGCAAGTACTGGTTCCTCATCGTTGGAAATAACCTCTTTAGCATTAATAACATCAATTGTTCCATTAGGAACCTCATATTTAGAAAGTTCCCTCTCTATTATTTCCTTTCTACCCACAATTATTATATTTAGACCTAGTTCCTTAACTGCATCTACAGATCCTTTAACAGCAGCTTCGGGACTATTGTCTCCCCCCATACCATCTACAATAATCTTCATAATCAACCTCCTAATCCAACTATAAATAGGACTACTGATATTAAATATATTATAGAACATATAAAATTGCAATATTTATAGAAAAAAAGATAGTGATATCTATTCACTATCTTTTCTAACCTTAGGAAAGTATTAAAAAATCCGTATTCTCAATACTACTAAGTTAATAGAATAAAATCTTTAATGATTATTCTACATCTATAACTTCCCTGTCTTTATAATATCCACAGGCTCTGCAAACCCTATGTGGCAACTTAGGTTCATGACATTGTGGACATTCTGAAATAGTAACTTTTGTCAATCTGTACGCAGAAGCTCTCCTTCTGTCTCTTCTAGCTTTAGACGTTTTTCGCTTTGGTACTGCCAACTAAAACACCTCCTTATTTCTTTGGGAACAAATCTTTAAGTATTGCTAATCTTGGATCTACATCTTCTATAACACATTGGCAATCTTCTTTATTATGATTAGTACCACATTTGGGGCATAATCCTTTGCACTCTTCATGGCAAAGAGGTTTCATGGGAAGGGATAAAATTATTGTGCTAATTATATATTCGGCTAAATCTAGTTTTTCGTCTACGTAGTAAATAATTTCATCTTCTCCATCTTGCTCAATTTTATCCGTTTTCTCAACTAGCTTTCCTGATAAAACTGCCCTTTCTTTCTTAGTAAAAGATTCTAGACATCTTCCACAAGCTTCCTGGTAGGAGTAAATTACATTTAGGTGTAATAGTTTATCCCTATCTACCCTGTAGATTTCACCTTCATACTTTATAGGTTCAATAAAATTAATCTTCCTCCCATTAACATCTAAATTATCCTTCTTCAATTTCCCTTTAACGGGAATACTAGCAACAGCTTTATCACGAAAGTTTGAAAGATCAATACTCATTGTTTTCACCTCTTGAACTAACACACTTTATTATATAAAGGAGGCTCCTATTTGTCAAGAAATTTAAATTATTTTTCAACTAGCTCCAAAGTATCTCTAGCTATCATCAATTCCTCATTGGTTGGGATAACAAGGATTGAAGTAGAAGTGAGGTCCTTATTCAATATTGCTTCCTCTCCTCTAACTTGATTTAATTCCTTATCAAGTTTAATATTGATACATTCTAAATCATCGCATATTTGTTCCCTAATTGAAATAGAATTTTCTCCAATTCCTGCCGTAAAAACTAATGCATCGATATTGCACATTAAAGCGGCATAAGCACCAATATATTTTTTAACCCTATTACAGAACAATTCTAAAGCTAATTTTGCCCTTTTATTCCCATTGGCTGCAGCTTCTTCTAAATCTCTAAAATCGCTGCTTATTCCTGATATTCCAAGCACACCAGATTTTTTATTAAGCATTTCGTTAACTTCGTCAAAGGTTAAACCTTCCTTCTCCATAATAAATGGAATTACTGCAGGATCTACATCTCCCGATCTAGTACCCATTGCCAAACCTTCTAATGGAGTAAAGCCCATACTTGTTTCAATAGATTTACCACCTTGTACAGCACAGACACTAGCTCCATTTCCTAAATGGCAAGTTACAATATTCAACTCCTCAATAGGTTTATCTAACATTTCAGCTGCTCTTTGAGATACATATTTATGGGATGTTCCGTGAAAACCATATTTTCTAATACCATATTTCTCATATAACTCATAAGGTAGTGGATATATATAGTTGGACATAGGAATTGTTTGATGAAAGGCAGTATCAAAAACGCCTACCATAGGTGTATTAGGCATTAGTTCTTTGCAAGCTTCTATCCCCATTATATTTGGTGGATTATGGAGAGGGGCTAATTCTATACAATCATTTAAAGCTTCCATTACTGCATCATCGATTAAGACAGAATTTGCAAACTTTTCTCCACCGTGAACTACCCTATGACCAACGGCTCCAATTTCATCCATGGATTCTATGGCACCATAATTAGTGTCTACTAAAGCATTTAGCACTAACTCTAAGGCTTTTCTATGATCTGGCATAGGTTCTTCTATTATAACTTCTTCTTTACCCGTAGTTGTATGTTTAACTCTTGAACCTTCAATTCCTATTCTTTCAACTAAACCCTTTGCTAATACTTCTTCATTCTCCATATCGATTAACTGATATTTTAACGAAGAACTACCACAGTTAATAACTAAAATATTCATACTACACTCCTCCTATCAAATTCCTTTCTCATGATTATCTTATTATATATTTGTTAAAAAATCAACGATATTATAGTTCATAAATTTTATGTTATAATATTGGTAAAACCCTTTTGGAGGTTACCAATATGAAAGTAATAGGTTTAATAACTGAATATAATCCTTTTCATCTTGGGCACAAATATCACCTGACCAAGTCAAAAAAATTGACTGGTGCAGACTATTCTGTAGCCATTATGAGTGGTTCTTTTGTTCAAAGAGGTGAACCATCCTTAATAGATAAATGGACTAAAGCTAAAATGGCAATAGATAATGGAGTAGATTTAGTTATAGAACTACCCTTTATATTTTCGACTCAATCAGCAGAACTATTTGCCTACGGCAGTATTGCTTTACTCCATAATCTAAACATTATTGATTATGTTGTCTTTGGTAGTGAATTAGGTAGTCTTGACTACCTAAAAGAAATAGCCTTGATTTTAGTCGACGAACCTCCCTATTATAAAGAAAGACTAAAAAAATATCTAAATACAGGAAATTCCTATTCCGTATCTCGCAGCAATGCATTAGAAGACTGTTTTAGTAAATTTAAACTCAATAGAAAATACAATATGGAGCTTAAGGAAATTATAAGAATGTCTAACAATATATTAGCTATTGAGTACCTAAAAGCTCTAATACTTTTAAATAGCAATATCCAACCTGTAACCATTAAACGGGTTGGCAGCCCCTATACAGAAACCCAGCTAAACCACAGAATAGCAAGTGCTACTAGCATACGAAAAAAAATTATAAATGGTAATATGGATGCTATAGAAAAATATGTCCCTGTCCCATCCTATAACCACCTAATAAATTATATCAATAAATATAAAAAATTCAATATGTTAGATAATTATACCCAAATAATCCATTATTTATTAAATATTGGCCCTATTGATAATTTAATTCAAATTATGGATGTTGAACCAGGTCTTGAAAATCGGATAATTAGAAAGAGTGCTCAACACAACGACATAAACTCCTTAGCCCAAGCGGTATCAACTAAAAGATATACTAAGACTAGAATTCAAAGAATATTAGTTCACCTAATGGCAAACCTGACTAAGCCTTTATTTCAAGATTTATATTCTCATTATCCTGCTTATATAAGGGTTTTAGGCTCAAATGAAAAAGGTTTTATCCTACTAAATAAGATTAAAAAAGAATCAAAGCTACCGATAATAATAAAGTTTTCTGATCATGTTAAATATGAAGATTTATATTTACAAAAGATCATAGAGTTTGATAAAAAAGCTACAGATCTATTCTTTCTTGGACTAGATACCAATAACACATTTATGGACATGGACTATTATACAACTCCCTATATAAAGAAAAAATAGCAGAATTTCTCTGCTGTTTTTTTAAAAGAAGGTTTGCTATACCCAGAATAATAAATCCAACTAATATTGAACCCAATATGGTTTCACTAATTGTATCTTTATCTTCATTGATCTTTTTTAATATATTTACAAAATTAATGAAAAACAATTCAGAAAAAACGATTGTTGATATTAAGGCTGCCATCGTTTTAGCTCCTTATGCTACTACTTTATTATCATATTAATATTTATAAAAAATATAATTAAAATAAAAGCCTTTATACTAAAACTGCTAAATAAACAAAGGAGGTCAATAAATGAAAAGGTCCTTTACCAATTTTCTCTTTTTAGTAATTATTCTTTGGATTTTAGTTGGTATAATTAAATACCCAAAATTATCTTTGGACAGTAGTTATGAAGGTTTATTAATATGGTTTAACATAATCATTCCTTCCTTACTACCTTTTTTCATAGTTACAGAAGTATTAACAGCCATTGGATTTGTAGATTTAGTTGGTAGATTTTTAGAGCCTTTGATGAAACCCTTATTCAATACCCCAGGTGCTTCAGCTTTTCCCCTTTCCATGAGCCTAGTATCTGGATACCCAATAGGTGCAAAAATAGTATCCAATTTAAGAAAAAAAAATATTATATCGAAAATTGAGGCAGAAAGAACTATCTGTTTTTCCAGTACATCGGGTCCTCTATTTATGCTAGGTGCAGTAGCTATAGGCATGTTGAATAACCCTACAATTGCACCATTAATTCTATACCCCCACTATTTGGGTACTATAACATTAGGGGTTATATTTAGGTTTTACAAAAGTAAGGATAATCCATCTACTATAAGTATTAAAAATAAATGGAATAAAAAGAATTTTAAAATACCAACCCTTAAGAATAATTTCTCCATTGGCTCAGCATTAGGCAATAGTGTTAAAAACAGTCTGAATACAATAGCCTTAATCGGTGGGTTCATAATATTTTATTCCGTATTAGTAGAACTCCTTTTTATTTCTAAATTGTTCAACCAAATAGCCCATATGATAGTTCATATAATTCCATTAAATATGGATGTAGTTAAAGGAATTATAGCTGGACTATTAGAGTTAACCACCGGCTGTAAGGTTATATCCCAAGCTCCTATAGACCTAATATATAAAGTATTAATCATCAACTTTTTAATCGGTTGGAGCGGTTTATCCATCCATAGCCAAGCTCTAAACTTTATTAACGGTACAGATATTGATAGTAAAATTTATATATTTGCCAAATTTCTTCATGGTATTTTTTCTTCTATCTATGGACTAATACTATATTTAATAAAGTATAAAAATATAATCAAGCCCTCCTTTATGCCAGGCCTTCCTTGGCAAGAATCCCTATACCCTTTAAGTTGGCCTTATTTATTTTTTAACTCTTTTAAACTTGCAATATTTATAACGGTCTACATGTTAATATGTTCTTTGATCCTATTGATAATATACTATTTACTTCCACAGGATTGATTATTTATCCCCTCTTAACTCCTGCCTATTTTTGTTTAATAGGTCAATAATCTCTTTTAAATCTTCTTGGGTTTCATGCAAAATATTATCTGCATATTCTAAAGCACCTAAACGAATGCTCTTAGCATTGTTTTGAGCCTTAGTAATAATCTCTTCAGCCCTTTCTTTGGCTTTTTTTGTAATTTCGTCTTCTTCTATTAACTCCTCTAATTTAGATTCCGCCTCATTTA
>NZ_AZSU01000003.1:146795-148331 GCF_000511955.1 [Clostridium] ultunense DSM 10521 | reverse complement strand
GTGTGAACTTTTTAATCGGTTGGAGCGGTTTATCCATCCATAGCCAAGCTCTAAACTTTATTAACGGTACAGATATTGATAGTAAAATTTATATATTTGCCAAATTTCTTCATGGTATTTTTTCTTCTATCTATGGACTAATACTATATTTAATAAAGTATAAAAATATAATCAAGCCCTCCTTTATGCCAGGCCTTCCTTGGCAAGAATCCCTATACCCTTTAAGTTGGCCTTATTTATTTTTTAACTCTTTTAAACTTGCAATATTTATAACGGTCTACATGTTAATATGTTCTTTGATCCTATTGATAATATACTATTTACTTCCACAGGATTGATTATTTATCCCCTCTTAACTCCTGCCTATTTTTGTTTAATAGGTCAATAATCTCTTTTAAATCTTCTTGGGTTTCATGCAAAATATTATCTGCATATTCTAAAGCACCTAAACGAATGCTCTTAGCATTGTTTTGAGCCTTAGTAATAATCTCTTCAGCCCTTTCTTTGGCTTTTTTTGTAATTTCGTCTTCTTCTATTAACTCCTCTAATTTAGATTCCGCCTCATTTAAAATAGTATCTGCATCTTTTTGGGCTTCCGCCAAAATTCTTTGTCTTTCTTCCTTTATCCATGAGGCTTGTTTAAGTTCATCTGGTAGCTTTATCCTAATCTCTCTAATTATCTCATACAACTCATCTGCATCTACCATAACTTTGCTTGAAAAAGGTAGAGAGGAACCATTTTCTAAAACATCCTCTATTTCATCGATCAGTTTAAGTACATCCATTTTATTACTTACCTCCATTTATCTTTTCTTTTAATGCCCTTTCCACTACATCTGGAACGAAACAGGATATATTCCCACCAAACATTGCCACCTCTTTAACTATACTCGAGCTCAAATATGCATATCTACCTGTAGAAACCATAAATAAAGTTTCAATATCATCCTCCAGCTTTTTATTTACAAGAGCCATTTGCATCTCATATTCAAAATCTGAAACCGCCCTTAAACCTCTAATCATAGTAGTGCATTCCTTTTCCTTAGCATAATCCACTAACAATCCAGAAAAAGTATCTACTTCAACATTATCATATTTTTCTAAGGTTCTTTCAAGTATTTCTACCCTTTCCTCTATTGAAAATAAATTTTTTTTTGATTTGTTGTTTAAAACTGAAACTATTACCTTAGAAAATTTTTTTGAACATCTATCGATTATATCTAAATGTCCATAAGTTACGGGATCAAAACTTCCTGGATAAATTACTACCATCTGCAACATCCTCCTTTATTCTACTTTTTAGCATAAAAACTTAAAGACTTATGACCATAACTTCTACTATCCATTTTAATTAGCCCATAGATATTATCTTCTAAATTCAATCCTTTTTCATGCTCTAGGATAATGATACCCTTTTCTTCTAAAATACTATTTCCCCATATTTTTTCTAGAACCTCAACCCCTAAATCATATCCATAAGGTGGGTCAATAAAAATATAGTTAAATTTAAGCTTTTTACTTTTTAACATACTAACC
>NZ_AZSU01000003.1:140561-146268 GCF_000511955.1 [Clostridium] ultunense DSM 10521 | reverse complement strand
CTTTTTATTTACAAGAGCCATTTGCATCTCATATTCAAAATCTGAAACCGCCCTTAAACCTCTAATCATAGTAGTGCATTCCTTTTCCTTAGCATAATCCACTAACAATCCAGAAAAAGTATCTACTTCAACATTATCATATTTTTCTAAGGTTCTTTCAAGTATTTCTACCCTTTCCTCTATTGAAAATAAATTTTTTTTTGATTTGTTGTTTAAAACTGAAACTATTACCTTAGAAAATTTTTTTGAACATCTATCGATTATATCTAAATGTCCATAAGTTACGGGATCAAAACTTCCTGGATAAATTACTACCATCTGCAACATCCTCCTTTATTCTACTTTTTAGCATAAAAACTTAAAGACTTATGACCATAACTTCTACTATCCATTTTAATTAGCCCATAGATATTATCTTCTAAATTCAATCCTTTTTCATGCTCTAGGATAATGATACCCTTTTCTTCTAAAATACTATTTCCCCATATTTTTTCTAGAACCTCAACCCCTAAATCATATCCATAAGGTGGGTCAATAAAAATATAGTTAAATTTAAGCTTTTTACTTTTTAACATACTAACAGTCTTAATAGCATCACTTTTAATAACTTCTGCCCTATCCTTCAATCCTGTATGCTCTAAATTTTCCTTAATACAACGGATGCTTTCATAGGATCTGTCTACAAAAAAAGCTCTCTTAGCGCCCCTACTTAAAAATTCAATCCCTATAGAGCCCGAACCAGCAAATAGATCTAAAACCATAGAGTCTTTATCAATATATCTTAATATATTAAATAGGGATTCTTTAATCCTATCCTCTGTAGGCCTAGTATCTTTGCCCTTTGGCCCTTTCAATCTAAATCCCTTTTTATCCCCTGCTATTACTCTCAAAAAATCACCTCATCATCTATACAAAATATATTTTATCATATTTTACCCGCGCTTTCCTAGTATTAGTTAAAAATTAAATCTTTTATCCTATCTTTAAATAGATCTATAATACTCTGTCTTAAAAAAGAATGTTTTTCGTCCACTAGATAGGCATCTTCCTCTAATATTTCTTTTGCCTTTTTTTGTGCCAATCTTAATATTTCCATATCGGTAAATAAATTAGCAATCTTTAAATCCGGTAAGCCATGCTGTTTAGTACCAAAAAATTCTCCTGGCCCTCTTAACTCTAAATCTTTCTCCGATATATAAAAACCATCTGTTGATTTTTGAAGTATTCTCATCCTTTCCCTTGAAATTTTGCTATTGCTTCCATTGATAAGAATACAATAAGATTGATATTCCCCTCTACCTACCCTACCCCTCAATTGATGGAGTTGTGCCAACCCAAATCTTTCTGCATTATAGATTACCATAATATTAGCATTAGGTACATTTACTCCCACCTCAATGACTGTAGTAGAAATCAGTACATCTAATTCTCCATTGGCAAATTTACCCATAACATAGTCCTTTTCTCCAGGCTTCATTCTGCCATGTAATAAACCTACATTAAACCCTTTATAGACTTCATTTTTAAGGATAATATAAAGTTCTTCTGCAGATTTTACTTTTAAAGTATCACTTTCTTCTATTAGAGGGCATACAATATACGCTTGTCTCCCTTCCAATATCTGTTTCTTAACAAAGTTGTGAATCCGGTCAACTATATTAAACCCTACTGCATAAGTTTCTATCTCCTTCCTACCTGGGGGTAATTCATCTATAATGGATATATCTAAATCTCCATACAATATTAAAGCTAAAGTTCTAGGGATTGGAGTAGCAGTCATTACCAAGATATCGGGACTTTCTCCTTTTTGACTCAACACAGCCCGTTGTTTTACACCAAATCTGTGTTGTTCATCAGTTATTGCCAAACCTAGCTTATTAAATTCAACCTTATCTTGTATTACTGCATGGGTCCCCACCAATACATTGATTTTCCCCGTCCTTAAATCATCCAAAATCTCTTCCTTCTTCTTATTTGAAAGACTTCCTACTAGTAATTCACATCTAATATCATATTCCTTATAAAAACTAGAAATAGAATCATAATGTTGTTGAGCTAAAATTTCCGTTGGCGCCATCATCACCGATTGGTAGCCAGATTTCCATGCTTTAAACATTGCTAATATGGCAATAATAGTCTTTCCTGAACCTACATCCCCTTGTATCAACCTATTCATCTGCGCATCCTTTTCCATATCCATTTCAATTTCCTTATAGACTCTCCTTTGAGCATTAGTTAATTTGAAGGGCAAACCCTCTATAAATCCATCTACTTCACTAATATGAGGAAACTGTATACCTTGGTTTATTTCCTTAGTTCTATTTCTAATTAAAAATAATCCTAACTGTAAAGTTAACAATTCTTCAAAAACCAGCCTTCTACGAGCTTCAAAATACTGTTTTCTATCCTTTGGAAAATGTATATTAATAATAGATTCTCTAATAGGCATTAAATCTAACTCTTCTCTTAAGTAATTTGGCAACCTTTCCTTTAGGCTATGCCCATAATCCCGAATAGCATTGGTCATTATCCTAATCATTTCGTTATTGGTCAGTTTTTCAGTTAATGGGTATATAGGTATGATTTTCCCAACCTTTTCATGATCCCCTTTTTCAAACACTGGATTCATTATCTGTATCTCGTTATTAAATATGTTGACTTTTCCATGAACAGCTATTCTATCACCAATAGTCAACTTGTTTGCAATATAATCCTGATTAAACCATACTAATTGAGCATGTCCAGAATGATCCCTTACAGGAATCTTTAATATAGTCAAGTTTCTTCTTGGTTTTATTTTCGAAGGATATCCACTAATTTCCACATTTAGACTAATCTGTTCTCCTTCAGCACATTGGGATATATCTTTAAACTTGCTTCTATCTTCATATTCTCTAGGTACAAAGTATAATAGGTCTTCTACTGTGTGAATATTAAGCCTTTTCAATTGTTTAGCCCTTTTAGGCCCAACTCCTTTTACATACTGAATAGTCACCCTATCCCTCCTTAACTACCTTATTCTATAATAACAAATTCCCCACCCTTTGGTGGGGAATTTGTTATTCTATTGAAAATATATAATAGTAAAGTGGTTGACCACCAAAAACTACTTCCACATCAAAATCTTCAAATTCTTCCTCTACTTTTTCAGATAATTTAAAAGCAATTTCTTCTTCTATTCCATTGCCATAGAAAATAGTGATTAAGGAAGAATCTTCATCAACAATATTTTTTAATAAATCAAAAGATACCTGTTCGACATCGTCACCAATGGACATTATTTCTCCCTTTGAAATTCCAATAATATCATCCTTATTTATTTTCACATCTTCTATTTCAGTATCTCTAACTGCATAGGTAACTTGGCCAGTCTTTACATGAGATATTGCGTCTTCCATATTTTGCAGATTCTCTTCTATATCCAGTTCTAGGTCGAAAGTTAATAAAGCAGTAACACCCTCTGGAATGGTCTTTGTTGGGAACACATAAACCCTCTTGTCGCTTAATTCCTTTGCCTGGTCTGCAGCCAATACTATATTTCCATTATTAGGTAAGATGATTATATGTTCACCATTCACTTCTTCTATTGCATTTAAAATATCCTCTGTACTAGGGTTCATAGTTTGCCCACCAGGTATAATATAATCTGCATTTAGTTCTTTAAATACCGTATCCAATCCCTCTCCTATTGAAACGGTAATGAAGCTATATTTTTTTACTTCCTTTTCTTGTTTATCTACTTCCCCTAAATCCTTAATTGGACCATGTTCCATTATATGATTATGTTGGTATCGCATATTATCTATTTTTATATCATTTAATTCTCCAATTTTTAATGCCTTCTCCAAGACTTGCCCTGGATTATTAGTGTGTATATGGACTTTAATCAATCCTTCACCGCCAACAACCATTAAGGAATCTCCAAATTTGATTAATTCCTCTCTAAAATCATCATAATCTTTCTCATCTGTATTGATCATAAACTCAGTACAATAGCCAAACTCAATATCTGAAGTCCCTATATGCTTGATAGTAGGTTTTGCTTCGATAGCTTCCTTTTGGAAGGATTCCAATGAAATATCTTCCTTAGTAGTTATAGCATTATAAGCGCCAGTCAGCACAATAATTAGACCTTTACCACCAGCATCCACTACTCCAGCTTGCTTTAATACAGGTAACATATCCGGAGTCCTATTAAGCACTTGATTACCATATTTAATAACCTTCTCCATAAATACTAATATATCTTTTTCTTCTTTTGACAAGTCCAATGCATATTCAGCACAACCTTTAGCTACAGTCAAAATGGTTCCCTCAGTAGGTTTCATAACAGCCTTATATGCAGTATCAGAAGCCAGTTTAAAGGCTTCTGCTAAATCTGAAGTATCTACTGTATCCTTATCTTTTAGGCCGTTAGCAAAACCTCTAAATAGCTGGGATAAAATAACCCCTGAATTTCCTCTTGCTCCCATTAGAGAACCATTGCTGGCCGCAAAAGTAACTTTTCCAGCACTATACTCTTTTAGATTCAATATTTGATTAACTGCTGACTTCATAGTTAGAGACATATTGGTGCCCGTATCTCCATCTGGTACAGGAAATACATTTAGTGCATTCACTTCTTCTTTATTGTCTTCCAATAATTTAGCGGCTCCAATAAATGCTTTTTTAAGCATAGCACCGTCTAAAAATCCAATCTTCAATTGTAGTACCTCCTTAAACTACTTTTCAACTCTAATTCCTTGTACATATACATTTATCTTTTTTACCTTTAATCCTGTTAAGTTTTCTACATTAAATTTTACTTTTTCGATTATATTTTCAGCAACTACAGATATCCTTATTCCATATTGCAATATGACATGTAAGTCTATTAATATTTGATCTTTATCAATATGGACTTTAATTCCTTTTGATAGATTCTCCCTTTTCAAAAGTTCAAAAAAACCATCCGTTGCATTTTTACTTGCCATCCCTACTATACCATAGCTCTCCATTGCTGAAAGGCCCGCGATGGTTGCAATTACATTGTCGTCTATATCGATATATCCATATTCGTTCTTAGTTCTAGCTGGCACAAAATCGCCTCCTTATATAAAAATTTCAATATAGTATATGGGTATATTTTACCTTATAACACTAAATAGTTCAACTAATTACTTTTACCTGTGTGTGTCAAGTATTCGTGGGCATCTTTCCTTCTCATGAAATCAACCGTTACAATATAATCAAGAAAAATACTTTTAATTTTATCATTTTCCAGAGTTGTCAAGCCTAAAATGCACTCCACTTCGTTACGGACTTGACAACGAAGTCTATCTTTGGGGTCATGATTTTATATTTATAGTTTTTCTTTTCTTTTTCATGTTTTCTTTTCTTTTTAGCGATATTATAGCTAAAATTAGGCATACTACCCCTTCGGAAGATAACCTATCTTATCTTAAAATAAGTTCAACACGGTTTTTTGTTAGATCCCTAATGGCTTTCCTACCAAATGTCATTGGTTGCCCTTCAAAAGGCATAGGAGCCTTCTTTATAGGATATATACCACTATCCTTAGGTTTCTTATTGACCTCTGCAGCTGATAGCTGCACAACCTGTTCTACTACCTCTTCTAATTTATCATCGGTGATCGTATCATCAAATAATGAATCCAATGTCTCATAAAGATTACCACTTGCTCTTAAAGCTAATAGCTTTCCTAGGG
>NZ_AZSU01000003.1:136165-139228 GCF_000511955.1 [Clostridium] ultunense DSM 10521 | reverse complement strand
CTGATTTTCTATAGGATTGTTCTAATACATTTTCTACTATCTTTTCAGCTAGATTACTAGATACATGGCCTATGGTTTCTTTTTTTAAATATTGGTCTAGTAGGTATACATGCATACTCTTCCCATCATTATCTTCGGTTTGATAGATTCTTCTTTCATACTCTACTTCACCCATAATTGTGTGTATACAGGTTCTCCTGAATCCTTTATTTCGATATTTTTCAGTATCCCTCTTGGCTAGTAACATCAAATCAATTTTTTCTAATATATCTTTCATAATTCCACAGGCTACCTTACAAACAGTTTTATATATTTCTTCTTCAATAGTCTTGAAATCAAGTTCATTATGGTTTACACTTAATATATGCACAGTCTTTCCTCCTTAATGTGTTGTCCTTAACTACATTATAACGGATTGACTATGCATTGGGAAGGCCACTTAAAAGGTCTTCCCTTTTTCAGTTATATATCTAATGCCTACAAAAATTATACACTAACCTTTTACCTATTTGATTAATCAATAATAATTGTTGCCTTTTTATCCTTTATTATGTTAGAATATAATATGTCAAATATAAAAGAAAAAATATACCAGTACATTCTTTCAATTAATTAAGGAGGTGTATCTATGGCAAGAAAATGTGATGTATGTGGGAAAGGAAAAGTTTTTGGAAACAAAATTACTTTTTCAAATAAAAAGAATAATAGAAGTTGGTCTCCAAATATTAGACGAGTAAGAGCCGTTGTAGATGGTACTACTAAAAGGATTAATGTCTGTACTAGATGTTTAAGATCTGGGTATGTTGAAAGGGCATTGTAAAAAATAAGGCTTCCAATGTTATTGTAGATGGAAGCCTTATTTTATTCTTAATATTAAGAAACCCATAATTACTAATATTATTCCAATTAATAAGAATAATATTTCTATAGGTATTATGTTAATAATAATTAACATGCCTATGATGCCTAATACTACACCTATTATCTTTCTTGACTTACGTCTATATCTATAATAGAAACGTTTCATTATTTCACCCCAAGTATTGCCTTTGTACTATTCTATTCCAAATTATTAGATTTAGTTACAAAATAAAAGGCAAACCTGGAAATTAAAGTTTGCCTTTCAATCCTAATCCTTAGAAACAGTAACTAAACATTGCCCTTCGTGGACTTGTATATACCCTTTTTCCCCTACTATCCTATTGCTTATACCAAAGGTAGAGCCTAAGTCTATACCCACCTTTTCTAATTCATATTCGAATCCCCTTAATGTAATTATTATGCCCGAACTAGTAATAGGAACTATGGATAAAAAAGTATCCTCCTCTTTTGTTAAAGTCAATTCCTTATCAACTATATATATAGTATTGTTATGGTCTACTATTCTACTATTAATCCCTTTTTTATTAAGTTTAGTAAGTAGTAACAGATTGGCCAGGGTATGGTCTATTCTATTACCTGTAGCCCCAACCAAAGTTACATCCTTAAAACCTTCCTTAATTAAATAATCAATAGATAATTCAGCATCCGTTTTATCCTTTTTAGCCGGAAATTTTTTTATAGGAATATTATGTTTTTTAATTTGTTCTAGGGTGTCATCAAAAATAGAATCTAAGTCGCCTATAACCATATCTGGTATTAAAGAAGCCTTTAAACAATAATTTGTACCCCCATCTGCACATAATATGAAATCAGATTCTTTTCCTAACCTTTTTAGTTTGTTTAAGTCCTCAATTTTTCCATTTAATACGATCAGTGCTTTCAAATTAATCATCCACTCTTCCCTATTTTTCTATCCTACTTATTGGTTTCCAAATAAAAGACAAAATAATTGCAGAAACTATGAACTCTGGTACTAAATAGCTGGATTGGTATATAAAAGAATAAATCCAAGGATTTTGAGTTCCTGCATATTCACTAAAGAAAATTACTCCTGCCAGTAAATGACATATAAATCTACCAGCTATGGCCAAGAAAATTGATAAAACTATTTTGAAATAATTTCCACCTTTGGTGTTTTCAATAGAATTGGAAAATATACCTGCCAATCCAAGAAAACCAAAGGCTATAGGATATTCCAATATAGCTTGTGTTGGACTAAAAATCCATCCTCCTAAAATAAGCTTTATGAGTCCAAAGGTAGCTCCAGCAGTAATTCCAGGTCCCAAGCCCCATCTCATGGCAAATAAAAGAATCGGAATCATACTACCAGCAGTTACAGAACCTCCCTGGGGAGCTTCATAAACCTTTATTCTACTCAATAATACGGATAAAGCTATCATTATTCCTGCTTCCACTAACATTTTAGTACTCCATTTTTTCATTATAAATACCTCCTTAAAAATAAAACCCATTACCAGAAATAGGTAATGGGTAGATAAACGCAATAAACACTTTCCTACGCTAGAATTACCTAGTTCAGGTTTAAAGGGTCGGGATTGCTCCCCTCTCAGCCATTTCAGCTCCCCTAGTGATAAATACTATATTTAGTTGACAATTACATTATATCATATATACTACATATTTCAATTACAATCTTTTAAACATTTTAGTTCTTTTCTGGAGAAGTCAAACATATGTGACACAGACCTCTGAAAAATTTTCTCTGAATAATGCTGTGGTTTTAAAAAATTACTAATAATTATTTTGTCAAGGAGGAAAGCGATAGCGATCCTTGATTAAATAATTATTGGTAATATCATCTTAAGCAGCATTTTTAGAGAAATACTCTCCAACTATTTCATTTGGAGTCTTATAATTTAGGATTTTTCTTGCTATATTATTGTATCTTTTACTATATCTTATAAATGACTTTTCCATCTGCTTGTAACTTTTAAATCTTCTTCTACTGTAAAATAATTCATTATCTATTCTATGACTTCGCTCTACTATGCCATTTTGCCATGGTGAATATGGGCGTGTGCGCTTGTGTTTTATATCTAGTTTTTCTAAATACTTTTCGAATCTGGTCTTTTTATTTGTAATATCCTGATCGTTAACAAATTCGATTCCATTGTCTGTTTGTACTAGTTTAACTTTAAATCCTAATTTGTCTTCTAGTCG
>NZ_AZSU01000003.1:100474-135195 GCF_000511955.1 [Clostridium] ultunense DSM 10521 | reverse complement strand
ACCCGCTCGCCTGGATAGGTAGCTGGGTTTTTACGATACTTAGATTTAGGATAGCTTTTTCGTTTTTTTGGTGTATTTAGCTTCATTTTCCTTATTTGTCTGCACATGGAGTCGTAAGTTCTTGTATAACCAGCATCTCTTAATTTACGATATACTTGTGCCAGACCTTCATGGCGATGATAACGGTGCTTATATCGTATTAAGCCCAATTCCTCCTGTGTATGTTGATTAGGATGAGAATGGGGTCTTCTGCTTTTATTTGCCAAAGATTTTATGGTTCCATCATACTTTTTTCTCCAACGCCATACCTGTTGGCGGCTGGTATGATATCTTCTAGCTGCTTTTGCATTGTTATTATGTTTGATTGCATATTTAACTACCCTTTGACGAAATCTCATTTCTTCTGTTATAATTGTTTTCATAGGAAAGGATCCCTCCGATATTTGTTTTTTGTGGCGAATAACATTATATCAGAGGCCTTTCCTTTTTTCATATTTTCTTGTCACAAATGTATTATCTCATATCAAATCTTTTAAACATTTTAGTTCTTTCCACTACATCTTCAGCCTCAAATATGCCAGAACCGACTACTATAATATCCAATCCACAGCGGATTACTTCTTTAGCATTATCTAATTTAATCCCCCCATCTGCCTCTAATAGAATGTTCAAATTTCTCTCATCGATAATTTGCCTCATATTCTTTATCTTTCCCTCCATAGAAGCTATAAATTTCTGTCCTCCAAACCCTGGGTTAACAGTCATTATTAGGACCAAATCTATATAATCTAATACATATTCTAGGCTATCTAAAGGTGTGGAAGGGTTTAAAGCAACTCCAGCTTTTACACCATGGGATTTAATTTCCTCTATAGTTCTATGTAGATGTATAGTAGACTCTTCATGGACAGTAATAATATCTGCTCCAGCCGCTACAAAATCCTTTATATACCTTTCAGGTCTATCTATCATCAAATGTACGTCAAAGGGTGTTTGAGTAATATCCTTTAACTTTTTTATAACAGGCGGACCAAAGGTTATATTGGGAACAAATATTCCATCCATTACATCTAAGTGGATATAGTCAGCTCCACCCCTTTCTAGTTTAAGTATTTCCTCCTTTAAATTCCCAAAATCTGCTGATAATATGGAAGGTGAAATCTTAGCCATACTAAAACCTCCTAGTATTTTTAATCTCTCCTAGAAACTGTAAATAGTTTTCATATCTTTCTTTGCTTATACTCCCTTTTTCTACTTGTCTTTTAACTTCGCAGTTTGGTTCTTTATGATGTAAACAATTAATAAATTTGCATTTGTGGCTATAGTCAAATATTTCTCTAAAATACCTACCTAAATCCTCTTCCGATTCGATAAAATCTAAATTTAAAGAGCTGAATCCAGGGGTATCAAGTACAAAGGATTGGGAATCCATATCTATTAGCTCTACATGACGGGTAGTATGTTTGCCCCTTGTGGTTTTTTTACTTACATCCCCAATCTTTAATTCCAGCCCAGGATGCATTCTATTCAACAAGGATGATTTTCCAACTCCAGAAGGTCCTGCGAAAACTGTAACATTCTTTTTTAAAATTTTCTTTAAATCCTCTATGCCTTCCCCTGATTTTGTACTAGTTTTAACTATGGGATATTCAGTTTTACCATAGATTTTATCAATCTGTTGAATTTCATCTTCTAAACTTAAATCTATCTTATTTATACATATACCAATATTTAAATTCTGATGTTCTGCCATAACTATAAATCTATCCAATAGCCAATAGTTTATATCCGGCTTTTTTATACTCATAACTATAATTGCCTGAGTCACGTTTGCTACAGGAGGTCTCATTAATTGGGATTTTCTTTCCATTATTTTTTCAATATATCCTGTATTATCCTCTTCACTTATGCGAATTAAAACATTATCTCCTATTAAAGGTGTTATTTTATCTTCTCTAAAAACACCTCTAGCTCTACATTCATAGATACCTTCTCCAGTTTTTACATAATAAAATCCACCAATCCCTTTTATAATAATACCTTCTAGCATATAAAACCTCCTATCCCTCAGGGTGAGCTATTTGATCTATAAATACGTCATCATAATAAACTTCAAATTTAGCATCTGGTTTACCTTTTACCGGTATAGTAATAGATTTGCCATCTACCTTATGAACCTTATTATATACGACTTCACTATTTCCATCTTGGATTCTTTTTACCTTGACTTCTACTTCTTCATTTTCACTTATAGGCGTTAAACTAATTTTGAAAGGAATTTCCTTATCCGTTTCAACAGGTTCTGGTTCCTCCTTTGGTCCTGTGCTAACATAGATATCTACAGCAGTATTGGTCTCTATTTCTGTGCCAGGCTCAATACTTTGCCAGAATACCAAACCTTCAGCATATTCATCATTTGTTTCTTTTTTAGTATTATCTAAAACCAATCCATACGCTACCAAAGCGTTTTTAGCCTCTTTTTCGCTAAGGCCTATAAGCTTTGGCATAATAACCAGTTTTTTCTTCGGTCCTTGGCTGACTACAACATTAACCTTTGTTCCTTCTTCCACTTCATTATAAGGGTCAGGACTTTGACTGATAACCAAATTTGCCTCTATAGTATCATGATAATCATAATCCACAAGTCCCTCTGCTAAATTCGCTTCCCTCAATAAACTATCTACTTCATTAATATTTCTATTGATTAAATTGGGAACTTTAACTAAATTCCCTCCCTTGCTTATTGTAACTTCTATTGTAAAGCCTTCTTTAACTTTTGTTCCAGCTTTAGTTCTCTGATTAACTATCTGATCCTTTTCAAACTCATTATTATATACCTCATTCACTACGCTAAACTCCAACCCCAATTTTTCGACTTCCTCCTTAGCTTCATCCTTATACATTCCCACTAAATTGGGTACTACTACTTCTGAAGATATAAAATAATCTTTAAGTTTGAAAAAGCCTAAAGCTAGAGAGCTTACCACGATAAAAGCTAATAATATAGCAAGGAATACGACTTTTAAACCTCCATCTCCCTGGCTATTCTTCTTTTTCTTCTTAGATTTTTTCATATTATTTTCATTCCCATCTTCTACCGCAGGTATTATTTGTGTTGGCGCTTCTATTATATTGGTATCCTCTAGGGATAAATCTTCATTAGCAAATTTAAACCTTTTTAAATCATTTAATAGCTCATTGGCAGTACTATATCTATCAACTTGACTCTTTTTTACACATCGCATTATGATATTCTGTAAACCTATAGGTACTGTATTATCCAAATCTCTAGGGGGAACTATCTCCTCTTGAATATGTTTTAATGCCACCGTTATAGGGCTGTCGCCTTTAAAGGGTACTTTTCCCGTAATCATTTCATACATCACTATACCAAGAGAATAAATGTCAGATTTTTCATCCGTATATCCTCCCCTAGCCTGTTCTGGCGAAAAATAATGAACAGAACCTATTACATTCGACGTATTTGTTACTGTGGAAGCTGTAGCTGCCCTTGCTATGCCAAAATCAGTTACCTTAATCCTTTCATCCTCAGTTACCATAATATTGTGAGGCTTAATATCCCTATGGACTATATGGTTTTTATGGGCATGTTCTAATGCTTCCGCAATTTGTATAGAATAATCTATGGTTTCTGCTACTGTAAGTTTGCCTTTTTCCCTAATTACATCCTTTAAAGTCTTCCCTTTAATGTATTCCATAACAATATATTGAATATCATGGCCATTCTTTTTATCTACTCCCACATCATAGATATTTACAATATTTGGATGAGAAAGACTTGCTGCTGCCTGGGATTCCCTTCTAAACTTTTTTATGAATTCTTCATCGTTAATAAATTCATCCCTTAGTATTTTAATTGCTACATTTCTATTCAAAAGCCTACACTTTGCCTTATATACAAGGGCCATGCCACCCCCGCCAATTTTTTCTATTATCTCATATCTATTACCAAGTACAGTTCCAATCATTTTTTCACCCCACTTTACTAAAATTTAATTGCCAAGACGGTAATATTATCATACCCGCCTTTATCATTAGAAAGCTTCACTAACTCATCACAAACCTTTTGCATATCCTCGTTAACAAGTAAGTACTCTTTTATCTCCTCATCCATCAACATATTGGTTAATCCATCAGTGCATAATAAAAGTATATCGCCTTTATTATTTTCTTGGACAATTAAATCTGATTCAATCTCTTTGCTAGTTCCTACGGCCCTAGTGATTATATTTCTTTGGGGATGGAGCTTTGCCTCTTCTTTACTAATGCTCCCGTTCCTTATAAGTTCTTCAACTAAAGAATGGTCCTTAGTTATTTGAGATAAGACACCTTTTCTAAATAAATAGGCTCTACTATCACCTACATGACCAATAAATATTTTTTCATTATTTTTATAAGCTAAAGTAACAGTAGTTCCCATACCTGAAAACTTTTCCTCTTCTAATGCTTTCCTATAAATTTTCTCATTAGCCTTGCTTATAGAACACACAATCTTGTCCTTAATACCGCTATCATCTAATTCTAAACGTTTTAAATCTTTTTCTAATCTTGAGCTTATTATCTCAACTGCCATCCTTGAGGCAATTTCTCCGGCTTTATGACCTCCCATCCCATCGGCAATAATAAATAAAGGATGTTCTTTATGAGAAGAAATATAATAAGCATCCTGATTAATATCCCTAATCCTTCCAATATCCGTCTTTACCCCAATCTCCATAAAAATCACCTCACTGAAAAGTTTTTCTGTCTCTATCTCTAATGTAACTCCTTCTCAACTGTCCACAGGAAGCACTAATATCACTGCCCATTTCTCTACGTATAGTAACTGGTATTCCTGCTCTTTCTAAATCTGTTCTAAACCTTTGGGCGCTCCTACCTGTCGGTCTTTCCTCATCAAACTCCTCTATCGGATTTAAAGGTATTAAATTAATATGGCAATTTAAATCTTTCAATATTTTTACTATTTCCTCCAAATCCCTATCCCTATCATTAACCCCTTCAATTAATGTATATTCAATAGTAATCCTTCTATTGGTTTGGTTATAATAGTATTTACAGCTGTTAATTATATCATTAATTGAATATCTGTTGCCAATAGGCATCATATTACTCCTTATATCATCAAGAGGTGAATGGAGGGAAATGGATAAAGTTATAGGAATCCCCTCATCTGCTAGATCATAAATCCTAGGCACCACACCACAAGTAGATAGAGTAATGTTTCTATAGCTTATGTTATGTCCCTTTTCATGATGGATTATATATAAAAATTTTAAAGTATTTTCATAATTATCTAAGGGCTCCCCACTTCCCATTAAAACTATATTGCTAATTTTTTTATTTAAATCCTTCTCCATACTATATATCTGATTTACCATTTCTGACGGACTTAGGTTTCTAATAAATCCTTCCTTGGTGGAAGCACAGAAAGAGCATCCCATCTTACAGCCTACCTGAGTAGAAATACAGACAGTTAGACCATGTTTATATTCCATTACTACTCCCTCTATTATATTATTATCCTCCAACAAGAATAGATATTTTTTAGTATTATCTATATTTGAATCAAATCTTTTCAAAACTTCAATATTGTTTACCCTTCCAAATTTTTTTAGCTTGTCCCGTAATCCAATGGAAAATACAGAAATATCTTCAATCTTATGGCCATAATTCCTATGGAAAAAAGTAAATAACTGTTCTCCACGATACCCTTTCTCACCAATGCCAACCATAAACTTTTCCAATTCTTTTAAGGTTAAACTATTTAATTCGATTTTATCCAAAAAATTCACCTCATATTTATTCCTAATTTTATATTATATCATACTAAATAGAAATTTAATCATTCTTCTTTTGTATTCTTGCAATAAAAAACCCATCGGTACCATGAATATGAGGAAACAACTGAACGTACCCATCTTTAACCGTATCAATATTTTCTATAGAATCCACTGAATCTTCAAACCCCGATAATCTAAATTCTTTATTATCCTTTAAAAACTCATTGACTACATCCACATTTTCTTCCCTTCCTATGGTACATGTACTATAGATAATAGTACCTCCTGGTCTCACATAATGTTTAGCTATATTCAATATATTTATTTGGATTTCCTTTAGACCCCTAATATCCTCCTCTTTCCTATTCCACTTAATATCGGGTTTCCTCCTGATAATTCCCAATCCAGAGCAAGGAGCATCTAAAATACAATAATCCACTTTTCCCACCATTGATTTATCTAAATCCAAAGCATTAAATATTTCTATTTCTATGATATCAATTCCTAATCTACCGAAATTTTCTCTCACCAAATCCAATTTATGATCATATATATCCCTGCTTATTATTCTCCCTTTATTGCCCATAAGTTCTCCCATATGGGTAGATTTCCCACCGGGTGCACTACATAGGTCTAAGACCAAACTGTCTTCCTTTGGATTAGCTATTTGGCTGACCAACATACTACTCTCATCTTGGATAGTGAAATGGCCTAGTTTAAATTCTTTTACCTCAGTGATCCTAATTGGATTATCTACTATAATCCCATCTTTAGCATATTTGGTCTTATAGACCATATATCCATAATCAGATAAACTGTCCATTAATTGTTCCCTACTGGTCTTCAACCTATTTACCCTAATATTTAACCTAGGTTTATTATTATTTTCCCTACATAACTTTTCGGTAAATTCATAGCCATATTCATCAACCCATCTTTCCACCATCCATTTAGGGTGAGAATACATAATAGATAGATAAGTTATTGGATTTTTTTCCTCCACCATCATCAGACTTTCCTTATTTCTTGAAAAATTTCTCAATACACCATTTACAAAACCACTAGCCCCTTTATAACCATATTTTTTAGATAAAATGACTGCCTCATTTACAGCTGCTCTATCTGGAATTTTCTCCATAAAGGCAATTTGATATACTCCCATTCGTAAAATCTCCAAAATAGCTGGTTGAATCTTTTTGATCTTTACTTTGGATAGTTTTGAAATAATATGGTCTAAATATAGACAATTCTCTACTACTCCATAAACCAACTCCCTTATTAAGTTTTCATCTTTTACATCCATTTCATCTTTTAAAAATTTATTGATTGCATAATTAGAATATGCTCCTTTTAGCTTTATATCCATCAAAATTTTTAGCCCTATTTCCCTAGAATTCATATATAACTCTCCCTATAAAATATTTTGCCTGGACTGCGCCAGGCAAAAATATAGTCTATTCCATTTTATATAGCTAATCTCTCCTTCTACCAAATATAGATAAAAGCCTCAATAGCTGGCCCAAAGCAACTAAGGTTGCTGCAACATAGGTTAGGGCAGCAGCATTTAATACTTCTTTAGAAGAATCTAATTCATCTCTATAAACTATACCATTTTCTAACTGGTATAATGCTCTTTTACTAGCATTAAATTCCACTGGCAGAGTAATAACTTGGAATAAAACTACTGCCACATAGAGTAGTATTCCTACCTCTATTAAAAATGGACTAATTACCAAACCCAATAATATTAAAATCCAAACAAATCGTGAACCTATACTTGCAATAGGTGCAATATTGTTTCTTAAAATAAGTGGAAAATAACCTTCATCATGCTGGATTGCATGCCCAACCTCATGAGCCGCTACAGACACAGCTGCAACAGAATGGCCATTATATACATTTCTTGACAATCTAATAACTTTAGACCTAGGGTCATAATGATCTGTTAGATTCCCGCCTACCTGTTCAATCCTAACATCATGCAGTCCATTCCTATCCAATATTATTCTTGCAACTTCACTACCAGTATAGCCAGAGCCACTCTGCACCCTTAAATACTTATTAAAAGATGAAGTAACCTTTAATTGAGCATACATAGCTAATAATAAAGCAGGCATTAAAATTAAGAACCAGGTTCCTCCAACTCCACCATAATATCCACCATAATACATACTATCCCCTCCTGAAATCAAACTCCATTATCCTAATCTTATATTTGAATCCAATTGATTTCCCCTCAAATACTCAGATACATTAAGTTTCTTCTTTCCAGGGAATTGCAATTCCTCTATAACAATACATGAATCGGAACAATTCACATATATTCCATCATCAGAAACCTTTATTATTACTCCATTATCCTGGTGGGAAAACTTTTCAATTCTTTTAGCTTTATGGATTTTAACTTTCTTACCTTTGTAAACCATATAAGCAGAAGGCCAAGGTTTTAGACCTCGCACTAGGTTTATTATATTATCTCCATTCTCATTCCAATCTATTTTGCCAATTTCCTTAGAAATCTTAGGTGCATAAGTAGATAGTTCATCAGATTGAGGTATACTAGTTATATTGCCCTTTTTTATATCCTTTAATGTTTCAACAATCAAACTTCCACCCAGCTGAGACAATTTATCGTGGATTGATTCCGAATCATCCTCTTCAGCTATGGGTATGGATTCATATTTAAGCATATCTCCCGTATCTAAACCTTCATCCATCTTTATTATAGTAACTCCCGTCTCCCGCTCCCCATTAATAATAGCCCAATTTATAGGAGCTGCTCCTCTATACTTAGGTAGAAGAGAAGCGTGTATATTTAAGCACCCATATTGTGGTAAATTAAAAACATCCTTCTTTAATATCTGACCATATGCTACTACTACAATACAATCTGGTGAAATCTCCCTTAACCTATTTATAGATTCTGTAGAGTTTACAGAATCTGGTTGATAAACTTCTAATCCTAATCCCAGAGCCCTCGCCTTTACAGGTGTGGGATGTACCTTTTTACCTCTACCTCTAGGTCTATCCTTTTGAGTAATTACCAAGGGAATATGGTATCCATTTTTATTCAAGGCTTCTAAAGATGGGACAGCAAACTCAGGTGTACCCATAAATACAACCCTCATACTATCACCCCCAGTCCTATTCTTGTTCCTCTTCTTCTGGTACTATTTCTTGGATCATTTTATCAATAAATAGTATTCCATTTAAATGATCTATTTCATGACAAAGAGCCTTTGCTAACAATCCTATTCCTTCTAGTGTTTTTTCTTCCCCATATTCATCCAAATATTTTACTTTAACTCTTTCAGGCCTTTTAACGGTTCCAGCCCTATTAGGGACGCTCAAACAACCCTCTACATCAATATTTTCTCCTTTTTCTTCAATTATTTCTGGATTTACAAGTTTTATTGGTCCTTCTCCAATATCTATAACCACAACTCTTCTTAAAACTCCTACTTGAGGTGCAGCTAAACCTACCCCTTCATTTTCATACATGGTATCTATCATATCATCAAGTAAGATTTTTATCCTTTCATTTACTTCGGTAACCTTTCTAGAAGTTTTTCTTAAGATGGGATCTCCAATATATCTAATCTGTCTAATAGCCATATTTCTCCTCCTACAATATTGAATTAGGGTTAATATCTATATTGAATTTAACTCCTGTTAAATCTATTTTATTCCTATTCAATATACATACCCATTCTATTACCTGTTTTAACTGTTCCATATATTCATCCTTAGATTTAATAATTATTTGGTATCTGTAATTTTTCTTAATCTTTTCCAATGGAGCTGGAAAAGGGCCAACAATACTATCTTTTAAATCCTTAAGACCACTATCTTCTATGTTTTCAATCAATAGATTGTAAATTTTTCTAGTTATCATTCCTACATGCATATTATCTTCTCCATATATTACAATAGATATTAAATTGACAAAGGGAGGATAGTTGAATTCCTTCCTTAAGAGGATTTCCTTATTATAAAAAGCTAAATAATCATGATCCTTTGCATATTGAATACTATAATGATCAGGATTATAGGTTTGGACTACTACTTTACCCTCCAAATCACCTCTGCCAGCCCTCCCTGCTACTTGGGTAATAAGCTGGAAAGTTCTTTCAGAAGAACGAAAATCCGGCAAATTGAGACTAGTATCTGCTGCAATTATTCCAACCAAAGTAACATTTTTAAAATCTAGCCCTTTTGCCACCATTTGGGTGCCTATTAAAATATCTATCTTTTCATCTTTCATCTTGTTAAGAATAGATTCATGACTTCCTTTTCGACTAGTAGTATCCATATCCATCCTCTTTACTACAGCCTTTGGAAAAAATTTCCTTGTGAACTCCTCCACCTTTTCTGTGCCTATACCAAAATATTTAATATATTTACTTCTACAAACTGGGCATATTTTAGGTGGGTTTATGGCAAGGCCACAATAATGACATTTTAATTTATTGTCTCCCAAATGGTAAGTCATAGATATACTACATTCACTACATTTTACTACATATCCGCATTGTCTGCAAGAGACGAAGGTGGAATATCCCCTCCTATTTAAAAAAAGTATAGTCTGATTTCCCACCTTAAGGTTTTCGTCGATTGCTTCATAAAGCTCCTTACTAAATATGGATTTATTGCCTAGTTTAAGTTCCTCCCTCATATCCACGATTTTAACTTCGGGGAGTTTTTTGTCCTTTACCCTCTTTTTTAAATTCAATAATTTTGTATCTCCCTTTCTACTCCTATAATAGGATTCAATAGAAGGAGTGGCAGAACCCTGAACTAGGAAAGCCCCTAACTGTTCACATCTTTTCTCAGCCACTTCAATAGTATCATATTTAGGGTTCATGCTAGATTTATAGGTAGATTCATGTTCTTCATCGATAATAATAAGACCTAGATTGGTAAAAGGGGCAAATATTGCTGAGCGTGCACCTACTACTATCTTTACCTTCCCTTCTTTTACCTTCCGCCATTGATCAAACCTTTCGCCAAAAGATAGTTTACTATGAAGAAGGGCTACATTATCTCCAAATCTTCCCACGAATCTATGGATAGTTTGAGGTGTTAAGGCAATTTCTGGTACAAGGACTATGGTTTCCTTCCCCCTTTTAATCATCTCTTCTACTAATTGGAGATATATTTCCGTCTTACCGCTTCCCGTTACACCATGGATAAGAAACTTATTGTTCTTCTCTCCATTATTAATACTCTCTAATATAGTATCAACACAATACCTTTGTTCTAAAGATAGTTGGAGTTTCTCATAGGGCTTAATATCCTTCTTAATGGGAGTTCTATAGACTTCCTTTTCGAATATCCCAATTATACCCTTCCTTTCTAAAGCCTTTATTGTAGAAAGGGAGCTATCGGTTCTGGTCATCAACTCTTTTATAGATATTTCATCCCTAGTCCATAGGTATTTTGCAATTTCCAGCTGTTTGTAACTTCTTTTCCCTATTATATTTAACATCTCTTCATAGGAAATAGAACTATCCTTTATAAAAGCAAATTTTTCATATTTTTTTTCTATAGAAGTTTGGATTTCCAAAGAGGTTTCAATTATTCCTTTTTTTTCTAATTCCCTAATAACCTTGTTAGTTACCTTGTTTTTTATTAAACCTTTCAAGAATTCTAATTCTATTTTTCCACCTTTTTCTTTAATTAAATCAACAATATTTTTTTCTAAAGGATTTAAATCAACATAGACTTTAGAATCCAACTCCTTAAGAATAATATTGGTTTTAACCTCTTTAAAGTCTCCAGGAGGTAAAACCGTCTGGAGTGCATCAATATAAGGGGATAAGTACTCCTTGGACATCCATATACTTAAATCTATTAAATCCTTAGATATAAGGGGTTTGTCGTCAATAATATCTATTATCTTTTTTAATTGATACTTCTTTTCATAATCCTCCTGAACATTAATGACAATTCCCTTAATTACCTTATTCCCTCTTCCAAAAGGTACTAAAACCCTCATGCCTTCTTCTACAGAATCCAACATATTAGAATCAATTAAATATGTATAAGGCTTGTCAGTACTTGAAGCCTTATTGTCTATAACCACTTGAGCATACTTCTTATTCATAAAATCATTCCCTTATATGGATTAAACATTAAAAGCTAGATAAAGGTAGTCATCTAGCTTTTATCGTTTATCAATTCTTTAACCTTATTCAGGATTATTTTTGCTACTTGTAACTTATCCAATATTGGGTAATCAGTAACCATACCATCTTTATCTATAATGGTTACCAGATTAGTATCCGTTTTAAAACCAGCACCATCTTTAGAAACATCATTAGCAACAATGAAATCCAAGTTCTTCTTTGCCAGTTTTTCCTTAGCATGTTCAATTAGATTATTAGTCTCTGCTGCAAATCCAACAACTATTTGGTTCTTTTTGAGATTTCCAAAATGGGCAACAATATCTGGATTCCTTATATATTTAATATTTAATTCATCTTTTTCTCCATCTTTTTTCTTAATCTTTTCATTACTGACCACTTCAGGTCTATAATCCAAAGGCGCAGCTGCTTTTATTAGTACTTCACATTGATAAAAATGTTCTTCTACAGCATTAAACATTTCCCTTGTAGTATTTACCTTAATGATTTCCACTCCTGTTGGAGGTTCTAAATTCGTTGGGCCACTAATCAATACAACATCTGCCCCTCTTTTATTTGCTTCCTCTGCTATTTTATAGCCCATTTTTCCACTAGAATGGTTTGTAATATACCGTACTGGATCTAAAGGCTCTATTGTAGGCCCAGCAGTAACCAGAATCTTTCTTCCAACTAAATCCTTATCATAAAAACTATCTATTACATATTCAACAATATCCGCTGATTCCGCCATTCTACCAGGGCCATAGGTTTGACAAGCTAATATGCCTATTCCCGGCTTAATGAATTCATAACCTAATCCTTTTAAGTAATCCATATTTCCTTGTACAATTGGATTCAAATACATATTGGTATTCATAGCTGGAGCAAATATAACTTTTGCCTTTGTTGCCATAATAGTAGTAGTCAACAGATCATCGGCAATTCCATTGGCAATTTTACCAATAATATTTGCTGTAGCTGGTGCAATTAAAAAAACATCTGCCTTTTCTGCTAAAGAGATATGTTCCACATCATAATTTCTTGGTTCTTTAAACATATCTACATAGACCGGATTTAATGCTAAAGTTTGAAAAGTTAAAGGTGAGACAAATTTTGTAGCATTTTCAGTCATGATTACTTCTACATTGGCATTTTGTTTTTTTAATCTGCTTACCAAATCCACCGCCTTATATGCAGCAATCCCAGCTGTTACCCCAACTATTATATTCTTATCTTTTAGCATCCTTTCACCTACTTAATACCCTTTATTTCCGGTCTTTTATATTTAATCTTTCCTTGAATTATCTCCTCAATAGCAATACTTACAGGCTTAGTTGACGAAGTTTCAACCATTGGTTTTCCACCATCCACTAACTGTCTAGATCTTTTGGCTGCCAACATAACTAGAGTATATCTGCTATCAGCAATATTTGATAGTTCATTAATTGATGGATTGAACATAATAGACCTCCTTAATCAACAATCTTTTTTATAATATTTTTTAATCTTTTTACTTTAAGCTTTTCAGCCCCAATTATCATTTCAGTTTTTTCTACGGCTTCTTCTATTTTATCATTGATTACAATATAATCATATTCATCAATGAATTTTAGTTCCTCAAAAGCATTTTTAAGCCTAATATCTATATCCTTATCCGTCTCCGTCCCTCTCTTCTTTATCCTATTTTTCAACTCACTCATGGAGGGCGGTAGTAAAAATATAAATACTGCCTCTGGATAGGATTCTTTTACTTGTAAAGCTCCTTGTACATCTATTTCCAATATGACTATTTCTCCTTTTTCAATTTGCTCTAATACAAATTTCTTGGGAGTTCCATATAGATTCCCATGTACATTAGCATATTCTAAAAATTCATCCTTCTCTACCATTTTATTAAATCTTTCTTCATTAATAAAGAAATAATTAACTCCGTCTATTTCGCCCCTTCTAGGCATTCTAGTAGTAGCCGATACGGAAAAAACAAGTTTTTCATTCCTTTCTAATATTTTTTTACATATAGTGCCTTTGCCACAACCCGAAGGTCCAGATATTACCAGCAAAAAACCCCTCGACATAATTATCCCTACTTCCTAATTTAAGTCTATTTTTTCGCTTGATTTACTATTTAGTCTTTGAGCAACCGTCTCTGGCTGGACAGCTGAAAGTATAATATGATCGCTATCTGTAATAATTACTGCTCTCGTTCTTCTCCCATAGGTAGCATCGATTAATATTCCATCATCTCTTGCTTCCTGTATCATCCTCTTTATAGGAGCTGACTCTGGACTAACAATAGCAATGATCCTGTTAGCAGATACGATATTACCAAAACCAATATTTATTAATTTAATACCCATACCATTACCTCCTTTAGTATCATTCTACGTTTTGAGCTTGTTCCCTCATCTTTTCTAGCTCACTTTTAACATCTATTACATGGTTACCTATAACCAAATCATTAGCCTTTGAACCTATGGTGTTTATCTCCCTATTCATTTCCTGAATAATAAAATCCAATTTTCTGCCAACAGGCTCCTTTTCTTCTAAAGTTTGCAAAAATTGATTAATATGACTTTTAAATCTGACTATTTCTTCGTTAATATCTGATTTATCTGCAAAAAAAGCAATTTCATTATTCAATCTTTCATCGTCTAAATTATACCCTTCATCCAGTAATTCTTCAATTCTCTCCTTTAGCTTTTCCTTATATTCTTCTACTACTAAGGGGGATCTCTTTTCAATTTCTATTATCATATTTTCAATCTTCAATATCTGGGACTCCATATCCTTTTTAAGGATAGTTCCTTCCTCTTCTCTCATAGCTATAACCCTATCTAAAGCCATATCCAAAGCATTACTTAAACAATCCCAGGTAGTATCCTCATCCATTTCCTTTCTCTCAGATGTAATTATTTCAGAGTGACATAGTAAATGGGATAGTTTTATTTCATCCTTGATATCTAATTGATCTATTACGATCTCTAACCCAGCTTTATAAGCTTTAGCTAATGGTATATCAACTTTAACCTCCATAGCCGATTCACTAATGTATTCTAAGTTTATATATACTTCTACCCTTCCCCTACTAATTCTATTCTTGATCCTTCTTTTTATTTTTTCTTCTAAATAATTAAGATATTTGGGGATTTTTAATACAATATCATTATATCTATGGTTTACAGTTTTGATTTCCAAACTGAAATTATGTATTCCATCAGAACTCTCTCCCCTGCCAAAACCTGTCATACTCTTCATCATTGAATCCATCCTTTCTCCTTCATGAATAATGATACCAACTTATTAATTATTGTCAACGGAATTAACAATATTATTTATAGTCTAAATAGAAATTATAATATTGGCAACTCAAATAATCTATAATTTGTTACAATATTTTAATATTTTTCCTATCAATCTATTAAGTTTATTTATTTTTTGTGAAATGATATAATAATGTTATTATTGATTTGGGGAGGAATTAATATGTCTTTAGACGGAATAGTCACAAGAGCTATAATTAGAGAATTGAATGATACCATTTTAGGTGGGAGAGTCGATAAAATTTACCAACATGAAAGAGATGAGATATTAATCAATATATATAATAGAGGCAAAAATAGAAAATTATTAATATCAGCTAGTAGTAATAATCCTAGAATCCATCTTACAAACTGTGGAAAATCAAACCCATCCTCTCCACCTATGTTCTGTATGTTGCTGAGGAAACATCTAACTGGAGGAATAATTTTAAATATAGAGCAATTTCACATGGATAGGATCATATTCATTGATATATCTTCCTTGGATGAATTAGGTCAGCCTATAGAAAAAAGGCTTATTGTTGAAATTATGGGTAAATACAGTAATATAATTTTAATAGATAAAATCTCTTTTAGGGTTATCGATTCCATTAAAAGGGTCACCCCTGATATGAGTAGAATCAGACAGGTTTTGCCTGGGGTAGAATATAAATACCCCCATCAAAATAATAAGATAAACCCTTTAGACTTAGCTGAAGACCAGTTTTTTCAATTAATTGATCAAGACAATGGCAATAGGCCTATTTATAGGTTCTTTTATACCAATTATATTGGTTTAGGGCCTTTGATTAGTAAGGAAATATGCTTCCAATCCAATATTGATATGGATAGGCCTTTAGCTAGCATAACCTTCGAAGAAAAGAAAAAAATATTCAGCATCTTTATGGCCATAGTCAAAAGAATAAGAGATAATAATTTTAAACCTATTTTGATTAAAAATAACCATGGAAGAAACTATAAAGCTTTCTACGCCCTAGATATAGAACAGTTTGGCAACAATAAAATATTATTAGCTTCCATTAGCCAAGTATTAGATGAATATTATATTAAAAACGATACACTAGACCGGGTAAATCAAAAAGCCCAATCCTTAAGAAAATCAGTGCAGACCAAATTAGAACGTTCTTTAAATAAGCTAGCTAAACAAAAACAGGAATTATTAGATAGTAAGAACAGGGAAAAATTTAAAATATACGCAGACCTGATTTCGGCCAATCTATATAGAATCGATAAAGGATTAAGCCAAGTTGAGCTAGAAAACTTTTATTCTGAGAATATGGAAAAGATAATAGTACCTTTAGATGAAAGGTATTCACCAGCTGAAAATGCTCAAAAATATTATAAAAGATATTCAAAACTTAAAAATGCTAATCAACTATTATTAGAACAGATTCCAGAAACACAAGAAGAAATAGATTATTTAGAAAATGTATTAAATAGCATAGACCATTGTACAGAGGTTCTAGAATTAGATGAAATAAAAGAAGAATTAATTAAAGAAGGCTATTTAAAGGGTAGTATTAAGAAAAAGCAAAAAAAAGACATGGTTTCTAAGCCCTACCAGTATATATCCTCAGATGGATTCCATATCTTTGTGGGAAAAAATAATAGACAGAACGATTTTTTAACTTTAAAGACCGCCCACAAAGAAGACCTATGGCTCCATGTACAAAAAATGCCTGGTAGCCACGTAATAGTTAAAACGGAAAACCGAAGGGTATCAGAAAAAACTTTAGAAGAAGCAGCTATATTAGCAGCCTATTATAGCAAGGCTAAAAATTCTACCAATGTAGCCGTAGATTATACAGAAAGGAAAAATGTAAAAAAACCTAAAAAAGCTAAAGCCGGTATGGTAATCTATGAAAATTTCAGTACAATTTTTGTCACACCAGATAAAAAAATAATTAATAAACTTGCAAAGATAGAAGGTTCGTAAATCTTCTATCTTTTTGTTTTTATTACCACTCTATCTAATCCATCTACTTCATTGAAATATACATTTACCACTTCACTTTTGGAAGTAGGAAGATTTTTTCCAACATAATCTGCTCTAATTGGCAACTCTCTATGGCCTCTATCTACTAAAACTGCCAATTGTACCTTTCTAGGTCTGCCCATATCAACCAAAGCATCCAAGGCCGCTCTGACAGTTCTACCGGTAAATATTACATCATCGACTAAAACGATGATTTTGTCATTAATATTATAGTCAAGTTTTACATCCTTAACCACTGGTTCTCTATAGATTTCTGTTAAGTCATCCCTATACAATGTAATATCCAAGGTCAAAACATGGATTTTTTCTCCTTCTATCTCCTCAATTTTTCTAGCCAACCTTTCAGCAAAGGGAACGCCCCTAGTTTTAATTCCAACTAGTATGATATCTTCAATACCCTTGTTTCGCTCTATAATCTCATTAGCTATTCTAGTAGTAGCCCTTTGTATGGCCTTTTCATCTAATATAATAGCCTTTGTTTCCAATACAATCACCTACCTATTCCTTTCTCTTAATATTTCTAAAACTTTCTTAAATTTTACAGGTAGTTCTATTTCAAACTCCATGTATTTGCTCCTTCTTGGGTGAACAAAGCCTAGTTTTTTTGCATGCAATAACTGACTTTTTAAACCAAACTCGTTTTTTCTTTTGCTATATACTGTCTCCCCAACAATAGGATGATTAATATATGCCATATGTACTCTAATTTGATGAGTTCTGCCAGTTTCTAATGAAGCTTCTAATAGAGTATAGTCCTGAAATTTCTCTAAAGCCTTAAAATGGGTTATTGCCTCCTTGCCATTTTCTTTCCTAACAGTCATCCTCTTTCTATCTACTGGGTGCCTACCTATAGGTACATTAATAGTACCCTCATCTGAATTCAATACTCCATAAACTAAAGCCTCGTATATCCTTTCCATGCTCCTGTTTTTCAATTGTTGGATCAATGAATTATAGGCAATTTCATTTTTTGCAACTGCTAACAGACCAGATGTATCCTTATCCAATCTGTGAACTATTCCAGGTCTTATAATATCCTTGCCAGAATATAAACTATCCACATGGTATAAAAGGGCGTTTACCAAAGTACCTGTAGGGTTTCCCGGAGCCGGATGTACCACCATATCTTCAGGTTTATTGACTATTACAATATCCTTATCCTCATAAATAATATCCAAAGGTAGATTTTCAGGAATCGGTTCTTCCTGTTCTTGCTCAGGCAATTTTATCTGTATGTAATCCCCTATTTTAACACGGTACCTTGCCTTACTACCATTTCCATTTACAAGAACTAATCCCTCCTTAATCAATTTCTGTAAATAGCTTCTTGAAACATTGTTTAACCTAAATGCAAGATAGGAGTCTAATCTTTCACCCTCTGTATCCTCCACGTAAAATTCCAATAATTCCATTTAATTCTCCTCAGCTCTCATATTTATTTAATAATATTAGACCCATAACCAAAATAGTTCCAACTACAATAAACATATCTGCCACATTAAATACTGGAAAATCGTATCCCTTTCCTAATTTAAAACTAATAAAATCTACTACATAGCCTAATCTAATCCTGTCAATAAAATTGCCAATAGCACCACCCAATAACATGATTAATCCAAACTTCAAATACTGATTTATACTATGAGAGTACTTTACCAAAAAGAAAACTATACTTAAAATAACTACAGATGTGATTAAAATAAAAAAGACTTTCCTATTCTGCAATATACCAAAAGCAGCTCCAAAGTTTTCCACATAGCATAGCTGGAAAAAATTTTCCACAATCACATATGGGCTTTTCCCCTTTAAATATTTTACAGCTGCAAACTTGCTTATTTGATCCAATACTATGATCAATACTACCATCAAATACAACAAAATAGTTTCCTCCTTATATTATTGAATTATAATATTATTTTAAAACATAATTTACTTTATTACAACAGGGTTTAGGATTATTATGTTTAAAAAAATAAAGGCCTCCAATGAAAAATTTTCATGAAGCCTTTAGATTACATCTCTATTCATTTGTTTCATCATAATATTCCTGGGAAATCTTTTCCACTTCCTCTACCACCCCACTATTTTCCTCATCATAGACTCCCATATCATCCCCTGTAGTAAAAGAAGGATCACTATCTATCCTATTGTATCTAGCTACTTCTTGATAACTATCTTCCCTATCCAACGCATTGCCTTCACTGCGACTTTTGCTAAAAGGACTAATACTGTCTTCCTCTTCAGGTCTAAACTGTCTCTTTTTATCTAAAGGTATCTTTTTATTAGCGCAATCAACACATAGTTTCACATAAGGAATTAATTCTAATCTTTCTTCATCAATTCTTTTCCTACAGGCTTCACATAATCCAAAATTATCTTTATCCAAAGCCTCTATAGATTTTTCAATTTCATATAAAGTATTATTTAATTTATCTATTAGACCTTTATCTTGTTCCATCATAAACACTTCAGTTCCTAAATCTGCAGGATGATTATCATAAAAAGACAGTTCAGTATAATATTCATCCATAGCGCCAAATTCCTCAATATTCTTCATCTTTTCTAAAATATTTAATAGTTTTTTCTTCTCTACGTACAATCTTTCCTTGAAATATTTCTTTGTTAGCTTACTCATGTTTCTCCTCCTAAATAGGATATAAATATAGATAAAGATATCCATAATAATATGCCCATATCTATATTAATCATGCATATTAAGTATGGTTAATTCATGAATACATCAATAGAATTAAAAGGAAGAAAAGAAGATTGTTTTTATCATATTTAGCTCCCCAAATATGAGTAAGTAGAATAAAGAAGAATAACAATTCATCATCATACCTCTCCACATAACCGTCTGTCATAATTATATCCCTCCATTATTATCTTTATAATATATTATATGAGAATGGAGGGATATAATTTACATATTAGCTTTTAATGCTTTTATCATACTGTTAATTTCATTAAATAGAATTTCAAATTGGCTGAAATTTAAGGATTGGGCGCCATCGGATAATGCCTTTTCTGGTTCTGGGTGAATTTCTATCATAAGTCCGTGAGCCCCTAGAGCCAAAGCAGCTTTAGACGCAGGTAATACTAATTCCCTTCTTCCAGTGCCATGGCTTGGATCTACCAAAATTGGGTATTTAGTTTCAGATCTTATTATTGGAACACTTATTAAATCTAAAGTGTTTCTAGTATAATTTTCAAAGGTTCTAATACCTCTTTCACAAAATATAATCCTTTCGTTCCCTTTGAGCCTAATATATTCAGAGGCTTTTATCCATTCATCTATAGTAGCGCTCATTCCCCTTTTTAGCAATACAGGTTTGTCTACTTTTCCCATTTCCTTTAAGAGAGAATAATTCTGCATATTCCTTGAACCTATTTGATATATATCTATATATTCATAGGCCTCTTCAATATCCCTTGGATCCATTATTTCAGAAATCACTTTAAAATTATATTTCTTTTTTATATGATATAAAATTTTTAAACCATCAACCCCCAATCCTTGGAAATCCTTGGGGCTTGTTCTTGGTTTAAAAGCACCTCCTCTTATTATTTTAACTTCTAATCTATTTAAAAATCTACCTATAGACTCCATCTGTTCTTCATCTTCCACAGCACAAGGCCCTGCAATTATAGTAAATTCTTCTCCACCTATAGATAATCCATCATCTATTTTAATCTTTTCTGTCATATCTACTCCTCCATCAAAATATCCTAATGCTCTATTAAATAGAATTTGGGGGCTAGGCCCCCAAATCATCAACTTCATTATCTACTTTACCCATGTTTTGTGATTCAGAATTAGACTCATCTGCACCGTCTATGTACTCCTCTAATTCATTTTCATCCCTTATATTAGTATCATCCATTTCTATTTTAGAATAAAATTCATCTAAAGATATCAGCTGTGCTTCAATAAAGGATTTAAAGCGAGTTTTAAAAATAAATATTTCCTTCTTTAAATTTCCATACTCTTTTTGAATATTTTTAACTTCTTCATTGGCAGCAGTAATTATCTTTTTGGCCATTAATTCTGCATCTTCGATAATGATTTCAGATTTTTCCCTTGCTGTTCGAGTCACCTCATCAGCTGTACTTTGGGCAACTACAAGAGTATCTTTTAAGGTTTCTTCTAAATTATTATATTGTTTAATCTTTTCATCTAATATAAGGATTTTATCCTTTAATTCAATATTTTCTTTGTAAAGCTTTTCATAGTCTTCGATAATTTCATCTAAAAATTGATCTACTTCCGATTCCTTATACCCTCTAAAGGACTTTTTAAATTCTTTATTTTGAATGTCCAGGGGTGTAATCATATAACTCACTCCATTTATTTTAATAGTCTAAGTTCCACTCTTACTCTTCCCTTTTTACTAATTCCTTTAATTGAATTCAAAATAAATCTACCAAAACCCTTAGCTGAAATAATATCCCCTTCTCCAATATCCTTAGATACCCTGTCAATAGGTTCCCAATTAACTTTTGTTTTTTTTGACTCTATTAGTCCTTGGCTATCCTTCCTAGATAAATTCCAAGCACTGCTGATTAGCGCATCTAGCCTAAGAGAAGGAACTGTTGTTGTTATATCCTCAAATTCTATATTGCTTGATTTTAATTCTTTTAGAGGAATTTCCCTTACCTTAACCTTTTCTTTCCCAACCTTCCTTAAGCTAATTAAAATATAATCAAAGATTTCACTTTTTACTACTACCTGAACATTATCTTCATGTATTAATATATCCCCTATTTTTTCTCTATTTATTCCTAAATTAAGGATTCCGCCTAAAAAATCTCGATGGGATAATTTACTAATATTTCCCTCTATCATTAAAGATCTTATAGGAGATTCTATATCCTGATATTGGAAGTATTCAGGATATATCATTATTACTTTTCTTTCTGCTTCATTTATACCGCCTAATTCCTTATAAGAAATATCTATAAATCTATTCAAAATAGACTGAGCTAATCTCCTTTCATAAGGATCCATAAAATCTGTAATTCCAATAGTATGCCTATTCATAACTATTTCAATCTGATCTAATACTCTCCGCATATTTAAAATTTGTTCTTTATCCACTATATGGTTTAATAAACTGTCTCTGTCCAACCTCAATTTTACCACTTCAAACCTAAAATAATATAGCCCTTATAACTCTTAATATAAGTCTAAGTATTAGAACAGCTACAATAGGTGAAAAATCAAACATGCCAGTATCTATACCTAATCTATAGATCAATTCCCTCGCTGGCGATAATATGGGTTCCGTTAACTCATATACGATCCTACCTATTGGATTATAAGGACCTATTCTTAAAAAGGAAAATATGATCCTAACTAAAATTAAAACTTCAATAAGATTGAATAGAATACTTAATGCTCTATATAAAGTTATCATCAAATTACCTCTTATTCTAATATTTTACCATTGGAAAATCGCTTTGTTTTTTAGTTCATCTTTAATATTGCCATCTATTTCTACATTGCTTGGAGCAAGTACAAATATGTCAGTAGTTACCTTTTGTATAGTCCCTTCTAGGGAATAGAGCCCTCCATTGATAAAATCAAAAATTTGTCTTTTAATTCCAGGTTCCAATTGTTCTAAATTTACCACAACCGTCTTCCTCATTTTTAAATCATCTACAATCTTTGGTGCATCTTCATAGTTTAACGGTTCATGGACTACTAATTTCATATTTCCAGCCGTATGGATATTGACAACTTTGTTTCTCATCCTTTTAGTATTTGTATTAACAGGTAATTCATCTAGCTCTTCCAATTCTTCATACTCTTCATATTCATCCTCTAAATCCAAATCATCAATCCCTATAAAATATTTCAATTTATCCATTATACTTGACATAGTGACCCTCCTTATCTATATTTTCTTTGGCCAAATATACCAGTTCCTATTCTTATCATGTTAGACCCTTCTTCAATTGCAACTTGATAATCATTGGTCATACCCATAGATAAGATTTCCATCTTCACATTAGTATAATCTTTATTCTTTATTACTTCACTAAACCTACGCAATTCTTTAAATACCCATCTAACTTCTTCAGCATCTTCTACAAAAGGTGCTATGGTCATTAAACCCTTTACCCTTATACTATCATATTTCAATATCTTCTCTAAAAAGGGTATTACTTCATCCAATTTTAATCCAAATTTACTCTCTTCCTCTGCCACATTAACCTGTACTAAGGTATCTACTATTATACCATGTTTTTTAGCTCTTTTGTCTAATTCTTTTGCTAAAGATAGGCGATCTAAAGAATGTACCAGAGCTACTTTGTCGATTATGGTCTTTACCTTATTAGTCTGTAGATGGCCTATCATGTGATATTTAGCCTTATTACCAATAATATCGTACTTTTCAACTAATTCTTGAGTCCTATTTTCACCAATATTCGTCAAACCTAGTTCAATGGCCTCATTTATTTTGTCTACTCCAACAGTTTTAGTTACTGCGATAATATGGACTTTATCTCCTGTCCTTCCAGATCTTTTTAAAACCTCTTCAATATTCTTTTCGATATTTAGTAAATTATTCTTTATAGTAATTTTTATTCCCTCCTCGATGTCAGTCTATTATCATTCCTTCTTTTATGCTAACAGTGTTTAAAAGGATTTCGTCAAATTGTCTTACAGTTCTAACTGGATTATCACTTCCCTTTATATTAATATTATAGTTTTTGTCCCCTTTGCTTATATAAGCAAACTCATCATCTTCTTTTATTATCTCAACAGGCCTAAATCTTACTATTCCACTAATCTCCTTTATATAAACCCCTTTAACACCATCTTTTTCTGTAATAGCTTTACTTTGAATTCTATATCCATCATATTTATATTTAATAATATTCACGTTCAAATACCTCTTGTCGTAATAATGATGAAAATCTGTATTAAACTTGGCTATAATCAATCCTTTGCCTTTATCTTTAGATATCCTCTCTATACGACCCTCCAGTTCATCTTCTATCTGTTCTCCTGTTAATAGGATTAAATTTCCTTCTTCATAGGATGAAATATCCTTTAGATTTTCAATCTTGATGATCATGTACCATTCAAAATTATCCATTATCTTGAAAATTGGTTCATCTGCTTTTACATTATCCTTATTGGATATTATCCTTTGTTTATTAGATATCTCCTTAAAATCTGAGTATTTATAATCGTCCTTGTGATTAATGGAATATATTTCTTCATATCCATCTATTTTATAGGATATAACGCCAGATTCTTTAGAGAAATAATTAATGATATTGCTAGAAATTTGATTTACTACTTCTTCTCTCTTTTTCTTTAAGTTTTCCAAGCTTTGATTGATTAATGTATTATCCCTTCCAATATCTTTCTGTTTTCCATCATATATTGATAGTTTGTCCTTTAAAATTTCAGCCTTTTCATATTCTCCTCTGGATATACTCATCTGTATATCCTTTATAAGATTGTCAATACTTTCTACTAACTTATCTTCATCCTTCTTTATGTTTTCATTATCCATTTCAGTTTTAGTTAATATATCTATCTTATTATCAATCTCCTCCAACTCCTGTTTCAAAGTAGAAGTATCATCAAGGAGAGTAATTTTAGCTATTTTAGTTCCTGCTGCCACTCGTTCTCCTTCATTAACGTATAATTCTATCTTTCCTTCTCCGTCAGCTTTATACAAGCTTTCTTTTTTTATTATAACAGCTTCTGTCCCTATTTTATCCTCGATTAAATATTGTTCTGGCAAAGCAGTTTTAAAGGCAGTAGCAAATAGTGAAGGAACACTTCTAAATAAGAGATAAATAAAAATCAGACTAATAAAAAACAGTTTCCATCTTTTCTTCCTTTTTCTTCTTTGTTTGCGTTTTTCTTGGGACATTTTACCACCCTTAATAAATTTCTTTGCTATATATAAATTCTACATTGACTAAAATATTCCTTTAAAAATTAAAAAATCTACCATATTTACTTATAACTTTAAATTTTAATATATTATCTATATCTAATTGTTTTATTTCATTATCATGGGTTACCATTAAAATAGCTTTTTCCTTTTTTATAGCTCCTATTAAAATACCAACAAATTTATCTTTAGCATTCGTGATGATCTTTACTTCATCTCCAGATTTTACTCTAGAGCCATCTAAAACGAATTCTTTCATATCCGCCTTTTCTAAATGCTGAGGAGTTACATGTTTATTGTCGATGATTATTAAATTATTCTTTAAATAGATTTTTTCTTTCAATACAACTAATATATACCCTAAAACGTTAATTGCTAATAAAAATATTAATAATCTTTGAATATATGTCAACAAAACTCATACTACCTCCATATAAATTTATTTTATATTAAGTATACCATATCTATTTCATTGACGAAACACTTTACAAATTTTAAATTATGATATATAATATAATTTGTCAAATCGGGATGTGGCGCAGTCAGGTAGCGCACAAGTCTGGGGGACTTGGAGTCGCTGGTTCGAATCCAGTCATCCCGACCATTTTGTTGTAATGTTTATAATACCTTTAAAGTAGATATTATTAATTTTACATTTGAAATGTTTCCTGATATTTTACTATAAAATCTGTGTAAATGGCACTAAAATTGGCACGAAGAAAACCTCTCTTGGTTTGGTAAAATTATTAACCATCTCATACCAAGGAGGTTCTTTCACGTGGATAAATAGTAAGATATTTTAGATATGATTATACAAAATTATTATAAAACAACCTTATAATCTTTTGTTTCTATTGAATTTCTTCTATCATTACTCTATCCATAATAGATTCAATATTATCCCTGTTGACTTTCCCAGTTTCTGCTTCCATAGCATTAGCAGTGCCACAAGCAGTAGCAAATTTTAACATATACTGAAAATCGTAATCTCTGGCTAAAGAAATAGCAAATCCTGCTATCATAGCATCTCCAGATCCTACTGGATTTATTGCTTTTATTTTGGGCACTCTCACCTTATATACTTGATCCTTATGAAAAACTAAAGAGCCATCTTTTCCAAGGGATACCACTACTATATTTACTCCTTTGTTCAATATATAGTTAGCGCCATCAATAATATCCTGCTCTGTTTCTAGCGGTCTACCTATGAGACTTTTTAATTCTTCCTTATTAGGTTTGACTAAAAAAGGCGATGCTTCAATGCCATATTTTAACGCTTTACCAGAAGTATCTAATATAAACTTTTTCCCCTTAGCTTTTCCATGTGCAATTAATTCTTTATAGGTACTAACGGGAGTTCCCCTGGGTAAGCTACCTGAGGCAACAATAATATCATAATCTTTTACCAAATTTTTATATAAATTTTCAAACTTTCTCATTTCATCCTCAGTTATCACAGGACCACTTTCCAATACTTCAGTTTGTACACCATTGTCAGATATAATGGCTAAACAAGATCTAGTTTCTCCATTTATAGATATGAAATTGTGATTTATATCTGCTTGGTTCAATTCACTTGATATATACTCTCCACTAAAGCCTCCCAAAAGACCCGTGGCCATTACTGACTCCTGAAAACTGTGTATTACCTTAGTCACATTTAACCCCTTGCCCCCAGGGGTATATTGCACATCCTCTGTTCTGAATATTTCTCCTTTTTCAAATTCCTGCAAAGTGTATCTTCTGTCTATAGAAGGATTCAATGTAATAGTCAAAATCAAAAACATTCCTCCCTTTCTATTAATTACTATTTCTATACTTTATTATAAGACCCGCAAATCTTAATTTTATCTATGACTATGTTTTTAACTACTTCTTTAGCAGGAGTAAAGTATTTTCTTGGATCATTAGCCTTTGGATTTTCATCAAAATATTTTTTGATTTCTCTAGAAAAAGGTACTTTTAGCTCTGTTGATATATTTATCTTGCAAATCCCAAATTCTATAGCCTTTTGGATATCCTTTTCTGAAACTCCTGATGCTCCATGAAGGGCTAAGGGAATATCTATAATTTCATTCATCCTAGCCAATCTATTGAAATCTAGCTCAGGCTCAAATTCATATACTCCATGGGCAGTACCTATGGCTACTGCCAAAGAATCTATTCCTGTTTCTTTTACAAATTCTAATGCCATAGCCGGGTCCGTAAGAAAAGCATCCTTTTCATCAATTGTCCTGTCATCCTCCACTCCACCTACTCTACCTAATTCTGCCTCCACATATACATTATACTTTTTAGCAAATTTAACTACTTCTTGAGTAATTTTTATATTATCTTCATAATTCTTTAATGAAGCATCTATCATTACTGATTTATAGCCAACTATTATACATTCTTGTAAAAAATCTATATTAGAACAATGGTCTAAATGTAAGGCTACTGGTATATTGTATCTTTTGGCACCAGTTTTTGCTATGGCCACTAAATAATCTAATCCAGCATATTCAACAGTTCCAGGAGTAGTAGCTATTATTACAGGAGATTTCATTTCCCATGCGCCATCTAATACTGCCTGGAAGGTTTCTAAATTGTGTATATTAAATGCTGGAACTGCATATTTATTCTTCTTTGCATCTAGCAATATTTCTTTTGTAGAAACAATGTCCATATTTATCATCCTCGCTTTATAGAAATATTTAGCCATGAAAAACCGCGGCCAAATATTATATTCCATTATTTTTTGATATATTTCCTATATTATTTGATTTTTTTATATAGGGTACCATAGAATCTTTTCCTGTAGATATACTCATATTTATAATCTCATCTAAATTATTTAATTTTCTATTAGTTAATATTTCAAATAGTAATGGAAGATTTGTTCCCGCCAATACTCTTGTATTTTCAATATCCTGAGATAATAATACGCAAGTATTAAATGGGGTACCTCCTATTAAATCAGTTAAAAATATTATTCCATCTAATTTTTCCATACTTTTAATTTTAGCCTTTATATTTTCCATTAAATCTTCTGAGGAATCATTTATATTAAAATTTATTGCCTCGAAATATTCCTGTTCTCCCATTATCATATCTACTGAACTCAATAAACCCTCTGGAAATTTCCCATGTCCTACTAAAACTATTCCATACATATTATCACCTAAATTATATTATTCCTATTAAATACCCTACAACACCTATAATTACAGTTATTACTATTAACATTACTGGAGATAAATCTTTTTTCAACAATCTATACATTAATAGTGCATAAGCTAAAGGTAATAGTTTTGGCATTACCTGAACATCTAATAATTCCTGCAGAACTACTTCTGAACCTTCTGTTTTAATTACTATTGGTGTAGTAAGATTAATAAAGGAAGCTATTAGACCACCTACTACAGTTAAACCTAATATAGAAGCAGCTCTAGATATACTTTCAGTGCTAGTTTTTAAAGTATCCATTGCCTTAATACCAGTGTTATATCCATAGTTCATTAGTCCAAATCTTAAAGCAAAATGTACTATATTAAATATTGCCAAGAACACAAATGGACCAGCAATATTACCTTGCATTGCCATAGAAGCACCTATTCCTGCACTTATAGGAAGTAATGTCATCCAAAATAAAGCATCTCCAATTCCACCTAATGGTCCCATGGTGGCAACCTTTATGGCCCTTATAGTGTCAGGATATTCTTTGTTTTCTTCCATAGCAATCACTATCCCCATAATAAAAGTTACTAAAAATGGATGAGTGTTGAAAAATTCCATATGCATAGACATGGATTTTGATAAATCCTTTTTATCCTTATGGATTTTTTTCAACCCTGGGATCAATCCATAAAGCAAACCTGCTGCCTGCATCCTTTCATAATTGAAAGATGCTTGTAAAAATAATGACCTCCAAGTCATTCTATTTAAATCTTTTTGATTTATTACTTTTTCTGTACTTTTATCAACATGAGTAGCATTAGATTCCATCAGTTCTTCCTCCTCTCCTTGAAGTTTGAACTTGTCTAGCTTTATTTGCGTAGAAATCATACATTGCCACTGATAATCCTAATAACGACACTCCTAGTATAGGTAGCCCAAAATAAGCAACTAATACAAATCCAACAATTAAAAATGCTGCATATTCTTTCATTAACATAATCTTTAATAACATGGCAAACCCTATTGCTGGCATCATACCTCCGGCTACTCCTAATCCTTCAATTAACCATGTAGGCATAAATTCCACGACCCTTTGTGCTAACTCTGCTCCAAAGTAAACTGGTAAAAATGCGATTATAGCATAGAATATAAATAATGTTAACATACCAAGATAGTTGATTCTTTCAATCCCTTTTGTATCAGCATTTTTAGCATATTCGTCAGCTTTATGCATTACTGGTGAAAATGCAGTAAAGATTAAAGTTATTGCCCCTTGTACTGCTACTGCAAAAGGTACGGCAACCCCAACTGCCACCTGAGGATCTTGCTTTGCTAGAATGGCAAATGCACTGCCTATTATTCCACCTATAACAACATTTGGTGGCTGTGCACCTGCAAGAGGTACTGCTCCCATCCATACAAATTCTAATGTTGCTCCCGTGATTAGTCCAGTCTGAACATCACCTAAAATTAACCCAACTACCATGCCTGTTACTACAGGTCTATGAAAGTGAATCAATCCATCAAATAGGTCAATTCCAGCCAGACCAGCCCATATTGCAATGAGCAAGGACTTTATAAACATAGATAAACCCCCTTATTAATTTATTTACTAATCTTGTTTTAACAAGATTTAGTTTCTAAATAAATTCTAGAATATCCTTTGATCTCTCATCAGGAACCCGCCTAATCTCTAGCTCCACACCTAATTCATGTAGTTTTCTAAGAGTTTTCGCATCGTCTTCATCAATGGATACAGTAGAAGTAATTTGCTTTTTACCTTCACTAAAATGCATATTACCTATATTTACTTTTTTAATCGGAACCCCACCTTCGACTAATTTAAGCACATTTTGTGGAGTTCTAACTACTAAAAATATTAATTGATCATCTGCTGCAAAGTGAATCTTGTCAATAGTTTCTTGAATAGTAAAATATCTAGTATCTACTGTATTTGGTGCAGCCATATCCATTAAGCTTTGTTGTATATTATCATTAGCTACAACATCATCAGCTACTAAAATTAAATTTGCTCCTATATGATTGACCCAAGTTACTCCAACTTGACCATGAATAAGTCTATTATCAATTCTGGTTGCTAAAATATTTGGCATAATATCACCTCCTCAATTATTTATAATCATAAATTGCAACACCTTTTACCACCCTATTAACTGTCCCTGTTGGGCTAGGGTTATCAGGTTCTACTCCCAATTTAACTGAAGATAATAGTGCAAATATTTGTGCATAAAGTACATATAATAATCCAATGAATACTTCATTATCTATTTCTCCTGCATTGTTAATATATATATGATGTTCAGATACATTTTCTATATCCTTAGAATACCCTTTCCCAATAGTTGTTATCTTATGTTTCCCTAAATCATGATACATTTCATTAATTAAATCCACATCATATTTTCTAGGATATTCCTTATCAGAAATATAAACAAAAATATAAGTGCCATCATTTACTATAGATTTAGGTCCATGTCTAAAGCCAAGTATAGTTTCACTATGGGAGATTATTTGTCCCCTAGTTAATTCTAATAGCTTTAAACTACTTTCTTTTGCTAGACCATAAAATGTTCCCGAACCTAAATAAACTACTCTATTAAAATCTCCCTCAATTAATTCATCTAGATTTGTGTGACCATTGTTTAAGATTTCCTTTCCCAACTTAGCCGTTTCCAATAACTGATCTTTATTCTCCCCCAAATTATCCCAATCAAACAATAATAAGGCTGCTATTGTCATACAAGAAAAGCTGCTAGTCATGGCAAAGCCTTTGTCATTAGATTCCTCTGGCATAAGAAGTAATAAAATATCTTCTTCTTTGTCTGATATATTGGCCAACTCCCCTTCTTTATTGCAAGTTATAAACACATGGCTAATATCATCAATTAGCTTATTTGCCAAATTGTAGCTAGCTATACTTTCAGGGCTATTTCCAGAACGAGCAAAGGATACCATTATGGTAGGTATATCTTTTTTTAAATACATTTCAGGATTGGCTACAATATCTGTACTAGGTATAGCTTGAAAATCCCATTTTCTTTTTTTGTTTAAAAAAGGAGTTAGTATTTCTCCTACGTAGGCAGAGGTCCCAGCTCCTGTAAAAATTATTCTAAGATTTTCTTTTTCTATTTTTGCCTTCACAAATTTACTTATTTCTTCCTGATTTGACTCAATAATATTGAGTGTCTCTATCCAAAGATCTGGTTGATTAAATATCTCTGTTGCTGTATTAAGTCCATTTAATTTTTCCCATTGTCCTCTATCAAAGCCAAACATTAAATCACTCCCATTATAATATTTTCAGACATAATGTCATAGTGTCATAATGTTGTCATTACCAGTTGCTTTAAAAATTACTTACCTAAATAAACATGGTATTTAAATCTATCTCCCCTTGCAATTCCTTTGGTATACTCAATTATGGAACCATTCTCATATGTTATTCTCTCTATCATCATGCTAGGAAGCCCAGGAAAATACTCTAGTAAATCCGCCTCGTATTCTCTAGTTAGCACTGATTGAAATATTTCCTCTGCTCCGGTAAAAGTAGCATCATATTTTTTGGTAAAAATATCATACATTGCATTTTGCTCTAATTCTTTTTTGGTTATTCCAGGAAATCTACTATAAGGGACATGAGATGTCTCTAACATCATAGGTTCATTATCAGCCAATCTTAATCTTGTAAATACATATATCTTGTCTCTGGGATTTAGATTCATTTTCATAGCAACCTTTTCATTAGCTTCCATTATATCAAAATCTAATACTTTAGATGAAGGAACTTTGCCAATTTTTTTCATCTCTTCCGTAAAGCTATAAAATTCTAATAGGTCTTGCCTAAACTTTTGTTTTGATACAAAAGTTCCTTTACCATGAACTCTATATATATAACCTTCCTTTTCTAATTCCTGAATAGCCTGTCTAACGGTAGATCTACTTACATCATATGATTCACAAAGCTCTCTTTCAGAAGGTAGCTGATCATCCTCCTCAAGATTCCCTTTGTCAATCATCTCCATAATTATATCCATCAGTTGATAGTACAATGGAATTCTACTGGATTTATCTATTTTCTTCATCAACACATCACCTTTAATCTATAATGGTACGTACCACTTACTATAATAATATATTAGAAAAGGATTATTGTCAATATAAATCGACTATCTTTCTTCAAAATAGAAAAAAGGTTAGTTAAACATTGCATAATACCTAAAACTCCCACCTCTAAGTTTTAGGTAAAGGTGGGAGAACTTCATAATAATTTGGATTGTTACTTTCAATTTAAACAATTATGCAAATCAATCCACCACTGCCGTCATTGATTATCCTTTCTAAGGCCTTTCTCATCTTATTCCTTGCATCATCTGGCATAGAATTTAATTTGCCTTGTAACTGTTCATTGACTAAGTCGTATAGGGACTTTCCAAATAAATTAGATTGCCAAATCTTCGATGGATCTTCTTCAAATTCATCTAAAAAATATCTAACCAATTCCTCACTTTGTTTCTCAGTTCCAATTAAGGGCGATACCTCAGTAGTGATATCACAACGTAATAAATGGAGGGAAGGAGCTTTTGCTTTTAGTTTTACACCAAATCTATTGCCTTGCCTATATATTTCTGGTTCAGCCAATTCCATTTCTTCTAAACTAGGACTTACTAAACCATATCCAATTTCATTTGCCTGAGTCAGCGCATTTTCTATTTTATCATATTCCTTCTTAGTTTGAGCCAATTTATTTATTAACCCTAATACCTGATAATCCCCCTCTATTGTATATCCAGTCATCTCTTTTAATACCTTGAAGAACAACCCCTCATCAATAATTAATTCGGCATTTACAACCCCTTCCCCTAATTTGATTTCCTTTATATTAATATTCTTTACTATATCTAATTCGTTTAAAATCCTTAGGGAACTGTCAACTTCATTTAATTTTTGTAAGGTCTGTATAGATTCCTTTAGGGAATTTAATATACTAGATTTTATCCAGTGGTTTCTTGGCAGTCCTTCAATCCAGCCTGGTAGATTTATAGTAATCTCCTTTACAGGAAATTCAAAAAGTAGTTTCTCAAAAACCTTTTCTACATCTTGAATTTCCATATTCAAGCAATCTACAGTTACAACTGAAACTCCGTACTTTTCCTCTAAACTTTCTCTTAACGCTATAGTGCTGTCTAAATTAGGATGTTTAGTATTGAGTATTATTACGAAAGGCTTTTCTAATTCTTTAAGTTCAAATATTACCCTTTCTTCAGCCTTTATGTAATTGGACCTATCGATGTCCGTTATAGATCCATCTGTGGTTACCACTATTCCAATAGTGGAATGATCTGTAATCACCTTCCTAGTTCCAATTTCAGCTGCTTCTTCAAAAGGTATATCCTTTTCATACCAAGGGGTTGAAACCATACGCGGAACATCATTCTCAATATGTCCAAGGGCTCCCTTTACTAAATATCCTACACAATCTACCATTCGTACTTTGAAGGTTACATTGTCTTTTAAAATCAATTCTACCGCTTCATTAGGTACAAATTTAGGTTCAGTAGTCATAATTGTTTTCCCGGCACCACTTAATGGTAGCTCATCCTTGGCCCTTTCCTTCTTATACTTATTTTCAATATTAGGTATTACCAGTAATTCCATAAATCTTTTTATAAAAGTCGATTTCCCCGTTCTAACAGGCCCTACTACTCCCGCATATATATCCCCTTCTGTTCTTTCAGCAATATCCTTATATATGTCAAACCTTTCCACTTTTCCCCCTCCTTCTCAATCATAATATAAATCAATAATACTTAACATTATATATATATGTACTAGTCCTTATAATATGATAGGCTTTAAAAAAAACCTACTATGAACATAGTAGGTTCAGTTTGTAGACAAAACACGGTTTCCTTCTTTATGGAAACCGTGTTTCTTAATGAACAAATAATAAAACTATATAAATTTGATAAAAGACCATGCATATTAACGCATGGATTGGATGGATTTGGTCCATTTTTCCTGGACCTCCACATCCAATTCGCTATCTTCTTTAAATTCATGCAAGCAGCAATAAGCATCGCCTGCGCCTTAACTTTTTTTAAGCCCCGTAGGGTTGTCCAGCGCATGCCATGCTTCTCTTTCATATCTGCAAATACACGTTCTATTGTTTCCTTTCTCATATCGTATATTTCTTTATTAATGCTTGTATGCCTTAAATGCTCGACTCCCTCCATATAATTTTCCCATATATGACGGGTAACAACTTTAGTATGGTTTTTGCTATTTGTGCATTTGTTTATATCTGGGCAATTTATACATATTTTAGGATCTGATTTATACTCCCTATAGCCATCTCTATTGGTTGTACTATACTTTAA
>NZ_AZSU01000003.1:74397-99433 GCF_000511955.1 [Clostridium] ultunense DSM 10521 | reverse complement strand
TCTGTATCTATGAATCCTGCATCTATTGCTTGTTCTAGGATACGCATAAATATTTTTTCAAATACGTCTGTATCTTTAAATCTTCTAACATAGTTCTTTCCAAATGTAGTAAAGTGGGGTATCTTATCATGTAGACCATATCCTAGAAACCAGCGATAGGCTACATTAGTTTCTATTTCAGTTATAGTTTGCCTCATTGATTTTATCCCAAAGATATATTGGATGAAAACAATTTTAAATAAAACTACAGGGTCTATACTTGGTCTGCCGGTTTCAGTACTATACATGTCCTTTACTAAATCATAGATAAAGCTAAAATCTATGCAAGCATCAAGTTTTCTAACTAAATGATCTTTTGGGACCAATTGGTCAATAGATATGATTTCAACTTGATTTCTTTTATCAGATTTATTTATCGTTAGCATAACAACACCTCATTTAAAAATATGTTATATATTATATATTCTACAAAAAAGCAGAAAATCCTTTTTGCTTTCAAGGATTTTCTGCTTTTTTTATAAAAAATTTATACTTTGTCTTCAGTCTGAACCTACTATGAACATAGTAGGTTTACCAATTTTTTATTTGATCTCTTATTACATCTTCCATTTCGTGTTTTTTATCCCTTAACATTAGATTGACTACAGAATTCTTTACATCTTTGCCCTCATATAAAACTTCATATAATTCATTAGTAATAGGCATTACAACATGGTGTTTCTTAGACAATTCATAAGTAGATTTTGTAGTTCTAATACCCTCCACCACCATTCCTACAGACTCTGTTGCTTCTTTTATAGTCTTTCCTTGTCCAATTAAAATACCAGCACGCCTATTTCTGCTATGCATACTAGTACAGGTAACGATTAAATCGCCTATTCCCGCCAATCCTGAAAAGGTTGCACTATTGGCCCCCATTTTTTCACCCAACCTAGCTATTTCAGTAATCCCTCTTGTCATAAGGGCAGCTTTAGTATTATCTCCATATTCTAGCCCATCAGAAATTCCTGCCCCTAATGCAATAACATTTTTTAAAGAGCCACCCAATTCTACTCCTATTACATCTGGATTCGTATATACTCTAAAGAATGGTGACATGAATATATCTTGGACATACTCCGCTACTTTTTTATCTATAGAAGCAGATACTACAGTAGTAGGCATATTTCTTGCAACTTCCTCTGCATGGGATGGCCCTGACAACACTGCATATGGATTATTTGGCAATATTTCATCAACTATTTCAGAAATTCTAAGTAAAGTATCGTTTTCTATTCCTTTGGCTACATTTACAATAACCTGATCTTTTCTAAATAGCTTTTTATTATTTTTTAGAACTTCCCTAACCCCATGGGATGGAATGGATAAAACCAGCAAATCCTTACTAAAAATAGCTTTAGCAATATCATCTGTTACACTAATGCTTTCAGTCATTGTAACGCCTGGTAGGTATTTATAGTTTTCCTTATGCTGCCTCATCTCTTCCATCTGTCTTTTATCTCTGACCCATATATCCACACTATGATTATTATTTGAAAGTAATATAGCCAATGCAGTACCCCAACTGCCTCCACCAATTACACCAATATTCATCCTATGTTCCTCCCTATTAACTTTTTCCCCTGTTTTGATCTTCTTTTCTATTCCACTTTTTCCCCAATTTTGTACTCTTTCCCTTGGATTAACCTTTTAATATTTGCCCTATGCCTATAAATGGCCATAAAAGCTAAAATCAAAGTTGTAATAAAATAGTTTCTATTGTAAGGTTTGTTCATAATAATTCCAAAAACAGGTGCTAAAACAGCTGAAATAATTGACCCTAAAGATACATATTTAGTAACAATTACAACCAGCAAGAAAGCAATAAAGCATAAAATAGGAACAGGCCAGTATAATGATAAAAGTACACCAAAAGAAGTTGCTATCCCTCTACCACCTTTAAATTTAAAAAATATGGGCCAGTTATGTCCTACAACCGCAAATATTCCAGTAATTAGTTTGCCGTTATAGCCCATTATCCTTCCTCCAATATAAACAGCTAATACACCTTTTAATATATCTAAAATAAAAGTTACAGCACCAATCTTTTTACCAAATACTCTTAATGCATTAGTGGTTCCAGCATTACCACTCCCATGAGCTCTTATATCTGTTTTCATCAATACTTTTCCTAGCACGTAGGCTGATGAAAAGCTTCCAATTAAATATGAGATCCCAGCAACTAATATAATTTTCAATCTCATTCACCCTTTTCCTTAAATTCAAATTGGATAGGTACACCATCGAAACCAAAATATTTCCTAATTTGGTTTTCCAAATATCTTCGATAAGAGAAATGCATCAATTGTCGTTTATTTATAAAGATTAGAAACTTTGGGGGTCTAACAGCAATTTGAGTCCCGTAATAAATTTTCAACCTAACACCTTTATCTGAAGGGGGTTGGTTTAGCAATACTGCTTCGTTGATTATATCGTTTAATACACCAGTGCTTACTCTTAAATTATTGTTATTGTCAACTACTTTTAATAGCTGGAATAGTTTATCCACTCGTCTTCCAGTCTTAGCAGAAATAAAAACAATAGGGGCATAGGAAATGAATCCTAATTTATTTCGAATATCCTTTTCAAAGTTCAAATGGGTATTGGTTTCCTTTTCCATCAAGTCCCATTTATTAACTGCAATAATAATTCCCTTTCCATTTTCATGAGCATAACCAGCAATCTTAGTATCCTGCTCCGAAACCCCTTCTGTACCATCGATCATCAATACACATATATCCGACCTGTCTACAGCAGTTAAAGTACGAACGACACTATATCTTTCTACATTTTCATAGATACTACGTTTTCTCCTTAATCCAGCCGTATCTATGAATACATATTTGTCCTCTCCATAGGTGAAATAAGTATCTATTGCATCCCTAGTAGTACCAGGTATATCCGTTACAATAACCCTCTCTTCTCCTAATATATTGTTTATTAAAGAGGATTTCCCTACATTGGGTTTACCAATAACAGCTACCCTAACAAGTTCGTCATCATACTCTGTATCCTTATGCTCTGGAAAGTGTTTAATTACTTCATCCAACAAATCGCCTATGCCTAATCCTTGTTCAGCAGATATAATTATTGGAGATCCCATTCCCAATTCATAAAATTCAAAAATTTCATCTGGAGTTTTATGACTATCGATTTTATTACATACCAATAGTACTTCTTTTCCAGACTTTCTCAATATATTGGCGATATCCTCATCTGTAGAAGTAACTCCATCCAATCCATCTACCACAAACAGTATTACGTCTGCTGTATCGATAGCAATTTCAGCCTGCTGTCTAATATTAATGGGGATTATCTCTTCAGATTCTGGCTCTAGTCCTCCTGTGTCTATTAGGTTGAAATATTTATTCAACCACTCTGCCTCTGCATAAATCCTGTCTCTAGTTACTCCCGGATTGTCTTCTGTAATGGCTATTCTTCTACCTACTATTCTATTAAATAGTGTTGATTTTCCCACATTAGGCCTGCCAACTATACATACTACTGGTCTATTCATTCTCATCACCTCAATTTCTTTTAAATAAGTTTACAAAATCCTTGCCGGAAACCTCTACAGGGATTATTTTAACCTTTAATCTCTTTTCTATATCCTCTATAGTCAAATCATCTAAAAAAATATTGCTTTCTGCCCTTAACATGGATTTTGGTATTATTATGCCATCTATATATTTATATCCTTTTAATTGACTAACAATATCTTGCCCAGTAATTAAACCAGATACAGTTATAGACCTTCCAAAGAATTTATTTTCTATGGCAACTACTTTTAATTCCAAGCCTATAAATTTTTCCATTATCTTATTCTTTATTCTATTCATAAAACCTTCCGCCAATGTCCCTGTAGCAATAATATATTTTTTATTAGAAAAAAATTTTTCATCTATTTTATCCAATTCTCCGTCAATACTATGTTCAAAAGTCTTTAAGAGTCCTACCCCATTTTCTAATTGGGGAAATCCTTCATATTCTTCATAATTTGGCAAAGGTTCATCCGTTAGGGCATAAAATTCATCGGATGCAAAGACAAACCTAGTTCCAATTTCATTCTTAAGTTTATTTTGTTCATTCCTAATAAGATTCAATATTCCCAAAGCACTTTCTTTATTAAAGGGTATGATCCTATGAAGATTATCCCTATACCTAGTCAATCCCACAGGAACTACTGCTACACTTTCAACACTAGGATATAAACTAGAAAGATCCGTCAAAGTCCTTTCCAGTTCCTTACCATCATTAATCTGTGGCACCAACACAATTTGGCAATTCACCTTAATATCTGCTTCTTTAAATCTTTGAAGTATGGAAAGGATCTTTCCTGCATTCTTATTGTTTAACATCTTTACCCTTAATTCAGGATTGGTTGTATGGACAGAAATATTTATTGGACTTAGCCTATATTTAATAATCCGGTCAATATCCTCATCATTCATATTAGTCAGTGTAATAAAGTTACCTTGCAAGAAGGATAATCTAGAGTCGTCATCTTTAAAGTATAAAGTCTCTCTCATATTAGGAGGTAATTGATCTATAAAACAAAATATACATTTGTTTCTACAGGATCTAGCCTTATCTATTAAAGGGTTGGTAAATTCAATACCTAAATCTTCATCGTAATTTTTCTCAATCTCTAAAATCCAGACTTCTCCATCTTTTTTCTCTATTTCTACTTCCACATAATCATCAGATATTAAATATTTATAATCTATAATATCTTTAACCTTTTGTCCATTAATAGATAACAATATATCCTTAGGCTCAATTCCCATTTCTTCTGCAATACTTCCCTTAAGAACCCTTTCTACAATATTCCTATAATCATAAATCTTCTTTAGCTCCATAATATAACCTTCCATCTATTTATTTAAATCATCTATATTATTATAGCAGAATACCCTGCTATTACATAGTTTAAAATTTTAAATATATAAGCCTACAGTTTACTGTAGGCTTATATATTTATTATGCATATAAAGGAAAGTCTTTGCAAAGTTCTAAAACTTTTTCTCTTACTTCTTCCCTACTATTATCCTCGTCTAAAGCTAAATCAATTATTGCGGCAATTCTTTTCATTTCCTCTTCCTTCATGCCTCTTGTAGTTACTGCAGGAGTACCTATCCTTATCCCGCTAGTTACAAAGGGGCTTTCTGGATCAAAAGGTATTGTGTTCTTATTAGTAGTTACATTGACTGCCTCCAATAATTCCTCCGCTTTCTTTCCTGTTAGGCCCTTGTTTCTCACATCTATTAAGATTAGATGATTATCTGTACCACCTGAAACCAATCTAAAGCCTTTATCCATTAGATTTTCTGATAACACCTTTGCATTTTTGATAATTTGTTTTTGATAATTTTGAAAATCATCTTGTAAAGCCTCGCCAAAACTTACAGCCTTAGCAGCAATTATATGCATTAAAGGGCCGCCTTGGATCCCTGGAAAAATAGCTTTATCTATAGCCTTAGCATATTTTCCCTTACATAAGATTGCCCCACCTCTAGGTCCTCTTAATGTTTTATGGGTAGTAGTGGTAACAAAATCAGCATAAGGTACTGGATTTGGATGAAGTCCAGCAGCTATTAGCCCAGCTATATGAGCCATGTCTACCATTAGATAGGCATCTATTTCATCAGCTATTTGTCTGAATATAGAAAAATCTATATTCCTAGGGTAAGCACTAGCTCCTGCTACTATCATCTTAGGCTTCTCTTTTAAAGCAATTTCCCTAACCTGATCGTAGTCAATCATCTCCTTTTCTTTATCTACTCCATAAGCTACAAAATTATAGTAGGTACCGGAAATGTTTACTGGACTACCATGGGTTAAATGTCCACCTTGGGATAAGTTCATGCCTAATACTTTATCCCCAGGCTTTAAAACTGCAAAATATACCCCTAAATTGGCATTAGAGCCAGAATGAGGTTGAACGTTTGCATGCTCAGCTCCAAATAGTTTTTTCAACCTTTCAATTGCTAAATTTTCTACCATGTCTACAAACTCACAGCCACCATAATACCTTCTTCCTGGATAACCTTCAGCATATTTATTTGTCATTTGACTTCCCATAGCTTCCATCACTTGAGGCGTAACAAAATTCTCAGAAGCAATTAACTCTATATGTTCCTGTTGTCTTTTTATTTCCAATTCGATTGTTTCCATTACCTCTGGATCAAATCTTTTTAAATTACTAAAATCCATATAGCTATTCTCCCTTCTTTTTTAATATAATTTTATTTGTTGTTAATTCATAGTATAATGATATAGGGTATATAATATTTTTCGTCTTTCCCTTCCTAATTAATTATATAGGTAATCATTAGTATTTACAATACTATTAATAGATATGGAGTGAAAATTATGGATTTAAGTCGAAAGAGTAATAGATCTGAAGCAAAAAGACTACTTTTGCTCGCAATTTTGGCAGGTCAAACTATGTTGAAAAATGGAGCTGAAACCTATAGAGCAGAAGATACTATTGAAAGGATATGTAAATCTAGATACGGCATTAAATATGCAGATGCCTTTGCAACCCCTACGGGAATTTTTGCTTCCCTTGAATTTGAAGGTGAGATAATAACCTATCTAATAAGGGTTAAGTCCACTAAAATTGATTTGAACAAAATAAATTTAGTAAATGAATTTTCAAGGGAATTTGTAAATTCAAATATGTCCGTGGATGATGGATTAACTAAATTAAGAAGAATCAATAAAATTGACAATTACAATGTACTAATAAGGTCCTTATTTGGTAGTTTGGCATGTGCCTTTTTTTCCCTTTTGTTTGGCGGCACTATTAAAGATTTTATATCTAGCTATTTAGTTAGTTTGGTTGTACTTTTATCTGTAAATAAAATTGATAAATATAAAATGACCTTTTTTATCAATAATTTTATTGGGGCAGCCCTAGCTTCAATTTTATCCATAATCTCTATCAAAATTGGCATTGGTAAAAATATGGATACTATCATTATAGCTTCAATTATGTCCTTAGTACCTGGTGTAGCTATAACTAACGCTATGAGGGATACCATATCTGGTGATTTTGTCTCTGGTCTTTCGAGAGGTATGGAAGCTATATTTTCTGCTTTAGCTATTGCTTTTGGAGTAGGTGTAGTTCTAAATATATATTTTAAGGGGCTGATATAATGGTTCTTTTAAAACATTTTATTTTTGCTTTTTTGTCTTCAATAGGTTTTGCTATTCTATTTAGCATTCCTAAAGATTCCATATTAAAATCTGGATTTGTTGGAGCTTTTGGATGGGTTATCTTTTATATAACAGCTAATTTTTTCAATAGCAACATTACTGGCACTTTTTTTGCAGCAGTTACTGCAGGAATACTAGGAGAATTGTTTGCAAGACATTATAAAAAACCAGCAACCGTGTTCATAGTACCTGGAATAATTCCATTAGTACCCGGTGCTGGAATGTATTATACTATGTTAGCCTTAGTAGAAAAAGACTTTTTTTCTGCTGCAAACAAAGGTACCGAGACCTTTTTCATAGCAGCTGCTATTTCCATTGGTCTAATTATCTCTACATCTCTATCAAAATCTATAAGGCGAGTAAAAAACAAGGATTAATTTTGTTTTGTATATTTGATCATGGTATCCACTAAATCATCTAGAACTTGGTCCTCTGCTGCTCCGTCTAAATATTTTTTTAAACAATCCTTCATATGATTTTCTAGTATTAACCCACCTACTGAATTCATAGCAGCCCTAACTGCTGCTATCTGAATCAATATGTCACCACAATACTTGCCTTCCTCTACCATCTTCTGTATTCCCTTAACTTGTCCCTCAATTCTTCGTAACCGTCGTATTATGGCCTCGTTATCCTTTGTCTCAAAAGTCAACCCTATTTCCTCCTTTTACTAAATAAATTTATTCCAAAACCTTCACCATTTCCATGGCATTTTCATTTTTCTTTTTTATAGATCTATCTATTAATTTTACTATTATAAATGAAACCGTTAGGAATACTATCCCCATAAGGAAACCTAAAGTTTCATAATAATCTATATCCATTGATTGAAATAAATTTACTCCCAATACTATTCCTAGAATTAGCATAGTAAAAGGAATCATATAAGCAATTAATGCATATTTTATAATATTTTTTGATTTAGCTCTAATTTCAACAAAATCTCCAGTCTTTGCTCCAATCCGATTTTCTAATTGTACCACTATATTAGGTGCACTACAGCCTCCACCACAACTACTGCAGCCTCCACCACATCCAGTAATACGTCTTACTTCTACTTCGGCTATATTATCAACGATTCTGCGGACATACCCTAATTGCTCCATAGAGAAACACCTCCATATACTAAATCTTTTACCACCTCAGAAGCAAGAATCAATCCTGCTACTGAAGGGACGAAAGAAACACTACCAGGAACCGCTTTCCTAGCACCTTCTTTCTCCAAATTCACCTTTATAGGCTTTTCTGTGGACCATACTACCTTCAAATCCTGGATATTTCTTTTTCTTAGTTTATTTCTCATAACCTTAGCTAAAGGACAGGTATTGGTCTCATAGATATCTCCAACTTGGAGCAGGGTTGGATTCAATTTATTCCCTGCTCCCATACAGGATATAATTGGAATATTTAATCTTTTACAATTTTCAATTAAGTTAATCTTAGCAGAAATCATATCTATAGCATCTATTACATAATCATAGTCTGATGACAATAGCCTATCCTTATTTTCTTCTTTATATATATCCTTAACTGCCCTTATATTTAAATTTGGATTTATCTCTAACAGTCTTTCCTTCATTACTTCCACTTTTGAAAATCCAACGGTCTTTGAGGTAGCATGAATTTGTCTGTTTATATTAGTTATATCTATTATATCATAATCTACAATAATAATCTCCCCTAATCCTGACCTAACTAATGCCTCAGATGCAAAGGACCCTACACCGCCTACTCCAAATACAGCTACCCTTGAATTTTTAAGAATTTCTATTCCATCTTTTCCTAATAATAATTCAGTTCTAGAAAATCGACTATCCATGCCTTTCTCCTTTCAAATATAAATAGACCCTGTTAAATTATTCTAGATCTAATTTTATGTGTATTTCCTTTAATTGATCCTCTGTTACTTCAGAAGGAGCACCCGTTAGCAGACAAGTAGCCGATTGAGTTTTTGGAAAAGCAATAACATCCCTTATATTGGAACTATTAGTCAATAGCATAATTAGCCTGTCAAAACCATAGGCTATTCCACCATGGGGAGGGGTACCATATTTAAAGGCTTCTAGTAGGAAACCAAATTTATTCCAGGCTTCCTCTTCTGTAAAGCCTAGGGCAGAAAACATCCTTTTCTGTAATTCTGGGTCACTAATTCGTATACTACCGCCCCCCATTTCATCACCATTAATAACTATATCATAAGCCTTTGCTCTAACCTTCTCTGGTTCAGTTTCTAATAAATCTATATCCTCTTCCATTGGATGGGTAAAAGGATGATGTTTTGCTACATATCTTCCTTCCTCTTCATCATATTCAAATAGTGGGAATTCAGTTATCCATACTAATTTCATCTCAGTATTATCGATTATATTTAACCTTTTAGCCACTACATTCCTCAAATTGCCTAAACTGTCAAAGACAACTTTAGGTTTGTCAGCTATGAATAATAGTAAATCCCCCTTATCTCCATCCATTCTGTCCAATATATTATTTAACTCTTCTTCTGATAGGAACTTAGCAATAGGAGAAGTGATACCTTCCTCTGTTACCTTTAGCCAAGCTAAACCTTTTGCCCCAAAGGTTTTTACATAGTCCTCTAGACCATTTATATCCTTTCGTGATAATCCATCACCATAACCCTTTACATTTATACCTCGCACGTGGCCTCCATTAGCTATAGTACCACTAAATACTTTAAACTGGGAGTCCTTAACTATATCAGTAATATCCACCAATTCAAATCCAAACCTTAAATCTGGTTTATCGACTCCAAACCTTTCCATAGCCTCCTTATAGGTCATCCTCTGGATGGGAAGCTCTATCTCAATACCTTTTAACTCTTTAAATACCCTATATAACATTCTTTCGTTCATCTCTATAACATCATCTACATCTACAAAGGACATTTCAATATCGATTTGAGTAAATTCGGGTTGCCTATTAGCCCTTAAATCTTCGTCTCTAAAACATTTTACTATCTGATAATATCTATCCATACCTGATACCATTAAAAGCTGTTTCATAAGCTGTGGCGACTGGGGAAGGGCATAAAAGCGACCTGAGTTAACCCTACTTGGTACCAAATAGTCCCTTGCTCCTTCTGGAGTAGGTTTAGTTAGCATTGGAGTCTCTATCTCCACAAAATTATTCTCATCTAGAAAATCCCTTACTACCTTTGCAGCTTTATGTCTCATCTTCAATCTGTTCTGCATAGAAGGTTTTCTCAAATCCAGATATCTATATTTTAGCCTCATATTTTCTGCCACATTATCATCGTCTTTTATATATATAGGTGGTGTTTCAGATTCATCTAATACCTTTAACTCTTTTGCTAAAACCTCTATCTCTCCTGTAAGAATATCCTTGTTTATTGACTCCCTCTTCCTTACAATACCTTCAACAGCTAAAACATATTCTGATCTTACCTTTTCTGCTTTTTTAAATATTTCTTCCGAAACTGTACTATCGAATACTATTTGACAAATTCCCGTTGTATCCCGTAGGTCTACAAAGATTAAAGAACCTAAATTTCTCTCCCTTTGCACCCATCCCATTAAAACCACTTTTTCATCTATTTGGGATGTTCTCAAATCTCCACACATATGAGTCCTTCTTAATCTTCCCATCTTTTCTCTCATAACTACTACCTCCTTAAAATAATAAAGCCCCTCATCTCTGAAATTCAGGGACGAGAGGCTGTTTTCTCGCGGTGCCACCCTAATTAGGCTAGAACCTCACTTAATAATATAACGCAATTTAAGCGAACAAACTCAGTTTGTTAACTCCAAGGTGTCTTCATTAAATATTAGCATCAGTTTCCACCAGCCCTGACTCTCTGTAGCTAAGGGATTTAACTACTCTTCCTTTTCATAGTATACATATGTTTTTTATCATTATAAGATATATTTTTTATAGTGTCAAGGTAATTATTTTAGCCTTTCTTTCCACCATTTCTTCAACCCTTTCTAAATATTCCATTAAAGACTTCACATTAGGAACCCTTTCTATTCTATCTTCCTTTGGGAAGAATACCTTTGACACTGCCCCCATGCCTAGGCCAAGGACCGTTTCTTTTTCTTCCATCATCTTTATATTGTATATACATTCTTTCCCTTTTTTAGCATATCCTGTATTCTCAAAATTACCCATAATTTGTTTTTGTCTATATAGGTAATAAGGTTTAAGTTCCATCTTTTCTGTAAAAATTCTGGTTTCATCTAACATATTTTCTATTATTTTTTGATCCCCTACCTGATATCTATCCATAGTATGGATAAATTTAGAACCTCTCTTGACGGACAATGTATGGACAGTCAGATTTTCAGGGTCTAAGTCCTCTAGTTTTTTTAATGTAGTTTTTATTTCCTTTACCCCTTCAGAAGGAAGTCCAACTATTAAATCCATATTTATTGTATCAAAGCCAATTTCCCTAGCTTCATAATAGGTATTTATTGTATCCTGGCTACTGTGTTGTCTTCCTATGAGTTTTAACGTATTATCATTCATAGTTTGAGGATTTATACTAATCCTATCTATTCTATTTTCTTTTAACATATTTAACAGTTTAGCATCTATGGTATCTGGTCTACCAGCTTCTACGGTTATCTCCTCAATATCATCCCTATGGAAATTCTTATATATAGCTTGTATTATTCTATCCAATTGATAAACAGGGATTGAACTAGGAGTTCCACCACCGATATATACAGTAGAAATAATCTTATTGGCCATCAGTTCTCCTACTTTATTTAATTCATAGATAAGCTTATCTACATAATCCTCTACTAAAGGTCCATACCTTCCTATACTTAGCGAAGGGAAAGAACAATATAAGCACCTAGTAGGGCAGAAAGGGATGCTTAAATATAGACTAAACCTATTTTCATCTAATGGGCAAAGATATTGTCTTTGTTCTTTTGCAATATCCAGGATCAACTGGGCTTTTTGAGAAAATAATTTATATTCTCTAGTTAAAATATCCATAATATTCTTCTCATTTATTCCTTCGTCAAAAAGGTTATGGACTATTTTAATCGGCCGAATACCAGTTAATATTCCCCAGGGTGCTTTTACCTTAGCTAAACTATTTAAGGCTTCATATATACTTTGCTTAATCCCAATCCTTATCTTTTTCTTAATATCAGCTTTATCTACCCGGATTTTTTCTATATTCCCTGCAGAACCTTCATAGATTAAATTACCATTATCATAGACCCTAGTACTAGATTTTGTTTCGCCATTAATATCATCCAGTCTACTTATTATTAAAATACCTTCCTTATAATCATCCATATTATCTATAAAAATTATTTTTTCACCAAAATAAAAAACCTTTATTAGTTCATATACTTCATATTCAAAATTATGTCCTACTAAGTTTACATAAACCATTTTAACTCCCCTTAATAATCTTCGTAATAATCTTCAATCATCTTCTTTATATATTTTTTTGAAATTCCAAATTCCTTTGATATTTCTTCTTTATCCAATCCCATCTCAATTAAATCATATATATCATGTAAATCTACACCTTTTTTCCCTTTGCTTTGAATAAACTTTGATTTCTTAGTCATTTAAGCCACCTCCTAGGGTATATCTTTCCCTAAAAGGTGGCTTCCAATTCTATCACTTTATAAATGGATTAGATCTTTTTTCATTTTCAATTGTAGTTGCTGGTCCATGTCCAGGATATATTTTTGTTTCATCTGGATAGATAATAATTCGTTTATTAATAGAGTTCATTATATCTTTAAAAGAGCTCTTAGGAAAATCCGTTCTACCAATGGATCCAGCAAATAGAGTATCACCAGTAAATATACTGTCACCTATTTTAATGCATATACCTCCAGGAGTATGGCCTGGTGTATGGATTATTTCCGCAATTAGATCCCCAAAACTTATTTCATCTCCATCATCTAGGAGAATATCAGCTGAAATCTCCACAGTACCCATTGCCATCATGCTTGAAAAATTACTTTTACCATCCATTAGTAAATATTCATCATCCTTATGAATAGCCAGTGGTGCATTGGTATATTCTTTTATCCCATTGACACCAGCAATATGGTCTCCGTGACCATGAGTAAAGATTATATACTTAATATCTAATTCTAAATCCTTTATCTGAGTTATAATATCCTTCTCATCTCCACCTGGGTCAATTACTATGGCTTCTTTAGTATCCTCTGAATAAACTAAATAACAATTGGCAGCATAAATCCCTGCTGGTATCCTTACAACTTTCAAAATTATCCCTCCTAAAAAGTTTTTTTACTATCTATTAATATGGTCACAGGACCATCATTTACTAAATCAACCTCCATATATGCTCCGAAGATGCCTTTCTCAGTCTTTATACCCTTTGCCTTGCATTTTTCAACAAACTGATTATAAACATCTTCTGCTATATCTGGATGAGCAGAAGTAGAAAAACTTGGCCTTTTGCCTTTTCTCACATCTCCATATAGAGTAAACTGGGATACAACCAATATTTCTCCACCAATATCTAATAAAGATAGGTTCATCTTTCCACTATCATCTTCAAAGATTCTCAATCCTAAAACTTTATCTACCATATAATCTAAATCCTTATTATTGTCTTCTCCGCCTACACCAAGAAGAACCAATAAACCCTCATCTATTTCTCCAACTATTTTTCCTTCAACTTTCACACTTGCTTCTGTTACTCTTTGTACTACAGCTCTCATCTATACCTTCCTTTCTTTAACTAGTAACTCTATACACATCGATTACACCTTTTAACTTTTTAATCTTCTTCATCAATTCCCTTAGCTGGTCTATATCCTTAATCTCTAAAGTCATATTTATTATAGCCAATTTTTCCTTATTAGTTCTAGCATTTAAAGATAATAAGGAAAGTTCAGCTTCTGTAATCCTTTGGGTAATTTCAGTAAGTAATCCTGGCCTGTCTGTTCCTTTAATCTGAATTTCTGCTGGATATTCAGCCTTCTCATCTGTATTCCAAAACACATCTATAAATCTTTCCTTGCCTTCAATAAAAGAAATATTAGGACAATCCTTCCTATGGATAGATACTCCTCTGCCTCTAGTAATATAACCTATTATTTCATCCCCAGGTACTGGATTACAACATTTAGAAAACCTTACTTTAATATTATCTACACCTTTTACACTTATACCTTGAGTAAACCTACTATCTTTTCCAGTGGTGGCTGGCTCCTTTATTTTACTCTCAACAAAAGCCTTTTCGTCTTTAATTTGATAATAATCTCTATAAAATTCTTTTAACCTAGACATTACTTGAGATATAGTAATACTACCATATCCTAGGCCAGCATATAGATCATCTGAAGTATTTAAACTCAATTTATTGGCTATATTTTTTAACCAATCTTCTTTCAGTATTTCAGTCAATTTATACCCTTGTCTCTTTACTTCCTTTTCCAGCATCTCTTTACCTTTATTGATATTTAGATCTCTTTCTTCTCGTTTAAACCATTGACGGATTTTATTCTTAGCTTGACTACTCTTTACGATTTTTAGCCAGTCCCTACTTGGGCCATTACTATTAGCTGATGTCAATATTTCTACTATGTTACCATTTTTTAACTTATAATCTAAAGGTACAATTCTGCCGTCTACCTTAGCTCCAACACAGTTATTTCCTACTGCAGTATGGACCCTATACGCAAAATCTATAGGAGTAGAACCATTAGGCAAATTGATCACATCTCCCCTAGGAGTAAAGACGAAAACTTCGTCTGTAAAGAAATCGATTTTTAAAGTCTCCATAAACTCCTTAGGATCCTTTAATTCCTTTTGCCACTCTAATAATTGCCTTAACCAAGTCAATTTTTCATCAAAATTGTCCGTCTTAACATTGCCCTCCTTATACTTCCAGTGGGCAGCAATACCATATTCTGCAGTTCTGTGCATATCCCAAGTCCTTATCTGAACTTCAAATATCTCCCCTTCTGGTCCAATTACCGTAGTGTGGAGAGATTGGTACATATTGGGCTTGGGCATAGCAATATAATCTTTAAACCTGCCTGGGATAGGTTTCCACATAGTATGGACAATTCCTAGAACGCCATAACAATCCTTTATGGTATCCACAATAACCCTTATGGCAGTTAAATCGAATATCTGCTCAAAGCTTTTGTTCTGGTAGACCATCTTCTTATATATGCTATAAAAACTCTTTGGCCTTCCGCTTATATCCCTAAAAATATTCATCTCTTCTAACTTTTCATCTATTTCATCTATTATCCTTTGAATATAGGCTTCTCTTTCCTTTCTTCGTTTAGACACCTTATCAACTAAGTCATAATAGCCTTCAGGATCTAAATACCTTAAAGATAAATCCTCCAGTTCCCATTTTATCTTAGATATCCCTAATCTATGGGCTAGTGGAGCATATATTTCTAAAGTCTCTAAGGCTTTTTCCTTTTTCTTTTCTTCACTCATATATTCTAGGGTTCTCATATTATGAAGCCTATCTGCTAATTTTATTATAATTACCCTAATATCCTTAGCCATAGCCATTACCATTTTTCTTAAATTTTCCGCTTGGCTTTCCTGTTTGGTCTTATACTTTAATTTCTTCAATTTGGTAACTCCATCAACTAGATTAGCTACCTCTTCCCCAAATTCTTTCACCAAAGTTTCGTAGCTTACACTAGTATCTTCTAATACATCATGAAGCAGACCTGCAACTATAGTCGTTCCATCCATGTTTAAATCTGCCAATATCATAGCTACATTAAAAGGATGTACAAAATATATCTCACCAGAATTCCTCAACTGACCTTGATGGGAATATTCCGCAAAATTATACGCTTTAATGATCATCTGCATATCTATATGGGGATTGTATTCTTCAATCTTCGACAATAAATTTTCAATCATTGAATTCACCTGCTCCATATAATTTATAAGCTAAGCATTATTTAAATTTTCAATTAATTTATATTAAATCAACATAGATTTTAATTAACATATAAAATGAAAATAGAATACATTATAGCAATTATATATCATAATAAAAGTTTTTTCATCATAATTCTTTTAAAAAAAGGTCATCTATAATTTTGTATAATAACCTGTAAATTCCTATTACCCATATATTCGTTAATATTTGGAGTATAAATAATATCTATTCTTATTTTACTATCTATACCCTTATAAAGCTTTTCTAGTTCATCTACTCCAAACTTTTCTGCCAATCTTCTATTGAACTCTTCAATATCTCCAAAATACAGTCCATCTATAGTCCTCCCATTTTTTGTCACCAATAATAATTTAAGTACATTTTGATTTTTGCCTAGTATAAAGGCCCTCTTCGTGGACAGATTTTTATCAGCAAATAAAGGTTTTGGATTCCCTTTGCCAAAAGGTTCTAGGGTTTTTAATTCTTCAACTAGATTAAAACTTATATAGTCTAAAGGTAGATATACATCTATATATATTTTAGGTAAAAGATCTTCTCCCGATAAAGACGCTTGTCCATTTAACCTTTCTCTAAAAGTTTCTAGATTAGCTATATCTAAGGAGACCCCAGCTGCCATTGGGTGGCCTCCAAAGGCAATCAACAAGTCTTTACATTTGGAAATCTCTTCAAACATATTATATTCTTCTATAGACCTGCCAGATCCCTTTATGGTATTTTCATCCTTTGATTGGGTTAGGAGGATAGTAGGCCTATAATATCTATCCTTTACCCTACCAGCAATAATACCTACTATGCTCTCATGGGTCTCTGGTTCATAGATAACTAGAACTTTTTCATCTCCAAATTCCCCTAATTCTATCTGATCAATGACCCTCTTAAACCCTTTTTCTGTCATCCTTTTTCTTTCTTCATTTAATTCATATAGTTCTTCTGCATATTCTTTTGCCAATTCAGGATCCTTAGTTAAAAACATTTCAACAGCTATCTCAGCACTATCCAGCCTGCCAGATGCATTAACACAAGGGCCTAGTATGAATCCAAGGGAATAGGTATTGATCTGTTTGCCTTCTAGACCAGTTGCATTAATTAAGGCCTTTAATCCTATATTTTCAGTATTATTTATCCTCTTAAGACCTTCATTCACTATAATCCTATTTTCATCTATAAGATCTACCACATCGCAGACAGTGCCCATAGCAACAAACTCCAATAATTCATAGGATTCCTTAACATCTATTCCAAATTCTTCATAGAGCACTTGTACAAATTTAAAAGCTACCCCTGCACCACATAGCTCTTTAAAAGGATAATTACAGTCAGGTCTTTTAGGATTAATAACTGCATCTGCCTCCGGTAGAATGTATTCTTTGTTTCCTTCTTGATCTTCAGCAAAACTTACATCATGATGATCCGTTACTATAATTTTCAATCCCAAATCCTTGGCCAATTTTATGGCATCCAATGCAGATATCCCATTATCGCAGGTTATTATAAGATTAATTCCATCTTCTTTAGCTTCTTTAATTATCCTTTCATTTATACCATAGCCATCCTTAACCCTATGGGGTATTACATAATCCACATTGCCACCACATCTTTTGATTCCATTATAAAGGGTTAATATAGCTGAATTCCCATCTTGATCGTAATCTCCAGAAATCCTTATCCTTTCACCATTAATTATGCTCTTTTTCATTAAATCTACTCCCAGCTCTATATCCTTCATCAACCTGGGATTATGAAGTTTCTCTAAACTGGGATAGACAAAACTATCCATCAATTTTAAATCTTTAATACCCCTATTGACAATGAGTTTTGCTAGTAACTTACTTATTCCTAAGCTATTGGATATATTACCTAAATCAGCTTTTAAATTCTTTAAATACCATCTCTCCAAAATGAATTCACTCCTGTTTTATCTGTCTTAATGTATAAAATTAATCTTCACCTTCATATGCTTCCTTTTCATCTATATATGTATATTCATCAATATTTTTTTCTTTTAAGGATTGAATCTCCTTTACCTTCTCTTCAAGTAAAATGTTTAAATCCTCTCTCTCTTCTTCTATAAGATCTATCTTCTTATTCAATTCCTTAATCTCTTTTTTAAACTTAATATTCTTCATAGTACCTAAAATAGATACGGTAACCGCTCCTAAAATTGCTGAAGCAAATATTACAATTGCTTGAGAAACCTCCACTTTTGTAAACAAAAAATCAATTAATACCTTATCTCCGTTTCTTAAGGCAAATATAGCAACTATGGCCGCAAAAATCAATGAAAAAACAAATCCCTTTTCCATAACACCCCTCCTCATTACTTTATATAATCTTATATTACAGGATTTTTACCCATTAATAAAGGATTAACTACATAAAACTGCCAAAATGGCAGTTTTATGCTTTTTTAGTTTTAAAACCTTCTCTATTTTTAAGAGCATACCATATTGGGCTAGCAATAAATAAAGATGAGTAGGTTCCCGAAATAATACCAAATATAAGGGGTAGGGCTAGCACTTTTACATCTTCTACTCCAACTATATATAGAATTACTACAGCTGCCAAAGTAGTTATAGAAGTATTTATAGTTCTAGTTAATGATTTCTTTACACTGTCATTGATTAACTTTTCTAAAGAATGTCTTGGATTTAACCTTGTTTCCTCTCTAATTCTGTCGAATATAACTATGGTATCATTGATAGAATATCCAAGAATAGTTAGTATGGCAGCAATAAATGAATTATTGGCTGGTATGCCAAATATAGCATATATTGATAAAGTTATCAGTACATCATGGATTAAAGCAATAATTGCGGCAATAGCAAATTTAAACTCAAACCTCCAAGTTATATAGACTAACATTCCTACTGCGGCAATAAAAGAAGACAATAATGCCTTTTTCTTTATTTCATCTCCCATAGTAGCTACAAATTTTTCCGATTGGAATTCCTTTGTTTCAATATCGTATTTTTCTACGAACTTATCCACTATTCCGTTGATTTCTTCATTATCAAAATCCTTGCTGCTCTTAATTATTATTTCATCCTTGTTGTTTCCTACATGAACAACACTAGCACTATTATCATATTCATCTATAATCTCCCTTATTTCTTCGACAGTTACCATTTTACCAATTTTAATCTGGATAGAAGTACCACCTGTAAAATCTATACCGTAATTAAGGCCTTTAGCTACCATCATTATCAATCCCACTATGATAATAGCCAAAGAGATACTATAAAATATTTTTCTATTTTTAATGATATTCATATTTTCACCCCTTATACTCCATATAGTTTTGTGTTCTTGGTGTTTGAAATCTCAACTGTTAATTTCAATAAATATTTTGTAATGAATACCGATGTTATCATAGATGCAATAATCCCTAATATTAAGGTAACTCCAAACCCTTTAATAGGTCCAATTCCAAAATAATAAAGAACAAAACCAGCTATCAGAGTAGTTATATTAGAGTCTAAAACAGAAGTTAATGCTCTTTTAAATCCATGGTCAATAGAAGCCCTGATGGATTTACCATTTCTTATCTCTTCTTTTATCCTCTCAAATATCAGTACATTAGCATCTACAGCCATACCAATAGATAATATAAGTCCTGCAATACCTGGCAATGTTAATTTTACTCCTAGATATTTCATTGAGTAAACTACTATTAAAACATAAATAGTAAGGCCAATATTGGCTGTTAGGCCAGGCACTCGGTAAAAGATTAACATAAATAAAAATATAAACAATATGGCAATTCCACCGGCTTTAATACTTTTCTCAAAAGCCTTTAATCCTAAAGTAGGACCAATAACTCTTGATTGTAAGGCCTTCATCTCCACAGGTAGAGCCCCAGCTCGAATTAGATTGGCTAAATTATTGGCTTCTTCTACAGTGAATTCGCCAGAAATAACCCCTTTACCATCTTTAATAGGTTCTTCTACTATAGGAGAAGATATTATGTCCCCATCTAACATTATATATATAATTCTTTCCCCTACATTTTCCTTACCAGCCAATTCAGTAGTTGCATCAGCAAATTTTTTCGACCCTTCTTTATCAAACTCTAAAGCTACTACCGGTTTATCTCCAAATTCAGTTTGTTGAAATCTAGCCTCCGAGTTTTTAACATTCTTACCTGATAGAACCTCGTTGCCTTTTGGGTCAATAAACTGTAATTGGGCAGTCTTACCAATAATATCTATTGCTTCTTGAGGGTTACCTATACCAGCCAATTCTACCCTTATCCTTTTGCTGCTTTCCTTTACAATACTAGGTTCTGCAACTCCTAAACCATCCACCCTTTTATTTATAACCATAATAGTTTGATCCATAGCCCTTTGGAGTTCTGCTCCTTGTAAATCGGTTTCAGCTTCTAGAATAACATAAACACCACCAGCTAGGTCTAAACCTAAATCAATAGAATCCCTTACTTTTGTAATCTTCACTTTTCCCATTTCTATACCATATAATGCAGTATAAGAAGCCAATCCTACTATAGCAATAATTAGTATAAATAGTAGGGTTTTTTTCATATTCATTCCTATTACCTCCCATGCCAAATTAGGTATTAAATCTTCTTTAATCCTCTAAATTTGCTAAAATAGAAATTGCACATTCTATTCTCTTTTTCTCCATTTCACAGCCTGTTTTATAGGGTTTCATTATATCCTTATTGGTATTATAAGCATTTGCATGACAACCACCACTACAATAGAACCGAGCCCAACAGCTTCTACATTCCTCTTTATTAAAAACATTGGCCTTATTAAATTCTTGTCTAAGTTGTCCATTCTTAACTCCAGTAAATACATCTCCTATTCTAAAATTTTCATCACCAACAAATTGATGACAAGGATATAAATCTCCTTGAGGAGTTACAGCCATATACTCTGAGCCAGCTCCACACCCTACAGCCCGTTTTGCTAAACAAGGACCTTGTTTTAAATCTATCATAAAATGAAAGAATAGAAAATCCTTATCCTGTCTTTTTATTTCAATATAATCTTTGGAAAACTTCTCATATTCCTCTAGTATAGTTTCCAAATGTTCTTCCCTTAAAGCATAATCCATATCTGGCTCAGTAACTACAGGTTCCATTGAGATCTTTTTAAAGCCATTATGGTAGAAATCTAATGCATCCTCAGAAAAATCCAAATTGAAACTGGTAAAAGTACCTCGAATATAATAATCCTTGTCCCCTCTTTTATTAACTAGTTCTTTAAACTTAGGCAATATTATATCATAACTTCCCCTACCAGATACTGTCTTTCTCATATTATCGTTTATTTCTCTTCTTCCATCTAGGCTCAGAACTACATTATCCATATGTTCATTTATAAAATTTATTTTGTCATCATCTAATAATACACCATTAGTTGTTATAGTAAATCGAAAATGTTTATTATTTTTTTCTTCCAATTGTCTTCCATAATGGACAAGTTCTTTTACCAAATCGAAATTCATCAAAGGCTCCCCACCAAAGAAATCCACTTCTAAATTCTTTCTATTACCGGAGTTTTCCATCAGAAATTCTAAGGCCCTTTTTCCTACATTTAGATTCATTAAAGACCTGCCTCCTTTAAAATCTCCTTGGGAAGCAAAACAATATTTACATCTTAAATTACAATCGTGGGCTACATGTAGACATAAAGCTTTAATTATATTGTCCTCATTATACCTTATATCCTTTATATTGGATTCATAGGAATAAAGAAGCCCTTCCTTCTCTAATATTTTTATCTCTTTATATGCTTCAGATATGGTTTTCTGATCATATTTTCCCTTCAGTAATTCAATGATTTCATCTACAGATTTTGCCTCATAGTAATCCAATATATGGTAAACCACATCATCTACTAGATGAACTGCACCACTATTAATATCTAATACTATATTTTTGTTATTTAATATAAACTTATGAATCCTTTCGCCAATTGCCATGATACTCCTCCTAAACCTCCATTAAGGTGAAATTAAAAAGGAGTGGTTAAAACCACTGCCTTTATAGTTTATCTATTTTCGCATTTTTGGTTTCCTACCGTACATGAAGTCTTGCAGGCTGATTGACAAGAAGTTTGACATTCTCCGCATCCGCCTTTAACCAAAGTATCCTTTAAATTACTTCCTGATATCGTTTTAATATGCTTCATTTAAAACCCTCCTTTATGCAGCCTAATACTTAAATGATTATATCATAAAAATATTATTTATTAAAGTTTTATTTTATGTTTATACCTATAATACCAGCAATAATGCCCGTTACCAAGGCTATGAAAAATTTACTAATAGAATATATATCCAAAACAAAGGGTTTCACAAACAGATAGTTCAATAACACCAAAGTTAGAAAGTATAAAGCACCGATTATTCCTCCATTTAGCCATCCATTCTCCTCTACTTTAATAGCCATATATACACTACCGATGGTAATGCTGATAATCATGATTATGGTGTTTAATAAAGGTATCCTAGATTCTTTAAGTGATGTATAGGTAAGTAATAGAGAAACAACTAATACTAAAATTAAGGTAAAAACAAAAGATATTGCTAAACTTTTAAGAATATAAATCCCTCTATCTAAGGACTTATCCCTCATAACTCCACCTCCCCTTTTTACTTTAAATTTATTACTAGGAGGTGAAATTTATTACTGATAAAAAAACTTCCTTAAAAAAGGAAGCTTTTCAATTATTTTTCTTCGTTATTTTCTTTTGTCTCTTGTTTGTTAATAGTTGAACCTATTGCCCATTTAGTTAGATCAATTTTAGTCTTATTAGCACCTACCTCTATGGTAACCATATCATCTTTTAATTTAACTATCTTACCATAGATGCCGCCAATAGTTATGACTTCATCACCAACTCTAAGGCTTTCTCTCATCTCCCTAATTTCTTTTTCTCTTTTCTTTTGAGGTCTTATTGCAAATACATAAAATATGACCAAAAAAGCAATAGGTATTATAAAACCTCCTAAACCTGCTCCTCCTGCATTTGCTGCTGCCATAAAAACATCCTCCTTTTCATCTTTTCTCTCTTTATAAGTATTCAACAAAAAAACCAAAAACCCTTCTTTATTTAATTAATATATCCATATTTTTTATAAAATTCTTCTTTATATTCTAATAGTCCATCTTCTCTTATAGCATTTCTAATATTCTCCATTAGTTTAATGAGGAAGTATAGATTATGGATTGTAGCCAACCTTGCTCCTAATATCTCATTTACATTAAATAGATGCCTTATATAGGCCCTTGAATAATTAGTACAAGCATAACAATCACATTCTGGATCTAATTTAGTAAAATCTTTAGCATATTTAGCGTTTCTAATAGTTAGTCTACCTTGGCTTGTCATTACTGCACCATTTCTAGCAATTCTAGTAGGCAATACGCAATCGGCCATATCGATTCCCCTAATTACAGCCTCAAATAAATAATCTGGAGTCCCTACTCCCATTAAATACCTAGGCTTATCCTTAGGTAAAAGAGGCGTAGTAAAATCTAACATTTCACACATTAAATCCTTTGGCTCTCCAACACTCAGTCCTCCTATAGCATAACCTGGAAAGCCAATATCTACAATGTCCTCGGCACTCCTTTCCCTTAAATCCTTATACATCCCACCTTGTATTATACCAAATAAAGCTTGCTTTTCCCAGTCCTTATGGAAATCTTTACATCTTTTTGCCCATCTGGTGGTTCTCTCCATAGATTCCTTTGCATACTCATAGCTGGCAGGATAAGGGGTACATTCATCAAAGGCCATCATTATATCAGACCCTAAAGAGTTCTGTATTTCTATTGATTTTTCTGGGCTAATAAAATGGGTAGAACCATCTATATGAGATCTAAACTCCACACCTTCTTCAGTAATCTTACGCAAATCCCCTAAGCTAAACACTTGAAAACCGCCACTATCTGTTAAAATAGGCCCGTGCCAATTCATAAATTTATGCAATCCACCAGCTTCCTCTATTAGTTTATGTCCAGGCCTTAAATATAGATGATAGGTATTGCTCAATATTATCTGCGCCCCTAAATCCCTAACTTCTTCAGGGGTCATAGCCTTTACCGTAGCCTTAGTTCCAACTGGCATAAAGATTGGTGTCTCGATAATTCCATGGGGGGTCTTTAACTCCCCTAGCCTTGCTAAACATTCTTTAGATTCCTTTATTAGTCTAAATTCTACTGCCATTTTTACCTCCTAATCATTTAATAAACATTGCATCTCCAAAACTAAAAAACCTATATCTGTTCTCGATAGCATATCTATAGGCTTTCAAAATATTATTCCTTCCAGCCAATGCACTTACTAACCATCATGACTTGAAGACACAAAGGGGAATGAAAATGTAGTGACTACTAATAATCGTTCCCCTAAATTATGTTGAAGATGTTTATAACTACTATTAAATGGATATCTTAAAAACGGGACAAGAAAAAAGGATGATAATAAGAATGGCGGTTGATCCCCGGGTACTAACCTATCTTGATAGCCCAAGAGTACAAAGGAGTGTTGCATTAGTTTTACTTCTTAGGAATAAAACTGATAGCACGTGTGTGAAATTTTAGATTTTCTCAGGCTATCAATCTTGTCACTAAAACATATTGGAGTGAAGGTAATGGAAGCAATATTAGAAATATGTTGCGGGTTGGATGTTCATAGGGATAACATAGTAGCATGTATCACCAAGGGTGCCTTGAATTGCAAACCAACATCAGAAATAAGGAAGTTTTCAGCTCTTCAGCATGGCTTAAAAAGTCTTAAAGAATGGCTAGAAAAAGAAGATTGCCACCATGTAGCGATGGAAAGTACAGGAGTATATTGGAAACCAGTATATGTA
>NZ_AZSU01000003.1:66225-73397 GCF_000511955.1 [Clostridium] ultunense DSM 10521 | reverse complement strand
AGCATATTTGCTCGTGGGCTGGGTTATCACCAGGCTGCAATGAGAGTGCAGGAAAAACTAAATCTACAAAAACAAGACATGGAAATCCGTATATAAAAAGTATTCTATGTGAAGTAGCTTGGACAGTGACACGAAGAAAAGGAACATATTTATCAAACTGGTATTGGAAGGTAAAGCAAAGAAGGGGTACTAAAAAAGCTATTATTGGATTAGCACGCAAGATATTAGTAATTATCTATACTCTTTTAAAAGAGAACTTATCATATGATGAGGACAAATTTACAGAAATACAAGTGAATCATGAAAAGCAGAGAGAAAAGAAACTTATCCGAGAATTAAAAAAACGAGGATATATGGTTGAACCTCTAATTGCTTAATTGTTTCACCTAAAATCACCTAAAAATTGTACATAAAGCATATATAAGTAGCTTGGGGAAACCCTAAAAGGGCCTCCCGGGCATTTTATTGCTCAAAAAACAAGGGATAGATTATTCATAAGAAGTAAAGAAGAAGGTGGGATCTATTAAAGAGGAGCCTACTAACTAAATCATTTTCGTGTGAACATTAATAGAGTGGACTCGGGTAAATGGAAATTTGTTATCAATCCATCAATTATTTTAAATTTATACCCAGGATAAATAAAAATATCCGTCCAACCCTTTTTAGGAATTATCATCCCCTCTAAACTTCCTATAGTCTCCAAGGTTCGGGTAGTAGTAGTTCCTACTGCTATGACTCTTCCACCATCTCTTTTTGCCCTATTTATCATATGGGCTGCCTTATGAGAAACCTCATAGTATTCCGAATGCATATGGTGTTCTTCGATGTTTTCCACCTTCACCGGCCTAAAGGTACCTAGCCCAACATGAAGAGTTAGGTAGGCTATGTTAACTCCTTTCTCCTCTATCTGTTTTAACAACTCTTTAGTAAAATGCAAGCCAGCAGTAGGAGCTGCAGCCGAGCCATCATGTTTTGAATAAACGGTCTGATACCTTTCCCCATCCTCTAGTTTCTCCGTAATATAGGGAGGTAAAGGCATTTCTCCTAACTTATCCAATATTTCTTCAAATATCCCATTATAATTAAATTTTACTTTTCTAGTACCATCTTCCCCTATACTCAAAACATCAGCAACTAACAAGCCCTGCCCAAAGACTATTCTATTACCTGGCCTAACCTTTTTCCCTGGCCTTGCTAAAATTTCCCACATATCATTTTCGATTCTTCTTAGTAATAGGAATTCAATTTTTTCGTCCTTTCCTATCCTACTTCCAAATAACCTAGCCGGAATTACCCTTGTATCATTTAATACTAAGCAATCTCCTGGATTAAAATAATCTATTATATCCTTAAATATTCTATCCTCTATATTTCCTGTCTTTTTGTCCAAGATAAGAAGTTTTGATTCCTCCCTATCCTTTATGGGAAATTGAGCGATCAATTCCCCTGGTAAATCATAATAAAAATCTTCTGTTTTCATTAGATCATCCTCTACTAATCTTTTATTATTTCTACTCCATTATAGTAATGCTTCAATATATCTTCAAAAGTATATCCTGATTCAGCCATTTTTTGAGCACCCCATTGGCTCATCCCTACTCCATGGCCATAACCTTTCCCTTCTATTATAAAATTAGTAATACCAGTATTTCCTCCATCAATCTTATCCACAACCCCATCCCTATTAATAAATCTGCTAGTCAACCCTCTAGAAGGTCTCTGTTTAGTACTGCCATCTATTATATGGCTAGTCTCCAAATCGATTAATTGGGGTTTACTACTATTACCATCTATTGCATACAGATTGGTACTAGTTGCATCATTAGAGCTTTTCTTGATAGTAAACAAATTACTTTTAACCTCTGTTAGACCTAGAAATTCCCTAATTTGTCCCTTATTTAAAATTTTTTCTCCTAAAGTCCCGATTAATTTAAGTTGGGTTACTCGTCCACTTGAAGAATTACCTAATACTTCCATATCTATTACATTACCAATATTGACACCCTTATTTTTAAGACTTTTGCTAATTTCATCAGCGTTCAAATTTAAACTCCAACTACCATTTGGAGCATTAATAGAAAATTCATCTTCAACGGAAATTAGGTAAGGATGACTATTACCCCAGGCCTCTAAGGAATCTTCTGTAACACCACCACTATTAGAATGGTATAATGCATCTATAATATTTCCATTATAGGTAATTATCATTCCACTAGTACCATCTACAGCCCTATTAGTTTTTTCATCCTCTCCATCCATCCCTCCATAAACTTGACAATGGGTAGTATCACAAAGGTCGTAACATTCATTATTATGCTTATTCATATTCTTCAATGCGTAAGTTCTTGCCGCTATAGCTTGGGCTTTCAAGGCCTCCATTTCAAAAGAAACAGGCATCTCTTTAGGGACTACTCCATATAGATAATTGTCTATATCTACATAATTGATAACTATCAGATTGGCACCCATTATTTTAAAATTGATATAATCCCTATAATTTTTATCCTCGACTCTAACCTTCTTTTCATATCCACCCTTGGAAGAGATAATTAGATCATCCTCTTGATTGTAGGCATATAATAAATTATCATCAACATCCATTATATAAAGCCTTTCCTCTTCACCTATACTAACTTTAATGTTTTCAATGTCTATAGATTCTATTTCCTGTATTAAATTAGCCTTACTATATATATAAAATCCTTCATCACTATATAGATTAACAATTCCATTGGATTTTATAGGGCTTGTCAGCCTAATCCTTATAAAATTTTCTTCTAATGGGTTAGCATATATACTATGACTTGATAATACTAACCCAATAACTATTATAGCCAAAATTAAAGAACTCGTAATTTTTCTCATAGAATTGCCCCCTTATCTTCTAAACAAATTCAATATTAAAGTCAATATTATACTAATAATTATACTAGATACAATAGGAAAGAAAAAAGTAAAATTTCCCTTTTGGATAAAAATATCACCAGGTAATTTACCTAATCCAAATCTTTCACCTATAATAAAAACTATGCCAATTACAACTAACACTATACCTATAGTTAAAAATATCCTACCAAAGGATTCCATTATATCCCTCCTATTCTTCCCTATAAGGTGTATTAAAATGATCATATACTTTTTTAGAAACAATTCTTCCTCTAGGGGTTCTATTTATAAAACCAATCTGTAATAGATAGGGTTCATAAACATCTTCAATAGTAGTCCTTTCCTCACCAGTGGCAGCAGAAAGGGTATCTAAACCTACAGGACCACCATTAAAGTTTTCTATCATGGTCAATAGTATCTTCCTATCTATTTCATCTAATCCAAGTCTATCTATTTCCAACATTTCCAATCCCTTTTTTGCTACCTCCCAGGTAATGATACCATCCTCTATCACCTGAGCATAGTCCCTTACCCTTTTTAATAACCTATTTGCAATCCTTGGTGTGCCTCTAGATCTTTTAGCTATCTCCATAGCTCCTTTATCGTCAATGGGAATATTTAATATATTAGCAGAACGTTTAACGATTTTTTGCAAACTGTAATCATCATATAAATCTAAATTCAGCATAACTCCAAATCTATCCCTTAGAGGAGAAGTAAGGAGTCCCGCCCTAGTAGTAGCACCAATTAAAGTAAATTTAGACAAATCCAATCTAACGGATCTTGCGCTAGGCCCTTTGCCTATTATTATATCCAAAGCATAATCCTCCATAGCAGGATAAAGTATTTCCTCTACAGTTCTGTTTAACCTATGTATTTCATCGATAAACAATACATCTTCTTCCCCTAAATTAGTCAATATACTAGCCAGATCGCCTGGCCTTTCAATGGCAGGTCCAGATGTAATCCTAGCATTGACCCCCATCTCATTAGCAATAATATTAGCTAAAGTTGTCTTTCCAAGGCCTGGAGGACCATAAAGAAGTACATGGTCTAAAGGCTCCTTCCTTTCCTTTGCAGCTTGGATAAATATATTCAATTTTTCCTTAACCTTTTCTTGTCCAATATATTCTGCCAGCCATTTAGGCCTTAAATTGATTTCGTTTTCCCTATCCTCCCTTTGGATAGAGCTGGAAACTATTCTTTCATTCATATTATCCATAAAATATTACCTCTCCTTATTGTTTAGAAATCCTTTTTAAAACTTCTCTTATAATATCCTCTGTAACCATTTTGCTAGTATCTATTTTATTTATAACTTTAATTACTTCATTTCTAGAATACCCTAAAGACATTATACCATCTATAGCAATTTCCACTTCATCATTATCAATTATTATATTTTCATCTTCCACAATATCCTCTTTATCAACCCTATCCTTTAATTCTAATATAATCCTAGAGGCAGTTTTTTTACCTACCCCTGGCGCATTACATAGAATATTGGAATCATTCTTCAATATAGCCAATTTTATTTGGTTTGGTGTTAAAGTAGATAAGATATTTAAACCTACCTTTGGCCCTACCTTAGATACCAATAATAATAGATTAAACATATTCAGTTCTTCTTCCGTTATAAACCCATAAAGATATACTCCATCTTCTCTTAAATTAAAATAAATATACATGGTGATTTTTTCATGGATTTCTAAATTCATCAATGAATTCTTTGAAGTATATATCCTATAACCTATCCCATTATTATCTAGAACTATATAATCTTCCTTAATACTTACCACCTTACCAATTATGTATTCATACATATTATCCATCCTTTATTATTTCATTTTAAACATATCTTTAAAATTTAAACAGCTACTATGGCATATAGCCACCGCTAATGCATCTGCCGCATCATCAGGCTTTGGTATCTCCTTTAAATTTAATAATAGTTTTACCATTTCCTGTACCTGTCTTTTATCTGCCCTTCCATAGCCAGCAACAGATTGTTTTATCTGCAATGGAGTATATTCATAGACCTGTAATCCTCTGTTAATTGCAGAAAGGATCTCTACTCCTCTAGCTTGTCCTACTTGGATGGCAGTCTTTACGTTTTTATTAAAAAACAGCTCTTCTATAGCAAAATCTTCTGGATTATATCTATCTATCAACCTAGTAAGCTCATCATATATTATTTTCAGCCTTTCTGGAAATAAGGTGCTAGAATCCGTCCTAATAACGCCATAATCTAATACTCTATATCTATTTCCCTTATATTCTATAACACCATATCCTACTATAGCCAATCCTGGATCAATGCCAAGTATTACCATTTATCTCACCTTTCATATCGAAACAATAACATATATTATATTATCACATTTTAAATAGAAAAACTAAGTTAGGATCCTAACTTAGTTTTTAGCTGATGAAATTCTCCAATACATCGGATAGTTCCTCTTCACTATCTACTCTTATTCCTTTAATCAATTTATCTTGGTCTATTTGTTTTAAAAGGGATATGGGGTAATCCTTAAATACCCTATCCAAAATTTCATCTCCATTTTCATCTATTCTATATATTGCAATCTTACCCTCAGATTGACCAATTATGTAATGATTGGGGCATAGATGATCCCTTTCTTCCCTTAAAATTATACGATTAACGGAAAAAGATATGATCTTCACATTAGGAAAATTTTCTTCCGTATACCTTCTATATTCTTTCTCAGTCATATTAATTATCTTTTCATCTAATTCATTTAATTTCGTTATATTATGATTACAAGCCTTATAATAGGTTTTTTTCTCAATGAAAACATTGGGGGAAATTCTTTCTTCTTCCTTTAATATGGCTAAATCCAAGTCATAATCCTTTAAGTTTTCCTTTGCAATTTTAGGATTCTCATTGGCCTTTCTCCCCATCATCTTATAACCATAGACAAAACTAATAAAGAAAAGGGTGGCACAAAATAAAAATATTAAAATAGCATTTTGTTTTTTCATAAATATCCCTCCAGTACCATCTAAAGGGATATTTTTCCCATTTTATATTATTTTATACATTTCATATTATTTAGAAATTGCGCCGATTTTAAATCCAGCCTTTTCTATTTTTTCTATGAGTCCAACTACATCTTTAGTATCAACTCGGATTATTACCCTATATACATCTAATACCTTTGCATCTACTGCAGCAAAGTTTATTATATTAACATTTTCTTTCCTTATAACTTCTGACAACCTTGCCAATTGTCCTGGAATATCAAGCATATCAACAACGATTCTAGTACCTTTCTCTAAACCGAATATTTCAGAAAAAGCATTAAAAATTGAATTGTGAGTCAAAATACCAACAAATTTTCCCTTAGAATCGAATACTGGCAAGAAAGGGGTTCTCCACTCCTTAAGCAAATAAGAAGCATTCTCTGCATATTCATCTTCTTTTATAGATTTGTAATTCGTACTATATAGATCATTGACTTTGACATTCTTTAAAAATTCTTCCCTGTCTCTGCCATTGGCTTCAAAATAATTCCTAAAAATGGCTTCTTTCATCAGATAACCTTTAAATTGTTCTCCCTCTAAAACAGGCAAAGACATAAAATCCCCTTGGTTTATTTTTTCTAAAGCAGACCCAATATCCTCACCTAATTCTAAAGTTGTCAGCTTATCTTTTGGTAACATATGGTTTCTTACATACATTTAATATCCCCCCTTATTAATTTTTAATTTAGCTCGTTGCAGAACCCTACAACTCGCATATTTACTACATTTATTTATATTGAAATGGCTAGGATCCCCCCATTTTGGGTATATATACAGTACTAAGATGTGTATAACTCAAAACAAATAGAAAGGAGAATCCTATGCCAGTTTCAGCTAAACAATTAAACTTTACTGATATTTCTACTGAATTTGATAAGTTTTACAATAAAAATCAAAACAATTTACTTGGTTTGTTAGACCAATTCATTAATATTAGTGATTTTATTCCATTTTCTTTTTACCAAAAATATTATTCTCATTTTGGTAGAAAAAGAAATTTCTCTTTAGAGTCTATGATTAACGCCTTTATTCTTAAAAATATTTTATCTCTTCCTTCTATCGATCTATTGATTTCATTACTTAATATTTCATCTGAAATGCGTCAATTTTGTGGATTTCTCAAGGTTCCTCATAAGTCTCAATTCTCTAGGTTTAAGGTTAATTTCTTTGATGCTTTAAACGACTTATTCAATAATCTTGTTGATGTAACTGAAGAAATTTCTAAGGATATCAATCCA
>NZ_AZSU01000003.1:41907-65172 GCF_000511955.1 [Clostridium] ultunense DSM 10521 | reverse complement strand
ATGTCCAAAGGCTAAGAAAATTAATATCAATGGTAAACTAAGCTATATATTAAATTGTGAAAATCCTTGCACTAGTTCAAAATGCGGAAGAATTAAACAAATTACTATACATCATAATTATCGCTTTAATTCTTCTATCCCTCGTGATAGCTTAAAGTGGCAGAAACTATATAGACTTAGAACTATCTGCGAAAGATCCATTTGTCAAATTAAGAATTTCATTCAAATTAAATCATCAAGAGTTAGAAATACAGTATCTTTAAAATCAGATATTCTACTTGCCTGTATTTCTCAATTAATTGCTTTTATACTTATATTTAAGTCTAAAAATTATGATAAACCTCTTGCTATTAAATCTTTGATTGCTTAACTTTAATCTCTGAAACTAGATAACCAGTTTTTAAAAGGTTTCATTGAACCTTTGCTTTGCTATGCCTTTTTTGTGGATATCTGAAAACTTAAGATGTTTAAAAGCGTTTAATTGCCTATTTTCTCCTATTTTCTGTGGATAACTTTAAAATCATATTTTGCAACTATCTAAATTTTTAATTCATAAGTACCTATTTAGGACCCTATCATTTACTCCAAACCAACTAGACTCCTTATACGTATTAATGGTATTCTTCATAATGGTTTTAACTATAGTTTTGTATATATTATGAAGTTCTTTTGTGGATAGAAAGGCTTCTTCCTTTATATTAGGTTTATTAAGATTGTATTCTATCTTTAACTGTTTATCAATATACATATTCAAATTATATATCTTTCTCTTAATTATTTTTTCACAATATCCATTAATAAAATCGTCTAAATATTTAGTTTCCTTATTCCTTTTATCTATATCTTCCCAAAAATCCACTTTTAATTTCTTTATCTCCTCTAAGGGTATATTATAGTGGAATAAATAATTTTTCCCATATAGCTCTTCTATTGGTAGGTATTTAATAGTGTTATCTTCAAGTATATTTACCCATCTCTTGCTATAATAACCATTTTTATATCCTTCTAAGTATAGGGTTAATTCGAGTCTATCTATATCCTCATGGATTAACATAGCAATATTATTGGATATAAGTTGTCTATCTTTTCTAGGAAACAAAAGCCTTTTTATTCTCTTCCTAATTTCCTTAGTACATATATATTTTGGAGAAATATTAGTCACCTTTGTCTCCAAATCATATAGATTCAGGAGGATATGTATGGAATTTATATCGCCATTATATAAAAAATTGTATCGTAAACCATTATATATTTGCCAAAGATCAGCTTTAGCTAAAACCAAATTCATCCCTCCCCTTAGCAATTGTTTCCAAAAAAATGGAGGATTAAACCATTAATTTATATTTTTTCTTACGACAGTATATTATATTATACTACAATATTCATCTTTATTGTTTATCAACTTCAATAATATTTTTAAAAAAGGGCTAAAAAATAAAAAAGACCAAGAAAAAAAGCATTGAAATCAGATCAATGCTAGCATTATACTGGAATAGATACTTTAGTACTAATTTTAAAAATTCATCATTTCAATTTCATCAATATGGATAATATAGTATCATAATCTTGACCAGTTACAAGTCTATATCTTCCTACCCTAAGCTTCTTATCTACCCCTTTTTCTTTCGCAAAATTAAGAAATTTTTCCGCCTCATCAATTATCCTTGCTTCTTCTAGACCTTTGGATATTTTTTCTAATGAGTCTCCATTTTCTATGACAAACTCAACTTCTACCTTTTCCTCTATTTTTGAAGTATCTTCATCTATAACAGCCTTTTCCTTACTCAGTGTAGTATCTATATTATCCTTTAAAAAAATCATTCCTAAATCTGTAGCTTTTGCTACTATTTCTTCTTCAGTATATTCTCTATACTCTAAAATAGGATTTAGACTATGAAGAATATTAGTCAACAATATACCTATACCTATCCCCAATAATATAAATATAAATCTATGTCTCTTGTACATTCCCTTGCTCCTTATCCTTTTTTACTCTATTTTACACTATAAATATATTAAAGTAAAAATATATCTTCCATCTTGCATTCTTTAATTATATCATCTGTCCAAATAGAAGCTTGTACTTCACCAATATGCCTTTTCTCCAAAAAGTACATACAGATTCTGGACTGACCAATGCCTCCACCAATGGTAAAGGGTAGTTTACCTTCTAAAAGCATTTTATGATAGGTAAGTTTTTTTCTCTCCTCAGCTCCTGCAATTTTCAATTGTTCTTCTAAAGACTTTTCATCTACCCTTATGCCCATACTGGATAATTCTAAAGCCTCATCTAATATATGATTCCAAAATAATATATCTCCATTTAATTCCCAATCATCATAGTCGGGAGATCTGCCGTCATGAGGAATTCCAGATTTTAACTTCCCACCAATTTTCATTAGAAATACAGCTTTATATTCCTTGCAGATTAAATTTTCCCTTTCCTTAGGGCTTTTGTCTGGATACATATCCTCTAATTCTTGAGCTGTAATGAATTTTATCTCTTCAGGCAATTTGTTTTCCATAAAAGGATATATGCTATTTATTTTCTTCTCAGTCCTTTTAAATACTTGGAATATCTCTTTAACTATTTTCTTTAAATATTGTTCGTTTCTATCTTCTCTTGATATAACCTTTTCCCAATCCCATTGGTCTACATAGATGGAATGGGTATGGTCTAAAACCTCATCTGGCCTTATTGCATCCATATCCGCATAAATTCCTTCCCCTACTTTGAAACCATATCTCTTTAAAGCCATTCTTTTCCATTTAGCTAAGGATTGAACTATTTCTATCTCTTCGTTATATTTCCTCATATTAAAGGATACAGCCTTCTCAACCCCACTTAAATTATCATTTAAACCCGTTTCAGGTCTGACGAATAGTGGGGCAGATACCCTTATTAAATTCAATTTCTTAGCCAATTCCCTTTCAAAAAAATCCTTAATGACCTTTATTCCAATTTGTGTCTCCTTAACAGTTAATTTTTTCATCTAATTTCCTCCTCCAAATATAAAAATAAAAAAACCTTCCATCCTTAAAGGACGAAAGGTATTCTTCCGCGGTACCACCTTAATTAGCAAAAGGCCCAGCTCAAACCAGTACAGAATATATTCGATACTGTATAGTTTTTAACGGACTATGCCCGTCTAAGCCTACTCTTTGAATTAATCAAATTTCGGTTAGAAGCTTAGGGATGTTCTTCATCACTAATTCCGTGTCGGATTTCCACCTAGTACCGACTCTCTCTAACTTCCTCAATGACTACTCTTCCCTTCATAGCTAATTTCCCATATATTAATAAATAATTATATTGTATTTTTTAGCTTATGTCAATAGATTTATTCACTTTTATCAATTAAAGAGTTGAATAGGTTGTTTATATATTTTTTTCTCTCCTTCGTTTCTTCTTCATTTATTACAAACTTATCCTTTACATATTCAACTACATCCCCTTCTTTTAAATCCTGAGGAAATAACTCCCTGTCGAATTCTAAAATGCCGCCATCACTTTCTATTTCAATTAAAACCCTATCCCCCTCAAATCTATCAACTATACCTTTCACTTAATCTCCCCCTGTTTAATACATTTTTCATGAGGTCTATACCCATTTTTTTCTGCATCTAATATGGATGTAAAGATTATTTGGTTTTCTTCTTTTGGCAAGGAATTACATTCCTTGCTATGGTATACCTTAGTGTTTTTATTCCCTATATACTCTATTTCAATATTATCTCCCTTTATAGACTTTTCTAGATAATCCAATTTGTTACCATCGGAAACAAAAATTATATCTCCTAGTTGATCAGTCCGCAAAATATCAGTGCCTATTCCATTTAACCTTTCTAAAGTTTCCTTATGAGGATGTCCATATGTATTATCACTTCCTACACTTATAATAGCATACTTAGGATTAACCTTTTTTAGAAACTCTTCACTACTAGAAGTCCTCCCACCATGATGGGCTATTCTAAGTACGTCAGCCTTAAGACCCAACCCATTATTCACTATATCCTTTTCAGAATCCTCTTCTGCATCTCCTGCAATAATAAAAGTATTGTCTATATATTCTGTCTTAGTTACTATAGAAAAGTCATTTGTCTCATCGTAGTCATCCCTATTTGGAGCTAGAATATAAAATTTTAGCTGTTCCTCATCTATTATAGAATCCTTTGCTTTAGCCAAATTAATTTTTAAATCATGATTATCCAGTTCCAAAAGCAATTCCTCAAATATACGGGTATTAGCCCTTCTATTAGGCATATATACTTTACCAATTTTAAAATTCCTTATTACCTCAGGTAAACCTCCTATATGGTCTTCATGAGGGTGGGTAGCTATTAAATAATCAACTTTATCTACTCCCAAGTCCTTTAAATAATTGACTACTTTATCTCCATATAATCTACTTCCTCCATCTATTAAAGAGGTTTCCCCATTGGGAAATTGGATTAATGTACAATCTCCCTGACCTACATCTATAAAATGGATTATCAGCTTATTTTCAGAATCAACAGTTATTTCCCTAGTGTCTACATCACATCCAGAAATAATTAAACTCAATATTAAAAATGTTAATACTATAACCATTACTCTACTTTTTCTCACAAATTTTCCTCCTTAAGCTGCTGTTTTTACCTATTGTCTAAAATATCTGTTAGAAAAAATCCTCCCTATCGAAGGATAAGAAGGATTAAAATTCAAAAGCAAAATCTTTGTATGCTTCTTCAGTATATGCTTTAACAGTATCGATTATGAAATAAGAGACTTTCAAGTTTAATGATAGAGCAAAATTCAAATCATTGTCGAACCCAGTCTTAAGTGAATATTCCCCGATCACATCTTCTATATATTTTTTAATAATTGGCCTTAGCCTAATTACCCTTTCTTGAAAAATATCTATGTCATCTACAGTTATTACGTTTTTCTTAAAATCATGGTAGAGTGAATAGTCATTTAATTTGGATTCATAATTAATATGTTTAAACATACTATTGGTAAAAGTCCATCTCTCAGCATGTGGAAGACAAACGAAGTCACTTAGATAATGGGATATAATGCCAATTCTTTTGCTTAGCATTTTAATCGCCAAAGGGTCTATTTTTGAATTAAACTCTATATATCTACTTATAAATATCAATTTAATTATCTCATTTACTACATAATTTAAACTTTCCTTTTTATAATGTCTATGAAGTCTAAATTGTGGCAATATATCTGGGGCTACCGAACCCCATAATAATTTATCTTTATCCAGTTTTATATCATAAATATCATAGATATTTTCGTGAATTCTACTTCCAATAAGTTTATGTGTATCACCAAAAATATCAAACACATCCTTTGTATAAATTTTGCAACCTTATTCGATATTATATCATATAAACTAAAAAGTCAATATCAAAAATTGGTATCAATATCCCCAGAGATCCAATGGCAAAATCTATACAAACTATTCCAGTTCATTAAGCTTTTCATCCAGTATTTTCTTATACAATAGGTAATTGTCCTCGCTAAACAATACAAAATTTACTTCCTCTATATAATCTTCCTTATCTATAAAATCCATTACCGCCTTAGTTGCAATCTGGCCAGCCTCCAATTTAGGATAATTATATACTCCAGTAGATATGGCTGGGAAAGCTATAGTCTTTAGATTGTATTCCTTAGCCAATTTCATAGAATTATAATAGGCATTATATAGTAGTTTAGTTTCTCCCTTCCTACCATCTTTGTAAACAGGCCCTACAGTATGGATTACATATTTACTAGGCATATTACCTGCTGTAGTAATCCTTGCTTCCCCTGTAGGACAGCCCCCTATCTTTTTACACTGTTCTAAAATAGTGGGACCTCCCGCCCTATGAATTGCTCCATCTACACCTCCGCCGCCTAACAATGTATTATTAGCTGCATTTACAACTGCATCTACTTCCATCTTAGTTATATCACCTTGGATTATATTTAATTTTGCTTTTTTATATACATACATAATATATCCCCCCTATATTAATTATACCTATTCTATATAAAAACAAAAATCCCTTCAAAAAAATATTAATAATATATTTTTAGGATATATATACCTATATAGTACTTTTATCAGGAAAAAATCATTAGGAGGTATTGTATTGAAATATGAAAATATAGTAGAAGCCATATTTGTAAATAGACCTAACCGTTTCATAGCTAATGTACTAGTAGATGGAGAATTGGAAAAGGTACATGTGAAAAACACGGGTAGATGTAAAGAGATTTTATCAGAAGGTACAAAAGTATATTTGGAAAAATCTAATAATCCTAATAGAAAAACCAGGTATTCATTAATATCCGCCTATAAGGATGAACTATTGATAAATATTGATTCCCAAGTTCCCAACCAGGTGGTTTATTCCAGTATTCATGCCAATCAAATAGAGGAATTAAAAGATGTTCGCCTACTAAAAAAAGAAGTAACTTATGGAGATTCTAGATTCGACCTCTATTATGAAAAGGGAAAAGAAAAAGGATTTATAGAGGTAAAAGGGGTTACATTAGAAATAGATGGCCTCTCACTATTTCCCGATGCCCCTACAGATAGGGGCACCAAACATATAAATGGAATTATAGAATCGATAAAAGAAGGATATAAATCCTATATTTTTTTTCTCATCCAAATTCCTGGCATAAAATACTTTAAACCCAATGAAGAAATGGATAAAAAGTTTGCTCATGCCCTTTTAGAGGCAAAAAACGCAGGAGTCCAAATATTGGCCTACAACTCATTAGTAACTAAAGACCAAATCCTATTAGATGAAAAAGTAGAAGTGCTAATTTAATTTGATCATATTGGATATGGCTGGCCATATTTCCTCCGTTTCAAAGCCTTTTCTCCACGATGCTATTCCTGCTAGATTATATTTATTTACTAGGGAAGATTTAAGTTCAATAGAATTAGCATCCTCCAGCCATATTCTATAAACCACTCCCTCTTTAATGGTTTCGCCAAAATATTGGCCACTTTCTCCATCCCATTCTAGTTCCATATTATTTTCTTCAATAAATTTGTTAGCCGATTCCATAGATAAAGCTTGGGAAGAGATCTTAGCCTCTCCATTAACTTCCTCTATCTTCCATAGCCTAGTGTAAAAAGGTATAGCCAATACTAAATTTTTATTTGGCACTTCTTCCAATACCTGTTTAATTGCTCCTTCTACCCAGCCATATTGAGCTACAGAACCAGCTACAGGACTAGTTGCCCAATGTTGGTCATAAGCCATTAACATTATATAATCTACCGTTTCTGCTAATCTCCGCCTATCAAAACTTAAAGACCAATTCTCCGAAGTGGAAATAGGGGTAACATCCATAGAAACAACCATCCCCTTTTCTCTAAAAACTGGATACAATTCCCTAACAAACTGGGTTAATAAATCCTTATCCTTCAAATATACATTTTCAAAATCTAGATTAATCCCATCTACACTATATCCCTCATACATTCTAAGTATTTCCTTTATTAACCTTTCCCTTGAACTACTACTAGATAATAACTTATAGGTAATATCCGGATCAAAACTATTATCAATTAAAGGCCAAATTTCATAGCCTAAGGATTTGTATTTACTTACATATTCATAGTTTCCCTTATCAAATATATTTCCTTCCTCATCGGTAATGGAAAACCAGGTAGGAGAAACTATATTTATTCCATGGATTGGTTCTATTCCATCAGCAGACAGCATCTTTCCATGGGTATAATCCCAAGTTAAGCTTATCATCTCTTTATTCCTATTGTCCATATCCTCCTCAACTTGGTAAATATCCATAGTAAGACTGACTTTCAAATATTCCTTATCCATATAGCCAATTATTCCTTCAACTGTCCTTACCCTATACCAATCCTTCAACTCCTCAAAAACTGACACCACCGTACCAACAGTCAGGTCTTGTAACACAATAGGAGATTTTTTATCAAAATTAATTCTAATAACTCCTCCTTCCTTAATCACTTCCCCTAAAGGATATTTAGAATTAACCTTGTCCAAGACTACTGCATTAGTCTCTTCAAAGTAATTAATATAAAGGTCATAGTGAACATTCAGTATTTCATCTGGGATATAAATTTTTTCTTCTATTTTTTTAACTGGATTATTTACGAAAAATTCCTTATAGTTTGTAGTTCCCACTTTCTCTCCAATAATAAATCTAGACACCCTGTCCTTGTCGGTAAATATAATTATTTCCTCTTCTTGGTCATAAAACAAATTAGGATCTAAGTTTTCCTTTATAATATCTAAAGCAATATATATATTGCCTTCATCTAAAAATACAGGATCATCCTCTATAAAAAATCTGTCTCCAATAACTAAATATATATTATCTGAAATAGATATAACTTCCTTATTTTCACTATTTTTATATATAAAATAAGCTGTTGTAGCAATTACCGCCATTATCATTAATACAATAAAGAATCTTTTCACTTAATCACATCCTTTTTCATTTATTTACCATTAGATGAAATGATTATAACATATTAAGGTGGTTTTAAATAGTTTTTAGAAGTTTATTATATTATCATTTATAAGTAAGTCTGGTATGATATTGCCATGAAATAAATAGACCGAGAAATATTCTCGATCTATTTATAACTATTTATCTACTTTCATCTTTTTAGCCATAGGGTCTGATAGTACTTCATATCCTCCCATGGCGGATATGGTTATCATTATGGCATTAATTATTTTTAAGAGTATTCCTCGAATTCCAAAACCATTGTCTCCAAAGATAAATATAAGTATTAGTGCTATAATAAAGGTATAAAATCTAACAGAAGCATCTCCAAACTGTTTTTTTATAATGGATTTTGTAAACTGGACTATAAGAGAAGTTCCAGCTACTAGCCCTACAAAGGTAGTCAATGTATCTGCAGCCATTAATTCATTATACATCTTACCGCCCCCTAGAAAATAGATTATATTTTAACTTCTAATTCTATTGTATTCTAGAAGGATTTATAAATATGCTAGGTTTTCTTTGTACTATATATAATTCTTCAAAAATTCTACTATATCCTTAGCTTTTGGTGGACAGCCTAATAGGCTCTTTTCAAAACCTTTTGTACATATACCTATTCCTATACCCTTTCCCTCTATATCCTTGAAACCCTGTCCAATATGGATTCTTTCATTAATTTGGCGAAGATAGCCCATATTATCTAGCCTATCTAAAGCGTGAATAAGGCTACCATAACAAGCAGAACAAGCCATATTTTCATCTATATTTTTGGCAAGTTCTTCTACTAATCTAGTTTTAGGTATTGTCATAGGTGTTGTATCCTTGTTTAATTCTATAATATTGTCATCGGTTATATTAGTTGATCCTACACTTATATACTCTGCCATTTTTATATATGGAATATCCTCTAAATCGTAGCCTAATAATTGAGCTACATAGCTGTCAACTAGTACTGGATCTTTTCCTGCTATTACTCTGTTCATCTGGATAGGGTTTCCTCCTTCCTCAAAATTTAAATCCCCTATAATTCCATCGACGACAATTAAATTCTGTTTCAATATTTTATTAAGATAAGCAATAGGCTTATGAAGTCCCATAGTATGGAAACGTCTTTTCTCCTTATTGGGAATACAACCCTTCATATTTTTCAGAGCACAGGTAATATTAGTTTGACAATGGCCTTTTAATACAGGCATATTTATCAAATAGTCAACTTCCATTATTTTATTACATACAGAAAGAGTAACTCCATCTACTTCGTAATCTAAATAATTGTCTTTTTGTAGGTCTACAAGTGGAATATTGTACTTTCTAGACAAATTTTCGTAACCACATACTTTAAAAGCTAAGGATGTTTTATCCCCTACCCAAGCACCTTCTAATATGGTTAGATTGTTAAATCCATTAGATTTTAGGTATTCAATAACTCCTTCTACTAATTCAGGGCATGTTGTAGCTCCAGATGAAGAAGGTTTAGCCAGGACTAAATTGGGTTTAATGCCTATTAAAGAATCCTTCTCTGGTATGTCTTTAGTTATGTCCATTTTATCCAATATTTCTTTAATCATATCCCTGGGTCTATCTCCATACATAATATATAATGAATCAGAACTCATAATGATTTCTCCTCTCCTTTAAAAATAAAAGGGATAGAAATCCACCCCATTATATTTTATAATTCTTCCGTTAGTTCTATTATTTCATCTATAATATTTCCAACAGATTTTAACACTTCAATCCAATCATCGATGCCCTTTTGACCTTCTGATAAAATCCTCTTATTTACCTCCGTAGCAATGGTAAGCCCTGCACCGTAAGTATAAGGATATAATCCCATTTTGAATTATTTTTTCATCTAATTGAACTATCTCCTAATAATATTTCGTATACCTAGGTAAATTATATTATAAGAATATTTTTAGCACAAGGAAAATTCAAATAATCCATCCATTGCCATCTGGTGCATTTAAAATAGCTATACCTTGAATATGGAAGCTTTAAAAGATATGATTATAATTTTTCTTAGAATAAAAAATATCCTTATGGTGAATATATTAAAGAAGTTATAAATTAAGGAGGTCAATAAATGAAAAATACATTAAGATCCCAATTAGAAACTTATAAAAGAGATAATACAGAAAGTAGTAAAGAAGCTATGTTGTCTACTATGGATTCCATATTTAATTCCATGACTGATTATGACATCTCTGCTTTAAGTTCAATCGAAACCGCTAAAAAGGCCTTAACATCAAGGGAAACCAATAAAAATGAAATAATCCAAACAGTAGAAAGTGTAATATCAAGTTTGAGCTAATTATTTTAAAAATGGGACGGCAAAAAACCGTCCCGACTATCCAATTAATATTCTAGAACCTTTGATAAAAATTCTTTTGTTCTTAAATTTTGTGGATTATCGAATAAATCTAATGCATTATTCTGTTCTATAATTTTTCCATCCGCCATAAATATTACTCTATCTGCCACTTGTTTAGCAAAAGCTATTTCATGAGTAACAACTATCATTGTCATTCCAATTTTAGCTAAATCCTTCATAACATTTAAAACTTCTCCAACCATTTCTGGGTCCAAGGCTGATGTGACTTCATCGAAAAGCATTACCTCTGGATCCATGGCCAGGGACCTAGCAATAGCTATCCTTTGTTTTTGTCCTCCCGATAGAGAACCTGGATATGCATCTTTCTTATCTAATAAATCCATAGTTTTAAGGAGTTCAATAGCTTTATCTTCTGCCTTCTCCTTTGTTAATTTTTCAGTTAAAACTGGAGCTAAAGTTATATTCTCCAATACGGTTTTATGAGGAAAAAGGTGAAAATGTTGAAACACCATCCCTATTTGCTGCCTTATTTTATCTATTCCTTTTCCTGAATTAGCAATATTTTCATCTTTAAAATATATATTTCCCGAAGTTGGTTCTTCTAAATAATTTATACATCTTATTAAAGTACTCTTACCAGAACCAGAGGGTCCTATAAGACCAATTACTTCACCTTCTTCTATTTCTAAATTTATATCCTTTAATACCTGCTTGCTTCCAAAATATTTGTTTAGATTTTCTATTTCAATCATTATGAGCTAATCTCCTTTCAAATAATCCAATTACCTTAGATAATGTATAGGTGAATATAAAATATATTATAGCTACTATTATCAGTGGATTGAAAGGTTGAAAGCTAGTACTTTGTACAATTTTTGATGCATACATTAGATCTGCTACTCCTATGGTTGAAGCTACTGCAGTCTCTTTGATTAACGTAACAAACTCATTTCCTAGAGCTGGCAATATATTTTTTATAGCCTGGGGCATTATTATATATCTCATAGTTTGTCCCTCTGATAATCCTAAACTTCTACTGGCTTCTATTTGTCCTTTGTCTATGGATTGAATACCCGAACGGATAATTTCTGCCACATATGCAGCACTGTTTAAGGAAACGGCAATTAAAGCAGCTAAAAATCCATCCATATTTACTCCCATTATTACATAGCTTCCAAAATAAACTAAAGCAATTTGCACCATCATAGGAGTTCCACGGACTATCTCAATATATATATTTGAAATAGCTCTCAAAAATTTACCTTTTGATAACTTTAATATACTTAATAATGCCCCCAAGGTAGTTCCTATAATAAGAGATAAAAAGGATAATAATAAAGTTATTCTGACCCCTATTAAATAGTAATATTTATACTCTATAAATAATTCTACAAGATTCAAATTTTATCCTCCTATTTGTTATCTAATTTTCGTTGTTTAGCTCATCTGCTTCAACTAACCATTTATCCAGTAAACCCTTAGATTTTGCTTCAGCTAATATTTCATTCAACTTTTCTGTTAGTTCATCATTTCCTTTCTTTACAGCTATTGCCACACCATTAGCATCAGTGTCAATATTTAAACCTTCTACAACTACTATATCCTCATTTACCTTTGCAAAGGATTCAGCAACAGGGGCTTCCATAAGTGCACAATCTATTTTTTTAGTCTTTAGGTTCATCACTATATCTGGATTTGTACTCAAGCTTTTTACATCTGCATCTTTTATTTTTTCCTGTGCAATTTCTTCTTGAGTTGTGCCAATTTGTACTCCTATACTTTTACCTTCCAAATCTTCTAATGTAGTGATTTTGGATTCATCTTCCTTATTTACTAAAACAGAAAGATTGGCTTCATAATAAATATCGGTAAAGTTGGCTTCCCTTTCAGGATCTGGGTTCATACCTGCAATTACCATATCTAACATTCCAGTGGATAATCCTCCCAACAACTTATCAAATTCCATATCCTTTATCTCCAATTCTACTCCTAATTCATCTGCTATATGTTTTGCAATTTCTATATCAAACCCTACTATTGTATCCTCTCCATCTATCATTTTATGGAATTCAAAAGGTGGATAATCTGCACTAGTTCCCATTATTAGCTTCCCTTTATTTTTTATTCCCTCTAGTGTGTAACTTTCAATTTCCGAATTATTGTCTTTAAAATTTGCCTCATTATCCTTTCCACAAGCTACAAGTAAGCTAGATAATACAAGTATTATTATCATGAATAGACTAATCTGCTTTTTCATTCTATACACCTCTCTGATTATATTTTTGAATTAAAAAATCTCGTCCCATAATTATCTATTAAGAGACGAGATTTCCCGCGTTACCACTCTATTTGGTTTATTATAAACCCAACTCAACTCAAGTAACGCTTTGATTGCGAAATAAGATACTCACCGATAAGCTTTGTCCTATTTGTCTTCACAGCCCTTTTCACCATATTTTCAATCCCCTGGCTCTCACCCCACCCAGTTCTCTGTAAAATCTACTAGTATGGATACTCTCTGTATCATAAACTATAAATATTTAATTTTAAAATATTACTTAACCATAAAATTAAATGAACGTTCATTAATCTTTTGATTCTTGATGCAAAAATACTTTTATACGACAGTCTGTCAAAATATAAAACTCGTCTCTAAAATAGAGACGAGTATATGCCCGCGGTACCACTCTAATTGTGTTTTAATGGTAAAACACAACTCAATTCAAATAACGCTTTGAATGCGGGATAAGATACTGACCTATAAGCTTTGTCCTATCCATTTCAGCAACTCTTTTCATTATGCTTTCTACCACCTGGCTCTCACCTTACCCAGTTCTCTGTAGGGTGTACTCATCATAATTACTCTTTTGCTTCATAAATATTTAAAAATATTTTTTGTATTGTATTTAATAATAAATAGAAATTTATCTTTTGTCAAGTCTTTTTTCATATTTTATATACATTTAACAACCTACAAAGACTATTCCTTGGCATATTAATTAAAAACGCTTATAATTTTCCTTAACAAAATCGATAAATTTCCTTACACTTACATTCTCATATTCTTCTTTCTTATATGCAATTATAAGAGGAAAATCAAAACTTGGTTCACCAATAGAAAAATAGAGTGGACTATTATTACCTGAAAACTGCCTATCTACACCAGACTCAGGCATAAATGTTAATCCTAGTCCAACAGAGGACATGCTTATTGCAGTATTCATATGGGAAACTTCTATGATACCCTTAGGATTAATATTATGATGTTTAAATATTTGTCTAGAAATCTTTCCTAACCTAAAATTCTCCTTAAGTAAAATGAATTTCTCCTTTCCAAGGATTTTTATATCTATATAAGAATGAATATATTGATTAGTACTAAAATCATAATTATCTGCTGCAATTTTAGAATCCCTCGGCACAACTAAAACAATATTTTCAGAACTTAATTCCTGAAATTCTAAATTCTTATCCATTACAGGACCATTAATTACACATACATCAATCTTATCCTCTAACACTAAATCCTCAAGCTTAGGAGAAACATCTTCTGTTAAAACCACATTAATATTTGGATAAGTCTTCGTAAAAACAGGTATAATCTTTGGTAAAAAAACTGGTATCCTCCATGGAACAATTCCAATTCTAACTTCAGTTTTATCGTTATTATTTTTTAACCTAGATAATTCAGACATAAATTCTTCCTCTAGCTCCCTAAATTTATAAATATATTCTATTAACTTTTCACCTGCTTCCGTAATTTCTATAGGGGATTTAGATCTATCAAAAATTTTAATTCCCAATTTATCTTCTAAATTTATAATATATCTGCTTAAGGACGGCTGAGCGATATATAATTTTTCTGCAGCTTTAGAAAAACTTTTTTGTTTTGCAATTTCTATTATATATTTATCTTCGATTCTAAACACGCCTTTATCACCTCATCTATATTATAACACTTAGTGTTATAATCTCTATTACTTTTTGATATTGGATAACAATTTAATCATATGTTACATTAAAGTTACAAACTAGTAAATAGGAGGTGGAACTATGAATAAACAAATCAATGCCTATATTAATACAATTCTCCCAGAGTTGATTTCTTTGCGAAGAGAGATTCATAGGAATCCAGAATTAAGCAACAAGGAAATACAGACTTCAAAATTGATTCAGCAAAAACTTATAGAAAATGGTATTAATGCTACAACTATTAAATCCAATACCGGTGTAACAGCCTTTATCCAAGGTGGTCAAGAAGGAGATACTATAGCATATCGTGCTGATTTAGATGCTTTACCTATGGAAGAAAAAACCGGTTTAACGTTTTCTTCTCAAAATGAAAGCGTTATGCATGCTTGTGGACACGATATCCATACAACTGTTCTATATGGTACAGCTTTAGTCATCAACAAATTCAAAGATTATCTAAAAGGTAACCTTCGGATCATTTTTCAAAGTGGTGAAGAAAATTTTACAGGCGCTAAAGAGGCAATTGAATCTGGTATTTTTGAAAATCCTCAAGTAAAATCCATCCTAGCGCTGCACTCATGGCCAGATCTGCCAGCAGGTACTATTGGGTTAAAGAAGGGCCCTATGATGGCATCCAGTTCTAATCTATCTTTCAAAATTACTGGGAAAGGTGGCCATGCTGCTCATCCCCATAGAGGAATTGACCCAATTGTTGTATCTTCATATATAATAACTGCTATTCAATCTATCATATCAAGGAATATTGCACCTATTGATTCTGCTGTTATATCCTTTGGTAAACTTACAGCTGGAAATACGTCCAATATAATACCTGATCATGCCATTGGAGAAGGTACTGTAAGGACTTTAAGTCCCTCCATCAATAGAAAAATTGAAGAAAAAATCAAATCCCTAATAGAATATCAAGCAGAAAGCTTTGGAGCTACAGCTGAAGTTAAATACGAAAATATATCTCCTCCAGTAATTAATGATTCTAATATTATTGATGTACTCGAAGAATCCTCTTATAATTCTATCGGTTATAAAAACATTAGATGGTTAAATAGCCCATCTATGGGGAGTGAAGATTTTGCTTTCTATTTAGAAAAAATTCCTGGCGCTCTTATTAGATTAGGAACTCATAATGATACAGAAGAGTCAAAACTACCACTCCATAACTCTAAAATAATCTTTGATGAAAGAAGTATTGAAACAGGAGTGAAATTTATGAGTAATGCCATCTTTTCACTATTAAATAATTCAAAAATATAAAGGAGTGATCCTATGACATTACAAGCTATATTAGCAATTATTGTGTTTTTCGCTGCAGTGATACTTTTAATTTGGAAGCCAATACATCCGATTTTAATTGGAGCAGGAATTCCAATAACATTAGCATTACTTGGAATACTAGATGCAAAAACTGCTTTTGCTGATTTTGCAAACACAACTGTAATATTTTTTATGAGTTTATTGGTTATTGGTGCAGCTATATTCAAGACAGGCCTTGCTGACCTAATTGGTGAAAAATTAATAGGTCTATTAGGAAAAAGTGAAAAAGGTATAATGATGGGTTCAGGAATAGTAGCAGCTGGCTTATCTGCATTTTTAAATGATACTGGAACTACTGGATGTCTTATTCCAATAGTTAGTTCTATGGCAAAAAAAGCTAAAGTTCCTTTATCAAAGGTATTGATGTCACTTGCTTTTTTTGCTTCTCTAGGTGGTACCATTACTTTAATTGGAACTACCCCACATATTGTAGCAAATGGTTTATTAGTAGATGCAGGATACCAAGGTTTTGGTTTTTTTGAATTTGCAAAAATTGGTATACCTATTACAATTGCAGGGTTAATATATATGTATTTTTTTGGAATCAAATTAATGCCTATAAAAGATATTTCTGAAGACAATCTTCCTCAATTAGCTGAGAAAGACCCAAAAAAGATGATAATAGTAGCAGTAGTTTTTATATTCATCATCTACTGTATGGCAAGCGGTCTGTTGCCAATGCATTTAGCTGCAGCATTAGGCGCCTTATTAGTAGTTCTTACTAATTGTATTACTGTAGAGGAAGCAATTGATTCATTTAGTGTTACAACTTTGTTTTTAGTTGCTGGAATATTTCCCCTAAGTACTGCATTAATTGAAACGGGAGCTGCAGATTATATTGTAAGTGGATTATCCCTTCATTTAACTAAATTATCCCCCATATTTCTATATGCAGCTGTAACTGGAATAACCATAATACTTACTCAATTTTTAATGAATACCTCCCTAACTGCAATATTGGTACCCATGGGAATATTAGTAGCACAATCTGCCAGCTTAGATCCAAGAGGAGTTGTTATGGCAATTGCTATGGCTGCATCTGCTGCACTATGTACCCCTTTTGGAACTGGCCCAAATCTTCTAGTCTGGGAAGCAGGCGGGTATGATTTTCAAGATTATATGAAAGTTGGTATTCCATTAGCTATAATATTTTGGATAGTTACTACAATATCTTGTGTTATAATTTATGGAGTTTAGGAGATGATGAAATGAATAATAGAAAAACTTTAAGAAAAGTATTAGACCAAAATGATTTCTTAATCTTACCAGGTGTTTATGATTGTCTTTCTGCAAAATTAGCTGAAGAAGCTGGTGCTAAAGCTGTCTTTCTTTCAGGAGGTGCATTGTCTATAGCAGGTCTAGGTAAGCCTGATATTGGTTTTCTTAACCTAACTGAATTTGCTAGCTCTATTCAAAAGATAACCTCTACTATAAATATTCCACTAATTTCCGATGCAGATAATGGGTTTGGAAATGCTATACATGTAGGAAATACAGCTAGAGTATTCGAAAGTTTAAATGTCTCTGGTATGCAGGTAGATGATCAAGTACTTCCCCAAACCTTCCCTACAACTAGTAAGGAATCATTATCCTGGGATTTAACAAGGCCAAAAATTGATTCAATTAGAAAAAATGTATCTAATGATTTTATAATAATCTTTAGAACTATTACTAATATAACCGATGGATTAGAAGAAGCCATTAATAGAATAAATAAAGCAAAAGATTATGGAGCTGATTATGCATACGTAGATGGTATAAAATCCAAAGAAGAGCTTGAATTAGTGGCTAAACACTCTAAAATTAAACTTCTAGTAAATATGAATGAAAAAGGAGTTGCTGCTAATCTTCCTATAGGAGAAATAAAAGAGCTAGGTTACAAAATAGGTCTATACCCTGTTTCCACCATGGCAGTTGCTTCCAAATCCATGTATGATATGCTCTGTGATTTGATGAAAGAAGAAAACACATTAAAACATAGGAATAAAATGTTTAATCCAATTGAAGTTTATAATATGATGGGTTTAACCAGCTTAACTGAAAAATATTCAAAAATGTATAATAAATAAAGTAGGATAAAAATACTTCTCTTTATAATTAGCCCATTAAATAAGAACCTCTCTTGGTTTAAAAAAGCATCTCTAAAGCTTCGTACTAGAGAGGTTCACTGTTTTAAAAATATTCACATTGTTTTTCAATTTCCTTACGAGTTGCAATTAAATTATTTTTAAGATAGTCCATACCTTTATATTTAAGTCTAGATGTTGGACCTGAAATACTAATAGTAGCAATAATATTATTCTTACAATCCAGTATAGGAGCTCCAATGCAGGTTAGGCCATATTCATACTCTTCATTATCGTATGAAACACCTTCTTCGAGGATCTTTTCTCTTATTTTCAAAAATTCATCTAAATCGGTTATTGAATTGATAGTTCTAGCTTTTGCTTTGTTGTTTTTAAAATAATCCCTTAGCTTCTCCTCTGGATAATATGTTAAATAAAGCTTTCCCATAGCAGAACAATTCAAAGGGCTAATAGGTATTAATTTAGAAACTAAATAAAAATCTTCACCTACTGCATTATATATAGTTAAAACATATTCATCATATGGAACGCCTAAATTTACAGTTTCTCCAACCTTTTCCGCCAAGTCATCAATAAATGGTGCAGCAATGGTTACAATATCCGTATGGGATTTCACCCTAGAACCATATTTTATAAAGGATTTTCCCAAAAAATATTTTTCCGTTTCCCTATCCTTTTCAACAAAATCCCATTTGCTTAAAGTAAATAATATTCTATAAATAGTTGCCTTAGGTAGATCTAAATCTTGGGATATTTGAGAAATACCCACTGAACCATTTTCATACATATAATTTATTATTTCCAAAGCCCTATCAATCATAGGGACTATATAACCACTTTTATCTCCCATAAAGATCCCCTTTCAAAATTTACTAAATAAATTATATCATATTTTCTAATATACAAAAAATATTAAAATGATGGTTGAATTTTCTTAATAATTAGTATATAATTTAAAACAATCATGAAACGTCGTTTCATAATAAATAAAAAAGGAGTGATTCCATTGAAAAGTCCATATATTGCAAAACGATACTGGAATTCCATAGCCACACCTATGGGTGAAAGTTCAAGTATACTGGGTAAATATTCTGATTTGATTAACTTTAGTTTAGGTGATCCAGATATAACTACAGATAAAAGGATTATTGAAAAGGCTTTTCAAGATGCCCTAAATGGTCATACCCATTATACTGACTTTTTTGGTGTAAAGGAACTCAGAGAAGCTGTATGTGAGTATTATGATGAAGAGTATAATTATCATGTAGTAAAAGAAGAATGTATGATAACTACAAGTGGATGCCATGCCATGTGGCTAGCTTTAGAAGCTATATTAGATGATGGAGATGAAGTTATAATACCATCCCCCTACTTTACCCCTTATCCTCAACAGGTAAAACTGGCAAGAGGGAAACCAGTTTTTTTAGAAACCTTTGAAGAAGAGGGTTTTCAACTTAATACAGATAGATTAGAAAAATTAATAACCAATAGAACTAAAGCCATTATCGTCAACACGCCAAATAACCCTACAGGAACTTGTCTAACAAAAGAAACTTTAGTTCAAATATCAGAAATTGCTAAAAAATATGATTTATTAGTAATAGCAGACGATATCTATACAATATTCAGCTATGAAGAGCCCTTTATGCCTATTACAACCATTGAAGATATGAAAGAAAGAACTATTACTATTGGAAGCTTTTCCAAAGACTATGCTATGACTGGTTGGAGAATAGGATATATATTAGCTCCATCTTATATGATAAATATAATCAAAGATATAAATGAAAACAACGTTTTTACAGCACCTTCTATATCTCAACAAGCTGCACTACACGCTATAAAGATGAGAAAAGAGATTCAACCACCTATGGTAAAAGAATTTAAATCAAGGACTTTTGCTGCCTATGAAAGATTAGAACAACTTAAAAATGTATCTATATTACCACCAAAGGGAACCTTTTATTTATTTCCCAATATTAAGGCTACAGGTTTAACCTCTGAAGAAGTTACAAATAGAATTCTAGAAGAAGCCCATGTATTAGTATTGCCAGGAACCTCCTTTGGAGATAATGGAGAAGGATATATAAGAATTGCAGCAACAGTTGGTAAAGACAAAATCAATGAAGCCTTTGATAGAATAGAAAAAATGGAGATATTTAGATAGGAAGTGAAAAATATGAATATCAGAAAAAAAGTAGCCCTATGTGGTATACCGGGTATGAAGAAGGAAGATATAGTAAAAATGGAGAAATATGTTAGGGAAGAGTATCCAGAAGTAGATTTTTTATTCTTATCTGAAGAAGTTCTAGAAAAAGAAGAGCTAATTGAAAAATGTCAGGGTGTTGAGGTATTGATTTCCTGGGACCAAGAAATGGATGAGGAAACCTATGAAAAATTAAATTTAAGAGCATATTGTGCAGCTAGTATTGGTTATAATGCAGCCAATATTGAGGCTGCAACTAAAAATAATGTAATAGTCACTAATGTACCCGATTATTGCTTAGATGAAGTGGCTACACATACTATTATGCTTATGCTAGCCTGCTATAGAAAACTTTATTCCATGGTTCCCTATGTTAAGAGTGGAAACTGGGATTTAGATGTTTTAGGAAGTATTAAAAGATTTGAAGATAGCATAGTAGGTCTCCTTGGTTTTGGTAGTATTGCTAGAGCCGTAGCTAAAAAACTTAGGGGTTTTGAAGTAAAGATTATTTCCTACGACCCCTTTGTAAATAAGGAAGAAATGGAGAAATTAAATGTTACAAAAGTACAGCTAAATACTCTATTTAAAGAATCCGATTATCTGTCCCTACATACGCCTTTACTAGATGACACTAAGGAAATCATTAATAAGGATAGTTTAAGAAAGATGAAACCAACTACCTACTTGATCAACACTGCAAGAGGTGGGTTAATAAATCATGAAGACCTATATCAAGCCCTGACTAATAATCATATTCAAGGTGCTGGATTAGATGTATTAAAAAATGAACCGCCAAAAACAATTGATAAAAAATTAATAGCTTTACCTAATACCATAATCACAGGTCATTCTGCTTATCTATCAGAAGAAGCCTCAGATTTACAGCTGAAGATTACAGCAGAAACAGTAGGTAGAATATTGAATTCTACCGAACCAATCAATGTTAGAAATCCTCAAGTCTTAAATAGGATTGATTGGATAAAATAATTGATCCAATATTTGAAAACAATAAAGATTTAATGGGAGGTTTTGTAGCAATGAATATAGATTTAATAGGTGTACCAATTAATTATGGATGTGATAAAGAAGGTCCCCAATATGGTCCTAATACCCTTAGAGAACATAGGATAGTGGATTTGATTAAAAATAATGGGCATACAGTATACGATTTAGGAAATATAGTAATCCCCCAAGTTCCTGAAGAAGAAAAATATAGTGGACATGCCAATATGAAATACTTATATCCAATAGTAGAAATGTGTAATAATTTAGCCCAACAGGTATATACTTCTTTAAAGGCTAATTCCTTCCCATTTGTCATGGGTGGAGATCATTCCTTGGGCATGGGAAGTATCGCTGGCGGAAGCAAATACTTTAAAGAAATGGCAGTAATTTGGATAGACGCTCATGGTGATATAAACACCTATGAAACTTCACCTTCTGGCAACATTCATGGTATGCCTTTAGCCGCATCTATGAATATAAGTCACCCTGCCCTTACAAATATTTATTACCATGGGCAGAAAGTAAAGCCAGAAAATGTATATATACTAGGTGCTCGAGACATGGACCCAGGTGAAATTGAGTTAGCTAAAAACACCCAATTAAGCCTATATACTATGGAAGCTATAAGGAAAGAGGAGCTGGAAAATATATTAAATACAATTATTAAAAAGATAAAGGCTTCCAATGTAGATGGAGTCCATTTAAGTTTTGACATAGATGCTCTAGATAAGTCAATTGTTCCTGGCACTGGAACACCAGTAGCAAATGGATTTAATTTAGAAGAAGGAAAAACAATATTTACTATGCTATTAGAAGAAGACCTAATTACCTCTATGGATTTTGTTGAATTAAATCCTCTGCTTGATAAAGCTAATGGGAAAACTATAGAAACTTCCATGGCAATTCTCCAACATATTTTTAAATCATTTCCTATTAGGTAAATTTAAAGTAAATAAATAATTAATTAGGAGTGATATTGTGAATAGCATTAGTGGTAAAAATGTAAGTAAATCAAATATAAGTAAATTTGCCATATTGTCATTAATAGGTGCTTTCTTATTTCTAATTCCTGTAAAATATCTAGATAGTTTTAATATACCGGTAGGAATAGTAATAGACTGGATTAAAAGCTATATACATGAGTTTACCATATATGTAATGCTAGCGTTTGTAAGTATTAATGCTCTATTGTCCTTGATAAGTTATATATTTAAACCAAAATTTATACTAGAACATGAATGGTTAAGTAAAAAACTAGCTACTACTCCTTTCTATCTTATAAGTAGATAGGCGTTTGCGAAACGCCATAACCCGCATAAATACGGGATATTTTTTTCATAAAATAATATAACTCCTCACCGATTTATGGTAAAATTGAAGTGTCAAGCAACAAATCTACCAAAACCCGAAAGGAGTTATATAGATATGATACCACATAAACAGCTTTCTTTGGCAGACATTTATTCAGATTGCAAAACTTTTTTTGAATCTGATAAACCTAAGTTTCTTTCATTACTTGAAAATAACATTAATCTTGATGAGTTTATTCCTATTTCTTTTTACCATCACTTTTATGCTTCTACTGGAAGACCTCGTGAATACAAGCTTCATTCAATGCTATGGGCTTTAATTATTCAAAGGATTTTTTCTATCCCTACTGATACCCTCTTAATTACTTTTCTTAAGTATTCAAGTGAATTAAGAGAATTTTGTGGGTTTGAAAAAGTTCCTGATGGTTCTAAATTTACCCGTTTCAAACAAGATTTTTTATTAGACTTACAAGCTGTATTCGATAACCTTGTCGATATTACTGAGCCTATTTGTCAAC
>NZ_AZSU01000003.1:12181-40760 GCF_000511955.1 [Clostridium] ultunense DSM 10521 | reverse complement strand
GGACTAAATGTGATGACGGTAAATATCGAAGACGTCATTTTTGTGACAATCCCTGTACTTCATCACCTTGTGGAAGAATGATCTACGTTTATCCTGAAAAGGATCTTCGTGCTTATCCAGGGACTCTTCGTGATACAGAAGAATGGGATAAAGTTTATAAAATCCGTTCAGTAGTAGAGCAGTCCATAAATCATTTTAAAGAAAGTTTCTGTATTGCTGGACGTAAAACCCAAAATGAGAAAACCATTCATGCCGATTTACTACTAGCAGGCATCACACAATTAATTACTGTTGTCCTTGCTGATAAAATACATAAGCACGAGTACATCAGAAGTTTAAAACCATTAATTGCTTAGGTATTTATTTTAGATATTCATTTTTCTAGAAATTTGATACCTTTATTTTGTGTACCCTTTTTTAAGAACAACTTTTAGTTCTCGCTAAACTTTCACTTGGATTCCACTTTCCATTCTTGAAACTCTTTTTTTGAAGGATCTATATTCCTATTATTCAGTTTTTAGAAAGAGTTTCGCAATTACTTATTATAAGTAGAATATTAGGAGCAATCATCATATGGATGGTCTTCCTACAAATTGGTCCTGAACAAATAATTTCAGCAGGCACAGGTGGTACTATGGTAGATTTGACAATGTCTTTGGTATCTGTCCTTATCGTAATATCTTATGCTATGCCATTAATAACGGATTTCGGTATTATGGAATTTACTGGTGTACTTATTAAAGATTTTGTTAAACCATTATTTACAGTACCTGGCCGTTCCGCTGTAGACCTAATGACGTCATGGTTTGGCGCCTCCAATGCAGCAGTACTATTAACGGAAAAACAATATAATACGGGTTATTATACTGCCAGGGAAGCAGCAGTCATTATGACAAATTTCTCTGTAGTATCCATACCTTTTTGCTATATAGTTACATCAATATTAGGGGTACAACATTTATTTACCCAATTCTATATAATACTAGTAATAGTAGGATTTACCCTAGCTCTTATAATGCCAAGAATTCCGCCATTAAGCAATATGCCTGATACCTATAATGAAGAAACTGGGAAGATGGTCAATGAAGAAGTACCAGAAGGAAAGACTAAATTCCAATTTGCTTTAGAGTTAGCTGCTGTTAGAGCAGAAAAATCAAATTTTAGCGATGTAATAAAATCAGGCAGTGATATGTTTTTAAGCGTACTATTTATTCTATCCCCTATTATTATATCCTGGGGAACAATATCTTTAATCTTAGTAGAATATACACCTATTTTTAAGTGGTTATCCTATCCTATAGGATTCTATTTAAATATTCTAGGTATAGAACAGGCATATCAAGTAGCGCCTGCAGCTCTAGTAGGTTTTGCAGACATGTTTATACCTGCACTAATATTAGCACCAGTAACTATCGTTAAAACTAAATTCGTGTTGGGAATTTTATCTCTAATTCAAATAATATATCTTACAGAAGTTGGAATTATAATAATCCAATCTAAAGTACCATTAGGCTTTAAAGAACTATTTATAATATTCCTAGAAAGGACTATAATCGCTATACCATTAATTATTCTACTCACCAATATAATATTATAATATTAAAAGGAAAACTGATAGTAAAAAGCTATCAGTCTTCCTTTTATATCCCTATAATATCAACTTTCTGATTTAAAATATATGCTACTTCTTTTAAATTCCCATTAGCATAATCCACAACTTTATCGGATTTCACAACCCGATTATTTTCATCTACAACTTTTACACTACCCTTTACTGGCTTTGTTCTCAATGCTTTGGCATATTTAAACTCATCTACTTCCCCCCATAGATAAGGCACCGGCAAAAACCCTGCCGCAAATATTTTGTAAAATCCTTCTGCTGAATATGGATTATCCACATGCTTTTCAATTCCAGAAATTATAGTTTTGCCAGATTCTACTAATTCTAGCATCCTTTCTTGAACATCTTCATTTCTACTCATATCTTCTATCTTTCCATCTCTTCTCAATTCTCTATATTTTTGTAATGAAAATTGGGTGATCTTTATACTTTCATTAATAATATTTGGTGTGGCTAAATGGGAAGCTTCTGAATAACTGACTACATGAATAATAGGTGGACTAGTTTCGTCATGAGGATCTATATCATCCATTAAGGCAGTAACAGCCGCCAATTGAATCTTAGCTTCCTCTAAATCTGGTCTGAAATAGTCTAGCCCTGCTCTTGGTTGCAATATAACCCTAAAGTTAGAATCTTCCAAGGTCTTAACCAAAGTAAGCATAGCCCTTGACTTAGCTAAATCCTGGATTCCCCAAGTATATCTTGGAGTATTTAACATGTTTTGCAATATTAGGATTCTTACCCCCATTTTTTTTGCCAATTTAGCAGCTAAATAGGCAGATACAATATAGGTTACATCATCTGCTCCTCTAAATGCAAAATGGTGAGGTAGATTTGGTTCAAAGGGCTTATTTGTTTTTGCAATATATTTTAAAGTTTCAATATGTTGCTTTAAATTGGTATATAAATCATAGGGACCCCTCCCATCTAATCTATTAAACCACCATAAAGATAAAGCATGCCAACATATATTGATAGTTTCTTCATAGATTTTGGCCAATTCAGGTATATTCTTAGTTCCAGCATAGGTTCTCAATAAAAGTGGTCTGGAGGCATTCCATATCATCCTATACTCTTCTGGCGAATTAATAGGAACACCTCCTCCATTTGGCTTGTCTTCCCAATCCTCACCAAAGTTTGATTGAGTTAGTTGGGATGTGCCAATGGATAAAATATCTAAGTACCCAGCATCTGCCAGCTCTTTAGCCCAGGATATGAACTCTTTCACAGAATCTAGCCTGTCTACAGAGGATGAATAAGGACCTACATGGGCACGCATTAATGGCATAAAAGGCTTTCTCATATTGGAATCCAGCCTTTTGACCACAGTATCTTCCTTAGTGCCATATTCATCATAGGCGGCCCGGGCTACAGGTTTAAAAGAATCGTATTCTCCTGAATTTATAATATCTTTACCAAATTCCATTCTAAGATCATCATATAAGCTTCCTTCTAAAATATCTTTCGGGATCCTTTCCTCAGGAACTCCCATTTTGGTTAAAGATTCTCGTACCGATTCCCCACCTCTAAAGGTTCGAATAAATCCCTTATGTTCTCCTTCTATTATCTCACATGTTTTAGGCAATCCAGCAAAAAACATGGATTTGATAGGTCCCCCCTGATAGGATAACATATTATTATTCTTTAGCTCATTCATAAAATAGCCTACCATATTTACAGCTTCATCTTGGTCTAATCTATAGCTTAATCCAATCTGTGTAACTTTATTTCTGCGAATCCAATCTAGAACTTTCTGGCGATTTACTTCATATTTAATGTCATTCATAGCTTTTGCAATATCTTTATCTCCAATAATTACCCGATAACCACAGTCACGCAATAGTTCTGTAGCTGCATTAATACCTAAAGTATGAGCATCAAGGGATGGTTTTATAAAAGCAAAAACATCTCCATCTACTGCAAACATAAAACTACCTCCTTTGGAATAAGATATTGAAATCACATTAAATAAGGGACTGAAAATAGTCCCTTACTTAAAGATACCCAATAAGTCCATAGATTAAACCAGTATGATATTTATTATATCAGTAATTTCATACAAAAATAACCGTTCCCGTTATCCCATAATTTAACCTTTCTTTATTAAAATATCACACAATTCACACTATCACTTTTATTATTTATCTGTATATCCTCTAATTTACTACCAGCTATACTTTACCTTGTTTAATTTTACTTAATTCAATCACTGTATGTAACATAAGATCTATTCCCTTTTTTATATCCTCATAATCTGTCCATTCATCCGGGTGATGGCTTAGGCCATCTTTACTCGGTATAAATATTAAATTGGAAGGTGCAACCTCTGCCATAATCATTGCATCATGACCAGCACCGCTATTCATCCTTAAATAACTGTAACCTAACTTTTGGCTTATTTTCTCCATCAAGACTATATTCTCCTCTGACATATTGACTGGTGGAATATAAAGGTTATGAATTAATTCAATATCCACATTTCTTTTATCCTGTATATATTCTCCCTCTTTTAAAAGTTGCTTATATACCCCTTTTATATTTTCTTCTTTAGTAGATCTAATATCTACTGAAAGTTTAACATATCCTGGAATAACATTAGAAGCATTAGGAGATAAACTTAGTTCACCAACAGTTCCTACAGTCCCATCACCTATCCCTCTTACTATCCTATTAACAGCTAAAATAAACTCCGATGCAGCAATTAAAGCATCTTTCCTATTATTTATGGGAGTAGTGCCTGCATGTCCTGACTTTCCTTTGAAGGTCACCTCATATTTGTCTAACCCAACAATGGTTTCCACTAAACCTATATCTTTTTTATTTCTTTCTAAGATAGGACCTTGTTCTATATGGAGTTCAACAAAAGTTTTAATAGAACCTTTAGGTCTTTTTGCATTATTTATGTCTGGAACAATTCCATATTCTTCCATAGCTTTCCTTAAACTAATGCCATCTTTATCTTTAGCATTATCTAATTCTTTTTCGTCCATCAACCCTGCCATTACACGGGAATTTGATATGCCTGTACCAAATCTAACTCCTTCTTCATCATTCATGGCAACTATTTCTATTGGATAATAATTCTCTATGTTGTTTTCTTCAAAGACTCTAAGGATTTCCAATGCTGAAACCAATCCAGCTACTCCATCTAAAGGTCCTCCGTTTATTACAGAATCATAATGAGAACCTATCATAATTACTGGTGAATTTGGATCTTTCCCTTCTCTTCTACCAAATAGATTAGAATACCCATCTTCCCATACTTTAAGACCTATTTGGCTCATCTCTTCTTTTATATAATCCCTTGCCATTCTATCTTCCACTGTAAATGAAAGTCTAGTAATTCCATTACCTGGAGTAGCATTAAAAGTTGCCAATGTTTCAATATGCTTTTTTACTCTATTTAAGTTAATATCCATCTTATTCCTCCCAATTTTAAAAATATATGTTTTCATTAATAATATAATATATACTAAGTTCTTACAATGTTTCTAGTGACTAATCATTGCACATATATTTTTTATAATTCCAAGTAATGTTAGCAAAACCAAAGGTTTTATATACCTTTGGCTGGCGACATAATCGTTTTCGCTTCAGTTTTTGGAACAAGTAGAACCGTCCTTGGTGTACCATTAATTTATTAGGCAAAAAATTTATGTTTTATATTTACAACTAATTAAATATGTATGTAATTAACTGCCTATGTTAACAAGGATATTGTCGATAAATATCGAATATATAGATATAAAAATAAAAATTAATTTAGTATTAAATAATCTTTGTGAAACACATAAGGGAGGATATAAAATGACAATAGAAATAGAAAATATTAAATCTCAAGTATTAAATAATGCAAATGCTGGTTATCCTTGCATCTTCAGAATATTTTTTAGCATTTTCCATTATCTTCTCATATGCGGCCTTCAATTCCTCTTCATTTTTAATATTGACAATTACTCCACCAGCGTCGCTTTTATGGATTATATCTGGGGACATTATTTTCATAACTAAAGGATAACCTATTTTTTCAACTTTACAAATAGCATCTTCTATATTATTAGCAAGTACATATTTACCAAAATCTATATGGTATTCTGACAATATCTTTCTAGATTCTACTTCAGTTAAATTTACATTTTTTTCTTTAGCATCTTGAATTATCTTACTCATATTTTGGCTATCTACAGCTAAACTTTCTTCAAACTTATTATCCTTCATAGCATCTAGCATAAGTCCTCTTTTTACCATATTTATCATGGCCTTTGCTGCTCTATCAGGCATGTCGAAGGTTGGAATTCCTTCTCTTTCTAAAGCTTCTCTACCTTCTTGTACCCATTGGCCTGCCAGATAGCATACGGTAACAGGTTTATTATATTTTTTAATAGCTTCGGCAGATAATTTTCCCATTTCCTTAGGAATTAAAAAGGTTGGAGGCACACTTAGGTGGATAACTCCATTTACCCCTTCGTCTTCCAATACTATTTTTAATGCCTCGGCATGTTGTTTTTCATCTGCTGCTGCAGACATATCTACATATCCGTCAGTATGGTCGATTATAGCCATTGGAGGTAGGATTTCCCTTAATCTTTCTATAGTTTCATCAGCAAATTTAGCCAATACTGCCGTCTCACCAAGGCCTATTTCATCTACAGAAATAATACCAGGTCCTCCTGCTTTAGTTAGTACTGCAATTCTATTACCCTTTGGTAATGGCTGCATGGAGATTGCCTTAGCAGTATCTAATAATTCCTCTATAGTATCTACCCTTAATATTCCTGCTTGTTCAAAAGCTGCATCGTATAATGCATCAGCTCCTGCCAATGAACCAGTATGGGATGCGGCAGCTCCTGAACCTAATTCACTTCTACCGACCTTTAAAATTACTATTGGTTTTTCCGCTGTAATTTCCCTAGCAACTTCCATAAACTCTCTTGCATTATCAATGCCTTCCATATACATGGCAATACTCTTAGTCTGTTCATCATCTTTATAATATTTTAGTACATCTAATACATTAATATCACATTGGTTTCCAACATGGGCCCATTTAGCAAACCCTATTGGAACAGCTTGGTTTACAGAAAAAGCCGCTATAGATGCACCTAAAGAACCACTTTGGGAAATTAAACTCATAGATCCAGGCACCTTTTTTATACCTGCAGCAAAGGTTGTATCCAATCTATTTTCCGTATTCATAACTCCCACACAGTTAGGTCCTATAACTCTAATACTAGCTTCTTTAGCTATTCTAACTACTTCTTCTTCCAGCGAAATTCTCTCAGGTATTCTCGTTTCACTAAATCCTGAAGCTAATATTACTGCAGCCTTTACATCTCCTCTCTCCTTGGCTTCCATGAAAACACCAGGCACTATAGGAGCAGGTACAGAGACTAGGATTAAATCGACTTTAGCATCTATATCTTTTAAAGATGGATAACATCTTCTACCAAAAATCTCATCTTCTTTAGGATTTACCGGATATACCTTTCCATCAAAATCTAATTCTATTAAGTTCTTTAATATCTGATATCCTGCTTTCCCCTCATCATTACTAGCCCCAATAACTGCTACACTTTCCGGGTAAAAGAATTTGTCCAACTCTCTCATATTATTTAACCTCCGTTTCAATCAATTTATTATAATAATTTTCAGCATTGGTTTCTAAATACTCTACTTGTTCCTTAGTAATATTTCTAAACCGTCCTTGCATCTTTAAGTATTCTTCTATGGATTTAACCTTTGAAACCTTCTTTGCAACTTTTATTTCACCATCAATGGCTTCAAACAATGGGTATAAATTTGTTTCTACTGCCAGCTGGGCAATTTTAATAGTTTCCCTTGGGTGGAATCTCCATCCTGTAGCACAAGGTGTAAGGGTATGGATATATGCTGGTCCATCTACCCCCTTTGCTCTATCCAGCTTTTTCTTGAAATCGTCAATATATCCAACAGAGGCAGTGGCTGTATAAGGAGTTCCTTATGCTAGGAGCATTTCTACTATATTTTTCTTAGTTTCTTTTTTGCCTCCTGGAGTAGTAGTAGTCCATGCACCTGTAGGGGTTGATCCAGATCTTTGAATTCCTGTATTCATATAGGCTTCATTATCATAACAAATATAGATAAATCTATGTCCCCTCTCAATAGCTCCAGATAAGGCCTGTAATCCTATATCTACAGTACCACCGTCTCCGGCAAAGGCTACTACATTTATATCAGTTCTATTATGAAATTCTAAGGCAGTGGATATACCTGAACAATAAGCAGCTATATTTTCTAAATTGGATTGAAAGGATGGTATCTTCCAACAAGTTTGGTCCCCAAATCCAGTCAATATGGCAGAACAGCTTGGTGGAGTTAAAATTATAGTGTTTTTACCCAAGACCTTCACTATAGATCTTGCTATTAACTCCATACCACAACCTTCACAGGTAGTTGTCCCTTTACTTATAAGGTCAGTCATTTTATTCAACCTCCTTTTTTACATCTATCCAAATAGGATAAAGTACTTTTTCATTCTTACCATTTAGTTCCATGGTTTTATCTATTACATTCCTTATAGTCTTTTCGCTTAAATCCATTCCACCTAGACCTGCCACATAATCGTATACAGGTATATTCATTCCAGCACTATAAAGGGCAGATTTTATTTCTTGTGAAAGAGGTCCATCTGTTCCCAATGCCCAAGACCTGTCTATTACTGCCACGGATTTAGACCCTTTCAGTTTCTCTATTACTTCTTCTTTGGGGAATGGCCTAAAGGAAGATATTTGTAAAGCTCCTATTTTCTTTCCATTAGAACTCATTTCCTGAGCCACCTTACGAACCGTTCCAGAAGATGAACCTAATGTCACTACTACTACATCTGCATCTTCACAGTTAATATCTTTACTTAAACTGTATTTCCTATTAAATATATCTTCAAATTCCTTTGCCACAACAGGGAAAAGGTCTATTACCCTATTCAATGCTTGGTTATGACTATATTTGATTTCAGTAAAAGTATCAGCTGAATTTAACTGGTTAATAGTCATAGGATTTTCTGGATCTAGATATACATCTCCTCTCTCATAAGGCGGTAAGAAATTATCCACATCTTCCTGCTCTGGCAATTCTACAACTTCAATTGTATGAGTAAGGAAAAAAACATCTATACATACCATTACAGGCAGCTTAACTTCTTCTCCAATTCTATAAGCTAATAATGTATAGTCTAATGCTTCCTGACAATTTGAAGCATATAATTGTATCCATCCCATATCCTTTTCAGCCATACTGTCAGAATGGTCTGTTTGTAAAGACCATGGACTAGGTAAAGCTCTATTAGCTACACCCATAACGATAGGTAGCCTATTACCAGATGCAACTCCAACAATCTCGTGCATTAAAGCCAATCCTGCGCCGGCAGTAGCCGTAAAAACTCTAGTCCCTACTAAAGCAGCACCAACTACAGCAGTCAATGCAGAGTGCTCTGATTCTACTGCAATATATTTAGCATCTAATCTACCTTCATTTATAAAATTGGCAACTTTTTCCATTAACAACCCTAATATCTTTCTATCTGTAGCATCTACTTTTTTAGTCATTTTCTATCCTCCAATAATAAGAACTCAGTATATAAATCTACTAAATATAATATCTTAATCTAAAATTATATTATCCTGAACTTCTAATACCTATTAACAACTTTCTTTAAATCAAATTCAAATTTATAGCAATATACATTAATGCTACCAATATAGGAATCCATAATATACCAATAATGAATCCTGGTTTAGGCATGTCCTTTAACTTCCAATATCCATAACCATAGGTAGTCATAGCTGTAGGATCTAGAGGAATTAAAAATACACAAGATGCAGTATAAGCCAATGGAAGTACTAAATATATTGGATTAATACCCATGGTTTCAGCTAATACAGCTGTTACTGATATAGTCAATGCCATAACAGCACCGGATATTGGGACTAATAAGTGGATAAAGATACCAAATATAGTTACTGCAAATATAACCATTAATAATGATGAATCAGTGAATCCACCTAAGAATGTACCACTTAACCACTTAGCACTACCATGATCACTTAATATCATAGCTAATGCATTACATGAACCAACTAATAATAGTATTTCCCAACCAATTTTTTGCTTTGCTTCTTCCCAATCAAGTATTTCTATACCCGGTAAGAAAAATAGGGTAGTTGCTAGCATGGATACAAAAGCCACTTCTAGATTAGTCAAAGATTGGGTTAACCAAAGGAGAATTGTAGTTCCAAATATTATCATAAATATGGTTTCATCTTTATTCATTTTACTTAAGGCTTTTCGTTCTTGTTCTATATCTTCGAATCCACTAATTGTTTCAAATTCTGGTTTATAAAGTTTACTAATTATAAACCAGGATATTAAAGTAAGTGAAAGAGCCAGTGGAACTCCAACTATTGACCATTGTAAAAAACCTATTTCAATCCCTGCCACACTCTTTAATAAATTGATGGAAAGAATATTTACTCCACTTCCTGCAGGAGTGGCTACACCCCCAACAGCTGCCGCAATGGGTATCCCTAGCATAACACTCTTACCAAATTCCGATTCTCCTGGCACACAATTATTCTTTTTTAATATTTCATTTGCAATAGCGCCTACTATAATTCCAGATGGAATATCTGCCAAGAAGAAAGAAATTAATGAAGTACATGCCATCAAACTAAATAATACATATTTACTCTTGTTTCCAAAAATTGTAGTTACATATAATGATACTCTATGACCAAATCCAACCTTTACAAATGCTTGTGCAATTAATAATGCAGATAGAATAAAAAACAAAGTTGGAGTAGCAAAATTTTTCATTATATTCCCTGTACTATCAATTTTCAGTAAACTAGGTAAAAATAAAAGGAAACATGAAGATATTGCAATAGTACATATTCAGTTACCCAAGTAATAGTTGCACTAATTATTAAAGCAATTCCCTTCCACCCTTCAATGCTTAACCCTTCTGGTGGTTCAATACTAGTTAATCCTACATAAACAGCAATAGCCAAAACCAAATATGCTATCTTCTTAATTCCACCTTTTTGTACTTTTATTGCATTGGCCTCCATAGTATACACTCCTTACATTTTTTATTTGATTATTAGAGTCATATAACCCTTGTACTTTAAATATTTAGTTTTAATAATGGACTACTTTCTTTTTCACCTCCTTTCACTTTCCTTATAAGACATAAAAGTATTGCCTTTAATTAAATGATACAGAAAGCAATACTTTTACCTGAGTTAAGGTTTAACATGCCTAATATATACACTCTTTTCATGGCATATGTTTATTCTAAATGTAAAAATATAATATTTCAACAGGTTGCCAACGTTTTCTCTTATGCAATAGTAGTTTGTTTTTCACCTTAGATTAACATTGTTTTTTTGGCGTCAATATAAATTTCTATATGGTCTAATATGTCGTATTCTATTAAAAATAAATTTCTTTTGTAAGGATTTTTAATTCTTTGAATTTACAAGCTAGAACATATTTTTTTGAAATTTTTTAGAAAAAATAAAATATAAAAATAAAACCATATGGATTATGGTTTCTAGAATTTAAAAACTTAAAGTCTTAAAAGAAACATATTGTTATAATCATTGACTTAAATTAAATAGTAATAAAATGACGGCTAATGCTTAAATATAATCCTTGTACCAATACAATTTATTACTAGAAATAAACCCTATAGTTGATAAACATTTTGCATTGGCTATCACTCCTTACAATATTATTAATAGATATTGATTGAAAGAGAGGTCACAACAGATATGCAAGCTAAATCTTGTTTAACTGAAAATGAAAAGAAGAATAAAAATTTAAGGATGCAAAAAAATATGAAATTTATATCTTCTATTCTTTTGCCTCTATTTATTGTTTTTTTTAAACCTTTAGGAATGAATTTAAATCAGAGTATAATTCTGGGAACTTTGGTTTTAGTTTTAACCTAGTGGACTACGGGAATGGTTAATAGAACCTATGCATCTACATTCCTTCTTGTAATCTTTGCCATATTTGGAACTACTCCATGGAATATAATCTTTAAATTCCCTTTATCACCTAATTTCTATATGATAGCACTATCCTTTTTGTTATCTCAAGGAATAGTAAATTCGAACGTTGCAAGTCGGTTTTCAAATTTCATACTTAATAAGTATAGAAACACTTCTTATAAATTTATCTTTATGTCCTATGTATTTGCTATGTTGTTAATATTTATAATACCCAATCCTTTTCCAGGGTAATACTTCTAGCATCTATATACCAACAATTCTTTAAAAACAGAGAAATACCTGAGGATACAAAAGAAGTGCTGCATTTTAGCATATTTGTAGCTGCAGCAATTACCTGTATGCTATTTATAAACGGAGATATTATCCTAAATTATTCTGTAACCCAATTTGCTGGAATATCTATTGGTTGGGCTGAATGGGCTAAATATATGACAGTACCATCGCTAATGACAACCATATTAACTGGTGTAGCCTTTATATTAGTCTTTAGAAAGAAATTGAAAAACAGTGATACAGAACCATTCCACTCAATCAATTCAGCAATTATTGCTTTATTAGGGGCTATAGCTATGTTTGGATTTAAGATAATAGGGTAGAAGATTTAAAAAGCTTAAATTTAGGCTTGTTGATTTTCCTTACAGCTGCTTTTGCTATAGGCAGCGTTATGAACCAAAGTGGAGTAGCAAATATTGTTTATACTAGGATGATGGATATATTTCCATCTACCTATTCCAATACTTATTTCATAATTTTAATCTTAACATTTATGGCCCTCCATATGCTTTTAGGTAGTTCTATAACTACTTTGTCTGTAGTTATACTTGTTTTAATTGAATTAACTAATGGTAGGTGCAAGCAATAACTATTATTCCAATAAAACTGTAATCAGATATGGAATAGTATTGACCCTATTGGACTTCGTAGCTATATTTGGATTCTATATTCCATGGTGGAAATTTTTGAATCTGTTATAAATATGAAAATAATAATAAAAGAATATTTTTAAAATACGGATATTTTTGTATCAAATTCGATGCAAAATATCCGTATTTAAGACCCTATATTATTATTTATCTTTCATTCATTGATGCTTTTCAACAAAGCTAAAGCTTCTATATAGGCATTTTTGTTTGGAGATTTAAATGGTATTCTTTCATGCTCTATTCTAAATATTTCAGAGTATACATTTTTGGTGTTGGCTGTACAACGGAAGCTAAACTCAACCCGTTGTCCCAAAACACTAAAATTTATAACTTTATATCTTTAAACATTTCAACTTGCTCCTTTATAGCTATTTCAGTAGGAATCCTTTCAATACTTGATGCTCCAAAGAATCCAACTACTCCTTCTGTTCTTTTAAGAACATAGGCAGCATCTTCAGGCAAAGCGATAGGACCGCCGTGGCAAAGGATTAATATGTCAGGATTTACCGATTTACCAGCATCACAAATTTCTTGTACTCTTTTTACAGATTTATCTAAAGTTAATGCTGTTTTAGCCCCTATTGTTCCCTTAGTAGTAAGACCCATATGGGCAACTAAAATATCAGCGCCAGCTTCTGCCATCTTTTTAGCTTGTTCCGTATCGAATACATAAGGAGTGGTAAGCATATCTAATTCATGAGCTTTTCTTATCATTTCTACTTCTAAGTCATAACCCATGCCTGTTTCTTCTAGATTTTGTCTAAACACACCGTCTATTAATCCTACTGTTGGGAAGTTTTGTACTCCAGCAAATCCTTGATTTTTTAATTGTTCTAGAAACTTATCCATAACTCTAAAAGGATCTGTGCCACAAACACCAGCTAATATTGGAGTATTCTTAACTATTGGCAATACTTCGCTGCCCATTTCCATTACTATCTGATTAGCATCTCCATAGGGAAGTAATCCTGCCAAGGAACCTCGACCAGCCATTCTATACCTCCCAGAATTATAGATGATAATAAGGTCTACTCCACCATCTTCCGCACTCTTTGCAGATATACCCGTTCCTGCACCTGCCCCTATTATAACTTTTCCATTGGAAACCTGCTCCCTTAATCTCTTAAATATCTCAGTTCTATTCATACCTATTCCACCTCTCTAGTTTTTATTTTCTTTCATTAAATCCACTAATTTCTTAGCTGTTGCTAAAGCAAACTCCCTATCGTTAATATTTGTATCCATCTCAATTAACTCTACCTTATCCTGATTAATATTTTTTCTTAGCGTATCAAATAGTATTTCATCTTCTTCAGGGCCATAGAAAGGTTGCCCTTCAGCATCGATCATTGAAACTCCCTTTAAAGGCAGCATTAGAACTGTAGAACCTTTTGTTTTATTTAGCTTTTCCGATATGATTTCACCTAGCTTTTTGTTTTCTTCAGTAGTAGTCCGCATCAAAGTTACAGTAGGATTATGCTTGTAAAACTTCCTTCCTTCAAATTTTTCTGGTACTGTGCATATAGGTCCAAAGTTCACCATATCCAATGCTCCCACAGATACAACTTGAGGAACTTTATGCTTTCCTGCTGCTTCTAGCCGATTAGGCCCTGCTGCCAATACTCCGCCAATTAGTTCATCACACCATTCGGTAGTAGTTAAATCCAATACTCCTTTGAAATAGCCTTCTTCTATTAATCTTTCCATGGCCTTTCCTCCAGTTCCTGTAGCATGGAACACTAATACTTCATACCCTTGACCTTCTAAGTATTCTCTAGCCATATCAACACAAGGAGTGGTCACACCAAACATGGTAGCCGCTACTAAAGGTTTCTTTTCTTCAACCTTTTCCTCATGTTCTAACTTTACCATACCCGCAATTGCCAAAGCAGCATTAGTAAATATCTTGGTAGAAATTGAGTTTAATCCGGATACGTCCACAATAGATGGAATCATCATAATATCACTAGTACCTACATATTGCTGAACATTTCCCGATGCAACAGTTGATACCATTACCTTTGGCACCCCTATTGGTAGGGCTCTCATTCCAGGAGTAACTAAGGATGTGCCGCCAGTTCCTCCAAGAGAAATGATTCCATCAAATTTTCCCTTAGCATATAGTCTTGGGATTAATTTCTCCATTCCTTTAGACAGAATATCAGTTCCCAATGCCCTATCTTTTTTTGCAGAAATTTTATGGATATCCTCTCCAATTTCGTTTGCTACTTCCTGATTAGATACATTAGTTTCAAACATTGGCTCAAATACCCCACAATGAATAGTAAAAGTATTTAAGCCTAAACCTTCTAAAATATTCTTTACATAGGTTAACTCTTTGCCTTTACTATCGAAAGTCCCTGCAATAGCTATGGTTTTCATAGGTATCACCCTTCCTCTTTTTATACCATCATGTTAAATATACCCAAAATATATTTGCTATTATTCATATGGTTCAAAAATATTTGTCCTTGATTAAATTATACTTTTAAAATATGCAAAATATCCCACAGGTTTAAACCTGTGGGATATTTTGTCGACATTTCCTTACATATAATTTAAAATTGTTAATTTTGCAGCAGTTTTTTCTTCTAATTTTGAAACTAAAACTGTACCTGCTAAATCCCCTAAACAATTATTAATTGTTGTTCCCATATCAAAACTTCGATAAAAAGCTGCAATAATTCCAACTATTTCTGTTGGAAGCCCAAAAGTTTCTACTCATAACAAGCAATTTTATAATACCACTTCCTGGAATACCACCACCTCCCGATGAAAATATTCTGCACTATCTTTTATAAATCTTATGGGATTGATTCCAGCAGTAATCCATAACACTCCACCATATACCAAAAATATATGAATAATAATTCTTCAGTATTTCTACTATTCCTTATTTTCTTTTCCATTTTAGTTTTTCCTTAAGTAAATTTTATTATTAACTATAGCCATTATTCTACTACTGATATTTGTCTTGTATCCTTATTATAATGGATTAGCCTATATAAATAGTTCTCATAAAATTAATTATTTTCATCTTCTGTTTCTAAAAATAACATTTATGCCTAAGGCAATAAGTACAAAAGGAATAAGTAATTTTGCAATTAACCCAAAAGTTATTGCAACACCTGTAATAGCCAAAGTAACCACTACCATAACAAAGGCAAAAATAAGAATAATGAGGGAAGTTAAACATCCAAATACCATAACAATCTCCTTTACATACTAATTTTTGAAACACTTTTGTATTAAAATTATAGCATAAATGTATAATACCTACTAAAATATATTTTGTTCTAACTAATCTATTACCCCATCATACCTAAGCTTTGAATCAATATCTACTTTTATTTCATCTATTAAATTGTATATACAAACCTTCAAATATCCTATAGAATTTCTAATTTTTGTTTCCTTGCTTATTTCATTAAATCTATTCACCACATGTTCTTTTATTAAATAGTTAAGGCGTTTTAAGTCTTCCTCTACTATTTTTACAGGAACATAGATATCCCCTATTTTGATTTGTTTAGACTTTTGAATATCAAGTATTAATAATTTAATCGCATGAGCTACAGCTTCTCTTTACTTTTTATCAATAGCATATAGTTCACAGTTTTTTATTATCTTTTATATAATCATCTTGTCTCTTTGAACTAATGGTATTACTATTTTGGGTTTCTGTATCTTAGAAAGTTCTTCACTAGAATCAGAAAAATTCTTGTTAATTAGCTTTTCCAACTCATCATAATTTATGGTAATTTCTTTTCTTCTTTTTATTGATTTCTAACCAATAATTTACATGTTGTAGAACTAATGCTTCATTCAGCCCCAATATTGTCGCCAGTTGTTTATCCACCACTAGTGGATGAGTGTTGAATAATTTGCTCATAAAAATAGTTATTATTGATATGGTACTCCTAATCTCTCTGCTATGAATTTTTCTTTGTTTTCTTCTGTACATAACTCCTTCAACATACCTAGCATAGAAATCTTATGCTTTTCAATTTCCTTGCTCTCTTTGAGTATTGCCTCCTTTACTTCTTCAGGTATTACATCAGAGTTTACCTTTATCATAATAAGTTTTTCCATAGCAGGAATTTTATCAATGTTTCCCTTAAACTCTTCTTCATATAAATGATTGATAATTTCCTGTATTTTTATCCCAGTTTTCTTCTCAGCATAGGTATAAGAATTCCTGATACCACTTAAGGATGATAATACTTTATTCCATAACTTTGTTGGGTTTTTAAAAGTAATAGATTTTGGCTTACCATTTATTTCTCCAACAATTTCTATCAATTTATACTTTTCAAATACTGGTACCATTAATCTTAAATTAATTGTCCCCTTAGAACCATCATTTCTCCAAAGCTCTTCAGAATTCAATTCCTTTACAAATCCTTTTCTATTCCTTGGATTTATCCATTGAAATCCCTCTATTAGCTCTTCTTCCTTTAATGTTCTAGACTCTATCCTCTGCCTCTTTACATCAAAATTTTTATCCGACCATAAAAACAGACAATGGCATAATGGACATATTTCCTTGTCCCTACCACCTCTTCCTACATGTTGATAATATTCTTCAATAGACTCGGGGATTTGATAATGGATTACCCCATCTATATCAGGTATATTCATTCCCATGCCAAAAGCTGTAGTTGCAAACAATACTCTAATATCTCCATTTTTAAACCTCTTATAAACATTTAACTTTCCATCGGGACTCAATCTCGCATGGAAGAAATCACTATTATCAAACTGAGATGCTAGCTCTTCACATTTAGGTCTACTATATGTATATACTAAAACCTTTTTTAAATCTTTAGAGTCGATAAATTCTCTAATCTCACCTATTTTGGCTTCATCCTTTTCAACCTTTTTAAATTCTAAAACCAAATTATCCCTAATAACATTATCCTCTATTAGCATATTTTTCTTATCAATATTAAATTCCTGGATTATACCCTTTCTAGGTTGGCTGCTAAGGGTAGCTGTCAATGCTAAAGTAATTGGGTTATGACCAATTCCCTCTAAAAAATTGATAAAGGGTTTAATCTTGCTGTAATCAGGCCTAAAGTCAAACCCCCACTGGCTTATACAATGGGCTTCGTCGATTACAACCAATGGTATTTTCCTTTCCATGTAGGACAGAGCAGAACGGAAATAATAGTTGTTTAACCGCTCTGGAGATACATATATTAGCTTTGGCTTTTTCCCACCTAAATCTTTTAGGACCTTCCTTTGAGTTTGAAAATCCATATCACTATTTATAGCAATAGCTTCAATTCCCCTACTGTTTAAATCATCTACTTGCTCTTGCATAAGGGCTTTTAAAGGCGATATGACTATTGTAGTTCCTTCAAGCATCATGGCACCCAATTGATATATTAGTGATTTTCCACCTCCTGTAGGAATTATGGCCAGACTATTGTTGCCTTCTAATATACTGTCTAAAACATTTTTTTGATAATCATATAAATCTTCAATATCGCTAAAATGCATTTTCAACATTTTATCCATTTTATACCTCCATTAACTTCCATCTATTCAATTCTTCCACCTCATCCTTATGCATTTCATTAATACAGCTTAAGAATTCATTTACATATCCAAATCGGAGTTGAGGGTTTAAATCCATATTGTTTTCAAGAAGAGTCTGAGTGATTAAATTCCCAATAAAATTGTTATAAAAGGTAAATCTTCCATAATCATAATTCCAATTATGCTCCGTTCTAAATTTCCCATCAAAATATTCATCAGCAACAAATTCACTTTCCCTTCCAGTGATATAATACATTCCCCAAATAGATTTACGAGTCATAATGGGAAAATGGCTTGGATATAGTCTATGTAATATTTCTGAACGAATGCCTAATCCTATTACACCAGTAAGGAGCATATCCTCTTCATATAAAAAGTCGTAGTTTAATTGTTCAATCTTATTTATTCTATTGAATTTAATATTGGCTCCTTCATTTAACATATAATCATAGGCACCAACCAATATATTGTGTACTGTAACAAAAATATCCTTAGGTGGAGTTGCCCAAAAAGTTTCTTTATACTTTTCTAAAGCAGGATCCCATGAGTGGAGAGCACTTGAAACAGTCCAAAGATTTTTTGCAAGAAGTTCTTCCTTCACTTCACTATATTCATAACAATCCTCGGAATCCTCATCAAAATAATCCAATTTAAAATAATCTTTAACTCCATCCCTATATTTTTCAATACTTTCTTCCCAATTCCTAATTTCCTTTTCTAACTTCTTTAAATTTTCATTGGTGTTTTTTTTGCTCACTTTAATTCCATTTGGCAATACAAAATTGGCTTTACTTATATCAAAAATTTTATACCAATATTCAGAAAATCTTTCTTCTATGGATTTCTTTAAATCCTTTATCTCCTTGTATTCACACATCATTACTCCCTCCAAATATATTCTGTTATTTTATTGACAAATTCATTTTCATCACTACAATTCCATTTATTCATTAAATAATTGGTGTAATTATCCTTTGTGTTGACAATAAGAACTACATGTACCCTTGCCCTTGACATACCTACATAGAGTAGTCTTCTTCTGCTATCTTCATCTAGATAAGATGGACTTACATCTGGTATGATAATCACATCATTTTCAAGACCTTTGAACCTTTTTACAGTTTCTATTTCTGGTAAATATTCCTTATCTATCAATTTTATGTACTTATTTTTATTAGCACTATTCAACGTCAATACGGTTATATCTTCCTTTTCAATATATTCAATATTGATTAATTCATGAATCTTATTAATAAGCAAATTATCCAGTTCATCTTCATTTGAACATAGAAGAACTTCAGGTTTTTTTCCCTTTATTCCTTTTAACAGGATATCTTCTACTGGTTTATCTAATATGTTTACAGAGCTTTTACATATTTCATCGGTATTTCTCATATTCCTTTTTAGAGTAAATATAGTTTCCAAATCCAAATAATTATAATCCTTTTTAGAATCTACATCATATAATTCCTGCAAAGGATCATAAAAAATATAAATACTTCCATCATCTATTAAATAATCCAATGCTCTAATCCATTCTTCTTCAAAATCCTGTCCTTCATCTAGGATTACAGTGTCATATATTTCTAAACCTTTCTCTTTATTGTCTTCAATTACCTCCAAAAATTCCTCCATCAAATATTCAAAATCTGAATACTCTTCAAAGCCTATTACCCTTGCTGGATAATATTTTTTCATATAGTTCAGTGCAAAACCATAAATTGTAAAAATATCAAAAGTATTTTCATAATTCCCTTTGATATTATTGGCTAACCTATTGTTGTAACAGAGATATAGAGCCTTATTACCATTTTCCTCTTCCCTTCTGGCCTTTTCAATAGCTAGAATGGTTTTACCACTCCCTGCATGACCTTTAATGGTCACTCTCTTGTTTTCTTCCAAAGCATCTAGTACTATGAATTGTTCTTGATTTAGTCTAACATACATATCATTAACATCTCTGCTAATGCTTTTTAGAGTTCTTACCAATCTAATCCTTGGCATTAATATATTAGTAATTTGATTAAAGCTTCTATCATCCATTGACCTTGGATTAAACCTGCTCTTAGATTTCCAGTAATCGAATATTCTGAGTAAACCCTTTTCAGGATTGTTCAAATCATAATAATCTAGTACTATCTCTTTAGGTATGTTCAAAGCCAAATCCTCATCCTTCGTATTGGTATCAGGAAACCATACTCCTCTACAAACAAAGCAATCCCTAATTCCTTTTATTTTAAGGGTTTCGATTATTTCATACATGGTATCAGCAGCTTGTTTCTCCGGATCCTGAATGAAATGTACCTTCCCGTTTTTATCAGTACTTGTCCACTTCCTATCTATACAGCTAACATCTCCACCTTTTATCTCCAAAACTAAAATACCATGGTCTTTATTGAATATTAAAAAATCTCCTTCTCCCTCTGCTTTTCTACTCCTCTTATTGGCCTTATTTATCCATCGTAAGGAATAGATTACTGTCCATTCATCAGATAAACTGCCCTTCAAACTCTCAAAAACTGCTTTTTCTCCTAAACTATTTACCTGTTCATATTCCATGCTTTCAGGGTACATAATAGCCATTTTATCACCTACAAATTCTAATAATATTCTTTATACCTAGAATTATATATTTTAATTATTTCACTATATTTCTCATCCACCATATACCAAAAGATTCTATCTATTATCCAGTATTTATAATATTCTTCTATGTATAAATCATATTCTTCAAAAATCTTTAATAATTCAATGTATAAATTATCAATATAGTTTCTGAAGGCAATATAGGATAATTTTCTAGTATATATTACTAAATCTTTGGGTTCCAGTATAAAGGCTAAGCCCCAATTGCTCTTATAGTTTTTTATTGGATATTTATCAGGTATTGACTTATGTAATATTTCTGTAGCAATAGATACTTTGTTTGGCATATATTTCAATGCTTCCAAGGCAGGAACCAAAATTCTATCAATATCCCCTTCTATGGAATTAGCCAATTCTAACATTTCCAGAACTCCATCTATTAATTTCTCCCCATTTACATTGCCTCTAAACATTTGAACTATCTCCGGTGCTCCATTTGAAATAGCCCAAACATTTTGTTCTACGAAACCATTCTTAAATTCGAATCCATCCCACTCTTCGCTTTCTATCAATTCTTCATAATTTATTACATTATTGAATCGGCTCCTGTAAAATTCAATCTCATCATAAAGTTCTACAAGCCTTTCTTCATCTATTTGCCAACCATCTATCCAACAGTTGGTAATCTTACGTAAATTGTTTATCTGAAAATCATACAATGTAATACCCACCAATATCCCTCCAATCCAATAGGTTTTTGTGTGAAAATTAACTAATTATGGTTACATAAATAATTATAGCATAGAAACCCATATTTGTTTGGAGTAAAATAACTATATTAGATCTGATTTTTTGTAAAAGAAAGAACCAGCCCTTTCGGACTGGTTCCTTCATCCCCTCAATTATTTCGATAAAAACTTACTAATACTTCAAATATCATAGTATTTCATTTTACTCTTGATTTATTGTACATTAATATTTATTTTACTAAATTAGTGTACGATTGTCAAAATAGGTTAGAGGGCTTAATAGCTCTGAATAATGCTGTGGTTTTCAAATTGCTAATAATTATTTGTAATATCATCCTAAGCAGCATTTTTAGAGTAATATTCTTCAACTATTTCATTTGGTGTTTTAAAATTTGATATTTTTTTGCTATGTTATTGTATCTATTACTATATCTCCTGATTCTTTGGTGTATTTAATTTCATTTTTCTTATTTGCCTACACATGGAATCATAGATTCTTGTATAGCCTGCGTCTTTTAGCTTACGATATACTTGCGCCAGACCCCTATGGCGATGATAACGGTGCTTTTGCATTGTTATCATGTTTAATTGCATATTTAGCTACCCTTTGACGAAACCTCATCTTTTCTGTTCCCAAAGGTGTCAAAGACTTAATTGTTTTCATAAGAAAGGATCCCTCCGATATTTTTTGTCTTCGCAAATAACATTATATCAAAGGCCTTTCTTTTTTATTTTTCTTTTCACAAATGTATTATCTCATATCACTTTTAATGTTAAAGTAATTATTTTTTGTTCTAACATTTTATTTTATATGGTACCTCTTCAAGGATAGGATCGTTAAGATATTAATAAAAGTCCGTTACATCTGAACTTCCCTCTAAATTAACATTGACATCTATATATAGATTTACATTATATAGTATATCTGTTAGATCCTCTTTAGGATATCTTATGGATATTTCTCTTTTTAGATTATATATATCTATGTCTTTAGCATAGTATTTTTCATATAGTTTTCTACACCTTGCTTTTATTTCTTTTTCTGCATATTTTTCAATAGTTTCCCTTTCTTCTCTATTAGATATTTTAACACCTTCTTGTGCTTCAGCAAAGCTAACACTTGTATTTATGGTTTTGTAGATATTAATACTCTCCCCTTCATCAAAAACTTTCAATTTAGTTCTGTTTTTTATCACTTCTAAAGTAATGAATTTATCCTCATATTCTGGGTGGGGTATGGAAATATCCCCAACCTTTAATGTGCCCATGAAAAAATTATAATATTTTGCTTCTTTTGGATTTAGTTCTCCTACTAACTTATCATTTTGAATAACTGCCAACCCTTTTATAGTTAATCTATCATTAGGAGTATGTTTGGTTTTTTCTAAAAAATTTATTAAATCTACACTACTTTCCATTTGCCTATTAACCAAGTATTCATCAAATCTTAGTTTACTCCCTTTAGACTGTATCTGATAATTAAGGATCAAATCGGTTAGAAAAATCCCAACAAAATTTTCTTCAACTACTTTGGTGTTTAGTACATCCATTAAATCATCTGAAGTTACAAACATATATTGACGCATTAAAAACTCTTGATCTCTATCGAGTATATCAATAAAGTTATCCAATCCATATTCTGCTGCCCTTTTACTAAATATTATGGCTTTGTTTTGAGAATAATTCAGCTTATAACTTGTGCCTAAATTTATATTTCTTATAGCTTCAAAAATTGTATCTCCCGTGCCTTTGAATATTGTCTTTTCCTCTGTACCTTTATCCTCTGTAATATTTCTATTGGTTAAAAAAGCTTCAGCATATACTATCGGTCTATTCTCTTTATCAATATCTATACCTATTGCTGTTACAAAAATTACTTTATTTATGTCATTATAATTAAAACAACCCATTAAAAAGTTAGTAGAAATTAAAGCTATAGCCAGTATAACTTTCTTCATCTAACATCATCCTCTTGGAATATATAGTTATTTATCCTGTTAAGCCCTCCTCTATAAGGTATATCTTTATACTTAAAAACCTTCATAGTTCCAAGGGGATAAAGGTAGGGATAGCCACAACTGGTCAAACCTGCCAGATGAGAAGAAAATATTATAAATCCCATGTAGAATCCAGGCAAGCCTAAAAATCCTGAAAATATAATGATTACAATACTCCATAAAAATATTGCTATAGATATCCTTGGCAATAGTAGAGATGATATAGATGTCAGGGCTACTACGAATACTGTAATATGGGATGATAACCCGGATTGTACCGAAACATCTCCTAGTATTAATGCTCCTACTATACTTAAAGTTGAACCTATAGGCTGAGGAAGCCTGATTCCAGCTTCTCTAAGTACTTGAAAAAATGCCAGCATTATAATCAATTCAACTACCATGGGCAAGGGAACTCCTACTCTCGATTCAGCCAGACGGAATACAAAAATATATGGTAATAGACTAAAATGGTAGGTGAATAAAGCTATATATATTCCTGGAAGTAATGCAGATATTCCAAAGGATGCCCATCTAAACAATCGTGAAGAATTTGCAATAAATTTGTTCATGGTGTAGTCGTCAGGTGCATGGAAATTTTCAATAAAAAAAAATGGTGCATAGATAACAAAAGGAGTTCCATCTGTTATTATGGCAACTCTTCCTTCTCCTAGTTTTGCAGCTATTACATCAGGTCTTTCCGAATATCCAATTGTATCAAAAGGGGTACCTTTACATTTCAATTCTTCTTCTATTTGGTTGGCTACAATCATATAATGTGTATCTATTTTATTTATTTTGGTTCGTATATACTTTACAAGTTCTGTAGGAGCATTATTTTCTATATATACTATTGCAACGGAAGTATAGGATTTTTCCCCAAGGATTAACTCTTCAATTTTTAAATCGGGATGTTTGATCCTCCTTCTAATGGCAGCTACATTATCTGCTAATACTTCATTGAAACCTTCTCTAGAGCCTTTAATAGCGGCCTCAGTTGGGGGAGATTCTATAGCCCTTTTAGGAAAACTTTTGGTTTCACAATATATAACGGCATTTAAAGAGCTGAAAATTATTACGACATCTCCTGATAATATATGTTCTATCGCTTCATCTTCAGACCTAATATCCCCTACAGAAGGCGTAATAATTATCTCTCTTTTTATCTTTTCTATATCCGTTACAAGCTTTATATTATTGATAATAGGCAGTATTATGGATTCCGATATGAATTTTATATCGGTAATACTATTGTCGTAAATTACTAAGATCCTGTTTTCATCAGAACCTATTTCTCTATATCTAATTTGGGAATCCTTCCTTAATTTTTCTTTTATATTATTAATATACTGTTGATCCATAGTATCACCATTTTTATTTTCTGTACCTAGTTTGAATAATATTCATAGAACTACTAAAACTAAAGATGAATATAATGGAATTTCAACATTATAAATCTGGAGGGGGTTTAGTGGATAGGTTTAATCCAAGGCATTTTGCTTTTTTGATTTTAGCTACTTCCATTGTATCTTTAAAAACTTACCCTACTATATTTATTGCAGATGGTGGAAGAGATAGTTGGATAGCTATGATTATTGCTTCTATTATTGCATTTCTCTTTTTTACCTATCTAATAAAAGTCTGTATAAGAAAAAATAGTTTTGATCTTCATAGTATATATCATAAAGCAGTAGGAAAAACCTTTGGAAATATTCTATTAGGTTTGTTTGTTTTTACTATGCTAGCGGCCTTAGTGGAAAGTGCAGCTGTAGAAGCAAACTCTATGCATACTAATATGTTTATAGAGACACCTACCTGGTATCTCCTATTATTTTTTATTGTGCCTATTATATATACCATTCGCAAGGATATAGTGGCAATTATAACTGTAACAATGATAGGGATTATATTAATAATGATTGCAGGGATAAATCTTTCAATACTTACTTCGAGATATAAAAGTTTTAAACTACTATTGCCTATTTTAGAAAACGGATTGAATAAAGGCATATTTATAGCTATTATTAAAATATTAGGGTTATATGGGTCGGTATCCATATGTTTACCCTATCTATCAAAATTAGGCACTACTGAAAAAATGACTAATGCTATAGCTATAGGGCTATTGATTGTAATTCAAATGCAAATAGTATCTACTATTGGATTAATTATGACCTTTGGTCCAAAAAAAGCCATTACTTTCTCCTATCCAAAACTCATTCAAACACAACAAGTAAGTTATTTTAGATTTCTTACCCTTGGGGAATTGTATGTAATGTTACAGATACTTGGAGGCTGGATGCTGAAGTATCTAGTTACATTTTATGGAATACTAATAGTATTGAAGGGATTTAATTTAAAAAGGAAGCATCTCATATATCTAACCTATATTATTAGCGGTTTTGTATATGGAGCAGCATATTTTATTTCAAAAAATCTTTTTGTACTTTTTAAATTTTTAAACTATTATACCTTTTTATGTTTGGCCAATTTTGTAATAATTCCTTTAATAGTTTTTACCATATTTTCAATAAGAACTAATTGATAAGCCTTATTCAGCATATCGTGAATATCCACTTTTTGCCTTGATGTTGCTGGTTTCAATTCTTCATAGGTAGACTACAAACCCCAGATGCAGTCATAGGGTTAACAGCCGAAGGTTTGTCTCAATTCCTCATAGGTAAACTATTATAATAGATATTGCAATAAAATTTGAAGGATTACCAAGACAATTGCAATTCCTTATAGGTAAAATATAAACAACTGCTATCTTACGATAATACTATTTTTCTTGTTTTTTATTCAACATTTATTTTACACTAAGTTATCCTACATTAAATCTGGGACAGCGAGGTCTGACTGAACTGACCCTTGTCAAGTAGACAATCAATTTAATTAAAATTTATGCACTTTTGGATGCGTGGTATCTATACTCTAATGGAGCCATGCATCCTAATCTTTTTTGTAACCTTTCTTCATTATAAAACTTGATATATTCAATTATCCTTTCCCTTAATTCTTCTATCGTTTTAAAAGTCTTTCCATAGAATATTTCAACTTTTAGAGTACCAAAAAATGATTCCATAGGCCCATTGTCTATACATTTACCAACCCTAGACATACTTTGTGTCATCCCAGCTTCTTCAAGCTTACTTTTAAATATATTATTGGTATATTGGAATCCTCTATCACTATGAAATATTGGCTTTGCATCGGGATATTTTTGTATTGCCTTATCAAACATTTTGAATACTAGTTGATTGTTGTTTTTAAAGGATAATTCATATGCTATTATACTGTTATCGTAAAGATCCATAACTGGGCTTAAATAAAGCCTTCTACTATCTCCTGGGATTGAGAATTCTGTTACATCTGTAAGCCACTTCTCATTAGGAGCATTTGCTTTAAAATCTCTTGCTAATATGTTTTCCTTTGTATACTCTGGCTTTATTCTAATACGATTAACTTTCTTTCTCCTGATCCTTGCTGAAATACCCAAATATTTCATAAGTCTATATATGTAGTTCTTAGAGAATAACTTATTATTTAGTTTATTTATGAACATGGTCATCCTTCTGTAGCCTAAAATTCCATCAAATGTAGCGTTATACTCAGCGATTAATGAACAAATTAACTCATCTTGCTTTTCTTTTTCAGGTTTGATTCTATTTTTATTTTTGTAGTATCCACTTCTAGAAATATTTAGTAATTTGCATATTCGTGTTACTGGACAGCCCTTTTCTTTGAAAATATCTACTATCTCGTATTCTACTTCATACCTTACTTTCGACAGCGATGTTTTCTTTCGATTTCCTCTTTTTTTTTAAGAACTTCCAATTCTAATTCTCTTAGCTTTCTTAACTCTCTTTCTCTTTCAAGTTCAAGCTTTAATTTCTCAATTTCAGTTAATTTACTTTCATCAATTTCTGATTTTGGTTTTGGCCCACGCTTTTGATATTTTAATGTTTCTGGTCCTTTGTCTATATATGCCCTTGTCCATCTGTATACAAGTGCATAGGTAATCCCATACTTTTCAGCTGCATCTTTGTAACTCATATTATTGTCAATAACCCATTTAACTATTTCCAACCTCTCTTCAAATGTAGTTTTTCTGGATTTCATGGTATAGACATCTCCTTTAGGATCATAATCTTTTATTTCTATACCATTATACCATTTATTAATCCATCTATTAATTACAGAAGTTACTATATTGTATTTTGCCGATAAGTCAGAAAGTGAATATTTACCTGAAACATATTCTTTTACTACCGATAATTTAAAGTCCTTACTATATGAACGATTTCTATTTGATGTTTCAAAAGCACTAGGGCCATATTCTTTATATCTTTGATACCATCTAAGGACAGTTACTTCATGAGCTCCAATTTCTTTAGCAATAGTAGCAAATCCAGCATGGCTTTTTTCATAGTCCTGGCAAGCTTTAATTTTTACTTCCTTACTAAACTTCGGTTTTCCCCCCATAAAAATACCTCCAAGTAGATAATCTAATTTTAATTAATTAGACTGTCTACTTTAGAGGTATCATATCAGACCTCACTGTCCCATCACTAATTAATAATTTTTATAACTCCACCGCCTATGGCGTAATATTTTCCTGCCCCTATTATTTCTATAATATCTATTAGCTTAGACTCCATTAATATTTCTTTAAATTTTATCCTACCAATATAGCCTTCTTGTATGAATCTATTAGCTCCTAAATGTAAAGGGCTTCTAATTTCAAATTTTACTGCATCAAATTCATACAAATTGTTTATAGGTTTAATTGTTTTATCTGTTATATTATAAAGTTCATTTAGTTCATCTAGTTTTTCTTTTTCCTTTATAAATATATTCTCTCTTATGTCTATTGGAGTTAGTACTTGAATGGTTTTTATATTTTTATTATTTTTAAGCTTTCCTACCTGTTCTACAGACCTATTTAGTATTACAAACCTATATTTTTCTCCAAAAAGCCCCCTGGCTTCAAATTCCTTTAATATATATTCTATAAAATCTATATGTTTTGCTGCCTCCCCAAGGAAAATAAATTTCAATTCTAATTGGTCTTCAGCCTTAAAGTTTCTTTTCGAAAAAAGGGGCC
>NZ_AZSU01000003.1:0-12003 GCF_000511955.1 [Clostridium] ultunense DSM 10521 | reverse complement strand
ACTGTCCCATCACTAATTAATAATTTTTATAACTCCACCGCCTATGGCGTAATATTTTCCTGCCCCTATTATTTCTATAATATCTATTAGCTTAGACTCCATTAATATTTCTTTAAATTTTATCCTACCAATATAGCCTTCTTGTATGAATCTATTAGCTCCTAAATGTAAAGGGCTTCTAATTTCAAATTTTACTGCATCAAATTCATACAAATTGTTTATAGGTTTAATTGTTTTATCTGTTATATTATAAAGTTCATTTAGTTCATCTAGTTTTTCTTTTTCCTTTATAAATATATTCTCTCTTATGTCTATTGGAGTTAGTACTTGAATGGTTTTTATATTTTTATTATTTTTAAGCTTTCCTACCTGTTCTACAGACCTATTTAGTATTACAAACCTATATTTTTCTCCAAAAAGCCCCCTGGCTTCAAATTCCTTTAATATATATTCTATAAAATCTATATGTTTTGCTGCCTCCCCAAGGAAAATAAATTTCAATTCTAATTGGTCTTCAGCCTTAAAGTTTCTTTTCGAAAAAAGGGGCCTTTCCACTATAATAGGCATAGTTTCTATATATTTAAAATCTCCTGATGAAATATAATAATACAAACATTTACTATTATGATTGCAGCTATTACATTTCTTATCTATTTTGATACATAATATATTTTTAAGCCTTTTAAAAATTGATTTTAAAAAAGCGATTTCCGGTTCTTCTTTAAATATTATCTGTTCTAAAAATTTTAGTTTATATTTTACTTTTTTTATGCGCACCATGCCTACCTATCAACCTTTTCAAGTATTGTAAATCCTAATAATTTTGGTGATACTGATGGATTGATAAATTTTCTTGTCTTTGGAAATTCATAGTTTTTATTATATCTAAAAGGTTTTGCTATATTTTTGATTTCTTGTGTATAATAATCTTTATCTAATTTTTTAATTGCTAAAGCTACTGTATTAGATTTATATCCTTTTCCTTTGCCTATTCTAAGTACTGGGGAGTCTATGCTGTTTTTTGCCTTTATTTTCTCCAATGTTTCAATTATTTCTTTCGTATTAAACAATGGGTGTTTGTTAATTCTATAGTATTCTAGTTCATCTTCAATAATATCCTTTGAATATTGATACAGCACCCTACGTAGTTCTTCATCTTTAAAGTATTTAATTATTTCTTGATTATATTTCCCAACTAATTTTTTATGTCCTCTTATTTCAAAATCAAATTGTTCGCTTTTATTGTCTTCTTCTACAGTTTCTATAACATTACCGGGAATAAAATTATTTATATTATATATTGTTTCCTCATATATACCTACTTCCTTATCAACCATATTAACATCTTTAACCCCCAGAAATTTGAATGGATCTTGCAATATATCTTGTTCTAACCATCCGTCCTTAACCCCATATATAATATAATCATCTATTGAAAAATGTCTAACTCTGTTTAAAAATTTGACCGCATCTTTTATGTATTCAATCCCCTTATTAAGGATATAATCATACAAGATTGCAGTTCTTATTACTCCTTTTATAGTAGAACCAGGTATATAAGGGCCTTGTAGATTTGTCATTGTTCTATATATTTCTTGCCCAGATAAGTCTTCTGTATAATTATTTCCTTTAAGTTTATACTTATCTACCACAGATTTTTCAATTATCCCTTTATCTATATAATAATCTAGTGTTTTATTGTATTCTTTTCTTCTCCTACCTGCAGATGCAAAATTTCTTAATAATTCATCATTTAATAATTCTTGTTGTTTGACTGATTCAATTACATCCATTTCATCAAATATTAGTACTTTATCATCCTTTACCATATAATTCATAGCTTTTATAACTTCCCCGCTATGTATATGGATTGGTGATAATATTTTAAATATATATGCCATTTCTATCACCTACCTTATAAGAAAAAGCCTAGACCATTATGTCTAATTTTTTTATAGTTTATGTCTTTTACTATAGGGAGCCTACCGTAAATCTCTTTATTCTGCCTTAAAACAATCTTTGAACCTTCTACTATATATCCAATCTGGCTTTTTAGTATATCTTGTCCAAAGAAATCATGTCTGCTTTCTATCTTATAATTACCTATGGATATCTTGTACATGCTTTCTTCCCAATTAACCTCTTCATAATGCGGGATATATTTTGATAATAGTAGATTTTCTTCTATATTCTTTGTATAGTTAAAAATCCCTTTATAAGTAACCCTAAATCCATTAACTCCTACACTTTTATCTCCTCCAATAGCACTATCCGCCATGTATCTAAATACAGGTAAAAAGTAATCTATATTTTCAGTTTTGATTAAAAAATACAAATTAGTATTGGGCTTTAAAAAGCCCCTTTTGTAGTAAAATAATTTTCCCTCGTCTGTAGTACCACTCAACCTGTTTATAAGGTTTCTTCTGCTATTTTCTTCATAATAGTCTATGGCACCTATTTTTTCATCTTTGTATTGAAGTATGTTTTCAGAAGTGTAGAATTTCCCTTTTCCTGTTAATATATCTTCCACTACTTCTTTCCTATCTAATTTACCTTCTAAATAATCTTTAAAAACCTGTTCTGACATATATTCTATCTTGTTCAGCCGTTTACCTCTAATAGCTAATTGACTACTTTCAATATCCATTTTGTTTCCTATATCTATAATCTCTTCTAAAGTAGCCCAGTTCATAACAGGTGCTTTGAAGAGTCCTTCTATAAAAGATGAGGATACTACAAATTTATTTTCATGGTCTATAAAATTACTTAACAACTCCTCTAGTTCATCTTCTCCATATAATTCCCGAATAGACCAACACATGGCACCAAATATAGTTTGTGAATCGGGAAGTGTAGTCATGCTGCCATAAGGGGTAAGGCTAATTTTATGTATGTTCATCCCTATCACCCCTTATCATATAGTATGTTCTATTATTTCTTGTTCTTTTTTTCCAATATAATAATCCCTATCTCTTAAATAGATCTTCACATCTTTAAACTTTATTTTCCCAGCACCTCTAGATCCACTACCACCTAGGTAGCTATCTTGCAATAGCCGCATCCCTTCTAAAAGAAGATCTAGTAATCTTTTATCTTCCTCCACATATTGGGTCAACACTATCTCACCTTTAAATTCTGCACCCTTGGGAACCCTTTCAAAGAATCTTGGGCTAGCCTTTGAGGTTAGCCTATTTATATTATTTTCAGCCTTAATTTCGGTAAATATATTTTCCCCTAATTGGGATTGAAGCATTTGTTTGCTCTCTTCTGTAAGATAAGCATCTCTAACTATGGCCCGTGAAACCAGTATTTTTTCTTGAACATTGTCACTTTCTTTATTTAAATTATTAGGTGATACTCCAAAAAGTTTACATACATCATATTTTGGGTCATTTAATACTTTTCCTCCGTTATGGATCAATACGTCTGATGCTTCTTGCCATTCTAAAAGACTTCGTATTTTCCCTTTTAATGATGAGCCAGGTATATAGGGTTCATCTGTTATGGGGTTTTTAACTACAGGATTGTCTATTCCCCCTATATCGAAAGATATATTTCCTGCTTGTATTTGCAGACCTGTCTCACATTCTAAAATATATTCAATAATATATCTTTTAATCATTGTGCACCCTCCTTAAATTAGCTTCCCATTTTAGAATAAGCTACTACTGCAGTATAAAAACCTACAAAGCTTTTGTAATCTTCCTTATCCTTTATTTTATTTGGCGTAATACATTCCTTCATTAAATTATAAAATGTTGATGGAATTAGATCTCTTCCTCTTGCATAAGCAATCTGAGGCATTATTAAAAGTATCTGATTCATTTGTTCATTAGTTAACTTATTTTCTTTGTTTCTGTTGACACTTTCTTCTATAGTTTTTAATTGGGTAAATATTTTTCTTAATTGATTGGAATTCATTGCTTTTTCATTTAAATTTTCTGCCGTCTTATAAGCCCATCCATCGGGTAAGGCGTATTTTTCTGGGATAAACACTTCTTTCAAGGATTGGGCTTTTTTTATTTCAGATATCAAATTATTAATTGGGTTTTGTCCCCCATAATTGGACCTTCCCCTTTGTCTTTGTCTAATCATATTAATCCTCCTTTACATCTCTAGTTTTCATTATTGCTATCATAAGAGGATATTTTATAAATTCTATTTCACTATCCTCTATACGGGGTGTAATCAACCTTCTTATCATTTCGTTTTTTATTTTTTCTTCCCCTATGTTTCGTGAAAGAGAATAGGCTATTTGTGGGACCAAATCAAAATCAATATTCCCCTTCCTTTTAATATTTTTACTGCCTACCATGATATCATGGGCAAGATTTCTAGATATATATTCTTTATTAATCCAATTTGTATACTCTATACCATCCTCTACTAGTTTATAGACATTATACTTGCCGTTTTGCCAACTAAAGGCTTTATTTAAAAGTGATAGAGCATCTTTACCCTCATATTCTTTAGCATATTCCAAAGCTTTTTCACCTTCATACAAGGTTATTCTAACTGGCGCTTTAGAATCGGCTATATATATACCTCCAGATATGGTTATATTAGGATTATAGCATGTGAATTTACTCAAATGCTCCTTTATTTCAATAGCTAACCTTATAGTCCAATCCCATGGACCTATAATAACTAAATCATCTCCACCAGAGAAATTAATATAAAATAGATTGTCCATTTGAACTTCTTGGGGGTCTACTGTAGCAATATATTCATCATATAAATTTTCACATATTTTATTTATGTATCCACAAAAGAACAAATCTATCATTCTACTTAGGGTGGATATTCTAGCTATGCTTTTGTTTTCTTCTTCAAATCCAGTTGAAAATATGGTTCCCAAATTATCTATGTCCATTTTAAGTACTGCAATTTTCTGATCCCCTTCAGCTAAAGGAGCCATGTCGTTAAAGGATGCCACTACACCTTTTTTAAGGGGCACAGTATTGCCTACAAATTTGATTCTACCAAATTTACCTGTGCCATTTATATTTTCTACCAAAAACCCAATATCTGAATCTTCCAATTTAGAATAAAAACATACTTGTCCCATAGAGCCAAAGCTTACCCTTACATCACACTTTTTAATTTCTCCTTCAAAGTCATAGACTATATATTTTAATCTATCTTTAACCAGCTTTTCTCCTAGACTAATATGAGTACTACATTCTTCGCATAAGATATTATCTATGGTTGCCTTATGCTGATAGCAGTATATACAAGGATTTTGGAGTCTACTTTCTTGTATGAAAAACTTATCCTTTTCCATACTAATTATGTTTACAAATTTTTGATTTTTAGCTTTAGCAAGTTCCTCTTGTAATTTAGTTAAAGAATTGGAATAATCTTTTATACCATTATCGTTTATTTCAATATGTGCAAAAACTAATCCTAATCTTGCCCCATATTTTTTATAGAGATATCGTTGAATTTCTGATTCTATTTCACCTAGCTTTTGCTTCACTTCTTTAGTATTAGGAAGAAGTAGTTGAAAGTTTCCTCCTCCACAATATAGAATATTAGAAATATTTAAGCCAAGCTCTTTAACTATATACTTGCTAACAAAGTCTATGAGAACATTTATATAGAAGGATTTTCCCCTTAAGTTTTTAGAGACATTTTCCTTAGTTTCTTCCCCTTCTGTTACTTGGTATATAAAGCTTTGAACACCTGATACATCCCCTGCAAGAAGTATAAATCTATTTTCTTCTTGTTCACCCCTGTGGTAATATTCATTTAAGCATGTAGCTATTGCTGATGTAGTTTTTAGGCTTTCAAAAAGGCTAATATCCTTATATTTGCCCATTGTACATGGAACAAATGTGGTGTGTTTTTCAAGTATATAGTAGATTTTATTATATGCTTTTTCTTTATCTTTTAAATTAGATACATGCTTATCCTTTAGCTCCCATTCAATTTCCCTTTCTAGCTCTTTAAATATATGTATATATTCATCTGTTAGGTCTTGATTTTTAAATTCTTCTTCTTTTTTAGGAAAGATATTGTTTGATATATCCATTGGAGTTAGTGGATAATAGTAGTTTTCCTTGTGATACTCTTTACCTATATTAATATTTTGAAATATTGAATATAGCCTTTGTTTTTTAACCTTGCCATTATCTTTACTTTCTATATTTTCATCCATATCCAAAGATAGACTACTTGCTTCATGGAGTAGTTTATTTATTGAATCCTTTGTAATAGATAAGCCAATTGATTTTAGCAGATGATTTTCTATTGGGATCTGCATTCTATTGGATACTTGGTTTAGTCCACAAATTAGTGCAGCAAGGGCTACATCATAATTGTCAATCATCCCTCCACCTCCTAAAATGTATTATCTTATATTAATATTTTCTAAACATCACGTGTTTAAATTCCCGTGATATTTTTATAGTCTCGCCTATTTTTTCTTCTACTACATTCCTCTCTGTTGTTGCATAGATTGGAGTAATATTCTTAAAAATACAATAATCTACCATAGATACAGTTGCACCAAAGTCACCTTGGACTAAAGCATAGTCTCCAGGCTGTCCTTTTTCATCTATCCATCTTTTAAAATCCTCAATATATTCGTTCAAATCTTCTATATGCGGTGGAACATTTGCCCACTTATTTAAAAGTTCGGTATCTGGTTTTATAAATTTGGATATATTAAATCTTTCCATTGCTTCCTTTTTTTGTCCTTCTGTTAGTTCATGGGAAAATATTAATAATAATTGCTTGTCCTTTGATTGCTTATCATTGTTGAATTCACCATAAAGTATGGATTCAGCCCTATGGATAAAAGTTTTTAGATTATTATTAAAAACGATATGCTTTGCTGGATTTTCTCTCCATCCTGCATGATTTATATCGTTCCTTATAGTGCCAATATTGTAAATCAACATAAATAAATCTTCAGCATTTTGTTTGTTCAAACCTAAAATTTCATGATCAGCCTCAACATTCTTTTTTTCTACATCACGGGCATAGCTTGTAACTTTATTTCTATTATTTTTATCAAATTTATCTAAACCCCACTTTTCACAAACATAATTTATAAGTCCCTCTAGTAATATGGTAAAGCCTTGTTGGTACATTCTATTTTCATGGCACCATTTGGCTGTTTCTATTATATTTATATACTCATCAGTAGTACTAAAATTTTTAAATCTTTTTTCAACCATTTCCATTATAGGGCTTAGGGGTTTTATCCTTTCATGGGCGGCATTTTCCACTACAGTATGGATACTTTCCTTAAGGGAAGATATTGCACCGGTAAGATTAGGCCCTCTACATGTAGCTACGGTATTACTAAAATTGTTCATAGATTTAGAAAGATCTTTTAGCGCATTGGGATCCCTAAATAAAATGGATTTGTCTAAATTTGATTCAGAAACCTTTCTACCTATTTTCTCATTTATTTTTTTAGTTTCTAAGGTAGTTAAATCTTTTACCAAAGATGCATCCCCTGTGGCTAAGTATCTATCAATTGCAATAGTCCAATCAAATAGATTTATAAAGGATGTAAGATCAAATATAGGTGCATTTCTTTCCTCTATAGGAAGTTTTTCTACTTCATGTACATATCCTAATACATCAAATGCACCATAATATATGGCTTTAAGACTGCAGTTTTTTACAATACGTGCATAGTTTATTACTATAAATGTTAGCATGGGCAAGTATCTGAAAGAATGAGTAATATCTAATATTATTTCATCCTCTTCCTCTAATTGATTCAGTATAGCATTAAATATTTCCCATAATTCCTCTTCATTATGTCCTTCAGGTATCATTACATTTTCCACGGGAATGTGGAACTTTTTAGATATATCAGCCAACTCTTCATTTAATCCTGGTCTAGTATCGCTATATGCATTTGCTATCCAATTTTTATTATAAGCATCTTCTGTTGTAAATATAGTTATTTTGTCAGGTACTATATCATTTTTGGCTAATATTTGTACCAAAGCTTCTTGGACATAGCAGCAATCGTTTGCCTTATGTTCCCCAAAATAATAATTACAGGGTAAATACCGATTAGTCCCTAATAAGGATATAAATTTTAACATAATTATTCCTCCGTTATATATTTATATATTTCTATGCCTTTTTTAAATAAGGCTTCAAAATGATCCTGCTGTTCTAGGAAATTTTGAGTGCCTCTACTTCTAGACCCATGAACAGCTGCATTTCTAGTATATTCTATATCGAAGTAAGTTTTTATTTGGTCTTTATCTTTAAATACAGTGTTTTTATTCCCTTTTATAAATTTTCTAATTTCTTCATGCTTATCATAGTCTTGTCCGCTTTCAAAACCATACTTTCTACCAATGGCTATGATAAGCCCCTCGTATAAAAGTATTAGGGATTTTAAATATTGTTTCCTATAAAAGAAGAATTTTGATCTCTCTACCATTCTTTTATGTAATGATGCGCCTATAAGTGGTTCTATTTCTTTATTTATGTATTCTGCTATTTTTGCTTGATGGTTATTTCCCTTCGACTTTTCCTTTAGATTCATATTAATTGTTTCCAAATCGGTTCTTGGTTGTCTGTTCATTTCAAGCCAAAAATAAGTTTCATCTGTTTTAGAAATATTTAGATCTTCCAAAATATTGGGGAAATACCCTGAATAGTTAAATACTGCGATATTTTCAGCGTATGAAACTAAATTATTGATGAAGTCAATTTTTAATATAGGGGTAGGCTCGTTTTGATCATTCCAATTTGCCTTTAGCTCAAAGGCACCGTAGTATACCATAATGTCAGATATATTCTTGATATGTTTGAGTGCCATTAATGAGAAAGCAATTATAACAGGCATGTGTCTAAAGGCGTGAGTTATATCAAGAACTACTTTCCTTTCAGTGTCAGGAATTTCATGTATCATATGATCTATGTATATCTGATAATCTAAAGGATCTACTAAGATTAAACTCAGCCCTGGCACATATTCTTGAAGAGCCTGTTCCCATTGGGAGAGTAAGGATTGGGAGACACCTTCATTTTCTTCATCATAAACTGCATCATACAGTTCGATCATCTTATCATGATATTTTTCATCCACTACATAAAGGAGCTCTGACCAGGTAGATCTATTGGTTCCAAATATTAACCATGTGTCTATATTTTGACCTTGTTTTTTAAGAATTTTGTATAGAGCAGAGCCAAAGAAGGAAGTGTATATAGTATCTTTCGTTTCATCATAATAGTATTTAGTTTTTATGTATCCTTTAGTTCCTTCAACGGTTTTCCCTTTGCCTATTAGCGAAATTAATGTGGTCAAGTTATTTGACATATAATCACCTCGGTAAAAAAGTCAAAACCTTGTCATTTAAATATTATTGTAACATTTTGTACCAATAAATTCAATTTATATACATATATAAAACAAAAAACTTCCTATGAAAGGAGGTTTTTATGCCAAGATTTATTACGATTCCTAATAGGTAGACTATAAACTCTGTTTCTCCAGTAAGCCCACCGTTGGTTATTATGAGTTTCAATTCCTTATAGGTAGTCTATCAACGCTGGAACAATTTTCTTAAAGCGGCAGGATTAACAGATTTCAATTCCTCATAGGTAGTCTAGTATGTAAATGTCAACTCAAAAATGGTTCTTCCTCATAATTGGTTATTGTAAGGATAATTGCCAAATGATATAATTTAATTGGGTGATAACAATGAAATATAAATTGATCAAAGGCATGTTTCCTGAATATTTAGAAGAGAAATCAATTGAAGTTAATGAAGATAAAATTATAATATATCTTTCCAGTAAAAGAAAATCCTGTAATTGTCCATTTTGTAATACTTCGTCTTCGACAGTAGCAACTTATTTTACCAGGAAAATGCAGGATTTAAATATTATAGATAAGCCTTTGTTTTTAGTAATTAGGCTTGCAAAATACAGATGTGAAAATCCAGATTGTAATGCAAAAGTATTCAGCGAGAGAATAGAGGAGCTTGCTGGGACAAAAGAACGTAGAACTAAAAGATTGAATGAAATGCTGACTAAATTCTCCTTAACACAAAGTGCCGAAGCTGCTGCTAGGAGATGTAGTGATATTAATATTAAGGTGTCTGGGGATACCCTTTTGAGGTTATCTAAGAAATGGGAGCCTTCCATAGATGAAGATTCAATTTATTCTATCGGAATCGATGATTTTGCCTTTAAAAAAAACATCATTACGGAACGGTTATAATAAACTTAGATACTGGAAAAATAATTGATATTTTAAATACTAGAGATCCAGAAGAAATTCAAGAGGTACTTAATAAATATCCAAATCTCCATACTATTTCTAGGGATAGGGGCTATTCTTACAGAGCTGTATCAAAAGAATGTAACCATATAGCTGATAGATTCCATTTAATTATGAATCTAAGTGAAATAATATCAAAGGAAATAAAGAATAAAATTCCTATGTATATCAAAATAACGAATATGCAAAATGAGATAACAGATGTAGAAGCTAGGGATAGAACAAGGGAATTCACAGATATGCAAAAAGAAAAACAAAAACTAATATTGGAGATCAAAAGAGAATCGGCTAAAGGAAGGTCCGATAGAAGCATTGCTAAAGAATATGGAATAGATAGAAGGACTGTAGCAAAGTATGTTAACGTTACTGATATAGAAGATGCCAGTGTGTACAATACCAGTAATAGAAATTATAGCTATCTTGACCCGCATAAGGATGAAATTATTAAATTGTATCTACAAACAAGAAATGTCTCAGAGGTTTATAGAAGGCTTAAGGAAAGAGAAATTATCCTTACATATTCAAATCTCAAACATTATATATCAAAAATTGAAAAAAGTAGTATGTTGAAGGAAGATGATAAAGCTAAAAGTCAGAAATCAAAAAAGATAAGTAGAAGTCAGGTCATTAAATATTTATTTAATTGGAAATGTAACGAAGAAACTAAAACTTATATTAAAGAGATTCTAGAACAATACCCAGTGTTGAAAATATATAAATCATTTTATCAAAGATTCAAGGAATATTTGATAAATTTAAATATTTTATGTTTTATAAACCTATTAAGTTGTAGTTATGAGGATAGCTGCATAAATAAATTTATATCATCTTTAAAAACTGATTGGGAAGCAGTAACGGATTGATCCCTTAATTTTGGACAAAAACTCACTAATACTTCCAATATCATAATATTTCATTTTGCCCTTGGTTTATTGTACATTAATATTTATCTTCATCAAGGGTAAAGGCTACGCCCCTCAAAGCAGGCCCTTGATTTCAGCTAAATATTAATGTGTTAGGCACTTGAAGGCAAAGTATTAAAGCTTTATTTTCAAAGGTTTTGCTGTTCCTTCCAATGTTTTATGGTAAAATTCTACTGGTGAAATATATCCTAAAGAACTATGGATTCTAACTTTATTGTAGAATTTAATATATTCATATACTGCTTCATAAGCTCCTGTATAGCTTTTAAATTCGTACCTTGACAAACATTCATCTTCTAACAATCTATGAAAAGCTTCTATATGGGCATTTTTATTTGGAGTCTTAAATGGTATCCTTTCATGCTCTAATTTTAATTCTTTACAAGTATCTTGAAATTTATTGCTGATGAATTGTGGGCCATTATCTGACCTTATAATCAAGTTAATTTTCTTATTATAAAGTTCCCGCTTCATTAATCCCCTTTTAAGGGTTACGATTATGTCTTCAGTTTTACAAGATAATCCCATATGATATTCTATTATATTTCTATCATATACATCTAAAAAAGAAGCTATATAGAAGAATCTATCTTCACCATGAATATAACCATATTTAACATCTACTTCCCAAAGGGAATTTGATGTTGTTATTTCTCTATTTATAGCTATTTTTCTAGGAAATTTAGGTTTAATTTTCCTTTGAGGCCTTAAGACCTCAAGCTCTTTACATAATCTATATACTTTTTTCTTATTTATAATTAAATTAAATTTCCTTCTTAACAATACAGTTATTTTGCAGTAACCGTAGTACAA
>NZ_AZSU01000002.1:875000-876342 GCF_000511955.1 [Clostridium] ultunense DSM 10521 | reverse complement strand
GTTGACTCTGAAAGTCCAAATCCATAAATGTCTTGAATATGTGCAGATATATCTCTTGTAGTCATACCCCTTCCATACATTGAAATTATCTGTTTTTCAATGTTTGATATGTCTTTTTCATGCTTCTTAACTATTTGGGGTTCAAAACTTCCATCTCTATCCCTAGGTACTTTGATTTCCATCTCACCATTAGAGCCTTTTACCTTCTTACTACTATACCCGTTTCTTGTGTTAAGACTAAGTGGTTTTTTACCATATTCATAGTCTAAATGGTCATCTAACTCTGCCATTAACATTTCTTCTAGTAGATTTGCCATTAAATCCTTTAGTGCCTCCTGAATGTCTTGTGCTGTTTCTGGTTGGTAAGCTTCTAAAATTGATTCGATAAGCTTAGCATTTTTTCTTTCTGGTCTTTTTCTTCCCATAACAAAATCCTCCTAGTTAAGTTATTTTTATTTTACCTTAACCTGGAGGATTTTCATACACAATTTATTTCACAGTCTCCTAAAGAAAGCATTTCTCTAATTTATCTTCAAAAATTAAAACTCCCAAGGTATCAAAACGAGATATAATTTATTCCTATAGCGTTATAGATTTATAACCCAACTTTGTAACATCGTTAAGATACCATACCATGATCAATGGTCTTTTTCATACAATTTTCTAATTAAGAGTAAAACTTCTTCATGTACTTTCTAGTTATTAATTCTTTAGCAGATACTTTTAAATCCTCCCTTTTTATCTATAACTACTGGAATAAAGAAGATATGTATATATGAAGTGATTTCATCAAAATGAACAAAATAGTGATAACTGTGGTAGCTATAACAAACCTTGTTCTTATTCATCTTAACTTAGGAACTAGAGCAGCAAATTGGTCGAATAGAAATGGCAGACTGTGTGAAAATGGATACTATAATTTTAATTAATTCCAGTACAAAATACCCTACAATGGTTCTATTTCAATTCCTTATAGGTAGTCTATAAACAGAAATGTAGGCAAAGGGGATATGTGAGGAGGTGAAAGTTTCAATTCCTTATAGGTAGTCTATAAACTAGATTAAAAGGAGGATTTGTAATGAAGAGGGAATTTCGTTTCAATTCCTTATAGGTAGTCTATAAACTGTAAATGTCAATATAAGAATGTCTAAAAAGTGGAAAATAACTATGTACAAAAAGTGGACTATGAGACCCCAGAATCCTTTACCCTATTATTATCTAAATATTGTATTTTAGATTGGATTCTGTAGGATGGCCCTTTGATAGATATAATATGGCTATGGTGAAGGAGTCTGTCTAATATTGCATTAGCAATAGTTGGTGAACCAAATATATCAGGCCA
>NZ_AZSU01000002.1:871250-872905 GCF_000511955.1 [Clostridium] ultunense DSM 10521 | reverse complement strand
AATAAACTTATAAAAGAAGGATTAACTGATGAAGAAGCTATGTGTTTCAATTCCTTATAGGTAGTCTATAAACAGGCCCATACTCGTGCAATATACTCCACTTTGTTTATCGTTTCAATTCCTTATAGGTAGTCTATAAACGCAAATGCATATTCTTGAAGTGTAGCCTGAGTCATATGTTTCAATTCCTTATAGGTAGTCTATAAACTTCAAGTAGTATTTTCTTCATTTACTCACCTACCCATGTTTCAATTCCTTATAGGTAGTCTATAAACAATATTCTAGTCACTGGGTAGAACCGATCTACCCAAGTTTCAATTCCTTATAGGTAGTCTATAAACCGGCAAAATCACCATAAGACCGATCACCACTGAAAGTTTCAATTCCTTATAGGTAGTCTATAAACATCAACTTTATATGTCAAGATGGCTTATTCACGAGAGGTTTCAATTCCTTATAGGTAGTCTATAAACATGACCGCCATCAAGTCTGAGAGTATCATTTTACATCGTTTCAATTCCTTATAGGTAGTCTATAAACCAGCTCCAAGCTCATCTGTAGTTACTACTTCTCTTCTGTTTCAATTCCTTATAGGTAGTCTATAAACTGTCTAATATTTTTATTTTTATCACTATATCACCTCTGTTTCAATTCCTTATAGGTAGTCTATAAACTCAATAAATTCAAATTCTGGCTGTTTTTCCCATATTCGTTTCAATTCCTTATAGGTAGTCTATAAACTTCGTTTTCTAGCACTACAACCTTCTTCTGTCATATGTTTCAATTCCTTATAGGTAGTCTATAAACTATATAAACCCTTCAACTATACATTACTATACACAAGGTTTCAATTCCTTATAGGTAGTCTATAAACCTTGATTGGTTAAAAGATAGTGCGAAAGATGAAGTGGGTTTCAATTCCTTATAGGTAGTCTATAAACATCAATGCAGAAATAAGAATAGATGATAATAGGACCAGTTTCAATTCCTTATAGGTAGTCTATAAACGCTCTTCTCCTGAGTTCTTTGCACCATCTTTCGTTAGTTTCAATTCCTTATAGGTAGTCTATAAACATATTCTCTCTGAGTACAAAATCTATTATATGTGTTAGTTTCAATTCCTTATAGGTAGTCTATAAACAAACTAAATATATTACATGTCCTTATCATGGAAGACAGTTTCAATTCCTTATAGGTAGTCTATAAACTAAATTCAAGGAGGGGATTGTATTGGTTTGGAATAAAAGTTTCAATTCCTTATAGGTAGTCTATAAACTTGTAGACGTTACTCCATACAATGAAAAATTTGCAACGTTTCAATTCCTTATAGGTAGTCTATAAACGAAACAACCATCTATCCACCATCTCCGATTACCCCAAGTTTCAATTCCTTATAGGTAGTCTATAAACAACATTACTGTATATATGAGTTATTCGCCCATATATTGTTTCAATTCCTTATAGGTAGTCTATAAACAAATACTCTGCATTTCTTCTGATTGCATCAATTCTTGTTTCAATTCCTTATAGGTAGTCTATAAACTAGCTCTATCAAATTCTTCCTGTGTCATGATAGGTTGTTTCAATTCCTTATAGGTAGTCTATAAACAATTATCTCCTTTCTCCCACTTACCCGGTGGTATCGGGTTTCAATT
>NZ_AZSU01000002.1:867709-869787 GCF_000511955.1 [Clostridium] ultunense DSM 10521 | reverse complement strand
TAGGTAGTCTATAAACGAAACAACCATCTATCCACCATCTCCGATTACCCCAAGTTTCAATTCCTTATAGGTAGTCTATAAACAACATTACTGTATATATGAGTTATTCGCCCATATATTGTTTCAATTCCTTATAGGTAGTCTATAAACAAATACTCTGCATTTCTTCTGATTGCATCAATTCTTGTTTCAATTCCTTATAGGTAGTCTATAAACTAGCTCTATCAAATTCTTCCTGTGTCATGATAGGTTGTTTCAATTCCTTATAGGTAGTCTATAAACAATTATCTCCTTTCTCCCACTTACCCGGTGGTATCGGGTTTCAATTCCTTATAGGTAGTCTATAAACTCACTTTCCATATAGCACCTCTGATGTTAGTATATAAGTATGGACACTAAATAAGGTTTTTTATATACTACTAAATGAGGAAGGAAGTGTCCATAAAATGTCTAAAAGAAAAACTTATACAGATGAATTCAAAATAATGATTGCAGAGTTAGTATTATCAGGAAAAACAGTTAGGGAAGTAGCAGACGAATATGGCCTAAGCCAAACAGCAATACGTAATTGGGTAAAGAAGAAAACACCGATAGATGTAAAGGGAGATACCACAAATCTTGAAGAAATTCTAAAAATCAAGAAGGAAAATGCAAGACTTAAGGAAGAAAATGATATATTAAAAAAAGCTATGGCCATATTCGCAACCAAATAAATCCTGATATTATATTTGAAATAATAAAAGCTAATTCTAAGGAACACAGCATAGATACTATGTGCAAGGTGCTAAAATATCCTAGAAGCACCTATTATGATAAGCATAAGGAAAAGCCTGGAAACAAGTGGAAAACTCTTAATAAGAAGCTTAGAGAAGATATTCTAACAATCTATAATAATAGTAACAAAATCTATGGAGCCCCTAAAATTCGCAAAGAGTTGATGAAAATGGGCTATGAAACTATTAGCATTAAGCGGGTTCAAAGGCATATGAAAAAATTAGGAATCAGATCAATTGTGGTTAAAAAATATAGGCCTTATAGAGCCAAAAAGGTATATGAACAAGGTGAAAACCTATTAAATAGAGACTTTTCTACAACGAAGATAAATGAAAAATGGGTCGCTGATATTACATATATTCATACTTTAAAGGATGGATGGAATTACCTAGCATCTATCTTAGATTTGCATACCCAAAAAATAGTAGGATATAGTTTTTCAAAGACCATGGATACATCCTTAGTATTAAAGGCATTAGATAATGCTGTAACTACCCAAAAACCAAGTAAAGGATTAATTATACATTCAGATAGAGGCTCACAATATACGTCAAAGGAATATCGTGAAACAGTGGAATCAAAGCAATTTAAACTATCGTATAGTGCTAAAGGTTGTCCTTATGACAACGCCTGTATAGAAAGTTTTCATGCAATACTAAAAAAAGAATGCGTATATCTTAATACATTTATAGATCATAATCATGCTAAGTTAATATTATTTCAATATATAGAAGGATTTTATAATAGAAAAAGGATTCATTCATCAATCAACTACATGACTCCAGATGAATATGAGAATCTATGTAGAGTAGCATAGCTTGCTTTAGATTTTGAGCCTGAGGGGATGATAGCCACCCGTAGGGCTTGCCATTGATAAGCCAATAAATAAATGCTACAATATTCCACCACGAAGGCACAAAACATAGCTTGCTTTGAGTTTATCGCCTTCGGGTAGAAACCTAAAAGCATTTATGTTTGGATTGTCAATGGTGGCGGAGACCCACAAAAAAACCTAAATTTTTGTCCAAACTATTGACATAGATCCAATAAGTATGGACACTAAATAAGGTTTTTTATATACTACTAAATGAGGAAGGAAGTGTCCATAAAATGTCTAAAAGAAAAACTTATACAGATGAATTCAAAATAATGATTGCAGAGTTAGTATTATCAGGAAAAACAGTTAGGGAAGTAGCAGACGAATATGGCCTAAGCCAAACAGCAATACGTAATTGGGTAAAGAAGAAAACACCGATAGATGTAAAGGGAGATACCACAAATCTTGAAGAAATTCTAAAAATCAA
>NZ_AZSU01000002.1:723251-866874 GCF_000511955.1 [Clostridium] ultunense DSM 10521 | reverse complement strand
GAGGCTCACAATATACGTCAAAGGAATATCGTGAAACAGTGGAATCAAAGCAATTTAAACTATCGTATAGTGCTAAAGGTTGTCCTTATGACAACGCCTGTATAGAAAGTTTTCATGCAATACTAAAAAAAGAATGCGTATATCTTAATACATTTATAGATCATAATCATGCTAAGTTAATATTATTTCAATATATAGAAGGATTTTATAATAGAAAAAGGATTCATTCATCAATCAACTACATGACTCCAGATGAATATGAGAATCTATGTAGAGTAGCATAGCTTGCTTTAGATTTTGAGCCTGAGGGGATGATAGCCACCCGTAGGGCTTGCCATTGATAAGCCAATAAATAAATGCTACAATATTCCACCACGAAGGCACAAAACATAGCTTGCTTTGAGTTTATCGCCTTCGGGTAGAAACCTAAAAGCATTTATGTTTGGATTGTCAATGGTGGCGGAGACCCACAAAAAAACCTAAATTTTTGTCCAAACTATTGACATAGATCCATATAAACCAAACCACGTAACACGTTCCTCATCGTATTGGTTAGGTTTCAATTCCTTATAGGTAGTCTATAAACACGTTCATATCATAGGGGAATTATTCCCCTTTTCCTTGTTTCAATTCCTTATAGGTAGTCTATAAACTCTGATACAATATGTCGTCTCTGCTCCCCCTGTATTGTGTTTCAATTCCTTATAGGTAGTCTATAAACGTAAAAAAAAGATGACCAAAGATAGCTAATTTAATCAGTTTCAATTCCTTATAGGTAGTCTATAAACCTGATGTAATCAAAACAGGTTTGCATGTAGCTATGTGTTTCAATTCCTTATAGGTAGTCTATAAACTAAAATAGATTTGATAAATATAGAAATACACAGCAACAGTTTCAATTCCTTATAGGTAGTCTATAAACCATATAAATTTCATGTATCCAAAGAAGCTGCAAGAGGTTTCAATTCCTTATAGGTAGTCTATAAACTTACTTGTTTCTGCATTGTGGTATATTGCCGTACAGGTTTCAATTCCTTATAGGTAGTCTATAAACGTTACATATATTGATATTACTATGTTTCTCATTTTTTGTCAAATAAGAAATGCTTGGATTTTTGAATTTTGATTTTTGCTTTTTTCCTTTATACTTGTTGGAGTTAACAGATTTGCTTTAAATATTAAATTGTCGTCGATCCCCAGGGATTTTTGCACTACCTGAGGTCGACGACAATTTATTATGGAACCTTATATCACAAACCTATATTAAAATTGGCGCACCCTGAGGGACTCGAACCCCCGGCCAACTGATTCGAAGTCAGCGACTCTATCCAACTGAGCTAAGGGTGCTTATCTATCCTACTACTATTATAAATGGAATTTAATCTAAGGTCAAATGTTTTTAATTATCTATGTTAACTATTCTTTATCGGTTGTATAGTTATATTACTTATCTGTACTCTATTAAAGAGTCTAATAGGGAATATACTGTTCCCCAGACCACTATCTATATATAGAATTGAATTGTTTATATTGAAAACTCCTTTATCATATTTAGGAAAAAGTCCTTGACCTGGAGATATGATTGCACCTATTAAGGGTAGTCTTACTTGACCTCCATGGGTGTGGCCTGTAAGTACTAGATCCTCTATTCCTTTGGAATAAGCTATAGGCCTATTAGGTGAATGGGATAATAATAGGGTAAAATTGTCCTCATCTATCCCTATCATGGTTTCCTGGTAGTCTTGGTTAGTAGCAAAAAAACTCAATCCACAGAGGTTTATCTTTTTTCCCTCTATATCAATAGTTTGGCTATTATTATCTAATATAGTAACACCCATTTCTTTAAGATTTAAAATAAATTTATCTCCATTTTTATTTCCCAATTCATGGTTTCCAATTACAAAGAATATATTAGGATTTATATTTATTAATTCCCCTACTAAATCCAAAGTAGGGTGAATATCCTTGGTTTTACTATCTATAATATCTCCAGTTAATACAATAATATGAGGATTAAAATGTATTATTTTATCTAATAGTTTTTGCGAATTAATATAATCATTAGAATGATAATCGGAAATTTGGGTTACCCTTAAAGCTTTAGATAACTTCTTGCTATGGAATGTCAACTTGTTTACAATAAATTGACTTATTTGAATATAGTTATATATAGAAATGAATATTAGAAATAACCCTAATATACATATTAGCTTTATTTTCATTTTTACCTCCAAAATAAAAAAATTGGCTCTCGCCAATTTTATATGGTGCGGGAGAGAGGACTTGAACCCCCACGTCAAAGACACTAGATCCTAAGTCTAGCGCGTCTGCCAGTTCCGCCACTCCCGCATATTACTGGTGACCCATCGGCGACTCGAACGCCGGACACCCTGATTAAAAGTCAGGTGCTCTACCGCCTGAGCTAATGGGTCTAGTGAAAAATAAAAATGGGGTGGATAATGGGATTCGAACCCACGATCTCCAGAGCCACAATCTGGCGCCTTAACCAACTAGGCCATATCCACCACATATTTTCCTGGTGCACCTAGGAGGATTCGAACCCCCGGCACACGGATTAGAAGTCCGTTGCTCTATCCTACTGAGCTATAGGTGCATGTTATCGTCTCGCAGTTTCGAAACCCAAATCTATTCGCTCGCTAATGCTCGTATAGATTTGGTTCTCATTGCGTTTGACCTACTAAAACTCACTTACGTTCGCTAAGTTAGGTCATAATGGAGCGGATGAAGGGAATCGAACCCTCGTGGCTGGCTTGGGAAGCCAGAGCTTTACCATTAAGCTACACCCGCATTACCCGTCACGAACATCGACTGACAATATAGAATTATAGCAGGTTATTTCACTATTGTCAATAGTTTATTCTTTCTTTTTAATTTAATTCTATAATTTTTATATTTATCTTTTGTTTAATATCTATTATTCCAAAAGTCTTCCTCCTATCAAATCCTCTAGGCATAGAAGGACTGCCTGGATTCATTACTATTATACCAGATTCTTCGATAAAAGTCGACACATGGGTATGTCCAAATAATATTAAATCTGCCTTTACCTCCTCTCCTTTATAAAGTAAATTATCTATTCCGTATCTTACATTGTATTTGTGACCATGGGTTAACAATATTCTTTTACCTTCAATTTCTAATATTTCATCTTCTTTATACTCTTGATAGAAAAAGTCCCCATTCCCCTTTACAATAACAGTTTTAATTCCAGTTTTATTCTCTATATCCAATCCATCTTCCACATAATCCCCTAGATGGATTATTAAATCTGCCTTCTCCATACTATTAACCTTATTCACAAATTCTTCTATTCTTCCATGAGTATCACTTACTGCTATTATTTTCATCCTAATCATCCTCTAATATTTTTATAATCTCTTCTTTTAGTTTTTCTAATGCTTTAGCTCTATGGCTAATTTTATTCTTTACCCCCTCTCCCAGTTCAGCAAAAGTTTTATCATAGCCCTCTGCAACAAATAATGGATCGTACCCGAAGCCTTCTTCGCCTCTAGATTCAAAACCAATATATCCCCTACATTCTCCAGCAACCGTAACTATATTTCCCTTTTCATCTACCAATGCAATTACAGTTTTAAAAAAGGCCTTTCTATTTTCCAAAGAAACTCCTTTTAATCTATTTAATAGTTTAATATTGTTTTTTTCATCAGTAGTATCAACTCCTGAATACCTAGCAGAATGAATTCCCGGTTCTCCATTTAAATATTCAACAAACAAGCCAGTATCATCTGCTATTACCATCCCTTCTACCTTCCTTGCCAAGGCAGTAGCTTTTAATATGGCATTTTCCTCCAGAGTTTTACCATTTTCCTCTATATTAATCTTTTCTAAACCTAATTCTTTCTTAGATAAAACATCAATTGGCAAGTCCTTTAATATTTCTTTTATTTCTTCAACCTTATGAATGTTGCCAGTGGATACAATAAGTCTTCTTTTAGTCATAATTTTCTCCTTTTGTCTTCATCTTTACTATTAGTTAATTATTACCCTTATTAGCTAATATTATTTTAGCAGATTTAAATTTCTTTTTCCATATTCCAATCTATTAGAAATTATTATTCTAAATAGAATAAGCTGCCTTTTAGACAGCTTAATACTCATTGGCAAATGCAGGTATTGTTACATCTATGTGGAAATCCATACCTGCTTCTTCTAAAGTTTTTCCATCTATAAGCAATTCTACCCTTTCTATTTGTTCGAATTCACTTAAAGTTAATCCAATATTCTTTGCCATATTATTAAATACTTGACTATCATTAGGTGGTTCACCATAATCAAAAGAAATATCCACATAGGCTACTCTATCTTTTATATCCACTCCATGGAAGCTAGTTCCCTGAGGAATGTCGGAGCTAAGACCAAGCTCTACTGGTGCTCCATCAAATAAAGTTTCTAAAGCAGTATATATATTTGGTACAGGTGCCAATGTAGGTATGGTTACAGGTACAAAATACTCAAAATCTTCTTCTAAATTGTTCCCCTTATAGTAAACTACGACTTTTGACCTTTGATCTTCTAAATTTCCAGCCAAATTAATATTTTCCCTCTTAATAGGATTAGAAATATCATAACCATATTTTAGAGCTGGAAGGACTTCACCATCGACTAGAAATTGCACTTCATCAATAGCTTGAAATTCCGTTAGAGTATAAACTACGCCTTTGATCAAATTTTCTTCATCTTTTTCCGTTTCATAGTTTAAAATCTCTTTGCTAAAATCTACTTTACAAAGGCCAGTTTCTTCATTTATCGCCATTCCCCTAATTTCCGTGCCTGCCGGTATTATAGGAGATAAACCAGTAGAATTAATACTTTCCCTTAGCTCAGGGCTATCTATCATATTCTTCAATGTAAGCTTCCCAATGCCTTCTTCCCAGGGAATCTTCCTCATAACAGGTACTAATAGCCCTTGCCTATCTTTAAAATATAGTACAGTTTTTCTCATACCATCATCTTCCGTTAGTTCAAATTCATATTCTTCGTCTGACCTAATTATTTCAATTTCATCATCCTTAGAAAAAAGCTTTTTAAAACCTCCTTTCCCTTTGCAGCTAACTATGGATACTGCTATTACCAATATTAATAGAATTAAAATAACTCTCTTATTATCCATCCCTTACCCCCCTCCATGTTTTATTACATTATATTAGAAGATAAGGGATACTATGATTATTTATTTCTTTTTAATGGACGAAAAGTAACCTCCACTTATTGGGCTTATTGTATTGGCAATAATAAATGCCTCTTCATCATAGCTATAAACCAGATCTTTTAACTTACTTAAATCCTTCCTATTTATGGCTGTATGGAGTATTTCTCTAGAACCCTCTTTGCCATGTCCTTCTAGTACTGTTACTCCAAATCCATTTTCCCTTAATTTCTTTATTAACTCCATATTTTCTCCATTAGATCCTTTCAGTATAATCTGGGCTGCTAAATTCCCTAGAGCTATCCTATTTTCTATAATTATACCAATGTAATTCCCACAGGCAAAGCCTAGAGCATAGGCTAGTAAATTTCCTATATTGTCTAAACTACTTACCACCTTGCTTAAAGCCGTTACATATATACTTACCTCAAAAAAACCAATAATAGCAGCTTGAACCTTTCTTCCCTGAACTACCATCAGCATTCTAATAGTTGCCAGTGTAACGTCAGATACCCTAGCAAAAAATATTAACAGATAACCAATAATAAAATTCATAATATCACCTCTAATAAAGAATAAGCGGAGATTAATCTCCGCTATATTATATATTAATATAATTCAAAATATTTTTCTATACCTTTTATAATGGATTCTACCAAAAGATTTTGATAGTCTTCATCTTTTAATAGCTTGGCTTCTTCTGGGTTGGTAAGGAATCCTAGTTCAATCAATACAGAAGGCATTGATGTATCCCTAATTACTACCGTATTTTCCCTAGGTATCAATCCCTTATCCTGGGCACCAGTTCCTTTGGTAAGTTCCTCCATCATTATTTTAGCTAATGCCAAAGTTTCCTCCTTTTTCACATTAGCTTTATCCTTAGAATGATACAATACTTGTATACCTGAAGTATTTGGATTTGCAATTGAATTAGAGTGAATACTAATAAATAAATCTGCTTGGTTCCTGTTAGCAATTGCTGCTCTCTCTTTTAGTTCTACAAAAGTATCATTATCTCTTGTCATTATAGTATTATAGCCTAGATCTTTCAATCTATTATTCAGCTTTAGAGAAACGCTTAAATTAATATCCTTCTCATAAGTATTATTATGAACAGCGCCTGGGTCTCTACCACCATGGCCAGGGTCTATAACTATTATCCTATCGGAAGGCCTTATGTTCTCATCTTTTTTAAAGCTTATGGTAATTTTATTGTCTATATCTTTCGACAGAATGGTATAATCAATTCCTCTTCTAAAGGTAATAATAACCTTAGAAAGATTTCCCCCTTTTCTTATGGTTATATCATTTATTAAACCATCTTTTATGCTCATAAAACCTTCTTCTATGTCCAACATACGGGAAGGCATAGTCGCTACCATAGTATTTTCTTCCCTATTATAGTCAATACTATAGTCAGCATTTCCCTTAGTATTAATAGATACAACTCTATTGCTACCTTCGAAAGCATAGTTAATTACCTCTCCCAGATTAGCCTCCGGGATAATTATCACCTTATTTCCTTCTGTGTAGATCTTAACATCAGGGTCCTGTATTCCTTCCTTAATATCTAATACTAATCTAACTATTCTATCATTTGGTTTATATAAGTTATCTGGAACGAATTGAGATACTCTCACTCCTTTAATAAACCCAATATCATGATCATAGTTGAAATAATTCCCACCCTGTAATGAAGAATCCAGTAAGTCAACAACTACCCTATCCGGATTTGATAATTTAAAGCTCTTAATTTCAGGTTTCTCTGTGTTGTGAATAACAAGGGCCTCTTTGCCGTCTATTACTTGTTTTTCAATTTTCCCCACCCTATTTACAAAAGATAAGGTTAAAATTTTGCCATCTTCTTCTGAAACCATATCAAAATCTGCGTTCTCAGTTAAATTGATGACTATCCTTACCACGTCAGGGTTAGAAGAAAATTGAGATATGTTTATCCTATTTATTGGTTTACTATTTACATCTATTCTTCCTACTCCACCTTCAAAGGATATATTATCTTTAAGATCCAAAACTGAATCCTCAATACTAATAACTAATCTATCAGGGTTTTTAAGTAAAACTGTAGAATAGTTTAATTTTTCTGTTCCCTTTACTGTTACTTTTGGTATATTAGTACTACCCTTTCCCACAGATATATTGGTTACCCTTCTAGTATTAGTATTTTCTTCTTCGCCTTCTTCGCCTTTGGTGTTGATAAAAGGCACTCTCTTTGAACTATCCCATCCTACTTCAAAGCCTAGGGCTTCAGATACTAACCTTAGGGGGACCATAGTTCTTGAATCTTTGTTTTCGAAAGTTACAAGCTTTGGTATAGTCCCACCTTCTATAGGCTTTTTCTCACCATTTACATAAATATATTCACTATTTATTGTAATTTTTATCTCCTTATTCTTTTGTTTTACAGTTGCTGTTTTCGTTTTTTGATTCCAAGTAACTTCAGCACCATAACGTTCTGCAAAAAACCTAATAGGAACTAAAGTATAGTCTTTAACAGGATGAATGAAGGTAGGAATATCTGAGAATACTGCTTGTCCATCTAATACCACTGGCACTTCTTTCACTGTGTATTTTCCCCCATCCATGCTTACGGTAATACTATTACCATTCTTAGCGGCTAATGCTGGTGAATTTAGGAATACAAAAATCAATAAAAAGGATAAAACAACTTTCCATTTCCTCATCTTAATTGCCCCTTTCCACATCCTTTGCTGTTTATTTTATGGCTTATGTTATTTATATCATTTGATAGGTTATTATGTCAACGGAATGGGGATTTTGTAATGATAATGTAATATTTAATCCAAAATTGAAAGCCCCTTATATAGTTCATCACTTGTCGGAGGATCTATATCTTCCAGTGCACCGTCTCTATCTATTAAGATCCCTTTTTCCACTACTTCCCCAATAGTAGTAACTTTTATCCCTTCCTTTTCTAATCTATCTTCTATAGTATTGACCTGATCCTCTGCTGCAATTATTAACATACTTCCACTAGAGATCAATCTAAAGGGATCAATATTTAGGATTGAAGATATTTCTTTTGTAACTTCTTTCATAGGGATTAACTCTTTATATATTTTTATCCCCTTATTAACTGCAACTGCTCCTTCCCATACTGCTCCTAGTACTCCACCTTCAGTTATATCATGCATATAATTTACTCCAATTTCGCCACAAATAATTCCCTCTTTTATTACGGATATCATCTTGCCCATATCTTGGGCTTCTATCATTTTTTCTTTGTCTATTTTATCCTCTAGATATTCCTCTAATTCCTTAGCTAATATGGATGTGCCTTCAATACCAGCATACTTAGTTATTAATACCTTATCTCCAACTTTCACATTTTCTGTATTAATCATATTTTCTTTTTTCTGTTTTCCCAAAACCGTTGTGGAAATAACTACTCTATTTACCGCATCGGTAATTTCGGTATGTCCTCCCATAATCTCAACCTTTAACTCCTTTGCAGCTTCTCCTGCCTCCTTCATTATTAACTCAATATCTGCTTCCGTTGTAGAAGGTGGTGCTAGGATGGTTAAAAGAGCCCCTATGGGTTCAGCTCCACTGCTAGCCACATCGTTACAGGATATATATATGGCAAGTCTACCTATGTCCTTAGTTGCTCCAGTTATAGGGTCGGTAGAGATAATACAAATCTCCCCGTTGAAATCTATAATTGCATTATCTTCTCCTATGGCAGCCCCTTGAATAATTTCCTTTCTTTTATATTTAATTTTGTTAAATACAACCTTTTCCAACATATGGTTTGGTAATTTTCCTATTTCCATAATAAAACCTCCTTACCATTATTCATCTATAATTATTACCCTATTATTATGTAAGTATATTGTATCAGAATACAAACACTTTTGGTACACTTTAAGTACACTTTTATTAAATCTAATAATATTTACTACAGGACTGGTCATGATAATATAGATAAATCAAATTCAAGGAGGTAGAACATGATTATTCCTTGTTCTGAAAAATGTTTTTATCAAGAAGAAGGTTTGTGTACCTTAACCCAAATAACCATATCTTCAGGTACCCCATTAGAAGATTGTCCTTATTACCGTGAAAAACATAATGAAAAAAAAGGGACTAAAAAATAGTCCCCCTTTATTTTGATAAGGCTTTAGAGTCAGAATTAAATACTTCTTCGTCTAATTCCCCTTCTTTTTTAGCTATTATTACAGTACACACTGCATCTCCTGTAATATTAACAGTAGTTCTACCCATATCTACTAGCCTATCTATGCCCATTATCAAGCCAATTCCTTCCAAGGGCAATCCTATTGATTGTAATACCATAGATAGCATAATAGTTCCTGCTCCAGGTACTCCTGCTGTACCTATGGACGCTAATGTAGCAGTTAAAACTACTGTTAATATAGCTCCGATACTTAATGGTACATTATATACTTGCGCAATAAAAAAGGTTGCCACCCCTTGCATAATTGCAGTACCATCCATATTGATAGTAGCTCCAAGAGGAATGGTAAAAGCAGCTATATTTCTAGACACTCCTAATTGCTTCTCGTTTATATCTAAATTAATAGGAACCGTTGCATTACTACTAGCAGTAGAAAAGGCTACAGACATGGCAGGGAAAAATTTCTTATAAAACTTTTTAGGGCTTAATCCTGTAAGACCTTTTAACAATCCAGAATATACTAGCCCAGCATGAAGGATAAGACCAATATAGACAGCTATTATATACTTTAATAATGGCACTAAGGCTGCATATCCAACGGTAGCAAAAGTTCTAGCAATTAAACCGAATACTCCTAAAGGAGCAAATAACATAACAAACCCTACCATTTTCATTACTAATTCGTTTAGCTGTTCAAATATTTGAAGGATTATCTTAACTTTGTCTCCTAAAATCGATAAACCTATACCTGTAATTATCGCAAAAACTATAATTTGGAGCATATTCCCGTCAGCCATAGCTGATATTGGATTTCTTGGAACCATTTCAAATAATATTTGTACCAATGGTGTTTTTTCATTTACTGTTGTTTCTATTTGTTCAATGGCACCTAAATCCAGTCCTATACCTGGCTTCAATAAATAGCCTAAAACTAAAGCTAAGGAAACGGCAAAAGCAGTAGTTACTAAATAAAAGGCTATGGTTCTGGCGCCTACCCTACCGAGCTTTTTCACATCCCCCATACTAGCTGCCCCATTAACTAGCGAAATGAATACGAGAGGAACTACCATCATCATAATCCCTCTTAAGAATACCTGACCTAATAATTGAAAGATTCCGTCGATTAAAATATCATCTTTAAAAGTCCCAGCTGGTAAATTGTATACTAATATACCAACCACTAGACCTATTAATAGGCCCATAAAAATTTTAGTAGTGGATCCTATTTGTTTTTTACTCATAAAATCCCCCCATTCTAAAAAAATAATCATAACTATTTTAAAATAGTTATGATTATTATATATTGACCCATTAGATTAATCAAGGATTAATTTTCTGACAATTGACGTCGATATATGGAAAAAATTCCATCTATCTCTTTTCAATCATCTCCTTTACCATTTCATTTACCATTTGAGGATTGGCTTTACCCCTTGTAGACTTCATCACTTGCCCAATTAAAAAACCTAGAGCTCTGTCTTTTCCATTTCTATAATCTATGATGGATTGCTGGTTTTCGTGTAGCACCTTTTCTACAATTCCTTTTAATTCACCTTCATCGCTAATTTGGATTAATCCTTTTTTCTTTATAATTTCTTCAGGTTTTTCACCAGTTTCAAACATATCTCTTAATACTTTTTTTCCTATATTGTTGCTAATCTTTCCATTATTTATAAATCCAATAAGATCTGCTAAATCCTTTGGTTTAAACTTCAAGTCTTCAACTTCCAGTTCTTCATCATTTAATCTTCGTAAAACATCTCCCATTATCCAGTTGCTAACCTGTTTAGGATCCTTAGCATATCTATTAGTTTCCTCATAGAACTGGGCTATTTCCTTTGATTGGGTAAGTACTCCTGCATCATATTCTGGCAAATCATATTCTTTAATAAATCTTTCCTTTTTATGATGAGGAAGTTCTGGTAAATTATTTTTTATTTCTTCAATCCAATCCCTATCTATTTTAACTGGAAGGACATCCACATCAACAGAGTATCTATAATTTTCAGTGCCTCCTTTTCCCCTCATAACTAGTGTTTTGTTTTCTAGCTCATTCCATCTTCTAGTTTCTTTTATTGTATTTTCTCCTCTTTCTAAATAATCTATATGTCTCTTTTCTTCATATTCTATTGCATTGACAACAGCCTTAAAGGAATTTAAATTTTTCAGTTCAGTTATATTGGTTTTGTTACCAGTTTCGGTATCTATGACATTTATATTTACATCGCATCTTAAAGATCCTTCTTCCATCTTACAGTCAGAAACTTCAATATATTTTAGAGTATTCCTAAGGTTTTCTAAAAACATTCTAGCCTCTTCAGATGTATTTATGTCTGGCTTAGTAACTATTTCAATTAGAGGAACCCCTGCTCTATTATAATCTATTAATGTATCTCCACCCTCTGTATGAATAGACTTTCCAGTATCTTCTTCTATATGAATCCTTTGAAGTCCAATTTTCTTAGAACCTGCTTCATTTTCAATTTCAACATATCCATCTCTACATAAAGGTCTGTCATCTTGGCTCGTTTGATAACCTTTCACTAAGTCAGGATAGAAATAATGTTTTTTATCCATTTTAACATAATCAGCTATTTGGCAATTGAAAGCAATCCCTGCTCTAATTCCATACTCTAATACGGCTTTATTTAGCTTAGGAATAGAACCAGGTAGTCCTAAACAAACTGGACAACAATGGGTATTAGCATCTCCACCAAATGCATTAATGCAACTACAAAATATTTTTGTCTTCGTCATAAGCTCCACATGAATTTCTAGCCCTATAATAGTCTTATAGCCCATTATCTTTCACCTCCAATAGATAATTCTTCTTCAAAGGCATAGGCAGCTTTCAATATATTTAGTTCTTTAAATCTATCTCCCATTATTTGAAGTCCTACAGGTAAACCATCTACATAACCACAAGGAAGCGATATAGCACATAGGCCTGCTAGATTAGCAGGAATATTAAATATACCTGAATTATACATTTCAAAAGGATTTTTTACACTATCTCCTATTTTAAAAGGTAGGTTAGGTGTAGTAGGAGCTAATACTATATCATACTCTTCAAAAACCTTATCAAAATCCTCTTTTATTAAAGTTCTTACTTTTAATGCCTTGTTGTAATATTCTTTTCCCTTCTTGCTACTCAATATATAAGTACCAGCTATAATGCTTCTTTTTATTTCTTCTCCAAAACCTTCCGTTCTTGAATTTATATATAATTCATCTAGAGTTTCATAATCTTTAGTTCTATAACCATATCTTATTCCATCAAACCTGGCCATATTTGAGCTGATTTCTGAAACTACAATTAAATAATAAGTTGACCAAGCATGTTCACTATGAGGTAAGGATACTTCTTCTACCTCTCCCCCTAGTTTTTCAAGGAGTTTTACAGATTTCATAATTTGTTCTTTGACCCTATTATCTATATCCATACTCATATATTCCTTAGGTAAAGCTATCTTCATACCTTCTATGCCTTCTTTTAGTCTTCCTAAATAATCAACCTTTTCTATATCCATGGAAGTTGGGTCCTTTGCATCCTGTCCCACAATTGCTTCTAGCATTAAAGCAGCATCTGCCACATTCCTCCCAAAAGTCCCTATTTGATCCAAAGAATTAGCTAAAGAGATAAGTCCATATCTAGAAACAAGGCCATAAGTTGGTTTAATACCTACAACTCCACAATAACTAGCAGGTTGACGGTTTGATCCTCCTGTATCAGAACCTAATGCTAAAGCTACTTCTCCCGCCTTTATTGCAGCAGTAGAACCTCCACTGGACCCTCCAGGAACTCTATCTCTATCTATAGGATTTTTAGTCACTCCAAAATAAGAAGTCTCTGTAGAGTAACTAGCTGCAAATTCATCCATATTAGTCTTACCTAATATAATGCCATCAGCATTCTTTATCTTCTCTATAACTGTGGCTTCGTAGGGAGGTATAAAATTTTCAAGTATCTTCGAACCACAGGTAGTTCTTATATCCTTAGTGATTATATTGTCTTTAACCCCTACAGGTATACCAGCTAATATTCCTAAATTCTCTCCATTTTTAATCTTATTGTCTACTCTATCTGCTGCCCTTAGGGCTTCTTCTTTAGTCAATGTTATAAAGGAATTTAAATCACCTTCTATTTCTTCTATTCTATCGAAATGAGCATTAACAATTTCCTTGCTAGATATTTCTTTGTTTTTAAGTTTTTCTCTCATTTCTATAGCTGTTAATTTAACTATATCCATTTTATCACCCCTCTTAGTCCATCACTCTTAATAACTTAAAATATCCATATTCTTGTTCCGGAGCATTTTTAAGTACTTCTTCTCTATTCAAACTGTCTTCTACTATATCTTCCCTCAATGACTTTTCTTTTAAATTGAGAAAGTTTAGAGCTTCTACTCCATCTGTATCTACTGTATTCAATTTTTCTACTTGTTCTAATACATTAGAAAACATAGCTATAAAAATATCCGTTTCCTCTTGAGATAGTTTTAACTTACACATTTCAGCTGTTTGTTTAACTTCTTCCTTAGAAACCATTTTTCTCCTCCTTTATAATCAATGCTTTTTTTAATACTCTTCCATTATTTCTAATAATCTTTCTTCATCAATAATTTCAATACCTAATTCTATAGCCCTTTCATATTTAGACCCAGGACTTTCACCTACAATTACATAATCTGTATTTCTACTTACAGACCCTGTCACCTTTCCTCCCAAATCTTGTATTTTCTCCTTTAATTCTTTTCTAGAATAGGCTTCTATAGTTCCAGTAATCACTATGGTTTTATCGGTAAATATGGATTCTTCTAGGGCTATTTCTTCATAATGAGGCTTAACCCCTTCTAATAATAATTTATCTATACCTTCTAATATCCTCTCATCATGGAAGAACTCGGTTATACTCTCTGCAATTTTAGGCCCTATATCTGGAATAGTAATTAGTTCTTCATATTTAGCATCCATAATAGCTCTCAAAGACTTAAAATGCTCTGCTAAATCTTGAGCGGTTTTTAAACCTACATTGGGAATCCCTAGAGCGTAGATAAAAGCGTCTAAAGTAGTATCTTTACTTCTTTCAATAGCTTCTAATAAGTTTCTAGCCCTTTTATCCTTAAATCCTTCAAGTTTTAATAGCTCCTCATATTTTATCTCATATATATCCCCTATGTCCATTAGATTTAACTCTTCAAATAATTTTTCTGCCGTTTTTTCACTAAGTCCTTCTATATTCATGGCATCTCTACTAGCAAAATGCACTATTCTAGATACTAATTGAGGTTTACAGGTTAATGAGTTTGGACAAAATATATGAACTCCATCCTGGTACAATTCACTATTACAAGCAGGGCAATGGGTAGGCTTCTCAATCTCTACCGTTTCTTCTTCTGTATCTACTATTCCCATTATCTCCGGGATTACTTCATTAGATCTTCTTATCAATACTCTAGAGCCTATAGCTACCCTTTTTCTAAGTATATCATCATAATTGTTCAAAGTAGCTCGTCTTACGGTGGCTCCTGCAATCTCTACAGGTTCTAATAAAGCTGTAGGGGTAACTTTGCCCGTTCTACCTACATTCCATTGGACTGATATTAATTTAGTAGTAGTTTCTTCTGCTTCAAATTTATAGGCTATAGCCCATCTGGGAAACCTCATGGTATAACCAAGGACTTGTCTAGTCCTCATATGGTTTATTTTTATTACTGCACCATCTGTCAATATATCTAAATTATGCCTTTCTTCTTCTATTTTTTCTATCTCATTAATAACATCTTCTATAGAATTACATTCTTCAGCATAATCAAATACGGGCAACCTATTGGATCTAATAAATTTAAGCATTTCCATATGGGTAGTGAATTCTTTTCCTTCAATATGTCCTATATTATAAAAGTAAGCTATTAAATTCCTCTCCTTAGTCACCTTTGGATCTAAATTTCTTAAAGCTCCTGCAGCTGCATTTCTTGCATTCTTTAATGGCTCTAATGCTGTTTCATTATACTTCCTAAGGGCAGATAATGGCATTAATCCTTCCCCTTGGACTTCCATAGTACCATTAAAATCTATTTTCAAAGGAATGGTTTTTATAGTCTTTAATTGGGGTAAAATAGCTTCTCCTACGGTACCATTTCCCCTAGTGGCGCCTTGGACCAATTCTCCCTCTCTATAGGTTAGATTGATAGTCAATCCATCGAATTTATACTCTACCACATAAGTAGGAGAAGGTAGTTTGTCTTCATTAGCATTATTATACTCCTCTATTAACCGTCTAATCCTATTATCCCAATTAACTAATTCTCCATAGTTTTGGCTTTTGTCTAGACTCCAGAGCCTATCTAGGTGGAAATGTTTTTCAAATTTATCTAATATCTCTCCACCAACCCTTTGAGTTGGAGAATAGGGAAATATTCTTCCCGTTTCCTTCTCCAATTTTACTAATTCATCGTAAAGAGCATCGTATTCTTTATCGCTTACCTTTGGTTGATCTAATGTATAATAGTAATAATTTAAGTCATTAATTTCTTCAATAAGTTCTTTTATCCTTTCAACCTTATCCATGTATTACTCTCCTTTCAGTATTTCTATCGGAGCAATGGAAAGAAGTAATCTCTTAAGGCCTACCTTATCAAAGGCGATTACTATTTCCTTATCTTCATCCCTTTCCTTAATTTGAACTATAGTGCCTACACCCCATTTTTTATGGCTTACCTTATCACCAAGATCTACATCCGTATTGTTATTGGTTGGCTGGTATATTGTTCTATCAATTCCTTTAGTATAATCATGTACTTTTACAAGCTGTTTTTTATGATCTGATTTCTTTCCTCTCCCATTATCCGTCGATGAAATGGTATAGCCTTCTGGTATTTCATTTATAAATCTAGAAGGCAATGAATAATTAGTATTGCCATAGATAGTTCTAAGTTTTACATGGGTTATAAATAGCAATTTCTCAGCCCTAGTTATAGCTACATAACAAAGCCTTCTTTCCTCTTCCAATTCTGTTTCATCGTCTAAAGCCCTTGATATGGGGAATAGACCTTCTTCCATGCCAACCATGAATACAACAGGAAACTCCAATCCTTTAGCTGAATGGACTGTAAGTAAGGTTACCGAGTTATCTATATCTTCCGTTTTATCCACATCGGAAAGAAGGGATATGGTAGCCAAAAAATCTTCCAAACTACCTTCAGGGTACCTAACTTCAAAGTCTATGGCTACAGATATAAATTCTTTTATATTATCTAGCCTTGTTTGTGATTCTATACTAGCTTCCTCTTCCAATTCCTTGATATATCCTATACCATAGACAACTTCTTCTAAGAATTCTTTTAATCCCATTACTTCACTCATAGCCATGAATTTGTTTATCATATCTACAAAGGATTTTAAATTATTTTTAGCTCTCGTTGATAGATTTGATACTTTTTCCACCTTTAACAATGTACTATATATACTCTCCCCAGTTTCATTAGCATATTCCTCAATTTTTCCTAAGGTGGCATTACCTATTCCTCTTTTAGGGACATTTATTATACGCTTTAAAGATATATCATCTACTGGATTCTGGATTAATTTTAAATAAGCTATAATATCCTTAATCTCTTTTCTATCGTAGAACCTTAATCCTCCCACAATCTTATAAGGTATACTCTTTCGCATAAATATTTCCTCAAAGGTTCTTGATTGGGCATTGGTTCTATAAAGAATTGCAAAGTCTGAAGGCTTATATCCTTCATTTATAAGTTTTTCTACCTTATTGGCAACAAAATAAGCCTCTTCCTCTGAATCCAATAGGCTTTCCACCACCACTTGATTCCCTTCTTCATTGTCCGTCCACAATTTCTTTTCTTTTCTGCTTGAATTGTTTTTTATTACATGATTGGCTACGTTCAGTATATTTTGGGTTGATCGATAGTTTTGTTCTAGCTTTATGATTTTAGTATTTGGAAAATCTTTTTCGAAGTCCAGAATATTTGAAATATCCGCACCTCTCCATCCATAAATGCTCTGATCGTCATCCCCCACCACACATATATTTCTATATCTTTCTGAAATCAATTTCACTAATTTATACTGTATCTTATTTGTATCCTGAAACTCGTCTACAAATATATGCTTAAACTTCTTTTGATAATAATCTAGTACATCTGGGTTGGATTTTAATAACTCTACGGTTTTTATTATTAAATCATCAAAATCTAAGGCATTATTAGCTTTAAGTTTTTTCTCATAAAGGGCATATATCTCTCCTACATTCCTACTATAATAATCACTGTAATTTTGGTTTATATATGTATCCGGATCCGTCATTTTATCCTTTAATGAACTAATAACACTAAGGACGGATCTTTCCTTATACATATCCTTACTCAAGTTCAAATCCTTAATACATTCCTTCACCACGGTAATTTGATCATCTCTATCATAGATGGAGAAACTTCTATCATATCCTATTTTATCTATATTCCTTCTAAGTATCCTTACACATACAGAGTGAAAGGTACCCATCCATATATCATCTATATTACCATCCAATAAATAATCTACCCTTTCCTTCATTTCGTTGGCAGCTTTATTGGTAAAGGTTATTGCCAAAATATTTCCTGGGAAAATCCCCTTTTCTTCTACTAAATAGGCTATCCTATGGGTTAATACCCTAGTTTTCCCACTTCCCGCCCCAGCTAAAATAAGTAGAGGCCCTTCTGTATGGAGAACGGCTTCTTTTTGTCTATCGTTTAAACCTTTTATTAATTCCATATTGTCACCATCCTAGTTAAACATTCGTTTCCTTTTTATTATATAATAATAGTGGATTTTTTCCAATGGAAAAAGACATCTGCTTAGCAGATGCCCTAATATTAAGTATTATTGTAAATTGCAAAACTTTACAAACCATTAACTATTCTTGTTTTCTGATAAAAATAAACTAATATCAAACTCACCTATATCGGTCTTTAAAGGTATCTGTATCGCTCTTTCATTTGCTAAAGAAATAGATTCATGCTTTCCTATTATGACTTGAGGTGGAGCAATATCGCAGGCGTAATCATAAGTTGAAAGATTAGTCAGGGCATTCCCGCCTATAATATTTGCCACTTCCCCTAAGGCGGAAGAGACAAAGTTATCAATTTTTTTCATTTCCATTCCAGACATTATTTTAACCATTTCTAAAGTCATATTATTTGAAAAGCCAAACAAAATTGTACCTTTTAAATCTCCTGTTACTCCAAGTACTACATTGGCATCTTTACCGCTGACCATTCCTTCTAGTACTTTAATATCCCCTCTTGCTACATTTAGATCTAACATTAGTTGGAACACGTCTTGAGTTGCTATATAAAAAGAGTTTATATATTCTGCTTTCATTAAACTATTCCCCCTTTTCCCTTACATACTCTCCAATTTTTTGGTCCATTTTACCAACATGCATAATAAGCCAAGTCATAAGTTTTGCACTAAACTCCTGTACCTTTTCTTCAGTAAACTCTCCCTGTTCAAAAATTTGAACATAGTCATATATTTCCTGTTTAAATTTAGCATGGATTTCTTTATGTAGTTCAATATCAGGATAATTAATCTCTTTTTGATATTTTTCTTCATCATCAAAATGGTACTCTACATATTGCTGCATAAAAGCCATGGTCTCTTTCACGCTATCCAATTTTTCTTTCCAAGGTATGTCGTCTTGTACAATTTGAATAAAATTTGATAATCGCTTAAATAATTCTTTATGTTGTTCATCAATTCGCTCAACGCCAATTTTATATTTTTCCTTCCACATCATAAATATCCCTTCCTTCCATATGTTCTCACCTTGTTTTTTTACCCCTAAAATGTCGTAAAACAACATATTTTTACTAAATAATCGCCTTTTAAATATAATTTTTAACATTAAAATGGCAACAACTTTCTAATAGCTGTTGCCATTTTAATATCTCCTATCTGCATATTTGAAGTAATAATTCCCGTACCAACTTACAAGCCAAGGCTGTAGATATTCCACTTATATCATAAGGAGGGGATAGTTCAACTATGTCCAATCCAACTATATTTAGGTTGGATAATTTATATATTACTGATAATAGTTCCTTAAATGAAACTCCTCCTGCTTCTGGAGTCCCTGTAGCTGGAAATTCAGAAGGATCTAGTACGTCTAAGTCTATGGTCAAATATACTGGTACATCCTTAAGTTTTTCCTCCAATATTTCTATTCCCTTAAAATCAAATTTATTGGTATATACATGATCCTTTCCCCAAAGAAACTCTTTCCTATCACCACTTCTTATTCCAAATTGAAATATTCTATTATCCCCTAGGATTTCCCAACACCTCCTCATAACCGTTGCATGGGAAAGCTCTTCACCTAAATATTCGTCCCTTAAATCTGCATGGGCATCAAAATGGATTATATTAAGTTTAGGATAAGTTTTTGCAATAGCTTTCACCGTCCCTAAAGTTACTAAATGCTCCCCACCTATCATAAAGGGAATTTTATTATCCTTAATTACCTTTTCTGTATAATCTTCTATTATTTTGAGAACTTTTTTTGGACTACCAAAAGGTAATTCCAAATCTCCTCCATCGTATATTTTAAAATCCATTAAATCCATATCTAAATATGGACTATAGGTCTCTATACCGTAACTTTCATTCCTTATATGAGAACTAGCAAATCTAGTTCCTGGTCTGTATGATGTGGTACCATCAAAAGGGGCTCCAAAGATAATTATTTTACTTTCTTCATATTCCCCATCACAACCGATAAAGGTATGAATGTTTTTATTCATCTTCACTTTCTAACAACTCCTTAACATAATTGGGAAGGGCAAAACTCCCTTTGTGGAGTTCCGTATTATAGTACTTGGTTTTTAAATCTAAACTATTCCATCTATCTTCCTTTAAATCTTCAATAGGGTCAAAAGTTTTAGACGCAAATCCAAAAAGCCAATGGCCTGACGGGTAGGTGGGAATATGAGCTTGATATACTTTACAAATAGGGAAAACCTCTTTTATTCGCCCATGGGCCCTTCTCATTGAATTAGCATAGTTAAAATAATAGGGACTTTCATGTTGGTTTACTAAGATCCCATCTTCCTTTAAAGCTTTATAGCAATTTCCATAAAATTCTTTGGTAAAGAGGCCTTCACCAGGACCAAAAGGGTCTGTAGAATCTACTATAATTAGATGGTATTCATCTTTTTTCTTCCGCACAAATTTCAATCCATCTTCAAAAAACAATTCTACCCTTGGGTCGTCTAATTTTTCTGCAGTTTGAGGAAGGTAAGATCTGCAAACTTCCACCACTTTTTCATCTATTTCAACCATATCTATTTTTTTAATAGTTTGATATCGGGTTAATTCACGGACGGTGCCGCCATCTCCACCACCTATGACCAATACCTTTTCTATATCTGGATTGGTGGCCATTGGTACATGGACTATCATATCATGGTAGATAAACTCGTCTTTTTCCGTTAACATCATCAAACCATCTAAAGTCAGAAACCTTCCAAATTCCTTTGAGTGAAAAACGTCTATTCTCTGAAGCTCACTTTCTCCGCTATATAATAATCTATCTACTTTTATTGAAAAATGAACATCATCTGTATGCTCCTCAGTATACCAAAGTTCCATTTTATCCCTCCAAAACATAAATATTTTCTATCTTCATATCTTGAGTTCCTGTTAATAAAGACCCTTTTTCCTTTGCATAATAGATATAATCCAATACATTCCTTGTAATCCTTTCCCCTGGAGCCAAAATTGGAATTCCTGGAGGATAGGCCATTATAAATTCTGCTGAAATTCCTCCGAGACTATTATCTATAGATATGGGCTTTTTACTGCCATAAAAGGCCCTTTGAGGAGGTAAAACCACTTCTGGGTCTATATATTCAGATTCAAGCATACCAATTTTGTCTTTTTCATAAAGCCTTTTTATTTCAGACAAAGCCGATATCAACCTTTCGATCTCTAATATCCTATCGCCAGCAGATATAATGGCAAGTATATTGCCAATATCTCCGAACTCTATTTGAATACCATATTCATCCCTTAATATATCGTATACCTCAATACCTGCTAAACCTATATCTAATGTATGGATGGATAATTTTGTCTCATCAAAATCGAATACCTTATCCCCATCTATAATTTCTTTTGAAAAAGCATAGTATCCTCCTAGATTGTTAATCTCCTCTCTAGCATATTGAGCTAAATCCATAGTCCTTTTAAATATGTCCTTTCCATTAAGACTCAAATTCTTTCTGGCTAAATCTAGGGAAGCCAATAATAGATAAGAGGCACTAGTAGTCTGAGTTAAATTTATTATTTGTCTAACATAATTAGAATTTACATTTTTACCACATAATAAAAATGAACTTTGGGTTAGGGAACCACCAGTTTTATGCATACTTACAGCAGCCATATCCGCATTGGCTTCCATTGCAGATATGGGCATATCATCACCGAAATAAAAATGTGTTCCATGGGCTTCGTCTACTAATACCAACATATTGTTTTCATGAGCCATTTCGACAATCTTATCTAGATTGGAGCAGATTCCATAATAGGTTGGATTGTTGACTAGGACTGCTTTAGCATCCTTGTTTTTTAATATTGCCTCTTTCACATGGGAAAGGGGCATACCTAAAGAAATACCTAGTTTTTTGTCCACTCCAGGATTTACATAAACCGGTATTGCCCCAGAGATAATCAATGCATTAATAGCGCTTCTGTGAACATTTCTAGGCATTATAATCTTGTCTCCAGTTTTGCAGGTAGACATGATCATAGCTTGAACGGCAGCAGTAGTTCCATTTACTATAAAGAAGGTGTTTTTTGAGCCAAAAGCTTCCGAAGCAATTTTCTCTGCCTCCTTTATGACTGAAGTAGGATGACTCAAATTATCTAATGGTTTCATAGAGTTTACATCTACTGTAAGGCAGTCTTGACCTAAAAAATTCGTTAGTTCTCTATTCCCCCTTCCCCCCTTATGTCCTGGTACATCGAATCGAACTATCCTATTAGATTTATACCTTTTAAGGGCTTCAAATATGGGTGCTTTTTCTTGTAAAAATTTATCCATATTAACACCTCATAACTAATAGATATTCATACCGCTAAATATTTCGATCATTTCTCTACGAAGGCTGTTGGTAATCTCAAGCCTTTGTTTTGGAGGTAATTCATATACATCCTTGTTAAATAAATAGTCTTGAAGTTCTATTTCTTTAATCAGCATTTTAGTATGGAATATATTTGATTGATAAACATTAACGTCTATAGCATCATATTTTTCTAATGTCTTCTTATCTATATAATCTTGGATTGAAGTAATGTCATGGTCTATATAATATTTTTTACCCTTTACATCTCTAGTAAATCCACGAACCCTATAATCGATGGTAATAATGTCAGAATCAAAACTCCCTATAAGATAATCCAAAGCATTAAGGGGAGAAATGGTACCACAGGTGGATACATCGATATCGACTCTAAAAGTTGATATAGCATTATCTGGGTGATATTCGGGATAGGTATGCACTGTCACATGGCTCTTATCCAAATGGCCTACAATAGAATCCCTTTTGGATATAATATCTCCAATATTACAAGATTTATCTATTAAATGGACAGGCAAAGCCTCTTCCGTAATAAGGATAGTAACCGAAGCTCCCTGAGGTTCATAGTCTTGTTTAGCAATATTTAGAACATGAGCTCCAATCATTTCTGTTACATCACATAAAATCTTTGTCAACCTTTCAGAATTATATTGTTCATCAATATATTCGATATAGCCCTTTTGTTCTTTTTCACTCTTAGCATAGCAAACATCATAAATATTGAAACTAAGGGTTTTTGTTAGATTGTTAAACCCATATAATGTTAACTTCTTTTCCAACCCTAACATCCCACCTTTCTTGTTGATAAATTTCGATTTATTCTAGCATATATTTAATGGAAAAACAATAATTACTATTCGTTTTCTATATAGTTATATTACCCAACAATATGCTAATATAAAAAAGGCTTCCACGGAAGATTATTAAGGAAGCCTTTTTAAAAAACTATATATGGAAAGTATATTTATCCTTATCTATAATGTATATCTGAGAGTCCAAGTACATGTTCAAAAACAATATCCTTTCCTTCATATAAAAGTTGTACCCCATCTATCCATTCACCATCATAATCTTTTTGTAATAGAGTATCAATTAATTGATAGCTGGTAATAATTCCACCAGCAGTTCCTTGGAAATAATATGCCTTCCATGAGGAACCAATTAATTTTTCAAGATCCTCTATCCCTTGGTTTATACTGTACTCTTTTAAATTAATTATTGCTATTTTTTTACCTTCAATATCTTTTATATCTACAATTTCTATGGGTAGACCATTAAAACAATATTGAGAAAGTTTATTTACTAAAAGATGTAATTGTTCCTCCATTGGCAATATTTTTGGTATTGTTACATAATATTTTATTTCCTTCTTATAAGTATTTATGTTAGCAGTAAAAATAGGTAATATTAAATTTTCATCTGTAAAACTCTTTTCATTCCTAAAGTTAATAATTTGAACTTGTTCCTGCAATAAATCCTTGTCCCTATAGACTTCATCTTGTAATTCGTTAACCCTTTTGTTCAATATACTATTTTCTTCTTTAATTTTATCTAATTCATTTTCTAAGGAAGATATCTTGTTCAATAACCTATTTTGATTTTCTTTTGTCTTATTGTTCTGTTTTTGCAAAATATAACCCCCTAAGCTAATAGTTAATGCTATCAGTATTAATATGAATATTCTCCGTTGAAATTTTTTATCCATTAAGATCACCTCTCTATACCTATCATTATACATGATTCCCAATGAAAATTAATAAAAAAAACAGCACCAATCCTAAAATAACCTTAGTAAATCAGTGCTGGAATAGTAATAAATCTATTCATCCTTTAAATAGCCCAATCTTTCAAAAACTATTTTATATCCATCTACTCCATAGTTTAAAGACCTATTTATCCTACTGATAGTAGCAGTACTAGCCCCTGTCTTCTTTTCAATTTCACTATAGGTATTATTAAGGGTTAGTAACTTAGCTACTTCTAACCTTTGGGCGATGGATTGAATTTCTTTTATGGTGCAGATATCTTCGAAGAATCTATAGCATTCTTCAATGGTTTCAAGTTTTAATATGGCTTGAAACAAATTGTCCACCTGTTCACTTTTAATTTTGGAATTATAATCAATCAATGTTTCACCTCCATAAATTAAATATACCCAACTAAGTCCAAAAAAGTCTGGAGAGAATATCCCCCAGACTTTTTTATCTAAAATAATCCTACTATTTCTCCACTTTCCAATATATCTATATTATTGGCAGCTGGCACTTTTGGTAATCCTGGCATAGTCATTATTTCCCCAGTTAATGCAACAAGGAAACCTGCGCCATTAGATACTCTTATATCTCTTACAGTTATTTTAAATCCTTCTGGTCTTGCTAATAATGTTGGATCATCGGATAATGAATATTGAGTTTTTGCCATACAGATTGGCATCTTATCTAATCCAAGTTCTTCAATTTGTTTTATTTTCTTTTCACAGGATTTTGTAAATTCAACACCATCAGCTCCATAAACTTCCTTAGCTATAGTATTGATTTTATCCCTTATGGATTCATTAGAATCATATATTGGTTTAAAGTTTGAAGGTTTGCTTTCTACTATTTCTACTACCGTCTTAGCTAATTCGATTCCACCGTCTCCACCTTTACCCCAAACTTCTGTAAGTACTGCTACTGAACCTAGTTCTTCAGCTCTCTCCTTCACATATTCTAATTCAGCTTCTGTATCTGTAGGGAATCTATTAATTGCCACTACTGCAGGCACACCAAATTTATTAACATTTTCTATATGTTTTTCTAAGTTTTCAAACCCTTTTGCTAAAGCATCTAAATTTTCATTTCCTAGTTCATCCTTTTTAACCCCACCATGATGTTTCAATGCTCTAACTGTAGCAACGATTACAGCCGCATCTGGTTTCAAATCGCCAAATCTAGCTTTTATATCAAAGAATTTCTCTGCACCTAAGTCAGCACCGAATCCAGCCTCTGTAACTGTGTAATCAGCAAGTTTTAGAGCTAATTTTGTGGCTAACATTGAGTTACATCCATGGGCAATATTTGCAAAAGGTCCACCATGAATAAGTGCTGGAGTATTTTCTAATGTCTGAACAAGGTTAGGATTGATAGCATCTTTCATAAGTAAAGCTACTGCTCCCTGTGCCTTTAAATCCTTAGCAAATACAGGGCTTCCATCATATTTATATGCTACTAATATATTTCCAATTCTCTCTTTGAAATCCTCTAAATCCTTTGATAAACAGAAAATTGCCATTATTTCTGAAGCAACTGTTATATCAAATCCATCTTCTCTAGGTACACCGTTTGGTCTACCGCCTAATCCTACAACTATATTTCTTAATGCTCTATCGTTCATATCAAGAACTCTTTTCCATACTACCCTTCTTGGATCGATATTCAATGCATTCCCTTGATGAATATGGTTATCCAACAAAGCAGAAATTAGGTTATGAGCTGTAGTAATTGCATGGAAATCACCAGTAAAGTGTAGATTTATATCTTCCATAGGTACAACTTGAGCATATCCTCCACCAGCTGCTCCACCTTTAATACCAAAACTAGGTCCTAAAGAAGGCTCTCTCAATGCAGTTACTGCTTTTTTACCTATTTTATTCAATGCCATACTCAAACCTATATTTACTGTAGTTTTACCTTCACCAGCTGGAGTTGGATTGATGGCAGTAACAAGAATCAATTTTCCATCCTCTTTATCCTTCAATTTTTCCAATACATCTAAATTTACTTTTGCTTTATATTTACCATAATGTACTAGATCGTCCTCTTTTAATCCTATCTTTTCTGCCACCTCCGTAATTGGGAGCATTTTTGCTTCTTGAGCGATTTGAACATCCGTTTTCACAAATATACCTCCTTATATTTATAATTTAATCCTTGACCAAATATTAAACTTAACTTTCCAAATATAAATAGTATGTATCCTAGTTTTTATTATATACAAATATAAATATTGTTTTAACTTGTGCTATTATATTGTTCAATTTTCATAAAATTTTAGATTGTTTTATACAACTATATAGTATTATATCAAATTTTTGGGACTTTTTGAAATACTTTTCTAATAAATAAATAAAAATGCGCCTTCCCAGTTTGTTACTTTATATTCTTAACTGGGAAAGAGCTAATCTTTTTATTATATTAAATGGCAAGCTACATAATGACCTGGTTTTTTTCTTCAAATTTAGGTTTAGCTTCTTTACAAATATCTTTTCTATGACGACATCTACCATAGAATACACATCCTGGACCTGGATCAATTGGACTCGGAACATCCCCTTCTAAAACTATACGTTCCCCTTTTAGGCCAACCTTTGGAATTGGGATAGCAGATAGTAGAGCTTGTGAATATGGATGAAGTGGATCTGTAGATATGCTCTTATAATCAGTTAATTCTACTATATTTCCCAAGTACATTACTGCAATTCTATCGCTTATATGTTTAACAACACTTAAGTTATAGGCAACAAATATATAGGTAAGACCTAGTTCTTCTCATAATTCATCTAATAGATTCAATATTTTTGATTGAATACTACCATCTAGTTCGTGAGGGAATGAATGAATGAATTAATCAATCTTTTCTCTAGACCTACAAGTTTCATAGTACGTTTAATCAGTTCACCAATTTGATTTTTAGGGACTACATCTTTGTTAACGTATAAAGGGTCGGCAATTAAATCATAGACACTTAGTCTTGGAAAACTATTTACATCTTTTTTCTCATTTCCTTCTGCAAACTTAAATAAAAATCATTCCACTAACCTATGAATAAAAAATATTATCCTTTAAATAAAATAAATGTGATCCTCGGCAATATATTAATATGATTAGAAATCATATCAACCTTAAAACCATTAATAATACTAACGTTTTCAAGCCAATATGCCAAAAATATTAATTATATATTTTACCTGTCCTTAATTCATGTCAAAGTTAAACGATAATTGTGTCTAAATAAAGCGTGGACCAATAGTTTTTTAAATCCTATTAAGTTATTCATAGTCAGAGGTAATTTTTATATCGAGCTTGCAAAAAATGTTAATATGTCTAGAGTTTTGTTAAATATTAATTTCTTATTATATAGAATTTATCAAATTAATTTAATAAACCAAAATATAATATAACTTTTTAGCCAAATATTGTTTATTTTTTGACATTTTTTTATGCTTAATAACAATATTTAGATTGCAGTAATAAAAAATTAAAGGTGGCATTTTTAAATGCCACCTTTAATTTAGGATAAAGCGATTCTTAAAATAAATAATAATGCTAATAAATACATAACAAAAGATACTTCCTTCCCCTTACCAGTAAGAAGTTTCAACACTACATAGGATACCATGCCAAATACTATACCTTCTGCAATACTATAAGCAAAAGGCATCATTATTATGGTTAAAAAAGCAGGAATAGCTTCGGTATAATCATCTAAATCGATTTTCTTTATTGGACTCATCATAAATAATCCTACAATTACTAAAACAGGAGCAGTAGCTGCTGATGGTACCATGGTAAATATGGGAGCAAAGAATAAAGATAATCCAAACATTATAGCTGTGCTAAAGGCGGTAAGGCCAGTCCTTCCTCCCTCTGCTACCCCTGATGCCGATTCTACATAGGTGGTAACAGTACTAGTTCCTAAGCAGGCGCCAGCTACTGTTCCTATTGCATCTGCCATCAACGCATTACTTACTCTAGGAAGTCTTCCTTCTTCATCTAACATCTCTGCTTTTGAAGCTACACCTACTAAAGTCCCTACTGTATCAAATATATCTACAAATAAAAATGTAAATACTACTACCAACATATCTAGTGAAAATATCTCTTCCCATCCAACAAATTGGAATGCAACAGATTTTAAAGATGGAGGTAAGCTTACAATACTTTTTAAACCAAATCCTTCCGGTAACACGGTAACTCCCATGGGTATGCCTATTATGGTAGTTAGAAGAATACCAATTAACAAAGCACCTCTAACATTCTTAGCTAATAATATTCCAGTAATTACCAAGCCTATAATTGCTAGGATTGGAGCTGGGTCCTTAAGATTTCCTAAACCTATTAATACTCCGTCTCCTGCTACAATAATCTCTGCTCCAGAAAGGCCAATAAATGCAATAAAGAGTCCTATACCTACAGAAACCGCATTTTTCAAGTTCATAGGGATTGCATTAAATATTGCTTCCCTAGCCTTTACCAAGGATAATAGTATAAATATAATACCTTCAATCAATACAGCGGTTAAAGCAAATTGCCATGATTTTCCCATAGGACCTAAAACTACAGTAAAAGCAAAAAAAGCATTAAGTCCCATGCCTGGTGCTAAGGCAAAGGGATATTTTGCATAAAAAGCCATTATCATAGTTGCAATAAATGCAGATAAGGCCGTTGCTGTAAATACTCCTCCTACATCCATACCAGTTTTCGATAAAATATCTGGATTTACTATTAAAATATAAGCCATAGTCATAAAAGTAGTAATTCCTGCAAGTATTTCAGTTCTCTTGTCAGTATGATGCTCCTTTAATTTAAAATAATTTTCCATTATAAGTCCTCCTTAATCTTAGTCAATTTTTGCTATATCCTTTCTAAAATACATCCCATCAAATTTGATTTTGTTTAGGTTTTCATATATTTTCTCTCTGGCTTCTTCTAAAGTATCCCCTAAGGCGGTTATGGATATTACTCGACCACCATTAGTATATAGTCTCCCCTCCTTTTCTACTGTTCCATTGTGGAATATTATTATATCTTCATCTACATCCTTAAGCCCTCTAATCTCCTTGCCTTTTTCATACTTTCCAGGATAGCCTTTCGATGTAGCTACTACCGTTACACATTTTTCATCTCTCCAAATCAAATCCTCTTTCAATAAACTGCCTTCCAATGTTTTTTCAAAAATATCTATTATATCGGATTTAAGTCTCGGAATTAAAACCTCTGTTTCTGGATCCCCAAATCGCACGTTAAACTCCAATACTTTAGGTCCATCCTTAGTTATCATTAACCCTATGAACAATATGCCATTATAGTCTATTCTCTCTCCCCTTAAACCTATTTCAATTTTTTTAAGTATTTTTTCTTCAATTATTCTTTCTAATTCAGGATTGAATAATGGATTTGGAGAATAACAACCTACTCCACCAGTATTAGGTCCTTCATCTCCTTCAAATATCTGTTTATAATCCTTAGCGCTTTCCATAGGGATTATTTTCCCATTAGATACAAAGCATAATAGAGATGCTTCAACTCCTTCTAAAAATTCTTCAATTATTATAGTCTCTCCAGCAGAACCAAATACTTTGTCCTTCATCATTTGGTTTATACTATCTATAGTTTCCTCTTTCCCATTGCAAATTACTACACCTTTCCCTAAACACAATCCATCTGCCTTTATTACCAGCGGATAATTAAACATATCCAATTCTTCAATAGCCTTTTCACTATCTGTATATCTTCTATATTTGGCAGTAGGTATATTGTATTTTTCCATAAACTCTTTAGCGTATACCTTAGATCCTTCCAGTTGAGCTGCCTTCTTATTTACTCCAAATATCTTTAGTCCCTTTTCACTAAACCTATTTACTATGCCCATAACTAAAGGCCCTTCTGGCCCTACTACCGTTAGATCTATTTTTTCTCGTATTGCAAAATCCAATAGACCGTCCATATCTTCTAATGATATATCCACGTTTTCGGCTATCTCCTTTATTCCTCCATTACCTGGAGCACAGTAAACTTTAGATACCTTAGGGCTTTTAGCTATTTTCCAACAAAGAGCATGTTCCCTACCGCCACTACCTAGGACTAGAACCTTCATAGTAACCCTCCTTAATGTTTAAAATGTCTCATACCTGTAAATACCATAGCTATACCATTTCTATTTGCTTCCTCTATAGATTCCTTATCTCTTAAAGAACCTCCAGGTTGAATTATGGCTGTTACTCCGGCTTTGGCTAAAGCTTCTACAGAGTCTTTAAAAGGGAAAAATCCATCGGAAGCCAATACGGAGCCTTTTACCTTTTCTCCAGCCCTTTCAATGGCAGCCTTTACTGCCCATACTCGGTTTACCTCTCCCATGCCAATACCTATGGTACCTTTATCCTTTACCAATAATACCCCGTTAGATTTAACCCCTTTTACTGCCTTCCATCCAAAGAGTAAATCTTCCATTTCAGCTTCAGTAGGCTTCCTATCGGTAACTACTTTTAATTCCTCCCCTAAAAATCTTATATCCCTTTCCTGGATTAGTATTCCTCCAAGGACTTTTTTTATATCCAGGAAAGGATATTCTTTCCTCATTATGTTGGGAATTTGAAGAATCCTTATATTCTTTTTAGAGGTAAGGATTTCTAAAGCCTTTTCAGAATAGGAGGGTGCCATGACTATCTCAATGAATATATCATTAATCCTCTTTGCCACTTCCTCATCTATTTCCCTATTGGCTCCTATTATTCCACCAAATATAGATATTTTATCGGATTCATAGGCCTTATTATAGGCTTCTAATAAATTTTCTCCACTGCCTATACCACAGGGATTAGCGTGTTTTACCGCCACTACTGTAGGTTCATCAAATTCCTTCAAAATCTCTAAAGTTCCGTTTCCATCATTAATATTGTTAAAAGATAGTTCCTTTCCGTGGAGTTGGATAGCGCCTGCAATAGTCCCCTCTAAATCATTTATTTCCCTATAAAAAGCTGCCTTTTGATGAGGGTTTTCTCCGTATCTTAAACTATCTTTATCCTTAAAAGATAAGGTTATGAACTCTGGAAACTCTATAGAGTCTAAACTGTTAAAATATTTGGCAATCAAGGAATCATAATAGGCAGTATATTGGAATACCTTCCTAGCTAATGCCCTTCTCAATTCCATAGAAGTATCCCCTTCTGATTTCAACTCCTCTAAAACTTTACTATAATCGGAAGGATCTATGACAACTGTTACGTATTTATAGTTTTTTGCTGCAGCCCTAATCATGGATGGACCACCAATATCTATATTTTCCATAATCTCATCATGGCCTACCCCTTCTTTTTTTACCGTCTCTTCAAAGGGATATAGATTGTTTACAACCATATCTATGGAATGTATATTTAAATTCTCCAAAGTTTTTATATGTTCTTCATCCTCTCTCTTATATAATAACCCTCCATGAATATTAGGATGGAGAGTCTTTACTCTTCCATCTAATATTTCAGGAAATTTTGTAATCTCTTCTATATCAATAATATCAATACCCGCTTCCTTTAAAACCTTACTAGTTCCTCCAGTAGAGATTATTTCCCAACCTAATGCAATAAGTTCTTTAGAAAACTCAATAACCCCTTTTTTATCATAAACGCTTATCAATGCCCTTTTCATTTAATCACCTCTATTTGATCCTTACTTTTTTTCCTTCAATAACTAGTCTACCTTCACAATAAAGCCTTATAGCCTTAGGCAATAGTTCGTGCTCCACCTTTAACACCCTTTCCTTCAAGGTTTCTACCGTGTCATCCTCTGCTACCTTCACTGAACTTTGAAGGATAATAGGGCCTGTATCCGTTCCCTCATCTACAAAATGGACTGTTACTCCTGTAATCTTTACTCCTCTATCTAACACCATTTGATGGACCTTGTCTCCATAACAGCCTTTCCCGCAAAAACTAGGTATTAATGATGGGTGAATATTTATTATTCGCCCCCTATACTCTTCGATGAATTCTTGGGTCAATATATTTAAAAACCCGGCTAGAACTACTAATTCTATTTTTCTTCTTTTTAATTCATCTAAAATCCTTCTATTATATTCTTCTACGGAGTTAAATTCTTTCCTATTAATATATAAGGTTTCAATTCCTGCCTTTTCTGCCCTTATTAGGCCATAGGCATCTTTCTTATTAGATATTACTATCTGGATTTTCCCTTTAATTTCTCCTCTATTTATATTATCAATAATAGCCTGAAGATTGGTTCCACTGCCAGATATTAATACCCCTATATTTACCATAGTGAAACCTTCTCCTCTCCCCTTTGGATCTCTCCTAATTGGATAAATTCTTCACCCATTTCTTTTAATTGACTAGTTATCTCCCCTATTTCATTCTTATCAACTATTAAAACCATTCCTATTCCCATATTAAAGGTTGAATACATCTCTTTTTCACTTATATCTCCCCATTTAGCCAATAGATTGAATATTTCTGGAGTATTTATCTTAGAAACATCAATACCAGCCATTAGTCCATCGGGAATAATTCTAGGAATATTTTCATAGAATCCACCACCAGTTATATGGACTATACCTTTAATATTATATTTTTCTATTAAGGGTAATACCGCTTTAGTATATATTCTGGTAGGCTTCAATAGCTCTTCTCCTAAAGTAGATTTTAATTCAGGAATATATTTTTCTACACTGAATTTCATCTTTTCAAATACTATCTTCCGAACAAGGGAATAGCCGTTGCTATGGATGCCAGTAGATGGAAGACCTAAAATAATATCTCCTTCTTCTACCTTTGATCCATCGATTATATTCTTTCTATCCACTATCCCTACACAGAATCCTGCTAAATCATATTCATCTTCTTTGTAAAAACCAGGCATTTCAGCCGTTTCTCCACCTATTAAAGCTGCCTCACCTTTAATGCAACCGTTGGCAATACCTTCTACTATGGATGCCATCTTTTCTGGAATTAACTTCCCTGTAGCAATATAATCTAAGAAGAATAAAGGCTTTGCTCCTTGGCATAATATATCGTTAACACACATGGCTACACAATCTTCCCCAATGGTATTGTGTTTGTCCATCATAAAGGCTATTTTCAACTTAGTTCCAACCCCATCGGTACCAGATACTAAGACTGGTTCTTTATAGGATTTAGTATTTAATTGGAACAGGCCTGCAAATCCTCCAATATCTGATAATACTCCTTCCCTATAGGTCTTCTTTATGGTATCTTTTATTAATTGGACTTGCTTATAACCAGCTTCCTTATCTACTCCTGCCTCCTTATAGGTAAGCTTCATGTTCTTTTCTCCTCTCTATAATAAATCTTTGTTCACTGGGTACTGGCCGCTAAAACAACCAGTACAATAGTTGTTTTCTCCACCTACTGCTTCCAACAACCCTTCTAAAGATAGATAACATAGGGAATCAGCACCAATTACATCCTTTATTTCATCGACAGTTTTTTTTCCTGCTATTAGGCTCTCCTTTTTTGGAGTATGCATCCCTAAATTGCAAGGATATTTTACTGGAGGAGCAGCAATCCTTACATGGACTTCTTTAGCTCCTGCACCTTTCAACATTCCTACTATCCTCTTCATAGTGGTTCCTCGAACTATGGAATCATCTACAAGTATTACCCTTCTTCCTTCTACATTTTCTTTTAAAACATTCAATTTAATCCTAATTCCTTGTTCCCTTAATTCTTGAGTAGGCTGTATAAAGGTTCTTCCCACATATCTATTTTTAATAAGTCCTTCATCGTAGGGAATCCTAGATTCTTCTGCATATCCAATGGCTGCCACCGTTCCAGAGTCTGGAGCTGATATAACTATATCTCCCTCTGCTGGACATTCCTTAGCCAAATTACGCCCTGCTTCCCGTCTTAAAAGGTATATACTTTTCCCATCTAATTTACTATCCGGCCTGGCTAAATAGATTATTTCAAATAGGCAAATATTCTTATCTTCTGCTTCCTTAGTCCTTACAGATTTAATATCCCCATCGATTATAACTACCATTTCTCCTGGTTCTACATCCCTTACAAATTCTGCACCTATAGTATCTAGAGCACAGGTTTCAGAGGATAATATATAGTCCTTACCAAATTTCCCGATACATAATGGCTTTAACCCATAAGGGTCCCTAACTCCAATTAATCTATCATTGGTCATGGTCACTAATGCATAGGAACCTTTAATATCCTTTACTGCTTTTATTATAGCCTGCTCTATATCCTCCCTATGGTACCTGGCAATTAAATTAGCTATTACTTCTGTATCAATAGAGGATTGGAATATTACCCCATTGTCTTCCATATTTTCCCTCAATTCCATATAATTTACTAGACTTCCATCATAGGCCAGGGCTAATGCGCCTTGTTTATATCCTACAACCAGCGGTTCTGCATTGGCAGTAGTAGTCTCCACTGGACTTCCAGACCTGATATGACCAATTCCTATATTCCCTCTTAATCTATTTAATACTTCTTTATCTAATACTTCATGGGCCAATCCTAAGCCCTTATGATAATCTATATATCCATTATTGTTGATAGCTATACCTGCACTAACTTGGCCTCTATGTTGAAGGGCATATAATCCATAATAGATTATCTTGGATATATCCCTTTTTTCTTTACTGTATATTCCAAAAACTCCACACAAATCCTTCACCCTTTCGGTTTGACTAAATCTCCTTCACTTTCCTATCCATATCCCTAACTTCTTCTGCCATTTCCAATTTATATTTTTTAAATTTTTCCCTTAATTCCGGATATTTTACCGATAAAATTTGTACCGCCAAAAGACCTGCATTTTCTGCTCCATTTATAGCTACAGTTGCTACTGGAACCCCTTTAGGCATTTGGACTACAGACAATAGAGAGTCTAATCCATCCATAGTGGATGATTTTATAGGCAGCCCAATAACTGGAAGGGGAGTTATACCAGCTATTACACCAGCTAAATGGGCCGCCTTACCAGCTGCAGCAATTATTACCTCTATCCCTCTTTCCTCTGCTGTTTTTGCATATTCAGCAGCTTCAAAAGGAGTCCTATGAGCAGAAATTACTCTTAATTCTATATCAACACCAAATTTCTGAAGAATTTTAACAGATTTTTCCACTATATCTTTATCGGAAATACTTCCCATAACAATACCGACTTTCATGATAGACGCCCTCCTTTTTAAAATTCACAATTCTATCTTGGTTAATGGGAATCCCATTAACCAAAATAGCTAATTCCTGCTTTAAATAACTTTTCCTCTTCCATTCTTTCTATGTTTTTATACAAGCCTTTGCCAATTCTATCTGAATTTGCAACTCTACCTAAAATTCTTCCATCAGGGCTTGTTAGGCCTTCTATTCCGTATAGGGACCCAGTTGGGTTCTCATCTAGGTATTGGGTTGCTATTTGACCTTTCTCTATAAGATCTTCAATAGTTTTTTCCTTTCCAACAACTCTACCTTCTTTAGTAGATAGAGGCAATACTTGAGTATCTCCTACCTTTCTATTGTTAAACCAAGGAGATAAACTAGACACAATCTTTACCTGAACCATTGTTGATACATGATGTCCAGAAGTATTGTAGGTTATATTGATTGAATCTTCATCTAAATCCTTCACCTTGCCATAAGGTATAAGACCGGATTTAATCAATCCTTGGAACCCGTTCCCAATTCCTAATATAAGGCCATCTTTATTTCTTAACAATTCCATTAAAGCTTCTTCTATATAGGAGTTTTTCAATATATTGGCTAATAATTTTCCTCCTCCATCTGGTTCATCCCCTAGAATTGCTCCATCTGGAAATCCGACTATTTGAGATTTTTTTATCCTTTTAGCCATTTCTTTAAAAGAATAACCTATAGCTTTACTATCTAAAGTTCTAAAAACAAAGGTGTCAACTATGGCACCTGCTCTTTCAAAGGATTTTCCCATATCGTATTCTCCAAAGGTTCCTGTAAATACTGGAATAAATACCCTTGGTTTTGCTACTTTTATATTAGATTTTTTAGCCCTATCCTCAGTATACTGAATCCCTTTAGGTTTATAGGTAGAATCTACATGTATAGGGAATACATCTTGTAATGGCTTAGTCCATTCTTCTATTAATAGTTCTAAATCTAATTTTATTTTAGAGATTTCTATACATTCTTCCTTTACAGTAGTTCCTAGTAATTCATATTCTATACCTTCTAATAACTTTTCTGGACTTTCCTCCATTTCTACTATTAGGGAACCGTATAAGGGTAAGAACAATTCCTTTTCATCATAGTTTTTTACGAATTTAAATCCTATTTTATTTCCAAAGGCCATCTCCGATATACTTCTAGCAATTCCTCCAGACTTTACTGTAGAAGCGGCCAATATCTTTCCATCATCTATTAATTCTTTAATCCTAATATAGTTATTTTTCAATTGATCAAAATCCACCATACCCTTGTCATCTATCTTTAAAGGAATGAATACTACATTATTGCCTACCCCTTTAAACTCTGGTGAAATTATGTTTTTTACCTTATCGGCAGTTACAGCAAAGCTGATTATAGTCGGGGGTACATCTATGTCTTCAAAGGTACCAGACATGCTATCCTTACCGCCAATACTTGGAATATCTAATTCCTTCTCCACCATAAAAGCTCCTAATAGGGCAACAAAGGGTTTACCCCATTTTTTCTCTTCCCCATTTAATCTTTCAAAATACTCTTGGAAGGTTAATCTGGCCTTTCTAAAATCCCCTCCCATAGCTGTAATTTTAGCTAAGGACTCAATGACTGCGTATAATCCTCCATGGAAAGGGCTCCATTTTGAAAGATTTGCGTCGAATCCATAGGCCATTAAAGAACAAGTGTTGGTTTCACCTTCCAGCACAGGAATTTTGGCAGCCATCCCCTCGGTAGTGGTCAATTTATATTTACCTCCCAAAGGCATAAGGACTGTTCCAGAACCTACACTATGGTCAAATTTTTCTATAAGGCCTTTTTGACTGGAGTGGTTCAAATAGGTTAAATTCTTTAACCAATTTTCTTTAATATCTTTTCCATCCAAATAGGAAGGTATGTCATGTAAATAACTAACTTCCTCAGGCCCTTCTACTCTTACTCTGGTCTTCTTCCTTATTCCATTTGTATCTAGAAATTCTCTGGATATATCTACTATAGGTTTACCTCGCCAATTCATTAATAATCTATTATCAGAAGTAACTGTGGCAACGACTGTAGCTTCTAAATCTTCCCCTTCTGCATATTCCATAAAGGATTCTAAATCTTCCTTTTCAATTACCACTGCCATCCTTTCCTGAGATTCAGAAAGGGCTATCTCCGTTCCATCTAGTCCAGGGTATTTAAGAGGTACTCTATCTAATTCTATTTCTAGGCCTGGAGCTAGCTCTCCAATGGCCACTGATACACCACCGGCACCAAAATCATTACATTTTTTAATCATTCTACTTAGATCTTTATTTCTAAAAAGTCTAAGGATTTTCCTCTCAAGAGGAGGATTCCCCTTTTGAACTTCCGCTCCACCAGTTTCCAAGGATTCTTCCGTATGCTTTCTAGAAGAACCTACTGCACCCCCTAATCCGTCTTTTCCCGTTCTACCACCTACCAATAACACTAAGTCGCCAGGTTCAGGTGATTTTCTTATTACATTTTCCCTAGGTGCTGCTGCTACCAAAGCCCCTACTTCCATCCTTTTGGCAATATACCCTTCATGGTATATTTCCCTAACGAAGCCTGCTGGCACGCCTATCTGGTTTCCATAGGAACTATAGCCTTCCATTGCCCATTGGGTAATCTTCCTTTGGGGCAATTTTCCTACTAATGTATCTTCAAAGCTTTGTCTTGGATCGCTGGCTCCTGTTATTCTCATAGCTTGGTATACATAAGCTCTACCGGAAAGGGGATCCCTTATACAACCTCCTAAACATGTAGAGGCTCCACCAAAAGGTTCTATCTCCGTAGGATGGTTATGGGTTTCGTTTTTAAACATTAGAAGCCATTTTTCTATCCTGCCTTCAATATCTACATCTATTTCTATACTGGCTGCATTAATCTCTTCTGATTCTTCCAAATCATCCAGCAATCCCTTTTTCTTTATCTCCTTCATATTTATTGTTGCTAAATCCATTAAAGACATTGGTTTTTCTTTGTCTTCATAAACATAATTTCTAGAACTTAAATATTCTTCAAAGGCCTTCTCGATTAAAGGCTTGTATTTACTTTCTTCAAATTCTACATCTTCTATTTCTGTCATGAAGGTAGTATGTCTGCAATGGTCAGACCAGTAGGTATCGATTACCTTTAATTCAGTTATAGTTGGATTCCTTCTTTCCACCTCTTTAAAATATTTCTGGGTGAATAATAGATCTTCCATATCTAATCCAAGCCCATACTTTTCTTTCATTAGAGGAATTTCTTCCTCTACCATATCTATAAATCCTTCAACTGATTCTGTTTTCTCTTCAGCTTCTTCGTATTTTTCATAATGGATAAAATCCATATCTATTTCTCTCATCTCTACAGAATTTATATAATAATCTTTAATCAGATCTAATTCTTCATCATTTACACCTTCAAGGACTATTACCTTTGAATGCTTAACCTTAATATCCTTTCTCCCTAACAGCATATAAATAGATTGGTTAGCTGAATCTTCCCTTTGGTTATATTGGCCTGGGACAAATTCAACTCTAAAAAATTTATCCTCAGGATTCAACGGAAGGGTTGTTTCATATAGATGATCTAGACTTTTTTCCCAAAGTATATTTTCAACTATCTTCTTATAAACTTCATCTTCCACATTAAAAATATCATAAACATTTAAGACCCTTATTTTTCTTAAGGATTTCACTTCCAAATAATCTTTAAAATCCCTATACAGATTACCTGCTTCTACATTAAACTCTTCTTTTTTTTCAACAAATATCCTTTTTACATTCATATAGAACCCTCCTTGAATAAATAAAGCCCAGTCAGGTAGGTCAAGCGAAACCTACCCGACTGGGCTTTTATCCCTTCGGTGTAATATTGTCCTAGACAACATCTGTACCGCTTGGTCCAGACAAGGACTTGCCTTCGGAACCCTAGGTACACTTTCGCCCATAGCTAAATGATTTACGGTCATTTCGTAGAAACTTCTCAACCATATTATGAGAATTATATGAGCTTTATATTCATTTTTATTTATCATTTCATTACAATTCCATATTACCAGTATGATTAATATAAGTCAAGAATTGTTTTTTGATTATTTTTGCTTCAAAATACGATTTCTTATGGATATCCCTATTTGGTTTAATCATCTTTTCTTCTTGGGAATGTAATGGATTAATAGTTCCTTCTCTTTTTTACTATATGAGTACAATTCAATATCTCTAAATTTATTTAAATTAATTATTTGTAAAACTTTAGATTTATCTTCTAAGCTTGTATATGCACTCCACCATTCATCTGTATTGCCTGAAATTTCGTTTTCTTCTCTATTTATTATATAATCCTCTGGCATTATCAATATCTTTTTAAACTCATTTTGATTCTTACCAAAGGCCCTTAAGAAAAAATTCTTTTTAGGTCCAACCACCCCACGAGTTGCTACTAATACACATTGGATAGCCCTAATATACTTAGGAGTCCAGTACTTACCAATATATTTCCTATCTTTTGAGTGGGGACCTTTTAAAGGGGAATACCTCATAGGGAATGAAAATATTTTTGCTCCCCTTGTTTCTTCATCTTTCTCAAATTCCTCATTGAGATCTACATTAATTCGTAATCTTTTATAAAAATCCCCTGGCTTATCTTTAAAGTTAAACAATACATAGTTTGATAAATCTTTTATACCATGTTTTACAGCTAGCCTCACGGCATCTGTATATATTTTCACATATCTATCATCAGCATGATCAAAGGCGATTCTTAAAGGTCTTATTGCTACCTTACTCAACAGGCTCATATTTTCATCATTTATCAATCTAGCATCTACTCCTTGATTGAAATCAACATATTTTCTCTTGCTTATTTTCCTTCCTTTTTTATTTATATAAGTAAATTTATTTTCTCCCTTTCTATATCCTAAATCAATAATCTCATCTATTATCTTATTAAATTCCTTTGATGCTAGAACATTGTTATCTAAAAACAATAGGTCCCTCTTTTCGCCGCTGGATTCCTTGATATTATCAACCTGATCTTTAATGGATATATAATCCTTATATACAGGTTCAAGTTCAGGTACAGCACAGAACTCACATCTATTTACACAGCCTCTTGTTGAATATACTATATAGGCATCATCTACAGGATATCTATAGGTTTGTGTTTCATTTGGCTCTATTATGCTATAATCTGGAGTTAAAGTATCAACAATTATATCATTATCCCCTAGTATTCCAGGCTTGTCTAATAGACCTCTAATGATATTTATTTCAGAAAGGCCCTCTTCTTCAATCATCTCATTATATAATATAGTAGCCATTATTCCGCCTACATATATATCTTCAGGTGATTTTACGCTATTCATATAATATTTAATAGTTTCCACAGTCTTTTTCCAGTAAAATGTAAATAGAGTTGAAATGTATATTCTATCCCATTTTTCTGCCCTTAAATCTGTATTCTTACCCTTATGGAATACTACTTCATCTCCCAAGGTTTTGTGATATGTTGAGATTTTCATAAGCCCTAAGGGTGGATACTTATTTCTATAATCCGGTTCTATTAAAAGTACTTTTGCCATATAATCACCTATGTCTAATTATTTTGACTTAATTTCTATTTGTTTTTTAGTTTGATTTCATAAAGATAGAACCTAGCTCTTGTATATGCAACATACAATTTTTCTTCGGTTTTCTCTTTATGATTTAAGTATATTATAACATCCGATTCCAAACCTTTAAATTCATCTATGGTTCTGAATCTTATTTCGTTTGACATAACAGGATCTCCGTGCTGGTTGAATTCCCAATTACCAAGGGTATTATGCCCTAACAATATAGATTCTCCAATAGGTAGATCTGATAGAACGGTAATATTCTTATTGCTTACACCTTCTTTATGGATAAGCGTATTCATTATACTTTCCAATTTATTTCTTGCAGATTGCCTATTTTTCAACTCTATTGATTCAGGATAGGCACCTTCTATAGTATTGGGTATAACATCTCTTCCTAAGCCTGTCTCCTCAGTTGCAAAATTGTAGATATTAGAGGTATTTCTCAAGTTTTCTATCAAAGTAAAAGGTGGTATTTTTATATCAAATCTATTTTCGAAATCTCTATTGAATATATTCTGATACTCATCAAAAAATACATAAAGGTCTGATTCTACCTGATCCTCAAGAAAAAACCTTGTACAGTAAGCCCATTCAGCAGTAAAGTCCTGCCCCTCATCGACAATAATAGAATCATATTTTTTGAGATTTTTAGCCTTTTCTATGTAATTTTCTACACCAGTCAATTCTTTATGCCCTTTTATCTTATCATAATCTTCTGGTCTTATATTCCTCATAATAAGCTCTTTAAAAGTTAGACAGTCCGCATTTGGAGTTTCTAAGAAATATGCCTTAACCCATTTCATCAAATGGAAGCTAGAACAGAGAAAGAGTACTCTTTTCCCATTTTCTGCATCCAACTTAGCTTTTTTGATTCCAATCCAAGTCTTTCCTGTACCAGCACCACCTGTAATATATACTTGATTGAAATTACTTAAAAAATATATATAATTATCTTGAACTCTATTAATTTGATTCAACTGCTTATGTCTATATTCAATGAGAGCCCCTGCTGCTGCAGATAATGACACCCTCTTATGTATTAAATTTACAAATTTCTTTTGCTGATCCTTAGAAAAGGCGATGAAATTGTGATTTGCTCCTTTCCAGTAGTTAAATATCTCTCTTATTCTATGTTCTAAATTTGACATATCCCTATAATCTAAAGTAAGTATTTTAGGAGTTCCAATACCTAAATTATGATTAATATTATAATTTGGAAAAGCAACTGCAAAGCCATAGACCCCCTTGTAGAAAAACCCATATTGTTCTTCATAATATTCCTTAAAATACCTCATACTTTCTTCCGCTTGCAAATATGGGCTCCTATCCAATTTTCGATATTCATTGTCTCCTAGTATTAATTTCCATTGATCTCCATCTTTTTCAATTCCTAGTCCCCCCTTAACTTCAACGGATATATAACCTAAAGTAGGGTCTAAAATTAGAAAATCGCATTCACTATCCTTCCGTATTCCATCTTTTTCCGAGAACCAGCGAATAGAATAGAAGGCTCGGTAGCTATCTGGAAGGAATTCCTTCAAAATATTGAAAAACTTTTTTTCTGACTCTGTAGCATTATAATCATCTATTGAGCTAGGATACATTATAGCCATAAATTAATCCTCCCAAAACCCGTATAAATTATTTTTGATAGCGGGATCATTATATCCAATTAAATATCTTCTATTAAGATCCTTATTAAAATGTTTACATGAAACCTCATTAATATAAAGGCATCCCAAACATGCACCATCCCTATGGATACAAACTGGGTCAAAAATACATTTATACATGCTCTCATAAGCTTCATTAAGCCATTTATCGAGTACTGAAGTATAAGCTGAAAACAATGAGCCAAGTACTCTACCTTGGTTGTTTTGACAGTATATGAAAAAAGCAGGTACTGCAGGAAATAGGTACTCACCTAAGGAATTCTTATCCAAACCAGTAAATTCCTCTGAAACCTTTATCAATGCATGGCTAATACTATGTAACAACTTATATATACAGGATGTATATTTATGTTTGTAACTGTCTATATTTGAAAAGGTATTAATTGCACTCAAATTTATATTATTTAAAAACCATAATTTCAATTCATTATCGTCTTTCATATCTGGTGCTATATCTTCATCAAGCATTTTATTCTTTATCAACCAATTGATTATCTCTTTTCTATCAAGTTCAAATAGAATACCCTCCGTATTCAACTTAATTCCGTATATATTTTTAACTCCAGCAGATTCTTCCTTTAATGCCCTCAAAGTAAGCTTTTCACCTGGCAAATTTTCGGGGTCTGATTCCATTCTCGTATATCCATAGACACAGTTAACCATTGGTATATTACCCCTTGCTTCAATTCTTTTAAATCCAAATCTATCAAATAAGCTTAAATATTCGTCAGGAGAAAATATAGTATTTTGGTCTAAAGCGCTCTCTATACCTTCATCGATTGTAATCTTTACATTACTATTCAATATAGTCTTATACTCAGCTAATGAAATGGATAGTTTTTTGCGGTTATAGTCATCTAAATGGTCTCCTGTTAACAAGGGCTTTATCATATTTACTGCATCATTATATATAGCATTAGGACTGCTTTTTTGAGCAGCATTTTTTGCTATATCTTTAGCCTGTTCCTCAGAAAGACCATTCTTAATAAGTTCATTAAATAAATTCTTATATATAATGGAGTAATCGTCATCCACTCTACTTGAGTTCTTCACTATTCTTTCGTATTCTTTATCATCAATTTTATTTAACCAATTGGCTATGGCTATATATGCTGAATCATCTTTTTCAATTAGGAAGCTTTCTTCTTCATTATTTAGAAGTTCAATAACAGTAAAATTAAAAGGGATAAATATATTCCCAGAATTAATATTTCTTGGCGTCAAACGATTTTTGCATTCAGGACAATATCTAATCATTTCAATTTTGCTTCCATCCTTACTGCATATAAACCTAAATTCCTTTCCAGGTCTATATTTTAAATATTTAATACCATGATTTTTTTGTGAACATCGATTCGGATATATAGGTCCTGCCCATCCACAGGTACAAGCATATACCAAACCAATTTGTTTAAGCTCTCCACCACAACCTTTATCTTTGCAATATTTATTCTTTGGATCGCTGAGAAAATCTGAACTACTATAAAAGATAGTTACCTTATAGCATTTATTACATACAAAGGTAAGGGGACTAATCTTCGAAACTATATCCGGTTTATCAGGGTCGTTAAAGAATTTGGGAGTTAGTATGCTGTACTCAGAAACATCAATATTTCCAAACCCTTGAGTTTTTCCACCTCTAACTATAAACTGTTTAACTTCATTTGAAACTTCTGAGAGTATTCTCTTCTTGTTTATATTTTCTAAATTGACACTGATCCAATAGTTTACTTGCATATTGTATGATGATCTAGAATCTCTATCATAAAAATCTCCCCAGGAATCAGGAAGATATCTATATAATGCTTGATAGGCACTTCTTGGCATAGACATAATTGTCATAAAATCACCTCAATCCAATATTCACGCTCTTGTCGGTATATCTCAGACTGGTCATGGGAGCATTTAACCTAGGATCTAGCATTGGCAAGCCTGTATTATTGCCTAGATAATAATATCCGTCCCCGTAGTATTTGTCTTTAATATTTTTAAATATTTTATCAATACTATCATCTATGAACTTGCTATAGTTCAAACTTAAGTTGCTACTTCCACCATTATTTAACTGGCATCCATAAGCTTCCTTCACATGATTTATTAATTCGTCCTTCTTTATAATTTCCCCTTCAATTAATTTCTTCAATATCTTCATATTATACAAATTGCCATATTCATACTGGTACTTCAAGTCATAACTGTCCATCAATATTGCAGCTACTACTCCTGACAAGGTCTTTTCAACTGCTTTCGATGCCCATCTATTAATAGGCACTGGTTCTACTAATATATCCTTATATTTATGGAATTTATCAAAATATTTCAAATAGGAAACGTCCCTTTCTCTAGTAGGTCGTATTATATCGATTACTATTCCAGGATACTTTCTTCCTACTCTCGAATATGCCTGTATATATTCTGCAGTATTGTTAGGCATACCAAAGAACATCATAGTATTAAACCTATTTGCATCCACACCATGAGAGATCATGCTGGTTGCTGCTATAAGGTTAACTCCTTCAAGTACATTATCATTGTTCTCAACTTGAGAAAGTATCTGCCTTACAGTTTGGAAGGTTTCATCACCTGTCATCTTTTGAATCTCAAATTTCTTATAGCCTTCTTCTAAAAGCTGAGGGCTTATTATATTGTCTAATGCATTGATTACTTTATTACCGTCTATCTTAACATTGTTATACTCCAAAAAGATCCAATAATCCTTAAGTATTTCATAGGCTTCATCATCACTGTTTATTTGTATACCCGGTATTGATTTAAGCTTGTCAATGTTCTTATAATACTCTTCTACAGCTTGTCTTAAATATTTGAGGGAGTATACTACGGAATTGATTATAGCCCTTCCAAAAGGTGCATAAGAAATAATAATCCTATTGATATCCTTATCATCAGTATAGGAGTAAAAATCCTCTCCAATATATGGAGACTTGGCTGGAAATCTGATTGGTTGTTTATTATATAAATTCAATATATGCTTTTCATAACTGGATATCGTAGCCGTTGCACCAATTGTCTTGAGTTTCTTCTTGTTGGATATTAAATTGCTAATTAAATATTGCATAAGGGTTTCATAATGTGAATTAAAGGTTCCCAATGATTCCCTTATTAAATGTACCTCATCCTGTATTAAAAGAGTTGGTGCCGGATCAAATAAAGACACCTCTTTAAATTCTCGTACATCTTTCTCACAAAGTTGGTTCTCAGTACATCTAGTTTTACTTGTATATCCATGGGCAGGACATTGATGTTGAACTTCTCCAAGTATATTTCTAAAGTTAGATTGAAATCCCATAGATGCAATTTTATCTATGGTACTTACTATAACAGAAGGAAGATAGCGGTATATTTCCCGGTCTACAATATGTATTGGCAATTCTCCTCCGGATGGACAGTTATTATTTCTACATACATGCTTCAATTTAATACTGCCTATATCCAATACAATATCAACGGTTTTCTGTTTGCAAAACGGACATACATCTACTATTCTCAACTCATCATTTAATTGCCCTTGAGTTTTGTTAGAAAAATTGAATATCTTTTCCTCATTTAATTCATTAGGAGTATTATTGTCTCCTACATAATATCCTAAGGAAAAACTATCTCCAGGATAATCCTCTTTATTATTCCTTCTAATTATTTCTGCTGCTGCTAGTACGTTGGCTATCCGATTAATCTGTTGGACTGATAATAACCTTAATGGATATTTTACTAAACTGCTTACCCCAAAACTTTTTCCTCTAATCCTATCAAAGAATAGTGTAAATACTATACACCCAAGAAACGCTTCAGTCTTTCCTCCACCAGTTGGAAAATATAACAGATCTACCATATCTATAAAGGATTTTTCAATATCATCTTCACCATAATGGCTCAATATAATATCAGGGACCAATGAAACTATGAATACTATCTGAAATAGACGCCAGCTATCATGGCTTGTTGACGACATTTTAAAGGCTTTGTTCATATTGATAAAAGCCTTTCTCACCATTTCCCTATTCTCTATCTGCTCTATGCCATATTTAAATCTATCAATTTCAAATCTAAAACCTTTTATTTCATCTTGAAAATCCTTTTGAGCTTTTCCCAACATACTTTTATCTTCAATTAGATTATCCTTCTTTTTTTCGTACTCCTTTTTCCATTTTTCTATTTCCTTTTCCATTTCAGCAGAAATATTTTCAAGTGTTTTTACTGGATCACTAATAAGGTCTTGAAACTTAACAGATAAACCATCTTTAGTCTTTAATCGTTTTTGATAGAATTTAGGTATATTAGTAGTCTTCAACACATTGTTTTTATTATCAAACTCCAAACTACAATTATGCCCTATTCCCTTTACCGTTTTATCGTATTTATAATCATCTAAAAAGTAATCCAACTTTATATCATCAAATTTAGCATTTATAAGTTTTACATCAAATCCAGCATTGAAAAGAATTGAATCATGGGAAAGGTTCTTTTTAAAAGTATTTATCTCATTCTTCAAAGTAGTATTTGAAAGACCAACACTTACTCTAAATAGACTATCCTTCACCAACTTAACTCCAACTGATAAATTTAGTTCAAAATTAGGCCTAGGTACATGATGGGAACTGTATTGGATCAGAAAATTATCATATTTATGCTCATCAATTAGCTGCTCTACTTTTATATCCTCCTGTATTGCTTTATATATATCAGCCTGGCTTATGATTTCATCAATTTTTCTATCCAAGTATCCCGATATCTGATCCTTAAAACTGTACATTCCCATATCTTTATTTGGATTTAACATATCCTTCAAATGGATTTCTAAAATTATAGAATCATCTAGGGACAATTTTTCAAACACATTCAATATTGGACACCTATTTAAATTTAAAATATCCCTGTTATTTTTGTTGTCCTCAAAAAAGCTTATTATTTCAGCCATACTATCAAATTTTCTTCCAGTGGATTTCCTATTCATCTCCTTTATAAAATACTTTCTCTGTTCCTCAAAAGTTGGCATTACCCGGTAATAAAAATCTCCTCTTATTTTGATCTTTAATTTTGAATTCTCAATCTCATCTTTGGTTATAAAAAAATCCATGGACATCTGATTTACACTTACGTCTGAGTTTATATTCCTGTTGTTTCTAACATCATCAATAGTAGATAGCTTACCTACAAAATATGTATCATCAGGATATTGTCCTACTAGCCTGTCTATGTTCCTTCCTGTTATCCTATCAATAAAATCCTCTAATATCCTTTCAGCAAAAATCATTCTGTTTTTATAATCTTTATTCAATATTACCAACCCCCATAACAGATTCTAAAATAATCTTTGAATATAGAGATTCGTCTTCATCCTCTTCAAGGAAAATAGTCAGATGATCCTTTGCTCTAGTACAAGCAGTATATACCTTATTAATACTATCTATAAATTCCTGTTCAATTTCCTGATTATCATCTTCTCTATTCCTCATTACATTAATATCTTTAGAATTATAATATTTCCCTAATGGTAAAAGCCCTGCTAAAATAACAGCATCAAAATCCAATCCCAAAGATGATTCTATAGTGGATAATGCTACACCTTTATTGTTTCCGTAATAAGCAGGTAATTGGCCATCCCGTCCAGAAACCAGAGTATAGTAATCAATAAAATTTTCATTGAGCTTATTTTCTAACCAGCTCATAAAGTAATATCTTAATGGAGCATACTTCCTATAAGGGAAAAGTACAGCTATTCTGTTTAAAGGTACATTTTTCTTCTCATTTAAGTCGCTTATCTCATCTACTATACAATCTGTTAATTTAAATCTATTTGTCATAACAGCCTTAGGTGGAAAACCCTTCCTGAAAGCCTTGCCAAGAAGATAGGTATCTTCTTCATTTTCAAGCTCTATATTAAATTCCTTAATATAGGATTTGGCTACTTCTATAAAATTTTTCATCATATCATTAATTCCAATGGAATTTCTATAATTCTTTTCTATTCTTAAACTTCTACCAGTATATTTAGGCAGGTTAGCATTCTCTGGTCTTTGCCAAGGTGCTTTGCCCTTCTTAATATTCCTATTGATATTTTGAGATATATCACCGCAAATTGTAAAAAAATAATTATCCTTTTGATGATTTTCGAGTAAATTATAGCAAAACTCATACCATTCAGGTTTAAATATCTGTATCTCGTCAAGAAATATACCATAATATCTTCTTTTAATTTTCCCTGCTTTCAATGCTTCCTTTGCTTTCTCAAAATTTTCATCATGTTTATAATTACTATATGATATACGTGCTTCATGGAGCAGTATTTGTAACAATTTATGAAAAGTCATGGATTCAACATTTCTTTGCCTATAACCACCAAGGCTTATCTTCCAATTATAATAACTTGCCAAATTTCTATTAAAACAAGTGATTAAAAACCTTTTGTCAGGATGTATGCTAGCTGCTTTAAAAGCTTTAGATATTAGAATTACACTTTTTCCACTTCCAGCACAAGCTAATATTAACTGATTACCCTTTCTCATATTATTAATGATATTTATCTGTTCATCATCCAATCTATGTACTTTAACATTGAAATCATTTTCATTGACCATGTAGATATCTTCATTTTTAGTATTTGTAATAGTATAAAAAAATCTACTGTTTTCCAGTTCTTCCTCGCTGACAATAGGTATTGTATATTCTGGACAGATCATCTGTAATATGTAGTTAATATCCTCATTTGTAAACTCATCCCAGTCTTTCCAATAGGGATGGTCTATATTCGAATACATGGACTCTATTAAATCATTCATCTGGTTAAATCCCTTAGCCAATCTAAATAGCAAATTGTCCTCTGTGGGCTTACTGTCTTTAAATATGCAAAAATTCATAATAAAATCCTTATCCTTATCTGAAAGTCCGTTCACCATAGTATCTTTATAACGTAATTGAGAAAGGAATATCTTATATGTAAAAGGAAATTTAAGATAATACCCATTTTCCCCTTTAACTTTTAATTTCTTATGTTGGGTTAACCTATTGTACAATTTTTGCATATTCTCTTTGACCCTTATCTCTAAACTTGAACGAATAGAAATAAAAATATGTATATCCGCTATTTCTATTGGCTCTACAAAAACCACACCTTCATTAGATATGAATACGTGAAGGTTGTTTATTCCTGTAGGAGAAGTCTTTAGAAAAAAATATGAGTTATCATCATCCCCATATTTGGATTCAAGAGTCTCAATTAATTGTCTTTCACTTTTACCTAAATTCAATTTATCATATCTAGACGGTAATATATTCATAATTTCACCTTTTAATTATTGATATTTCATTTTTTCATTTAGAATGGAAAATATTCTAAATTTTCATATCCATTTAATATTATTTCGACATACTTATATAAACTCCTTCATAAAAAGTGAAATATTCCTGTGCAATATTCTTGTCTAATAAGTTAAATTCTAGAATATATTTACTTAAACGGTAATGTATACCCTATTGTAAGAATCCCTTTAGGTTATAATTCAATAATGCTATTTTTACATGTACATTTGTTTTTATTTAGTTCTCCTTTAAATATTTCAATAAATGCTTTTGTTACTTTTTCTTTGCTTTTATCTAATTCCTTTTGAATATCATGTAAGGTTATTTCTCCTTTCATACCGGTACACCAATTGGAAATTATTCCAACCGTTGCATAACATATGCCCAGTTCTTTAGCAAGTACTACCTCGGGTACATTGGTCATTCCTACTACATCTCCACCTAAATGTTTAAACATATTGATTTCACTAGCAGTTTCAAACCTAGGCCCTTCAGTGCAAACGTAGACTGCTTCTCCTTTTGTTTCTATGCCTTGGTTTTTAGCCATAAAATAAAATTTTTCCCTTAAGTTTTTACAATAAGGATCACTCATATCTACATGTTTTACCTTTTCCTCTCCCCCTTCAAAAAAAGTAACTGGCCTTGCCTTGGTAAAATCTAGAAAGTCTTTTATTATTACCACATCTCCTGGAAAATACTTTTCATTACAAGAACCTACTGCCGCAGTAGCATAGATATATTGTACTCCTATCTCCTTTAAAGCCATCATATTTGCTCTATAATTTATCCTATGGGGAGGAGTAGTATGATCCTTTCCATGCCTAGATAAAAATGCTATTTCCTCTCCTCCAATATTTATAATATCTAATTCTACTTTTCCATATTTTGTTTCAACTAATCTATTATGGCTTTCGCCAATATCATATATCCCAGTACCACCAATTATCGCCTTCAATTTTCTTACCTCCTCTAATAAATTTGCTTTTTATTTTATGTTACCATCTCTAAAGATTTCTGTCGATAGTCTTTCCATTAAGTTATGCCTAAGCTTAAGGAGTTAATTAAATATTATTTTGTAATAAACCTTTCTATTATCAAATAGAATTTACTAGTTAGGTATATTTATAAAGGAGGAATTTTATGTTATCGAGGAAAGAGTTTATTCAGATGTCACTAGAGCTAAATTTATTTTTTGGTCGGATTATGAAGGAACATATGATCCTAATGGAAGCTAGCCTTTCGGTAAAAAATAGTAATTACATTCTAGAGGCAGATAGTATTAAAAAATCTTTTGAAGATATACTGAGAGAGGTAATTGCCTTATCCGATAAATCCATAAGCCAAGAAGCAATAGAGTCCAATGAATTTGTCACACCTTTCACATTAGATGCAGAAACCATAACGGAATCCCTTACTGGAGTCTGTATAGACAAAGATATAACTACTTCTGAGCTAGAATTGGTTTCTGATCCAGATTTTAGTTATACTGCTAGTTTAGAAGGATATGTTTTTGATTTAAACAACAGAATAATAAATTTAGTAATAGAAATTATTAAATTCAAAGAAAAAGTATTGGCTCAATTTTTAGAGTGCAATCTATTCATCTTCATATACCCCCACATGCTAGAGCATCTTAATAGGGAAGCTAAATTCTATTTAAAAACTTTATTAGACCTTCAAGAACGAAGGTTAGTAAAAAAAGATATCCTAGAAAAGGAAATATTCTGGGATCATATAATGGAAGACCATGCAGAATTTATAAGAGGATTTTTGGACCCTACAGAAGAAGAACTATTACATAAAGCCAATGACTTTGCAGAGCTATTTGAAAAACTATTAGAAAAGACTAAAGAGACTTCGGAAGAAGAAATATGTGAAATTACTAAGGAAAATTTAAAAGCTACTAAGGAAATTAAAGAATTTAAAACTGCCAGCACAAAAGGGCTAATAGCATGTGAAATCAAATCCATAATGAGCCCTCTATTAGCAGATCATGTATTGAGGGAAGCCAATAGGTATATTCGGATATTGAAGGAATATTTAAAAGAATGCTAAATTCATTTAATTTGGCATAAAAAAGGAGGGATTTTATGCTATCGAGGAGAGATTATATTAAAACTTCTTTAGAATTAAACTTGTTTTTTGGTAGGATAATGAAAGAGCATATGATTTTTATGGAAGTAGGATTGTTAATTATAGATAGTTCCCTTATTTTAGAAGGTGATCAGCTTAAAAGGTCTTTTGAAGAAATCTTATTAGAAACCATTGCCCTATCAAAAGGTGCCATAAATCAAGAAGTATTAGAATCAGAGGAATTAGTAACCCCACTTACTCTTAATTCTGAAACAATTACTCAAGATAATACAGGTATATGCATAAATAAGGAAATAACCTTAGAAGAACTTGAATTAGAATCAAACCCATACTTTGACTTTACATCTGAACTAGAAAGACGGATTGATAATATCAATAAAAGGGCTATCAATTTGGTTATAGAGGTTATTAAATTTAAAGAAAAAGTCCTAGCAAAATTACTAGAATGTAAGATGTTTGCAAATCTATATCAACTACTTATAGATCATATATTAAGGGAAGCTAAGTTTTATTTAATGGCACTGGAAAATATTCAAAAGCAAACAAAGCCCATTACTGACATATTAGAACAAGAAATATTTTGGGATACAATTATGAAAGAACATGCCTTTTTTATTAGAGGCCTATTAGACCCAACGGAAGTGGACTTGTTTAATACTGCCAATGATTTTAGCCAAAGATTTGATGAGCTTATAGAAAGGACTGAAGAAGCCAACAAAGAAGATATTCCTAAGATTACAAAAGAGGCCATAAAATTAACCACCGAAATTCGGGATTTTAAGGTTACTGGCACAGAAGGTTTAATAGATTGTCAAATAAAAGCTATGGCTTATCCATTATTAGGAGACCATATACTAAGGGAGGCTAATCGATATATTCGGTTGTTAAAAAGCTACTTAAAAGGGCATTAGATTAAATAAGTTCTCGCTTTGGTGCCTGCACCATAGTGAGAACTTTCTATCATTTTCATCACACTTTTCATCCATGATTAATGCCTCTACTTTATTACAGTAGATATTAAGGTTGGTACTGGAGATGAATATTTTACATCATTTTCGTATCTAAGATTATATAATTAGCCCTATGAATATACAAAGATTTCCCATCTATATTAAGCCTTGTCATCTTAGGTAAATCATCGGGAACCGTTACATAGACATTTTTCCCTTGATAAACAGCTATAGGAATCCCCATTTGACTAGAAATAATTATGGTTTTTTCTTTCCCAATTTTATTTTTTATATCATTAATAAATCTATCTAAGGGAACAAATCCTCCACCTTTACTTACAGTAATATCCTCAGGGACTTCAAAATCCTCTACCATATCCAATCCATCTTCTGCAAAAATAACTGTATTTCCTACTTGAAACATCTGCTTTCCATTTACAGTTATCTCCAATACACCAGATTGATATCCTGTAGATGACGAATCAATATTAGCTTCATTTTCTAAAACCCCTACTGTTACTTTGTTTCCTTCCACTTCTAAAGTTTTATTTGCATAGTGATCAAAAGCCGAAATTGTAAAATGTATACCTACTAATTCACCTTTCATAGTTTTTAACTTGTCCCTGATTTGAGCACAACCAGATAGATTAAAAATAAGTAAGCTTGTCATAAGTATTATTGCTATTTTTGATTTTTTGCTAAATTTTTTCATTTCTTTTTCTCCTTTTTTAGATTTCTTAACGATATATATTATATCATAAATAATTATAATGAAAAAAGAGCTAAAATCACCATTGTAATATATTGAAGTCATAGAGGTAATTTATGTTGCAGTAAATCAGTATGTTAGAACCAGGTATGATATGTACTTATTTTCGAAATTGTTATATAATTAACATAAAGTTTGTTTATACAAAAAAGGGGGTGCTAGATATGACTAGTAGTGCAAAGTCAAAATACAAAGTTTTGCTTGTAGCATACAAGGATATTGACCAAAAGACCAAAAATATTATCACAAAATATTCGGTATGCAATATTAAAAATAAAGATGTTTTTTTAGGACAAACTAATTATCAAGGCTCGGGAAGAAACTTTAATTTAAACGATAGGGTAAGCATTTACATTGGATGGTTTAAAGATCAAATCATAGAAAAGTTGGACCAAGGTTATACTTTGGATATAGTAGAGATCCATAAATCCTATGGAAACACAAGAGAAGAGTTGCTAAAGGTTCTAGACATTGAATACGGGGACAATATTTTAGTATTAGACATACAAGAAATATAATAATTAAATATTTTGATAGACTAAGGCATTGTTAAATACAATGCCTTAGTCTATTTTATTTGCAAATCGTTTAGTTATACTCTAACAGTGGAAATACCATATCTAGATTATCCTTCTTACCTTCAGGTACTATAGCACATATATACAAGGAATATTACCATCATTACTGTATTCTTCTTTATCATAAATATCTTTCCTTTTAAAATTTTTAATATAAATTATTTGTAATAAAGGATATCGATTTTATTCTTTCTTTTCTATACTTGGATGGTCCTTAGCTACTCATTGTAGTTTTTCTGATAATCAACATTGGCTAAGCAATGAATTCACAATGGTTTCCAATCCGTTTTCAAACTTTATTTTATCTAAAGACATTTTATATTTTGATTAACAATACCCCTAATGGGTATATTAAAAGTATAAAAACAAGGAGGTTTAAATATAATGGATAATATTGATTTACTAATTACCTTAACACAACACGAAAGAGATGCAAATAATGTTACCATAGCTTTTACAATGGGACTAAAAGCAGCCCAGAAAGGTCATGCTGTAGAATTATTACTTCTATCTGACGGGGTGCATTTAGCCACTAAAGGCTATGCAAATAAGATAGATATAGGGGAACCTTTTGAACCAATTTCCAAACTACTACCTGCATTTTTAGATGCTGGTGGGAAACTAAAAGTTTGTTCAGCATGTATGATCCATAATGGTGTAGATGAAAATACTTTAGTAGAAGGTGCAGAAATTATTGATGCAGATTATGTTGTTTATGCTGTTTTAGAAGCTAAAAAGTCCTTACAATTGAATTAGTATTTGATACCAAAGAATCATAATATACAAAACAAACCTGGTAAAAGCTATTTTTTGCTTTTACCAGGTTTGTCGCTTCTACTTCCACTTATCTTTATAATAATTTATTTATATCTATCTCCAAAATACCTTATTTCCCCATTTCTAGGGAAGCTATTATTCTCCTATTATTAGAAGAATAGTAGTCTAATCTACTATCTATTTTCTACCATGCCATCAGAATATTTTGCAAACCTGATCTTTTCCTTAATATGAACAGGGTCCTCTCTATCCCAAGGCCATCCCCCAAACTGGGTATCCCAATAATCTGCATAAGCTTGTTTTATTTCCTCCATAGTATTCATAACAAAGGGACCATAGGCTACTACTGTTTCTTCTGTAGGTTCTCCTTCTAATAATAGCATATGGCTTTCCCTATCTCCATTTATTAATTCAATATTTTCATTACCTTTAAGCTTAAATCTATTGTCTACCCCAACATCATTTCCATTAATTTTCAACGTATCTCCATTATAATAATAGAGATTTCTAGTAATTGTACTATTAACCTTAGGAATCTTAAATCTGGCATTAGGTTTCATGGTTATTATCCATATGTTTACTTTGTTGTTTTCATCATTTGCCCAAGATGAAGGTGCTGGTTCTAAAGCATTATGTTCCTTATATTTCCCAGCAATAAGCCTTATGGTACTTATTTTTCCATTATCATCAACATCCTCTATAACAGGTATATCTTCAGCCCATAGCATTTTATAATAAGGATCAACAAACTTATCCTTCTTAGGTAGATTTAGCCATACTTGAAATAGATGTAGTGGATTTTCTTTGTCCTGATTCACTAACGGAAACATCTCTGCATGTTGAAGGCCACTTCCTGCAGTCATCCATTGCACATCCCCTTTGCCATACCTTCCTGCTGCACCATAGGAATCTGAATGGTCTACAAATCCATCTAATACTATAGTTATAGTTTCAAATCCCCTATGTGGGTGAACTGGAAATCCAGGTACCTTTTTACCATGATACATTCTAAACCCGTCTCGTATTTCAAAATCATTCCCAATATTTCTATTTTTTAAGCTTTCCTCATCCACACCAAGTTCTTCATTTCCCTTTGGATAATCATCCTTATGATGAGCACAAAATAAAAACGGATCTTCTACTCCCCATCTAAAGCCTAAGGGTTCAGTTTTCAAAATAATATTATCAGACATAGTAACCTCCCTTATAATTAGAAAATATTTATTAATATTCTTATACCCTAATTACTAGTGAATTTTCATTCACTAGTAATTCTCAAGAACATTATTCTTTTTAAACTACCCACTATTGGTTCCATCTTGCATTGAAATATGATTTCTGCCTACTTCTATATATAGTAAATCTACATATTATCATTATAGAATCAAGATATTAAGATACATGCTCCATATTATCTGTAAAGGTTTATAGAATTTAGTCTATTCATATAACATTATCCATTCCTCAAGAAGTTTATCACGCTGATTTTCAAGTTCCACTTTTTCATTATATAAATCGTTCAACTTAATATAATCCGTGGCATTCATATTAATTTCTATTCCCTTTCTTGCAATTAAATTTTCATATTCCTCTATCCTCGCTTCCAGTTCTTTGATTCTCTTAGAATTTGATTTGTTTATTATACTTTTACTGTTATCTTTTGAATCATTAACAACTTTATTGCTAGTCTTGTCTACTTTATTAAATTCATCCTTTTTCTTTTGCGATAATTTCTTTTCTCAAAATAACCATAGTTTCCTAAATAGGGTATAAGTTTTCCTTGGGAAAGTTCCACCACTTTCTTTGCTATCCTATTAATAAAGTATCGATCATGAGATATAATTATGACTGTTCCCTTATACTCTAATAAAAATGATTCTAGTCAAGTCATAGAATTCATATCAAGATGATTAGTAGGCTCATCTAAAAGTAAAATGTCAGGTTCCTCTAATAGAATTTTACCTAAAAGTACAGTAATCTTTTCTCCACCACTTAAATCCTTAAACTTCCTATTTAAAAATTTTTCATTAAAACTTAGCCCATTACATATCTTGCTTAGTTTTTCTTCAATTTCATAACCTCCTTTGCTTTCAAAGAGGTTCTGAAGTTCTCCATATCTTTTAATTGTAAAATCCAGTTCTCTTCCTTCAATATTGCTCATCTTTAGTTCCAATTCTTGCATCATGGATTGTATTTTAAATTCATTTTGAAATGCTCTCTTTAAAACATCTATCACCCTATATTCATCTGGATAATTTGGAATTTGTTCCAGATATCCTATTTGACTTCCTTTACTAAGGGTGATTAAACCTTTATCATAATTCTCTATACCTGCTATAACTTTAAATAAGGTTGTCTTCCCCGTTCCATTTCCTCCTACTATACCAACCTTTTCCCCTTTTAATACTTGAAATGTTATATCTTTTAATACTTGACTCGCTCCATAATACTTTTCAACATGATTTAAGGATATTTCTATCATTTTATTACTCTCCTTTCAAAAAATAAACCTAGATAAGAGAAGCTTACCTAGGTTTCATGAGTCAAAAAGTATTTATAAATATTTAGAACATAAATTTCCAAACAATATATCTATGCATAAAAAGCCTAGGTAAGTAATAATTACCTAGGTTCATTGATTTATCAATGTATTTTAATTAGTGGTAAAGTAACTACTTCCCTTTAGTTAACATAATATTAATTTTAGACGCAACTATCCCTTGGTTCATAATATTTCTAAATCCTGTTATTATAATATTGGATAGCATCTCTAAAACACTGTTAACTAAAGTTTCCATACGTATTTTCACCACCTTATAAATATTAATTAAATTTTATCATAAATAGCCTATATCTTCAACAAAAATAGTTATACAAAATTTATCTACCTCGGTGCTTAGCCTTTTTCTTTTTCTGTCTTAATTCAAACTGAATTTTCTTTTCTTCTTCTTTTCTTCTCTTGCTTACAGACTTTCTCTCTAGTTTATTTTGTTCCTGTTGCAATTTTAATGCCTGTTGAGATTTTGTTCCTATGCCTTTACTTTTTAATTGTTTATTAATTTCTCTTTGCATCCTTTTAGGATTTATTTTTGTATTAGCCTTAGTATTATCTTCAACAGCTGGACTAAATCTTAAATATCTCAGGTTTTCAAGAATAAAGCTATAAACCTCATAATCCTTTGGTTCTGATCCAAAAGTAATCTTGCTAACTTCTAATTTCCCATTAGATACACGTTCATATACTCATATCCAAAATTCCCCATTAAAATAGACTGTTAATGTGATGTTACTCCCTAAATCCGGACAAGGAATTAGGGGGTTTAATCATGTCTAAATATTCATCTGAGTTTAAGTTAAAAGTAGTTAAAGAATACATGAAGGGAGAAACTGGTGGTTACAAGTCTGTAGCTAAAAAATATGATGTAATAAATCATGGCTTGATTAGATATTGGGTTAATGATTATGAAAAGTATGGAGAAGAAGGCCTAAAAATAAAATCTACAAAAACTTTTTACTCTGGAGAATTTAAGCTTCGTGTATTACAATATAGGCAATTCCAGGTAACAGCTCCTACGGTGAAATTTACCACAGATGCCTTGGATGATGCTCTTAAAAAGCTTCCTAAGAAGCATAAATTAACAATTCACTCTGACCAAGGCCTTCATTCCAAGGCCTTCATTATCAACATGAACAATGGGTGAAAAGATTAAAAAACAGAAATATTGAACAAAGTATGTCTCGAAGAGGAAATTGTATAGATAACTCCCCAATGGAAAATTTCTTTGGGCTATTAAAACAAGAAATGTACTATGGAGAAAAATTTACATCAATTAAGCAGTTGGAGAAAAAAATTAAAGGATATATCAACTGGTATAATAACAAAAGAATAAAAGAGAAATTAAATGGCCTGTCACCTATTGAATATAGGAAACAATCCGCATAATTAATATTATCCGAAAGTCCGGATTAAAGGGTTCACATCACAAAAAAGGCTTTTTCAATCTTTGTTTTCCCAATATTCCTCTGCATTATCATAAATTTCGTCTATAGACATATCTTTAAAAATTTCTTTCTCTAATTTCAAATAATCTTCCTTACTTATGCCTTCAGAATGACGGATAAATCTTAGAAACCCAGAATATCCAAGTTCTTTTATTAATGCCCTGGAACCTTTTTCTAATATTTCTTTATCTGTATATTTAACTCTTTCATTCGATAACATCAATATCCATCTCCTTCCTAAGAAAATCTATAGGATTATATAATCTAATATCCCTAATAATATCTTTTAATTTATCATTATTTTTTTCTATTGTTTTTATAAACTTATCATCACATGTAATAAAATAGTCGCATTTATTATATATTGCAGATGCAAGGTGTAATGCATCCTTATCTTTAGTATTTGAGTTTTCCACTATAATTTTTGCTATTATTTTAATTTCATTATTAGGTTTTATATTTTTCTTGCATAAAGTGGAAATTGATTTAATATGAAGCCTTCTCTCCATAAAAGGATTCATACTATTTTCATATTCCAAAATAAAAGACCATACTAATTCATAATTTCCTTTCTCAATAAGTTCAAATAGTATGTCAATTGCCATTGATTCAAAACGAATTCTCATCTGTGACTGATCATCAAATATTCTATTATATATATTAATATCAAAATATAACTTCATATGATTACTGCCCTACTTCCTTACTATTCTATATTTATTATATCATAACTTTCTGTATATAATAATCTATAAGTAATTATTTCACTAATTTTTTATTAATTCTTAATGTGTTTTAGGATAGAATTTCAAACCCATTGATTTATCTATGCTTCATGCTCGTGTCATTATTATAGCACGTTCCCCACAGGCAGGATCAATTATTATATCAGCTGGCGTCGGTTTCATTAGATTTACCATCATCTTAATTATATGTCTTGGTGTTCTGAATTGGCCATTGGCTCCAGATGTGGAAAGTCTAGACAATAAATATTCATAAAGATCTCCCTTTATATCTCCCTCTATAGGTAGTTCGTCTATACCATTTATTACTCTCTGCTACATTAAAGGAGTTGGTATTTGAAACATAGCATCTCCCATATATTTAGCAAAGGAAGAACTTGCATCCCCATTTAATTCTTTTATAAATGGAAATACACCTTCATTGACAATTTCATACATCCTACCTGCTTCAAATTGTTTAAAAGTATGCCATCTTAAATCTTTATATTCAAATCTATTTTTATATTTTGGACTTTTACCTTTAAATATTATCTTTGGTTCTATTCATAACAAATTAGCCTCTGCTTCACTTTGTATCTGTTTATCGTCTAAGGATTTTATAAATATTAAATATGTAAATTGTTCTATTACAGTAAGTGGATTGGTAACACCACCTGTCCAAAAGGTTTCCCAAATCTTATGTACTTTATTTTTAATTTCACCGGTATGAACAAACTCATTCCTGAAGTTAATTAATTCATCTATGAATTAATACAAAGAAATATCCATATTTTTATACTTGATTTGTTTTTTTAAATATTCCTCCCAAACTACAACTAAATATGGTATCAATAAACTGTTTGGGAAAAACCTGGGATTCATATCATCCATAACTTGTATACCTGTTGGTTCTTTTCTAGAAATATCACCTTCAATATTAAAATCATACTAACCCCATAATTTAAAACAAACTATCCTATTTCTATATTCCACTTGGAACATATTCAATTATATCTTCGACCTTGCATTCTAATACTTCACATAATTTTTCTAAACTTTTCATATTTATATATTCATTTTTTCCCAACTTTGCTATGGTAGCACTCAATCTTTTGGCAATAGCAATTCCAAGCATAGTATCTATAGTTGGTTTTATTGTTACATCTATACATTTATCTAAGAGTTTAAAAACGAAATTTTGAAACATAAGAGTTCCGCCACTCTATCTAAAATAGTTGATGCTCCATATTTATTTTTAGATTTCCTTACAAAATCCTTACACGACGATTTTGATGAAACCATATTATTTGATAAAATGATAAAGTTTCATAATTTGATATATGGCTATGGTTCTACCACTGCTATAAAAATACTCTCTTCTATGCAGGAGCATAGCTATAAAGTAGATACTATAGAAGACCCTAATATAAAATCAAATGAACATTTCAAAACTATGTCATTTTATAGTGTATCGGTTTCTCAATTAAAATATGATATAACCGGAGAAATTTTCAACCCCAATTACTGGTTTAAAATAAAATAGTCTTGGTACCTCTGTTCCCAAAGGTTCCAAGACTTTTGTTTATCACTCCCACTCAATAGTAGCTGGCGGTTTATTCGTTATATCATATACCACTCTATTTACCTGGGGTACTTCTTCAGTGATTCTATTTGAAATCTTTTCTAACAATTCTAAAGGCAGTTTTACCCATTGGGCTGTCATGCCGTCTATGCTATTTATAGCCCTTAAAGCTATAGTATAAGTATAAGTTCTTTCTCCTTGAGATACACCTACAGTTTTAACATCAGGTAATGCAGCAAAGTACTGCCAGATCTTCTTATCCCATTTTGCCTTTTTAATTTCATCTCTAAATATATAATCTGCTTCCCTAACTATATTTAACTTTTCCTCTGTTACTTCGCCTAAAACTCTAATCCCTAACCCAGGACCTGGGAAGGGTTGTCTTTCTACGATTTCTTCCGATATACCTAATAATCTACCTACTTCCCTAACTTCATCTTTAAACAATTGTCTTAACGGTTCCACTAATTGAAAATCTATATCCTCAGGAAGTCCACCTACATTATGATGGCTTTTTACGGCCACTTCCCCATCTAGTCCAGACTCTATAACATCTGGATATATGGTCCCTTGAACTAAGTATCCTATATTATCAAGCTTCTTCTGCTCTTCTTCAAATACCCTAATGAATTCCTCACCGATAATCTTTCTTTTTTGTTCTGGATCAGTAATTCCCTTAAGTTTGTTTAAAAATCTTTCTTTTGCATCTACAATTATAAGGTTCATATGGAACTCATCTCTAAATACCTCTTCTACCTGTTCCTTTTCATTTTTTCTGAGAAGGCCGTGGTCTACAAAAACACATACTAAATTATCTCCAATGGCTTTATGAACTAACACTGCTGCTACAGAAGAATCAACACCTCCAGATAAGGCACATATGACCTTTCTATTTCCTACTTCTTTCTTTATTTCTTCTATGCTATTTTCAATAAATTCTTCCATATTCCAATTTGGATCACAGCTACAAACCTTAAATAGAAAATTATCTATTATATCTTTTCCTTCTTTAGATCTTTCAATTTCTGGATGGAACTTTACTCCATATATTTTCTGGTCTTCCTTTTCTATTGCTACAACTTTACCATCCAAATTCCCTATAGATTTAAAACCCTCAGGAATAATATCAAATACATATTCTTTATCTATCCATAAGGGCAAATTATCGCCTAGTCCATTGAATAATAAACTTTCCTTATCTACATTAATGGTTTCGAAGTCATAATTATAAGCTATAGGTTTTGTTGAATGGCCTTTGAAAACCTGTGCTATCATATCTGCACCGTATCCAATAGATAAAACGGGTATACCTAGTTCAAATATACCTCTGTCTATAATTCCTAAACCTCTTGGTTCTCCACCAGATATTATAATCCCTTCTGGCTTTTTCCCCTTAATCTTCTCCAAAGGATAACTATAGGGCACTATCTCACAATATACATTAGATTCTCTTATCCTTCTGCCTAAAAATCGACTAAATTTTCCGCCTAAATCTAAGATTAAAATCAAGCTTAGACCTCCTATCTTCTGCTGTAGTTTGGAGCTTCTTTAGTAATATTTATATCATGGGGGTGGTTCTCTATCAATGAAGCGCTAGTTATCTTAATAAACTTAGCCTTTTCTTGTAATTCTCCAATATTCTTAGCCCCTACATATCCCATTCCAGACCTTATACCGCCAATAAGCTGGTATACAACATCTCCTAAAGGTCCTCTATATGGAACTCTACCTTCTACTCCTTCCGGCACTAACTTTTTAGTATCTTCTTGGAAGTATCTATCTTTACTACCGGATTGCATAGCTCCTATCGAACCCATGCCTCTATAAACTTTAAACCTTCTACCTTCGTATAATTCCTCTTCTCCAGGGCTTTCTTTAGTCCCTGCAAATAAGGAACCTATCATAACTACATTAGCTCCTGCTGCTATGGCTTTAGTAATATCTCCTGAATATTTAATTCCTCCATCAGCAATAACTGGTATATTATATTCTTTGGCAGCTTTAGCACAATTTATGATAGCAGTTATCTGAGGTACCCCAATACCGGTAACTACCCTTGTTGTACAAATAGAGCCAGGTCCTATGCCTACCTTTATAGCATCAGCTCCCGCTTTAATTAAATCTATGGTAGCTTCAGCTGTAGCCACATTTCCTGCCACTACTTGAATTTCGGGATATTCTAATTTAATTCTCTTTACCGCATCGATTACCCCTTGGGAATGGCCATGGGCTGTATCTACCACTACTAAATCCACCTTAGCTTTTACTAATGCAGTAACTCTATCCATCATGTCTTGAGTAACTCCTACAGCTGCCCCAGCTAATAATCTTCCTGAACTATCCCTTGCAGAATTTGGATATTCAATGGACTTTTCAATATCCTTAATAGTTATTAGACCGGCTAATTTATAATCCTCATCTATCAAGGGTAATTTTTCAATTTTATGCTGCTTCATTATTTCTAACGCTTCATCCATGGTAGTTTCTCTAGTACCTGTCACTAGATTTTCCTTAGTCATTACGTCATCTATCTTTTTTGTGGTATCCGTTTCGAATCTAATATCCCTATTGGTAATAATTCCTACCAGAGTGCCGTCCTCTTCAATTATTGGAACTCCCGATATATGGTATCTTTCCATTAGTTCCAATGCATCAGAAACATCATGATGTCTTGAAAGGGAAAAAGGATCTGTTATTATTCCATGTTCCGACCTTTTTACTTTATCTACCTCTAAAGCTTGCTCTTCAATAGACATGTTTTTATGGATTACGCCAATACCGCCTTCTCTTGCTATGGCAATAGCCATCTTTGATTCAGTTACAGTATCCATACCAGCGCTCATTAGAGGAATATTTAATTGTATACTTCTTGTTAAATAGGTATTTATTTTAGTTTCCTTAGGCAAAACCTCGGATTTGCCTGGCAATAATAATACGTCATCAAAAGTTAAACCTTCTCCAACAAATTCCAAATGAAACTCCTCCTTATATTTTTTTATTATCAATAGTATACCACAATTAATATAATTCCTTACCTAATTATAGGTATTTTAATAGATATTGATATAATATTTTCTTTATAAATTAACAGAGTTTAGCCTTCATGTCAAGGAGTTTTATTGAAATAAAAACTTCCCTGAAATTTAGGGAAGTTTTCTAGTCTTTAACAAGTCCGTTTTTAATAAAATCAATTAAATAGTTAGCTGCTAATTCGTATTCGTTCAAATTGTTAGAATTGACTATCTGAGGTAAATTTATAAATAAATGGTTTATGATTTTTTTGACAAACTCCTTGGGTAAATCCTTTCTAATTTCACCTCGTTCATAAGCTATTTCTATTAAATCCGATATATAATCCATATTTTCAAAACCATATTTTTTAGTTATATCCTTTAAAAAATCAGCCCTACTAATAAAATATCTTCTAAATATTTCATTGTGAATTGGAGTCCCCCAATCCTTGACAAAACCTTGAGTAAATTTACTTATATTTGGATTTTTATTTGCAAATTTCATTCCGTTTTTCATAAGATTCCTTAATATTGTAAACACATCTTCGTTAAAATTTATGGAACCCATTCTCGCTGAAATAAATTTAAGTTTTTCCTCTGTTATAATATCTATCAAATGCATATACAGATCTTCTTTGTTCTTATAGTGATAATAAAAGGTACCCTTACTTATGCCTACCTCTTTTAAAATATTGTTAAGAGAAGCATTTTCATAACCTTTTTCCCCAAATTCATTCATTGCTACTTTTATAAGTTCTTCCCTTTTCTCAAAAGATTTCTCTTTATTTTCATCCAATACTACCACCTCAGCATATTTCTACCCTCGTTATATTTCTACCTTCCTGACAAACAATTTATAAGATGCAATATTTAGCAATACTAGATAAACTAATCCAATAAAATAATATTGATAATAGCTTAAATAAAGTACTCCTTTACCTTTTATTATACTACTTATTGCCTTGGCTGCCCAAAATCCTGGGGCAAAGGAAAAAAATAATTCCTTTTTATCGAAGAAAAATAAGGCTATAATAGGAAATAATATTAAAGAACCTAAACCTTTCATTACAGCAAATCCTTCAATTTTATTATTAGATAGAGAATTTATCAGCAGTCCATACATAGGAGCTTCTAAAGAAGCTAAAAAAGCAATGGCCAGTATGTTTTTTATGGGAATATCTCCAATATTTGAAAACCAGATGACAAATAAAGTTGTAATATAGGTCAAGACCAATACTATGATAAATCTGAAGGATAAAAATTGAGTAATGCTTAAAGGGGTAACTTTAACAGATGTGAGTATATTGTCATCTCTATCTTCCAGTATAGAAAAAGCTATTAAGGCTCCAAAGGATATAGGAACTACTAAAGTTAGTATTACAATTATTAAATCTGCGTATAAATCTATATTAAGATCTGATTTATCAGCTACCCAAGGTAGAAAATATCTACCTATAAATCCGAATATAAAGGGATATAATGCCATAAATCCCATCATAGAATCTCTACTCCATTTTTTTATTTCAGATTTAATAAAGCTACTATACATAATCATTCACCACTTTCCTTTATTTTAAAATCATCAAACTTTTTCCATACTATGAAAAATAGCCCTAATGTTGCTAATATTAAGTATATAATAGCAAACCAGGTCTTCCAATTATCCATACCTCCACCGGTAGCTTGTAAAAGTATGGAGGAAGATTTAGTCGGTATTATATAAAGTATCTTATCTATAGTTTCATTCTTAATAAACCCTATCTGTTCCAATAAAACAGGAATTGTAAATATAAAAGTGTATTTCATCATCCCCATTAACATTTCAGTAAAATCTTTAGTATTATAAGTCATTATAAATCCAATTAAAGAGTGAAAAAAAGCTATCAATATTGATGCTCCTAATAATCCAAAAAAGTTTAAATTTATCTCCTTAAATAATTTTGCATATACATATATGAGGACTAATGTAAGCACATTGGAACTAATATTAGCAAAGATTTTAGCCAGTATATATTCGGATTTCCCTATAGGTGAGACTAATAAGGTTTTAATGGTGCCTTCTTGTTTTTCATAGAACATGGTGGCTCCAATTAATACCATGGACATGGAGGTGGCATCGATGAATACAATTAAGGGGACCATACTAGTTATATCCTCTATATCCGTAAAGAATAATACCCCTACCCATAATAGGGCTACAAATATACCAGCAGCTAAAATATTATACTTTCTCATTCGATTTAATTCTCCAGAGAACAAGGTTATAAAGCTATTCATCTGTACTCACCCCTGTTACCTTTATAAATATATCATCTAAAGTCATCTCTTTACTATGAATAGTTAGTATTTCTTTGTTCTTTATTATTTCAATAAATTTTTCATCATCTTTTAAAGCATCTAAATCGAAGGATTCTTTTTTGATCCCTTCTCCTTCTCTATATTCTACTTCAACTTTTCTCTCGCCATATTTAAGTTTTAAATTCTTTGGGGTATCTATTTCCACTATTTTACCATTGGCCATAAAGGCTACCCTATTACATAGTTCATCTACATCGTTCATCAAATGGGTTGTTAATAATACTGTTCCACCCTTTTCCTTGTATTCCTTTATTATTTCCTTTATGATCCTTGCATTATGAGGGTCTAGTCCATTAGTAGGTTCATCTAAGAATAGGATTTTTGGTTCGTTTAACATAGCCCTAACGAAATTTAGTCTAACTTTCATCCCCTTTGAATATTCTCCTACTTTTTTATCTTTATCTTCATATAGTCCCACCTTTTTTAGCAGACTGTCCGTATCTAGATTTGTTTTATATAGTTTTTTGAAAAAATTAACATTTTCTTCAGCTGTTAATTTTGAAAAATGGACAGGCATTTCAAATCCTACTCCAATTTCTTCATAATAGCTTTTATTATAGGATTTTAAATCCTTATCCTTATATAGAATTTGTCCTTCATATCTATCAAGTAGCTTAGTGAGAATTTTTTGAGTAGTACTTTTACCAACACCACTAGGTCCTAAAAGTCCAAATATCTCACCATCTTGAATTTGGAAGGATATTCCTCTAATGGTATTTTCCTTGTTTTTAGGATATTTAAAAGTCAGATTATTAATTTGATACATTAAATCACCCCTTTTTGTTTGTAGACCATACGGTCTAGACCGATAAGTCTATTATAGTAAAGTCTATAACTTTTGTCAATATGATAATTATTTTCCTAGTCCTTTTTAGAGGTTCACCTGTTATACTTTGGGTATTATATAAATAAATAATTTATATCTAAAGGTGGTAAGAATATGTCTCAATTTCATAAAAGTCCTAATATCTATGTTAATCAAGTAGCCTTAAAAGTGATGGATTTAGATACTTCTATTGAATTTTATGAAAAAATAATGGGCCTTAAAACTATGGAGCGGATAGCAAGAAAAGCCATACTGTCTGCTGATGGAATATCTCCTTTACTAATATTGGAACAACCGGAAAATATAAAACCGAAAGAATTGAGGAGAACAGGCTTATATCATTTTGCATTATTATTACCTACTCGTAAAGACTTAGGAAGTTTTTTAAGGCATATTAAGAATATAGGATATCCCCTTATGGGTGCTTCCCATCATGGGATAAGCGAAGCAATCTACCTTCATGATATTGATGATAATGGTATTGAAGTATATGCAGACACTCCAAACAGTAGATGGAAATGGCATAATGACACCCTAGAAATGACTACTACCAGATTGGATTTGCAAAGTCTTATGGATGAAGGAAAAGATGAAGTCTGGAAAGGTATACCTAAAAATACTATTATAGGCCATATACATCTTCATGTATCCAATTTGGAAGAATCGGAAAAATTCTATATAGATGGATTAGGATTTCAAGTAGTTACAAGAATACCTAGACAGGCAACTTTTATCTCTACTGGAGATTATCATCATCATATTGCATTTAATGTATGGAATGGCATTGGAATAGCACCACCTCCTAAAGATAGGGTAGGTATGAAATATTTTACATTAAGATTCCCTGATGAAAAAACCAGAGATGAAACAATAAATAATCTAAAAGAGCTAGGCTATAAAATAAAGCTTGAAGATGAGAGCATTATCACATTGGACCCTTCAAAAAATGAAATTCACTTAGTCATATAAATATTTAAAGGGGAACTTAAGTTCCCCTTTAAATATTACAATGTTTAAGTATATACCAGGCAGCCTTTTTATCCACATCTATTACTCTAACATTTTTAAAATATTTTTCCATTTCTGATTTGGCAACTTTAATGAAATTAAAATAATCTCCATTTTCCAGGAATTCAGCTATATCCGTTACTAAGGACCTGGTTTCATTGTAATCATGGAATATTATTTTTCCTTTAGACACTCTACACAGTTCCTTATATAGTTCTTCTCTTTCCTTTGGTTTTAGTCCATGAAGCACATAGGATGAAATAACTAAATCAAAACTATCATCTTCAAAGGGTAATTTTTCAGATGGATCTATCTGGATCAATTCCGCTTCAGTTCCTTCTAATTTTCTTCTTGCTTGTTTCAACATTCCTGGTGACGGGTCTACACCCACTACCTCTATCCCTAAATCCTGCAAAACATACAATAAGGCTCCAGTGCCACAGCCTAAATCTAATACCCTCTTATATTGAGTAATATCTACCTCCTCTCTTATCCTATTTAAAATTTTTCTATAATACTTTACTTGATAGTTAAAAAACAAGGCATATATCGGGGAAATTATATCAAATAACATGGTATCCCTCCAATAAGATTTTCTTTAGTTTATTATACCCATTATTCCCCATATACCCTCGTTAGGTATTATAAAACCTGATCATTGTAATCTAAGGCCTACAAATATTCATAAAAAGAAGCCAAAGGGTTTGTCCTTTGGCTTGTATATTATTTTTCAGTTTCTTCCTGGTTAATATTTTCTTCAATTTTTTCTATTTCTATCATTCCTGTTTCCTCATCATAATTAACTTCTAATCCAAATGCTTCAGCTATAAACCTTAAAGGTACATAAGTACGACCACCATATAAAGTTGATGGTGCATCTATTTCAACTTCTTGCCCATTAACAATAGCTACATTCCTATCTATATGTAAAACTATCTCCACATCTTCTTTTGTTATAGTTACTTTTTGATCTTCAGCTACCCATTCTACTGTAGCACCAAATCCTTCTGATACCGTTCTAACTGGCACTAAGGTTCTACCACCTTTTTTAATTGGAGGAGCATCAAATTTTATGTCTTCATCTTCAATTATTATATTTTCAACCGGTATTACTTCTATTTCTCCATCTTCCTCTTCTAAATTTTCACCTATTTCCTTAAGCTTATCCAACTCTTCAAGAGTATATTTATTCCTCGTAATTTCTTTAAACTTAAATTGTAATTCTTTTCTCTCTTCCTTTAGTTTAGCCCTTTCCATTTCTAAATCTTCAACTTGAGATTTCAACTCCTCTGCCAATTCAGCATTACCATTATCCTTAGCTTCCTTATATTGTTTTTCTAAATCTTTCTTTTCCATATCTAATTGTTTTCTCTTTTGATTTAATTCCTTCTTTTCATTTTTAATCTTTTCTCTGTCAATTTTCCAATCTTTATTTTTCCCTTTGTCTTCTACCCCTTCAACCTGTGATTCTTCTGGTTCTATTTCATTTTCATTTGTATCTTCATCTTCATTTTTAAGTTCTTCCTTGTCCATTTCTTCAAGTCTTGTCTCAACTTTGTCCTTCTTAGGCTCATTATTCTTGTTTTTATTTTTATTATTTTTCTTTTCTTTTATTGCTTTTTCCTGTTTAATGTTTTCCTTAGCTTTATTTTTATTACCGTTACCTGCAAAACTAGCCAATGGAGATGAAATTACCAATATAGCTACTATTACCAATGATAGTAATGTTTTAAATTTTTTCAATCAATCCAACTCCCTTCGAATATTCTTCTGTTAATATATATACAATTATATACCATATTTGTCGAATTTGAGCGAATTGTGTGAATTTAGGACTATCATACTATTATAAAAAGTTTAAGGTAACCAGAAGGAAAACTCTCTGATTGCCATAGTTGCATTAACATCTCCACATAGTTTTCTGGATACAATCTCTAATATCAAAATATTAATCCATTTAACTCTGTTTTCACTGCCCTCCAATGTTGAAGATTTTTAATATTTTTTTGTTGTTTCTATTTCTCTATTATTTATAACTATTAGCCTTCCTACAAATATTCATAAAACCAAACTATACTCTCCTCCATCATATTGGTGGTGACAAAATGATTTAGATTTGGATATTCTAAGAATTTTATTCTATCTCTATAGTTATACATAGGTTTAATTTTATTGTAAAAAATACGCTGACTTTCGATAGGAACTACATTGTCACTATTCCCATGTAATATAAGGATTGGCCTGTCTATTAATAGGTTTAAATTATTTTGAGGATTCAGTTTGCTAATTTTTTCTTCTATCTCCTTTAATTCATAAGTTTCTGATATTTCATAGGATTCCTTAAATCTTTTATTAAAGTTTTCCCATCCACAAGAGCCATTAAATACTACTAAGGCTTTTATATTAGGGTTATGAGTAAATATTCCTGCTGCAGTAAATCCACCCATGGAATTCCCTATAACTCCAATCCTATTTGGATCAGCCTTATATTTTAATATTAACCCTTCTATGATACTCTGGGATTCTTCTATGTTATTTAATATGGTGTTCCAAAAAAATCTTGTAGCATCATCTATATCATAGTTTTGGAGGGGGCTTCTTGCTCCATGATAGATTGCATCAGGAATTAATACCTGATAGCCTACTGACGATAATATAAATCCTCTCATCCTCTGGAACTCCTTATTTGAGCTCCAGCCATGGTACAGAATTATTGTAGGTAATAGCTCTCCTGCCCCTTTGGGTCTAAATAAAATAGCCGGAATTTTTCCTATGGTAATTTTGTCTTCAATTATATGATTGGATTTTAAATGAGTCATAATACTAAACTTCCTTTCAATATGTTTTAAGGCGATTATTATTTTTATATTACCATATTTATGGTATTATAAAAATAGAAAATAAAAGGAGCTGATAGAATGAAATTTGTTTCCTATATATATAAGGGTAATCAAGGTTATGGAATAGTAAGTAAAGATAATACGAAAGTAATTCCAATGGATATTTTACTCAAAAAAATTGGAAAAGATCTGCCTGAGAATTTTTTGGAATTCATTCGCACCTATTCTGATAGTTTAATTCCCAATCTCCAGGAGGTAATAAATCATAATGGAAACGGTACAATATCTTTAGACAATGTAAAAATTACTGCTCCAATACCATATCCAAGAAGGAATGTTTTTTGCCTAGGAAAAAACTATGCTGACCATGCCTTGGAGGTTAAAAGCCTACCTGGTGGTAAAGCAGCTATTCCAGACCATCCAATTTACTTTACAAAAGTTGCCGATCCTGTTATAGGCCATATGGACAAGGTCTTGATTCCTAAGGATTATACTGAAAAGATTGATTATGAAGTGGAATTGGCTATTATAATCGGTAAAGACGGTAAGGATATTTCTCCTGAAGACGTGGAAAGCCATATATTTGGATATACTATTGGAAATGATATTTCTGCCAGAGATGTCCAAACTAAACATGTTCAGTGGTTTAAAGGAAAAAGCCTAGATACATTTACTCCCATGGGACCATGGATAGTACATAAATCGGAAATAGAATTTCCAGTTGAATTAGATATTAGATGTAAGGTAAATAATGAAATAAGGCAAAACTCTAATACTAAGAATTTAATCTTTGATATACCTTATATTATCTCAGACCTATCTAAAGGTCTTACTCTAAGGGCAGGTGATATAATATTAACAGGGACTCCAGCAGGGGTAGGTATAGGGTTTAGTCCACATAAATATTTAAAATCCGGAGATGTGGTAGAATGTTTTATTGAGAAGATTGGCACTTTAGTTAATGTCATAGAATAGTTTTTATACTTTTATCGTCTTAGATAAGCTTTGGAGATGTCATAACATCTCCTCTGCCTAATATTTTAAATAAAGTATTCATCTTTGCTTAGGCTTTTGTTGCGTTATCCTTCCCCATGTTTAGAATTTTAGACCTGTTTTGCAAAGTTCTTTTGGTTTTTACTTAAGGCTAGTCTCTTACTATATTTTTATTTAATAAAAATTGCTTTATACCTTTATATATCATTTTTATTTGTTCATGCAAAGATTTGCTATAAGTTAAGATTTCTTTCTACATATTCCTGTTTAACTCTCCTATTATTCTTAGTCTTGTTTTTAAATATGAAATTTAAGATTCTTAAATATTAGTGGTCGTAAACGTTTCTCATAACCTTTTGGAGTCCATTTAAATTATTTCTATTTATTTATTATAAAATCAGACATTTTAGTTTCTTCCCACTCAACACCTACTGGTGAAATATTAGAGTATAGCTTTATTATATCATTTTCATCAATAACAACTTTTAGCTCAAAATTCATTTCTTTTGGCTCTAAATATTCATCGTACATCTGCTGATAATTATGATTATCCTTTTCCTTTGCATCCTTAATGTATCCAACTGTGTCTGGATCCTTGTCATAATTTTTATAAATTATCCTATAGTTAAAAATGGCTTCAATCCGTTCATTCATAATTTCTTCCCCATAATTTGTTATTTCAAAATCTAATAATTCATAGTATGGGGAAAAAGTATTCTTCGACTCATCTTCCATATATGAACTTATTTTACTATATATCTTGTTGCTAGATACTTCTTCTATATTTATTTTACTAAAATATTCTACAAATCCATGCTCTAAATCTATTACTATAATATAATTTCCATCCTTATCTCCATAGGTTTCATGTTTATTTTTCTCATATAGACTTGGATATAAATCTGGTATTTTGGTCGCTTCTACATTTTCATCAATATACTTCTTTATAAAATTATTAGCTAGTTTTAAAGCCTCAGGTTGATTCAATTTATTTTCCTTGAAATCGTATCCATAACTCTTTAGATGATATCTAGTTAATCTTCCATTGCTATCAAAATCTGATTCTGTCTTAATTAGTACCTCTTCTTCATTATTCATAACTCTCATATATAAGAAACTGGTATTAGATATTGGTTTCTTGTAGGTGAAAACTTCATCCCTATCAAAAATATCCTCCGATACAAAATTATCCAATATATCGTATAGTACTTCTATTTCTTTCTTATAATTGTCTTTATTATCTTCTACAAAAGAATCCTTATCAATCTTTCTAAAAGATTGTATAGTTTCTTGGCCTTCATTGAAGATCTTTTTGTATGAATCTACGGTCTCTGGATAGAATTGAAAGTCCCTTCCAAATATAACTTCAATATACTTTCCGTCCTCATAATTAAGTACATAATCCCCATCATAAGGTAGAGTGGCCACTGTTGGATAGTCACTACATCTTATTTCAAATACTGGACCAAAGTTCTCAACCCCATCTGCTTTAAATCTATTAGCAGACTTTTTATCATAAACATATAAAGTTCCATCTATTGTTTTAATTATTGTTTCTTCCTTCCATGAATTAGGGAAGTTTAAAGTATATTTATGTTCATCATTATAATATAAAAATGTATCTTCAATTTTAGCTTCACCACCAAATTTGCCAACTGAGACTATTTCATTCTTTCCGTCCCAGATAACCTCTTCACCTAAATTCTTTGCTATAAACCCAATAGGTACAAATATATTTTCATCTTTAATAAAAGGTATTACATCTAGCTCTACTTCTTTGCCGTCTACCTTTGCCTTAGTAGACCCTATCGGTATTTCCATATTTATAGTATCACTCTTTATACTTACTTTTTTAGATTCCTCTAGATAGTTTACATTAACTCCTAATTCTTCAGAAATAGAACTAATAGGTACTAAGGTTCTACCATTTTCTAATATTGGAATAACATCATACAAAACTTTACCATTTATGAACACCTTAATTGAGCTACCTTCAGCCATTACTGGCATAGCAAAAAGTATTATAGCCAAAAATACAAGTATTAGGCACCTACTCAGTTTTTTCATAATTACCCTCCATTAATTAACATCCCATTTGTAAACTTAAATGAAAATCTACCGAAATCTTTGCTATTTTAACTTTTCTACGATAAAATCTTTATCTAAGAAAAATGCTTGTTTTTTATCCTCGTCTACTATGTCTTCAAATCCTAATTGATAAACCCTTGGATTAGTGTTAGATTTTACAGTTAGTAACTTATTTTTTGAATCATAAGAACAAATATACCTAGTATAAGTAGTGTGATTGTATTTTTTGTTTCTAACAAATCCATTTGGCATAGTCATTGCAGCCATTATATTATAAGAATATGAAAGTGCTTCTTTATAATTATTAGGTTTAATATGCATTTTAGTTAAATAAAAAGCTTTAATAAACCTAGAAATAGGATCATAGCCTCCTGGTAAATTTTTAACAGAATTAAAGTCTTCAAGATTATCTAAATCTAGAAGTTGATTCAGTCTTCTAACATGAGATTTAAATCCCGGTGAATTGGTCATTACATCATATGGATTTTCATAATATATCAATTTCCCTCTTCTAGGTTCAATAATAATGCATCTTTTAGTTGAATCAGCAAACATAAAATGAAAATCTGGTGATATTACATTTTCTCCCCTCCTATCTTTAGTAGATATATAAACATTTGGCAAATCCTCAATCAATTCCTCTACAGATTTGTAGTTTGTAAGTGCATAGGTCAAGTAATTCAAACTAGAAATATTAGTCTTCTCTGGTTTCACTTGATTAGCATAAAGATTAAACCCTGAAAAGGCATTGGTAACCCCTATTAATCCATGTTTATTTATGCCGTCTTTCAATGGATCTCGATTTTCAAAACATATCCCTAATATCTTATATTTTGAATACAATGGATTACCCATTAAATCATCACAAAAATTATAATTTTTTGGTAAATAGATTGCATTATAGTTTAGAGGAACTTCATAATCCATTGTTCTTCCCATAACACAACCATCTTCATAATTTATTTTTATAGCTGTACACATATTATCCCTCTTATTATCATAGTAAATATTTTTGAAAAACTGTTTTAATAAAATTTTATAATAAGCTTTCAGTATTTGCAACTTAATTTATCTATATTATGATAAGTGATTCCATTTTTTATAAGTTTATTATTACACAAAAATTAATTATCTTTTCGCTTTCCTATAAGCTTTCCTATAAAAATTAATTGCAATCAAGAATAAACAATAAATTGGAATCATAACCAATAAAATTGCAAAGAAATCACGTTGTGCCGAGTATGAAGAAGTTGTAAATCCTTTAATACAAAAATGTCCAATAATATAGGATATGGGTAATAACAAAAACTTTTCCAATACAAATTTCCTTTTGTCTTCCTTACGATATCTAAAAAGTAAAATCCCAAAGAAAATTGCCAGTAATATAGCTAACAAAAAATAATATGCAAGAACTAATCTGGGCAAAGTAACTACACCACCACCTTTGAGTAAATCTTTTCCATGAATCAAAATATCCTCTGTTCCATCAGTAGAATAATAGTATACTGCTACAACATCCTCCTCATCTGGATTCAATATTATATTTTGTGCATTATTCTTAAAAATATATTGGCTCCAAATAGTGTTCCAAGTAGTTAAATGATAGACATAACCCTCCTTATTCCTTGCCACATATCGGTTAATATCATATCCAGTTACTTCATCATCAAATTCAATAATAACTTTACCGTCCTCATATTCAGTTAAATATATAATATCACTAGAATAAGGCAGATATTTTGGAGTTGTAAGATAGGCCATACAGATTATTACAATTATCAAAACTAATACAACAGTTAAAGCAATTATTTGAATTCGCTCCTGAAAAAGCTTCCTTTCTATCCTTTTAAATGGCTCTACATTAGTGTCCATTGGAATTTCCTTAGGGTTTTGAATGGCTTCCAATTGGTTTTTACATTCTATACATGTATTAAGATGTTCTTCTACAAGAATTCGAGTATCATCACTTACAAGCCCTTCTTCATATAAAGGCAATAAATCTTCAATTACATCACATGTAATTTTCATAAATAAACCTCCATTTCTTCTTGAATTTTCTTTCTAGCCCGGTGATAAGTGACACATGCCCAATTATCAGTTTTTCCAAACAAAGATCCTATTTGTTTGAAACTTAATTCGCTAAAGACACGTAGTGAAAACACTTCTTTATATGGATTCTTAAGTTTATGTAAAATTTCATGAACTTTCATTGAATTCTCTTTAGAAATAATTAAATGATCAATATTAAATTCAGTTACATTCTTTAATTCCTTATCTGTAAAGGTAAACTTTTTATTTTTTCGTAAATATGAAAAATAGCAGTGCTTTGCAATTTGACATAGCCACACTCTAATATCACAAGTTCCTCTAAAAGTATCAATAGACTCAATTGCTTTGATAAAAGCTTCAGAAGTAATATCTTCAGCTATATGCCTATTTTTTGATAAACTTAATATATAAAGATATACATCCTCAAAATAAGTTCTATATAATTTCTCTAGTTCGGTCACTTTTTCACCTCCTATGTATAGGACGCAGAAACTCTAATTATCTTACAATCATTTTTAAAAATTGTATTTTTTCTTTAATTATATGGTAAATTCAACCCAAAATCCATTACACTAAGCTGCTCTTTCAAAATAAGAAAGAAAATAAAAAAGAAAATAAAAAAGGATGAAATTTCATCCTTTATATAATCTACTTTATATAATCTATTATTCTATTTCATCTACAACTATCTCATCAGAATTTAAGATATTTATCCTACTATTCCCTTCCCCATAGGCTAATTCTCCTTTAATATTTAAAAAATCTTCATTATTATTTTCTATAATATTCCACTTAGCATTTCCCCTTAGTGCTTCCCGATTATCTACAGTGGCAGTTATTTTTACATCCGTAGCCTTTTTTAATCTAATCTTAGTCCTGTTCACATTATCTATAACCCAATCTTTATTAATATTATTTACTATTAACTGTAAATCATTACCTCCGTTGATTTCAACCTCCCTATTTTCTGGTATTATTAAGCTAAAATCACGGGGATAAACATTATTAATTCCATTGCCGTGAATATATCTATCTACAAATGAAATATATAAAGTATCCCCAGACCTATTGGTTTTAATATATTCATTCCTTAACAGTTCCTTTGCCTTATCTTCACTATCTGCTGTAATATCTAAGGAACCGGCTAATAATATTTTATTATCTTTTTCAGTTCTAAGGGTTAAATTAGAATAATTAGGAGGATTTATAATTATTTTTTTAATATCTTCATTTATCTGAATTTCCTCATTAGGTATTTTATAACTAAAGGTCTGAGCCCATACCATAGAGTTGATTTTATCCATCATGCCAGTTTCAATAAGCCCATAGATTGCTAGGTTTACACCAACTATTACTAATACAATGAATATGCTAAATATATCGTATTTAATCTTTATGTCTTCCTCTTTATATCTATAACTATACCAAAGTATTTCTCCACCAATTAAAAACAGTATAGCAGGCCAAAATTTCATTCCCAATTCAACTGCTGACACTTTGCTTATTTGAGAGATGAATATTAAAATTCCAAAGGCAATTAAAACAAGAGCCATGGAAATAGTTCCTACTCGTCTTTTTTGCATATTTCTTCATCCTCCTCTTCTTCTCCCTTACTTTTAGCTAATAGTTTAATGCCACCAGCAATAAATATGATAGATATTATTGAAGTTTGGATATAGTTCCTTATTTCATGAGGAATTAAAGGGTATAATATACGTTCTATAACTATCAATATTCCTATTGTAATAAGTCCCCACCCTATCCATTGGGATTTAATATTGGGTAAAACAAACTCATCCTCTTTTTTAATGCCATCATCTTCACTAAAAGAATGTAATGCATCAAAGAAACTATAGAACCATATTAAAGGTAGCACAAACAAGAATAAGGATAAACCTAACCAGCCCATAAAGAATATGGTAAAGAAGAAGGCTCCCATTATTGCCAATCCCTTTTTCTGATAACCTAGATACATATGACCTGCACCAGGGATAACAGATAGAGCCATTGTAATGGTTTTTTTATTGGATTGTTTTAATTCATCTATGCCTTTGTTTTCCACTTCTTTTTCTTCACCTTCGTACTGAGATAGGACAAATCTTTTTCTTATGGAAAAAGCATCTAACAATGCTATAAGCCATATGACAGGTAAAGCAAACATTAATAATATGAAAAAATTATCATTATACGTAATGAATGACAAACCTGTTACACCTACTATTGCCCCAAAAAATACCATTAAAAATATTACAGCCCTATCAGCAAAACCTAAATAAAAATGGGATAATCCAGGTATAAAGGATAATAGAAAAGTTATAAATCTACTTTTTTCTTTCATCTCAATTCCTCCCTACTTTTAGATATTTCAAAACTATTGATGAAACTAGATGTTTTACTTACTATTTTTCCAGATACATCAGCTACTACATTAGGTGCATTAATATTATGTCTTTCTACAGTTGATTTTCCAATTTGAGGAACCATGTCTACTAATCCACTATAAAATCCTCCTAAAGTCAAGACTACAGCTACAGAAGCCACTGCTGCATAATATACGAACATATCTTTAAACCTAGTATTAGATTTTTTCACTTTAGTTTTTGGTTTATATCGTAAATTTTCAATATTAGCCATTAAATCAGCCGTAAAGTTTTCCGAAATGGAATCTCCTGCTTTATCTACTTCTTGTTTATCTATGAGGGAAAGGAAAATCTCCATACATCTATCACATCTATATAAATGTTCTTCCATTTCAATTTGTTTTTCATCTGAAAGAATCTTTTCTTTATAGAAAATCCATTCTATATCATCATAATGTTTCATCATCTTCCTCCCTCCATTTCTCTCTTAATAGATTACGCCCCCGATAAAGCCTTGAGGCTATAGTCTTTACGGTAGTCCCTTCTTCCTTTGCAATTTCTTCATAGGATTTTTCTTCAAAATAAAATTTGATAATCACATCCTCATAAATATTAGGTATTCTTTTACAAACCCTATGGATTTTTTCCCGACTCTCTTTTTCTACTAGTATATCCTCTGGTGTTTTATAATGATATAGGCTTTCTCCATCTATTACCATCTCTGCATTTTCCATTACCTGTTCATTGAATTTAGCTTTCTTTTTTCTTTTCCAATCTATGGATTTATTTGCAGCAATTCTGCCAATCCATCCTTTAAAATTATCAAATTTATATTCTGGAAGGGAAATATAGATTTGAAGAAAGACTTCTTGGGCTATATTTTCAGCTTCATTATGATCTTTAATAAAGTTTAATATAATAGCAAATATATATCCTTTGTATTTGCCTACTATTTTTTCAAATGCATTATTATTACCAGATAGAGTCTCTTCTATCAGATCTTTATCTAAATCCATATCTCCCCTCCTTTCCTACCTACTAATATAAACGAAACAAAAAATAGAAGTACTGCAAAAAAACTATAATGTTTTTAAAAATTTAAAAGGGATTAGATTTAGATTTATGGGATAGTTTCATTTAAATTATACACTCCACTTATTTTCAGTATTCTATCCCTTTTCTAGCTTCCACACCATGGTTATAATAGTGTTTAACCTCCTTCATTTCTGTTACTATATCAGCTAATTCAATAATATTTTTCTCCGCATATCTACCAGTTATTATTACTTCCACATGAGGAGCCCTTTCCTTTAATATTTTTATAACTTCATCTGAGGTAAACAGTTTAAAATATATGGCTATATTTAATTCATCTAATACTACTATATCGTATTTTCCTTCTTTCAATATTTTTCTACACTCTTCTAGCCCTTCTTTTGCCAGTTTAATATCCTCATCCGTTGGCTCATTATATATAAAACAATCCCTCCCAAATTGTTCTATTTGAAGATTAGGTAAATATTCAACACTTTTTAATTCATTATAATCCATACCTTTAATAAATTGTCCAAAAAATACTTTCTTCCCTGCACAAATAGCTCTAATAGATAATCCTAAAGCTGCTGTAGTTTTCCCTTTCCCATTTCCTGTATATACATGAATATAACCTTTGTTCACTTATATCCCTCCTCTTTAAATCAGTTGCTTTTCGAGATATTTCTCTACTAATGTAAACGCAGCAAAACATAAAAGTTCTGCAAAAAACTAATAAATTTGATAAGATGATTCCATTCTACTATATCTTCTTAATCGCCCTTCATAGATTAGATTTAACTCTTTACACTTCCTAAAATCCCTAGGAGATACAAGGACTGGTGGTTTATCAAATAGATCTATTCCACTATTATTTAATAAAGTAGCTACAAATTGAGAACAAAAATAATTATTTTTTCTTTCTATTGGAAAATTGAATATTACACCAAATAATCCTAATAGATTATAACTATACTTGTCCCCATTTTTCTTAAACTTATATAGTTGGTTTTTTAATTTCCTATATTGAACATCATCTATATTATAAGAGTACAGTGCACATCTTGTCTCTGGAAACCTTGAATAAGTTCCCTTTATTATGTCTTCTTTTACAAATCCAGCTAATATGGGATTGTAAGGATTTAGTCTGCCAAAACTATATAATTCCTTAAGGTTAGTATCCAACGCAATAGAAACATGGGTATAAGGTTCTTTTGTATATATATTAATACATTTTGATAATAAAGAGCCACTATGAGTAAGTAAAATATATATTATATGATTTTTTGTCATTTTAATCCACCTCTAATGTCATAATGTTTTTTCATAACTACTAATTATAACGGAATGGCAAATAAAAGTACTGCATAAATACAAAAATATTATATAAAATTAAAAAGGAATAGATTTGGGTTTTATGTCCTTAATCTATCCCTTTACTCCAATATAATCCATTTAGCATGAAATCCCATTTCCCACTTGATTATTATACCAATCTTATCATTGGATAGCTTTACAAAAACGATGTTGTTTTTAAATCTGATTTTAATAGTATTCTTTAGTATCCTTCGGTAATCCCTTTTTTCCTAATCTATATTCTACTATATCCTTTATTATAGAATAAACAAATACGAATAAAGGTACACCAATTACGAGCCCAACAAATCCAAATATCTTTCCTGCTACAAGTAACGAAAAAAGTATCCAAAAAGCTGATATACCTAGTGAATCTCCTAGTATTTTAGGTCCAATAATATTTCCATCAATCTGTTGTATTATTAATATTATGATTAAAAACCAAAGGGCCTTAATAGGTGAAACAAATAATATTATAAAGAAGGAAGGTATAGCTCCAATAAAAGGACCAAAAAAAGGAATAATATTAGTTATTCCAACTATAAAGGATACCAGAGTTGCATAAGGCATTTTAACAATACTTAATGTTATAAATGTCAATATCCCAATAATAAGAGAATCCAATATTTTACCGCTTAAAAATCTTCCAAATATACTATCACTTCTCCGTGCTAATTCCATTGCCCTATTTGCATTTTTCTCGGAAAAAATAGAGACAGTAATTTTTTTACTTAAAGCTTTAAACTTCTCCTTATCTAATAATAAATAAATGGAAACAATAACCCCGAGTACTATGTTCCAGATACTAGAAAGAATATTTTTTGTTAAATTACCTATTTTGGGTATTAGGTCTGTAGCAAATCTTAATATATAATCTACAAATTCATTCCACTTTCCTAATATAATTTCGTAGTACTCTTCCTGGATTTGAAATTCACTAGTAAAATCATTGATCTTTTTAGTTACAGCCATAAAGTAATCTGGAATATCATTTACCAATCCAATAACCGATGACAATAATTGGGGTAATACAAAATTTAGAAAAAGGTATAATACTAGAAATACAGTAAAATAAGTTAATATAATTCCTATTATTCTTTTTAACTTTCTACTCTTAATTTTAGAAAAAATATTATCTAATAAACATTCTTCATAAAATTCAAGTATAAAGTTAAATATATAAGCCATCACAAAACCTATAATAATTGGTTGTAATGTATTTATGTATTTACTAACTTGAATTTTAAATAAATTTACTTCTGACGCTATTAAGTAAAATATCGTACTTAAAACTGCTACAATTAGTGAATATACTGCAATTGTAGTGTATTTAGTATTCCAATTAACTTTCATAATATCACCTCTTATATTTTATAAACTTATGGATGGTATGAACATTAGCCTATATCATTATACTACCAAAAATAATTAGCAATAACTACTGTTTAATTACATATTTTATACCATTAAAAAACTTTTAACCCTTAACTAAATTTTTAGATTAAATAGTAGATTATATGAGCTAATCTATAATGGTAATTTAGTCTATTAATCATGGCAGTATTTTGACAAATTTTCTAATATTAAAAACCGTGCAAACATTTTCAAAATATGATAAAATATAATTCAATAAACCAATTATTTTTAAGGAGGAATGTATCAATGATTGTCGGAGTACCAAAGGAGATAAAGGAACAAGAAAACAGGGTAGCTCTTACACCTGCTGGCGTAGATTCTCTAGTGAGAGCTGGGCATAAAGTTATAGTGGAAACTAACGCAGGAATGGGAGCAGGTTTTTCTGATGAGGAATATTCTGCATTAGGAGCAGAAATCCTACCTGAAGCTTCTAAAGTATGGGAACAAGCAGATATGATAATGAAGGTTAAAGAACCTCTAAAATCAGAATACAAATATTTTAGAAAAGATCTTATCATATTTACTTATCTACACCTAGCTGCTGAAGAAGAATTAACTAAGGCTTTAGTAGAATCAGGAACTATTGCTATCGCTTATGAAACAGTTCAAAACCCAGATAGATCTCTTCCACTACTTACTCCTATGAGTGAAGTTGCTGGTCGAATGGCAGTTCAACAAGGATCTGTTTACTTAGAAAAAACTCGAGGTGGAAAAGGCCTATTAATAGATGGTGTTCCAGGAGTACCTCCTGCTCATGTAGTTGTTGTAGGTGCAGGTATTGTAGGTACTGGTGCTATTAGAAGAGCAATTGGTCTTGGTGCCAGAGTTACAGTGCTTGATATAAATGTGGACAGACTTCGTTATTTAGGTGAAGTTTTCATGGGAAGATTAGAAACCTTGTATTCCAATAATTATAACTTAACTCAAGCCGTTAAAACTGCCGACTTAGTAGTAGGAGCAGTTTTAATTCCAGGAGCTAAAGCCCCAAAATTGGTTACTGAGGAAATGGTAAAACTAATGGAACCAGGTAGTGTGCTAGTAGACGTAGCTATTGACCAAGGTGGATGTATGGAAACTACACATCCAACAACCCATGCTGATCCTATATTTATGAAACATGATGTAGTTCATTATGCTGTTGCAAATATCCCTGGGGCAGTTCCAAGAACTTCAACATTAGCTTTAACAAATGTTACTCTTCCTTATGCAGTTAGAATAGCTAATAAGGGATGGAAACAAGCACTTATTGATGAAGGGCCATTAAGAAAAGGTGCCAATGTATTAGAAGGAAAAATCGTTTATAAATCAGTAGCAGATGCATTTGATATGCCTTATACACCTGTAGAAGAAGTATTAGGTATGTAGAATAAAGGAATAAAACCCATCTTAGAAATTTCTAAGATGGGTTTTACATAATTAGTGAAACATTAATTATCTCCCTTTTCTGCTTTAATCAGTGAAATAAAACAATATATATTAGATAACTTAAAATAGTACAAGTGGTAGTGGTAGTACGAATTTTTCATTGATTCCCATCAATTAAAAAGTAAAAAATCCATAAACCGATTCGTTAGGTTTTAGGTTGCTTATTTTAAATTTCTAATGGTATTTACATTAATTTCTTTTTATAATAACTATTGGCTAAATATATAGCAACTAGCGGATTATGTCCAGTAACTCGATCCTTTACTGCCAAAGTAGTCATAGGGGCCTTTAGATACTTCATTACAAGTGTATCATGTCCCACACATAAACCTAAAATTATATTGAAATCAGTGTTTTGTTCATTAAGCAATAAGGCTTGTCCTATAGGATTGCACATTATTTCATCACATTCACCTGGAATTTTACTTTCATTATCAATTCCTACATATGTTTTATCTATACCTCCATTTTTACATAGAACAGATATAGCATCAAAACCGTGATGCCTTAAAATATCTGCAAAACATTTAGCTTCATTTATTAATCCAATACAGAAAACTAGCCCTATTCTTTTATATTCACATTTCTTTGCAAAGGATATGATTTCTTCCACCCTTGTCTTTGCTCCATAACCTTCTGCTTCTACTAAAGCAGCATTATGAGCAATTTTGTAATTTTCTTCTTCTAAATACAATTTCTTTGCTTCTTCTTGAACATTTTTTTCTTTGCTAGGGCAATTAGGTAAAGTTTTTTCTAAATTACCTTCAGAGCAACCTCTTAAGACACAATTTGCACAACTATACATATTATCACTCCATTTTAATATCATTTATATCTATGGATTTACAACCTTATTGTTAACAACCTCCTCCTCTAGCATCATCAGTATATCATTTGACATTTTTGCATATTCCACATCAGCTCGATTTCTTGGCCTTGCCATTTCTACATTTATAATTTCTTTGATTTTTCCTGGTCTTTTAGACATTACCATAATCTTATCTGCTAAATATATAGCTTCATCTACGCTATGAGTAATAAACAATATGGTCTTCCTGTTTTTCTCCCATATATGAAGTAGTTCCCTTTGCATTAATATACGTGTATGAGCATCTAATGCACCAAAAGGTTCATCCATCAATATCACTTTTGGATCATTCGCTAAAGCTCTTGCTATAGCAACCCTCTGTTGCATGCCACCAGATAACTCAAAAGGATAAGCGTTGCGAAATTCCTCCATATCTATCATTTCTAAATATCTTTGTGCTACCTCTTTTTTAACCTTTTTTGACTTCTTTTTAAATTCTAACCCTAATGTAATATTATCTTCTACAGTTTTCCAAGGCAGTAGGGAATATTGTTGGAAAACCATACCAATATCTCCACACGTTCCCTTCAACTCTTCTCCATTATAAAAAACCTTTCCCGTGGTAGCAGTTTCCAATCCAGCAATAATACGTAAAAGAGTAGATTTCCCACAACCAGATGGCCCTACAATACATACAAAATCATTTTCATATATATTAATTGTTGTTTTATCCAATGCATGAACAATATTACCTTTTTCAGATCTGAATTCCTTACTCAGATTTTCTGCTCGTAAACATATTTTCATAATATCCATATACTATTCTCCTAGCATTCTTTTAAAAATTTTCAATTTGTAGGCCTTACTATTGATCTGTTTCTGTACCACTTCCCCATACAAATTTGTTTCGTTCTATAAATCGAATACTATAATCTAATAGTGAACCTATCATTCCAATACTAATCATACCAGCCATAACTATGTCTATTTTGGCCAATTCATAGGCATGGGTAATCAAATATCCTAATCCTGATATACTCCCTGGTAACATCTCTGCAGATACAAGGCTAGTCCAAGCACTGCCTAATCCCGTTCGCATGCCATTTAAAATAGTTGGTGCAGCTCCTGGGAGTAATATTTTGAAAAAAATATCCGCTTCACTTGCGCCTAAAACTCTAGCTGACTCTATCAAAGTTTTTGGCACCTGTGTAATCCCATGTATAGCACTAGTTACAATAGGATAAAAAGCTCCAAGAAAAATAATGAAAGTCATAGATATTTTAAAATTATGAAGATATATATACCACATACCTTGCTTAAGGCCTAAAACAGTAGCTATACTGCCTACACCAAACCAAGCTAATACTAAAGGAACCCAAGCCACTGGTGGAATAGGTCTAAACAAGGATAATATTGGATTAATTATTTGATCCGCAGTTTTCTTATATCCCATTAATATACCAATAGGAAGACCAATTAATAAGGCAATTATATACCCAATCATAACCCGGATTAGACTAATTATAATATTTACTATTAAAGACCCTAAACCAATCATATTCTCAGTAGGTGTAAGGAAATGTCCTAGTACTGAGCTTAGCTTAGGCAATATTAATTGATTATCTATATGTTTAGCACCATAACCCCACAATATTAAAATAACTACTGGTCCTATCATAGTTTTAACTGCATTTAATATATTCTTTTTCAATTATATCTCCCCATTTTTACAAGAAAAAATTCTACGCATAAAATGCTAGAACTTTTCCTATCATTATATTTAGTTGTTTATATACTTAAAATTATAAAATTCATCCTCAATATCTTCTAACTTTCCACCTTTTAGATCCCCATCAAACTTCTCTAATTCATCTAGCAAATCGAAATATATACCTACACCTTCTTTCCATTTGTCTGAAACCTGCGTAGTGAATACAATACTAGCTGCATCAACAGCTTCTTTCGAAACCCCTATAATTTCAGATAATATCATTGAGGCTTCATCTCTGTTACTATTAATCCACTCTGCACTATATGTAAACAAATCTACTAAAGCTTCAAATACTTCTGGATACTCTGATATTACATCGGCTCTGCCTGCAAAAACACAGCAAGGAAAATCATACCATTGACCTTCAGGTGGAAATTCATTTAACTTTAAAGCTATAGAACCTATGCCTTCAGCCTCTGCCGCCTCAGGATAATGGGATGGTGCTACCCATGCATCTACCTGGTCCCCGGAAAAAGCTGGTAGTAAGTTTTTTGCTCCTTTTAAATCGACCAATAGAACATCTGCATCAAAATCATTTGGATTTTCTGTAACTTTTATATCTGCTTGTTTTAGAGCTGTTTCAAGCACAATTCTAGGTGCCGATACAGGTGAATGGTATCCAATTCTTACAGGTGTCTCGGAATCTAAGATATATTGAGATACTTCCTCCCAGTTATTTAATTCAGTTCCATGTGGGAATACTAATCCAATCCCATCCACGTGAACTGGGCACAGCACTTCTACATCTGTACCTTGATCCTTTGCCGATAACATCCCTGTTACAGAATTAAGAGCACAATCAAGCCGCTTTTGTCCTAACATTACAGCAGACTCTGAACTTCCTTTTGTAACTATAGTATTAATTAATGCTAATTTTTCTCCTTCTTTATAAAGTTCATATTGTTCTTTTTCAATGATTGGCTTCAGCCAAATCCCTGAATCTTTAAATTCTTCGCCCCGAGCAGATGCTACTAACATAACACTAGCATGAAGATCAAAATCCCAAGCCATATTTATAACAGGCACTTCTTCAATAGTATCATCTTTATTGTCATCAATAATATTTTCTTCATTGGAAGTATTAAGCTCCTCAGTTTCCTGTTTTGTACACCCACCCAAAATACTTAATACCAAAGTGAAAACAAGTAAAATAGAAATTACTCTTTTATTCATTACATTATGCCTCCTTAATTAATAGTATTTTATAGGTTGTCCATGACTCCATAAACTTGTATAAATTTGATTACTATACATTGAAATCGCAATTTTTCTTTTGTAATATATGTAAAATATTAAATTATCAGTTACAAAATATCCTAATAAATGAAAATCTAAACCAATTTCATATAAATATTTAACACTTTATAATATTTCTACTGTTTTAATAAACTCTATAAAATAAAAACACTTTCTAAAATGACCCTCCACGGTTTATATTATAGTCTTTTAGAAGAATAATCAAATTGAAAATATCTATAGTTAAACAAGTATCAATCAAATTTTATTATAAAAAATTTGATTGAATATTGTTAAATCAGTTCTATGCGTAAAGTTCACTTTATATCCCTTTGCCCCTTGGTGAAAAAGATCATAACCTAATAAATAAGTTCATACCCTTTTCTACTATTTCAATTTAATATTCCTTTTTATTTTTAAACATTCTACAGCTTGAGAAAAATTATCCCAGTCTATATCATATTTTTTACGTCTTAGAATGCATACCTTTAGTATTACCATTAGATTAATACCCTCTAGGTCCTTTAATAAAAGGTTTTGGATACAATACTCTATTCATGTGAATTGTTTGACTGGCTCTTTTTATGCTCATATAGCCTTAAAATCAATTTCTAGCTGCATTGACTTTGGAAAAGCTATCCTTAAAATATTTCGTAGATTTAATTTTATAATAATCTTGATTGCACTTTTTACAATTTATTAAATATTTTATTATAACATTTATGGAGGAGTTATCTACCGTATATGCAACACTGGTTCAGTTTCACTTAGATCTAATAAGCACTATCAGTTTGGCAGCCTGGCAGACATTAAAACCCATCTTAGAAATTTCTAAGATGGGTTTTATATAATTACAGTGGTATTTATTATTGCAAAAGCTAACAATATTCCCGCTAATACTGATAAAACTAAATTCTCTTTTATATAGGACAAAATTCCTGCCATGCCTATGCCTGCTATAGTCGCAATTTTCATTCCGTTCCCTGCTGTCATAATACCCCTAATTATTAATATACTCAATGAAGTATAGGGTATATAGCTCAAAAATTTCTTTACACTCTTATTTATTTTGCCATCATTCAATGCAATGAAAGGAATTAGTCTAGGCAAATAAGTAACTACCGTCATTCCTAATATCAATAAAAAATAGTTTTTCAATTTTCTCTCTCCTCGTTGTTTTCATTAAAGAATTGTACTCCTAAAATAGAAGATACAATTATCCCCAAAATTATATCCCAACCTGAGGTAAATATATTGGAATAAAATATCAATATATATATTAATGCAGATATTATAGATAAAAATAAAATATTTCTTGATTTTTTTATTTCTGGAAATAATAAGGATGCAAACATGGCATATAGTCCAATACTTAAACTAGTTTGTAAAGAAACGGGTAATATCTCTCCTACTGCATATCCAACCATAGTTCCTAAAGCCCAGGAACAGTAGGCTAATACATTTATAGCAAATACAAAAGGTAAGGTAATTTTTTCTTTATTAAAAGAAATTACTGAAAAGGTTTCATCGGTAATTCCAAAGGCCAAAACCGGCAAATACTTCTTAGGGATACCCTTAAATTCTACTGCTAAAGATGCTGACATCATCATATGTCTAAGATTTAATAAAAATGTTGCAAGAATTATATTGGCTGCTGTTACTCCTGCGCTCATCAAATCCAAGGCCATAAATTGGCTAGCTCCAGCATAAACCATCATTGACAATAGGCTTGTATCCATAAATGAAATAGAAGTATTCTTAGATAATAATCCAAATGCCATTGCTATTGGAAAATAACCTATAACTATGGGTAACCCTATTATTATAGCTTCTTTAATCTTATCTTTAGTATTTTTAGCACTTTCCATAACCATCGCCCTTCTCTACTTTAATTTAGTGAAAATTACTAATATTAGAAGGTGTTTTCACCCAACTGGATGTTTTAGTATCGAATTTTCCAGGTTTTTGCAGCTTTCGGTATTGTTTTTCCGTCAAAATCTCAATACCCATGGCAGCAGCCATATCAATAGCGTTATTTTCAGGTTTATGTTTTTTCCTTGATTCTAATGCTTCACGATCGTAGCAAACACTTCTGCGACCTTTAGGACTTTCTGGTGAACAATCATAAAAAATGTATTCATCAGTTATTTTATCATAGCCAACAACATCCGGTTCTCCACCGGTTTTACCATCTCGTTGAGGGACCACAGTTTCCCAATATTAGCTTCTAGTTTAGCTTGTACTTTAGTCCATTCAAGATCTTTATGGTAGTTCATCTTTTTCTCAAAACGAGTTTTTAATGTTCTGAGTAGCTCTTCGCGTTCTTCTGGTAACAATTCTTTTTTGTTGCTGGTTTTATTTTTCTTTATCATATTATTTACTCCTTTACTGTTTTACTCACAATTGTAAGAATGACAGCCTTCTCCATCAAACTTTGAAACAGATACTAGATCTTTTATATTTACTTTTATGAAATATTTTCCCTTATTTCTCCTTAATAACTACATTGTCATCATAGCTAATCCAATCACTATAGCCACCTGGGTACAGTTTTGGACTAAGTCCAATCTCATCCATAAATAAAACATTTACCGTACCCGTTATACCAGAACCACAATAAACAATTATTTCATCATACCTTTTTAAAGGTTCAAAATAATCTTTTAATTCTTCCATAGACATCATTTTCCCGCCAGCTACTAAGTTCATCCAAGGGAAATTCAAAGCATTAGGAATATGTCCTGGTATTTTATCTAGTGGTTCCTCTTGTCCTGAATATCTTTCATAGGCTCTAGAGTCAACTATAGCAATTTTATCTGAACTAGTAGCTGCCTTAACATAATCCATATCCACTACCATAGACTTATCGATGTTTAAACTCAACGAATCAGACTCTTTAGGCTTTATTATTTCTTCTGTTACTTTTAGGCCGCTATTAAGCCAACCTTTCATACCTTGTTCAAGTATAAATACATTGTCTTTCCCAAAGTATTTAAGAAGCCACCATAGTCTACCTGCCATGGCATAATCTCCATCATCGTATATTGTTATTATGGAATTATCCTTTATACCTAGCTTTTTCATAGCTTCAGCAAAATCTTCCATATCAGGTAGTGGATGTCTACCTCCATAGGTTCCTAATTTTCCAGTCATGGTTTTCTTAAGGGAAACAAATTGGGCACCTTTTATATGGTATTTTTGATATTCCTTAAAACCATATTCAGGATCGTTTAACCCTCCTCTAGCATCTAAAATCACCAAATTATCTTTTGACAAATTGTTCAATAACCATTCTTGAGAAACAAAATTTTTCATATCATCACCTTATATCATATTAGAATGTGTTCTACTATTTTTATACCCATTTTCCCTCGACTTACTGTCCTATTATGAAATAGTTTCTATTTCTGATTCACCTATAACTTTAACTCCATTTTCAACCAACACTTCTGCAGTAACTCCATTGCCATCTATCACTTTGCCAGAGAATGTTCCATCATAGATTTTTCCATAACCACAGGAAGGGCTTCTTTCTTTAAGAATTGCTAGTTTACAATTATAAAATTTAGCAAGTTTTAAAACTTCCTCAGCCCCTCTTTTATAATTTTCACTTACATCTTCACCATTTTTCGTAATTACCCTATCCCCTATTATTTCTGCTGGTTCTCGTGGAATTTTTAATCCTCCAAATATTTCTGGACATACAGGGACTAAGTGGTATTTATCTTTCAAAGCATTGGCCCTTTTTATAAACATACCTTTTCCATCATATCTACAATTTACTCCTAATAAACATGCACTAATTAGAACATTCATGTTCTTTTGCCTCCTCTCCAATATATGATCATTTTTCTATTTATCTATTTATCGCTATTCATCTTATTTTCGTATACAAATATTGCAATAATCATCGCAATAGCTGCATGAACAAATGGAAATATAATGAAATTAATATTACAAGGGCTATTAACCTATTTCTTTAGGATTATGATTTGTTTTTTCTAACTTTAATTTTTATCCATTAAAAATGTAATTAAAGGTTTTATAGTGGTTCTATCAATAAAATCAACCTTTCCACCATATGTAGCCAACAATTCCTTATCTTCATTGGATAATTCATTAGCATCTTTTTTAGAAAGCATAGTTTTAAGCATTGCCATCATAGATTTATGTACAATTCCTAATTTTTTATAATCAATTCCACCTCTTAAATGGAAAAATTTAATACTCTCCCTCAGTTCTTCTGATGGAAAGTTTTTTTCTATAATGGGAGTAAAGATTTCTTTATTTTCAGTGCCAGCTAGTCCTACTGTAAAAACTATTATTCTTTTGTCTTTTAAAATATTATAGTTTTTGGTTATAATAGACACTCCAGCAATTCTACTTGCATATAGGCCACCGCCATAAATAATTGTATCATATTCCATTAATTTATTAATATCCATCTGGGAACACTCATATAAATCTGCCTTTGCATCTTCAGCTATCCATTGGGCATATTTTTTAGTACTACCATATCTGGATTTATACACAACAGCTATTTTATCCATTCATTCTACCCCCTGCCTTTTATTGACCTAAAGCATTTTCTACCGCTTTAAGTATTACTTTACTGCTAACCGTTGCTCCTGATACTAAATCTACATTTAATTTCTGCTTTTCAATTATTTCTTCGATAATTGCTTCAGCTTTTTCTCCAAAACCATTTTGGTGTTCTAAAATTTTAATATCATATATTTCATTATTCTTAACAACAACTTCTACTTCTACCTTTACAGGCGAGAGAATATATTCTCCTGTATATGATCCATCTTGTATACTAGATAAATCCACAGAAGAAACAATCATCTGATTAGCCTCCTTAACAATATTACTGCTTATAATTTGCCATCCTACCCCTATAATCCCAATAAGTGCAAATATAATCATTGGGATTAAAAACTTCTTACCCATATAACTCCTCCTACTGATAATTTTTTTACTAATCAAATTATTAAAAAAAGGCAGGTATTTTAAATATTGCCTGCCTTATTGATATTTTTATTTTACTACTTTGATATTATATTTTCAAGATTCTATTTGGAATTTTATAGTTATTATATTTTCTTATTCCAATATAATTGACTTAATTTCATAACAATAATCATAAAAAGCATCATACCAATTATATAAGCATTTAATTTTTCATTCTGCTTAATTGTAGTAACAATATAGCATATTGCTAAAATGAATATCATAATATTGTGAGTAACATAAGCAGCTTTATGTTTAATCATTATAAGCCTTTCATCTTTCTCTTTCAATTTACATTCCATTTTCATCCTCCTCATAAATAAAAATATCTTATGTACTCATTTCAAAAAAACGGGCTATTTTAAATGCTAGGAGAATTGAAGGATTATATCTACCATTTTCCAGAGAGCCAATATTTAATAAATAATATAAGAAATTAAAACCTCTGAGTTTCCTCAGAGGTTTTAATTAAAATTACATCATTGGCATTCCGCCGCCCATTCCGCCGCCACCCATGCCGGCCATTGGGTCTTCTTCTTCCACATCTACTACAGCAGCTTCTGTTGTTAATACCATTGAAGCAACGGAAGCAGCATTTTGTAGAGCTGAACGAGTTACTTTAGTTGGATCTGCTATTCCTAATTCTATCATATTTACATATTTTTCATTTAATGCATCAAATCCAACTCCTGCTTCTTTTTCTTTAACTTTCTCCACTATAACTGAACCTTCAAGTCCTGCATTTGCAGCAATTTGTCTTACTGGTTCTTCTAATGCTCTAACTATGATGCTTACACCAGTTTTTTCGTCTCCCTCAGTTTCATCTAATAATTTAGCTACGGCTGGGATACAATCTACTAATACAGTTCCACCACCAGGTACCATACCTTCTTCTACTGCCGCTCTTGTTGCAGCTAAAGCATCTTCTATTCTTAATTTTCTTTCCTTAAGCTCAGTTTCAGTAGCAGCACCTACTTCGATAACTGCAACTCCACCTGATAATTTAGCTAATCTTTCTTGTAATTTTTCCTTATCGAATTCGGAGTCAGTTTCTTCAAGTTGAGTTCTAATTTGTTTTATTCTGTCTTGGATATCGGATTGAGAACCTTCTCCATCAACGATTACCGTGTTTTCTTTATCAACTTGAACTCTTCTAGCTTTACCAAGCATATCGATTGTAGCTTCTTTTAAGTCTAAGCCTAATTCTTCAGCAATTACTTGACCACCAGTAAGTATTGCTATATCCTGAAGCATTTCTTTTCTTCTATCGCCAAATCCTGGAGCTTTAACAGCTACACAGTTAAAGGTTCCTCTTAGTTTATTTACTACTAATGTAGCTAATGCTTCTCCTTCTATGTCTTCAGCAATGATTAATAATGGTTTACTTTGTTGTACTATTTGTTCTAATATTGGTAATATATCTTGTATATTGGATATCTTCTTATCGGTTATTAAAATATATGGTTCTTCCATTTCTGCTACCATTTTATCTGTATCTGTTACCATATAAGGAGATACATATCCTCTATCAAATTGCATACCTTCTACTACGTCTAAAGTAGTCCCCATAGTTCTGGATTCTTCAACGGTAATAACTCCATCATTACCTACCTTTTCCATAGCTTCTGCTATTAATTCCCCTATTTCTTCGTCTCCAGCAGAAATAGAGGCAACTTGTGCAATGGATTCTTTTGTTTCTACTTCTTTTGAAAATCTTCTAATTTCTTCTACAGTTTTATCAACTGCTTTTCTAAGTCCATTTTGAAGTATTATTGGATTAGCACCAGCTGCAACATTTTTTAAACCTTCTCTTATTATAGCTTGTGCAAGTAACGTAGCGGTTGTAGTTCCGTCTCCTGCCACATCTTGAGTTTTAGTTGCAACTTCTTTAACTAGTTGTGCTCCCATATTTTCATATCTATCCTCTAATTCTATTTCTCTTGCTATAGTAACACCATCGTTAGTGATAAGTGGGGCACCAAATTTTTTATCTAATACAACATTTCTTCCCTTTGGTCCAAGAGTTACCTTTACAGTATCAGCTAATTGATTTATTCCTTTTTCCATAGAACGACGAGCAGCTTCGTCAAATTTAATTTCCTTAGCCATTATATTCACACTCCTTTTTTTATTCAGTTCACAATTTACAGTTCACAAATCATAATTATTCGAACCTAGCTTTTAGATTTTAAATCCTTCACTGACGCTCAGGATGACAATTTTAATTGACTCACCAATTGTATTCAATTGTGCACTGTACTTTGTGCAATGTTTAAACTATTCTACTACTGCTAAAATATCGTTTAATTTGAGTATTGTATATTCTTCTCCATCTATTTTTACTTCTGTTCCTGCATATTTAGAAAATATTACCCTATCATTTACTTTAATTTGATCCTTTTTCTTCTCATCATTAAGTATGTCTGCTCCTATAGCAACCACTTCAGCCATTTGTGGTTGTTCCTTAGCAGAGCTTGGCAGAACAATACCTGACTTAGTCTTCTCCTCTGCCTCAACTAATTTAATTACTACTCTGTCTCCTAATGGTTTAAGGTTCATATTACTACCTCCTTATATTTTAATGATTTTTCCCATTTTATTAGCACTCATCGTTGTTGAGTGCTAATATGTACAGTTATAATGTTACTTAATAAAAAAAAGAGAATCAAGTCCTAAATTTCCTTAAATTTCATTAATAATCCTGTTTTTTCTAATTATTTGTAGTTTTTCTCTTTTTTTTATTGAATATCACCTAAACCCTTCCCCCTAATCCTTTTTTATTCAAAACACCTTTAAAAAGCAAAAATAGAGACTAAAACATAGTATATCAATGGAATAAAAATAGCTGGTAGCATATTTCCCACTTTTATTTTTTTCAATTCCAATATATTTATTCCTATGGCCATAATGAGAATTCCACCAACTGCAGACATTTCAAGTATTACTTCCGGTGTTAAAAATTCTTTTAAATATGTAGCCAATATGGTAACCAAACCTTGATATATGAAAACTGCCATAGCAGAAAAGGCCACTCCAATTCCTAATGTAGAGGCAAATATTATGGAGGAGATACCATCAAGTATAGATTTAGCAAAAAGGGTGTTATGATCGCCTAACAGTCCACTTTCTAAAGAACCTACTATAGCCATAGCTCCTACACAATAAACTAATGACGCCGTTACAAATCCCTTGGAAAAATTGGAATCTCCTTTACCAAACCTTTTTTCCATTTTATCTCCTAAACTATTGAGTTTCTTTTCAATGCCTATAGTTTCCCCAATAATACTGCCTAAAACAACACTAATAATCACCAAAATAGTGTTTTCAGATTTTATTGCTCCCATTATTCCAATAATTATAACGGAAAGCCCTACCCCATCCATAACGGTTTTTTTATACTCATCTTTTATGCCTTGTTTTATAATTATTCCAATTATGCTTCCTAAAATTATTGCAGTAGAATTGACTAAAGTTCCTAACATATACTCCCCCACCTTTATCATAAGTAAAATTTTATATATAGATAAAGAATACACTATTTAGCAGAATATTTCCAGATAAAAATGAAGAACAACCCGATGGTTGTTCCCTAATTTAATTATATTTTAATTTATTTATATAAATTCCTCTTATGGCTATAAAATATATTATTTGGAATATTGAATATCCTAGCATAACTATTAATCCGTTTTTGAACAAACTACCTTCCAGTAAGTTTGAAAGGGACTTAAGAGCAAAGAAAGAGTGGAATGTACTAACTACAAAGGGTAAGAAGAATATAATCCCAATTTGTTTGGTTATTATCTTATTTATTTCTTTCTTCTTAGTACCTATCTTATTTAATATACCATATTCTATTCCATCCTGTTTTATTTCATTAAATAATTTAAAGTATATTATACTTCCTGATGCTATAAGAAATAGGAAAGCTATGAAAAATCCAATAAATAAAATCAAGCCATAAAGTCTTTTTACTTCTCTATAAGGCATTACTTTTGAGTAAAAGCTCCTCTCGTATCTATCCCCTAACATTCTTCTTATTTCCATAGAAGCTTCATAGGACCCTCGCCAATTTTCCAATTTAAATCCATGGAATAAGAACAAATCCTTTTCTATAATGTTTTTAATTGCATAATCAAAATCCTTATCATTAAAAATTAAAGCATCATAATAACCAAGACTGGGCAATGCCATAATGCTACCATGGACTTCCTTGTCTAGTTTAAACTTCATTCCCTCTCCATTTATGTTTAAAACTATTTCATCCCAATTAGTATGCCTATCCTCTTCACTAATCTTATCTGACAACATAGTTTGTTTAGTATTGTGAGGAAAATTATATACTATTTCATTTTCTTTAATTTGTATTGGTTTTCCTCCTATAGACTGGACAATTTTATTATAGTCAGTATTGGATATTACCACAAATTGTTCTTTTCCTGTCCCTTCTGTTGTAAAATTTGAAAGCACTGCTCCTTTTATTTTGTGGATTGTATTTGTTTTAATATCCTCTTTTTTTAATATTTCTTCTATACTATCCGCTACCTCATCTTCTAAAGTTTCTCCTCTTTGCATTATTGCCATATCATGAATGGTATTTAAACCTGTAAATCGAGTACTTTCAGTGTAGAATGAAAAAATAGTGCCTGTAGCAGTGAAAGTTATTGCACCTAATATAGAAGCTAAAAACAATACCTTAGCCGTATCTTGCAATTTAAAAATCATTTGTGAATAAGCTACTAAATTAGTTTTCTTATACAATATACTTTCATTCCTAAGTATTTTATTAGCCACAGCTATACTAAACTGGGTAAATAAAAAGTAGGTGCCTATTATTACTATTAATGTTACTGGTATCATAGCTAAAGGTACAGCAATACCTTGGACAATCCAGGCAGTGATATAGCCTATCAAAAGCAACCCAATCCCTAGCATAGCCTTAGGTTTAGAAAATTTAGGTATTGTCTTAGGTATTTTACTAGATTTTAGTTGCTCTATTATCTCCTTATCTTTTATATGAAATAGCATAATTATGCTGATTATCTCAAACAAGGTAAAAAAGACTACTACAGTTAAACCTAAGGCTTTTAAGGATATATTTAATGGTAATGCTAAGCCTAAAAAACCTTCCATTATCATGAAGAATAACTTTGAAAACACAATCCCTGTTAATATTCCTGTTCCTATGGATAAGATTGATATTATTGTATTTTCTATAAGGACATATTTCTTTATCTGCTTTCTGGTCATTCCATATAAAGATAGAAGTCCAAATTCTTTTCCCCTTGATTTTAAAAATATGGAAGTAGAATAGCCTACAAATAGTATAGAAAATATTACTATTATGACTTGGCTAATTATCATACCGTTAGCAGCCCCCATCCTTACAACGGGATGCCCATCAGCAGTTCTCACATCTACTGCTGGATGAAATACAAAGTTTGCGAATATAAAAAAAGCTGTGACTGCAAAAGCATTACTTAAACAGTACATTATATATCTATATAAATTTCCCTTAACATTTTTTACCGCCATATTAGATAACTTCATTATATCCACCTCCAAGAAGGGATAATGCATCTAATATCTCGTTGAAAAATGCCTGCCTATTAGATTTTTTAACTAATTCCGTGAAGAACTTTCCATCCTTAATCATTATTATCCTATTGCAGAAACTTGCAGCAAAGGCATCATGGGTTACCATAACTATTGTTCCATTCTTTTCCCTATTTATTTTCCCTAAAGAAGACATCAAATCAAAAGATGCTTTAGAATCTAAATTTCCAGTTGGTTCGTCGGCTAAAATTATTGCAGGATCATTTATAAGGGCCCTAGCACAAGCAGTCCTTTGTTGTTGCCCCCCTGATATTTCGTAGGTTCTCTTATTTAATATTTCTTTAATATTTAACACAGACGCTATGCTATCAAGCTTTTCTTCAATTTTTTTCCTATTCATTTCTTCTAATACCAATGGTAGGATTATATTTTCTTTTACGGACAGAGTATCCAATAGATTAAAATCTTGGAATATGAATCCTAAATTGTTTCTTCTAAATATGGCCAAATCATCTTCCTTTAATCTGTAAGGGTTTTGCCCATTTATTAAAACTTCTCCCGAAGAAGGCGAATCTATAGTAGCAAGGATATTTAAAAGGGTAGTCTTTCCTGAACCTGAAGGTCCCATTACTCCAACGAATTCACCAGATTTTATACTCATGTTGAAATCTTCTAAAGCTTTAACAGATATACCCTTACCTTTTCCCCCATATATTTTAGATAAATTTTTGGTTTCTAGTACGGACATTTTCTTACCTCCCAATTCATATTTACCTATATTATAAAAAAACGAGAGAAATCCTACCATCGATTTCTCTTTCAATCTAATCTATTATCTTACAATCTTGAAAGACTAAGATTCTAAATCGTATATATTTCTTCCTTGATAAAAGATTATATGCACCTTTGTTCCAATTCCCTCTTGGGATTCTATAAATATATCATGACCTAATCTGTCTATTATATATTTGGTAAGGTAAAGTCCCATGCCCGTTGACTCCTTATATCTCCTGCCATTTTCTCCAGTAAAAAAGGGATTAAATACCCTGTCCAAATCTTGCCTAGGTATACCAATGCCAGTATCTTCTATGGTAAGTATTATTCTTTCAGATTCTTCTTCAACCTTAACTTTTATAAATTTTTTCTTATCCTTTTTTACTTTAGTATATTTTATACTGTTAGAGATTACTTGATTTACAACAAATTTTATCCATTTTCTATCGCTTTTTATCCTTTTATCTTCTTCTGAAATTATTTTTGGATATACAGAATTAGTAATAAAAGCATTTTTATTATCATTTATCACATTCCTTACTATTTCCAGTATGTTTATTTCTTCTACTCTAAAATCTTGCTCAAAATCATTGACTCTTAAAGCATATAATGCCATTTCTAATCCATTAGACAGCTTCTCTATCTCCTCTTCCATGCTTTCATAGCTCTTCTTAGTATTTTCGTCTATATTTTTATCCTTTTCATTTTCTAATATAAGTTTAATTACAGATATAGGGGTTTTCATCTGGTGAATCCATCTATTGTTAAAATCTAATTGAATCTTATTTAACCTTTTATATTTATCTAAAGTATTCTCATAGATCATATAATTCTTTGTTAGCAGTTCTTTATAAATATCATGCTCTTTACTTATATTATCAGGTATATTAAATATATACTCTAAGCTTTTGTTATCTTCCAATCCATTATTAATAGCATTATAAAACCTCTTCTTTTTAGAATAGTCTATAGAAATTAGTAGAATTAAAAAAACCAAAGATAAGATAAGGGCATAGACTATATTAGAAATCTTAACCCTTTCTTTTCTAATGATTAAATCTAGCATCATCACTACCATAACAAAAATTGAATTGATAAAATAAAATATTATGAATAAACCCCTGTCCTTTAGATAATCTCTAAATTTCATATTTACACCTACCATGTTTTTACCATAGAATAGCCTTGGCCTCTTTTGGTTTCAATTGCATCCTTTATACCTAAATCCTCTAACCTTCTTCTTAGTCTAGCTATATTAACTGAAAGGGTATTATCGTCAACAAAGTCCATATCGTCCCATAGCTCTTCTAAAAGAGTTTCTCTAGATACTATATCTCCTAAATTGGATAATAATATATATAACAGAGCAAACTCTCTTTTACTAAGTTCAATTTTATTATTATGCCATTCTATGGCGTTTTGAGTTCTATATAGATACAGCCCTTCCACTTCATATATATCTTTAGAGTCATTCTGCTTATATTCTCCATAGGTCCTACGGATAACGCCTTTTACCTTTGCTAATAATAAATCAAAGGAAAAAGGTTTTATAATATAATCATCTCCTCCATTTTCTATGGCCATAACCTGATCCATATCAGAAAATCTAGCTGAAATAAATATAATGGGTACATTGGATACAGTCCTTATCTCTCTACACCAAAAGAATCCATCATAATTAGGTAGATTTATATCAAGTAGGACCAGATGAGGATCTACCTCTAGAAATTCCCTTTTTATATTGGAAAAATCTTTAGCGGCAGATACTATATATCCATATCTTTCTAACTTGTCCTTCGTTAGAGATACGATCTTTTCATCATCTTCAATTATATAAATTCTATACATTTTATCACCTTATTTTTTCTTCCCTATCCCCAATTCTCTAGCATAATAAAATAAATATTGTTGGGCAAATCCCCCAAGGGAACCAAAGTTTTCTTCAGCATAGGCAGAAATCTTTTTAGTGCTGGTATTCTCTTTAAAGTATAAACTTTCCATTATCCTCTTCACCCATACATCTACAGGAAAAGCTTCATTTTTATTTAGGGAAAATAATAAAATACAGTTGGACACTTTGGGCCCTACACCGGGAAGTCTCATTAGTATTTCTTTAGCAGTTTCCGTTGGTAGTTGGAATAGCTTATCTAAGTCTATTTCCTTATTTTTAATCATTTTAGAGGTATTCACAATGTATTTAGCCCTATAACCTACCTTACAATTATCTTCTAATTCCTTTTCATCTATGCTAGCTAAAATTTCTGAACTAGGGAAGGAAAAATACTCCTTTCCATTATATGAGCCTATAGACTCTCCATACTTTTGACTGATTAACTCTATAGACCTTTTTATCCGTGGTATTTGGTTATTGGCGGATATTATGAAGGATATAGTTGTTTCATAAGGTTCTTGATTCAGTATCCTTATACCTTCGCCAAATTTAATAGCTTCATTAAGTATTGGGTCTTTGGATAATTCTTTCTTTATCTCCCCATAATCTCTACCTAAATCAAAATAATCATACCATATGTTTTCAAAATCTTCCATATTAGTATTAGAAAATATAATATCCTTGCCATCTCTTTTTACATTGATTACTTTGCTTTTGTGGATAGCTGTATAACTATCATCTTCCTCCACATGCCATCTAAAAGCCTGACCACATTCAAAAATATGTTTAGGTTCAAAATCCATCATGTTTTTTATTATTATTTGATTATTTTTTTCTATTATATTTGAATCCATTTTACTTCACCTCCGACTTAATTATTATACCCAAAATAATTTAATTAAGACAGTGGACGAGGTGACAGGTACTTTGTCCATAAAAAATGGACAAAGTACCTGTCACCTCGTCCACATAAAAAATGGGACGGCTATACCCGTCCCCACTGTCCGATTTTATTAATACCATCCTCTTAATTTCATTACGTCAGCTACCTTTTTAACTGAAATCATATAAGCTGCTTCTCTTATTGTAACGTCTTTTTCTTGTTTTAGAGCCCATATATCCTTAAAAGCATTAACCATTGCAATTTCTTGTTTTTCTTCTACTTCTTTTTCTTCCCAATAGTATCCATATAAATTTTGCACCCATTCAAAATAGGATACTGTTACTCCACCTGCATTTGTTAAAATATCTGGTGTAACAGGAATTCCTCTTCTCTCTAGTACTTTATCAGCATCTGGTGTAATTGGGCCATTAGCTGCTTCACATACTAGTTTAGCATTGATCTTTTCTGCTACTTCAACTGTTACAGCATTCTCTAAAGCTGCAGGTATAAGTATATCCACATCTAATTCCCAGAATTCATCTAGAGATATTTGTTTAGCTTTTGGATACCCAACTAAATTCCTATGTTCATCCATATAAGCTTTCATATCAGCAAAATCTAAGCCATCTTTATTATATAATGCATAAGTTCCAACGGATGGAGCCCACTCACCAACTGCTACTATTGTAGCCCCTTGGCCTTGAACATTTTTCACTGTATAACTTCCTACATTTCCAAAACCTTGTATGGCAACTTTGGCACCCTTCATTTCAATTCCAAGTTCTCTAGCTGCTTCCCTAGCTATTACTGAAACACCAAAACCTGTTGCTTCGTTTCTACCTTTTGAGCCGCCCCATTCAACTGGTTTTCCAGTAAGTACTCCAAGATTTGATCCACCAGTTAATCTATTATATTCATCTACCATCCACGCCATAACTTGTCCATTACTTCCTACATCTGGAGCAGGTACATCTATTTTTTCACCTAGATATTTATAAAGCCCACGTATATAACCTCTAGAAAGTCTTTCCAATTCACCTTGGGATAAAGTCAACGGGTCAACGGTAATTCCACCCTTCCCGCCACCATAAGGAACACCCATTACTCCACATTTAAATGTCATCCAAACGGATAGAGCTTTTACTTCATCAGGATTTACTCCTGGATGGAACCTAATACCACCCTTACCAGGTCCTATGGCGTCATTATGTACCGCCCTATAACCTTTGAATACTTTCATAGTACCATCGTCCATCTTTACTGGTATTGAAACTTCAATCATTCTTTGAGGTTCCTTTAATATTTCATATACAGCTGGTTCTAAACCTAGAGCATCACAAGCTGCTTTCACCTGTTTCTGAGCGCTCTCCAGTGGGTTTAAACTTTCTTTAGCCATTATACTATACCTCCCTTTAATTGGTTTGTGAAAAGGTTTTCATTTCAACCACTTTATTATAAAAGTATTTAGTTAGTTATTTTATTGCCATATCTATTTTATCACTGGTATGAAATAAGTTCAAGTAAAAACAAATATAATTAAAATCAACATCAACATGAATTTCTACTCAGTATATTCCCTAGCCTCTTCTTCCCCCCTTAATACTCGTAGTATTCCATAAGCTAAAGATTCCATTTCATTTTCTCCTGGCATTATTTCAACTGGTGCAATATATTTTACACGTCTTTTAATCCATGAAGTAACCAATTTAGAGTATGCAATTCCCCCTGTTAGAATAATTATATCCACATTACCTTCTACTACAGTTGCTAGTTCTCCTATGCCTTTAGCAACCTGATAGGCCATGGCTTCATAGATTAATCTTGCTTTCTCATCACCGTCTTCAATCATCTTCTCAACTTCCCTAGCATCTAATGTGCCTAAATAGGCTCTTAATCCGCCATTTCCCCTTAGCTTTTTTTGCATAATACTCTTATCGTATTTACCTGAATAGCATAACTCTATAAGCTCTCTACATGGAACCCTACCAGCTCTCTCAGGGGAAAAAGGACCTTCATCATCCGAAATAATATCTACTATTCGCCCTTTTTCATGGACATTTAGCGATATTCCACCACCTAAATGAGCAACAACTATATTCATATCTTGATACCTTTTACCCCGTTTTTTAGCTGCCTTTATAGCCATAGCTCTTGTGTTTAACACATGACAAGTGCTGGTTCTCTCTATATCAGGCATGCCAGATATCCTTGCTATATGGTGTAATTCATCAGTTCTCACCGAATCATATATATAGGCCTTAATCCCAGCAGCTTTTGCTATTGCATAAGCAATAGGAGCTCCTAGGTTTGAAGCATGCTCCATAGCTGGTCTATGCTTTAGAGTATCCAGCATTGCTTCATTTACTACATAAGCTCCAGAATTTACTGGTGGAAGCATACCTCCCCTTCCTACTACTGCCGATAATTTACCAATATCATAGCCTTTCTCTTCTAAAAATGCCATTACTAGGTCTTTCCTCATTTCATATTGTTCTTGAACATTTTCAAACTTTTCAATGACTTGGACAGGGTGATCTAAGGTTTCGATAAAAACTTCTTCTTCATCCTCATATAATGCTATCTTAGTTGAAGTTGAACCTGGGTTAATAGCCAATATCTTATAGCTCATCATAGGTCTCCTTTCTTCCTTGTCAAATATTTATTTGTTTAATACTGCTTTAAGCTCGGTTATAAATTTCTCCGTTTGCCTTACTGTTCCGGTACTTACTCTTAACCATGTATCCCAGCCCCAAATATTACCTGCCTTTATTATTATACCTCTCTTTAATAGTTCTTCGGATACTACCTTAGAATCCCTATTTACATTTACAAATACGAAATTAGCATTTGATTTTATATACTCAAGTCCAAGGCTTTCAAAGCATTCTTCCATCATACCTAGAGATTTATAGTTCAACTCTACTGTTTTGTTGATATGCTCTTCATCCTTTAATGCTCCCATAGCTGCAGCCTGTGCAAGTCTATTTACATTGAAAGTACCTTTCACCTTGCTCATTTCAGTAGCAATTTCCTTTGATGTAAGTATATAACCTACACGTACTCCTGCAATTCCTGTTACCTTTGAGAAGGTTCGTAGTATAATAGTATTTGGTCTCTTCTTCAATATCTCCAATGTTTCAGGGTAATCAGGATTGACCTTAGCGAAATCATAATATGCTTCATCAAATACGAGGACTACATCTTCTGGGACATTTTGCACAAGGTATTCAACTTCATCCTTTGTCATTATATTTCCTAAAGGGTTGTTTGGATTACAAACATATATTAGCTTAGTATTGCTATTTATCTTTTCAATATATCCTTTAAAGTTTTGTTTATAGTTTTCCATAGGAACAGTTACATTTTTTCCGCCCATGTGTTCTACCCAGATTCCTAGGATAGTAAAGGTAGTACTTGATGTTACAAGCTCATCCCCTGGATTTATGAAAGTCTCTGCAATTATTTGTAATATTTGCTCTCCACCATTCCCAACAACTATATTTTCTACTTCTAAACCATGCTTATTAGCTAATTCTCGTCTTAATTCCACAACTCCTGGATCTGGATATATATTTATATTATTAAGCTCCTTCTTAATTGCTTCAACAGCCTTTGGAGATGGCCCCAATTGGTTTTCGTTAGAAGCCAGTTTTACAACTTCATCTATTCCATATTCCTTTTGTACCTCTTCTATAGGTTTGCCAGGTACATAGGGTCGTAGTTTAGATAATTCCTTTTTAAATAAACTTTTAGACATATTATCATTCTCCTTTATGATTTGTATTGGTCAATAGTAATATCTAACTAAATTATACTCCAATAGTATTAAACAGAAGCTGCCGAAAGCACTAAAGATAGATATTTTTCTTCCATTGAAGAACCTCTTGACGTCAGGACAATAGGAGTTTTTGCACCAACAACAAATCCTGCCATCTTAGAATTACCTGAATATATAAGTGATTTTGCTAAAATATTGCCTACCGTTATATTAGAAGCCAATAATATATCTACATCTCCAACAACAGAACTATTAAAACCCTTTATTTTAGCAGATTCCTCATTTATAGATAGATCATAGGATATGGGACCTTCTATAATACAGTTTTTTATCTCTCCCCTTTCATTCATTTTCTTTAATTCTGCTGCATCTACTGTCTCTGGCATCTTTGGGTTAACCCTTTCCACAGCTGCCAAAACCCCTACCTTTGGTTTTTCATAACCAAGAGACATCATTACATCTACTGCGTTTTGAATTATTTGTTTTTTCTCTTCTAGGTTAGGATACATGACCATACCCCCATCAGTAATAACCAATAGTTTATGGTATGTAGGTATTTCTAAAATTGCGAAATGGGACATAAGTTTCTCAGTTCTAATCCCTTTCTCCTTGTCCACAACAGACCTTAAAAGGTCAGCGGTTTGAATTTTCCCCTTCATTATGAAATCCGCTTTATTGGTATTTACTAATTCAACAGCTTTATAAGCAGCATCTTTGTCATCTTCCACATCTATGATAAGATTATCATCCAGTACATAATCCTTATTATTTAAAATTCCTTTTATTTTTTCCTCATTTCCAATCAGTATAGGATCGACTATTTTATCCTCTTTAGCTTTAAATACCGCTTCTAAAGTATGCTCATCTTCAGCAACTGTTACGGCTACCTTTCTCTTTTTTCCAAATTTGCTGACTTTTGTTATCAATTGATTAAAATTGTTAATTACCATAATTAATCTCCCCAAATCAAATTTTAATTTATTTATTGTTCAGTAAGAAGTTGCAACTTCTTACTAAACAATAAATCTCATTGAATAATAGCTATATTGCACTATTTCCTCTTTGGAATGCTTTTAAATTTATATCAACAAATTTTTCTTTTATATTATCTTTTATTGCTTTTTCCCAATCAATATCCGATAAATCCATTGCTTTAACTAATGCTCCAAGTAATACAATATTCATAACCTTCATATTTCCTAGTTTCTCTGCAATCTCTGTTGCATTTATTACGCTAGTATTAGCTTTGTTTCTAATAGTATCTATTACTCCCTCTGGATAATCTCTTTTACCCATAAGTATAGGAGCTGAAGGAATTTTATAATCGTTTACCACAACTTTGCCATCAGGTTTCAAATATTCTAACCATCTTAAGGCTTCCATGGTTTCAAAAGAAACCAATACATCTGCCTCACCTCTACCAATAATAGGTGAAGATACATCGTCTCCAAATCTTACCTGTGTAGAAACACTACCTCCTCTCTGAGCCATGCCATGAATTTCAGACATTTTAACATCATAACCTGCTTCAACAAGACCTGCAGATAATATTTTACTTGCAAGGATTGTTCCTTGTCCTCCCACCCCTACTAATAATATACTCTTTGTTTTAGCCATTCTATTCACCCACCTTGCTTATTGCTTTAACTGGACATACTTGCATACATACTTCACAGCCTACACATTGTGTTTCATCAATACTTGATTTTTTAGCTGCTTTGTCAAAGTATATTGCTGGGCAGCCTGTGTTTACACACATTTTACAACCAATACATTTATCTTGGTCTACCTTACATACACCTGGTACATATTCAAATTCTTCTATATCATATTCCGATAGTTTTTTAAGTGCACAAGGCCATCTTGAAATTACTACCGAAGGTCCATCAAGATTATAGGCCCAATCAAAAGTTTCCTTGAGTTCATCTAGTTTTAAGGGATTAACAGTTCTAACATGCTCGATTCCTAAAGCCTTTACGATTTCAGGAATATTGGCCATCTTAGTAGATTCCCCTTGAAGAGTATAACCTGTACCTGGGTTGTCTTGGTGTCCAGTCATACCAGTTACCCTATTGTCAAGTATACAGGTAATAGTGTTGCTATTGTTGTATACTACATCTAGTAGACTAGTCATTCCAGAATGGAAGAAAGTAGAATCGCCAATAACACTAACTACCCTCTTATCATCATTATATTTATCGATTAATTTCTCCATGCCATGTCCTAAACTAACACTGGCTCCCATGCATATAGTTGTATCCATAGCATTTAATGGCTCTGCTCCACCTAAAGTATAACAACCAATATCCCCAGATATTATAGTATTCTTTCTCTTACCTAGTTCATAAAAAAAACCTCTATGGGGACATCCTGCACACAGTGTTGGAGGTCTATTTACCACAATGGATTTATCATAATCTATAGTTTCCCTTTCTTTATCAAGTAGTGCTTTTTCAACAATTTCCGGATTTAATTCCCAAATATTAGGAATTTTATCCTTACCCATACAATGGATGCCAGCAGCCTTAATTTGTTCCTCCATAAATGGTTCCAATTCCTCTACCACATATAGAGTCTCCACTTCCTCAGCAAATTTTCTAATTTTCTCCATTGGAAGAGGGTAGGTAAATCCTAGTTTGAAATAGGATGCATTATCCTTGAATGTTTCCTTAGCATATTGGTAGGCTACCCCAGATGAAATTACGCCTATTTTTTTATCATTCCATTCAAAATAGTTTAGATCCGTTTCGTTAGAAAACTTTTCTAATCTCTTAAGCCTTTCTTCTACTTTTACATGTAATTGTTTTGCAACTGCAGGAGCTACGTAGTATTTCATCAAATTCTTTTCATATGGCTTTAGAGGCACTTCTTTTCTTTCCCCCACTTCTACTAAAGATTTGCTATGGCATATCCTTGTAGTCAATCTCATTAAAACAAGTGTATCAAATCCTTCACTTATTTCCATAGCAGATTTAACCATATCTTTAGCCTCCTGGCTATCACTTGGTTCTATCATGGCTACTTTTGCAGATTTTGCGTAGTATCTATTGTCCTGTTCATTTTGAGACGAATGTAATCCGGGGTCATCAGCAGTAATCAATATCATTCCTCCATTAACCCCTGTATAGCCTGCAGTGAAGAATGGATCAGCTGCCACATTTAATCCTACATGCTTCATGGCAGCTAGAGACCTGGCTCCAAATATGGAAGCGCCTAAAGCCGACTCTAATGCAACTTTTTCATTTGGTGCCCATTCCGCTATTACTTCTTCTTTATAAACAGCTAATTCTTCCAATATCTCTGTACTTGGTGTTCCAGGATAAGCAGCTGCATAATGAATACCAGCTTCGTAAGCACCAAGAGCTATAGCTTCATTTCCCGTCAATAGCTTTTTCATTTAATGTCCTCCCTTTCGTCAAAAATTATTTTGGTAAAAAGGTTTTCCTTTCCTTGAATAGGTTTTGTTTAAGATATTATAAATTTTGTTTTTGAAAACAAAGGAAGGAAAACCTTATGATAGATTATTTAGTTACAATAATTTTAGATTCAATAAAAAATAATGCAAAATATATGCCATCAATTATATTTTATATTTTTAAAATTCCAGTAGCAGTTAAAAACACAAGTATTAATAATATGGGAACAAGGTATTTAGTTAAATTATACCAGATATTGAATAATCTAAATTCAAATTTACTATTACTAGTAACCTCATCTTTAGCAACTTGTTTATCCCATACCCAACAAATTACCAAAGCCCCAGCTAATCCGACTAAAGGCATGGAAATATTGGATACGAAATAATCGTATAGATCAAAGAGTCCTAAACCAAATATTTCAATATGACTCCAACTTCCAAAACTCATTAAAGGCGGGATACCTAATAACAATACAACTATGCTCATAATAATGGCCGCTTTTTTTCTCTCCATCTTTTTTTTCTCAATAAGATAGGTCACAGATACCTCTAACATGGAAATAGAAGATGTTAAGGCAGCAAAGAAAAAGAAAGCAAAAAACATTGCCCCAAAAAAAGCTCCAAATGGAATTTTACCAAAAATACTTGGTAAGGTTACAAAAACTAACCCTGGACCTTCACCTGGTGATACCCCAAAAGCAAATACAGCAGGTAAAATTGCAAGTCCAGCTAATAATGCAACAAGTGTATCGGTGATTACAACTGAATATGTAGCCTTAGGCAGACTTTCATCTTTGCTTAAATAACTTGCGTAAGTTGCCATAGCACCAGAACCAAGGCTTAGAGTAAAGAAAGCCTGGCCTACAGCAGCTACAATAGTTGAGCCTGTTACTTTAGAAAAATCTGGCTTTAAATACCAAATCACACCTTCCTTTGCTCCTGGAAGCGTCAAAGAACGAATAACTAGCACAATTAGCAACACGAACAATGCAGGCATTACAATAGAAGAAACTCTTTCTATCCCTTCCGTAATACCTTTAACTATAACTATAGTATTGACTGCTAAAAATATAATTGTAAATATAGCAACTTGAGGAGAATTCACAATAAAATTACCAAAGATCGATTCTACTTCCCCTGAACTTATGCCGGTAAATTTCCCTGATATAATTTGAATAAAATAATAGATTGACCAACCGCCAATTATATTATAAAAAGACATAAGAACTGTAACTGCTATCATTGAAAGAAATCCAGGGATTCTAAATCTTTTATCATACTGACCATATGCTTCAACAACATCCGAGCCTCCATGTCTACCTATGGCCATTTCAGTCAGTGCAATAGTAGCCCCAATTATAAATATACTTACTAAATATATTATGACAAATGCCCCACCACCGTGGACACCAGTAATATATGGAAATCTCCATATATTACCCAAACCTACTGCAGAGCCAGCTACCGCCATAATAAAACCAAACCTAGTTTTAAACTGTTCCCTGCTACCTTTTGTTTGTAATTCCGTATTGTTCACAATAATCCTCCTTAATTCATTTTTTCATTTACTTTAGCCATTACTTAATCAACTTTCCATAATCCATTTGCATTACCTCCCTATTTAGTTTTAGACTTTTAATATACAACATTTTGAGAATAGATTCTAGTACTTTAACTTATTAAAGATGCATTTTCTATGCCAATAAATAATAGTTAGAACTTTGTGAATATTTTCACTATTTTTAATATGAATGCCACCTATCTTCTTAAAAAACTTTTCATCCTAACAGTTTTTATAATAATAATTGGGTTAAATGGTATTGTAATTTGGTACCATTTAACCCAATCTAATATATTCCAAAATATTTAACCCTTCCCTAGTTATTACAGTTCCTGCTCGTCCTTTACATACTTTTACCATTTGCAATTCCTCTAATTCAATCAACATTCTTCTAATCTCTTGTTCGCTTAAAAATATTCCATTTGATTTTGCTATTTTATGAATGCTCCTTCTTCCCAATCTTCTATTATTAATATAAGCTTTCTTTAACTCTTCCAATATAAAAATATATTTCCTTAAGTCATGGCTAGTAGTTTTTAAAAATTCTATCATTATTTCTCTTTGAATTTGAATATTCATTTCAGTATCTAAATTTTCTTCGTATTCAAAGGGTAGATCTTTTGCATCTATTATTCTTGAATCTAAATTTACAAGATATTCTACACAATTTATTATCTCTCTTACATTTCCATCCCAATTGTGGCTCAATATCAATTCTTTTGCCTTTTCTGTTAACATAAAATTGCCATTAAATTGCTTTTTTGTTTCTTCAAACAAAAATAATATATCTTCCTTTCTAGTTCTTAAAGGGGGTATTTTTAGCGGTAAAACGTTCAGTCTATAATATAGATCTTCTCTAAATTTTCCTTCATTAACCATGCTTTTTAAGTTTTTGTTTGTAGCTGCTATTACCCTAAAATCCACATTTATTATACTATCTCCTCCTAGTCGTACTACTTCCTTTTCCTGAAGGACTCTAAGGAGTTTAACTTGAAGGTTCATGGGAATTTCGGAGATTTCATCTAAAAACAAAGTCCCATTATGAGCCAATTCAAAAAGTCCTGGTTTCCCACCTTTACGCGCACCGGTAAAAGCACCTTCTTCATATCCAAATAATTCACTTTCCAAAAGACTTTCTGGAAAAGCACCACAATTAATAGCTACAAATGGATAATTTTTTCGCGGTGAGCTATTATGAATTGCTTGAGCAAATAGTTCTTTTCCTGTGCCTGTTTCCCCAGTAATCAATATTGAAGAGTTAGAATTTGCCATTCTTTTGGCAATACTTTTGCTTTTATTAATAGCACTGCTTCTACCCATTATATTATTGAAATGATATTTTGCCACATGCCCTTTTCCAATTAACTGTTTTCTTATCTTATGTTGTCTTTTTTCAGTATCCTTGTATCTCCTCATTATGGCAACAGCGCCATAGGATTTGTTTGAATGTACTAAGGGGTTTATAGATACTACAACGTATTCCCCATGGATTTTTATCAATTTTTCTTCTATGGATTCTAAGTCTCTGAGAACATGTTTAAATGGTATATGAGGAAATAATTCTATTCCATTTTTGCTGATCATATCCTCTTTTGAAAGGCCTATAATTTTTTCAGCATTATGATTAAATAAGAATATATGTCCTTCGGTATCTATACCAATAACCCCTGCATCGATAGTTTGAAGCAATATATCCAACTGACTTTCACGGCTATTAAGCATTCCCAATATCTCTTCTAGCCCAAAATTAGCAGATTCTACTTCCACATAAGATTTTGAAATATCCTGTCTATTTAACATATGGATTAAGTCGAATTTAATTCCTATGTCCATTATGGTGTTAAAGTCTAAAAGACTATTCCCTATATTAATAATCTTCTTTGCATAAGCTGGCAAATGCTCAGATTGGCCCAAGATAATAACAGGTTTATCATTAATATCTTCTTTCCCCACTGTCCAATAGGATTCCAAACTAATATGTCTTACACCTAATTGGTAGATTACTGATATCATCTGTTCTGTCATTTCAGGGCTTTCATCAATTAGAATTACCTTGCTACTTTTTTTAATTTCCATTATCTTTTGTAAACCTACCCGAGATATTGTTCTATTAGCAAATATTATATCCGTATCTTTCTTTATATATTTTTTTACCTTTTCAAACATATCATATGAGGGGACCAATACCACATCTGTATCAATATTTTTGATAGTATTAATATCATCTATGGTAACTTTTTTAACAATAATGCTTTCAGCAAACAGAGCCCTTATCTGTGCATAGTATGAATTTACCGATTCTATACTATAGCTTACAATAGCTAATGTTTTTTTCATGAGGTTCTCCCACCTACTTCCAAATTGTCTATAATTAAACTTATCATAAAAGGGATAAGTATTCAATTTATAATTGTATAAAAGGGCATTTTGCCTTCAACAAATATAAGTAAACCTTCTGTTATCTATATTAAGAATAATAAAAAGGCACGAGGTTATATATACAACATAACCTCGTGCCTTTGTTGATTAATTTACGCTTTCTATTATCTCATCTATATTATCTAAACCTTTTATTAACTCTGGCAATACTTCATATACATCTCCAACTATTCCATAATCTGCTACTTCAAATATAGGTGCATCTTTATCTTTATTGATAGCAATAATAATCTTTGACTCCTGCATACCAGCTAAATGCTGGATTGCTCCTGAGATACCGCAGGCCACATATAAACCAGGTCTTACAGTTTTCCCAGTTTGACCTACTTGATGAGGTTGATCTATCCAGCCAGCGTCTACAGTAGCACGGCTAGCTCCCACTACTCCACCTAATTTTTCTGCTAATTCTTCTATTAGTTTGAACCCTTCTGGAGTTCCTAATCCCCTACCACCCGATACTATAATAGGTGCTTCTTCTAATTTAACCTGGGCTTTCTTTTCTTTTACAAATTCTATAACCTTTGCCTTAATATCTTCCTCCGTTAGTTGAGGATCAAATACTTCAATATTGCCTTCCCTATTTTCATCATATTTTGCCTTTTCCATAACTCCTGGTCTAACTGTAGACATCTGAGGTCTATAGTTAGGACATATTATAGTTGCCATCAAATTTCCGCCAAAGGCTGGTCGTGTTTGCATCAACCTTCTATTTTCTAAATCTACATCAAGTCTTGTACAATCTGCAGTAAGCCCTGTGTGTATTCTAGCAGAAATCCTTGGACCTAAATCCCTGCCTATATTGGTAGCGCCAATTAACATAATTTCCGGTTTTCTTGTTTTAATTAAATCACATATTACCTTAGTATATCCATCTGTTGTATATACTTCCAATAAAGGACTATCTGCATATAAAACATTGTCTGCTCCATATTTGACTAGTCTTTCTGCTAAATTATTAACATTCCTACCTAATAAAATAGCCGTTAACTCTGTACCTAATTCATCGGCAATCTTTCGTCCTTCTCCAAGAAGTTCTATGGAAACATTCATTAGATTTCCATCTCTTTGTTCCGCAAAAACCCAAACTCCCTCGTATTCTTCTATATTAACTCCTTGTTTTTTCTCCTCTTCCTTTTCTATAGCTTCTACGGGACATTTTTCGACACAAACTCCACATGCAGTACATTTATCTGTTATAAAGGCTTTATCATCTACCATATCTATAGCTTCAAAAGGACAGGCGCTAACACATACGCCACAACCAATACATTTTTCTTCCAATACTTTTACTGCCATACCTACATCCTCCTCTCAAGAATAAAAATTATATGATTTTTTCCTCTTTTAATCTAACGATTAGTTCTCTTGCTTGTTCTTTAGGACTTCCTTCAATGATTTCTGATTCACCGCCTCTTCCTGGCGGAGTAAAAGATTTATTAACTTGGGTAGGTGAACCATCTAGCCCAATATTATTTTCATCAGCTTTGATATCTTTAGCCGATAATACTTTAACCTTGTCCCCTTTATAGGCTTCATATATTCCTTTTATAGATGGATATCTAGGCTCATTTAATTCTTTGATAGCAGTAACTAATACTGGCATTTTAGATTCTATCATAAAGTATCCATCTTCAAGGGCTCTTCTTGCCCTAACCTTACTATTTTCTATATTAAGTTCTTCCACATAGGTTATCTGTGGAATACCTAAATGTTCTGCAATTTGAGGCCCTACCTGGGCAGTATCTCCATCTATAGCTTGTCTTCCACAAAATATAATGTCATAGTTTCCTATATGCTTAATACCAGCAGCCAAAGCAGTAGANATGGGATAAAGTTTATAAAATCCGTTCAGTAGTAGAGCAGTCCATAAATCATTTTAAAGAAAGTTTCTGTATTGCTGGACGTAAAACCCAAAATGAGAAAACCATTCATGCCGATTTACTACTAGCAGGCATCACACAATTAATTACTGTTGTCCTTGCTGATAAAATACATAAGCACGAGTACATCAGAAGTTTAAAACCATTAATTGCTTAGGTATTTATTTTAGATATTCATTTTTCTAGAAATTTGATACCTTTATTTTGTGTACCCTTTTTTAAGAACAACTTTTAGTTCTCGCTAAACTTTCACTTGGATTCCACTTTCCATTCTTGAAACTCTTTTTTTGAAGGATCTATATTCCTATTATTCAGTTTTTAGAAAGAGTTTCGCAATTACTTAATAAAAATTATATGATTTTTTCCTCTTTTAATCTAACGATTAGTTCTCTTGCTTGTTCTTTAGGACTTCCTTCAATGATTTCTGATTCACCGCCTCTTCCTGGCGGAGTAAAAGATTTATTAACTTGGGTAGGTGAACCATCTAGCCCAATATTATTTTCATCAGCTTTGATATCTTTAGCCGATAATACTTTAACCTTGTCCCCTTTATAGGCTTCATATATTCCTTTTATAGATGGATATCTAGGCTCATTTAATTCTTTGATAGCAGTAACTAATACTGGCATTTTAGATTCTATCATAAAGTATCCATCTTCAAGGGCTCTTCTTGCCCTAACCTTACTATTTTCTATATTAAGTTCTTCCACATAGGTTATCTGTGGAATACCTAAATGTTCTGCAATTTGAGGCCCTACCTGGGCAGTATCTCCATCTATAGCTTGTCTTCCACAAAATATAATGTCATAGTTTCCTATATGCTTAATACCAGCAGCCAAAGCAGTAGATGTAGCCCAAGTATCAGAACCTGCAAAGGCCCTGTCGCTTAAAAGGATTCCTTCATCTGCACCCATAGCGATAGCTTCAATCAAAGCTACTTCTGCTTGGGGAGGCCCCATACTAAGGACGGTAACTTTTACATCTTTATTTCTATCTTTAATCTTTAATGCTTCTTCTAAAGCATTTTTATCATCGGGATTGATAATACTTGGTACACCCTCACGAATTAGGGTACCTTTGACAGGATCTATCTTAACTTCATTGGTATCTGGAACCTGTTTAACACATACTATAATATTCATCTATATTCCTCCTTCACCTAGTTATCTTAAAAGGTTAGCTGCAATAACCATTTGCTGTACTTGAGAAGTACCTTCATATATTTCGGTAATCTTTGCATCCCTCATCATTCTTTCTACAGGATAATCCTTAGTATATCCATAACCACCATGTAATTGGACACATTTTGTGGTAACATTCATTGCTGTGTTGGCTGCAAATAGCTTAGCCATAGCTGCTTCTTTATTATAAGGCAACCCATTTGCCTTATTATAGGCTGCTTTGTAAACCAATAACTTTGCAGCTTCTATTTCAGTAGCCATATCAGCAACCATCCATTGTAAACCTTGGAACTTAGCTAAAGGTCTACCAAATTGTTGTCTCTCCTTAATATATTTAATGGTTTCCTCTAAAGCACCTTCAGCTATACCTAAAGCTTGAGCCGCTATACCTATTCTTCCACCGTCTAATGTTGACATGGCGATTCCAAATCCTTTCCCCTCTTTCCCAAGGAGGTTTTCTTTTGGAATTATACAATCTCTAAATATTAGCTCTGCAGTAGATGAACCTCTAATACCCATCTTATCTTCAATTTTACCTATAGTAAAGCCAGGAGTATCCTTCTCTACTATGAAGGCGGATATACCTCTAGTGCCTTTGCTTCTGTCCGTCATAGCAAATATTATATAAACATCTGCTTCTCCACCGTTAGTTATAAATAGTTTAGTTCCATTTAATATATAATTATCTCCATCTAATACTGCCACCGTTTGTTGCCCTGCTGCATCTGTTCCTGCATTAGGTTCCGTTAATCCAAAAGCTCCTAACTTTTCTCCTTTTGCCATAGGAACTAAGTACTTCTCTTTCTGTTCTTCTGTCCCATATCTATAAATTGGCCAACAACCTAAAGAAGTGTGGGCAGAAAGTATAACCCCTGTAGTGGCACATACTTTTGATAATTCTTCTACAGCTATGGCATAGGCAACTTCGTCCCCCCCAGCTCCACCGTATTCTACAGGAAAAGGTATGCCTAGAACATGATACTTAGCCATTTTTTCCACTGTTTCTCTTGGGAATCTGCTAGATTCATCGATTTCTGCTGCAATAGGTTTAACTTCCTTTTCAGCAAATTCTTTCAATACATTTCTTATCATTTCCTGTTCTTTTGATAAATTGAAATCCATATTTTTCCCTCCCTGATTTTAACTACTACTCTACATATTTAATTATAAACCATTTTACTAATTATTTCTATAAAATTTGTTAATTTTTTGACCTTTCTGTCTATATTTTAATCCAATACTTATTTAATATTGCCATTGCAAACGCCTATAATTTCAGGTTTTCCTAAGATTATAGGCATTTGCACACAATTTTTGTTAAATTAATATTAAATTTTTAGAAAATAACTGGGTTTATTGTGATATGTTTGACGATATAATTTGATATTATTAGTCTCTGATATAATCTGACTTATTATTTAAAAAATAAGATAGAGTAAATAAGGATTCGTTAAGATGAACATTTTCTACTATCATTTCATCATCCACCCTAAGATCTGCTGGGGCAAAGTTCCAGATACCTTTTATTCCACTTCTACTATAGATATCTGCAACATCTTGAGCGCTTTCCTTAGGAGTAGTTATAATACCAATTTCTACATTGTTTTCTTTTATATATTTTTCCAACTCATCTACATCTCTAATTTCTATATCTCGGATTTTCAATCCTATCAGTTTTGGATTCTTATCGAATAATGCGAGGATTTTAAATCCTGCATCTTGGAACCCTTTGTAATTTGCAACTGCCTGACCTAAATTACCAGCTCCCGCAATTACAGTATTATAAACTCTGTCTAATCCTAATATTTTACCTAACTGATCATGTAGTTCCTCTACATTATAGCCATAACCCTGTTGCCCAAATCCGCCAAAGTTGTTTAAATCCTGTCTTATTTGAGAAGCAGTAAAACCGGTCATCTTGCTTAATTCTTGAGAAGAAATCCTATTAATTCCTTTTCTAAGTAAATCTCCTAAATATCTATAGTATTTAGGCAATCTCCTAATCACAGTTATGGAAACTCTATTTTCTCTCTCCATTTTCACACCCCTATCTATTCCTAATTAAAAATTTTGGCTGATATTATTATAACACTTTGTCATTAATAGGTCAATTATAGCTCCTTTTTATCCATTTTAGTAAATGTATATTAAAAAATATATTACCTATAATACTACTATAGCAACCAAAAAGGAGGAAATTATGGCAAGTAAAGAACAATTAAGAAAAATAGCTATATACTGTGATTCTTATAATCCACAGAAAGAAGATTCTTTAGATATGACTTCTCAAGTATATGATGAAAAATTTGAAAGCTGTGAGAATTGTAGCCATTTTACTAAAGAAAGAAAATGCGATGTAGACTTAATAGATAAAGTTCTCACAAGTTTAGCTATGGAACTAGATTTAAAATCCTAATGAAGCCCTATACTTTAAAAGGGCTATTTTTTTTGGTAAAATAGAAGATACAGTATGTAAAAGTTAGGAGATTGAATATGATAGTTCTTTCATGTAATAATATATCAAAAACTTATGTAGTTGATAAAATTTTAGAGGATATTAGCTTTACAATAGAGGATGGAGATAAAATTGGCCTTATAGGCCTTAATGGATCGGGGAAAACCACGCTTTTAAATATTTTAGTAGGAAATATTTCTAAGGATGAAGGGGAAATCTATGTCCAAAAGGATTTAAAAATAGGATACTTGCGGCAACATACGGATATGAATAGCGACAAAACTATTTTTCAGGAATGTCTTGAGGTTTTTGAACCTTTAATTGAAATGGAAAAAAATTTAAGGACCTTAGAACATGAAATTAGTCATGAAAGTTCTAAAGGCTCATCGAAAAGATTAAACCAGCTAATGGCTGAATATTCTAATCTACTTGAAGAGTTCAATAATAAAAATGGCTATGGTTATAAAAGTGAGATTAAAGGAGTTTTGAAAGGTCTTGGTTTTAAGGAAGAAGAATTTGATAAAGAAATAAATGTATTAAGTGGAGGCCAAAAAGCAAGGCTTTCTTTAGCCAAGCTATTATTGGAAAAACCTGATCTATTATTATTAGACGAGCCTACTAACCATTTAGATATTGATGCTATAAATTGGTTAGAGTCCTATCTTTTGGAGTATAAAGGTGCTGCCTTAATAATATCCCATGATAGATATTTTTTAGATAATGTAGTGACTAGGATATTTCATTTGGAAAATTTAAAATTAAAAACATATAATACTAATTATTCAAGATTTATGAAAGAGAGAAAAAAAGAACTGGAATTGTTAAAGAAAGATTATGAAAATCAGCAAAGGGAGATTAAAAGACAAGAAGAGATCATTAAGCGATTTTATAATTATGGAGATAGGCGCTATATAAGGCAAGCTCAAAGTAGACAAAAATTACTAGATAAAATGAAAACCATAGATAAGCCTTTGGATACTAAAAAAGTAAAAATTTCCTTTGAACCAAAGATAAAAAGTGGTAAGGAAGTCCTTAAAGTTGAACAACTGGAAAAATCCTTTGGAGATTTTAAATTATTAGAGGATATTAACTTTACCATATATAGGGGAGAAAAAGTTGGACTAATAGGGCCTAATGGAATAGGAAAGACTACTCTGTTTAAAATGATATTTGGGCAGATTCCTTATGATACAGGTAGTATCACTTTAGGTCATCAGGTTCATACTGGGTATTTTGATCAAGAACAAACTAAATTAAACTTAGACAAGACAATAATCGATGAAATATGGGATGAAAACCCTAAATTTGACCATTATCAAATACGGTCTATCCTCAGCCGATTCCTATTTATTGGAGACGATATATTCAAAGAAATAGAAGAATTGAGCGGTGGGGAAAGGGGAAGGTTAGCCCTTTTAAAGATGATGCTTTCTAACGCTAATTTCCTTCTAATGGATGAACCCACTAACCATTTGGATATTTATTCAAAGGAAGTACTGGAAGATGCCCTTAAAGATTATGAGGGGACTCTTTTGGTAATATCCCATGATAGGTATTTTTTGAATAAAGTTACGGATAAAATATTGGAATTGACAAAAGAAGGAATTGCTGAATATCTTGGAGATTATGATTATTATTTGGAGAAAAAAAATGAAATAATAGTTGAAGAAGAACATGATTATAGGACAAAAACTCAGATTAAACTGGAAAGAAAAAAAGAAAGAGAACGAAGGGCAATAGAAAAAAAGAGAAAAAAGGAAATATTAGCATTGGAAGAAATAATTGAAGAAAAAGAAAAGAAAATTGAAGAATTGGATAGATTATTATGCCAACCTGAATTGTATGAAGAACCAGATAGAATTATCCAATTGACTAAGGATAGGGAGAATATTCAGATGGATTTAGATTCCCTCTATGAAAAATGGATAATATTAACAGAAAATTAGTTTTCCCATTTTATCTCCATCTTATACACAGAATCCACAAAATTATCCACATGTACTTGTCCTATTTTAAGTGTTTGGACAAGCCTTTCCACATTATCCACAATCCTTTATTGTAAACCTATAAGGTTTTGTGAAGATAATGTGGAAATATTGTTGATAATTATCCTTTTAACTCTAAATTTGGCTCTACGTTTAAATATAGGTCGGAAACCTGTCCCTCAATATAATTAAAGTAGGCAGCAGAACCTACCATGGCAGCATTGTCCGTACACAGTATTCTAGAAGGATAGTATATATCTATTTTCTCTTCTCGGCCTCTTTTTTCCATTAAGTTTCTCAATCCTTCATTAGCTGCTACCCCTCCAGCCATAACTATCTTTCGGGATTTCCTTTCCTTTGCAAGTTTTATGGTCTTTTCCACCAGAACTTCTATTACCGCTTGTTGAAAACTTGCCGCTACATCCTTAACTACTATTTCCTCCCCTTTTTGTTTAGTTTGATTGAGATAGTTTAATACTGCAGTCTTTAGACCACTAAAACTAAAATCGTAACTATTTGGTTCTAAATATACCCTTGGAAAATCTATAGCATTGGGATTACCTTCTTTAGACAATTTATCTATTAATGGTCCTCCAGGATAGGACAGGCCTAAAGCTCTTGCTACTTTATCAAAGGCTTCTCCTGCTGCATCATCTCGGGTTCTGCCAATTAATTCGTATTGAGTATAGCCTTCTGTTTGAACTAGATAGGTATGTCCTCCTGATACTATTAAACAGGTAAAAGGAGGTTCTAGATCCTTATGATCTATATAGTTGGCACAAATATGGCCTTCTATATGGTTTACCCCTACTAAAGGTTTGTTCAAGGCATAGGCTATGGCCTTGGCGCTAGATATACCCACAAGTAAGGCTCCCACCAACCCAGGACCTTGGGTCACTCCTATTAAATCTATATCATTAAAGCTAATACCTCCATCATCTAAAGCTTGTTGAATGATCACATTCATATTTTCAATATGTTTTCTTGAAGCTACTTCTGGAACTACTCCTCCAAATTTTTTGTGAATTTCTATTTGAGAAGAAATAATATTGGACAAAACTTCCCTACCATTTCTAATTACAGCACAGGAAGTTTCATCACAGGAAGTCTCTATAGCTAATGTTAGTATATCTTTCTTCATGTTTTCACCTCATTAAAATTGGATGCTTTTCCACATTATTATTGCATCTTCGTTATTATCCTGATAATACTTGGGCCTAATTCCATATTCTTTAAATCCATATTTTTTATAAAGAGATTTGGCTATTTCGTTGGACTTTCTAACTTCCAAGGTCATAGCTCTTATATTTCTATCTATGCATAATTGGATAAGGCCTTCTAAAAGTTTGTTGCCAATGCCTAATCCCCTATATTTTTCATCTACCGCAATATTGGTAATATGTCCTTCATCTAATATAAGCCATATGCCTCCATAACCAGCTACATCTCCGTCTATTACTGCTACTATGTATTTGGCTAATAGATTCTTAGTTAGCTCTAATAAAAAGGCCTCCCTTGACCATGGAGGAGTAAATGCTTTCTTCTCAATTTCCATTACTCGATCTAAATCTTCTTCTCTCATTTCCCGAATGGATATTTCCATAATTAACTTTCCCTCTTTCTTAACTCTCGTTGTGCTTGAGATTCCCTTAGATATTCTGGAACAAGATTGTAATAATTGTATTGATTTTCTCCATGTCTATTTAATAAAGCCAACTCTGCTATACTTGCTGCCCTACAACTATTTAAGCTAATTGGAGATAACCTTACCTTACCTTTCAAACTATCCTCTATCTTTTCTTTATGAAGTAAAGCACCGTTGCCATTTACCATTATATTATCATAATCCTTATTAAGTAGTTCTAATAATTCTTCCATTTCCTTTATTGAAGGTTTTAATATATTAATAAGCCTGCCCTTTTCCCATTTATATATACCTGTATAAACCCTATTCCTTCTAGCATCTATCATAGGTACTATGGTACCTCCATGAGCTAAATTAAAGGCTAATCCCTCTAAAGTAGAAACCCCTATAATAGGCTTGTTGAATACATGGGCAAAGGATTTTACTGTAGCAATTCCAATTCTAAGACCTGTAAAGGAACCAGGCCCCAGGGATACCCCATATAGATCTATATCTGATACTTGTAAGTTTAAACTATCCAACATCTCTTTGATCATTGGCACTAAGCTTTCAGAATGACTCATATCTTGGTTTAAAGAATACTCTCCTAATAATTTTTCACCATCTAAAACAGCACAAGTTGCCATCATAGTAGATGTATCTACCCCTAATACTCTCAATTTATATTCAACTCCTTAACTATTTTATCATATCTATCCCCTTGTCCTGATAGAGTTATTATCCTTTCATCCAGTTCTTTCCCCTTCTCAATATTAATATTTATCCTATTTGCTGGTAAAATTTCTTCTATTTTATCTCCCCATTCTACTATGGTAACACCATTGGAGTAAAAATAATCTTCATAACCTAAATCTAGTAGATCCTCTTCGTCTTCCAATCTATATACATCAAAATGGTATAACCAAACTCTGCCCTTGTACTCATTAATTAGTGTAAAAGTAGGGCTGGTAATATAATCAGAAACTCCTAAACCCACACCTATAGACTTAGTTAAAGTAGTCTTTCCAGCACCTAAATCTCCTGTTAAAGATAGTAAATCTCCACCCTCCAAAAGCCCTCCTAGTTTTTCTCCAAACTCTTTTGTTTCCTTCAACCCTTTTAATACTATTCTAACCATTAAATCAACCTTCCTATTCTATAAACTACCTATTATTATAACACGGGGTTATTCAATTCACAATTAACAGTTCACAATTTCTTAGGTCTAGCTTTGGGGGCGGAATTCTTTCCTTTAATCCCATTAATAATGATTAACTAATTTACAATTTAAGAAATGATTGGCAAATAAAAAAAGAGAGTCTTCACTTTCGTTTAGGATGGAGCTTGTCATTCTGAACGATGTGAAGAATCTCTTCCTTCAATCATCAACTATGCACTAGACATTCTGAATTGATTAAAATTGTTATTTGTGTAGTAGTGGTGATACTCTTTTATATATTAACAAAGTTACCAAGGTAACTACAATACCTTTAAATAGGTTAAATGGTACCACAGCATATAGAATCAAGGTTTTAAAGTCTACTACATATTTGTTTACTGCAGAACCCATGGCCACAATCTTATCTATAGGTAGTCCAAAAAGCTTTGCATAGAAAGGAATCATAAAATAGTAATTAATAAGAGATATAGATACGGTCATAACTAGTACTCCTACGGCCATTCCAATTATTGCATTTTTAAAAGTCTTTTCCCTATAGTAGAATAATCCAGCAGTATAAACAAATATACTACCTACGATAAAGTTAGCAAATTCTCCTACACCACCGGTGCCAGAGCCTTCAACTAGCAAGTTTAGTAAATTCTTAACTAATTGGACTAATACTCCTGCCATAGGCCCTAAGGCAAAGGAACCTATTAGAGCTGGTACATCAGAAATATCGAATTTTAAAAAGGTAGGTGTAAACCATAGGGGAAAATCTAATAACATCAATATTAAAGCAATTACAGATAAAACTGATATCTTTACCATGGTCTTAGTATTTAGATTTTCCTTTTTTAATGTGTACATAAAAAATCCCTCCATATATTTATTTCTTCAGGGAGGTTAATAAAATAAGCCCCGAAATAAAACTTCGGGGCGTAGATAACAGACATAACAGATTAAACTTTAAGTATAATCTATGATCTTCTTCCATCCAGACTTTAACTGTCGGCCTTGGAATTTCACCAAGTCAACCAAAAATTTGGCTCGCGGGCTTTACCGCCGGTGAGGAATTTCGCCTCGCCCTGAAGATATTTATTTAACTACATAAAGTATAGTATAATATTTATCAATTGTCAATAGTTTTAAATTGTCCCTTATCAATTAATTAAAGTCCCTTTAACATATGGATTGCTTCTTCTGTATAACTGGTTCGAACTTTCATATAACCATTGAACATGCTATTTACTTCATCGTCTCCTGTATCCACCAATAAAGGCCTTCCCTCTAAGGACATAAGTTTCTGTTTTGAAGCAATAATAATTATGTTTTCCCTTCCTACCCTTTTTACTACTTCTCCGCTAAGCTGTTGATTGCCTCTTCCAAATATATAGCCTTGACCACCAATTACAGTAACTATTATTTTGGCTTTATTGTCTTCTAAATGTTTTAATATATCTTTTTCATTGACATCAGAGGCTACTAACTTTCTATTCTTAACTAAATCTATCCCCAATAAAGTATTAGGTAGCCCTAGTTTTTCCATTATTGGTCTAGTAGAGGTACCCGATCCTATTATATATAGTATATCTTCTTCCATTTGTTCTATTATTTTATCCGTTATTCCATCTATGGCCGCCTCTTCTCCAACTATTCCACCAGATTTTTGATTTTGGACTAGTTCTGGCTCAAAGGGCACTTTCATATAGCCATATAATTTTGCTGTAACTTGACCTTGTCTAAAGGCCTCTTCATCAATATCCATAACTTCCATTTCCTTTATTTCCATTTCTTCTCCTTGGAGGTATTTTAAAGCTACCTCCCCTGCAGACCTAGGATGATTAGCATAGACTCCTGAATGGATTTTTACCCCTGCAGGTATACCTATAACTGGGACCTTATCCCCTATTACATTAAAGAGATTCCTTGCAGTTCCATCTCCCCCTGCAAATAATATAAGGTCCGCTCCATGACATGCCATCTCAGCAGCTACTATTTCCGTATCCTCTTGGTTATATCTTTCCTTTGCTTCACCTACTATATTAGGTTTAAAACCCAATTCTATAGCTTCTTCTCCTCCCATACTTCCAGGACCTGTTAGCATTTGAATTTGATCCTTAATGGGGATTAAAATCTCTAGGGCTTTTTTAGCTTTTTCAGGAGCCTCTGGAAAAGCCCCTAATTCTATAGCTTTTTTCAATACTTCTTCTCCATCAGTACCTTTTAACCCTACTTTGCCACCCATACCCGCAATAGGATTTACTATGAATCCTAGTTTCAAAACATTCACCTCTCTAATTTTTATAGACTATTTCTCCATTTATAATGGTCATATAGGTTTTACAATCGATATCCTTAATTGGATTACTGTCAAATATTACTATGTCTGCATCCTTACCTATTTCTATACTACCCACTCTATCATCAATTCCAACAATTTCTGCAGCATTTATAGTTATGGCCTTCAAAGCCTCCATCTCATCTAAACCAGATTTATGGGCTAATCCTGCGCATATTGGAAGATACTGTAATGGTATAACTGGAGAATCAGTAGTTATAGCTACCTTAACCCCAGCCTCCCCAAGAATCTTTGGAGTATCGAAAGTAAGGTTCTTCAATTCGAATTTCGATCTATTAGATAGAGTTGGTCCTACAATAGCCCCTTTTCCTTCCTCCGCTAGATAATCTGCTATCAAATGCCCTTCAGTACAATGATCTAATGTAATATCCACATCAAATTCCTTCGCAATCCTTAAGGCAGTAAATATATCATCAGCTCTATGGGCATGAGCTTTTAGAGGAATTTCTCTATTTAATACCTTGGCTAAAGCCTCCATCTTCATGTCGTATTCTGGCATCTTGGATGGATCCTCATTTGCCAGCTCCTTCTTCTCTAAATAGTTCTTAGCCTTAAATAGACTTTCCCTAAGGATAGCAGCAGTAGCCATTCTAGTTATTGGAGATTTTTTCTGAGATTCATATACCCTTTTTGGATTTTCACCAAAGGCTATCTTCATAGCTACAGGTTCTTTAATTATCATATCATCTATTCTCCTACCATAGGTCTTTAAGGCCACAAACATTCCACCTATAACATTAGCTGAACCTGGTCCAGTAACAGCGGTAGTAACACCACCCATATAGGCTTCCTTAAAAGATATATCCATAGGATTAATCCCATCTATAGCCCTTAAATGAGGAGTCACCGGATCCACCATCTCATTTCCATCGCTACCTTCAAAGCCTATTCCTTCCTCCCACATACCTAGATGACAGTGAGCATCGATAAATCCTGGTAATACCATTCTCCCTTCAGCGTCAATTACTTCAGCATCTAACGGAGCAACTAAATCCTTTCCCACTTCTAATATTTTCCCATCTTTAATGAGAATGGAGCCATTTTCTATAACTTCTCCTGTCATGGTGAATACTTTGCCATTTTTAATGAATATCATTTAATCTCCCCCCTAAATTATTTCGTTACACTAACTAATATTATAGCCATAATTTCAAACATGGGCAATATTATCTTCAACTTTCAGTGCAGGAAAATAGATTATAAACTTAGTCCCTTTACCTACTTTACTTTCCACATATACCTTTCCATTATGTTTTTCAAAAGTCTTCTTTGCAATACTAAGTCCTAAACCTGTACCTTTAGATCCCTTAGTAGTAAAATAGGGTTTAAATATTTTGTTTTTAGTTCCTTCATCCATCCCTTTTCCTGTATCAAAGATTTCCAATACTATATGGTCTTTCACATCATAAGTCTTTATAGTTAATATACCCTTATTTTCCATTGCATCTATCCCATTTAATATAATATTTATTATAGAATGCCTAATATCGTATTCATTTGCACATATATAACTTTTAGAGTTTAAATCCACTACTAATTCCATATTTCTAGCATCTCTATCGGATAATTTAAATTTATGTTTTACCATCTCTATACAATTATTAATTATATAATCAAACTCATATATATCTTTTAAGGATTCGTAATTTCCTTTAATATGGTTTTTTATTCTATCGGTAATACTTTTACCATCTAAGGCAGTCTTGCTGATTATTTGGAGATATTCTTTGATTTCCTCTAAATTTTCTAGGAATAAGGACAGTTGAGCATAGCCTAATATGGTAACTAATAGGTTGTTGATATCGTGGACAGTCCCTTCCATTAGTTCACCTAAAGTCCTTAAATATTCATTTCTCATAATTTCCTTATCATATCTATCATCAATGGCATGAAACTCAGCTAATAGGATTAATGACTGATGGACTAATTGAGATGGAGTAAAATATTCAAAATCGCTAGTCCGATCAACTAAAACAAAATCATGATTACTCAATATAGGATTAATATAATTATTATTTAGTTCCTCTATAATATATCTTAGAATAAATCCAGTTTTCCCCGAATTCTTTACAGTTTTTAGTTTATTATAGAAATACTTTATATCATCATTTCTAATTGTATTCCAACAGGAATCTAAAGTTATATATACTTGGTTTTTATTAGATCCCTCTTCATCCAATAGGCTTATTCCCTTTTCTATTGCCTCCATTAATCCATATATGTCGATAATATCACCTTCTAGTAGGAAGTTCTCCCTACAGATGAATATTAATCTACCCATATTCATAAGTTGATCTATATCCAGCTCCCAAATTTTTTTTAAATAGTCTATACACTGGTCTTCTCTATACTTAGAACATATGTAGACCATTCCACCACCGTTATTGAAATAATTTACTATATGGCTTTTTAGTGGTTTCCTTCCCTCCCCAGGGTCATTAGAGCTAATTACACCGATAAATGCATTATTACTATTTAGTATCTTTTCAATATCCCACATTTACAACCCCCCAAATTTAAACATCCTTCATACTAAGGCTAATCCTCCCTCTGTCAATATCTATTTCCAATATTCTAACCTGAACAATATCTCCAACCTTAACTATTTCCTTTGGATGTTTAACGTATTTATTAGATAGATGGGATATGTGAATTAATCCGTCCTGTTTCACGCCTATATCAACAAAAGCGCCGAAATCCACAACATTTCGCACAGTGCCGGTTAAAATCATATCCTCCTTTAAATCCTCCATCTTTAATACATCGGTTCGAAAAATAGGTTTAGGCATCTCTTCCCTTGGATCTCGACCTGGCTTTTTAAGCTCAGTAATTATATCCTTTAGGGTTAAAGTACCTACTCCAAATTCTTTTGAAAGGAATTCTATATTGTTTTCATCTATATTTTTTCCCATTAATTTCTTTGCAATAGGATAGGACTCTGGATGGACTGCTGTATTATCTAATGGATTATTCCCTTCCGGAATCCTTAAAAAGCCTGCACATTGAGTAAAAGTCTTAGGCCCTAACCCTTTTACCTTCAATAATTCCTCCCTATTAGTAAATTTGCCTTTTTCTTCCCTATATTCAATTAGATTTTGGGCAACCCTGGAGGAAATACCTGAAACATACCTTAATAAAGAAGGACTAGCAGTATTTAAATCTACCCCTACTGTATTAACACAATCTTCAACTACTCCCTCTAAAGCCTGATTTAATTTCCCTTGATTTAAATCATGTTGGTACTGACCTACTCCAATATGTTTTGGGTCTATTTTTACCAATTCTGCCAAAGGGTCTTGTAACCTTCTTCCTATGGATATGGCTCCTCTAATAGATACATCTAGGTCTGGAAATTCTTCCTGTCCCACTTCTGAAGCTGAGTATACAGAGGCTCCTGCTTCATTTACTATGATATAGGATAGGTTTTTATCTATTTCCTGAAGCATACCCGCTACTATCATCTCAGTTTCTCTAGAGGCAGTTCCATTCCCTATGGCAATTATATCCACATCATACTTAAAAATAAGGTCTTTTAACTCTTTTTTTGCCTTATCTACCTGATTCTGAGGCTCTGTTGGGTATACAGTTGTATAATCCAATAGCTTCCCAGTATCATCCATAACCGCCACCTTACAACCAGTCCTAAAAGCTGGGTCTATTCCCATGACGGTTTCCCCCTTAACTGGAGGCTGCATTAACAATGGTTTCAAATTAAGAGCAAATACTTTTATTGCTTCTTCTTCTGCCCTTTCAGATAAATTGCTCCTTATTTCCCTTTCCATAGAAGGGAATATTAACCTCTTGTAACTATCCTCTATGCTGGCTTCTAAGTATTGTTTTGTTTCAATTGAGTCATTGATTATCACTTTAGATTTTATCTTTGACAATATCTCTTCATTAGGAAGTACTAAATTTACCTTGAGAACCTTTTCCTTCTCCCCTCTGTTTATAGCCAGTATTCTATGATTAGCTATGGTTTTTAAAGATTCTTTATAATCATAATACATCTCATATACGGATTTTTGCTGCTTTTCTACCCCTTCAGTTTGTAAAATGCCCTTATTATTAGCTATGTTTCTTATAATATCTCTATACTTTGCATCATCAGAAATTATTTCTGCAATAATATCCATAGCTCCTTCCAAAGCTTCTTCCTCTGTATTCACCCCTTTCTCTTCATCTAAATATCTCTTAACTATTCCATCTAATTCTCCCTTATCAACCTTTTGAGCTAATAGTATATTAGCTAACCCTTCTAATCCTTTTTCCTTTGCAATAGTAGCCCTAGTCCTTCGTTTTGGTCTATAGGGCCTATAAAGATCTTCAATTCTTTGAAGGGTTTCAGATTCTAAAATATCCTTTCTTAAATCATCAGTTAATTTTCCTTGTTCTTCAATTAATCTTATTACCTCTTCTTGTCTATCCTTTAAATTTCTCAAATAATTCAATCTATCAAATAGGTCTCTTAAAACTGTATCTTTTAAATTACCTGTCTGTTCTTTACGATATCTAGCAATGAAGGGAATAGTATTTCCTTCATCGATTAAATTTATAGTGTTGGTAACTTGGAATGGTTTTAGCTGAAATTCTTCTACTAATTTTTTGACTATATCCATATTTATCTCCTTTCCTATTTGTTGGTTTATTGTAAAAAGATTTACTAATCTATATAGTATTATTCAACAAAAAATTAAAAAATCCTACCTGTTTTTAAAAAAATAGCCTTCTTTATTTAGAAGGCCTTTTGTTTTAGATATTCATTTATAAATAAGTCAATATCTCCATCCATAACTTTGTCTATATCTCCTATTTCCACCTCTGTCCTATGGTCCTTTACCAGGCTATAGGGGTGGAATATATAAGAGCGAATTTGGGAACCCCAAGCTATCTGAGTATATTTCCCCTGTAGATCTTCTATCTTCTCTTTCTGTTCCTCTTCCTTTAATTGTATGAGTTTGGCCTTTAACATTTTCATAGCAGTTAATCTATTACTATGTTGAGACCTTTCATTTTGGCATTGGACTATGATTCCTGTAGGTATATGGGTTACCCTGACAGCTGAATCCGTAGTATTTACATGTTGTCCTCCAGCACCACTGGCTCTATAGGTATCAATTTTTATATCCGATTCATTTATTTCTATATCCATATCATCATCTAGCTCAGGATATATATCTATACTAGCAAAAGAGGTATGCCTTCTATTGGAGGAATCGAAAGGTGATATTCTCACCAGTCTATGAACTCCTTTTTCAGATTTTAAATAACCAAAAGCATTAAACCCTTTTATAAGCATAGTTACAGATTTGATTCCACCTTCCGTATCTGAAAGTAGGTCTAGTATTTCTACTCGGAAACCCTTTTGTTCAGCCCATCTCTTATACATCCTAAATAGCATTTCTGCCCAATCTTGAGCTTCTAAGCCTCCAGCCCCAGAATGGATGGATAGGATAGCATTATTTTTATCATACTCTCCATTTAATAAGGTGGAAAGCTTAAATTTCTCTGCTTCATAGGAGACTTTTTCAAAATTTTCTTTTATTTCTTTATATACATGATAATCTTCTTCTTCAAGGGACAGTTCTATTAAAACTTCCAAATCCTCTATACTATTTAATAAATCTTCATATTCTTTTACTGCCCCTTTTAAATTGCTTATCTTTTGCATGATTTTTTGAGCTTTATCTGAATCCTGCCAAAAATCCTCTGCAAAGGACTTTTTCTCTAGCTTCTCAATCTCCTTATTTAAACCATCGATGTCAAAGTGAAACACCCAATTCTTCTATCATCTGTCTAATTACTTCCACTCTTTCCTTATATAAATAAATTCCCTCCATATTTGCTCCTTTCTTATTGCAATTGTCCGTTGTCAACTAGTTAAGCTCCACAGCATTTCTTATATTTTTTGCCGCTACCACAAGGACAAGGGTCGTTTCTTCCTATTTTTTTCTTTTTAACAATTGGCTGTTGGGATTTGCCTCCTGTGTTTAATGGTTCTGCTACCCTCTTTCTTTCCATCTTTTCCGGTGATTCTACATGGTATAGATATTTTACTGTATCTTCTTGTATACTATGGTTCATCTCTTCAAACATTTCAAATCCTTCGTTTTGGTATGCTCTAACTGGGTCTTCTTGACCATAGGCCCTTAGCCCAATTCCTTGCCTTAATTGGTCCATGGCATCTATATGGTCCATCCATTTACTATCTACAACCTGTAATAGGATTACCCTTTCGATTTCCCTAAACATTTCTTTCCCAATTTCTGCTTCCTTTTCTCTATATCTACTTTCTCCAATAGTGTAGAGCATTTCCACTAGTTTTTCCTTGTCTAAGGATTCAATATCATCAATTTTCAAACTGCCTTTAGGTATAAATATATTTGCTAAAAAGTTTTCCAATCCATTCATATCCCATTCTTCTGGATATTTACTCTGCCTTGTATAGATTTCTACTGCCTCTTCTGTTATATTTCTTACCATGCCTAAAATATGTTCTCTTAAATCTTCCCCTTCTAGAACCTTCCTTCTTTCAGCATATATTACTTCTCTTTGTTTATTCATAACATCGTCATATTGTAATACATGTTTTCTAATGGCAAAGTTATTGCTCTCTACCTTTCTTTGAGCATTTTCTATGGATCTGGTAAGTAGTTTATGCTCTAATGGTTCATCATCAGGCATGTTTAAACTATCTACCATATCTTTCATCCTCTCGCCTCCAAAGAGTCTCATTAAATCATCTTCTAAGGATATATAAAATCTAGATGAACCTGGATCCCCTTGTCTTCCAGAACGGCCACGAAGCTGATTATCTATCCTTCTAGATTCATGTCGTTCAGTACCTATAATATGGAGACCACCGACTTTTATTACCTCTTTAGCTTCTTTTCCCGTATTTTCCTTATGCTTTTCATAAAGCTGTCTATATTCTTCTCTAGCTTTAATAGTTTCTTCATCAGATATTTCAGCAAAACTATCAACCCTAGAAATTATTTCATCAGAATATCCTCTTTTTTTCAATTCCAATTTAGCTAAATACTCTGGATTTCCACCTAGCACAATATCCGTTCCTCTTCCCGCCATATTGGTTGCTATGGTTATAGCTCCAAACCTTCCTGCTTGAGCTACTATTTCTGCTTCCCTTTCATGTTGCTTTGCATTTAATACTTCGTGAGGTATACCTTCTTTTTTTAACATTTTACTCAATATCTCAGATTTTTCAATAGAAATAGTACCTACTAAGACTGGTTGCCCACTACTATGTTTTTCCTTAATCTCCTCTACAATGGCATTAAACTTTGCTTCCTCATTTTTATATACTACATCTGGAAAATCCTGTCGTATAACTGGTTCATTGGTAGGAATCTCCACTACATCCATTCCGTATATTTCTCTAAATTCCGCTTCTTCCGTTTTAGCTGTTCCTGTCATACCTGCTAATTTTTCATACATTCTAAAATAGTTTTGGAAGGTAATAGTGGCTAAAGTTTTGGATTCAGATTTTACATTTAATTTTTCCTTAGCCTCTATAGCTTGATGTAATCCTTCACTGTATCTTCTACCATACATGAGCCTACCAGTAAATTCGTCTACTATTATGACTTCTCCATCTTTTACTACATAATCTATATCCCTTTTCATAATATTTCTCGCTTTTAACGCTTGGTTTATATGGTGGGCTATTTCCATATTATTTGGATCTGCTAGGTTTTCTAAACCAAAATAACTTTCTGCTTTTAAAGTTCCTTTTTCAGTCAAAGTACAGGTCCTAGCTTTTTCATCTATTATAAAGTCCACCGTTTCTTCCTTTATCTCCCTATCGAAGGGATCCCTTTTTTCCTCCTTAGGGTCTACTATCCTACCAGTCAAAGTCATAACAAAAGCATCAGCTGCTTCATATAATTTAGTAGATTGTTCCCCTTGTCCCGATATTATTAATGGAGTTCTAGCCTCATCTATTAATATACTATCTACTTCGTCTACTATAGAATAGTATAATTTTCTTTGTACCATTTCTTCCTTATAGATTACCATATTATCCCTTAAATAGTCGAATCCAAATTCATTATTAGTTCCATAGGTAATATCGCAATTATAAGCGGCTTTCCTCTCTGTATTGTTCATACCATGAACAATGCAACCAACGGTTAGACCAAGAAATTCATATACTTTCCCCATCCACTGTCTATCTCTTTTTGCTAAATAATCGTTGACAGTTACAATATGAACTCCTTTGCCAGTCAGTCCATTTAAATAAGCCGGTAAGGTTGCCACTAAAGTCTTCCCTTCTCCTGTCTTCATCTCTGCAATCCTTCCTTGATGCAGAATGATACCTCCCATCAATTGGACTCTAAAATGTTTCATGCCTAATACTCGTGTAGAAGCCTCTCTAACCACCGCATAGGCTTCTGGTAAGATATCATCTAAAGATTCTCCTTTGTTCAACCTCTCTTTAAATTCTAAAGTCTTATTTTGAAGTTCTTCATCTGACAATCTTTGCATATCCTCATCTAAGGCTTCGATCTTGTCTACTAATGGTTCAATACGCTTTAATTCCCTTTCGCTATAAGAACCAAATATTTTATTTAAAAAGCTTTTCATACTTTTACCGCCTTTCAATATTAACTAATCTACAACATTATATTTTATCATTTATTAATATTCCAAACAAGGCAAAAAGTTTAGTATAGGTCCATTTAAAATCTATATCCACCCATAAAAGAGTCTTCTCCTAGCATTATTTCTTGGATTAAGGCAAATATTCCAAAGCTTATAATTAAATCCCCTAAGCTAATGATTTTGGGAAGTGGATAGGATTCAGAAAATAAAATTGTATCTCCTAAAAAAGGAAATTTAATATGATCCATTATAGGATTATTTATAAGATTTGGTCTTTCCCAATTATTTGTTGCCAATACTAGGAAATTTAATACATAGCCTAATAATACTACCCACAAAGACCTAAGTTTTAGATTAAAAAGTATTCCTATTAGGATTAAAATATAAGATAATATCTGCAACTGTTTATTATACAATAAAATTTTGTTTAAGCTATCTATCCCTTCTGCTTTAGATAAAAAACCCAATATGTATTGTATTAGGATTCCCAGAATAAATATCCACATGGTTTTATGGTTTATAGATTTAAATCTTTTTAAATTGCCTCCTCTGATCAATCCAAGAATTATTGAAATAAGTATAGCCTCTGCAAACATATTATCATCTCTCCTTCACCTATGACAGTAAAATAAAATTGCAGGATATAATATCCTGCAATTTTAAATCTATATCAATTATACTATTAAAACTCTGGTTCAATCAACCCATAGTTGCCATCTTTTCTTTTATATAATACGTTCAAATCGCCAGAGTCAGCATTCATGAATACGAAAAAATTATGTCTAAGTAATTCCATCTGTAAAATGGCTTCCTCTACATTCATAGGCTTCATATCAAATCTCTTTATTCTAACAACCTTTGGTCTATCCTCTTCATCTTCATTTAATGGCATAATATTTTCAAATCTTATAGTTTCCCCATTGTTATACCTTCTTTGAAGTTTAGTTTTGTGCTTTCTCATTTGACGTTCTAATACATCTACAGCCTTGTCAATAGAAGCATACATATCATCGCTTGATTCTTCAGCCCTAAGTATGGTTCCAGGTAGGTTTATGGTTACTTCAATAATCTTCCTATTCCTTTCTACACTATAAGTTACATTTCCTTCTGCATCCTTCTGAAAATATTTGTCTAGTTTTCCCAATTTCTTCTCTGTTACATCCTTTAACGCTTCTGTAACCTCCATGTTCTTTCCAACAAAATTTAGTTTCATAAACCCCAGCTCCTTTCATATAAGCTATAAGCCTATATCCTTTATTAATATAATATACCCACAAAAGGTAAGTATGTAAACATAAAAATATATTTAAAAATTTATTCATGGAGATTGAATAATTATTTACTATATAATTAACATATTATTGTTGATGACCTGTGGATAAATTTACAGCTTAATTGTGGATAATGTGGATGGTTTTGTGGGTAACTGCTATTATCACTAATATATTGTGGATTAATTTCTTGATAAAATCTGAATAAGTTTTTAATTCTATCTTTTTCTACTTTTTCCCTTATTATTAGAAAAATTTTTACTTCATATTTATTATTATTCTTGTGCCATGAAAATATTTATCCACAAGATATAGATAATTGGAAACAGAGATAAAAAAGAAATAGGCAAAATTAACTCCTATTTCTTTTCATCTATTAACATACTTCCATTCATAGATGGATTATATCCTTTATATGCTTTTTTTCCTTCTTTTAATTTTCTCAACTCGATTTTAGTCTGTTCTAACCTTTCTTTCATAGCTCCAGTGTTTTTATCATCCATTAAAGATATGGTCATAAGGGTGGAAGATACTTCCTTAACCACCTCTTTTAACTTAGTTAAATTAGGGTATTCTTCCAAGCTTAGCTCATCAATACCTTCAATGGAATGTTCTTTTTTTATTTGAGAAAAGATAGTAATAAAGGATAAGTCTAGTTCATCTATTTTTTTCATAAGGCTATCCTTCTCGTCCATTATCCTATTTAAATTTTCCATATTTTCCCTTTCTATTTCTTCCTTCTGATCCTTCGTTATATTATATATATTGTTTAATAATAAATTTTTCTCTTTAGTTATGGATATGAGTTGATCAATCCTATCCTTTGTCATATATTACACCTGCCTATTTTGATAAACCTTCTTTTTGACTTCCTTCATTACCTCTTTCCATATGTCTCTCATCTCCGTTAGTATTTCCAAAGCTTCATCTATAGGTTTTATTTCCTTATTTATATTTGCATCTATTAAATTGTTCATAATAAAATCATATAATTGTTTAAAGTTATTTGATATTTCATATTCCATATTTAATGATGAGCTCAGTTCCAAAATAATATCTTGAGCTCTGATCAACGCCTGGTGAGCCTTCTCTATCTGACTGTTTTCGATATTATATTTGGCAATATTCATAAATTTAATAGCGCCATCATACAACATCAGAGTTAACTCTTCTGGAGTAGCCGTAAATACTGTATTTTGTCTATACTGATTTAAGGCGTTATACGTCATCTTCCCCATCCTTTCCTTTTATCCCATAAACTGCTGCATTAGCCACATACTCTGCTGATTCATCCTAGATATGGCTCTTTCCATGGCAGTAAACTTTGCATAATAATTGTTCTCTTTTCTAAACAGCATTTGGTTCAAATCATCTATTCTTCTGCTATAATCCAATACATCTTTATCTAATAAACTAACGCTGCCATATTCAGTAACAAAATCCAGTAGAATATTAGACTTAACATTCCTATATAGATCTGTACTGTCTCCTGTGCCAGATTTCTTTATTATCTCTTCCATGCCAGCAATTAGGTTGTCATATATTCTGGTGACAATACCTCCTATTTGTTTGACTTCCTTACCATCTATTGTTTCCACTTTATCCGGATTGCTTTCTTTAAATAATAACTCCATTGTCCCTTCTGGATCCTTGGAAATAGCTTCCTTTAATTTTTGCTCATCTATTACTAGTTTACCACCGGCACTACCCCTAGCATATTCTTCTGTAGATATGCCTATTTCAGTAATAAGCTTAAAGGCCCCTTCTATACCTGCTGATTTTTCATATAGGGAACGTCTAACATTTAGCATAGTCCTTCCAACTAAATCATCAGATCTTAATAATCCTGATTTAGCCTTTTCTTCCCAAAGCTCTATATCTTCTTTGTCCATGGCTTTTTTCTGTTCTGATGTCAATGGTTTATAGTCTCTATAGACCTTTTCTCCTAACAGTTTGTTGGTCTTTTCAACTAATTCATTATATTCATTGACAAATTGTTCTATTTTTTCATATACTGAATCTACGTCCGTAGCTACGTTTATGGTAAATTCACCAGTACCTACAAGGTCCATGGTAATGCCGTTGATGGTGATACGGTTAGTAGAAGAATATATATTATCTGCTCCATTAAAACTAATTTCGGCGTCTTTGCCAAAGAACTCTTCTCCTATTATACTACTACCATTCTTGCCCCTTTCTCCATCAGTTAATTTTAATGCATTAATAAAGTATGCTCCTACATCATCAGCAGTTATTTCTATCTTGGCATCTTTCCCTGTATCTGTAGTCTGTAAGAAAAATCTATCGATACCTGCATCATAGGAGGCTTTAATTCCTAACGAAACATAATTTCCATTTTCATCTTTAACTTTAGCAGAGTTTATAAGCTTTGTTACATCGGTTAATTTAATATTGTCTAAATTTCCATGTATAAAGGCTGCCTCATAATCTATAATATCTCCATTTTCATTCATTACTGGAACAACTCTATCATCAATAATATTCCCTTCATCATCTGTTTCAAGATTTCCTATTACAATTTTTTTCCCATTTATAGTAAATTCAATTACATCTTCAGAATTTACCCCCAGCATTTCTTTAAGATTGGTATTTCCACCAATTTTATCACCACTAGCCAAACTAACTCCCTCAGCTAACTGAGTTACATTCACTTTATATGTGCCATCTAAAGCCTTCCCCGTACTGGATACTGCAGCTATACTTTCATGGGAAGATGTAGCTTTTTTAATCCAATTCAGGTTTTGGTAGGAATTAGGTATAAAGGTTCCCGTTCTGCTAACTGTAGTTAGACCAAACATCTTTCTTGTATTTAAAATAAAATTAGCAAAATCTTTGTTCAGGCTATTATACGCTTCCTGGCGCCATAATACAGTCTGCCTATCCTGTTCTACCCTGTCTACTTTTACCCTTTCTGCTTTCATCAGATTTTGTATCATCTCTTCAGTGTCTATTCCCGATGCTAGCCCTGTTATTCTCATAGTATTATACATAAGATCACCGCCTATATCCTTTCATCTACTATTATGCCAGATATTTCCCATATGGCCGCTACCAAATCTAAAATCTTTTCAGGAGGTATTTCCCTAATTATCTCATCTGTTGTTACGTCTATAATCTTTACCATTATCTGTTTAGTCTTTTCATGGATTGAAAATTCAAACCTCCTATCGAAGGCTACAAATTGTTTATTAGCTGATTCTATGGATTTTATCAATTCCTCTTCTGTATATCTTTTTTCTTCCCTCTGCAGTTTTACTGGTTCAACTGCTATATCTTTTGTTCCAAATTTCTTCATATTGGAACCATTTCTATTTCCATCATTATAGTTAATAGAATCGACTGCATTAGTAACCCCTTTAATTTGCATATCTATGGCCCCCTTAATATATTCTGTAATCTATATCGACAAGATTTGCTTCATTCTTTAGGATTAAATTTACTTTTTCTTTTCCATAAGATAATGGACAAAACATATACCCCTTTAATTAGAGCTGCAAACAATACTTGAAAGGGGTTCCGACCTATATTAATGGCCTTAACAAAAAAATAGGAATTAATAGCTTGGCCAGGGGCCAAACCCAAGACAGTGCCTAAAATATAATCTCTTACAGAAACCGAACTAATACCAGACACATAGTTTGCTACACTAAAAGGGATAAAAGGCATACTCCTCATGAAAAATATATAACTAATACCATGTTTTTCTATCTGGTAAGAGACTTCTTCTAAACTTACCTTCCTTTTTTTCCTATAATAGATTCTATTAATAATCTTTGCAATCTCAGTCTTAAATATCCTGGCAATAATGAAGGATAATATAGCTGCTATAAGTCCTCCAATTACAATATAAATAAAACCCTTTAGTCCAAAGAAAAATGCAGCCAATGGAGAAAACCAGGATAAGGGTACAAAAAACACCATTAAAATAGCGATAAATATGGTAAAAAAGACTCCAAATCTATCTCTTTCTTCTCCGGATAATAGAATTTCCATCAGGCTGTCCTTGTTAAATATATTGAGGCTTATAATTAAATAGATGAAAATAAATATGAATAACAGAATTAATCCAATTTTATAAATTTTTTTATTTTTCTCCATACCATCTACTCCTTACTCTACCATTATAATATATTTAGATTACTATTGCCATTTTCAGGGTAAAATATTAATATCTTGTCCACCTAGCTTTCCATTGGTATAATAATGGTACAATAGGAAAAGGTGAGTATTATGAAATTTGAAAAAATTGGTATGAGGACTATTAAAACTGCCTTAGCTGTTTCCTTTACTATATTATTATCTCAACTATTAAATTTAAGAAGTCCATTTTTTGCAGGTATCGCTGCCATAATTGCTATGCAAACCTCAGTATCCGAATCCTTTACTATGGCAAAAAATAGGATGTATGGAACTATTTTAGGTGGTACCGTTGCACTGCTGTTCTCTTATTTTGCCCCTGAAAATGTATTTTCCATAGGCATAGGAATAATAATTATCATTTATACTTGTAATCTTTTTGGTTGGAAAAAATCGGTACAAATTTCTACCATGGTGTTTTTATCTATTATCCTAAACTATGAAGAGGGTAGTAGATTAAACTATGCCCTTTATAGAACCCTAGATACTTTAATTGGATTGATTATAGGTACCTTAATTAATTATTTCATTGTACCACCGAAAGTGGAAGATAAGATTAGAGATTCTATTCACAATATGTATTCAGAATTCAAAGATATAATAGAATCCATTATATGGGGAGATGAAAGTGGGTCTTTAGAAAATTTAAGAAAATATTTGGCTGATGTGGAGGAGAATTATAATATACTTAAAAAGGATATTAAATTAAATCTTTGTAAAACAGATGATTGCTATAATTACGATTGGATGTTCAATACCTTTGAAGCCATTTATAACCATTTAAGTATTCTCTTTGCTATAGAAAAAACTCCCCAATTAACCGAAGAGAATAAAAGGGCTTTAGAAAGTTTGTTCAGTAAAGAAATACCCCTTCCATCTAATGAAAAGCTAGATGAATTAGATTTAGTATATAATTACCATCTAAAAAAACTTTTAAAGGGACTGAATTCTATCCAAGTAGCTTTATATAATGTTCAAAGTATAATTGAATAGTTTGTAACTTAAAATAATACCCTTTCCTTCACTCATAAGACTATAATTAGTCATTTTGAATCTAAGGAAAGGGTGTTTTTATTTAAAATTTGCTATCATCTATTGAATCTAACCATTCCTTTATTGGTCCTACTACTTTCTTAATGGTACCATCTATGAATGGATTTTTTAAACCAGCTAATTCTACTAACTCTAAAAAAGGCTTACTACCACCAGCTTTACATAGCTCTATATAATTTCCCCATGCCTTTTCCCTATCCTCGTTCATCTTAATCCAAAATTGGAAGGCACACACTTGGGCTAAAGTATAGTCTATATAGTAGAAAGGATTTCCAAAAATATGTCCTTGTCTGAACCAGTATCCTCCCCTGTTTAATAGATCATTATCTTCATAATCTCTAAAGGGCAGATATTTTTTCTCTATCTCTCTCCATTTAGCCTTTCTTTCTTCGGGGGTAGCTTCTGGATTTTCATATACAAAATGTTGAATTTACTAAAGCCTTATAGAATTCAGACACTATATTTTGATATATGGGCATATTTTCATCTAAAAAATCTTGCTCTTTTGAATAAAACTCATCTAAAGTATTGACAGAGTGACGAATATAGACTAAATTTCCCATGGTATCTACATTGGACCTAATTCTGTTGATTTCTGCCATTATCTCATTCTGTTCATCAAAGGTTTCTGCATTATTGAACTTTACCATTAATTCTTCAAACTCTTGATTAATAGCTTTTAAATCCGGTCTTTTATACTCATAATCTTTGAATTTTAACAATAATATCCCTCCTACTTTATATTTAATATCATTTTATCAGAAAACCGTTGAAATACCATCCCTTATTTTGAGGAGTTAAGATCTTTTCTATTATCTATATTCAATATTCCAATGCCTAATACTACCAACAGCAATCCAATAGCCAAGTTCATAGTAAAATATTCTCCCTTAACAAATAATGCTGAGAAAATGGAACCAAATATGGGGATAAAAAGCCTATACATGCTAACCTTCCCTGGAGAATTGTATTTCAATACCATGTACCATAGGGTAAAAGCAGCTGCTGATATAAAGGCTGCATATAATAATAAGGAGGTACTGGCTAAATTAAAATTAATATTGTTCCCTCTCAACCCAATTTTTCCTATCAATAATAATAATATAGAACCGGTAAACATCTGACCTCCAGAACTTGCAAAAGGACTCATATCTCTAGGCATAGTTTTCACATATATAGTAGCAAAGGCACTTAATATAGAGGAGATTATTAAAAATCCTTCTCCTGTAATTTTAAAGCTTAAATCAAAATTCTTCCCTAAATTTACAAATACTACTCCGCCAAAGCCAAGTAATAGGCTAATTACCCTTTTAAGATCTAATCTATCCTCTTGGTAAATAAAATGGGCCATTACTACAACAAAAAATGTACTTCCCGATTGGAGTATAGCACTTTTTATTCCCGTAGTATTAGCTACTCCAATATAAAAGAAAAAATATTGTAATGACGTTTGAAGCAACCCTAATATGATTATCGGTTTTATATGATACTCGCTAATTGGAACCCTCTTTTTAAATATGATCCCATGGATAAAAAACACCATAATTGAAGCTATGAAGAATCTTAGTCCAGCAAAATAGATTTTACCAAATATATCGGAAGGCTCTATTTCAAATAATTCGTACCCTATTTTTACCACTGGAAAAGCACTTCCCCATAAAGCCATACATATTAAAGATATGATTAGTATATTGAGTTTCTTAGTAAAAAATTTTTCCATTTGTTCTCCTTTCTATGTCCCAATCTTTTGTCAAATAACCAATTACCCATTTATGGAGTATTTAATAATTTTTTTAATAATTTCTAAAGTAATCGCCGTAAATAAATGAGCAAAGCATTGCAGAATATTCAATCCTTTGAAGGCATAAAATTTATTAACCGTCAATTTGGTTTAATTTAATATTATACCCAAAGGATGTCAATAGTCAATGAAAATGTCACATAAGAACATAGAAATTTATTCAGTGAAAATGTCACTTTTAATGATAAAAAAAATATATAACCGCATTTATTCCACGGTCCTATTGACATGGGGCCCCTGACCCCTCTGGACACCAAATTTTGCCGGAAATAGTCCTTAAAATGCAGGTATTTCCGCCGCAAAATTATACCAGAGGGGTCCTCCCCATATCAATAGGCTTTCGCGGCATAAACGCTTATAAATTTGGCTTTAATAAACCATATTTATATAAAAAGGTATGACAAATAAGCCCTTGAAAAAGGACTAAAAAAAGATATAATATTTTTAAGAGATTTTATCTCTTAAACCCATGCTCTTGTTGAGTTAAATAAGCCGTTTAATATTTCTTGGATTTCGGCATCTGTCTCTTTACGCAAGAGAACTTCCTCATACAAGGGTGTGGGTTTTTTATCAACTGATTGCCTCCAAGGATGATTTTTTGATGGTCTAGGTTTGTTCTTTTGTCGTCTTTCTGATAATGTTGAAACTGTCTTTTTAGGTCGTTCATCCAACATCTTAGTATTATAAACTATATCA
>NZ_AZSU01000002.1:694666-722200 GCF_000511955.1 [Clostridium] ultunense DSM 10521 | reverse complement strand
CCAATAATCCATTCATGGGGAGATGCATCAATTTGCACTAACATGCCTTTTTGAGGTTTTCTTTTTCTTCTATGATGTGTCTTACGTTTACGATGCTTTTTAGGGCTTTTAATACCTGCCTCAGTTAGAATTCTATACACCGTAGGATAGCTTACCTGAATATTTTCATGTTCTTCAATTAATTCCTGAAAATGATTAAAATTAGCCTCCTTATATTTTGTCTGTTTAAGTTTAATAATCAAATCTCTAGTTCCATCCGATATAGCATGCTTTGGTTTACGGCCTCTGTTTTTATGGATAATGAACGCAGGTCCTTCTTCTACAACTCCTTTCTTTAACCTTAACACTTGGCGTTCACTTAAGCTTAAAATCTCAGCAGCTTCTCGAATAGTTATTACTTTATCAACTGTTTGATTAATGACTCTAAGTCTAGTTATTTCTTTTTGAGTCATATTAAATATCTCCTCTCTCATATATGACATTTTATCAGAATGAATTTAATATGACATTATCATAGAATAATAATAATATTATACCCAAAGGATTGACATAGTATCAAATTAAGAATATAATATACGAAAAATAACCATTAATTTTTATATATATTGTCCATATATCCTACCAAACTTCGACAAAATGTTTGGTGTTTTTTAAGGATACGACTTTTTTAGACATTATTTTCATAAAATTGTCTACTTTCAATCTTGTTTAATAATTAAATTTTGTCCTATAGATCCTTTCACATGAAGGATTTATAATATATAAATATCTAAAGGAGGGAAAGTCTTGAAAAAAAGAATTTTAGCTTTACTTTTAATCGGTTTATTAGTAATAAGTGTTGCTGGTTGTGGTAAGGAAGACACAGCAACAGGAGGAGAAACTGAAGGGGAAGAAGTAGGATTTAAAATTGGACTAGTTACCGGTACTGTGTCCCAAGGGGAAGAAGAATTTCGTGCAGCTGAAAATGCAGTAGCTACATACGGCAGCGATGTAATAAAACATGTTACCTATCCCGATAAATTCACCCAGGAACAAGAGACCACTATAGCCCAAATTACAAGCTTGGCCGCTGACCCTGATGTTAAAGCAATAGTCGTCCTTCAAGCTGTGCCAGGTACGGCTGCAGCCTTTGACAAAATTAAAGAAACTAGAGACGATATATTATTCATTGCCGGGGTACCCCATGAAGACCCTGAAACTATTGCACCAAGAGCGGATATTATTCTTGAAACTGATAATATTAAACGAGGAGAAACAATAGTGGAATTGGCTAAGGAAATGGGAGCAAAAACTTTTGTTCACTATTCCTTCCCTAGACATATGTCCTATGAGCTACTTGCTCAAAGAAGGGATGTAATGAAAGAAACTGCTGAAAAGTTAGGCCTTGAATTTGTGGAAGTTGATGCACCAGACCCAACAGGAGATGCAGGTATTCCAGGTGCTCAACAGTTCATGATTGAAGACGTGCCAAGACAAGTTGACAAATATGGTGAGGATACAGCCTTCTTCAATACTAACTGTTCTATGCAAGAACCACTGATAATGTCTGTAATAAATACAGGAGCCATCTACCCAGAGCAATGTTGTCCAAGTCCTTACCATGCTTATCCAGGTGCTCTAGGAATTGAAATTCCTGAAGATAAGGCTGGAGATGTGGCCTATATGCTAGAACAGACCCATGCAAAAATTGAAGAAGCTGGTGCCTCTGGAAGGTTTGCTACTTGGAAGGTGCCTGCCAATATGGCCATGGTAGAGGCTGCTGTAGAATATGCTATTTCCTATGGTAAAGGCGAAGTAGAAAAATTTGATAAAGACAAAATGGTAGATATATTGAAAGCCGTTACTAAAGACGACAACGTTCCAGTAAGTGAGCTAGAGGGAGCTCCAAATTTCCTAATGTTTGTAGCTGGCTCTGAAATATTTTAAATAGAGAGGTCGTTATTACGACCTCCTTCTTCTTAAACTAAGGAGGGATTAAATGGAATTACTCCAAATGGAAAATATTACAAAATTATATGGTGAAAATCGTGTTTTAAATAAAGTTTCCCTATCCATTAGAGAAGGAGAAATACATGGTCTTGTAGGAGAAAATGGAGCTGGAAAATCTACATTGATGAATATATTATTCGGAATGCCAGTAATCCATTCAACTGGTGGGTTCGAGGGTGAAATATTCATCAATGGAATACCCTTTAACCCAAAGTCTCCCGAAGATGCCATGAAGGCTGGAATAGGTATGGTTCACCAAGAATTTATGCTGATCCCAGGATTTAGTGTTACTGAAAATATTAAACTCAATAGGGAAAGAACTAACCCCACTTTGTTGAGTAAAATATTTGGCAATAAATTAGAAAGGTTAGATTTAAGCCTTATGGCAAAGGATTCCCGACAAGTTTTAGACAAGTTAAATATGACTGTAGATGAGTATCTACCTGTAGCAGGCCTACCAGTTGGATATATGCAATTTATTGAAATTGCCAGGGAAATCGATAAGGAACAATTGAAGCTTTTAATATTAGATGAACCAACGGCAGTTCTAACTGAAACTGAAGCCTCTCAATTTTTAGATGTAGTCAGAAAGCTTTCTGAAATGGGTATATCCATATTATTTATATCCCATAGATTGGATGAAATAAAAGAAATAACCCATTCTATTACCATCTTGAGGGATGGCGAAATGGTGAAAACTATAGGAACCGACAAGATAAGTATTGTGGATATAGCTAGGTTAATGGTAGGTCGAAATATCGATATGGTTAAAGCAAAAGATGAGGAAAGAGATATTAAGGATGAATATATATTAGAATTAAAGGATTTTAAGGTCAATATGCCCGGCGAAAAAGTTAAAGGTTTAGACTTAAAGGTTAGAAAGGGAGAAATTTTAGGAATTGGTGGTTTAGCTGGCCAAGGCAAAATTGGTATTTCTAATGGAATTATGGGGTTATATGAAACTTCAGGAACCATAATCAAGGATGGAAAGGAACTGCCTTTAAACAACCCAAGGAATAGTTTAAATTCTTCTATAGCTTTTTTATCTGAAGACCGAAGAGGAGTGGGACTTTTATTAGATGATCCAATTGATTTTAATATTGCCTTTTCCAGCCTAGAAATTCAAAATAAGTTTTTAAAGAAGATCGGGCCTTTTAATTTAATCGATAATAGAACTGTTAGAGAACATGCTCTGAAAATGATTGAAGAATTGGATATTAGATGTACAGGGCCTAAACAGCATACTAGATACCTAAGCGGTGGTAATCAGCAAAAGGTCTGTATTGCTAGAGCCTTAACTTTGGAGCCAAATTTGCTACTGGTATCAGAACCAACTAGAGGCATCGATATTGGGGCTAAAAAACTGGTATTGGACACTCTGGTTAAATTGAACCGGGAGCTAAATATGACCATTATCATCACCTCTAGTGAATTAGGTGAACTTCGTCAAATATCCCATAGGATTGCCATTATATACGATGGTAAGGTGAAAGGAATCCTTCCACCTGATGCCTCAGATGAACATTTTGGACTCCTAATGGCTGGAGAAACCCTAGATAAGGTGGTGAATTAGATGAATAGTTTAATAGAAAAAATTGGCGTTCCTCGACTCATTATCGCCCTATTCTTGATTGGATTGATATTAGTAGCCGTATATCTGAAAATCCCCTTATCTAGTTTGATTACAGATATATTGGTTCGTTTTGGAATGAATGCTATATTGGTATTGGCTATGATCCCAGCTGTCCAATCTGGTATTGGTCTTAATTTCAATTTACCACTAGGTATTGTTTTTGGGTTGATCGGAGCCTTAATTAGCATTGAATTTAAATTATCTGGATTCTTTGGTTTCATCGTTTCCATATTAATAGCAGTACCATTGGCAGCTATAGCTGGCTATTTCTATGGGAAGATGCTAAATAGGATTAAAGGGCAAGAAATGACCGTTGGAACCTATATTGGTTTTTCTGTAGTTTCTTTAATGTGTATATTTTGGCTAGTAGCCCCTTTTAAAAGCCCTGAATTAATCTGGGCCTATGGTGGTAATGGCCTCCGTGTCACCGTATCCTTAGAATCATCTATGGCTCATGTATTAAATAATTTTTGGTCTTTTAAAATTGGCAATGTTAAAATCCCTACTGGATTATTATTGTTCTTCGCTCTTTGTGCCTTTATAGTATGGATTTACAGCAAAAGTAAAAAAGGCTTATCTATGAAAGTTGCTGGTAGCAACGCCAATTTTGCCTTATCTAACGGTATAGATGTGGATAAAGAAAGGGTCTGGGGAACTGTAATTTCTACTGTACTGGCTGCTATTGGAATAATAGTTTATAGCCAAGCCTTTGGATTTTTACAGCTATATAATGCTCCCCTTTATGCTGCTATGCCAGCGGTAGCTGCCATATTAATAGGTGGTGCATCTTTACATAGAGCAAAAATAATCCATGTAATAATTGGGACCCTACTGTTCCAATCTCTTTTAGTTGTTGCTTTACCCGTTATAAATGTATTATCTGAGGGTAGTATGTCTGAGGTAATAAGAACAATTGTCTCCAATGGAATAATCCTCTATGCTCTAACTAGACCAGGAGGTGATACAGCGTGATAGTGCCTATTATATTTTTAATACTATGTGTTGCAGGTTTCTTCTTTACTGGACTTCCTGCTACCTTCTTAATGAATGAGATGGTTATCCGTCTTGCTCGAAATTTAATCCTGGTTCTGTCTTTGATAATTCCAGTTATAACTGGAATGGGACTAAATTTTGGAATTGTCCTAGGAGCTATGGCAGGGCAAATTGGTTTGATAGTAATTACCAATTATCATATTGGTGGAGGATTAGGATTATTTCTAAGCTTTATCATCTCTACCCCTATTGCAATACTATTTGGATTTTTAGTAGGTAAAGTATTGAATAAGGCTAAAGGAAAAGAGATGATTACTAGTATGATTTTAGGTTTTTTTGCCAATGGAGTATATCAACTGATATTTTTAGTATTAGCTGGTACTTTAATTCCTTTTAGAAATAAGAATTTGCTCTTGTCATCAGGTATAGGCCTTAAGAATACAGTAGATTTAGCAGGGATAAGATATTCATTGGATAAGCTAATCCCCTTCCATAAAATTAATTTAGGCTTTTTCCAGTGGCTATCTAGATATCCAATAGCCACGTTAATACTAACACTATTATTATATTTATTGGTTAACTATTTTCTAAAAACCAAACTAGGCCAAGATATGAGAGCCGTTGGCCAGGATATGCATATTGCAGAAGTTTCCGGTATAAATGTGGATAAAACTAGGATTATGGCTATAATCATATCTACTGTTTTAGCTGCCTGGGGACAGATCATTTTCTTGCAAAATATAGGAACTTTAAACACCTATGGTAGCCATGAACAGGTGGGATTATTTGCTGTAGCCTCCCTTCTAGTAGGCGGTGCCACAGTGGACAAAGCTTCTTGGAAGGAAGCCTTAATCGGTACCTTCCTATTCCATCTATTGTTCATCATATCACCATTAGCAGGGCAAAACTTAATGAATAATGCCCAAATCGGCGAATACTTTAGAGTATTTGTAGCTTATGGGGTCATCGGTGTAGCATTATTATTACATGCTTGGGAAAAGGAAAAAGCCCGGTTATCAATTGACGATTCTTGACAATGCACAATTATAAAAGCAATTAAAAAACTGAGACAGTATAAAGAGAATCTAACTCTTTATACTGTCTTTATAATTTAATTAGTATTTTTCCTCTTTTATCAATGCAGGAATCTTAATATTAGTATATAATATATAATAATTAGATATTAATAATGATTATATACTTTCTTTGGAGGGCATTATGAATAATAAATTAGATTATGAGCAAATACAAACTATTCAAGAGAATACAACGAGAAAACTTATTAAATATATAAATGAATTTGTGAAAAGAGATAGGATTTTAGACTCTATAGAATTTTACTACCCCGATTTCGATGAACAAAAGACTAGAATTGCATTTAATGTATGGATTAGTATAGATTATAAGACTAATTATGGTAAATCCTTTATTGAACATATGTTGGAGGAAAAATCTTCCTATCTTACTAGTCTGGAAAAAGAAATATTAATTGAAAGAAACAAATCCTTTATATCTTTATTCGAAATAGAAAAGATTGAAGGTTATTATGTCTATATCATAGATCTGTTGACTAGGAAAAGACATACTATTTGGGAACCTAATATATCCAGTATCCTCAAACCATCAGATCTTATCTTTGGCAGAATAGGTAGAATAATCGATTATAAAGGTTTTATTGGTAATATTAGTTTTCTACCAACGACTGTTAAGGATCTATTTATTGGGGAAATTTTTATAGATTATAATAGAATTAGATTCAGATTTCCTGAACTATCTATAGATAAGTACCTAAAAAGATATAGTATAAATGTCTATAGGATTTATACAGAATGTGTATATGAAGTAATGGATATGGATGAGGATATTACCAATAACCTATATGATGAGCTAGATGAGTTTGAAAACTATTTGCAAAACTATATGTCACGCCTGGAAATAAAAAGGCATGTTACTAATTTAATCAATCTATTTGAATATTGTTTAATGGAAGAAGAATTGTCCCTTTATGATTTGGACCAGTTGGATATTGAATATCTTTTAAAAGCAGCTATAAAAGATGGATTTATTTCTACCCAAAGGGAGTTTAGCTCTTATATATCCACATTAAAAAAATACTTAGGCTTTTTAAAAAATAAGAATCCAGTTTATAGGGAAACATATAAAAAAATACTTGAAATAAGTAAAAATCGATTTTTATATATTGATAATTCTAAAGAGATTAAATCTCCGTTTGACATCAATAGAAATATTGTTAATGGAATTAACAATAGACTTAACGAAGATGCCTTTGACTTTATCATGGATTATGAAAAGTTCCTATTATATATAATGAGCAATCCTTTAGAAGTAACGGCAAAGAAAAAATATATTAGAAGAAAACATTTATTGGAGTTAAACGATATAATGGAATACGGGGAAACCATTAACAAAAAATCACCAAACCAGAAAGATTTCCCAATGCTCCATCTATTCTATAGGTTTTCTCTCCACAATCGACTATTAAAATTAAGGGGAAATTATCTGTCAGTGACTAAGATAGGCTCTAATTTTCTAAGGCTTAGCGATGAAGAAAAATATAGCCTATTCCTCCAGTATGTTTGGAATCAGGATTTTGTGCCTTATAATAAAAAAGATTCAGAATCCGATAAATTAAATCCTATTAGAAAAAATCTGTTAGAATTGTTGGCCAACTTAGAGGAAAGGGTATGGTATAATATTCATAACCTGTCCTCCAATACCCAGGCTTCCGAATTTCTGCTAAATATTTATAAGTATTTAGGAATGATGGGAATATTTGAGTATAGTCACTCCCCTACTTTAAATATCAGTATCACCTCCTTTGGAAAATTAGCTTTAAATATTCTTTCAAAAAAGGATAAAGACCATAAATGTAATGGCAAAATTATTTATTTAAACAGATAGTTTTTTACTATCTGTTTTTTTTACTAAACTTTTTAAAATTTATCCTTGACAAATGTAAAAATTGATACTATAATAAAATTGTAATCACTTCAATGTTGTTATGGTTTCAATTTTCATATTTAGGAGGGATAATCTTGGGAAGACTATAATTCCTTAAGGGAGGGAGGAATGAAGATGGGTTACACAAATGAAATGATTATTGACTACTTAAAAAAACATGATATCAGACCATCTACCATTAGGATTAAAGTATTAAATTATCTATTAAATAATAGAATCCATCCCACTGTAGATGATATATATAAAAATTTAATAGAAGATATTCCTACCCTTTCAAAAACCAGCATATATAATACACTAGACCTATTCTTGGAAAAAGGAGTTGTGAAGGTGTTGGCTCTTTGGGAGAAGGAATTAAGGTATGATATAGACACTAATTTACATGGCCATTTTAAATGTGAAAAATGTGGAAAAGTCTATGACTTCCCTATTTCTTCAAATATCCTTAGCCAGAATAAATTAGAAGGTTTTAAAATCAACGATAAAAATATCCATCTATATGGAATATGTAAAGAATGTAATAAATAATATAAGGGGGTAAATATAATGGAAGAAAAAAGAATGACTTTATTAGGTGAAAAATTTCCTTCTATGGAGGTTGTAACAACTCACGGAGTTAAGAAATTACCTGAAGACTATAAAGGAAAATGGTATGTGCTATTTAGCCATCCAGCAGATTTTACACCAGTATGTACAACGGAATTTGTTGAGTTTGCTAGGAGAGCCAATGATTTTAAGGAATTAAATACAGAATTAATAGGGCTTTCCATAGACCAAGTGTTCTCTCATATTAAATGGGTAGATTGGATTAAAGAAAACACTGGTGTTACAATTCCCTACCCTGTAATCGCAGACGATATGGGAAGAGTAGCTAGTAACCTAGGCATGGTACATCCAAATATGGGTACCAATACAGTAAGGGCGGTTTTCATAGTAGATGACAAAGGGGTAATTAGACTTATAATGTACTATCCACAAGAAGCAGGTAGAAATATTGATGAAATTCTGAGATCTGTAAAAGCATTACAAGTAGCTGATAAACATGGAGTAGCAGTACCAGAAAATTGGCCAGACAACTATCTAATCAAGGATCATGTAATAGTTCCTCCAGCAGCGGATGAAAAATTGGCTAATGAAAGAAAGGAAAAGATTAAAAACAAAGAAATAGAAGCCTTTGATTGGTGGTTTGTACATAAACCATTAGATAAATAAGGCAATTACCATCCCCTTTTGGTAGAAACACCAAAAGGGGAGTTTTGCATTTTGACAAAATCCTAAATAATACCTTATATCTATATATATATCTTCATCTTTCTAGTATAATAGTATATATACCATTATAAGGTGGGATAAAATTATGGATAATACAAGATTAAACCATATTGTAAGTAAAGTAGATGATATGCCAGTGCTACCTGGTAGAATTCACAAAATTATAGAAATTACGGAAGATCCAGATTCTACAATTGATGATTTAGAAAAGGAAATATTAAAGGATCAAAGTCTAACTTCAAAAATACTAAGGCTTGCTAACTCCGCCTATTACGGCTATCCACGGAAAATAAATACGGTTTCTCAGGCCACCATATTATTGGGTTTCCAAACAATCAAGAGTATGGCCTTAGCTTCTACCGTAAGTAAGATGATGGCAGGCGAATTAAAAGGCTATGCTCTAGAGAAAAACGATCTATGGACCCAATCCCAGACCTGTGCAATTATCTCAAGATATATAGCTAAAAAAATAAAAATAACCAATCCAGAAACTGCATATATAGCTGGTCTTCTTAGGGATATTGGTAAAACCATATTAAACCATTATGTAGAAAAGGAATACAATACAATAGTAAATAGGGTGGAATTCAGTAAAGTCTCCTTTTTAGAAGCAGAAGAAGAAATCCTAGGTTTCAACCATGCCCAAATAGGGGAAAAGATTGCAGAAAAATGGAATTTCCCAAAGGATTTAGTTGAAGCCATAGGTTTACACCACACTCCAGAAGAATCTACTATAGATCCAAAACTAGTTTCCATAGTCCATATAGCCGATGCCATTACAATGATTATGGGAATAGGTATTGGAGCCGATGGGCTAAAATACAATTTTTCTCCTTTTGCCCTTGATACCTTAAACTTTACTCCCAGTGACGTAGAACAACTAATATCCCTTTCCCACGATTTAATTATAGATAAGGATAGTTTTGATTTAATATAAATAATGAAAAACTCTCTGGATTTCTAATCCAAGAGAGTTCTTTTCATTATTTTAATTCCTTTAGTAATTCTATTAAATAATCATAGACCCTTCTTACAGAAGAGATGCTTACCTTTTCCCCAGGTGTATGAACATCTTCCATATCTGGTCCTATGGATATAATATCTAAATTAGGATATTTTTCAGCAAGTACCCCACATTCTAACCCTGCATGAATAACCGTCCTTTCCATTTCTTTATTAAACTTTTTCCTGTAAACATTTAAAGCTATATTCCTTAATTCTGATTCAGGATTATATTCCCAATGGGGATAAGCATTTCCAATGGTATACTTTCCATTGATTTTTTTCACTTGGCCTATTATTTTTTCTCTCAATTCTAATAATGGCTTTTCTGATGAACTTCTAGTAGATATTTGGATTGTTATTTTATCTTTTCCCGTATTAACTATAGCTAAATTGCTAGAACTTTCGACTATATTCTCATTTCCAGGTATCATCGTAAATACACCTGTAGGTAAATTTTCAAGAAGTAATACTAAAGAATTTAATACATCAGAAGTGAGACAATTAGATACCTCTTCAGCTTTTTCAATTATAATATCTATATTAGGTTCCTTCTTCTTATTTTGTTGTATTATATTATCTTTTATTTCTTCAAATTTATCCGTAAACAGGGACAATTCTGAGGACTTAATACCAATCTGGACTCTACTAGATCTAGGTATAGCATTATCCTTCGTTCCACCTTCCATTGATATAAGCTTCAAATCCACTATTTCCCTAATACTTTTCAATATTTCATTAATTATTTTATTTGAATTGCCCCTAGCTTTATGGATTTCCATTCCAGAATGGCCACCTTTAAGCCCTTTTACCTCTATGATAAATCCGATTAAATCTTTAACTTCTTCATATTCTATGGGAATTTCAACCTCTACTAACTCTCCACCAGCAGAACCGGTTACAAGGACTCCTTCTTCCTCTGTATCTACATTGATTAACCTTGTTCCTTTTAAAACATCTTTCGATAATCCAAAGGCTCCATCCATTTCAACTTCCTCTGATGAGGTTACCAATAATTCAATATTAGGGTGTTCTAAGGTGTTATCTTCTAATAGGGCTAAGCCCATAGCTACTGCTATTCCATTGTCGGCACCTAAGGTAGTTTTGTCAGCCTTTATATAGTCCCCATCTACAATTAATTTAATAGGATCCTTTTTAAAATCATGATCACTATTGCTTTCCTTTTCACAAACCATATCCATATGCCCCTGAATAATAACTCCTGGTGAATTTTCGTATCCTGGAGTAGCTGGCTTTCGTATTATTACATTTAGAGCATCATCTTGAATAGTTTCAAGCTCTAATCTTTCCCCTATACTCTTAATATAGTTACTAATATTTTCTTCATCATAAGTACACCTTGGAATTTGTGAAATCTCTTGGAAATAGTGAAATACCCTTTTTGGTTCTAATTTTTTTAATATACTCATAAATTCCCTCCATTTTTATAGTCAATATCTATTTTGAAATAATAACCTTAATCCTTTCTTGGACTAAGGTTATTATTTTTTTACTTACTATTATTTTCAATGATCTTTACAATCAATTTAGAGGCTAATTTCATAGACTCTATGGGTATCAATTCAAATCTTCCATGAAAATTATATCCCCCAGTAAATATATTAGGACAGGGAAGTCCCATATAGGATAATCTGGCACCATCTGTTCCCCCTCTAATAGGTTTAATAATAGGCTCAATACCAAGTTCTAACATGGATTTTTTAGCAAGCTCTATTATTTCCATATGGGGTTCTATTTTTTCTTTCATATTATAATAGCTGTCCTCTATTTCTATAGTTATTATATCTCCATATTTCTTATTTAAAAAATCTACAATTTCCCTAAATAAAGCTTTCTTTTCCTCAAATTTTTCCATAGAATGATCCCTAATAATATAGTTAACCACTGTATAGTCTACATTTCCTGTAATATCATCTAATAGATAAAATCCTTCATATCCTTCTGTATATTCGGGTTTTTGTTCTACTGGCAACATATTTTCAATTTCCATAGCTATTCTAAGAGAATTTATCATCAGATTTTTAGCTGATCCTGGATGGACATTTTTACCTTGAATTTCTATTCTAACGCTGGCTGCATTAAAGTTTTCATATTCCAATTCGCCTAAAGGTCCTCCATCTACAGTGTAGGCAAAGTCTGCATTAAATCCTTTTACATCAAAAAAATCTGCACCTCTACCAATTTCTTCATCTGGCGTAAATCCGATTTTAACATCCCCATGTTTTATTTCTGGATTTGTTATTAAATATTCCATAGCATCCACAATGGCAGCTATACCAGCTTTATCATCTGCACCAAGTAGAGTTGTGCCATCTGTAGTTATAATCTCTTTTCCTACCAGTTCCTTTAAAAAGGGAAATTCCTTTTGACTCATAGAGTATTTATCATTTAATTTAATATCCCCACCTTCATAAGTAAAAATTTGGGGATTTATGCATTTCCCATCTAGGTCAGGACTAGTGTCTAAATGTGCTATAAATCCTATTGTAGGTACCTCTTTATCCATATTAGATTTTAGAGTAGCATATACATAGCCATTTTCATCTTGCTTTACATCATCAAGGCCTATTTCCTTTAATTCTTCTACTAATAGGGCTCCTAATTCTAATTGTCCCTTTGTGCTAGGACAGGTTTCCGAATTTTCATCAGATTTTGTGTCTATGGAAATATACCTTTTAAACCTTTCAACAATTTTATCCATATAATCTCTCCTCTCTTAATGAAGTTTTAAACTTTTGAGGATTTTATATTATAGTCTGCAATACTAACATTAAAATGGAGAACCCTCCTACTATACCCATTAAGGGCAGTATGAACTTCAACCATTTATCATAAGTTACATCTACCATCTCTAGAGTTGCTAAAATCAATCCTGTTGGCGTTATAAAGGCCATCCAGCCTTGACCCCAGTTATAAGCTGTAACCACTATATCTCTAGATAATCCTACTGTATCGGCTAAAGGTGCCATTATAGGCATGGACAAAGTAGCTAAGCCTGATGAAGATGGTATAAAGAATCCTAATATACTAAATAACACCATTTGAACTGCTGCAAAGAACCCTGAATTCATATTCTCTATAATTGATGAAGTATAATATAGTAATGTATCGGAAATCATTCCATTATCCATTACTATATTAATGGCTCTAGCAACACCTATTATTAGAACCACACCTATTAAATCTGCTGCTCCTTCTAAAAATGTATTAACTGCTTCCTTTTCAGAAAGCCCAGATAGGAATATTATTATTAAAGCAACTGCAAAGAATAGTGCAGACATTTCTGCAAACCACCATCCACCAACGGATACTCCCCAAATCATCAATGGGAATGCTCCTAAGAATACTAATAGTATTAATATTCTTCTCCAATTGAAGGGTACCACATCCTCAGGATTGTAGTCTTTTAAAAACCTTTCCTCTATTCTATCCATATCGTCATGAATTAAAGAATTTTTTGAATCCATTTTTACCTTTTTAGCATACCGATATATATATACTAATGTTATAATTGAAGCTAAAATCAAAGCTACGATACGAATTACTAGTCCTTCATTAAAGGAAATTCCAGCTGCATTTGAAGCTATAACTACCGAAAAAGGATTTACCGTTGAAAACATTGTTCCAATGGAAGAACCCATATATATTGCAGCAATACAAATTATGGCATCATATCCACTAGCTATAAATATAGGCATTAATATAGGATATAAAGCTATAGTCTCTTCTGCTAATCCAAAAGTAGTTCCCCCTAAAGCTATTAAGGCATAAACTACTACCACCAATAAAAATTCTTTTCCTTTAGTCCTCTTTGACAATGCAGCAATACCTGCATCAAAGGTTCCAGTTTTATTAATTAATCCAATAATACCTCCGAGAATTAGAACGAATACCATGATATCCACCGTATCCATAACTCCCTCTACTGGAGACATTATAGTTGGTAAAAGTCCTTGTGGTGATTGCTCTATATTCTTATAGGTATCTGGAATTGCTATAGGTTTTCTAATTCCACCTTCTGTAAACTTTTCCAAATCCATATTTATATTTAAACTGTCCAAGGTCCCTTGGCTAGCAGGTAAGGTTGTCGTATTACCGTCCTGATCTGTCTTTATAAAAACATTTTCCTCTGCATCGTATTCTAATTTTTCATATAATCCTGCCGGAACTATATAAGTTAGTATAGATGCTAATATCAACACTATAAATAACACTGTAAAAGCTGTAGGAAATTGACGTTTTTTCTTATCTTTCTTTTTGCTTGTCATAGGTTCATCTCCTTTTTTGAATATTTTGCTTTATTTGTAATAAATTCCAGGAATCTGCAGATTCAATTTTGTACCGTATAAGTATAACATAACAAAGTATTATTTTAAATCATAAGTAAAAAAATAATATTATTAAAATTCTTATCAATTTTATGAACTTTCTATTAAAAAAACATCTCTATAAATACTCCCTATATTATATTTTCATTTTTATTGTTTCCCAATAATACAAATATATATAGTACTTTACATCTAATTTATACTCTATTAGACAAAAAATTGTAATATTTTCATTTACAGCAAACTCATATCCATTTTTTCATGTATAATAGATATATAATTAAACTAGAGGAGGATTATTATGGAAAATTTACGGTTAGATGATTTTACAAAGTATAATTTTTTATCAGGATTAAAATATTCTCCTGATGGAAGAAAATTAGCCTTTGTTCTCCATGAAATGGATATAGAAGAAAACAAGTATCTGTCCAATATCTATATCTATAATATGGAAAGAGACAAGTCTTATAAATTGACTTCTGGAAATGCCGAAAGTAGCTTCCTATTTAAAGATGAAAATACCATACTCTTCCCTGCCTTAAGGAGTAAAAAAGATAAATCCCGTAGAGAAAAAGAGGAAGATTTAACCTGTTATTATGAAATATCCTTACTAGGTGGGGAAGCCAACAAAGTATTTGAAATTCCCTTAAATGTAAATAAAATAGAAATGTTAGACGAGAACAATTTTATTTTAACCGCATTATATGATAATAACAAACCAAAACTGGAAGGACTATCTGAAGAAGAAAAGGAAAAGGTTCTTAAAGAAATGGAAGAGGAAAAGGATTATCAGATACTAGATGAAATTCCCTTCTGGTCTAATGGACAGGGATTTACCAATAAGAAAAGGAATCGATTATACCTTTATAATATAGATGAAAAAAAGCTTACTCCAATTACCGATGAATTTACCAATGTAGAGAGCTTTAAATTGAATCAAGACAAATCAAAAGTAATTCTCATCGCCAATTCCTTCATAGATAAAATGCATATTAAATCAGACCTTTATATTTACCATGTAGAGGAAAATATTTTAGATAAAATCACCCACGATGACCCTTTCTACTACTCCTATGCAGATTTTTTAGAAGATGAAATAATATTTACAGGTTCCCATATGGAAAACTATGGCCTTAACGAAAATGATTATATTTACATTATGGATGATAAGGGTAATGCTAAGGTCATCTCCCCTAAGGATTTCGATTATAGCCTTTGGAATTCGGTAGGTGCAGATATTAGATATGGAAGTAATGCTACCATAAAAGCAGATGGAAAGTATCTCTATTTTACCACTACTGAATATAATAGTTCCTACATAAATAGAATTGATAGAACAGGAAATATTGAAAAAATGACAATAGAAAAGGGGTCTATTGATGGATTTGATGTACTAGATGGAAAGATTGTTTTTATAGGTTTAAGAAGATTAAAACTCCAGGAATTATACAGACTGGATAACTATAAAGAAGAACAATTGACCTACTTTAATCAATGGGTTATAGAGGAAAGGAAAACATCCACTCCTGAAAGACTGACCTTTGAAACGGAAGAGGGAATAACCATTGAAGGTTGGGTGTTAAAACCTGTTGATTTTGATGAAAATAAAAAATACCCTGGCATATTAAATATTCATGGAGGGCCTAAGACCGTCTATGGTGAAGTATTCTTCCATGAAATGCAGTATTGGGCGAATGAAGGCTATGTAGTATTCTTCTGTAATCCAAGAGGTAGCGATGGTAGAGGAGATGAATTCGCCGATATAAGAGGTAAATATGGAACTATAGATTATAAGGATATAATGAAATTTACAGATATTGTGTTGGAAAATTACCCCTTTATAGATGAAGATAGGCTAGGAGTAACAGGTGGGTCCTATGGTGGTTTTATGACTAACTGGATAATAGGCCATACCAATAGATTTAAAGCAGCTGCCTCTCAAAGAAGTATATCTAACTGGGTTTCAAAATTTGGTACCACAGATATTGGATACTTTTTTGTCGATGACCAACAAGGAGCCACTCCTTGGGAAGATGTGGACAAACTATGGTTCCATTCCCCATTAAAATATGCTCATAAAGTAATGACTCCTACCCTATTCATCCATTCAGAAGAAGATTATCGCTGTTGGATGGCTGAAGCAATACAGATGTTCACCGCATTAAAATACCATGGTGTAGAATCAAGGCTTTGCATATTTAAAGGAGAAAATCATGAATTAAGTAGATCTGGTAAACCAAAACATAGGATTAGAAGACTAAAAGAAATTACTGACTGGTTTAATAGATATTTAAAACAATAGAGGGGCTCCACCCCTCTATTTTACCTTCAGGTACTACATGAAGCATAGAAACTGATTAAATCTACGCCTATCTGCCTTTCTTCTTCCGTTAATTCTTCCGAGTTAAGTATCATATCCAAATCGGTAAATATATTTTCACCAGACCTATCATATACCTTCATATCGTGAAGGCCTAAAGCAATATCCTCAGTTTTTTCTGGAACCTTAGACAAGGCTTTCAAAAATCTAACCTTATCCTTTAAATAGTTGTTTGCAATACTTTCTACGAATTTATAATATTCTTCTCCAACGAATTCGTCAATTAGATTGATTAGAATAACCAGTTCCTCTTCCTTTAAAAATTCTTGATGGGAGAGCCATTCCAACAAGTCTAATACACTACCTTCTCCGTAAATATATTCTAGCCTATTAAAATCTAATTTAGGTAATAGTTTAATAACCCCTTCTCCGCTATTATGGTTTTCATTGGAATAGATTATATCCATTACCAATTCTTCCTCTGTAGGTTCATATTTTATGGATAGGTTTTCTTCTCCTTCTCCATTTATCTTTCTATATCCAATATTATTGTCACTATCCCAATATTCAGGCCAATAATCTACATATTCATCAGCCTCCAATAATGGTTCTACAGTTTTGCTATTTACATAATAGATGGCTAAATCTACAGTCCCCTTTAATTCTCCCTTTACAGCTCTTTTTTTATTATTCTCTACCCCAATTAACAATTTACTAGAATCAGGAGACCAAATTACCTTTCCTATAGTAGGTATACTAGCTAGCTTTTCAAAGTTTTCCATTGAAACTAGATAAGTAGTCTTTACTATATCAGTAGCTTTATTTACTATGAAGTATTTACCATTATTAGACCAGTCTATTCCATAAAGTTCTCCAGTAATTCCTTCTATATTCTGTACTTTCCCGTCTTTAGAGTTAACAATTTTTAATCTATTTTCTCCCCCTTTATCTTCTTCAATATAAACAGTATGATTCCCAAATTCTTGGTACTCAATTATATTATCTCTTTCGTCTATATCAGCATCCATTGAATCATTTGGATATACTAAGAATAATGAAAGGCCTAGTAAAATCACCACTATCACTAACCTTATCCAACCCCTCATCTACTTTCCCCCTAATCTCTCTATTATAATAATTATATTGAGTAAGAATAATAATATTTGTAGATGTATTAATTATATATTATAATATGGTATTATACCAATAGATACCCAAAATAATTAATATTCTTAAGGCGGGATTAATATTGAATATAAAGGATAAATTAAAAAAACACGAAAACAAAAGATGGTACCATTTTTTAGATGAACTTGTTTGCGGAATCAAAGAAGATGAGGTAACAGCTGTAGGTGCCCAACTTACCTATTATTTAATATTGTCTATTTTTCCTTTTTTGATCTTCTTTCTCAATATATTAAGATATACTTCTATTACCCAAGAAAATGTATTGGATAATTTGCTGATTATGTTGCCCTTAGAAACCCAAATATTATTCAAAAATATTGTAAAGGAAATAGTTATATCCAGTTCCGATACCCTTTTATCCTTAGGTATTATATTAACCCTTTGGACTGGTTCTCTAGGGATAACGGCTATAATTAGAGCCATTAACAAGGCCTATAATGTGAAGAAAAAAAGGCCTTATTGGAGATTGAAAGGTCTAGCAATTATATTTACCATTGCCCTAGCCCTTTTAATGATAATTGTATTGGCTATGTTGGTCTTTGGTGAGATTATAGGAAATAATCTATTTGGGCTTATAGGAGCAACTAATTTATTTTACCATTTGTGGGAACTAATGAGGATTATAATCCCGTTTATATCCATGATCATAATATTTGCCCTATTATATAAACTAAGCCCTACTCCAGAAGAAGGACTTAATTTAAAGCTTAGCCATACCTTGCCAGGAGCAGTCTTTACTACCACTGGATGGATCATAGCCTCTATGGTCTTTTCCTATTATGTAAATAATTTTGGTAAGTATTCCAAAACCTATGGCAGTTTAGGGGGAATAATAGTATTGTTAATCTGGCTTTACATAACTAGCATCATGATAGTATTAGGTGGAGAAATAAATGGGGCCTATGCTACTATTATAAATAATACGAGAGTAGAAGACTGTAAAAAGGATGGTGAGAAATAGGTGCGTGCATAAAAAATCTTATATTAACTAAAGATAAAGAAGGCGATTGCTAAATACATATAGTTTAATAAGGTGAAATTGGAGTGAACCATAATTTGGATAATAGCAAATTAATCTATTTCATATCTAATAGATGTTCTCAAACTATAGGTGGGGTACAGACCATAATGAGATTAATCGAAAAGTCTATGCCAGAACAAAAATTTATAGAAATCCCTCTTTTATATAGCAAAAAGGATATAAAGTTAGACAAATTGCCCAATGTAGAAATCTATAGTATAGCTTTAAATAAAAGTGAAAAACTAAAGCGCTATTTCAATATATTTAAACCAAATAATATGCAAATTGGAGAAGAAATCATTTTGCCAAATTCAATAATAATCGTATTTGGTGTTCAGAAATTGATTTTTCTACCTAAAAAGGATTTGAAGAAGAATGAAATAATAATATTCCAATCTAATAGGCCGGATATTACATTTGGAACCATAGATAGTAATAAGGTACCTTTTATCCTAGAGGATAGGATTAAATATATTGATAAATTCCTATTCTATACAGAAGAAGATAAAAAGGAAATTATAAAAATCCTTGACAATTCAAAAGTTAAATATAATTTTAAATCCTATATTGTCCCTAACCCTTCTAAAACCTCTAGAAATCAAATATGTAAATATACCAATAATGTAATGTATATGGGCAGGTTTGACCTAATACAAAAAAATATTAAGGAATATATAAAGCTAGCAGATAAAATATATCCAAAATATAGAATAAATGCCTATGGAAACGGTATTGGCAAAGTTTTATTAGAACTTTCTAAAGTAAAGGTAGAGGGTGTTATCAAAGATATAAGCCAAGTGGCTCATAAAAATAGCATATTATTATTACTTTCCAATTATGAAGGCTTCGGCAATGTCCTAGTAGAAGCCTATTCCGTTGGAATGCCAGTAATCGTATATGATTCTTACCCAGCAGCCAAGTCCATTGTAGTCCCTGGTGCTGGGAAATTAATTCCCTATGGGGATATAGAAGGGGTAGAAATAGCAATTAAAGAAATATTAAAAGATGAAGACACCTTTAAATCCTATTCTAATAAAGCTTTTGAGGAATCGGAAAAATATATAAAAGAGGATATAGTAAAGAAGTATATTGAACTCATATGGGATAAAATATAATATGTCCAGCATATAAAGCCAATATAACTTTGTTGGATAGATATTAATTTCAAAAAAATACAGCCTTAGATCCATATCCTATTGTTTTTTTCTACTTCTTGTTTTTTTCTACTTAAATTTTACTGCTGTTCCGTATACTATAACCTCAGCAGCTCCTTGCATAATTGCAGCTGAGGAATATCGAATACTTACCACTGCATCAGCTCCTAATTCCTCGGCTTCTTCCACCATTCTTTTAGTAGCAAGAGCTCTAGCTTCATCCATCATTTCATTATAAGCTTTTAGTTCTCCTCCTACAATATGTTTTAATCCTTGGGTTATATCCCTTCCAATATGTTTAGTTTGAATAGTGCTTCCCTTTACTAAACCAAGCATTTCTAATTCTTTTCCAGTTATATAATCAGTATTTACTAAGATCATCCTCATCTCCACTCCTTATCTCCTTAATTCTCTCAACTAACACAAAGATACTAGTCCCTATTAGGAATACTGGAATAATTATTCCAATTACCTTCACCCAAAAGGGTGCATTAATATAAGACCAACCCCATATGAAAAGTGACAGATATATTATTAATAGAATTGTAATTACTATAGGTGCAATCATCTTTTTAACCTTCATATAATATGTCTCCCTATCCATATAATAGAAAAAATTCTTCAATTTTATTATATCATTAATAGTATATGAATTGGTAGTGAAGATATATTATATTTTTAGGAATTTGATGGGTAATAGTATTATAATTAAAATAGAGAACAATGATTTTAAGAATAAAATATAAACTTAGGAGATGGAGCATATGGAAAGAATAAAGAAATTCATAAAGATGAATATGGATGCATATTTGTTCAAAGGTGTTGTCATCGGTATTAGTGGTGGGATTGATTCTGCTGTAGTAGGGAAACTTCTAGTGGATTCTATAGGCAAGGATAAAGTCTACGGACTAATATTGCCTGAAAGGGATACAGATTCCAATACAATAGATGATGCAAAACTGGTCTGTTGTTTTCTAGATATTGAATACCAAGTAATAGATATCACTGGAATATTACGAAAACTAGGTGTCTATTCTTTAAAGCCTCCTGCCTTCCCTTTCCCAAAAGCAATCCAAAAAGTCTATTCTAAAAACATATGGAGAAAAGAAAATAACCCCTTTATCCAAGATTTAACCACCCAAGGTGATGAAAAATTCCTTGAAGCCTTAGCTTATTATCGAACTAAACCAAGAATAAGGTCTGCTGTACTATATTTCGAAGCAGAAAAAAGAAACTATGCTGTAGCAGGTTGCACTAACAAAACAGAATATGTTACAGGATTCTATACTAAATGGGGAGATGAAGTATGCGATATTGAACCAATACGCCATCTATATAAAACAGAAGTGTTTCAGTTGGCTAAGGAGTTAAATATTCCCAAAAAAATAATAGATAAAGAACCAAGTCCAGATATAGCTCCAGGTATTACAGACGAATTCGCTATAGGAATGGACTATGCGGAACTGGATAGGATACTTATGAAGATTGAAGGAGGAAAAGATTTATCTTTGGAAAATGAGGAGAATGTAAAAAAGTTAAGGAAATGCTGGAATTTAGTAAATTTAGGGAAGCAAAACAATTACATCTACCATAGATACTTTTCATAGCCTTCCTTTTCCATGTCCTCCTTTTAATTAACCTTAATACAACGCTATTGATACAATACCTTAGCCCACCTTTATCCTTTGGTCCCTGGGGGAAAACATGACCTTGGGGTTAATTTTTGCTTTAATTCTTCTTTATTAGGTTTTTCATATTTTGACATAGAATCACCTCATAAATTTGGTATATATAGTATATCCTATTTGTCCCCTTATATTAAGAAGGATGTGGCTCTCATTATTTCAAAATAATCCTCCGTTTCAAATAATATGCTCTTTGGTGAAATTTGAATGGCCCCCGGATAGAAGGAATACCTATAGGCATTTCCGTGGTAATTATACCTTATCTCCAGACTGAATTTTTTTGGCAATTCCACTTTATTTCTACTTAAATCTCCTTTAAGAGCTTTTTCCATCCCTTCCCTGATAAGCTTTATGGCTTTGTTAGGATGAAGGCTCTTTGTTGCAGCTCCTCTTCCCTCACTTACAGCCACTGTAACTATGTTTTCATTAAATTTCTTAGCCTCTTCACAAATTCCCTTATCTCCACTTATAAAAGCAACGGGAACCTCTAATAAGGCTGCCAGATAGGCATGTAGAAGAAACTCACTTAAATATTCACCATTTAATTTTATGTAGTCGATTACAGAGCTATTCATGGTATGGGCTAATGGATTTTCATTTGAACCACCATAGGAATGGTATCCTACAAAGGCCAGAGCATTAAAACTTTCGTCTATATCCTGTACCATCTTATAGGGATGGCCACTCCATCCTCTGATCAAAGTAGCGTTTTCCGGTAATTTAGTATGATCGATATTTCGACCGCTACCATGGCCGTCTCTCACTAAAATCTCTTCAGCCCCAGCCTTATTAGCACCTTCACAGGCAGCTGCTACCTCCTTGGTCATCTGCTCTGCATAATATGGATAATAGGCAGAAGATTTTCTTGCCTCTTCCCAGACAGTTATTCCGGCTACCCCTTCAATATCCGTACTAATATAAACTTTCATATCTACCACCTCCTTATTTTGTTCGACGCTCTATAAACTTAAATAAAAATTGAGGACTCCAATCCTATTTGGTACAATGTTTTTGCCAAAAAACAAATACCTCCCAGAAAGGATGAAGTCCTCATGTAAAAAATTATACCAGTTAAATATCCAAAATGCAATAATAAAGATGCTTTTTATCGTTATGGCAAAGATAAAGATGGTTATCAAAACTACCTTTGCCGTAAATGTAACCACTAATTTGCTCCATTTTTCAATAATCTCTCTTTGGAACTTATACCAATGTTAAATTTTAATTCTGATGAATAGCATGCTGACGAAACAGTTATAAAAATTAGTGGTCAAAAATATTATATTTGGTTTATCATAGATTCAGAAACCTGCTTTGTCTTAGGTTTTCATTTATCACCTCATAGAGATTCTAGCCAATAAATCAGGGATAATATTATTCAATTCAGAACCATCATCCTTATATGGATTAACCGCTTCCACCATCATCTCATAATCCTTTATTACATTGTTCTCTAAGAAATTGATTAAACTGATAGTATTATTTACCAATCGGTTTACAGCTTCCGCTATTCCTTGGGTTACGGATTGAAACTCTCTACGGTTTGATTGAACTTTCAGCTCATTTCCTTATTTCATCTGCTACAACAGCAAAGCCTTTGCCTATCTATCCTGCCCTTGCCACTTCTATAGCTCCATTTAAAGCCAGTAGGCCAGTTTGCTCCGATATTTCCAGTATGGCGTCGAATAATATCTTTATCTTTACTACCCCTTAGGAAGATTTAATGGCTTCCTCCATTTCTTCCCTCGTATGGCCATAGGTTTCCATTGTATTATCCTTGGATTCGGTAAACTATTTACTCAATACATCCGCCCTTTCGCTTATTTCCTTAGCTGTAAAGGCACCTTCCTCTATCTTCTCTGTAAAATCTAATACAGCTTTGTTTATCTCTTTGAAGATTCATTTATGGATATGGCAGATGCAGATATTTCTTCCATACCAGCCGATAATTCTTCTGTGGTAGCAGATGTACCTTTAGCTTGTTTTATTAGGAAATCTAACTCCCTAATGATATTTTCATATATCTAGTGATTAATTTGGATGGTGTTTTCCATCTCCTTCATAAATACCTTTAGATTACCTATTGTATTCTTAAAGGAATTATACATTTGACCTAACTCATCTTTCCTCTTCAGTTCCTTCTCGTCAATGGTCTTAGATAGGTCTAAATTGGCTATGTCTCCAAAAATTTGTACAGTTCGAGCTATTGGCTTAGTAATGGAATTGAAGATATATAAGGTTATTGATATGAATATAACCAATATTATAATTCTAACTATTAGGAGGTCCATTATGAACTCAACTACAACTCCTATGGCATGATGGGCAGATATGGCAGTTCCTACCTTCCAATTAGATTCTAATATATCGGCAAAGAAGAAAAGCCTATCTACACCGTCATAATCCTTAACCACTTCTACTGTAATATGTTCTTTTATGGTTTTATAATCTTCTTCCTTATAGGCTATAACAGCAATATTGACTAAGTTCCCCTTATCGCCAGTTCTAATATGTGCAATATCCTTTAGTTTCATCATATCACCTCGTATTCTATTATAGGTTTAATATCATCTTTAGGTATAATAATGGGTGAAATACCTAAATTAGGCTTAACCGAGGTAGTAATGTCCCTAGAACCGGCTGGTCCGTTTGTATACATGAAATCTATTTCACGAATGCTTCATCTACTATTTTTTTATTACTGCCTTTTACTAATAGCCTCAATCTTATTTCTGAAAATTGCTGTCCAATAATTTTAGAAGATATCTTATCTCAATATAAGGAGCTATAATATTTGCATGGTCTGGCAATTTAATCTTTTCTACAACCAGATTTTCTTGCTGGTTTTCATTATCCTTCACTAGTCCTAAAGAAAGTGAAGCTATTATAATTAGAAGTATAACCGCCACTATTTTAAACCTATTTTTCATTTTTTACATCCTCATCTTGGGCAGATATCCTCATATATTGAAAATTCTCCCAATTTAATGTTATCATTTTAGTACGGTTTTTTCAATGGATAGGCCATTATTAAAAAACCCTCCTTAGGGCCTTATAGTCTGATATCTATATTCCTCCAAAATATGAAATAATTTCAGAATTAATTTTGATATAAAAAAGAAACTAGGGTCTGCTTTAATTACCCTAGTTTCTCAAATTAATAGTTACTCTATCTTAATATCCAGTTTTGGAGGCAATATAATATGTGTTTCAAGCATTTTCTTGGTTAGAAATGACACTATAAAGCTTATTTCTGGTGCTATAGGAATTAAAAGTTCTTTTATATTATCTGTTACCTCTTTATCGCTGAGCTTCGTTACCAACTTATTGTCTATTATATGTTCTATTTCTATTGTAAATAATGATTCAGGTACTATAGTAATTTTAGTATTTGCTTTTATGGACAAGCTATCTGAAGCACTATGAATAATCTCAGCTTTTGTTTTTTGTGAAATTTCAACAATACCATCTTTAGGTAATCCGTTAATTTTTTCAGCACTTACTTTATTTAATCTTACATTTCTGGCCCTTATTCTTTCATTAATATTTACTTTTCCCATGGATTTTAACCGTCCTTTCACCATTATAAATTTCAAGAATTATCAATCCATTTTACACTAATTAGATTTTACGTTGATTAAATCAAGCGCCATCATATCAACAGAATTTTGCAAACCATCATCCCATTGTTTCAACATTAGGTTTTCTATAGTAGATTGATTAATATCAAAATTAAAATATAATTTGTTTTTCCCAAACTCATTTCCCAATCCTAATGCAATATAGGTTACTATTAGTTGATTTATACTACAACCTTCCTTTATAGATTGTTCAGATAACATCTTATGCAATGATTTAGGTAATCTTAGAGATAATTTACCACTAAATTCATCTTCAGGTTTATGTTCTTCAGGCATAGGAATAGGTCTACCTAATTCTAGTGCCGTTTCTATCCAAGCCTTAATTGCATCTTGTACATTTTCCAACGCTTCTTCTTGTGTTTCTCTCTCACTCATACAACCGGGTAATTTTGGTACAGTAACTAAATGCCCTCCACCATCATCAATGGTAAAAATATTACTTTCCAACCATTCTTTTAATCTTATTATCAATAAATTTAATTCATTAATGTTCCTTGCATATTGATTCCATTCTTTATATTACATAAAAGGTTCTATAAAAAAAGCAGGGTTTCCCCTGCTAAATAATCCTTCTCATTCCTTCATTATATCCAAAAATTTTTCATGCATAATTTTATTTCTAACATTTCTGAAGTATTCCATATCCATATAAAAATCCATGGTTTTAGATTCATATAATACCTTTGTTAATAAATCTTTCATATAGACAATTTCACCATATTTAATTACTTGGAATTGTAATACTATATCTACCTTATTTAATATGACTAAATCTATATCTTCCCTATCAAAAATTCCTACTAATTCATCTAATATTTCCAGTTTTATAAAAGCCTCTGGCTCTCCTTCTAGATATACTGCAATATCTAAATCGCTATTTTCATTGTTTTTATTCGTTGCATAGGAACCGAATATATACATCAGTTCAATATTATATTTTTTAACTAGTCTATCTATATGGTTCTTTAAGATTTTTTTAACTTCTTCAATATTTTTTTGCATTTTTCTCACCTAGATATAATTTTCTTTTAACCACTTATTGATGTAATTTATATATTTTAAAAAATCATCTAATTTATTTTCCAGAATTTCTAATATTATATCCTCATCTACTTCAGCATAATCATGCACCAGTATATTTCTAAAACCAGCCATTTTTGATAATTCTTCAGCAAACTTTTTTGGAATTACATCAATTTTAGATAATTTTAATATTGTCTTCCTATAGGTTGGAGGTTTTTCTATATCAGTTGAAGAAATAATAATATTCGCACTATCTATTACAAGTTCTATTAAAATTTGTAAGCCCCTTTCAATGCCCCAATATCGAATGATATCATCTTTTATATTATCTTTTGAAATTTCCTGTGAAACTTGTTTTAGAAAAATCAAATTCTTTTCCATTTCCCTTAACTTTTCATTGATTAGACTAATTATATCCTTAGTCATAGAGTTAGCCTCCTAAATTGTTATCTTTAAGTATATGTTATCATATATGGAATGATTTTAGAATTAGTTTTGATATATAAAGAAACTAGGGTTTGTTTTGATTCGCCCTAGTTTCGGAAATTATAGTTGCTCCATCATTTTTGTATTTGTTTCTAACATTTTTAACAAATCTATAGATTGGTCTCTGGCAGTAGTCATTGCCATTTTCATAACGGAGATACTAGCCTGTAATTGTACCTTCATTTCATTAAGGCTTATGGACAATGCTGGTATGTCCATTGGATTAGCTCCTTTCTATATTTAATAGTAGGCGTTTGCGAAACGCCATAACCCGCATAAATACGGGATATTTTTTTCATAAAATAATATAACTCCTCACCGATTTATGGTAAAATTGAAGTGTCAAGCAACAAATCTACCAAAACCCGAAAGGAGTTATATAGATATGATACCACATAAACAGCTTTCTTTGGCAGACATTTATTCAGATTGCAAAACTTTTTTTGAATCTGATAAACCTAAGTTTCTTTCATTACTTGAAAATAACATTAATCTTGATGAGTTTATTCCTATTTCTTTTTACCATCACTTTTATGCTTCTACTGGAAGACCTCGTGAATACAAGCTTCATTCAATGCTATGGGCTTTAATTATTCAAAGGATTTTTTCTATCCCTACTGATACCCTCTTAATTACTTTTCTTAAGTATTCAAGTGAATTAAGAGAATTTTGTGGGTTTGAAAAAGTTCCTGATGGTTCTAAATTTACCCGTTTCAAACAAGATTTTTTATTAGACTTACAAGCTGTATTCGATAACCTTGTCGATATTACTGAGCCTATTTGTCAACAAATCGAT
>NZ_AZSU01000002.1:682617-693506 GCF_000511955.1 [Clostridium] ultunense DSM 10521 | reverse complement strand
TGGACTAAATGTGATGACGGTAAATATCGAAGACGTCATTTTTGTGACAATCCCTGTACTTCATCACCTTGTGGAAGAATGATCTACGTTTATCCTGAAAAGGATCTTCGTGCTTATCCAGGGACTCTTCGTGATACAGAAGAATGGGATAAAGTTTATAAAATCCGTTCAGTAGTAGAGCAGTCCATAAATCATTTTAAAGAAAGTTTCTGTATTGCTGGACGTAAAACCCAAAATGAGAAAACCATTCATGCCGATTTACTACTAGCAGGCATCACACAATTAATTACTGTTGTCCTTGCTGATAAAATACATAAGCACGAGTACATCAGAAGTTTAAAACCATTAATTGCTTAGGTATTTATTTTAGATATTCATTTTTCTAGAAATTTGATACCTTTATTTTGTGTACCCTTTTTTAAGAACAACTTTTAGTTCTCGCTAAACTTTCACTTGGATTCCACTTTCCATTCTTGAAACTCTTTTTTTGAAGGATCTATATTCCTATTATTCAGTTTTTAGAAAGAGTTTCGCAATTACTTAATATTCATCTTATATGATGATATAATAAATAAACAATTTCAGCCATACTATTATTTTTAGTAAAACTATGATTTTCTACAATTATGATATTTCAATAATTAATTTATCTATGACCTATCTAAATTTTTTCAAATATTCAGCTGCCGATCGATTCATTTCCAGGGCAAATTTAGACATGTATTTCCGATTGCAGAATTTATTAATATAATTGTTGATGTCTTTATCTTCTAAACCAGATTTCTTATTTCTTGTATAATGCATTTTCTTATGCTCTTCTTTATTTAATCTATGGTATTTGTTTTCTGAAACAATATACTCTTTTTCAAAACGAATAGGTTTTTTCCTTTTCTTTTGGGATTCTGCAGGATAGCCATATACTACCATGGCTATAGGCAGAACATAATCTGGTAATTCTAATAACTCTCTCACAATCTCGCAATTTTCAAGGATATCACCAATATAGCAGGAGCCTACACCTAAAGACTCTGCTGCTACTACAGTATTTTGGGCAGCTACTACTGCATCTACACAAGCAAGAAGAATATCCCCTTCACCAGGTTTTCTCGGATTACAATTTTCATAAGAGAAAGAATCATACCATCTTTGATAATCTGCAATAAATACAAATACCATGGGGGCCTTTGCAATAAAGGGTTGGTTATCACAAGTCATAGATAACTTTTCTTTTAATTCCTCATCAGTAATATCTATGATGCTATATAGCATCATGCAACCGGCACTAGGAGCTTGAAAGGCTGCGTTTAATATTTCTTGTTTTATTTCATCTGGAATTTTTCTATCCTCATAAACCCTTACTGATTTCCTGTTTTTAATCTGTTTTAATACTTCATTCATGCTATTACCTCCATTTTTAAGTTGTCACTGACAATGTGTTTTAAGTTTTTCTAAAGCCCAATTTACTAATATATTATATACTTCGACATCTAGATAGAAATTCCTTCTTGTTCATCAATAGTAATAAATTATGTGGGTTTATATTTAATTTGGGTATATTTTTGTATATAAGATTATTCTTAGTTTCTGTCATGGGGAGGGGTGTCTTATGTTTAAGAACGATTTAATTGATAAAAAGATACAAGCTTTGCTAGAGGCACATAATGATTCTATAGATGAAACGAAGGAAGAAGATATACTTCTTTATTCAGAACTAAGACATTTTGCCGAAGAACATGAAGGACTTCTATACTTCTTTGATGATGAAACCTATTTGATTATTAATTTCATTGGTGAAGATGATTTTTTAGTTATACCTGTGGAGTATAATTTGTAGCATAAATAAAGGGCTGAGGATAATTCCTCAGCTTATATTAATATATCTATATTTCCTCCAACATTAGGATTTACTGATTGTTCCATGCTTTTAGTAGTTGTTTCTAGCATTTTTGATAAATCTTCGCCTTGAATTTTCATAGATTCCATTGACATTTTCATGACAGATACTCCAACTTGTTGATGAAGTTTTGATTGATGCATGGCTATTGATAAGGAAGGTATATCCATTTATATCATCTCCTTTGGTAAATTGTAATTTCTACTCTGCTGATATGGTTAATTAAATCTTCATATTTATACCCTTTGTCCCTGACTTTGTGTCTTTTCTATTTAACTAAGGTTTCATTTTACTCTATTTTCATATTGTTCAATGAGTATTTGATAAAAATTCTACTGATATATCAGAGTACATATTTGTTTTAAAGCCATCTCTATAAATACCATTTCCATAGCTATTAGATGTATTCCATGTAGTTGTCTAGTATTACCCACCTATCCTTTATAAATACTTCATCCCAACTATTTCACCTAACAACTCTCTTTCATTGATTTTCAATTTTTCCATAGGTATTATAATTTCTTTAGCTAATATTTTCTTTTTGTTTAGCAATTCATTTAATTTTACTTCCACAGTAATACCGTGTTCACTAATACATATTGGATAGTATACTTTTACATCCTTCTTTTGTCCTACTCTATGAACTCTATCAGTAGCTTGGCTTTCTACTGCTGGGTTCCATTCTCTAGTGTAGTGGATTACATGATTGGCCCCTACTATATTTAGTCCCACCCCTGCAGCTCTCGGTGAAAGAATCATAGTATTAAAGCCAGGTTTTTTTTCAAAATCTTCAATTATATCTAGCCTATTTTTAGTTACTTCTCCATTAATAATTGGACTCCAAATCCCTAACTTATCGTATATAGTCTGCACTAGAATTTTTTGCATATCTTTGTATTTAGTAAATATTACAGCCTTTTCTCCCTTTTCTTTTATCCTTTCCAATATCCTTAAAGTTTCTGCTAACTTATTGCACTCTTCAATTAATGTATTCGAATCTATATTTATATTCCCTATAACTAATCTGGGATGGCTACATATTTGTATAAGTTCTTGGAGATAAGCAAGGGCCATCCCTCCTACACTTTCACTTTTTATTTTGTTTATTGTATCCATATACATATTTTCCTGAATACTACTAAATCTACAGGTTATAACTTTTTCAGCTTTCTTCGGAAGATTTTCTAGCTTTTCCTCTTTAGTTCTCCTCAACAATATAGGCTCTATTCGGGAAATAAGTTGCTGTTTTTTTAAGCTAATAATATTTGGATTATCGATGTTTTTTTCTATGGGAATTTGAAACTCTTCTTTAAAATTACTATAACTACCTAATAAACCAGGTTGAACAAAATCTACAATAGACCACAGTTCACTAAGATTATTTTCTACAGGCGTTCCTGTAATTGCTATTACATGATTGGATTTCATAGCTTTTACAGCAGAAGAGGATAAAGTTGTAGCATTTTTTATCTTCTGTGCTTCATCTACAGCTAATACTTTCCAGTGGATTTTCCCTAATATTATTTGATCCCTTATTAGAGTTTCATAGGAAGTTATAACTATATCGTATTGACTAATAAAATCACTATTTTTAACCCTATCTGATCCTTTATGAATATAAATGGAATCCATATTATAAGTAAATTTATTAATTTCCCTGCACCAATTATCTGTTAATGCAGCTGGTACTACGATTAAAGAGGGCCTTAACTCATCTATTTCCTTTAAATATGCCATGTAAGCAATTAATTGTAAGGTTTTACCTAGTCCCATATCATCAGCTAGTAATCCCCCTAGTTTTTCTTCCTTTAAAAGCCTTAGCCATTTATAACCTTCCTGCTGATATACAAACAAGCTAGCATTTAAATATTTAGGTTTTTCATATGTTAATAAATCTTTATCCCCATACCTTTCTTTTAAATTTATATAACCTCTATTGTATTCTAAAGTTATAATATTATCGAAAATATCCAATATATAATTAACACTTTTAATATCTATCTTTTTCCCTCTATCTTTTAATTTTTCATCTGCTTTCAAAAATTTAAATCCTGATTTATAATCTATCCTTAGCCATTTATTGTTGTAGTAAATATAGTTTTCATCCTTTTCAGAAGCTTCTTCTACTAATCGTTGAAATTCATCTATGCTTATACTACCCTCATCATTTTCCATTTGTTCATCTATTGTACTAGACCTAATATTTACTCCCGTATCAAAATCAAACCAACCAGTACTTTCTCCCTCTTTACAATGGATAAAAGGAATAGCCCTATAGGTTCTTATTTTCAATCCTTTTACCCTATCACTAAATTCTTCTAAATCTATAGAATCAGGTAGAAATTCATAAGGATTATCTATAAGTTTAGGTACATTGCTTCCAACAATATTTTTTTGCATTTTTATTTTATTATAATCTGTAAAGATGGTTTCATCAAAAAACAACCTTTTCCTTTTAATCCCTTGAGATATAGAAGTTATAGGATTTAAATCCTTACCTTCTACTAATTTTTTATTTAGTTCTTCATTTAAATCTTTAAAATAAGGGATTAGTTCAATATATTTTTCACTATGCTTTTTTAAATCTACATTTAATTCCTCTGGAAAATAACATTCCTCGTTTAAAATATAATCATCCATTTCAGCTTTAGCTTTTATTGCTTTCTTCTTAACTTTAGCCAAGAATAAACCTTGCTCTTCTACATTCCCTGTTTCACAATTATCTATTTCATCTAATAGTTCCAATTGTTCCTTAGATAATAGAAATTTTCTGTCCTCGAAAAATATTATATTTTCTATTCTCTCATAAAACCCATCTAATATTCCGTGTTCTAAATTACTAATAATATAATCTATCTTAAAGTTTTCATTACCTAAAAAACTTCTAGCCCTAAGTGAGATCTTTATATTTTTTTCATAAGGAAGGTCTAATTCTTTTAGAATTTCTTTTTCTATATTATATAAATTTATATATTTTAAAATATAGCTAAAGCCTTCTTTATACAATAGTTCCTCTAACCATAGTTCTTCTAATAATAGAACTTTTTCTCTATCTTTAGAGGTTAAAAAAAGGTTCAACATTTCCTTGTTTTTGTATATAGGTAGTACCAAAGAATCTTCCTTTTTCCCCTTTTTGTATATTATGTCATATACTATGCCTTTTGTAGAAAACCTAGATTCTAACTTTATTTTTTCCCTTCTAAAGAGCATGATTTTTCAACTCCCAAATCAGTTTAGTAGTCCTATATTGCCAATTCTCTCTGTGTATAATCCTAGATAATGCAGAGCCTTGATTCTTATAATAGCCATCGTCTTCCATTCTATTATTTGAAACCTTACCATCATAATTAATTAAATAATAAGGTTTAGAATAAATATATGCAGCATTTCCAATATATCTAAATTCGATGACTACAAATTTATCAAAATCTAAAAACAACTGTCTATCATTTACTCCTAATAGTTTGGCATCTAAATCTTTAATATATCTAAACCAAAACTCGTATCTTTCATCTCCTTGGAAAAACTCGATAAGTTTCTTATTAGCATACCAGATATTATATCTATCCTTAGCATCTTCTGAAACCTTGTCCCATAGATATTTATGAGAATTATTTAATGGAGTATCATAGGTTAAATATATATAATTCAATATTTCATCTTGGAATTCTTCTATCTCTAATTTCAATAGATAATTGTCTAAAAATTTTGCTAATAAATCTAATTCATAAACTTTAATAATATCCAATATTTTATCTACTTCATTATTTAAATAGTCCTTTCCTCGACAAACGGTCAAAAAGTATCTCCAACAATCCTTATATAATCCCCTGTTAGATTTAAATCCACAAAACCCTAAATAGGAATCCAGTTTTCTATTGAGTTTGAAATAATCTTCAATAATAATTTCTAAAATATAATCTTCTTCTAACCATTTCAGTAGAATTGGAACTGCATTGGCGCTTATTCCTAAAAGTTCATGAGAATTCTCGACTTTATTGATGTATTGGATAAAGTATTGGTTAAACTCTTTATTACTATAATGATTTTGAAAAGCATTGAAAAATAAAATTAAATTATTTTTCTTGAATCTTGTATTAATTATTTCATTGATTTTCCAAAGCTCTATATTATAACGATTTTCTGGCATATATAGGATTAAACTTTGTAATTCTTTTGGTTTTAATTTATACGAATAGATTTTTAATTGGTTTTTATCTAACTGCCTAATTTCTTCGATCAATTTTTCTAAATCCCTAATGTTAAAATCCCTATTAGTAAACCCTTCTAAAAGATCTAGATGTTTGCTTTTAATCTCCTCTCTTATTTCAATTATCTTTTTAGGTATATATTTATAATTTTTAAGCATCTCCATCTTCCAACATTTCCTTCATTTTATAAATCATTTCCTCATCTTTTAACCTGAATTTAAACTCTACTCTTCTAGAGCTTTCATCTATTATATTCCCTTCAGAATCTCTAATAGGATTACTAAAGGAACGGCCATTGGCAGTTAATATAGACTGTAAATCCTCTTTATTTCCTAATCCTTGAAATTCTTCACTTAATATGAATTTTGCCACTTCAAAAGCCCTCTTTTGAGATAATTCCAAATTATACATATATGATCCTTGATCATCTGTATGCCCTTCAATTATAATTTCCGATATATATTCTTTATTTTTCGGATTTAATAACACCTTTATATATTGAGGAATAAATTCCATTAAATAATCCTTCCCAGTATCTTTAATGATATAAGCGTTATAATCAAAGAGTACTCCTTCGCTAAAGGTTATAGAGCCTGTTTCAGGGTCGATATCTATTTCTAATTGAGAATCTCTAAATTCTTCTCTTAGTTCAGCTACTATCATTTGTCTTATACCTATTATTTTATCCACCTCATCTTCTTTTTCTATTAATAATTCTTTCTGACGGCTTAATTGTAAGATGGATAAAATTAAAAGCAAAATAAATATCATAAGTAAGCTGGACATCATATCGGAAAAGGACATCCAATATTCTAGTGGACTTTCATCTATATAGTTTTCCATAGATTTATTTTTAAGTATCATGAGACAACCTCTTTTCTTTCAGCTACTATTGATTTATGAATTGAATTATATAGATTATTTACCTCCTCTAGAGCTTCGGATAACTGCAATGTATGACTTTGAAGTTCATTGTACATTATAGTCATAACGGAAGGTAATTCTTCCACTGTATCTTGGATTTCCAAGATAGTGCTACTTAATCGACTTGAAATCTCGGATAAATTATCATCAAAAATATTAAATGTAGTTTCTAAACCATCTTTAAGATTATTTGAAAAATTTGAAGTAGACTCATTCAATGCTATAGTAATTGATTCTAGATTATGCCAAGTTCTCTCTAAATCTTCTTTTAATAATTGTACACTATTTTCTACTTTAGCATAGGATTTTATAGATTTTTTCTGAATTCGATTGACTTCTGCTGTAGTTTTAGCATTTGAGGTAGATATTTCTTGTAAAGCAATGGTAGTATCCTTTATTGTATCCATTTTACTTCCTAGTTCTTGATTAATTTTAGAGATTTGATCGAATAATTGATTAAATTTAAGTATAATAGCTTCTGAATTGGAATTTAATTCTGAATAATTTAGACTGCTTTCTTTTATTTTTTCTATCAAAGATTCTAAACTAACTTTAGTTTCTTTATGCCATTCTGTAAATTCCTTAATGGTATTTTCCAATTCATTAAAGGAAATACTTACAGTTTCATTTAATTGCTTGTTGAAATTGTTTATCATTGTATTTAAGGTAGCTATTTGATTATCTGTACTGCTATTGGCAAAGTTTTCAAAAGCATGGTTTATATGATTAATATTTGGAACTATACTTTCATTGATAACCTGAGTCATGGAACTTTCGATACCTGGAATAAGACTGCTATCTACCAACTCTATCAAATTTAAAGATATATCTGTAGCCAGATGTTTTATTGCCTCTGTAGATTCTCTTTGCAGCTCAAATATTTCATTTAAATAATATTCACTAGTAAATACCCTAAATTTTTCATTAAAAGCTAGATAAAATTTATCTAAATATTGAACATAGGTTTTATATTTACTTCTATCTAGATATGACCATATCATAGACATTACTATCCCAACTATAGAAGATATAAAAGCTAAAGACATACCATCTGTTAAATTTTTTATACTTTCCTCAATTAATTCTGGATTGTCCAATGTTAATTTACTAATACCGTCTTGGAGACCTATAAAGGTTCCTAATATTCCTAAGGCAGTTAAGATGCCTGGTACAATTTGGGCTATTTGTCTTCTTCCAGGCTCATCTATTACATTATATCTATTAAAAAAAGAAGATATGTCAGGTACCATACTTTGAACCGTATTATTCCTTGCATAGTTAATATATCTACTCCAGATATTTTCTATATAACTATTACCGTTAAACAGGTTCTTTTCCTTTACTTGCCTTAAATTAGTAAGGTCTCTTCCAGATACTTCGTCCCTGTGTATAATGAAATATCTCAAGGATTTTATATTTTTTGAAACTTTATTATGACATATGTAAAAAGAAACTGCAGCAAGAATTACTATAATAACAGAAAAGAAATCAGTAAAATTGATTATATTCTCAATAATTTTTACTATGAAATTTATTATATTCCCCGTTAAACTCAATCCCATCTCTCCCTTATTTTTATACCTATTTATATAGAATTCGACATGAATTTATGAAATCCTCTTTTTTATAAAGCTTATTAAATTTTTTTACTTTTCACTTTGAAAAGTTTGAAAAATACAATTTTGTAATGATAATAAGAGCTAAGGAATTATCCTCAGCTCTATTTAAAATAAATATATTTATTCTCTAAACTTCTCCATACATGCTTTCGTAATATTTAGTATAATTGCCACAAACAATATTTTCAATCCAATCCGTATTATTTAAATACCACCCTATAGTTTATTTTGTTCCTTCATCAAAAGTATATGAAGGCTTCCATCCAAGCTCTGTTGTAATTTTGGTGAAAATATGAATCTTTTATAAGATCAATAATCTCATCTGCTGTCCTTTCATCATATGTATAGCTTGTTAGATTACGACTTTTTATCATTTCCATCCATATTTCTCCATCCTCTATAAGCCCTAATGCAAAGGCTTTTTTTGTAGCATCTCTTGAACCATATATGCCTATACTACCCCTATGCTCAAGAAAATCTTTTAAAGTCTTCCATGCTAATTCATGGGTATATTCAAAGGATTGAATAACCCCTTGTTTCTCAAGTATGGATAGTTCTCTTTCCTCCATCAATTCTACTGCATTTCTAAGTTGGCTTAAGGCCCTTTTATAATTAGCAAACCTTTGGATCCAACGGATATTCTCCCCCACAGAAATACCCCTCCTTTACCTTTTGGAATCTCATAAACTGTTTATAATTATTATATCTTATTATTTCATGTTTTAGAGTAAAATCATAAGGAAATGTTTTTTGCATTTTTGCTCACCTATAAAACTTGTTTTATAAAAATTAAATTCCTCTCCATTTCTCTTAACTTTTCATTGATTAGACTAATTATATCCTTAGTCATGGAATTGACCTTCTAAATTGTTATCTTTTAATACAAGTTATCATATATGGAATGATTTTAGAATTAGCTTTGTTATCAAAAATAAACTAGGGTTTGCTTTGCTTCGCCCTAGTTTCTAAAAATATTACTAATCAAGACTAGAAATAGGATTAAAATACCCATAAAGGGATAGAAATAAGGGGTAAAAACATCTGATTCTTTATATATTATCTTATAATTTTAGCAAACTAAAACTATATTTATACCAATTAGAATTCAACCTCTAATTAACATTTTTTGCCATATTAGAGTGATTATAAATTACTTATAGCCAAAATATATTACAGTCTATAGTAATGATTATTCTAAGCATCTTCTTCTTTAGTTAATATTGCGGTCATAAAATATTACTTTTCTAACTCCATGGATTTTCTTCTAAATAGACATTAATATCGTTCACTATCACTGAACTTTATTGCTTGTTTTTATTAATATAATTTCTTTCAGCCACAAACTTCTCCATTGTTAGCTATACACTGATATTTGCAATCTTTAACCTAGGAACTTTATTGATATAATCGATGCAATATCTCCTAATATTTGTATTATATTCTACAGTATCTAATTCTAAAGTTTTTCCATTGTCAAAATTGAATTTATATTTTTCCATAGTGTAATCAAATAATTTCAGATAATCTGAACCTAAGCCATGTTTAGTATTTTTAAAAATTTCACCATCAACCTTATCAAAAGATACTTCTCTGTAAATAAAGCAGTTAATATTTTTACCAAATTTCTCTTTATCTATATTTGAAATTAAATTATCATCTGTTCCATGGTAACAAACAATAGTACATCTATTTTCAAAATTCTCGGATTGATCCCTTAATTTTGGACAAAAACTCACTAATACTTCCAATATCATAATATTTCATTTTGCCCTTGGTTTATTGTACATTAATATTTATCTTCATCAAGGGTAAAGGCTACGCCCCTCAAAGCAGGCCCTTGATTTCAGCTAAATATTAATGTGTTAGGCACTTGAAGGCAAAGTATTAAAGCTTTATTTTCAAAGGTTTTGCTGTTCCTTCCAATGTTTTATGGTAAAATTCTACTGGTGAAATATATCCTAAAGAACTATGGATTCTAACTTTATTGTAGAATTTAATATATTCAGATACTGCTTCATAAGCTTCTGTATAGCTTTTAAATTCGTACCTTGACAAACATTCATCTTCTAACAATCTATGAAAAGCTTCTATATGGGCATTTTTATTTGGAGTCTTAAATGGTATCCTTTCATGCTCTAATTTTAATTCTTTACAAGTATCTTGAAATTTATTGCTGATGAATTGTGGGCCATTATCTGACCTTATAATCAAGTTAATTTTCTTATTATAAAGTTCCCGCTT
>NZ_AZSU01000002.1:680711-682211 GCF_000511955.1 [Clostridium] ultunense DSM 10521 | reverse complement strand
GGATTGATCCCTTAATTTTGGACAAAAACTCACTAATACTTCCAATATCATAATATTTCATTTTGCCCTTGGTTTATTGTACATTAATATTTATCTTCATCAAGGGTAAAGGCTACGCCCCTCAAAGCAGGCCCTTGATTTCAGCTAAATATTAATGTGTTAGGCACTTGAAGGCAAAGTATTAAAGCTTTATTTTCAAAGGTTTTGCTGTTCCTTCCAATGTTTTATGGTAAAATTCTACTGGTGAAATATATCCTAAAGAACTATGGATTCTAACTTTATTGTAGAATTTAATATATTCAGATACTGCTTCATAAGCTTCTGTATAGCTTTTAAATTCGTACCTTGACAAACATTCATCTTCTAACAATCTATGAAAAGCTTCTATATGGGCATTTTTATTTGGAGTCTTAAATGGTATCCTTTCATGCTCTAATTTTAATTCTTTACAAGTATCTTGAAATTTATTGCTGATGAATTGTGGGCCATTATCTGACCTTATAATCAAGTTAATTTTCTTATTATAAAGTTCCCGCTTCATTAATCCCCTTTTAAGGGTTACGATTATGTCTTCAGTTTTACAAGATAATCCCATATGATATTCTACTATATTTCTATCATATACATCTAAAAAAGAAGCTATATAGAAGAATCTATCTTCACCATGAATATAACCATATTTAACATCTACTTCCCAAAGGGAATTTGATGTTGTTATTTCTCTATTTATAGCTATTTTTCTAGGAAATTTAGGTTTAATTTTCCTTTGAGGCCTTAAGACCTCAAGCTCTTTACATAATCTATATACTTTTTTCTTATTTATAATTAAATTAAATTTCCTTCTTAACAATACAGTTATTTTGCAGTAACCGTAGTACAATCCTTCTGTTTCAATGATTTTTAATATATATTCCTTTATTTGTTCATCACAAATATGATTGCCATCTTTATCAAAAGAGTAACCAGGAATTGGTCTACCGCCTTTATTTATTTTTGTATCTTCATTCATATCTTCAGTTTTAGTTCTTTTTTTAATATTGTAATAATAGGTAGACCTACTTAATCCAAGAATTTTAAGGACAGTAACTGCAGTATATCCTAAATCAATCCATTTCTTCGCAATATTAACTTTATCTTCTATTGTGGGTTCGTTTTTTTTAAAAGGTCTTTAAGAATGGCAATTTCTAAATCTTTTTCGCCTAATAATTTTTTTAATTGCTCATTTTCTTCTTCTAGGGATTTAGCATTAATATTATTGGAATAATTATAATTTGGAATTAGTCCATTTTCTTTCTTTGACTCCCTAACCCAGCGGGTAACAGTTCCAGGGACTAAATCGTGTCTTCTGGCAACTAATGTAGCATTACCAGTTTCTTCTACTTCCTTAATAATTTGACGTTTAAATTCTTCTGGATATCTTTTACCTTTACCTCTCAATTTAGACAACCTCCCATTAATTTTTATTTTACTAAATTAGTGTGCGATTGTCCAAATAGGTTA
>NZ_AZSU01000002.1:587486-680156 GCF_000511955.1 [Clostridium] ultunense DSM 10521 | reverse complement strand
TGATTGCCATCTTTATCAAAAGAGTAACCAGGAATTGGTCTACCGCCTTTATTTATTTTTGTATCTTCATTCATATCTTCAGTTTTAGTTCTTTTTTTAATATTGTAATAATAGGTAGACCTACTTAATCCAAGAATTTTAAGGACAGTAACTGCAGTATATCCTAAATCAATCCATTTCTTCGCAATATTAACTTTATCTTCTATTGTGGGTTCGTTTTTTTTAAAAGGTCTTTAAGAATGGCAATTTCTAAATCTTTTTCGCCTAATAATTTTTTTAATTGCTCATTTTCTTCTTCTAGGGATTTAGCATTAATATTATTGGAATAATTATAATTTGGAATTAGTCCATTTTCTTTCTTTGACTCCCTAACCCAGCGGGTAACAGTTCCAGGGACTAAATCGTGTCTTCTGGCAACTAATGTAGCATTACCAGTTTCTTCTACTTCCTTAATAATTTGACGTTTAAATTCTTCTGGATATCTTTTACCTTTACCTCTCAATTTAGACAACCTCCCATTAATTTTTATTTTACTAAATTAGTGTGCGATTGTCCAAATAGGTTAGGGGGCTTAATAGTTCTGATATAGAAACTCTAGATTTAATATTTCTTCATCATAATCAATGTCCTTAGCCAAATAACTGTATTTTGTGGTTATTAGAACATTATTATAATATGTATTCACATACCTATCACTTTTTAAATACGCTGGAAAAAGCCAAGCAGAGTTGTCTATGATAAGTGTAAATAAATCCTTAGTAAATGCATTGCACAAATAGGCCAAATATGCTCCATGAGAATGGCCATATGCTATTATTTTACCTTCATCAAACTTGTAATTATTATCTTTTATAATCTCTATAACTGTAATTACAGCAGTAATATTATCGATCGCTTGCATAAGTCCCATATCGTTAAAATTTGATAAATCTTCATTTAACTTTTCATCACAAGTAATCGAAAAACCATACTTCCCGCATATCTCAATTAATCTTTCAAAATAATTATTGTCCTTGAAGATATAATTTACTTCTTTAGCTGTGAAAATTTGTAATAAACTATCTTTTGAGATATTTAGTGTAATATTATTAGGCTTTTGCATAAACTCCCATCCAAAACAATCACATTGCACAACAACTAGATTATGCTTGTCTGCAAAAACGTTTCTCATCTTTTTGTATACGTTTGATTGAGAATTACCGCCAAATCCAGGTATTAATAAAAGGATTCCAGTATTTTCATTGATTCCTCGCTCTGGTTCAGTAAAATAAACATGTAATTTTCTTTCCATGTTTTTATATATGCTTGGATACCCATACATAGAAAAATCATATTCTTTTGCCATAATACTATCCTCCGATAAACTTTCTAGGTCTATAATTAAAGATTAGATAAATGACTTTAATAATTATGGTCCACCAATGGTATAATACTATATTTTTATAAGGCATTATTCATCTCTAAACGAGTTAATTACGAATCAAGTTGCCGTATCAAATTTAACAAAATACAACAAAAATATCAAGTATAACATAAAATTTAGCAACTCTTAATCTTATTTTGATATTATACTCTCTAAAAAAGATATAAATTCATCCTTTAAATCCTCTCTTTTCAATGCAAACTCCACTGTTGCTTCTAAAAAACCTAATTTATTGCCTATATCATACCTTCTACCTTCAAAAATATAGGCATAAATATTCTGCTTAGTAGATAATTCTTGCTCTTTCCTTTCTTCTAATGCTAATTCTAATTCCATTGATCGGTTTGACCCTCTATTTTGGACAAAAGCTTACTATTACTTTCAATATCATAGTATTTCATTTTGCCCTAAGTTTATTATACATTTTGTGTAGAAATGACCCCAAGCTAAATAGTAAAGGAGTTATTTCATATTAAATATCACTTTTTCATTATATGCCTTTTTCAATCCATTAGCTTGATTCTCACTATATATATAATTAACAGTAATATTTCAAACACCTTTACCACTAATTATCTCACAAACCTTCTCAATTTCAACTTTCTTTAGCCCTACTGAGCTAGGTAAATTTAGTCCTTTTTTTGCTAATTCCTCTGTTATTGATAAATCTCCTCTACTATCCTACCAGCAACCAACTTTGCCCCTTTTCCATCTACTAAATCATATATTTTATTGTTTTCATTTACTCCTTTATCCAGTAGCTCTTTAATTATGCCTTCCAATAATAAATAATTAATATCTGGATATTTCCCCAAATATTTAACTCCCATATTGCTTAACTCGTTACAAATTAAGTCTTGATTATCTGCTAGACTAAAGATAATCGGTATGCTTTTTTGTGATAATACTTCATAAATAGTGCTACCTCCTGCAGTTATCACTATTTTTGAAGATAATATATGGTCTTTTAAGCTATTAGGCTTATAAATCAATTTAATATTATCGGTTACAGAGTCCTCAAATTTTTTGATATAATCATCTTTGTACCCAGGCCCTATAATTACTTTTATCTTAGAACCTAGATTTTTAAGCTGCTTTAATATCCTTAGCGAAATCCCGTATTCATCTGTACCACCTGTAGTGATTAAAATACCATTTTTGCTAATATTTCTATTTGTACCTCTATTCCAATATTCTTCTTTCATTATTAAAAATTTTGGCCCTAGTAATTGTAATTGGTTTCCATCACTAGAATAACCTAATTTTTCTGCATGTATATTTCCATTGTAAATAATGTCTGGTATAGATGTATCATATATATCATTGTTATCATCTATTAGCATTAGTTTGGTTTTTTCCTTTACCGTTTTTAGATACCTATCATCACCCAAATATGCATCAAAGATAAATAGATTGACACCAAATCTATTTATCTTCTCACTATCCTCTTTTAAATTATTTGATACTATAAAATTAAAGCCTATATTATCTAACAAACCTTTCAAGTCCTGATTTATTAAAAAAATAATATCTATATCTTTATCTATTAATTTAACCGCTTTAGCTAAAGACAAGCATCTATAAAAATGACCATACCCTATTCCTTTACCACCAAAAGTCCTAATTAATATACTCTTCATTCAATCAAGCTCCAATCCACAGGTGTCCCTTTTTCTACATCCTTCTTTACTTTTTTTCCTAATATCTCATAGTAATGTCTTGGATGTAAACCATATCCTGGTCTAATTGATCTCATATTCCTTTCAGTTATTATACCTCCTACTTTTATATCTTCTGTAAAAAATAAAGATCTTGAAAACACCCTATTTTTCACTGTTTTTTCATCTAGGTCATAATTGACTTTGCCTAATGCCTTTTCTAAATTTCTAATTTCTTTTATCATAGATTTAAATTCATCTATTTCCATTGAAAATTCTGCATCAGGTCCCCCTATACTTCTATCTAATATTATATGTTTTTCTATCATTTTAGCACCTAAGGCTACAGCTCCAAGTGCCACGGTACTCCCTATAGAATGATCTGACAAACCTATATCTACTCCAAATGTATTCTTCATATTTGGTATTGTTAGTAAGTTCATATCTTCATATGGTGCTGGATATGAGCTCGTACATTTTAAAAGAATTATATTATGATTTCCTACTTTCTTACATGTATTTATTGCTTCTTTTATTTCACCTATCGTAGCAATCCCTGTTGATATAATTACTGGTTTTCCTTTTGAGGCTATGTATTCAATTAAAGGTATATCGGTTATCTCAAATGAAGCTATTTTGTATGCAGGTGTGTTAAGATTTTCAAGCAAATCCACTGCCGTTTTATCAAACGGGGATGAGAATATTGTTATTCCTATATCCCTTGCATAATTAAAAAGTTCTTCGTGCCATTCCCAGGGGGTATAGGCTTCTTGATATAACTTATATAGAGTGGTACCGTCCCACAATGTCCCTTGTTTTATCTGAAAATACTCATTATCACAGTCCATAGTAATTGTATCTGCAGTATATGTTTGAATTTTTACTGCATCTGCTCCTGCTTCTTTAGCAGCTTTTATTGTATTTTTAGCTACTCCAATGTCATGTCCATGATTGGCTGAGATTTCGGCCACGATATAGACCTTACTATTATCTTCAAATATATCCATAATTTAAATTCACTCCATCCTATTCAATAAATATTTATTTTGAAAATTTAAGATATAGGGTAAAACTTTCTACTTTTCAAGTATAATACGAATATTTATAGTTTAATGGTGCTAATACTTCTATATAATCCTATTTCTACAACCTTAGAATTAACATTAATTCTTTCCTATATTAATATCATTCATTAAAAAACTTGCATACTGAAATTATGGTGTGGTATTTCCCGCACCTATAAACCTCCTCAATCTTCCTACCCTGTTCCTTATAGCCTAGCGAATTAAACAAATTCAAGCTTGCAACATTCTCTTCAAATATTTCAGCACTTAATTTTCTTATATTATATTCATCCTTTAAATATTTTTCTAATTTTAATATTGCCTTCTGTCCAATTCCTAATCTTCTAAACTTTTTATTACCAATTATAATTGATAGCATGGCCGTTCTGTTCCTTAAATCTAAAGATGAATATGAAATAAGGCCAGCAGGTTGATTTTTGTATTCAATTATGAAAAATCGAGAATTACTATCAGCCATCTTCCTCTGATACCACACTTCCTCTTCCTCATCGTTTCTTTGGACATATGCATAAGGACTTGTATATCTAGTGTTTTCGTAATCATTATACCATGATTTTATATGTGGTAAATCTCTCTTATCCATTACCCTTAATAATATATCTATATCATTAATTATCATTAACATTTATCTCCTTCTTTTGTTTTACTCAATATTTAAGTAAAAATTCCTAATTATATTACACTTTTAACCATCTAAATTTTCGTATTTGCCATACCATTATTCTTCTAGGCTCTTTTGCACAACATTTTCATTAATTTTTACTGCCTGGGGATTTCTATTTACAAATTCAATAATATCATTAATACCGAATACATGGTTGCCCTCATAGAGATTATCATAAATTATTTTTATTAATTGTAAATCTTCTCTAGTGTCTAACGTAAATCTATATTTTGACAAATCTACATTGTTAGAATATCCCAATAAATTAAATTTATCTGGATTATTATATATATATGGCGTAACATGTTCCCTTTCATAGTGTTCTTTTGCCTTTTGATATGTCTTTTCTAATGCATTTGCTTTGATTATTTCAACATCCATTCCTCTTGGAAAGGTATTTTCTATCACATCGAAATTACTCATGTAATCAACGTTATTGTGAATATCTTTCTCTAAAAATTTTTCTATCATATTATCTATAATTGTATAATCTATTAATGGACAATCTGCAGTTATTCTAATTACTAAATCTGCATTGTTTTTTCTAGCTGCATGATAGTATCTTGATAGCACATCTTGTTCACTTCCCCTAAAATGATTAACTCCTATACTAACGCACTCTTTTACTATCAAATCATCATTTTTGTTTAAACTCGTCGCAACTACAATATCGTCTATATTTTTACAATATTTAACTCTTTCAACTACATGGGTCAATACTGTCTTTCCTTTTATTTCAAGCATAACTTTACCAGGTAATCTTGTTGAACCCATTCTAGCCTGTATTATAACTACCTTTTTCATAATTTCGCCTCCAAAACTATCCATATATAAGCTTATAAACATATTAATGTTTTTTCGATTTATTTCTATAACGTTCAAAACATTTTATTATATAAATTCTTCATAAGGCATTACATATACACCGTGATATTCTTTTTTTATTATACTTAAGGGTGTATTTTTTAATTTTTCTATATCTCCAACTATCTTTGTTAAGTAGTAATGATAACCTAATTTAGAGCCCCAGCTCTCCTTATAATTATAGATACTAGAGCCAATTTCATCAGAAGATTGCCAGTTATAATATTTAATTCCTAATTCCATAGCATATTTAATGCTATAATAATCTAAACATGTTCCTGCCTGTGTATAAAAGTACTCAGAATCTATAACTCTCATAAAATTATCTATCGATATCCCTTGATTTAAATATAGTCCTCCACCTATGATCTTGTCTTCTAATACCGCATATATCATTTTTAACCTATCTTCGCTATAATATTTAATAAAAGTTTCAAATACTGAAAAAGGATATATTACACTGTGAGTTTCATTTAATCTTTTTATATAGATATTATCATACCAATATCTTAAATATTCTAATGAATTATTCTCTACTATCTCTACTCCATACTGTTTACACTTTCTTAAATTTCTTCTTAAATTACCCCTAGGCTTAGACTTCATATTTTTGAATACATCCTCATCTAAATCTAAATACTGATAAAAATTTTTCCTTTGAAAATCAGGCTTAAATACCTGCTTATACAATTCATAATAATCATTTTTAAAAGGTGGTGTACATATGGTAATTAGTTTAACACTGTTTTCTTTAGAAAATTGTTCTAGAAATTTTTCAATACATTCAAATACTTCATATTTGTTGTCTTCGGTAGCTGCTATTCCTCCATAACCTATGAAGGGCATAGAGTGAATAATATTACCTAATTCGTTTATATATAAAACAAAGGGCATAACACCTTTGATTGCTTCATTTTCTTTACAAATTACATAGTAATAATTAAAATTATCTATACCTTCATAGATAAATCTATTAAAAAAATTTTGTTGGTTTATTGCATTACTATCCAAAAAAAACTGGACTTCATTATTATATCTAAAATCATACAAAAAACATTTCATCTTAATTACTCCCTTATAAACTATTCGCTCTGTAAACTTAAATGAAAATTGAGGACTTCAATCCTCTGTGGTACAATGTTTTTGCCAGAAAACAAATACCTCCCAGAAAGGATGAAGTCCTCATGCAAAAAATTGTACCAATAAAATGCCCAAAATGCAATAATAAAGATTCTTTTTATCGCTATGGCAAAGATAGAGATGGTTATCAAAAATACCTTTGCCGTAAATGTAATCACCAATTTGCTCCTGATAGACCAACGTCTAAAAAGGTGCCTAAATACCCCCGTTGCCCTGTTTGCGGTAAAGCAACATTTCTTCATCACGATTATGAATACTACTCTAATTACCGTTGTTGTGATAAAAAGTGCAATCATTCTGTGTTTGTTCCTAAACCTAACAATATACTGCCTGCATCTATGTCTAAGCTTGTTGGGAAGAATGATTTTAAGCGTATGCGTTATCCTGTGCATATAATTGTTACTGCTCTTTCTATGTTTTACCTTGGCAAAAATTCTTTTAGAAATATTGCCCTAATACTTAGAGTAGCCCATAATGTTAAGGTTTCTCATACTACCATTAGCAATTGGTGTAAGAAATTTGCTCCATTTTTCAATAATCTCTCTTTGGAACTTATGCCAATGTTAGATTTTAATTCAGATGAATGGCATGCTGACGAAACTGTTGTAAAAATCAATGGTCAAAAATATTATATTTGGTTTATCATAGATTCAGAAACCCGCTTTGTCTTAGGTTTTCATTTATCGCCTTATAGAGATTCTAGCCAAGCTTTTGCTTTGCTTAATTCTGTTAAAGATTTAGGTACTGTTAATGCCATAGTTAGCGATCGATATAGTGCTTATAAAGTACCAGTTAAATCTGTGCTAGGTAGTTCTGTTAAACATATTCGCGTTGAAAGCTTTAAAGATGATGTTTCTAATAATTTAATAGAGTCTTTCCATCATCAATTTAAAGCTTGGTATAAGACTAAGCAAGGTTTTAATTCTTTTGAATCAGCCAACAACCTAATCAGCATGTTCATATTTTTCTATAATTTTGTTAGGCCTCATTCATCTCTTAATGGCTTAACGCCAGCTCAAGTTGCTGGATTAAATCTAACTGAAAGAGAGAAGAAAAAGTATCTTCTTGTAGCATAAATTTTGCTTTAATTTCGCCAAAATATTTTTCAAATGTACGTCCTTGAGATTGTCAAGGGCGCGCGTTAGCGCGTTCATTTTACCCTTGACAATCTCAAGGCGGACTTTTATAATCGTCAAGGCGAAATTGAAAGTAATTTAAAGCAATTCTATAAAACATTGTGCTATTTTTTCATGTTTAGTTTACAAAGCCAAACTATTTACATAAATTCATTACTACCTTCTATAATATTTTATTACCTTATCTATAGCGCCTACAACATCTTCAACATCCTTATCTATCATCCCAGGATATAACGGTATAGTTATAATTCTATCATACAATTTTTCAGCATTAGGACACATTCCCTTTTCATATCCTATTTTTTTATAATATGGATGATAGTAGACTGGAATATAGTGCACATTTACTCCAATATTTTCTGCTTGTAAAGCTTGGTAGATTTGTTTTCTTCCTACTCTTAGCTTTTCTGATTCTAATTGAATTATATACAAATGCCAAGAAGATTTTGTGTATTCTTCTTGATAAGGTAATATAATTCCATCTATATCTTTAAGATATTCATTATATTTATTGGCTACTTCCCGTCTTCTTTCTAAAAACTTATCTATTTTATTAAGTTGGCTAATGCCAAGGGCTGCTTGAATATCTGTCATTCTATAGTTATAACCTAATTCTAATTGTTCATAGTACCATGGCCCTTCATCTTTATTATGTAATATTTCTTCATCCCTTGTTATACCATGGGTTCTAAACAATTTTAGTTTATTATAAAGTTCATCATCATTGGTAGTAATCATACCACCTTCTCCAGTAGTAATATGCTTTACCGGATGGAAACTAAAAGTAGTCATATCTACTAACGAGCCAATTTTCTTATCCTTATACTCTGCCCCAAAAGAATGTGCTGCATCTTCAATCACTATTAAACCATATTTTTTTGCAATATCATTTACTGCATCTATATCGACAGGTTGACCAGTAAAATCTACGGGAATAATTGCCTTTGTTTTCTTAGTAATCTTTCTTTCAACATCTTCAATATCTATATTATAGGTTTTAGGATCAATGTCTGCAAATACAGGTTTTCCACCTTGATATAATATGCAGTTAGCAGAAGCTGCAAAAGTTATAGGAGTGGTTATTACTTCATCTCCTTCTTTTATACCTGCTGCAAAACAAGCAGCATGTAAAGCAGCTGTCCCGTTGGATATTGCTACTGCATATTTAGCTCCTATATAATTTGCAAATTTTTTTTCAAATTCTTCTATTTTAGGACCTGTGGTAAGAAAATCTGACTTTAGAACCTTTACTACTTCCTCAATATCCTCATCATCTATCCATTGTTGTCCATAAGGTAAGTAGGTATCTCTTACAGGCTTTCCACCATTTATTGCTAATGTATTCATATCAATCATCCATTCTAATATTCTCTAGCTATCTCCACTTCTTCAATATTCTCAACAAGAGGCATCATATTTAACTCAATCAGTAATTTTCTCAAACATTCAACGTTTAGCCATTCTCTATTGGTTCCTGAATTGTATTCAAATCCATCTTCTATTAGTCTTCCACCATTGGTAAAATGTCTTTCTGAACTCCACCAGTCAAAATGTGGATATACAATATAGTGTTTATCATATTCATAGGTCATCCTTGAATCATCTTTTGTAATCATTACTTCATGGAGTTTTTCTCCTTCTCTGATACCTACCTCTTCTAATATTGCATTTGGATTCATAGCTTTGGCTAAATCGGTAATTTTAAATGAAGGTATTTTTGAAATATATGTTTCTCCACCTTTTGCTTCATCTAATGCCTTAAATACTAATTCTACACCTTCTTCCAATGTTATCCAAAATCTTGTCATGCGAAAATCTGTTATAGGTAGTTTTCTTTCTCCCGCTTCTATAAGCTGTTTAAAAAAAGGTATTACTGAGCCACGACTTCCTGCTACATTCCCATATCTAACTACTGCAAATCTTGTACCCTTTCCACCAGAATAGGCATTAGCAGATATAAATAGCTTGTCCGATACTAGCTTAGATCCACCGTATAAATTTATAGGATTTACAGCTTTATCAGTTGATAAGGCAATAACCTTCTTAACTCCTCTATCTAACGCTGCATCTATAACATTTTGAGCACCATGTATATTGGTCTTTATAGCCTCAAATGGGTTATACTCACAAGCAGGAACTTGTTTCATCGCAGCTGCATGTATTACATAGTCTACCCCATCAAAAGCTCTATATAATCTGTCTTTATCCCTTACATCTCCTATAAAAAACCTTAAATCTTTACTATGTTCCTTAAATTTCTTTCTCATCATATCCTGTTTAAATTCATCTCTTGAATATATTATTATCTTCTTCGGTTTATATTTTTTTAAAACCATTTCTACAAACTTATGTCCAAAAGAACCTGTACCGCCTGTTACAAGTATTGTTTTACCATTTAGCATTATAATCCCTCGCTATCTGACTCACTTTTTAAAAATTCTTCTATGCTAATTTTAATTTCGCTATAAATCTCATCTATTTTGCCTATATCTTCCTTACATAAATCCATAAATTTTTTAAAACTTTCCACTATCCTCCTACCCTTTTCTATAGGATTCCTTTCTTCATTTAAGCTATCTATACTATTAGCTAAAAGCTCATATTGTACTCTATTCATTGGTAAAATAAAAGTCATAAAATAATCATTTCTCTCTATTTTCCTCAGAGCTTTATCCAATTTTAAATAAGTTTTTTCCGCTTGATTAAAGTTTTGATTCTTAATCAGCCTTTCAATGGTATTTAATATATCGTAATACTCGTCCATAAGTTTTAAAGCTCTTCTATAAGCCCTGTCCATTTTTTCTGATTGGTTCTTTAGATATTCTTTATCGTACTGAGTTTTATTTCCTTCTATCCAATCATCTTCAACAACCTTTTCCTTTAAGAGTTCTTCCATAACTGCTGATAGCTCTTTAAAATCTGCCCCCTCTATATGAGCCCCACCTTTAGTAGTATTTATCACTTCTATATTTGGTAGGGTTTTTATATAATACTCCATCTGCATCCTCATGTTATTATAGCCTTCATTGGTCAAAACTTCATTGCCATATACATCCTTAACCCAAATACCTTTTTCTATTTCTTTATCTGTAACATCCTTACTATAGGATATCCCTTCTGAGTGACGTTTTTTCCCCTTATAAGCTAAATTCTGTCCTACCAATATTATAGGATTAAAACCAAGTTCATACAATAGCTGCACCGTTACCACTGCAATAGATGGAGCATCGTGAACTATGCATATGGAATCTTCGTCCTTATTCTTTAAATAGTAATTAGAAACCGTATCTTGGCTCGTTATCATATGATATTTCTTCCCAGGATAATCAATTAAGGTTTCATATCCAACGCTTGAACCAAATATCATGGGAATATCCTTTATCCCTTTTTCCTTGACTCTTTTAAATACATTATGATTAAATTTACCGGGATCATAAGTAGTGGCTGCATCTGGATATATATTGTTATGGATCAATGTATTAATAGCTGAACCAACACTAAATATATAGGCTAGGCCCTTCTCTTTTATCTGTTTTAAGTTCTCTATCTCTTCATTTAACGAAGGCCCTGCTGCTACCAGTATGGCAGGTTTGCTTTTAAATGCGCCTTTCTTTTCTAATAGGATATTGGGAGTATTTAATACTTCTTTAAAGTTTTTCATACTGTTTAATATCCATCTTTCCTGGAAGGCTAGATTGGTACCGATACTTATTTTTTTATCCTTTATGGTTTCTTTGAATAATTCTAAGAACTCATTGTATTCTTTAGTAAATATATTTCTATGGCTATTTAAAACAATATGTATAAATTTGTCATTTGTTTTGTCAACTAATTGATTAAAAAATTTTTTAATATCTAACTCATTATCAGCTAAAATTATATCTTTCAATTTTAATGAAGGTAATCTCCTTAAAGAATTATTGGATAAATAAATATATAATAGTTCTGGTATTGGTTCATATATATAGTAGTTTACATCTGGATGTTTTTGTAAAAACAGATCTATATGGTATCCTAATCCTGTGCCATAGAAGATTACCGTTGTATCTGGTTCCATTCCCTCATATTCTTCTATAATAGCTTCTGCTTCTCTAATAGGATTATATTTACTATGAAGATAAAGTTTTTTATCACCTTTTTCTATAGATATAGTTTTATCTCCTCTTCTTGTTTCTTCTACTTGGAGTAGGGAATTATTCATAGTATCTTCTAAAGGTTTTAGCCTATTCCATATACTAGGATAGGCGGATTTTAAGATGTTTATATTATCAATCAATATCATTTATTTCCACCTCTTCTGAAATTAGCTTTAATAATTTCTCCTTCATATTATTAAATAAAGGAATTATTTCATATGATAGTATATCTGCAGTGGAAACAAAGTCACTGTTTTCTAGAATTTCTTCAAATTCTATTATTAGTTCATTAAGTTCATATATATCTTTTGCATAGATATTCCATTCTTCATAGCTATTGACGATATTTTTCAATTGCTCATTGGAATCAATGGCTGCAAAAGTATCCATTATCCATTTGATGCCTTCTATTAAATCCATCAATTTCTTCCAAGATTCTCTTGATGGAGTTTTATAGAATTCATTTGATAGTATTTCAATTTCTGGAATTGCTCTTTCTAAATAGTCTACGGTAGATAGTAAAATTTCTTCTGACATTTTCTTTATAGTTTTAGTTACTACTATTACTTCTTCTATATTTTTGATATTGTCCAGGAAATAATCATAGAAATCATCATATACTTCTAAATCATCTATTACCAGATGGCTAAAAATAAGGTTTGTACCACTTACTATGTCATTGATTTCTTTAAACATAGTGTCAAGGATATCTTTTTTGTTTTCATATTCTAAAGTTTTATCTAATATATGTATTATCATTAAACTACCTCCAAAAATAGTCTATATATATTATCGGCAAAGTTCGAGGTTTTTTTATGTTTAAAATTAATTATACGATTATTTTTTATCTTTCACACTAAACTAAAATATGTTATAATGTTATCGAATGTATGTTTTATGGAGGTGGAGTCTTGACTACCTTTTATACTAATAAGATGATTCAAATTATCAAAGATGAATATCCAGATTCTGATAATGATATATTATCTAAAAAATTAGGTATATCCGAACCTGCTCTTAAAACTAAAGCCTCACGGCTTGGTATTAAAAAAAGTGAAGAATATATGGATAAAATTTATAAAAACATGCAAAAACATAGGAAAATACAACAGGCAAATAGCTATAAAGTTTATGAAATGTCAAATATTGAAAGAAATATTATAATTGGCAGTTTGATAGGTGATGGGACACTATCTATTTATGGTAGAAGTAAAAATGCTTCTTATAGAGAAAGTACTGGTCCTAGTCAAAGAGAATATAGGCAATGGAAAGTAAGGATGCTAAAAAACTTAGATTTTAAAATTAAAAGGGATGGGTCTATATATTCCCCTTCACATCCAATATACACAGATTTATATAACTTATTTTATCCAAATGGCAAAAAGATTCTTCCTAAAGAAGGTTTAAATCTTTTAAATCATCCTATAGGATTAGCTTGTTTATATATGGATGACGGAAGTCTTGTTATTAATAATTATAAATATAATAAAAATATCACCTTATTCCCCCAAATAGCTTTATATAGTCAAAGCTTTACAAAAGAGGAAAACCTACTATTAAAAAAACATATACAAAATACCTTTAATATAAAATTTAAATTATCTAAAAGAAAAGATGGTAGCAATTATATTTTAAAAATTAATAAAATTAATGAGGTATATTCCTTCATTAATATAGTAAAACCTTATGTAGAACAAATTCCTTGCATGGGATATAAAATAGATGTAGATAAAAAACTAACGGAAACTAAAAAGAGATATTCAAAAAAATATAAGTATAGGAATATAAAATTGGCTAATAAGATTGCAAAAGATATAAGTTATTCCAGTTATGAAGAAGATAAAATTATTGAATTACATAGGAAAGGATATAACTATACAGAAATTGCTTCTTGTTTGAATAGACCATACTATGGCCTTTATGATAAAGTAAAAAGAATGAAAGAGGAAGGAAAGATTTAATTAACTTATATAAATAAAGAAGTCAGAGGAAAAATCCCCTGACTTTTTTTGTTTCTATTTATCTTCTCAAGACCTAAAGGTAACTCGACTCCCTTTGGTCGTTGAGTAAGCAACTCGCTCAATTTTATAAAAACGCTAAAATTGGTTCACTGCTTATCTTAATAATTGTAATACTGTTTGAGGTACTTGGTTTGATTGCGGACCATCAATTATCTTTCAATAATTGCCAGACTATATCTTCAACCGTTATCAATGATATATTATATTTATATATTATATTGAATCAAAACGGTTGTTGGGCACTTCGGGATACCTCTTCCCTATGGATCTCATCACCATACAATTTTTAATTATAAATTGCTTAGGTGGTACATCCTAGTCGTTGAACCTTCTCCATCCTTTCGGAACAGGAGCTTGGCTGCTGATTGTCCATTGTTCTATCTTTGCTTTTTTTGGCCTTTCACATATACCTTTTCAGGTTCTGTTGTAGGAAGCAAAGCTTTAGGAGTTCCCAGCAATTCACCCAATTTTCTCTCAAAGGTTGCCCTTTGAGGGACCCTTTATAACCTTCCTCTTATCTTCTTAAAACTTAAAGGTAACTCAGCTTCTTTCAGCTGCTGAGTAAGCGACTAGCACAAAATTAAAAATTTTGGCTATCTGCTTATCTTAATAACTGCAATACCGTCTGAGGAACGCTATTTGATTGAGCCAACATTGCAGTAGCTGCTTGTTGTAATATTGTTTGTTTTGTAAACTCCATCATTTCTTTAGCCATGTCTACGTCTCTGATTCTAGACTCTGCAGCTTGTAGATTTTCAGCAGCATTGTCTAAGTTTTTAACTGTATGCTCTAGACGATTTTGGATAGCACCTAATGCTGATCTTTGTGTAGAAACTTGGTTTATAGCATCGTTGATTGTTGTGATTGCTGCATCTGCTGAATTTTGTGATAATAAAGCTCCTTTTCCTGACAATTGGCTACCACTCAAAGTTTCCAAATCTTCTACATACAAACCATTTAATCCTAGACCACTAACAGTCATCTTATCAATCGTAACCGTCATGCTTTGACCACTATTTGCACCTATGTGGAATTTCTTCCCTGTAAAAGTACCATCTAATAGTTTCTGAGTATTAAATTCAGTTCTACCAGCTATACCACTAATTTCTTCTAACAGTTGATTTACTTCGGCTTGCATAGCTTGTCTATCTACTTCAGTCATATTAGTATCATTTGCTGATTGTACTGCTAGTTCTCTCATTCTTTGAAGAATTGAGTGAACTTCGTCTAATGCACCTTCAGCTGTTTGAATTAGTGAAATACCATCTTGAGCATTTTTTGAGGCCATATTTAGTCCTCTGATTTGTGCTCTCATTTTTTCTGAGATGGATAGTCCTGCTGCGTCGTCTCCAGCTCTGTTTACTCTAAATCCTGAGGATAGTTTCTCTAGGGATTTAGCAGTTCCTGAGTTATTGATTCCTAATTGTCTGTTGGCGTTCATAGCCATAATGTTGTTGTTAATTCTCATTATAAATTCCTCCTTGAATTTTTTGTATTTGGCATCCATGCCAGCTGTCAACTTTGTTGACGGAATTGTGAATTAATACCACGTGGTTTTATTTTTAATTCACAAATTTGAGAAGTTTTACTTCTCAATATTATTATCGGATGTTTGTCCAATAACTTTAGCATTTTTATCAGAAAATTTTTCTTTTATTTGAATAAATTCGTCTAAATTGTCGAATAGAATATCTACCAAGTCTGGATCAAAGTGTTTACCTTTTTCTTCTTTAAAATATTTTAGGATATCGTTCATTACCCAAGCTTTTTTGTATACTCTTGGGGAACCTAGGGCGTCGAACACGTCGGCTACTCCTACTATGCGCCCAAATATATGGATTTCATCTTCTTTAAGACCTCTTGGATAGCCTTTGCCATCGTATCGTTCATGGTGTTCGTGGGCTATGATGGCTGCAGATTTTAGTATTTCTCTATTAGAGCCTTTCAGCAAATTATATCCTATGATGGTATGGGTTTTTACTATTTCAAATTCTTCGGAAGTTAGTTTACCTGGTTTCATGAGTATACTATCGGAAATTCCTACCTTTCCTACATCATGGATAGGAGCTGCCATGGTTATAAGCATGATTTCCCTTTTGGATAGGCCATATTTTTCTGCTAGTATTCGGCTATATTTGGAGACTCTTTTTACATGATTGCCTGTTTCTTCTGAACGGGCTTCTGTTAACTCTCCTAGGATATATAATATTTCTCTTTGGGTTTCTTCTATTTCCTTATTTACGCATAGACTTTCAAAGGCAGCAACTATATTTTTATGAAATATATCTAGGACTTCTAAATCTATATAGGCCATATTCCCTTTTGTCTCCATAAATATTATTCCTTCTATGCCATTAGAGCTATCATAATATGAAATATAACTATCCTTAGTTATTAAATGTTCTTTCATACTATAGGTTTTTTTAATCATAGTATAATCTTTTTTAGGCAGGGTTTCCCATAAAGTTCTTCCTATATAGTTCTGGTATTTACCAAAGCCTGATATTATTGTAAATTCTTTTGCACCAAAAGATCTGATAGCTGCCACGCCGTCTACTAGACATTCTCCATCTTCTATACAAGAATTAACTATGGTACTTAAATAGCAAAAAGTTGAGGTTATGAAATTATTTATAGAATCCTTTTCAAATAGTTTGCTAGAAGAAGCAGCTATTTGCTCCATGGCTTTTTTATTATTATTGATATGGATTATGTCCCTATAGGATCGAAGGGAAGAAATTACTATGGTGTACAACTTTTTGGATAATAGGTCGGTTTTTTCTTCATAACCATTGATATCGTAATTTAATACAGCATCTTTTTGCAATCTATTATTTTCTGAGCTAGTCATAAGTACTATTCTTACTGCTGAATTTTCGATTGCTTCTCTTATGTATTTTGTTAGTTTAAGGCCTATAGTCTTTTCTCCAATATATACATCTAGTATTACTAATGCAATATCTTTATTATTCGAAAGAATCTTTAATGCTTCTGAGCTAGAATAGGCATTTAATATAGTTAAAGATTTATTCTCAAATTTAAAATCTTTTAAAATCTCTTTTACCATTACATGAACAAAATTATCATCATCAACTATAAGTATTTTCCAACAATCTTTTCCTTGTCCTTTATATTCTGAGTTGCTGCATCCGTCTCCTGCCAAATCTATTCCTCCTATCCTACTTTTTCTTCTTTAAAAACTGATTTATTTTATTTATATCTAATTTCACATTTGCCGCCTCAATATTCTCTTCTTGTATACATTTATACAATTCTTTCCGAAAAATGTCAATGTTTTTAGGGGCATCGATACCTATTTGCACTTTCCCATCTTCAATGGCTAGAATTTTTACTTCAATATTTCCATCTATAATTATGGATTCATCTTTTTTTCTTGAAAGTATTAGCATAGTTATACACCCCTATCTTCTAAACTTTGCTTGAATATATAATGTCTTGTAGTATATCTATCATCATCAAGGATTACCTGTTTCCCTATTTTTTTATTTGCATTAATTATTATTGGTCCTAAAAGGTTAGCTGTCATTTTTTCCATATCCTCCGGAACCACTACGATGGAATATACTATCACATCTTTCTCATCTTCAATTTTTAATTTTTCCTGAGCTGTTTCAGGGATTATTATATCGTAGTTAGGGTACGCAAAGAAAGGATTTATTATTACAAAGGCCAGATCAGGATTAGATATAGATTGAAACCAGTGAAATGGATTTTCTTCGTCTTCATTATTTATGATTATAAATTGTTTCTCTTCTTCAAATCCCAGTATTCCTTCTGGGAAATGGATTATCTTATCTTCATCTATTTCTATTTCTCCAAAGTTCTTGGTATCTAGTATCATTCAATCTTCCCCTCTTTCTATAAATAAGTTTTGGGCGACCAAAGATCGCCCTAAAGTTTACTTTACCCATTATCAATTGCTCATTATAAATTATCTAAGAAATTCTACTAAAGTGGGTTGTATTATTTTTGCTCCAGTCATTAAGCTAGATACATATACATTCTGGGCAGTATTTATATGCATGAATACTTCTGCCATGTCCACATCTTCGTTATAGGATAGGAGTTCCTTTACACTGTCGACTTGGACTGCCAGTTTCTTTTCAGTTAATTCAAGTCTATTCATCTTAGCTCCCACTTCTGCTCGGACTGCTAGGACTTGTTCATGGCTTTTTTCTATATTACCTATGGCTTCTTGGATGGCATCAGGATCATTGTTTTCTAATGCTTCGGATAAATCTTCGAATACTTTGATTAAAGTAGATTGATTTCCATCATTAGCTGTTAGCTCCCCGTTAAAACTACTTTTAAAATCATCAGGATCAATATCCCCAACACCAAAAATTTTAATTCCTACAGTATTAACTTGAACTTGTTCAGATACTCCTACATTGTAGGTAAATATTTCGTCACTATTTAGTACTAAGTCTCCAGTAAATTCATCATTATATGTTCCATCTTCATTCAATAATGGCATATCCGTCTTATATCCACTAAATATATGTCTACCTGCATAAGTGGTATTGGCGATTTGGACTAAATGTTCTTTTAACTGATCTATTTCTTCTTTTATTTTCTTTAAATCTTCTCCTTCTTTAGTACCATTAGCAGCATCTATTGTTAATTCACTTGCTCTTTTTAGTACTTCTCCTATTTCTCCTAAAGCTGCTTCTGTATCAGTCATCCAGGACATAGCATCCTTGGCATTTCTCTTATATTGTTCTAGTTTAGATATATCCGTATTAAATTTTAAGGATTTACTTGCTCCTATTGGATCATCTGAGGGCACTCTAAATTTCTTTCCTGTTGATTGTTGGTATTGGAGTTTTTCCAAAGTTCTTAGGTTTTGATTTAAATTGTAAACCATATTATTTACTAGCATGTTATTTGTTACACGCATTTTATCACCATCCTAATTAATACTGGTAAAAGTCCTTTGTCAATTATCAATTGACATGCTAACGTCCAACTAATCCTAATCTATTTATAGTCACATCCATAATGGTATCCATGGTGGTTATCATTCTGGCTGAGGCTACATAGGTATGTTGGAATCTTATCATATCAGCCATTTCTTCATCATAGGACACTCCTGATATGGAATCTCTTTTTGATTCTATATTTTTAAGGATTAAATTCTGGGTGTCATACATTCTTTGACCTTGCATACTATCTACTGCTAGATTGGAAATTATAGATTTTAGGAAATCGTCCGGAGTTCCTTTGGGTAAAGGGTTGCCGTCTGTACCTATAATTTCATCACCATTACTATATTTAAAAAATTCTCCATTATCCCTTAGAGATATTAATTTCAATAAATTTCTATTGTCCTCTGCATTGCCAGGAGAATCTTCTGCTGCTGCAATATTTCTTAGGTCAGTCAGTATACTCTCATGTAAAGTTATAGTTGCTGCAGCTTTTGATGGGTCGAAATCAAAGAAATTCTCTCCCCTTTGATCCGAATCTAGTTTATAACCTTCCCTATGCTGCTCATTAAAAGCCTCTGCAAATCCTAAAGCAAAATCGTTTAGCTTCCTCTGATAATAGGGTATTCCCCTATAACTATTATCTTTTCCATCTCCATTATATAAATCTAATAATCCTTTTAGTTCACCAGACCTTAGGTTTACAGTACTACCATTGTTCCATTTTACTCCTATATTATCCTTATCATCTGTATACGATTCTATAACATTTACATCTGTATGGTCTACTAAGGACACGCCGCTTATATTTACTCTAAATTTACCATCCTTGGATTCATCTACTTTTACATTTATTATTTGGGATAATTCATCTACTAACAAATCCCTTCTATCCCTCAGATCATTGGCTTGTCTACCGTCTAATTCGTTGGAGTAGATCTGCCTGTTTAAAGAGGAAATTTGAGATGCTATACTATTTATCTTTCTTATTTTAGTATCTATGGAAACTTCCGTCTCTTTCTTTAATTCTTCCAGTCTCACTGCCGATTCATTTATATGTTTAGTAAAGGCTAGAGCATTTTCCCTTACTGGTTCTCTGTAGGAAAAATCGGAAGGGTTTTTGCTCATATTATCTAATGCAGTATAAAAATCGTCTAAGTACTGTCTAAAGCTACTTTTAGAAGGCTCTCCAAATAGCTTTTCTATTTCAGATAGGGTATCTCTCTTAATTAGCCATTCACCTTTTGGAGCGTTTTCATTCCAATATTTAAAGTCTACATAGGAATCCCTTACTCTAGCTATATCATATATTTCAGTCCCTGTACCTAGATAGCCTATCCCTGGTAAATTGTAAGGGCTTGTAGCTCTTTGAGCCCCTTGTTGTCTTGAATAGCCTTCTGTATTCATATTGCTTATATTATGATTGGTTATATATAAAGACCTTTGGCTTGCTAACAGAGCTTGTACAGCAGTATTAAAACCAAAATGCATATTTACTCAGTCCCTTCGTAAAAATTTTATCTTCCAACTATCCCCAATCTATTAACAATAGTCTCTATCATTTCATCTATAGCATTTATCACCCTGGAGTTAGCTATATAAGAGTGTTGATATTTTAGCATGTTTGCCATTTCTTCGTCTAGAGATACGGAGGATATTTCCTGTCGTCTTCCGTCTATTTGGTTTATTAGCATAACTTGGTTTAAGACCATATCCCTTGCTTGTTCCCTTTCTAGACTTAGGTTTAGAATTAAGTCTCGGTAGAAACTGTCTATAGTCATAGTGCCATCTTCACCTGGTTCTACATATTTTCCAAATTCGTAATTATTAAATAAAAGCTCTTCTCTTAAACCTAATATTTCTTTTGCAATATCCCCATCCCCTTTTGCACCTGTTTTACCAGCTGCAATTTTATTGAAATCCTCCAAATCCTTATTTACTTTTATTGTGGCTGCAGGGTCATCATCTTCAAAATCAAAAAACTTTACACCTATACTGCCATCTAAGCCAGTACCTTGTTGGTGTACATCGTTAATGGCCTTAGCTATAGTTCCCACTAAAATATTCAGCCTTTCTCTATATTCCACTACTACCTTATCCCTGGCATCTATATAGCCTCCTAGTTCACCTAGTCCTTTTAGATCTATAGGCTCTCCTGTATCTGACCAATGAATTTCACCATGGCCTTTTGGGTTTAGTTGCACATCTATAGGATTGAAATAATCCCCATTAATTAAGTCTCTCCCATTTAAGGTTACTGTGACTTCACCATATTTGTTTTCATAATAGTTAATAGGGATTAGCTCTGATAGTCTATCTAAGGCTGCATTACGCTCATCTCTATAATCGTTGGCAGAAATGTGGGGACCATAGCCTTCGGCTAGTTTGATCTTGTTATTTAATCCCGCTATTTCCTTAAGTAAGGAATTTACTTCCTCCGTCTTAATCAACATTTCCTTATTCAAATTGAATTGCAGATTGTCCAATTGGACTGATATATGGTTTACTGTAGTGGTAAAAGCTACTGCCTTTTCATGAAGAAGTCCTCTTATGGTTAAACTATCTGGTTCCTTATATAGTTCTGACCAGCCATCCCAAAAATCATCCATTACCTCCTGTAGGCCACTATTGGTTATTTCATTAAATATTACTTCAATCTCATTGAGTATTTCCGATTTAGTCTTATAGTATCCAAAGGTTGCCATTTCCCTCCGTAGTTTGGCATCTAAAAACTCATCTCGTATCTGTCTAATCTGTTGTACATCCACCCCTGACCCCATTTGATATCTTGTAATGGTATTGGTAGAATAACGGCTTTCTGCATGGATCGCTCCCTGCCGCACATAGTTTGGGTTATTAACATTGGCAATATTATGAGATACTGTGTCTAAAGCCTTTTTATTTGCATTAATTCCCGATATGGAAATATATAGTCCTCCAAAACTCATGTTTACACCTTCCTATCAAATAAGCTGTTTTTGGCTTCTTTTCCCTTTTTCCCCTTACCATAGGTAGTAGGAGTATAAGCGTTGGTAAGTAGATTCATATTGAAATCTAGCCATTGTAAATTTTCGTTAATAAGTTGACTGTTAATATTATTTCTACTTTGAATTTCTTCCAAGGATTTAGATAATTCCTCTCCTATATAAGCGAGATCTTCCCTTCCTTCTGGAATCTTTTGAATTACTTCCGATAATGGGGTGTTTATATCCACTCCCCAAATATCCATAAGGTTAATCCTTTCTTCTTCAGTATTTGCCATTATATTTATCAGTTCCTCTTCCTTTTTAATTATCTCTTCCAGCTCTTCCACCTGGTCATTTATGATTATATCGGTCTTATTAAAGGTTAGCTCCTTTAATCTTAGAAGGATGTCCAATTCCCTTTTCAATATCTCCATTAACTCTTCCGAAAAACTCATCTTTTCACCTCATTATACTTTCCTATCAAAGTTGGCACTTTCATATATTTTTTCCGCAATCTTTTTTCCTTCTACATTATAGGTACCTGATCTTATTTCCTCTTTAATCCTTCCCACCTTATCCATCCTTATATCTGGTACTTCTTTTAATTTATTGATTGCAAACTGATAGTCAATGGCCCTTTCAGAAACTTCTAATTCGTCTTTCCCAAAGGTATTCCTATTTGGTTTTATCTTATTATTCCCCATATCCTTATAGATTTGTAATACCTTATCGGTTTTATTTATTTTCATAAAATACACCCCATTTTCCCTTATTCAATATTATTATCGGTAAAATGGGGTGATACTTTAACTATAATTTTATTTGATTATCTTTCTCTACGCCTATCTGTAATTCTAATCTTTTCTCTTGCTCTTCCATTTTTAATACTCTTGGGGTCCATACCTCCGCCAATAGATTGTCTAAATTCCTTTTGCATCTCTGCAGTACATTTTTCACAGAAACGTCCAGTCTTTATCGATGCTCCACATCTTTCACAGCTAAGGAGTAGATTATGTTCATCTTTAATTTCTAGTCTTCCTTCCCTTAAAAACTCTATTATCTTTTTAGTATCTACCCCTGTTTCTTCTGACACTTCTGATATATTGGCTCCAGGATTTCCATCTATATATTCCTTTATGGTCTTAAAATCCTTTTCATCTTCCCTTCTACAATGGAGACATATTTTAAATCCATCATAGGCATATATCTTACCGCAACGGCTGCAGTTTCTAACATCCATATTCTCACCTCACAGTTTCATACTAGAAGTAAGGGCCAATCCATATATTCTTTTGGCTCCACTTTCTATAAGGGATTTACTACACTCTTCCAATGTAGTCCCTGTAGTAATTATATCGTCAATTAAAAGGATTTCTTTACCTTTAAACTCCATTATATTATTGGTTTTAAAAGAACCCTTTAGGTTTTTTTGCCTTTCAATCCTGCCTAATTTGTTCTGGTCCTTAGTCCATTTAACTTTAAAAAGATGTTTTTTTAAAATAGGGATATTCAATTCTTTAGATACATATTCTCCTAATAATTGAGATTGGTTATAACCTCTAAAGGCCTCTTTTCTTCTATGGATAGGTACGTATATAATGGCATCTATTCTCTTGTCCAATCCTTTATCCATAATGGTGGATAGGAGGATTTCGCCAAAGGGTTTATATAGATAGCTTTTACCCTCAAATTTAAAGGAATGGATTTTTTCCCTAATAAATCTATTGTATAAAACCGAATAATAGACCTTCTCTAAATTGGGTAGATTCAAATCAATCTCCCTATTGGCAAATTCAACTAATCCTCTACAACTTGCACAGATATAATCATTATCAATGGCTATATTGTCTTTACAAAATAGGCAAATATATTTCTGAGGAAATAGAAATTCCTTTATACTTTTGACAAATTCCATAGCTTCCCCCTTAAAAACTAGTTAATATATTCCTAATTTTACAGTCTAGACCGGAATATCTTTTAGCAATCCTATTATTAGCTATCATAGTCCTTAGATACCTTTCCTCCCCTACTAGTACTACTAAGTTTTTAGCCCTAGTTATAGCCGTATATAATAAATTTCTTGTAAGTAGCATAGGTGGTCCCCAGTATATGGGCATTACCACTACTGGAAATTCACTGCCTTGACTTTTGTGGACTGTGGTAGCATAGGATAATTTTAGTTCATCTAATTGGTTGAATTTATATTCTACTTCCTTTTCATCATCAAATAACACTTTTAAAATCCTATCTTCATCATCAATATCCATTATTATTCCAAAATCTCCATTAAAGACCCCTTCTCCTTTTTCTACTACTATCCCTTCTTTTATTATCTCCCATTCTGTAGTATAATTGTTCTTAATCTGCATTACCTTATCTCCTACCCGGAATAATTCATCTCCTAATAATTTTTCCTTCTTTCCATAGGCTTTTGGATTCAATACATTTTGTAAATACTTATTTAATGCATTTATACCCACATCACCTTTCTTCATAGGAGTTAATACCTGAATATCTTTAAGGGGATCTACTCCATAGTAGTTAGGCAGTCTTTCTTCACAAAGGGATAGGATTATATTCACTATATTATTAGGGTCATTTTCCCTTATGAAATAAAAATCCTTATCCTTCTCATTTAACAAAGGCATTTCTCCTTTGTTAATCCTATGGGCATTTACAACTATTAAACTCTCTTCTGCTTGGCGAAATATTTCATCTAGTTTAACTACCTTTACTACACCACTGCCTATTATGTCCTTAAGTACATTTCCTGGTCCTACTGATGGTAGTTGATCTACATCTCCCACTAGTATAAGCCTAGTCCCTGGAATTAAAGCCTTTAATAGGCTATTCATCAATAAAATATCCACCATAGATGCTTCATCTATAATGAGTAAATCCGTATCTAAAGGACTGTCTTCATCAAGACCAAAGGCCATTTCCTCTTCCATATAGGAGTATTCCAATAATCTATGGATAGTTTTAGCTTCTATTCCCGTAGTTTCCGTCATCCTTTTGGCTGCTCTTCCTGTAGGAGCAGCCAAATTTATCGTTAAACCTTGCTCTTCAAATATTTTAATTATAGCATTAATTATGGTAGTCTTTCCCGTACCAGGCCCTCCTGTAATTACTACTATTCCATTCTTTATAGATTCTTTAATTGCTTCTATCTGTTTATCTGCAAAATCTATCCCTTCTTCTCCTTCTATTTCTTTAATTGTTTTATCTATATCCACATTAAAATCCTTTAGCTCTACTCGGGATAGTTCTACTATTTTCCTACTTACATTGTTTTCTGCTATATGGAAAGGAGTATAATAGACCTTCATTTCATCAGCTATATTCAATATATGTATTATGCCCTTTATGGCTAAATCCCTTAGGGTTTCTTCTATTAAATTGTATTCTACCCCTAACAATTCGGAAGTGGCAGGTATTAATTTTTCTTTTGGTACATAGGTATGGCCACTTCCAGCATATCTATTTATTACATACCTAATACCCCCTTCTATTCTATAGGGAGATTCTAGGCTAATACCCATATTATGTGCAATCTTATCCGCTGTTTTAAAACCAATTCCAAATATGTCCTCTGAAAGCTTATAGGGGTTTTGAGAAATTATATTAATGGTATCCTTTCCATATTTCTTATATATTCTAATTCCATAGTTAGCTGTTATACCATATTGCTGGAGAAAGACCATAATCTCCCTTAATTCTCCTTGTTCTTCGAAGGCCTCTACTATACGTTTCAGTTTCTTATCCCCAATTCCTTCTATTTCCTTCAATCTTTCAGGATTATATTGGATAATATCTAAGGCATCCTTTCCAAATTTATCTACAATTCTCTTTGCAGTCTTTGGTCCTATATGGGGAATAAGGCCAGAAGACAAATATTTTTCAATACCATTTATGGTAGAAGGAACTACTATGGAGACGTTAGATATTTCCAGCTGTTCTCCATAGGTTGGGTGGTAGATCCATTCCCCTTCTACCTTTATGGTTTCCCCTATATTTATAAACGGTATATAACCTACAACAGTAGCCTTACCGTCTGTAGTATTAATACTTGCCACTGTATAAGCATTTATTTCATTCCTAAATATTATATCTTCTACAGTACCTTCTAATGTTAGCAATCTAATTCCCCTCTATCCATATTGTTAGATATTATTATATCATATTGAAAACCTAAATAGTCAATTGACAATGGACAATTTTGTAGATCTAGCTTTTGGACCTGGGATTCTCCCTATACAAATCATAATCCGAATTTTTGTCCTGTAAAAAATCATTTTTAATCTTTAATATTTCATTTATCAATAAAGCGATGTCCTTTTTGGTGGCAGGTTTGTCGTAGTCTTCATATAGGTCCCTTTCATTAATGGTAGTAATATTTTGCTTTTCGTTAAATATCCTTCTGACTATATGTCCATTTTTAATATGCTTATTTACCGTGTCTATAGAGGATAGAGATTCTATGGCCTTGCCCCGGGTTAATTGGATTATGGTCTTATCTTCCTTTTTAAAAGTTTTTTTAATATATCTTAGATTTACATATCCAAAGGAACCATCATTTTTATATAAGGGTTTTCTAACCTTTATTGGTATAAAAACATTCTCCCTATTAAAAGGAATTGGAGTCAAATTTCTAATATTTAATATATCCCCATAATATTTTTTTGTAGCTTTTAAATCTATTAAGTAGAATTTGCTTATTTGGTCTAATAGGGTTCTAACCGTTTTTTCAATTTCATATTCTCCTCCACAGCCGGTTAATAATAATGTGCAATTCCCCCTCATAGCTAAATAGACTGGAAGGAAAGCTACTAGTTCTTCAGAGATTATCTTCTCTATATCCATAAAAATCCCCTCCTTGACATATTTTATCAGAACATGTGTTCTGTGTCAAGAAGGGGATTTTCCTATTTAATCCCTGCTATCGCTTTGGAAAGCTCATTTATACTTTCCGTTAGCATATTTAGCTTTCCCTCTATTCGAACCAATAAATAGATGGAAATTACAATAGGGAATCCTAAATTTGCTATATGGGTATAAATTTCTTCCATATTAGCCTCTCCTTTCTTTATAATAAGTTCCTTTTCTGGTGCCTGGCACCATAAATGGTGGCACCATAAATGGAACTTATTTATCGGATATGATAATACCTAGGGGCAGACCAATATGTCTGCCCCTACAATTGACTAAATTGCTAGTTCTTCTATTGTTGTAGTGATAAATCTAGCACCTTCTGCGGCTACTATTTCTCCAGTTGCAGTGAAGAATATATTTCTATTGACTATTTCATCCATTGCAGCCCTTACTTCTACTTCTGTAAGGTCTTCTCTAGGGTCATCTATAGATATGGTGAACTTCTTCCCCGTTTCGTCTTTAAACTCCATTTCTAATTTAGATTTCTCCATCTAATCACCTCCTTATGAATTTTTTGGGTTTAGATTATTCCTCCTTTAGTTCAATTTCCTCTAGCCTCTTAACTTTGAACAAAGGCAAAGTTTGAAGGCTTGCAAGAGATTGGGCTACGGAATATAGGTCTTCGTTTTCTACTGTTGGCTTTACCTTGGAAAGGATTTTAGATTTTATTATCTGTCTATTCCCATCCATACCGCCGTCTAGCTCCAATTTTAGCCTAACATTTTCTTTAATATCAACGACTGCCATCTTCTCACCTCCCTCTAATCCTTATATAGAAGAAGGTGGATTATTTTACTATCCATTTCCTTAATTTATTCAATCCTTGGGTTTTGGTATTGACTACAGTCCTATAGGATATTCCTAATTTATCAGCTATTTCATCTATGGACAGCCTATTTATATAATACTCTACTACCACCTGTCTTTGTCTTTCCGTAAGGCAGTTTAGACTTTTTAGTAATATTTTGATCTCTTCTCTTTTTATTATAATATCTGTTGGTTCCTCTTCATTCCCTTCTAATAGGTCTATAAATTCTCCTTCATCTAATGGTTCATTCAAGGAAAGGAATTGCTTCTCCCTATGTTTTTCAAGGTATCCATACCTTAACATGGCCTTGACATATCCTAAAAACTTGACTCCCCTATTTGGGTCATAATTTTCAATGGCCTGAAGGATTGTTTCATAGCCTTCTTGGATCAAATCGTCGTACTGGTCTATCCTATTGTAATATCTTCTAATAGAGCTAATTATTAAAGGATTAAGTTTCAATAATAGGGTTTCTTTTGCTTCCTTATTGCCTCTTTTACTCAGTAATAGTAGCCTTTCTATCTCATTATACATATTTCTTCCTCCATAGAGGAAGGCGCCTTCCATATTTCCTAGGTAAGTTTATATTAGCTTGAAAATAGAGAATTAGTAAAAGGAAGAGTTTGTATAATACATAGTGTACAATTGAAAAAAGGGCCAAGGAAATAATCCTTGACCCTTTAAATTGTTGAAGAGTTCTTTAAAGTCTTCTTGAGAATAATTTAAAGTCATTGTTTTATTAAAAAGGCTTCTTTTCTTAATATTTCTGCTTTATCTGTTTTCTCCCATGGTAGGTCTAAATCCTTCCTGCCAAAATGTCCATAGGCTGCTAGTTGTCTGTAGATAGGTCTTTTTAGGTCTAAATCCCTTATAATAGCTGCTGGTCTTAAATCAAAATATTTTTCTACTAATTTTTCTATTTCTTTATCGGAAATTTTCCCAGTACCAAAGGTTTCTACATATATGGATAAAGGCCTGGCTACTCCTATGGCATAGGCTAAACCTATTTCACATTTATCTGCCAATCCAGCAGCTACAATATTTTTAGCTACATATCTGGCTGCATAGCTGGCTGAACGGTCTACTTTAGTAGGGTCTTTTCCTGAAAAGGCTCCTCCTCCATGTCTGCCATATCCGCCATAGGTATCTACAATTATCTTTCTACCTGTAAGGCCCGCATCTCCCATAGGTCCACCTACAACAAATCTTCCCGTTGGATTTACATAGTATTTAGTACCACTATCTAGCATATTGTGGGGAACTATTTTCATGATTACATGTTCCATAATATCTTTTTTTATAATATCTAAATCTACATTGGGACTATGTTGGGTCGATACTACAATGCTTTCTAATCTAATAGGCTTACCATCATGGTATTCTACAGTGACTTGAGTTTTCCCATCAGGTCTTAAATATTCCAAGGTGCCATTTTTCCTCACATCTGCCAATCGCCTTGCCAATTCATGGGCTAGAGAAATTGGTAAAGGCATCAATTCTTCCGTTTCATTACAGGCATATCCAAACATCATGCCCTGGTCTCCTGCACCTATCTGATCTAGTTCATCTTCTCCATTTGTCTTATGTTCTAATGCTTTATCTACTCCAAGGGCTATATCTGGAGATTGTTCATTTATAGATGTAAGGACAGCGCAGGTATCTGCATCGAAGCCGTATTTAGCCCTAGTATATCCTATTTCTTCCACAGTATGTCTTACTACTTTTTGTATATCTACATAGCAATTGGTTGTAATTTCTCCCGTTACAAGTACTAACCCTGTTGTCACCGTGGTTTCACAAGCTACTCTCGCCTCTGGATCCTTAGCTAATATCTCATCTAATATAGCATCGGAGATAGCATCACATACTTTATCTGGATGGCCCTCAGTTACGGATTCAGAAGTGAATAACCATTTTTTCATAAAAAAGACCTCCTTAAGTTTGTATAAAAATTTTCTTTAGTTACAAACTAAAAAACCTCTTCCAAAAGGAAAAGGTAATTTAATAGTAACCTCATCTTTCAGAATCCAAATTCTGTGGGATTTAGCACCTTTGTATAATACAGGTTGCCGGGTTTCATAGGGCCCATTCCCTCCACCTCTCTTGATAAGGCATCAAGATTTCTATTAATTTATGAACATATTCTAACATAATAATAAGGTTAAGTCAAACTTTATCCCCATTATCCAAAAACTTGATAACTTATGGTAGAAACTATTATTCCAGCGGTAAATACTCCAGATAGTATTACCATTAATGCATTTTTATAATCTAGTTTGAGTAAAGTTGCAGCTATACATCCAGTCCAAGCCCCTGTAGTAGGCACTGGAATGGCTACCAAAATGAATAGGCCTAATAAGCTATATTTTTTTATAGCAGCCCTAGTTCTTTTCAAAGTTCTTCTTTTAATCCAGCCAATAAATTTAGAAAAGAGAAAAGTTTTTTCTAAATAGTTCATAACTGGATTTAATACCTTTAATAAAATGGGAACTATTGCCATATTACCTATAATGCTGATTATGGTGCTATGAATTGGGCTTAATCCCAAAGATATACCTAGAGGAATAGCTCCTCTAAGTTCAGATATAGGCATAGCAGCCATTAGTACAACCAGTATTTCCCTTTTTAATTCTTCTATTAGTTCAAACATAAGCATGACTCCTTTTAAATTAATATTATATCCAATTTATATTGTATTCTATAAAGATAAGCAAAATCCTTTATTCTTTTTTATTTTTAATAAATATTTGTATGAATATAGTCCTATTTCCCTTTTTATGAAATTGGATGGTTTTTGAATTCTTGTATTTTGCAGTGTTCAATAGACTTACCTTTTCCCCTACTATGACCCCTTACAATAATTGCATTTTTTTGTCAAAATTTTAACTTTTATATGCTATAATGTATAGGGGATACTAGGCAACCACAAAGAGCTTGGGAAGCCATTACCTCAGCCAATGAAATTGGAAGGTTTATCTCGAAATTATTCCAATAAACAGGAGGGTTTTCTATGACACAAAAAGATTTTGTATTTGAAAAGAATAAAATTGTAACTAGATTAATGCTATTTTCCCTGGTTTTAGGGTTAGTCGTTGATTTAATAAATAAGGTACCAATAAAAACGATTCTAACTTTAGCAATTGTCGGTCTAATAGCCCTTATTCCATGCTGGGCACTGACCTATAAAAGGAAATTAGAAAATCTTGTTAAATATATTGTTGTCTTAGGTATGGCTTCATTAAGCTTTCTATTAATTAAGTCTCATCCCCATACAGCCAACTATATTTTATTATATTATTCTATTGCTGTCGTATCTATGTTTCAAGATTTTAAGCCTATACTTATAATGGGAGCCATTAATTTTATATTAACCAATTATTTTTATTTCCAGTATCAGGATATTATGTTCCCAGGATTAGATAGTCAAAAACTTATTTCTTTAAATCTATACTTAGTATTAATAACATCAGTATTGGCATTTCAAAGTAGGATTGGTAAGAAAATGACTGCTGAATTGGAAGAAAAAAATACAGAACTGGCTAAGGATAAGGAAAGGATAGATATCCTATTGTCCCAATTAGGAGAAACTTTAGCAACCATAAACGAGTTTAGCATGAATTTGATGGACAATTTAGAAACCATTAAAAATATTTCCGGAGAAATTACAAACACTTCTCTTGAAATAGCCAATAGTATAGAAGCCCAATCCCATAGTATTACCGATATAAATCAATCCATGATAGAAAGCAATGATGAGATCCAACTAGTTACTAAAGCAGCCGCAAAAATGGCCCAACTATCCCAAAACACCTTTAATATTACAGAAAAGGGAAGTAAACAGGTTGCCGTCTTAACGGAAGAAATTAAACAAGTAAGTGCAAATATGGATGAAACTGCTATTATCCTAGAGGAGTTAAACCAGCAGTCAGAACAAATTAATTCCATACTTAAATCCATTGATGAAATTGCAGAACAAACTAATTTGCTAGCCTTAAATGCAGCCATAGAAGCTGCAAGAGCAGGTGAACATGGCAGAGGCTTTGCCGTAGTAGCTGAAGAGATCAGAAACCTTGCCGAAAATTCTAGTAAATTCACGGAGGAAATATCTCATATATTAGGAGAAGTTCAATTCAAAACAATAGAGGTAACCAATAAAGTTCATAAAGACCAAGAATTATTTAATTCTAGTAGAATTGCTACCGATAATGTTTACAATTTGTTTAAGGAAATAAACCAAAATACAAGTAATGTATTAATTCAAGCTGATGATGTGGAACAAAAAATATCAAATATACTGAAAAATTCTGAATCCATCTTAAATGAAATAATGTCTATAACCGGTGTAACGGAAGAAAATTCTGCAGCTGTAGAAGAAGTAGCTGCTAGTATAACTGAAGAAGATGGAAAAGTAGATGAAATTATTCATAATTTCAAAGAATTAGAGATTTTAATGGCTAAACTGAAGGATTTAATGGAAAATAGTTAAATTTCATGAGAATAATAAAGATATTCTTATCTATTTAATCTTAATAGTGAATAAGGGTTGTTTTTGGTCGGTTTCTATATCTTGCATTTAAGACGCTTATCCCTTATACTATAATAGTGGTCAGCGGGGTGTGGCGCAGTTTGGTAGCGCACGTGGTTTGGGACCATGGGGCCGGGGGTTCGAATCCTCTCACCCCGACCATTATTCAAAAGAAGGATTGGAATTCCAATCCTTCTTTTTTTATATAAAACCACTTGTTAGATCTTTGTAATACTATTGTAACCATATTGATATATTTCCATTATATAATAGTCTTATGAGTCCTAAGGATAAGCTACTATGATGTGGAAAGGAGGTCTTTTGGGGCAGGAGGTAAGTTCTTAAATTAATCAGAAGGGAAATATGTTTACTTATTTGTTTAACCAAGGAGAGGTGATATTTTTGAAGAAATCAATTAGAAAGATATTTATATTATTACTTATTGCAACTGCCATTATTACTTCAACAGCCCCATCCTTAACTGCTAATGCAGTTAATATGCCCTATGTAATCTATGAAACCAAGAGTTCAGACTATCTTGGTTCTGGTATTCTATATGAAAATATAAAGAAGTTTACCTCTAAAGGTTGGTGGCATATCAATGTGGTAAGGGTAGATTTAACTGATGAGTATGCTGAAATAGGTGGGCTATTTAGTAATAAAGGGTTATCCCATAGGGATAGTGTAAGTAATTTGGTAAAGGAGAAGAATGCCGTTGCAGGTATTAACGGAGATTTTTTTGAATACAATCCCTATTCTTATTCTATGGGAACCTTTATTGAAAAAGGTGAAGTACTATCATCTCCTATAGAAAGAGCCTATGCCCTTCCTACATTCTATCTAGATGTGGAAAATAATCCGGATATTACTTTTTTCGATAGAAGTATGACCCTCACCTCATTAAACTCAGGCCAATCTATACGTATTAGTTTAATAAATAAAGCTGCCGACATGAATATGGTAACCTTGCTAAATAAACACTGGGGACCAAAATCTTTCGGTAACAAATTTAATGATGAAGCTAATGGTGAAATGGTGGAATTGGTAGTAGTTGACAATGTAGTCCAAGATATTAGAATTGGTAAAGAAGCAGTATCCATTCCGGAAAATGGCTATGTAATAGCCGTTAGAGGAAGTAGAAAAGAACCCTTATTAACCAATTTTAATGTAGGAGATGAGGTAAAACTATCTGTAGGCACTACCCCAAATTTGGAAAATATCAAGTTTGCCATTGGCGGTGGTAGTATAATTCTTAAAGATGGGAAAATAATTAATTCTAATATTAATATTAAAGGTGACCATCCAAGGACAGGAATTGGCATTACCCAGGACAAGAAGGAATTAATAATAGTAACTATTGATGGTAGAGACAATTCCTATAAAGGTGTTAGTCAGGAAGTATTTGCGGCCATCCTTAAAGATTTAGGTGCCTATAATGCAATAAATCTCGATGGGGGCGGTTCTACTACCATGGCAGTAAAGCCTGTAGATGAACAGGTTGTAAAGGTTGTTAACAAGCCTTCTGATGGAGGACAGCGAAAGGTTGTTAATGGTGTAGGGATCTTTTCCAATGCTCCTAAGGGTGAGCTTTCCTATATAAAGATAGACACAGATGAAACAAATATGTTTCCCAATACCTCTAGAAGGTTTATCGTTAAAGGGTACGACCAATATCATAATCCTGTAGAAATAGATCAAAACCAAGTAAAATATACTTTTGAAGGTGTTGGAGGGGAAATAGAAGGAAATAGATTCAAAGCTAAATCTTCTGGTAATGTTACTGTAAAGGCCGATTACCTAGGTATATCCTCTACTATAGATCTTAGAATATTAGATGAAATTAAAAGTCTTATTTTCCCAGTAGATAGGTTCACTTTACAGCCTAATGAGCAGAAAAATATTGGTACCTTATATGGGATAGATAAAAATGGATTTAAAGCTAAAATATATGCAGAAGATCTAGATTGGACAGTTTCCGGCGATATAGGTTATGTGGAGAATGGAATATTCTATAGTAAAGAAAAGATTGGCGCTGGCGCCATAACTGGGCGTATAGGTGATAGTATAAATAACATTCTAGTATCTGTAGGAAGTGGAAAAGCAATACAGATAGAAGGATTTGAAGATATTAATAACTTTAATATAACTACTTATCCTAATTACGTAAAAGGTGAAATTAATCTAAGTTCAACTGCCAAAGAAGGTAAAAATAGTTTGTCCCTTAAATATGATTTCACCCAAGGTGAAGAAACTAGGGCTTCTTATTTAATGTTTACACCAGATGGAAAAAGTGGACTAGCCTTAAATGGAACACCTAATAAACTATCCCTTTGGATAAAAGGGGATAATAATGGAGCTTGGCTAAGGGGCACTATTAAGGATAAAAATGGCGATAGCCATACTTTAGATTTCACAAAATCCTTAAACTCTACTGATTGGCAATATGTTGAAGCAAATATTCCTTCTAATGTGGTCTATCCTATTACTTTAGATAGGATCTATATAGTAGAAACTGATGGAGCTAAAAAATATTCTGGGGAAATTTTGCTGGATAGTTTAATGGCAGCCTACCCACCATCCTATGATAAGATAGAAGTTCCAACGCCAAGTAGCTTTAAGGATGGAAAAAATATTAAATCGGAAAAAACTGAAAATGGATTTTCCTTTATAGTGACTAGATTGCCAAAGGATTTTCAAGAAGTTAATCAACAAGCTGCAATAGACAAAATAAGGAATAAAGCTAATTCCCATAACTTAAGCTTATTTATAGGAAAAACCAGTGCTGAATTTAATAAAACTATTAAATCCAATAAAATTATAAATGTAGGCAATCCTTACAAAACCCATAGATATAAAAACCTAATGATGGTAGATGCAAGTAGTGCTAAAGGTGGAATTAGATCGACAAACTCACAACAATGGCTATGGTTGAAAAATAGCTTAGCCAATGCTGAAGAAGACCATATCCTTCTATTTTTAAACACTCCAATATTTGGAACTGGAGGTTTTACGGATAAGCTGGAAGCCGAACTACTTCATAATACATTAGTTGAAACCTTTGAAAAAGGTAAAAGCATTTGGGTAGTCTATAATGGAAATACTAATAAATCTGAGTTAAAAGATGGTATCCGGTATATAGAATTAAATAGTAGTAAAATAGAAAAACCAGAAGATGCAAAAAATATATATTCAATTGAATTTATCGTAAATGGTAAAGATATAACTTATCAAATCACCAACTGACAATAGACCTCTAAAAGGAAAAACTGGACAGAAAATCTGTCCAGTTTTTCATCTTTAAAACGTCAATTATACAAAATGATTCCTACTGTAAATATTGTAAGCATAATAGCAAAAAAGGTATAAATTATCCTTTTCCTCATAAAATCCCTCCTTTAGCTAATATTATTACCAGCTAAAGGAGGGATTAATCCCCATTTTTAATTAATTGTCAATTGTCCATTGATAAAACTATCCAATTCCCATAAACCCAGCCTTCCCTTGAATCTTCATTTATTTTAACTTTGTAGAAATAAAAACCTCGTCTTAAAACTGGCCCCTCTAATATGGTCATAGTTTGGTCTTCCTTTACAGTGCCTATTGCTTTGCCTCTTGGCCCCTCATGGAGTACTAAAAAGTCTTTTCCCTTTGCCTTTTCCATGGTATTCGGATTTACAATATCTCCAGGTTTGTATTTTACTATATCACCTTCATGGTATTCTTCAGGTGTTGAAATCCTTTTATCGTTTCTAGGGTATCCACCCCTACTAGGTACAGACCTTCTGCTAATAGGGGTTATCTTTTGTTTATAATCCTTTAGGGCTATTTCATATATCCTATCTTGATATGTTTTGACACTTTTATTTGGATCATTTTTATCCGATAATCCATTATAACCCCATAGGGCAAAATACCAATGTTCCAATATATTTGGATCCATATTCCCTATTTGAGCCATTTTATCATTAGCAGTCTTCCATTTCCCCAATAGATGGTCTGCCCCAGCTTCTATATTATATACAGGGTCGTTTTTGAGCTTTTCTAAATTATAAATATTTCCCTTTCCATCTATCTGCATTATGCCAATATATCTGCCCGCCCCTATTAAAGGCTTACCGTTTTTATCAAACTGTCTGAAAGTGCTCTCTATTTTAGCAATACATTTTAATATGATACTGGGAATACCCCTTTTAGTAGCAACTTCCTCAATAATCTTTTCTACCTCTTCCTTAGAAGGATTTTTATTCTGAGAAAATCCAGTATTGGCTACTACAAACAATATGGTCAAAATCATTAGCATAGCTAATGCTTTCTTCCCCATTATACTTACCTCCTACCAGCTAATATAACCATTTTTAAATTGTTGATATAACATCTCAGCTATACCTAATCCATCATCCCCATTAGCTATCTCTTTGGATAGTTCGTCAATATGCATATCTTCAAATATCTCCCTACCTGTACTCTTCTCTATTAGTCCATCTTCTGGTATGGTCTTTTTCATCTCTTTGAACATCATGGATAAAAATATGGACTCAAATTCTTTACAGACCTGCCTTAGGGCTTCATCGTCCTTATCAGCATCTATTGATTCCATTTGCTTATGTAATATTGTTGGGTCAATATTTAGATCCACATTCATCTCCACTTAATTCACCCCATTATCTTTTTAAATTGTTGGTCAATTGAAGCATTTCATCGGCAGTTTGTATAGTCTTTGAATTGATCTCATAGGCCCTCTGGGCTGTGATCATCTTAACCATTTCGTCTACTACCTGTACATTAGAAGCTTCTAGATAGCCTTGTATCACTCTACCCTTCATCTCATCAGTTTCAACAAGTATCCCTTCCCCTGAGGCTACCGTCTCGCTATATAAGTTTTGGCCTTCCGATAATAAACCCTCTGGGTTGGTAAACCTAAATAATCCAATCCTTCCTAACTCTACTATTTCTCCTTCTTCATCTACCCCTGTAATATATCCTAAATCATCGATGGTAATATCTCTTAGGCCAGACTCTATTAGTATTTCATCCTCATCTTCACTCATCACAATATAACCTTCTGAAGTTACTAGCATCCCTTCGTCAAAATCTACACTCAGTTTAAAACTACCATCCCTGGTATATCTGATTTCATCATTGGGTAATAATACTGCAAAAAAACCATCTCCATCAATGGCCAAATCAAAAGTACCATTGGTTTCCATAAAACTACCATTCCTAAAATCCTTTTTAGTAGCCGTAGGCATGACCCCATGGCCTACTTCAAGATTTACAGGTCTTCCCTCTTCATCTACCATATTGGTTCTTTTTAAGGTAGTATAGAACAAATCTTTAAATTCAGCCCTCTGTGTCTTATAGGATGTTGTATTTACATTGGATAAGTTATTTGCTATAGTGTCTATATTAAACTGTTGTGATTTCATGCCTGTTGCGGCAGTCCATAATGCTCTCATTTTTTAACCTCCTACACTCTTCCTATTTCATTTGAAGCCTTCTCAAGCATCTCATCCTGTACCCTAATTGCCTTTTGTCCTGCTTCATATTCCCTAAGCAATGTTATCATCTCAACCATTTCCTCAATAGCATTTACGTTAGAGTTTTCCAGATACCCCTGTAGTACCTCTCCTTCAAAGGAAATTTCTCCTGCCTCCACTCCTTCTGCCATTTGGTACAGATTGTCCCCAATTTTCCTTAAAAATTCCCTATTTTCTAAGTCTACTACATCTAAAGTACCTACTGTATTGCCATCTACTATTACTGCTCCATTAGTGCCTATTGTCACTTCATTCCCTTCTATATATATAGCTCCGCCTACTCCCTGTACTGTTTCTCCCCTTAGCGTGGAAAGGGCCCCCTCTTCATTTACAACAAAAGAACCATCCCTAGTATAATAAATATTCCCCTCTTGATCAGCTATCTTAAAGAATCCAGGACCATTTAAAGCTAAATCATAGGTTCCACCTGTTTCACTTATATTCCCCTGGGTAAAATCTGTGACAATCTTTTGGAATTTTAATCCTGCGTTCATAGTACCTATTATCCGAGAAGAAGGAGGATGGTATATAATCCCTTGTAAAAGTCCTTCTATATCCCCTGCTTCTCCTTGCAATCTATTGCCCTGTCCATCGGTTATAAAATTTTCATAGTCTGTCTTATAATCTTCTCTACCATCTTGATAAAAAGTTCTAAAATATCCTTCATCATCTACAATAAAACGGATATCCTTCACATAGCTATTGCCCATTGGGGTTTCTATGACAAAAAATCCATTATTAGTACTAGCCCTATGAACCTGTCCATCGGTTTCATAGTCTATTTGGTTTTCCCCTCTTAACCTAGTTCTAGGTTTTTGACCATTTATTTTTGACAATAGCTTTTCAGGAAAGGTCTCCGTTAAAGACATATCCTTCTTAAAACCCGTTGTATTTACATTGGCTAAATTATTAGTTAATACCTCTAGCTTTTTTTGATTAGTGGCTAATGAAGTAGCATTGATATATAATCCTCGGTTCATTTGAATCCCCTTCCTATAATCCAAATATAAATCTCAATAGTTATTATCGGCATCTTTTTATAGGACTTTAATTATTTATCCTAATAGAATCCGAATCTATTAAATCCGACTCCAATAAGTTTACCCATTCTAAGGCTCTTCCTGTCCCTATGGCTACTGAACCGATGGGGTCCTCCACAATATTTGTCTTTATACCGGTTTTTTCCGTAATAAGTCTATCCAATCCATATAATAAAGCTCCACCGCCAGTCATAACTATTCCCTTATCTCCTATATCAGCTGCTAATTCTGGAGGGGTTTTTTCCAAAACGGAATGGACGGTCTCCATTATTTGGGAAATAGGCTCTTCTAAAGCCTCTAACATTTCACTAGAGGATATCTTAACAGTCCTTGGCAATCCAGTTAATAGATTTCTACCCCTCACTTCCATGAATACCTCTTTTTCTCTAGGGTATGCCGTTCCTATTTGGATTTTTAAATCCTCTGCACTCCTTTCCCCTATCATCATATTGTGTTTCTTCCTTATATATCTAACGATGGATTCATTACATTCGTCTCCTGCAATCTTCATAGACCTACTTATAACTATACCTCCTAAGGAAATAACTGCCACATCTGTAGTCCCACCACCTATGTCTACAATCATATTTCCATTGGGTTCCGTTATATCTATTCCTGCTCCTATTGCGGCAGCTATAGGTTCTTCAATAAGGAAAGTCCTTCTAGCACCAGCATGGTTACTAGCCTCTAATACTGCCCTCTTTTCCACTTCCGTAATCCCACTGGGTACACATATTATAACTCTTGGTTTGAAGATGGTTTTTCCCATAGCCTTGGTAAAAAAATATTTCAACATCTTTTCGGTAACCTGATAATTGGAAATTACTCCATCTTTCATAGGGCGTAAAGCAATTATATTTCCCGGGGTTCTTCCTAACATCTTTTTAGCTTCCTCACCTACAGCTAAAAATTTATTGGTATTCTGATCGATCGCCACAACTGAAGGTTCATTTAATACTATTCCTTTACCTTTTGCATATACTAAAATACTCGCCGTTCCCAAGTCGATGCCTAAATCCGTCCTAAAAGCAGCCATATATATTTGCCCCCTTTTAATCATATCTATACACTTATACATTATATCATATATATTCTCCATAATTCCAAAAATTCCTTTTAAATATGCAATATTATCCAAAAAACCCAAAAGGCCATAAGGATAGACTTTTGTCTTTCCTTATGGGCCTATTTAATCGTTGATGGCTTTGTATTTTAATTTAGTTGCTTTCCCCCCTCTAATATGCCTTTCGGCTTTGTTTTGCTCCAGAACCTGTTTTACCATAGTTGCTATAAGAGGGTTTATCTTGGGAAGACGTTCTGTCACATCCTTATGAACTGTACTCTTACTCACTCCAAAAACACCTGCTGCTTGCCTCACAGTAGCTTTTTCACTTATTATGTACTTTGCAATTTCCAATGCCCTTTCTTCTATATAATCTTTCAAATAGGTCTACCCCCTTTGAACTTTGTTTTGGGTTTTTAATCTTTGTAAATACATATGCATTTTAAATTCCTAATAGAACAAATATATACTAGTTTCAATAGATAAAGGCTGGTATATGTTGTTTAGGATCAACGCTCATCCCATCTTTTATGACTTCAAAATGGATATGAGGCTCCATCATCATTTCTATTGAAGCTGTTCTACCGACCTTGCCTATTACTTCCCCCTTGTTCACCTGTACACCTTCTTGTACCATATTTTCCGTAGATAGATTAGCATACTTAGTCATAATCCCATTTCCATGGTCTAGTATAATTACTGTTCCCCATAATTGATCATTATATACTTCTTGTACTTTTCCTGATAGAGCAGCTACTACTTGGCTCCCTTCCTCTGCCAATATATCTATCCCTTTATGTCCTGTCCATTCGTCTAAAGTTTCCGAATAGATTAGATTATCCTTTGTAAAATCAGCTCCTAATATTCCTTCTACCGGTTTTATCATACTTTCAGCCAATTCTTCAATATTCTCTTCCTCAATAAATTCTAAATCTTCATCCATTTCTTCTATTTCTCCCTCTGACATTGTTTCCTTAGCTTCTTCCTCTTCAACTAATTCTTCATCCACAAATTCTCTTATTTCTTCCATTGGTTCCATTACTTTTTCATCTTCTTTATCCTCAGATATTGTAGAAGATTCTAATCCTAATTCTTCATCTATGATGATAAAATCCTCAACCTGGGATAGATTGTCTTTATTGCTTTCAGTTAAATTTCTCCTAGAAGCAAATACTGCTGAAATAGCTACTACACATACACAGATAAATAGAATAATATAAAATCCATCTTTTTCAATTAATTTAGCCAATCTATTTTTCATTCCCCCACCTCCATTAGGTATTATTTCCACTTTTATCTATTTAATACATGGATAAATAAAAATTTCCAGAAAAATATATAGGGGCAGACTCATGGGTCTGCCCGCTTTATGTACCCGTTCTAAAAATAATATAGTAAAATATAAACAGGGCAGATATACAGATCCGCCCCTACCATTAATTGTTCAATTATTTAAATTGTCCATTGTCATTTGATGTAATTCTACGCCCGTATAATAATGTTTCAATATTTCTTCATAATCCCTGCCATTCTTGGCCATGCCGTTAGCTCCCCATTGACTCATGCCTACTCCATGGCCATAACCTATGGTTTCAATATCTACTATATTGGTCTTTGGATTAAAAGTTATCTTAAAATTAGTAGAATTAAGTTCGAATAACTCCCTTATTTCCCTGCCATTTACTACTGAACCATCTATGGCTAATTTTTTTATCCTTCCACTTTGGGTTTTTTCTACTAGCTTAATCTTTTCCCCTAGATTATCCTTAGTAATATTAGAACCTGGATATTTTTTAAGCAATTTCTCAACAAATTCATCCCCTGTCATTGTGATTAAACTCCTGAATTTAGGAGCATCTTCCTCATAGGGACTTTCAACTGCTTTCAAATAAGGTAGATCTACTGCAAATACATTTAAAGCATCCTCTGTCATCCCTCCACTGGTAGAGTGGTATAGAGGTTCTATTATCTCTCCTCCATAATATAAAATTTGCCCTTTAGTTGAAACAACTGCTTCTTCAATTTTAGGCCAATATTTTTCCTCCCAATCTTTGGCATGGATATTGTTTAACTCTTCTAGTGTAAGATAGGCCTGGCAGTGAATGCCTGTACAAAGGGGAGCCTCAATATGATCAGGATGGCCTTCTCTATATTTTAAAGTCCTACTTATGGCATAGGTTCTGCTAGCCACGGCTTGAGCTTTTAAGGCTTCAATATGGAATTCAGCAGGCATTTCAGCTGCTACAACTCCTTTTACATATTCTTCTAAAGCCATATCTATAACCTGCTGATTCCTAGTATCATATACTTTTATGTTCCCATTAAATTCATTTTCAGAAGGACTTTCCTCTACCTGAGACCTAACAATTTTCTTCCCCATTTTGTTTTCCTTAGGAACAAAATTAAAAGTTTTAACTATTATGGATGGTATAAAAATAATAATTACCAAAACCACAACAGTATATATTCCGATTTTTCTCATCTTTTCCCCCTCTTGCCTTAAGTATACAATATAATATGCTAGGGAAGATAAAATTATAACAAGATTAAGCATCTTAGATTGCCAATTTAGAAGTGGAAAGTAGGAATACCCTTCGAAGGTAAGTCTTATACTGCTAGTTCCAGGGTTATACAATAGCATTAAATAAAAATGGGGCGACCTTTGGTCGCCCCATAATTACTAAATATGTATTGGCGAATTCATCCGCCAAGAATTATCAATTGTGAACCATGCATTGTGAACTGTCAAAATTGTCCATTAATTAAACCCTATATATCTTAGCTCCTAATTTGGTTATCTTTTCTTCTATATTATCATATCCTCTATCTATATGATAAATATCTCCTATTTCTGTAACTCCATCAGAAACTAAGCCTGCCAATACTAATGCAGCCCCTGCTCTTAAATCTGTAGCCTTTACTGGAGCTGACATTAAACTGTCTACCCCTTGAATGATTGCAGATCTACCATCTATTTTAATATCTGCACCCATTCTCTTCAATTCATCTACATGCATAAACCTGTTTTCAAAGACCGTTTCAATAATTACACTTGTCCCTTGGGAAACGCTCATAAGGGACATAAATTGTGCCTGCATATCCGTAGGAAATCCTGGATAGGGTAAAGTTTTTATATCTACAGCTTTTATTTCATCAGCTCCTATTACCCTTACTTTATCCCCATTTTCGTATATTTGACATCCGGCCTCTCTTAATTTTGCAATTACAGGCTTAATATGGCTAGTTATAACATTTTCTACAACAATATCTCCTTTAGTAATAGCTGCTGCTACCATAAAGGTTCCTGCTTCAATCCTATCTGGAATAATAGAATGGGTAGCTCCACCTAGTTCTTTGACACCTTTTATTCTAATACTGCTAGTTCCAGCCCCTTTAATATCTGCCCCTAATTTATTAAGAAAATTGGCCAAATCCACTATCTCAGGTTCCATAGCTGCATTATCTATTATGGTTTCTCCTTCCGCCATTACTGCAGCCATCATAATATTTTCAGTGGCCCCAACGCTTGGAAAATCTAAGTAGATTCTATCTCCAACTAATCTATCTGCATAAGCACCAATATTACCATGATCTACATCTATTTCTGCCCCTAAAGCTCTAAAGCCTTTTAAATGTAAATCTATAGGCCTAGTCCCTATTGCACATCCTCCAGGCAAGGATGTTTTAGTTTTCCCAAGCCTGGTCAATAAAGGTCCCATTACAAGAAAAGAAGCTCTCATCTTGCTCATCAATTCATAGGGGGTTTCATAATTGTTTATATCCTTAGAATTAATCTTTATAATTCCTTTATCTAAAAACTCCACTTTTGCCCCTAAAGATGATAAAACCTCACATATAACTTCTACATCCTTAAGCTTTGGTACATCTTCGAGAATAATATCCTCCGTTCCCAATAAAGAAGCTGCCAAAATCGGCAATGCAGAATTTTTTGCTCCACTTATTCTTACATTTCCCCTTAATGGAGGACTCTTCTCCACCATTATCTTATTCAAATAAATCCCCTCCTAATTCTAGTAGCCTACAGTTATTATAGGTGTTCCTATCCAAATATAGGTCCTATCTTCGTATTCATTAAATCGGACCGCAATATTCATATTCATTTTTTTGTTCCCTGTGAATACATATTCCTCAATATAGGGAGTGAAGATTGAAAGGCTTAAAACCCCGTCTTCTTTATATTCTTCAACAATTTTCCCCTTTATTGCTCTAGCCACTCCCAGTATTCTTTTTTCATTCTCTCTTAAATCCATATACCCATCAAAGGTTCCAATAACACAAGTAGTAATATTCACAGGTTTTCCATATTCATCGAAAATTTTTTCCACCTTTACTATTATATCATTAATTTCAACAAATTGCTCCTTATTTATTAAATTTATGAAAAGAGTTGTTTCACCTGGACCTAGGTCTACATCTTCATAGGAGGATAATGTAATAGTTACTATATTATTATAGCTATCCAATCCTTGAATCATAAGTTGAAGAAATCCCTCTTCTTCAACGATTTCTTCCCAATAATAGTCTCCTTCTACCCCTTCATATAGGCTTCCACTTTCTATTAAGTTACCTTTAATTTCCAAATTATTTCTAAGATTATTTCCAATATCTTTAATTTCTTCATACCCTATAAATCTATCAAGAATTGTTCCACCTAAACTTATATCCCCTTCTAAAAAGGTGGCTCCCGTCTCTTCTAAAACACCTATTAATAGATCCCTTTCTTCATATTGATCTACACTAAATCCAAATATAGGTATTAATAAAAATAAAATTATTCCCATCATAAAAAATTTCCCATTTTTTTTCATACCCTTACCTCCAATTATTTTTAAGGAGAAGGGTATTTAAATAAAAATGTAAAGGGGGACAAAACATTTTTATCATTAAAAAATACCCTTTCCTTATGATAAAAGTATTACCAAGAAAGGGTACTTTTTATACCTTATTGGTTAAAATTTTCATCGTTAATTTTTTTAATGTTTGCCACTTCTAACCTATTTAATGCTCTCTTTAGGGCATTTTCAGCTCTTACAATGTCTAATCCTTCAGGTTTTTCCTTTATACGCTTCTCTGCTCTTATCTTTGCTCTTTCTGCCCTCTCTATGTCTATTTCTTCAGGCCATTCGGCAGAATCTGTAATTATTGTAGTTTTATCTTTTTGAACGGAGATATAACCATCTACTATTGCAGCTACTCTTTTCTTTTCATCCTTAGTTATTCTTACCTTCCCTATGGCAAGGGGAGTTAATAGAGGTGCTCGATTTTCTAAAACGGCCAAATCCCCTTCTATTCCTCTCACAATGACCATATCTACTTCATCGGAGAAAAAATTCCTATCTGGGGTAACTATTTCAAGCATAAAACCCATAACTATCCCTCCATATTCTTAGCTCTTTCTAAAACATCATCGATGGTCCCTACCATAAAGAAAGCCTGTTCAGGAATATCATCATGTTTCCCTTCTAATATTTCCTTAAATCCTCTTACCGTTTCCTTTATAGGTACATAAATTCCATTCATCCCTGTAAACTGCTCTGCTACAGTAAAGGGTTGTGACAAGAATCTTTGGATCTTTCTTGCTCGTGCAACAGTCAATTTATCCTCGTCAGAAAGCTCATCTATACCTAGTATAGCTATTATATCCTGTAAATCTTTATATCTTTGCAATACTTCCTGAACACCTCTTGCTACTTCATAATGTTCTTGCCCTACTACTTCAGGGTCCAAAATCCTAGATGTAGAATCCAATGGGTCTACTGCTGGATAGATCCCTAGTTCAGCAATTTGACGAGATAATACAGTAGTTGCATCTAAATGGGCAAAGGTAGTTGCTGGTGCTGGGTCTGTCAAGTCATCGGCAGGCACATATACGGCTTGCACCGATGTAATAGAACCTTTCTTTGTAGAAGTAATCCTTTCTTGAAGTTGACCCATTTCTGTTGCCAAAGTAGGTTGATAACCTACTGCAGAAGGCATCCTTCCAAGTAAAGCGGATACTTCTGAACCAGCTTGAGTAAATCGGAATATATTATCGATAAACAATAATACGTCCTGACCTTCTTCATCCCTAAAATATTCAGCCATAGTCAATCCAGAAAGGGCTACCCTCATCCTAGCTCCTGGTGGCTCATTCATTTGGCCAAATACTAAAGCTGTCTTATCTATTACCCCTGATTCTATCATTTCATAATAAAGGTCATTTCCTTCCCTAGTCCGCTCTCCAACACCGGCAAATACTGAAAGTCCACCGTGTTGGGTAGCAATATTGTTGATTAGCTCTTGAATTAAAACCGTCTTTCCTACTCCTGCCCCACCAAATAATCCTATTTTTCCACCCTTTGAGTAGGGTGCTATAAGGTCAACAACCTTAATTCCCGTTTCAAATATTTCTCTAGAAGTTCCTTGTTCTTCAAAGGAAGGAGCTGGCCTATGTATGGGCGCCATTTTTGCTTGCTTTACTTGCTCCTTACCATCTATAGGTTGACCTAATACATTGAATAATCTCCCTAAGGTTTCCCTACCTACTGGAACTGCTATTGGTTCACCAGTATTTACTGCCTCCATCCCTCTTACAAGACCGTCAGTTGTACTCATAGCTACACATCTAACTGTATCATCTCCAATATGCTGAGCTACTTCTACAACCAATTTTTCTTCACCTGTATCTATTTCAATTGCATTTAACAATTCAGGTAGGTTTTCTTCACTAAATCGGATATCCACAACGGGGCCTATTACCTGAACAATTTTTCCTATGTTCTTTTCCATATCCCCACTCCTTTCTCTATTACTTAAGAGCTTCTGCACCTGAAACAATTTCTGAAATTTCTGCAGTAATGGCTGCTTGACGTGCTCTGTTGTAGCTTAATTGTAATTCATCTATCATCTCTTCTGCATTATCTGTGGCAGATTCCATAGCAGTCCGCCTGGCTCCTTGTTGGCTACATGACGATTCGATTAAAGCGCCATATATTACGGATTGTATATATTTTGGTATTAAATAATCTAACACTTCATCTGGAGAAGGCTCAAACTCTATAATGGCATTTTTCTCAGCCTGGCCTTCCTTTAATTCATCATTGGGAAGTATTCTTATTAACTTAGCCTCTTGAGAAATGGTAGTAATAAATTTGGTATAGGCTATATATACTTTATCTACTTCCCCTTTTTCATAAATATCCATAATCAGGTTTCCAATAGCTTTGGCATGGGAGAAAGAAGGTTCCTCTGTAATATGGAGAAATTCACCTATTACATTATAACCTCTCCTTTTAAAATAATCCCTTCCTTTTAATCCTACTGTTACTAAAGAAACCTTGTCTTTTTTATTCCTTATTTCATCTTCAACTAACCTATTAATATTGGAATTAAACCCTCCAGCTAAACCCCTATCGGCAGATACCACTATATATACAGCTCTATCCCCTTTCCTAGCTTTTAAATAGGGATGGTTTAAGTTCTTGGTGTCCTTAAGTACCTGCTGTATATTTTCGTAAACCGTATTATAATAAGGCCTTGACTTTTCCAGTCTCTCCCTGGCTTTTCTGAGTTTTGCAGAGGCTACCAATTCCATTGCCTTAGTAATTTGCCTTGTACTACTTATCCCTCTTATTCTTCTTTTTATATCTCGCGTTGATTGAGCCAATTATTCCACCCCCAAATTATTAAGGGAATACTAAAAACTCTTCTTGAATTCTTCAATAACTTCATTTATCTTTTCTTCCGTATCTTCGGTTAAATCCTTAGTTTCTCTTATGGACTCAATTATCTCTGGATGATTGTTGTTTACATAATTTAAAAAGTCTTTTTCAAATTGGGCTATTTTCTCTATAGGAATATCTGCTAAATGTCCATTGACTACTGCATAAAGGATTACAACCTGATCTTCCACTTTCATTGGGCTATATTGAGGCTGTTTTAATATTTCCATCATTCGCTCCCCTTGGTCTAGTCTACGTTGGGTATCCCTGTCAAGTTCAGAACCAAATTGAGCAAAGGCAGCTAAATCCCTATATTGGGCTAATTCAAGTTTTAAACTTCCTGCTACCTTTTTCATAGCCTTTATCTGAGCAGCTCCTCCAACCCTGGATACGGATAATCCTGTATTTATAGCAGGTCTTTGTCCTGCAAAAAATAGATCCGTTTCAAGGAATATTTGACCATCGGTTATGGATATAACATTAGTTGGAATATATGCAGAAATATCCCCTGCTAAAGTTTCTATAATAGGTAAGGCAGTAATTGAACCTCCACCATATTTATCATCTAGTTTTGCTGCCCTTTCTAGAAGCCTTGAATGAAGATAAAATACATCTCCAGGGAAAGCTTCTCGTCCTGGTGGACGTCTTAAAAGTAAGGACATAGCCCTATAGGCAATAGCATGTTTTGATAAATCATCATAGACTATCAGTACATCTTTGCCATTATCCATAAACTCTTCTCCCATACTTACACCTGCATAGGGAGCTATATATTGTAACGGTGCTAATTCACTAGCAGTAGCTGATACTATAATAGTGTAATCCATAGCACCTTTTTTCTCCAACACATCTACTATTTGAGCTACAGTAGATCTTTTCTGTCCAATAGCTACATAAATACAGATAACATCTTGGCCTCTTTGATTTATAATAGTGTCTACGGCTAAGGCTGTCTTTCCCGTCTGCCTATCACCAATTATAAGCTCCCTTTGTCCCCTACCAATTGGAAACATAGAATCGATAGATTTAATTCCCGTTTGTAATGGTTGATTTACAGATCTCCTTGTAATGACCCCTGGTGCAATCCTTTCAATAGGTCGAAACTTAGTTGCATTTATAGGCCCTTTTCCATCAATAGGTTGACCTAAAGCATTAACAACCCTGCCTATCATAACATCTCCAACGGGAACTTCTACTATCCTCCCTGTCTTCTTTACAGTGTCTCCTTCTTTTATATTCTTGTCGGATCCTAAAAGTACACAACCAACGTTATCCTCTTCCAAGTTAAGAGCCATCCCATAAACCTCTCCTGGGAATTCTATCAATTCCCCAGCCATACAAGCTTCCAGCCCATGGACTCTTGCGATACCATCTCCTACTTGAATAACTGTTCCTATATCTACCATATCAAGTCTTTTTTCATAATTTTTTATCTGTTCTTTTATTACAGAACTAATTTCTTCTGGTCTTAACTCCATTTTTTCACCCCAGCTTTCCTATAATGTTGCGCCTTTTATCGTTTTTTCTATACTTTGTAACTGTCCTCTTATAGTTCCATCTATAATTTTGTTTTCAACTTTTAAAAGAACTCCTCCTATTATATCTCTATCTACAACATTGTTTAATATTATAGTCTTATTGGTTTTATTGCTAAGTACTTGAGCTAATTTGTTTTTAAGCTTCTTATCCATATCCACTGCTGTTATAGCAGTTACCTCTAAAATATTTTTATGTTCATTAAATAGTTCTTCAAATTCCTTAGATATTTCAATCATAGATCCTTCTCTTCTTTTATCTACAATAATATATAGAAAATTAAGTATCTCTTCTGATACCTTTCCCCTAAATATTGAGGATAATAGATCTTTTTTCTCATCCTTTGAAATCTTCGGATGATTGAGTATCTTTTGAAGGTCTATTTCTGTCCTCAAAACCTTTGAAACATTTTCTATATCCTCTTTAAAATCTTCCAATTTGTTCAATTCTAAACCAGCTTCAAAGAGAGCTTCAGCATACCTTTTACCTACTAATTTTGCCATTCTCTCGTACCTACCTCATCCACAAATTTTTCAATTAAGTCCTGTTGAGAAGCTAAGTCTACATCCTTTTCAATTATCTTAGAAGCAATTAAAACTGCCATCTCGCCTGCCTGCATCTTTACATCCAAAAGGGCCTTTTCCCTTTCAGCTTGGATCTCCCTTTTTGCTTTCTCAACAATATTTTCTGCTTCCTTCTTTGCTTCAGCTATTATATCTTCTTTTATTTCTTCTCCTCGTTTTCTTCCACTTTCAATTATTTCCTGTGTTTCCTTTCTAGCATCTAGAAGCTTGGATTCATATTCAGATTTCAATGTAGCTGCTTCTTCTTTTAATACTTTTGCTCCATCTATATCATTTTGAATCTTTTCTTTTCTTTCGTTAAGAATCTTAGAAACTGGTTTATATAATAATTTTGAAAGACCCCAAAATAATATCAAAACCGCTAATAGGGTTAAGATCATCGATGAGAGTTCTGGTATTACCCTTACATCAAACATAACTAAGCCTCCTTTTTATAAGGGGTATTAGAGATTGGGCTCCTATATATTTGGGAACCCTTCTCCTTATAATCCTAGATTTAAATATGCTGTCAATAGTGGTCTAACGAATAATAGGATTATGGCAATAACTAATCCATAAATACCAGTCGTCTCTGCTACCGCTTGACCTAAAAGCATGGTTCTAGTAATATCTGCCTGGGCTTCTGGTTGTCTTCCAACTGCTTCTGCAGCCCTTGCTGCCGCATTACCTTGACCAATACCAGGTCCTATACCTGCTATCATAGCTAAACCTGCACCTATTGCTGAACATCCTAATATAAAAGCTTCACTTGTTATTCCTTGTAACATATTAATTTCCTCCTCCCAAATTTTAGAAAAATATTAATCTAAATTGCCACCAATAAATATCATGGTTAGCATAGAAAAGATAAATGTTTGTAATACACCTGAAAACAGGTCAAAATAAGCATGTAACGGTGGAGTTATTATTGGTGCTATTAAACCTAAAGCCTGGTATAATAATCCCATTATAATTACCCCACTTAAAATATTTCCAAATAAACGGAAAGATAAAGATATAGGGTTAGCTAATTCACCTATTACATTTAAAGGAGTCAAAAAAGCCATAGGCTCAGTGAACCCCTTTAGGTAACCTAAAATACCATTGTTTTTTAATCCATAGAATTGGGTTAATGTAAAAGTTATTAATGCTAAGGTCAAGGTTACACTATAATCAGAAGTAGGCGGTGTAAATCCTAATAATCCAAATAGATTGGCAAACAATAAAAATGCCATAAGACTAAATATAAAAGGTGCAAACCTTAAATGTTTAGCCCCCATAGTCTGTTTGACTAAATTTTGGACTGCTTCAACAGCTAGTTCAATCACATTAAGGAAATTTGAAGGCTTCTCATCTGCACTTGCTTGTTTGACCTTTTTATTTACTATTGCCGCTAAAACAAGTAATATTATTACTACTAAATATACATTAACAATAGTATCTGGTATAAAGATGGATTTACCAAATATATTTAATGTAAATTCTATTTTCAAGTATCTTCAACCTCCTTTCTTCCTTTCCTATATAATAGTATAGCAAATTTCTTGAATGTGATTAATCTTTATTTTTTTTATAATTAGTATTAATGAACGCAGAAATAACAATTACCATCTTTATCATAAAAAGACCAAGTACAGTTGTGAAAAAATTTAAATAATCGGCAATAGCTGCTATAATTAGGACTATTGCGTAAATAGAATACCTAATGAAATAATGGAATATTGAGTAAGTATAAGCCTTTGATGATTCCATAGTCACTGCTCTTTTAGCAGTCTTTTCAATTAATTTAAACCCTAAAATACCTATAGTTGTTCCAAAGATAAAACCTAAAACATAAGGTTTTGCATCTTTTAGTCCTATAAACATTATTCCTATAATAATCAAGCTATATACAACAGTTTTCCTAATTATATGGAATACTAAATTTTCGTCATTAAACATCATTTCACTTCCTATTGTTTTTATTTTTATCTGCTAGTTTGAATAAATTTAAAAAACCTGCTCCTGCTCCCAATATGATAAATATTAAAGTAAATACCATATCCGTGCCAACTTTCCTATCAATAAATCCACCTAAATATACTCCTACAATTATAGGAGTTATAATAGATAAGCCTACTTGGGTTATTAAACTTAAGTTTTGAAGCATGTTTTTATTATTCTTTCTATTCAAACAAAACACTCCAAACAATAGTTTGTTAAATATATAACTATACTTTAACCTTAAAAATTCATATAATATAAATATACTTTAAATTCAATAAAATTGCAAATATTTATTAGTAAAAAAAACCCCATAGCTGGGGTTCTTTTTATACTTCCATTTCAACTAAATCTTCTGCTATTATCAATTTAGCTTCTGTGGCTTCTTGAACCTGGTCTACGGTAAACTCTGGATTGATTTCCTTTAATACTATACCCTCATCTGTTATTTCCATTACTCCCATTTCAGTTACTATCATATCTACTTCTTTTGCAGCTGTTAAAGGCAAGTTGCATTTTTTAAGTATTTTATGGTTTCCTTTTACCGTATGCTCCATAGCAATAATTACTTTTTTAGCTCCTACTACTAAGTCCATGGCGCCACCCATTCCTGGTACCATCTTTCCTGGTATCATCCAATTGGCTAAATTCCCTTCTTCATCTACTTGTAAGGCACCTAAAACCGTTACGTCCACATGACCTCCGCGGATGATTCCAAAAGATATAGAAGAGTCAAAGAAAGCTCCTCCGGGCAATATGGTCACTTGTTGACCTCCAGCGTTAACTATATATTCATCTTCTTCCCCTTCTGCAGGGGCAGGTCCTAATCCAACGAAACCGTTTTCCGACTGGAATAAAACATTCATATCTTCTGGAACATAGTTAGCCACCATAGTAGGTAGTCCAATACCTAAATTTACTATATCTCCATCCTTTAATTCTTTAGCTACCCTTTTAGCTATTATTTCTTTTATTTTAGCTCTATCCATTATTTGTCACCTCCAACAGCAATATAATCAATAAATAATCCAGGAGTAACAACATGGTTTTGATCTATTTCCCCTACTTCTACCAGGTTTTCAGCTTCAACGATTACCGTGTCCGCAGCAGTAGCCATAAGGGTATTAAAGTTTCTTGTAGCGCCATAATAGACTACATTGCCAGCCTTATCTACAGTATGTCCAAGCAATAGTGCTACATCCGCTTTTAAAGGTAATTCTAATAGATATTCTTTTCCGTCTATTTCTATCTTTTCTTTTCCTTCTTCTACAACCGTTCCTACGCCTGTTGGAGTCAATATGCCTCCAAGACCAGCACCAGCAGCTCTTATTTGTTCTGCTAAAGTTCCTTGAGGTACTAAAACAACCTCCATTTCGCCAGAATTCATTTGATTCCCCGTTTCCTTGTTAGTTCCCACATGGGAAGCTATTAATTTTTTAATCTGCTTATTTACAACTAGCTTTCCCACTCCTGAATCGACGAAGCCTGAATCATTACAAATTAATGTTAAATCTTTAACACCTTTTTTTACTAGCGCATCCACAAGCTTATGGGGGGTACCACAGCTTAAGAATCCGCCAACCATAATGGTCATACCATCTTTAATATGGCTAACAGCTTCATCTATAGTTACTACTTTCTCCATAAAAACACCTCCAATTAATTCAATGTACAATTAGAACTAACCTTACTAGGCGACTTGTTAGTCGCCTAGCAACTGCACATTGTTAAAACCCTTGTTACAATTTTATCAAATAACTTGCATTTTATCAATAACCAATTTAGTTCGCTATAGTGGCTACATAATTATTACCTGTTCATTTTCCGAATAATGCAAGGTATATATTTCACTATTTAGTCTCTTCTAACCACTAAAGCTATTCCTTGTCCGCCGCCTATACATAAGGTCGCCAGCCCGTTTTTAGCTTCTCTTTTGTCCATTTCATGTAATAGAGTAACCAAAATTCTAGCTCCCGAAGCACCAATTGGATGTCCTAAGGCTATGGCTCCTCCATTCACATTTGTCTTTTCTGGGTCCAATCCTAAGTCCTTTACTACAGCTAATGATTGTGCTGCAAAGGCTTCATTTGCCTCCACTAAGTCTAAATCTTCTACACCTATTTTAGCCTTTTCTAATGCCTTTTTTGTTGCTGGTATAGGACCTGTACCCATTATCTTAGGATCTACCCCTGCTGAAGCATAGGATAGAATAGTAGCTAAAGGTTTAATCCCTAGTTCTTCTGCTTTTTCCTTAGACATAAGGACTAAGGCTGCTGCGCCATCATTAATTCCTGATGCATTCCCAGCTGTTACTGTACCATCTTTTTTGAAAGCTGGTCTTAACTTAGCCATTCCTTCAATAGTTGAACCAAATCGTGGATGCTCATCAGTATCTACAATTATTGGATCTCCTCTTCTTTGTGGAACTTCTACTGGAACTATTTCATCTTTAAACCTTCCATCCTTTATAGCCTTTTCTGCTCGCAATTGGCTATTAAGAGCAAATTGATCTTGTTCTTCCCTAGATAAATTCCATTGTTCTGCTATATTTTCCGCGGTAATTCCCATATGGTAATCATTGAATATATCCCAGAGTCCATCCTTAACCATATAGTCTTCGATTACTCCATCTCCCATCCTTTGTCCCCATCTAGCTTTCTTCAATAGGTAAGGAGCTTGAGACATATTCTCAGTACCTCCTGCCAGTATGATATCTGCTTCTCCTGCCATTATAGCTTGTGCCGCTAAAGCTACAGTCTTTAGACCTGAACCACAAACCTTATTTACAGTATAAGAAGGCACCTCCATAGGAATTCCAGAGTGGATAGAAACCTGTCTTGCTACATTTTGGCCTAATCCCGCTTGCAATACGTTTCCAAATATAACTTCATCTACCATATCTGGTGCAATATTGGCCCTCTTCATGGCTTCTTTAACTGCAACAGTACCTAATGCCACTGCAGATACATCTTTAAAGCTGCCACCAAAAGTTCCTATAGCTGTCCTAACTCCAGACACAATAACAACTTCTCTCATATATCTTACCTCCTATTATATTTTTTATATTATTTAACTCATTATCCAGTACTATATAATTGCAAGTTTCGTGCCAACATGTTTTGTGTAAAAATTATTTTTCTAAAGCCCTACAAGTCTGTAAATTACAATGCCCCTAGCTGATACCTAATTCCATTAAAATATCTTAAACTTTAGAAAAATAAAGATGAGTGTAGAAAATGCTCTACACTCATCTTTTGCCTATTTTTTAACAAATCCCTATTTTTCAACATTCCCTCTGGATAATTTTAATCAAAATCCATTTTAATATTGTAGCCATAAGTCTACAATCCATTTTGTTTTGTATACTTTTTGCTACAGTTAAAGGCTTAATCCATATTTATCAATTTTTTTATACAAAGCAGTTCTATGAATTCCTAAATTTTCTGCGGCTAAAGTTTTATTGCCCTTAGCCTTAGTTATAGCGTTGACTATTGCTTCCTTTTCTGCTTCAGCTACCACATCCCTTAAAGGGTATGTTTTTTCTTTACTATCAGTGTACATTTTATTCTTTATTAACCTTTCTGGCAAATGTTTAGGTAATATAATCTGTTGATTAGATAGATTTATAGCTCTCTCCAACACATTTCTAAGTTCTCTTACATTCCCTGGCCAATGGTATTTCTTTAATATGTCTATAGTATCTTTATCTATTATCTTTTCCTCAGTGTTTAATTCTTTTGTTAAATACTCCAATAGATGTTCGACTAATAAAGGAATATCTTCTATCCTCTCCCGAAGAGGAGGAATATCTATATTTATTACATTCAACCTATAGTAGAGGTCCTCTCTAAACCTTCCCTTTTCTACTGCTTCTTCAATTCTTTCATTAGTGGCAGCAATAATCCTAGCATCTAGGAATTTTTTTTCATTTCCTCCTACCCTTTCGAATTCCTTTTCTTCTAATACCCTTAAAAGCTTTACCTGCATTTCAAGAGGCATATCTCCAATTTCATCTAAAAATATTGTACCTCCGTTAGCTAGTTCAAATTTCCCTGGTTTTCCTTCCCGTTTTGCTCCAGTAAAGGCTCCCGATTCATAGCCGAATAATTCAGATTCTAACAGTTCTCTGGGTATAGCAGCGCAGTTGATGGGAATAAAGGGCCCAAATTTTCTATAACTAGCTTTATGAATGGCTTGGGCAAATAATTCCTTTCCTGTACCAGATTCTCCTAGTATTAATACTGTAGAATTAGATTGAGCAGCTGTTCTCCCTATTTTTTTTAAATATTCCATCTTAGGGTTTTGGGTTATTATACTATCGAAAGTATATTTACTACCCTGTAATCTTTCAATCTCACCTTTGTATTCATTAATCTTATTTTCCAACTCTATAAGTTCCTTAGCCATTTCCCTTATATCGCTGGCATCCCTAAACAATACAGCCCCTACCGCTCCTATTATTTTTCCACCTCGAATTATAGGAACCCTATTAGCCACCATATCATGACCTTGTATTCTCTGAATATGTCTTATTTCTTTTTCTCCAGTTTTAACAACTATATCTAATCGAGTATTTTCTATGACTTCACTTACGGGTTTACCTATAGCATCTTCTTCCTTTATACCTAGCAATTCTTCATAATTCCACTTTACTATTTTACCTTCACTATCTACTAAGGCAAAACCTTCATAGGCATATTGGAGAAGGTCCTCTATCATATCTAAACTCATCTTCTCTTCTATTAACTGGCTTTGGGAATCCTTAATATCTGTAATATCTCGAACTATGAAAATATGTTTTTGGAGTTTCCCATTAACTGTATAAGGAATATATTTTAGCAATAGATGATGACTATTTAAGCCTAATTCCTTTTCTCGCATTTCCCCATTTAAACTAAAAAACTCTCTTAACTTTTCATCTTTAATAAAATTTGGAAATGGGAGAGAATTAACCTCTTCTTCCCTTATATCTAACATCCTTAAAATAGCAGTATTTCCATAGGAGACCTTCTCACGCATATCCACAATAAGAATACCATCTAGAAGGGAATCTAATAAATAGCTTGAAAAATCCGGATCATAGACTGAAAATTTCATAAAATCACTCCTGTTTTTTAGAAAATCCATGTTTAAGGATAATATCTACAATCCTTTCAGAAGCCCTACCATCGCCGTAAGGATTTACTGCGTTGGCCATCTTCTCATATTCTTTTTGATTAGATAGTAAAATATCTATTTCCTTCAATATATTATCATAATTGGTTCCTACTAATTTAGCAGTACCTGCCTCTATCCCTTCTGGTCTCTCCGTTTCTTCCCTTACCACCAATACTGGTTTTCCTAAGCTTGGAGCTTCTTCTTGGAGTCCTCCTGAATCGGTAACTACTAGATAGGATCTAGCCATTAGATTGGTAAAAGGCTCATAGTCTAGTGGTTCTATCAAATGGACTCGTCTATTCCCATTAAATATCTTATTAGCTATTTGCCTAACTTTAGGATTTAAATGGATTGGGAATACTACTTCTATATCTTCATATTCTAAAGCTATTTGATTAATGGCAGAAAATATATTCTCCATAGGCTTACCTAAATTTTCCCTTCTATGGGAGGTTAAAAGTATTATTCTTTTATCTTTATAATCAATATTGTCTAACAAAGGTATTTGAAAACTATAATCTTCTTTAACTGAATATTGTAGAGCATCAATGACTGTATTTCCTGTAATAAATATCTTTTCTATAGAATACCCTTCTCTTAGAAGGTTGTCCTTATTAGTCTCAGTTGGCGCAAAGTGAAAATCTGTAAGTATACCGGTTAGCTTTCTATTTGCCTCTTCGGGATAAGGAGAATATAGGTTTCCTGACCTTAGACCTGCCTCTACATGGCCTATCTTCACCTTTTGATAAAAGGCAGCTAAAGCTCCAGCAAATACAGTGCTAGTATCTCCTTGGACTAATAATACATCTGGTTTTACCTCCAATATTACCTTCTCTAAGCCTTCTAAAGCCTTCATAGTAATCTCCGTAAGGCTTTGCCCTGGTTTGAATATATTTAAATCATAATCTGGTTCTATCTGAAAAAGGTTAAGTACCTGATCTAACATTTCTCTATGCTGAGCAGTTATACATATAGTATTATCTATTTCAGAAGCATTTTCCATAACCTTTATAATAGGGGCCATTTTTATCCCTTCTGGCCTTGTTCCAAATACTGTCATAACTTTAATCTTTTTCATTTTCATCCCTCTTCTTCCCACTAATTAATCCCATCTTGCTAGCCAGCAATATGGTAAGCACAAATATTACGATAGCGATAAAAACTGCTCTTTTGCTGTTGATTTTAGCTATAAGGATAGCACATAATCCAAAAATAGCTGATATAGAATATAATATCAATACAGTTTTTTTCTGAGAATACCCCATTTTTAACAATCTATGATGGAGATGTCCCTTATCAGCTTCTGCAATAGATTTACCATTTAATAATCTTCTAAATATGGCAAAGGTCGTATCAAATATAGGAACTCCAAGAATTATTATTGGAACCACAACCGCAATGGTTGCAACGGATTTCATAACTCCCTCTATAGATAGAGCTGCCATTATAAAACCTAAAAACAAGGCTCCTGTATCTCCCATGAATATCTTGGCAGGGTTAAAATTATAAGGCAAAAATCCAATACAGGATCCTGCAACTATGGCAGACATGATCATAACAGGAACATAGTTAAATTTATTGGCAACGAATAAAAAGGATAGGCTAGCAATCATAGTTACCCCAGCAGCTAAACCGTCTAAACCATCAATTAAATTCAAAGTATTGGTAATTCCCACTACCCAAAATATGGTTATAGGAATAGAGAAACCATTTAATAATAGTACAGCACCTGGTTTACCAAAAGGACTAGTTATAGCATCTATTTTCACATCCCCAATAATTAACACAATAGAAGCTATTACTTGGAATACTAATTTGGCCTTTGGACTTAGCCCCTTTATATCATCTATTATACCAGATATACATATTATACTTCCCCCAATGATAATAGATACTAAGGTTTTATCAATTGGAAGAAATACTAAAGAGGATACGAGGATTGCTATATATATGGCTAGACCTCCCATTAACGGCATAGGTTTATTATGTACTCTTCTTTCATCTTTAGGGATATCTACTGCTCCAAGTTTTATTGCTAATTTCCTTGCTACCGGAGTCATAAATAATGATATAGCTACTGATATTATAAATGGTACTATTATGTTTTCCATATGTTTTCGCTCCTTAATATAAGTTCTATTAAATTTTATATTATTATTATGAATAAGTCAATTAAGAAAAGCTTCTATTGAAGCATTATTAAGGAAGCTTTTCTTAAAACTCATATAGGTCAAGTTCTCTTTATTTTACATTTTAAAATGAGAACTTTCCTATTCGTTATAAAAGAAATGAGTCGATAGTTGTAGCTACCGACTCATTTGTTAAACTCATCCTTTATATCCTTTAGAAGCTGTTTATCTCTAATTACATCAATACCAGTTAACACTAAAGCCCCTATTGTTTTGGCCATATTTTTATAGGCTATATCTGTAAGAGTTGCTTCGGCAAATTCCGTTGTATGGGCTGCTATAGTTTTACCTTCTGTTATAGCAAAATAGGGATGAATAGCAGGACAGACATGGCTAACATTCCCCATGTCTAAGGACCCAAAAGTATCTCTAGGTTTCTCACAGTTTTCTACTCCAAATATTTTTAAATTTTGGGTAAATCTACTGGATAGTACTTGATTTGTAACCAAATTATCATAGGAAGCCTCATAATTTGTAATTTCCAACTTAGTACCCGTAGCCAAACTTGCTGCCTTAGCACAATTTTTTACTTTCTCACTTAATTCTATAAGGTATTCCTTTGTAGTAGCCCTTATATAGAATTGAGCTATTGCCAAATCTGGGACTATATTTGCTGCCTTTCCACCTTCTATTATAACTCCATGGATTCTAGCAGTTGGTAATATATGTTCTCTCAATGCATTTACTCCGTTAAAGGTCAGTAAAACTCCGTCTAATGCGTTGATCCCTTTCTCGGGGGCAGAAGCAGCATGGGCGGTTTTCCCTCTAAAGGTAAACTGAATAGGTTCTAATGCTAGGGATTTACCACTTTCACAAAAAGTATCATTCGGATGGGCCATCATAGCCACATCTACGTCATTAAAGGAGCCCTTTTCTGCCATTATAACTTTAGCTCCACTGGTCTCCTCTGCTGGTGTACCAAATACTAATACCCTCCCTCCTAACTCATCTATCAATTTGCTTAATACTATTCCTGCCCCCGTGCTTACAGTTCCAAGCAGATTGTGACCACATCCATGGCCAATCCCTGGTAATGCATCGTATTCTGTAAGATATGCAATAGTAGGGCCTTCTTTTTGGCCTTTATACTCGGCTTTAAAGGCAGTATCTATTCCTATATATTTTTCTTCTACAATAAAATTATATTTTTTTAGTAAATCTATATGAGCCCTTGAAGATTTATACTCTTCATAACCTAATTCAGGATTATTATAGATATATTCACTTAAATTTATAAGTTCATTTTCTACTTCTTCAATCAATCTTTGTATCCTATCTTTCATCCACATCACCTCTTATAATGATAATTGATTTCTTCTTATGGATTTTCCAAGACGGTTATTTACTACATTATTTCTTTCCAAGGCGATTTTTCCATCTATTATAACGTACTCAATTCCTATTGGTGGCTTAGTTGGTTCTGTAAAGGTAGCCTGATCTATAATAGTAGCCGGATTAAATATAACTATATCCCCATCCATACCTACTTGAATATCTCCTTTATTCCTCAGTCCTAATCTCTGGGCAGGTAATAAAGTCATCTTCTTTAAAGCATCTGTTAAATCCAATCGGTTATCATCCCTTACATATTTCCCCAGCACCTTCGGAAAAGTTCCCGCAGCCCTTGGATGGCCTTGTCCTTTATTCAACATACCATCACTAGCTACAAATACAAAAGATGCTTTTAAGGCGTCTATTACCTCCTCTTCATTCATTACAAAGGCAACAGCATACATATCAGGATACTCTTTTCGCACTTTGTAGAATAACTCTTCATCACAGTAAATCCCTTTATAAGGTTCTTCTGTTAAGAGTATGCTATCATAGGATTTGTTCCAAGTTTCAAAACAACCTTCATCAAATACAGCGCTACCAATTCGGGTGCTAAATGCATTATAAGGATAACAATCAGCAGCTATATCTAAACCTTCTCCTATGGCAACTTCAATTAAATCTAAAGATTCGTCCATATAGCCCATGGCAGAACAACTTCCAATATGGGATATTTGCATAGGCTTCTTGGTAACCCTAGATATTTCAATCATCTCTTTTATTGAATCTATGGATTTATCTGCATCTCCCCTATAATGGGCAGATAATAATATATTGTCTTCTATATCATTACATAAACCTACCATTTCTCGAAATGTAATCCCTGGAGAATATTCTATACCGAAGGATATGCCTATTGCATTATCGCTTTCAATATATTCTTTAACCATATCCTTCATCTTCTGTATTTCAATTTCTGTAGCTTTTCTATAGGGGTCTATAGCTAAACTATTTCTTAAAAAATTATGTCCAATAAAGGTTAGATAATTGATAGGTGCTCCATTATGGTCTACGAAATCTAAAAACTCCTTTATGTCTTGTCTATTATTGCCACAGTTCCCACCTACAGCTGTTGTAACTCCCATTCGCAACATGTTATTTCCAATGTCGTAATCATCTCCATCCACACTATTTCCTATCACTTCCTCATGCATATGAATATCAACAAACCCTGGTGATACTATTAACCCCTCTGCATTTATAACTTTTTTAGCATTTCCATTGCATCTTCCCACATCTACAATTTTTCCGCCTTTAATCCCTATATCCCCAACAAATATACTATTGTTTTCGAAGTCAATAATCATTCCTTCTCTAATGGCTAGATCATACATGTTTTCACCTTCTTCCTGTTTATTGGTTTACATATATTTTCCTTACATGAGCTGATGTCATACATCTTAAGATACCTATATAGTCTAGAATAAAAGTCACCTTATCTCCAACTTCATAATCCTTATGGCAGTGGGTAATATCCAATATCAGATGGTCACTACTACAACCCAATATACTAATCCTCTCATCCTCTGGAATCATAAAATCCGGTTCACAATCCTGTCTACCTACGGCACATATAGCTCTTTTCATCTGTCCCTTATCCTCAAAGGTAGGAACATTTCTAAAGGCGTCCATAGCAATTTCTCCTATGGGTTTTGATGGTTTTTCTTTTACTTCAATAATTTCAGCAATCAATTTAAAAGCATCTACATGGGTATTTGGTATCCTTGTCCAAATTACTTCAATTAACCCTAGCAATAAAGATGTTCCCAGCCGTAGTTGGTTTATTCCCTTTGGCATTTCTCCATTCATTATTAGACAAAGGGAACTTGAATTTCCTCCAGATATTACCTCCAAATCTATATTAAACTCCTTGTTTATATTATCTCTAATGGTTACCAATTTGCCTAAGTTCTCCTTAGAAGGAATTATTGCACCAAAACAAGTTAAGTTTGTACCCAAACCGATTAATCTAATGCCTTTTAGTTTCAATATTTCTTTAACAGTTTCCACTATTTCCTCTTCGTCGAATATGCCTTCTCGCAAATCTCCTACATCTACCATTAATATAATTTCATGGATTTTCCCAGCTTTTTGGGCTTCTATTGAAAGAGCCTTTATAGTTTCTATTTCTGAATTAAGTGAAATATGGCATAATCTAACGACTTCCCCTACTTCACTCATCATGGGTAATCTTACAAGCATCTTTTTTACAGATAGATCCTCATAATTTTTTAGGTTACCTAATCTAGAATCTCCAATTATTTTTATTCCTCCCTGGATCATAGCTTGGGCTATTTCAATGGAACCATTTGAAACCTTAGTAACTCCTACTATATCAATTCCATAATCTTTACATAAATTTGTTATCACCTTTGTGTTTTCCCTTATCTTAGACAAGTTTATTTCAATTGCTGGATAACTCATATTCCTTCCCCCCAGTATCATTCTTCATAGTGCCAACGCTTTCAAATCTGCAATGCCAAGAAAAGGCTTCGTTTAGCAAAATAGGTATGTGGCCCCTTCTCCCGCTAGCTCTATTGTAATATTCTCGTAATTGGTCCTTATAGTCGGGATGAGCACAATTTTCTATTATTCTTTTAGCCCTTTCCTTTGGGCTCAATCCCCTTAAGTCTGCTATGCCTCTCTCGGTTATTACTACATCTACATCATGTTCTGTGTGATCATGATGGGATACTAAAGGAACTATTGTGGATATATGGGCATCCTTTCTAATGGATTCTGTAAAGAATATTGAAAGATAAGCATTTCTTGCAAAGTCTCCAGAACCCCCTATTCCATTCATCATATTTCCTCCTAATACATTGGTAGAATTAACATTTCCATATATATCCACCTCAATAGCTGTATTCATAGCTATAACTCCTAACCTTCTAATTATTTCAGGATGATTGCTAATCTCTTGAGGTCTTAATATTATCTTATCCCTATACCTTTTCATGCTGAGTAATATCTCCTTTAGCTTTTCAGGAGAAGGTGTAATAGCTGTTCCTGAAGCACAACATACTCTTCCCGCTTCCACTAGATCCAATATGGAATCTTGGATTACTTCGGTGTAAAACTGTAAATTATCATATTTAGAATTTAAAAACCCCTTTAGTACTGCATTAGCAACTGAACCAACACCTGATTGGAGAGGTAATAATTCTTTGGGAATTCTCCCTTTCCTAATCTCAAAGTCTAAGAATTCCATTAAAATCCCTGCCATTATCTTGTTATTGTCATTAACCGGTGCTAGAGGTCTTACATTATCCTTAATGTCTGTAATAACAATTCCTGATATCTTTTCCTTATTTAAAGGTATATAATTACTGCCTATTCTATCAAAACAGTTAATTATTGGGATAGGTTTTCTAAAAGGCGGATTTTTTATAGTATATATATCGTGTATTCCTTCCAATTCTAAAGGTTGGCTCATGTTCACTTCAATTATTATATTTTTTGCCTTATCTACTATAGTAGGAGATATTCCGATGGAAGTGGAAGGAATTATATTTCCTTCTTCTGTTATTTTAATAGCTTCAATAATTGCCACATCTATTTTATTAATAAAATTATAGTTGATATTTTGAGCTACATGGCTTAAATGCTGATCAATAAACTGTATTTCTCCCCGGTTAATTTTACTCCTAATAGATTCATTGGTTTGATAAGGAATTCTCCTCTTAATAATTCCCTCTCTTGAAAGTTCTCCATCTAATTCGTCTCCAACGGATGCTCCTGCTATCAAAGTGATTTCCATCTTCTCTTGGGTATTCCTCACTCTCTTTGCTAAAGCTAATGGAACAGCTTTTGGATAACCAGAAGGAGTAAAACCACTAGTTGCAACAGTCATCCCATCTATTATTGTTTCAGCAGCCTCTTCAGCCGTTAATATTTTTCCAATTAAACTTTCATCTAGTATTCTTTCCTTCATGTCAGTCTCCCCTTCTAATGAATAGGCAGAGTAAGAACTCTGCCTATTCGTACTATTCAACTCCACAAAACTCCATAGCTATTTTCCCATATACATCTACATAATCTATCAAATGTTTTATTTCAACTCTTTCATCTTTAGTATGTGAATATGCTATATTCCCAGGTCCTGTAACTACCGTTGGAATTTTAGCAAAATTAGATAAAAGGGCAGCATCTGTCCAACCTCTTCTCCTTGTAATCTCTGGTTCCCTTCCAGTGACCTTCCTGATTGCATTTTTAGTAGATAAAACTATGGGGTCTTTTGGGTCGGTCATTAGATACAGATGATCTAATGTTAAAAAATTCTCTTCCATTCTAATCAATTCTGCATCAAAATCTGGGTCTTCCTCTTTAAGGGCGTCAATTACATCCTGATATTCTCTAAAAACAGACTCTACATCTTCACCAGGGATATATCTTCTATCTAATATAATTGAACACCAATCTGCAACAGTACTAGGTTGACTTCCCCCCTCAATTCTTCCAAAGTTCATAACGGAAGGTCCCATATATTCATTAAATCTTTCCTTTAATTTCGGATATATTTCCTCTTCTATTTTCAAAATTAGTTTGGCTGCTTTTGAAATTGCATTTATACCTAGATTAGGTACTCCTCCATGGGCAGCCTTTCCCTTAACTTTGATCTCTATCCATTCCAATCCCCTATGCCCTATGGCATATTCGTAATTAGAAGGTTCCCCTACAATACAACCATCAGCTTTAATGCCGGATTTTACTAACATCTCAGTGCCTTCACTTTGTTCTTCCTCTCCTAGAACTCCTGCAAATATAATATCTCCTTTTAATTTAATCCCAGAACGCTTGATAGCAAGCATGGAAATTAACATAGAGGCTATAGGTCCTTTCATATCTGAAGCTCCTCTACCCCAGATGTAACCATCCTTTACCTCAGCTTTAAAAGGGTCTATAGTCATATTATAAGGTGGTACCGTATCAGTGTGCCCATTAAACATTAAGGTTTTACCATTGCCTGTTCCTCTTAAGTACACTAATACATTTTTTCTTGCCCCATCTACATCTTGTAATTCTACTTCTAGTTCATTTTCCTTACAAAATCTATATATAAAATCTACAACTTCTTTTTCTCTATTTGGTACATCTTTATGGCTAGGTATCTTTATTAAATCCTGAGTAAGTTTTATTAATTCCTTTTGGTCATAATATTTATCAAAATCTATCATTGTAATCCTCCCAGCAACAGATAATATCCATATGTTTAAAATGGTCCTAAGTTGATCGTAGAAGCTATAGCCACCAAAATAGATCCAGCTATTGTCCAATATAGTACCAATTTCCAATTATATTTTAGCCAACGGTCATAAGGAACTTTACCTACTGCCAGAACTCCAAGCAAAGCGCCAGACGTTGGGATTATCTGATTTGAGAATGCATCTCCATAGGTAACAGTTAAAGCTGCAGTTTGGCGAGTGATTCCCAATACATCAGCTAATGGGGTCATTATAGGCATTACAGTTGAGGCTTGTCCACTTCCAGAAGGTATAAAGAAGTTAATAACTGAATTTATTATAAACATACCTACGGCAGTAATTTGTCGTGGTAAAGCTTCCAACATACCTGCCATTGAATATATTATGGAGTCCATTATTTGTCCTTCCTGCATAACTATTAAAATTGTTCTTGCAAGTCCAACTACTAATGCCCCCATAGTAATATCTTTAGCCCCTTTTATGAATGAAATAGCTGCATCATCTGTACCCTTACCACCAACAAAAATGGATACTATACCAATAGCTAAAAATATAGCGGATATTTCATTAATATACCAACCATATTCCATTACTCCATATATCATAATTATTAATCCTATTAAAAATACTACCAATACGCCTTTATGCCTGTTTGTAAGCTTTATTTCCTTTAATTCATCTGACTCTCCTACTTCGTCACCAGTCTTTACACCATGTAACACGCTTTTATTAGGGTCAGCTTTTATTTTAGATGCATATCTCATAACATACCAAACAGCTATTATATAAAATATTACATAGCCAACTGTTCTAAACACAGCTCCTGAATAAAGAGGAAGTTGTGCAATGCCCTGGGCTACACCCGTAGTGAATGGGTTTAACATTCCTCCTGCAAATCCAATAGCTGCTCCTGTAGAAGCTATTGCTACCCCTACGATATTATCAAATCCAAATCCTCTTGCTATCATTATTGTTATTGGCACAAATGCTATCATTTCTTCAGAGGCACCAATGGTAAATCCTAAAACTGAAAACAAGAACATCAACAGTGGAATGACTAGTTTTTCCTTGTTTTTTAGCTTGTTAATAAATTTCACAACTATTGCATCTATTGCACCAGTAGATTGAACCATTTCAAATGCACCACCAAGGATAAATATAAAGAAAATAATACTTGCAGCATCTACCATTCCCTTTGGTATTGCTTTAACCATTCCCCATGGATTCACTGGCGTTCTTTCAACGTACTTAAAGGAATCTACATCTACTATTGTTCTGCCTGTATTTGGATCTTCTACCCTATCATATATACCGGCTGGCACTAAATAAGTTAAAATTGTAGCCAATATTATAATATAGAATATGATCACAAAAGTATGTGGAACTTTAAATCTTTTCTTTTCTTTTATTTGATTATCTTGGTTAGTCAAATAAACCCCTCCTAATCATTTATGACTTGATTTTTCTTTTTTCTAGGTATAACATTATTATGGATTAGTTTTTAAGACCGTCAATTTAACTATGGTTAATTGATGGTCTCTTTTTTATCCGCCTTTTTGTCTCATGATATCCCCTCCTTAAATCGTTAGTTTACCTATTTTATCTGAAGTAAGTTTAAGCTGGTGTATTATAGATTGTTGTTCTTTTTCATCTACATTTCCTTTTATATATTTAGCTGCAACACATGCCACAACTTTATTGTTATAATTCCTAACTGGTACCCCTATACCAACCAGTCCTTTCATGTTTTCCTCATCGGATATTGCATATCCTTGTTCTCTTACCTTTTCGTATTCTTTTAATAATTTTTCTGGATCAGTAGTGGTATTAGGAGCATTTTTCTTTAGATTAGTTGAGTATACAATCTCCTTCAATTTTTCATAGGGTTCGTAGTAGGCCATAATACATTTGCCATAGGCGCCACAATGTATGGGATAATAAGCTCCAACCTTATATCCTATTTGCACAGGCTGGTAACTCTCTACCTCAAAAATACTTAATATCTTATCCTCGATTAGAATTGCATATCCAATGGATTGTCTAGTCTTAGCGGCTAATTTTTCTAATTCACCGGATATATCCCCAATATTAGGTTGTTTGTTCAAAAATGCAGAACCTATTCTATAAGAACCAGGGCCTATAGAATATTTTTTTGTAGTTGGGTTTTGAACCACCATAGTATTATCTATTAAAATATTTAAAATCCTGTGAACTGTACTCCTGTTTAATCCTGTTACCTGTCCCAATTCTAATGCAGACATTTCATAAGGCTTTTTAGCTAATCTTTCTAAGATCATATACGCCTTGTCAATAGATGTATTTCCAACTAACATTTAATCCCTCCATCTATGTTTGTTCATTATACTGACATATGTTTGCTTTATAAACATATTGTATATATTCTATGAATTTTCAAAAAACCCTTCTTTTTTTGAAAAATAATTTATTTTTTCTAAAAGTTCAATAAAAAAAGCGAGTTAAGATAATAAAATCTTAGCTCGCTTTATTCATTATATTATTTTGTACCAAATAACCTATCACCTGCATCTCCAAAGCCTGGGACTATATAAGCATGTTCATTTAACCCTTCATCTATACTTGTCACATATATATCCACATCGGGATATTTGTTATGGACTGCTTCTATACCCTCAGGTGCTGCTATTAAACATACTAATTTAATAGCGTTAGCGCCTTTTTCTTTCAAAAATTGGATAGCAGCCATGGCAGAACCTCCTGTTGCCAACATTGGATCCAATACTATTAGCTCTCTTTCTTCAATGTCCTGTGGTAATTTACAATAGTATTCTACAGGTTTAAAGGTTTCCGGATCCCTATACAGACCAACATGCCCTACCTTAGCAGCAGGAAGTAAATCTAACATGCCCTCTACCATTCCAAGACCTGCCCTTAAAATGGGTACTAAACCTAGCTTTTTACCGGAAATAATTTGGGATTTAGTTTTAGCTAAAGGAGTTTCTATTTCTATTTCCTCTAATGTTAAATCCCTAGTTACTTCATAAGCCATAAGGGTAGAAATCTCTTTAACTAGTTCCCTAAATTCTTTAGGGCCTGTGTTTTTATCCCTAACAAATGTAAGTTTGTGCTTAATTAATGGATGATCTAATACGATAACTTTTCCCATGAAAAAACTCCTTTCCAATAGTTTGAAAACCTCTAAACAATTATATCACAAATTGGATTCTATATCAGAGATTTTATTCACTCTTCTTTCATGTCTTCCACCCAAGAATTGAGATTTTAACCAAGTAGATACAATCTCTATAGCTAAATCTTTCCCTATTACCCTTCCACCTAATGCAATTATATTTGCATTATTATGTTCTACACTCATCCTAGCAGAATAGGTATCGCCACAAAGAGCACATCTAATACCTTTTACCTTATTGCATGCAATAGATATACCTATTCCAGTACCACATATGGCTATACCCTTATCTACTTCTCCAGCTATAACCGCTTCAGAAAGCTTCCGACCATAATCAGGATAATCTACCGACTCTGAAGAATTGGTACCATAGTCCATATATTCGATACCTTCTTTTTCAAGGAACTCCTTTATATACTCCTTTAATTCAAAGCCACCATGATCGCTTCCTATACCAATTTTCAAAATTATCTCCTCCCTTGTTTCCATTGCTTAACCATTTCTTTTAGCGCTTCTTTTATTTCCACCTTCGCCTTATCGTAGGCCTGTATATCTCCGCCAAAGGGATCATCTATGTCTTCTTCTTTCCCATAGGCGTATTCCTTAAGAGTGTAAATCTTTCCTTGGATAAAATCAAATTTGGATAGTAATACCCTCTTATGAGAAATTCCCATGGTCAAAATCAAATCTGCTTCTTCTAACAAATCCCTATAGATAATTCGTGCTCTATGATCTCTTAAATCTATTCCTTCCGATTTTAGAACTTCAATAGCATTTTTAGAGGCCTCCTGACCATCTAGGGCAAATATCCCGGCCGATTTCACCTTTATATCCAATCCCTTTTCTTTAGCCACTTCCTCCAAAAGAGCCTGGGCCATAGGGCTTCTGCAAGTATTACCAGTGCAAACAAAAAGTATATTCATATTTCTCTCCCCTTATACCTTTATAATATTTCCTCCTGAAGCCTTTTTTAATCTATTCATAATAGCTGTGCCAATATAAGATAATTCTACACCTTCAGCTAGAATTATATCTACTTCTTTTTGGTCAAATAATCTAATAGTATTAAATAAATTATGTCCAATGGTTTCCATGTTTTTTCTACTTCCTACAGATATTATAATCCCTTGTCCATATCTATCTTTTGTTTCCTCTGTTGCCATTATTCCAACGGTTTTCTCCTGAGATATGAATTCTTTTGCTTGTACTTTTATTTCCATTACCATATTCTCTACATCCCCGACAAAAACTAACATATCTGCTTTAGGTGCATAATGTCTATATTTTTGGCCTGGAGATTTAGGGACTATATCATTACTATTTTTTATAATACTTAGATCTTCTTCCACATTAGGAATTATGCTTTGCAAATCTTCCAATGTTATTGCACCAGGTCTTAATATCATTGGTATCTCCTCCGTTAAATCCAATACCGTAGACTCAAGACCTACTCCAGTACTACCACCATCTATTATCATATGAACTTTCCCATATAAATCCTCAATAACATGGTCTGCAGATGTAGGGCTAGGTTTACCAGAGGTATTGGCAGAAGGCGCAGCAATAGGCATACCGCTATTTTTAATTAGCCCTAGTGCAATGGGATTATTGGGCATCCTAATAGCTACGGTATCAAGGCCAGCAGTAATAATATTTGGAACCTTTTTGCTTTTTTTAAACAATAATGTTAAGGGTCCTGGCCAAAATTTTTTCATCAGAATTTCTGCTTCTTTAGATACGGACTTTACTAAAGGCCTTATATCTTCTATAGAAGATACATGTAGTATTAAAGGATTGTCCTGGGGCCTACCCTTTGCAACAAATATTTCTTTCACTGCCTCTTCATTAAGACCATTTGCTCCTAAACCATAGACGGTTTCTGTAGGGAAAGCCACTAGCTTTCCTTCTTTAATAAACTTAGCTCCTTCCAATATTAACTCTTCTTCTGGATTTATTTCATTTACTTTAATTATTTTAGTTTCTATTTTCTCCATAATGTCCCTTCTTTTCATCCCTTTCTCCATGTTCTATTATACATCATTATATAAATGAGTAAATAAATATTTCCATTAAATATTATTCTTTATAAATCTTATCTATATAATTCTTCTATCTATTAATATATCCAATTGGTAGACATTAATATTAAATGTTACACTATTATAGATATTCTATTATTATGATAAAAGGAGAGATGAAGATGAGACCTAAGGTTATGGAGGAAGTTGAAGCCCTAAGAGGTGTTAACTCGGTTAAAATTAAAGAAGCCCATGAAGCTGGTAAAAAGGTAGTAGGAATGTATTGTGTATTCTCACCACAGGAAATTGCTTTAGCTGCTGATGCAATTTCAGTTACCCTTTGTGGGACTACCCAAGAACCCATTGAGGAAGCAGAAAAAAAGTTACCACGAAACCTATGTCCCCTCATTAAATCTAGTTATGGATTTGCCATAACTGACAAATGTCCATATTTTTACTTTTCCGATGTACTATTGGCAGAAACTACTTGTGATGGTAAAAAGAAAATGTATGAACTAATGGCGGAACTAAAACCTATGCATGTAATGAATTTACCTCAAACAGCAGAAGGAGAATTAGCCTTAACCATGTGGGAAAATGAAATGGTAAGATTCAAAAACTTTTTAGAAAAGGAATTAGGTGTAGAAATTACTGAGGAAAAACTTAGAAATGCTATTAAACTGATGAATAGAGAAAGGGATGCTATGAAAAGGCTTCACAAACTAAACGCCTACAAACCTGCTCCATTGACAGGAATGGATATGATGTTAGCCCAATGGTTAAAAGGATTCAATGTGGATAAGGAAGCTGGAATAGAATTGATTGAAAGGTTAATAGAAGAAGTTGAAGAACGAATAAAAGAAGGAAAATTCGCTTTCGATGAAAAGGCTCCAAGAATTTTACTAACTGGATGCCCTGTAGGAAGCGGTTCAGAAAAGGTAATAAGAATTTTAGAAGAATCCGGAGCTTCCGTAGTTGCATTAGAAAATTGTACCGGGTATAAAGGTTTAGATATAATGGTAGACGAAGAAAAAGATCCAATTACAGCTTTAGCTGAAAAATACCTTAAAACCCCATGTTCCTGTATGACTCCTAATAATAGTAGAATGGACTTAATTAAAAGATTAGCTGAAGAATATGAGGTAGATGGGGTAGTTGATTTAACTTGGCAAGCTTGCCATACATACAATATAGAATCCTACTTTGTTAGAAATTTCGTTAAAGATGAGCTAAATCTACCCTTCTTACAAATTGAAACGGATTATTCTGACTCAGACTTAGGTCAAATTAAAGTTAGGGTAGAGGCTTTCTTAGAGACTATAAGCTCTACAGTTAATGCATAGATGAAACTCATAAGGAAGTGATATTTTTGATAAGTATTGGCATAGATGTCGGATCTGTAGCAGCAAAAATAGCAGCCTATGATGGAGAAAAGATAATTGCCACTGGACTATTGCCTACGGGATGGAGTCCAAAAGGTGTAGGAGAACAGTTGTTGAAAGAAATTTTACAAAAAACTAATACTCCTAAAAATAAGATAAAATCCATTGTAGGTACTGGTTACGGAAGAGTGTCCTTGCCCTTTGTAGATAAAAAAGTAACGGAGATTACCTGCCATGGAAAAGGCGCTTATTATATCGACCCTAATATTAGAACTGTAATAGACATTGGAGGTCAGGATAGTAAGGTAATTAAACTAAATAATGAAGGTATGGTAGTAGATTTTTTAATGAATGACAAATGTGCTGCAGGGACAGGTAGATTTCTTCAGGTAATGGCAAATGCTTTAGAAGTGGACATTGATGACCTTTCCCCATTGGCTACTGGAGCAGAACCTTCCAATATTAGCTCCATGTGTACCGTATTTGCTGAATCAGAAGTAGTAAGCCTTGTAGCAGAAGGTACTCCAAAGGAAAATATTGCAGCAGGTTTACTTCATTCTGTATGTAATAAAACTTATTCCCTGGTAAGTAGAATAGGCATTGAGGATAAGGTGTTTTTTTCTGGTGGAGTTTCAAGGAATGAAAAATTGAAGGAATTGCTCCAAGAAAAATTAGGAATAAGTATACTTTCCACTGAGGAATCTCAATTTCTTGGGGCTATTGGAGCTGCTATAATTGGCTACTAATTCAATTGACAATTTGAGACAGGAGAAAATCTCCTGTCTTTTTGTACCCGTTCCTTTTTGGTTGCTCTATATAAAGTAGTCCAATAACCGTCATATAGTCATTGGACTACTACTCTAAGATTCTTTTCTTTTAGATTATAAATCCTACTTCCAGTTTCGTATCCACAAGGACAGAAATCTCAATATTTGTCATTGCCTTTTCAATATTACATACTGAAAATTTTTTTACATAGGCCTTCATATCCGTCCACTCTACTTCTTCTTGGGTTCCAATGATTAGTTGGATTTTCTTCTTAAATGGTTTTCCCAAACTCTCAACTGCTTTAAAGGATGGAACTACCCATGCATCAATATCTCCCGAAAGTACCACATCCACATGGGCTAAAATCCCAATAATCTCTTCTCCTTTCCCTATTTCAATTAAACTTACTTGATCATCTAGCACTGCTCTACTTTCAAATCCCCTTTCCGTTGCTAAATCAAATATGTAGTGTAATGCTTTTTTACTTCAACTAAATCTGATGAAATGCTTAGAGTTTTTACAACTATCTTCACAGGAGCTAATTCGGATAGTCCCTACCCTGTATATTTCAATAGGTGTGCAAAGCCTACCTTGCATTTTCATATTTACACCACTGATTCTAAATCTTTTAAACCTTGGTTTAATGTATTTATGCTAGCATTTATATCTCTATTATGGTAAGTTCCACATTCAGGACAAGTCCATTGTCTTATAGATAGATCTTTAGTTTTTTCATTTTTATAATTACAATTACTGCATATTTAACTACAGGCATAGAATCTATTTGCCTTATGGTAAATTCTATTATTCCATTCTGATTTATATTGTAATTGTCTTTGTATTTTTGCTAATTTCTTTTCATATTTATATGCAAGTTTATTGTTTTAAAGGTTTCTCCATTACTTGTAATGAGGATATCGGGTATACCTAGGTCTAGTCCTATAGAATTTTTAGTTTCTGGTAATTTTTTTGTTCCTCTGTTGAATATATTCTATATTTATAGCCTTTAATAACTGTTTTTATAGATAAATTTACCTATTTTCTTATTTCTGTTTTTGACTCTTTATATATTCTCTTATTTGTTCTTCTGTACTTTCCGATACTGTAGCTACAAAGTAACCATGCAACAACCTCCTCAATTTGAATATAATATATGTTGTTGCTTAAATCAAACATATTACAGACTTATATATATATTTATTTATAACATATGGTCTATGCCATTAACTCAGGACTGAAGTCACGAGTGTGCGTAGCATTATATCAATAAAGCTTGATATTTTTTCGCTGTACATCAATTCCTCCTTCCTATTATCATAATCAATATACACTCGCCTATGACACAAAAAGGATGGTATCCAATGAACCATCCTTACAGTATAACACTATTCAATATATAAAATACTATTCCACTAATCCCTCTAAAGCATTATATCTATCCCAATTATATTTCTCTTTCTTAAAGACCTGTTGGTTGTAAATTCTAGTTAATCTATTATTACCTTTGATTTTTTCTTTAATAATATTATCCTTTTTTAATAATTCTAATTCTGAAAATAGATTCCAAGTTTTGAGGTACTCCTTATATTTGTCCGAAGGTCTATTTGATTTGTCATTAATGAAATTATATTTATCTAAAAAATCAGTAGTTGCAATTGTATTTATTATAGTTATTAACTGCTGCATAGTATTACTTGTTCCAGATAGAAAGTCCCATAATTCATCTCCTAGTAAGATTTCTTCATCGTCAAAATATTTGTTACAATTAATAATTGAATCCATAAATCTATCTTTGTTTTTTTCAAAAGGTTTTTCAGCTGTTGGATCAAAGGGAAAGCCCATGTAGAAACTAACCCTTTTTCCTGGGAAATTTTCAAACAATGCAGTCTTTCCTTCTAGTATTTTTCGTTTTTCCCCTGCCATTTCTCCAGAATTAGGTTTTACAGATTTTAATTCAATAGCAATTATTTTATCTATATCTTCTATAAATACATCACAAGAAAAATCATTGGCATTATCTTTTTCTGAAAAATCCTCCATAAAAAGAATTTTATTTTCTTCTATTAAATTAGGTTCCCTAGTAGAATTACTTAACTCAGTCATAATACTGTTAATATTGGCCTTTTGATCTTTTGAAATTTGTAAGTTCCCTAGCTTTTTAGAGGTATACTCTCTTTTTTCTCCATCGGATAATATATGTGCAGCTCCTTCAAAAAAAGTTTGTCCTAATGTGGTATTCAGTCCATGTAACCAACTGCTAAGACTTATAAAAAATGGTATATCGACTACTTTGCCATGAAACTTATCAGAGAAAGCCTTTAAAAAGGCCTCGTGAAAAGGTGCATTTCTATTATCTATTGAATCATCAGGAAAACTCTCAAAACGCTTAAATAAAACATTTATTATTAGATGAGACAACTTTTCTACTTTATCTTTTGACAGTTCCATCTATTCTACCCCCTCTTCATATGGAATATTATCTCAGAATAGGCGCTTTTATCTTTTTCGGTTCGATTTAAAACTGGCCTTTTGAATTGATTAACTATTTTTAAACCAGATCTTTTTGCAATCTCTGGATATAGATTATATCTATCATTGGCTACTATGAAGATATTAAAATCATCAACTAAAAACTTTTTACAATTTATCAATACTTCCGAAATACCTTCCACATAGGATTTTCTGGCTTCTATTCCTCTTCCTCTAAAAAGAGGACCTATTTCCAAATCATCTCGCCTATTAAATCCAAATAAATCATAGGCATATGCATGTTGTTCATGATAGTCTATTAGACCTACATAGGGAGGACTTGTAAAAATACCATTTATTTTATTTTCCTTTACCAACTCATAAAAGTATTCACTTTTTTCTCTTAAATTTTCAAGAATGTTAATATTCCTAGAATCTCCACTTAAACATATTTGATATGAATTAGTTCTTAATTGGTCAAACTCTTTCAATCGTTTTATAGTATCACGACTATATCTATAAAACCAATTAGATATTGTAAATAAAGGTTTGCAAATTTTCCCATGCTTATGGCAATAATAAGTAGCTAATATAGGATCCTTCAATGTTGCTAAATCAGAATGGGTAGTAGCGCGACAGGAGCGCATAGTTCTACTTAGAATTAGAGCTGCTATTTTTTTTGTTTGTATATTTTCAATATTTCTAATTAAATCAAAGGCCATGTCTATTTCTTGCCGAACATTTTTTATATACCATTTATCTAAAAAAGTTTTGTCGCTGTCTTGTTTTAGTTTAATTCCATATTTATCTATTAAACCATAGTATATAGATAAAAATTCTTTCTCTTTTTCTTCCCCATATTTTTTGCCATCTATCTCCTTGTTCCTTACCCTGCGCTTATATTCTGGTGAAGGAAAGTACTTATTATTAAATTCTGATAACAAAGTAGATAATTCATCTTCAAATTTTATTATATTTGAAGACTTAGCCATTTCATTTAACACTTTTAATATTCTATTGGTTTCATATCTAATATCCTGGATATCATATCTTCCAATCTTAGCATTGCTGATAAATGTATTGAATTCTGAAATATCGATTCCTATAGCATGTATACCTAGTTCATTGGCCTGAACAAGTGTAGTTCCACTGCCACAGAAAGGATCAAGAACAATATCACCCCTATCAAAGTAAACTTCACCTTTATAATCGTCAATATGGTCATCCAAAAAATATTCCACTAGCTGGGGAATAAACTTTCCTTTATAAGGATGCAATCTATGTACATGTTTTGTAGTATCTGCTTCCCTTAAATGATCAAAAGACAGTCCCCAGTTTAAATCATTTCCTAATTGTTTTTTCCAACTTATTTCTCTTTTTCCTAAATAGGATTCATAATATTTTATTAAATCCATTTTTGATACTTGAGTGTTTCCATTGTTTTCCATCTTCCTTATTCTTCCATATTGTATTAAGTAGGATATGTTAGATGTGGTTACTTCCCTATCCAAATAAACACTTGCCCATTCACTAGCCTCTTGAATCGTCATTAATTTTTCCCGATTATTATCCATCGATATATCCTCTCCTTATTCCTTAACTTACTTAAATCTCATTATATAGATTATCATATTTTATTGAACATATCAACACATATGTTCTGTTAGTAGATTTCTGTTCTTATTATCTCTCCCTTAGAATATTAATTATATAGAAAGGGTGAGAGTATGAAAGAATTGTGGATAATAACAATCTATGGTTTTGTAGTGGGTGTGGTAGGCACAGGCCTTGGTGGGTTGGCTTCTTTATTCATTAGAAATACGGATAGAACTTTATCTTTCCTATTAGGGTTAACTGGTGGATTTATGTTATTTATTGTCACCTTCCACCTTTTACCTGAGTCCTTTATTCTAGGGGGCTTATATATTTCTATTATAGGCATTATATTAGGAATATTATTAGTTGTATTTGTTGAAAACCATATAGAAAACATAGTAAAAAATCCTCTTATGAAGAGTAGTTTGCTTCTAGGCATTAGTATAGCAGTACATAATTTTCCTGAAGGTTTGGCCTTAGGTTCTAGTTTTTTAATGGGGTCTAATTTAGGACCAGTCCTTTCCTTAGCTATGTTATTACATAATATACCTGAAGGGTTATCCATGGCTATTCCTCTAAAAGTTGGAAAAAAATCTCCTCTAAAAATCATATTCTACACCATATTAACGGGAATTCCTACAGGAATAGGTGCCTTTTTAGGTGCTTATGTAGGTATGATTTCAAATACATTTATTTCCCTATGTCTATCCTTTGCTGGAGGTACTATGCTATATATAATTAGCGATGAAATCATCCCTAGTGCAAAAACCCTCCACAAAGGGAGGGCATCCTCTATAGGCATAATAATGGGATTTGTTATCGGAATTATATTATATTTTTAATCTACCAAACGGCTACGTATCCGTCGGTTCTAGGTTCACAGGCGCCGCATAGAACTCCATTATCATCTCTCCAAATAATTTCTCCCCTACCAAAACCCGTACTATCTGCCTTTACTACTATATCATGACCTGCCCTTTCTAATTGTAAGGCAAGATTATTGTCTAAGGACTGTTCAATTTCTATAGTCCTATCTCCAGTCCATTGCCATCTAGGCCTATCTAGAGCATCCTGAGGATTTAATTTATACTCTATGGTATTTATTAACACTTGTAAATGGCCTTGGGGTTGCATAAATCCTCCCATTACCCCGAAAGGGCCTACAGGCTTTCCATCTCTCATTAAGAATCCTGGTATTATGGTATGGTAGGATTTTTTACCTCCTTCCAAACAGTTAGCTGATTCCGGATCTAAATTAAAATTACAACCTCTATTATGCATCGCTATTCCCGTATTTGGAATAACTATACCTGAGCCAAATCCCATATAGTTGCTTTGAATGAAAGAAACCATATTTCCGTATTGATCTGCAGTGGCTAAATAAACAGTACCACTTTGGGATGGTTTACCAACTTCAGGCATTAGCGCCTTATGATTAATCAATTTAGCTCTATTCTTTGCATACTCCATTGATAAAAGTTCATCCACGGTAACTTTCATAGCCCTAGGATCTGCTACATATTTCTGTACATCTACAAAGGCTAATTTAAGAGCTTCTATTTGGTAATGGGTACTGTTAAAGGAATTCATCTCTCCCAGTTCTAATTGTTTTAATATATTCAATGCCATTAAAACCGTAATCCCATGTCCATTTGGAGGTAATTGATAAATATCATAACCTTTATAATCGATGGAAATTGGTTCTACCCATTCTGGATAGTATTCTTCTAAATCGGATAACTCTAAAAATCCGCCATTTTCTTTAAAGAAATTAGCTATTTTTTCCGCCAATTCCCCTCTATATATGCTTTCAGAAAGGGTATCCCCTATTTCTTCTAATGTATTCCCATGATGCTCTAAACAGAGCAAATCTCCAGCTTTCATTAATTTGCCTTCTGGTGCAAAGGTGTCAAACCATCCTTGAATAGCCTTATCCTTCTTTAATACTTTGGAATATTTATAGAAGGATTTTTCCCATACACTACCGACACCAGGTTGGATAATGAATCCTTCTTTTGCATAGGAAATAGCAGGTTTTAATAGTTCCTTAAATTCCAATGCTGAGCCAAATTTTTTCCATAACTCAGCCCAAGCTGCAGGAGCACCTGGCACATTTACTGGTATTACTCCAGTTGTAGGAATTCCATCTAATCCCCTTTCTTTTAAAGCATCTATACTTATCTTTTTAGGAGAAGGTCCACTAGCATTAAGGCCATGAAGTTTTCCCCTTGACCAAACTAATGCAAAAGCATCTCCACCTATTCCATTGGCAGTAGGTTCCACTACCGTTAAAGCTGCAGCTGTTGCAATAGCAGCATCTATGGCATTGCCACCTTTTTTCAATATTTCCAATCCAGCATTTGCTGCCAATGGATTTCCAGTAGCAACCATTCCCTTTTTACCATAGATTACATTCCTTCTAGATGGATAATGATAGATCAACGGATCAAAATTAAATTTCATATATTGATTTCCCCCTTTAGCCATATTTCATTTTTCATATATTATAACATAGAAAACTCGGATAGAATTTTCTATCCGAGTTCTTATATTAACCTACTTGTTTTAGCTTTTCTGCTTGATCTGAAGTTATTAAACCATCTATCATCTCATCAATATCCCCGTCTAAGAAGTTTTCCAACTTATATAGGGTCATATTGATTCTGTGGTCTGTAATCCTTCCCTGAGGAAAATTATAAGTCCTTATCCTTTCAGATCTATCTCCTGTACCTACTTGAGAACGTCTTTCCTCAGCTATTTCATTATGTTGTTCTCTCATCATTTGGTCATACAGTCTAGTTTTTAATATTTTCATTGCCTTATCCCTGTTTTTATGTTGGGATTTTTCATCCTGACAAGATACAACCATTCCTGTTGGAATATGGGTAATTCTAACGGCAGAATCGGTAGTGTTAACACTTTGACCACCATTTCCAGAAGAACGGAATACATCAATCCTAATATCATTTTGATTTATCTCAATATCTATATCTTCAGCTTCTGGTAATACGGCAACGGTTGCTGTAGAAGTATGGATCCTACCACTGGATTCAGTTGTAGGTACCCTCTGCACCCTATGGACTCCAGACTCATATTTTAGCCTACTATAGGCTCCTTTACCTTTTATCATAAATATGACTTCCTTAAATCCACCAACTCCTTGTTCATTAGAACTCATCAGCTCCGTCTTCCACCCTTGTCTTTCTGCATACATACTATACATTCTAAATAGATCTCCTGCAAATAATCCTGCTTCGTCTCCTCCAGCTCCTGCTCTTATTTCAACGATTACATTTTTATGGTCATTTGGGTCCTTTGGAATAAGGAGTATCCTTAATTCTTCTTCTAGATTTTCAATAAGTTCTTCATACTCAGCAACTTCTTCCTTCAATAATTCTTTCATTTCATCATCTAATTTTTCTTTAAGCATTTCCTTATCTTCTTCTAAAGTCTTTTGAGCCCTAGTATATTCCTTATATTTTATTACAATTGGCTCTATATCTGCATGCTCTTTAACGAGTCTTTGCCATTCTTCAATATTATTTATAATTTCGGGATCTATTATCTTCTGGCTCAACTCTTTATATTTCTTTTCAATAAAGGATAATTTTTCTAACATATTATACCTCCTTTCCAAACTCTTCTTAATTTATAGATATAAATTTTATAATCAAATTAATAGTCCATATATATTATACCATGAAAAATGCTAAAAAATCCAATCCATTAGTTTAGAATAGCATAAATGTACTATATTATAAAGAATTATTTTTCCTCAGTCTCTTTGTTTTTATAATATAGTATGGAACCTATACCACCTATTAATATTAAATAAATAGGACTGATGCTTAAAAAAACTATAAGCAATGCAGTTATTACCGATATGGATATTTTTTTATAGTTAAATTTGGATTTTTTTGCTAACTGATATACAGCAGATACTATTAATGCTACTACTGCTGGTCTTATGCCTAAAAACACTTTTTCAATAATAGGGTTGTTTCTAAATTGGAAAAATACAGTGGCAATTAAAAGTATAATTAAAAAGGAAGGTAAAGTAGTCCCTAAAGTACAAGCTAAAGCTCCTTTAAATCCTTTTAATTTATATCCAACAAATATACTAACATTGACAGCAATAGGCCCAGGAGAACCTTGAGACACGGCAATAATATCTAAAAACTCCTCTTCTTTTATCCAATTTTTATTATCCACTATTTCCTTTTGGATTATGGGTATCATAGCATAGCCTCCCCCAATGGTGAAGGCGCCTACTTTAAAAAAAGTTTTAAACATATCAAAAAGCATAAATTCCACCTACCTTAATATAAGATTGCTCCAGTTATTCCTGCCAATATAATTGCATATATTGGATTTAGCTTTTTAAAGGAAACTAGATAAAATACCCCTATGCTTATAAGTACAGATTTTACATCTATAAAGGCGTCCATAGCCACTGAGATAGAAGCCGAAGCTATTAACCCTAACACTATTGGCCTAATACCTATGAAAAACCAATCCGTATAGGGGGAATCTTTAAATTTATTTAAAAAGTGGAATATAATGCTCATAATGATGAAAGAAGGTAAAACTACTGCTATGGTAGCCACGATAGAACCTAATATACCGCATACCCTATATCCTAGAAAGGTAGCACTATTTATGGCAATAGGCCCAGGAGTCATTTCCGATACTGCTAAAATATCTATAAATTCTGCATTGGTTAGCCAATTATGGACTTCGATTACCTCCTCCTTTATTAATGGAAGCATTGCATATCCTCCACCAAAACTGAAAGCACCTATTTTAAAAAAGGAGATAAACAACTTTATTAAAAGATTCATCTATTCCAACTCCTTTTACCCATTATTCCTAAAACCACCCTATCTAGCCCTTGCAAATCCTTTAATATCCCTACATTTTCAAATCCCTCATCTACCATCATATTCGTTATCTGCTTACTTTGGTCATAACCTATTTCAAAAATCAATAAGCCGTCCTTAATTAGATATTCCTTGCTTTCAGGGATTATTCTCCTATAGAAATCTAGCCCATCCTCTCCCCCATCTAAAGCTTCTTTAGGCTCATAATCCTTAACTTCTTCTTGAAGGGTCTCTATTTCCCTTTTAGGAATATAGGGAGGATTTGAAGTAATAATATGGAATTTTTCTCCTAATCCCTCTACTCCTTGAAACAAATCCCCCTTAAATAAATTTACATTATTTAGTTTAAATCTTTCCTTATTTATTCTTGCTATCTTCAATGGAATATCATGTAGATCCACTCCATATACATTAGCATTCTTTTTATAATAAGCGATGCTCAAAGCTATAGTGCCACTGCCTATGCCTAAATCCAGTATATTTATGGGTTTACCTTTATATTTATTATCAATATATTCTAGAACATACTCCACAAGGATTTCCGTATCAGACCGGGGAATTAAAACCCCTTCATCTACATAGAAATCTAAACCCATGAATTCCTTCTCATTGATAATATATTGGATAGGATATCCTTCAGCTCTTTTCTCCATCAATTCTAGAAATTTATCCATAATAGGTCTGGATACTTTATCCTTTCCATGGGTATAGATATAGGTTTTATCCACATTTAATAATTTGCTTAATAAAAGAGTAGCCTCTAATACAGGGTTTGTATAAGGTCTATCCTTTATCAGATCTACTCCTCTTTGCAATAATTGATTTATGTCCATAGGTCTTCTTCCCTTTTGTCTGTAAGAACTGCCTTTAACGCTTCTATAGCCACTTCTATCTGGGCTTCATCTGGCTCCTTGACTGTAGCCATCCTCTGTATTAATAATCCAGGATAGGATAGAAAATAAGCAACAGCTGAATTGCTTTTACCAATAACCCTATTGATTTCATAAGAAATCCCTGCTATTACAGGAAACATTAAGAGCCTTATCAAAACCCTTTGTAAAGGATTAGGCCAACCAAAGAAGGACAGAACTAAAATACTTACAATCATAACCATGAATAAAAAACTTGTTCCACATCTAGGATGTAATATAGGATATTTTTTCACATTTTCCACAGTTAGGGGATCACCGTTTTCATAACAATGGATGGTCTTATGTTCTGCGCCATGGTATTCAAAGACTCTACCTATGTCCTCCATTTTAGATACTAAAGTTACATATATGAGAAATAGCATAATACGGACTAAACCCTCTATTAAGTTTAATATAAATGGTCTTTCTATCCCTTTTTTGAAAAAGTTAGTGATAAGGCTAGGTAATAATATAAAAAGTAGAACGGTAAATGCTAAAGATATCATTAGAGTAAATACTATTTCCGCCTCTTCCTTTTTATCCTTAAAAACCTTATCTAAGAAGGTCTCCTTATTTTCCTCTTCCATATCTTCTTCATAGAATTCAGCAGAATACATTAAAGCCCTTATTCCAAAGGCCATAGATTCTATTAGTCCCACTACACCTCTTATTAAAGGAAGACTGAAAAATTTATATCTCATACCTAAGGTGTTTAGTTTCTCTTTTTTCAATATTATTTCATCATCTGGCTTTCTTACTGCAATGGCCAAATCCTTTGGCCCTCGCATTAATATGCCTTCGATTAAGGCTTGCCCGCCTATAGTGGTTATATGTTTTGGAACTCTATTAAGATCTTTTATCTTCATTTTTTTAACATCCTTTTTCTTCAATTCACAATGCACAATTATTTAGGGTCTTAGATTCTTCGGCTTCCTTAGCTTAATTCAATGAGTGTGCCTATGGCCTTCGCCTCAGAATGACAGTTATTTAAAATTGTTCATTGTCCCTTGTCAATTCTCCATTGTTTAAATCATCTTAAATAAAAATAAAGGTTAGATGCTGTATAGGCAACTAACCTATTTGGTTTTAAACAATGACTAATCCATACCATATTTTTTCTTGAATTTTTCCACACGGCCACCACGTTCTGTAAATTTTTGACGACCTGTAAAGAATGGATGGCATTCTGAACAAATTTCCACTCTTAAATCTTCCTTTGTTGAACCGGTTTTGAATGTATTTCCACACGCACATTTTACTGTAGCTTCATAATATTCTGGATGTATTCCCTTTTTCATTGCTTTCACCTCTCTTTATTGCCAGTATAAAAAATACATTAATTCACATAAATTGACCAATTAATTATAGCATAATCCTAAAAAAATTTCAACTAAAACCAAATTTTATTTGTTATTATCTTTTGATAATGTCATCTCATAATTATCTTTTGATTATGTCAAAATAATAATATGAAAAAAGAGGTGCATTATCTATTGAATGAAAAACAATTAAACAGATATCGAGTCATCTCAAACGTGATTGAAGGTAACCTTAAACCTTGTGATGCGGCCGAAAGTCTGGGTCTAAGTGAACGACAAATTTATCGCCTAAAAAAAGGAGTGGAAGAAGAAGGTGTGTCGTTCCTTATCCACAAGAATACCAATAGGAAACCTTATCATGCTTTCGATGATGATTTTAAACAAAATATTGTTAAACTTAAAAAATCCGATAAATACAAGGATGCCAATTTTAAGCATTTTCAAGAACTTCTTCTTGAGAATGAGGGTATTTCCATAAGTTACAATGCCCTTTATAATCTACTAACTTCTAATGGTGTTGTAAGCCCTAAGAAGAGGCGTAAACCTAAGAAGCATTACAGACGGAAGAGAAAAGCTAGAAAAGGAATGTTAATACAGATAGATGCCACTCCTTTCGAATGGTTTGGTAATACTGATAAATTTTCTCTTCATGGTGCTATTGATGATGCTTCTGGGGAAATTGTAGGTCTTTATATGACTAAAAATGAGTGCTTACATGGATATTTAGAAATCACTAGACAAATGATTTTAAATCATGGTATTCCTTCTTGTATTTATACAGATAGACATACGATATTCCGTTCGCCTAATGCTAGTAAAGTATCCATAGAAGAACAGCTAGAGGGCAAAATTATCAATGATACCCAATTTGGTAGGGCTATGAAAGAATTAGGTATCGCAATTATTACAGCACGCTCTCCTCAGGCCAAAGGTAGAGTCGAAAGACTTTGGAATACGCTACAAAGTAGGTTACCCGTTGAGTTTAAAATTGCAGGGATTAATACAGTTGAGGAAGCTAATGAATTCTTGCTTAAATATATTCCTAAGTTTAACTCCATGTTTGCTGTAGAACCAGAGGACAGTGAATTAGCTTATCGCAAGCTTACTGATGATTTAATACTAGATCATATTTTATGTGTTAAACAAACAAGAACTATTGATAATGGCAGTGTTTTTTCTATACACAATAGACATTTTCAGGTATTAAAAAGCCCTGGATTGCCTGAAATCCCAAAGAAATCAAAGATCACTGTCATAATCAGTACTTCAGTAGGAATTAAAGCAGAATACCAGGGCAATGTTTATGAAGTAATTAACTTCATAAAGCCTAAAAGAAAACATGAGATCAAGCAGAATAAACCTAAAACTAAGTATATACCTCCAGATGACCACTATTTCAAATATGGCCATGATAAATTTAAAAAAGTCTATTTCGATGAAAGTTATGAAGAAATACTCAGTGTCCTAGAAGAAATATTTTTAAGCAAATACGCTTAATATCAATATTTTAACATCCTTTGGGGCTAGTTGCAAAACAAGCTAGTGAAATTTTAAATGTCAAGGACAAGCTTTGCTTGTTCATTTTATCCTTGACATTTAAAATTGAACAGCTACAATATCAAAGCCCCAAAGATGTTATTATTATATCCTAATACTGACATTTTTAAGCGATAATTAGCTCATTTTTTACTGACATTTTCAAAAGTTATTGACACTAAAACCAAATTTTATTTCTCATCTCTACTATAAATTCTTCATTAGACTTAATGCCCATTAAATTCTCTATTAAAGTCTCTGTTACATCCTGAGTAGGGGCATTTCCTAAAGCCTTTCTAATACTCCAAATAGTTTCTAATTCCTTTTGAGTTAACAATAAATCCTCTCTTCTAGTTCCAGATTTATTAATATCTAAGGCTGGGAATATTCTCTTTTCAGAAAGTTTTCTATCTAGATGTATTTCCATATTACCTGTACCCTTAAACTCTTCAAATATAACATCATCCATCCTGCTACCTGTTTCAACTAAAGCAGTAGCTAATATGGTTAGACTGCCTCCTTCTTCTAAATTTCTAGCAGCCCCAAAAAATCTTTTAGGTTTATGCAAAGCTCCAGGATCTAATCCGCCAGATAGGGTCCTTCCTGTAGCGGGTATAGTTAGATTATAGGCTCTTGCAAGACGGGTAATACTGTCCAATAGGATTATAACATCTTTTCCATGCTCAACTAGCCTTTTAGCCCTTTCCAAGACTATTTCAGCTACTTTAGTATGGTGATTGGGAAGCTCATCAAAGGTAGAATAGACCACATCACCATCTACAGACCTTTGCATATCTGTAACTTCCTCAGGTCTCTCATCTATTAAAAGCACTATGATTTCTATATCAGGGTGATTCTTAGAAATGGCGTTGGCAACGGATTTTAGAAGAGTTGTTTTGCCAGCCTTTGGTGGAGAGACAATCATCCCTCTCTGTCCCTTCCCAATAGGAGCCATTAAATCGATAATTCTAGTGGAAAGATTGTTTGGAACTGTTTCCAATGCAATCCTCTTCCTCGGATAAATTGGAGTTAAACTATCAAAATCTGGTCGATTAAGGCAGGTTTCCGGGTCTAAACCATTTACACTTTTTACATAGAGAAGAGCTTTATACTTTTCTCCCGATTTTGCAGGTCTCGTGATACCAAATACTTTATCTCCCGTTCGAAGTCTAAACCTTCTAATCTGGGATGGGGATACGTATATATCATTATCGCCGGATAAGTAATTGTCTGATCTTAAGAAACCATATCCATCCTGGTGAATTTCCAATATTCCTTCAGCACCATCAATATTCTCCATCTGTTCCAATTCCTCAGTTACCTTCTCAGGTAATTCTTCCATATCGATGTCATTAATATCAATTTCCCCAGAGGTCTTTTCCTGAGGCACTTCCTCTTCTTCCTTTCCTGTGTTCTGCAATATCATATCTATTAACTCATTTTTTCTATATTTAGTAATGCTTTTAATACCCAGGGTTTTAGCTATAACCCGGAGATCTTCCAGTTTTTTCTCACGTAATATGCTTGAATCCAAAATTACACCTCCATAAAATTTAAAAAAAGCTACCGCAGGAAGTCTAAATTTATAATTCCCATGCGGCTTTATACTGATTTTTAAAACCTATTTCTATAAATCAAGTTTTGGAATGACCTCAAGAAATGTCAGATAGATAAGTATTTCTAGGATTATAATATCATTATAATATTTATAAGTCAAATCAAATTATTTTGCATATTCAGGTTTTTTATCTAACCTATGTATGGCTTCAATAAACCTTACGGTACCAGTCTCAGCCCTCATGACTACAGAGTAGGTTTTAGCCATATAGTTTTCATAATAGACAACTCCCTTTAAAAGTTCTCCATTGGAAATGCCTGTAGCTGCAAAGATTATTTCCTTTCCCCTTACTAAATGGTCCATAGTAAGTAGACCATATATATCATCTAATCCCATTGCTTTACATCTTTCTATTTCCTCTTCTTTTATAGGGTGAAGTCGTCCCTGAATTTCTCCACCTAAACATTTTAATGCTGCAGCTGCAAGAACTCCTTCTGGCGCTCCTCCAGTACCCATTAGTATATCTACTCCAGAGTCTTCAAAACAGGTAGCTATAGCAGCAGCCACATCTCCATCTTGGAATAGTTTAATTCTTGCTCCAGCTTCCCTAACCCTTTGGATTAATTCCTTATGTCTTGGTCTATCTAGCATAGTCACCGTTATATCGGAAATATTCTTATTTAATGCCTTAGAAAGACTTTTCAAATTGGTTTCTACAGTTTCATCTAAACTTATCTTTCCAGCTGCTTTTGGTCCTACAGCTATCTTATCCATATACATATCTGGTGCGTGCAATAAGCAACCTCTTGGTGCTACAGCTACCACCGATATGGCATTAGATAACCCTTTGGCAACAGCAGTAGTACCATCTAATGGGTCCACAGCTATATCTAGCTTTATGGAATCTCTAGTAGCCTTGCCTATCTGTTCCCCTATATAGAGCATAGGGGCTTCATCCATTTCTCCTTCGCCAATGACTACCACTCCGTCAATAGCTAGGGTATCAAACATTTTCCTCATGCCATTAACAGCTGCTTCATCTGCCTTGTTTTTATCCCCTCTGCCTAGATAACGAGCAGATTGTAATGCAGCAGCTTCTGTTACTCTGACTAAATTTAAAGCCAAATTCCTATCCATAGAAAAGTCCCCCTATGATTTCATTATTCTCTATATAGTATATTCTATTAGTAGTTTTTATGTCAAATAGTATGTACTATTTGTTTAGCTATGTTTTTTCAATAATTCCTTTAAAATATTATTTTTATCTAATCTATGGCGAGCTTCAACAAATCTTATGGTTCCAGTTTTAGACCTCATTACTACAGAATGGGTCTTAGCTAAATTGTCTCCATAATATACTATTCCCTTTAGGAGATCTCCATCGGAAATGCCAGTAGCGGCAAAAAATATATCATTTCCTTTAGCTAAGTCATCTATTGTGAGAACCTGTCCTAATTTTTCTTCAGTCCAACCTAAACTCTTGCATCTTTCCATTTCCTTGTCACTCATTGGATAAAGTCTTCCTTGAAAATCTCCTCCCATACACTTTAATGCGGAGGCAGCAATCACTCCTTCAGGTGCTCCACCAATGCTTATCATAATATCTACACCTGTATCTTCAAAGGCGGTAGCTATGGCTGCAGCCACATCTCCTTCTCCAAATAGTTTTATCCTAGCGCCTATCTTTCGCACTTCATCTATTATATCCCTATGCCTTTCCCTATCTTGTATGATAACAGTTAAATCTGAAATATCCTTATTTAAAGCCTTAGCCACTGAATATAGGTTTTCTTCAATAGTAGAATCTATATGAATTTTCCCTGCTGCCCTAGGCCCTACTGCTATCTTTTTCATATAGGTGTCTGGAGCATTTAATAGACAACCTTTAGGTGCCATAGCTATTACAGAAATAGCATTTGGCAAACCCTTAGCTACAAGAGTAGTTCCATCAAGTGGGTCTACTGCTATATCTGCTTTTACATCCATACCTGCTCCAATTATTTCACCAATATATAACATAGGTGCCTCATCTAGTTCACCTTCTCCTATAACTACCTGGCCTTTAGTGTTAACAAGGTTAAAGGCAGCTCTCATACCATCTACTGCAGCCTGATCTGCTCCTATCTTATCACCTCTACCCATATATCTGCCAGAAGCTAATGCAGCAATTTCTGTCACTCTTACTAAAGACAAAGCTAAATCTCTATCCATTATCATCTCTCCTTAATAATTAATTATGCTATACTTATTATAAACCAAAATGATAAATAATAAAAATAAGAAAAGCTTTTATTGAAACATTTTTAAGGAAGCTTTTCTTGAAACTCATAACGGAAAGTCCTCTTTTATTAATATTTAACAAGTGAGAACTTTCCTATTCGTTATAAAAAAGACCTCCATTGAAAATTTTAAATCAAGGAAGCCTTTTTTAAATTCTACTAATCTAATTATATAGATTTATTCTTTTTTATTTTCATTTTCTTCAAGAATCTTGAATTTATCTACTTCTTTCATCATACTCTCCGTCATGCCGCTTAATGCTTCAGCTGAAGCAGATACTTCCTCTACAGAAGCATTCATTTCTTCTGCGGAAGCTGCTATCTCCTCCGAAGAAGCTGAAACCTGTTGTGCTTCTGAGGATATTTCTTCTATTCTTGATATTATCATATCCTTTCCACGATTTACATTTTCGGTAGACTGGTTTAGCTCGCCTATTTGGTCTACCATTTTTCTTATAGACTCCATGACAGATTCAAATAGTTCAATAGTGGTTATAGTTACTTTCTCCTGACTGTTCATCTCTTCATTAATATCATTGATTGAATGGTTTATAACATCTACTTCCCCATGGATATCATGGACTATATTATTTATATCTCCTATCGAATTTTTTGTCTGTTCTGCTAATTTTCTTATTTCTTCCGATACTACGGCAAATCCTCTACCAGCTTCCCCTGCCCTTGCCGCCTCAATAGCTGCATTTAATGCTAAAAGATTTGTCTGTTCTGAAATCTCATTTATCAAATCCGTAATTTTATCTATTTCCATAATGCTTTCCCCTAATTTTACTATCTTATCTAAAAACAAGTTTATGGTTTTAGTTGTACTGTCTATTGCAGCCGATAGCTCCTTCATATTCTCATCACTAGATGCTACATCCCCATAAATCCCTTTTGAAGAGCCATCGATTTGGACTATAGATTGCACCATGTTTTCCAATTCTTGATCGAATTCTGCTAATATATCATTTACCTCTATTAGATTGGAAGCCTGAAATTCGGAACCTTTGGCAATCTCTTGAACAGCTGTAGCCACCTCTTCCGTTGAAGCTGCCATCTGCTGTGAAGCTGCAGATAGATCTGCTGAATTAATCTCTACGTTTAATCCTATATGTCTAATACCACCTATCATCTGGTTCATTGAATCCAATAACTTTTTCTCTGAATTGGCTAGTCTACCAAACTCATCCTTCCTCTTTAAATATTTCTCAGAAATTTTCACTGTCAGATCGCCAGAAGCTAATGACCCTAAATTCTCATCCAATAATTTTATTGGTTCTATTATTTTATTAATCACCCTGTACATAATAATCAAACTAATTGCAAGGGCAGCTAAAGTTATTATTATAGATTGATTCCTTATTTTCGAAAGATTCTCTAATACTTCCGACTGAAGCACATTAACCCCAATAGACCAACCTGTACTAGATATTGGAGCGAATCCCATAAGCTTCTCTACCCCATTATAGTCATATTCTCCTGAATCAATCTTACCTTCTACCATTAGTTTTTCTAACTCTACAATCCCCTTTAAACTTGGGTCTTCTTTTACACTTTCAAAATCATTATCCATATTTAATACCAAATCCCTGTTTTTATGAGCTATAGTGGTGCCTTCCTTGTTGATCATAAATGCTTCTCCAGTATCTCCAACGGAAATATCCTCTATAATCGAACTCAATATGTTGCCATCCACAGCTGCTACAAGAAGACTATAAATATTATCATCCTGTTTGATAGGCACTGCAAAAACTAAATTAAGGGAGTTGTTTACTTTACTGATAATGGGATCAGAAATGCCCCTTCCAGATTTTATAGCTTCTTGGAAATAAGATCGATCTTTAATATTTGTAACTTCACCTTCAGTTGTAGTCAAATTGCCTTCTAAATCAGAAATACCCAATGTTATGTATTTATTTCTATCCTTTTCTCCCTGAAGTAGCTTCAATTTCTCATCTAAAGGATAAGTTATGTCCCTAATTCTATCCCTATTAGCTATGGTCTCCACAGTTTTAAACTCTCCGTCTATACGGCTTTCTACAATCTTGACGCTAGATTTAGCGATCTCTAACAATGTATCTTTAGAATCATCAATTAATTCTTTTGATGTAGTCCTATAATACATTACTCCAGAACTGATCAATACTACTAAAAACAGTAAACTGAAGATAGTTATTAAATAGGTTTTAATACTTTTTCTTTTCATATTCTCTAATTCCTCCTCTTACTTTTTTAACTTTATATACTTGATACTTCCTCTAAAATGGCATTAAATAGACATTCTAACAATTCTACTTCAGATATAGGCTTGGATAGAACAGTCATTCCTTTTTGTGTTTTGCTTAAGTGGCCTTCCTTTGTTCCTCCTATGAGTATAATATTGGACCTTCTGTAGGTTTGTTTTAAATTACCAATAATTTTTAATTCATCAGGACCATCTAATGAATCTAAATCAGCAATTACAAAATCATAATAATTACCCTCCCTCTTTAGATCAGTTTGATAGTCCAATTGAAAAAATTTTAAAGAATCTAATGTGCTCTTAATCCTTTCATACTCTGAGATTTCATTACTGATGACTAATACCTTTGTAATGTCTAACATCTTACCCCTTCTTTCTACATTATTATTAATGTAACAGTTTCTATATTTAGTTACATATAGATTGCTATTAATAATTTGTTATTTTAGCCATTATAGCTTTTTATATTTTTGTTTTCTATGGCTTTATGGTATAATATTATATATTTATTAATAGATATTACTCTTATTTTGTTACATTAGAAAGGAGTTTTATTTTGACTGTAGAACCTATTAGAAATAGGAAGAAAATCGATCAAATGTATTACTATCTAAATGGTAAAGATCCAAAGTATGGCCTATTATTTAAATTTGGATTAAATACCGGATTGAGGATAAGCGATATTTTGCCTTTGAGAGTGAAGGATGTTTATAATGAAAATGGTCAATTTAAGGAGTACTTAATTTTAGAAGAACAGAAAACTAGTAAAGAAAAGAAGATAAAATTAAATAATGCAATCCGTAAAAACCTTGACGATTATGTAAGCAACCAGCAATTAGGTCAAAATGATTATTTGTTCCATAGTAGAAAAGGTGGCCATATAGGTAGAGTACAGGCCTATAGGGTTTTGA
>NZ_AZSU01000002.1:586213-587081 GCF_000511955.1 [Clostridium] ultunense DSM 10521 | reverse complement strand
TTTCTATATTTAGTTACATATAGATTGCTATTAATAATTTGTTATTTTAGCCATTATAGCTTTTTATATTTTTGTTTTCTATGGCTTTATGGTATAATATTATATATTTATTAATAGATATTACTCTTATTTTGTTACATTAGAAAGGAGTTTTATTTTGACTGTAGAACCTATTAGAAATAGGAAGAAAATCGATCAAATGTATTACTATCTAAATGGTAAAGATCCAAAGTATGGCCTATTATTTAAATTTGGATTAAATACCGGATTGAGGATAAGCGATATTTTGCCTTTGAGAGTGAAGGATGTTTATAATGAAAATGGTCAATTTAAGGAGTACTTAATTTTAGAAGAACAGAAAACTAGTAAAGAAAAGAAGATAAAATTAAATAATGCAATCCGTAAAAACCTTGACGATTATGTAAGCAACCAGCAATTAGGTCAAAATGATTATTTGTTCCATAGTAGAAAAGGTGGCCATATAGGTAGAGTACAGGCCTATAGGGTTTTGAAGGAAGGAGCCGAAGCTTTGGGTATTGAAAACTTTGGAACCCATAGTTTGAGAAAAACCTGGGGATATTGGACCTATAAAATGTCAAAATATAATATTGGGTTGATAATGGACACTTTTAACCATAGTTCTCAATCTATCACATTAAAATACATAGGAGTTACCCAAGACCAGAAAGATGAACTATATTCTTTGGTACAATTTTAAATAAAAAGTAAAATAGCAGAAGTTTTGTGGAGAATTCCACAAGCTTCTGCTTTTTTTGAAGGATTTTAGCAATTTTTGTAGATTTTTCATAGGTATATGATATAATTATGTAAAAATATGTTCATTAATATCATGTAACTAAATATAGAA
>NZ_AZSU01000002.1:561168-585825 GCF_000511955.1 [Clostridium] ultunense DSM 10521 | reverse complement strand
TGCCTTTGAGAGTGAAGGATGTTTATAATGAAAATGGTCAATTTAAGGAGTACTTAATTTTAGAAGAACAGAAAACTAGTAAAGAAAAGAAGATAAAATTAAATAATGCAATCCGTAAAAACCTTGACGATTATGTAAGCAACCAGCAATTAGGTCAAAATGATTATTTGTTCCATAGTAGAAAAGGTGGCCATATAGGTAGAGTACAGGCCTATAGGGTTTTGAAGGAAGGAGCCGAAGCTTTGGGTATTGAAAACTTTGGAACCCATAGTTTGAGAAAAACCTGGGGATATTGGACCTATAAAATGTCAAAATATAATATTGGGTTGATAATGGACACTTTTAACCATAGTTCTCAATCTATCACATTAAAATACATAGGAGTTACCCAAGACCAGAAAGATGAACTATATTCTTTGGTACAATTTTAAATAAAAAGTAAAATAGCAGAAGTTTTGTGGAGAATTCCACAAGCTTCTGCTTTTTTTTGAAGGATTTTAGCAATTTTTGTAGATTTTTCATAGGTATATGATATAATTATGTAAAAATATGTTCATTAATATCATGTAACTAAATATAGAATTTGTTACATTAAATTGCTAAATCTTTTAAATTTGTTTACTAATACAAATTATATCCAAATTACTCCATAATAAAACCCAGATAAAGAAACTAACCTACTCTATCTGGGTATATTAATAACTAGTTTAATTGCCTACCCCTTTCCAATCCTTTAAAAATTTTTCAATCCCAATATCCGTTAAGGGATGGGATAACATCTGTAAAAATACTTTATAAGGTATGGTGGCTATATGGGCTCCTGCTTTTGCAGCCTCTACCACATGGATTGGATGCCTAATACTTGCAGCTATAATTTCTGTATCAATTACATGGGTATCAAATATTTGGACTATATCATATATAATATTCATACCCTCATTACCAATATCATCTAATCTTCCTATAAAAGGACTAACATAGGTAGCCCCCGCTTTTGCTGCTAATAAAGCCTGATTAGGAGAAAATACTAGGGTTACATTGGTCTTTATTCCTTCCTTAGATAAAACTTTTACAGCCTTCAAACCTTCCTTAGTCATTGGGATTTTAATAACTATATTAGGATGTATTTTAGCTAAATCTCTAGCCTCCTCTACCATCCCCTCTTTCTCCAAGGAAATAACTTCAGCACTAATAGGTCCATCTACCATATTAGTTATCTCTTCTATTACTTCTTTGAAATTTCTACCTTCTTTGGCTATTAAAGATGGGTTGGTAGTAACACCGCAGATTACTCCCCATTCATTAACTTCTCTAATCTCATCTATATTAGCTGTATCGATAAATAGTTTCAAAGCATTTCACCCCTTCACATTTAGGGCGACCAAAGGTCGCCCTACAATTGTCAATTGATTACGCTCTACCAGCAGAACCAAATAACTCCATCTTCTCTTTTATAATTTCTTTCATAGCTTCCTTAGCAGGTCCTAATATTTTTCTTGGATCTATATTGTCTGGATTTTCCTTTAGGAAATCTTTAATTGCGTTGGAGAATGCCATTCTTAAATCTGTGTCTATATTAATTTTATTTATTCCAAGGGATACAGCCTTTTCTATTGCTTCCTTTGGAACTCCACTAGAGCCATGTAGTACTAAAGGAATATTTACCATTTCCTTTATGGTCTTTATTCTTTCAAAATCTAATTTTGGCTCTCCCTTATATACTCCATGGGCAGTTCCTACTGCTATAGCTAAATAGTCTACATTTGTTTCTTCAACGAACTTTTTAGCTTCTTTAGGATCGGTAAAAGTAGCATCTCTTTCATCAACAACTATATCATCTTCAGTCCCACCTATTTTCCCTAATTCTGCCTCTACAGAAACACCCACTGCATGGGCTACTTCGATGACCTTCTTAGTTATTGCAATATTCCCTTCCAACTCAAATCTAGAGCCATCTATCATTACAGAAGAAAAACCATGTCTTATGCATAGCATAACTTGGTCAAAATCTGTACCATGGTCTAAATGTAATGCAACGGGTACTTTAGCCTTCTCCGCTGCTAATTTCCCTAATGCAGCAATATATTCAACGCCTGCATATTTTAGTCCGCCTTGACTAGCTTGAAGGATTACAGGGGAATTAGTTTCCTCTGCAGCTTCTATTATAGCCTGGACTATCTCCATATTATTTACATTAAAAGCTCCTACTGCATAATTGTTCTTATGGGCATCTTGTAAAATTTCTATTCCAGTAACCAACATAATAAACACTCCTTTTATTTTTTAATATCCCTATTCTTTTCCTTTATAGAATCTATGCAGGAAATATTTTTTTCTTCAAGTATTATCTTATCCTTTTTTGATAAAACACTCAAGTCATCTTCCGTTTCTGCAAAAATAATTTTTACACTATGACAATTTAAGCATTCCAGTTCGATCCTGTCAGAGAATAATTCTATATTTATTTGGGAATTACCGCAGCTACAGCTAATTTTATTCTCCATTTTTAATCCATATAATATGCTGAGTATTTTAGCCAATACTTTGAAATTATTAAAAAAATCCTTTGAAGTTTTATCGTTATCAATACTGCCTATCCCGATTGATTTTCCTAATAAAAATCTTTTCGCCATATTTTTACTACCTAAATATAAAGCCTCAGTTCCACAAAAGCAATATATAATATTATCATCTTTTAATATAGTATGCAAATCTAGATTATAATAATGCTTATTTCCACAATTAAAACAATTGACGAAAATATCTATCCCTTTATTCTTTTGTATAAAGGTAATATTCGTCTCACCACATTCACATTTATATTCAATTTTATTTCCTCCCCTAATATGAAATAGGTTTAATTCATATTCTCTTAATCTAGCACAAAAATGACATCTTAAAATTAGGGTCTTGCATCCATAAAGAAGCATAGGACACACCTCCTAATTTATTAATTCTATATAGATCGATAAAATCCTTCTATTTGTCGAAAAATATCCAAAAAAATAAGTTCCTTTTAATGGCCTTGATGCCAAAAGGAACTTATGTAAAAAGATTATCTCTTCTTTAATTCCAATATTTCTCTAGCCTCATCTGGACTAGCTATTTCTCTACCCAATTCCTTTGCAATTCTTACTACTTTTTCTACCAATTCGCCATTGGATTTAGCTAATACTCCCCTTTCAAGATAAACATTGTCTTCAAATCCAACTCTAACATGGCCTCCCATTGCAATACCCATTGCAGCCATTGGCATTTCATGTCTTCCCACTCCTGCAACTGTCCAAGTAGAACCAGCTGGTATACTATCTACCATAAAGGCTAAATCTCTTGCAGTGGCAGCCATTTGAACTCCTAGTACAAAATCGAAATGCATAGGTTTAAGAATATACCCTTCTTTAGCAAACCTAATTGCATAATCTATCATTCCTTTATCAAATACTTCTATCTCAGGTTTAACCCCTTTTTCTATCATTACCTTACCAAAGTTTTTAATAGTATTTTCCGTATTAACAAATATTTCATCTCCACCAAAATTTAAGGTCCCACAATCTAAGGTTGCCATTTCTGGAAGAAGTTCTACCGGTTGAAGCCTTTCCTCATCAGACATACCAACTGCTCCCCCAGTTGAAGGCTGAATGATAATATCTGGACATCTTCTCTTTATTTCTTCAATACAAGCTCTGAATCTTTCCTTATCTTGAGTAGGAGTACCATCATCATACCTTACATGTAAATGTATAATACTTGCTCCTGCCCTATAAGCCAATTCCGCTTCTCTGCCTATTTCCTCTACTGTATAAGGTACATTTGGATTATGCTCCTTGGTTACTTCTGCTCCACAAATAGCAGCAGTTATAATTAACTTGTCCATTAAATCATCCCCTTTCCATTGATTAAACTACTTTCTTTTCTTATCCTTTGGAACTACACAAGTTCCCTCTGCTCTGCAAACGATTACAGGATCGTCTAAAACATCACAAGCAGAGTCATTAATATCCGGTCTAGGAACTATAACCTTCCTAGCTTCGAACTTCATTTTTCTGGAAGTATTACCTACTTTAGTTATCTCTCCTACTGCCTCAATAAACTCCCCGGCATAAACAGGAGCTAAAAATTCTACATTATCGTAAGCTACAAATAAACCTTCGTCTCCGTCATTTCTAATAAGTAATTCTGTAGCCACATCCCCAAACAATTGGAGCATTTTTGCCCCATCAACTAAATTACCTCCATAATGAGCATCTCCTAAACTCATTCTTACTCTAATCATTGCTTTTTCCATAGCTCAACCTCCATAAAAAATATTATCATCTTTATTATAACATAAGAATCCACCTTATACCATATGAAAACAATAAGTTCTATTTATGGTGCCAGGCACCGTAAATGGAACTTATTTGTAATGTAATTGTAATATTTCTACAAAGATTCAATTCCCTTCTTTAATCTCATAAGAGCCTTCTCTAAAATAGATCGAGGACAACCTATGTTAAACCTTTGGAATAGCTTACCTTCTTCTCCAAACATTTCCCCATGGTTTAAAGCTAATCTACATTTGTTTATGAAAAAGTCTTTTAATTCTTCAGAGTTCATATTGAGTCCAGAACAGTCAACCCAAACTAAATATGTACCTTCCGGTTCTATTACTTTTAGTTGGGGTATATTATTCTCAACAAAATTTATAAAGTAATTCTTATTCTCCTCTAAATATTCAAGTAATTCATCTAACCAATCTTCAGATTCATTATAAGCTGCAATTAAGGCTTCTGCACCAAAGATATTGGGCCTTGTTATATGGTCCTTTTCCAATTCTAAACTAAACCTTTCTCTTATTTTTTTGTTTGGGATTATTATATTAGAAATTTGCAAACCTGCTATATTGAAGGTCTTGCTTGGAGCAGTGCAAATTATTGAATTCTCTTTCAATTCCTGTGAAACATTTGCAAGTACAGTATGGTTATATCCCTTAAATATTATATCAAAATGAATTTCGTCGGAGATTATCAAAATATCATTTTTTAAGCAAATTTGTCCTAATCTAGCCAATTCCTCTTTAGTCCATACCCTACCTACAGGATTATGTGGGCTACATAAAAACAAGAGCCTAGTCCTAGAATCTATTTTTCTCTCCAGGTCTTCATAATCCATATAGTACTTTCCATCTCTATAGATTAATGGATTAGTGACTACATGGCGCCCATTATCACCTATGGAATTATAGAAAGGATGGTATACTGGGCTTTGTAATATAACCTTATCTCCTGGTTTAGTAAAGGCTCGTACTGCATAGCTAAGGGCTGGAACTACACCAGGAGTAAATATAATCCACTCTTTTTTTACATGCCAGCTATGCCTTCTATTCATCCAGCTTATTACGGATTCATAATACTCAGAAGAAGTAAAATTGTACCCGTAAACACCATGCTTCATCCTAGTTTTTAATGCTTCTGAAATGGCTGTTGGAACTGGGAAATCCATATCAGCCACCCAAAGAGGTAATAGGTCCTCCTTACCATATAATTCTTCTAATTTATCCCATTTAACAGAATTGGTATTTTGTCTATCTATAACCCGGTCAAAATCATACATATAATCTTCTCCTCTCACTGTATATTATATATAATTATAACATAATAATAAGTTCTAATACTGGTGCCAGGCACCAATATTGGAACTTATTTGTAATACATTTGTAATATTCTATTTTAGCCCTTCTATTATCGTATCTATTAAATCCTTAGGCTCTATGCTATTATGGTCTATTTTTTCATAGCAGATCTTCTGTCCATAGAATTGACCTATAGAACCTATAATTATTATTGTGGCCAATTGAGAGTCTAGGTTCTTTCTTAGCTCTTCAGTATGGATTGCTTCTTCAACGGCCTTCTTCATCCTATTGAATAGCTGAGCCTTCTCTTCCACTACCTCTTTCATCAATTCTTTAGGTAGTACTTCTTTTTCCATCATAATTACTTGGCTTATATCAATATATCTATTTAAATATTTTCCGTGGAATTTGCATAATGCATATAGCTTTTGCTCTAAGCCACCTTCTATGTTTAGAGCCATATCAAGACCTTTTTCATATTCATCTATCCCATGTTTTATCATCTCATAGAATAGGGATTCCTTACTATCAAAATAACCATAGATAGTACCTTTACCTATGCCTGCTTTTTTTGCAATATCCTCCATCTTAGCTCCATAAAATCCATATTTGGAAAAAACATCCGTAGCTGCCTCTAGTATATTTTCTCTTCTATTTTCCATTATTAGTTTTCACCTATCCTTCTATCCCTATGGAATCTTTATCTAAATTATCCTTATTGAGTAAATGGTACATTACCGGTACTACAAATAGGGTAAGTATTGTAGCATAGGTTAACCCGCCTATGGATACTATAGCTAAAGGTTGTATCATTTCAGCTCCAGTTCCTACACCAACAGACAAGGTAGATAGGCCAAATATAGTAGTTATAGCCGTCATGAGTATTGGTCTCATACGGGTTTTTCCTGCTAATACCAAGGCTTCAGTTTTATCTAGACCATTCCTTCGTAATTGATTAGTGTAATCAACAAATACTATACCGTTATTTACCACTATACCACTAAGAACCAGGAATCCTAGCATGGCTATCAAGCTTATCTCATACCCTGTAATGAATAAAGCCAACAGTCCACCTGTAAAAGCCAAAGGTATTGTAAATAGGATTATAAAAGGTGACAGTAAGGATTGGAACTGGGCTACCATGATTAAATAGATCAATACAATAGCCAACAATATCATCTTACCTATATCCCATAAGGATTCATTTATCATTTCCCTTTCCCCTGTCAATTCAATCTTATACCCTTCAGGCACTGGATAATCTTTCAATTTCTTTTCAAAATCACGGCTCACAAGTCCAATATTATGATCTACATCTATTTCTCCAACAATGGATATATATCGTTCTTGAGAATCTCTCCTTATAGACGATAGACCCTGAGCTTCAGATAGGGTAGCAATATCCCCTAGAGGTATTTCCACCTCTTCCCCATTCTTTTTACTCTTTATGGTTAAATCCTCTAAATCATCTTTAGTCATATTTTTATCCCTTTTATTCAATACGATCACTGGATAATCCTTATTTTTAGTGGATAAGGTAGTAGAGGTTTTTTCTTTGCCTATAATAGAACTGACATTGGAAAATACCTGAGCTACAGTCAGCCCATTTTCCATTGCCTTTTCCTTATGGACTACAATCCTAATTTCCGTCAAATTTTCCTCTATACCATCATCTATTTCCGTTATCCCTTCTGTCTCTTCCATAAGTTTCACCATATCTTTGGCTATACCTTGCAATGTATCTATTTCTTTTCCTTTTACTATTACTTCTACTCCTGAACCTACTATTGTAGACATATCCATATTACTTGAACTTACAGTAACAGTACAATCCAGATCATCTGTTAGCTCAAGGATTTTTCGCTTAATATCATCGTTGCTTATATCCTTATCTTCATCTAGCAATAGATATAGGGATACCCGATTCCCTTCTGCTTCTCCTCCAAAGCTACTCATAGTTTCGCTGTGAAAAGCACCTATGGTTTCAATCTCCCCTATTTCGAGTAGGCGATCTGTTACAGTATTAGCCATATCCCTTGCTTCATTAATACTATATCCCTTTGGTATTTGTATAACCATGGACATCTGAGGGGCATCCATTTCAGGTATAAAGGCAGTTCCCATGGATAATCCACCAAATATACTTACTACAAGCAAAACTGCAGCAATGGTCATAACAAGACCTCTATGTTTTAAAGAGCCCCTTAACAGCTTCTCATAACCATTTTTAAACTTGTCGAAACCATGTCTCTCTTTTTCATTGGTCTTTTTCAACATGCCCGATGCCATAGTAGGTACTAATGTAAGGGCTACTAGAAGACTTGCTAATAATGAATAAGCTATTGTCAAACCCATATCTGCAAACAACTGACGGGAAATACCTTGAATAAAAATTATAGGTAAAAATACACAAGCCGTAGTAAGTGTAGAAGCGGTAATTGCCCCAGAAATTTCTTTAGCTCCCTCTATGGCAGCTTCTACTGTAGATTTCCCTTCAAGTCTTAGACGATAAATATTCTCAATAACCACTATAGAGTTATCAACCAGCATACCTACTCCCAAAGCTAACCCTGCCAAGGAAATAATGTTTATGGTAACCCCTGTAAAATACATCATTGCAACTGCAAAAATTATACTTATAGGTATGGATACGGCTATTATGAAAGTAGGCTTTAAATCCCTTAAGAACAATATAAGGACTACTATAGCCAATATTCCTCCATAGATTATATTCTTCAACACCGAATCTACCACTATATCGATATATAAGCCTTGATCCATTAGATTAGTAAAAGTTAAGCCTTCGTGTTCTGAAGAAATTTCCTCTGCTTTCTCTCTAATAGCCTTGGATATATCAGATGTTAAAAAAGTACTTTGTTTTTGCATTACCAATATTACTGCATCATTGCCATTTACCTTGGCATACACTTCTTCGGAATCATCTATCTTGGATATTTCCGCCACATCCTTTAAATATATCTTACCAATAACATCTTCTCCAGTGTCAAATAATAGCAAATTCTCCATATAGGCTATATCTTCAATTTTATCTCCTACTTTTACAAGTTGCTTTATACCCTCTTCCCCTGACACATAGCCAGCAGGCATAGAAAAGTTTTGAGCAGCCAACATACCCGATATCATATCTTTAGTAATGACACCATCTAGGGAAGCTTTTTTGAAGGCTTCTTCTTTAGCCTTTTTAAATTCTTCCATCTTCTCATCTAATGTATTCTCTCCACTTTCCAATTGGGCCTTTGCCTTATCCATTTCCATGGTCAACTGAAGTTTTCCCATTTTTAGATCCTGTTCTTTAGTGGCAATTTCAGATTTTTTTGATATAAGGGTGCCTTCTTCTCTCTCTATTTCTTCGAACTTAGCAGCTACTGTTTCAAGACCCTTTATAGTTTCACTCTTTTTCTGTGAAAGCAATTTTAAGTTTTTCCTTATACCCTCTAATTTTATTTTATCTTCTTCTCTTATGTTTTTCCCTAAGGCCAATAGGGCCTTTTCCGCTACCTTTAATTCTTCCTCTTTATTTCCTATTTCCTCTAGTGCATTGTTTAGTTCATCTCTAGTTTTAACCAATTCAAGTTTTCCAGCAGATATCTTAGATTCTGCCAAAGCTATCTGCTCTTTGGCTGTAACTAGGGCTTTTTCTCCTTGAGATATTTCCTTAGTGTGTTTTGTTTCTTCTGAAGCCAATTTTGATTTTCCATCTTCTATCTCTTTTTGTGCCTTCTTCAACTGATCTTCTGCTTCTGAAAGTTCCGAGTCTACTGTTTTCAGTATCTTTTTATTTAAATCCTCTATTTTATCAGAATCTATAAGTACTTCAATTTTCTCCTCTAGTAATCCTACTCCTGTAACAGAAGCCACACCATTTACGCTTTCTAATTCGGGAATTATCTTTTCTCTTGCCATTTCAGAAACTTCCACTATATCCAAACCTTCTGCATCTACTGCCGAAATCATAACTGGCAACATATCTGGATTTAATCTCATAAGCATAGGAGAGTTTATGGAATAGTCATCCCAAGCAGGCTTAATCAGATCCAGCATATTATTGATCTCTATTGTTGCTGAATCCATATTGGTATCATTATTAAACTCCAATATGACAATTGATGAATTCTCCCTAGATACGGAACTTACGTTTTTTATATTATTAACCGTAGCAACAGCCTGTTCAATGGGTTTTGTTACTACCATCTCTACTTCTTCTGGACTTGCCCCTGGGTAACTGGTCATTATCACAATATAAGGCAGATCTATACTAGGAAGTAAATCCGTATTTAAATTAATAAAGGATATAATTCCTAAAATTAGCACTATGACCACTGCTACTACTACTGTATAAGGTTTTTTTACACTAAATTTGGATAGCATTCTATTCCCTCTTTCCTAAATAGTTGTTTTGTTGACTGACTGGTCGGTCGTTTAAACAATAATGATTATAGAATATAATTGGATAATTGTCAACCGCCATTGATCATAATATTTAATATATGAAAATTGCCACTAATCTAGACCAGAATCTAAATTAATGGCAATTAAGCTACTCAATATTTATATTATTCCAATTCCCGAAAGCAATACCAAACCTATAATAATTGGGATAACCCATCTGCATAGGAATATCCATACGTTGAATAGTGAGAAATTGATTTCTCCTCCATTGGTGACTTCAGCTTTAACTTTATCCTTGCCCCAAAACCAACCAACGAATAATGTTATAAACATACCACCTAATGGCAATAAGATATTATTAGCTAACCAATCTAAGAAATCGAATATATTCATGCCTAACAGATGGAAATCTGACCAAACTCCCATAGATAAAGATGCTGCAATACATATTAAAAACAATATGACACTGCTAAATCCGACAGCTTTTTTACGCTCCCAATTTTTATTATCTATCAGATAAGAAACTACAACTTCTAAAAGGGAAAGGGATGAAGTCAAAGCTGCCAATGTTAACAATAAGAAAAATATAATTCCAAATACCCTTCCAAGAACTGGTCCCATAGTGGCAAATATTGCAGGGACTGTTACAAAAACTAATCCAGGCCCTTGACCTAAATCAAACCCAAAGGAAACGGTAGCAGGTATTATAACGACCCCAGCTAATAAGGCAATGGCTGTATCTAGTACCGGTACTATGGTTGCATTTTGGACTAGATTTTCTTTTTTACTTAAATAACTAGAGTAGGTTATCATACAACCCATCCCTAAACTTAATGAGAAGAATGCTTGCCCTAAGGCAGCCATCATAACTTCCCCAGTTATCTTCGAAAAATCGGGAAGGAATAAATATTTTAATCCTTCTATGGATCCTGGTAAAGTTAATGAACGGATAACCAATATTGCTAAAAGACCTAATAGAGTTGGTATCATCACTTTGGAAGCCTTTTCAATTCCAGAGCTAATTCCTTTGGCTACAATTACTATATTAGCAAGCATATATATTGCTGTCCAGAAAATTGGGGACAAAATACCAGTAACTAAAGAACCAAAAACATCTCCCATTATCGCCGCGTCCGTTGAAAGTTGCCCTAAAATGGTTTTAAATATATAGGCTACTGACCATCCTCCTACTACAGGATAGTATCCCATGATAATGAATGCTGCCAAAACTCCCATTCCACCAACAAATGTAAACCTCTTATCCAATTTTTTAAAAGCATCTACAGATGACAGTTGAGTATGTCTACCAATTACAAATTCAGCAAGCATGAGACCAAATCCCAATACTATTACGCAGATTAAATAGAATAATACAAAGGCGCCTCCACCGTTCTTCCCAGCTAAATAGGGAAACCGCCAAATATTTCCTAAACCTATGGCAGAACCAGCAGCGGCAAATATGAATCCTACTTTTGAAACAAATTGGTCCCTTGATGAACCCTTTGTAGGTTGTTGTTGCATAAGATCCCTCCTTATAATTTATATAGTTTTTATAGTAATACCATAGTTTTCGGAATATGTCAATATATTTTTAATATTACGAATATTGTGTAATTTTTCACAATATCTTTTAATCCTATGTATCTCTTTTTTAAATCAAGTATTAATCAACATTTACTGGAATTTTAAATATAAAACCTATAATCTTAACAATATTGTAACTACTTAATGGTATATTTATGATAATATTACAATATTAAACTAAGCTTAGGGGGTGATCTATTTTTGAATGAATTAATAGTACTTAAAAATTTGAATAAAGTTTATAGGATGGGTGATGAAAAAATCCATGCCTTGAAGGATATAAACTTGACCATAGATAAAGAAGAGTTCGTATGTTTATTAGGAACCTCTGGCTCCGGTAAAAGTACCTTGCTCAATATGATGGCAGGATTAGAAAAACCTACTAAAGGTGAAATTATTATTGAAAAATATCATATAGAAAAGATGAATGAAAAACAGTTGGCTAAATTTAGGCAACTAAATGTTGGGTTTGTATTTCAATCCTATAATTTAATCCCCACTCTATCGGCTTTAGAAAATGTTAGCCTTGGCCTTACCTTTAGAGGGATACCTAGAAAAATCAGGGACAAGATGTCAAGAGAAATGTTAAAAGCTGTAGGATTAGGAGATAGGCTTAACCATAAACCAGCTGAAATGAGTGGTGGTCAACAACAAAGGGTAAGTATTGCTAGAGCCTTTGTAGGCAAACCAAAGATAGTATTTGCTGATGAACCTACAGGTAATCTAGATACTAAAACAACCATTGAAGTAATGGATTTGATAACCACTATGGCAAAGGAGAATAGACAAACTCTGATCATAGTAACCCACGATGTGGAAATATCGCCCTATGGTCATAGGGTAATCTATTTAAGAGATGGTAGTATCGAAAAAGTAATTGAAAATAAGATAAAAGGGGGCGCAGATTAAATGCGAAAATTTATTTGTATAACTTTAGTATTGCTGTTAGTTTTGTTACAATTACCTATTGAGGGGGTGGCTCAAGAAGATGCAAATGGAGACTCCAGGACTAGTAATACGAAAATAATAATAACTGACGTTGAAACTAAAGATTCAAATGGTAAAGATATAAAAAAGATTTATCCTAATGAAGATTTTAAACTGATTATTACTTTAGGTGTATCTGGTAGTACGGATAATATCAATGATATTTTTGTTCAACTTGGCTCTTCTAAGTCCTTTTCACCACAAGGACAAGGATCGAAAAAAAGTATTGATGAAAACTACTATGTCACCTTCAATATTTACTACAACGGTGGAGATGATACAACAATACCTATAACCATTTACTATAATGAAGATGGCGAAGAAAAATCAATTTCTGATTACATAAGTATAACCAACATAGTTCCTTCTAGTTCTGAGGAAAAACCTGATAAATCTAAAGTCATTCCCAACCTAACCATAATAAGCTCCAAAACCATCACTGCTGAAGTGGGTAGAACTACATATATTCCTATAACTATTAAGAATTCCAGCGATGTTTTAGCAGAGAATATTTCAGTTACTGCCCAACTGGAAGGAGAATCTCCTATTACTATTGACAATTCAGGATATGAAAGCATATCTAGATTAAGAGGGGGGAGAACCGAAGACCTAGATTTTAGAATAAGCATTGACGAATATGCTGAAAACAAAACCTATCCAATTAAGATAAATTTCCAATTCTATAACGAATATGGAGTATCTTTTAATAGCTCTGATACTATTTATATAAAAGTGGAAAACCAAAATAAAAAGCCTCTAATTTCTATTAATAAAGTGGATATAGAACCAGTAGAATCTGAGGCAGAAAAACCAACTACAGTAGGTTTTGAATTAGTTAATAATGGTACATTAGAAGCAAAAGATATTAAGGTATCCTTGGGTGGAATAAGCAATGATACATTTACACTCTCTTCTGGCTTCAATAGTAAATATATAGAAAAGATTCCTGGAGGAAGAACAGCTTATGTAGAATTTGAAATAATACCTTCTATTAAATTATCAGGAGGGAGTCATGGATTAGATCTAAATTTGAATTACAAAGATGGTACTAATCAACCCTATGAAGATACTAACAAGTTCTTTGTCAATGTAGCCTCAAACAAAGGAAAAGGCTCTAACTTAATTATTGAAAACCTCACTTATCCCGATGGAGCTGTAGGGCAAAACAAAGATGTTACTATTGGATTTAGATTAAAAAATATAGGAAAAATAGATGCAAAGAATGTCAAAGTTACAGTGGAAAGTTCTGACCAAAATGGAATCGTTCCAAAGACGGTAAGCATTAAAAAAGTCAACTCTATGGCACCAAATAAATCTGAAAATTTAAGTTTTGTCTTCCTAACTACTAAGGACGCTGAAACTAAAAATTACCCAATTAATATTACAATAGAGTATGAAGATGATTTAACTGTAGAAGAAAAGCATATCTTAACCCAATATGTTGGAGTTTATGTGGTAAGACCTGGAGAAGAAGGTAAGACTACACCTAAACTAATAATCGATAAATATAATTTTGAACCATCTATTGTCAGAGCAGGAGAAAACTATACTATGAATCTTTCCTTCTATAATACTAATAAGCAAAAAGCAGTTAGAAATATAAAGATTTTTCTAACTGCAGATGAAAAAACAGATCCTGATGGCAATAGCAGTGGTGGTAATGTATTTACTCCTGTTGACAGCAGTAATACCTTCTATATAGATTCTATCCCTCCAAAGGGAAGGGTAGAAAAGAGCATTACCATGTTCACAGTGCCAGATGCTCAAGCAAAAACTTATACAGTGACAGCAAATTTTGAATATGAAGACAGTCAAGGTGAAGAATATACTGCAACAGAATTAATAGGTGTGCCAGTAATACAGAAATCCAAATTGGAAATTGGAGAATTAAATCTTCCACCAGAAGCCTTTGCAGGAGAACCTATACCCATATTTGTAGAATTCTATAATACAGGAAAGGTTACTCTTTATAATATGATGGTAAAATTAGAAGGAGATTTCCAGACGGAAAATGGCAGTTACTATGTAGGAAGTTTTGAAATGGGTAGATCTGAATACTTTGAAGGTATGATAATCCCTATGGAGCCTGGAGAACTTTCTGGATCCTTAGTATTTACCTATGAAGATTCTTCTGGAGAAAATGTTGAAATCAGAGAGAATTTTACCTTAAATGTAATGGAATCAGCTCCTATGGATGAGTTCCCAGAAGATATGCCTCCAGAAGGTGAATCAAGAGGAATTAAAAAAATATTAAAAAGTAAAGGTTTTTGGATATCTATTATATCAATAGGTGCAGGCTTTGGTGGATTTATGTTTTACAAAAAAAAGAAAAAGAAAGGTATGGCTTTAGATGAGTAGTATGGATTTAATCCGAATGGGAATTAAAAATCTGTGGAGAAGGAAGCTAAGAACTTTTTTGACTGTATTAGGAGTGATAATAGGCACTAGTTCCATAGTGGTAATGCTATCCTTAGGCTTTGGCATGCAAGAAGCTTTTAAAGATCTAATATCAAGGATGGGAAGCCTAAACACCATAAATGTTTATAAAAGTTATGGAGGTTATGGAGAATTTCCTTCAGATAGGAGGAATAAAGAAGCTAAATTAAATGAAAAAGCCTTAATAAACTTTAAAAGCATGCCTCATGTAACTGCTGCAACACCTATAATAGAAACCTATGGAATAATAAAAAGCGGTAGATACACTTCCCATACTTCCATTAAAGGTATAGATCCTGAAGCCATGGAACATTTTGATTTTAAAATAGCTGAAGGCCGCCTATTACAAACTAGGGATAACCTTAATATAGTTTTTGGTGGTGGTATGAAATATAGTTTTTACGATGAAAAGGCTATGAGTAGAGGTCAATATGAAGAACCCAATATAGATTTAATGAATGATAGAATGATCCTAACCTTCGATATGGATTCCGGTATGGGACCTAGTATGCCAGGAGAAAAGGTACAAGGCCCTAGGTATAAGGATTATAACATTAAAGCAGTAGGTATCCTTGAAGAGGGAAACTGGGAAACGGATTGGAGCGTATATGCCCCTATGGATACAGTAGAAAAGATGATCCAGGAAAAAGAAAAAATCGAAGCCAGTAACCAGGGGCAAAATAAGCGTAGCCAACGGGAATATGAAAGAATTATGATAAGAGTTGATGATATAAAAAATGTTGAAATTGTACAACAAAGAATAAAAGATGATGGGTTTGAGGCTTACAGCTTAAATGATAATCTAAAAGAGATGAATAGGATGACTGGTATAATTCAGGCTGTACTCGGCGGAATAGGTGCTATTTCTTTACTTGTAGCAGCCATAGGAATAACCAATACTATGGTCATGTCCATCTATGAAAGGACCAAGGAAATAGGAATTATGAAGGTTATAGGCGCTTCCCTAAAGGATATAAAAAAACTGTTCCTATTTGAATCGGCAATGATAGGATTGCTTGGAGGTGCTATGGGAATCATATTTAGCTATATCCTATCTTTCCTAGTAAATAAATTTAGCCCTGCATTTGGCGATTTTATGGGAGTTGGAGGCGAAGCTAAAATAAGTATTATACCAATATGGTTAGTATTTGCCGCATTAGGGTTTTCAGCCTTAATAGGTATAATATCTGGTTATTATCCTGCTAGGCGAGCTATGAACCTATCTGCATTGGAAGCTATTAGGACGGAATAGAAAGATAAGACAGAGGAATCTCTGTCTTATCTTTCTATTTGAATATTTACTATTTCATCGCTTTCCAGTTTCAATTTAGCAAAATAATCCAATCTTAGATCGTATATACTCTTTACCTCCCTATCTATTTTTATTAAAGCCTCAGGAGAAATATAGTAAACTACCAGCTCTCCCCTGTCGTTTAATATTGACAGTTTTGGTTCCTTTGAAATTAGAATTTCCTGAATATATCCTTCATCTTCTCCTGGCGTAGAATTAGCTTCTACGGATTCCACTTCTCCATTTGAAATAGATAGTATTACTTGATCTCCTGGTCTCAATTTCTTTATAGCAACTCCACTAGAATTCCTATAAACCAATAGTTCCTCCTTTAATTGGTATTCATAAGTAGTTTTATTTCCCCTCTCTACTATAATCATATTTTCTTCATCAAAATTCCTACCTTTAATTATACCTATTACCTTCCCATTTTTACTTTCACCAGAAATGGATAAGGCCAAATCATCAAAGGCTTCTATCTTCACCTTATCTCCTTCTCTTAAACTAAAAAGATAGGATTCCTTTCCATTTACCCATACTTTTATATCCTTTGGTATATGAAAAGTTCTCATATTTCCTCCATCTAAATCTACTACCATAGAGGGAGAAGCCTCCAAGGATATCTTATTGATAGTTCCAGATACTATATCTTTACCGCTATCTACCACTAAGGATTTTAGTATATTGTCTTCAGAAACTATTGCTTTTATATTCATTCCCGGTTCTAGTTCTTTAATAGCAGCATCATTGCCATCTATAGTTATAGAAGCATCCTTTTCAAATGTATAAGAATCTACTTTTTGTCCATTATCGATAAATATATATTTGTCTACTTTACTAGTAATAATTCCAGTTATTTGATCCCCAAGGACTGGTTCCTTTCCCATTGGCTCCACAGGGTCCTCTATAGATACTCCTGGAGTAACCGGATTTATATCCATTTTGTCATAGGATAAGGATAACATCTTAGCCAATACAGATCTAATAATAGGCTGGCCTGGGTTAAATTTTCCTTCTCCATCCCCTTTTGCTTCTAAAATACCCTTATCTATCAAAAAACTCACATAAGGCCTCGACCGTTTTGGAATACTATCGGCGTCCTTAAATAAAAATACGTAAACTTCTCCTTCTTCCTCTTCTATTCCCATTGTTTTAGCAATATAATTGGTCAAATCCATTTTAGTAGCAGTCCTAATCTTTCCTTGAGTGAATAGATTATTTTCAACGAATATTTCCGTCACCAATCCTTTAGACAAGGCTATGGCTAGTCCATCTTTTCTTTCTTCAGACAATTGAAACTTATCCAGTAATTCATCATGTTCTTGCCTCATTTTTTCAACTTCTTCTTTGGGTAAATTAAAAAGTCTTGTAACATATACTAAAGCATCGGCAATATTGACTTCTTCATTGGGTCTAAAGGTTGCATCATCATATCCATCCATCAGTCCCAAATTTACAACTTTTTCTACATAATCATAAGCCCAATGGTTTTTGTTTATATCTGTAAACATACTTTCCCCATAGACTCCCATACTATTAAAAGCCAATAGCAATATAATGAGTAAAATGGTTGTTTTATGGTAATTTTTGTTTATAAACAAAATACCTCCCCCTTTTTCAATTGAAACTGAATCTATTTACTATTTATATACTTCTACAAAAATTCTTTAATTCCTCTATTTGTTCCTTTTATTTTCCTTAGAAGCTCTTATAAAATCTTTAAATAAAGGATGGGCTCTTGTAGGTCTCGATTTAAATTCTGGATGGAATTGAACTCCTAAGAACCAAGGATGATCTTTTAATTCCACTATTTCCACCAACCTCTCGTCTGGAGAAAGACCGCTTATCATAAATCCCTTTTCTTCTATTTTTTCCCTAAACTGGTTGTTGAACTCGTATCTATGTCTATGCCTTTCATATATTATTTCCTTCTCGTAAATATCCATAACTTTTGATCCTTTAATCAGTTTACACGGATATAATCCCAATCTCATAGTTCCATTAGTCAATTCTATATCTTTTTGTTCTGGCATTAGATCTATTATTGGAAAAGGCGTATTTGGGTCGATTTCTGTACTGTGAGCTTTGTCAAGTCCAACTACATTTCTTGCAAATTCAATTACAGCTAATTGCATTCCAAGGCATATGCCAAAAAAAGGTACCTTATTTTCCCTTGCATATTTAACTGCAGAAATCTTTCCATCTATTCCCCTATCGCCAAAGCCTCCAGGGACCAAAATGCCATCTGCATCTGCTAATATATTCCCTGCATTTCCATCCTCTACATCTTCAGCATGAACCCATTTTATTTCCACATCAACATCATTAAATATGCCTCCATGTCTTAAGGATTCAGCTACCGATAGATAAGCATCCTTCAACTCTATATACTTTCCAACTAGAGCTATAGTTACTTTTTCATTTAAAGATTTGATCCTATTTACGATATTATTCCATTCACTTAAATCTAAATCATCACATTCTAGTTTTAAATGATCTATTACCAACTGAGGTAAACCTTCCTTTTCTAGCATAGGTGGAATTTCATATATAGTTTCTGCATCTATGTTCTCAATTACCTCTGAAGGGTCTAAATCACAAAACAAGGCTATTTTATCCTTTAAATCCTGGGATAAGGGCATTTCTGTTCTACATATAAGCACATCTGGTTGTATCCCTATGCTCCTCAATTCTTTTACACTATGCTGGGTAGGTTTGGTTTTTAGCTCTCCTGCCATGGATAGATAGGGAACTAAGGTCACATGTATATACATTACATTCTCTTTTCCCACATCATTTTTTATCTGTCGAATAGCTTCTAAAAATGGAAGGGATTCAATATCACCTACGGTACCTCCAATTTCTGTTATTACCACATCTACCTCTCTGTCCTTGGAAACCCTCTTGATCCTATCCTTTATTTCATTGGTTATATGGGGAATAACTTGAACAGTCCTTCCATCATATTCCCCCCTTCTTTCCTTGTTTAAAACAGACCAGTAAATTTTTCCCGTAGTTACATTGCTATATTTGTTTAAACTAATATCGATAAACCTTTCATAATGACCTAAATCCAGGTCCGTCTCTGCCCCATCATCGGTTACAAAAACCTCCCCATGCTGATAAGGGCTCATAGTTCCTGGATCTACATTTATGTAAGGGTCAAATTTCTGGATAGTCACTTTAAGACCTCTACTCTTCAATAATTGACCTAAACTAGCTGCAGTAATTCCTTTACCTAAAGATGATACTACCCCTCCTGTAACGAATATATATTTAGTCGGCATTTTCCGAACCTCCTTATAAACTTATAACTATAGTATTTTATCCTATTATAATATTTATGTCAATGTCTTTATGCCATTAAGCATATTATACCCTATTGTAATCAAACCTATTGTAATTATAATGTAATATTTAGAACTACTTAAATGGTGTATAATTAAAGTAGAATTATATTGAAAGGAGAGTTTATATATGAAAAAAGTTTTATCCTTAGTTCTAGCATTAGTTATAATACTTTCTAATTTTTCTTTCGCCTTTGGAGCACCTTCAGAGGAAGAATTATATAATCAAGCTGGAAAGATATTAGAAAATATAGGTGTATTGAAAGGTTCAGAAACGGGAGATTTAATGCTGGGAAAAAACCTTAAAAGGCAGGATATGGTAGTACTTATTAGTAGGCTATATAAAGAAGAAGATAAGGCTAGAAATTATCCTATAAAAGATAATTTTACAGATGTGAAGAATCCTTTTTATAAGCCCTATATATCTTGGGCAGTAGATAGAGGGCTTATTATTGGGACAGGACAAGGGAAATTTGGATACGATAATCCAGTAAAAATTCAACAATTTCAAACTTTGCTTTTAAGAGTGTTACGCTATAGTGAAGAGGTAAAGAATTATAGTAATGCACCAGAAGTAGCAAAAACTTTGGGTTTAATGGATGGACTTTCGGCAAAACCTGATGAAGATCTAAAAAGAGGATTAATGGCTGCTATGACCCTTAATGCTCTTAAAACTAATATTAAAGGCAGTAGTATAATAACTTTAGCTCAGGAATTGAATTTAGATATACCAGATATCTTTGATGTAAAAGCTAATCCAACAATAGATAAGAATAATATTAAATTTGAAGGGGTGGCCAAAGGGACTAATGCATTAAAAGTCCATTTAAAACCCCTTTCTTCAGAAATTACCTCTGGAGAAAAATACTATGATATCCCATTAGAAGAAGATGGCCGATTTTCCTATTTAATAGAAAACCTTCAACCTGGCAAATACGAATATAAATTTATAAGTGGTAATTTAAGTACAAGGGCCCAATCTATTACCATTCAGGAACTACCCTTTGAATTAAAGGATATTAGAGGGGACAATCTTAAGGAGATAATCATAAATTTTACAGCCCCCGTGGATAAAGCTTCTAGCTTATTTCCCAGTAATTATACTACAAATGCAGGTACTATTAAATCAGTGCGTTTAGAAAATAATGATACTACTGTAATTCTCACCCTTAATGAAACTATGAAAAATCAAAATACATACAAAATATCCATAAATAGAATTAAATCATCAAAGGGTAAAGAATTAAATATTAGGGATAAAGAGTTTAAAGTTATTGATAATGAAATTCCACAAGTGGAGGATATTAAACAGTTGGGAAACAAAGGTTTGAGGATCTATATGTCAGAACCAGTTAAGAACGCTAGATCCTCAAATTTTAAAATTGATGGAAAAACCCTTTCCGCCCAAGTGGAAACTGAAGACAATGTAATTACATTAAAATACCATTCCTCCTATTATGCTCCCGAAGAAGGGAGACATATTTTGAATGTATCTGGACTAGTGGATTATGCAGATTATAAAGCATTAGATCAAAATATTCCCTTCGATATCGTTAAGGATACGAAACCGCCAAAGATAGTTGATCAATATACTACCATTGAGGAAGTAATTATTCAATTCGATGAAGATATAGATCCAAGTTCAGTTACAAGGACTAATTTTTATTGGAAATCTGGTTCTAGTAAAAGATATCCTAATAGCGTAAAAGTTTTAAATGATAAGGTTGTGTTGGATTATTCTAAAGACAATTTGCCTACCTATGAAATAATATTATATATAAATAGTGTAGGAGATTATTCAGATAACAAATTAAGAAATGAGGAAATAAAGATAAAACCATATGAAGACACTACCGCCCCAGAAGTAATTGGACTGACAGTTTCAGAAGATGGAAAAACCATAACCGTCTATTATAGTAAAAATGTAGATGCAAAAAATAGAGCCTATTATGATATTATAGATGAAAAAGGTAATAGAGTATTTATAAAGAGTGTAGATGGCTCCGGTAGAGAATACAGGATAAATTTAAATACTCATCTACCAATTGGAAAAAATACCATTACCATCGAAGGAATAGTGGACTCAACAGCTTCTAGAAACCGTCTAATACCCTATAGCCAAAATATTTACATGGATGATGTAGAAGCACCAAAAATAATTAGTCATTCTGGAAAAGATAATCAAATAACCCTTCTATTTAACAAGGATATGGACCCTTCTACTGTAGAAGACCGTGGAAATTATTTAATTGATTTCGGTGGAAGATATACATATCTTCCAAATGGAACAGAATTTAAGCAGGTTTATGATGGGAAGACATATGTAATTACATTACCAGAAGAAATAGATGGAAAAAGGGTTGATATAGGCCGAAGTGGAAATGTTAGAGAATTTGAAATTAGAGGCCTTAAATCTACCAATGGCATATTAGTAGAACCAGCAAGACTTAAATTTGACGATGCAAATCAAGGGGAAGCAGTAGTTAAAGAAGCTAGACTAGTTGAACCCGATACCATAGTAGTAAAATTTGACCAACCTATATTATATGCATCCTTTGATGATTTTAGAGTTTCGGGAAAAAATGTCTATGATGTAAAATATGATGGTTCAGAAGAAGTTATAATTTATTTAGAAGAAAGGGATGCAACTACTGTAGATGGAAAGCTAAATATAAGGAGTAATAACTCCATAGAAACCATATTAAATACTAAAGCTAAGGCTGATTATATTACTGTAAAAGATGAAGTAAAACCTCGTATCGATGCTAGAAGAGGAAGACTTAGCATTAGCGGTAAAATTATATACCTGCCCTTCACTGAAAAATTAGATAAAAAAGTTGAATCTCTATTTAGAGATGATCTTATAGTAGAAGTCTCAGGAAAAGAAATACTAGACAGGTCAAAATACTCCACCATCTTAGATACTGATGGCTCTACAATAAAGATAATAATAGACAGCAATATTAACGCCCCTGACGGATATTTAATTAGATTAAAAGATGATCCAAAATATATAATGGATACCAGTGGCAATGTGGTTGAATACGATGGATATGACTATTATACTAGATAAGATTATTGCAAAATTTTACAATAAATAGGAAGCCCTATGGGAAATAATATTTGCCCATAGGGCTTCTTGGTATCTTTCTTTTAGTTACTGATGGGTTAGTTTAGCTTAAAAAGATTTTGAGTTAGGTCTAACCTTCAGCTTCTCCGCCACCATTTTCTAACTTACTAATGTCAAAGGAGAGCTCATAGGTGGCTGTTTGTTCCGCTACTCCATAGCGGTATACCACATCAATACTAATGGTTACATTATCTAAATCCTTTAATGTGGTCCTTCCCTCTGCCATCATCAGATTAACTATTGCTGCCTTTACATTAACCATATTATAATCTTCTATGCCTTGAATACTCTTAACACTATACCCTTCTTCTAACTCTGACATCTTTGCAAATAAATCTGCCATTCTCCCGGTTCCACTGATTTCTTCAATCTTTGTATCTAAGGTTAAGTCAAGCCCTTCAAAGTCTTCTTTTACATCTAAAGTCAAGCCCTTAATAAAGGTTTCCAAAGTTGTTTCATCTTCTACTACTTCAGTCAAGGCAGTATCCAGAGCATCGGTGGTAGCCTGGGATCTGGCATACCCATCCGAAGGCCTCTTGTCCAACAGTTTCTGTAATACTGCGTTACAATTTTCATCACTGCCTAAATTGTCGTATCTAGTTACCAAATCCTGCAGTGTGCTTTTCTTAGTCTCAACCGGTATGTCTGAATGGGTCTGATAGTTTACAGCATTAAACCTGTCTAACAACATAGTCACAAAGGAGATGCCGTTAAGGTCTTCAATACTCTCGGCATTGTTCACCAGGTCCATTGATTCTTCGGTTACAAGCCTAGTGGCTACCATGTCGTTAAAGTATCTGGTTAAGGTTGAAAGGTCGTAACCTTCAGCTGGTTTGTTTTTATTCAGGTCGTAGAATACGGCTGTCTTTCTGTTTTTACCGCCATCTGCGGTTTTATCAAGATTAGCATAGTCACCGCCTTCACCTACATCCAGACCAAGTAGGGCTAGCTGTTCTTCCAAGGCTTCAGGTGCTTCTGAATATTTGTAGTTCCCCGGTGTCAAGTAATTGTTGACAGCTTCCAGAGCTACTTTTATTATTTTAGCATATTCGTCTTTATCAAAGAAGTAGTATTGGTCCCCATTGTTTGCGGGGTTCTTTCCTGCTACCTCTTCATATAATCCTTCTGCTACTACCCAACCATCGTTTGTTTGCCTACCATCTATCCAGATTACCGGCTTTATATCCGAATCTGGACTTTGGTAGGTAATTGCTCCTGTAACTGTAAGCTTCGGAAGGTTTGTTACGTCTTTACCTTGACTAACTTCAATGCCACCAAATTCATTTCCGGTAATGTCAACAGTTCCTTCAAGGGTAACTTCCGAACCTGATGTTAGTATATAAGTATGGACACTAAATAAGGTTTTTTATATACTACTAAATGAGGAAGGAAGTGTCCATAAAATGTCTAAAAGAAAAACTTATACAGATGAATTCAAAATAATGATTGCAGAGTTAGTATTATCAGGAAAAACAGTTAGGGAAGTAGCAGACGAATATGGCCTAAGCCAAACAGCAATACGTAATTGGGTAAAGAAGAAAACACCGATAGATGTAAAGGGAGATACCACAAATCTTGAAGAAATTCTAAAAATCAAGAAGGAAAATGCAAGACTTAAGGAAGAAAATGATATATTAAAAAAAGCTATGGCCATATTCGCAACCAAATAAATCCTGATATTATATTTGAAATAATAAAAGCTAATTCTAAGGAACACAGCATAGATACTATGTGCAAGGTGCTAAAATATCCTAGAAGCACCTATTATGATAAGCATAAGGAAAAGCCTGGAAACAAGTGGAAAACTCTTAATAAGAAGCTTAGAGAAGATATTCTAACAATCTATAATAATAGTAACAAA
>NZ_AZSU01000002.1:556663-560210 GCF_000511955.1 [Clostridium] ultunense DSM 10521 | reverse complement strand
CTCACAATATACGTCAAAGGAATATCGTGAAACAGTGGAATCAAAGCAATTTAAACTATCGTATAGTGCTAAAGGTTGTCCTTATGACAACGCCTGTATAGAAAGTTTTCATGCAATACTAAAAAAAGAATGCGTATATCTTAATACATTTATAGATCATAATCATGCTAAGTTAATATTATTTCAATATATAGAAGGATTTTATAATAGAAAAAGGATTCATTCATCAATCAACTACATGACTCCAGATGAATATGAGAATCTATGTAGAGTAGCATAGCTTGCTTTAGATTTTGAGCCTGAGGGGATGATAGCCACCCGTAGGGCTTGCCATTGATAAGCCAATAAATAAATGCTACAATATTCCACCACGAAGGCACAAAACATAGCTTGCTTTGAGTTTATCGCCTTCGGGTAGAAACCTAAAAGCATTTATGTTTGGATTGTCAATGGTGGCGGAGACCCACAAAAAAACCTAAATTTTTGTCCAAACTATTGACATAGATCCATGGCTTACATCCAGCAACTTAAAAAGTTTCCTTTAATCTGCCATAATTTATTCATTTATCACAAAACCTTATACCAATTATATCTAATTTAATATAAAAACACAAGCTAAACTATCATCTTTAATATTAAAATCTATGTAATAACTACTAATCGTTGTATCAATACTATCATTAACCATATTTAAAAACTCTACCTCATTATTTAATATTAATTTCTCTCTAAAACTTTTTATCAATAATTCTCCCTCTTTATCTTCTATAAATAATTTCTTTTCCAAGGGCGTTAAAATATTTTTACAATATATGGTTATACAATTTTCAATTGCATAAACCTTAACGAGGCCTGGTCCCCTACTAAAATGTTTAGACATAAATGCTTTAAAAGAATCCTCTATACGCTTCTTAACTCGCCTTTCAACACCTACAACACTATTACCCATACATATCCCCCCATGATAATCTAATATGGATTTTAAATACCTTAAAATATATTTTTAAAAATTCCCTCACAAAAAAATAATGTTTCTGGGTCTTTAGACCTAGAAACATTATACCAAAATTCCTACTCTTAGGCAATATCTTTGTAAATGATGATAGTGTCAAGTTGTTGTTGGAAAACAATTAATATCATTTTCTTCTTAATAAATTAGAGAAAACTCTCATTTTTATAATGCAATAAATTGTTAAACCTTATTTCCCCCCTGGATTCTCGCCACCATTGACAATCCAAACATAAATGCTATTGGGTTATTATCCGAAGGTGAATAACTCAAAGCAAGCTATAGTTTTTCTTCTTGTTAAAAGTGTGAAGTGCTAAGCATATTCTTAAGCCATCTACCATCTGTTTTTGATGTGTATGGCATATCTATCATTATATCTGGATCAATATTGTTGTAGGTTCTTTTTACTCTATTTGTTACTCTTTTATCAAGTTCTAATATTCTTTCTTCATTTTTCTTTTCGATTCTTTGATTCCTATAATATTCTTTAATGCTTCCACCATTGGCTTTATATGCTCTCATTCGTGCCATTTCATCTGCACCTATTAAGCTCCAACCCATTGGTCTTGAACTTAGTCTATCAGATAGTATATGGCTTATATGTCCTTCTGCACTGCATCTATATTTTTCTTCACCAAATAAATTGTTTATTCCTTCCCAGTTATTTAATATATACCTTTTCGCATCTTTCATACTCTTTTTCTTGCTTTCAGTAGGGGTTATTTCTATTGCAAAATCTATTAGCTCTATTACAAATTTTTTCTTACCTCTTCGGATGAATTTCCATAAGGGTTTTTCTATATCTGCTGGATTTTTAAGGCTTGATAAATGTGCTGTTATCTTCTTTACATATTTACTTAGGTGATAATGATCAAGTACATATTTGCTATCTTTAATTATTTCTGTTCCACCTTTTATCCAATTAGCTCCATCTCCAGCGATATAGATATTTTCAACTTTGTCTAAATCATAGGATTCATCTAGATATGTTGCTACTTCTGTCCATATATCCTCTGGTTTCATTTCACCGGTAAAATATCTAATGTTTTCAAGCTTTATTCTGTCTTTGCTCACTTCTGTTTTATCATCATATACATAGATTAATTTCATTTCTTTATTCTTCCCAGTTTGTAGTGAAACATGGTCTTCATCTGCTTCTATGTATATAGTATCGACTTCCTTTCTATCTCCTATCTTAAGATCTAGATTATCTATCTTACCATTTTCTCTAATTATGTTTTTTACAGTTTGTCTTGTTAGATATGCAGGTGTTGATAGTTCTGCTGCTTTCTGATAGCTTACATCAACTGCTTTATCAAGTATATCTCCTTTTAGATTTCCTTCTACTCTTTCATACTTCTCTATTCCTAAAAGCTCATCTAGAATGTATACATAGTGCTTATCTCTTATGTTTTTGTAATATGTTCTATTAAATTCTAATTCTCCAAATCTTGTGACTAAGGTTCTTGATACATTACTTTTATGAATATGGTAAATCCCACTTCTTTCTGGGGATTTTTTTACTATATCATTTAATTCATCAATTATGGCACCAAGAGTATCTAGCCCAATATTATTAACCATTTCACCTACTGAATCTACTATGTTATCTAGCTTCGCATCACCTTCAAGCACTTTAATTACACTATCTTCAATTTCCTTCTTAACTTTTCCTGCAATTAGTTGTATAATATTATTCATAGAGAATTCCTCCTTTATTTTGTGGTTTGTCGATTACATTATATCAAATGGAGGTTAATTCTCTATATTTTTTGCTTTTTTGTCCAACAACTATTTTACACTAAGTGAAAATATATTTATTAATTTGAACAAAATATTGCTAGTTTTAAAATAATCAAAAAGACCCTAGAACCTATAATAATTACCAAGTTCTAGAGCCCTTTTATTTAATTTCTAATCCTCAGCCCCCTTAGGGCTAACACTCATACTTATCCACTATAGCCATGATTTCACACGAAAATGATTTAGTTAGTAGGCTCCTCTTTAATAGATCCCACCTTCTTCTTTACTTCTTATGAATAATCTATCCCTTGTTTTTTGAGCAATAAAATGCCCGGGAGGCCCTTTTAGGGTTTCCCCAAGCTACTTATATATGCTTTATGTACAATTTTTAGGTGATTTTAGGTGAAACAATTAAGCAATTAGAGGTTCAACCATATATCCTCGTTTTTTTAATTCTCGGATAAGTTTCTTTTCTCTCTGCTTTTCATGATTCACTTGTATTTCTGTAAATTTGTCCTCATCATATGATAAGTTCTCTTTTAAAAGAGTATAGATAATTACTAATATCTTGCGTGCTAATCCAATAATAGCTTTTTTAGTACCCCTTCTTTGCTTTACCTTCCAATACCAGTTTGATAAATATGTTCCTTTTCTTCGTGTCACTGTCCAAGCTACTTCACATAGAATACTTTTTATATACGGATTTCCATGTCTTGTTTTTGTAGATTTAGTTTTTCCTGCACTCTCATTGCAGCCTGGTGATAACCCAGCCCACGAGCAAATATGCTCTGGATC
>NZ_AZSU01000002.1:545043-555495 GCF_000511955.1 [Clostridium] ultunense DSM 10521 | reverse complement strand
CTGGTTTCCAATATACTCCTGTACTTTCCATCGCTACATGGTGGCAATCTTCTTTTTCTAGCCATTCTTTAAGACTTTTTAAGCCATGCTGAAGAGCTGAAAACTTCCTTATTTCTGATGTTGGTTTGCAATTCAAGGCACCCTTGGTGATACATGCTACTATGTTATCCCTATGAACATCCAACCCGCAACATATTTCTAATATTGCTTCCATTACCTTCACTCCAATATGTTTTAGTGACAAGATTGATAGCCTGAGAAAATCTAAAATTTCACACACGTGCTATCAGTTTTATTCCTAAGAAGTAAAACTAATGCAACACTCCTTTGTACTCTTGGGCTATCAAGATAGGTTAGTACCCGGGGATCAACCGCCATTCTTATTATCATCCTTTTTTCTTGTCCCGTTTTTAAGATATCCATTTAATAGTAGTTATAAACATCTTCAACATAATTTAGGGGAACGATTATTAGTAGTCACTACATTTTCATTCCCCTTTGTGTCTTCAAGTCATGATGGTTAGTAAGTTAGTGCCGGGTGTCATATTTTTTCTTGTGAAATCTGCACTTGAGGTGAAGCCGATGTGATAAAAATTTCGTGATTTCTCCTTTTCTGCAAATTTACCAGTGAAATATTCACCGTCAATCTCTGTACCATCATCCCGATGACCAAGAATTGTATATTTTGAGCGGGGCCAAGTTATGGATTGGCAAATGCCGTGTTTTTCCCATTCATCATCCCCTGGTAATAACCCTTTAGCACGCAATTCCTTAGCTTCCTTCTCCGATACTTCATTGTTTGTTACCATGATGCAGCGACGTTGGCCGCCGTCTTCAGCATTTAATAAATTAACGGCATTTAAGGTGGTGCCGCTGCCAGCGAAAAAGTCTAAAATTAAAGCTTTCTTTTTACCTTTTACAGCACATGCAATCGCATCTTTTACCGCATAAATAGATTTCGGATAAGAAAAGCCGCCTCCTATTAGCTCTTTTAATAGATTAGTTCCATGGGCTTCTGCATTATATAATTTATCTGTCCATACTGTCTTGGGCTGCTCGTCTTCCCGGCGCAGTTTTATTTCAATCCTGTCATTAGAACGAACAGTAAACATCCTTGATTTCACGGTTTCAACTGTATCACGAGCATATCTCCACTTTTTTTCAATTTTATTTTTGTCAATTGGCCATACCTCAAAGGTTCCATCACCACGTTCTATGGTTTGATCGGATGGACTAAAGTTGTCATCTGGAATACCACCAAATTCAATTATATTACCTTCAGCATCAACGATAATTGGATAAAAACAGGTTGCACCTTCAAATCTGCCGGAAGTGCTTCCCGATCTTCTAAGATTATATGTATCCCCTTCAGCATGGGTTTTACGAAAAATATCCGCTGTCTCCGACATCGAAAAAATCGCATATTCATGAGTCACCGAAAATCTATCGCCTTGTGTTCCCCCGGGGTTATGTTGTATGGTAACCGGTACATGCTCAAAGGAAGGAAAAAGTTCCTTAAGCAGCATCCAAAGATGTGCATACTCATTATCATCTACTGCAGTGATTAGCACACCATCATCTTTCAGTAATTGCTTGGCAATTCTCAAACGTCTTTGCATAAAAGCAATCCACTTACTGTGCCGCCAGTTGTCATTTGAATCAATATAGTTATTGTTGTATTTCCAATCCCTGGCTCCTGTATTATAAGGGGGGTCTATGTATATGCAGTCTACCTGCCCTGTGTAGAGGTATTCCAGTAACTGCAAGGCATGATAATTATCTGCCTCGATCAAAGTATGCCAAGGAGCATCATCAGACCCGTTCTGGACCCTGGCCATCGGTACAAGCGTTGGAAAGATTGGTTCACCAAAGTTAGCGACTACAACTAGTTCCTCTATAGAAAACTGACTTTTTTCACTACTACCTTGTTTAATGCATACAGCTTGTCCCTCCGAAATAGACAGCACTCGCCATAAATTTAATAAGTCCTCCCCCCGTTTAGCAACTAGGGTTCCCCTGTGTACTTCAGTCTTGTAAAGGGGGGTTAGTTCCGGCAAATGTTCCTCAAAAACCAATCCAAATTTCTTTTCTTTAGCAATTTTGCTGGTCTCAAGCTTTAAGCGTTCTCTTAATGTTTTATCTTCTATTTGTGCAATTAAATCATCTATTGCTGACATCGATACCCCTCCCGGTCATCATTTATCTGATGCTTCACCTTTCGTAACCCACTCATCCACTTCACTAATTTTAAATTTCCATAGCTTTCCTACTTTATGAGCGGACATTTGTTTTTTGGCAATCCATCTATAAATAGTATCTTTACTGACACCTAAGTGTTCAGCTATTTCTTCAAGGGATGACCATTTTTCCGTAGTTGTATAATCCATTTAAGCAACCTTCCCTTCGAGAACTTACTGCTTACATTGTATCAAATATTTTCCAATATGTATAGGTTTTACTTGGGTTTAGTATGTATTCGACGACATTATTCGTTTTGCAATTCCGCAAAAAAAGCAACCCCCAGCCCCTTAAGAGCTTGATTGCTCCCAGAGTTTGCTAGGGGAAAAAGAAAAAGCCCCGCGAGAGAGCTTAATTGCTTGCTTTCTCACGGGGCTTGATTCAGTTGTTGACGGTTATGTCAATTTAGGAAGGATCAAGTATTACTACCTGCTTCTTCCTGGTCTACTTATTCTTCTGAATCTTCGCCTACGGTTATGGTCATTGTCTCTTTTGCAAGTTCTATACCAGACTCAAAGTCATTGTCTTCATTGCCTTGAGCTGCTATTGCGCTAAAGGTAATATTATAGGTGCCTGCCGGCAATCCTTCAACTGTCACGGGAACTGTGTAGCTATTATCTTGGTTAAGCTTTGGTCTTGCTGATGCACCGAGAGCTTCGCTTGTCCAGAAGCTTAATGCTCCGTCTTCTGGTACTGTATAAGTTGCTCCAGCAAAGCTTAAGGTTGCTCCTGCTTGTATGACTTTATCAGACACAACTTTACCATCTACATGCCACTTGTCGCTTACATCCGATACTTCAGCGGGATAAGTTATACCATAATCAAAGGTTATAGCTTCTCCTACTGTTCCTTCTATACTTTCTGGAACTGTTACTGAAGTCTCAGTTTTTACTTTCTCAAAAGCTACTGCTTCTAGATCTTCGGTTAAAGCAATGGTCGCTGTTTCATCTGCTCCATTGATTTGCTTATTAGCATCCAGGTCATAGAAGACAAATCTGACTATATAGGTTCCAGTTTTGTTGATCGTTGCCTTAAACTCGGTGGTTACTCCTTGGCTGTAGTTGTGGTCCTTCAGTGGGAAACCACCTGCTGGTCCCCAAGCCAGGACTAGGTCGTCTTGGCTAGCACCAGCATAACCCCGCTCAGTAGCGTCTGTAACTACATCCGGAGTACCGCCCGATATTGTCGCAAATTCAATATCGCTAGCACTAAGGCCAGGTATCACTCCGTAAAAGCGTACCAGGTTGTCCTTATCCCCATCTGCTACTGTACCTTGGGCTGTCACAGCCATGGTGAACTCTTCACCAGTAGTAGCATCTACATTGGCTGCATTCATGGTCAAAGAGGTTACTACTGAATCTTCTACCGTAATCGTGCCGCTGGCATCAGCAATAACTTTATTGTCACTAAGATCCACCAGCTCGATCTTCAGTTCATAATCTCCGGCTTTATCGGACACGACATAAATGTCGGTGGTCACATTGTATTGGGCATCAAGTTTAAATCCGCTCAAGTCGCCCCAGCCGGTTACGTTAATATCATACCAGTTGTTGCTCGTATCTTTTGCCCAAAGCTGAATGTTTTCACCGGCATTAACCGGTAAGATCCTTACTGCGTCATAACCAGTCTTACCTAATACGTCTGTAGCTAAGGTAACCTTAACTGGATCAAGGCCTTTTGTAGCCACTGCTACTGCTGTATTAATCTGTTCCTGGGTCTTGCCTGTTACATCAATCAAGTCCCCGGCAGTGTAGCTCTCCTGCAATCCGGTATGGGTCAGCTTGTAAGTGGACTGCTCAGGAAGAGCCTGTATTACTAATGTCACTATAGTGGTCTCATAGCCGCCGTCATGCATTGAGCCTGATTGGACACCTTCAATATCTCTAACTAGAGAGTAAATCCTAAATTCATTATTAGAATACTCTGCAGTTAGATTTCTTATCTGATTTAACACTGGTTTGCCAAATGTTAAAGTCCAAGTCTTCTCACCGGCACTATATGTTGCTTCTAAACCTTGTTCTGTTGCTTCGGTCTTTCTATTGCCAGCTTCTGGTTCTTCCATATCTGTTGGTGCCCATGGATTATCTACATTCGGATACAACTTGAACTCTGGCAATTTTTCTTCGTATGGAACACTTCCATGTTTACCTAAGTTATGGTCGATCTCTAAATACTCTAGTTCTTTATCATGGGTAACTGCAAAGGTTATTTCAAATTCTTCTGCTTCGGCTGATACTTCTTCAGCCGGGCTCGTTACTTTAAGGCTCGGTTTAGTTGGCTCCGCATTTTCTTCCTTAAGATAATACTGAACCTGGCCTTCTCTTACCTCTTCATTTACGGTAAACTGCTCATCAGCCGCTACCACCGTTCCTGTAATCTGGTCTTCCCAAATGGTGGGTAAACCATAGGCTTCGGTACCATTGGTAAAGGTTGCATCGGTTACAGTAAGTTTTGGATTGGTTCCAACACCTACGCCTTTACTGCTTTCGATGCCGCCAAATTCGTTGCCGCTTACGTCAATAGCTCCAGTTAGGGTCACTTCGGAGCCGTTGACGAGCAAGGCTGCGTCTCCACCGGTTAGTTTTATGTCTTTAATGGTAACGCCGGTCGTATTGTAGACGTGCAGGACGTAGTTGCCTTGCCAGCCATTTGCATCATTACTTGCTTTCCACGGGGCTATTTCATCCTTTCGGCATGCCCAAAGACACTATTTAATCATTCCGCTGCCACAGGTTTTCCTTCATCCAAGGCAGTGCATGACCAACATAAATATTCTCTATCTTATATTCCATAGACTTCCCTAATGTAGTTTCGGTCAAATCAAAGAGCCATTCAAGGACCTCTACCGTCTCTGCTGCCTCTGGCTGTACTTCTAACACCGATTCAATGATTTCTTCGTATGTGAACTCATCCCAGGTATTAACTATAGGGTGCGTTTTTGATTCCAGACCCCAGTGGTAATAACCTGTGAAGTCGACAAAAAGTCCCCTCTCGTAGCTATCTGCCAGGTCTGGTGCAAGGAAGAACAGATCGAGATAGTCTCCCTTTTGCAGCTTAACCCTTTGCTCATCAATATTACTTACAACTGAAGTCACGTCGTCATTTCCGTTATACAGCGCTTGCTGAAGGTCCAGAGGATAAACAGTCATGGGTTGGTCGGGAGAAAAGTCCATACTGACCTGATCAAACATTACAAATCCTGAACCCGATTTGAAACGCACTTTAACTTCGTTCACTTCATCTCCTAATAAGCTGAGATCAATTGGAATCAAAAATTCCTCGAAGAAGTGAGAACCATTTGCTACGGTTCCTTGATAAACCCATTCCGTTCCATTCCATAGTTCGACGTCAAGCCCTAACATTCCAATAGCATCAATGATTCCCCAGATACCATCATTTGTCTGCAAGGCTCTTTCTAACCACCAGACATTATTACAACCATCAATTTGATTATGATACCACCCAACGAAATCGACCGTTAGATTGGTTTCCTGCGTTCTAATCATCAATTTGCCCATATCAGTTGCATCTTTGGGCAAGTCAAAAGTGGCAACATAGGTTTCTACATACTGACCTTGCTCAAGCATACTTAAACCAGGTGCTGAAACAAATTTGCCGTCAGTTGTCAATTCGCCAATCCAGTTCTTACCACCTGAATCCACAAAGGATTTTGGCGCAATCCTATCACGTATCGTGTGTGGCTTCCCATTAATGTCAACGAATACCTCCTTGACATCATTTCCTGCCTCATATTCAACTGCATAAAGATTTACCCCGTTGACATAAGTCTCTGATAGATCATCCTCCCCAACTCTGATATGATATTGGCCATCAATCTCGTGCAGTTTTCGCAGTGTGCCGAAAGTTGTACCTTCAAATGCTTTGTTAGCTGATGTCGGCACAGGTTCATGCTCCAGGTGGAACCTTTGTCCATCGTAAGAATAGATTAGAGGGCACCCACCATCAGATTCTGAAATCTCGATGTTGGCCCTAGCACTTATCCCCTCAGCTGGTACAGTAGCTTCTAAAGCGAGAGTGCCAATCTCTTCTTCTCCGCTCGTGGTATAAATAGCCTCTACTTTTCCGTTCTGATCAGTAATAGACTCTTTTTTATCCCATTGGCCTTTTCCACCGGTAAATTCAACCTTTATGTCAGGTAGAGGATTGTTGTCTTTATCTTTAACTATGGCCCTAATAGCAATATCCTCTTTATTACCTTGCTTCAGTGAATCTTTGTCTGCAACTACATTTATGGTAGTATCATCAGCTTCCCATAGACTAACTTCCCTTGAGTTAAAACTTGCACTAAATTGGGTACCCGTAACATACTTGAAGTCATAGGCGGTAAAAGCTGATTCTCTTTGAACGATTAAGCCATTATCACCAACATGAACCCTTCCAGCTAAGCCACCTTCCAGAGTCAGTGTTCCATCAACAACTAATTTGGCTGGCGTATCAGCATCATATCCAAAAGCAGGAGCGATGCGGTAATAGTTTTCGGCACGGTTGGGATAATCATTATAATCGTCCAAGTGTTCATAAGGATCGAATACCGTCAATCTCCCATCTTCTGTAATGGTAATATTGGCCCCGGGTTCGATGCTCATTTCCGCGCCAGGCAATAGTGCTACCCACGAATCTATAACAACATTACTACCCGGTGCAACATTGAAACGCCACGTACCATCAAAGGGCATGTCTTTACCATCGCTGTCGGCAGTTATACCTGACACGTTGATTTTACCTATGTTAATACTTGCATCTCCGTGGAAGTCGAACTTGAGTTGACCCGTTTCAATATCATAACTTTTGATTAATTGACCATCGGTTAGTCGAATTAAATGGTGTTCATCTGCTCCGATAAGATCAAGATCACCCTTATAATATTTGGAATTCATATAAATTAACGCACTGGCGATATGCCTTGCACCACTGTTAATCGTTAGAGCCACCTCAATATTATTGATGGTATATTGATCAAATGGAAAAACATTTAAGCCAACCCTACTAGTTGCTGTTCCACCCCTAAAGGATTTAATAAACATGGGTTCATATATTGTTGAACCCGACATTGCCTCTACTCTGCCTTCTCCATAAATAAAACCTATGCTATGAAGGGTACCACCATTTTCAACAGTAATCTTACTCCCTTTTGCCAGGTGCAGCTGGGCATAGTTTGACCCAGTAACGTGTCCACAATATTTTGTGCTAATTGAAGCACGCATTGCATTGACGGTAAGGACACCGTTTACCTGCAATTCGACTCCTCCGGGAATATTTAGATCAACATAAGCATTGGTTCTAGCAACGGCCACTCCAGTACCACTAGGAGTATCATCTGTTTTCTGACTTAACGCTTCACTATAAGGAAGTAATACCGTAACACCGTTTTTAATGGTGTGCCTCGTGGTTCCATAGGCAACCTGTGCCACCTCCGGACCGGCAAAAGATGTGTTATAGTTAACGTACACCACCCCGGAGCCTGCCTGGGCCAGGGCATCCTCTATAGTATAGTAAGTATCGTTGTTCCCGATGGTCACCGATCCGTACTTGAAAATCACATTGGCTGAAACGTCGTTATACTCTTCACTAGTGGCTACCATGTAAGCCTTAAAGGTACTTCCGCCGTTACTAAGGTTAAATGAAGTAATTTTTTTGCCGCCTTCAACGTCATAGAACGTGAAATCGAAATTCTCGGTAACGTCTTTGTCACCAATTTTGAGTGTTACAGGCCCGATGGCATCGCTTTTGATACTGTTATCGGTGTATTCCCTGTTGACAATATACAAATCACCTAGAGTTTCATCTCCAATATGATTAACGGTAATTTGTAGTTCAGCCATCCTTGCTTCAGTAGCCTCTAATTTTCGGAAATTTGTAACCAATCTTTGTTGTGCTGGAGTCAAAGCGTTGTAAGCATTTCTGGCCGCTACAACCGAATCTTTATCATCTAGAGTTAACTGCTCTAGTGATGGCAAGTTTTCAATTAGCTCTGTTACTTGCCCTGATGCCGCTTGGTCTTCTTCTAATTCAGTTATTTTCTCTTCCGTAGCTACCAATCTTAACAGTGTTTCCTCTGGTATTAGAATCTGTTGATCTTCGGTTAATCCTTCATAAGCATTCCTTGCTGACCCTGCCGCTTCTTTTACTTGTTCAAGATTATCTAGAGTTATATCATCTATTTCCGGTAACTCATCGATTTGAGCAATTACGCTTTGCGCTGCCGCTCGATCAGCTTTCTCCTGCTCCAGTTGCCCTATTTTTGCTAACAGGCTGTCAAGCAGAGCCTTCTCAGCCACAAGTTTCACTTGGACCGCTGGCGATAATTCTTCGTAAGCGTCTAAGGCTGTCTCCACAGCGCTTTTATCACCTATTGAAACAGTTCCCTCTGTTAAGCTTAACGCTATAGCATGAGTTGCCTTAAATTCATTAGCCTCTTCGGTAGCTGCTTGGTCCGCTTCAAGCTCCGCTATCTTGGCTTCAGCAGCCTCTAACTTTTCTAGGTTCGTAACCAGTGCTTGTTGGGCTTCTGTCAAGGTACTATATGCGTTTCTTGCTGCTTCGACCGCATCTTTGTTTTCTAATGTTAGCTCGTCTGCTGCAGGTAACTCATCGATTTGAGCAATTACGCTTTGCGCTGCCGCTCGATCAGCTTTCTCCTGCTCCAGTTGCCCTATTTTTGCTAACAGGCTGTCAAGCAGAGCCTTCTCAGCCACAAGTTTCACTTGGACCGCTGGCGATAATTCTTCGTAAGCGTCTAAGGCTGTCTCCACAGCGCTTTTATCACCTATTGAAACAGTTCCCTCTGTTAAGCTTAACGCTATAGCATGAGTTGCCTTAAATTCATTAGCCTCTTCGGTAGCTGCTTGGTCCGCTTCAAGCTCCGCTATCTTGGCTTCAGCAGCCTCTAACTTTTCTAGGTTCGTAACCAGTGCTTGTTGGGCTCCTGTCAAGGTACTATATGCGTTTCTTGCTGCTTCGACGACTGTCTTATCGTCTAATGTCAAATCGTCCACTGATGGCAACTTTTCAATTAACTCTATTACACCATTCCGTGTCTATCCTTTAAGGGATTTCGACCGGTCTACACCGTACGCGCCACTTTCATGGCATACGGCGTTCCATCGAGGAATAACTTTCTCGACTAGGTTCCTTCGTTCCCACTTGTTTTTTCCTCTTTGCATGTCGCCATACAAATACAAACGGCAAGTGATCATCGCTACTATGAACCCGCTGACTCCCCATATAGTTCATTGGATTTACCCATCCTAACTGTATAGGGCCTCAAACGTTCCGTACCTACCATCCCTTCTTTTGATGGCCTTAGGTTTCTGCTGGCTATGTACGAAAATCAGGTTTAATAGCCTTAATTCGCCTGATTCTTCTATACCATTTCAGGTATAGAGGCCGATGATAAGCCCAAGGCAGTGTTTTTGTATCACCGGCTAGCCTGCATAGCTTTAAACGCAGATTCACTTCATTAACCATAGCCATCTTTTAAGGAGCCCCGCATACGACTTGCACGTATTACGACTTCACCTGGCTTCATATCAGTTAAGGGGTAACTTAACCCGATATGCAGGAGGATTAGGCTCTATGCCACTAGGCTATTGCATAGGTTGGGGACTTCCCCCAACAATTGGTAAGGTACAGTTAGAGAGAATATCCCATACCTGATGGTACGGGATACCCTCTCCACTCTTTTCGTTCGTGGAAATCTATGAACTTATAGAGTAACGTTTCGCGTTTTTTCTATTGGGCATTATCATCTTCTGCTACATCAAAGCTGACGGTTCCTTCAAGGTTAACTGTGGTGCCCTTGTAAAATACCTTTGCAGTATATGCCGCGCTTACGGGCTTACCTTCTGTTAGGAAGTCTTCAGCGCTGGTGCCATCTAGCAATGCTTTGGCTAGCGCCACCAAGTCGAAGTCTTCGTTCAGGGTAAAGGTCTCACCGGATATCTCAAGTGTGCTGCCTTCACCGGCAAACTTCCCTAAGGCTTCCACTAGGCCCTCGGCTGCTTCCGTTACCTCTTCAACTGTTACGCCAGCATCAAAGACCACGCTGATGTTGTCGCCGTCAAGGGTAACTTCGGCTACGGTTATCGCTTCCACCGCGCCTTCCAGGTCAGCCAGGAAATCATCCTTTAGGTCTACCGGCTCTGCTACATCAAAGCTGACGGTTCCTTCAAGGTTAACTGTGGTGCCCTTGTA
>NZ_AZSU01000002.1:540206-543650 GCF_000511955.1 [Clostridium] ultunense DSM 10521 | reverse complement strand
CCAGGTCAGCCAGGAAATCATCCTTTAGGTCTACCGGCTCTGCTACATCAAAGCTGACGGTTCCTTCAAGGTTAACTGTGGTGCCCTTGTAAAATACCTTTGCAGTATATGCCGCGCTTACGGGCTTACCTTCTGTTAGGAAGTCTTCAGCGCTGGTGCCATCTAGCAATGCTTTGGCTAGCGCCACCAAGTCGAAGTCTTCGTTCAGGGTAAAGGTCTCACCGGATATCTCAAGTGTGCTGCCTTCACCGGCAAACTTCCCTAAGGCTTCCACTAGGCCCTCGGCTGCTTCCGTTACCTCTTCAACTGTTACGCCAGCATCAAAGACCACGCTGATGTTGTCGCCGTCAAGGGTAACTTCGGCTACGGTTATTGCTTCCACCGCGCCTTCCAGGTCAGCCAGGAAATCATCCTTGGTGCCTGTCGCTGCTGCCTTCACCGTAATTTCGCAGACGTCAAACTTGTCACTACTTTCATCTGAAGTTGCTGTAATGGTAGCAGTCCCTGCTGCCTTTGCTGTTACTACTCCATTAGCTACAGTCGCTATACTTTCATCACTGGTTGTCCAATTAACCTTCTTATTAGTTGCATTATCAGGCTTAACTGTAGCTGTTATCTTACCTGTTTTTCCTACTGTCAATGTCATCGTCTTTGGGCTAACACTAACACCCGTTACAGCTACCTCATCATCCTTATCATCCCTGCGGCCTCCACCGCCACCACCACCGCCACCGCCTCCTGCGGAAGATGCTGGCTCTGGCTTTGGTTTATCCTTCTTAACTTCTGTTACCTTCCCATCCTCAACTTTTACTTCCTTCCCTTTCCCGACTACTTCATCATTTACCTTTACATCCTCTTTGGAAACTATAGACTCAATCTTACCTTTTGCTTTTATTTCTGTATCCCTAGCTTCTACTTCTACTTTTCCTATTTCTGCTCCCTTTTCTATTTCAATATTTGATTTTTCTGTTACTTTTATGGAATCGACCTTTACTCCTTCTTTTACAACCAGTTTAGTACCACTTTCTATAGCTATATATTCTATTATAGTTTCTCCTTCTAATACTACCCTTATATCTCCAGCATCTTTGTTGATTACGATTTCACCTAGTTTAGAATGTCTTATAATTATACTGTTTTCTCCCCCACCTCTAACATAGGTGCTACCTTCTACTACTACATTGTCTAGTATAATATCCCCTTCTCCAATTCCTTCTACTAGATATAAGTCACCTTTTATCTTCATATCTTTTAATTCTACATTAGAAGTATTTACCAGTACATTTCCTGCTGCATCATCTGAATACTCCCCTGCAAGGTTTATTATATTTCCACTGGCATTGGTGATTATCTTTACGGCTTCTGCCCTTGTAATTGGGTTTGTTGGTCTAAATGTGTTGTCTGAATAGCCGGATATATAGCCTTTATCCTTTAATATGCTTACATATCCTTTAGCCCAATCCCCTATTTTGGAACTATCTGCAAAGTTATTTGCGGATTTTGATTTAGTTTCATCTAAATCAAATACCATGCCCATAATCTTAGATACTTCTTGTCGGGTAATAGGGTTATTTGGTTTTATGGTTCCATCATTATATCCCCCTATATATCCAGCTTTAGTAGCTTTCCGGATTTCATCATAAAACCAATCTCCCTCTTTTACATCGCCAAATTTAGCTTCTGCTTTTTCTGAATATCCAAATATATTGTTGATTATTTTAATGAATTCAGCCCTTGTAATACTCTGATCTGGTCTAAAGTTCCCATCAGAATAGCCTGATACTACCTCCTTTCCTATTAGATATTGAATTTCTTCTTTTGCCCAGTGGCCTAAAATATCTGTTTCTTCACCAAAGGCAAAAGTCCCTAATGGTAATATCATTGCTGCAACCAATAGCAATGATATACCTTTTTTGAATCTGTTCATCAGCTTTCTCCTTTCCTTTGTTATTTTAGTAAGTTTATGTTTAGATAAAAAAAGCCACAATTATCCAAGGTCTCTCTTGAACAATTGTGGCTTGAATCCAGCTACAGTTATACTGTTTCCTTCAACCTGCCTTATTTAGTTGCTCCTAATCTACTCTATTATAAAAGCACAACATAAACTATCATCAAATATATTCAAATCCATATAAAAGCTGCTAACCTTTGCATCTATATTATTATCTACTATTTTTAAAAGCTCTGCCTTTGTATTGTGTAATATTCTTTTTCTTGAGGCTTGTATCAAATATTCTCCACATATATCCCCTGTTAAATTCTTCTCCAGCGGTGTTAAAATATCTTTGCAATGGATAGTTATACAATTTTCAGATGTATATACTCTAGCTAAACTAGGGCCTTTATCGAAGTATTTAGCCATAAATGATTTAAATGAGTCTTCAATATCTTTTTTAACCCCATTATCTATAGCTCTGCAGCTATTATCCATAATACCATCCCCCTAACTTGTAGCCTATTTCATTTTAGGCACCTAATATTCCTGATCTTAAGGTGTGAATGATATTATTATAGATTCTATGTATGTACAGCTACTCTTTTATAGATTGTTCCCATAATGCCTATAGTAGTAAGTGCCCATGCTTTTATAGTCCTATATTCCTATATTATTTATTATAGCAAATAAACTTTCATATTTCAAACTATTAATGGTAGGAGTGTGTGTCAAGTATTCGTGGGCATCTTTCCTTCTCATGAAATCAACCGTTACAATATAATCAAGAAAAATACTTTTAATTTTATCATTTTCCAGAGTTGTCAAGCCTAAAATGCACTCCACTTCGTTACGGACTTGACAACGAAGTCTATCTTTGGGGTCATGATTTTATATTTATAGTTTTTCTTTTCTTTTTCATGTTTTCTTTTCTTTTTAGCGATATTATAGCTAAAATTAGGCATACTAACCCTTCGGAAGATAACCTATCTTATCTTAAAATAAGTTCAACACGGTTTTTTGTTAGATCCCTAATGGCTTTCCTACCAAATGTCATTGGTTGCCCTTCAAAAGGCATAGGAGCCTTCTTTATAGGATATATACCACTATCCTTAGGTTTCTTATTGACCTCTGCAGCTGATAGCTGCACAACCTGTTCTACTACCTCTTCTAATTTATCATCGGTGATCGTATCATCAAATAATGAATCCAATGTCTCATAAAGATTACCACTTGCTCTTAAAGCTAATAGCTTTCCTAGGGAGTTTGCCCCACTTTTTGTCCAACTCATTTTTCTACCCTTCATCCTTAGTTTTATTACATCACATACACTGGATTCCATAGTTCCCATATTTCTATACACAACTCCTTCTGGGGGTTTGGGTAATGATATGTTTCTTAATCTATACGGTATCAATCCATTATAATTATTAGCTAGATAGTTATATAATTTGTGTAATCTTTCTCTCACCTTTTCATCTTCTACATACTCGATCATAAGCTCCTTAAGA
>NZ_AZSU01000002.1:533386-539170 GCF_000511955.1 [Clostridium] ultunense DSM 10521 | reverse complement strand
CTACTATGACACATGCTTTCTATATTTTTTGCTGATTTTCTATAGGATTGTTCTAATACATTTTCTACTATCTTTTCAGCTAGATTACTAGATACATGGCCTATGGTTTCTTTTTTTAAATATTGGTCTAGTAGGTATACATGCATACTCTTCCCATCATTATCTTCGGTTTGATAGATTCTTCTTTCATACTCTACTTCACCCATAATTGTGTGTATACAGGTTCTCCTGAATCCTTTATTTCGATATTTTTCAGTATCCCTCTTGGCTAGTAACATCAAATCAATTTTTTCTAATATATCTTTCATAATTCCACAGGCTACCTTACAAACAGTTTTATATATTTCTTCTTCAATAGTCTTGAAATCAAGTTCATTATGGTTTACACTTAATATATGCACAGTCTTTCCTCCTTAATGTGTTGTCCTTAACTACATTATAACGGATTGACTATGCATTGGGAAGGCCACTTAAAAGGTCTTCCCTTTTTCAGTTATATATCTAATGCCTACAAAAATTATACACTAACATGGTAGGAGCGATAGTGTCAAGTTGTTGTTGGAAAACAATTAATATTAATTTTATTCTATCAAAATTAGAAACCATCGCATTTAAACAATGTAATATCTTGCTAACTAGTATTTGTTTACTCAAAAATATTGATACTCATCTTTTTATTCTGAATTCTCGCCACCATTGACAACCCAAACATAAATACTATTGGTTTATCACACTAAGGCGAAAAACTCAAAGCAAGCTATATTCCTTGCCTTAGTGTTAGAACATTTTAGCATTTACTTATTGGTTTATCAATGGCAAGCCCTACGGGTGGCTGGCATCCAACTCAGGCTCTAAATCTAAAGCAAGCTATGTTAGGTTGTACTCCAATCAAAAGCTTGAATTACTAAGCATGTTTTTAAGCCATCTACCTTCTGTTTTTGTTATGTATGGCATATCTATCATTATATCTGGATCAATATTGTTGTAGGTTCTTTTTACTCTATTTACTACTCTTTTATCAAGTTCTAATATTCTTTCTTCATTTTTCTTTTCGATTCTTTGATTCCTATAATATTCTTTAATGCTTCCACCATTGGCTTTATATGCTCTCATTCGTGCCATTTCATCTGCACCTATTAAGCTCCAACCCATTGGTCTTGAACTTAGTCTATCAGATAGTATATGGCTTATATGTCCTTCTGCACTGCATCTATATTTTTCTTCACCAAATAAATTGTTTATTCCTTCCCAGTTATTTAATATATACCTTTTCGCATCTTTCATACTCTTTTTCTTGCTTTCAGTAGGGGTTATTTCTATTGCAAAATCTATTAGCTCTATTACAAATTTTTTCTTCCCTCTTCTTATGTATCTCCACAAAGGTTTTTCTATATCTGCTGGTTCTTCAAGGCTTGGGAGATGTACTGTTATCTTTTTTACATACTTGCTTAGATGATAATGATCAAGTACATATTTGCTATCTTTAATTATTTCTGTTCCACCTTTTATCCAATTAGCTCCATCTCCAGCGATATAGATATTTTCAACTTTGTCTAAATCATAGGATTCATCTAGATATGTTGCTACTTCTGTCCATATATCTTCTGGTTTCATTTCACCAGTAAAATATCTAATGTTTTCAAGCTTTATTCTGTCTTTGCTTACTTTTGTTTTATTATCATATACATAGATTAATTTCATTTCTTTATTCTTGCCTGTTTGTAGTGGAACATGGTCTTCATCTGCTTCTATGCATAAAGTATCTACTCCTTCTTTCTCTTCTATCTCAAGATCTAGATTACTTATCTTTCCATTTTCTCTTATTATATTTTTTACTGTTTCTCTTGTTAAGTATGCAGGGGTGGATAGTTCGGCTGCCTTTTGATAGCTTACATCAACTGCTTTATCAAGTATTTCACCTTTTAGATTTCCTTCTGCTCTTTCATACTTTTATATTCCTAAAAGTTCATCTAAAATGTAAACATAATTTTTATCTCTTATGTTTTTGTAATATGCTCTATTAAATTCCAGTTCTCCAAATCTAGTAACTAAAGTTCTTGATACATTGCTTTTATGAATATGATAAATCCCACTTCTTTCAGGAGACTTTTTAACGATATCATTTAATTCAACAATTATGGCCTTGAGGGTATCTAAGCCAATATTATTTACCATTTCACCTACCGAATCTACGATATTATCAAGCTTGGTATCACCTTCCATTACTTTAATTACACTTTCTTCAATTGTACCCTTAACTTTTTGTCCAATTAGTTGTATAATGTTATTCATAGAGAATTCCTCCTTTATTTTGTGGTTTGTCGATTACATTATATCAAATAGAGGTTAATTCTCTATATTTTTTGCTTTTTTGTCCAACAAATATTTTACACTAAGGTAAATGATTTTACTTTAACCCCAATTCCACACATCGTTTTGCCAATATAGTCATTGGATCAAAATATTTTTTCGTTAGTCCTATTCTTTCAACTAAAACAGATAGTTCAGTACACCCTATTATAATAGGTATATCTTTATCTTTCATATATTTGTTTACAAGGGATTCGAATTCCTGTAAGCTTATATTAAACTCGGAGGATTTTACTCCATATATCCATTTCATAATTGTTTTCTTATCTTCATCATCAGGTGTCAGTATATTTAAGCCTAGGTCATTAAAGGTTTTATCATAAATTTCCGCTTTATAAGTTCCTTCTGTTGACAAAAGCAAATAATCCTTATCTTTTGAATTATTTTCTTTAAGGAAATATGCCGTTTCGTATATCATGTTTATAATTTTTACCTTTGTATATCTTTTAATATCATCATAAAAGTAATGGGCAGTGTTACAGGGTATAGCTATATAGTCAACCCCCATGGTTTCTAATTTAATAATAGATCTTGTCATCTCTATTCTAGGGTCTTCCCCTTTGTCTAAAATATAATCTGTTCTATCGGGAATCTTTGTATTATTATCTATAATGATATGCAAATGGTCCTGGTCTTTATCTGCATCAGTCAATTCAATAATCTTTCTAAACAATTCACAGGTAGCCAAAGGCCCCATGCCTCCTACAATTCCTAATATCATATACATTACCCCATTTCCAAATTTATTCTATAAAGTTTCAATTATTTTGCTTTCTTATTCATCGATTATACCATTTATCCTTATTCATTGGAAGATTTCTATTATATATTTAACTCAGGTTTAATTTTCCTTCAAATATGAAAAAACCCTAATCAATATAGGATCTTCTATTTGTTTATTGCTAGTTTTTGTCTTCTAGTGGATTTGTTAAATATCTCTAAATCATACTTTTTATCTACTATGTCCAGTATACTAGTGCCTATATAGCCTCCAATAATGCCTAATATAGCAGCTAAGCTTAGGGCTAAAATTACTTTGGTAGGTGGATTAAATCCAAAGGGTGCTAAAAAACCTGGAATTGGTGCTGCTGTCCCAGGAGCATTATTAATAATTCCAAAATTAGCTGCTACTATTCCAGCTAATCCACCCCCTATAAAATCTGAAAAAAATATAGGAATCGGATTTTTGGTTATAATATGAGCCTGTGTTAAAGGTTCAAGCATTACTCCAAGTATATTACTTTTATCGCCAAGACCCATTCTCTTAAAAACTATTCCATTAGTAAAGGCTCCGCCAAAACTTGCCACAGAAGATATCCCCATTGCAAGGCCTTGAAGACCTAACATGGCCGTCATAGACATGGAGCTAAGTGGTGAAGTACATATTACCTTCATCATACCTCCTAATAAAAATCCCATTACAAGAGGTGATTGGTTAGCAGCAGCTGTTACTGCATAGCCAACATTTAGTAATGTAGCATCTACTACCGGTGTTACTGCTAATGCTATAAACCTAGCCAATGGTGCTATAATTAAAGCACCAGCTACTACATTAAGTCCTTCAGGCAATTTCTTTTCAATTATTGGAGAAATCAATCCCACCATATATCCTGCAATAAATCCAGGTAATATGCCTATACCTGATAGTGCAACCCCTGCCACCAATGCAAATACTGGGTTGGCACCCATAAATATAGGAACTAAAGAAGCAGCTGCTGTTCCTGCTAAGCTACCAGAGGAAGTGCCAACTTCACCAAGAAAAGCAATTTTAAAGAAATCTCCACTTATATATTTATGGATAGCTTCCACTAAAAAACTTGCAATAGCTGCTCCGGCAAGTCCTGACATAGCCTTATCTCCCTTAGGAGCTTTTAAACTAAATACTGAAAATAATAACAAGGTTAAAAACAACAACCCCATTCCTTTTAAAATTGTAAACATCTAATCCCTCCATAGTATTATTAACTTTGTCCTCGTTTTTTGTAAATAATTTTAATGTACAAAAAACAAAAAGACATGGAGGTACAATAGCACAACAAAATTTTTTGCTACTCTACCGCCCTGTCCTTGTATCTGAAAGTTTCCCTATACAATTGTATAGATTGCTTCTTCGATGCCCAAAAAGGGTCTCTCCAGGGGCGTGTCAGAATGCTGTCCCATACCTGAGAGTTTCAGAATAAAAAGAGTGCGTATTTTATTCCTTGCTCCTTCGGTTATCTATGATATAGATATTTCCAACATATCGTCATCCACTTATTCAATTTTACATATGTTAATATTCTAACATATATTGATAAAATTACAATAGAAAATTAAACCTAAGTTTTGGTAAAATTAAAATGCCAAAGGTAGGGGGCATCCTTTGGCTTAATAATATATTCAAAATATTTGTTATTTACAGTTTTGTGTAAAAGGGGAACAAATTACTTATTACTATAAGCAATTTGTCCATTAATTATAGTGTATTTTACAGTAGCATTAGTATCTAATGCAGGAGTTCCATCGAAGATAACTAAATCAGCATCTTTTCCTTTCTCTATGGAACCTACTCTATCGTCAACACCAATAATTTTAGCTGGATTTATGGTGAGCATATTGATAACCCGTTCAATATCCCCTCCAAATCGGATTACTTCACCAGCTTGAATTATAATTACATCAGGGTTTAATATAGGACCATCTGTCATTATGGCACAGGGTACTCCTCTTTTATCCAGTTCTATAAGGCTATGAATATCGATTTTGCCACATTCTCCTGGCAAAAGTAGGACTCCTATAGGTCCATAAATTACTCCTTTGCAGTTGGATTCTACAATATCATCGTAAAAATCACTGGCTCCCCAGGCATGGTCTAAGGTAAAATCTATATCGAATTCTTTAGCAATGCGGATAATAGTTAACATATCGAATTGCTCACAATGTACCTTTAGAGGGATTTCTTTCCTAAGTACCTTAGACACATTTTCCATACCTAGGTCAAATTCCACCTCACCTTTTTCCCTTTTTTCTATATACTGTTGACCTTTGATTAAAGTTTCTCTAATTACATTGGCAATTCCCATACGAGTCATAGGCATTTGATTCCTCTTCCCATAGACTCCTTTAGGATTACCTCCTAGAGCTGCTTTTAATGCCACCGGGTTTTTAATGCACATTTCTTCAATGTCGATTCTCAAATTAAACAAGTAAAATTTCTTGCTTTATAATATCTATAAAAGACTTCAAAAGCATTAAATTATCAAATTAATTCAGAAAATATTTAGTAGATTTTCAAATTGTCCTAGTATTACATAGAACCTTGGGGCTCTGCCCCAAACCCCGGGATTTTTCGCATTTGTTCTTTAAAAACATAAAAGAAGTATCTAGGATAGATACCCCTTTTATGATTCTTTATGTTTTTATAGAATCCTATTT
>NZ_AZSU01000002.1:486750-533381 GCF_000511955.1 [Clostridium] ultunense DSM 10521 | reverse complement strand
CCCCTCCAAATCGGATTACTTCACCAGCTTGAATTATAATTACATCAGGGTTTAATATAGGACCATCTGTCATTATGGCACAGGGTACTCCTCTTTTATCCAGTTCTATAAGGCTATGAATATCGATTTTGCCACATTCTCCTGGCAAAAGTAGGACTCCTATAGGTCCATAAATTACTCCTTTGCAGTTGGATTCTACAATATCATCGTAAAAATCACTGGCTCCCCAGGCATGGTCTAAGGTAAAATCTATATCGAATTCTTTAGCAATGCGGATAATAGTTAACATATCGAATTGCTCACAATGTACCTTTAGAGGGATTTCTTTCCTAAGTACCTTAGACACATTTTCCATACCTAGGTCAAATTCCACCTCACCTTTTTCCCTTTTTTCTATATACTGTTGACCTTTGATTAAAGTTTCTCTAATTACATTGGCAATTCCCATACGAGTCATAGGCATTTGATTCCTCTTCCCATAGACTCCTTTAGGATTACCTCCTAGAGCTGCTTTTAATGCCACCGGGTTTTTAATGCACATTTCTTCAATATTAGCTCCATAGGATTTAACAGCACATACCAGGCCACCTATTACATTGCCACTTCCTGGAGCAATAGCTGAAGTCGTAATTCCAGCTTCCAAAACCCTTTTAAATTCTGAGGATTTAGTGTCGATAGAATAGATGGATTCCACTTCAGGGGTAGCATTTTTAGTCATTTCGTTTAGGTCTTGATCATCCATAGTACTGCCAAAACCACCTATATGGCTATGGGCATCGATTATACCAGGGATTACTACAAGGCCATCTGCATCTATTACTTCTCCCTCATCCCAACTTAAATTCTGGCCTACATCTAGGATCTTACCATCTTCTATAAGGATATCTCCTTTTTCATAAACTTTCTCTGCTGAAGTATATATTTTTGCACCTTTTATGACCAACATGTATTATCCCTCCTAGAATAAAGGATATTTTCTCCCTGGATAAATGTAGCCTCAATTTTAGCAGAATAGGTTTTAATAGGATTATCTGTCCATATAACAATATCTGCATCCTTACCAACTTCTATGGAGCCTATTTTATCCTCTACACCAAGAATCTTAGCTGGGATGGAAGTAACCATTTTTAGCACATCTTCAGCTTTTATGCCATATTTGTGACATAGTATGGCATTCCATAATAAAGATTCCTTTCCTGAGGCTGGCCTGTCTCCACAACAGCTAATAGCCACATCTATTCCCTTCTCCATTAGTTTTTTAACACCTTCAAAATCCACATACCTATTGACAGAGGACATTGCATTAGATAGGTCTCCAAGGATTATACTAAATTTATCTTTCATTATGTTTCCTGTATCTCCATTTACGCCAAAGGCACCTGTAAAAACAACATTAACAGGTAAATCCTTTAATGCTAACTCAATTGCGTCCATCTCGGATTTGGTATTACAATTTATAAATAAGGGAGTTTCCTTATCTATTATTTTTTGTAGCGCAAGGGATTTAGGGTCATGTTCTTTTTTATCATCTTTTTTGTATTCCATAGCTTTAATAATTGCTCCCTTAAGCAAGGAAATAGCTCCCATCCTAGTCATGGGGCAAGTATTTCTGCTACCATAGACTTTCTTAGTTTCTGCTGTTATTGAAGATACCATTGCAACTTTTTCTTTAACTAACATTTCATAGGGATGTTTTCCATAGGTCTTAAATACTGCCGCTTGTCCTCCTAAAACGTTGGACGTAGAAGGAGTTATGCCTGCACTAGTTACTCCATATTCAAATACCCTTTGAAACATCATGCTATCTTGGTCAAAGGAATAGACCACATTCATCTCTGGAGTTACAGGATCCGAATGTTCACTTAAATCATCATCTTCCCAACCGGGTCCCTGGCATCCCCACACATTTAAAGAATCTATAAACCCAGGAAAAATAGTTTTTCCTTTTGCCTCATATATTTCAGTATCCTCTGATACTTCAATAGAAGGACTAACTTTTTTAATTACTTTTCCATCTATTAAAATATCCGTATTTTCAAATATATTTCCTTTACCGTCATGAACATTTCCACCTTTAATTAGGATCATCCAATAACCCCCTTAATCCCTATTTAGATAATCTGCCATTAATAAGCCACATTCTAATTGAATACTTATAAGTTTTTTAATTGGAACTACTTCATAATCAATTTCCTTTTCAAGTTTTTCACTTAATTCCTTTAGTCTATTTAAAGCAGTATTGAAAGCTTCTTCCAAATCCTTTTCTTTTTCTGGGTTTACTTCATTGTTTTCTTTCATCTTCTTAAGTTCACTTTCATGGGCTCTAACTAACAATCCATAAGAAAGCATTTTATAGAATTTAGCCACCAATAGGTTGTCAAACTTTTCAGCTACAGTTGCCATCTTTGCAAAATCTGGATTGGTATTGACCATTTCTCTAGTTGCTTCGTTGCTTTCACTATTATCGGTAAAAGCTTCTAGAGCTAATTTAAAAGGATTTTTCTTATCCATATGTTTTTTAGTCCTATTTAAAGTAGTTTTAATGAACTCATCTGCTTCTTCACTAAATTCTAAACTCTTTAATGCCGCTTCTTTCCTCGTTATATCCGATGGAGATAAATCGTTTATCCTTTTATCATAAAAATATGGTAATTCAGTTAAAAGTGTAAAAGCACCACAAACTTCTTCTGCATAATCGGAGCTACATGTTCCTGCTTTTATAACTTCTCCAGGATTTTCTATACCATATTTTTCTAAGTAATCGTAGTTTTGTTGAATCCCTAAATCCTGATATATAGCAGGAGAATAAGCTACACAATAAGGGGCTTCCGGTTCTCCTAAATTCAAAGGAATGCCTTGTTTATTAGCTGCATTTCTCATATCATCATATATTTCTGGAGTTTCCCTAGTAATATACCAATAAACGCCACCAAAACCTGCATTATGAAGGGAATATATGAATTTAGGTCTTATATCATCTATTAAATTCATCATAGCCTTGGTTTCTGGAATGGTATCGTGGAAATGTAATTCCTTGTAATCGATTGGGAAAGTCCAATCTACTTGTTGATGACCTGCAGGTCTAAAGAAATTTCTTGCATAATTGTATAGTGTAAAAGGCCCTTTAAACCAATTTTCATTAAGCCTTGTACCATCTGCATCCCAGGATTTCACAATATACCAAGTGTAGTCTAGTTTTTCCCTTAATTCTTTGTTTTCGGCCAATTCTCTTGTAAAATATTCAAGCATCATAGCACCTATTGGCTCATTAGGATGGGGACATCCAAACATAAGACCATTATTGGAACCATTACCAATTTTAAGACAATATAGGGGATGATCATCTCTAGTTCTGCCCATTTCAAATATTTCAACTATCTCTGGATATTCTTCAGCCAATTTTTTACTACTTGCATCCATTTCCTCTACAGTTAAAAACTCCTTATAATCAGGTATTTTTTTTATTACATCATCAATTATTTTTTTCATATTACTACCTCCTAAATAGAGGCTAATTGCACCATGTATTCTATAGAAAATGCAATTAGCCTTTAATATTAAATTACTCTGCTATATCAGTAAATGTAAACTCTTGCCAACCCCATTTTCCAGCACCATCTATTGGTAGATTTATAAAATTAGAGTTATTTGCGTCGTATGCTGCAAAGGTTACAATCGGAATATAGGGTAGATCTTCTGCCAATATAGCTTGGGCTTTCTTATATAATTCAGCTCTTTCTTCTTGATCTCCTGTAGCTGCTGCTTGAGCTAATAAATCATCGAATTCCTTATTGCTATATTCACCATAGTTGCTACCTACACCTGTACCAAAACGTTTTTGTAATGCCGCAGGGTCTGGTCCCATGAATCCACCTTGTAATTCAAGTATGAAGTCCTTTTGTACTGAAACTTTTTCATTCCAAGCGTTAAATTCATGAACTTGAACTATTAATTCAATACCAGCCTTTTCCAATGTAGCTGCCATAAGTTTTGCAGCATCAGGATATCCACCATCCTCAAATACATCAATGGTAAGTCCCCTTATATAAAATCCGTCAGCATCTTTCTTATATCCTGCATCTTCTAGTATTCTTATAGCTTCTTCAATATTAAATTTAGGGGATGTATCTTCACTATTACTAGCCCATTCGATTAATGAAGGATACATATTGTATTCTGGTTTTTGAACTCCATTAAATATCTTTTGTGAAATTTCTTCTTTATCTATAGCAGTAGCTATAGCTCTTCTTACATTTACGTCGGATATGATTTCATTCTTTAAGTTAAATATAATTCTCATAGGTGATGGATATTCATTTAATTCCATCCTAATATTTTCATTGGCCATTAATTCATCTACATTAGCTGCAGGTACAGCTTCTAATACGTCTATTTCACCATTTACTAATGCTTGTACTGCAGTTGCATCGTCAGGAATTATAGAGAATATTACTTTGTCCAGTTTTGGTGCTCCCTCATGGTAGTCTGGATTAGCAACTATTGTAATACTTTCCCCTTGTTTAAACTCTTGGAATTTAAATGGTCCAGAACCTATAGGATCCATTGATGCTGGGTTATCTTCCCATGGTTGTCCATTATTAAATATATGTTCTGGTAATATAAAGGTTGCATACCAGCCTAAATCTGCAATAAAGGAAACATCCGCTTGATTCATATTGAAAACTACAGTATTTTCATCAGGAGTTTCAATAGAATCAACTATTTGAAGTCTTGAACTCATATAATAAGTTGGATTTTCTTTTATGGTGTCAAAAGTATATTTTACGTCTTTACTAGTTACAGGTTCCCCATCATGCCAATGGGCATCGTCTCTTAAGTGGAAAGTAATAATCTTACCATCCTCACTTACATCCCATTCAGTGGCCAAATCGGGAACGATTTGCTTACTAGCATCTAACTTAACAAGCCTATTATATAAGTTTTGAACAATGTGATAGTTGTTGTCATCAGGCAAGGTATCTGGGTTAAAGGACATAGGGTCTCCTGAAGCCCTTACTATTAATGTTTTTTCCACACCTTCTGATTTTCCTGCTGAATCATTATCTTCGGTATTAGAACTACATCCTACTACTGTAACAGCTATTAATGCTAAAACTGCCATTACTAAAAATATTTTCCTTTTCATAGCTAAGCCTCCTTATTATTTTCGTTTAATCTATCACAAGCTACCAAATGACCTTGTCCCATATCATGGGTAGCTGGATATTTTTTGAAACATTCTTCAGTGGCCTTAAAGCACCTTGGTGCAAAATAGCATCCCGGACCTGGGTTAATTGGTGTAGGTGGTTCCCCTTCTACCTTTATCTTGTCCATAATTTCTTCTGGATCTATAGAACCACAATTAGAAATTAAAGTTTGAGTATAAGGATGTTTTGGATTTTTAACTATTTCATCTGCTTCACCATACTCTACGATTTTTCCCAAATACATTACAGCTACTTTATGAGAAATGTACCTAGTAAGGGAGATATCGTGGCTAATAAATATTATTGCTGCTTCTTTTTCCTTACTCAACCTGATAAGCATATTGATAATTTCAGCTCTAACGGAAACGTCCAACATGGATACAGGTTCATCGGCTATAATAAATTTTGGGTCTACTAACATGGCACGTAAGATAGAAATCCTTTGTAATTGACCACCAGATAATTCATGAGGATATCTTTTCATAATATCCTTAGCAGGATGAAGTCCACCAAATTCCAAAGTTTCTAAAATAATCCTTCTTCTATCCTCTTTTGAATTCCCAATAGAATGAATATTTAAAGGTCGCATCAATATTTCTTCTATAGTATCTCTAGGTGTAAAGGAATCATAAGGATTTTGAAATACTATTTGAACCAATCTCCTAAAAGCCTTCGAATCCTCTTTCATAATTTTGCTTGTAGATACATTTTCAATATATACATCCCCATCCGTTGGATCTTCAAGTCTAGCGAGGATCCTTCCTAGAGTAGATTTTCCACATCCAGATTCTCCAATTATTCCAAGTATTTCTCCCTTTTCCAGCTGCAAAGATACTCCATCTACAGCTTTTACAAATTGCCTGCCTTTAGAACTTATGCTAAAATTACCCTTTACTGGATACCACATGGATACATTATCTATATTTATATAGGTCTCATTATTTTTCATCTACTTTTCACCTCCGTATAGGTGACATCTAATAGCTCGCTCATTACCTAACTGGATTAATTTAGGCTTTTTCTTACATATATCCATTGCCTGCTTACATCTAGGAGCAAAAATACACCCTTCATACTTTTTAGATAGATCAGGTAAAAATCCGCTTATACCTTCTAATTTACTATTTTCTCCCTTTAAAGATGGAAAAGATGCTAAGAGCCCCTTAGTATATGGATGTAAAGGATCTTTAAGTACTTCTTTTACATAGCCTAATTCCATAAGTTCACCAGCATACATAACAGCAACTTTATTACAGGATGTAGCTACTACTGACATATCATGAGTAATCATTATCCTGGTCATATCCATTTCCCTTTCCATCTTAACTATCTCATCTAATATTTGTCCTTGTGTAACCACATCTAAGGCTGTAGTAGCTTCGTCTAAAATGAGTAGTTTTGGGTTGTTGATAAGACTTAATGCAATAGAAACCCTTTGGAGCATACCACCTGATAGTTCATGAGGATATAGATTGTATACTCTGCTGGATAGATTAACCAATTCAAGTAAATAGGTGAATCTATCTAGTATTTCCTTCTTAGTAGCCTTTGGATTATGAACCCAATATATATCCTCCACCTGAGTTCCTATCTTATGGACAGGTGATAATGAATTCATAGATTTTTGGAATACTACGGAAAGCTCTTTCCACCTAATCTTTTTAAGTTCGGCTTGAGACATTTGGGTTAAATCTTTTCCTAGAAAATTTGCTACTCCCGATATTTCAGTGGTTTTCTCTGGCAAAAGTCTAAGTAAAGCCATAGCCAAAGTGGATTTCCCCGAACCAGATTCACCTACAAGACCTAAAGAATCTCCCTTATTGATTTTGAATCCTGCATCCTTTACCGCATATACTTTTTTATATTTATTTACATAGGTTACATTAAAATCTTTCAATTCTAAAATTGTATTATCCATCTTTTACACCCCTTTTCCCTTGGAATGTTTAGGGTTCATTACATGGTTTAATCCGTCCCCTAATAGGTAAAATATGGTTACCGTAATAACGATGGCAACACCAGCAAAAGTCGCAATCCACCATGCACTAGTAAGGAAGGATTTACCATCATATATCATCTGTCCCCAACTGATTATATTAGGATCGCCTAATCCTAAAAAGCTTAGACCCGCTTCAGTCAATATGGCATTTGACATACCAACAGTAGTATTTGCTATTACAGGAAATATTCCATTAGGAATTATATATTTAAATAATATTTGGCCTTTAGTCTCCCCCATGGCAGTAGCTGCCTTTACAAAGGTTCTTTCTCTTAAAGATAATGCCTGAGCTCTCATAAGTTTGGCATTACTTGGCCAAGTGGTAAGACCTATTACAATCATCACGTTGTAAATACTATTGCCAAACAATGCAATAATGAGCAATATTAAAAAGAAAGTAGGAAGCATCATGAAAATATTAATTATCTCAGAAACTATTCTGTCTGCAGTTCCTCCAAAGAAACCTGCAATTCCACCAATTAAAATTCCTAGCAATCCGGAAATCAGTGCAGAAATAACAGCTACTTGTAAAGAAGTCCTAGTTCCATAAATGATCATGCTAAAAATGTCTTGTCCCATTTTATTGGTCCCAAGTATATGACCATTTTCTCCTATTTTATTCAATACATCTGGTCCAAAAACGTATGGATTCTCTGGTGCAATATTTGGGGCAAAGGCAACAATTATTAACAATGCAATAATACCCAATATCCCAAATAGAAGCTGTTTATCATTTACGATAGTCTTTATCATCTTTTAAGCCCTCCTTAATACCTAATCCTAGGGTCTAGTACCGCATATAGAATATCAACCAACATCATTACAATTGCAACGGAAACTGACATCACTAGATATATGCCCATAAGAGTAGGATAATCCCTTTGGTTGATAGCAGTAAGTACAAGTCTACCAGTTCCTGGCCAGGCAAATACTGTTTCTATCAAAGCAACACCTGTAATCAAATAAGCTAAAGATATGCCAAATATGGTTACAGTGGGTAAAATGGCGTTCCTAAAAATATATTTATTGAATATCTTCTTTTCATTCATCCCTGTAGCCCGTAATGTTAAAATGAAATCCTCATTGGTCACTTGTAGTACAGAAGATTTTGCAATTCGATAATATAGAGGAATCTCTATCAATATCAATGTACCTACGGGCAATATCATATGCTTTAAAACATCCATTACATAGGCTATTCCCTTATATGAAGTTCTAGGATCAGTCATTCCACAAGTTGGAAGCAGATTAAGTACAGATGAAAATATAATAATCAACATCAAACCTAGCCAAAATGAAGGCATGGAATTTAAAATATAGGAAAATCCTGAAAATATCACATCGATAAAAGATCCTTCTTTCCTAGCAGCAACAATCCCCATGAGAGTACCTATTATTAAGGACAATATTCCAGATGTTAAAACTAACAAAATAGTAGCAGGCATTTTTTCAGAAATCATTTCACTAACCGGCCTATTATAAATAATAGATGTACCTAAATCTCCACTTATAGCAGTCTTTAGATAAGAAACAAACTGTATGTGCAAAGGTTTGTCCAAACCATATTTTTGCTCTAAAGCAGCTCTTAGAGCTGGGTCATCGGTTTCTTTCCCCATAAGGGTTTTTATAGGATCCCCCGGTGCTAAATTGATAATTATAAAGTTAATAGAAAATACTATTAGAATTGTTAACAACCCTGTTAAAATTCTTTTAGCTACATACCTTTTCACCAGATTACCTCCTAATATATTATTTTATACCAATTTTAATGATGGTGGTGAACATGTTCACTTTTTAGTATTGTAAATATATTAACATAGGTATTTTCCTATGTCAATGACTTTTTTTTGACAATTATAAGGATTTGGATATTTCATTCTAATGAGAATTTAAACTTTCAATTTTTTAAAAATTTGATATAATGATATATAAATTTAGTAGAAAGGTAAAAAGGAGGTTCCTATGCCAAAACAAACATTTTTTAACCTACCTTTAGAAAAAAAACAACGAATTATCAATGCTACTTATGACTTATTTATTAAAGAAGCTTATGAAGATGTAAATATTAGAATGATTACTTCCAGAGCTGAAATTTCCATAGGAAGTTTTTATAAATATTTTCATGATAAAGATGAGTTATATTTGTATTTAATGAGCGAAATTGAAAAAAAGATCTATGGGAAGGAAAGGGAAAAAAGAGGATACTTTTTATTGGATAGCAATATGATTCCCATTGAAGATATATGCACCCCAAAAGAAATCGCTTTCAATCGTACCTGGTATAGAGTACCAGTTGAAGTGATGATGAAATTCTATTTTGGTGAATATAGTAGAGAATTAAACAGCCATGTAATGGACGAGCTTAAAGCACTTAAAAAATCAGGAAGGCTAAAGGATTTCGTAGATATAGATTTTGCCTTCCATATCTATGCTACCTCAATGTTTAATATACAGATGTATTTCCGGGACAATAATATAGATGACGAAAAGGAAAGGCTTAGAATAAAGAAAGATTTTTATTCTAAATGGTTTCTTGGTGGTATATTAAATGAAGAAGCAAGTTAATGGACAAGGTATTATTAACAGCACCTTGTCCATTGTTTTGTCAAAATATAAGATGCAATATAGGGGCTGCTATTAGTATGGACAATACTACCCTTTCTATCCATATTATAATATAATCCTTCATTGTAAGAGGTATTTCCGTAGCCATCATACAAGGAATTGAAGCTGAAAAGAAAAGAATTTCAGATACGCTTACTATTGCAATAAGAAACTTTGTTATTATAGGCGTTTCAGTTACCAATAATGCTGGTAAGAACATTTCTGCAATGCTTAGAGCATTTGCCTTAGCTGCTAGTAAAGGCTCTGGAATTCTCGCTAACAATGTAAATGGATAGAATATATACCCTACTATATCGAATAACGGTGTATATTCTGCTAGCACTATTCCTATTACTCCAATAGACATTAATAAAGGTCCTATTGACAAGGCTAATCTTATACCAGATTTAAAATTATCTAAAACACTTTCTACCACAGTAGGTGCATTGTCAAATGCCTCCATCCCCTCTTTATAGGCCATTTTAAATCTATTGCCCTTTGCCAATTTTTCCGGAGAACCTTCCTGATTATTATAATAGACTTCTGGTTTTTTGTTTAAAGGATAGATTCTAGCTGTTAAAGCTGTTACAATGAAAGTAATGATTAAAGTCAACCAAAAATACAATAGCCAATGGTTCATAATATCCAAAGTGTCTGCTACTATAATCATAAAGGTGGCCGACACCGTAGAAAAACCTGTAGCTATTATAGCAGCTTCCTTACCGGTGTATTTACCTTCCTGATAGACTCTATCCGTAATGAGTAAAGCCAATGAATAACTACCTACAAAGGATGCTACTGCATCTATTGCAGATCTCCCTGGGGTTTTCCAAATAGGTTTCATTATAGGTTGCATTAAGACCCCAATAAATTCCATCAAACCATAGTTAACTAAGAATGCAAGAAATATTGAACCTATCGGCACTATTGTAGTAACGGATATAACTATTTTCTGATGAATAAATGGGATTACATCATCTCTCATCAAAAATTCTGGCCCTCTATTAAAAATGGCCATAAAGACAAACACAATACCTAATAATTTTATAAAGGAAAAAATAGTTGTAGTCTTATCCCTGTTCCAAGTTTTGTCTATAAATGGGAGTATTCCACCAATAGTAACTATTAATCCCGAGTATATTGGTCCATAATTGGGAATAGCTCTAATATAATTTACAATATGGTCTAAAGGAATAGTACTTTTCCCATCTATAGTAATGGGTACAAAGAACATAAAGATTCCCACTGCTGCAAAGAGGATAAATTTAAAGATTTTAATTCCATCATATTCTTTTGCCATATAGTTCCTCCTTTGTTAGTTATAATTTTTAGTATTATTAATTATACCAAAATTATATATAACTATCCAACTTTATCATAATTTTGTAAAAATTCAGCCTCTTATTCTAGACAAATATAAATTTAAAGATAAATGTAGATACTATTAATATTAATAGTAGGGTAGGAGCATAGAATCTATACTCTTTATAGAGTTCACCAGTAGTAACACCCATATGTTCCAATGTAAAAGCCTGACAAAGGTGGAGGGGTGAAAAATAATAGCCAATAAAAGCAGAACCAAAAGCAAAATATGTATAAATATAGATAAGCTCACCTACAATATTAAGTTGGGATAACATGGGCAGTATTATTGCCAAAGAAGCTGTTATATTTCCAGTAATATAGCCGAAGAAAAATGATGATATTAAAAATATACATATCATAGATAACATACCAGTGCTGGCATTAAACATATTGCTAAACAATCCGATTAATCCTTCCATGTTAAGGATTATTTCTTTCATAATAAGAACTGCAACAACTGTTAGTACTGTACTCCAATTAAGAGATTTTATAAGAACTTTTATGAAATCCTTTTTATCACTTAATAAATAGACTATAAATACACTTACTATTAAAGTAATATGGAAGGGTAAACTCGTGATAGCATTGATTATTACCGCAATATATATAGGTGATGTATAAATAGCAAGTTTCAATAAGTTTTTTCCAATGTTTTCCCTGGGGGGTAATATTTCTGATTCCACTTTCTTCAAGAAGAAAAAATATCCTGTAATAATTATGGATATTACAAAAAATAAATTTAATAGAATCAATTTAAAAATATTTAAATCTGGTAGAGTTGCAGAAACGATCAATAATGCGGTTGAATAGGGTAATAAAAACATAGCTATATGTCGAAATACCAAATTTATTGCAGCCCGCCTCGATGGGGATATTTTCATTCCTTCTCCAATATTATTGATAAAGGGAGCAGATAATAAAGCTCCTCCGGGTATTATTAGAATTCCAATTATTGCAGGTATTACCATTAATGCATTCTTTTTGTTACGAATTATAAGTAAAATTGTTTCCACTACCTTATCGAGAATTTTATAATGTCTCATTAATCCACCAAGAATACTTACCATCATTACGGTTAACACGGTAGTTCGTGATGATGGATTGGTAAAAATACTTATAACAGTCCCTCCCAAGGTTTCAAACCCTAAACCAGATAATAAACCTAAAATCCCTGCAGATATTAAAATTGTGTAGCTTAATTTAAATTTTAACCTTATCAAAATAGGTATAAATAAAAAAGAAATAAGTACAGATACCAATTGTGCCAAATTTAAATCATTCCTTTCAATAAAGTCTTTCTTCTATACTATATTAATTTATGGTTGAATACAAGTATTGGGAAATTAGAAAAATGTTAAAATATTAGTATAAAAAAACAAGGAGGCTAGCTCCCTGTCTCCTTACACCCTTTTAACAATCTCTCTCTTTAAGTCCATAAAAGTTGGAATGCCTGCCACCTCTGCTGCTTCTTTAGTTAGAGCTATAATATCTTCCCTTCCTATTTCATCTAAAGTAAACTTTCTATTTAGGGCCATCAATTGTTTAAGACCTGTTGATACTCTATTGATATATGAATACAGACCTACAGCTCCTGTGGATATATTGTTGATCTTAGAACCATATATATCTTTTAATTCCCTGATATCAGTGAATATTTCCTCTACTGTATTTCCATATTTTAAAAGGTCTTTTGGTATATTGCCAGTTTTAATCAATTCCCCTACCTTTTCTCCTATCATAGCTGAAGCCATAGCAGCTCTCCCTATTCCTATCATGGATATATATGGAGCTCCTAAAGACAATCCTTTGAAGATATGATCTTCCATGGTGAAACCTCCAGCCACCGCTACTTTTGGTAAGAAATAATTTTTCCTTTCCATTTCTTTAAGTAGTTCATATATAATACTTTCCATATATACTGTTGGGAAACCCCATTCATTCATCATTTTACAAGGACTATTTCCACTGCCTCCGCCAGCCCCATCAAAAGTTACTAAATCTACCTTACATTGGGAAGCAATTTTTAAAACTCTTAAAATATCTTCTGGATCATAAGGTGCCATTTTGAAACAAACCTGCTTAGCTCCTAGTTCTCTTAATTTCTCAATTCTCTTAGATAATATTTCCTCATCCCACATAGGCAACCTTCCTATTTTATCGAAATGAGGACCTACTCCTTTTTTATATTTCTCTTGGATTACCGGGTCCGATGGATCAGGATAAATTAAATATCCCATATTTTGAAATTTAAGAGCTTCTTCTAAACTATTTACTTGGCCCATGCCTTGGATTCCCTTAGCTCCTTGACCAAATTTTAGTTCTACTGCTGTAACCCCTAATTTTTCAATAGCATAATCTAATACACCCAAATTTTCATCATCTACATTGCCCTGTAGTATAATTTGCCCATAGCCATGATGGTATTCTTTAAAGCTCTGTGTCATCTTTTCCAACAAAGGAGATTTAACTACTCTATTATCCTTTAATACCAGTTCTGAATCCTTTGAAATTACATCTTCCCCAATAACTACTAATAGACCAGACAAAGCAGCACCTGCATAATAATCCTTCCAATTTAATTTTGCTATAGCAGGTAATATTATGGGTGCTTTTAGTTTTATTGGATTTTTATATCCCATGGTCGTGAAAATATCAGCATTAGGATATGTTGGTTCTTTGTCCTCAGTATTTATTCCCTTAGTTCCAAATACTCTTCCATTAATATTGAAATGAGAAAAATCTACAGGATATATTTTTTCCGAAGCAAATTGATTCTTATCTGTACCTATTGGATATAGGGCTTCCTCTCCACGAATAGCTGAACTACCTATTTCACAAGTGCCAATACAATTTGTTGTACAGGTAGAACACATGCCTGAAAAGGAAGATACATTTTCAGGAGTTCTCATCCTTGTTTTAGTTATGGTACTTGATAATGATGGACTGTATGACATAATCTTTACCTCCTTGTTATTATTTTGATAATCCAATGCACAATTTGAAATTTGATAATATTTACTTATAGTAAAACCACTTTAACCTTATTAAATACATTGTATGCTAATTAAGGGCATATGTCAATAAAATTCAAAAACTTCTCTTTCCATAACTTTTATATCTATTAGAAAGAGAAGTTTTATTAGATTTATATATTAACATCCGATTTCTATATTTAATTAATTGCAAAAGAGACTGGCTTTTCCAATTTATTTATGCTAATCTAGCCTTTTGTTGAACTTCTTCATACTTTTTCTCTATACCCATATTTTTTAATATAGTATAAATAACCATAGAGGAAGGGAATCCTACGAACCAAGAATAATCGATGAAGATAAATGCAAGAATTGCTCCACCAACTAATGCTATCATACCTGCAGGGCTATAACCTTTATTATATTCATATACATTATCTTTACCATAAAGTAAATCTATATCTAGTTCTTGTTTATTGATAAAATAATAATTTGCAATTAATACACCTAATCCAGGTCCTAAGAAACAGGAATATATGTTTTGAAATAGGAAGAAATAATCACTGGAAAATAGTATCCAAGGTGCTGTCAATACTGAAAGAAAACCTACTATTATTACACCTTTCTTCCATGAAAGACCAAATATATCCTGAATTGCTAAAGCTGGAGGTAATATGTTTAATGTTAAATTAGATGTCACTTGTGCCAATATGATGAATACAAGAAGTATTATTCCAAATACTGGATTTGGAGCTAATTCAACTAAACCTTCTATAGGATCGCCTGCTCCTGTAGCTAGTCCTATTAACATTCCAGACAATACCATGAACATCCATGGTGGAATAATTCCTACAAATGAAGCAAAAGCACTAGAACTTTTTAAATTTTCTTGTGAACTAGGTTTAATATGTCTCATAATGTCAGAAGCATTTAGTATTGCAGTAGTATAGTTAGCTAAAGCTCCCATAACTCCCGCCCAGAATGGCAAACTCCAACTACCTTTAACCTTCATTGCAGTAGAAAAATCTACTTTGCCTGTTTGCAATACTATATAGAAGAAATAGATCAACATTGTAAAAATTACTATAGACATTACAGCATCAAACCATTTTATTGACTGAATTCCTTTATAAGCTAAAAAGCTTTGAAGGAATAATAATAGGAAGAAATAAAACCATACATTACCAAAACCAAATAGCTGTTTAGTAACAACTTCTAAAGACATAGCTCCTATCCAACAACCTATACCATTCCATGCTATACCAGGAATGCTTCTTATAAAAGCTATTATTTTAGCTCCTTTAGTTCCAAAACCTGCCCTTGCTTGTACTATAAATGGAATCCCATACTTTATACCTGGAATACCATTATAAGTCATGCAAAAAGATAAAATAACGCTAGATACAATTCCTACAGCTATTACTTGAAGAAAATTTAATTGTCCTATTGGTACTAACAAATATTGTCCAATAACCATTATCTGCACTATTATTGTAGATGACCAAAATACCATTGCATAATTTAAAGGTGACATAGTTCTATGAGACATAGGTATTGGATTAAGACTATCTAAATCTATATTTGGATTATTCTCTTTACTCATTATTGAAACCCTCCTCTTTATAATTTAATAATAACTTTTCTTCCTAGGTGGAATTTAGAATATTCCACCTAGGAATTTAAATCTATTTGTTTTGTCCTTCATAACAAAGACCAAATGGTTTACCTTTGATAAATTTACCTTGTCCTTTTTCTCCAATATATTTTCCATCATCAACTATTAATTGACCTCTAAGCAATACCTTATCTACTTTTCCTTTTTGTTCCATTCCTTCAAATGAGTTATAGTCTACACCTTGAAGACTTGTTTCATTGGAAATAGTGGACCCTTGATTTGGATCGTATAATACTATATCAGCATCATATCCTACTCCAATATGTCCCTTGCAATCTCCAAGTCCATTATTTTTTGCAGGTGTTGTAGAAACAAGGTCTACGAATTGTTGTTTAGTTATTTTCCCTTCTTCGACTCCATAGGTCCACAATAATCCAAACCTATTTTCTAAACCGGGTGCTCCATTTGGAATATTTCTAAAATCATTTTCTCCCATATGTTTTTGATGCTTCCAATCGAAACCACAGTGGTCAGAACTTACAGCATTTAGCCAACCATTTTTAATTGAGTTCCATAGATAATCTCTGTCCTCTTTTTCCCTAAGAGCAGGTGAACATACATACTTAGCTCCTTCAAAATTTTCTTTTGCTAAATTGCTCTTATCCAATAATAGATAATGAGTACATGTTTCCCCATAAATAGGTAGCCCTTCATTTTGCGCACGTATAATTGCATCTACTGCACCTTTAGTTGTTACATGCACTACATATAATGGAGCGTCCATAAGTTTAGCAATGTTTATTGCTCTTTCTGTAGCTTCTACTTCTACCATAGGCGGCCTTGAAACAGCATGATAATAAGGCTCTACATTCCCTTTTTCAATACATTCTTTTTGTAGAAGATCTATTAAATCAGCATTTTCAGCATGAACCATTATAGTAACTCCTACATCTTTTGCTTTTTTCATTGCATTAGCTATTACATCATCATCTGCATGGAAGAACATTCCTTTATAAGCCATGAATAATTTTACAGTTGGGTATCCTGCTTCAGGAAGTCTTTCGATTTCGTCAAATACACTTGGTCTTGGATCTGTTATTACACCATGGAAAGAATAATCTACCATAGCTATTCCATCTGCATTTTCTTTTCTGTAATCATCTATGGAATCGATTAATCCTTTTCCCTTTACCTGATTGACAAATTCAATAACTGTAGTGGTTCCTCCTACTGCCGCTGCATTAGAAGTTTCAAAACCTCTAACCTTTGTACCATTGAATTCAAAGGAAAAGTGTACGTGTTGATCTACTCCACCAGGCATTACATACATGCCTTTAGCGTCAATAACCTTATCTGCTTCAACTTTTAGATCTTTCCCTATAGCTGCTATTTTTTCTCCTTCAACTAAGATATCTCCCTCATATTCGTCAATGGCGGTAACTACAGTACCATTTTTAATTAGTAAACTCATTTAAATTCCTCCTTATTTTATTTTTATTTATAATTTCTATTCATTGGCAAGCCTAATAACTGTATTTAAAAGTAAATCACAACCTAATTTAATATCTTGCAAATCCGTCAGTTCTTCAGGGCAATGACTCCTACCATTGATACTAGGCACAAATATCATACCTACTTCTGTTAACTCGGTTAGCATAGCTGAATCATGGACTGCACCACTGTTCATTATTTTATATTCAAATCCTTTTTCTAAAGCCGATTTTTCAATTGCTTCAATTACTTTGGTTGAAAGCCTTACACTATCCGACTCTCCAACCAACTCAATTTGAGCTTTAAGCCCTCTTTTTAAAACAATCTCTTCTGTCTTCTTCTCTAGTTCTTTAACCACAGTCTCTACCCCATCTGCTTCAACATCTCTGATATCTACATAAAAATCTACTTCTCCTGATATTACATTAGGCATATTAGGTTGACAGTGGATCTTGCCAACTGTTGCAACAGTTGATGGTAAGCCCTTTTCCTTGGCTACCTTTTCTAAATATGTTACAATTTCCGAAGCGCCAACCATTGGATCATTTCTTAAGTCCATAGGAGTAGAACCAGCATGGTTAGATACTCCTTTTAAACTTACCTTATAAGTCTTCATACCTGCTATAGCCTTAACTATCCCAATAGGAATTTTTTCCGAATCCAATATCCCTCCTTGTTCCACATGAAGTTCAATCATTGCTTTTACTTCATCTTTTTTCAATACATCATTACCAATATTTTCTACATCTAGTCCAAAATTACGCATGATCTCATAACTACTAATACCTTCATCATTCTCTATTTTCTTTAAATCTTCTAATCCATATTTCCCAGTTAATACTTTGCTACCTAGCATTGTAATACCAAAATTTGAACCTTCTTCTTCTGCAAATATAATTAACTCTACAGGATTTTTTAAACTTAAATTATTCTCTTTGATAACTCTCATGACCTCCAAAGCAGAAATAACTCCCGTTAGGCCATCAAATTTTCCTCCATTGGCAACAGTATCTATATGAGAACCAAACATTATAGAAGGCTTATCTTCGTTGCCACCTACATACTTAGCTCTAATATTTCCTACTCCGTCAATTTTTATTTTTAGCCTTAATCCTTCTAATTCTTTTAGTAAATATTCCCTAACTTGTTTATCTTCCTTGCTATAGGAAAATCTTGTACATCCCATTTGGGGAGTCGCCGTAATCTTTGTTATATTTTCTATATCATTTTCTATTCTGCGTATACAGGATTCCAATTCTACTGCCTCCTTTATTATTTTATTGACTGACAAATATTATTGCAAAGTTTATGCCAAAGTTTTAACAATCCTCAAAAGCTCTATTTGCTCCAATTCCCCATTTTTCTGCAGGAATAAAAAACAGGATATGATGATAAAAATCATCATATCCTATGATATATTTCATCAACTATATTCTATTTTCAACTTTTTTGCCTTCTTTACTACTGTTGATTGATCTATTCCTAAGGCAGCGGCCACTTTCCTAGTGGTTTTATATTCTTTAAAGGCTGCTATTAACATTTTTCTTTCTACCTGTTCTACTGCTTCTCTAAGAGGAATTATTTCATCACTGTCAATACAAATTTTGTTTAATGGTTCCACTATTTCCAATATCTGTTTGTCTTTTACCAGGTCATCAAAGGTGGTTATAACCAACCTTTCCACAATATTTTCTAATTCTCTAATATTACCTGGGTAATCATACTCGATTAATATATTATATCCTTTTTCTGATATAGTTTTACTTGTTCCATGCTCCTTGTTATAATTATTAAGAAACATCTTTATTAAAGCGGGTATATCTTCTTTTCTCTCTCTTAAGGGAGGAATATTTATGGGAACTACATTCAATCTATAGTATAAATCCTCCCTAAACTTTTCTTCTTCTATAAGTTTCTTTAAATCCTTATTAGTAGCAGCAATAATTCGCCCCTTAACTTCAATAGGTTTTTCCCCACCTATTCTAAAAACCTTCCTTTCATCTAGGACATGGAGTAATTTTACTTGAAGATTCATAGGCATATCCCCTATTTCATCTAAAAAAATAGTTCCTTCTCCTGCTATTTCAAACAAACCCCTTTTCCCATCTTTAGTTGCCCCAGTAAAAGCACCACCTTCATATCCAAATAGTTCCGATTCTAAAAGATTTTCGGGTATTGCACCACAGTTTATTGGTACAAAGGGTTGTTCCTTTCTAATACTACTTTCATGTATAACCTTTGCAATATATCCTTTGCCTACACCAGTTTCTCCTAATAATAATACTGTTGCATCTAAATCACATATATGATAGATTAAATCCATTATTTTGTTCATAGAAGGACTTTTATAGTTAATATTACTATTGTATATCCCTTGTCTTTTATTTAATTCCTTTTGAAACCATTGTAGGTCACTTTGAGCATTGCTTAATTGTTGGCTTAAGCGTTGATTTTCAGTTATATCCTTTGAAATATTGATTATCTTATACATATTGCCCTTATCATCGAATAGGGGGATTCCTGTTACCATTAAAGTTTTGTTTGCTCCAGTTCTTTGAATTAGAGTTACCTTTTCCTTCTTTCTTACAACTTCAGCTGTAACAGAAATATCAAATATTCCATTTTTCTCCAACTCAAAAGCGCTAACTCCTATCATATTTTCTTCCTTAGCTCCAAAATAAGTTTCACAGGATTTACTTATTTTAGTAAATACACCATCGCCATCAGCTATGGTGATTTGATCAAAACTTAGGTCCAAAATTAAATTCAATTCTTCATAGGCTGCCTTATAATATTTCAACAGTTCTTCCTTTGACAAAAATAACCCCTCCATTAATAAAATATGGTTTATAGTAATCAGAAATTTGCTAATATTCATAATACCAATATCTATTATTAATATAGTAGTGTATGTTAATATTATAACATATAGTCAGCCAAAGAAATAACAAATGACTAATATCTTTTCCCCTTTAAATTCCAGATGAGTATATAAAACTAGCTAAAAAAAACAAAAATCAATTAAGGGAGTAATATAAATATTACCCCCTTCATCATCCCTACATACCGCTAAATAAATAATTGTAAATTAAGTTTGCTCCATCTTCTCTATTTAATTCTGCTTTTGGATTTAAATTGCCATTATATCCTTCAACAATTTTAAGACCATAGGCAATAGATATATATCCTTTTAATTCCGGTGTTATATCTTTTGTATCCTTAAATAGATCTTTATATATTTCAGTTAAATCCGCAATTTTATCATATTTCAATGCCCTTATTATATACTTTATTCCTTCTTCTTTTGTAACGATTCTTTCTGGTGCTTTCTCATTTTCTTTTATAATCCCTGCATTAATCAAAAAAGCATATAATTTATCGCCAGATTTGTCTATTTCAAAATAAGGACTATTTGCTTTTGCTAATAGATATAAGAAATCTGCTTGTTTTATCTTTTCCTTTGGTTTAAACTCTTCCCCAGGTAAGGCGATACCATACTGAGCTAATACATTAATCTTATCCTTTGCATAACTATTGTCTATATCTTTGTAACTAACTGCCTTGGGCATCTTATATGGTTCTCCCATATAATTTAATAGGGTCCCAGTGTTGGCATCAATTATGGGTGGTTTATCAGTTTTTAAACCATAGACCAATGTAGCTTCTTTCTTATTCTTAATATTTCCTTCGTATCTATCAGGATTGATATACTTTAGTTCCATGCCTATATCGTTAAATAAAGTATCATAAGCCTTATCTACAAACATTACTTTATCCTGTGATGGAAATTCTCTATTACTCCAAGTAATTCTATATTCTGTTATCTTACCACTGGCAGCATCAACTGTAATTGATATACCATCTTGTTCCACATAAGCATTGTCAAGCTTTCTAGTGAATTGGAAGTAGTAATATCTTTGTTCTTCTAAAGGTCTAAAACCTTCATAATTTTTCCCCAATTCAATTGACTCAAGTTTATCTGGATTTGTTTTCTTAATGTATTCTTTTGCAATTTCTAAGGATTGTTTCTCATCATACTTCACTTTTTTATCTGATTCTTCAGGCCCAAATTTATAAAAGGATACCAATTCCTTAGTTTTTCCATCTATACTTACACTTGCATAATAAGCTTTAGAATCTGAACCTTTCATAAATTCAAATTGCCAATTATAACTATCGTCGGATCTCCAATTTCTATAAAGGCTAACATAATTTAATTTATACTCTGAACCCAATTCTAATATCTCTCTACTTATCTTTTCAGCTTCTTCTTGAGAGATAAGCCCTGCAATATTTTCCACGGCTTGTTTCTCATCTGGACTTAATTCTTCTGCTGGAACAACACCATCAGCTCCCATATTAGAAGCTTTTTCATAAATTGGGAAATAATCATTTAATGGAGTCACTTCTCCATCTTTAGCATTGATGCCTAGATTTGTATTTAATGGACTGTAAGCTAAAAATATTTTTGGATTTCTATCCCTATAGCTTGTTTTATATATTAAATCTAATCCTATCTTTTCTTTATACAACTCTTGGGCTTTTTCTAAAGAGATTATGCCCTTTGAATCTGCAAATTTCAAATCCATATCCCAATTCGCATAGTAATTTCTTACTTCTCCAGTAGTGTTATCAATATAGATATCAATATTATTGTTATAATAAGGGATTTCATTTTCAGTCCTTACAAAATAATAATTATATCCATCTAAATTTACGTTTAAAGGCTCTGATACCTCTATTTGTTTTATATTATCTGTAAATTTAGGAGCTACTTTTTTAATGAAATCCTTGGCGATCTTTAATCCTTCTTCTTTGCTTATTTTTGGTAGTTTAGGTCCTTGTTCCACATAAATTGGTTTCCATTTCCCATAACTTAATACAGTTCCATCTACAGCCATAGAAATATCTACACTGCCTAATTTTTCTTTACTATCCGACCAATTTAAATAAAATACTGTAGTTCCATCTCTCGAACTTACACTATGGTCAAATTTATCGTACTCACTTCCAATATTAAATAATTCTTTGCTTTTCACAATGGCTTCTTTCAATTGCTTGTCGTAATCCTGCTGTGCAAAAGAACTAAATGGAATAATAGTCAAAACCATTATAAAAGCTAATAAAAAGGATATTTTCCTTTTCAACCAAATCCCCTCCTTTTAATTTCAAATTCTATGTAATTTCAATCCTAACCTTATATATATTATACTGCGAATTTGAAAAATAGAAGTTACAAACAAGTTACGATTGGAGGGGATTATCCAGTTTCAACCCCATACATCATCTCCATTCCATATCCAACTTTCACCCTATAATACCCTTTTAGCATCTGATCCACCTTTTCATCTCCCGTATAAACAAGTAAAGGTTTTCCTCTCAACTCTATTATTTTGCTATTTGTAGAAACTATAATGATATTCTCTTTCCCGATTTTTTTTACCACCTCACCACTTATCTGTTGATTTCCCCTACCTAGTAAATATCCTTGTCCCCCTGTAGGAGTAAGTATTAGTTTGCTTGGATATTGGTTGACATAGTTTAGTAAATCTCTTTCAGATACATCCTTTTTTATTAGTTTCCTATTCATTACCACATCTACTCCCAATAGGGTATATGGCAAACTTAAAGCTTGCATAATAGCTCTTGTGGTAGTACCAGGTCCTATAATATAACAAGTATCTTTATCCATATGGTCTACTATATCTAAAGCTATAGCTTTCTGAGTAGTTTCTTCGTTTAATGGAGTAGGTGCCTTCTTATTCTGCATAAATTTTTTGTCTACTGGCACTTTTAAGTAGCCATATAGCTGAGTTCTAACCATATCTTTCCTAAAAGCTTCCTCATCAATATCGACCACTTCCTCTTCTCTAACAACCATGTTCTTTCCCGTTACATATAGCAAAGCTAATTCCCCAGCTTTTTCAGGTGTATTAGCATACACTGGTGAATGTATCTTAACGCCTGCAGGAATTCCTAAAACCAGTTGCTTATTCCCTACACTTTCATACAGATCTCTAGCTGTACCATCACCTCCCACAAATATTAATAAATCCACCCCCTCTTCTTCAATTTTCTTTGCTCCTAATTTTGTATCATTGCTATTGGTAATAGGTTCTTTGGAGCTATATACTATATTTGTCCTAAATCCCATATTTTCTGCTTCCTCTTGTCCCATATTGCCAGAACAAGTTACTATCACCAATCGATCTCTAACAGGTAAAAGTTTTTTCAAAGCTTTTAGGGTTTTAGCTGGGGCTTCAGGAGTAGCACCCAGCCTTACTGCCTTATTCAATATATGAATGCCATCTGTTCCCTTTAATCCTACTTTGCCACCCATCCCTGCTATGGGATTTACTATTAACCCTATTTTTTTCAAAATATATCACTTCCAAAGTTAGTCTTTTTTAGTTTTCTTCAAATAGACTCTCCAAGTAGGCGCCCATTTTTCTGGATCATCAAAACTAGATTCATCTACCTGGTGTATAGTACTTCTATGAGGTGCATTCTTTATTATTTCTGGTTTTTCGTAAGCTTCATCAAATATGTGATGAAGAGTACTTATATACTCATCTAAATCCTCCTTTGATGGAGTTTCAGTTGGTTCAAGGGTAATTGGTTCTGGAACATAGTATGGATGATGGCTAGTCCAGTAGTGCATACCAAAGTCCATTACCCTTCTTGCTATATCTCCTGTAGTTATGCCCGTATCTTCTGTTAGCTTTTCCAAAGTATATCTAACTTGCTCTATCCTTTGTTTGCCTCTTATATATGGTGCATCTACACCTTTATGCTCAAGTAATTTCTTAAATAAATAGTTATTATTCAATACTGCCACTTTCGCCGCTTCATATAATCCTTCAGCTCCAAGAGACATAATCCAAGCATAAGCCTTTAAAACTGTTTGAGGTACTCCATTGAATAATCTTACCTTCTCAATACTTTTATCTAAATCATAATCCAAAAAATATTTGCCATCTTTCAATCCGATAATAGGCTTAGGTAAATAATCAATTAATTCTTTCACGACCCCTAATGCTCCTCCACCAGGTCCACCACATCCGTGAGGAGTAGAAAAAGTTTTATGCAAATTGAAGAAACACATGTCAAATCCTGCTTCTTTAGCTCTTGTAACTCCTAATAGTCCATTGGCATTAGCCTGGTCATAACAGTTAAGTCCTCCTGCCTTTCTAACCAAATCGGTAAATTCTTTAATTCTTGGATTAAATACTCCCGTATCTTCTGGGTTAGCAACGAAGAAAGCCGCTGTTCTTTCCGATACAGCATTTTTAAATGCTTCATAATCAGGATATCCTTCCCTATCAGGCATTATAGTTATGATCTTGTATCCTTTTGTGGCAGGAGCTGCAGCATCTGATGGATGGGAATAAACAGTTGTAATTATTTCATCTCTTTGCTCTTCTTCTCCATATTCCCTGTGATACTTTCTCACAATGGAAGCCATCGTCAATATAGCATGACTTCCCCCTCCTGGTTGAAATGAAAATTGATCCATTCCTGAAATTTCCCTCATGCATAAATCAGTTTTATACATAATTTCAAGTATACCTTGAACTGTACTTTCATCTTGTAATGGATGTAACTCTGTCATTTCCGGCATACGGGCAATATATTCATTTATCTTCGGATTGTATTTCATAGTACAGGTTCCTTGGCCTATTTCTATATTTAAATCTGCTCCTAAGGTCTCTTGAGAGAGTCTCAAGTAATGCATTAAAACCCTTTTTTGATTTATTTCAGGAAGGTTAGGCAAGCTTTCACGTTTCATAGATTCAGGTATTTTGGATACTCCATCCCCTACTGCCTTCACTATTTCTCCTTCTGCTTCAGGTACTAAGATACCACGTTCACCCTTATTGCTTAATTCAAATATTATAGGTTCATCCCATTTTGCTTGATGAAAGTTTCTAACCTTATGTTCTCTATTAATCCGTTTCATTTTATCAGCCCTTTCTCTAAAGATTTTCTAACCTTCTATTATTTCTTTTATACTATCAACCAACTTGTCGATATCTTCCTTAAGGTGGATTTCAGTTACACAGTAAAGTCCACATTGACCAAGTTCAGGAAAATCCTTAGATAAATCCTTTCCACCAAATATACCTTTTTTAAGCAGTTCTTTGTTTATTTCTTCAATGGTTTTACCTGTTCCATTAAAATCAACAACAAATTCTTTAAAATTGATGGAATTAAATTTAGAACCTTTTACTCCTTTAATTCTGTTTAATTCTTTAATTGCATATTGGGATTTTTGCATAATATTTTTACCTAGTTCATACATCCCTATTGGCCCCATTAGGGATAAATATACTCCGGCTGTAATACCCCATAAAGCCGTTTGAGTTCCTACAAACTCTTTGCCTTTTTCCCTTAAGTTTCCAAAGGATGTTCTTTCATAAGCAATATCTCCAAATCCATATTCTCCTTCTACAGTAGTAGGCGCAACTCCGAATAATCTTGAAGGAAATTCCATAACAAATTTTTCTTCATCTCGAGTAGATATAAATCCTGATTGTCCTCCACCATAATTCATATGGATTCCCAATGGTTGTAAATCCCCACATATAATATCTGCTCCATAATGCCTTGGAGGTGCCAACACCCCCAAAGAACTTGGATCTATCCCAACTATACTAATGGCCCCTGCATTATGGGCTATGTCTGATATTTTTTGACCCTGGTCTTCTATAAATCCTAAAAAAGATGGATTTTCAAAATATACAGCAGCAGTATTATCTGAAATTTTAGCTTTTAAATCTTCTAAGTCCATTTTCCCAGTTTCCTCATCATAATCAATGAGCTTAATCTCTACTACAGGATCACAGTAATTTTTAATTATAAGTAGTTTTTGCCTATCTATAGTGCCTATCACTAAAGCCTCTTTTCCATTTGTAATCCTAGCGGCCATTCTAATGGAAGTAGCTGCAGCTTGAGGCCAATCGAAAGTAGGCACATTGGCTACATCCATATCTACTAACTCTGCTACTAGACTTTCATATTCAAATAAGGATTGAAATCTGCCATGATCGTTATAAGGTTCCCCGGCATAAGCAGTTAAGAACTCTGATCTACCACTTATTTCATCACAGATGGCAGGAACATAATGTTGCCAACATCCGGCCCCTAAAAAGTTTATATAATCTTTACAAGTTTTGTTTTTCCTCAATGTTCTTTCCATAGCCCTTTTTAATTCATATTCAGACTTATAGGGTTCTGGTAAATTCATTTTGGATTTAAATTTTAATTCTTCTGGTACTCCCTCATGTAAATCCTCTAGACTTTCAAGTCCTAACTCCTTAAGCATTTCTTTTTGAACTTCCTCTACAGAATTTGGAATATAAGGATGATTCTTGTAACCTCCTATAGCCATAGTAAATTGCCTCCTTTATCAAATTTATTTTTTAGGCTATTCCACCACCATCAACTACTAATGCTGTACCAGTTATCCAACTAGCTAGATCGCTAGAAAGGAATAATACTGCTTTTGCTATATCCAAAGGTGTTCCCAATCTTTCCAATGGTCTTCCCTTAGCTGAATCCACTAAGAATTTATCTATTTCTGATTTAAAACCTAATTGCTCACCTTCACTTCTAAGCATAGCTGTATCCGTATCTCCAGGGTTCACCGAGTTAACCCTTATATTTTGTGGTCCATGATCTATAGCCATAGCCCTAGTTAAGTTGACTATTCCGCCTTTTACCGCACAATAGGCTGCAGCCTTGTCACCACCTTTAAGTCCCCAGCCAGAACCAGTGTTTACAATGCTTCCTCCACCGCCTCTTGCCATTATAGGGATAGTATATTTAGATAATAGATAAGTCCCTTTTAATCCTACGCCGATTACTAAATCCCATTCTTTCTCTTCTAGTTCTACAACTGTTTTCCTGAAGGTTACTCCAGCATTATTGAATAAAATATCGATCCTTCCAAATCTTTTATCTACCTTTCCAATGGTTTCCTTACATTCTTCATTAGATGTAACATCACATTTAATAAATATTGCAGTTCCACCTTCATCTTCTATCTCTTTTACCGCCTTATTACCTAATTCTTTATTTACATCAAGCAGAACTACCTTTGCACCATATTCTGCTAACAATTTTCCTGTAGCAAACCCAATACCAGCAGCACCGCCAGATATTACTGCTACTTTTCCATCTAAACACAAAGGATTTTCTTTGCTTATCATAAATTTAGCCCTCCTTTTTTTAAAATTCATAATTTATTAAGCCTGTTCGTTAATACTTTAATGCATTAATTATGCCAAAATTACTTGATAATTATAAAAATGATAGAAAATCGACTGTAATAGTCAAAACAGCTTATTTATAACTATTTTAAATTAACTGACTTTTATAATTTTTCTGATATAATAGAATTGATAATTGCCATTATTGGCAAATTAATTGGCAAATTTGTCAAACAAATAGGGGGAGTTACTGATGATAGAACTAAAAAAGATTGAGTCTTCATTGGAGGACATTGTAATTACTTTGTCAAATATTACAAATATGGAGTTTGCCATATTTGATGCCAACTCTAATTTAATCTCCTGTACTCCATTATATTTAAGGTATAAAGGAAAAAAGGTTCACATGGCTTCAATTGAAGAAGTTCTATACCAAGGTAATGTAATAGTAAATAAACCAGGGTATATGAAATCCTGTATTGGTTGCCGATTCGCTAATAATTGCCCCTCTACTATTGAGATACTCAACTGTATAAGATTAAATAATAGTGTTATTGGTGTAATTAGTCTGACTTCTTTTTCCCGAAAAGGCCATAATTTAATCCAAAATAATATTAAAGATTATGTGGACGTGTTGGGGAATATTTCCAATTTAATATCTATGTTCGCTTTTAACGAATTCCATAGGGATGAATATAATCTCCGCAATGCTACTGTTGACGAAATAATAAATATTAATAGTAGTGATTTATTAATAGTGGATAAAAACGGAATGATTACCCACTGTAGTTTTGATATCCAACAGATGTTTTCATTTTGCGATCTATATTCTAATTCAATAAATCAAATACTCCCAAAAAATATAACAAATTGGATTTTAAATAGTAAAACTAAGTGTAAAAAATACATGATAGGTGATAATTTTTCTGGTACCATAATTTCTAATCCCATTTATGTCGATGATAAAATCTCTGGCTACATAATCAGCTTAAAACCTGATGTAACTCCTACATACAGCCCTAGCCAAACAGATTATTTGGACAATATTATTACTAACAATTCTAAAATGAATAAAATTAAAGAAAAAATATTAAAAATTGCTAATAGCCCTTCTTCAGTATTAATAACTGGCGAAACAGGAACCGGGAAGGAATTAATTGCTAAATCAATCCATTATTCCAGCAATAATAAGGATGACCCTTTTGTTCCGATCAATTGTGCCAATATACCGGAGACTTTATTCGAATCTGAACTTTTTGGTTATGAAGAAGGGGCCTTTACCGGCGCTAAGAAAGGTGGAAAATTAGGGCTATTTGAATTAGCCAACGGAGGTACTATATTTTTAGATGAAATAGGAGAGCTTCCAATGTACCTTCAAGCTAAGTTGTTAAGAGTATTACAAGATAATACTATTCAACGATTGGGAAGCATTCAACCTATCCCTATCGACGTTAGAATCATAGCTGCAACTAACCAGAATTTAGAAGAAATGATAACAGAAAAGAAATTTAGGGATGACCTATATTATAGATTAAATGTCATTCCTATAGAAATACCTCCCTTAAGGAATAGAATAGGGGATATAAAATTATTATCCTATCATTTTTTAGAAAAGTATAGTAATTTACTCAATAAAAAAATACGTTCTATTTCTGATGAATGTATGGAGATTCTAAAAAATTATGATTGGCCGGGAAATATTAGAGAATTGGAAAATGCCATAGAACACGCTGTAAATATGGAAGAAAAATCCCTTATAGGTAAAAAAAGCCTTCCAAAAAACTTAATAAAAAACTCAAATGAATCATCAAACGTTCAAAAAATAATAGCCAATGAAAAATACAGTTTATTTGTTCAAACTTTAGACAAATATGGCTGGGATGTAGAGGGGAAAAAACTTGCTGCTGAAGATTTAGGGATTAGTTTAAGGACTTTATATAGAAGATTAAATGATATGGGTTTAAATTAAAAAGTAGTGATATATACCACTACTTTACTATTTCTTTTTCTGTCCATAGGTTTTAAATTTGTCTATCATCAAAATCATTTCATCTTCTGGAAGGATTATCGGTTCTCCAATACATTTTGTTCTGTAGTATAATTCAGCACAATATTCTATTTCTTCCGTTATATTAAAAGCATTTGGCAAATCCTTGGCACCAGCTAAAAGACCATGATTTGCCAATAATACTGCTTTTCTATCTTCCATAGCTTCAAAGGCGTTTTCTGCCAGCTCCTTAGTACCATAAGTTGCATACTTAGCACATCTTATATCTAATCCAGCCAAGGCAACCATATAGTGAACTGGTGGTAAAGACCAATTTAAACAGGCTAAGGTGGTTGCATAGATAGTATGGGTGTGGATTATAGCGTCTATATCCATCCTTCTTTCATAGAATATTCTATGCATTTCCACTTCACTAGAGGGGGTTTTATCCCCATCTATTTGTTGGCCCTTAATATTCAATATTGCTACATCTTCTGGTTTAATTTTAAAATAATCGATTCCAGAAGGGCTAATGGCCATTAGTTTTTCTTCCCTATTATAAATACTCAAATTTCCTCCAGTGCCTCTAGTAAGGCCTGTAGTAGAAAGTTTTCTACCATATTTTACGATTAATTCCCTTTCCTTCTTCATCAGCATATCTTTTCCTCCCATTAGATTACTAATAATGCATTATCCAAATCACCAATTATATCTTCATAATGCTCCAGTCCAACAGAAATCCTTATCATACTTTCCGTCAAACCAAATTTAGATAATTCTTCCTGCGGATATCCCCTATGGGTCATGGCTGCTGGCAGTTCAATCAATGTTTCACAGTCTCCAAGGGATACGGCTAACTGGGCTAATTTTACCGAGTTGACAAATTTTTTGGCTTTTTCTAAGGTCCCATCTATTTCGAAACTAATCATAGCCCCAAAGCCACTCATCTGTTCTTTGGCTATATTGTGGCCTTCAAAATCTTCTAATCCAGGATAATATACTTCCCTAACTTTTGGATGGTTTTTTAAAAATTTAGCTACTTCTATTGCATTTTTTTCATGTTCTTTCATCCTAATTCCCAATGTTTTTAATCCCCTAATCAATAGCCAGGCATTAAAGGGACTCATGACCCCACCAAATTCACACATATAGTCGAATTTCAGGTAATGGATATAGTCCATATCCTTAGACACTGCAACCCCTCCTACCACATCACCATGACCACATATATACTTAGTAGCACTATGAACTACTACATCTACACCTAAGGACAAAGGCCTTTGGAAATATGGGGTTGCAAAAGTATTGTCAACTATTACTTTTACATCTTTTTCTTTTGCAATACTACAGATATGTTTAATATCTAAAACCGTAAGATTAGGATTAGATGGTGTTTCAAAGTATATTACCCTAGTATTTTTGTTTATAATATCCGAAAGTTTATCTAAATCTGTCAAGTCGACTATTTTGCATCCTATGCCATATTGAGGAAGTAATTTCGTTGCTACATTATAGCTTGATCCATACAGTGTTTTATGTACTATTAAATTATCTCCTGGTTTTAAAAATGAAAAAAGTACAGAGCTAATAGCTGCCATTCCTGAAGAGAAGGCCACAGCCCCTTCTCCTTCTTCCAATGCTGCCATCCTATCTTCAAAAAGACGTAGAGTAGGGTTATTACCTCTAGTATATACATAATCATCGCTTTGGAAAGACATTACCTTTTCCACATGGTCTATATCGTTAAATACAAAAGTAGAGGTCTGATAAATTGGTGGATTCAATGCATTGTTAGCATGTTTTCCATCCATTCCCGCATGTATTGCCCTAGTTTTAAAATTATATTTCTTATCATCCATTTTCAATCACCCTTTTATTTAAGTTTCAATATATTCTCTTTAAAAGGAGGTTTCACTATCCCTTTCTCCGTAATTATCCCTGTAATATTTTCATTAGGAGTTACATCGAAGGCTGGATTGTATACATCTATTCCTTCTGGGGCTATCCTAATGTTTTCAATATGGGTAACTTCTTCACTACCCCTTTCTTCAATTTCTATTTCTTTTCCTGTTTCTATATCAAAATCTATGGTAGTAGTTGGAGCAACAATATAGAAGGGTACTATGTATTCTTTAGCCAATACAGACAACATAAAGGTGCCTATCTTATTAGCTGTATCTCCATTTAAAGCAATTCTATCAGCACCTACCAATATTAAATCTATCTTCCCATCCCTTATTAAGGTAGCTGCCACACTATCTGCAATAAGTTTAGATGGAATACCTTCTTGCACCAATTCCCAAGCAGTAAGCCTTCCACCCTGAAGTCTTGGTCTGGTTTCATCTGCATAGACCAATATATCTTTTCCACTATAGAAGGCTTCCCTAACAACTCCTAATGCAGTTCCAAATCCTGCAGTAGCCAGAGCGCCAGTATTACAGTGGGTCAAAATAGTTGCTTTTTTACCAACTATTTGATTCCCATATTTAGCCATCTTCTTATTGGTTTCTATATCTTCCTTTAATATTGTATCTGCTTCTTCTTTTATCTTCTTATATATTTCATTTACGGGCAAGTCCTTATTTTCCTCTATAAGATCTTTCATTCTCTTTATAGCCCACATTAAATTTACGGCTGTAGGTCTTGATCTGTTTAACAACTCCATGGCTTCTTTCATATTAGCCAAAAATTTTTCCTTATCCTCCTTTAAAAACTCCCTTGCAGCTAAAACTACTCCATAGGCTGCTGTTGCTCCTATGGCTGGTGCTCCCCGAACAACCATATCCGTAATTGCAAAATCTACATCCCTATAAGTTCTGCATTCAAATATTTCATAGGAAAGGGGCAGTTTCCTTTGGTCTATTAAGTATAGAATATCTTCTTTGAATTCAATTGTTTTTATTTCTTTCATATATCCTCTCTCTCCTTATCCAATGATTTACCTTATGATGAAATTTAATGTCATAATTAAATCTTATCATCTAATGAAAATTCTGTAAATAATCTTTTGATTTTTACAGCCAGAAACAAATTTATGGGAAATTGTAAAAAACAATATTAAATTATCTATAAACTAAAACTATATGGTATAATCAAATAAGATTAATATTAGAAAGGTGGAAGATTATTGATAGAGCAAACAAACAAAAAAAGAATTATTGCATTACTTATAGCCGTTGTAATAATAGTTGGGGCATTAGTAACTGTTAAATTAGGTTTCAATGAAGATAAAAAAGAGGAAAATGTAGTAGCCCTCGTAGGTGGTGAAAGAATTACTAAGGATGAATTATACGACTTTTTAGTCAAAGCTAATGGACAAGGAGCATTAGATTCACTAATCGTTAATAAGATTATACTATTAGAGTCTGAAAAACAAAATATCCAAATCTCTGAAGACGAGATTAAAGAACAGATTGATAAAATGGTGGAGACCATAGGAGGCCAAGAAGCCTATGAATCTGCTCTGCAGTATTACGGATTCTCCGAGGATGAGTTGAGAAAAGATATAGAGATGAATCTATACCTTACTAAACTATTAGAACCGGAAATTCCTATAACCGATGAAGAAATGAAAGATTATTTTAAAGAAAACAAAGATTCCTTTAATCAAATGGAAGAAGTTAAAGCCAGCCATATATTGGTTGAAACAGAAGAAACTGCATTGGAAGTTAAAGAAAAACTATCCAAAGGCGAAAGTTTTGAAGAGTTAGCTAAAGAATACTCTACCGATACTAGCAATAGCCAACAAGGTGGAGACCTAGGATTCTTTGGAAGAGGAAGGATGGTAACAGAGTTTGAAGAAACAGCCTTTTCATTAGGAATTGGAGAAGTCAGCGATCCTGTTAAAACAGATTTTGGGTATCATATTATTAAAGTAGAAGATAAAAAGGAAGCAAAAGAAGCTAATTATGAAGAAAGTAAGGATAAGATTAAGGAGATATTGTTCCAAGAAAAATTCCAAGGTGCATATGATACTTGGATACAGAATAAACTTGAAGAATATGAAATACAAACCTTCTTATAATAGCCTTCTTTTTTTTGCAAAGGACAAAAAACATTTTGCAGACACCATCATTAAGGATATGGCTAGTGAAGAAGCAATTATCTCCATAGTATATTGGCTATTTGTTAGTATATTCGCTACCTTGGACACCAGCAGTTATATACACTATTAGCTTTGCTAAGAACAGTGCTGTACCACTTTCAGCGACTCAGGTAACCCCATATGTATTATACTCTTATGCTATATTGGCCGTAATGTTTGTGACTATAATTTTAGGAATTGGACGATATGACAATATGAATAAATTGGAAAAGGCAATTGATAAGTAATCTAAATACCGCCCGTAAAACGGGCGGTATTTAGATTCAAAAAAATTAAAGGGGTATAAATTTTTACAAACTTGTCTATATTATAATATTAATTAAGCTTACATTTATTCAAGGTGAGGAAGATACTCAATATCTGGAATTAATACTAGTTGCCCATCCTTATATACTTGATCAACATTTTTAAGTGCCCAAATGTTATCCATTGGATTTTCTTCTAAAACTATAAAATTTGCTTTTTTCCCAACAGTTAAACTTCCACACCATTCATCAACTCCAACTATTTTGGCAGAGTTAATAGTTCCAGCCACCAAAGCATCAATTGGACGTATACCCAATTCAACCATTGAAACGAACTCCATATAAGTTCCATAGTGAGGATTAAATGGTGTTCCAGCATCTGTGCCTACTCCAATAAGTATACCAGCATCCCAAGCCTTAAGAAAACCTTCTATTTGTGCTTCATGAGCTCGTTTTGCCTTTTCCATAGCGTAAGAAGGTACTCCCCGTTCAGACCCGTATTTGAATAGATAATAATCCACGGAAAGGGTTGGTACTAATGCAGTATTTCTTTCAAGCATTAGCTCAATACATTCATCATCTAGATAACTACCATGTTCTACTGAATCAATTCCTGCTCGAACCGCATTCTTTATACCCGATGCACCATGAGCATGGACTGCAGTTTTTTTCCCAACTTTATGCGCTTCCGCAATTGCTGCAGCCATTTCATCTTCGTCCAATTGGGTTTCATCTTCATTCATCCCAGGAGACATTACACCTCCTGTTGCCATTATTTTAATAAAATCTACTCCACGCTTTAACTGTTCCCTTGCAGCTTTTTTGCAATCAATTGGACCATCACATTCACGTCCTGTATTACTACCATGTCCTCCAGTCATGGTTAAGCATTGACCAGCTACATAATAATCTGGACCAAGGGCAATTTTTTCTCGAATTGCATCTCGCAAACCAGTTTCTACTTGTTTTCTGCCATTCATATCTCTTACAAAAGTTACGCCGGATTTCAAATGTTGTTGAAGATGAATTAAGCCTCTAATCGCAAATTTTGCTGGTTCTTCCCAATTAAGAGACGCTGGATTTGCAATAGGAGTGGACAATGCATGTGCATGTATATTAAACATTCCTGGCATAACAGTTTTGCCTTGAAGATTTATTCCTTTATGCTTTTGTTCTTCTGTTAGTTTATCGCCAGATCCGATTTCAACTATATTTTCTCCTTCAACAATCATGTAACTATTGTCTATATATTCCTTTTTAATAACATCAATTAATCCAAAATTATAAAATAATTTCAAATATATTCCTCCTCATCAAGTTAATTGGGTAGGGCAATTATCACCCTACCCCCAAAATAATTAATCTATTATTTAGGTGCTCCACCTTTCCACTCAACGGTATTTACCATATGATTTGCTGAGTTCCCTGAATTTTCTTGCCAGAAAAATCCTGTATATTCTTCATTATATACACGAGGAATTGCATATTCAACGAAATTATACATTGGTAAGTCTTTCGAAATTATTTCTTGAACTTTGAAATAATAGGGTGCTCTTTCTTCATATTTTACTACTTGTTCACCTTGCTCAAAAAGCGAATCGATTTCTTCATTATAATATCGCATTTTGTTACTTGCACTATTAGATAATAAATAACTAGCAAAATTTGAAGCATCAGGTCCTCTATCTCCACCGCCAGCACATAGATCCCAATCTCGTTTGTTATCTAACATTTCTGTCCGTAGTGCCCATTCATATTGTTCGATCTCGACTTTTATTCCTACTGCATCTAATTGTTGCTGTACAAAAAGGGGTATATCTGTAGTTCCAAATATAGATGTAGGAAAACATCTATATGTTAGAGTAAATCTATAACCATCTGCTCCCTTTTCATAACCAGCATCATCTAATAATTTATTTGCATATTCTATGTCTGTCTCTGGTAACCTTAAATCCTTATTATCTGCCCAGTCTACAATTGTTGTATACCAACTTGTTGCAGGTTTTACCAGACCCATATATAATTTTTCAGCAATTTCTTCATTATCAAGAGCATAACAAATTGCTTCTCTAACAATAGGGTCAGAAACGTATTCTCTTGAACCATCCATATTGAATCCCATCCACTGTGTTATTGAAGTAGGTTGCATATCTACCGCAACACCTTTGGCATTTTTCAATCTTTCTATTTCTGCAAACGCTGGAGATGCAGTCATCCATCCTGCTTCACCTGCCTCAATAGAAGTCATCGCAGTAGTCTCAGATGGAGTAAATACAAAAACAACTTCATCTAAGTAGGGACCATCACCAAAATAATCCTCATTTGCTATTAACTTACAATGACTACCTATTTCATGTTCTTCAAAAATAAATGGTCCAGTTCCAATAGGTTTAAAATTATTAGGATTATTGTCAACATCTGTTCCTTCATATAAATGTTTAGGTAAAATATCGAAACCATAATAATCTGCAACATTATTTACCATTACTCCTGAAGGCTCTTTTAACTTCAAAACTACAGTATAATCATCTGGTGTTTCAACTTCATCGACTAATGATAATACTTGATATCCATTAGCACCTTCACCATATTCTAAAATACTTTCAATAGTCCATTTAACATCAGCTGAAGTAAAAGGTGTTCCATCATGCCATTTAACATTCTGTCGTAAATTGAATGTATAGGTCTTGAGATCATCTGAGTTGCTCCATGATTCTGCCAAATCTCCATACAATTCACCTGTAGATTCATCATAAGCAACAAGTTTTGAAAAAATATTTCGATTAATATATGGTATCGCTCCATCCCAAGTATAGTTATAGACATAACTGCTTGGCTCTAGTTTTGTTGCTACAACCAATGAACCACCATATAAATGCTCATCAGTACTTACTTCTTCACCCTTTTCAACATCTCCATCAGGTTTAGAAGCTTCATTACTAACATCAGTGTTAGAACAACCCACTACCAAAATACAAATGGCCATAATTAGTAATAGCACCTTTGTTTTTTTCATAATTGTCATCCTCCTATTTTTAATATTATTGTATTAATCTCCCCACACTTCTCTAAATACACGTAAATAGTTTAATCCTAATATTTTTTTAATATCTTCATCTGAAAATCCTATAGCAACCAATCCACGTGTAATATTTACATACTGATCAACTCGTTTTAAATCAGCGTTGAAAACAGTTTCAAAGAACCATGGACTATTGAATAATAGTTTAGTTTTGGTTTCCCAATAAAACTTTGTATAATATTCATAAATATCAGAACCAATTGCAATATGATCTGTACCGACTAAATTTGCTAAGTATTCGAAATGTTCCATATAGTCTTCTAGTGTTGGTTGTACACCTACCTCATGATGACATAAAAATGCATGCGAACTTAATCCAACTAAACCTCCTTTCTTAGATACAGCTATTATCATTTCATCTGTTATATTCCTTTTTGATGGCGTTACCGTTTTTGCATTTGAATGACTAAATATGCAAGGTTTTGAGCTAGCAGATATAGCTTCAAGGCTAGTTCTTTCTCCAACATGGGAAAGATCTACAACAATTCCTTGACGATTCATCTCTCTAATAGCTTGCTTACCATAAAATGTAAGACCCCCGTTTTCATCAGACAAACATCCATGTCCAAAAACATTGGGTTCATTATATGTAAGTTGGCAAATTTTTAAGCCTAATCTGCTTAATATACTCCATTTATAGAAATCGCTACCAATTGGTGCTGCATTTTGGAGACTAAAAATTACGCCTATCTTGTGTTCCCTATCAGCTTTTTCAATATCTGATACTGAATTAATTTGCATAACTTTATCAGGATAGTAATTGAACAAGTTATAATAACTATATATCTCTTTCAACACATCCTTAAAGCTACCTGCAGGTGATGCTAATGTAATACTTTGTGCTGTAATCCCAGATTCAAGCAATCGTTCAATATATGTCTTACCTTCAATAACAGGTGGTTCAGGATTTATGATATTACCACATAATCCATCAATAAAAACAGATGTCTGTATTAACTCCTCAGCTCTTTCTTCTTGTGCTTTACTTAATGTAATCTTTTTCAATTTAATTCCTCCTTGTTATATTTCTTAAATTTATTTTTCATTCCCTTTCAAAAACTCTGTTACAAGCTACAAAATGATCCTTTTCTATTTCCGTTAATTCTGGTTCTTTTTCAAAACAACTGGCAATTGCATAATTACATCTTGGTGAAAATCTGCAACCTTTTGGAGGGGCTGTAGCACTTGCTGCTTCTCCTTTTATCTCAATACGATTTGAAGTATCTGCAAATAAATCTGGAGCTGATGATAGAAGTAATTTTGTATATGGATGTACAGCCATTTCCATTAACTTATTAGAAGATATCAATTCTACAATTTTTCCAAGATACATTACTGCAATTCTATGGGAAAGAAATCTTGCTGTTGCCAAATCATGGGTAATTAACAATATGCTAATACCATTCTCCCGATTAAGTTTCTGTAGTAAATTTAGTATGCCTGCTCGAATTGAAACATCCAACATTGAAACAGGTTCATCAGCGACAACAAACTTAGGATTTACTATTAGTGCCCGTGCAATTGCTACTCTTTGTCGCTGTCCTCCAGATAATCTATGAGGATATCTATTCACATATTGTTCTGGTGGAGAAAGCTCTACTAAACGCAACATTTCATAAATCTTCTCTATCATATCTTCACTATTTTTTGCTAATTTTAGATAACGTAATGGCTCTGCCACAATATCATATACTGTCATTTTAGGATCTAAAGAATCATAAGGATCTTGAAAAATCATTTGGACATCTTTTCTAAAATCAAATAGTTCTTTCCTTCTAATATTTACAATATTTTTATCTCCAATCATAATAGTTCCAGAGGAGGCACTTTCTATCTTAACTAACATTTTACCTAAAGTAGTTTTGCCGCAGCCCGATTCTCCTACTAACCCAAGAACTTCACCTTCGTTTATTACTAAAGAGACATCATTAACCGCACTGACAGTTTCTGCCTTCCCCCTAAGTTGTTTTATAAACCCAGTTTTGAGAACATAATCTTTGCTGAGGTTTTCTACTATTATGTCACCCATTAAATCATCTCCTTACTGATTAAAATCAAGTTCTTCTGCAAAATGACATTTGCATAATTTATTAAAACGAACTGAACGCATTGGTGGTTTTTCATGTAAGCATATATTTTGTGCATATGTACAGCGAGGATAAAAAGAACATCCACTAGGCATATCAGCAAGATTAGGGGGGCTTCCAGGTATTTGAGTTAATTTTGATATTGGTTTGTGCAATGAAGGAAAAGACCCAACTAAAGCATTTGTATAAGGATGGTTATTTCTAATCAATACATCTCTTGTGGGACCAATTTCCATTATTTCACCACCGTACATAACTGCAATTTTTTCACATGCTTCTGCAACTGCTGATATATCATGAGAAATTAATATCATACTCAAATTTAATTCCTTCTGTAAATCAATCAATAATTCTATTACCTGTCGTTGGGCCACTACATCTAAAGCCGTTGTAGGTTCATCTGCTATTAAAATTTTCGGATAGCAAATAAGCGCTAATGCAATAACCGCTCTTTGCTTCATGCCTCCAGAGAACTCATGAGGATATTGCATTAATCTGGACGAAGAAATGCCTACTTTTTCAAAAAAATAGCTTGCTCTATCTATTGCCTCGGATCTAGAAATAGTCTCATGTTCTAGTAGGGCATTTACTATTTGATCGCCTATTTTTTGAACAGGATTGAGAGCAGTCATAGCATTTTGAAAAATCATCGATATCTCTTTCCAGCGAATACTTCTAACTTCAGCATCAGATGCAGTAACTATATCAACACCATTTATTAGGACTTTCCCATTAGAAATCCTTCCATTTTTGGGGAGTAAGTTCATCAGTGCATAACCCGTTGTACTTTTACCACAACCAGATTCACCAACTAAACCAAGACTATCTTGTTGTCCTAACCCAAAATTAACATTATTTACAGCCGTAAGAAAATTTTTGCCAATTTGAAACTCAACTGTCAAGTCTTTAACTTCAAGAATCATGCCTATACTCCTTTCCAGTTATATCTGACTAAAGTATTAAAAAATTATTATATTATTCAATTAATTGCTGTTTAATATTTAGAGTCATTTGCAGTGCAGTTCCCAATAAGTTAAAAGCTAGTAACATTAGCGCAATCACTATACCTGGTATTATAACTAGCCAAGGTGCTGATGATATATGGCTTTGTCCAGCTTGTAAAATTTTCCCCCATGAAGCCACCGAGGGATCCCCTAGTCCAAGAAAAGATAAACTTGCTTCTGTCAAAACTGCTTGTGCCATTTGTAATGTTGAATTGGATAAGACAGGACCAATTCCGTTAGGTACAACATGCCTAAATAAAATACTTAATCTTTTCCCGCCTGCAACTTCAGCAGCTTGTACATATGTCCTGCTCTTCAATGTTAACACTTGAGCTCTCATAATTTTTGCATTCGATGGCCAAATTGTAGCACCCACTATGATTACCATCAAAGTTACGCTAGAACCAAATATAGCAACCATTAGAATTATTAAGAATGTACGTGGAATAATATAAAACACTTCAAAAATTCTTGACATAATATCATCAAAAACTCCACCAATATAACCTGATAAAGCCCCAAGTACAACTCCTATTATCAGCGAAATTCCTGCAGCACCAAATGCAAACACCATGGAAATTCTACTTCCCCAAACAATCATTGCCCATACATCTCGTCCCATATTATCAGTTCCAAAAATATGTTCTTTATTAGGCCTTTGAATTGGGGCTCCTTTTGAAAATAATGGATCCCCAGGACTAATTACAGGAGCAAATATAGCAAATACTAGCAATACTGAAAGTATACATAATCCTATAATAGTTTGTTTATTAGTTATAAATATTTTTAATCTTCTCATGAATGCACCACCCTTGGATCTAAGTACATATATATTAGATCTGTAATTAAACTTCCAACTACAACCAATATAGTCGTTACCAAAAACCCACCCATAATAATGGGATAATCCCTTGAGGCGACACCATCAAAAATCATTCTTCCCATTCCTGGCCATGAGAAAACTGTTTCCGTTAATAGAGCTCCAGAGAACACAGTACTAAGCGACATTCCAGCAACAGTGACAGTTGGTAATAGCGCATTTGGCAAAGCGTGCTTTTTATAAACGTCCTTTTCACTATATCCAATAGCCCTAGCTGAATTAATATAATCCTCTTGAGCTACTTCAACAACTGTTGAACGTGTTAACTTGATATAGGTAGGTAAACGAACTAAGAATAATGTTAAACTTGGAAGTATCAGATGCCTTATCAAATCAACAGATTTTGAATACTTTTGTGAACCAAAACTGTACATACCAGAACTTGGCAACCATTGCAACTTAACTGCAAAAAAGAGTATCAATAACATACCTAACCAGTAAACTGGCATACAATATAACATCATTGATACGTTTGATATAATATTGTCAAGAGTTTTACCTTCATGTCTTGCTGCTAATGCTCCTAATGCAGTACCCACTACTATTGTAGCTATTTCACTTAGCAGGACTAACATAAGTGTAACTTTCATTTTTTCTTTAATAATATTTGCAACCGGCTGTCTATATGTATATGAAACACCTAAATCACCTTTTAATAATTTTTGCATATACAATTTTAGTCGAACAAGAATAGGCTCATTCAAGCCATATGCTTCACGTAACTCATCCATATATTCTTGAGTCGCATTTTCTCCAGCCAACACCGTAACTGGGTCCCCAGGTGCAAAATTAATTATTAAAAAATTAAATATAGTAACTGCGATAATTACAGGTATCATTTGAAGTACTCTTCTAGCTATATACTTCGCAAAATCCATTTTATCACTCCCTATATAATAAATTTTTAAATGCCTTTTATACCATAAACAACCTTATTAGGATACTGATCGTTAAACGTTTATCATTTAGGCTGCCAGCAAATTAAAAATATTAATATTAGCAATTAAGTTAGATTAAATGTATTTTTACAACTTTACAATAATTAGTATATTTTCTATTCATTATTTGATAAACTCTCTGCTATATATAACTGAATATGTTCTTCTACTATGTCCTGAGCTTTTTTTGCGTTGCGTTCAACGATTGCAGATAAAAGTTCCCTATGAGATTTCATTACCACTTTTAAATGCCTTTGAGATTCCCATGATGACTGTCGGAATAAAGCCGATCTATCTAAAAGTTCTTCAATTAATTGATATAAAATCTTGTTCTGACAATAACTGTAAATAGTAGTATGGAATTTAATATTCCATTTTCCGAATTGATTACGGTCTCCTTGTATAATACTTTTTTCCATTTCTTCTAGCATATTATCTAAAAAAATTAATGTTTCATTGGGAATATTTGGAGTAGCTAGTTTTGTAGCCAATCCCTCAAGATTAGCTCTTACTATATATATTTCCCTAATCTCATCAGCATTTATATCTGCAACAACAGCTCCTTTATAAGGCTCGATTTTTATAAGACCAACAGATGCAAGATTTCTAATTGCTTCTCGGACAGGCGTTCTGCTGGTCTGAAATCTTATTGCTAACTCATCTTCAATTAACCGTTCTCTAGGAATAAATTCACCTGAAATTATTGCATCCCTTAATTTTTCAGTTACTTCATCACTGGTTGCACCATTTGAGTTTTTTTTCATTATCGTATAGCACTCCTTTCTGCTCTCATTTACCATTTTGATATAGTATTCAAACATGTATACATTTTTATATATAATTTTGTATACAATTTATATTGCATTAATAATACCATATTAATATTTTTTTATCAAGTAGTTTTTAAAATATTCTATATAATTTAAAAATAAACAAAATAAACAAATTGACATTTTATATATACTTTTTAATTACATAAATGTAACAATCTAAACCAATAAAATTTTGGTTTAATCTTTATAAATTCTAGAAGTTTTCAATTATTTATCATGAATTTTAAGTTTTACTTTTGGTTAATCTAATTTGGAAAGGCAGGTGAAAAAATGACTGTACAAAGTGATTTACAAAAAGCAATAGCTTCTTGTGAAGCAGCCAAAGGCAGTTATTCTTTAATGGCGGAATCAACAGAAGACCAAGAAACAAAACAAACGTTTCAACAAATGAGTTCTGAAGTAGATAGACATATCAGATTTTTAAATGACCGATTAAACTTTTTAAATGAAAATAATCCTCTTAATAGTTAAGAAAAAATAAGAGAACAAGCGTTTGATTTGCTTGTTCTCTTCTAATTATATCATATCATTCTTGAACTGTAACTTCAGAATCTGTATTCCCAGCTGCAGGAAAAATAATGGTTATGCGAGTACCTATATCCACCCTACTCAAGATTTCAAAATATGCTCCATGGCGTTCTATTATCCATTTTGCGATCGACAGGCCTAAACCAGAACCTCCCGTTTCTCTCGCTCTAGACTCATCTGAACGATAAAAACGATCAAATATATAGGGCAAATCTTCAGGATCTATTCCAATGCCACTGTCTTGGACTGTAATATGAATATATCCATCTTTATTAATAATTCTAAGGAATATTTTATCCCCACTTGGTGTATATTTTATACTATTGTCCACTAGTATTCGTATGGCTTGTTTAAGAAGTTGTCTATCTGCATTAATATAGGCTGGTCTAATTAGATCCATTTCAAATTTATGGCTTTTATCAATTAATTCAGCTTCTCGAATTATCTCGTCCACTATTTCGCAAGCATCTAAAACTTCCTTGTGAAGTTGGATAGTTTCGTTATCTCCCCGAGCAAGAAAAAGAAGTTGCTCCACTAATTCTTTCATGTTTTCTGCTTCAGTTTTAATTGCGTCAATGGATTCTTCCATAGTCTTCTCATCTCTTTTTCCCCATCGATCCAATAGATTTGCATATCCTTGTATAACGGATATAGGGGTTCTTAGTTCATGGGATGCATCGGAAACAAACCGAACTTGAGACTGATATGAATCATTAATACGATTTAACATATCATTTATTGCAGTAGCTAAATCTTTAAGCTCATTTTGAGAACTGTCAATAGAAATACGACTATCAAGCTTATTAGCATCAATATTGCTAATGGCCCCTGCTAAATCTTTAATATTAGTTCCATCAGACATAGAGGATACTTCTTTATTAATGCTTTTTGCTGTTTCAGATAAATCAGTCAAAGGTTTTAAGGTCTTCCTTATCATCCTTGAACCCTTCCCTATTTCTCCAATCAGTATTAATAGTTCAAATATTAAAATAATGAGGAATAAATATATGAATAGCCTTAGATCTGAACCTAAAGAATATATAGTTTGATAAGATAAACCATCAATAGTAAATCCAATAGTATATTTTACTAAATCAACTTTTTCCAGCAGCCTTAACTCTTTATCATGTTTAAGTATATTGATACTTCGTTTTGCATCAAGAATTTTTACAGGTAATTTTTTTTGAATATCCTTAGGAAGTTTAATACCTTTTGATAAATCCTCTCCCACTAATACTTGATAGTTATTATTTCTATAATTTATGAGTTCTAAATTATCGGTAGGTAGCTCTATAATGCCAATTATGTCTTGAACTCCTTCTTCAACCTTCCAAAGGATAATAAAAGAACCCATTAGAAGTATAAGAATATTTATTGCCAAAAACCCAGAAAGTAGTCTTCCTAACATTCCTACGTTTAATTTTATAACGAGAGAGGACCGTATTTTTGTAGTGAAATTGGTTGAAGATCCATTCTTTCTATTCATCTTTTATTACATACCCCACTCCCCGCACAGTATATATTATCTTTAATCCAAAAGGTTCTTCAATCTTTGCACGAAGGTATCTAATATATACATCTACTGCATTAGTTCCACCTGAAAAATCATAACCCCAAATTTCCTCAAGTATAGTTTCGCGACTTAAAACAATATCTTTATTTTCCAAAAGATAGTGTAATAAATCAAATTCCCGTTTAGTCAAATGTATCAAATTATCCTTTACTCTGATTTCCCTTTTCATAGGATCAAGATGTAAAGGTTCTAAAACCAGCTCCGAGGATTTTTCCAATTTATTGCCTGTATCCTTTTTTCTTAGTGCAACCCTAATTCTGGCCAGCAACTCTTCTATTGCAAAAGGTTTAGTGATATAATCATCAGCCCCTCCATCAAGGCCCGTAACTTTATCTACAACGGCATCTCTAGCCGTAAGAAGAATAATGGGTAAATCAGAAAATTGTCTGATCCTTCTGAGAACTTCAATTCCATTAATACCCGGAAGCATAATATCTAGTAGAATTAGGTCAAAGGGCTGGGTTCTAGCAAGTTCCAGCCCATCCCTTCCATTAAAAGCCTTTTCTACTTCATATCCCTCATATTTAAGCTCTAATTCAATAAAACGTGCTATTTTTTCCTCATCCTCAATTATCAGAATTCTCCCCATTAGATTTCTCACCTTTTACTTCCTTTTTTAGATTTTCAGCCACATCAGCCACTGAGTCCATGGCACGGTTAACATTCTCTTTTCCTAAATCAGGACCACTAAACATATATCTATATCCAAAGAATAGTCCTAATATTATAATAGGAATGGTTATCCAGAAGGTAAATATTAGAAGAATTGCTAATACAGTTACCGGTATTGACATTATTTTATCTCCGTCTTTAATAATTTCAAAATGGTTTCTATTTCCTCTATTTACTATTTTGCCGCACCATCTAAAAAACCTACCTATTAATTCTCCAAAAGATGCACCATAATCTGCTTTTGTACCACTTTCCCCAGTTTCACTATGCTGTCCTTTTTTTCTGTCTTCTTGTGAATTTTTTGAACTGTAATAACCTCCTCCTTTAGGTGGGTTAATACGATTCTGTTTTTCAAGATTAATTATTGCTTCAAGCATATCTCCGTTAGTTTCTTCAAGGGCTGCTTTTGCTTCATCATAAGATATATTAGCTCTCTGACGTAATTTCTCAACCTGCTCTAAAGTAATCATAAACATAACCTCCTGTTATTTAATGTGACTTAATTATAACAACAGAAGCTTCAAAAACCATTTAAGAAAGATTAAAATTTGATTAAAATTCTAAAAAGATTAGGTTTTTTTTGCTATTGTATCATACGAAGTTTGTTTTATCAATGAATCTTAAGATGTAGATAATGAAAATATTGCAAGAAAGGAATATATTGTATGTTACATTTGTTGAAGTTATATCAAATACTTTGATGTTAGTATATAAGTATGGACACTAAATAAGGTTTTTTATATACTACTAAATGAGGAAGGAAGTGTCCATAAAATGTCTAAAAGAAAAACTTATACAGATGAATTCAAAATAATGATTGCAGAGTTAGTATTATCAGGAAAAACAGTTAGGGAAGTAGCAGACGAATATGGCCTAAGCCAAACAGCAATACGTAATTGGGTAAAGAAGAAAACACCGATAGATGTAAAGGGAGATACCACAAATCTTGAAGAAATTCTAAAAATCAAGAAGGAAAATGCAAGACTTAAGGAAGAAAATGATATATTAAAAAAAGCTATGGCCATATTCGCAACCAAATAAATCCTGATATTATATTTGAAATAATAAAAGCTAATTCTAAGGAACACAGCATAGATACTATGTGCAAGGTGCTAAAATATCCTAGAAGCACCTATTATGATAAGCATAAGGAAAAGCCTGGAAACAAGTGGAAAACTCTTAATAAGAAGCTTAGAGAAGATATTCTAACAATCTATAATAATAGTAACAAAA
>NZ_AZSU01000002.1:290348-485749 GCF_000511955.1 [Clostridium] ultunense DSM 10521 | reverse complement strand
CTCACAATATACGTCAAAGGAATATCGTGAAACAGTGGAATCAAAGCAATTTAAACTATCGTATAGTGCTAAAGGTTGTCCTTATGACAACGCCTGTATAGAAAGTTTTCATGCAATACTAAAAAAAGAATGCGTATATCTTAATACATTTATAGATCATAATCATGCTAAGTTAATATTATTTCAATATATAGAAGGATTTTATAATAGAAAAAGGATTCATTCATCAATCAACTACATGACTCCAGATGAATATGAGAATCTATGTAGAGTAGCATAGCTTGCTTTAGATTTTGAGCCTGAGGGGATGATAGCCACCCGTAGGGCTTGCCATTGATAAGCCAATAAATAAATGCTACAATATTCCACCACGAAGGCACAAAACATAGCTTGCTTTGAGTTTATCGCCTTCGGGTAGAAACCTAAAAGCATTTATGTTTGGATTGTCAATGGTGGCGGAGACCCACAAAAAAACCTAAATTTTTGTCCAAACTATTGACATAGATCCACTTTGCACTTTTAACTATTTATGTTAGAATATTGGAGTGAAATATTAAAAATTTTTTTTAAATAGCGGAGGTGTTTTATGGCAACCATTTCAAAATTTAGTAGAGATAAAATCAATAAGGATAACCCTATATTTTCACAAATTAGAAGTACTATTGAGACAACTTTTTATGGAAATAATGTGATAAAGATTAATTCCCTTAAGGAAGCTTATAAATTGGCTAAAAACTCCCCAGGTACAATCGTCACAGATATGCCTGTATATAAACCAGAAGAAATAGGTTTAGATGAAAATGCTAAAATCCTTTTATTCAACGATGGAGGAGTTACAGGTAGAACTGCAGCAGCTCGAAGAATAGTAGGGGAACCTAGTATTGATTCATCTAAATATGCTGAAATCATTAGGGAATCCGTTTATAACACTAGATACCGGAAAATGTACCATGCAGAATCCTTTATTGGACTAGATAAGAATTTCATGGTTAGAGCCCATCTATTAATCCCTGAAGGTTTTGAAAATATTTTATATAATTGGCTTCTCAATTTCCAGTATATGACTGAAGGATATGTTAATATGTACAAAGAATCAATTAAGTTGGAAAATGAAGGGGATATTTACATATTATCTGTCCCTGATTGGAAAGATGAAAAAAATCCATTAGGATTATCAATATTTGACCCAGTACATAACTGTGCCTGTATATTGGGAATGAAATATTTTGGAGAGCATAAGAAGGGAACCCTTACTTTGGCCTGGGGTATTGCCAATAGGAATGGTTATGCATCCTGCCATGGGGGTTTAAAAAGGTATAATCTTAATAATAACAATAAATATACTATTGGTGTCTTTGGCCTCTCTGGTTCTGGTAAATCTACTATAACCCATGAAAAACATAATGGAAAATATGATATAACCATATTACATGATGATGCCTATATTATATCTACAGAAAATGGTTCATCCATTGCCCTAGAACCTTCTTACTTCGATAAAACTCAGGATTATCCACTAAATTCTGAGGCTAACAAATATTTAATTACAGTTCAAAATTGTGGAGCCACCATAGATGAAGATGGTAAATGTGTAATAGTAACGGAAGATATTAGAAATGGTAATGGACGAGCTATTAAATCTAAATTATGGGCTGATATTAGAGTAGATAAAATAGAAGAACCAGTTGACGCTATTGTATGGTTGATGAAGGATCCTTCCTTACCTCCTGTACTTAAAATCAATGATCCAATATTGGCGGCAGTAATGGGGGCTACCTTGGCAACAAAAAGAAGTTCTGCTGAAAGGCTGGCTAATAATGTGGACAAGGACGCTTTGGTTATTGAATGCTATGCCAATCCATTCCGAACTTATCCTTTAGTGGATGATTATAATAAATTTAAAGAGTTGTTTCAAAAGAGAAATGTAGATTGTTATATTTTTAATACAGGTTTTTTCTTAGATAAAAAGGTGCCAAAAGAAGTGACTTTAAACTCTTTAGAACTTATCGTAGAAGGAAAAGCAAAATTTAAACCTTGGGGAAGCTTTTCTAATATAGAATTGCTTAAAATAGATGATTTCCCTGTAAATATGGAAGATTTAAACTATATAAATGAATTACAAAATAGTATTAACTACCGTATCCAGTTCTTAGAATCTACAAAAGGTGGAAGAAATGAATTACCTGAAGAAGCTTTAGATGTTTTGTATAAGATGAAAGAAGAATTAAAGGGTGAATAAGATAGAGGACAAGGGGTTGATTGCCTTGTCCCTTATCTATAATTCATAGTCCTAGTATATCTATCATAGCCAATTATTGTATCAGAAAATATTTTTCTTGCATTTTCTATATATGTTTCTGGTTCTTCCATAACAGGACTAAAGTGGGTAAGTAATAGTTCCTTAACTTTACCCTCATAAGCTAACTGGGCTGCTTCAGAAAAGGTCATGTGTTTATTTTTAATAGCCTTTTCCTTATCTAATTCACTACCATAGGTCCCTTCACAAATGAACAAATCACTTTCTTTTATAAAGTCTGGTATAGTATCTATTGGTCTTGTGTCAGTTATGTAGCTTAGTTTAATTCCCTTTCTGCTACCATCTAATACCATATAAGGTTTAATAGTTCTTCCATCCCGTACTATTATCTTTCCATTCTGAAGGTTTTTCCAAAGTTCTTTTGGTATTCCGTAGGAAATAGCCTTCTCAGGATTAAACTTAGGTTTTCTAGGTACATAGAAACTATAGCCTATACAAGGTGATGAATGGTCTAATTCCAAGGTGGATATTATTAAATCCCCGTAGGATAGATTGGGATCATCCACTTTTTTTGCCTCTAGCCCTTTGGTATTAAAATTAACCATAATTGAAATTTTAGAAACCTCAATTATATGGATGTCATATGGAAGATATGACACAGCAACCGACAATCCCTCTATTATGTTACTTATACCCTTAGGTCCAATTATCAGCATTGGTTCAATCCTTCCGCTATTCCCAATAGTTGCAAGCAATCCTGGCAATCCCAATATATGGTCTCCATGATTATGGGTTATACAGATTATATCTATAGATTTGAATCCCCATTTCAAAATCCTCATAGATACCTGAGTTCCTTCTCCACAGTCTATAAGAATTTTCCTACCTTTATATTTAATTAATAGGGATGATAGAAATCTTTCTGGTATAGGCATACTGCCTCCAGTTCCCAATAGGGCTAGATCTAGCATTGAATTCTCCTCTTTCAAATAATTATTTCTATATTAATAACTAAAAAGCTTTAGTACATTCCTTATTATTTTCTATTTAATAAATATTTTACTAAAATGGGATAAAATTGTCCAAAATAAAAGCTTCTTTCCATTTTTAACTTTTCTAGAAAGAAGCTTTGTTTTATTTACATGGTCAAATCAAACTCTACTCCATATGACATATATGAAGTAGGGTTCCTCTAAATTTGAAAATCTATCCTAGATATTCAAGGATTATTCCTATATAGAATTGTACTGTCTCCCATAGCCCTTCTATTGTTATATATTCATTTGGTTGATGGGCCATATCAGAATCTCCTGGTCCATATATTATGGCTGGTAAATTAGTTGCTGGTAAAAATACAGCTGCATCGGTATAGAAGTTAAGCCCTTTTATTCCTATATCCTTCTTAAGATACTTTTTACCAACCCTTTTCCCTAATTCTATAAAGGGATGATTTTCTTTAGTTTCTACAGCCGGTCTATCATTTAGAACTTTAATATCTGCATTAAAATCTTTCACTTTTTTCTTCAATCTATTTATTATCTTTTGAAAATCATTAATTATATCTCCATGTTCTATGGAAGGTACTGTCCTTATATCTATAGTCATAGAACATTTGTCTGGAACCACATTGGTCTTTACTCCACCTTCTATAGTGGATATATTAAATGTTGGTTTACCTAATAATCTATTTTCTTGATATTTAAAATCATACTTTAGCAGCTCGTTGAGTAATAAGTTCATATGGACTATAGCATTAACACCCTTCTCTGGAAAAGCACCATGAGAGGTTTTCCCATAGGTAGTAAGTTCAATCCAAAGAGCGCCTTTTTCTGCAATTTTTATTTTATAAGAACTAGGCTCACCTATTACTATAGCACCTACATTATTGAGTCCTCCGCTTTCTAAAAAATGAAAGGCTCCTATACTATCTATTTCTTCTCCCGCAGTACCAGCTATTATTAAATCTCCTTTTAGAGGCATACCCGCTTTTTTTATTGCACCAGCTGCCGTTATCATAGCCGCTAATCCGCCCTTCATATCTGCTGAACCTCTACCGTATATTTTGCCATCTACTATCTTTCCTGAAAAGGCCCCATATTCCCATTCTATGTCTCCTGGTGGTACTGTATCTAAATGCCCATTAAGTAAAAGGGCCTCTTTTTGTCCAGGGCCTTCTATTCTACCAATAATATTAGCTCTATTGTTTCCCAAATCTATAACCTCTGAATTTATACCGAAAGAATCTAATCTTTTTTTCATATATTGGGCTAATTTTTTTTCGTTTCCTGGAGGATTCACCGTATTAATTTGTATCATTTCTTGTAAAAGGGCAACCACTTCTTCTTTCTTGATTTCCTTTAATACACGGTCAATATTCATACTCTCACCTTCATTTACCATATTCTATTGAGATATTAAACCTCCATTATGCAAATAAAATAAAGCTATTTGATAATGGAGGTTTCTATTCAATAGATATTATCGTTTAGACATAATCTATTTAGTTAACCAATCCACTAGATTAATCCAAAATTTATTATAATCTTTCCACTCAACAAATTCTTTTGGTCCCCAATGAGGTGCACAGTCGGAAGTAAAGGCAGCAGATTTTCCTTTACCGTATTCCCCCAAAGCTATAAATGGATCATCTCCAATAGTTGCTATCAATGTTGCATCGTCTTTTAATATGGTCTTATTATACCCTAAGAAATGAGGCCAATTTTTATCTACCCCTTCTAATACTTCATGATCCTTTACTACCACTGGCGTTATTCCTTCTGGCCTCTCCACCCTATCATCTTTCTCCAAGCAAACAACTGGTAGTATGTCTTTAATGGCTGTTTCTCCATATCTGGATTTAGCATCAATTCCTGTAAAGGCCATGTATCCACCAATCATTAGGAAAGCTCCACCAGATAATACATACTCTTTAATCAATTCACATCTATTTGGATTTGTTTTAGATTGTTGGAATGTACTTTCCGGTAACAGTAGTGTATTTGACCCTATATCTGATAAGATTATAACATCATATTCTTGTAATTCTTCTAATGTATATGGAAAGTCTGTAACAACCATATGATTAGCTACATGGTTAACTTCATAACCACCTTCTTTTAATGCATCTTTTAGCCAGCCAGCTCCCTCACCGTAGGAACTTTCTGTAAAGGTATCAAATCCCTTTACATGTAAAGTATGTTTAAACCAAGTTTCACCTGCTAATAAAACTTTTTTCATAATAATCTCCTCCTATTAAAATTATGCTTTTTAGTTTACAAAGCTTTCTACACTATTTATCATATTCAGGGAAAGGTATCCTTAATTCTTTTCCATTATGGAATCTATATCGCAATTGATCGTTAGTGCCACTATAAATAAATCTTAATAGCCTATCTTTACCCTTTTTCACACAATGTTTTTGTAAACGGGAATCATCAATTAATAACACACTAAAACTATAACCTGGTTCTATAACACCATATTGTCCGAAAAAAGATCCATTTTCTTTTGTCATTATTCTAAAACAATCCCATATTGTCAAATTACTGCCATTATTCTCAACACCAACAATGTTTGAATATCTTAACATCGCTATCATATTTTGAAATGGATTTATAGTACCTGAGCCACCTATATCACTACCATACCCTATATCTATCCCATGTTCTATGAATCTATCTATTCGAATATTTTGATCACTTGGATTATCACTAAGTGCAGTAGGGCAATGAACCAATTTTATATTATTTTCTACCATAATTTTTAAGTCTTCATCAGTTGATGAAACACCATGAACTAAAAGGGTTTTATTAGGACGAATTAAACCATATTCCCTATATATATCAGCATAGCTTCTATCACCAAACCGTTCTCTTACCATTTTATAATCAAATTCCCCTTCAGCAAAATGCGTTTGAACAACTAAATCGTATTCATTTGCAAGATTACCTAAAGATATTAATAGTTCTTCTGTGCATGAGGGAACAAATTCAGGGGTTATTGCTGGTTGAACACGGTTACTTAATTTAAACCCATAATTGATTAATTTTTTTGTAGCTGCTAAAGATTCTTCAATGGTCTCACGTGGTTTATTGAACCCAGGATAATCTGCATTCATTTTTCCAATATATGCAGACATTCCAGATTCCTCAAAACAATTCATCAGATCTATTGCTGAGTCTACGTTTATTGAGCAAAACACTGATGATAATAAAATTCCACATCTCCAAAGTTCATTTGTAAATCGTCTATTTATATTTATAAAATTTGGATACCTATCATAATATAATTCTGCTGGATATAATATATTGGAAAACCAATCATCTAATGTGTTATCATATCCTTGTCCAATTATATCGAGCTGTGATACATGAAGATGAAGATCAATTATTGATGGTATCATAAGGTATTTACTTAAATCAATAACCTCATTATATCGTCTCTCATCAAATGGATTTATTGAATAGATAATCCCTTGTTCGTCCACTTCAATAACCTTGTTTTCGTGATATTCTATAACCCCTTCATTGTTACACGTGACATAAGAGCATAAATAGTTAACCATAAACCTAACCTTCTCTCCTCTTCCTTTTTGATGTGCTAACAGAATAGATAAATACTCCTAAAATTGTTGTAATATATGGAATCATTTGAATGAATTGGGTTGGAATTTTCAAAACTTGCAGCGCGTTTGCCGCTGAATCTGCCGCTCCGAATATTAAAGATGCAAATAGTGTTCCCAAAGGTAATTGGTTCCCCATCGCATTAGCAGCAATTCCAATAAAACCACGTCCTGCAGTCATATTTGCAGTAAATCCATTCATATAGCCCATTGAGAGAAAAATCCCAGCAAGACTAGAAAGAATACCACTTATTGTTAGAGCGATAAACCTTACTTTTTTTACATTAATTCCCACAGAAATTAAGGCATCTGGGTTTTCTCCTGCAGATCTAATAGCCACTCCAGTAGCTGTCCTAAATAAAAAAACATGAGAAACAAATGCAACTATAATAGCTACATAGGTTAAAATATTCTGGCCTGACAAAACATGACCAATTACCGGAATTTCTTTAATAAAAGGTAACTCTACATTAGGAATTTGCATACTATTTAATAATGCTGAATTTCCTTTACTTCCTGTTAAAATATAAAGGATAAATATTGTACCCCCTTGGGCTAGTATATTAATAGCAAGGCCACTCATTATGCTATTAGCTTCTAGATTTAAAGTCAATAGGCCAAGTATTAATGCCATCAACACACATATCAATATGGTTCCTAAAATACTAATCCATAAACTCCTTGTCAATGCCGAAATAACGACACCAGAAAGGGCACCAGTAAGCATTACTCCCTCAATTGATACGTTGATAACACCTGAACGCTCTGAGTATACTGCCGCAAGCCCTGCAAATATTATTGGTGTGCTAACTCTTAGTATCGAATGAAAGAAACCTGTAGAAAAAATTATATCAAATAGCTGTATCATGGCTACCTCCTTTGGATACACTATTCGTTAGGCGCGTATCCATTTTGCATCTTATTTTTCTATCCTTAAATAAATTAACAAGCAAATTAGCAGTAACAAAAATCATTACTAGCCCTTGAATAATATATACCATTTCATTTGGAACCTGGCTTGTACGTGCCATAACATCTGCTCCTGTTCGTATATAAGCAATAAACAAAGCACCAATTGGAACAAAAATCGGATTATTGGATGCCAATATTGCTACCGTCATACCGTCAAAACCAAGGCCAGGGGAAGTCTGCCATTGAAAACGATCATACATTCCCAATATCTCCACCGCTCCACCTAAACCTGATATTGACCCTCCAATAATTTGGACAATAAAAATAATCAATGACAATTTTACTCCCGAGTAAAAAGCAAAATTTGGGTTAAAACCTACCATACGAATACTATATCCTAATTTCGTCTTGTAAATCAGAATGTATGCTAAAATGGTTACGATCATTGCTATTATTAATCCGAAATGAATCCGTGTTCCCGAAAAAAGGATCGATAAATGATATTGATCTGGTATTAAAAAAGAAGCCACAAATCCCGACTCTGGATCACGAATAATATTAAGTAATACATATGCTGCAAATAATTGTAATATTGAATTCATCATCATAGAAACAACAAACTCATTTGTATCCCACCTTGATTTCAAGTATGCAGGAATAACTGCACATAAGCCGCCAGCTATAGCAGATAAAACTAGTATTATTGGTATTGTTGCAATTGGGGATAACCTCAAGTTCAAAGCTAAAATTGTTCCGGCAAGTCCTCCGATTACAAATGAACCATCAGCTATTAAACTAAATTGTTTAGCTTGAAACATAATGCTTGCAGCTAAACCTGTAAATATTAAAGGTATAGTTTTCTCAATAAGATTTCCGAGTCTTCTGCTAGTTGAGAAAGGACCTACTATAAAAGCTTTAATTGCATATAAAGGTTCATCGCTTACGAAAAATATAATAATAAATGAAATGAGAAGTGCCAATGCAACAGACAAAATCAAGGTTATATTCTTCTTCAACTTATTAGCTACCATGAGAAATACCTCCATCATTTCTTTGGTTTTTTATTCCTAGCATATAATAACCTAATTCTTCTTCCGTTAAAGATTTGGAACTCTCAAAGTATGCAGCTATTTCACCCTCATACATAACAATGACAGAATCTGAAAGCTCCAATATTTCATTTAAATCTGATGATACCATTAATATTGCGGCACCATCATCACGCATTCTTAATAGTCTACGGTAAATAGATTCTGCAGATCCCACATCAACACCTCTAGTTGGCTGATTTACAACAATCAAATTTGGTTCGGACGAAAACTCGCGCGCAATAACAACTTTTTGCATATTACCACCAGAAAGCATTCTTACAGTAGAATTTATCGAATCACAACTTATCGCAAAATCTTCAACCAATTTTTCACTTAGTTCATTTATTTTAACTTGACTCATAAGATTAAATGTTTTTAAGTCATTATTGTTAAGTTTGGTAGAAATCAAATTCTCTGATATCTTTGCATCTAGTGCAACCCATCGGTCATACGGTCTTCCGGTATATGAGCAACACCTAAATCCCGAATTTCACTTATACCTAATTTCTTTATATCCCTGTTACATATCAGAATTTCTCCACTATATTCTTTGTTTAATCCGCATATACACTTAACTAGATCATCCTGTCCATTACCTTCAACTCCTGCAACACCTAGAATCACTCCACGGTTTAATGATAAATTAAAATTATTTAGTTTTTTCTTGCCAAAATCATTTACTAACTTAAGGTTATGAATATCTAAGACAACTTCACCTTTTTCTACTAACACCTTATCAAAACTTCTAACAACTTCACGGCCCACCATAAGATTGGATAATTCCGATTCTGAAAGCTCGGAACCATCATAAGTTCCTAAAGTTTTACCTTTACGAATTACTGTTATCTTATCCGATATAGATTTAACCTCATTTAATTTATGAGATATAAATATTATAGAATATCCAGTTTCCTTAAACGTTCTTAATTCAGTAAATAATTCTTCCGTTTCTTGTGGTGTTAAAACGGCAGTCGGTTCATCTAAGATAAGTATTTCTGCGCCTCTTGCTAGGACTTTTAAAATTTCAACTTTTTGTTTTTCCCCTACAGATATGTCCCTAACAAGTGCTTCTGGATCAATTCTAAATTTATATTTTTCAGCAAGTTCGCTTGTTAAACGAATCATTTTGTTTTTATCTATGAAACCTGCTTTTTTCGGCTCTATGCCCAAAAAAATATTATGCGCAACTGTCAGGGAATCAACCAACTTAAAATGTTGGTGTACCATTCCTATTCCTTTTTCAATGGCTTGTTTAGGGGAACCAAAGTACACCTGTTCCCCTCTTAACAATATGGTTCCAGCCGTAGGTTTTATTTCTCCAAACACAATATTCATAAGCGTAGATTTACCTGCACCATTTTCCCCGACAATAGCGTGAATTTCTGACTGATTTAGCGTTAAATCGATGCCATCATTTGCAACAACTCCATTATCATATACTTTTCTGATATTCTTTAACTCTAATACTTTTCTTGTCAAAAAGTTCACCCCACAATCCAAATATTACGGTCTCACTGATTCAATTAACGAATGTAAATCATCATTCGATATGCCGAATGCCGTTGAAACCTTTATTTTGCCCTCAATTATTTCCTGTTTTGCTACTTCTATTTTTTCCTTAATATCTTCCGGTACAATATCTTGGTAAAATTTATTATCAGTTAAAGAAACTGCATCTTCTTCTAAACCTAGGTTTTCCACTTTTCCAATAGGCAATTTCCCTTCATTATATAAATCATAGGCACGTACTAAGCTAGAGTCAACTTTTTTTAAAGTTGATGTCGGAATTGAGTTAGAGATTGCTGGGTTTGACTTCTCAAATAATAATGCTTGGTCTGAATCTACACCTATAGCATATTTACCTTGTGATGCTGCTGCTTCCAGTGTTCCAATACCAGAAGATCCGGCTGCAGTAAAAATAATATCTGCTCCCTGATTATATTGAGCTAAAGCCATTTCCTTCGCCTTTGGGCTATCGGAAAAACTTCCAATATAACCTACGATTACTTTAATATCTTTATTTACGGATTTTGCACCCTCAATATAGCCTACCAAGAAATCATTAATTCCTGGTCCATCTGCTCCTCCTAAAAAACCAATAACTTCAGTATTTGACATGCCTGCTGCAAGAATACCTGCTAAATAAGATGCTTCATTAACCTTGTAGGTTATTGAATAAACATTACTATATTCTGACTTTTCATAATCAACTGATGCGTCAAATAAAATATAGGTTGTATCCGGATAATTTTCAGCAATATTTTGGAACGGTTCTTGTAATTGCCATCCGGACCCAATTATTATATCATAACCATCATCAGAGAAATCAAGCACATTGGTTTCGTACTTTGTAGCATCTGAGCCCATCTCTATCACTCGTACTTCAACATCATCATATTTAGAAAGAATCTCGTCTGTTCCTTTCTTTGCAGAATCAAGAAAAGACATATCTCCAAGATTTCCGGATAATAGTAATGCAATTCTCGTTTTATCTCCGCTATTTTTGCCTTCACTTCCACAAGATGTTAGACTAAATAACATTATTACAGCAATTATCAATAAAAATAATTTTATATTTCTCTTCATATTAATTCTCCTTTTCTCTTTTTATTCTGGCGCTATTTCTAGTGCTAGTTCCATCATTTGTGTATAACCCTGTTCACGCATTTTAGGTGTATCGCTGGAATTTGTATTTTCATCATCACTTATTGTAAACATAGCAAGTGATTTTTTCCCTAGACGATTTGCAACCGTATATAATCCCGCAGACTCCATATCTGCAGCAATGGCGCCATATTCCCTAAATTTTTGAATAACTTCTTGACTACTACGAGTATCATAAAATTGATCTCCACATACAACCATCCCAGCATGAGCGGTAATCCCCATTTGTTCTGATTTTTTATAGGCTGATAATAATAGATTAAAATCCGGAGTAGGGCAATAGTTGAATCTGCCGAATTCACCTCTAGTGATAGATGAATCTGTGCTTGAAGTAGTAGCTAAAATTACATCTTTTAACCTTATATGAGGTTGTAAACTTCCAGCAGTCCCAATCCTAATTATGGTTTCCACATCATACAATTTGAATAACTCATAATAGTAAATCAATGCTGAAGGTATCCCCATTCCAGAACCCATTACTGAAACCCTTTTCCCATTATAAAATCCAGTATAACCTAACATGCCACGTACTTTATTAAACTGATTAAAGTTATCTAAATATGTCTCTGCTATAAACTTAGCCCTTAAAGGATCTCCAGGCATTAACACAGTATTTGCAATTTCCTCTTTGCTTGTAGCCTCGATATGAGGCGTCGGTATTTTATTTCTCATTTTTTATCCTCCTTCCATTGTAGCAAAGTATTGAATACCACCCGCATGATGTTATTTTTTTCTTCCCATTTTTAAACCCTCCTAGTTTTTATTGTTCAAAAATCTATTTGCAAACTTCTCTACCCCTGCTCTTATTGGTAAAGAATTTTGGGCACCTGGTTTTGTAACCGTTAACGCTGCTGCAAAAGAAGCAAATTCAATAGATTCTAAAATGGTTTTTCCTTCTACAATACCGGTTACTAAAGCTCCTACAAAAGAATCTCCTGCTGCTGTCGTATCTACTAAATCTACTTTTTTACTTTCAAAGTACTCCCTTTTATCTTTTGATATATACAACCCACCTTTATCTCCTAAAGTAATGATAAGGTTTTCACATCCTTTGTTATAGACCCTATCAGCAATCTCTTCTAGTTTTTTTGGAGAATACTTATACTCACCAGCTAAAATAGCCAACTCTGTTTCATTAGGGATTAAAATATGAGTTTTACTTATAAGTTCATCCTCAATTTCCTTAGAAGCTGGTGCTGGATTAAATACAACTTTTACACCTTTTTCATAGCAAAGATTTACTACATATTTTACAACTTCATAAGGTATTTCAAGTTGAAGAACACAAACTTTACTATTTTCAATTATCTCCCTATGTCTCTCTATCTGTCTAATGCCTAAATCCCTATTAGCTCCTGGATATACAACTATATTGTTTTCTCCTTTATTACTAACATTTATAAAAGCAGTTCCAGTAATATCTTTTGAAACCTCGACTCCAGTGGTATCAATTCCTTCCCTTTTCAAGGCAGCCAATAAGGCTTGTCCACTTCTATCCTTCCCAACTTTCCCAATCATGGATACCTTACTACCTAATCTAGCTGCTGCTATAGCCTGATTAGCTCCTTTACCTCCACCATAGTAATTTACATCTGTAGCTAAGATGGTTTCGCCTATTTTAGGTATATGTGGTACTGATACTACTGTATCCATGTTTAAACTACCTACAACTACAATATCTGTCATCTAATCCTCCTTCCTTACATTGGGCTACTACCATTTTTATTAGTTTTCTAGCAACTCCCCCTTTCGATTAATTCTGTCCTTAATACTTTGTGCATATCTATATCTTTCTTATCGATAATCGCTACAAGCATTTTAACTGCCTCTTCTCCCAATTGATATATTGGTTGCTTAATAGTGGTAAGAGGCGGATCCATGAACTGAGACATGGAAATATCATCGAATCCAATTACTTTAACGTCTTTTGGTACTTTAAGATTATTTTCCTTTAATGCTTGTATAGCTCCAATTGCAATTAAATCATTGCCACAGAAGATTCCATCGACTTTATTCCGTTCTAGTAAAGCCATAACTCCTTCATATCCTGACGCTATGGTGAAGTTTTGCAAGAATATCTTTTTTTCATCTATCTCTAGCCCATTCTCTTCCAAAGCCCTTCTATACCCTTTTAAACGCTCTGCAGATGGTTTGTTTTTCTTTTGTGAAGATATGAAACCTATATTTTTGCAACCCTTTTCTATTAAAAACTTGGTTGCCATAAAAGCGCCTTCCTCATTATTTACAGTAATACGTCCAACTGGTTTATCCAATTCTATATCCCTATCAACTAATACCATGGGAGTTTTAGATATTTTTACAGATTTATTCATACTGCCTTCAGCAGCAGTCATAATAATTCCATCCACCATTTTTTCATGAAGAATATTTAAATATTTTTCTTCTTTTAATTCTTTATTATCCGTATTACAAAGTATAACTGAATATCCTTCTTTCTCAGCAGCATCTTCAGCTCCTCTAGCAAGCTCAGAGAAGAAAAGGTTCATTACATCAGGCAATATTATTCCGATAGTTTTTGTCCTTCTCATTTTTAAACTCTTTGCAACTCCATTAGGAATATATCCTTCTCTTTCAACTATTTCTAGTACCTTTTGTCTAGTTGCTTCACTTATATATTGGTCTTTACCGTTTATTATCTTTGATACTGTAGCGGTTGAAACATTCGCTAATTCAGCAATCTTTTTAATAGTAGTCACTTAGCTCACCCTTTTCAAACCCCATAATATTTAAAACCATTAATAAATCCAACCTTCAAGGTAGTTAACCGTTTACTTGGGTAATCGTTTAACCAGGTAATCGTTTACCTATGATTATATCATGATTTTTTTAAAAATCAATACGAAATATGAATTTTTATAATTTTTTAAGTAAATAAAAAAGGCTTCTATATAAACATTATAAGGTAGCCCTCTTTTAATACTCATTTACGGAAAGTTCATTTTAATTAGTATTTTATAAGTGAAAACTTTCCTATTGGTTATAAAAAAACTTGCCATTGATTACAGGTTCTTATACCTGCATTAATGGCAAGTTAATAGCTTAATTGGAAAACTAAAACTTAAAAAGGTTTAATCCAATTTCTTCATCAAATTCTCTATCTACTACCCCTTCTATTGTATCTATTATTATCTCCCCCGTAGCACTAATTACTGCTGAAGTTAAATGGCCTCCATATACATTATAATTATGATCTGCTAGGGTTATGTGAAGATGAAGATAGACTTCCCCTTCCATTTGAGAAATATTTCCCAAAAGACTTGTTATTTCCATATCTCTAATCAATTCTTTAGAATGGTATTCCTTAGTACTGGTTTCAAATAAACCTACTACTGCTTTGTCGGTGGCCCCAATACCAGTTATAGTGCCTAGCTTGATTCCTTCTCTTTCACATAGAGTCTTAATGGATTCTACTATTTCTTCACCTTTCTCCAATCTAATTACATACTTGCTACCAAATCTTTTGAATTCCATATTTATCCCTTCCTTTTAAAATTAATAGTTTTATAGGAATATTTCCTTTAAAAAAGAATATCCCAGTCTAAACCCGAAAAATATAATTATTATTCCACAGATAATATTAATCCATTTGATGAAATTCTTATTTATCCTTTTTTGAAATACTGACACTATTGTTGACAATGAAAAAAACCATAAAAATGAAGCTAAGCAAAATCCTAATATAAAATATTTACTCATTCCGTTAGGGATATAAGCATGATACCCACCTAGTAACAAAGATCCATCTATAATAGCCTGAGGATTTAGCCAAGTTACAGCAAAAGTATCCCTTAGAATCTTTATAAAGGATTTTTCAATTTCTATATCTGTAGATAAATTTGGGGATGATTTTATAATACTATAACCTATGTAGATTACTACTATACTACCTATCAACACTATAATTCCCTTTAATATGGGCACTTTATTTAATAATAATCCAATTCCAAAAAAACAAGCTAAGGCCAATGTAATATCGAAAAAAATTGTTATAAAAGCTACTCTGTAGGCCCTTCCTCGGGTTTCCCTTATAGCTGAATTTATTACATATAAATTTTGCATCCCTATAGGCGCTACATATCCAAAACCTAACATTAATCCTTGTAATAGATAGCCCATATATTTCCCCCTTTGCTTTTTTCTATTATATCACAACTCCATCAGTATTTATTTAAACTCATCTTCAAGTTCTTCCATGTAAAACTATCTACCTATTTATAAGTATAACTAAAGGTCAGAAGTATTTCCAGAAACACCTGCAACTTAATTCATTGTGTAATCTCCATACATATGCTATAATATGTTCTGTAAATATTGCAAAATAGAGGAAATGTTATCTAGATACCATTTAGTATTCAATTAGAAGAAGGGATTATAGTGTTTAAAACAATTAAATACGAAGAAATTGAAAAAAATTGGATTGACGAAAGCTATGCATTTATCGATGTAAGAAGCCCATCTGAGTATGAATCTGAAACTATTCCTGGCGCTATTAATATCCCAATTTTCAACAATGAAGAAAGAAGTTTAATAGGGATTGTATATAAACAAGAAAGTATAGAAAAAGCCAAAAAAATTGGGATAGAACTCGCTTCTAAGAAACTTCCTAGTATTTATGAGAAAATTATAGAACTTAACAAAAAATATGATAATCTTGTATTTTTCTGCGCTAGAGGTGGCATGAGAAGCAGGGCTTTAGTTTCTCTTTTTGAATCCATTGGAATAAATGCTTTTAAACTTGAAGGAGGCTATAAATATTATAGGAAATACATTTACACTCACCTTCCCGATTTAGTTACGGATATCCAATTCATTATTCTCTATGGTAATACAGGAACTGGAAAAACTCACATCTTGCAAAATCTCAAAAGAAAAGGGATGGATATTGTAGATCTAGAAGGTTGTGCAAATCATAGGGGGTCTATCCTTGGCAGTGTAGGCCTTGGTCAACAAAATACTCAGAAGATGTTCGAATCTCTCCTTTACCAATCCTTATTTAATAGAAAAACAAATTTGGTATTTATTGAAGGAGAAAGCAGAAGAATAGGAAAAGATATAATACCTAAGTACCTATTTGAAGCTATGAAAAAAGGAATAAATATTAAAATTGAGGCCAATATGGACATAAGGATTGCTAATATCTTAGATTCCTATGTTCACGACACGGATGATGAACTTATAGAATCTTTGGAACATCTAAGGAAACATTTGGGTGATAAAAATATAGATAGATATATTAAACTAATAGAAAAACATCAATATAAACCTGTGGCAGAAGAACTAATGGTTAAATATTATGATCCTATGTACGAGCATAATGACAGAGAATATAATAAAGTATTCTATAATGATGGTATAGAAAATGTAACTAATGAAATAATTCAGTGGGTGGAAAATTTGTAATACAAATCCATTATATTTTTTAGTTTAATTGGACACAATCCATTTAGTGGGAAGGAGTGTCCATATGACTAATGAAAAAGATTATAGAAAATTATTTAGAAAATTACTCAAAGCTTACTACGAAGATGTAAAGGGTAAATACTATGAATTAATAAAATATACTTCTCCTTCAGTTTCTCCAATGATTGCAGCTGGTAAGGTAATGAAAGAATTAGAACCTGAATGTAAAGTTGTATTCATAGGTCCTTGTGTAGCAAAAAAAGCTGAAGCAAAAGTAGAAGATTTAAAAGGAGCTATAGACTATGTTTTAACCTTTAATGAATTGGAAGATATTTTTCGTGTCTTTGATATAAATCTGGAAAAACTTCACGAAGAATTATCTACCCAATACACCTCCAAAGGTGGTAGAATATACGGAAGAATAGGTGGAGTTTCTGCAGCTATAGAAAATACTATTAAGCACATGTTCCCAGATAAAGCCAATATATTTTCCAGTGAACAAGCCAGTGGAATAAAAGAGTGTAAGGAAATGCTGGAAAATGCCCTTCATGGAAAAATTCAAACAAGATTTTTAGAAGGGATGGGCTGTGATGGAGGATGTGTGGGAGGCCCTAAATCTATAATACCAGAGGAAAAAGGTAAAGAAATGGTAGATAAATTTGGGAATGAATCTAAAGTACATCTATCCGCTAAAAATAGGATAATGAATGAATTCTTAAGAGAATTAGGTATAAACAGTTTTGAAGATTTTAATGATAGAGAAAAAATAAAAGTATTTGAAAGGAAGCTTTAAGTAGATTAGGAAAAGGTGGGACCTATGAATCCCACCTTTTTTTGATTTAATCCTTATAGGTAGTCTAGTAACCTTGCAGCAATGCAATCAGGTTCTATGGCTATAGAAGGTTTCAATTCCTTATAGGTAGTCTAGTAACCCACCAGGCAAACCTAATGCTCTAGTTTCGATATAACGTTTCGATTCCTTTAATATTTTAGTTTTTACAGGGGTATCAGCAATTAAAGTCAATTTTACTTCCCCAAACCCCCTAGTCCTATTTAACCCTATATTTCTTGTTAACCTACAGCAATCTTCAAATAGCTTTATAAATTCACCTGGAATTTCGATTGGGAAATAGAATATATTTCCCTTTTTAATAGCCCTAAGCTTTCTTAAACTATTATCCTTTGCCGTGTATGTCTTCTTATCAATACTAGTCTGTTCCCTTATGGTTGTAAAATAATCAGTTATATAATCCTTAGTAAAAAATTTGGTCGTTAAATTTAAATGTTGGCTATAATAACTTTCAAGATAACTTTTTATGCTTTCATAATTTTCTATTCGGCCATTGTCAATCCTTAATAACCCTCCATGCATTTGACCAGGCTTTCCAAAAATATTATCTAAATCTTGTAAATTATAATGACCTAATTTACATAGGGTTTCTCCTGCTTCCCTTAATACTCCCTTTATCCTTTTTGATGGAATATAAGGTATCCCGTATTCATCAACTGCCGTTTCTATATCTACTATAGACGACAAACTATCTCCTGAACTTGTGCATAAATCTGATAAAAGTTCCATTTTTATCTTCATTCAACCCCATCCCCTCACCCAAGTTTTCATATAAACTCATAATTTCTATGAGATCAATATAGGGAGTCATACGATCTTCATCAAATCCAGGTGTATCGGAATTCAAAATGTCCTTATTAAGGGTTTTCTTTCTAGATTCCATTTTTGCCAAAAAGTTTTTCATTTCCTTTTCACCTAAAATATAGTTTTGCCTAAGCTCTTCAAGATTTGAAGAAGTCCATTTCTGTTTTTCTAGATTTTCGCATAGTTTTATTGATTGGTTCCACTTATATTTACCATAATAATTTTCAGATACGCACCATGGCCTATATAGTAAATTATATTCCTCAAAATCATCGTAATCCTTAGCATCCTCCATATAATACACATTATATCTTGCTTTTCTAATATTTGCTAAAGATGTATTAATCTCGTTGTTATATGCTATATGAAAATCAAACCAACTTCCTACATCTTGCCCCTCCTCTGCTGCTATTAATTTAGCCTTCTTTTTGGCGTTGCTACAACATCCTCATATCCTATGATATATATTTCGCCAGATTCTAATTTGAATGATTTTAAATCAGCTTCCAAATTTCTATTAAAATTTTCATCATTATCATTATAGGCCTCATTGGGCATCATATTAACCCCAATAACCCTAGCATGTTCCCCTCCTAATTGTCTAGCTCTAAAAATACCCTCAAATGCTTTCTGCTTACATACTCCAATTCTTTTTCCAGTTGTTATAGTAAAATAATATAATTTGTATCCCTTTATAGCTATTATATCAATTTCTGCAGGCCTAATATGCCCATCTACTTTCATGTCAACATTTACTGAGTGATAAAGTTGCATTTTATCTATTAAATTTTCCTTTTCCAATATTTTATATATTCTTTCATAGATATAGTATTCTAACCATTTACCCGCAAAAAACCCTACAATCTCTGCAAATTTCTCCTCCTCATATTCTTCTAAAGTTTCCTTCAAATGATTAGGCATATATTCGCTAAACGACTGGTTTAACTCATTATTTAGCTCTTTTTTATCCTTGGTTTTCCAGTCTTTTTTAGATGGCTTGCCAATTTCCCGATTCCTTTTACGATCATTCAAAGATTTGTTCACCTGTAATATTTTTTTTAATTTTTTTTCATTTGTTTCTTTATTTGTTTTCAAACATTTAGTAAAAAAGCTTTGCTTCCTATTCCACTGTTCCTCCTTTGATAACCTTTCAATATTTAGATACCTATCTATTTGTCCTTCTGCATTCTTATTTGTATTTATTAATTTCATTCCATGCAATTCAAGCAAATCTTCTATATGTATAGTAATGATATCTGTTAAATCATAATTGAGAATATAAGACAAACTTCCTTTTTCCCTATCTTTCATAATGTTCAATTTATTGTTCTTTGGGTCTATATCTGAAAGGATTAGTTCAAATGTACCGTTGATTTGTTCTTGCAACCACTTATAGGTTAATACTGCCATTGGCTTTGTGCCACCAGTATAATTTAGATGAATTGTTTTAATATTATTATCATGAATAAATTTGTTTAACTTGTTATTAAGACTATTAATAATCTTCCCAGCATCTCTAGAATCAGATAAGCTTATCCCTTGGCATATGTTAGAATCTGATACCTTTCTTTTTATCCTCTTTTGATAATCTTCTGTACCATCTTTACCCGTATGAATAAAATAATAGATATCAGGTTTCGGAACATAACTCCTATACTTATCCTCGTGACTCATCAAAAATTCAGTCACAATATAATTTGGTAATGGATTTGATCCTACCAGACACATAAAAACATTTGATACTTCTCTATCATACATAATATCGCCCCCTAATATTTATTTAAATTTACTAGATTAAAATTATTTTGAATGCCAAAACTGTATAATTTTTTAAATCTTATCATATGGCTTCCATTGCTTATTATTCTACACATATCCATAAAATTCCTCTTTTATATTTAACTTTATTAAAATTTATCTGTTCATTAAATTGGTGACAAATAAATTCATTCTTTAAACATATTTCACATATATATTAACCAACAAAAAAACTACATTCCTGAATTCAACATTCAGGAATGTAGTCTTAAATAGATAACTACTAATCTAATACTTCTTCCATTAGCCTATAATAATTCTTATACGATATTTTCTCTATATCTTCTTTAGTATATCCTCTGCTATAAAGGATATCTATAAAATCCGGAATCCTTACTATGGTTTCAAATCCTTTGGTTCCAATATTCACATCTTCTACAAAACTATCTATGGTATCTGTCTTTAGGTAGTGGAAAAAATCGAAACCAAAACTCACATATTCAATTCCTGCAATCTCTACCATATGATCTAAATGGTTTGCTAAATGATGGATATCTTGTTTATCCCTATCTATATGAACAAACTCATTGAAAGAGTTTAAACCAACTAGTCCTCCCCTTTCAGATATTGCCCTTATCTGTTCATCTGAAATATTTCTAGGTACATTGCACAATGCCCTAGAATTGGAATGGGAATTTACAATAGGTCCTGTAGTATTTTCGTATACATCCCAGAAGGTCTTGTCATTAGCATGGGCAAGATCTATTATTATCCCTAGTTTCTCCATCAATTTAACTGCTTGGATTCCTTTTTCGGTTAAACCCCTATTGGGATTTCCTCTTACTCCTGTTGCAAGAGGATTTTCTTCATTCCATGTTAAAGACATATGTCTAACTCCCAATAGATATAATGCATTTATTAAATTTACCCTATTACCAATTCCACTTAACCCTTCCATTCCTATTACCACAGCTAATTTCCCCTCTGCTAAAGCCTGATCAAAATCCTTTGTGTTTTTCACTATCTTCAATATATCCAGATTCTCCATTATTTCTGCACTCATATGTTCGATGATTTCCAATGTTCTTGCTTAATGTGACTATTTCTATTGTATTTAATTCCTCTATTACTTTATCTACCTTTGCATTAATTCTTGTCTAGATTCAGTTAAATCAGTGGTTTGTTCAATTACGGCCTTTAAATCTTTTCTTATTTCTTCTTGTCCTTGCCCTAATTTTATTTGTCCCTGCTCTAGCCTTATTTGCCCTTGTCCTAGATTTCCTACTTTTTCGTTTAATTTTCTAAGTTCCTCTAATACTATTTTTTGAAATTCTTCGTTGGTCATTCCAATACCTCCAATGCCCCTAAAATCATAGACGAAGAGTTTTATCCTCCAGCAATAGGCGATAATATACTTATATTGTCATTATGATCTATTTTAGTTTTAAACATACTCAACTCAGTAATATTCCTATTGTTTACGAATATAAGGCTTCTTTTTAGTTCCTCCATGGTTAAATTAGGTTCTATTTCAGATAATTTTATTAGTAGTTCCTCAATATTCTTGGCTTTTATTATCAACTCATTCTTCCCTACTTTAATGCTATAAATACCAAATAACTTAACTTTAGCCATTGAATTCATTCCCTCATTCTATCAATTTTAGTTTTCTTAATTTAGTCTTTTTAGGTATTCCATTTTGATCCCATTGTCTAATTTCATAATACTTCTCTTTTAGTTCATCCAATGGAACATAACTATTTGGCTCATCTTCTCGCTGAGTCACTTTTGTCAGCCTGTCAGGTAGAAAATCATCCTTTGCCCTTACTCCCCTTTCTACATTATACATCCGTTCTAAATTATATCCCCTATCTCCAATATTCTTCAATTTACCAATGGTCATCTTCATACCTGTTACCAACTCAATGGCTTTTATTTGGGGTATTTGGGAAAGTTTAATAGGTAATAATTTCTCATCTGCTTTATTTATAAACCTTATAATACTGGCAGCTAGACTAGTAGTTAGAAGTTTATTAGTAAATCTAGTAACCTTACTATTAGGATTTCTAATTAAATTCTTTGGTAACATTGCGTAAAGAGTAAAAAGACAATTTCCTGCCGAAGAAGTAGCTTCCATAATATTCTGAGTCATAATAGTTAACTCAGCTTTAGCTTTAGTGGAGTAGGGATCAATGCTAAGTCCCAATCCTTCAAATAACACTAAATATCCAGCATTTAAATGGCAACCTCCCCTGTTAGACACTGCATAGCCTAATCCCTGACCTATGGCAGATCTAGGTTCATATGCAGAAAGCTCCATTCCCTTCGAATGCATGGCAAATTCAATCCCCCCATATTTCTCAGAAAGATATCTAGTCCCTTCGGCTAACTGATTTCCTATGCCTTTTCTATAGGCTATATCTTCAAATATCTCCGAAATATTCTCCGTTTTCCCAAATTCTATATTGTTTTCCCATAATCCTTTTTCATTTAATTCCATGGCGAAGGCAATAGTTCCTCCCGTACTTATAGTATCCATTCCTAGTTCATCTAGTTCTAAATTCCACCTTAATATAAGTTCCAGGTCATTATTTAATAGATTAGGCCCCAAAAGACCTAAGGTTTCTAATTCAGGTCCTTTTACTACTCTACTGCCAATTTCCACTTGACGGCCACATTGGATAGGACATGTAACACAACCTTTGTTTCTAATTAGAAAATCCTTTCTCAATCTTTCCCCAGATATCTTTTGGAAATCTTGGTACTGGCCATATTTAAAATTCTTAGTGGCCAATATGTTTCTATGCTGCATCAAACTAATTAACCCAGCCGTACCAAATTTCGGCAGTTGTTCTCCCGTTAGAGGATGATCTCTTAGTGAACCTATCCATTTTTTATAAAACTCCTTAGTCTTTTCTGGCTCTGCAATTTTAGGTCTAAGGTTTCCTTTGGCAGTTATGGCCTTTATTTTCTTATTACCCATGACTGCTCCTATGCCTCCTCTGCCAGCTGCCCTTTCACCGCTAAATATGCTTGCATATTTTACTAAATTCTCCCCTGCAGGCCCTATAACAATTTTCCCAGCCTTTGAATCTAAAGCCTCTTGGGTCATACTCACCTTTTTCCCCCATAGGTCCTTGGCATCATGGAATAATACTTTTTCCTCGGTTATTTCTATCCATATAGGTGATTCAGATTTATCCTTTATTATTAAAGCATCATATCCTGCCCTTTTTAAGGATAAGCCAAAATTCCCTCCACAATTTGAAGAGGTGAGTAATCCCGTTAAAGGAGAAATAGTTGATATATTAAACCTGCTTGAAGCTGGGGCATTGGTACCTGTTAAGGGTCCCGTACTTACAACTATAATATTTTCCTCATCGAAGGCCTTTACATTGGGATTTACATTATCCCTAATTATTTTAGCTGCCATTATCTTTCCGCCTAGATAATCTTCCCTATCGGCATCTGACCAAGGGTAGAGACTAGTAGTTCTGTTTTTTACATCTACGACTAAAACTTTACCCATATACCCACCACATTTGGCCATATTATCCCTCCATCCAAATTTATCGAATATTTATTCCTCAATAAGCCTCCTCTAATATCTTCATAACCCTATCAAAAGTAACCTCTACTGGATTTACAATGGCAGCACCATCGTTTATTGCAGTTTTTGCAATGGTTTCAAAATCCTCTTTTTTCACTCCTACATCCCTAAGTTTATTGGGTAGACCACATATTTCATTAAATTTATTTATAAACTTGTTGATTTCATCTATACACCGTCTTCCTCGATCTTCCCTGGGAGTTTGACTATAGACCTCTGGACCTGAAAAGGCAAGAAGTATTCTACCATATTCTTCTTGGCATAGTTCTAAGTTTAGGTTCATACAATGGGGAAGTAATATAGTCATAGCATCTCCATGGGGTACATTACAAACGCCACCGCAAGCATGTCCAATGGCATGGACTATGCCTACCATAGAATTTGAAAAAGCTATTCCTGCCATTAAGGAACCATTGGCCATGGCAAGCCTTGCCTTTTCATCCTTTCCGTCAACTACTGCTTTTTCAAGATAATTAGAAATCAATTCAATAGATGTTAAGGCATAAACATCACTTATTGGATTCTTTTGAAAACCACTAAAAGCTTCTATACTATGGGTTAAAGCATCTATTCCAGTAGAGGCTGTTAGTTTTGAAGGAAGGGTTGCTGTCATTCGTGGGTCTAACACTGCTACATCTGGCAATATACTATAGGATATAAATTCCATCTTAACCTTTCGACTTGTATCTGCAATTACGGAAACTAAAGTAGCTTCAGAACCTGTACCAGAAGTGCTTGGCACTGCAATAAAAGGATTTAATTTTCCACCTAATATCTCTAACCCCATATATTCTTTCAAATCAGTAGCATTGGTGGATACTAACATATTAACTCCTTTAGCTGTATCTATTACTGATCCTCCTCCTATAGCAACTATGCTATCACAATTATTCTCTTTATATAATTGGCTAATACTATTTACTATTTCAATAGAAGAGTCTTGGGGAATCTCTTTAAAGATAAGTCCCACTTCAATATTTGCATTTTCCATAGCATCTGTAACTATCTTTAATTGTCCGTTTCTAATCATGGATTTAGTAGTTAAGATAAGAGGTCTTTTAGCCTCCAGATTGCTTAACTCAAAAGGAATATTCTCTAAAGCATTCTTTCCAGAAATAATTTTTACCGAGTTTTTAAACTCATAATATTCAGGTAACATATTGGATCTCCTTTCTTTTTAAGCTATTAATCGAATATAGGCCTTAATTTTATTTGATGAAAGTTTTGGAATTTCTTTTAGAATCTTTTTAGAAATGATTTTAGGGAATAAATATGCTTCTACATAATATAAGATACGTATGAAAGGCATACTAGCAATTAAATCTCCTTTTACAATAAAGCGATGCTGTGCATAACCTTCATAGACTCCGATCTGTCCTAAGATTAGCATTAGTGCTGCTTCGTAACTTTTAAAAGCAATTGAAAGATCTGGGGCTCTATTATAATTGCTTCCTAAATATTTGAAGTTGTTTCCTACCTTTTCTACGGCAACTTGAGTATCAGTGTTAAAAACCTTTAATTCAATTATAAAACCGTCTTCGTAAAACTCTAATTCTTTTTGAATCGCCTTCTCTATTTTAGAACATGAGACCAATCCCTTTCCAAGAAATTTTAAACCGATTCCTGTAATCAGCCGTCTAAACTTCACATATCTCCCCCCTTTTCCTATGGACTAACATAACTTTACTTAACACCATTATATTATACTTTGAAAATTGTTCAAACATTTAGAACTTTTTAATTTTAAAATGGACACTCCCTTAAGAAGTGTCCACCTATTATCGAAACTTATATATTGTGTGATCATTACCTAAATAGTTAACTCTCGCATAAATTCTTACCATATGATTCTCTCCATCATAGCTAATTTCCACATCTGATGGCCTTCCGTCGTCTCCCCTATTTTCCAAATGCCTTTCCAAAATATTCAAAGCATAATCTCTATTATAATCATCATAATCCTTTTTGTACTCATCAGCCGAAATTTCCAATACCAAATTATGGACACCCTCCTGAACGGATCTCTTCTCTTTAATATTGTCGAAATCCATACCATCACCCTTTCTACTTTTATATAAAAATGCCAATCTATATTATCTTTTCTCATTAATTAATTATTATGTTATCAATTTTGGTTTAGCATATTATATAAAAGCCGTGGCCAAAACACTACTCATTATAGTAGCAATTAACTATCTCTCCATAATATATGGTATGACAATCACCTGATTTATACCATTTATTATTTTCTTCTTGGTACCACTTACTCCTTATTACATCATCTAAAAACTTTAGATCCATAGGATGTTTATATACTATTTTACACTCATAAACCATATGACAGTTTCCAATAGCAGGGGATTTAACTATCTGGCTATTGATAAGGGTTAAATTGCAATCTTTAATTTTATCATAATCCCTTCCCGATTTACTTCCACAAAAACCTATAGCTTTATTCATCTTATTGTCAAAGGGAATAGATATAGTAAAATCTTCCCCATTCTCTAATAGCTCATGGGTATATCGACTCTCCCTTACTAATACTGTAAATATAGGCCTGCCCCATTCATATCCTATATTTCCCCATCCTATTGTCATGGTATTAACTTTACCATCCTTATCCTTGACGGTTAAAAAAGCTCCCCTTTGTTCCATGTTTTTTAAAGAATCTACTAAATTTAAAGTATAATCAAAATCCATATTACTACCTCCTCAATAATCCGTATCTCAAACTATATTACTAAACTTCAGTTACTATTATATACTAATTGGCAAGTGAAAAACATGGCCTAAATAGCATTATTTACTATGATATAATATTAATATAGGGATTATTATCTTTTCTAATAATTTGGACATAATAAAACCAGGATTATTTTTAACCTATTGTATATATACACTAGCCAAATAAGGGGGTGATCTATATTGGAAATTCGTGAAAATGCTATAATTCCCTTAGGTTATGGGAAGTTTGTTCGATCGGATAAGATTGTGGCCCTGGACCCCATTGAAGAAAATAGAGGCCCTGGACGACGTACATTAGTATATATTGAAAATCTTAAAAATCCCATTGTAGCTTCCAGAACAGAAACTTCTATTCTAGCTAATATGTCAAAAACCCCCAAAGAGGTATTGGAAGCCACATCTGCTATGGAACTATTACAGGATATATTAGACGATATTGAACAAATTGGCCCTATGCTAAGGAAGAGTATTTTAGACGAAGCTGGGTTAGATCTAGACCGAATCCAAAGAAAAATCGAGGAAATATTAACTCATGATTTGGACTCTATAGGCGAATAAAAAAGCATCTCCTTTGATGTGATGTGATGTTACCCCCTAAATCCGGACACGGAATTAGGGGGTTTAATCATGTCTAAATATTCATTTGAGTTTAAGTTAAAAGTAGTTAAAGAATACATGAAGGGAGAAACTGGTGGTTACAAGTCTGTAGCTAAAAAATATGATGTAATAAATCATGGCTTGATTAGATATTGGATTAATGATTATTAAAAGTATGGAGAAGAAGGCCTAAAAATAAAATCTACAAAGACTTTTTACTCTGGAGAATTTAAGCTTCGTGTATTACAATATAGGCAATTCCAGGTAACAGCTCCTACGGTGAATTTTACCACAGATGCCTTGGATGATGCTCTTAAAAAGCTTCCTAAGAAGCATAAATTAGAAGCATAAATTAACAATTCACTCTGACCAAGGCTTTCATTATCAACATGAACAATGGGTGAAAAGATTAAAAAACAGAAATATTGAACAAAGTATGTCTCGAAGAGGAAATTGTATAGATAACTCCCCAAGGAAAATTTCTTTGGGCTATTAAAACAAGAAATGTACTATGGAGAAAAAAATTAAAGGATATATCAACTGGTATAATAACAAAAGAATAAAAGAGAAATTAAATGGCCTGTCACCTATTGAATATAGGAAACAAGCCGCATAATTAATATTATCCGAAAGTCCGGATTAAAGGGTTCACATCAGTTTTTGGATGCTTTTTTATCGTAAATAATATGTTTATATTTTCCACCATCTATATCTATTTAAAATAACTATCCTTTAAAACTAAATCTAGCTTTGCCTTTCTCCTTTAAATAATCTACAAACCTATCAGTGCATGTGTTTATAATTAATTCTTCTGGCATTTCAATGGATATTAATAACTCAAGAGCTTTATCAAATCTTCCTACATCAAAAGCCACATGACTATCACTACCCACGATTACTTTAACCCTGTGTTTTTTACACAACATGGCTATATCATAACAGTTTTCCTTACTGCCCTTTCTACTATGCAAAAATGAACTATTGTTAATCTCAACTAAAGTATTAGTTTCTTTTGCACCAAGTACAAATTCTTGTTTGTCAATTGGAAAAATTGGATTTCCTGGATGAACTATTATGTCTACGTTTTTATTTTTCATAGTATTTAAAAGAGCCTTTGTGTTTCCTTCTATATCACAAGGTTCTATACATGCATCGTGAAACCCTGCCGCTACTATATCTAAGTTTTCTAACATACTATTGGGTATATCTAATCTTCCCTTTTGGTCTAATATATTAGCTTCTACACCTTTCAATATTTCTACTCCCTCTATCACCTTTGGTAAAATTCTCTGGTTTCCTATATGAAAAATATGTGGTCCTCCTGGCATTGCAGGCCCATGATCCGTTATCCCTACATATTTTAATCCCTTTTTGCTAGCTATTGCTGCTATTTCTTGGACAGTACTATAAGCGTGCCCACTTGCAATAGTGTGGTTATGCATGTCTAATAATAATTTCATCAATTATTGCTCCTTTCTAAGCCTGGCATCAACCTTGAATAAATTAATATAATTACTCATAGGTATAAAGACTCGTTATGAAGATATCCCTATTTCTATTAGGAAGATTTACTCATTATTATATTTAATATCTGAAAATCCATTTATTCACATCATTAAAATCTTCCCAATCAATATGATCTATATTATTTTTAATACAGTAATCTCTTAGATAATCTTTGGCAAATAGATAATCTACTTTATCTGCTATGTTAATATCTGTAGAACCATCTCCAATAAATATAATCCTATCATACTTTTTCCTATATTTCTTAACAATTTCTACCTTAAAATCTTTATAACAATCTTTACGAATTAAATCTGGAAAATGTTCTTCATCATAATATTGTGCGGTAACTGAATCACCGTTAAAGATTAGTTTGTTTGCATAAATAGGAATATCATTAAATCCATGCTTGTTCAAAAAAGGCCTAATGCCCGTTTCATAACCACCACTAACAATTACAAAGGGTATTTTGTACTTATTTAAATTAGTATAGAAAAGTTTAAAACCTCTTTGTAATTTTATTTCATTTAATATAAAATCTAAATAAGATTCTTTTGATAATTTAACACTATCAAATTGATTGTTAGACAAAGTTCTTATATCTATTTCACCGTTATAATATTTCTCCCTGTATTTTTGTATAATATCCTTATCGCCAATTTTATTAAATAATTTAACATTAGTATCCTCTGTAGTTATTGTTCCATCAAAATCGCATAGAACTATTATATTTTTATTATTCTTTAAAATATTCATCCCAACCTCCAATTTTGTAAATAATTTTATCACTTATCAACTGGTATTATAGCAATTAGGCCTAAAAAAAGCAAAGTCATTAATATCCCTAATCAAAATAAGGCCACCAATGGTGACCTTAACAATTATATAGCTACCCATCCTAATGATAATCTTTTTAAAGTTCCCTCTGTTGGATTACCCGTTTCCTTATCCCAGCCTGCTATTTCATAATATAATTCTTTTGATTTTTCATATTTTTCTCTATCTAAAGCTGCTCCTTTAGAAGGTCCATCTTTGAAAGGCTCAAAAAGTCTTTCAGGTAAAGTATCATCTTCTTTGGTAAATCCTTCCCTAGCATTGAAATATCTCATCATATTTACCTTTCTCTCACCTATTTCCATAAGCTCATAAAGGGAAGTATCCCAGTCTATGCCATATTTAGCTAATGAGACTAGATCCTTTGGTCCGTATAAAGTCGCAACTCCCCATAGGAATTGACATAGGGATAATGTATCTATGGTAGATTCAAGACATTGAGTATTAAAAGCAAACCTAGTCTTTTCATCGTCTAATTCAAAATTGTCATCATACCCCTTATAAATTCCTATCATGGCTAAGTTCTTCCTTGCCTGACTTTCTGGAGGTAATGTAAGGACTGGGTCATGTTCTGAAGATTGATGGTCAGCTCCAAAGGGATTTACTGCATATATTAATCCTAAGGAAGGTTTATACTGAGGCATATGGGCAGGTAATTCTTGCTTCTTTGCAGTCATACTATATTTCTCAGCACCCTTACCTATTTCCTTTGCTGCTCTATAGCTTCCTTCTGCTAATAGATTCCCTATCCCTTCTCTTTTCCCAATCTTTTCTATTAGTTTAATTAATGTTTCATCGTTTCCAAAGGTCAGTTCTAATCCATCTGTATCTTCCTTGGTCAATATCCCCTCTTCAAAACATTCCATGGCAAAGGATATGGTAGCACCACAGGATATAGTATCTAATCCATACATATTACATAATTGGTTTGCAATCGCAACGGTTTCCAAATTAGTAATACCACAATAAGAACCTAGTGCTGCTGCTGTTTCATATTCGGGTCCGCCATAGAGAGGGTCAACTTTTCCTTCTATTTCTACTACCCTTTTACACCTTACCGGACAGGCATAACAAGTATCCCTTTTCTTTAATATGGTTTCAGTCATAGTAGTTCCAGTGATATTTTCTGCTCCTTCAGGAAAATATCCAGATATCCAATTCCTAGTAGCTAAAAATCCATTTTTATGATGACTAATAAGGCCTCTATTGGTACCATGCTCTCCTAATTGCTGTAATCCATGGCTATTATTAAATCTATCTACACCTTCTCTAGCTAGTGTTTTGAAATTTTCTTCATCAGCCGGTTTAAGGCCTAGTTTCTTCTTTACAACTACGGCTTTTAAATTTTTAGAACCCATTACTGCTCCTGTGCCATTTCTACCGTTGGCCCTATTACACATATTGATAATATTTGCAAACTTTACTAGATTTTCGCCTCCAGGTCCAATTTGAGCTATATCTATATCCTCTATACCTAAATCCTCTCTTATCAATCTTTCTGCCTCTCCGGTAACTTCCCCCCATATCTTTGAAGCGTCTTTCAACTCTATTTCATCGCCGTCTATGTATAAATACACCGGTTTTTCTGCCTTTCCCTTAAACACTAAAGCATTCCAACCATTTCCCTTCAAATAAGCAGGGAAAAAACCTCCAGCTTGACTATCCCCTATACCATTGGTTAATGGGCTTTTAGTAGTTACAGTTATCCTATTAGCCCCCGCTATAGGAAGTCCCGTAAATGGAGAAACGGATAAAACTAGAACATTATCTGGCGAAAGGGGATCCACCTTTGGTTTTAACTCTTTTAATAATATATAGGTACCTAGAGCAGAACCCCCTGGATAGAGTCTATGGGTTTCTCCATCTAATATAGTCTTCTTAATAGTACCCTTGGTTAAATCTACTTCTAAGATATTTGCATTTGGAAAATTCATGTTTGCACCTCTCCTTATTGAAGATTTAATTGTAATATACCTATAATACTATTTTACCCATAAGGGGGCTAGTAAAACAGAAATGGGATAAGATTGGGAAAAATGTAATTTCTGGTATTTAAGCTTAGCCTGTTTACATAATATTTATTTTCTTATATAATAACACCTATGTTGTAAATCAAGTAACAGCTGAATCCTAAATTTTTAGGTACGAGGGAACCAACTGGAGGGGTTTGCCCCTATTTGAAAGCTAACTTCGGAAACTAAGTTTAGGAAGGAGTAGGTAAAATGAAAAGAAACAAAATATCACATATTATTTTGGTCCTGCTAATTTTGGTGGTTTTTACTACACCTACTTTAGCTAGTGGGTCTAGTAGAACATTATATTATGGTCATCGTGGTGAAGATGTTTTGAGGCTCCAAAAAGCATTAAATCAAAAAGGTTACTACCATTATTATTTAGATGGAATATTTGGAAAGATAACAGAAAAAGCTGTAATCAATTTTCAAATAGACCATAGAATAAGAATTGATGGTATTGCAGGACCAGAAACAATAAGGACCTTATACAGCAGTTCTAGTCCATCAAGAGAAGGGACAAATATTAGAAATTATAATACTGGGGATATATACTGGCTGGCTCGAATTATTGAAGCAGAAGCTGGTGGGGAACCTTATGAAGGAAAGGTAGCTGTTGGGAACGTAATTTTAAACAGAGTAAATTCTAAAGAGTTTCCCAATACCATATATAATGTTATATTCGAATACTATGGAAGCATTCCTCAATTCAGTCCTGTTGCTGATGGCACTATTTACAACACCCCTTCTCAAGAAAGTATTAATGCTGCAAAAGATTCATTAAATGGTATGAGGCCCGTTGGAAATTCAACATATTTCTTTAACCCAAATAAAGCAGCTGGTACTTGGATTGTGAAAAACAAATCTTATGTATCAAAAATCGGTGGACATGTATTCTACCAATAATAAGTAATAATAAATCAGGGACTATCAGGAACTAGTCCCTGATTTATTTAACTCCTTTCTCATACAATACCTTCCCATATTTATCAATATGTTCTTTCAATTTATCATGTTCTAAGGAATCATAGTGGACAATATCAAAATAATAAGGCAAGGGCAATTTTTCATTTAATTCAATCCTCAATTGGTTTAATATTTCCATTGTAATATCCTTTCCGAATATGGCTATATCTACATCAGAACCATTCTTATAATTTCCCATGCTTCGGCTTCCGAAAATAAGGGCCTTTTCAATTTCTTCTTTCTGTACCAAAGCATTAATAATTAAGCTCATACTCTTTGACGGTATACCAAAATTCATATTTTTCCTCCTAAATAGTTATGTACTTGTAATATAGCACCATAATATTCTTCTTTTATCTTTTTTACAGCAAAATTAAAACGTTCCCTATTATAGGTATGAGCTAATAGATTGGGGTTTTCTAGCATATCCATCCACACCTCTCCATCTTGGATAATTTCATAGTGAAAGGCAGATTTTACTATTTCTCTTGGAAATTTGACTATTACATCCTGAGATTCTAAATAGTCTTTTAACGTTTTCCAAGCTAACTCAAATGTATATTCAAATCTTTGAACTAATCCCTCTTTTTCCAATATATTTAGGTTACCAAAGTCTAAAATAGCAGATTGAAATTGCTTATAAGCTTTATCAAAATTTTCAAATCTTTGACGCCATCTAATTTCTTTTTGGTTCATAAAATCAGCCCCCAATCTATTATTAGCTAAATTTACATTAGGCAATACTACTATTTATAGTATATCCAAATCCATATAACAACTGCAATAGGAAAACCATTGATTAATACCAATCTTCCATAATACTTGATTTACCCTACCAATAAATGATATTATTTATGTACTAAGTATATAGGAGGTTTTTATGGAAACTACTAATAATGGTCGAGTCTATCTTGCAGCTATATTATATTCTATAATCACTGGGTTTTCTTTCCTATTTGGTAAAATAGCTTTAAATTCTGCAGACCCTTTGGATATATTGGCTTATCGTTTTACTGCATCCTTTATAGCAATATTAATACCTATATTATTCAAATGGATTAATCTGAAATATGATAAAAATAAAATCAAAAGGATCCTTCCACTAGCCCTATTATATCCACTGTTGTTCTTTAGTTTTCAAACCTTTGGTCTAAAATATGCTTCATCCTCTGAAGCAGGAATTATGCAAGCATCAGCCCCCATCTTCACTTTGATCTTAGCCAGCTATTTTTTAAAAGAAAAAACTAGTATATTCCAAAAATTATCTATTATACTATCCGTATCAGGTGTTATATATATAGTAATAATGACCAGTTCATCTATAGAACTTACTGGATTAAAAGGTATACTATTGTTACTATTATCTGCACTATCTTTTTCCGGATATAGCGTATTGGCTAGGATTTTAACCAAGGATTTTAGCGGTATAGAGCTAAGCTATATAATGATTATTATCAGTTTCATTGCTTTCAATATAGTTGCCTTTGTAAAAAATTTGATAAATGGTACAGTTGGCAGTTTTTTGGCACCATTAGGAAATATAGATTTTGTTTTAGCCATATTATACCTTGGAGTATTATCCTCTTTATGCACATCTTTGCTTACTAATTATATTTTATCTAAAATCCAAGCTTCTAAAATGAGCGTGTTTTCCAACTTAGGTACCATTATTTCTATATTGGCTGGCGCCCTAATTCTAGGAGAAAAATTGTACTCTTACCATATTATCGGCTCCATTTTAATTGTTGCTGGGGTATTGGGAACAAACTTTTTAGACTCTAAATAGTTTAAAAGCCGTTCCCATATAAGCCAATAGTCCTGCCATTGCAGGTATTAAAATCCTTATTATATTTCCTGTAATATTAATTCCTTCCATTGAATTATAGACGAATAAAATTGCTACTGGATCTATGTCAATAGTTTGGACAAAAATTTAGGTTTTTTTGTGGGTCTCCGCCACCATTGACAATCCAAACATAAATGCTTTTAGGTTTCTACCCGAAGGCGATAAACTCAAAGCAAGCTATGTTTTGTGCCTTCGTGGTGGAATATTGTAGCATTTATTTATTGGCTTATCAATGGCAAGCCCTACGGGTGGCTATCATCCCCTCAGGCTCAAAATCTAAAGCAAGCTATGCTACTCTACATAGATTCTCATATTCATCTGGAGTCATGTAGTTGATTGATGAATGAATCCTTTTTCTATTATAAAATCCTTCTATATATTGAAATAATATTAACTTAGCATGATTATGATCTATAAATGTATTAAGATATACGCATTCTTTTTTTAGTATTGCATGAAAACTTTCTATACAGGCGTTGTCATAAGGACAACCTTTAGCACTATACGATAGTTTAAATTGCTTTGATTCCACTGTTTCACGATATTCCTTTGACGTATANACTATCTTTTTCCGGATATAGCGTATTGGCTAGGATTTTAACCAAGGATTTTAGCGGTATAGAGCTAAGCTATATAATGATTATTATCAGTTTCATTGCTTTCAATATAGTTGCCTTTGTAAAAAATTTGATAAATGGTACAGTTGGCAGTTTTTTGGCACCATTAGGAAATATAGATTTTGTTTTAGCCATATTATACCTTGGAGTATTATCCTCTTTATGCACATCTTTGCTTACTAATTATATTTTATCTAAAATCCAAGCTTCTAAAATGAGCGTGTTTTCCAACTTAGGTACCATTATTTCTATATTGGCTGGCGCCCTAATTCTAGGAGAAAAATTGTACTCTTACCATATTATCGGCTCCATTTTAATTGTTGCTGGGGTATTGGGAACAAACTTTTTAGACTCTAAATAGTTTAAAAGCCGTTCCCATATAAGCCAATAGTCCTGCCATTGCAGGTATTAAAATCCTTATTATATTTCCTGTAATATTAATTCCTTCCATTGAATTATAGACGAATAAAATTGCTACTGCCATAATACCTGCCGCTATTACAAATTTAATAAAAATCTTAATATCTCTGTGGATATCTATAACTTTTATTCGCTTATTTAGGTCTTTTATCAACAATACTGTGACTAAAGTCGTGGATATGCTAGTAGCTAGGGCTAAACCCTTTACTCCCATATATTTAGATAATATTATATTTAATACTAAATTGGCCAACACCCCTACTGCTGAAGAAACCATAGGCGTTATGGAGTCATGCATTGCATAGTGTACCTTTGTTAATACCAATACCAGGGCCATGCCTCCAAGACCTAAAGCATAATAGGTTAATGCCCTTGAGGTCATTAAAGTTGCAGTTGGTCCAAATTCTCCCCTTTCAAATAATAGTTTTACTATAGGTTCAGATAATGTTACTAATATTACTGTAGCCGGTACAGCTATGGAAAGGATAATTTTAGTTCCCTTTTTCATGGCAGATTTCAAGGATTCGATATTTTCTCTATTGTATTCTTGGGATATTATAGGAAATAGTACAGTCACTATGGCAGTAATAAATATTCCTAAAACCAATTGAATAATATCATTAGCATAGTTTAACCAAGAAATAGAACCGGTAGTCAATGTAGAGGCTATTGATTTATCTACTACTACATTAACCCTATTTATGGAAATGCCTATGACTATGGGCATAAACATTATCCCAAATTCCTTTATATAGGCATTTTTAAAATCTAATATCCTTTCATATCTATATCCTAAATGTATAGAAGCAGGTATTACCGAATACAATTGTACAGCAGAAGCTAGTATACCTGCTACCATCAATCCATAAACTCCATATTTATTTAAAGCGACCAAATATATTAAATATACTATATTATAATAAATCCAGGATTTAGTACCAGCTTTAAAAGCATGGAAACTTTGTAAATATGCTATAAATACTGCCCTTATTATTATAAAAATGCCAATGGGTAAACCTATTTTCATAAGATTTACTGTGGCTTTAAATTCTTCACCAACAAACCCTTTAGCTAAAACTCTAACTACTACTGGGGATAAAACCCAACCAAGTACCATTAATAGTATAGAAAGAATAATAACCATATGAAGTAAATTATTTACATAGTCTACTTTCCTCCAACTTCCTTCCTTTTCCTCAATTTTCAGTAATATAGGTACCATACCAGTACTAATCCCTTCTCCAATTATTTCAGCTAATAGAGTAGCTGCCACAAAAGCTGTAAAATAGGCATCCGTTTCAAAACAACAGCCTATTTTGGAAGCTATTAATGCTTCTTTTACAAAGGTTAGAATTCTATTTAATATACCAAATATAATAATAAATCTAGCAGATTTATATGCCTTCTCCATCATAGATTTCAATTATATTCCCCCAAAATTTATGATCAAATTATCTATTATAGTGATTATTATGGTACCCCAATATAGTTTATACAAAACAAAAATAAATAAAATCTCGGATGGAGATTCTGTGCCCCATCCGAGTACTATTAACTCTATTAACAATCAACAATCACATTTATCTACTTTCTGAATAATTCCTTCAAACATGGATAAATTTGTCTATATTTGTTGTATTTTACATCATATAAAGCTACCTTATTGCCATCTGGATAAATTGTATGAGTTGTTTTTATAAAGTTTTCACATGCCTCATCTACAGAATCAAATAATCCATACCCTACCGTTGCTAAAATCGCAGCTCCATATGCCGGACCATCATCTGAATTTACCTTATTAACTTTCACATTTAATACATCAGCTATAATTTGACACCAAAAATAATTTCTAGCGCCACCGCCATTTATAGTAATCTCAGAAATATTGATTTTCATTTCCTTCATAATTTCAAAAATATCTCTCAAGGAAAAAGCTACACCTTCCAATACTGCAAGGGTCATATCTTCCCTTTGAGTAGTCATATCCATCCCTATAAAAGTCCCTCTTGCATATGGATCATTATGAGGTGTTCTTTCCCCCATTAAATAAGGTAGGAAAAATACCTGATTATCTAAATCTGAATCTTTAATTTCATTTATGATACTATCATAATTCTTAGATTTGTTTATGTTTTCAACCCACCATTTCAACGAAGCAGCTGCTGCCAAGGTAACACCCATTACATGATAACTGCTACTTGCATTACAAAAGGAATGTAATCTATTAGCTTTATCCACAGCAAATTCATTAGAATTTGCAAAAACCACCCCTGAGGTTCCTAAAGATACTGAACATTGATCTTTACCCACTACTCCTCCGCCTACAGCAGCAACTGCCTGATCGCCACCGCCTATTACAATTTTTACATCTTTATTAAGGCCTAATCTATGGGCCAGTTCCCCTTTTATTTTTCCTATAACCTCATAGGAGTTATAAAGCTTAGGTAGCTGTGATATAGTTATATTTAGAATATCCAGCATATTTTGTGACCATTTTCTATTTTTAACATCTAAATATAATGTACCTGAAGCATCAGAAAAATCTGTAGCAAATACCCCACTCATCTTATATGCTATATAATCCTTAGGTAACATAATTTTTTCTATCTTTTTAAAGTTATCTGGTTCGTTTTTCTTTAGCCATAGTAATTTAGGAGCAGTAAACCCTGTTAATGCAATATTACCAGTCCATTTAGAAATATTTTCTCTGCCAATTACATCATTCAAGTATGAGCATTCATCTTCAGTTCTTTGGTCATTCCATAGTATGGCTGGTCTAATCACTTGATCCCTTTCATCGAGAATAACTAATCCATGCATCTGCCCACTCATGCTTATGGCCTTAACTTCACTCCTATCAATACCTTCAAGTAATTCTTCAAGTCCTTCTATAGTCTTATTCCACCAATCCTCCGGGTACTGTTCTGACCACATAGGCTTAGGAAAATAAATAGGATATTCTCTGGTGACTGATTTTATTATCTTTCCTAGTTCATCAATGGCAATTATTTTTACTGATGAGGTTCCAATATCAATTCCAATAAAGTACATCTATATCCCTTCCCTTAAAGTCTATTTCATTGTAATTACAGCCTTTACCACTTCATCTGGATTCTTAATTATATAATCGAAAGCTTCTTTTGTATTTTCAAAATCGAATTCATGGCTTACTATATCCCTAACATTAATATCACCGCTAGAAATAGCATTTATAGCAACTGGATACAAATTCCTATAGCGGAAAATGGTCTTAATCTGTCCTTCCTTATTCATCAATTTCATAAAATTAAATTCGATTTCATCCTTAGGAGTCATACCTACCATAACTATAGTACCTGCAGTTTTTAAAACATCTACCGTTTGTTTTACCGTAGCAATAGCTCCTGCGGTCTCTATTACTACATGAGCTCCTTTTTGTTCAGTTAAAGTCAATATTTCTTCTACTACTTTAACTTCCTTAGCATTTATAATATGAGTTGCCCCTAATTTTTTTGCCTTTTCCAATCTGTTTTCTAGCATATCTACTACTATAATAGTGGAAGCCCCTCTTGCTTTACTTGCTAATAAAGTTGAAAGTCCGATACACCCAGTACCAAAAATTACAACTGTATCACCTAATTCTACTCCACCTAATCCTGTAGCATGAAGTCCAACAGATAACGGTTCCACTAAAGCACCTTCTACACTTGAAACATTATCTGGCAACTTAAAACACATATCTTCTGGATGCGCTACATAATTGGTAAAAACGCCATGATAAGGGGGTGTAGCAAAGAATTCCACATCTGGGCAAAGATTGTACAAGCCATTTTTACAATATTCACATTTGCCACAAGTTTTCCCTGGTTCTAAAGCTACTCTATCACCAACTTTAAGATTCTTTACATTATTACCAACCTCTATAACTTTCCCTGTCGCTTCATGACCCAGTATAAGATCTCCATCAACAACAAACTCTCCAATTTTACCATATTGATAATAATGTAAATCTGAACCACATACTCCTACAGCTTCTATTTGTACTAAAACATCATCTTCTTGAATTTTAGGCATAGGTAGGCTTTTCCAGACCATATTATTTGTACCGCTCATAAATATACCTTTGTTTTCCATATTATTAACCTCCTTTTAAAACTGGTGCGTAAATATTGTAATTCACGCACCAATTTATTATAATTATAAAACTAACTCGTTATTTTATAGCCCCTGCTTTCTTATGCATTTCAATGTATTCATCTACATTATCTAAAGTAATTAATGGACAATCTATATCAATATCTATTTGTTCTTCTTCACCAGTTAATAACTTGTGACTTGTGCTAAGTAAAGCTTCAGCTAAATCATATGCACTTTGTAAACTTGTAGAAGTCATTTTGCCTTCTTTAATTAATAATACAGCTTCTGCAGTACCGTCTACACCATATGCTAAAATATCTTTAAATTTAGGATCATCTTTAACAACTTCTAATGCCCCAGCTGCCATATTATCATTCATGGAGATTATTGCATCAATCTTATCATTAGCTTGAACCCATGTTTCCATATAATTCATTGCCTCGTCTTTGTTCCAGTTTGCAATTTCCTCACCAACTATTTTAACATCTGGTCTTTTAGCAAAAAATTCGTTTTCCCAACTTTTTCGTCTTTCATCAGCATGAAAATTTCCTGGAGGTCCATTTAAAACAACCACATTTGCATTTTCAGGTATTTGTTCAACTGCTAAATCTGCGTTTACCTTTGCTTGCATATATGGGTCAGCATCCACTGAAGATGCCCCTTCAATCCCATCAATACGAGCATTAGTAGTAATAGTAATTATTCCTGCTTCTACCGCCTTTTCTGCATAAGGTCTTTGTGCCTCACCATTATTAGGCTGTATAATAATTACATCGTATTTGTTAGCAATAGCATTTTCAATTAAACCATTCTGGGTATCATCAGAAGCTTGTCCATCTAAAACATCAACTTTAATATCATCATATTTTTCAGATTCCTCCATAACCGCATTGGCTAACCAAGCTGCAAATGAATCTGCTTGAGCACGAGCAATATAAGCTATTCGATATACACCGTTTCCATTACTATCTTCACCACCACCTTCGACTTCACCACCACTTTCAGTGGAAGGGCTTGAACAACCGGCTACCATTGTTATCATTATGATAACCATTAAGATCATTGAAAGTATTTTTTTCATTTTTCAAAACCTCCATTTTTTTATTATTAAAATAGAATTAACTATTTTAACCATATTTTATTCAGCACTTCTAAGCTTTTTATCAGCTTTACCCGTTTTAGCCCAAATATCATAAATTACTGCTAAAGCAATAATTGCCCCTCTTACAACTTGCTGTAAATAAGAATCTACTCCTACCATTACCATAATATTATCTAAAAATCCTACTATGAAAGCCCCAGCTAAAGTACCCATAGCAGTACCTACACCACCAGTAAAACTAGTTCCTCCGATAACAGTTGCAGTAAGAGCCTTAAATTCGTATGATATAGCACCATTAGGCATACCGCCATTAACACGAGACATGAATATTATCCCAGCAATACCTACAAAAATACCATTGATAATATAAGCCTTCATCTTAGTTTTGTTCACATCAATACCTGATGCATTAGCAGCTTCCTCATTGCCACCAACAGCGTATATCGATCTTCCAAATATAGTATGCTTTAATAAATATGCAGTTACTAGCAAAGTAATTATTAAAAATATAATTGGATTTGGAATGCCAAATGTACTACCTTGTCCAAAAATAATATAATCTCCTATTTGATAAATATTTTGTCCCCTTGTATATAGTAACGCTGCTCCACGAGCCATTGTCATCATCGCTAAAGTAGCAATAAAAGGTGGTGTTCTAAACTTAGTTATCATTAATCCATTTAGTATATTACATGTAACGCTTACTATAATTGCGACTACAAAGGATAGAAGTAATGAACCAGTATTTACATAAGTTGAAACTGACAATACACCCGCCAGTGCTAGAACAGATCCAGAAGAAAGGTCTATCATTCCTGATATAACCAATATTGTTTGTCCGAACGCCAAGATTGTGCCAACGGATATTTGGTTAGCAACATTCTTTAAATTATTTGGTTGTATAAAATTTTCATTGGCTAACCAACTGATAATAAAAAGTGCTAATAGTACAAAATATATACTATATTTACTCATCAGATTTAGCCACCTTTTACCATAACTATTTTTTTTCATACTTCCACCTCTTTTTCATTACTTGATGCAGTAGCATATAGCATTATATTTTTCTGTGAGAAATTTTCTCTATCTAACTCACCTGCAATACGTCCTTTAGCCATAACATAAATTCTATCGCACATCCCTATTAATTCTGGTAATTCTGAAGAAATCATTATTAATCCTTTCTTCTCCTTCGCTAGTTCTACCATAAGTTTATAAATTTCATATTTGGCACCTACGTCTATTCCTCGAGTTGGCTCATCTAATATAAGAATATCTGGATTTGTTACCATCCATTTAGCTAATATGACCTTCTGTTGATTCCCACCACTTAAAACCTCTACTATAGTTTCAATATCTGGTGTCTTTACATTCATCTTGTTGCAATATTCAGTTACAGTTTGAATTTCTTCATCTTTATGTAATCTACCACCATAAATGAACCTTTTAAGATTTGATAAGGATACGTTTTCCTTGACAGTGCGAACAGGAATAATCCCAAACCTTCTTCTATCCTCAGATAGCATTACCATTCCATTTTTAATACTGTCTTGAGTATTCTCAATTATTGTTTTCTTTTTATTGATAATAATTTCTCCTGATTCATATGGATCAAGACCAAATAATGCCCTCATTACTTCTGATCTACCTGATCCCATAAGACCAGCAAAACCAACAATTTCACCTTCCTTTAAATAAAAATTAATATCTTCGAACTGCCCAGTACTAGTCAAATTATTTACTTCCAAGATCTTATCTCCGATTTCTACATTTTCTTTTGGATAACTATTGTCTAGTTTTCTTCCTACCATCTGTGCTATTACCGTTTCCATGTCATAATCATCTTTATTTCTAGAATCAACTACAATTCCATCTCTAAATACGGTAATCTCATCTGCTATTCTAAATATTTCATCCATTTTATGAGATATATAAATAATACTAACCCCTCTTTCTTTTAACCCGTTTATTTTGTTAAATAAAACTTCTACTTCTTTTTGAGTAATCGCCGAAGTAGGCTCATCCATTATAATTACATCTGAATTATATGATATAGCCTTTAATATCTCCAGCATCTGAATATCAGAGATTGATAAATCTTTTAATTTGATGGTTGGTAAATAATCTAGACCTTCCTTTTCTAATAGTTCTAGTGTTTTTTTCCTGATCATTTTCCAATCTATATTTCCATATTTCCCCTTAGGCCAATTTCCAACAAACAAACTTTCTTCAATTGTCAATTCTGGTATATAGTTTAATTCTTGAAAAATCATAGAAATTCCTAAGCTTCTTGCTTGTATAGGATTATTAATTTGAACTACCTTTTCATCAATTAAGATATCTCCTGAATCTTGTTTATAAATACCATTTATAATCTTCATCAAAGTTGATTTTCCCGCACCATTTTCACCACATATAGCATGTACAGTGCCTCTTTTGACCGCAAAACTAACATTGTCCAGTGCTTTAACACCTGGAAAAGATTTACTTATATTTTTGACTCTTAATTTGATGTCCTTATCCACTCTAAAACCTCCTTTCTAAAACTTGCTGAGCATTTTATTAAGATAAAGTTGTTTCTCTTTGAATTAATTTAGTTTCAATTAAACGATCTTCAATAGGGATCTTTTCCCCATCTATTTGTCGTATCAATAACTCTGCTGCTAAAGTTCCTAATTCTTTAATAGGCTGACGAATGGTTGTTAGGGATGGATGTAGCAGTTCTCCTATAAAACTATCGTCAAATCCAATCACTTGAACCTGACTAGGAATTTTAATATTTTTTTCTTTCAAATGTCTCATTACTACAGCAGCAGCAATATCATTAAAAACGAATATTCCATCATAAGCTTCGATGTTCTTAATATTATTTAAATTTTCCCCAAGCATCTTAACATGAAAATCTGTTTCGAACTGTACAATATCCACTTCTAGACCCTTTTCCTTGGCTGCTTCTAGAAATCCTTTGCATCTCAATTCTGTAGCTTCAAAAGCCTCTGGACCTTTAATATGGAGAATTTTTCTACATCCTTTTTCATACAAATGATTAAAAGCTATCTTCCCACCATCATAGTTATCAGATGAAACGGTAATTATGGAAGATGATATATGATTCTCAAAGGAAACCACAGGAATTTGAATATTCAGATATTCTTCTTTACATTGAGTCCTAGATGCAATTATACCATCTACCCTATAGGCTTTTAACGCTTCCAAATATTCAACCTCTTTCTCTTTATTATCACCAGTATTACATAGAAATAAGGTATATCCCATCTTATTACAATATTCTTCAATAGCTGTAGCCATTTGATTAAAAAATGGGTTTGTAATATTTGGTATCATTAAAGCTATAGTTTTGGATTTTTTGGTGAAAATTGCCTTAGCCAATGCATTAGGGATATATCCTGCTTTGTCTATCTCTCTTTGAATCTTTAAACTTGCCTCTTCACTTACATATCCAGTACCATTTAAATACCTTGATACAGTTGCTATACTAACTCCAGCTCGCTCTGCTATTTCTCTTATGTTAGACATTGCATACCCCCTTTAACAATTTAATGATTTCGTTTTCCTAAGATGTGAAACATGTTACATATAGTTTCTATTAAAACATGAAACATATTATTTGCATATGTAACATGTTTCATGTCTGTTAATAATATTAACACTATGTAATAGCTTTTGTCAACAAGATTTTATAAAAAATGCTTTTTTATTTATTAATAAGTATTGCTTATGATATTCCAAAACAAAGGATATTATTCTCCTTTTTGGACATAATAAATATAAAAGGGAGAGGGGAGATATTTATGGGGGAAAAATTCGTGGTGATAGTAGATGAAAATTTTTCTGAACCTATGCCAAAGGAAGAAGCTATAAAGAAAGTTAAAAGTTATGATGATAAAACCGTCAATGCTTATATGGTGTCAGAAGAAGAGGCAAAAAAATTAAAAGCTATCATAAAATAAGACAGAGGTCTTTATTTTCCTCTGTCTTATCTATTAATTAGTCCTTTTATCAATAGCCTAATTTCTTTTATCCTTAGTATAGAACATAGTATTAAATATACTAATACCCCTACTACTACAGATAACAACAGGATTAAGAGCTCTCCCATTCCTGAACTGATAAACTTGGCAGTTAATCCATAGTATAGGAAATATACTATTATTCCCATAATTGTTGATGCAAACAAGATTTTAAAAAAGCATATTAAAAACTTTTTTAGCCCAATAGGACCAACTTTTTTTCTTAGACTTAAAAATAATAATAAAGTTGTAAAGGTTGCAGATATGCTAGTAGCTAAGGCTAGTCCTGCATGGCCCATAAATCTAATAAATATCAGGTTTAATACGATATTCAAACCTACTGCCAAAGCACCATTTACCATAGGGGTTTTAGTATCTTGGAAAGAATAAAATACCCTATTTAACATAAGCCTTAAAGATGCCCCTACTAACCCTAAGGAATAAAATATAAGGGCTCGGGCAGTCATTATAGTAGCCGTTGAATCAAAGGCTCCCCTTTGGAAGAATATCCTTACCATAGGCTCAGCTAATACCAACATTCCTATGGTGGCAGGTACGGTTATTATCAGTATTATATTAATACCTTGTCCCATTATCCTTTTAACCTGCTGATTATCTTCTTGAGAAAAGGCCTTAGATAACATTGGAAATACTACAGTAGTAATGGCCATAATGAATACGGAGATAACTAAATCCTTTAACCTAGAAGCATAGGTAAGGGCTGAAATACTTCCCTCAACTAAACTGGAAGCTAAAGTTTTGTCTATCACCACATTTATCTGTTGCACTGCAGAGCCTATCATTACAGGTAAAACTAAAACCAATGCTCTTTTTAAATAAGGATCCCTTAAATTAATATCCACTCTAAATCGATAACCCTGATATTTAATAGCTGGAACCTGGATTAAAAATTGGGTGGAAGCTGCTACTACACTAGCCAACATAAGTCCTTCTATATTTCCTTTATCTCCTAAAAATATCAAAAAAAATAAGAATACAAAATTATAAGGAAGTCCCATAATAGCAGGAGGGCCAAATATCTCGCTACTATGTAGATATCCAGAAAACACATAGGTAAAGCCTAAAAAGATTACTATAGGTAGACCTATCCTATTTAATTTTACAGCCAATTCAAATTGTTCCCCTGTAAAGCCTTTAGCTAATATTTTTATTATTAAAGGAGATAGAAAAAATCCTAAAAGGGCTAACAATATGGTAATAAAAAAAACCATATTGAGTATATTATTCAAATATTTAAGTTTAGCTTTTTTGCCACCTTTCCCTTCTACTTCAGTAAAGATAGGGATTAAAGTTGTATTCAAAGAAGCCCCCAGAGTAGTCATTAAAATAGTTGTAGCAGTCATGGCTACAAAATATGTATCCGTCTCAAATCCAGAACCATATTTGGAAGCAATTAACACTTCCCTTAAAAATCCTAAAAACTTACTTATCAAGGTGAAAATTGCAATCATAGCTGCTGATTGGGCTACTTTCCCTGTTTTTGTCATATATATTCTCCTTTTCTAAACCCTAGGCTCTCATTAGTTAATTTCCTTATAAGTACCAACTGTTCCATGTACATTAATATATTATATCATACTATGTACGCACAAAATATAAAAAAATAACCCTAAGGAATTTCTAAATTCCTTAGGGTTAAATTGTTTTAAATTTGCCCCAAAACTTTTAATAAAACATGAGCTATAACTGCAGAAGCCATATAGGTTCCAAACATTACGAAGATTGCAAGAATCACGATTCTCCAGCCTGTCTTTTTAAGTGAATCTAAATTTTTGCCAGTATAAATTCCAGCATAGCCAAGAATTGGAGTAGCTAATGCTAAAAAATTCACCTTTGATACCAGTTCCGATATAATAGCTGAACCAGGAACTCCTGGCACCGTTAAAATTGTTGATAAGGTGACAATATAGGCTACACTTGGAATCTTAAGAGGAATTATCTCAGATAATACTATTCCAATTAATGCTATGAGCACTAATATTAACATTCCGGGTATAGCTTCTATTACGCTTACTTTATATCCAGCCATATTTCCAAATACTGAAATTATTCCCGTTATCAATAATACAATTAAAGACTCTTTTAATTTCATTTTAATTTCCCTCCTTAGTTACAGGTGCCTCTGGCAATTGTCCATATTTTAGTTTATATACCCTTTTATATAACCACTCGGATAAAGGTAAAGCTAACCAAAGGGACATATATAAACCATCCAATCCAGAAAGCATATTAGATGTAGCTCCAAAAGCCGTAAGCATCTCTTCCATTTCAGGAAACATTGCAACTAAGGAACCAACACCAGCAGTCATCATACTACCAGAGCCTACTCCTGAAGCCATAGCTAATGCATAAGGATGTAGGGGAGTATTTGCTGCTAAAAAGCTAGCCAATAACCCAATAAATATAGTGCCAAATACGGTTCCAACTATATAAACCCCAAGAACTCCTTGTCCTTCTTTACTATCCAATCCATACATATCACCAATTAAAGCAACATTAGGTTCTCTGGCTATTGAATGGGCTCCACCAATTGCCTCTCTTTTTAATCCTAATAAGACTGCAATTGGAATTCCTAATAAAACGGTTCCTAAATTACCAAATTCTTGTAATATAAGAGCAGGACTGGCAGCTATTATTTTAGGTAATGTAGGTCCAATATTGGTGCCATATTTAGCCATCAATAACATTAAAGTCAAACCTATTAAGGATCCCGCATCCTCCATTTCCTTTTCTTTTGCAATATTCAGAAACTTTGGAGTTGTTAGAAGTCCAAAAATCATAGCATATAACATTGGTAGCAGGACTATTGTTCCAATTCCAATGGGAATGTTTTTTACGCCAATGAATTCAGCAATGACTACCAATATTAAAACCAATAAATGCAGTTTAACATTTTTCATTATTTCACCCCATTTTTATTTTGAATTACATAATCAATGCCCTTTAAAACCATATTGCTCATAACCGTTGAGCCAATAATAAGTGCTCTATCATCGCCATCAAATTTGGGGCTATGCCAAACATAAGTCATATCCTTTTCTTTATTGCCTACCCCTAGCCAAAAGAAAAATCCTGGAATCTTCTCAGTGAAGATGGAAAAATCCTCGCCTCCCATAGAAGGTATCGGGTCAATAATCCCCTCTTCCCCCACTATTTCCTTTGTAGCATCATAAGCTAGTTTTGTTAATTCTTCGCTATTGAATACAGCTGGTAGATCAAATATATAATCTAACTCCACATCTACCATATAAGCCTTTGCAGTATAATCCAATACTTCCTTAATCCTCTTTGGCAACATTTGCCTTGTTTCTGGGAGAAAGCTTCTTACAGTACCTGTCATTTCTACAAGCTCAGAAATAACATTATTGGCTGTTCCCGAATTAAAAGTTCCTATGGAAATAACTGCTGAATCTAAAGGACTAACATTTCTACTTACTATAGTTTGTAAATTCATTATCATAGCAGAGGCTGCTACAATAGGATCTCTTGTGGCATTAGGTATTGCTCCATGCCCTCCTTTCCCTTTAACTCTCATTCTTATAGTATCAACGGCTGCCATTAATCCACCCTTTTTGATGGCAATTTTCCCCCAGGGTATCTCAGGATTATTATGCAAGCCAAAAATTAAATCCGCCTTTACCTCTGTAAATAGCCCTTTCTCTACCATTAATTTTGCACCCTTATTTATTTCCTCTGCAGGTTGAAATACAAACATTACATTTCCCCTTAATTCATCTTTTATACTAGATAAAATTATGGCAGCGCCCATTACAGTAGCTGTATGGATATCATGACCACAAGCATGCATTACTCCATCTATTTTAGATTTGTAGGGCACATCATTTAATTCCTGAATAGGAAGGGCATCAATATCTCCCCTTAGAGCAATAGTAGGTCCATCTTCCTTTCCCTTTAATAAACCTACTACACCTGTTTCCAATCCTATATCTATTATTTCAATGCCCAAGGATACCAGCTTGTCCTTTATCTTTTCAGTAGTCCTATATTCTTTGAAGCTTAACTCTGGATGCATATGAAGGTCTCTTCTAAAATCGATTACTTCCTCTTCATATAATTTTTTCATTTCATCTAAATTTAACATAGAAGTTCTCTCCTTTTTCCACTTTTTTATGAAATCATGGATCCTTATCCCTTCTCAATTCAAATTTATTTAAAATATCCTTCATATAATGGGAAACTTTTACTGATTTTCAATACTTCTGCTTTAATTTCATCAAGTACTTTCTCAGTATCTATATTATCAGCTACTTTATTTATTATTTCCCCTATTTCTTCCATATCCTTTTCCTTCATCCCCCTTATGGTCATAGCCGTAGTCCCTATCCTAATTCCGCTAGTTACCATAGGCTTTTCAGGATCAAAAGGTATCATATTCTTGTTTACAGTAATACCTACATAATCTAAAGCTTCTTCTAATTGTCTACCTGTCAATTTTCTAGGCCTTAAATCTACTAATAATAAATGGGTGTCAGTGCCTCCAGATACTATTCTAAATCCATAATCCGACAATACTTCCCCTAATTTTTGTGCATTTTTTATCACTTGGGTCATCAGCTGTTTAAATTCCTCTGTAGCAGCTCGCCTAAAAGTATAGGCTTTTGCTGCCATTATATGAAGATGGGGGGACCCTTGAGAACCAGGGAACATGGCTTTATCAATCTGTTTAGCATATTCCTCTTTACATAGTATAAAACCTCCCCTAGCTCCACAAAGGGTCTTAGTTGTAGTGGATGTAACAAAATCCGCATATTCCATAGGATTTGGATAGAGTTTTGCTGCTACAAGACCTGCAACATGAGCCATATCTACCAAGAAATAGGCATCTACAGATTTAGCTATTTCTGCAATCCTTTTGAAATCAATAGATCTAGGATAAGCGCTCCCTCCAGCCACAATCAATTTAGGATTATGCTCCTTTGCTATTTTTTCAATTTCATCATAATCGATTAACTCCGTTTCTCTATTGAGGCCATAGGGAATAAAATTATATATTTTCCCAGAAAAATTTACTTTATTCCCATGAGTCAAATGGCCACCTTGATCTAATCTTAGACCTAGCACAGTATCATTAGGTTCTAGTATAGCAGCATAGACCGTTTGATTTGATTGGGAACCGGAATGGGCTTGTATATTTGCATGGCTTGCCCCATATAGGGCTTTTGCCCTTTCTATCCCTAGATTTTCCATTTTATCAATTACATGACATCCTGCATGATATCGTTTGCCAGGAAAGCCTTCTGTAGTCTTATTAGTCAATATACTACCTTGTAATTCTAATACTTCAGTAGGTACATAGCTTTCAGAGGCAATCATTTCAATGCCCGACCTTTGTCTTTCTAATTCCTCTTCTACTATTTTAGATAATATTGGATCTGATTTTTTTAAAGTTTCTAACATATTTGTCTCCCCTTTACATTGTCATTGTGTAGTACTATTATTACAAATATTCTAACTATTTGTAATTAACAAAATCACTATTTTATTGAACTATTTCACCAAACAAAAACAGTAGCCGAAGCTACTGATAATTCTTTGGGGTACTACCAGTTATAGATTTAAAGGTTTTATAGAAATAATTTAGATTGTTAAAACCTACTTCTCCTGCTATTTCCTTTATAGTCAGATCCTCATTTTGTAATAGTTCAATTGCCTTATCTATCCTAAAATTATTTAAATACTTTATAAAGGTCATATTGAAATATTTTTTAAACAGTCTATTTATTTGATTTTCACTAATATGAAATTCTTTTGCACATTGGTTTAGCTGAATAGGATTTTTATAGTTTACACTTATATGCTGGAGTATATCGTTTAATAGTGAATTATCGGTTAGTTTATATCCCAATATCCTGGAAATAGATTGTTTTAATTGGAATGCATCCACAGGTTTTAATAATATATCCTTTGCTCCCAATCTTAGAGATGATTGGGCGTATTCAAAATAGCTATAAGCAGTAATTACAATAAAATTTATGGGATCAGGATAATGCTTATTTATATGGTCCATAACATCTATCCCATCATAACCCGGCATTTCTATATCTAATAATACTAATTCAGGTTTCAAATGGAATATCCTATCTATGGCTTCCTTGCCATTGGCAGCTTCCCCTATTATATCAAGTTGAATATTGTTATTATAAATTAGGTATTTTAATAGATCTCTAGCTAATTCTTCATCATCAACGATCAATGTACTTATCATAGAAATTATCAATCCTCCTTTATAACTGGAAGTACGATCAATACTTTAGTACCTACCCCTTTTTTACTTGAAATCTCAAATTTAAACCTATTAGGATATAATAACTCTAATCTCCTATATATCATCATCAACCCACTTAGATCTATAGTTGTAGATTGTCCCTTTATTCTGTTATTTAATTCTTCCACCTCTTTTTCTTCCAATCCAGAACCATTATCTTCTATTTGCACAACGATTTTATCTTCTTTTTTATAGCAGTTTATTTCTATATATAATCCATCTAATTTATCCTTAAAACCATGAATAAAAGAATTCTCCACTATTGGTTGAATGAAGTTTAAGGGAACCCTTATAGGTCTTACTTCTTCAGATATATTAATATTTATCTTAAGCCTTCCACCATATCTTAATCTCTGTAATTCCAAATAGTCTAAAATAAACTTCATTTCTTCATTCAATGTAACAATAGTATTACTTGATTTTAAGGAATACCTTAATATATTTGACAACCTAATAATTGATTCATAAGTTTTATAACTCCCATCTTTTATAGATAAACTAGCCAGAGCATTTAATGTATTAAAAAGGAAATGATTATTAATTTGAACACTTAAAACTTGTTCCTTTGTAGATCTTAAACTCTCCTCCAATAGCAATTCGTTTTTACTAATATCCTTAATAATTTCCTCCTTTTTACTTAACTCCAGTTCCGTATTCTCCAGTAAATAATAATAGGAAATATTCTTACTCAAAGTTTTTATATGTTGTAAAATAGCCATAACCCTACCTTGATGTACTATCTGCATCTTATTATATAATTCACTATATAAATTAGATTTATGATTTAAATCATTTTGGCTCTTTTCATATATCCTAATATGCCCCCCTTTTATAGTACCAATTATTGCTTCATTAATAATAATTGGCATAACAAAAACCCTTAGACCATACTGGCAGACGAAGGCAGAGGGGTCCTTATAATGGGGTGGCATATATTCATCATTAATATTATATAGATTACAGTTTTTTATACTTTTATCCACATTACAATTCTTTATACAGAATTCCGGATAATTATCAGAAACTATAACGGGTTGATTTAACAGATCGAATATGGCTATAGGGATTCCAAGGATTTTAATAGATTCGTCAAATATTTTTTGAATTTTATCATTAATAATTATAGTATTCTGAGGACTTTCCATATGGGTTTCCCTAGTCTCCAGAATCCTGTTTAAGTGATTGTTTCTATTATAATATACTGGGGTCGATATTATTAATTCTTTAATAGGTTCCTTCCCAGTATTTATAGCTTCATGGACTGATCCTGCATCTATATGGAATAAAGAGCCCGGTTCCTTAATACTCATTTTTTTACCAATAAGTTGTTCTCCTCGTCCAGATAATACATACAAAAACTGTTCATCTCCGTAATGAATATGTTCTTTTTGCCTTTTCCCCGGCAAAATGGTACTAATACCTATATGCATTATATGGGAAGAACTCCTGCCATCTGGTTCATATATCCATTCAATATTTCCCCAGTCAAAATATTGTATATTGCCCATTTTCCCCACTCCTAATTTTATTTTTATATCATCATATTATACCATACTATTTAGATGGGCAAAAAAATTCCCCCATACAAAACTGTATGGAGGATCGCCTAAATTTACCTTATCTATTTCTACGGTTATGGTTTTAAATGTAATTACAGTTAGATGTTCACTATTTTTACTTGGGGGAGTAATGTTTAAGTAAACTTTATATTTATCTTCTTCCCTAAGAATCCTTTCTATTTCCATAGAATAGCCAGAGGTTGGAAAGGATTTAGTAATAGTTACAAATACCTTATTATTTTCAGACTTTGAACTTATACCTTCCACCCCTGAATAAGATTGAACCATTCCCGATAAGGTAAAAGGAATATTAGATATCTGGTCTAGAAAATCACTAATCCTCTGCAATAGTATTATGACTTCAGCTTGAGTAGCATAGGCATAAGGATTAAATTTAGATTTTGATTGACCATTAATTAAGCCTGCGTGGAATAAATCCGCTAAAGCTTTCTTTTTTTCTACAGAAATACCTTCCATATCGGTAAAAGGAATAGTCCCATCACTAGATTTAATGGCCTTTATATCCAACAGCTTTTTTCCTAATATTTGGGCCATGTCGATTCTAGTCATTTTCATCTTCCATCCTATTTCCGTCCTAGTATAGCCCTTTTCCTTCAATAAAGAAGAGAAAGATAAAAGGAATTCATCTTCATAAAATGGGTCATTAGGGTTTAAGCGGTTAAAATTTTCCCTGGCTAGATAGGGAAAATAGTAGAGCAAGAAATCCTTTTGAATCCTTTCTTTAGACCAGTGATTCCCTAATTTTTGCTCCATGCCCGTTGAACCAAAGGCAGATGATGGCATGACTAGGACAAAAATTAAAAAAAGTACAACTGCTCTCTTCATCTTATCCCCCCTTAATCAATAGAGTTGACAAGTTATATCATCAACCCTATTATATCCCCTTTATCCCTTTATTTGGTTACATTATAGTTACAATAATATGGGTAAAACCTCCCATATAAAATTATAGGGAGGTTTACCCATGTCATCCTTAAGGATTTCAAGATGGATAGTCCTATAGCTTATTACTTGGGGTAAAATAGTACCCTTCTGAGGGGGAGCAATAATTAAATGGACTTTATATTCACCATCTTCATAAACTATTTTTTCCACAGCCATTGCATAACCTGGTGTAGGAAATTCTTTTGTAACTGTCAAGTATATTCTGTCTCTATCTTCCTTTACAACTATTCCTTCTTTACCACTATAGGTATTTTCTGTTTTTAGCTGCTTAAAAGGTATTTCTTTTCTATTCTCTATATCCTTTACAGTCTCTTTTACATAAAATCTATATGGAGACTTTCCTAAATATTTTTTATCTATTTCTATATTTGCTGTTAAATAAGTCACTACTGTTGGTAAAATAGTATCTTCATCCGGTGGAATTATAGATAAATCTATTTCATATCTGCTTCCTACTTTTCTTATTTTATTTACCTTCAAATCATATCCAGGGGATCCAAATTCCTTGGTAACGGATACAATTACTTTATCCCTTTCTTCCTTTACAACTACTCCTTCTTTACCACTATAACTAATTTCTGTTTTCAATTGTTTAAAAGGTATAGTTTTTTTATTCCATTTATCCCCTTTCTGCTCTAATATCTTCCTAATCCTTTCTAAAACAGCCTTTAGTTCACCATAAGTTACTTTACTATTTGGATTAAATGTTTGTTTTGTCTTTCCCTTTATTATTCCTTCGTTAAATAGTGCAATTAATTTCTCTTTAGTATTCTTATCCATATGCTTAATGTCTTTGAATGATAATTCCATTGAACTTATATCAATTATATCTTCATCTATTAATAGTTTTCCTAAAATCATCACTAATTCTTCCCTAGTAACATTACCTTTACCCTTAGTAGGTTCCCATGAATAACCATATTCCTCTAGTAGGGAAGTTAACGATGAGTTAAAGTCCTCTCGGGATACAGGTTTATTTGGGTTTGGTTCTTTAGTCTTGTCATTTCTTTCTGCTAGTACTGGTATTGTCATAGCCAGAATCAATACTGCTACTAATAATAAACTAATGAACCTTTTCACTATAATCACTCCTTCCAAAGTTTGGGAATTTCTTTCTTATATTATAGTATATAGAATAGTATTTACTAAAGTATTACATCTATGTTACAATACGGTTACAATATTACAATTAGGTATATATTCCTATTGTCAAACAAAGGATAAACAAAAAGAGGCAGCTATAAACTACCTCTAATATAATAATTTATCTGGCTTCTCCTAGATAAGCCTCCTTCACTTTTTCATCTTCTAAAAGGTCCTCACCTGGCCCCTCTAAAACCAGTTCCCCCGTCTCCAACACATAGGCATAATCTGCCACTTCTAAAGCCTTCTTAGCATTTTGTTCCACCAACAATATTGTATTGCCCTGTTGATGTAGCATCCTTATTATTTCAAATATATCCTTTACTAGGAGAGGAGCTAAGCCTAAAGAGGGTTCATCCATCATAAGCACCTTTGGTCTTACCATTAAGGCCCTACCTACAGCCAACATCTGTTGCTCCCCTCCCGAAAGAGTTCCAGCTTTCTGCCAATTTCTTTCCTTAAGTCTCGGAAACATATCATAAACCTTATCCATATCCTCTTTTATGCCTTTTTGGTCCGTCCTTGTATAAGCCCCTAGTATAAGATTTTCTTCAACTGTTAAATTCTCAAATACTCTTCTGCCTTCTGGCACCATCACTATTCCCTTCTTAACTATATCCTTTGTGTGGAGATTGGTTAAATCCTCTCCATTATATTCAACTTTTCCTTCTGCCTTGTCCACCAATCCCATAATAGCTCTCAGAGTAGAAGACTTTCCCGCCCCATTAGCTCCAATAAGGGTGACTATTTTATTCTCCTCTATGGATATATTAATTCCCCTAAGGGCATTAATACCTCCATATCTAACATGTAAATTGGATACTTCTAACATTACTCCACCCCCAAATAAGCTTCTATAACCCTTTGGTCCTCTTGAATTTCCTCTGGGTTACCTTGGGCAATTAAAACCCCATGGTCTAAAACCAAGATCTCTTCACATATTCCCATGACCACTTCCATATGATGTTCGATTAAAAATATGGTTAAGTCAAATTCTTCCTTAATCTCTTGGATAAAATCCATCAATTCTCTGGTTTCCTGAGGATTCATTCCAGCTGCTGGTTCATCTAATAACAATAGCTTTGGCTCTGTAGCTAAGGCCCTTGCAATTTCCAACCTTCTCTGCATCCCATAGGGTAGAGAATAGGCTTTTTCATCCATTGAATCCTTTAAGCCTACCTTCTCCAATAGATAAAGGGATTTCTCATACATCTCCTTTTCTTCAACCCTGTAGCTAGGAAGCCTTAATATGGAAGAAACCACATTAGATTTAATCCTCAAATGATTGCCAATAAATACATTGTCTAAAACGGATAATTCCTTAAATAGCCTAATATTCTGGAAGGTTCTACATACACCAAGTTTTGCTATTTCATCAGGACTCAATCCTGTCAGTAGATATTCTTCACCTTCCTTTGGATTAAATATAACTTGTCCCTCAGTAGGTTTATACACTCCAGTAACCACGTTAAATACTGTAGTTTTTCCTGCCCCATTAGGACCTATTAGACCAACAACTTGCCCCTTTTCTATATTTGCATTAAATTTATTACAAGCTATAACTCCACCAAATTTCATGGTCATATCATCTATTTTTAGCATCTTCCAATTCACATCCTTTTTAGCTTTCTTTCAATAATCCTTCTTTCCTAAATATAACTACTACCATAAGGATTATAGAAAAAACAACCATCCTCATTCCTGGCACTCCTTTTAATTGAACGAAGCCTAAGTTAATGGATTCATCTAAGAATCTTAAAGCTTCCATCATAACCGTAACTATTATGGCAGATATTACTGATCCCTTTATACTTCCTAAACCGCCTAATACTACAATCAATAATATATTAAAGGTAAGGGTGATCCTGAACATATTTGGGTCAATAGTCCCCAATAATGCTGCCAGAAGCCCACCACCAATTCCTGCTAAAAAAGAACCAAAGGTGAAACTCATAACCTTATGTTTAAATAGATTGATCCCCATAGACCTGGCTGCTATTTCATCTTCCCTAATAGCCTTAAAGGCCTTTCCATAACTTCCATCCATTAAAAAGACCATAAATCCAATGGTAAGAAGGCCTATCCCCCAACTCCACCACACATTGGTGTTATTAGGAATTCCCTTCAATCCTAAAGCCCCATTGGTTATGGATTGGGTGTTGGTAAAAACTACCCTTATTATCTCTGCAAAGCCTAAGGTGGCTATAGCTAAATAATCGTCGGTAAGCCTTAGAACCGGTGCTCCTATTAAAAATCCAAATATCCCTGCCATAATTCCAGCCATAAGAAGAGCAGGAAGGAAACTCCACTCTAAATTAGCTAAAAAGGGTACCATAGGTTTCATAAAAAAATTCATCTCTTTCATAGGAACAGGCATAGTCAAAATTGCCACCGTATAAGCCCCTATGGCCATAAACCCAGCATGACCTAAAGAAAACAATCCAGTAAATCCATTAATAAGATTCATACTAAGACCTAAAGTTATATAAATTCCGCAAAGGTTTATAATTCTTAATTTATAATCATCTAAAGTCCTATTGGCAATAAATAACCCTACTATTGTAGCGACAATAATTATCAAAGAAATATTATTAAATCTATTCTTATCTTTCATAGTCTACACCTTCTCTGTAATTTTTTCACCCATTAAACCTGTTGGTTTAACTAGGAGGATTATGATTAAAAGGACAAATGCAAAAGCATCCCTATATCCAGTTAAATTTGGAAGAAAGGCGATTAGCAAAATCTCTCCTAATCCCAATATGAACCCACCTATAACTGCACCAGTAATATTCCCTATTCCTCCAATAACAGCAGCTATAAAACATTTAAGACCTGGCATAACACCCATTAGAGGCATTAATTGAGGATATTTAGTCCCCCACATTACTCCTCCAACAGCCGCAAGGAAGGAACCGATAAAAAAAGTAATGGAAATGATCCTATTTATATCTATTCCCATTAAACTAGCCGTTTCATAATCCTTAGACAAGGCTCTCATGGCCATACCAGTTTTAGTTTTAGTTATAAAATAGGTAAGACCTAAGAGCAGTATTATGGTAACTGTTGGAATTACGAAGGTAACTATACCTACTGATACTCCTCCTAATCTTATTACCTTATTCAATATATTAGGGACAGGGAAGGCCTTTGGCCTCCCCCCAAATACTACTATTCCAAAGTTTTGTAAAAAGAAGGAGGCCCCAATGGCCGAAATCAAAATAGTAATCCTTGGAGATTCCCTTAATGGTCTATAAGCTATTTTTTCAAGGAGGAGACCGATAAATCCGGTAAATATTGAGGCAAATATAAACACAAGCCACCAAGGAATGGATGTAAATAATATGCCATAATAGGTGATATAGGCTCCTAACATGAATATATCCCCATGGGCAAAGTTTATTAGCCTTAAAATTCCGTAAACCATGGTATAACCTATGGCAATTAAAGCATATAGACTGCCTAAAGAAATACCATTAGCCAAGTGCTGTAAAAAATTTAGATTACCCATATTCAGTCCCCCTTATGTCCCTAGACTATTATTTAGGTTCAACAGTAGTCAGATATACAAATTCACCATTTTCAACTTTATTGATAACAGCAGACTTAACTGCATCCCCATTTTCATCTAAAGTAATATTTCCTGTTGCTCCTACAAATCCTTCTAATTCTGCCAGTCCATCCCTTATAGCTTTTGGATCAGCAGACCCTGCTTTTTCTATGGTATCCATTATTACCATATAAGCATCATAACCTAAAGCCGCAAAAGCATTGGCTTCCTTTTCAAATTTTTCCCTATAGGCTTCTAAAAATATTCCAGACACATTGGTTACTGGTGCTTCTGCTGTAAAGTGGGTACTAAATACAGCCCCCTCTACTGCATCTCCACCTATGGATAAGAATTCAGGCGATTCCCAAGTATCTCCGCCAAGAATTGGAACATCTATACCTAAATCTCTAGCTTGTCTAATAAGAAGTGCAGACTCTCCATAGTTTCCTGGTGCAAATATTACATCAGGATTCTTAGCCTTAACATTGGTTAACTGTGCTGAAAAATCCTGGTCTCCAGTATTATAGGATGAAGTTTCTACTATACTATTATCATCCCCTGTTAATTCCTTAAAGGCATCTATGAAATATTTACTCAGTCCTACAGAGTAATCCTGAGTAACGTCTTGGATAACAGCTGCAGTCTTTGCTCCCAAATCATTTACTGCATAATTGGCCATTACGGTACCTTGGAAAGGATCGATAAAACAAACTCTAAAATAATAATCATTATTTAACGTAACTAATGGATTAGTTGGAGAACATCCTACGGCAGGTACCTCTGCCTTCTTAACTATATCTCCAGCTGCCATAGATAAAGAACTACCATAACTACCGATAATAGCAACTACTTCATCCTTTTCTATCAATCTAGAAGCTGCATTAGCAGATTCTACTTTATCCGATTTATTATCTACTATGACTAATTCTACTTTCTTACCTAATACTTCTCCCTTGGCTTCATGAGCCAGTTCAATACCTTCAACTGTCATCTGTCCACCAGCAGCATTAGCCCCAGTCATTGGCTCAAATACTCCAATTTTTATTACATCAGAGGAGCCACCACCTGTGTCCTGAGATTGACTGCAGCCTGCTAAGGACGAGATAATTAACATTGATACAAGTAACAACAGACCAAATTTCTTTTTCATTAAATTTTCCCCCTTTTATAATATTTAAGACATGTAGCCTTACATGTCTTCTTGTATTGATCTGCAGAAAATAAAGTAGATTCTTAGATAGTTTAGCTAATATTTCTATTTTTTAAAATGTTCCGTATATTTAAAGTATATCTATCCACTATAGATTTGTCAATATATTCTAGTATGCCCAGACTATTCATATTTGTACAAACTATACAATATTATATATTATATTCTAATATTTTCTTAAAAATAGAGGATTTTGAAAACTTTTGTCTAATATTAAAATATGGAAAACTTTATCCTTAAATTTAACATAAAGGAGTTGGAGTTTAATGAAATCAAAAGATAAGAAAAAACTTAGAAAAAAGGTCAAGAATATAGATCATCGTAACCATAGTATAGGAAAAAGAATGATATTATCCACAACTTCCATATTAATTGTTTTAACTTTGGCCCTAGGTCTAGTTTCTTATTTCATTTCTAAAGGTGAATTGATTAAATCCTATAACGAACTACTTTTCAACAAGGCGGTAGATTCAGCAAATTTAGTAGATGAACAGATTATAAGCTATACTCTTTCAGTTGAAACTCTAGGAAATTTAGAAATCATATCGGATCCAGATGTACCCAAAGAAGAAAAATTTGAACTATTACAAACTGAAAAGGCTAGACTAAAATTCTCCCATATTGGTTTAGCTAATGTACAAGGAAATCTAATATTAGACAATGGTACTGAAATAGATATTTACCAAAAAGATTATTTTCAAAGGGCTATATCGGGAAAAACCTACTTTTCAGAGCCTATGAGAAATGAAATAACAGGAAAGGTAGAAGTAATAATTGCTGCTCCTTTGAAACATCGAGGTGCCCATATAGGAGTAATAATAGCCTTTAAATCTGCCGATGAATTCTACCAAATAGCAGAAAATATAAAATTTGGTGAAAATGGATTTGCTTATATATTAAATGAAACTGCAGATATTGTATCCCATCCAACAGTTATAGGAAGCGCTTCCATTGCTAATGGTTCTAACCAAGTTGCTAATTTTGATGGATTGAAGAATCGGGTAGCTCCAAATATAGTCGATGAAGTAATAGCAATGGAGGAAAAAATCAAGGCAGGAGAATCAGGTATTGGTAGATATATAGAAGGAAATAAAATAGTACATATAGGTTTTGCTCCTATAAAATCTAAAGGCTGGACTTTAGTAGTAAGTATAGATGAATCAGAAGTATTAAGTGGGCTAAACTCCTTAAAACAAACTCTGATATATGCTATAATCTTTGCAATTATAATAGGTACATTATTTTCATTAATATTTAGTAGAAATCTTACAAAGCCAATTGCTGAAATTACAGATTGTGCTTATAATCTGTCTCAACTAGATTTTAGCGTAGATATAGAAGAAAAATTATTAAAAAGGAAAGACGAACTTGGAAAAATGGGCTACTCCCTCCAATTAATAATCGACAATATGAGAAATTTTGCCCAAGAGGTTCAAGAATCTTCTCATCAAGTAGCAGCCTCCTCAGAAGAATTGGCAGCCATATCTGAGGAATCTACGGCAGCAGCCACAAATATAGCCGAATCTTCCAATGAAATTGCTGAGGCCTCCCATGCTCAACTTAGTGAGATACTCAATGTAACTTCTTCAATAAAAGAAATATCAAATCATATAGATCGTGTAACTAGACAGACGGAAAATGCAGAAAATTTAAGAATAAAAGTAATAGATAGAACGGAAATAGGAAAAGACAAGATAGAAGAAGTAATCGTACAAATGAGAAATATAGAAGACAGTACCAACAGCGTTAGAGCATCCTTAGACAATATTAGTTCTAGTTCTAAAGAGATGAATCAAATGCTAGAGGTTATCCAAGATGTAGCAGAACAAACCAATTTATTAGCATTAAACGCTGCCATAGAAGCAGCCAGAGCCGGAGAATTTGGTCGGGGTTTTGCAGTAGTAGCCGATGAAATAAGGAAACTAGCTGAAGAAACCCAAAAATCTACTGAGGAAATATATCTTCGATTAGTAAACAACAATGTGTTAATAGAAGATGCCAATGAAAAAATGGATTCTGGAGGTAAAGAAGTAGAGTTAGGAATTACAAGGGTTAATGAAACAAGGGAAAGCTTTAATGAGATTGCTGAATTAATCCATCAAATAGCAAAAAGTATAGAAGAAGTTGTCCAAGCCACTGATAATGTAGAAAATTATGTAGAGTCTGTAGTGGATTCCTCTACTTCCATTGAAAAAATGAGTCAGGACATAGCTTCTCAAATTCAGAATTCCTCTGCAGCTTCAGAAGAACAGATGGCTTCTATGGAAGAAATTACTTCATCCACTGAGAGCCTAGCTTCTCTAGCAGAAGAACTACAATTACTTCTCAGCAATATAAAACTAAAAATGAACATAAAAAACTAGCCCTTTAAGGGCTAATTTTTATGGGGTTGAAGGTCAACATAAATTTGCCAACCTCCATTTGTGTGTGGGTAGTTTAATACATTAATCATTATATCACAAAATAATAAAAAAGGAATATCGAAATTACTATTTATTTCACACTACCCAATAAGTTCCTATTATAGATAATGCCTTCTCTGTTTATTCCGTAGGTAACCCCTCAATTCTAGTTCCCACCCTTTCCTTCACACATTCTCTAGCTTTATCTAAAGATGTTATTATAGCTCTACGGCCTTTTTTACTTTTAACGAATTTTATAGCAGCTTTTATCTTTGGAAGCATAGAACCTGGAGCGAATTGACCCTCTTCCATATATTGTTCAGCTTCCTCAACTGTAAGCCTTTCTAATCCCTTTTCCGTTGGTTTATGAAAATCGATACACACCTTTTCCACTGCAGTAAGGATAATTAGCATATCAGCATCGACTACCTCTCCCACTAACTCCGCTGCTAAATCCTTATCTATTACTGCAGGTATTCCTTCCAGTTTTCCATTATCTTTTCTTATTACAGGTATACCGCCACCACCAGCAGTTATCACTATAAAATTTGACTCTACCAATGCTTTAAGTGTTTTAGATTCTATAATATCTATAGGTTCTGGTGATGGCACTACTCTTCTCCAACCCCTGCCTGCATCCTCCTTCATTATATATCCCTTTCTCCTCTCTAATTCCATTGCCTCCTCCTTTGAAAAGAAAGAACCTACTGGTTTAGTTGGATTGCAGAAAGCTGGATCTTCTTCATCTATTAATACTTGGGTTATCATAGCCGTTATTCCCTTGTCTATACCCCTTTTTCTCATTTCTTCACCTATAGATTGTTGTAAATGGTAACCTATATACCCCTGACTCATGGCACCACATTCTGGGAAAGGCATATTGGGTATACCTATTGCCTTTTCATATACAGAGACAATTTGACCTACTTGAGGTCCATTGCCATGGACAATTACTACTTCATGACCTTCCTCTATAAAATCCACTATAGATGCTGCTGTTTTTTTAGCAGTTTCAAGCTGAGCTTCCGCTGATATATCCTCTGGATTTTCTTGAAGCGCATTTCCTCCTAATGCTATTACTATCCTATTTGCCATATATCCACCTTCTCATTTAGTTTTATCTATATAATTATAACTCAAATTAAATAAAAATAATAATAGCAAAGAAAAATTCTTTACTATTATTTTCAACAATCTACTTAATATATTCTAAAAAACTATTTCCATTTTCAGTTTTTTCTACATTGAAATAATCAGAAATAGTTGCTCCAATATCTGATAAAGTATTTCTTTCTCCTAAAGCTACTTTATTCAACCTCTTACCATATACTAGTAAAAATGTTTTTTCCCTAGTATGTTGGCTAAAACCTATAGTTGGATCGTTGCCATGATCAGCTGTAATAAATAATATATCCCCATCCTTCATACTATTAATAATATCTCCAATATACTTATCCACAATCATTAGCTTTTTTACATACTTTTCTACATCTTGAGCATGTCCAGCTAAATCCGTTTCTTGAACCGTAGCTGCAATAATCCCTTCAGATAAATAACTCATAGAATCCAAGGTTTCTTTCATAACCTTTTCAGTATCTACTGCGGGAATTTTTGTCGCTTTTTCACATTCTATTACATCTTGCATCTTACCAATTAAGGTTACTTCATAATTGTTTCTAGCTAATATAGCACTTATCTGTTTTTCTGGATTTACCCCATATCCTAAGTGCCTACTTAAATAACCTTTATTATACACTCCAGATTTCGGTGAGTTAACACCTATTAGTCCATCTTTCCTTTTTTCTATGCTTCCTAGTATTTGCTCTACACTAACTCCTTCTCCACCGAGAGCTATTACTCTATTTACTTTTACAACAGATCTTACCTTTTTCCCTATATCTATAACTTTTTCGAAAGGAATATAGTCTAACGGAGCAGTTACATTGTATATTTGACCGTAATCTGTTTCAATATTGTCTGCTACCACCACTAAATCATCTACAAGAATATACGGTTTATTTTCTTCAGGACAAGTTACCTTATGGCCTTCCTTTATTAATTGATCAATAACCTGTTCTCTAAAAAAAGAAAAGGGTTCTAATAAGGGTTTCTTTGGTTTAGTACCCATTATTTCTTGATGGCCTACATAACTATCTGCACCATAATGTTCAAGATTTAATATGCCATAACTTCCTATATTGTCTATATTACTCAATCTATTATGGTTGATTATATTATTAATACCCAGCTTTTGAAAATTTGGTATTTCAATACTTTTAGCCTTATCCAATATATGACCAAAAGTATTTGCTCCTATATCTTGTGGCCTATATTTATGAACATCATTCATATAACCTATTCCCAAGCTATCAACAACTACCAAAATAGCACGTTTCATATTATCACCTCTACCTTAACCTATTACCAAAACTATCGTATATCCCTAAAATCCTAGGATTATTATTACTAATTCCTTCTACTAGAGCTACCTCAGATCTGGTTACAAAAATTTGTGTTCTAAAAGCATAGATTACCGTATCTCCTATAGAAATTTTTTTATCCCCTATTATCAGTTCACCATAATAATCAATATTGGTAGGTGAAATATCAGACGCTTCCAATATATTGTTTAACCCTTTTTCTAGGCTAGACCCTACCATCGCCTTTCTTATATTACCTCTTCTATAGTACCCCCCACCAAATACATAAGCTTTCCCATTATAGCAATGAGAAATTTCGCTAACATATACCATAGCTGGGATTTCAGGTTGATCCCTATATGCATTGATAGGGATAGTACCTGTAAATGCATGACCCGGTTCTCCATGAGTTCCACCAATATCTCTAATCATAGATATGGATGCTATAGAATTAGCACTAGGGGCGTTTATTTGTTTTAATTTTATATTCAATTCTTTTTCTAATACCTTTGCACTATTAATCAATGTTTTTGAATTATGAGTTTTTTCTATTATGCCTTTCTCTGGATTATATAAAAAACAAGGGAAAACAGTAACTCCAACAATCCTTACTCCCTTATATTTCATTATCTCCTTAACAGATTCTAGCAATTTTTCAAATTTAAATCCACCTGTTTGTCCTTCATATATTAAATCATCACTATCTACTACTCTCAATAATATATCCTGTACTTTCCCTTGCTTTTCTGCTTCTAAGGCAATTTCTTTTGCTTTTTCAACTGAAAAAACAGTTACCACTTCAGGATCTAACTTTAATATTTCCTTAATCATATTAGATGGTATTTGAACTAAATGTCCTACGTTTCCTATCTTGATTCCATGCTTAGCTAACACCATAGCCTCCCAAGGATCTACAGCTACTGCCTTCTCTATGCCCACTTGAGCAATTCTCTTAGCTACTTCTGGATTTCTGCCAATTTGTTTAGTCATCATGTATATTTCTACATTGTTTTTATCCGCTTCTTCTTTTATTAGCTTTGCATTTTCTACTATCCTATCTAAGTCTAAAACATAAGTATTGGCTCGTATTTGCCCACTCTGGTGTAGATTAATTGCAGTTTCCACTAAATCTATATTCCTTCTCAATGTTATATCTAAAAACATTTAACCACCTCATATCAATACTTTATTTACTGCTTCTTTAAGAACCCTTATAATAGTATCAGCTCCAGATCTCATAGGATTAATCCTAATCATATAATCTTCTAGCTTAGGATTATGAGCTAAAAATGTACCCGATACTCTATAAAACATTCCCGTAACTTCATACCTTGACTCAGCTCCTACTGGATAAGGGGCTCCTCCTAGAATATTGGTATACTCTAGTACCTTTTTAGCTATAGGAGCTTCGAATTCTACAAGTATTACCCTTGACTGAGCATTTGCTATAAATGCAGACTTAACGCCTTTTACCTCTCCCTTATTTATTCTTGATACTACTTCATCTCCTACTTGTTTTTGAATGGCCAACATTACTGGAGCATATACTAAAGATCTCAATGCATCCATAGCCTCATAACCTTGTACCTGACTTCCACCAGAATAGTTCATATCTTTTATCCTATCTATGGTTTTCTTATCTCCTACTACACAACCTATTCCCTGAGGACCTAAAAGCTTAAATAATGAAAATGCGCTAATATCTCCACCACTTTGAATTCCTATTTTCTCCGCCTTCATAACAACATAATTATCATCAATTAAAATATATAAATTTTTATTAATTTGTTTTAGTCTTTTAATTGTTTCCTCTAGGTTATATCTATCATCTATTCTTTGCCTTGAATGTTGGATGAGACAGAATTCCACTTCCTTAATTGTTTTCTCATTAAAATCATCCATTATATTGAAATCCACCTTAACTGGTTCTAGTCCCATGGATTCAATAATAACCTTTGTAGTTGGATATATTGGTGCATCATGGATCAATATTTTATCATTAGGCTTAACTTTAGCATTTATAACATTTCTAATAGCACCAGTTCCAGCACCCCTTACTAATATACAGGCCTCTCCATGGAAAAAATCTGCTATTACTTTTTCTACTTTTTCAGTATAAGTAGGTTTCCCTATACCAGGCACTACTCCATAGTCTCCAGCATTTAAAAATTCATCACCTCTAAAATGTCTGTGAATTATATCTACAAGTCTAAACTGAAATTCTTTTGCCTTTTCTATATCCATAGTTTCTATTGGGTAAACTTTCAACTTTCTTCCCCCTTTAAGATATATTGAGTAATCTATTTGGATTATCCACCAAAAATTTACTAATCGTCTCTTCTTTAATTCCCGATTCAATTAATAAAGGTATAAATTTATCAACAATATAAGAATATCCAATTCCTTTATATTTTTTTAAATGGGATTTTCTAGTTAAATCTAAAGATAAGACAATTTGATTTTCATGTCCCCTTGCTACTAATTCTTTTATTAATTGAATTCTATTTTCATCAGGTTGATAATTTATTTTACCAATTGTATCGAACCCTAAATAACAACCCTTATCAGCAACTCTTAGATGATATTCCATATTATAATTTAAATCCATATGACCTATTAATACTTTTTCTAAATCAACATTTCTTTCTTCAAGTATTTGTATTTGCTCTAACGCCATTGTTCCCAAGGTAGTATGGGTAAAAATTGGCCTTCCTGTATTTAGATGTACATTTCCTATAATATAAAAAAGTCTTCTTTCTGTATCTGTAATTCTGTTATGACTAGTACCCACTTCCCCTAAGACATGAGCCTTTATATGGGTTCCATCCATACCTTCCTCAATATCTTTAATTAACATATTAGATAATTCTTTATCACTTAATTGGTAAAAATATTGGGGTAAAAAGGGCTCTTTATAAAATCCAGTACTAGCAATTATATTTAATCCTGTTCTTTCAGCTAATTCTACCATTATTAGAACATCTCTGCCCATACCACGATTTGTAACTTCAACTATTGAATCGATTCCTTTTTTCTTAAGTTCTTTTAATTCTAACATTACCTCATTTGTATCGTTATAATTCGTATCAGGATCTTTTTTATGGCCTGATAAATCCAGTTTAATATGTTCATGTATATAGGTTTTACCAAGCCTTTTTACCTTTCCTTTTACTGTAGTAATCATATCCTTACTCCTTCTTTTTTCTAAATATTTTTAGATAAACCTGTCAATACTTTAATTGTCATTAAAATACTGACAACTTTATCTAAATAGCAGCTAAACTAAGTTAAGGGAGAAGTTTCTCCCTTAACTTAAAAGGATTCCTTATTTTACCCAATAGGGAATAAGCCTAATAGGTGAAGAATATTTACTATTAAACCCATTGTTATAGCACCAAGGGGTCCAATAGCCATAGATGCAATAGGCTTCTTTGAAACCTGATTTAAGAAAAATAGACCAATTACCCAAATATAACCTATAGTAGGAGCTATTGCATTAGCTGCTAACATACCACCAACAAGCAATGCAATATCTAATACTTTGGACATTGCAGTACGTGCATTATCTCCTAATTCTTTCATACCTGGGAATTTATCCATTCCTGTAGCTATAAATCCTAATAATAGAATTTCTATTGCCATTATTAAAGCCCCAACAAAGAAAGAACCTACCATTCCCATGATCCCCATATTGATAAATAGGATTGCAGGAACATGGACAGCTTTAGTACCCGCCGGTGAATATACTCCTGAAATAATTGCAGTAGTCATTACTAAAGGTATAAATCCTAAAGTTCTTCCTAATGCAACCATTGCTGCTTCAGCATATTGACCCTCAGCCGTAAGAGTTAAAGAAGCTGGCCCTTCAGCAATTAACAATAGGGTTGTAGCCAATGCAACAATTCCACCACTAATAGCTAAAACAAACATATTTTTTCTAATCTTTTCTATATTTTTACCGAATACTGCAAATGCACTTGCTGTTTCCCCATCTGATTTCTTATTATGCCTTGCGGCAACAAAAATCATAGCAGCAATACCAAACAACAACGCCATACCATCAGCATTTAATACAACTTCTACTGTTTTTATAGAAAATTTACCATATAGAGATGTTATTTGTTTTATGATCATAGTTAAAACTAATACAATTCCACCTTTTACTACTCCTGCTTGATATGCAACTGCTATTGCTGGAAATACTGAAAAAGAAACAATTATTAAACTTCCTACTGTACCTAGATCTCCAGTAAAATCAATAGGCAATACTGAAAAAATATCCATTATTACCTGCATGCCAAATAACAAAACAACTCCAAATAATGCACCTACCGATGTGGATATCCATTTGCCCTTTTCGTTATCCGGAAATAGAGTACCTATAATATCACAAGCCAACATAATAGTATGAACGATAATTATTTTGCCTGCAATAGATGTAGGAATACCAAATCCTATTACCAGACCAAATGATAAAGCAAAACTTGTAGCAAACAAAGTCTTTCTATCCATTACACCATCAAAATATTGAGGATATAAAGGGCGTAAGCCATCATGAAATACTGCTATATTTTGGTTTGCTAGGTAAGTACAAATACCACCCAAAGCAGCCATGACAATTATGGTGAGTAAATTAATTTCAAATAACATTGTCTATTCCTCCTTATTCAATATTTCATCAATCAAAATTGGAATAACCTTCTCTGCGTCAGTATTTACAAAACCAAAAGCTTTCTTTCCATCTTTAACTGCTTTTCTCATTTCTTCCTCTGACAAAACCTTTCCAGGAATACTTACAGATAAACAATTTGCTGCACCGATTATTCCAATAGCCATAGCTAAAGCCCCTCCTGCTCCTGTTGCACAAGAACCAAAGTAATAATCTGCTTGTCCATTTTTTAGATCAAGTACAGCTTCTATATCTCCTTTAATATTAACTTTAACCTTTCCTTTACCATATTCTTCAATAAGCTTTCCAATTTGTTGTTTGTCCATCTGTCCACCAACAACAATATTTACCATTTAAATCTCCTCCCTTACTTTTTCTATTTATATGTCTATTAGCTCACATATCCACAAACAATCACCTCTTTGCATGTAATTATTTTTTAGACCAGTCATAATAGACAAGAGTCCTTAGTTATTTATATTATTTAAATTACATAAATGGAGAGCTATATATCCGAATTCTGATTTGGGTATTTCAATATTGAATTTTTCTTCCAATTTGCTAATTAATGAAGGTACTCTATCATAGATAGCAGAGGTTTTTACTTCTCCCATTAAAACATCATCAAGAGGCAAAATCTCTTCTCCTTTTTTAATCCTTGCTAAAGCCATTGCCATATGAGTTACTAGCATAGACCCGTTTTTCTCGGTTATTGTTAAAGACAATTCCCTCTCAATTATTTCTGTAAACTCCTTGATAATTTGTATTATATCTTCATCTATTTCTCCAGCATCTAATAATAAATTTAATCTCATTAACAACATATTATCCATTTCATTACCTCCAAAAGAATATACAGTTTTCAGTATATTGAAATTAAAAAAATTAATACATAGGAATAATCTGGCATTCTAACACCTTTTTTTGAATATTTTCAATATATTCCATATCAATAAATTTTTTAATTATATTTTTAAGTTCTAAATTATTATTATTTATAACCATAACTGCCATAGTATCATTTTTATTTATTTCTAGGCTTTTTGGGTTTTTAAGCCTTTGCGTATTAAACTTTAAACCTTTTTCTTTAATCTCATCTTCATTCCATACTGCTGCATCTATTTCTTTATTTTTTAGTTTTTCTACTATCTGATTATAAGATGTTTCAATATATTTTACATCTTTTCCTTCACATTCATATTTAGTTAATAAAAACTGGTCTGGTGAAGCAGTATCTATTCCTATTCTCATACCATCCTCTATTTTATTAACATGATTATCTCTAAATAGTATAATATGCTCTCCTACATAACTTCCTTCTTTAAAAATATGCATCACATCAATAAATTTAAATTTATCTTTTTCATGAGTTGCAGCCAATTTAGAGGTAATAGTGAAATCATATTTTCCCATATCTAATGCTTCAATTCTTTTTCCTGCCCCTCTCATGAAGGCTAAACTAAAGGGAATATCAGCTTTTTCAAAAGCTTTGTATAATCCTGTGGCTAAACCTTCATAACGTTTAGAATAAGGTAAAGGCATAACTCCCATTACTACTCCAAAGTCAGAAATACTCCATAATTTCTTATAATCAATAGATAATATAAAAGTACCCAAATGTCCTCTACTCTCAAGCCCTATTGCTCCTTCATCCTCTAAAAGTTTAATTGCAGACTGGACTGTACCTCTTCCAGTACTAAAATTCTCAGCATAATCTCCTACAGTTCTTATTCTATCCCCTATATTATAGCTAATAAGCTCTCTAGCCAAAAGCATTGCAACTTCGCCATTTTTAGACATTAACTTTCTCTTACAACTAAGCATATCTATCTTCCTCTTTCAAATTCACTATCAGTATACAGAATATTGTATATTAATAATAGCATATTAAGCAAAGGTTTGCAATGCTTTTTTATATAATTTAGAAGCAAAAAATAAGTTCCCACTTTTAATCATTAAAACTTCTGATGGGAACTTACTAAATCTATATTATTTTATACTCAAACTCTCCATTGGGTTTAACATGGAAGAAATCTCCATAGCCTATCTTGAATATATTTTTATCTATTGAATCCATAGCAATTCCATCTCCAATTATCTTTGTAAAAGGGCCTATATAGGATATATCATTTTGGAATATAGCCCCATAGACAATACCATCTTTGTGCACTATCTTCTTATATATTTGTCCGTCATCATATATGCTAATCTGGTAACTATGGTCTTTAGGATTTGGATTACCTATAGATATAGTTGGAATACCATAGAAATTCATGGAGTTTTTAAATCCAAAAGAACTCTCTATTTTTTTATCAATCCCAACCATATTATATGCTGCAGTTATACCTTCATTTACCGCTAAAGGCCATATACCCGGTTTATTTGCACAGACATCTCCTGCTGCATATATATCCTCTTCAGCCGTTTGACATCTATTATCGACTATAATCCCCCTGTCGAATTCAATATTTGTACCTTCAATAAAATCTGCATTAGCCCTAACCCCGGCAGCTACTACTACCATATCCGTTCCAATTCTTGTACCATCTGTTAATATTACCTCTACCACATTATTTTCTGAATCTAATACCCCCTTCTGAGCTAATTTATCCGTTAATATAGTAGCCCCTCTTTTCATTAACTCCCTTTCATAAGTTTTAGCACTTCTCTCATCCAATTGCATAGGCAATATATTTGACACCATTTCCACAATATGGACTTTAAGACCCCTATTTATAAGCTCCACAGCAATATCTATGCCTATCAATCCTCCACCAATAACTACTGCAGTTTTAGATATGTTTACAAGTTTGTCTATGGCCATAGCATCCTCTAAATTTCTTAGGGTAAATACATTTTTGCCTTCCCTTAAGTTTTCTACAGGAGGAATTGCCGCTGATGAACCGGTAGCTATAAGGAGTTTATCATATTCATGGAAAGTACCATCTTCTAATATCACCTTCTTTTCCTTTGATTCAACCTTACTAACCCTTTTGTTTTTTATCCATTCTATATTATTCCTATTGAAAAAATCTTTATCTATAAAGGATAAAGTCTCTAAATTTCTTTTTTTACCTATATATAGATGGAGCATACATCTGGAATAGACCTTATCATCAACAGATATTAGGGTAATAGAACTATTTTTATCTAATTTTCTCAAAGTTTTTGCTCCATTAATACCAGCCGCACTAGCGCCTAATACTAAATATTTCATTCCATCACCTCCACTGTATACAATGCTTTAGTAGGGCAGAATTCTACACATCTTGGAGTATCCTTGTTATCGCACATATCGCATTTCATAATGACTTCCTTATTTACTCTGTCTGGCTTTAAAACCCCATAGGGACAGGACATTACACACATAAAGCAAGCTGCACATTTATCTTTATCGTATTCTACTAATCCCGTTTCATCATTTTTAGTCATGGCACCACTCATGCAGGTAATTGCACACTCTGGTTCCTGACAGTGACGGCATACAATGGGAATGGGATTTTGCTTATGATCTAACTCTATATGATTTCTACTTTCGTTAGTCCTATCTTCTAAATCCAAATCATAAATAGACTTCCCCTTTTCATTGTGTTCAGCCATACATCCTAATACACAACCAAGACAGGCCATACATTTATCCTTATCAATCATTATCCTTTTCATCTCTAATCCCCCTTTAAATACCCAAGGCATTTCTTTTAGATAGGATAATATTTTCTAATTTATCTGCTGTACTTAAGACATCATCGTCCATGATTAACCTACCACCTGTTAATTCTTCCAAGTCTTCAGTCAAAACTTTAGTAACTATTTTACTGCCAGTTATATAAGGTGGTTTCGCTAAATGTAGAGGTAACCCTAAAGCAAGAGCAAAAGCACCATCTGCTAAAGCCTGTTCTTCTAACCATTGAGGCGCAGAAAGAATAAGTGGCAGTTGTGGTAAATCTATATAAAGTATTCTAGCTAATTCTTTAGCAACAGCTTCCAACCTTCCAATAGATAAACAGGGTCCAAAGTTTAATACTGGAGGAATGCCTAATTGTTCACATATACTTCTTAAACTATCTCCAGCTAATGCTGCTGCCTGTGGAGACATAAGTCCAACATTTTCTAAACCTCCACTAGAACATCCTGCTGATAAAACTATAATATCCCTTTTTATAAGTTCCTTTGTAAGTTCAACGGTAAATACATCATGCCCGCCTGAAACCAGATTGGAACAACCAACAATTCCTGCAATCCCTTTTATCTTACCTGCTACTATTAAATCTATTAACGGCTTATAGCTACCTCCTAAAAATTCCCTCAATGAATCCTCGCTAATTCCAGTTAAGGTATCATCATTTCCATGATTAGCTGGCATATTTATCTTTATTTTATTTCTTCTATTCTTATAGCTCTTTATCCCTTCTTCTATTACATAGAGAGAAATGTTTTCCCTATCTTCATAGGAATACTGAACAAATTCTGCCTTCTGCTTTTTAGCCACATCATCAATACATATCATCTTCACCATTAATTCTTCAGAAATAGGCTCTATACCTGGAAAAGTACAGTTAAACTCAGATAAAACCAAATCTATACTACCAGTAGCAATTAGAGCCTCACTAGTAAAATTGTTTCCAGAATGACCTGAAAATACATCCTGATAATGTTCTCCCCTTAACTGTAAATCTTGACCAACACAGGTTGAACCAACTAATTTAAATCCCTTTGCCCCAACCTCCTTAGCTTTTTCCTTTGCATAATATGAAACTAAAGCCTCTTGAAGGTGGGAGAATAAAGAATGCTGATGACCAGTAATCATGATATTTATATAGTCTGGATCTAAAACCTTAAACCCTACACTAGCAGGTCTTATCTGAGGCTCTCCTAGCATTATATCGTTCAGTTTGTTTGTTAAAAATAACCCATATAATCCGGTGGAAATACCAAGATTTAAAGCGTGTAACAACATATCTACAGGATCACTATTAAGGTTAGTAGAGGTTTTTACTAAGGAATCAAAGACTTCTGATTTTGCTCCTCCCGGTAATATGCCTAGTTCTTGCCATCTTTCGTATCGTGGTTCATAGGCTAGTTTTTCTACTAATTCCATTTCCTTAAATCTAGGTTTGTATAAATCCTCCAATACCTTTTCGCCAATTTTAACTGCTTTCTGATGATAACCTCCTCCATCAATTTCAAATAGTTGAGCTAATTGATTTAAAGTATTCTTGCCCTTTATCTCTCCCTTTTTTTCTCCAGTTTCTTTTAAATTCCAAGCAGCATTCTCTACTATATGGAGATAACAAGCGGATCCAGCAGTAACTGCTCTTAAAAAATTCCTAGCTACAATAGTATCCGATGTAGCACCACATACCCCTTTTGGAGCATCTGGAGTAATCCTGCAGGGTCCATTAGCGCAAAGTTTACAACAAACTCCTTGGAGTCCAAACCCACATTTAATATCCTGAGTCTCTATCCTATGATGACAGGTGTCAAATTCCAATTCTGCAATAAAATTTTCCAATATTTTATCTGCAGAATTGCAAGTAGCAGCTTTCATTTTCAAAGCCATAAAAATACCCCCTTAATATTATACTTATCATGTTAACGTTTACCACTTTGGTGTACTTTTATTTAAAAATATATGGAAGTTATACACTTCCTATATTTTATAATCATCTAAAATGGTTTGAAAATTAATGGATTCTAAATCCTTTTTTAAATTCTCTTGAACATGGTATAAAGCTTTATGAATAGAACAATTTTTTACACCAATATTATTACATTCCTCTGGGTCGTATAGACATCTATTTATATAAATAGGCCCATCTACGGCTTCTACCACATCTAATAAAGTTATATCCTGCGGTTTTCTATTTAAAACATATCCTCCATTTACCCCCATAAAAGATTCTACCAATCCTGCATTTCTCAATTTCTGTAGTAATTTTAATAGAAATCTAACAGGTATATTTTGTTCCCCTGCTATTATATTTGCACTTACCCTAGCACCTGGCTCCATTGTACATAGATAATATACAGCTCTTAGAGCATAATCTGCTTCTTGAGTTATTCTCATTGATCTTCTCCTTGTTTAAAGTTATACCAATTTAGTGTACTTTCATTATATGTTAATTATTTGGTATTGTCAATATTAAAAATTAAAAAGCAAAAATCAAATGGCAAAAAATTTATTCACCACTTGATTTCCTTATACTATTTATTCTCAGTTATTATCTCTGCTAATTTTATATTAGAAATTAAAGATTCAAGTTGAATTTTTGATGATAAACCAAAACTCAGTCTATCAAAACAAGCATTAGCTGCTGGATGATAATGTTGTCCTTTTTCTTCAGCTTCTTTACCAGCTCTAATAGCTTCCTCTAAAAAAGATCCATCTTTCAAGCGTTGATCCTTAGGTATTGGATTTAAAACTAGATTACAACCATATTCCAATTGATTTGCATCTTCATAGGATAATTTCTTTAATAGCCTATAAGGCTTAAGACTTAATATATATCCATCACAATATTCTGTTTCAAACCCTAATATATTTACCCCGTGATCCTTAAGCCAGTTTAAAGTCCCTTCTATATCTAGCATATCTTTAGGTGATGTAGCCACAAGGGTAATATCCATTTGGGAAAGAGCAGGTAAGTCATAACAAAGCCTTTCCTCTTTAATATCTCCTATTCCTCCTATACCAGCTGAAACTACTACCGGGCAGCCTATTTCTTTGGCTACTGCCATAGTACCTGAAGCTGTAAGATAGGCGTTTATATTAGTATTACACTCTTCTTTAACCTTACGGCCATCAAGTCTAGTCCAGCTATCCCTTTCCTGTCTTGATGTGATGAACTCCTCAATGGTTCCTATGCGTATTTTTCCCTTTTCCATCCAAGCTAACATTGCTCCTTTGGGCCAAGCAGATAATATCTCATAATCCTCTACGGATATAAGGCCATGGCCTAACAAAGCCGTTTCTACCAAGTAGTTTTTAGGTCTATTTCCATCCGTCAAAATCATTTATATTCTCCTTATTTACCACTGCAAGGGGAGAGTATACTGGGCCTTCCACTTCTTCACCTTGAACAATTTTTAGAGATAAAAGCAAAGCTGCTTTTGTATATACCGATGGGGAATAGGTAATAGAACCATCAAGACGCCCTTCCTTTATAGCTACCTGTGCCTCTTCTGTAAAATCTACACCATATACTATAATTCCATCCTTTTTATCAGCTGTTTCTAAAGCTTCTACTGCAGCAAGAGCCATTACATCATTACAAGCAAATATTCCTTTTAAATCTGGATGAGCTTGAATAAGATCTGTAGCAATATTATAAGCTGTATTTCTATCCCAATTCCCAGGTTGAATACTTACAATTTCAACTCCTTCTGTGTTTTCAAAGACCTCTTTTGCTCCTTTAGTACGACCTTCACTCTGTCCAGCTCCAGGGATACCTTGTATTATTGCTACTTTGCCACCATCAGGCATTTGTTTTAACATATCTTCGGCAACCATTTTACCTTGATTCTCGAAATCCACAGTAATAATGCCATCCACATGTCCACCTTGTTCTTTTAATGCATCTTGATTTACTCCAGGCCCTAAATTTATTACGGGTACATTAGCTTGATTAGCTCTTAATAGCCCTGGAATTAAATTGTTACCATCTATTGGTGAAAATATAATAGCATCGTAATCCTTCACTATCATTCCATCTAATGTCTCAAGTTGGGAAGTAGTATCACCTTCTGTAGGTGCAGATAGTACTTCTACTTCAATTCCTAATTCTTCTCCAGCCTTTTCATATTTATCCTTCATATTTGACCAGAAGGGATTAGTAAGAGAAATTATTAAAACACCAATTTTTTCTCCTCCATCAAGTTCTGGCATTGGTTCCAATTGATCCATTAATATTTCTTCCATTTCAGCAATTTTAGAATTACCTTCCTCTTCACTATTATTTTCTTCTACTAAATCCATTTCTTCTGCATCCTTTGTACTATCTAATTCTCTAGTTTCCATATCCTTAGACGTACAACCAATTAGCATGCTAATTAACATAGTTAAAACTAATACTAATGATATAACTTTTTTCATTTTATTACTTCATCTCCTTTAAAATATGTTTTCTGCAATTATCAAATCTGTATCTGTCTTCTTTGCCTTATTTCTGATATTGATACAGATATGATAATGATTGCCCCTATGAACAACTGCTGATAATATGAAGAAATACTCAATAAAGTTAGGCCATTTCTAACTACTCCTAACAGAAGGCAAGCTATTACTGTACCACCAATACTAGCTTTACCTCCTTTCATAGAAGTTCCTCCTAAAATGACAGCAGCAATAATATCTGATTCTAGCATAAACCCTGCATTAGGTTCAGCTGCATTAAGCCTTGATATATAGATTAATCCTGCTAATCCAGCCATTAATCCAGAAAATATGTAAATTGTTGTCTTGTAAAAATTAACAGAAACCCCTACTCGTCTTAAGGCCTCCTCATTTCCACCTAGAGCAAGGCTATATTGTCCCCATTTTGTATATTTAAGTAAAAAAACAGAGAGTATAGCCATAAATATTCCTAATATTATTGGAGGATTGATCTTACCAAGATCCCCTTTTCCAAAATATGTAATTTGGGGAGGAAAACCGTATATTGGCATACCCTCTGTTATTACCAAGCTAATTCCTCTAAATAGGGACATACTACCTATAGTCACAATAAAAGGAGCTATTTTAAGCTTTGAAATAATAACACCATTAATAGCACCTAATATCCCACCTATTAAAACCCCTATTATAGATGACAACACTACAGATACTCCACCCTTTAGCATTAATCCAATACATATTCCAGTTAGTGCAACAATACTTCCTACAGATAAATCAATACCTCCAGAAGAAATCACGAAAGTCATTCCTATGGCCATTATTAACTGTGTTGAAGTATGGTCAAGTATATTTCTTAAATTATTCCAAGTAAGAAAATATGGAGATTTTATTGACAAAAATATAACTAATAAAATCATAATTCCAAGTAAAAATAATTGTGTAAAAGGTTTTTCTATTCCAACAGACTTCTTATCATATCCTTTAATCAATACATTCACTCTCTCTTAAACAATTCTTAGCCCCAAGGCTAATTCTCTCCCTTAGTTCCTGCGGTGTAACTTGGTTTTTCATTACATCATCAACTACTTCACCATGTTCCAGAATAAAAATTCTATCAGATATATCAAATACCTGATATATATCATGACTTATAATTAGTACTGCAAATCCTTTATCAGGTAACGATTTTATCAAGTGATTAGCTGCTGTAGATTCCTTTACCCCCATGGCAGCTGTTGGCTCATCAAAAATTATTAGTTTTTTCCCCTGGTAAACAGCCCTTCCAATTGCCACAGACTGCCTCTGGCCTCCCGACAAATAACCTACAGGTGTTTTTAAATAAGGAATATTTATATTAAGGTTTTTTAGTAGAAACTCAGTTTCTCTATACATCTTTTCATAATCCAATATAAAACCGAATTTAGTTATCTCCTTACCTAAAAAAATATTTCCGGTCACATCCCTAAAATTATCTAAAGCCAAATCTTGATAAACTGTTGCTATACCTTTTTCATAAGCTAGTTTAGGTGTGATATATTTGTAAAGATTATCCTCTATGTATATACTCCCACTATCCGGTCTTATAGTACCAGATAGAATTTTAATAAGGGTACTTTTACCAGAACCATTATCTCCAACTATTGCTGTTATTTTATTCTTTTCAATTTCCATAGTTACATTCTTTAAAGCATTTACTTTTCCAAAACTCTTTGAAATATTTTTTAAGGATGCAAATACTATATTTCCCTTTGGCTCTTCCATAACTTTCTCCTTATTATCCTTATTATTCTTGAACCTTTAGCTATTTTAGCATAATTAATCCTTTTATTCCAATTAATAAAATCTATGTAAGTATAGATTGTATAGGTTTTTTTAATACTACCTATAAACAAAGACTCCCTCTCATTTTATATTGAAATAAGAGGGAGTTATATTTCTATATTACTAATCCATATTTAATTCTCTATAAGCTTTAAAACCATAGGCAGATTCTGCAGATTTAATAGCATTTACTACTGCTCTCTCCATAGCTCTTGCTGCTAAAAATCCTACTACGTTTATATCAGCTTCTATTTTCCCTGTGGCCATAGCAAATATAGTATCGCCATCAAATATGGAATGAGCTGGCCTCATGGTTCTTGCATAACCATTATGAGACATGGAAGCTAGCTTATTAGCCTCAGCCTTTGTAAATATTCCGTTGGTGGCTACAACACCTATAGTAGTATTACCACTAAAAATATTCTTCTTTTCACTATACTTTTTAGCCATTATATTTTCCGTTCCAGCTAAATTTTTCTTATCTTCATCTAATAAGCCCGCTAAAACCTCTCCAGTTTCTGGATCGATAATATCTCCTAAGGCATTGACAGCTACTATAGCACCTACCTTTAAATCTCCTATCTGGATGGCATATGACCCTAATCCACCTTTCATAGCCCTTTCTATCCCTAAAAATTTTCCTACAGTCGCCCCAGTTCCTGCACCAATATTTCCATTAGGGCATTCCTTTTCCGTTGCATTAACACAGGCTTTATATCCCATTTCTAAATCAGGCCTTACTTTATAATCTCCTACTACCAAATCAAATAACACTGCACTACATACAATAGGTACCTTAGTTACTTGTACATCGAATCCAATATCCTTTTCTTCTAAGTATTTCATAGCTCCAGAAGCTGCATCCAGCCCAAAAGCTGAGCCTCCAGATAGCATTACAGCATGGATTTTATCCACTAAATTTTGTGGATCTAATAAATCCGTCTCCCTAGTTCCGGGAGACCCTCCTCTTACATCTACTCCACCAGTGGCACCTTCCTCACATATAATTACTGTACAACCAGTTGCAGCTTTTAAATCCTGAGCATGACCTACCTTGATTCCATCTATATCTGTAAATTGTATTTCTTTCATCTTATGCCTCCTCCTATATTTCAGCTATCATAAATAAGTTCCCACCTTGGTATCAAACACCTTGGTGAGAACTTATTAAATATTATTCTATTTTGTAGGTACCAATATTTTCTGTCCTGGGAATATTAAATGTGGGTTTTTAAGTTTATTATATTCAGCTAATCTTTCCCATGTAGTGTTGAACTTTTCAGCAATTCTCCACAGTACATCTCCCGATTTTACTATATAGGTTTCTTCTACTGCTACTTCTGGTTCTTCTATCTTTTCTGATTCTTCTCCTTTTTCTACTTCTGTTATCCTACCTTCAACAGAAATATCTACTTCTCCTAATTCTTGTATATACTGAGCTAACATCTCATCAAAAGCTGCAAATTCAGCCACAATATTTCCGTTTGCTAAAGCTTCATAACCATCTCCACCAACAGCCATAAAATCATTAGTAGCTAATTTATATACCTTATTTAAATCTACAGGTTCGCCTTTAATTACTAGGTCTTTTACTCTATTGCCTGGTTCTCCAGTTGGATCTATTTTAAAGGTCATACCAGCTACTTGAGGGAATTTCCCTGCAGACTCTGGATATTCTGTAACCCCATGTTCTAGAGCATTCAATATATCTATACCTTTGATCTCCATCATAACTCCATAGTTACCAAATGGGAAAGCTTCTAATACATGGCCTTTAGTAATTTCACCTATTTCAATAGGAGATCTAATTCCTCCACCATTTGTTATAGCCACATCAGCTCCCGTTATACTAAGCATAGCATCAGCCATTAGGTTACCAAAATTAGACTCTTGGGTCCTAACTATTTCCCTATCTCCATCTAGTCTCACCTTAGTACTTCCAATTACCGTTGATAATACTTCCTTATTCTCTTCTTCTAAGCCTTCGATTATTCCTTTAACTTCTTCATCTTCTTTTAATTCTTCCGCTTCTTCCCTAGTAAATAGTGTGGCTTCTTTTTTAGTTATTTCACCATCAGTAAATTCTATATTTACAATTCCAATATTGTTAAGATAGTTTCCTGTTTGAACTAGTAAAGTATCTCCAATTAATCTTCCCGCTTCTAAAAGGGTATGGCTATGTCCATCTACCATTAAATCTATCCCTTCTACTTTTTCTGCTATATCAGAAGACTTTGGATTGCTTTCATCGTCTACACCAATATGAACTAAGGCTATTATCATATCTACTTCTTCTTCCTTTAATTTTTGAACCATTTCTTCTGCTTTAGCTACTGGATCTACAATATCTATCCCTTCAGTATTTTTAGGATTAGATTTATACTTGCTTTCTTCTGTAGCCAATCCAAATATACCTATTTTAAGTCCATCTACCTCTTTTATAGTATATTCCTCTAAATCCTTAGTGCCATCATCTTTAATAACATTTGCAGCTAATATTGGAAACCCTGCCATTTCATTTAATTCAACCAGCCTATCATAACCATAGTTAAAATCATGGTTTCCTGGAGTCATAGCATCATAACCTATTTCATTCATTAGCCTAATCATTGCTTCCCCACGGGAAACGGTTATTATTGGTAAACCATGAATAGTATCACCTGCATCTAATACCAATACATTTGGATTCTCTTCCTTTAACTCTTTTACCTTTGTTGCTAACCTAGGGAATCCAATTTCATTGTCACCAGTTGTAACCCTACTATGAATATCATTAGTATGGACAATGGTAAGTTTGACTACTTCCCCTTCCTCAGCGAACACTAAATTTTGTACCGGTACTAAAAGCATACCTAATACTAGTGCTAAGGATAAAAATAGACTTAACAACCTTTTGTTTCTTAGAAACATTTTTAAATCTCCCCCTTTTTTGATTAAATATATTGATTACCAATTACCCGTTTTATGGGTATTATACACATCAACCTTTGTCCTAAACCTACTTTTTTAGGATATTTCTGGTGGAAGTCCCTGAAACTCCTATATTCTCCCCTATCTGCCTATATGAATATCCTTCATCTCTCCCCAGTTGTATATATTTAATTTTATATTTTGTTAAATACCTTTTTCTGGAACCCTTTTTTATAAGATTGAATTCATTTTCTGTAGGACAAGATCTCTTCAATATTTCATCTAAGGTAGTTCTTTCATCTTTTTTCGTTTTCTCAAAGGATCTTATAAATGCCTGTGAGCCTATTATTCCATTTCCTTCATAAAAATTCTTCAGATTTTCATAATTAGATATTTCTTGATCCATTAATTCAACATATTTTGTCAAAGATTCTTTCCTGTCTAGAGAAAGTGTATCTAATAGAACATCTATATCTACTATATTTCCTATGTTCATTCTATAGAATATATCACTACTCCATTTGTATTCTTCTATTGAGTTACATATATTAGCTGCCACTGGATTATTATGTATATATCTTACAAGTTCTAGTAAATAACTTTCATCTTGAATTAACACACTAGTATATCTACCTTTAAATACTGGACCTCTTCTCCCCATTTTCAAATTATAATATTTAGCATATTTACTGTTTATATTATGCATTATCCTACTAATAGAAATATTAAAAGTCCGCATTAAAAGATGATAATAATTATCCATTATAACATAGGCAAATATTTTGAAATCATAAATATCCCTAGATTCATTTAATAGTTCCAATAAATAAAGTTTATCTTTCTCCTCTTTAAAAACTAATCCCCTATTATTTCCCCCTTGGATTATATGATAAATAGCACCATAATATTGAATTCGAGGCTTTCTACCCATATTGTTCCCCCTAATCTAATTATCCTATATAGAATATTCTACATAAATTACATATTTCCTTCTTTTTCTTTATTTTATCCTTTTCCCGGGAAATATATAGGATTTAATATAAATTAGTCGAAAACTTTTATTATAAATAAGTTCCCATTAGCAAAAATGCAAATGGGAACTGTATGATAATTAATTTGCAGGAATTAATATTTTCTGTCCAGGGAATATAAGATGTGGATTCTTCATTTTATTATATTCGGCTAATTTTTCCCATGTAGTATTGAATTTTTCAGCAATTTTCCACAACACATCTCCTGATTTTACTACATATTCGTCTACTTTTACTTCTTCTACTACTACTGACTCTTCTACTTCTATAGATGAAGATGCATGTTCTCTTAACACTTCTTCAGGTATTAAACCTTCTTTAATCAATTCATATACATTTAAGGCCCTACTATTAATACTTCTTCCGTCTTCAGAAGTTGGAATTTCTATTTTACCTTCATTAACTTGTTCTATTATATAATCTCTAAGTGGATGATCTAAATCTGCACCAATTATTTCCCAATTATTATCAACCTTTGGTTCTATAGTCCCTGACTCCCTTATATATTGGGCTATATAGGATCTTAAAGATATTGGGTCTGAGTTGAAATAGGGTTCTCCACTAATAATTCCCATACTTTGAAGACCACTAAGTCTATAGTTGTTTATAGTCAATTTAAAAGTATCTTCATCTTTAACAGGTTCACCTTTAAACTTCAAATCAACTATTCTCTCACCTGCCGGCTTAGAGATATCTATTTTATAGTCTACTCCTTGGAACATATCATAATTATAAGCCCTAATATCTGGATTAAAGCTTATAGTTATATCTCCTGGTTTATAGGTATTATAATAGGAAGCCGACCATTCCATATAATCTTTTAATTCCTTACCTGTAACTTCTACTCCTACAAGGGTATTTGGATATTTATATATGTCGAAAATACTACTATAAGTAATATCCCCTTGCCTTATATTAGAAGAAGGTTGGAATAATGCAGCTGAAGATATATCTGCTCCTGAATATTTAAGCTGTACATCGTTGATTAAATCCATTACTGCCGTGTCTCTAATTTGTCCCTCTGGAATACCCTTCACTTCAGAAGCTGGATGGAAATCTTCTGTTGCTTGACCTATTACATCTTCTAAAAATTCTAATGTAGCTTCATGGTATCCCTTAGCATATTCTTTTAATTCCTCTGAAGCTTCATAGTCGGTTACTTCAATTAATTCTACCTTCCTATCAATTACATTCCACCTTTCTCCATCCTTCTTAAGAGTTAAATCAAATCTTACTACCTGTCTTCCTGCATCCCTTGCACCACCAACCAATGTAGTACCTACGGTTTCAGCTACTGAAGCATGACTATGGCCGACTAGCATAGCTTCAATTTCTGGATTCTTTTCAATTGCAAGCCTTACTGAATCTGCTTCACTATATTCTTCCTCTAAACCAGCATGGGCTGTAGCAATTATTATATCTACTTGATCTTTTAATTCCTTTACATATTTGTCTGCAGCTTTATCTATAGCTTCAAACTCTAATTCCGTTACCTTAGGTCCATCCCATCTTGGAATATTTGGATTACCAAGACCTAAAATACCAATTTTAATACCAGCTACTTCTTTAATAATATATGGTTTAGCAAAATTAGTTCCATCTTTCCAGTAGATATTAGCACCTAAGATCGGAAATTCTGCTTCTTCAACTATTTTGTCGATTAATTCAAGTCCAAAGTTAAACTCATGGTTTCCCAAAGTCATAGCATCATATTCCATAAAATTCATAACATCGATTACTGGATGAGGTAAATCTAGTTTTGTATTATATAAGTCATCTGAAAGGATTGTTCCTTGAATAGTGTCTCCGTTGTCCAATAACAGGGTATTAGGATTTTCCTCTCTAATCTCCTTAATTACCGAATATACTTTAGCTATACCTAAATCCTCTACCTCTTTCCCATCTTCATAGGACCAATTGTATATATTTGCATGTAGGTCAGTAGTTCCTAAAATAGTTAATTGTACCGTTCCTTCTTCTGCTTGTGCCGGTAAAGTAAAAACTCCTATAATCAGCAAAAATGAAAGCACAAGGCTAAACAGTTTTTTACCCTTATAACTCACGCTAAATCCCCCTTTTTAAATATAATTAGTATGTTTATACCCTTTTATGGTAATAAAAACCTCCCATTTTGGTATCAGACACCTAAGGGAGGTCTACAATCATTATTCCATTAGATGAGATTCTAGTATTTGGTCTCGTCTCAACCCTTGTAATCCCAAATAATATTCTAAATTGTTTAGCAAATAATCTAATTTCACTGGTCCTACTAATTCTGAACCGGTAACGGCCACTCCATACTTTTTAGCCTCTTGTTTTACCAATTCAAAAGTTCTATAAAGTGGTGTAGATGCACAGTCAAACATATTCATAGAAACTACTACTCCTTCTCTTTCTGGGAATTTAATACCAACTGCCCTAACTGTAGAGAATCCACCACTAGGTCCTCTTACTGCTTTTGCTATTTCTTTAGCTATATTTACATCTTCTGTAGCTAAAAACACATTATAGGCAGTTAATCCTTCCATATCAGCACTAACTATAGTTGCTCCGGATTTTTCGCTTAACTTTCCTTCTACTGATAAGTCTGGCTTTCTATTATCATAATCCGGATGATTAGAATCCTCTAATAATGCCTTTAACCCTTCATATTGTCCCTTTCTTATATAGGAGATGCTTTTTTTATCTTTTGTTCTAGCATTTTCTGCTGAAAAGTATATTGGTACTTTATACTTTTCAAATAATTCCTTTCCTATTTCTTCTGCTAACTGGACACATTCTTTTAAAGAAATATTCCTCAATGGAAAAATAGGTATAGTATCCTGAGCACCAATTCTTGGATGGGTTCCTTCTTGCTCCCTCATATCTATAAGTTCATATGATTTCCCAGCCATAGCAATTAAAGCTTCCTTTAAAGGCTCTGGTTCACCTACTATTGTAACTACCGTTCTATTAAAATCGTGTTCTGGTTCATAACTTACTAGTTTTACTCCTTCTCTATCCTTAACTTCAGCTACTATGGCTTCAATTACATCCTTTCTTCTACCTTCACTAAAGTTTGGAACTGCTAATATGTACTTCTTAGCTACCATATTTAAGCCCCCCTTTATCTATAATCCTAAATATGATAGCATAAATTCTACAATTTTTCTTTGTAGGTTTTCTATAAAGATATTATTTTACAAGGCTTTAAATTATTACAATTATATTACAAATAAGTTGCCTATTATGTACCAACCATAAACTAGGCAACTTATTTTAAATTAATATCTTGTAGAATTCCTCAACAACTCTTCTATTTCTCCTTCAGTTAATTGATAATGGTAGAATAGATTATAAAACTCCTTTACCTCTTCCTCCATATTATAATCGAAAATATCTGGATACAGGAGATTTCCTAACCATTTCACTCCTAATATCCTATTTACAGAAGGTGGTCTATCAAACCAATTGAAAGGTTTATTAGGTATTTCATATATTTCTCCATTTTCTACCGCCTTTATACTTTGCCAAGCTGAGTCTTCAAATATTCCTGAATAATAACCTCCTCTTTCATCATCCCAGGAGATGATTAAATCTGGATTCCATATTAATAACTGCTCTATTGATACTTCCGATTTTCCCTTATCCCCTTTTAGTTCTACCTCTGCTACATTTTCCCCTCCTACCATATCAATTATTTCAGCATGCCAGGAGTCGGAAGGTTCTGTTTCCAACCCATTAGGTCCTTCTGCATAGTATACTCTTACTTTTTCTTCTTTATTTATCCTAGATATATTATTTTCTATATCTTCCATAGTTTCTTTGCAGTAATTACCTAGTTTTTCTGCTCTTTCTTCTTCTCTCAATGCCTTCCCTAATATTTTATAAGCCTCATCTAATTTATGTAAATCAGAATCCAGCAAAATTACAGGTTTTCCCGTTTGTTCTTCCAATTCTTCAGCTTTTGATATGGTGTCTTCATCTAATTCTTCCATTATTATTAAAAAAGCCGGATCCATCTTTAGCATTTCTTCTATATTAATAGCATTTTTACCTGCACCACCTAGATTAGGTAAGTCATGGTATTCTTCATCAATAAATCTTTTTTCTCCTTCTCTTAAATCGTAATTCCACCCTATCATTTTTTCTGGATTTAAAGAATATAAAAGGATGGTCCCCGTAGGTATGGTGGCGAAAACTTTTTCAGCCTTAGCTGGTACTAATACTATTCTTCCAGCCATATCTTTTATTTCAATATATTCTTCGTCTCCTAAGTCTTCATTTACTGCTTCATTATTACAACCTACCAATAGGGAAAATACCAATACCAAAACAATTAATAGGGAAATACTTCTTTTAAACATATTATTCCTCCTTTCAAAATACAGGTATGCATATTTTGCTAGCTTTATCTTTTAAATCTATTTCTATAATTTTTAAATCCACATTATATAGTTCTCTTAATTTCTTTTCTTTTAAATTCTCCTTTGGATTATCTATTTCTACTACCTTTTCATCCTTTACTAATAGAGCTTTCGTTCCATATAAAAAAGCATGTTCAGGACAGTGGGTAGCCATTATGACGGTAACTCCTTCCCTTATCCATTCCTTCAAATATCCTAGCATAACTATTTGGTTGCTAAAATCCAAATTGTTAGTCGGTTCATCCATAATTATAATTTCAGATTGCTGGGCTAAGGCCTGAGCTATTTTTACCAATTGTCTTTCCCCACCACTTAATTGAGAGTATATCTTGTCCTTAAGATGTAAAATTTTGAGTTTTTCCATGGCTTCTTCTGCAATTTGTTCATCTTTCTTAGAGGGAGAAGAAATAAGTCTTAGATAAGAATTTCTTCCCATTAAGACTATATCCTTAACCTTATATTGAAAAGTAGAACTAAAGGATTGAGGGATATAGCTAATCTTATTTGCTCTTTTTCTCCAATTCCAATTTTTAATATCCTCATTATCTATTAATACCTGGCCTTCAAAGGGTTTTAATAGGCCTAGAATTGTCTTAATTAAAGTGGATTTACCCGACCCATTTGGTCCTAGTATACAGATAATATCTCCGGAGTTACCAGTAAAGCTTACATCTTTTAAAATAGTTTTATCACCATAGCCACAAGTCAATCCTTTAACCTTTATCATCTATTCCAACTCCTTCCCTTATTTAATAATAAAAATATGAAAAAGGGGGCTCCTATAAGGGAAGTAAGTATCCCTAGAGGAATTTCTACTGTTGTAAATGCCCTTGCTATATTATCTATTATCAATAGATATGTACTGCCTAATAATATGGTTATAGGCACTAAAATCCTATAATCAGGGCCTACTAATATCCTCCCTAAATGAGGAATTACAAGGCCTATCCAGCCTATTACACCACTAATGGAAACAGAAGCCGCTGTCATAAGAGTAGAACAGATTATTACTATTATCCTAGTCCTTCCTGTATCAAGACCTAAAGTCTTAGCCTCATCTTCATCTAAGGAAAGTACGTTTAGTTTCCATCTTAGTAGGTATAAAGGTACTATCCCTACTAAGATAGGAACGAATACCCTTTTAACGTCTTTAGGTAAAATTCCAGATAAACTTCCCATTAGCCAAAAGGTTATTGTAGGTAGTTTGTCCTCTGTATCAGCAATATATTTTATTATTGAAGTAAGAGACGTGAATATGGAGCCTACTAATATACCGATAATGACGAGCGAAATTAAAGGATCTTCTTTTACTTTTATACTAATTAGATAAACTAAAGCTACCCCTAATATGCCGAATAAGAAAGCTGATATTTGTATTCCTACCGTATTAAAAGATAAAAATATGGCTAAAGCAGCTCCAAAGGCGGCACCAGCAGAGACTCCCAGTATATCAGGGGATACTAATGGGTTTTTAAACATTCCTTGATATACTGCCCCAGATAAGGAGAGGGATCCTCCTACCAACATTGCAGCTAATATTCTAGGAAGTCTGACCCTAAAAACTATAGTTTCTACAGTATCAGACCAAGTTTTATCTATAGTAAAAACCTTAGATAAAAGAACTTTTATTAAAGTCTCCATATCTATAGGATATCTTCCAATGGCAAAAGATAGGAGAAAAACAAATATTAGTAATCCCCATAAAAATCTCCTTATATTTACTATGTTTTTCATAAAATCTGCCCCTTCATCGATATTCTTTTATTAATATAACGCTTTCAAAAAAATTAAATATCCTTAAAATATTTTTTGAAGATTTCTTCTACTGATTCCTCTGCTTCTTTACAAAATCCTTCATATGCCTTTACTATTGCCTTTCCCTCAACGGTTAAGTAGGACCCCCCTCCATCAATACCACCTGTTTCCCTTTCTAAAAAGGAATATCCTAAAGCCCTTTCTGCCCTATTTATAATAGACCAGGCCTTGCTATAAGACATATCTAATTCCTTTGCAGCCTTATTTAAACTTCCAAATCTATCTATGGTTTTCAGTAATATACAAGGTCCTCTTCCAAAAACTTTCTCCCCATTTTGTACTATCCAAAATCTACTTTCTAATTTCAAAATTCCCACCTGCTTTTATAAAGGTGAGGTACATCTTTCCCATATTTTACTGCTTGTATCTCTGCCATAATGGATAAAGCGATTTCTTCGGGAGTTTCTCCTCCTAAATCTAACCCTATGGGACTATAAACCTTTGATAATTCTTCCTTTGAACAGCCCTTTTCTAAAAGATTGTTAAAAGTAGTTTTAACCTTATTTTTGCTTCCTATCATCCCAATATATCTAGCCCTGGATTTTAATACTACTTCTAAAACATCTTGGTCGTATTTATGTCCATGAGTTACTATTATAACGAAAGTATTATTGTCTATATCCATCTTTTTTAAATTTTCCACTATATTGCCTAGAATTAAATTTTCAACTTGAGGAAATAATTGTTCATTTACTCTTTCTTCTCTATTATCTAAAACGGAAATGGAATAACCTAGTATATTAGCCATCTTAGCAATTCTTTCTGCCACATGACCAGCTCCTGCTAGGATTAACTTTTCTCGGGAGTTGTATACCTTAATAAATAGACTCACTTTACCACCACAAGCCATAGGCAAAATATTGCCAGTTTTTGAATCCCTATCTAGATTATAGTCTATTAATGAGGATTTGTTTTCTTTTATGCAATTAATTGCATCTTTTCTTGCTTTTTGTTCTAAAACTCCACCGCCAATTGTACCTTCTAATATATTACCATCTCCATCTACTAACATGGAACTCCCAACACCCCTAGGTGTTGAACCTTCTACCCTAATAATGGTTATTGTAGCTACAGATTGGCTTTTTTCTAAGCATTTATTAAGTTTTAATAAAACTTTTCTATCTTCAATCATATAATTATCTCCTTATCTACCTTTCATATATTATTATACAAGAAACTAGTCTAAAATGCTATATGAAATTTATATTAGAATAGCTAGCATTCTAAATTTTATCATGGATTATTTTGAATATTCCCTATTTCATCAAATGGAGTATTCCTTCTAAAACACCACCACCAATAGCTCTAGCCTTGTCCGAAATAGTAAAGGCATGGTCTATTACATTTCTTGGATCTATATCTCCAATTTTTAATCCCTTATTTACAAATAATCCTTCTTTTATTATACCTCTAAGGACACCACTAATCTGGGCCACAACATTTTTTTCCCCAACTTGACAGATTATATCTCCTGCTTCCACTTTATCTCCTATATTATAAAAAGCTTTAACTACTCCATCGCACGGAGCTCTAAGAACTCTCTCTTCTCTATAGCCCATTACTTCTCCTGGTATTCCAGAATTTGGGGCAGGTTTCCCCTCATATAAAACCTGCCCTAGATAATGTCCTCTTTTGGTTTCAACCACTAAATCCACATCTACTCCTGCCTCAAACCCTGGTCCTACTCCTATAGTTATAGGAGCAAGTTCAATAGTAGTGCCTAGATTTGACTTGGCAAGAATTGCATCCACAACTACTAATGGTTTTAATTCTTTGATTATCTGCCCCATACCATCTAAATATACAGGAATATGACCTTCCTTTAATATTTTCCTAATATCCTGTAAATCCTTAGCTAATATTCCTTTTACACCTTCTATAGTAATTTCTTCATTATATACAGCATGGCTAAAAGATACAGTCCTCCTAATAGCTAAAGGTTTTTCTATTTCTAAAATTACTACTTTAAAACCTGCCATAAATAATCTATGAGCTATTCCTGACGCTAAGTCTCCTCCACCTCTTATGACTACCATATTCACGGTTATTCACCTACTCCATCTATTTCCATGCTTTAACTACTAAATCTTTTATCATATCCTCATTTGGTATGAATGGTAATGTTATGTGATCTATTCCTTTTCTTGTTTCATTATAGCTAATACAGGTTTCTACTGAATTCTGATTTCTTGCCCATGAACGTCTAGCTACTCCACCCATTACATCCCAAGGTATAGCTCTTTTAATAATATTATCTATTCTTTCACTTCCATCAAGAACTAATCCAAAACCTCCATTAATAGATTTTCCTATTCCTACTCCACCACCATTGTGAAGAGCTATCATACTCATTCCTCTTGCTGCATTACCTGCAAAGCATTGTGTTGCCATATCTGCCATTATATTTGAACCATCTTTTATATTGGAAGTTTCTCTAAATGGTGAGTCTGTTCCACCAGTATCATGATGATCTCTACCTAACATAACAGGTCCTATTTCTCCTTTTCTTACCATATCATTGAATTTAAGGGCTATGTTCATTCTTCCTAAGGCATCTTGATAAAGAATTCTTGCTTGAGTACCAACTACTAGTTTATTCTTGTCTGCATCTCTAATCCACATCCAGTTATCTCTATCTTGGAATCTTCTATTTGGGTCTATACAATCCATTGCTGCTTGGTCAGTTTTTAGAAGGTCTTCTTCTTTACCACTTAAACATACCCATCTAAATGGTCCATATCCATAGTCAAATAGCAATGGTCCTAAGATATCTTCTACATATGATGGGAATATGAAACCGTCTATAGGATCTATACCATTTTTGCATATTTCTGTAACACCAGCATCAAATATTGCCTTCATAAAACTATTTCCATAGTCAAAGAAGTATGTTCCCTTGTCAACTAATGCTTTTATTAGTTCATAATGTCTTGTCAATGATTGATCAACTAAATCACCAAATTTTTCCTTGTCATTAGCTAACATTTCGGTTCTTTCATCAAATGTTAAACCTTGTGGGCAATATCCTCCATCGTATGCAGCATGGCATGATGTTTGATCTGATAATAGGTCAATGTGTATATTATTTTCTACTGCATATTCTAACAAGTCTACTATATTCCCATGAAATGCTATTGCAATTGTCTTTTCTTTATCCATATATTCTTGAGCTAATCTAAAGGCTTCATAAGGATCATCTATTATTTTGCTAACCCATCCTTGATCATATCTAGTTTTAATCCTTGAATAATCAACTTCTGCTATTATTCCTACACCATTTGCTATTTCTACAGCTTTCCCTTGAGCTCCACTCATACCTCCAAGTCCTGAAGTAACGAATAGATGTCCCCTCAAGTCACTATCTGCAGAAATTCCTAACTTGTCCCTACCTGCATTTAATATGGTACTGTAAGTCCCATGAACTATACCTTGTGGCCCTATATACATCCAGCCACCTGCAGTCATTTGTCCATAGTTAGCAACTCCTAAGGCTGCCCCCCTATTCCAGTCATGTAAATTATCATACATTCCTATCATTAAACCATTTGTTATTATTACTCTTGGAGCCTCTGGGGTTGACTTAAATAGTCCTAGTGGGTGTCCAGATTCAACGACTAAAGTTTGATCTTCTGTCATGACTTCAAGATATCTTTTTATTAACCAGTATTGCATCCAATTTTGACAAACTTGCCCTGTTTCCCCATAGGTTACAAGTTCATATGGATATAGAGCTATTTCAAAATCTAAATTATTATCAATCATGACTTGAATTGCTTTCCCCTCAATAGTTCTACCCTTATATTCATCTATTGGCTTACCTTTTATCCTTCCCTCAGGTCTAAACCTATATCCGTAAATTCTACCCCTTGTTAAAAGTTCATTTAAAAATTCTGGAGCTAATTGCTCATGCCATTCTTCTGGTATATATCTTAGTGCATTTTTTAGAGCAAGTTCAGTTTCTGATTGATTTAATGTAAATTCTCTTTTAGGAGCTCTCCTGATGCCTTCAATGAAATTAGGCATTTCAGGTAACTCTTTAAATATATCCGTTAACTTAACGGTCATAGCTTTTGAAACATTCTGATTATGAGTCATTTTTAAACCCCCCTAAATATTTTTATACTATTACACGATTAATTTAACTTTATCGTAAAACCGTTACTATAATATCTATTTATCTCCAGCTCGATACATACTTTTGCTCTAATAACTTCCTATTACTTTTTAGTCTTCACTAATGCCTCAACTATTCTCTCCGGTGTAGCTGGATATTGGGAAATATTTGTTCCAATAGCATTATTGATGGCATTCAAGGTAGCAGGAGCTATTGCCACAGCACTAATCTCCCCAACAGATTTGGCTCCGAAAGGTCCAAATTCATCTTCTTCCTCAATCAAAATTATCCTTACATCAGGCATACTAGGTGCATTTATCACGTGATAGTTACTAAAGTTTAATGTACTAATCCTTCCATTTTCATCTAATTCTATATTTTCAGATATAGCCATACCTAAACCTAAATGGATTCCACCTTGAACTTGACCATATACAAAATCTCTATTTATCGCCCTACCAATATCATGTACTGCAACTATATCCAATACATTTACCAGACCAGTATAAGTATCTACTTCAACCTCGACAAAATTCGCTGCATAAACTCCAGGATTTGCAGGAGAACTGTAGGTATATGAAGCAGACATATCCATCGAATATTGATGATATATATTTGATACCATATCCCCATATCCTACCTTTTTGTCAGGTTTGTTTTTGTTATAAATATATCCTCCCTCCATTACTATATCTTCTTCATAGCAATTAAGTATTTTTGAACTATATTTAGCAAATTTATCTTTAAGAATCTCTGAAATCTTCTTTGCAGCACCGCCACATACATAAGTTACCCTACTAGCTTGAGTTCCTGCTGAATCATAGGGGCTAGATAATGTATCTCCTTCTAATACAGTTATCTTACTAAGTTCTAAGTCTAGCACCTCGGCTACAATCTGTTGCATTATGGTAACTGTACCACATCCCATATCATGAATTGCAGAATTTAATATAACTTCCCCATTAGAATTCATCTTGATATCCATTGTAATAAAATCAGGGTATGCACCATAATATCCATTTCCATGGGTTCCGCACGCCATACCTACTCCTTTTCTATATCTACCGCTATCCTTAGGTCTTTTCCATTTTTCCTTCCATCCAAAAGCTTCTGCACCTCTCTTAACACATTCTATTATTTGTCCATTCCCCAAGTCTGGACCACCCATAGGGTCTTTATCAAATGGATGAACTAAATTTTTAAGTCTAAATTCTACAGGATCCATATTTATACCTCTAGCCACATTGTCCAAATTTAATTCGGTAATAGCATGGAGCTGAGGAGAACCATATCCTCTGCAAGCCCCACCAACAGGAGTATTTGTATATACCGATGTAGCTGAATATCTAACATTATCCATTTTATACATTCTAAAAAATTTTTTGCCCATTGCCATAGCTATGGCACTTGCATTAGTATGATATGCTCCTGAATCAATTACTATATCTAAGTCCCTGCCTAATATTTTCCCTTTTTTATCTACTGCTGTTTTTACTGTACCTATAGTTTTATGCCTTGTTCTAGTCCCAATTATTGATTGTGTTCTATCTAGTGTTAACCTTACAGGACGTCCCGTTTCTTTTGCTAAGAAAGCACACACTGGTTCAATTATTGGCTGTCCTTTCCCCCCAAATGATCCTCCCATAGGAGCCTTTATTACCCTTACTTTACTTAAGGGAATATTTAATGCTTCAGATACTATTAATTGAACCTGAAATACTACTTGACATGGAGTATATATAGTAATCATATCTCCACTAGGTATTGCTAAAGCTACATGAGTTTCCATAGCTGCATGATGTTGCTTTGGAGTAATTATCTTATCTTCAAATATATATGAAGCTTTATCAAAGACCTTATCTACATCTCCGTAACCCATAGTCTTTGAAAATGCAATATTTCCTCTTTCATGTATTTTTATTGAATCTTCTATTAACGAAGTTTCTGGATCTATAATTGCAGGTAGAACCTCATATTCAACTTCAATTAAATCCGCTGCCATTTTTGCAATTTTGTCATTGGTAGCTACAACTGCAGCAACTCTATCTCCATAAAACCTTACCTTATCTGTAAACAAGTATTGATCCAGCACTTCGTCCATTCCTGACATCCATTTATGAGCATTGTATAAAATTTTTGGAGAATTGTCATAGGTAAAGATATCGACTACTCCTGGTAAATCTTTGGCTTTTGATATATCTATACTTTTTATTTTCCCATGAGCTACATGACTTAATACAAGTCTTGCATATAACATGCCATTCACTTTCATATCTCCCACATATTTAATTTTACCAGTAGCCTTTTCTATAGCGTCATGTCTTGGTACAGATTTTCCTATATATTTGTAGTTTCCTTCAGTCATCATATCTCACCTCTAATACATGATTCACCAAATAATCTAATAAATAATTCCTCACACATTCCTTTTATTGCATGTCTCTTATACAATTGTGAACCCCTTCCTGGAATAGCTTCATCTACCTGTTTCATCAATATGTTTTGAAATTCAGATAATAGTTCTTTATTTGGCTTTTTATTCATTAATACTTTCTCTGCCATTATACTTCTAAATGCTTTAGGTCCTAAAGAGCCTAGAAATACTTTAGCATTAACTATTGTATTATTTAAATTAATATCTACAACCACAGCTCCGTTTAATTTAGATATTGTTACAGCCTTCCTACTCCCAATTTTATAAAAGGCTGAAGAGCATGTATCCTTTAAATAAGGAATAACGATTTCAATTATTGCCTCATTTGGTTTAAGATTCTTTTTACCCGACCCTTTTATTGCTTTATCTACAGGAATGTGATAATATTCACCATTACCATTTAACATTTTTAATTTAGCATTTAAAGCCATTAATGGTACTACTGTATCAGCACATGGAGAGGAATTTCCAATATTCCCAGCTATAGTAGCTCTATTTCTAATCTGTGTTGAACCAACTTGAGATGTTGCTTGAGCTAATGCAGGAAATTTTTCTTTAACAAATGAGTTTTCACAAACTTCTGTAAGGGTAACCCCTGCTCCTATTGAAATACTACTTCCATTTTTCTTTATTTCCTTTAACTCATTAACCCCTGATAAATCTATTATTGTATTTGGGTAGAGTTTTTTATTATTTATATTTATTATTAAATCCGTTCCACCGCCTAATAAACACGAGCTACTATCAGCATTCTTCAAGCAATTGATCAACTCATCTAAATTATTAGGGGTTTCTATTTTCATCATTTGCATAATTATTCCTCCCTCTTTAACTATTATCTTATCACCACGTCCTTAACCGCTTTAACTATATTGGTATATCCTGTACATCTACATAAATTTCCCTCAATAGCCCTACGTATTTCTTCTTCTTTGGGATAAGGATTTTTCATCAATAATGCCTTGCACGACATAAGCATTCCAGGAGTACAAAACCCGCATTGAATAGCCCCATTTCTTATAAACGACTTCTGAAGTTCATCTAATTCACCATTTTTTTCAAGACCTTCCGTGGTAATAATCTCTTTATTCCTAGCTTGTATAGCAAGAACAGTACAAGAATTTACTGCATCACCATTCATTATTACAGTACAGGCTCCACATTCACCTTCGCCACAACCTTCTTTTACACTAGTTAACCCCAATTGATCTCTTAAAACATCTAATAATCTATCTGAAGGATTAATATCTATATTATGTTTTTTCCCATTTACAATCATATTTAACTCCACTTGATTTCCTCCTTCCACATTTTCCTCCATTAACTTAAATAAGATTTGAAAGCTCATTCTAATTATGCTTCTTACAAAAATTCCAAATACAATTATATTAAATTAATCATCAAAAGATCATTCAATGAATTGCAATAGAACATAGGTAGTATATATCCTCTTACTCCTATGTGATTCATGAACGAACCTTTATCAATTTCAGATTAATATTTCATAAAATCATCAATAATTGTATGTTAATCTATCCTAATTCTTTAGAACTATTGCTGTATCTGGATTATCTATAACATCATAATCCTCATATTTAACAAGAGCTTTTACAGCTAAATATATCATCAGGGCAACTATAAGCAATAATGGGAACGCACTGACTATAGCCAATTGTTTTGTTGCATCTATACCACTAACCTCTACAACCTTTCCTGATGTTGCAATATTTACATAAGAAAGGAATGCCATTACTAATCCCCAGAAGATTTTTATCTTTGTAGGTGGTTCCGCTGAACCAGTAAGCTTTGATTTTAATGATAGGGATGAAATGTTGTTGTCATAGAATCAGCTAATATAACTGCCGATAGAAAAGCTGTAAATATGAACAATATACTTATCAATTTACTTAATGGGAAATTTGAGAAAAATGCAAATACTGATGATTCTAACCCATTAGCCTGTATGCTTTCCCATAGGCCAGCTCCATTCATTTGTAAGTTAATGGCTGAAGAACCAAAAACGTCAAACCATAAAACTCCAATAATTAATAGTTCACCAAATTGGCCATTGTTCTCCTTCAAAAGTTCCTAAATATGTAGCCTGTGTAAAATAATTATCCAAATGAAATCCCATAGATTCTGTTGTCATTGATAATATGTACTTTGTAGGTCCAAACAAAATACAAATATCATCAATCCTATATATATCTTGGCATTTTATCGGATAAGAATTTGATTCCTTTATCAATACCGGTTAGACTTGATATGATAAATGTAACTACTATTAATGTTAATATAATACCCCATACTATAGTTGATGGTTGAATACTTGTAATAGTACTAAGTCCACTAGCCATTTGCATAGATACAACTCCTAAAGATGCAGATACGCCACCTGCTATCCCAAATAAACAAGCAATATCAACTATATCACCAGCAACTCCAGTTACTCTTCTTCCTATTACTGGATATGATTATGACGAAACTCTATGGGCAGATCCATGTTATATGCTTCAATACCTATTGCTATTCCCGCCATGCAACAAAACGCATACAATGTGTGACCCCAATGCGGAAAACATGTACCTAATGAATATAGAGCCTCTTCCTTACTAGTAATACCATATCCGAACCAGGAATTGACGATACCAAATATGCCATTGGCTCAGCTATTATCTTAATAATAACCCTCTTCAGTCAATAGAAAGTCAAAACCTTTAGTATAAAATCAAAATAGTAAATTTTCACCGTCAACGCAGTTTCCAGTTCAAGCACAAAATAAAACATGCAAAACTATTAACAGTTTTGCATGTTTTGCTTTAGCAATTTTTGCATATTTCCTTTAGACTCCTCATAACCTCTATTTCATAACATTTGCTTATATTGCTTAAATAAAATATGGCTTTTTCGCAAAAGTTTTCTCCACATTCTTCTAGATATTTATATATATTATCATTTTTTACTTTCCCGGTTTTTACTAGACTGCAAATCTCTGCTTTTACCCTAAATGTGATTCCAACTTCATAAGGATTCTTCAGCCTTTGGGCATACTTATCAGCTTTTTTAAGATGCTTTACCACATCAATATAGTTTTGTTGTCTCATTAATAATAATGCTGTATACCCATGAGCTATAGTGCGCCCCCAGTGAAAATCTAATTGGTCATAAAGCATTAATGCTTGCCTTAAGTATTTTTCCGCCATATCGTAATTTCCCATATCATATGCAGCTTGTCCTGCACTAGTTTTGAAAACCGTTAACCTTTCAACTAAGCCATATTCTTCGCAAATAGATATAGCTTTTTCATAATATGATATTGCCTCTAAAAATTTCCCATTAAGTTTATTACTTTCTCCAATATAATAGTTTGCAGCTGCAATATTTAAAATATATTTATTCCTATCCTCAAGTGAATTAAATATTGAAATTGAATTTTTAAGATACTTTTCCCCTTGTATGAAGTTGCCTTCAAGGACTTTTTGATAGCCTTTCATTCTAAGTATTACTCCAATTTCGCCTTTATTATGTAATTTCTTTGCTATACTTAAAGCTCTAGTTATATTATGATTCATCAGTACTGTATCATATACATTTATACTATAATAAATTATGAGCAAATATCCTTTTAAAGCAAAATTATAGTTCTCAAACTTTATGGATTTTGCAATCATCTCTTCTACTATAGATAATCCTTTTCCATATTCCCCACTTACTATAAAATGTCTTCCTACCATATGAAAATAGGCAAGCTGTAATTCTTTCAATTTATCTTCATCACTAAAATATTCCTCTTTTAAATCTCTTAATAATATGTTTATCCTCCCTAACTCTTCAATAAGTTGTTTTTCGGTTATATATAAATTAATATTTTGAGAGTTCCCCTTATAATCAATAATCGGAAAAATTTCATCATTAATTTGTAAATAATCATATAGATTCTTTATTCTATATTCTAAAGCAGAGGCCTTATTCCCGGCATTTTCAAAATGATATATAAGTTTAGAATATAGCAATCTATCGATAGTTCGATTCTTTAATTGCCCTTCCAAATGTTTCCCTACTTTATTATGAAGAATCCTTTTTTTAGAGTAAGATAGCTGATTATATATATATTCCCTAAGTTTTTGATGGGTAAAAGTAATTGCAATATCTCCATCGCTTGTTATTATTTCTTTTATTAAATGTCTATCTTGAAGTTCTTCTATTATCTCGGATAATTCAAACTCATCTTTACCACTTATCATAAGAAGCTCATTAAAAGTAACCCTATCAAAATAAATAGATATTATATTCAGTATATTTTTCCCATCCTTTGAAACATTTAGAAACCTGCTCCTTAGAACATCCTGCATCCGTGTCGTTAAACTAGAATCCCTATTCTCCTTTATGCTATTTAATAATTCTATTATAAAAAGAGGATTCCCTTCAGTTTCTTTATATATCAACTTTTTGGTTTTAGGATTTAATTCATGGTCAGGAAGATATTTAGAAACAAATTCTATGGTTTCTGACTCATCAAAACTTTCCAATTCTAATCTTTCTATTAATTTAAACTTAGCTACTTCAGTTAAAAAATCTTCTATGCTTTCAAGATATCCATTTCTACATGTTATAATAAATTGAATTGATTTATTCTTATTTTGAAATAAAATATTTTTAATCAGCATTAGACTCATTCTATCTATCCATTGTACATCTTCAAAAATGATTACCATTTTCTTCCTGTATGAAACCTTTTCAAATATATCTAATAAAGCTTTTTCCGCAACTTGATATTTTAGAAAATCCACCTCTTCTATAGGATTAATATCTTTAATAGTTTCATGGCTTATAAATATCGGGAAAATATATCCAACTATTTTTTTTAACATTTCAGGAATTTCGATCTTTTCTTTTTCAATTATTGTGGCTAACTGTTTGCTAAGCTCAAACCAGGGTTTTAATAAAAAACTTTCTTCAGCCTGATAACAATTTGAAATTAAAATATTAGCATCATTTTCGTCTGTTAATTCTAAAAATCTATCAATTAATTTACTCTTTCCAATACCGGCTTCTCCTATTACAATAATTGATCTAGATTCTATATTATTAATGAATCCATAAAAATTATTGTTTAAAATTTTCATTTCATCTTCTCGCCCATAAAAGAATCCCTTTTCCCTATCTCTGTTTATCTTTTGTACTTGATTTTTTTCTTTAATAATACTCTCGAGTAATTGCTTAGTTTTACCATCAGGAGACAAAGATAGTTCTTTTTCTAAAAGATTTGCTAGCTTATTATATTCATCAATACATTCATTATATCTTCCCTGTTTTCTATATATATCTAATAGTATTCTATAAGCTCTTTCATCAAAAGGATCTGTATTTGTAAGAGTTTTACAATACTTCTCCGCCTGAGTAATTTTCCCAGAATCTAGACATATGCTAATTTCATTATACAATTTTTTGATATATTTATCCTTGTAAGTATATTTTAAGTCAAACATCCATTGCTCAAAGTTATTAGCATCATTTACATAAAACCCCTCTAAAAACTCACCTTTATAATAGTTTATAGCATCATTGCTATCATTACTTAAAAATAATTCAATATCTGTTTCATATTTTATGTTAGGATTAAGCATGATCAACGTTCTTTTTGGCGACACGAGCACATCTTCATTGAATGTCTTTTTAATTACATAAACAGCATTTCTCAAGCTTTTTTTACCTAAACTCTCATTAACATCACTCCACAGAAGTTCAACTAAAATCTCTCTGGAAACCTGTTTTTTTAATAATATATAATAAAATAATGCTTCCGCTTTTCCATATGGAAAAAATACTAATTGGTTATCAATTTCTACTTTAGGAGTTCCAAATAACTTTGCTTTTATTATAGTCAATTGTCTCACTCCTTTGTTATTATGTTTAACATTAATTAATATGTAGATCTTAGTTCCTTTTTGAAATTATACTAACTATAGTCCGAAAAATAGCTTATAATGAAGTTGTTAACATATGTTTATTTCTGCACTAAGCAATATATCGACTGTGTTTACAGCAATATGATATGGAATAAATTTATATGATGGAAATTCTAGTATTATTATATCACCTTTTTTACCAACATCTATGCTTCCTATAATTTCCGATCTACCTACTGCAGCAGCTCCATTTATGGTCAAAGCTGTTATTGCTTCTTCCGTAGTCATGTTCATATATAATGCAGCCAATGCGAATATTAGCGGAATTGATTCAGTAAAGCAACTACCTGGATTTAAATCTGAAGCTAAAGCTACTGCACAATTATTATCTATCATATATCTAGCTCTAGCAAAATCCTCCTTTAAACTAAAGGCTGTACAGGGAAGTATGGTAGATATTACTCCTTTTTCTGCCATAGCCTTTATACCTTCATCAGAAGCATGAAGCAAATGGTCTGCAGATATTGCTCCTAATTCTGCTGCTAGTTCTGACCCACCAAGTTGTACAATTTCATCTGCATGAAGTTTAATTTTAAATCCCATTTCTTTTGCTTTCAAAAGTAACCTTCTTGATTGTTCTACTGAAAATACATTTTTTTCACAGAATACATCACAAAACTCTGCAAGTTTTTCATTAGCAATAATAGGCATCACTTTATTTATCAAAAATTCTACAAAATCATCGGTTCTTCTACTGTACTCTTTAGGCACAGCATGAGCCCCTAAAAATGTTGTCACAATATCTATAGGATGACTTCTTTGTAGCTTATCCATAACTTTCAATTGTTTTACTTCAGTATCAATATCTAATCCATAACCGCTCTTACCCTCTACTGTAGTCACACCAAATGAAAGCATTGAGTTAAGCCTTTTTAGTCCTTCATTATATAATTCTTCTTTTGAAGCCTCTCTAGTAGCTTCAACGGTATTGACTATTCCACCGCCTCTTTCCATAATGGACATATAGCTATCTCCACGAAGTCTCCATGAAAATTCTTCAGCCCTATATCCTCCAAATACAAAATGAGTATGAGAATCTACAAAACCAGGTAAGACAGCTTTGTTTGAAGCATCAATTACTTGGTACTTTGATTGATCATATTTGTTCAGTACTTCCTCCGTCTTTCCTACTTCCACTATAATTCCATCTTCTATAACTACAGTTCCATCTTCTATTATATGCAGATCAGACATTTCCTTACCATGTTTAGCTGCAAAGCCACTACAAGTAACAAGCTCTTTGGCATTTTTTATTATAGTATAATTATCATTCACTCTTAAACACCTCCCCAAAAACTTAGGGATCATTCCATAAGTTTATTTTCCAAAACCTGGTCTACTGAAAAATCTTCTACCCCTAAATAATATACTGCAGTATCTATTAACGCCTCCATTGGAACCAAGCCTATAAGTTCACTACCAACTATGTTTATGCCATATCGTTTTGCTTCAACCTTAATCATTTCATATGTTCTATAAAGTGCTGTTCTTGTATAATCCGTCATGTTCATAGAAACCTGTACAATTCCTCTTTCTTTCAAGTCAACGCCTATTGCCTTACAGAACCTAAAACCTCCATTAGCAAATCTTATATTCTTTGCAATTTTACTTGCAATTTCTAAATTATCTGTGTCTAGATTCACATTAAAAGCAACTAAGGGCATCCTTGCACCTATAGCTGTAGCCCCAGCAGTAGGATGTACTTCCTGTGGTCCAAAATCAGGTTCCCATTTAGCCTCCCTAATCTTTTCCTTCATCCCTTCAAATTGTCCTTTTCTTATTTTGGCTAAATTTTCTCTTTCAGGACTTGTAGCAGATTTTTCATAAAGGAAAATTGGTATATTATATTTTTTGGCTACTTCCTTAGCAACTTCTTTAGATAGCTGTATTGCTTCATCCATTGTTACATTTTTAATAGGAATAAAAGGAACAACATCTGTAGCTCCCATCCTTGGATGCTGTCCTTCATGTTTTGTTAAATCTATAAGCTCTGCTGCTATGCCTATAGCTTCTACCATTGCCGCTCCAAGAATTTTGGGCTCTCCTATTACAGTTACCACACATCGATTATGGTCTTCATCTCTACTATAGTCTAAAAGTTTAATTCCATCCTTTCCTCTAAAAGGACTTACTATCTTCTCTATTTTTTCTAGATCTCTCCCTTCACTAAAATTGGGAACACATTCCATTATCTTTTTCATTGATGACATACTAAACACCTTCCTTAAAATTATTATATTTGCTACCACAATAATTCTATTTTATATTTAGAGCGTCACCAAAACGTCAATAAGTGTTTAATTATGAATTATAATAGGCTTTATAAACTAGACATGGAAAAATAGCACAATGTTTCATACAATGGCTTAAAATTTGCTTGTAAGATGGTAAAAACACATCTTTGAATTGTCAAGGGTAAAATGAATATGCTAATGCACGTCCCTGATAATTCAAAGGATGAATACGTTACTATTTAAGCGAAATTCAAGAATAATTTATGCTATAATAAAATACTTTTTCTTCCCTTTAGCTGTTAGATTTAGCCCAACAACTTGAGTTGGAGTTATTCCATTAATAGATGAGTGGAGCCTAACAAAACTATAAAGAATACAAGCATACTAATTAATTATTTGCTGATTCAAACTAATAAAACCTTGTTTAGTCTTGTACCAAGATTTAAACTGGTGGTGGAAAGGCCCCATTTAGTTATTAGGAATATCATATTTTAAGCTTTCAACCCTAACATGCTTAACGCCATTACCTAATACAGATTTAACAGACACTTTATAATTACTGTAACGGCCACAAACAATAGCATTAGTAATTTCTAAATCCTTAACGAAGTTAGGCAAAGTAATAGTTTGCATAATATCTCTATAAAGAGATTTCTATTTCAGAAAAGTATAGATTGTCTTATATTACCCCAGCTTTAGCTCTCCATTTTTTGCAAAGATTAGAAATATTATTTATATAAATCTGATATGGATTTCTTACTCATACTAATGGTCCAATTCTAAAATATAAATTTAATAAACCCCATTATTTGAAAATTATTTTAAAAATAATGGGGTTTATCATTAATCTGAGATTATTAGAATCTGTTTTTATGGTACTAAAAGTGAAAAATATTTAATTCTATCAACTACCGTTAGTAGGTTGCAGAGTATTTCTGAGTTTAAAAAGAAAAGTAACCGCCTTTCCCAATGATTATAAAGTTATTATAAAACAACCCTTATATTTTATCAGATATACAGCATGTCTCTTTCACTGGAACTTCGACCTCTACCTTATCTACAGGTGGTTGCAGTTAAATTGTAGAACTTTTGCCTTCCTCTAAAATTGCAAGCTGTTCTTCTGTGGGTGGTTCTGTAGCTAAACTAATCACCACAAATAGAACAAGGCTTACAATGATCGCTAATAAGTTAGAGGGCATACCTAGGAAACCTTCCAGCTTACCAGCCATGAAGTATTCAGAATAAAGGCCTACACACATAGTGGCTAGCATGCTAATTATAGTTGCCAATGTGGTACCGCGCTTCCAGTAGATACCCATAATCATCGGAATAAACACTGCAGTACCATAGAACAGGCCTCCAACATACATCATCTGAATAATGCTATCTGATATTAGGCAAAAGCCTATACCCAAAACACAGATAATAAGTGTAATAATTCTAGAAATGTTCAGCATACGATTATCTCCGATTTCTTTGTCCTTACAAAAATATGGCTTATAGATATCATTGATAAACAACTGGGAGGCTGCGATAATTTTGGAATCAGCTGTAGACATTGCCGCTGCGAACAGGCCACCTAATGCAATTCCCGCCACCCCATTGGGAAGTACTTCCTTAATAATCATGGAGTACGCTATTTGTGGATCTTCAAGGTTGGGATACAAAGCATAGGCTAGCACACCTATGAATGCAATCACCAGGCCAAATACAATATACATAATGCTGGAGAAAGTAAACGCAAATCTTGCAGTGCTAGAATCTTTGGCAGAGAAAACCCTTTGTAAAATATGTTGGTTGGTTGCGTAGTCGAACATATACAGAAGTCCAAGGGACATCGGTACAAGGAACCCTTGAGAACCGATGTTCATATATCCTGATGGGATCTTCTGCATCAATATATCAAATCCGCCTATTCTGCTCAGCCCGAATGGAATAACTAGAATTACCGAGACACAGATGATGACAAACTGGAATACATCGGTATTTACAACCGCCAATAATCCGCCACCAATAGTATACCCAACCACTATAACTACCGTTATAATCAGCGCCAGGTTATAATTCATACCACTAATGGTTGAAATTGTGGAAGCAGCAATCACAAACTGAATTCCCAGTGAAGCTCCAATGGCAAGTAATTGTGCAATAACCGAAATCAGGCGACATTCGTCGCTGTAGCGTTTACCTAGCAGGTCTGGGACCGATAATACTGGCATACGTCTAAGCTGCTTTGCTAAAACAAACGCTAGCAAAAACATAGGTATAACTGCACCCCAATTATACCATGCCCCGCCCAGCCCACGAGCATAAGCATAAGCAGTCGCTCCTACCACCGCATTTCCGCCAATATCAGTAGCAGCCATACTGAAGCCTGCCTGGATCTTCCCCAAAGAGCGGTTTGCCATAAGAAAATCATCGGAAGTCTTCGTCTTTTTTGTTGCTGCCCATCCAATGTATGCAACAATTAAAAATACAGATATTATTGCAAGAACGTCTAAAATGTTCATAATACAATACCTCCTATTTATATTTTATTATGATTTTTATATACATGTGCAAAATACCAATCAGCACCACCATAATCTATGTTAATTTTTTATTTAAGTGCATTAAAATTGTTCCTTTCTCAACCAATCAATTACGCTTTGTGCCATCAGCACAGATCCTTTCCACATGATTTGCTCGTTTAACATAAATCGAGCATTATGCAGGGGAAATATTTCCCTGTTATCCTCAAATCCACAGCCCAAATGAATATAGGTTCCTTTTCTAGCATTGAAAAAGTAAGAAATATCTTCGCTGGCCATGATATCTGAAACAATTTCAGTGTATTTTTCTTGGGGAAAAAGCTTGTTGACTGTTTCCATTACACTATCTGTTACCCCATCATCGTTGTAAACAATACCGTTTGAATCCGAAAGTGAAATTATGCAATTACACCCAGTCTGATCTGCTATTTTCGTGACAGACTGTTCCAATTCATATAAAAGCTGCTGACGGGAGGCCTCGCTTTTTATCCTAAGCGAACCATTCAACTCAACTATATCTGGAATCACATTCCCCTTATCTCCACCTTGGATTAATCCTACGGCAATTACCGCCTTATCCCGTCTCTTGAGGCAGCGATCTCTAATCTCCTGAATGGCCAGAACTATTCTTGCTGCTGCAGGTACTGGATTGATTACATGCTCTATATCGGAAATATGTCCACCTTTTCCAGTAATCTTGATATAAAAAGCATCGCTACCAGCCATCACAGCTCCTTTTCTAAGGCCTATAGCTCCAGGATTTAATTCCCTGATGGTATTAGTGACATGAAGCCCAAGTACCGCATCCACATACGGGTCTTCCAGAGCGCCTTCCTCCAGCATATAGCGCGCGCCTTGAAAGCCTTCTTCCCCTGGCTGGAAAATACATTTTACATTTCCGGCAATTTTATGGGTATGAGCTGCCAGAAGCTTTATGGCACCTAGCAACATAGCCATATGAGCATCATGCCCGCAAGCATGCATATTACCATTTTCCGATGCAAAAGGAAGTCCGGTTAGCTCCTGGATGGGTAATGCATCCATATCGCTGCGCAGTGCGATTGTTTTCCCACCCTTCGTACCACGAATCAATACTTCAACTCCTGATGTGCTTCTATGTAACTTATAGTTTAGTTCCAGCTTGTCCAAGACATTACAGATATATTCCCGTGTTTTGGGCAAGTGGAGCCCTACCTCTGGAATCCTATGCAAATCCCGCCGCCATTTAATAATATATTTTTCTACGCTTTTTCCCTCCTGCTTTAACACACTGTATACCTCCTATCTCCAGGAAGTATAATTTCCTTTTCTCGAACCACCTTATACACTTTTTCCATTTCCGCTCCCAAATCTCGATCATCGTCCTCAAGGAACATGATTACATTACGGACTACATCATAAGCATAACGCGTTCCTTTCCCGGTAGGAAGTTTTCCGCTGAGATCTGCAGCCTGTGCGTTATGCATCAATTCAATCCCCAAAAGATAATACAGCAGATCTACTATTTTCTCAGTTTTTGACATCACATAGGACGTATTGCAGCCATGATCTTCGGTTTCATTTGCAGTTGGTAGATAATCCAGTGAAACAGGATTTGCAAGATGCCTAATTTCTGTATCTAGGGCGCTTATGGTTTTCTGAATAGTAGAAAATGAAATCACATTAGTATCAGGACGTAGAAAACGTGGTAAATTGCTAAATAAATCGTTGTCCAACCTCAGAATCCTATTGCAAATAAGTTTTGATAAATGTGCTAGCGCGATACCCATCATTTCATAGGCAATCGCAAGCCCCGTAACAATAAAATTATCGGTCGATATCATTTCCTTTTCCTCGATTAGCACCATCGGGCAGTCATCGGAAGAATTAATATAAAGAGGGAGCATGCTTTGAATATAATATAGAGAATCACGGATAGCCCCATGGATAGCGCAACTACTTTTATAACTGAGCGCCCCAAGCAACGTTTCGTTGTCGCAGTTCCACAGATGACTGTCCTCCAGGCATTCTCGCACCTTCTTCAAGCTATCATGCTGTCCCTTTAGCGGACGGTTCCTTGCACTCCTCTTATCAATGAACATTGGGTTATACCCCTGAGCTTCATATCCCATAGCGTAAATAATGTCCGCCATATCCATTAGATCTTCTATGTCAGCACACAAAAGCGCTGCTTTTCCAACTGAATATGCATTACTACTTACAATTGAGAGAGCATCCTTTGGCCCAAGCACAATCGGGGCAAGATTATACTTTTTCAACGCTTCCATGGCAGGGATATTACTGCCGTTATACTCCACATTCCCTTCGCCAATCATAGCTAGACCTACATAGGCCATATTCCCAAGATCAGCCATACCAACTGAGCCCCGCTCTGGAATCCGGGGATGAATACCGTAATTGAGGAAATCCTTCAACATAGTTAAGATTTCAGTCTGAACTCCTGCTACGCCATTAAGAAACCCATTAAGGCGACAAAGCATAGTTGCGCGTACTGTAGCCTTGTCTGCAAACGGTGGGAGTGCGACGCAATGAGAATGGATAATACGTTCGTTGAACGCACGGTATTCTTCTGGCAGTATCTTATTATCTTTATTTGCACCAACCCCAGTATTCAACCCATAGATCTGTTTATCACTATTAATAAGTCCCAACACTACGGCACGGGATGCTTCTGCGGTGGCAAACGCCTTTGGATGAATTTCAACCTGTACTCCTTCCCTAGCTACTTCGACTACCTGTTCAACTGTCAGGTGCTTCCCATCCAGAATGATCTTTTTTTGTTTCACTAATCTCATCTCCTTTTTACCTCTGTTTCTATTTCCGTAGACCCTAATAACCTAGCCTACCTATTTTAGTAAAGCTTATATCTCAGTATATATCACTAAGTTTATTGCAGAGATCATCCATTTCTATATTATCCTAGCGCCATTAATTCTTGCGTGCCCCGATCCCGATATTTCCAGAAACTGTTCTACTTTGTATAATACCGCATGCATTTGTGCTCATCTTCACCTCCCTCAAATATTTTATTATCTCATATATTATTGTAACTAATTATCGTCAAAAGATAGTCAATTGACTCAATTTTCATATATTGGTGAATTTTATGTTTGTTGCTTCATTTCTAATTCCTTAATTGCTAATTTTGCACTTTCCTTCAATTTTAGATTTCCTCTTAAATCTATTGTCTATGCTATATGCATGATATCAAACTTTTTCCTTTAATAGCCATATGTTTTTCCTTAATACTTCACTTACTATTAACTCCGATAATACAGGAAAGTTGTTATATTCACATGTACAGCAAAATTAATGGCATTTAATACAGCAAATTCCTCCGCATTTTTTGCCATATGGGCAGTAAGATTCATTCGCTTAAATCGTTAAAGCCATTACCTTTGGCATAGATGTGATATTAATAATATGATATTTTTAAAAGTTTGTGGACATTACATTACCTCTACTATCAATTTCTGCTTCTTTAGGCAAAGCCATTCCTAAGCTAAACTGAGCACCCCCTTGTATTTGTCCTTCCACTAGCATCGGATTAATAGATTTAACTAAATCATATACTGCAATAAATCAACTATACTTACAAATCTAATATATTTATCAACCCTAACTTTAGTAAAATATGCCACAAATATAGTTAGTTTTTCTGGAGCTTTATATTCTATGAAAACATTTATTCCCTCAGAAAAATACTCTTCATATTCTATTACTATATCAGAATATTTATATTTTTATTTGAACTTTTTTCATATATAAGTCTATATGAAGTTTCCACATTCTCAGCCTAATATTTGAGGAAATTGTATAATTGAATTTATTAAACCTTTACCTCTCTAATATATGGATCAATATATCAGCATGAATGTATATATGCGTGTTGATAGCCTTTTTGCTGTCCCAGAGCTCTTCAATCTGTTGGAGCATAACAGTTGCTCCTACTCCATAATACTAAAAGCCAATTGAATAGATAATCTGTTAGTATACATTCATCATAACAAATCTGGAACTAGACCCAAAAGGCTGATTCAGCTTTACTACAACTATGAACGTATGGAAATATTATTAAGAAATCTAATAATAGATTTGACCTTGATTCAATGAGCAATCATAGCAAAATAGTTAATGCAAACCGTCTGCAAATGTCAATGCTGCATACAATTTATTCAGCTTGTTTAGACACCTTACACTTCCTGTGAAAATGAGTAAACTACAGGTATATACAATAAGGCTGAAATTACATAAAATTGCATCAAGGATAGCACGAAGTGCACGATATATAATATTCAAGCTTTATAGCAGTTTTTCTTACAAAAAGGAATTTTGTGAAACCCTCGAAAACATCCGCAGTCTGCTTCTAAATCTAGAATGGAAACTGCTAATGTCTAGATTTTCCCAAACTTTTTATGGGAATTAAAAGATACCTTTTGTGGATAAGATTATTGCTAGTTATGTGCTTATCCACAAGTTTCATTATTTGCACAAAAATAAGTAAAACAGCCCTTTGTTTTGATATAATAAGCCTGATAAAAACTAGAATCAAAAGCAGAAGGGCTATTTTACTTATAATTAATTATGCCGAACTTTCCCACTATTAAAAAACAAATTATCATACTTTTCAAATAAAATTATTAAAGAAGTTCCAAAACCTAAGCTAAAATTATATTTCAAATGATGTATAAGCTTTTTGAAGAGTAAATTTGTATTGCTAATCAATATATCCATAACTTTATATGGGTATATTTTTTGAAAAAGGCCATAGAAAGATTGAAAAACATAAAATATCTTAGTCAAGCTTAATATAATGATTTACTAATAGCCTTTACAAAGTATCCAAAGCTAGAAGAACTTCATTACATTAGGGAAGAATTTAGGGTACTCTTTATCCTTAAGACAAAAGATATTGCTTCTTTATTTCCAGATTATTATAAAGACCTAGTAGAAGAATTTGATATTCCAAAACTAAAGAAATTTGTAGAAATCCTTGATGATTAGATGCCATACATCTTAAATTATTGCGGTTGTCCTATATCTAACAGAATTATAGGAGGCAATAACCATAAAGTAAAATATTAATTGCAGAGCTTATGGATACCATAATCGTGATGATTACGAAATTAGAGTAAATACCATTTCAATATATTTACAGAACCAACACGATTATCAACTAAAGCATCTATACCATATTTATTCTATTTGTTGATATATCCAATAATGGTTGGAGGAGGTTTACAAAGTATATTCTGTATTTCTTACGTATGAATACATTGATACCTTATGATTACAGTTCTCATCAAAGATTTTATAGATTTCTTATATTACTTTCTTCAAATTTGATAAGCTCATATATTGTAAATCCATATAAGATAGTTACCTCTAATAATTTTCTTCCCGTTTTTATATCTACCTTTTTAAATGTTATTTACTATTAGCCTTTGGAAATATCAAAATGTAATACATTTATTATTTTTATATTGCTCACGTTGCTTATCCATATGCTATATCATAGCGAAAGAAGTTTGTCGAATTATATGCTTATTACGACAGAGTCAAGTTACTGTAGGAAAAAAGTTTGAATACCCCTTGTTTAATAGACGTAACTAATATACTAAATTTTAATTTTCAATATCTACACATTAACTCTTTAGCCAATCTTCTATACACATTCTCTCTGTTATCTTTAGTAACCTCAACTTCTACTACATCCTTTCTTTCTCTTATAGAGTCCAAAAAAGGTATAGACAGTGGCTTAATAACCCCTATTACTTTCTTATTATCCAATGTTTCATGGACCTTTCGTTGAAATTGATATGCAGTATTTTCGAAAAAACCTAATTCATCCATTATTATTAATTTAAAATCATTCTTTATACAATTATCCAATATTTCAACTCCAATGTTTTCAAATGTGGCTGTATTTCCAATCCGCTTTATACCATCAGAAGTATACCCTATCATCCTATCTCTTATATTAGTACTCTTACAATTGAAATTTAAAGGTTCAATATAAAATTCCTTGACTTGATTATCTATTATATAAGGCCTTGTATAAAACCCTCCTATTTCTTCCTTCCTAATGTTAAGTTGTTCTATAATACGTTTAATCATTGTACTTTTCCCAACATTTATTCTCCCTGTTAAAAATAAGTTGTTCATATTAGAATCTCCTCTCCAAATGAAGAAAAATATTACAAACATGTTACAAATAACTTCCCCTTATGGTGCCTGGCACCTTAAATGAGAAGTTATTTGTATTCCTTCTAAAACTCTGTCGCCAATTATCCTGGCTTTGTCAGAAATAATAAAAGCATATTCCTTTATACATCTAGGGTCTATGTCGCCTATTTTCAATCCTTTATTTACATACAAGCCTTCTCTTATCATCCCTCTTAAAATTCCTTTGAAAGGAGCTATTACGTTTTTATCTCCTACTTGACATATTACATTCCCTTTATCTATTATATCACCTATTTTACAAAAAGCTTTAACTATTCCATCGCACGGAGCTCTGAGGACTCTCCCCTGTGTGTATCCCATTACTTCTCCTGGGATACCAGTGTTTTTTGATGCTCTGCCACTATGAATAATCTTTCCTAGATTAGTACCTCTATTGCTTTCTACTACAAAATCCACATCTTTTCCAGCTTCAAACCCTGGTCCAATTCCTATGGTAATTGGGGCCATAGATTTATTAGTGCCTAGGTTTCTTTTAGCAATTATAGCATCTATAACTACTAATGGCTTAATTTCTTCAATTATTCTACCTTCCTTGTCAATATAAACTGGAATAGCACCTATATCCCAAATTTTATAGATATCTTTTCTATTCTTAGCTAAGATTCCCTTAATACCTTCTACAGTATTTTCACCTTCATATACTGCTTCACTAAAAGCTACAGCTCTTCTAACGGTTAAAGGTTTGTCTATTTCTAAAATAATTATTCTATACCCTGCTTTATGGAGTTTATAAGCTATTCCTGTTGCTAAATCACCGCCACCTCGTATAATTATGGTATCCATTTTTTTCACCTTCATCCTTAATAGACAATCCTCTTCTTTGATACTTTCCTAAAGGTTTTGATATTAAAATCTTTTCATCTTTTACTACCATTTGTCCCCTTAGAAAACATACTCAAACTTACCATACTGAGTTAATCCTTCATATAGATTATAGTCCACATTTTGGACTTGATTTTCTGCTCTTATTATGGACTTAGCCTCTGGATTAAATATTATAATATCAGCATCACTTCCCTTTTGGATAATTCCCTTTTTAGGATATAACCCAAAAATTTTAGCAGGATTTTCAGAAAGGATTTCTACTAATCTTTCTATGGTTATTCTATTCTTTGTCACTCCATAGGTATATATAAGTTTATATCTATTCTCTACTCCAGGTGCACCATTGGGAATCTTAGTAAAATCATCTTTCCCTAATTCCTTCTGTTTTTTATAATTAAAGGCACAATGATCTGTAGCTACAACATCTATTTCTTCATCTTTAATTCCTTGCCATAAAACTTTCTTGCTCTCTTCATCTCTAAGAGGTGGTGAGATTACATACTTAGCACCTTCGAAGGAGTTTTTTCCTTTAGATAAGTAACAGTCTTTGTCCAATAAAAGATATTGAGGACAGGTTTCAGCCAATATTTTCATTCCCTTTTTTCTAGCTTTTATAATTTCATCATAACCTTCCTTTGAACTTAAATGGACTATATAGATTGGGGTATCTGCCAGTTCTGCAATAGTAATAAGTCTAAATATAGCTTCTCTTTCCAAAGATGGAGGCCTTGTTTCCATATGGTATACTGGTTCCAATTTCCCTTTAGCTATGGCTTCCTTCCTTAGTCTATCTATGATATCTCCATTTTCACAATGAAATCCTATTAAAGTTCCTAATTCCTTTGCCCTTTTTAAAGCTTCGTATATAGAACCATCATCTACCTTTAAATCTTCATAGGCGAAAAACATTTTAAAAGAAGTTATCCCTTCTTTGACCATCTCTTCCATCTCTTTAGAAGTATTTTCATTCCAATCTGATATAGTCATATGGAATCCATAGTCGGTATAAGTCTTATCTGTTGCATTTTTACTCCACTCTTCTAAAGCCCTCCTTAATGTTCCCCCTTTTATCTGTTCAGCAAAATCAACAATAGTGGTAGTCCCTCCTACAAGTGCAGCTTTAGTCCCTGTGGTAAAAGTATCAGCTACCATTCCTCCAGCTTCAGCCTCAAAATGGGTATGCACATCTATTCCACCTGGAAGTACAAAGAAACCTTTTGCATCTATTATTTCATCATTAGGCGCAACTAAATCTATTCCTATATCTTCTATTTTTTCTCCTACTATACGAATATCCTTTACCATAATTCCTTTTGAACTTACTATTTGTCCATTAGTTATTACAATCGCCATCTATACACCCCTCTAACACTTTCCCTGCCAAAATCTTGTTATATTTTCCTTTTTCCAATGTTATGTTTCCATTAATGATAACATAATCTATACCCTCTGGGTATTGTTTAGGTTCTACAAAAGTTCCCTTGTCTTTTATCTTTTCTAAATTGAATATTACAATATCTGCAAAATTTCCTTCTTTTATTTCCCCCCTATTTTTTAGCCTAAAAGTTTCTGCCGGTTTCTTTGTCATCTTATATATTGCTTCTTCTAATGATAAGACTTCTTCCTCCCTTACATATTTACCTAAAACTTTGGGGAAAGAACTATATAATCTTGGATGAGGATTATCAGAAATCATTCCATCAGTACATACATTTTGTTCAGGTCTTTTTAAAATCTTTATGATATGTTCCTCCAGTCCATAAAAATCCACCATTCCTACAGAGTTTTCTTCTTCATATATAAGATCAAAGGTAGCATTATAAGGGTCCTTTCCTCTTATTTTTCCCAGTTCAATAAGATTTTTCCCAATTAGATTTTTATTTTTATCCATATTTACTGAATTCACATATATCTGGTCCAGCCCAGCAAAATCAATAAAATTGTCCCAACCTGGAATACCAGTTTGTATATCTTTAATAATTCTTTCTCTATTGGATTCATCCTCTAACCTTTCTAATAGTTTTTCTGTACCACCTTCATGAACCCAAGGTGGAAGAATTACCCCTAAACTAGTACTACCTGCCACATAAGGATATTGGTCAAAAGAAACTTTAACTCCCTCTTTCTTTGCTCTTTCTAATAATTCAAAAGCTTGGTCTATATACTTCCAATTGTTTTTCCCACATACTTTAAAATGAGAAAAATGAATTTTAACTTCTGCTTCTTTTCCTATAGTTATTATTTCCTCCATAGATTCTATAATAGTATCTGCTTCAGACCTTTGATGTACTATAAATATTCCATCAAATTCTGCAACTACTTTACAAATCTCAATTAATTCTTCTATATCCCCATATACACATGGTGGATAAATAAGACCTGTAGAAAGTCCAAAAGCTCCCCCTTCCATTTCTCTCCTAGTTATTTGGCACATCCTATCTATATCTGTTATATTAGCCTTTTTATTCTCTAATCCGATGGCCTCTAATCTAATATTCCCATGAGGAACTAAATATCCTTGATTTAATCCTACTCCCTTTTCTTTCAGCATTTTTAGATAGTTTTGGGTAGTTTCATATTCCCAATCTATATCTTCATTATCTCCATTAAAAGCAGAGTTTATCTTTCTCCAAGGTTTTATATATTCCTTAGGAAGTGGTGCCATGGATATTCCATCTTGACCTAATATTTCAGTAGTCACCCCTTGCCTAATTTTTATCTCATTATAAGGGTTGACCAAAATCGAAAGGTCTGAATGGCTATGAGTGTCAATGAATCCAGGTGATACTACTTTACCTTCAGCATCAATTACTATATCTACCTTTTCCTCTATAGTACCAATCTTTTTTATTTTATCTTGTTCAATTAATAAATCTCCTTTATAAGGCTTATTTAAACTCCCATCTACTATTAATCCGTTCTTTATTAAAATCTTCATCTATTCACCAACTTTTTATGATTCTTTTCCTACCAAAGCTTTAGTAGGGCATACAGATATACAAAGACCACAGTATCTACATTCTTCTTCATCTAGTTCCATAGTATCCTTTAACTTTCTTGCTTCATAAGCACAAACTTTTTCACATAATTTACATTTAATACATTTATCTTCATCCCATAAAAACTCAAACTTTGTCCTTTCATTGTTCTCTCCCATATGCTCGTGAACTATACCACAAGCATCTTCTATGGATTTATATCCAAGTCTTTCAAGATGTCCTTTGAAATCCTTATAAATTTTATTGATTATACTTTCCCCTTTTAGAATAGGACCAGTACATATACCTATAAAATTAGCTCCTGCCATTATCATTTCTACAGCATCAGCTCCAGACATACAACCTCCTAGACCTATTATTGGCACATCAACCTTGTTTCTAATTTCATATATCTTATGAAGAGTAATAGGTTTTATAACCTCTCCTGTTAGCCAACCAAAGCCATTACCCCCTAATAAAGGTTTCCCTGATTCTATATCAATACGGAAAGCTGGTCCTACTGAATCACATGCAGTAATAGCATCTACACCTGCTTCTTCTAGTTTTTTGCAAAAATCTCCTATCTCATCAATCATAGGTGGAAGCTTTGCTATTACAGGTATACTTACTCTTTTTTTAGTATCCTTAACCATTGGAATAAGATCTGTATAATCATAAGAAACTAACTCGATTATATCTGCTCCTGCCTTCTCTATCTTTTCTACTAATTCACTACTTTCCTCCAAAGTATGACCAACGGAAGCTATAGTTACAACTTTCATTTCCTTTAATTTTGGAATCTCCTCATCTATCCATCTTTCTGGATCAAAATCCGTCCATTTTTCATTATTTATAAGAGAGTTATTAGTACTTCTTACCATATGAGGAGCTGGATTTATAGCTCTTTTCTTTCTAATGGTCTTAGTAACAACTGCCCCAGCACCTGCATCATATAATTTTTTCATGGACTCAGCACTATATGATAAGGGTCCTGATCCAATAATAATTGGAGATTGTAACCTAATACCTAATAAATCGTACATTTAAAATCCTCCTTATCCTGCGTATTTAAAACTTCCAAAATTCTTCTGCTACATTTTTCATTTCTTTAGAAATCTGTTTTTTATCTATGGTTTTCAATTCTCCATCTTCTAAAATAGGTCTTCCATTTATATAAACACTATCTATAAATTCCTTTTCTCCTTGAACCACAATCTGATCAAATATATTATCTAAAGTTACTGGTGTTTTAAAATTATTCTCCATTATTATAAAATCAGCCTTATTCCCAGATACTAGTTTCCCTGTATTTTTCCATCCCAATGCTTTGGCACCATATTCAGTGGCCATTTTAAATACTATACTAGCCGACATAACTGAAGCATCTTCTTTTACAGCTTTATGCAGTAAAAATGCAGATTTCATTACAGCGAAGAAATCATTTATATATCCATCGGTTCCAAGGGCTACCTCTACCCCTGCATCTAATAGATCTGGAATTGGGGCAAATCCTCCTCCTACCTCACAATTACTTAAAGGCATGTGAACTACTTTAACATCTCTTTCCTTTAATATTTTGATTTCCTCTTCCTTTACCTTGACGCATTGGGATGCTAAAACATCCTTGTCCAATAATCCTAAATGTTCTAAGTATTTTACTGGTAATTTACCATAGTTTTTTAAACAATGATCTACCTCATATATACTTTCCGATAAATGAAATTGCCAAGGGGCTTTCAATTCCTTAGCCTTATTTTGGGCTAATTTTAAGAATTTATCTGAACAAGTGAAAGTGGTATGAGTACATATAATTCCCCTTATCAATTTACTTTTTTTTCTACTCCATTCTATTAATCTACTATTTTCATCTAAACATTTAACTCCATTTTCATAACTAATCCTTTCGCAACTTTCCAAGGATAAAACTGCCTTCATTCCTATATCTTCTAATATTTTCCCCTGTTCTATCAAAGTACCTTCTTCTGTATTAGGGGCCTCCAAAGTATCACAGAATCCTATAACTCCTGATTTTATAAGCTCTATGGCTGAAGCTTTTGTAGTTGCCTTTACCTCTTTTAATCCAATCCTATTTTCAATAAAAGGCCACCAATAATCCCAAAGGAATCCTTCAAAATCCTTAAACTCTACATTAGCAGGTATACCTCTAGAAAGTACTCCATATTGATGCATATGAGCATTAATAAATCCTGGCATAAGAATTGAATTTGTTTTATCAATGATTTTAGCTTTAGGATATTTCATTTCTACTTCACTATTTGGAAGTATTTCTAATATATTTTCCCCTCTTACTACCAAAGAATGATCTATATAAATATCTTCTGCTGAAGATATTAAATACTTACTCTTTACAATGAGCATTTTTTACCTCCTAATCCTTATTGTCTTTTGATTCTTTCATGGCCATATAAACCTTTTCAGAAGTTATAGGTAAATCTCTTATATATACTCCTACAGCATTATAAACTGCATTAGCTATGGCTGGAGGTGGAGTGTGTATTACTACTTCACCAATGGATTTTGCTCCAAAAGGTCCCGTTGGTTCATAGTCTGGTTGAAATTCTACTATAATATCACCTATGTCTTTTTTGGAAGGAACATTATACTGAATAAAACTATCTGTCAACAACCTTCCACTATCAGAATATTTTACATCTTCATATAAGGCTAAACCTATTCCTTGGGTTATTCCACCCTCTACTTGAATTCTTGCCAAATTAGGATTTATAACCGTTCCACAGTCAACAACGGCAACATAGTTAATAACCTTAACTTCTCCTGTACTTTTATCTAACTCTATTTCAACAAAACCAGCAATAAAAGGTCTTGGACTTTCTGGCATTCCAAAGGTTGCATTGGCCATTAATACTTCACTATCTGGTCCTAGTACAGATTCTTGTCCTAATATGCTCAAAAACACATATATGCTTTCATCTTCTTTATGGCATACCCTATCTTCTTTTAATTCTAAAAATAATGCTGGAATATTAAGTTTTGCTTCTGCAATCTTTAATATTTTATCTTTCAACTCTGCACAAGCTCTCACAATTGCATTCCCTGTTAAATAAGTAGTACAAGAAGCATAGGCACCAGTATCATAAGGGCATGCATCAGTATCCCCTGAATAAACTGTAATTCTATCCATATTCGTATTCAATGATTCAGCTGTAATTTGTGCTAGAACTGTATCGGAACCAGTGCCTAAATCCGATGAACCAGTTAATAATATATATGTTCCATCTTCTACCATTTGGACAATTACTGTAGCGGAATCTATATTAGCAATTCCAGAGCCATGAATAGCTATACTCATGCCAACAGCTCTTACTTTAGTAGAGTTAATTTCCTTGTTAGGATATTTTTCATCCCAACCTATTAATTCTTTACCTCTCTCAATACATTTTTCTACATTGAGACTTTTAATAGGATTTTTTAATATCCCACCTTCAGCTCCTTTTCGTATTGTATTATTAAGTTTAATTTCCACAGGCTCTATTCCAAGTTTACTACTAAGTTCATTTATAGCTGTATCAGTAATAAAAGTCCCTTGAGTTGCACCATAACCTCTAAGAGGTCCAGCTGAAACTATATTGGTATAAACTGTTTTTCCTCTATACCTTATTGCTGGTACTTTATTATATACAGGCAATACATTTTGTGCAGCTTCCATAGTTACTACAGTTCCATTAGCACCATAAGCTCCTGTGTTGTTTATGGAATTAATATCTATAGCTTTAATATTTCCTTCTAAATCCGAACCAATTTTTACATCAAATTTCATTTCATGTCTACTTGTAGAGGCTGCAAAAGTTTCTTTCCTTGTATATATAAGTTTAGATGGTCTTTTTGTTTTCCATGTAACAAAAGCTACATAAGGTTCAGCTAACGCTACATTTTTACCTCCAAAACCTCCACCTATCCTTGGTTTTATAAACCTCAACTTTGATACAGGTAGACCAATAGCTTTAGCAGTTTGTCTTCTCATGTGGTAGGCTGATTGATTAGAAGATATTACAACAATTCTCCCATTTGCATCTATATAGGAATATGCCCTATGAGTTTCCATCATACAATGAGCTTGTGCCTGAGTATGGTAAGTTCTCTCTATTACAAGGTCACAGTTTTTAAATTCTTCTTCCACATCCCCTTTGCCTAATTTAAATCTTGAAACAATATTCTTTTTCCCATTAAATCCAAAATCAAAGGGACAAAATATATCATCCTCTGGATGTATGATAGAGCTATGTCCTTCTGCCTTAATTAAGTCTAATACTGGCTCAAGTACTTCATATTCTACTTTTACTAATTTCATTGCCTTTTCAACAGCTACCTCATCTTCTCCAACTATAATGGCAACCTCATCTCCCACATATCTTACAATAGGTTCCAATAACATTCTGTCATAAGGTGTAGGATCAGGATAAGATTCTCCTGATTCAGAGTATCTAACTTGAGGAACATCTTTATAGGTGTATATTTCTACAATCCCCTCTACCTTTTTAGCCCTATCAATATTAATATTCTTAATCCTAGCAAAAGCATGGGGACTTCTTAAAAGTTTAATTATTAAAACATCTTTATGAAAAACTAAATCATCTGTATATATTGGTTGTCCACTTAATATGGACTCACTATCTACTTTCCTTATTCCTTTACCTATCATGATAACCACCAACCTTATCATGCATTCTTTTTATCAATACTTTGCACATCTCTTCTCTATATTCTCTACTTCCTCTCATATTAGTTCCAAAATGTAATTCATCAACCACCATATCTGCAACTTTATCTATACTTGCACCATATTCTAAAGCTTCCATAGATTTTTCAGCTAATTTTGCTCTTTGAGGTCGAGAACCTATAGCAATTACATATTCGCAATTATTTCCTTTGAACATTGCTCCATTTATAATAGGCAAATCTCCAGAAGATTTTCTTAAACAATCGTATACAGCTATACCGTCCTTTTTAGGTAATATTACTTCCAATAATATATCTTTCTCATATTTTTTCTCTAAAAAATCTTTCAAATCCATAACTCCACCTTTATAAAGTCTTACTTTTGCATCTAATACCAATAAAGATGGCAATAAATCGGAAAACCCATATCTAGAAAATACACTGGCTCCAACCCTAGCCATATTTCTAAACTGTACTCCTACAATATAAGAAACTCCTTGACTAATTGCCCCTCCACAATGATTTTTAATGATATTATTAATTTCTAATTGCCTCAAAGTGGTATCTGCACCAATTAAAATCTCTTCTTCATTTTCAACAATATAGTCTAAGGACAGATTACATAAATCTATAGCTGTATTAATATTTCTAGAACCTATTTTTATAAATCCGCATCCACCTAATATTAAATTATTCTTTCTAGCTATGAGAAGCTCATAAGCTTCTTCTATGGTTTTAGGTGCAATATATTCCTTTATTGTAACCATCTTCCTTCCCCTCTCGCTACCTTAGATTCTAAATATTTTTTAACGGCCCTAATCTGTCCCTTGTATCCTGTACATCGGCAAAGATTGCCATTTAAATAATGGCATATTTCTTCTTCACTAGGATTGATCAGTTCTTTTTCCATAGCAAGTACCGTCATTATAAATCCTGGAGCACAATATCCACATTGTTCTGCACCTTCATCAGCTAAAAAGTCGGTAAATTTCTTAGCTTCATCCCTTACTCCTTCTAAGGTTGTTATACTCTTCCCTGTTGCTCGTACTGTTAAATAGGTGCAAGATAGTACAATCTCATCATCAACCCATATTGCACATAAACCGCAGGAACTTGTATCACATCCTCTTTGAACACTTAAATACCCAAGTCTTCTTAAAGTATCAAGCAAAAATTCGTCCGGCCTAACATCCAGTGTTCTATTACTATTATTTATAGTTAGTGTTACCTTCATATGATCACCCTTATGTTGGAAATTTATAAATTAATAGATATTAAAAACGGATTTCAATATCCCATAATATCCTTTAGCACCTTTTTCCAATTGCTCTATCTCTATATATTCATTAATTGTATGAGCTAGATTTTCTTGAGATGGACCAAAGCCTATGGTTTTTATTCCTTTTTCCCCTGCATAGTGGCTTCCATTAGTACAGAAGGAATAATGAGTTACCTCAGGTTCAAGACCGACTTCTTTCAATCCTTTATATGCAGCTTGTACAAACTCATCCTCTTTGTCAAACAACCAGCCTGGGAAAAACCTTTCTCCAGTGATAGTTTGGCCTGTATAGCAGATTTCAGTTCCTATTGCATAGGAAACCTTAGCATTTAGCTCTGGATCTTCCTTCATCATTTGGTCTAATAACTCCTCTATTGGTGTCAACACAGATTCCTTTGTTTCCCCTACTAACAATCTCCTATCAAAAGTAGCCTTACAATACTCTGGTACAACTGAAGCTCCTGGATAAGGAGAAGATTTAATATCTGTTAACACTAAAATACCTTCTCCTAATTCTTCATGTACTATTGGTTTTAGTTCTTGAATTCTTTTTATTATATTAGCCATTTTATAGACTGAATTAATACCTTTCTCAGGATTAGCAGAGTGGGCTGGCTTTCCAAATACTTCTATTACAATTTCTGCCCTACCTCTTTGACCAATTTTTAAATTTAACTCTGAAGATTCTCCTATTACTACATAATCGGGATTAATAGCATCGCTTATCTTCCTTGCAGCTACTCCTTCAAATATCTCCTCGTGGACTACTCCAGCTACGTAAATATCTCCATCAAAATTTCTATTAGTATCTTCTGCAAAATAAGATGCTGCAGTTATCATAGCACTAACTTGACCTTTCATATCTGAAGTACCACGTCCATATATTCTTCCTTCTGCTATCTCGCCACAAAAAGGACCAAACTTCCATTTTTGCTCATCAGTTACAGGTACATGGTCTATATGTCCATCAAATAAAATAGTCTTACCTGGTCCTTTTCCCTTAATATGACCTATAATATTTCCGTAACTATCTACAAAGTATTCATCAAAATTAAATTCTTTAAAAACCTTTTTAATAGCTTCTACCACCTTATCTTCCTGACCGGAAACACTAGGATTTCTTATTAGTTCTTGGCATAGTTTAACTAATTTTTCTTTTCTTACTTCAGTTAACATCCTCTCATCCTCCACTTTTTAAACATTCTTATTTTGTACATTCTCCCAGCCATACAATGCTTCTATATTTATCTGGGTCTGTATCTCCTTCTGTGCTAAATAATAATATTTTAGAATCCTTATTAAGATTTAGCTTTTCTCTTAATTCTTTGTATTCATCATTCTTCATTATTTCTACCAATAAACCAGTAGTTACAGCCCCTGATTCTCCTGAAATTACATGAGGATCATTTTTCAATGGATTCCCTAATATTCTCATACCATTAGCTGCAACCCAGTCAGGACAGGATACAAACATTGAACTATGATTTTTAAGGATCTCCCATCCTATTGTATTTGCTTCTCCACAAGCCAATCCAGCCATTATAGTTTGTAAATCTCCCCCAACTGCTACTGCTTTTCCATCTCCTGCTACTGCTGATCTATAAAAGCAATCTGCAATATCTGCTTCAACTATGGTTGTAGTAGGACAATCTTTCCCATAAATATTTGCAAAAACTCCTTGAACTGCCGCTGCTAATGAACCTACTCCAGCCTGAATAAAAATATGTGTAGGTTTATATACTCCTAATTCCTCTAATTGTTCTATTGCTTCCAAAGCCATAGTGCCATATCCTTGCATAATCCATGTGGGAATGTCTTCGTATCCTTCCCAAGCTGTATCTTGTATTACTACTCCATTATTTTCTTCAGCATATTTTGCTGCCAATCTAACGCAATCATCGTAGTTCATATCCTGAACTGTAACTTCTGCTCCTTCTTTTCTAATGTTTTCCACCCTTGCCCCCGAAGAACCTTTTGGCATATATACTACAGATTTTTGCTTCAGTTGATTAGCCGTCCAAGCTACTCCACGCCCATGGTTGCCGTCAGTAGCAGTCACAAATACCATATCTCCTAGCTTTTCTCTAGTTTCATTAGATATCAGTGTTTCATATCCTAGTTCCGAAACATCTTTACCAAGCTTTTTAGCCATATATTTAGCTATAGCAAAAGAACCACCTAAAACCTTGAAGGCATTTAATCCAAAACGATAAGATTCATCCTTTAAATAAACTCCCCCAACTCCAATATGTTCTGCTAGTTTCTTTAAATTTTGTAAAGGTGTTTTTGAATATTGGTCAAAACTTTCATGGAAAGTTCTAGCTTTATTTATTTCATCTTTATTTAATATTTTTATACACCCTTCTACATCCGTTTTAGAAAGTTGATTTTCCTTCCATTTAATAATATTATTTTCTGAAAATGCTTTTTCCTTTATTGATATAGCATCATTCATCTACATTTCTCCCTTCATTCACTATTGTTTTCATATTTATATAGTTGCAATTTATATGCCAATCTTACGTTTTATTAAAGTTAATTTTATTTATTTCTCCATTGAATGTGTAAAATTCAACATTTCCATTGGTTTTTTGATAATTAAATTTTTAACAAAAAAATTGCTGAAGACCCTCAGCAATTCCTTATCTATACTTTTATTAAAATTATAAATATCAAAATTAAAAGCACCTGTCGAGAATAAATTCTTAAGGTCGGTATTTACAACCATTGTAGCTAATTCCAATATTATATTTTTTTATTTTTACAAGTACTTATAAATCTATTGTTATCAATATTAAAAAGCATAATTATCAAAACGATAATAGATTTTATCATTTTGATAATCCCCACCCCTTAATATGTTAGGCGTTTAACAAACTTTTATATGCTTATTATCATTTTGATAATTATTCTTTAATCTTTCTATATAGAGTAGCTACACCAATACCTAATTTCTCTGCTGCTAATTTCTTTCCTTCTGTACTATTTCCATATATGCTAAGAGCTCTTTTTATATATTCCTGTTCTACTTCCTTTAGTGGTTTAATTTCAATTTCATCTCCGTAATAATTCATATCTACACTATTTAAAATGCTTTCTGGTAACATATCTTTTGTCAACATACCTATATCACTAGCTATATTTATCATATATTCAATAGTATTTTGAAGCTCTCTTACATTGCCAGGCCAGGAATAATCTAATAGTATCTCTTTACACTCATCTTCAATACCATGAATATATTTATCAAATAAGATATTATATTTGTCGATTAACATATTTATAATTAATTCTATATCCCCATCCCTTTCCCTTAAGGAAGGAACTTCTATGGGGATTACATTCAATCTATAATATAAATCCTCTCTAAATTTATTCTCTTTAATCCTTTGTTCCAAGTCTAAGTTAGTAGCGGCTATAACTCTAATATCTAAATCAATAGGTTGATTAGATCCTATCCTGGTTACAGTCCTTTCTTGCAGAACCCGTAAAAGTTTGACCTGCATATATAGGGGCATATCTCCTATTTCGTCTAATAATATAACTCCTCCATTGGCAAGCTCGAATTTACCTATTTTACCATTAGGATTTGCTCCTGTAAAAGCTCCCTTTACATAACCAAATAACTCTGATTCCATTAAAGCTTCTGGCATAGCACTACAATTTACAGCAACAAATGGCTTATGCCTTCTATCGCTTAAATCGTGGATTGCTCTTGCTACTAATTCCTTTCCCGTCCCACTTTCTCCCGTTATTAATACTGTGGATTGGGTGGAGGCAATTCTTTTTATCTTTTCCTTTAATACTTTCATAACTTTAGATTCCCCAATTATAGAATCTAAGGTTATCCTCTTTTCGCTAGTGGTTATCTTATAGATATCCGAGTTTATCTTATTCATATTATTGAATATAAATACTTTTGCATATTCCTTAGATATGGAGTGGATAGGTATAATATTTCCTACTAAATAGAAACTTTTTCTATCTACCTTTAATTCGTAAAGCTCCCCTCCCATTATATATTCATATTTATCTATCAACTTTACTCTTTTCTCCAATTCAGTAGAATATAGTTTTAATTCTCTCATTGCATTATTATTGACCATAGTTATTTTATCATCTGAGTCTAATACCAGCACACCTTTATCTACATTATTTAATATTTTCCTTAGTACCTGAGCCCTTTCAATCTGCATTTTTGTCTCATTATGCTGATATACCTTAGAAGATATAAAATCTCCTATTTGATGCAAAAATTGCATTTGGGAGTCTATATTTTCTAAAATAAGTTGTTTTTGTTCATCGGTAGAACAAACTAAACCTATTACCCCTATAATTTCTTCCTCATAGACAAGGGGAGTTGATATTTCCAATTTCTCTATACAGCTATCCTTTTCAACACAATCCCTACAAAGTTCATGTTCTCTAGGATTTTCAATTATTTGAGGTTTTCCTGCCTCTATTACCTTTCTATATACAGAACCCTTATTTACCGCATCTATCTGGTCCTTAAATATCCCGGTTCCAGCAATTCTTCTCATGCCTTCATCTACTATTTCAACATCTACCTTTATTACATTAGATATTACTTCAGCATACTTAATAACGTCTTCCTTAATTTCCTGTAATAACGAAGTCATGATATCACTCCTTTGAAGTCTATAGGTGTATCCACATCCAACCCCAATTTCCCATCATCTATTATAACCTTCTTTACAGAAGATACATTTCTCCTTATAATATCCCTTCCACCTTTATCCCCTTCTACCTGTAACAAATCATCTTTAAATTTGGAAGAAAAAATGGTAGGCGTTCCATTTCTACCATTATAATAAGGAACAATAATGGTAGATTTATCATTTTTATATTCCTCAATCAATCTATCAATTAACCTCTTCGTAATAAAAGGCTGATCCCCCATTAAAAACATATAGGCTTGGCAATCTTTAATTGCCTTTATCCCTAATTTCATACTCTCCGATTGACCTAAATAGGCATTAGGATTATATATGGTTTTAATAGAATATTTTTTTCCTATCTTTCTTACCTCTTTTCTTCTATATACTAATATTATTTCATCTAAAGAGGAGTCTTTGCAACTTCGAATAACCCTTTCCACCATTTTAACTCCATCTATTTCCATTAAAAGCTTATCTTCTCCCATCCGTTTTGAAAAACCTGAAGCCATTATAATTCCACCAATCATATTCATTCTCCTAGTAAAATTTTTTTCTTTTAATATCAGTAACCAGGACAGTATCCTTAAAACCGTTAGCTAATAAAATTCGCCTTATTCTACTTCCCTTTAATATAGTTTTTTCATTATAGGCCTTATTTAATAGAAGGATTCTTTTGCCTTGAGTTACTTTAAATAGACCTTCTGGATCTAAAATATATCTAATTATAATTTCTTCGTCTATTATATCAGAATATCTTGTATTTGTAATATTTGTAAATATCTCTGGTCTATGAACTATATCTCCTATTTTCTTTCCTAAAGAATCTAATCCAATTATTCCTATGGTCTTAGTGGTATTTTTAGGTATTACTGGTTCATGGGGGGCATGCCCTTTTATTGGTTTCCCCTTAGCCCCATCGGCTTCTATTAATACAAAATCGAATAATTCTCTATTTATAATCTCTTTAAATTTAGAAAGAGGCACCCCTTTTAACTTTCCTTTTTCCACCCTATCCCCGAATATGGTAATACCCCCTTCCCTTGGATTAAAATCTTCTATTTCCCTTAAAAAATAATGATCGTAATCCTTCTCCGGATTATAGATTGCCGTTGTAGTTGTAATAAGTACCTTTTTATTAAGCCCTTTTAATTCCTCTCCCAATGCAAAAATGGTGGTAGTCTTTCCACCACCACCTATTAATGATAATATTTCTCTTTTGTAAATATCCAACCCTAAACTCTCATATATGCGCATTCTCACCACCTCCCCTTACATTACAATTATATTACAAATAAGTTCCTTTTCCGGTGCCTGGCACCGGTGGGGGAACTTATTCAGTTAGGTTTATGAATTTAAATTCCCCTACATGGAATAAACCTAAATCCGTTACCTTAATATCTGGAATTACAGGTAATGCTATGAAAGATAAAGTCATAAAGGGGTCTAGGTTTTCATTTACCTTTAGTTTCCCGTAGGCAATTTCCAACATCTTATTTAATTTTCTATCCACCTGTTCTAAAGGTTCCTCTGACATAAGGCCAGCAATAGTTAAAGCTAAGGTATCCAGCACTTTCCCTTCCGATACCATGGTTAGCCCTCCTCCAACCCTTTCCAGTTCTTCTATAGCTAAGAGCATATCCCCATCATTGTCTCCAATTACTATTATATTATGGGAATCATGGGCTACGGTAGAGGCTATAGCTCCATTTTCTAAACCAAAATCCTCTACTAAAGCTAAACCAATATTTCCCGTCCTATTATGTCGTTCAATTACTGCTACCTTTAATATATTGTCTCCCCTTATAAAGGCACCATCTTCCACTACCATATCCTTTACATCCTTTACTACCTTTTCTGTAATCAAACTATGAGGGAGTAACTTTATTACATTTACCTTTTCGCCTTTAATTGGAATTCTTAAACTCTCTATTTCGACTCTTTTAATATTTACCGTATTCTTCATAGAACTATTATCCCTACTTGGAATTTGGAATAAAGGTTTATGGTTTTCTGCTACCAATTTACCTTCCTTAAATACCCTTATTACATTAAAATCCTCTAGGTTATCTATAACTGCTAAATCCGCCTTATATCCAGGAGCTATAGCGCCTTTACTTTTTAATCCATAAGCTTCTGCTGGATTTAAGGAAGCCATCTTAATACAATCTATAGGGTCTATTCCCTCTTTTATAGCTAGTCTTATATTATGATCAATACTCCCATCTACTAATAGATCCCCAGGATGTTTATCATCAGTACAAAATAAACATCTTCTTAAATTATCTTTATCCACTACCTTAATCAATTCTTTCAAATTCCTAGCTGCAGAGCCTTCTCTAATATGGATGTACATCCCTAGCCTAAGTCTTTCTATCATCTCTTCCTTTGTAGAACATTCATGTTCCGTTTTTACTCCTGCAGCTACATAGGCATTTAATTCTTTGGCTGTAATAAGAGGTCCATGACCATCTATAACCTTATCTTGAAATAAATCCAGTTTCTTTAGTACCTTTTCATCTCCCCCTATAACTCCTGGATAATTCATCATCTCTCCTAGGCCTAAAACCCTTTCTTCATTCATCAATTTCTCTAAATCCTCTGCTTCAAGTACAGCTCCTGCATTTTCAAAGGGAGTTGAAGGAACACAGCTAGGCAACATTACATATACATCTAAAGGTAGGTCTTGGCTTTCATCTAGCATATATTTTATTCCCTCAATTCCCTTTACATTAGCTATCTCATGAGGATCGGTAACTACAGCAGTGACTCCCCTTGGTAAAATAGCCTTTGCAAATTGACCAGGAGTTACCATAGAGGATTCAATATGGACATGGGAATCTATGAATCCAGGAGATAGATATTTTCCTTCTAAATCCATCTCTTCTATGCCTTCATATTCACCAATGCCTATTATCTTTCCTCTTTCAATAGCTATATCACCTTTAATTATTTCATTAGTGAATACATTGATTATATTGGCATTCTTTAATACCAATTCTGCTTTTATTTCTCCTTTAGCAATCTTTATAATTCTTTCCATCTATATCTCCTCTTTCTTCTTTCCATCCTCTTCTATGGCCTTAATTAACCTTTCGGGGGTAACAGGCAGTTCAGTAATCCTTACCCCTATGGCATCATAAATAGCATTTAATATGGCAGGCCCTACAGGTATCATCACTGGTTCTCCTATACCTTTAGCACCAAAGGGAGCTGTATACTCTGGTTCTTCTACTATTATATTTTCTATCTGAATCATATCCATGGCCGTTGGTATTAAATATTTTGAAAACTTATTATTATATATTTTACCCTTTTCCAGTTTTAAATCTTCAAATAAAACATAACCTAAAGCCATGGCAAAACCTCCATCCATTTGTCCTTCTACTAGATGGGGATTAATCGCTCTTCCTACATCTTGAGCAAAAACTGCCCTTTCTATTTCAACTAATCCAGTAATAGTATCCACTTCTAGCTCTACTCCACAGGCATTGAAAGTATAAGGCCAATAAGGAGCTCCTTGCCCAGTTTCCGGATCCATCTCTATCGTTTGAGCAATGAACTCGCCTTCTGCTTCTATATTATCATCACCATAGATTTTGGACAATTCTTTAAAGGAAATTCTTTTTTGAGGAAAAAACTCTAAATATATTTCTCCCTTTTCCACAGTTAATCCATGGATTGCATTTAATTTTAACTGCTCCCTAGCTGCTTCCCTCAATCTATTTTTAAAATTCTCACAGGCTATCTTTATAGCATTTCCCGTATTATAGGTTTGGCGACTGGCAGCTGCTGTACCTGAGTCAGGCATTAGGCTAGTGTCTTCGGAAATAAATATTATTTTATCTAGAGGCAATTTTAAAGTTTCTGATCCAATTTGAGAAAGAACGGTTTTAGCTCCCTGACCTACCTCAGTTCCCCCCACATATATACCAACCTTACCATCTTTAAGGAGTTTTACTTTTGCTTTAGATGCATCGGGAAATCCATTTCCATATCCAGTTCCATAAAAAGATAATCCTATTCCCCTTCCTCTTTTCTTCATCAATAGGCCTCCTCTCTCTCAAGGGAAAAGTCTATTTTCTCTGCCACTTTTTCTATACATCTATCTAAGGGCACACTATCAGTTAGCACCTGACCAGTAGCAGTAATAGATCCCTGTTTAAATATATTTTTCATCCTAATGGCTATTGGATCTATTCCTAGTTTTTCTGCTAAAATATCCATCTGTTGTTCATGAGCTATGGGCACTTGAGTAGCACCAAACCCCCTCATGGCCCCTGCAAAGGGATTGTTGGTATAGACTGCAATACTATCTACCTTTACATTAGGAATAAAATAGGGACCTGTTGCATGAACCCCTGATTTTCTTAAAACATTAGTAGCCCATGAAGCATAAGCCCCTGTGTCCCCAACTATTTCTGCTTCCATAGCTAATAGTTTTCCATCTCTATCTGCTCCTGTTTTATATTTCATTATCATAGAATGCCTTTTAGCATGGGCAATAAAAGATTCTTCCCTAGAATATATAGCTTTTATTGGTCTATTTAAAACTTTTGCTGCTAAGGCTAAATGGATTTGAAGGCTAATATCTTCTCTACCACCAAAGGCCCCTCCTATATTGGTATTGATTATTCTTACCTTTTCTTCCGATAATTCCAGTGCAGAGGCTATTTCCTCCCTATCATAATGGGGGTATTGGGTAGCTACCATTACGGTAACCCTACCTTCCTCATCTATAAAAGATATCCCTGCTTCAGGTTGTAAAAAAGCATGGTCTACCATATGGGTTCTATAAATATTTTCTGCAATGGCATAACTATTTTTAAAACCTTCTTCCACATCACCTTTTCTAATCTTATAATGGTATACTATATTAGTATCTCCATGTACCTTAGGCGAATCCTCCTTCATAGCTTTTATTGGACAAAAAACCTCTTCTATTTCCTCATATTCTATAAGGATTTCCTTCAATGCTAATTCGCATATTTTTTTATTCTTGGCAACTACAAAAGCTATTGGATCTCCAATCCTCCGCACCTTTTCACTACAGAATACCTCATGATCTTTAAATATTACCCCATGTTCATTATTGGGTACATCCTTATGGGTCAAAACTTTAATTACTCCATCTATTTTTTCCGCTTTTCCCGTATCTATCCTAATATAGGCATGGGGTACTTTAGACCTTAAGGTTTTACCATAGACCATATTATCCATAAATATATCCTCAGGATATAAGGCCTTACCAGTGACCTTGCTTAAGGCATCTATCCTTAAAATATTCCTACCTACTATATCCAGGTTCATAGCTACACCCCCTTCCCTTTCTCCACAGCTTGGATAATCTTATTGTATCCAGTGCATCTACATAGATTACCTGATATGCCTTCTCTAATCTCCTCTTCAGTAGGATTAGGATTCTTATCGAGTAAGGCCTTAGCAGAAAGGATCATTCCTGGTGTACAATATCCACATTGGACTGCTCCTACTTCTATGAAGGCCTGTTGTATAGGGTGGATTTCTCCTTCTTTTTCAAGACCTTCTATAGTAGTAATGCTACTACCTTCAGCTTGGAAAGCCATTACCAGGCAAGAATTTACTACTTTCCCATCCATTATTACAGTACAAGCCCCACATTCTCCTTCACTACAACCTTCCTTCACTCCTAAGAGACCTAATTTCTCCCGAAGCAAGTCTAATAACCTCATATCCTCTTCTATTTCTAAGATATAACTTTTGCCATTTACCTTTAATTTAATCTCTACCATATCTCTACCCCCTTTAGCCTTTTGAGTCCATCGCCTAAAGCCTCCTTGAATATCCTCTCTACGGCTATTCTCTTATAAGGTAAAGTTGACCTTCCCCCTAATCTTTCACCCATAACCTGCTGTAGTACTTTTACTGCCTTATCCGTTACATCTACTGTTAATTCCCTTCCTAATAAAAATTCTTCTACTATAGGTTCCCTCATAGGATACCTTCCCAAAGAACCACTAGCTATTTTTATGGTTTTCACTTTATTATTCTCATCCAATTCCAATAAAGTAGCAATGGACAATCTAGATATGGCTAAAGCCTTCCTAAGGCCTAATTTAGCAAAGGATAGTATCTGACCTTTATCAGGTTTTTTAAATTGGACAGAGATTATGAGCTCATCCTCTTTAATGGAAATATTATCTTTATAGTAATCCTCTAGACCTATTTCCCTTTTCCCCTTTATACTTTCTAGAACTATGATACTGTCCAAACAGAGAAGGGGAGGTATGGAATCGGCAGCAGGAGAGCCGTTGGCAATATTTCCACCTATAGTACCTTTATTCCTTATCTGAGGAGAACCAACTGTATTACAGGCCCTCTTCAATCCATATAGGTTTTCCTGAAATAAGGGATTTTCTATTATCTGGGTAAAGGTAGTTGCAGCACCTATATTTATTGTCTCATCATATTCCTCAACTCTTCTTAATTCTTCAATACTAGATATATCTATCAATGTATCTGAGGTTAATTTTCCATTTCTCAAATCAATAATTAAATCCGTACCTCCAGCGATAACCTTTCCCTTATATTTAGCTAATAATTGGATGACTTCTTCTATGGTTTTACCTCTATAAGCTTGCATCTTTTTATGACCTCCTTCCATAAAACTTTGTGAAAAAGGCCACCTCCCTTTGGAAGGCAGCCTTAGTTTATGTTAATTAAAAATCAAAGGAAGTATATTTTTTAGTATGAATAGAACTGCTAGTATATACATTACTAATGAAATATCCTTATGTTTGCCAGTTATCAATTTTAACAGTACATAGGAAACCATACCAAAGACTATACCTTCTGCAATACTATAGGCAAAGGGCATCATTACTATGGTTAAAAATGCTGGTATGGCTTCTGTAAAATCCTCTAAATCAATATCCCTTATTGGGCTCATCATAAAAAGTCCAACAATAATTAGAGCCGGTGCTGTAGCCTGCCCTGGAATCATACCGAAAATTGGAGAGAAGAATAGGGCTAAGAAAAACATTGCAGCTGTAGATAAGGCAGTAAGACCAGTTCTACCACCATCGGCTACTCCAGAGGCTGATTCTACATATGTAGTCACCGTACTAGTTCCTAAACAAGCCCCCGCCACTGTACCTACTGCATCGGCAAATAAAGCCTGACTAACCCTTGGAAGTTTACCTTCTTCGTCTAACATATCTGCCTTAGAGGCTACTCCTACTAAAGTTCCTACTGTATCGAATACATCTACAAATAAGAAGGTGAAGACTACTATTAACATTTCCCATGTAAATATATTAGACCATTCAAATTGGAAAGCTACTTGACTTACCGATGGAGGCGCTTTAAATACCCCCTCTGGAAGAGGTGTAATCCCCATAGGAATACCAATTAGGGTAGCTGCAATGATACCAATTAATAAAGCTCCTTTAACATTTTTAGCCAATAATACTCCCATTATTAATAAGCCAATTAAAGCTAATAAAGGCCCTCTATCCGTTAAAATTCCTAAGCTAACTATAGTCCCACCTTCAGCTACTACTATACCTGCATTAACAAAACCTATTAGTGCAATAAACAACCCTATACCTACTGATACTGCCTTTTTCAAATTCATCGGAATAGCATCGAATATAGCCTCCCTAACTTTAAATAGAGATAATATGATAAATATAATCCCCTCAATAAATACTGCAGTTAAAGCAAACTGCCAGGATTTACTCATTCCAAATACTACTGAATAGGTAAAGAAAGCGTTAAGTCCCATACCAGGAGCTAATGCAAAAGGATAATTGGCTAAAAAGGCCATTATAAGGGTAGCAATTATAGATGATACGGCCGTGGCTGTAAATACTCCCCCCCAATCCATTCCCGTTTCTGCTAACATATTAGGATTTACGATTAAAATATAGGCCATAGTCATAAAAGTTGTAATACCCGCTAAAATTTCCGTCTTTACATCCGTATTATGTTCACTAAGTTTAAACTGTCTTTCAAAAAAACCTACATTACTCACAGTTTTAGTTGGCATAACCATCCCCCTTTAATTTGTAATAATGGCAATAATCTACTATCCCCCTTTCCACTTCAATTCACAATTATTAGGGTCTAGCTTTTGGGTCTAGATCCTTCGCTTCCCTCAGGATGACATCTCATTAATTGTCAATCGTCCTTACAATTGTGCATCGTGCATTGTGAATTGATTAAACTATTGGTGGAAGAATTTTAAAGTTGTTCACATCTATTAGGCCTTTGTCAGTGATTTTCCATGTTGGTGATGTGGATAAGGCTAAGAAGGATAGATGCATAAATGGTGCATGGATTTTACATCCTAAATCTTCTTTTACTATCCTTTCCAATTCTGCAATTTTACTACTTACTTCATGTCCATCTAATTCGTCAGTAATCAATCCACCTACTGCCAGCCTCATATCAGATAATATCCTTCCCTTATTGGCTATTGCAATACCTCCACCTAGTTCTATGACTCTATTTACAGCCAAAGTCATATCTCCAATATTAGTACCTACCACAATTATATTATGGGTATCATGGGCTACTGACTCGGCAAAGGCCCCATTTCTCATTCCAAAGCCCTTTACAAATGCCTTGCCAATATTGCCTGTTCTACCATACCTTTCTATACAAGCTATTTGCAATGTATCCATCGATACATCTGGTTCAGCTACTCCGTTATATACCTTTACCGTCTCTTCTAATTTCCCTGTTAAGTTTTGATCTGGAATAACCTCTATACATCGTACCTTTGCTGTACTTCCCTCTGCTCTTATTTCTAAATCTTTTTCAGAAATAGGTCCAATTTTAACAGAGTTTTTCACCTGTTCCGGATAGGTATAGGTAGGTAAATCTATCAATAATTCTCCTTTCGAAGCTACCAACTTTCCATCTATGAAAACCCCTTCTACTACCATCTCTTCTAAATCATCTATAATGGCTATATCTGCAATCTTGCCAGGAGCCAACACTCCAACATCATCTAATCCAAAATAGGTAGCTGGATTTATGGTAACCATCTGAATAGCCTCTACAGGGTTTACTCCTTCTTTTATAGTTCTTCTTACAATTTCATTCATATGGCCTATAGTCTCTAAATCAGCTGCTACCATATCATCTGTAGCTAAAATACATCTTCTAGAATCCATTTTTTCTTCTGTAACTGCCCTAATACATTCAGCCATATTCCTCTGGGTAGAGCCTTCCCTCATAAATAGGTAGACTCCTTGCCGCAGTTTTTCTACTGCTTCTTCTTTAGTAGTAGTTTCATGGCAAGAACATTTTCCTCCAGTGGATATTATATGGGCTGCTAACTCAGCACCAAATAGCTCAGGTGCATTCCCATCTACCACCATATTCTTAGATTTAGCGTATATAGTGGAAGCCAGCAGATCTGTAATTATCTCTGGAGTATTTCTATAAACATGTTTTGCATTGCTAAAACCTTGCAATTCTCCTATTCCAATAATATGTTTATAATTCAGTAAATCCTCCATATCCTTAGAACTAGTATCATAGCCTGCAGTTTCCAAATCAGGACAATCTGGGGTTAATGCTGGAACTACAAGATGTACTTTGTTAGGGACCGAGTCTATCTCATCGGCCATAGCCTTCATCCCAACTGGTCCTAATGCATTCCCTATTTCATGGGGATCCGCAATTAAGGTAGTAGTCCCAGAAGGAATAGATAATCTAGAAAACTCTGTTACCGTAAGCATACTGGATTCAAAATGCATATGGGAATCAATGAAGCCAGGAGATAAATATTTGCCCTTTACATCTATAACTAAAGTATCTGGCCCAATTAAATCCTTACAATCCCCTACTAATAAAATATATTTTTCTTTTATGGCAATATCCCCTCTATAAATTTCCCTGGTGATAACATTTACAATTTCTCCATCATATAGAACAATATCTGCATAATCCTTATCACTCATAAGTATGTCGATTAAATTTCTATACTCCATAGACATCTTTAGATATTTAGTTTCCAATCCCATCCCCCTTTCTATTTAATGTATGATAATTGACATTCCCCTGTCATCCTGAGACTGTAAGTATTAGACTCACCATTGAAGGATCTCTTTTAAGATTCTTCACTTCGTTCAGAATGACAATAGCCATTGGGACATTGGGGACAGTTCTCTTGTCCCATTTTCTTTTGATATACTATTTTGGGGACATTAGGAACCGTCCCTGTTGTCCCAATGGTCAATTGTCAACTGGTCTACTATTCCTACTATGGAAATATCTATAGGGGCATCCATTTTTCTGGCTGCTATTCTTGCTGCAGTCCCTTTGGTGAAGATTACTAATTCTCCTATTCCTGCTCCTACTGTATCTACGGCAATTAATGGTTCACCTATTGGTTCTAACTCCATATTTAGAGGTTGGGTAATCATAAGTTTTGAACCAATTAAATTTTCGTCCTTCCTTGTTGCCACTATAGTTCCAATTACCTTGCCTAAATACATTTTGTCCCCTCCCTCTATTTTTCTATTTCTATTTTAATCCCTAATTCCTTAGCCCTATCCTTTGCCAAAGGGGTAATTATTGTACCCTTTGGCAGTATTAATGACTCCCTTAAGTTATAGTTAATCAAATCCCTTTCAGTAATTACCTTATTAAAACCATTTTCCCCCTTTTGAATAGTAAAGTCCTGGTCCTTCAGTATTTGCACCCCATAACTTCCTGTCTTTATTTCCATTGCTCCCATCCTTTTTAATTTATCAATATAATTTTCTATAATATCTTTTATTTCCTTATTCTTCGATGGAGCTCCTAAATAGTTTCTTGTAGAAGTAAAGTCTAAATATGCTGGCTTCCCCTTATATAGGAAAGTCCAAATAATATTAGGTGCGAAACTATCTATCATACCTAAAGACACCTTAGATAGAGTATTCATGGTAATATTTGGTCCAATAATAGAGGAATGTTTTTCTACTATTTTCTCTAATTGAAATATATCTTCTTCCCTATATATTTCTATAGGATTTAAAGAATTGATTATACTTTCTACATTTAAAATCCTTTCCCCCATAAAAGAGAAAGCCAGTGAAAAATCCATACCCTTTCCCTTTAATTGCTTTAATTCTTCTATTCTTTCATCTAATTCAATATTAGAACCGGTAAAAACTACTAAAATTCTATTATCTGATGGGGTAGAATCTACTTTTCCAATTTTTTTAGTTATATCTGCCAAAATATTTAAAGTTATTTTATTTTTAACCATTTAATACACCCCAATGGGATTATTCAAATTGTTTTAAAATAACTCTCTCGACTTCTGAGTGAGGTCTTGGTATTACGTGGACAGAATGGAGTTCTCCTACAGCCCTAGCTGCCTCTGCTCCTGCATCTACAGCTGCCTTAACTGCTCCTACATCTCCCCTTACCATTACGGTAACAAGACCAAAACCTATCTTTTCATAAGCAACTAAAGTTACATTAGCAGCCTTTACCATAGCATCTGCTGCCTCTATTGAACCTACCAATCCTTTTGTTTCAACTAAACCTAAAGCTTGACTCATGCTTATTCCTCCTTATTTGATTTTTCATTTTTAGTTTTCACTTCTTCCTTTCTTTCCCCTTTAGCTTTATTCTCTTTCAAATTTTCGGTAAATCTTTCAATTAATTTATCTACCTCATCATGAGGCCTTGGTATTACATGGCTGGCAATTATAGTCCCTACCCTATTACCTGCCTCCACCCCTGCCTCTACTGCCGCCTTTACCGCTGCTACTTCCCCTGCAATTTGAATATTTACACCAACTGCCTTGCCTACTCCGATTACCTTCTCTAACCCTATTAAGGTTATATCTGCTGCTTTACTAGCTGCGTCTAATGCAGAAACGGCAGTAGTAAGGCCTAATGCTTCAATAAGTCCTACAGCTTTTTCCATTCCTTAAAACCTCCTTTATTAACGGCTCTCTTTTATTCTTTTTACTGCTTCATCTAAGGTAATCATATTTGGTTTTCCGCCATAGTTTTTAACCTGTTTATCTCTATTTACAATATCCATTAATAGCTTTTCTTCTTTACTCGTTAGATTGGCCACCTTATTTTCATCAACATAAGGCCTAAAATCATCAGTCTTTTTTATCACATTATTCATAACCACTCTCGCCAATGGATTGACCATAATATTTCACCACCATGCTAAAATATTTTATCCACTTCATCATGAGGCCTTGGTATTACATTAGTGGAGATGACTTCTGCTACCTTAGCTGCTTCTTCTTCACCAGATTCAACAGCTGCCTTCACTGCAGCCACATCTCCTGTAACGGTAACTGCCACTAGTCCAGAACCTACAAACTGAAAATCCAAAACCTTAACATTGGCAGCTTTAACCATTGCATCTGCAGCCTGGATGGCTCCTACCAAAGATCTAGTTTCTACCATCCCTATAGCTTCCTTCATATTACCTCACCTTCTCTATACAATATTTGGGAAATACCTACTAATATCTATATTTTCATGCCCTGGGATTATAGCCCTTTCAAACTCAATGGCCTTCTCTCCTAAAGGTTTAGTAGCATCAATTCCTACCTTATCCGTTATTCCTCTCAAATGGTGGGAAGGTTCTAAGGATGAACCTAAGGCTCCTGGTATAACTACAAAATCCTGACTGCCTTGAGTCCTAGTAGTAATAGCCCATTCTATATCCTGAAGATCAAATATATCCACATCTCCATCTACGATTACCACCTGTTTTAAATCCTTATTAGAACCTAAAGCTGCTATAATAGCCGATTTCCCGTCGCCCTCCTTCTGTTTATCTATGGAAGCAAAAGCATTAAACCTATAGCCTCCTCCTTCTGTAACGTTTACATCTATTACATTAACCTGATTTTTTAATTGGTTATATAATTCCACTTCCCTTATAAGGCCGTTAGAAAGATGCTCCTCTCTACAAGGAAATGCAATTTGAAATATAGGGTCATCCCTATGCATAATAGCATCTACTTCAATAATTGGATGAGGTGCTACCCCGCCATAATAGCCCATTAATTCTCCAAAGGGACCTTCCATTTCCCTCTTTCCTGGAACTATCCTACCCTCTAGTACTATTTCACAATAGGCTGGCACCAGTAAATCTACAGTTTCACAAGGTACTAATTCTAATGGTTCTCCCCTTAAGGCACTATCTATCTGGTATTTATCTACTCCATAAGTAGCAGAACTTATTTGACTAGCCATTAAAAAGAGAGCATCATAACCAAGAACTATGGCTACTTCCAAAGGCTTATTTTCCTTTTCTAGTTTTAGAAAATCCCCAGTAAGTTTTGAGGAAGCTATAAGAGCTGAAAGCTGGTTCCTTCCGTTTACTTGGAATCTCCTAATAGAGGTAAAATATTTACCCGTCTCTGGATCCTTTACCACCAACACCCCTGCAGTAATAAAACTAGAAGAATCCTTTTGTTGAAATTTAGGAATAGGGAATATTTTAGGTAAATCAATGTTTCTTCGTATTATATTCTCCTTTACTGGGCCTCCATCTACTACTTTATAGGATTTAGGGTTAGCAATAGCATCCATAAATTTAAACAATCGGTTCTCATGATTTATATGTAGCAGCTTATATAGTATTTCTCTATTTCCATAAAGACCTCCTGCACCCTTAAGGGTGCTTCCTTTAACCTTATTGAATAGAATAGGCCTTTTATTCCTAAAATATTTTAAAACTGCCCCTAATTCATATTCTGAATTTACTTCCCTATCACATACTAAAAGCTCTCCCATACTTCTCAATTCTTCTAAGGTATATCTAAGCATTTGCCTCTCCAACAAATCCCCTCCCTTCTACTGACCCTTCCACCTATTTACCAAATTATTATCTATACCCAACATATCCAATATTCTTCCTGTCATATTTAAGACTATATCCTCAATGGATTCCGGATGATTATAAAAGCCAGGACTAGGGGGAAAAATGGTAACCCCTATTTTAGACAATTTCAGCATATTTTCTAAATGTATAGGGCTTAGGGGAGTCTCCCTTGGTACCAATACCATCTTCCTTTTCTCCTTAATAGTCACATCACATGCCCTAGTAAGTAGACTATCGGAAAACCCATTAGCAACGGAGGACAATGTTTTCATGGAGCAAGGAATTACCACCATTCCATCTACCTTAAAAGACCCACTGGCTATTGGAGCAGCAAAATTTTTATTATCATGAAAATAGGTAGCCATACCTTTTAATTCCTCTAAACCTATTCCACATTCATGTTCCGTCACATATCCTCCCATAGTAGTCACCACTAGATGGGTTTCTATATCCAATTGTTGAAGGGCCTTTAAAAGGGATACTGCATAAATAGAACCACTTCCCCCAGATATTCCAACCACTATTTTCATACTAACTCCACGCCTTTCTGAAATTGTTTATTCCACCTTATTCTCTGGATCTCCGCCGCCTTCCCATGGGTCTAGGCCTTTTTGCCAGGCGTCTATATATTCATCTATGGTCATCACCTTGCTAAAGATACTTAAATCCTTCAACCCGTATTCATGCATCTCTTCCGTCTTAGAATCGCATCCATCACTTAATGTAATAACCTTATAGGCCCTAGCTAGAGCATCGGTAGCTGTACTCCTTACACATACATTAGTCCATACCCCTGTTACCACTACTGTATCTATGCCCTCCTCCCTTAAATATAGGTCTAAATCCGTATAAGCAAAGCCGCTATGTCTTCTCTTAGGTACAATATATTCTCCTCTTTCTGGATATAATTCTTCTATAAAATCTGAACCCCAGGTTCCTCTAACTGCATGACGAGGTCTAACTCTAAAATCTGCATCATCTTCCCTATGGGCTTCTTGGATATGAACTATTTGAACATCATCTTTTCCTTCAGCTTTCCTATCTCTTGCCCATTTCAATAATTCTTGAAGGTTTTTAGTTATCCTAGCAGCTCCAGGACAATATAAAGCTCCCTTTTCATTGGCAAAATCATTTAACATATCTATAACTAAAATAGCATGCCTTGTCATTATAATCCCCCTCAAAATTTAATCTTTTTATCTAATTTTTGTATACTCTGTCTTTTTACAAATTGACCATAGCCTTCTTTTACTGTAATTCCTTCCTTCTCATCAAATACTACCTTACCTCTAACTACAGTCTTGGCTACTTTTCCTTTTAATTTCAATCCATGTAAAGGATTATATTTAGCCATACTGTAGGTTTTTTCCTGATCTATTGCCCATTCCTTATCTAAATCTATAATGGTTAAATCTGCATCAGCGCCAATATTCAAGCTACCTTTCTTTGGATATAATCCATAGTGGATAGCTGCATTGGTACTAAGTATTTCTACCATTTTTGATAGGGAAATCCTTCCCTTGTTATACCCTTCACTAACTATAATAGGTACCATAGTCTCAACTCCAGGTATTCCTGGGAATGCTGTCCATATATTCATACCTTTTTTAGCCTTTTCATCTTCTATATGATATGGAGCGTGGTCTGTGGCGATAAAATCTACACTACCATCCCTTAGCCCTTCCCATAATTCTTTATTATCCCTTTTAGTCCTTAAAGGTGGTGCAATCTTAGCAAAGGCACCATATTCACTCATAGCTTCTTCGTAGTTTAAAGTTAGATAATGAGGACAGGTTTCACTAGTCACATCTAACCCTCTTAATTTGGCCTCCTTAACCAACTTAGCCCCTATTCCTGTACTCATATGGACAATATGAAGTCTTGCCCCCGTATCTTCAGCAAAACTTATTCCCAATTGGATTGCAACTTTTTCTGCTAGTTCCATTCTAGCCTCAGCCCAAGCTGGTCCATCCATTCTTCCTTCTTTTTGAAACTTTTTCACAAAATAATCACATATGGCAAAATTCTCAGCATGGATACCAATAGGAAGTCCCGTCTCTGCCACTGCTTTAAAGGCTTCATACATTTCTGGATCTGTAACTCTTGGATAGGTAGGTACTGAAGGAGTCATATATACTTTAAAACCAATTACTCCATAATCTGCTTGTTCTTTAACATTATGAAGCCAGCCTTCCCTTACATCTTCCCCCGTAACCCCACCCCAAAAACCATAATCGATTATAGCCTTATCCTTAATTTTCTCCAATTTATTTTCTAGCTCAGGAATAGATCTTACTGAAGGAACGGAGCAACAAGGCATGTCAACAATAGTAGTTAAACCACCTGCTGCTGCTGAAGAAGTTCCCGTTAGGAAATTCTCTCTATGGGTAAACCCTGGATCCATGAAATGGGTATGGGAATCTATACATCCAGGTAAAGTTAAATGACCTTCAGCATCGATTATTTCTTCAGCCTCTATACCATCAATCCCATCTACAAATCCTGCAATCCTCTCATCTTTAATCAATATATTGGTTAGTACTGTTTCATCTCCTTGTGGGATTCTAGCGTTCTTTACTATAACTTGATACATTTTAAAACCCCCTTTTATATTATGGAAATCCATTTCAAACATAATAGCATAATATTTGGAAATAGACTTTGTTAATATCCTATAAAAAAATCCCCATATTAAATTAATCCATCAAAGGGTTTTGTGAAACTCATCTAATACTTTTGTGGGTTTTATATAAAGAACTTCCCTTTAGGATAGTTATAATTAAAGTATAAGAATAGAATTAATGAAAGGGGAATAATTATGGGATTAAAATTAATCGATCTATCCCAGGAGATCTTCCAAGGCATGTCCGTTTTCCCAATGCATCAGAAAACCTTTATTATGACCAATATGAGCCATGAAGAAAATATGGAAATGACTGGGAGCCCTACTGTTGGTTTCTCTGCTAGAAATCTCCTTATATCTGAACATTGTGGCACCCATAGCGATGGAGTTTCTGAATTCAAACCAGGAGGCCCTACCATTGATAAAATGCCTTTAGAATATTTTTGGGGTAGTGCCATCTGTATTGATTTAAGCCATATTAGATATCCAGACTACATAGAGCCAAAGGATTTAGAAGAAGCTGAAAAGAAATCTGGACAAGAGATCAAAAAAGGAGATATAGTCCTATTATATACAGGCCATCATAATAGAACCTATGGAACGGATAAATTTCAAACCGACTATACAGGATTAAGCTACGAAGGGGCTAAATGGTTAGCCGAAAAAGGAGTAGTAAATATAGGAGTAGATGCTCCAGCCATAGACCAAACCCCCGACGATATCAGATTCTCTGGCCATTTGGTATGTGGAGAATACAATATTACCAATACGGAAAACCTATGTAATTTAGACCAGGTGGTAAACAAAAGATTTCTATATATTGGCCTACCATTAAAAATAAGAGACGGCTCCGGCTCTCCCATAAGAGCAGTAGGTTTGGTAGAAGAGTAGTCCTAGGACAACAGGGACAGTTCTACCTGTCCCCCTGTCCCATCATAGTAGTTCTCTAATCTTTAATGCTATTTCCAAATTCAATCTATCATTAGGATTGTCTAGTTCCATTTTAGTTATCTCTTTTATTCTGTTGATTCTGTATAAAATGGTATTATAATGGGTGTAGAGATATTCTGACATTCTAGTTAGATTCCCATTAAATTTATAATAGGCTTCTAAAGTTTTTACCAATTCAGTAGATTTTTTTTCATCGTATTCTACTAAGGGTTTTAAGGTAGTATTGTAGAAATCCTCCAATTCGTCTGTTAAAAAATCTTGGCATAATATTTTAAATATTCCTAGCTCATTAAAGGTGACTACCTCTTTATCAGTAAGTACCTTCCCCGTCCTTATAGTCTTTAATGCATCGGAGAAACTTTTGTTTACTTTCTCCAAACCCTTATAAACTCTTCCTACTCCTATTCTTATTTCCATATTTTTAAACTTTTCCTCTAATACCCTATATAACCTTTGGTTAAAATCTTCCAACCTGCTGTTAATATTAAAAGGTTCCTCAAATCCCAATAGTATTTGAATTCCATTTAATTTAGTAGAAACTATTCCACTTAAACCTAAATAGCCCATTATATCCTCTGCCACCATTACCGTAGTATTAGCATAATCCTTTAAATATTCAAAGAAGTACTCGTCATCTTCTTCCTCCTCAAATTTCAATTTAAAACTCATTACCTCTATTACATAATAATCATTGGGTTTTAAGTTGAAAAAATGGGCCCTATCTAAAGCCTTTTTCTTTCTCTTAATATCTACGGATATTAAATCCTCAAAAAACTCCGATCTATATCTAATTTCCACTTCCTTAATAGATAATTCTTGCAATACTGCTAAAGCTATTGTAGTGGAAGCCGATTCAATAATGGATAGATCAAAGCCTCCCAAAGGCGTAGTAGTAGACCAAGTAAATATATGCCCATAGACATTATCCTTTAATACTATGGGCATAACCATCCTTTTGACAAATTTTCCTTTAACAAGAACCTTATCCTCATCTAACCTTTTTAACTTACTCCTACCATCATTAGATTCATAAAACCCTTTCATATCCTGCAAAAGTTCATCCTTTGTACTATCATCTAGACCCTTTAGCTGACTAAATCTTTGATTAGAGAATTTTAGATTCAATACTACTGGATTCTTTATATTTTCATGAATGACCTGGATAACCTCTCCTATACCCTTGCCTTCCAACATTACCTCCATGAACCGTTCATGGACCTTTTCTATTCTCTCCAATAGGGAAGCCTGTTTATTAAATATCTCTTTAAAAATAGACATCATAATATCCGACAGAGGAATAGAATAATGAATATCGATTAAGGGAAAATTCAACTCCTCTGCTAAACTAAGGACTTCCCCGGAAAGGGCATCCAAATAAGGGGAAACTTTAATGCCAATACCAGCCAACTTTTTATCAGAGGCATTCTTAATCAGTTTCTTTTGAGCCTCTACATTATCCTTTTCAAAAAAATAGGCTGTAGTCAATAAAAACTCCCCTTCCTGAACCCAATCAAATATATCTGGGTCTGCCATAATATTAACCCTGGCTATGGTATTCTTAACACCTTTAAACCCAGCAATCATATTGCAATCTCCCATCACCTCTAAATTCAACATATCTTCCACGCTAATACCATTTTGTCTAGACATAATTTATCTACCCCTCATCCACCCTTTTTTGAAATTATATCACAGTCAGAATATTCTGTCTACATGGGTTCATCGACCTTTTTACCTTCAACATATATTTCTACAATATTCCTATCATCACCAATATATATGAATCTTTGGACCCTTTCTTCTAAGGATAATCCTTCTGTATCCCCTAGGGTAGAATCGTCTATTATCAATGCATCCAAAGCGTATCCTTCTTCAAAACTGCCTACCTTTCCGAAGAAACTACCTCCTCCTTTAGTTCCTAAGAAGAAGGCTTCGGAACTGGTTAAAGGTTTTAATCCCTTATTAGTATGTAGCCATTTCATCTTAGAAGCCTGTATAGCCCCCACCATTATATTTGGGATACTTAGATTATGACCACCAGATATATCGGAACCTAAACCTACTGGAATTCCCCTATCTAAAAATTTCCTTACTGGCATTATTCCACTGGAAAGATTATAATTGGAATAAGGACAATGGGCGGCAAAGACTTGATTTTTTGCCATTAAATCCATTTCCTCCTGAGTATTATATATACAATGGGCCATTATGGTCTTAGTCTGACCAAATAGATTATATTCATTATAGACAGAAGCATAATCCTTTAAATCTGGATGAAGTCTATTGACCCACTCCACCTCCTGCCTATTCTCACTTAAATGGGATTGGACTGGAATACCATATTTCATGGCTAAATTCCCTAACCCTTCCATAAGATCGCTTGTACAAGTAGGTACAAACCTTGGAGTAATTATAGGTTTTACTAAAGTTGATCTGTCCTTATACTCTAATATAATCTCCTCTGTATCCAATAGGGATTTTTCCGTATCTTCTTTAAGCTTATCTGATGTATTTCTATCCATATTTACCTTTCCTATATAGGCTCTTAAATTTGCTTCGATAAACAGTTCCATTAAAAGTTTAGTACTCTCCTTATAAATACTACTATAGACTATGGCACTAGTAGTTCCATGTCTCCATAAGTCCTTAACTACTCTTTTATAAACTTTTTTAGCATAATCTAAATCATCATACTTAGCCTCTTCAGGAAAGGTATAGGTATCCAACCAAGGTATTAATTCCTCATCATATCCTAATCCTCGATTAGGATACTGAGGGGCATGGAGATGTATATCAACAAACCCTGGGATTATTAACTTTTCTGTAAAGTCCTTAATAGGATAAGACTTAAATTCCTCCTTCAACTTCCTATATATTCCTATTACCTTCCCTTCTTCTGCCACTAAATAGGAATTTTTATAGGTCTTAAAATTGTCCTTATCTGGAGTAAAAACTATATCCCCTTTTAGTACAATTTTATTCACATTTACCACCCCTTATATATTGAAAAGCAAAATTTTCCTATTATATTATAATATCATAGGAATTATAAACATATGTAAAATCTATACAAATAAAATAAGTTTCATTTTCGGTGCCAGGCACCAAAAATGAAACTTATTTGTAATAATTCTGTAATATAAACTTTAAATATATACTGTTCCCTCGGCTACTATATCTACCAACCCTTTTAATCCAATATTGGATAGGCTATCTTTTGTCCAATCTACTAAAACCTCTAAGTTTCTTCCTGGTTGGGAAACATTCTTACTTAGTGGAGTATTCTTTTCAAAGGCTAAGGCCGCGCCCAAGGCAGAAGTTCCAGAAGCACAACTCCTCTCCCAATAAAGGCTATCCGTTGCCTTTACATATACTAAAGGGGTTAAAAAGTTCTTCTCATAATCGTAATACATGATCCCAAAGGCTTCATATTCATCCTGGTCCATTTCCCATTTCAATTTATTATAAAATTTCTCTTTATCCTCTATACCCTTTCCATCAACAATAAAATGGGTTATGCCTGGAAAATCCACCCTAATAGTTTTAACCAAACTACCTCCGTATTCAATAGAATTTTCCTCAACAGCTAAAGGCAATGGCATATGAACCGTGGACCAAAAACTATTCCTTTTATCAGTGGGTAGAACTACACATTCTATAATTCCCTCCACTCCTGATACCTTTAATTTAACCTTATAGCCTTCATCCATTCTTTCTACAGTCGGATATTCATTATAGACCATCCAGGCAGCCAAAGACCTGCTAGCATTTCCACAAAATTCTCCCCCCATCATCTGGAGCCTTATATAAGAACCTTCTCTTTCAATAAAACCTACCTGTTCCCCATGGATATTACTATATTTCATTAATTTATTTGCTACATTCATCTGTTCTTCCCTAGGTACTGGATCCAACACAAATAGAGTCATATTTTCCACTGGGTTTACCTTGACAAAACGCAATTTCATGGTAACCATCCCCTTATATCTATTAGTTACCTAATTATATCATATTTTGACAATTGACGAAAACTTAATATTCTGATAACATTATATAAACGCAAATATTTACTGTAATATCACAGTAAAGTTCTAACTAATCACTGTGAGCAATAGATTATAGTGATTAGTACCAAAATTTAAGAAGGGAGGGGTTTTTTGCATACCATCTATATTGACGGAAATAGCTTAACCCTTAAGGATTTGGTAGATGTGGCAAGACATAATGCAAAGGTCCAATTATCTGAAGAAGCCATTTCTAAGATAAAAAAATCTAGAGCCCTAGTAGACGAATTTGTTGAAAATGAGGAAGTTGTCTATGGAATAACCACAGGTTTTGGAAAATTTAGCGATGTAACCATTTCCAAAGAAGACACTGAAACCCTACAGACTAATTTGATTAGGAGTCATGCCTGTGGCGTAGGTAAGCCTTTGGCAGAAGAAGATGTCCGAGGTACAATGCTTTTAAGGATCAACACTTTAGTCAAAGGATATTCGGGCATCCGATTAGAAACCATCAATGTTCTAATGGAGATGCTCAATAAAGGAGTCCATCCAGTAATACCGGAAAAAGGATCCTTAGGTGCCAGCGGCGATTTAGCCCCATTAGCCCATATGGTATTGGTAATGTTAGGAGAAGGGGAAGCCTATTACCAAGGGATAAGAATGTCAGGAAAAGAAGCTATGGAAAAAGCTGGTATCCCAACTATTCAACTAACCTCAAAGGAAGGATTAGCATTAATAAATGGAACTCCAGTCATGACAGCCATAGGTGGATTAGCAGCTTACGATGCTCTAAATCTAACGAAGATAGCCGATATATCCGCCGCTTTAACCATAGAAGCTCTAAATGGCATAATAGACGCCTATGATGAAAGAGTTCACACTATTAGACCTCACAAAGGCCAAATAGACTGTGCTAAAAACTTATTAAATCTTACCAAATCAAGTCAACTCACATCTAAACAAGGAGAAATCAGGGTACAAGATGCCTACACTCTAAGATGTATCCCACAAATCCACGGAGCTAGCAGAGATGCTATAAACTATGTAATAGAAAAAATAAATATTGAACTCAATTCGGTAACGGATAATCCATTAATTTTTGCCGACGACAAAAAGGTAATCTCTGGAGGTAATTTTCATGGACAACCAATGGCATTAGCCTTCGACTTTTTAGGAATAGCCTTATCCGAATTAGCCAACTCTTCAGAAAGACGGATAGAAAGATTAGTAAATCCTCAACTTAGCGGTCTACCTGGATTCTTGACTGAAAAAGGAGGATTAAACTCTGGTTTTATGATTCCCCAATATACTGCGGCAGCCTTAGTTTCTGAAAATAAGGTATTAGCCCATCCTGCCAGTGTAGATTCTATACCATCTTCAGCTAACCAAGAAGACCATGTAAGCATGGGAACTATAGCTGCTAGAAAAGCCAAAGAAATACTATATAATACTACCAGAGTATTAGCCATCGAATTATATGCAGCAGCCCAAGCCATCGACTTTGATGAACCTAAAAAATTGGGGGAAGGTACTAAAATAGCCTATGAAGCAATCCGTGAAAAGGTAGATAGGCTATACGATGATAGGATTATGAATGTAGATATTAATACTTGCGCAATATTGATAGAAGACAATACTATATTAAATGCAGTAGAAAAGGGATTAGGTAAATTATTGTAAAATTTAAAAGAGAGGTGATTTAATGTTTAACCCAGTTATTGTATCGGTTTTAATATTAATTGTTTTATGTCTATTTAAATTGAATGTGCTCCTTGCCTTACTTTTAGCAGCCCTTTCAGGTGGATTAATTGCTGGTATGGGATTTACAGATACTATGACTACTCTCATTGGAGGCATGGGAGGCAATGCCCAAACGGCTTTAAGCTATATTCTATTAGGTGCATTGGCTACCGCTATTAATAAAACTGGAGCTGCTGATAGATTAGCGCGAAGCTTATCTGAATCTATGAAAGACATGAAAACCATGTTTGTATTTCTAATTGCTATTATATCTTGTTTTTCACAAAATCTAGTACCAGTTCATATTGCCTTTATTCCAATATTAATTCCACCATTAATTGGTGTAATGAATGATTTAAAAATCGACAGACGTGCCGTTGCTTGTGCCTTAACTTTTGGTTTAAAAGCACCCTATGTTATGCTTCCAGTAGGTTTTGGATGGATATTTCACGATATTATAACTAGTGCAATTGTAGATAATGGTATGGATATAGAGCTCGGTATGGTATGGAAATCCATGCTTTTACCTGGAATTGGTATGATTGTAGGATTATTTATTGCTATATTAATTACCTATAGGAAACCAAGAGAATATGAATCCATCAGTATTGGAGAGGTTGCTGCCACCAGGGAAGAAAATACACCAATGACCAAGGGAGAAATAGGAGCTTTAGTAGGAGCAGTAATAGCCTTAGTCATACAGATACTGACTGACTCTTTACCATTGGGTATACTAGCAGCCATATTTATAATGTTAGCTTTCGGTTCCTTTAAATTCAATGAAATTGATAATTTGATAGATAGTGGTATAGGAATGATGGGATTCATTGCTTTCGTAATGTTAGTAGCCTCTGGTTATGGTGCCGTTATAAGGGCTACTGGTGGAGTTGAAACCTTAGTAGAAGGTGCTGCCGGATTAATGGCTGGAAGTAAGCTAGTGGCTGCCTTCCTAATGCTATTAATTGGCCTTATAATCACCATGGGTATTGGAACTTCCTTTGGTACAGTACCAATAATTGCAGCCATATATGTTCCTCTATGTATGACCTTAGGCTTTAGCCCTGCTGCCACCATTGCATTAGTTGGTACTGCAGGCGCCCTTGGAGATGCAGGTTCCCCTGCCTCCGATAGTACTTTAGGACCAACAGCAGGATTAAATGTAGACGGACAACATGACCATATTCGTGATACAGTTATACCTACATTTATCCATTATAATATACCATTACTAATATTTGGAACAATAGCAGCATTGGTGTTATAAAAACAATAAGTTCCTTTTTTGGTGCCTGGCACCGAAAAAGGAACTTATTAATTACTGCTTATAATTTTATATTCCCAATCATCAATTGTAACTCTTCTGCCAATGTTGCAAGGCTTTCTGTAGAAGAAGTAATCTCTTCCATAGATGCCATCTGTTCTTCTGAAGCGGCAGAGGAATTTTGGATTTGGGCGGCTATATTTTTACTCATATTTTCTATGGAATTTGATGAATTCATTAAGGAATCCATATAGTTTTCCACATTTTTTATAGCTGCAACAACTTCATTTATACCTACCGTTACTTGAAGGATAGAATTTGCAATTTCATCAAAAGTTTCCTTAGTTTCATTTACCCTGCTAACTCCAAGTTCTACTTCCTGATTATTCAAATCCATTTTATTATTGGCTTCTTCTATTAATAAATTGTTATTCTTAATGAGAGAGTTTATTTCTTCAGTGGATTTTTGAGTTTCCTCTGCAATATTTTCTATAATTTCTAACATTTGATTCATTTTATTAGAACTAGCATTAATATGGTTTAATGATGATTTCACACTAGAAGTACTATTTTCAATATTATCCATCTGGGTAATTACCTCTTCTATTTTTTCTTTACCTAGTTCAGTTTTCTCAAATACATTTCTGCTATAATTTTCTGCATTATCAGTTTGCGTAGATACATAGTCTATTTGTGTTGATATTTCTCTTATTGAAGAGGCTACCTTTAGTATTTCCTCTAGCTGTAAGTTTGAACTTTCCGCGATTTCATTTGAGTTTTCTGCAATATTTGTAGCTGCTGCAGTAGATTCTTCAGAAATAGCTGCCAATTCCTCTGAGGAAGCTGCTACTTGATGGGAAGAATCCCTCATTTCTTTGGCAAAGTTCCTCATATTATCTATAACCACTTGTAATGAATAGGCCATTTTCCCCAATAACGATATTTTCTGCAATGCTATAAAAGTCCTTAGCATCTTTAAATCCTATTATAACACCTACAATATCTTCATTATATTTTAAAGGTGCAGATATGACTATTTCATTATATCCCGTAATATCATTCCTCATTGGCTCGGAAAAATAAGTATGACCAGATTTAGCTTTTTCAAAGAACTCCTTCCCTTGAATATTCCTATTAGTACCATAATCTAGCACCATATCCCCTTCCATATCGGCCAATCCAATGCCATAGAGTTTCAACCTAGATTTTTCCGATTTTAATATATCAAATTTCTCTTTCTTAGAAATATCGGGATCTGCTATAACATTTAAATTTCCTAAAGTCTCAATGGACAAAGTATAGCTTTTTATTTGTTCATCTACAATTGTGGCTGAATCTATTGCTTTATGAAGCAATAATTCATTAGTAGATTCTATTAACTCTTCTTTAGCAATAAAGTATGAAATAAGACCCACTACAAGGGTTAAGGATATAAGGATAGCAGTAATAGATATACCCATCTTTTTGCTTATACTGTTGATTTTAGTTGAATCCTTAGTATTTTTTCCTTTGGGTTTCTTTTTAAATAATGGGAATTTTATTTTTTTGAATTTTGGTACCACTAATTACCAGCTCCTTTGCAATAATATTACTTAGAATAATAGTTTAACATTATCATATTCGACAAAATATAGTAAAATCCTCTATTTTTCGAAAAAGAATATTAAACTAAAGGAAAAATCATGGCGTTTAATGGTATTATTTATAGAGTATCTACATTCTTTTTAATATTTTTCAATCTTTTCATTATATTGTTTCCCCCTTGCCCAAAATAATCATAGAGTTTCCTATATTCTTCAAATAATATATTATAGATCTCTACATTCTCCTTAATGGGCCTATAGATAGTTTCGTCCACTTTTCCCATAATTTTAGACGCTTCGGTAACGCTATCATATCCACCTTTGTCCTTTCCTGCTGCCACTGCACCAAATATTGCAGAACCTAGGGCTCCACCTTGGTCAGTTCCCGCTATACGCACAGGAATATTTAGTACATCTGCATATATTTGCATCATAAGTGGATTCTTTTTAGGTATTCCACCTGAAGCATAAAATTCTTCCACAGGTATCCCATTTTCATTAAACGCTTCCACTATAACCCTTGTACCAAAGGCTGTAGATTCTATTAAAGCCCGATATATTTCCTCTGGTTTTGTTTGAAGGTCCATGCCTATTATTAATCCAGATAAATCTACATCTACTAATACAGACCTATTTCCATTCCACCAGTCTAGAGCCAATAATCCACTTTCGCCAGCCTTTAACCTTTCCGCCTTTTCCCCTAAATATTGATGTATATCTAATCCTTCTTCCTTGGCTCTTTCAATATATTCAGCTGACACGCAATTATCTACAAACCAGGCAAAACTATCTCCTACCCCAGGTTGTCCTGCTTCATATCCAAAATAGCCAGGTATAACTCCATCTTCTACTACTCCACATATTCCTGGAACCTTTTTCTCCTCTTTACTTAAGACTATATGACAAGATGAGGTTCCAATAATAGCAAGCATTTTTCCCGGTTCATATAGTTTAACAGCTGGAGCAAAGGCATGGGCATCTATAATAGGTACCGCTACTGCCGTCCCTATATTTAATCCTGTTAACTTAGCGCCATATTCTGTAATCTCCCCTGCTTTTTCTCCAATAGAAACTATGTCTTTAGACAATTTTTCTTCTATTACATTTTCCAATCCTTCATCTAAGGCCTTGAAGAACTCCTTATTTGGATAGCCCTTTTCCTTATGCCAAATGGCCTTATATCCTGCCATACAGGAACTTCTTATTTCTTTTCCTATACTATTCAATTGGTTTGCTAAATCTTGAGCTGCATGGTGTTTCCACAGCTTTACATAGGCATGGGGCCTATCTTTATACTTGTCTATAAAACACAAAGGGGTACCATCCTTTTTAATGGGTATTACTGTACAGGCTGTAAAATCTATCCCTAACCCAATCACCTTGTCTGGACTAATATTGGTTTTCTTTAAGAGGGATGGTATTGTATTGGATAATACATCTAGATAATCTTGGGGATGTTGCAATGCCCAATCATGAGGAAGCTTTTTACCTGAAGGCAGTTGATTATCCATAACTTGATGGGGATATTCGTATACGCTATATGCCACCTCTTCACCTGTATTAACATTTACCAATACAGCCCTACCTGATAATGTGCCAAAATCCACACCTATTGAATATCTATCCAAATTAATCACCTCACATAATATACTTAAAGTTCAATATTAAAATAAGGACAGATATGTCTGCCCTTATTATTTTTACTATTTTCCTAAAGGATACAATAATTTTTGAATATCTTCATCTTCTAAATTATTTAAATCTATATAAGTAGCTCCTGTATCAATTCTGGATTCAATACTTTTTCCTTTAATGGCATCATAAGTTGCTTTAACTCCAAGATATCCCATATTATATGGATTTTGTACAACAAATCCTGTTATAACTCCATCCTTTAAGAAGTTGATTTCTGCTTCAGAGCTATCTACACCGATTAGTACTAATTCTCCAGCTTTGTTGTTTTCCTGTACTGCAGTTGCTGTTCCAACTACAGCTCCTTCATTTGTAGCATAAATTCCAGCTAAGTCTGGAGTTCTTGTAAGCATATCTGTTGTTTCATTTAAAGCTTTTTGATGATCTCCATCGCTATATCTTACCCCTACTATTTCAATATCTGGATAATCTGCCTCCATTTTCTCAATAAATCCATCTCTTCTATCTATTGCAGTAGAAGTTCCTTCATTATGGGCAATTATGCCTACTTTACCTTTTCCTCCTATTAATTCTGCCATCCTTTAAGCGGCTATTGCTCCAACTTGCTTATTATCAGTTGCCACAAAACTTAGGGGTATATCACTTTTTAAACTTGAATCAAAGGTTAGTACTGGCATTCCTTTTTCCTTAGCTTCTGGCCCTTCAAAGGTTACACGAATCCCTAATTCTTCTCCTGCTTTATCGCAACCCATCTTTACTGTTTGCCAAAACTCATGTTGAAATCCTTTACTGATTACAGCTACATAAATATCTTCATCCTTTACTCCGTCGGTTTCTTCAGTACCTTCGCTACCTTCTGATGTTGCTGCTGGTTCCCCATTATCACCACTACAACCTACCAATAGCGAAAACATAAGTACAAGAACTAAAAATAAACTTAATCTTTTTTTCATACCTTTTCCCCCATTCTTTTATTTATTACTTTAATAATAATTGATGCTAGTATTTGTTAAACTTTATTTTTTAGACTTACGTTTTTTAGAACTATCTACATATACTGCACCAATTATTACTATTCCCATTAATACTTTTTGCCAAAACTGAGAGATACTCATTAAGTTTAGTCCATTTTTAAGGATACTCATTATAAATGCACCTATAATTGTACCTGCTATTGTTCCCCTCTCCACCTACAAGGCTTGTCCCACCAATAACAGCTGCCGCTACAGCATCTAATTCATATCCTTCACCAACAGTAGGTTGAGCTGAGTTTAATCTAGCAGCTAATATAATACCAGCTATGGCAGCAAACAACCCTGAATAAATATATACAAAAGTTTTTACCTTATCTACAGGTATTCCCGATAATCTTGCAGCTTCTTCATTACTTCCTGTTGCAAATATATACCTTCCAATTACCGTCTTTTTCAAAATAAAATGGCTTACTATTGCTAATAGGATGAAATAAATTACTGGATAAGGAACCAGACCTAATTTACCTTGAGATAAATATTTGAAATTTGGTGCATTTTGAAAATATAAAGGTGTCCCTTCAGTAATCAATAATGTTACCCCTCTAGCAAACATCATCATCCCTAAAGTAGCTATAAAAGGAGGTAATTTTCCTTTAGAAATTAGTAATCCAGAAATAATTCCTAGGATCACTCCTGATATTAAGCCAATTATAGATCCCATAACTGGTGACATACCATTTGTTATTGTAACTGCAGTTATTACACCAGAAAAAGCTATTAAAGACCCTATGGATAAGTCAATACCGCCTGTAATTAGGACAAAAGTCATTCCAAGAGCCAAAATTCCCGTTACAGTTGTTTGCATCATAATATTGATCAAGTTTTGTGGTGCCAAAAAATTTGGCGCAGCAGCAATAGAGAAAAATACGATTAAAACTACTAGACTTAATAATGCTGCTATTTTTTGTATTGAATCTCTGCTAATTTTTTTCACATTTTGCTTCCCTTTTCCCATTAAAACCACTTCCTTTTCTAATATATACTTTCTGCTTTATTTTCCACCTGTTGCATAAAACATAATCGTTTCTTGATCAGCTTCCTCTATATCTAACTCAGCAGCTATTCTGCCTTCACACATTACTAAAACCCTATCACTCATACCTAGAATTTCCGGTAGCTCCGAAGAAATCATTATAATTCCTGCCCCATCATCTGCCAATTGATTCATTAAATTATAAACCTCATACTTGGCACCAACATCTATTCCACGAGTTGGTTCATCAAAAATAAATACCTCCATATTCTTACACAACCATTTTCCAATAATAACTTTTTGTTGATTACCTCCACTAAGATTACCTACCTTCTGTGCTAAACTAGGAGTCTTTACTTTCAAGTCTTTAACCTGTTTTTCGCTTTCTTTAAGGGTTTTATCCCTTTGGACTATTCCAAATTTGTTTGCAAAATCTTTCAAACTAGCAAGCACTATATTATCTTCTACATCTAACCCTAAAGCTAGGCCATCTCTTTTCCTATCTTCTGACAAATAGCCGATTCCTTCAGATATTGCATCTCCTGGGTTAGATATATTTATTTTTTTCCCATGTAGATATATTTCTCCTTTATCTATAGGGTCAGCCCCAAATATTGCCCTAGCAAGTTCTGTTCTACCTGAACCCATCAATCCTGCTATGCCTAGTATTTCTCCTTTTCTAAGATTAAAGCTTATATTATCCAAAACATTTTCTCTTGAAATGTTTTTTACTTCTAAAAAATTCTCTCCTATTTTTGCATGTTTTTCTGGATATTTGTCTTTCAGATCCCTTCCAACCATCATTTGGATAAGATGGTCTAAAGTTGTTTCTTTAAAATTTACTGTTCCAATATACTGCCCATCCCTCATAACAGTTGCTCTATCTACTATATGTTGAAACTCTTCCATCTTGTGGGAAATATACACTATCCCAATTCCCTCATTCCTAAAAGTTTTAATTATTTCAAATAGTTTTTCAACTTCTCCCTCTGTAAGGGCGGCGGTTGGTTCGTCCATAATCAATACCCTACTATCAACAGAAATGGCCTTTGCAATCTCCACCATCTGTTGCTCAGCTACACTAAGGTCTTTAACTATATCTGTTGGTTCTAGATCTAAATCTAATCTTTTTAAAATCTTCTTTGCATCTTCATTTAACTTCTTTTCATCTAAAATTCCTTTTACTTTTCTAGGTTCTCTACCTATGAATATATTTTGAGCCACTGTCAAATGGGGAAGTAGATTAAACTCTTGATGTATAATACTTATCCCTAGTTCCTGTGCTGCTTTAGGATCTGCAATATCTACTTCCTTTCCATTTATTTTTATAACTCCATTATCTTTATGGTAAACACCTGTAAGCACTTTCATCAAAGTGGATTTGCCCGCTCCATTCTCTCCTAACAAAGCATGTACTTCTCCAGCTTTTAATTGGAAAGAAACTTGATCTAATGCTTTAACTCCTGGAAAAAATTTACTTATATTTTCCATAGAAACTAGATATGGCTCCATTATCATCCCACCTTTCAATTTGCCTTTTTAAACGTTTTCCTGTTGTAGATATATAATATACTAAAAAAAATTCCCTCGAAGGGAATTTCGTCCATAAAAAGTTTAAAAAACTCTTTTTTGTATCTATTGTTTAAAACCACTATTTATTAATGGAAATAATAGTTTGTTATTTTCTGGAGTAAATAGATTGTCCTTTGTTATTAGTTTACATCCTGTATCAATATACTGAGGTTTTTGTCCATTTCTTGCTTCTTCTACCACAGTTTTAATCCCTAAGTATCCCATATTAAATGGTCTTTGCACTACTAGCGCTGATAAAATATCCTTTTCCATATAATAAACCTCTTCGTAATTTCCATCAAAACCAAACAAACTTATCTGATCCTTTAACCCCCTTTCCTCAATAGCCCTTGCTATGCCCATAACGGTTTTTTCATTGGTTCCAAATATTCCACTAATATCCTTATGTTCATTTAAAATATCTAAAGCTTCTCTATAGGCTTTGCTTTCAATTCCATCACTATACCAAGTCTTCTCCTCCAGCAATATTTGTTCCCCCTACTACCGTTGCAGTAATAAATAACATTTCCATTCCATGAGTAGAGTTTGCTTGAACGATGGATTTAGGAGTATAGAATAATACAGAAGCTATTCCAATAAGTATTCCCTCTAATATATATGTTTGCATAATCACTTTCTCTGGCTGGATACCAGATAATATAGCCGCCTCCGCATTTCCACCAACAGCATATATTTTTTTAGAAAATCTACTATATTTCATAAACCAAAGTAAAATAGCTGTAAGTATTAACGAAAGCACGAATACTAAAGGTATAGCAGTAAAAAAGGAGGTTCTACCTATCTTAGTAAAATTAGATTGTAAATTTTCAACCCAACCTCCATGGGGAAGTAAAATAAATATACCTAAATGGACATTTACCATAGCTAAGGTAGCTACCATGGCAGGAACCTTAAACTTAGTAATTAAAATTCCATTTATAGATGCAAATAGAACTCCTACTATAATAGCTGCAGGTATAAAAACTAAAAAGTTAAAACCTTTCTGGGACAAATAGGCAGCAGTATACCCACAAAGTCCCATCATTGTACCTGCAGCCGTTTTAAAATTTGTAAATATGTATAAAACCATAAAAGCTGCAAAGGTAAACAATCCTAAAATAAGTTCTCGTTTATTCCTATCATTCTTAATCCTTTCCATATATATCACCCTCACCTTTTATAATGAAACAGCCAAAACTTTTTCCTGGGTGGCTTCTTCTCTAGAAAATGTTTTTACAATAGTTCCATTCTTCATTACACAAACCCTATCTGCCATCCCTAAAATCTCTGGCAAATCACTAGAAACCATAATTATAGATAATCCTTCTTTTGCAAGTTGGCTTATTAGTCTATGGATTTCAGATTTAGCACCTACATCTACCCCTCTAGTTGGTTCATCTAAAATTAAAATCTTTGGTTTACACGCTAGGGCTTTGGCAATAGCAACTTTCTGTTGGTTACCACCAGATAGATTCCCAACTATACTATCAATGCTAGGAGCCTTTATTGAAAGCTGTTCCATATAATGATTGGAAATAGTTCTTTCCTCTTGAAAATCTATAACCTTGCTATTAGATAGTTTTTGTAAGATAGGCATCGTGATATTCTCCTTAATATCCATGGGAATTACTAATCCCTTCTCCTTCCTATCTTCCGAAACATATACCATACCATATTCTAAAGCACTAGAATAATCTTTTATTTCCACTTTTTCACCATTTAAAATGATTTCACCTGATTCTATTTGGGTTAAACCAGATATGGCTTCAGCCAATTCAGTCCTACCAGAACCAGCCAAACCGGATATACCCAAAATTTCTCCCCTTTTCAGATTTAAATTAATATTTTTTAATACTCCTTCTTGATTTACATTCCTTAACTCCAATACATTTTCTCCTATATCCACATGGAACTTAGGATATAAATTATCTACATTTCTTCCAACCATCCAAGCTATAAGTTGTTCTTCTGTAACGGATTTAGTATCACTGGTCGCCACATATTCACCATCTCGAATAACCGTAACCCTATCTGCAATTTCAAATATCTCTTCCAGTCTATGGCTTATGTAAAGCATGGATACACCCTCCGATTTCAGCCTATCGATTATCCTAAATAAAGCTTCTGTCTCCCTATTAGTCAATGCTGCAGTAGGTTCATCTAATATTAATATATCAGCATCATAGGTCATAGCCTTATAATCAATAGCCTTTATTGGCCCTATGCTCTTTGTCGGTTCATGGCCAATAAACATGTTTTCCAATACCGTTAAATCTGGAAATAGACTATTCTCCTGATAGATTATGGAAATACCCTTATCATAAGCCTCATTTGGATTTTTAAAGGTAACCTTTTCTCCATTTAAAATAATATCTCCTTTATCTGGCTGATAGACTCCCGTTATGATCTTCATAAGGGTAGACTTCCCTGCTCCGTTTTCTCCACATATAGCATGAATTTCACCCTTCTCTAAAGAGAGCTGCATATTATCTAAAGCCTTTACCCCCGGAAAAGTCTTAGTGATATTTTTAAGTTCCAAAGCATTGCTCAAAACAATCCCTCCCTAAGGTAATTTACTCGCATAAATTTAGCGCAAAATTTGAAAGATAATCCTCTCATTATTTATGCATTAGCGTTTTCAATATCTGTATCCCTTTCACGAAATTATAAAATCCTCAATTATTTATTTTTATAGGTAATCTTTTGGTTAATATTTTCATTTTACTTACTCGTGTAAATTTTTATCAATATAATATTTCTTATTTACCCCACTTATCCTGTATTTTTAAGTGGCTGCTGGTCCTGTAGAATCTCTCACGATTAATTCCAAATCGTTTACATGGTATCCTGTATCCCCATTTTTAATATTGGAATACAAGAATTGAAATGCCTTCCTCCCAGTATCTATTTTAGGTACCTGTAATGTAGTTAAGGAAGGATTCCATATTTTAGCCATACTTATATCGTCTATTCCTACAACTGAAACATCCCTTGGAATCTTTAAATTATTTTGCTTCAATGCATGAATGGCTCCAAAGGCCATTAAATCATTGGTACATACTATTGCAGTAAATTCTTGTCCTGAATTTAACAATTTCCTAGTAAGTCTAATACCCGTATCTATAGTGGTATCATATGGTTCCTTGGTATTAGTAACGATTAAACCCATATCTTCACAAAGATTGTACTTTTTTATAGCTTTTAAGTAGCCTTCCAACCTTTTATCAAATCTATGTTCTAACCCAAAACCACTTACATAGGCTATCCGTTTATGGCCTAAATCTTTTAAATGTTTGATGGCTATATCCATCCCTTGAATGTGATCGTTTTCAATAGAAGATATCCTCTTAATATCAGCCTTTGAATCCCCAAACATTACAACTTTTATCCCTACATTGGTTAACTCATACATCTTGTTTACATCAAATTTATAGGGAATAGCAGCCATAAAGACTCCATCTATTCTTCTTTCAATAAAACTATCTAAATACTTAGTTAAATTTTTATAACCAGTGCACACATTGACAAAGTAACCTTTTTCCATAGCTATGTTTTCAAATCCTAATACCATCTCGCTATAGAATGGATTTGCAATATCATTGAGTATTATACTCAATTGTTTAGTTTCTTTGGTTACCATGCTACGTGCAATCATGTCCGGCTTATAATTTAATTCCCGGACTGCTTCTAATACTTTTTTCTTTGTTTTTTCTGAAATATTATCCTTGTTATTAATAACATAGGATACGGTGGCAGTAGAAACTCCTGCCCTTTTAGCTACATCATTCCTAGTCACTCTCATATGTAATCTCCATCCTTCTAGGTTGTCCAAAGGATTTACATATATATTACATAATTAAATCTTCATTGTCAAGAAAATTACTATTTGAATATATAGGCAAAAGTAAATTTTACCTCCCATTCTACCCTTGAACTATGTCCTCAATATCTAGTAAGATATATATAATCACAATGGAAAGGGTGATTCCTTGAAAAAGCAAATGTATTATAAATTACTGGCATTAACCAAAGAGGAAATTGATATTTTAGAGGGAGCTGATGTTAACCAAAGCTTATATACAGACGATGTTGATTTTATCGTTGATAGCAATAAACTATTGACTAAGAATAAATTAATAGATATTCGTAAACATCCTAGATTCGTACATTTTCCTGAACATAAGCATAATTTTATTGAACTTATATATGTGTATAAAGGTAGTTTTAGGCAGGTAGTTAATTCTCAAAAATTAACCCTAAAAGAGGGGGAGTTGATCTTTTTAAACCAGCAAATCTCCCATGAAGTCCTTCCGTCGGAATACAGGGATATTGCAATTAATTTTATAATAAAGCCTGAATTTTTCAATTATATTTTAACCTTCTTAGATAACGATAATATTATTTGTGACTTCCTATTGACCACATTGTATACAAACGACGCGAGAGCCGAGTATCTATATTTTAAGGTATCGCAAAACAAAGAAATTCATGAGACTATAGATAAAATCATGTGGGAATTGTACAAGCCTTCTACCATGAGTGAGGCTACAATAAAATTATTAGTAGGTCTATTATTAATTGAATTGGCCAAAAACTCCGATTCTATTGAAGGCTATTCTGCCAATGATTATGAAAAGAAATTGGTTTTAGATACTTTAAACTATATTGATACAAATTATAAAACTGCAACCTTATATGAAATATCAGATAAACTAATGCAACCCCATTATAAATTAAGTCGAATCATCAAAAAATATACAGAATTAACCTTCAATGAATTACTGCAAGAAAAACGTTTAAGTAAAGCTGCAGAGCTACTTAAATCTACTAATTTACCTATATCAGAAACCGCCCAATCTATAGGCTATGAGAATTTGACCTATTTCTATAAAATTTTTAAAGAAAAGTATAATAAAACTCCGAAAAAATATAGGGATACCGTTAGTTAAAATATTCCTTTTTGCAAATAAGGTTAATAAACTTAACAAATATGGATATTAAAATGCCTCCTTTTAAAATATATAATTTAGTTAATAGCTTATCATGGAACCGATTTCATATGTAATCTCCTAAACTAAAATAGATAGTAAATTAAAATAGATAGTATAGATTTTGATAAATAACGTCAATCAGGAGGTATAAGATGAATATTAATGAAAGATTCCAATTAGCAAAAAAGGATTATGAAAAATTAGGTATAGATGTGGACCATGCTCTTGAAAAATTATCTAAAGTTAAAATATCAATCCATTGTTGGCAAGGTGATGATATTACCGGTTTTGAGGTTGAAGAACGTTCACTATCTGGTGGAATCGATGTAACGGGAAATTATCCCGGAAAAGCTAGAAATCCTGAAGAATTGAGAAAGGATTTAGAAAAAGCATTAAGTTTGATTCCAGGAAAACACAAGGTTAATCTACATGCCATCTATGCAGAAACCGATGGTGAAGCCGTTGATAGAGATGAAATTGAACCTAAACATTTTCAAAACTGGGTGGAATGGGCAAAAAAGATGGGCCTAGGATTGGATTTTAACCCTACCCTATTCTCCCATCCAAAAGCTGAAGAAGCCACCCTTTCCCATTCAGATGAAGATATAAGAACCTTCTGGATAGAACATTGTAAAAGGTCTAGAAAGATTGGAGAATATTTTGGAAAGGAATTAGGCCAACCTTGCTTAACCAATATTTGGATCCCTGATGGGTTTAAGGATATACCTAGCGATAGACTTACTCCAAGAAAAAGGCTTAAGGATTCATTAGATAAAATATTCGAAGAAGAAATAGATGAAAAATATAATATAGACTCAGTTGAATCCAAATTATTTGGAATAGGTGTAGAATCCTATACTGTTGGATCCCATGAGTTCTATATGAATTATGCAGCTAAGAACAACAAAATATATCTATTAGACGCTGGGCATTTCCATCCTACTGAAGTTATATCAGATAAAATACCATCTATGCTGTTATTTAACGATAAGGTAGCATTACATGTTAGTAGACCTGTTCGCTGGGATAGCGATCATGTTATTACTTTTGATGACGAACTGCAAGAAATTGCCAAAGAAATTGTTAGAAACGATGCATTAGATAGGGTAATTATTGGTTTAGATTTCTTTGACGCAAGTATCAATCGAGTTGCCGCCTGGGTTTTAGGCACTAGAAATATGATAAAAGCATTATTATTTGCCCTTTTAATGCCCAATGGAGAATTGAAAAAACTACAAGAAGAAGGAGATTTCACTAAAAGATTAGTATTAATGGAAGAGCTTAAATCTTATCCTTTTGGTGATATTTGGAACTACTATTGTAATATTAACAATGTTCCAATCCAAGATGAATGGTATAGTATAGTTAAAAAATATGAAGAAGAAGAATTATCTAAAAGAAAATAAGAACAATAAGTTCCTTTTTCGGTGCCAGGCACCAAAAAGGAACTTATTTATTATTATTTATAATTATTAAGTTTCATCATAAACTCGTCGGTAAAATATTTGATATTCTCCTTCCACATATCATAATTCATAACCTTGTTTAAGGTTACATTTATCTTATGATTCATGCAATCTATATTATCATCATTTATAAACTCTATTTCTCTATTATTTATAAAACTATCCGCTACTAAATTCATAATATATTCTATAATCTCTTCCCTTTCTCCTTGAGAAAATTTAGCATTTAGCCCTTGATTAAGTTTTAAATTGTCATGAAAACGATTTCTCAGGAATACTAGGAACCCTTCAAATTCTTCTGCATTATTACCCGTTTCCAATTGGAATATTATCTTAAAGAATAGGTTCCATTTGAAATCCTTGTTTATTATCTCTAAAATAGCCTCCCCAATTTTTTCACAAAAATCATCTTCGTATTCTATTTCCCTTTCAAACTCTATATGTCTATCCAAATATATCTCATTTTCCTTTATTCTATAAAGTCTTTCTAGAACTTTTAAAAACACTTCATCATAACTTTGTGGCTCCTTAGAACCATTTTTCCTTAAAACATAGGATACAATTACATCACAGGATTTCCTATAATCCACAACAAAACCAAATTCCTTTTTTGTCTTTTCTGAATATATCTCATATATTAACTTGGATAGGATGGACTCTAATTGTTCCCTTCTCTTATCTATATTGGACTCATCCATATCCTTCAAATGATTAAACAGAATCATCAGTTGTCTATCCACCATACTTAAATTTTCCCTCAAGGAATACATTACGTCCTTAAACAATTCCTCTGTAAGTAGATATTTGTAATTTTTATACAATACCTTATGTTCTACTTCCCCCCAAAATACGTTTACAAGAGATTTGATCTGTAATTCAAATTTTAATACCCTATTATCTTTAATATATTTCCCATCAATTTTATATATACCAAAACCGTTTTTTTGTAGCTGGGGCTGTTTTTCATCTAATTTAAGCAATATATTAGGCTTTCCTTCATTATAATAATAACCATTTCCTTCAGGTTTATTGAATATTTCAAATAGCTTACCATATACCTCTTCTTCATCTTCAATAAATCTACATTCAATCCTTACTCCAATTAGATCCGATAGATTCTCAATCAGCTCCCCTGGCGAATCATATTTTAAATAAAAATTGTTTCTAAATATCTTTTCCTTTAAACTCATGGAAGATTTAACTCTCGAACTAATATTTAGTATATTATCCAAGTCTAAAAATTTTTCTTTAAAGAAATATTCTAACTCCCTATTGCCTTCCTCTAATAAATCCCTCATCCCGTCTACCAAAACTATGGTATCATCAATAAAATCAAATATCTCTAAACGCATCCTCTGGCCCCCTTAAGTTTTATTCCTAATTAGCCTGCCTATATATTATACCACAAAAAATAACCAACTACTTAAAGTTGGTTATTTTCTTTACAATTCTATAAAGCATAGTCACAACCTGTTCCCTTGTAGCATAGGTTTTAGGTTTCCTTCCATCAGTTATTCCTTCAGATTTTCCCCATTCCCAAGCCTCTACTGCCCAAGAACTAATGGGTTCTGCCCTTTTATCGTATTCATATAATTTATTGCTTTCAATTATATTAATCAGCTTATGCACATATTTAGGATCTGTAGCATAACCTGCCTCATATATTAATCTAGCTGCCTCCTTATAATCCTTAGCCTTTTTGACCTTTTCATATCTTTTAGAACCTCCTATTAATTTCAAATAATCCTTTATACTATCCTCCATGCTATCATAGGCCCTAAATTTATCTACTTTAACCACATACCTAGTTCCATCCCATTCAGTAGTCCGTCTCAAAGCCACTTTCCCCGGCCATGAGGGCCCAGCCTTAATGCCAAATATATTGTTCTCTATATGTTTGACCCCCCAGCCTGATTCAAGGATAGCCTGACTTACGACTAGGCTAGGCAATATATTGTATTCAGAATAATATTCAATAGCCACCTTCCCTACCATTTCAATAAATTTATCTTTGTCCATGATAATCCACCCCCTTCCATATATTATATGGAGATTAGGGAGAAATTTTACCATGGTTCAATGATTAATATTATGTTTAGCTAAACCAAATAGACTTCCAACTATCCCTAGAATCCCACTCATAGCTAAAATCAAAAATACCATATTGATAGTCAAACTTTCACTAGGTGGCAAAGGTATAAAAGGTAGGGCTATTTCCATCTGCCCATAGCCTATTTTAAAGATCAATATCAATAGTAGTGAGGCTAAAATTCCACCTACTAAAGTCAAAAATAGCCCTTCCAATAAGAACGGAAAACCTATGAAAAATTCCGGAGCCCCTAATAATTCTAATGTATTTATCTGTTCCCTATTGTTATATATCCCCTGTCTAATAATATGGGATACTACTATTAAAGTAGAAACACCAACAGCTATTACAGCCAAAACTCCTAAAACTTTAAGTATAATTACAATATCCTGTAGCCGGTCTATAACCTTCTTATTATCCCTTATATAATCTATATCTTCCATCCTTTCCAATCTATCCAATATGGAATCCGCTTCTTCTATTTGGATCTGTACCTCTATGAAGGAAGTGAAGGGATTATCATCAAATAATTCCAAAATACTGGCTTCCTTCCCCAATATTTCTGCCATCCTATTATAAGCTTCATCTTGCCTTACTAATATAACCTTACCTACTCCATCTATCCTTTTAATATCCTCCATCAATCTGTTAATCTCTCCATCCTGTAATCCATCGTTAAAATATACATTTATCTCCGCTTCCTTCTCTACTATTCCTATAATATAATTGCTAATTCCCCATCCGGAAATAACTAAAGCCAGAATAAAAAATATTAATCCAATACTTATTATGGAAAATATATTAGGAAAAAAATCTATTTTAAATAAGGTCCTTGCCTCCCTGAAAAAATAACCTAGATTATAAGCTACCTTCTTCATATTGCCATAACCTCCCGTCTTTCCCATTGAAGGTCTCCTTCTTCAATTCGGATAAACAGTCCTTCCTCCCTATCCCTTATTAAATGGGTTGCATGGGTGGTTATTATGACAGTAGTTTCTTCATCCTTAAGGGAAGTTAAAATATCCAATATGTTCAAAGCATTATCTATATCCAAATTTCCCGTAGGTTCGTCGGCTAAAACCAAGGATGGTTTTCTAGCTATAGCCCTAGCAATGGCAATCCTTTGACTTTCACCCCAGGATAGCTTTTCTACCAAGGAATTCCTTTTATGGCTTAGCCCAACCTTCTCTAAAGCCTTATTAGCATTTGCCTCCATCTCCTTTGGATTAAAGTTTAAAAATCTCATGCCCAATACAATATTTTCCAAAGCAGTCCTGCCCTTTATGAGTTTAAATTCTTGGAAAACCGGTCCCATATTCCTTCTAAGTTTTCTAATATTTGACGCCTGTTCCTTTACCATAGACTGTCCCATTACCTTTAAAGAACCTTCCGTAGGGTATTCCATCCCCATTATTAGCTTTAGTAAACTAGTCTTTCCAGAACCACTAGGCCCTGTTATGTAAGCAATTTCTCCCCTTTTAATATGTAAATTTACTTCCTTTAAAGCCTTTGTCCCATCCCCATATACTAAGGATATATTTTTAGCTTCAATCATAATAAAAAACCTCCAACAATATATTAAAACAGCTTAATATCAACCATCAATTCCATATAACCTTCTCTGACCTCTACTTTTTTCATCACATTTTTCCCTATTAATGGTTGAATATCTAGAACAAAATCCCCTTCTTCGAAAAATTTATCAATAGTCCCTTTTTTAAGAACAAAACCATAGAAACTTCCTTCTTCCACTTGAAACTTTAAAGTTTGGCCATCTAAAATGAGGAAGGAACCCTGTAGTAAAAGGTTTTTTTCTGGGAATTCCATCCCTACCCTATCTAAATTGAAATGGAGTATGATCTTTGGTAAATTAGAATTAGTTTGGATTATTTCATTAAATACATCTTCATCGATAGTAGCCTTTACTCCCTTTTCTGCTAATTTTATTTCTACCTTATCCTCAGGTAAATCTCCTTCTTTTATTATATGAGTAAACTCCTTTGTTGCATCCTTTATCAAGAGGGTCAGTTCATCCATCATCTTAAGAATACTATCTAATCGTTCTTCATAATATTCTCTATCTCCTTCCAAAGAAGCTAAATATTCTTCCATATCCTGTACTTTTTGTTGCCCTTCTTCTATAGTTTTTGCCAACTGATTTTCCTTTTCTTCTAAAAGGTTAAGCTTTTCATCTAAATTAGCCTTTTCTAGAATTAGCCTATTCTTAATCTCATCTATAGAGTCTAATAACCCTCCCGTATTTCTGGTTAAATCCCTTAAAGTATTTATCCTTCTCAATAGATTATTTATATTATCTGCATCTAAAATTATCTCAATATAAGAACCAGGCCCCATCCTCTGATAAGATCTAAGGACCTGTTTCAGCAAATTCAGCTTTTCTTCATAGTTTTTAGTCTCCTTATGAATTTTTTTATCTATATCCTCTATTTCCTTTTCCATGTCTTCAATATCTAGAACAATTTTTCCCTTTTCCCTCTCCAATGCTTCAATTTCCTGTGCTTGGATAAACAAAGAGTCTAAAATCTTCCTTTCCTCATCAGAAATATCCTCTAATTTTCCTTCAATCTCCTCCATAGAATCTCCCTCTTCAGCTGTCATTTCAGAGGATATAAATATTGCATTAACTAATATTAACACAGCCAATATGACAAATTTACTTCTGTTCCTCATCTTACACATGGTCCCACCTCTTTTTTATTCCTCCTTACTATATTAGACATAGAATCCTTTTTTCCTTCCTTTTAAAAAAGAAAAAGCCACTCCTAAAAAGGAATGGCTTCTATTATAGACTTTTAAAATATAATATGGGCAGCTATGGCTGCAATAGGTAATGTGATTAGAGTTCTCTCTATAAATATGATAAATAACTCCTTTAAAGATACAGGTATTCTGGATCCTAAAATTACAGCTCCAACTTCCGATAGATAAACTAATTGGGTTACAGAAACAGTAGCTACAACAAAACGAGTCATCTCACTTGGGATACTAGCGCCTATAACTGAAGGAAGGAACATGTCTGCAAATCCTACTACCATGGTTTTAGAAGCCTCTACTGCATGTGGAACTTGGAATAATTTTAGTATTGGAATAAAAGGCATTCCTAACCAGTCAAATACTGGGGTAGCCTCTGCAATTATAAGGGCTATAGTACCAAAGGCCATTATTACAGGTAATACCCCTAACCACATATCTAGAACGGTTTTAATTCCATTTATGATGAAGTTCTTAACATTTCCACTTTCCTCTGCCTTCTTAATAGCAAGATAAGCTCCCCATTGAGAATTTGTAAAACCTTCAGGCACATCTTCTCCTACATCCATCTTTTTTCCTGTAAAATAGGTATCTTTCTTTCTAGATAAAGGTGGAATTCTAGGCATTATAATAGCTGCAACTACTCCAGATATGACTATAGTCAGATAGTAAGGGCCAAATAAATGGGCTAAGTCTACCTGATTTAATACTACTAAGCTAAAGGTAATAGATACAGCCGAGAAGGTAGTAGAAATAATAGATGCTTCCTTAGCAGTATAATATCCATCTTCGTACTGCTTGTTGGTTAAAGCTACACCAATAGTCCCATCTCCTACCCAAGAAGCAATACAGTCAATAGATGAACGTCCAGGTAATTGGAACACTGGCCTCATTACAGGGGTAAGCAAGGCACCGATGAACTCTAATAATCCAAAGTCTGTTAGAAAAGGTAGTAAAAATCCTGCAAATAGGAATATGGAGAACAGCCCCAATATTAAATCGTGGAGTATTAATCCTCCAGTATCTTCAGACCAGATCCATTCAGGTCCTATTTCAAAATATACTAAAATACTGAGTAGGACGCCAACTATTCTAGTTATAATCCAAAAATTAGATACATCAAATATAGATTTTAAAAATTCACTATTCTCAATAAATGCGGGTTTAGAAAACTTGTAAGCGAGAGTCATAATTCCAGTTAAAGTTATTACAATTACAATGATGATAGGTAAAATTGATTCTAATAGGCCTGTTAATCCTCCTGCCAATAAGGCAACTAGAATGGTCGTTTCACCTTCATATTTGAAAGGAAACATCAATAAAAGCACACCAATAACTGAAGGCACAATAAACTTTAAGTAATCTCCAGCTGAAAATTTTTTCTTTTCATAGGAATTTCCCATATAATACCTCCTTTTTTTAAATTATTTACTCTTTATCCATTTTCCCTCCCTTCTGAAAGATTTGTCAATATTGAGACAATTCCAATTATACAGAATGTTACTAAATATATATTATAAGGCAATACTAGATAAAAGTCAAAAGTTTTAATTTTTTCCATCTTTAAAAATAAATGTCGTCGACTATAAATAGTCAACGACACATTTTTTCTTAAATTATCTTTTAAATATCTCTTTAATCCAGGCTAAGAAACCACTTTCTTCTTCTGTTTCATTATTGACTACTAGTTTTTCTTCCTTTTCTATTCCCTTTACTCCCTCTGTCTTCATGATGAATTTTAAGCTTCCCTCCATATTATCCGATATACCAGAGAAGGAATTATTTTCCTTAGATATTCTAACCAGTTCATCCTTTATATCTATTACCTGTACAATATCCATATCTACATCTTTTACCTCTTCCCACATCTTATTTATACCATCATCATGAAATTGATTCATACCTTCATTTAATTCCCTTGAACCTTCTGTAAGCCTTTGGCTACCTTCTCTTAGCTTTCCACCGCCTTCAGTCAATTGGCTTGCTCCCTTAGATAATTCTTCTATTCCACCATGAAGCCTATCTGCACCCTTATTCAATTCCCCCAGTCCTTCGGTAAACTCCTTTGCTCCTTGGGATAAGGCCTTTGAGCCTTGCGAAAACTTTCCTGCTCCTTCTTTAGCCTTTTGAGCATTCTCATTTATAGTACCAGCCCCTTGTTGCAAACCTGAGCTACCTTCTATTAATTGGCTAGAAGCTCCCTTTAATCCCTTCGTTCCCTGTGCTAGTTCTCCTAAACCACCGGAGATTCTCTTTTGGCCTATATTTAGATTTTCAATACCTTGAGCCAATTCTATTGAAGCTCCTTCTGCCTGTATTAGCCCTTCCTCTAGCTGTTCCAAAGCTAATACTAGCTGTTGACTAGAGCTTTTAAGGCCTTCTAAAGCCAACCTTTGTTGTTCCAAGGCTTCCTTCATGCTTTGGGATAAGGCAGTGCCACCAGGAAAGTTTTCAATAGCAGCCGCTATTTTATCCAATCCCCCTACTCCCTTTAATAGTAGATCCACTACTTTCCCTTCCTTTTCCTTTCCTTCTTTAATTTTTTCTATAGCTTCAAGGCTTTTACCTAATCCTTTACTTAAGCTATCCTGCCCATTTTTAATGGTATCAGTACCTTGAATTAATTCTTCCATTCCTCCCCTTAAGGCTTCAGTACTCTCTGGAATCTTATCTACACCTTCAGCTACTTGGGCTGCCCCTTGGGAAAATTCCATTGCTTTATTGCTAAACTCAACTGTACCATTGCCTAACCCTTCAAATCCTTCCCCTAACTGATTAGCCGATTGGGATAGGCTATTAGCTCCTTCATCTATTTTTTTACTACCATCATAGGTTACATTTAGCCCTTCTTTTAACTTTAGAGAACCGTCTAACAAGGTATGGGAACCAAACTTTATCTTATCCACTCCTTGGATAAATTCATCAAGACCTTTATCTAACTCTAATTGACCTTCATATAATTTTTGGGTTGCCTCTGTCAACTTTTCACTGGCTTCTTTAATCTTCTCCACTCCATCTATCAATTGATCTAAATCCTCTGCATCATCCAATGCGTCGATTTCCGGTATCTTCGATGTAGCTGTAAATACAATTGGCCTCATCTCAAAATCTTCTACATCTGCAATTATCTCTAGATATTCCTCCAAATCCAATAGATTGTCATCTACTCCTAAACTGTCTTTAAGACCGGGTAAGGATATGAAGGTGATTATTTGATTGCTACCATCAGATACTATTTTCCCCGTATTTATCTTTACATTATTAAACTTATCCATAGGTAGATCTACTACAGTAACCACTAAATAAGGTGCATATCCAGTCTTAGTTTCACCCTTTTTCAAATGAATGGAACGATTATCCTTATTTTCAATATCTATTCTAATCCTTATTTCCCCCGATTGTCCTACTATTTCTTCTGGTTCTACTTTCTTTCCGTCTAGATAATATTTAATTTTTGGTTTTATAGGTATTTGTTTTTTTACCTTTCCTTGATAATAGATATCCTTGTTATCCGTATTCCACATTAACTTGCCATCTTCCACTTTTGGTGTTTCCTCACCTTTAACATTTACCACATCTTCCAATATGGTCTTATCCTCTAAATTCTTTAAAGGGGAATTGGAATGGATCCATATACTGGATATCTTCTCTAAATCTTCCCCATTATTGTTCAAGTTTACATAAACAGTCTCTTCCTTTTTAACTACCCCTTCCCCTAATACCATGTTTGAGGATACCAAAGTTAAAATCATTACCATAGCTAATATTCTAGATATTGTTTTATTTGCTTTCATATACAATCCTTCCTTTCTCAGCTTTCTCTGTCTTTTCTCTGTTCCAATTTTTAGTTGTATTCTTTATGAAGCTTTCCCCAGCTATTAGCACTCCCGGTAGTATAAATAGGATTACTCCTGTAGATATCAAGGCTCCTCTAGCTATCATAGCCGATAAGCTCTTTACCAACTCCATCTCGGAAATAATTGCTACACCGATGGTTGAGCCAAAGAAGGCCAATCCGCTAGTAATAATAGATTTTGCCGATTCCTTAACGGCCACCTCCATAGCAGTGAATTTATCCCGGCCATTCTTTATCTCTTCTCTAAATCTAGTAGTCAATAATATGGCATAATCTACTGTAGCTCCTAATTGGATAGAACCTATTACTATGCTTGCTATAAAGGGAATGGAATTTCCCATATAATATGGAATTCCCATATTGATAAATATGGCCAAGGTTATAGCTAATATTAAAAATATTGGTATGGATACAGAAGTAAAAACTAGAAGTATTATAGCAAAGACCGCTACATTGGATATACTAGTTACCCTTTTGAAATCCCTATCTGCAATACCTATTAAATCCTTAGTCAACACTCCTTCTCCTGTAACTATACCGGCTTTATCGTATTTCTTAACTATACTTTCAATTGCTTCTATTTGAGCATTTTCCTCACGGGTAGCCGCTTTGAACTCAGAATTGATAATTACCTGCTTATAATCTCCCTGTTCAAATCTATCCTTTAAGGCCTGTGGAATGAAATTTTCTGGTATACTTGGCCCTATTAATTTTTGATAGGATAGTACATTTTCTATACCTTCTAATTTTTCAATCTCTCCTATCATCTGTTTTATCTCATAATTAGGTATATCCTTGGATAGTATGACCATATGGGTAGTCATCATATCGTATTCGTCTTTTAATTTTCTAAAGGCTACTATAGATTCCATATCATCAGGTAAGGATTCATCTAAATTGTAATATACATCATTATTCCTCTGTCCATAGAAAGCTGGCAGAAAAATAAGTATACCTATTAATATGAATAATCTGTAATGTTTAGTAACCGCCTTTCCTAATCCATTAAACTCTGGCAATATAGTCCCGTGATTGAAACGGTTAATAAGCTTATCAAATACTAGGATTAAGGCTGGTAATACCGTTAATACGGATATAACACCAAAGACTACCCCTTTAGCCATTACCAGACCTATATCCTTACCTATAGTCAATTCCATAAATGCTATGGCTAAAAATCCTGCAATAGTGGTCAAAGAACTGCCTACTATAGAAGAAGCAGTCATAGCTATAGCATGTCCCATAGCCTCTTCTTTGTTATCTAACTTTTCACATTCTTCCTCATATCTGTGAAGTAGGAATATGGAATAGTCTAAGGTAACTCCCAGCTGCAATACAGCGGCTAAGGATTTAGTAATATAGGAAATATCCCCTAGCAGTATATTGGTTCCAAAATTATATAATATGGCATAACCTATACTTATAAGTATTATGAAGGGTATAATAGTAGATTCTAAAGTTAGCATAAGTATTATAGTCGCCAATACTACTGCCAAAGCTACATATATAGGGGTTTGTTTATCGGCTAAATCCTTTGTATCCTTAAGAACTGCAGCCATACCACTTAAGAAAGATTGTTTATCCAATACCCCTCTTATATCTACTATAGCCTGTTGGGTTATTGGAGAAGAAGATTCGTTCGTGAATTTTATCATGACCAAAGTGGAATTTTCCCTATAAAACATCTTCTTTAGCTCCCCTGGAAGCATATCCTTTGGAACACTAATATCTAAAAAATCGTCTACCCATATTACACTTTCTACTCCATGGATCTGACTGATATTTTCCTTTACTTTTACTACATCCTTTGGTTCCATATTTTCTATAACCAACATACCGGTAGAGGAGCTGTTGAATACATCATTCAATATTTCCTGTCCCTTTACCGATTCCAAGTCCTTTGGTAAATAGGTAAGTATATCATAATTTATTTTAGTTTTAACTGTCCCATATAAAGAGGGCAGTAATAATAATGTAGCAATTATCAAAACCATTTTTCTATGTTTTGCAATAAATAAGCCAAATTTATTCATAAAATCATCTCCTAAATCATCTTCTTAATAGTATCAAATAGAACAGGTTTCATCTCATCTATGTTGGTAGGTTCATTTAATATTATGCAACTATAGCATACGGAACCTGTCAGTTCTACTATCATAAACAGAATCTTTTCTACCTGATCTCTAGGTGTAGAAGAGCCTTCATAGCCTCTTTCAAACATCTGATATATTTCATGAATCTCTCCATAATCTTTATAGGCCTTTTTAAAAGTGCCCCAAGATAGATTCTTATATATTAGCTTTAAAAGCAAGTTATCCTCTTTAAAGTACTCTATTATATAGTTTACAAAACTTAAAAGTTCTTCTTCAAAAGTATGAAAACTTTTCAGTTTATTACATTTAACTGCCTCACAAAGTACATGGGCAGATTTATTTAGGACTATCTTATCCAATAGATCGTATTTATCCTTAAAATACAAATAAAAAGTGCCCTTAGCTACTCCAGCTTTTTTCACTATATCGTTTATGGCTGTATTATGGATTCCCTTAGTAGTAAATAGATCATAGGCAGCCTCATAGAAAGAGTTCTCCTTCTTCCTTTTGTTCATTTCAACCTTAGATACCATAAACACACCTCCTTTTACAAAATGAAAATGACCATTGGTCATTTCATAGTTAACATTATAATACTAAAATGACCAATGGTCAAGTTTTTTATTAAAAATTTTTTAGTTCCCCCAAAAACCTACAGAAAAACCAGTCCTTGAAGACTGGTTTTCCAATGATTAATCTATACTATAGGCTTTTCCAATAAAGTCAATACTTTATTGTCTGCATCAAGCTTTGCTTTTACCCCAAAGGGAATAGTAACCGTTGGCTCGCAATGGCCTGCTTTAAAATTAAATATGGTTGCCTTTCCCAAGGGTTTTATTATTTGATCTATTACTTCCTCTAAAGTCAAGGAATCATCATATTCGGAACTTTCAGCTACACAGTTATTGAAATCTCCTAATATAATTCCCTCTGCTTCCTCTAATTTTTTTGATAATCTCAGTTGGGTAAGCATTCTATCTATTCTATAGGGTTCTTCTCCTATTTCTTCAATAAATAGGATTTTCCCCTTTGAATCTATCTCATAAGGAGTACCAATGGTGCTAGTTATCAAAGATAGATTACCACCTATTATAGCCCCTTCTGCCTTTCCTCCATTTATGATTGTTATTTCATCTAACGGGTCCTTTATAATTGGCTGAAACTTTCCTTCTAAGATAGAGTTGTATAAACTCTTCTTAGAAAACTCACTAAATTCTCCAATTAAATCCGATGATACCATAGGACCATGGAAGGTTACTAAGGTTGACAATTTATTAAAGGCAATATGTAAAGCTGTTATATCGCTATATCCAATGAATACTTTTGGATTATTTTTAATTAAATCATAATCCAACAAATCTAATATACGCGGTGTCCCATATCCACCTCTTAAACATATGATTCCGTCTATTTCCTGATTTTTAAACATTTTATTCAAATCTTCTGCCCTTACATCATCTGTCCCTGCCAAGTATCCATAATTTGAATAACAGCTTTCCCCCATAATCACCTTAAAGCCCATTTCAATTAGCTTTTCATATGCCTTTTCAACCCTATCTATAGTAGTAGGGCTAGCAGGGGCAACCACCCCTATGGTATCTCCAATTTTTAACCCTTTTGGTTTTATCATTTCTACCCTCCAATACTATCTAAAAGAATATTCTAGAAACGTAGTTAGCAGTTAATAGACCAGCTAAATCTGCTAATAATCCTACTGGCAATGCATGTCTTGTTTTTTGAAAAACCAGCCCTAAATAGGCTGGTTATTTCCCTCCTCATAAAGCCTAAATATATTATACCATAATTTTGTATTTTTTAATATTTAATCCATTTCCTAACGATGTATTATAATTAGAAAAATATAGAGAAATCATGGAAAAACGTTTAAAAAACCATCTAGGTTTAAGAGCCTATTACTATAGGGAATATTTTAAAAATCCCTTTTTAGTATAGATAATCTTTATTGGATTTGTTGTCAATTCTATGCTAATCTATCCTGGGAAGAAGTTCTTAGCAGACATTAGCCCTATTATTTAAATTTAAGAAAAAGGAGAGATGTACTGATGAAGGAAATTGTAAAAAAATTGCCATTACCAGCTGTAGCTTTAATGTTAGCCTTAGCAGCTACTGGTAATCTGGTACTATCCTATGGCAATATCTACAGAAATGTCTTTGGCGTCCTGGCAGCGATCCTTTTAGTTTTAATATTAATTAAAATCATAAAGTACCCAAAAAAAGTAGTCCAAGACTTAAATAACCCAGTAGTTGCCAGTGTTTTTCCTGCTCTTTCTATGGGGATTATGCTTATAGCTACATATATTAAGCCTTTTATGCCCTCATTGGCCTTTAGCATATGGGTTATCGGATTAGTCTTGCACATTATTCTAATTCTTTATTTTACAGGAAAACATGTATTTAATTTCAATATTAAGAAAGTGTTTCCCAGTTGGTATATCGTATACGTTGGAATCGTAGTTGGGTCTGTAACTGCCCCTGCCTTTGAGATGGGAAATATAGGTCGAATATTGTTCTGGTTCGGTTTTATATCCTATTTAATATTACTGCCAATAGTCCTATATAGGGTTGTAAGGGTTAAAGAGATCCCAGAGCCAGCATTGCCAACAATAGTAATTTTAGCTGCACCAGCCAGCCTTTGTTTAGCCGGATACATGAATTCATTCCAAGATAAAAATATGTTTATAGTTTGGTTATTATTAGTTTTGTCTCAGTTTACTTTACTTTGCGTATTACTACAACTTCCTAAACTGCTGAAACTACCCTTTTATCCAAGTTATTCAGCCTTTACTTTTCCTTTAGTCATCAGTGGAATATCCATAAAATTAACTAATGGCTTCTTGATTAATGCTGGAAAGGAATTATTTATATTAAAATATATAGTAAAATTTGAAGAAGTTTTGGCGGTAATAATGGTACTCTATGTATTATTAAGGTATATTGGATTCCTATTTTCTAAAACTGAAACTGCCAAATAATCTATAAAATAAACACCACTAATATTTAAGTGGTGTTTATTTATAATTCAACTTGTCCATCTTCAATTAATTTTTCTGCTATCCATTCTGCAACTTTTCCTGTTATAGCTATACAATGTTTCTTCCTTTCAGGACTTTGGAAATTATCTCCTGCCCATTGTCTAGTCATAACTCTACAACATGTGGAACCATATTCTTCTTTAATATAATCGTGTAATTCTGCAGCCAGTGGGAACATCTTTTCATTCATAGGTTCACCATGAACCCTGCCATAGACCATTCCAAGGGCCATTTGCCCACCACTTACTGCACCACATAAACAGCCAGATTTTCCCATACCTATTGGGAAGCCAGAAGCCATTTTTACAATCTTATCATCATATGGTTTGCCAAGAAGATTATTTATAGTCTGAGCTACAGCTTCTGAACAGAAAAACTCACCTCGCTCAAAATACCCTTCAGCTTCTTTTTTAACCTCTTCAACTAATTGTTCTTTAGTCATTATTCAATACCTCCTAGAATTTACTCATATTAATTTTATGATAAGATTCCCTCTAAAACAAATTGATTATATTTATAGTTCAATAGGCTAGTATAGGTAAATTTAATCATAAGAATCAATCCATGTATTACCTATCCTTTTATGCTTTTTTTCATTTACAGCCTGGCATAAAAAATATATAATATATGTATTACATTAGACAAGGAAGGAGCAGATACATGAAAAGATTTGGAATAATATTATTGATAATGATTACACTAGTAGTACAGGCACCAATTGCAGCCTATGGAGAAAACAATACTGCAGAAGGAAGATACCAATTACATAAAGAACACAGTATAAGGTTAAGAAAGGAAATACTAGAGTTAAGGAATCGATTAAGCGAAAAGAAGGCCGAAAAAATTCCCGTGCTAATGTACCACCATATACTAGAACAAGAAGATATAGATAGATATAATTGGTCTAACAACGGTAGTGTTATATCGGTGGAAGCCTTTGAAGAGCAAATGGACTATTTATATGAAAATGAATATTACACTGCAACTCTAGATGAATTGCAATCCTTTTTAGAGGGAGAAATTACTCTACCGGAAAAAACTGTAGTTATTACCTTTGATGATGGTTATTTGAGCAATGCCCTATATGCTTATCCCATTATGCAAAAATATAATTTTAGAGGAACCATATTTATGTTAGGATACAGGGTAGATGGTGTTCAGGTTCCCTTTGATCCTAGTGACACCCAATCTTTAAGTATATATGAAGCATATAAATACGAAGATGTATTCGATTATGAAAGCCATACCTATGAACTGCATGATGTAAATGATAAGGGTGAGAAACTTCTAATATCCTCAGAAGAGGAAATTATCCTTCAGGATTTAATAAAAAGCAAGGAATTAGTAGATGCTAAATACTTTGCTTATCCTTATGGAAAATATAATGAAAATACTATCCAGTATTTAAAACAAACAGGATATGATATGGCCTTTACCATAGAAGCTGGATATGTTACCAGGGAATCGGATAAATATGATCTTCCAAGGTTTGCCATATCCCCTCATAGCCCTTTAAGCAAGTTTAAAAGAATTGTAAATGGAATTGAAAATATATAAAAGTTTATCTCTAAAGGGAGCCAATCAACAGTGATTAGTTCCCTTTAGCCCTTAAGTAAACACTAGAAACTCGTTACAGCAATTTACCAAATTCTCTTAGGATATCCTCCAAATCTCCTAAACCATTTTCAAGTATTTCATATACTATATCTTTGTCTATACTAAGATAATCATGTACTAATATATTTCTAAAGCCTATAATTTTCACAAAAATTTCTTCTTGTTCTTTATTTATATACTTATTTAAAGATAATATTTTAGCTATATCACTATAGACTTCTACTTTCCCTAATCCTTCATCAGCAATTATATGGTTCCCTATATCCAAAAGCGCCTCAATAGTAAGATGAAGATACCTTTCTACACTTCCTTGAATAATTAAATCCTTCTTGAAATCTTCTAAAGATAAATTCTCCCTTATATCTTTTAATATTAGAATATATTCCTGTGCTCTCTCAATTCTCTTATAAAGTATATCTTTATTTACCATTTAATAGTCTCTCCTTATAAAATTTCCTTTGAACCTTTACCAATGGTTTAAAATCCAGACCTTTTCTTATTATATTAGAAAAGTAAACTGGATGATTAAAATCCTCTCTCCTGTATATAAGTTTATTATGCTTAACAATTTCAAACTCAATCATTGTTGGTGCTTCGTTGAGTAGAACTAAATCTACATTACAAAACCCATTATAAGATAGTTCCTTTAACAATTGTATCTTTATGTTTTTTTCATAGACTTCATCTAAAATTATCCCTATATCTAGATCGCTAAATTTATTTTCTTTCCCCTCTGCATAAGAGCCAAATAGATAGGCCCCTTTTACAACCTTATGTTTAGAAAATATTTTATTAAGGGTTTCCAATTGGCTTTCACTTAACATCTAATCACTTCCCTATATACTTTCGATTCCATAAATATCCTAATATTATAATACCATAAAAGAAGGAATGGATAAAATTTTTTTGGCTTTAAAAAAGTTAAACCTAGCCAATCCGGCACCATTGGCTAGGTTTAACTTTTATCTTTCTATATATGGACAGACTTTCCATCTTATTCATTGAAATTATCATCAACTAATTTTACCAATGCCTTTACAGCTTCCTCAGCATCACTTCCTTCAGCTTGAATTAAAATTGTATCTCCCTTACCTGCCCCCATGCTTAATATTCCCATAATACTCTTTGCATTGTATTCTTTATCATCTTTTATTACAGTTATCCCAGATGTAAACCTAGCAGCCTCTTTTACAAACAAGCTTGCTGGTCTAGCGTGAAGACCTGTCTCGTTTTTTAGTGTTACTTTTTCTTTATACATTATTTGTTCCTCCTTAACCTTGTTTTAATTATTGTATGCCTCCTCATCAACAATAACTATGACATCGGGATGTAATAAAAGCATACTTGCTGGTAATTTTGTTGTTATTTTACTACTTATAATAATACACTTACCCTATAGCTTGCAGGATCACTTGCTACTTCATAAGCCTCCTGAATCTTGTCCAAGGGGAAAGTAGCTTCAACTAACTTGGACATATCTACTAGTTTTTCATTGAGCAATTTTGCAGAAATAATAAAATCCTGCATATCGGCTCCATAGGTACCGATTAATTCCATCTTCCTATAATGTATATAGTTTGAGTCAACTTCAAGCTTTGGTACCGGATATCCTGCTGCAAATAATAATATTCTTCCTTCTACTCTTTTCAACATTTCTAAAGCTTGTTGATTTGCCTGGCTTACCCCAACTGCAACAATTACAGCATCTGCACCAATACCATTTGTAAGCTCTCTTACCTTCTTAACCGGATCATTTTCCTTTGCATTTACTACTTCAAATCCCATATCTCTAGCTGCTTTTACTTTATCTTCCATTACCTCTGTTATTATTACACGACATCCATAGGCTCGTGCAGCTTGGGCATTGACAACTCCCATGGTTCCAGCCCCTATTATTACAACTGTTTCCAATGGTTTTAACCTCAATTTTCTAAAGCCTTTTATTACCGTTGCTAAAGGTTCTAGGAAAGCAGCTTCACTAGAAGATAGATCTTTGCCCATCTTTATCAATACTCTAGAATCTCTTACACAATAGTCAGCAAAACCAAAATTTCCATAGTATCCATCTTCTGAAGGTTCATGTTTTACCTGAGTACATTCGCTTGTAGCCCCTGATTTACAAGGGTCACATTCCCCACAATAATTATAAGCTATTGCCACCTTGTCCCCTATTTCTAGGTCATCTCTAACCTTAGCTCCCTTTTTTACAATAACGCCTGCACCTTCGTGGCCACCAGCCATAGGATATGGTTGATGTTCCCTTAAGCCTAGCCATTGTCCATAATCGGTAGTACATATATTACAAGCTTCCTGCTTTACCAGTACCTGGTAGTCACCAATTTCAGGTAAAGGCCTTTCATGCACTTCTGCCACCTTAGCTTTTGTCAAAACGGCGAACCTCATCTTATCAACTGTCATTTAAATCCCTCCTGAATACTAATTCTAATTATTATATCTAGAGTGCCATTTCTAGAATTTTCACCACATCATCCTTATATAACTTTTTAAAACTACCAATTGGTCCTGCTTCCGTACATTTTTCAGCCATTTCTTCGATTCTACCCCTTGAAATATTTGCTTGAGCCAGACTAGTAGGCATGCCGACTTTATTGAAAAATTCCTTTGTTCTTTTAATGCCTTCAAGGGCTGTTTTTCTAGGATCTTGTAAATCTAGTTCAACCCCCCAGACCCTCATAGCAAACTGGGCAAATCTATTAATATTGTCCAAATATACATACTCCATCCAATATTGTTTATATTCATCTGCTTCTCGATTAATATGTTTTTTATAAATATCGGTAGAAACCATACTACTAACAGCATGTAGCTGGGAGTCTCCTGTTGACATAGATGCTGCTAATGCTCCAGATATTACAAGAGCTGCAAATACAATAGGAGTATAAGCCATTAGCATTTCCGGAAATATAGTATCAGGAGCAGCTATATTTGGAAACAATATATTTCCTATAAATCCAATTGCAGGTGTAAATACATATATAGAAGTTAGATATATAGAGGAAAATACCGACGACCATTTCAAAACCTTTAAAGAGCGGCCAGAAAAAAACCTTAGAGTTATATGAGGAAACATCATCATTCCAATGGTAATAACAACCCACCTAGAAATCCAATCTGCTGATGTAACTACACCATTTGGCCCAGGTAGTGTAAAATGTTCGGGAATAACCTTAAATGCCTCTGTATAAGCATTTGTAATAGAGGGGAAATTATTCTTTATTACCATATAGGAACCTATTACCANGAGTTTTCCACTTGTTTCCAGGCTTTTCCTTATGCTTATCATAATAGGTGCTTCTAGGATATTTTAGCACCTTGCACATAGTATCTATGCTGTGTTCCTTAGAATTAGCTTTTATTATTTCAAATATAATATCAGGATTTATTTGGTTGCGAATATGGCCATAGCTTTTTTTAATATATCATTTTCTTCCTTAAGTCTTGCATTTTCCTTCTTGATTTTTAGAATTTCTTCAAGATTTGTGGTATCTCCCTTTACATCTATCGGTGTTTTCTTCTTTACCCAATTACGTATTGCTGTTTGGCTTAGGCCATATTCGTCTGCTACTTCCCTAACTGTTTTTCCTGATAATACTAACTCTGCAATCATTATTTTGAATTCATCTGTATAAGTTTTTCTTTTAGACATTTTATGGACACTTCCTTCCTCATTTAGTAGTATATAAAAAACCTTATTTAGTGTCCATACTTATATACTAACATCAGCTTTTGTAAAGCTATTATTATAGAAATTATACCTAATATAACAGTAAATAGTTTTGCAACTCTATATTGTTTATATTCATCTGCTTCTCGATTAATATGTTTTTTATAAATATCGGTAGAAACCATACTACTAACAGCATGTAGCTGGGAGTCTCCTGTTGACATAGATGCTGCTAATGCTCCAGATATTACAAGAGCTGCAAATACAATAGGAGTATAAGCCATTAGCATTTCCGGAAATATAGTATCAGGAGCAGCTATATTTGGAAACAATATATTTCCTATAAATCCAATTGCAGGTGTAAATACATATATAGAAGTTAGATATATAGAGGAAAATACCGACGACCATTTCAAAACCTTTAAAGAGCGGCCAGAAAAAAACCTTAGAGTTATATGAGGAAACATCATCATTCCAATGGTAATAACAACCCACCTAGAAATCCAATCTGCTGATGTAACTACACCATTTGGCCCAGGTAGTGTAAAATGTTCGGGAATAACCTTAAATGCCTCTGTATAAGCATTTGTAATAGAGGGGAAATTATTCTTTATTACCATATAGGAACCTATTACCATTCCTATCCACATGAAAACACCTTGTGCCGCATCGGTTATAGCTATACCTTTCATTCCACCCATCCAGACTAGAACTATCATTATCACAAAGAATAATATTGTACCAAATTCATAGCTTAGTTTTCCATCGCTTATAACTTCAAATATATATCCAGATCCAATTGCTTGCATAGCAACATAAGGTAATGTGAATATTAATGTAATTATAGTTACAAGAAAACCTATTCTATCATCCTGATATACATCACTTATATATTGGGCCATAGATATATATCCATATTTCCTACCTAAAAACCAAAACCTTCTACCTAAAATCCAAAATAACACACCGGGAAATACTGTCCATATCCCATTTACCCACCATCCAATTCCATGTTGATATACAAAACCTGCAGCTCCCATGAAAGCATATGCACTATGATAAGTAGCGCTAAAAGTTAATGTTAAAACAAAAACACCTAAAGAACTATCTGCCGTTGCAAAATGGGATATACTTTTTTTATCTTGGAGTGAAGCATAATAGGCTATACCCAATAAACCGATGGTATATAATAGTAAAATTACAATACCAACATTCATAGAAAAACCTCCTTAATATTCTTTTTTCCAGCTTTCAAGCTTAATGACTCCAATTAAAAATGCAATTATTGCAGTTATATACCATAGTTGAAGCCATAACCAAAGGGTAGGGTATCCCCAAGTTAAAGGCTTCATTTTAACATAATTGTTTACTAAATTTAAAACTGGTGGATTAACCATTATTAATGATAAAATCAATATGACGTATATAATAACTTCACCCTTGCTCCTTTTCAACCTTATTCCCTCCTTTCCCCATCATTCTATTAATTTTCTTGTTGAAGATCTTTAATTATTTTAACTAAATTTTTAACTAAATGTTCATGATATATTTTCCCCTTCTCCTTAGAAGCCTTGGTAGGCTCACCTGTAGTACCTCCTGCTTTCTCTGCATGTTCTTTTGCTACCTCTATAGTACTTGGCACGTAACATAAAGTATCATTAGGATAAGATGGATCAACAGAATATAAATCTACTGGCTTAATGGGGTTGTCTTCTGCCTTTTCCATATTTACAAGTTCACTATAACAATAAAGCATATGAGATGTTTCGATCTCTTCAGCATGCCCTACCGGTCCAAATCCCAGTTCTTTTACGATATCCTTTGACATATAAGCTGGATCAAATATCTTAACCTTAATACCCAATTTCCTTTGAGCCCTTTCCGCAGCCAACTGCATCCAAATAATATTTACTATTCTATGACCATTTATTAATATATATTTATTAATTCCATGTTGAGTTAAGGACTCAATAACATCATATAGATATTCAATTAAAACTTCAGGCCTAATAGTTATTGTTCCAGGCAACACCATATGATGAGGGCTCCACCCAAACCAAATAGGAGGCGCTAAAACTACTTTAGTTTCTTTAGCAGCTGCCTCAGCAAGTGTTATTGCCACATAAGTATCCGTACCCAGTGGCAAATGATAACCATGTTGTTCCGTACTTCCTACAGGTATAATTGCAACCCCTTTACTTTCTTCTATTAGTTTTTCCGCATTTTGCCAATTGTTTTCTTGAATCCATTTGCTCATATAGATCCCTCCTTATATCTATTATAGCAACAGATAAATAATAAAACTGTGTTACAAAACACATTATTCTGAATTTTCGCTTTTTATAAAATTTGGATTCTTCTATAATATGATATAGTATAATATAATTAGAAACTTCTTCAAAGGTGGGAGCCTCATGAATGTTTTTTTAGATCATTACGATGCTAACTATAGCTATAGGGAAAGTTTATTATACAATTTCAAAGACAAAGGTGAAATAATAAGGTATAATGCCTATGCCTTTATAGAATTTGAACACAAAAAATTAGATTATGTATACTTAATCATAGACGGCAAGGTTAAGCAATACTTTATAGATTATTCTGGTGCAGAAAAGACAATCTTACTACTTTCTTCTGGTGATATGTTTGGAGAGATAACTATGATCCAAGAAGATTACGACTTAGTAATAACAGAGACTCTAATCCCTACCACCGTTTGTAAGATAGGAAAAAACACTTTCTATGACTTTTTACAAAAAAACCCTTCAATTTATAATGATATTCTACTCATGATCACCACTAAATTTAGGATACTTATGGCACAAGTTTACGATTTCTCATTCTACAGTGCAAAAAACAGACTATACTTCCTATTGAGAAGATTAGCTATACAGCAGGGAATTAAGGTGAATAAAGGCACAAAAATTAATTTGAAATTAACCCACCAAGACTTAGCTACTATGATTGGTTCTACTAGAAGCACCGTCACTAAAATGTTAAATGAATTAGAAGATGAAGGGAATATAATGAAAGCTGGTAAATACATAATAATTTTGGATAAATAGGTTGTTTTTTAGACATAAGTTCGTCTAAACTTAGCCTTGTTTGTCAGTAAATAAAAAAATTCTCCTTTCTAACTTTTTCTTATTTTGATTCTTGCTAGAAAAGAGAATTTTATTTTCCAATCATTCCTTTCAATCCAGCATCTAGAAGCTGAGGGGTATAGGGATCCATTCTATAGCTTGTAGTAGGTCCAGCTGCTCCTATTACTTCTCCTGGTTTTGCTGGGCTAGGTCCTACATAATAAATTATTTGATCTTTCATTTCTATAGGTAATTCTTTTCCTTCTTCTAGTAATTTAACCAGTCTTTCATGGGCTGCATCTCTAGCTGTATAAATTGTTCCAGTTATTGACACTTCATCTCCCATTTTTAAATCTTTTAATTTCTCTTGTGTCAATGGAGTCCTTAATCTTATCATCTAAAGTTCAACCTCCTTAAACCTTGCTACATGACAGTTGATATTAACAGCTACTGGCAATCCAGCTACCAAAATTTTTTTCAAGCTGGGAAGCCAAACTAACAGACGTTGTTCTTCCACGGCTAATTAATATAAGTTTTGTCATTTACTTGCCACCTTTCTAAACTATTAGCTTTTATGCAAAATGCTTAATTAATAATGCTACCAAAAATTGAATATGGCATAACTCTAGACCCTATGATAATTATTAATTGACAAAATCATTTGCCAAAAGGGGTCAGAATTATGCCAACATTATTGTAGACTATAACGAAGAAATAATCAATTGCTTTTAGTTAAACCATACCATAATAGCAGCAGGAAAGCGTACGCATATTCGCTTTCCTGCTGCTATTATTTCATACCTATGTATTTTAAGATTCTGTTTTTCCCATACTTTCATTAAATTATATTATGTTTTCCGTATTATTGTCAGCACTAAATATGATACCTGCATCTTTTCTAGCCTTAACTAGAACTTTCATTACAGATTCAGTATGGTCTAATAATTTATAACATGTTTCTAAATCCTTATCCTTATAAATTCTATGGAATTTTAACATTTCGTAATACAATATATTTGGGCTACTTTGAATATCTATATACTCTGATTTCTCATTATTAATATTTATTGTAAAGCTTTTACACCCATTTGCTCCTTCATTCACCTGTATATAGCCTTTCTCACCCTGTATTTGAACCAAATTATTTCCCTGTACATCCTTACTTCCTGTACATATACATATAAAATCTGGATATCTAAGAAACACAACTCCTGATGTATCAATTCCATTTACATGCTTATTTGCCATATAATAAATTTCATTAGGCTCACCGAATATACCCATTACAAAATGAATATTATATACATTGATATCAGCAAGCGCACCACCGGACATCTTAGGATTAAATACATTGGGAATCTCTCCAGCTAATAATTGATCATATCTACTAGAATATTGGCAATAAGACGCTTGTACTATTTTGATCCTCCCAAGTCTTTTAATATTATCTTTAATTATTTTATAGTTTGGAAGATGAATAGTTGTAATTGCCTCAAATAGATATAATCCATTATTCCTAGCCATCTTGGATAGAGTTTTAGTTTCCTCCAACGTTGAAGTAAAAGGTTTCTCACAAATAACATGTTTCCCCTTCTTCAAAGCTTTTAATGATTGACTATAATGCAAACTATTTGGAGATGCTACATAGATAAAATTAATTCTTTCATCATCTAACATTGTATCTAAATCTGTATATATAGTTTGGATATTGAACTCATTAGCTAATCTTAAACCTTTTTCCTTGCTTCTTGAGTATATTCCTAAACATTTAATACCATCAATCATTGAAACTGCCTCTAAAAAACTATTAACTATTGCCCCAGTTCCAATTATTCCAACTTTCATTTATAATCCCCCGACTTAAACATTTTAACTCAAATAGTTACATCATTTATTCAACTCTTGTCTTAATAAACTTTGTATATTCATCATTAGAATCAGCATTGGGGTCAAGCCCATTTTTTTCAGGTATTGCTACCGATAAGATATGAAAAATTAACATTATACATAATGCAGATTGTGTATATTTTTTCTCAGAAATATTTATTACTTGCTTATCATCGATAATTGGTTCAGCCCCATTTATTAACAGACAATTATTGATTTTAGTTTTAAAATAATCGTAAGTTCTTATAGCTTCATTACCGCCTATACCTCCCGTATTAACTATTACCAAATGAGAGTCTTTAGATATATATCTGTGTAATCCGTGGGAAAACTCTTCTATATCGGTACTTGTTGCCGGTATACACATAGTTTCTATCAGTTTAAGCATTCCTTCCAATATAGTTCCATCATTCTTACCATATCCCAAAAAACAAATATCTTTTACATTAGTTCCAAATTCACAATTTTTAATCCAATCTACCGTCTTATCAATAACTCCATCTATTTCTTTTATGCTTAAATCAATCTCTTTATTTATTGCTTTATATTTCTCTTGGCTTAAAGCACCTTTTAGTAATCCTAATTCAATAGCAAATATTTCTAAAAGTACAAGAGTGCAGCAAACACCTTTTGTTTTTGCATTACTATTTTCTTCCCCACATCCTATATTCAAATAATAATCTCCCAGATTTGCTACTGGAGTATCTATTACATCCGTTATTGTAAGTACCTTATATCCTAATTTTTTTGCATGTTCAATGGCTTCAATAGTGCCTCTGCTTGTCCCCGTCTGTGAAATAGCAACAATTAAAGTTTCTTCCCTATCATAAATAGTATCAGATGTATTAATATGATAATTAAAACTCATAGGCATAAAGCATCGACTTTTAACTCCTGCAAATTCACCTAGCCAATGGGAAGCTATAACTGAAACATTATAAGAACTACCGTGGGCAACAAAGATAATTTCATTTAACTTATCTATATCAATCTGCTTTAATAGCTCCTTTGCCGCTAAAGCGTAATTGTTATTACTAAGTAAACCCTTTATCTCTCCTATATATTCCCACATGATACTTTTCTTTAATTGTCCATCATCTATTTTGGGCATTTTGTTTTGCTCCTTTCTTTATAAATCTACAGATGAATTACTTGCAACAGCTATTAAACCCAATTCTTGTTTCTTTTATTTTAAGTTTTATAAATAATGTAATATGCCAAAATTACTATATAAACCTATATTCTTATTGACATCAAGGATTAGGTAATCCTAAAACCATATCCTCAATGCCAATAAAAATATTATAATTAATGGATCTCTCTTTTACTAAACTAATTATAAATTAATATTCTTAAATATTCATTAGCCTCTTTGCATTTCCTGATAACATCATTTCTAAATCATCTTTGTTTGATGTAACTAACTTAATTTTCAACAGCTCTTGTTCCATGCTTCCAAAGGGTGCATCTGAAGAAAATAGAATTTTTCTGGCTCCTGCTATTTCATAAGCTTTTTTTATTACTGGAACATATGCAGCACAGGTGCTTAAATAGAAGTTATCAATTTCTTTAGCTAATGATATTGCACTATCATATGCCAAAGGTATCCCCATATGATATAGCACAATTGGAACCTCTGGAAACTTCTTTGCCATTTCAGCCCATTTTTCTGGTAAAGAAAATTGGTCCGACATGCCATGAACTACGACCATCTTATTATATTTCTTACACAGTTGAAAATATGGGTCTAATAAACTATGTCTATCAGCTGAATACCCGAACCTTATTGCATTCAGTTTAACCCCATAGAAATTGTACTCTTTAAAACATTTTTCCAATTGTTCTTCCCCATCTATATCCCAAGGATTTATTACAGCAAATCCTAAAGTTCTATCAGGATACTTTTCTGTACTTTGATAAATATAATGATTGTCAATTGTTTCTAACTGGGAACATATCATACATTTATCAACATTAGCATTATCCATAATTTCTATTAAGGATTCTACCTTGTAATTTTCACCTTTTTTAATTCCTATATGTGATAGCATATCTATAATCATTTATTTTCCCTCCCCAAGTCCAAATATCCTCAAGGCATTTCCTCCAAGAACTTGCTTTAATCCTTTAGGATTATCTTTTAATACGTTCTCTACTTTTTTAATTTCCAATTCAAAATATCCTGCATCAGGTGTTCCGGTACCTAATAGGACCTTGTCTACTCCAGCAGATCTAACAGCCCTTGCAGTATTAAAATCCATAGATGATGAAGTCTCGAGATAAATATTTGGATGTCTTTTAGCAATTAAAACAGCGCTTGCATTATCATATTGTAATCCCATTCTTCCTAAAATGAAATTTACTTCTGGATAATCAGTTGCTATCTTATCAAACATTATAGGGGAACAAAAAACTTCGGCAGCTGAATAACACCAGACTGGAACTGAATATTTTTTACATATATCTAAAATTGGATAAATCAATTCATACTCATTTAACATATATCCATGCCTGATAGGATTCATATATAAGCCTTTAAATCCCTTTTCACTTAATGCCAATTCTAGTTCATTAGTTGCATTGTCGTCCCATGGGTTTACTGTATATAATCCGATAAATCTATCTGGATACATATTAATTGCATTAAATATAGAGTCATTATCAAGGCTTTCAGGATAACAATTAATTACAGCCTTATCTACTCCTGCCTTATCCATTTGTTTTAGTAGTCCTTCAGCTTTAATTTCTTCCTTATATTTATGTTTTCCTATTGTATTAGAAACATCAACTATCATACTAATTCTCCTTTATTTTAATTCATCTAATATTTGATTTAATATATTTTCTCCTCTTACCAAGCCATAGTCGCTCATAGATATAGTCATTACCGGTATATCAAATCCCTTTTCATTAATAAAATTTGTTATATCTTTTAATTGGCTCTTTACTTGTGGTGCTAACAATACTATATCTACTTTTGAAAAATCATAATATCTATATCTCAAACTAGCAGAACATTCAACAAAAATGTCTATATTTTTTGAAGCAGCCACCTCTTTTAATTTATCTACAATCAACCCTGATGACATAGCTGATGCACACAATATTACCGCACGAATTTTTTCCATGTCTTTCTACCCTCCTTAATGAAAATTGTCATTTCCCTAAACATCGGTACTTTTAGCTCTTATAATAGTATCAACTAGATCTTTTTCCGATATTGAAATCATTAGTAAATCCATAGCATGAAGCAAAAGTAAGTTAAATGGAATTTCTTCGCCTCTTGCCTGGGGTGACATTAATTCTTCAAATTGAATTCTATGTGCTTCTGAAAGGTATTTTTCAGCTTCTAAAATTTTTGATTTTGCCCCAGCATAATCTTCGCGTAAAGCAAGTTCAAGAGCTTCAAATACATAGTTTCTACCTTCTCCAGCATTTGAAATTAAATTCATACAAATTTTTGATAGTTCTTCAATACTCATATTTATCTCTCCTATCTTGACCATCCTTCACCAAGCAGCATTCCCATCAATGTATCACATGGTATTATTTCCATAATAGGTACAAGAGATGGTCTTACTTTTGGAAGAATTACTGGTAATAAATTAGTATCCTCATCTACTTTATCAGTTGTAAATAGTATTATCTTACCATCATCTCCTAAGATATGGTTTATCATTCTATCTTCTGTATTTGTTCCTTTTAATACAGGGAAAAACATTAATCCTAAATAATTTTTCTGTGCACTTAAGAACAATCCGTGTGCATAATCTGCAAATTCTGATGAACATGTATATGCCTTTAAGCCTTCTCTAAAGATTAATCCAGCCTGTCTTGCCGTAGATAAAGATTCGCTATAAGCCATAAAATCGTACATTTCCACATCTTCACTAAATTTAAGCAAAGGCATAGTTTTGTCACGATAATTTGATAACCAGTCTGAACACCAATCAATAACTATTTCTACCTCTGATTTAAATTTTTCATCATTATCGTTACATATTTCATGAACTAACATGTTCAGTACAAGTAATGTACATTGATAGGTCTTGTTGGTTATCGATGTTTCAACGCCAGCAAATAAAGGTAACTTAAAATCACATAATTGGCTTAATTCACCATCTTCATTATTATAAATTCCTACTACAGTTGTCTTTCCTTTTATTTCTCTAGCTAATTCTAAAACTTCCCATGAATTACCAGACTGTGAAATACAGACAACTAATGATTTTGAATTAATTTGTGCCATATTATATTCCTTTAGGTCATATGCACTAAGAACCAAAGAAGGAATCCCTTTGGAAGATAGATAGCTAGTAACACTATGTGCAGCATATAGCGAGCTACCCATACCTACCAAAATTATTTTGTCAAATGACTTTTCATTAAAATGGTCTGCAATTTCCTTTATTCTATGCTTTTCTGAAGTTTTATATAGGTTAAAAACCTCTGGTAATATAGTTGACTGAGTGCGTACTTCTTTAATAAAATCATTCATATTATAATTCTCCTTTCTTTAGTACAATATTTAGTGAGCAGATTTTGCTTCTTCCTCAATACATCTTTTTTCCCATATTTTAGCAAATGGATACCATATAAACCCTACAACTATAATTAATATCAGCTGTGCAATTACCGCCCTCCAATCTCCGCCTGTTGAAAGATATGGTTGTAATAAAGGTGGCGTAGTCCATGGCACATGAATAATAGCCGGGCTTACCCATCCGATTTTAGTTAGTACATATCCATAAATTGTTCCTAACAATGTAGTACCAAAGACAAATGGTAAGAACATAATAGGATTTAATACTATTGGAACTCCAAACATAACAGGCTCATTTATACAAAATATGGCTGGAATAAGTGATACCCGGGAAACCTCTCTAAGCAAAGATGATTTCGATTTCCACCACATTAAAACTAGTGGTAACGTTATACCAACTCCACCAATGATTGCATAGGTATAGAAAAATGGTTCAGTAATTATATTTGGGATTGGTTGACCTGCAACTGCAGCAGCAGAATTTTCCGCTATATTGGTTAATAAAAACGGATACAATACACCCCATATAGTAAATGATCCTCCATGAATTCCAACAAACCATAACATTTGTAATAATAATGCAGTTATAAGAGCTGCATACCAAGTATCTGATATAACCATTAAAGGTGATACTATTTTTTCAATAAATAGATAGATATCAAAACCAATTATAATACGAAGGAACCAGAAGAAAACTAATAATAAAAACATAGGAACTAGCACAGCAAAGCTATCAGAAATATTCTTCGGTACCGCTTTGGGCATTCTAATTACAATATTGTGCTTGTATGCAAAATTCATAAATTCGACGACAAAAATTGTAATCAAAAATGCTGCAAACATACCCTTGGCAGAGAACCCCGTGACCTCTATTGTATTTGTTTCCAAATCAATGGGAGTTACAGCAATAAGAAATGATGCTAGAGATACGATACTTACTGTTGTCGGGTCTAAATTATCATATAGTGCAGACAATTCTCTTGCTAAAGAAATGACTAAATATAATGTTGTGAAACCAAATGACATAGCAAAAAGAACGTTTAATGCATTTGCATATGGCGCTATTAACTCTTGCACTTTTTTTACTGGAAAATTTGTTACAATCAACGGTATTGATCCAACTATTATTAAAGGGATTGTTCTTATCAATGCTGCACGTATTGCAGCAAAATGACGTTGATTGCCAAATTTAATTAAAGGTGGAGCTATGTGTTTTTCAATAACTTCAGCAAACCTATCCATTCTTGCTTCAAATTTACCTGTTTTTTGAGACATTTTTCTCCCTCCAAATATTAATATTAGACATCAATTTCTTTAGGCATCATTTTATATTCACCTGAATTCAACTCCCCTCCCTTCTATCCTTTATTAAGTAATTCCATAATTTTACCTGTCAATAGTCAATGAAAATGTCACATAAGAACATAGAAATTTATTCAGTGAAAATGTCACTTTTAATGATAAAAAAAATATATAACCGCATTTATTCCACGGTCCTATTGACATGGGGCCCCTGACCCCTCTGGACACCAAATTTTGCCGGAAATAGTCCTTAAAATGCAGGTATTTCCGCCGCAAAATTATACCAGAGGGGTCCTCCCCATATCAATAGGCTTTCGCGGCATAAACGCTTATAAATTTGGCTTTAATAAACCATATTTATATAAAAAGGTATGACAAATAAGCCCTTGAAAAAGGACTAAAAAAAGATATAATATTTTTAAGAGATTTTATCTCTTAAACCCATGCTCTTGTTGAGTTAAATAAGCCGTTTAATATTTCTTGGATTTCGGCATCTGTCTCTTTACGCAAGAGAACTTCCTCATACAAGGGTGTGGGTTTTTTATCAACTGATTGCCTCCAAGGATGATTTTTTGATGGTCTAGGTTTGTTCTTTTGTCGTCTTTCTGATAATGTTGAAACTGTCTTTTTAGGTC
>NZ_AZSU01000002.1:253713-289171 GCF_000511955.1 [Clostridium] ultunense DSM 10521 | reverse complement strand
ATCCATTCATGGGGAGATGCATCAATTTGCACTAACATGCCTTTTTGAGGTTTTCTTTTTCTTCTATGATGTGTCTTACGTTTACGATGCTTTTTAGGGCTTTTAATACCTGCCTCAGTTAGAATTCTATACACCGTAGGATAGCTTACCTGAATATTTTCATGTTCTTCAATTAATTCCTGAAAATGATTAAAATTAGCCTCCTTATATTTTGTCTGTTTAAGTTTAATAATCAAATCTCTAGTTCCATCCGATATAGCATGCTTTGGTTTACGGCCTCTGTTTTTATGGATAATGAACGCAGGTCCTTCTTCTACAACTCCTTTCTTTAACCTTAACACTTGGCGTTCACTTAAGCTTAAAATCTCAGCAGCTTCTCGAATAGTTATTACTTTATCAACTGTTTGATTAATGACTCTAAGTCTAGTTATTTCTTTTTGAGTCATATTAAATATCTCCTCTCTCATATATGACATTTTATCAGAATGAATTTAATATGACATTATCATAGAATAATAATATAATTCCATAATTTTACCTTGACATAGTACATATACCTTATAAAATTCAAAGCACTTAATATATTTTGTTTTAAAATAAAAATTTGTAAATTTAATACTTTGAATGATGTCTTTCGAGAAAGCAATAACCTTTAGACCTAGTACATAATCTATCTACTTTGACTTAAATTCACACTAAACAGTAATAACATGATTTCCATTCTTTTTGATTCCTTTCAATACCGCTTTATCTGCATTTGAATTAGTTACCAATGTATACCTTTTTCCTTTTACATCTATAAAGAACAGACTGTTAACTCCTATTTTTGTATGATCTGCTAATATTATTGGATTATCCGATATTTCTATCATCTTACTTTTAGTTTGTCCTTCTTCCATGTCTAAAACACTAGCTCCTCTTTCAGATACTCCCATGGCACCAATAAATGAATAATCTACATGAATTGAATTTAAAAAATTATTTGTGATGCTCCCAAAAAAAGACATTGAACTCTTTCTAAACTGGCCAGGAATCATTATTAAACGTATTTTAGTATCGACTTTTGCAAGTACATTCATCACCAAAATAGAATTTGTTAATACTGTTATATTAGGTATATCAATTATTTCCATAGCAAGTTCTTTTACACTACTTCCTGCATCAAGTAAAACAGTCGACCCTTCTTTTATAAACTTGGCACATTCTTTAGCTATATTTCTTTTTTCAAGGCTTGTGTCAGTCATATTGTTTTGTTCTTTCAAAGTGGGAAGAGTATTTATTATAGCACCGCCATAAATAGTTGTAATTAATCCTTTTTTTTCTAAATACTCGAAATCACGTCTAATGGTCATAGGAGTTACATTCAGTAATTTAGACAATTTATTAGTTTCAACCGTCACTTCAATTTGCAGTAACTCCATAATTTTCTTTCTTCTATCTTCAGCATTCAAAAATTTCACCCCATATCTAAATGTTCTTTTCAGCTAATATTTTATGTTCTTTTCACTTTATTTTCCTTATTTATATCAATAATATATCATAATGTTACAAATGTCAACATGTTTTATGTTTTTTTAGTAACTTTTCTATTAATTGCATAACAATTAAATAAAAAAATCTCTTTTCTGGTAAAAACTAGAAAAGAGATTTTTATTTCATACTTTCTCGGGATTTCCTCTATATTACCTTTAATGAAGTCATAATCAAATAGGCAAAAACCATAAAAAGCAGTATGATAAATCTTACCATACTGCTTAAAATTATCTCACAAGTACTTCTAGATTTTTTGGCTTTGAATAATACTATCGTTGTCTATTGTGAAATAATTCTATAGCTTCAAAAGTATCTAAATCTATTTGGTATACTATATAAACAGTATTATATGGATAATTAGGAGCATCTATAGTTCTAGCTCCGTAGGCATAGTTTTTATGCAAATATAATCCAGGGGCACCATAACCTGGGCTTACTCCTTCTATATAAGCCTTATTATTAGGATCTATTTTTATTTTATCTTTATTATATTTATGCCAGTCTTCTTCAACCAGTCTTTGATAATTGGCTCCTGGTCCTTGAAGTATTTCCTTCTCTATCAATACTTCTCCCCCATAATATTTTCGTATTATCATCTACTATCACTCGAAAAGCATTATAAACTATATGTAATGCATCCTTCACCAAAAAATCTTCTTTAGATTTAAATATTTCTAAATCCTTATGGCTAATGTTAAATTTTTACAAATTAGATACTCCCTCCTATCTTCTTAATAATATGCCATAGCTGAAGGCAAAATTAAAATATAAATCTAATTTAAATATTACTATTTAAGTATACTATTTACAAGGAAAAACCCCTTATTTGGACTTAATCCTGTTATAGAAAATAAGAAAATTCTTCTTTTTTTGATAAAACTTTCAACTATACTATCTTTTAACTGCTCATTATATGATATATAATATAATGTGGCCGAAATACGAATATTAGACTATAGAATGGAGATGAAAGCATGAAAAGAAAGAGTTTTATTTTATTATTAATAGTATCGGTATTTTTACTAACAAGTTGTACTAAAAATTATTATGAAAATAAGGGGGACAAGTATTTTGATGCCCAAGATTATGAAAATGCAGAAAAATATTATTTAAAGGCATTAGAAAAAGAAGCTGATTCCCATACTTATATTAAATTAGCCGATTTACATAGAAATAATCACCAATATGATAAAGAAGGGAATACCATTTTAAAAGGAATGATGGAATTAGATGACCCCATAGACTTAAATATAAGATTTTCCCAATATCAAACTCTTGTAGGCGATGCGGACAAGGCTCAAATTTCCTTACTACATTTGCTCTATCAAAAATTCGATGAGGAGCTTTTTAAAGAAATAATAAAGATATATTTAGAAAATAGACATATTACCACTATCGATTATTACTACAATGAATTTAAGGATCAAATAAAAGATTTAGAAACTAAAATATTAGCCTATAAAGCCGTTGGCCCAGACGAAAATTTGAAAGAAGAACTAGAAAAAGAATTGCTAGATTCAAATGATATAAAAGCCTATAAAGCTCTAATAGAAAGGGCCTATGATTATCATGAATATGAAAAGGTAGAAGAATTGCTCCCTCATTTAGAATCTATGGATGGTGAATTGGAATTTTATAAAATATATTCCCAACTATTGGCTATGAAAGACCTCTTTATTATGAATAAACAAATAGGTCATTTTATCAATATGGATTATAAGGACCTGGTGGTCATATACAAGAATATTGATAATCCCAGTCATATTTATCTTACCTTAATGGATGGGAAAACAGGAGAAATTGTAATAGATAAAATAATGGAAGATTTCTATCCCGATTTCATAGATTTAGATGTATATGAAACAAAAGATGAGCTAGACCAATTAGCTATGACTTCCTATTATGGTGCATCAGCTTCCTCTGGGAAGAAATTTAGTATATATGAATTTAGTAAAGATGATTTTAAAGAAATTGAACCTAATTTTGAAAGTGATTTAGAAATTAAATTATTAGAAGAATTTAAAATCCAAGTAGAGTCTAAGAACCTAAACAAAAGATATATAATAGAAATTCCTAAAACCCATAGACTTGCCTATATAGAAGACGGTCAATATAATGAAGAAGGAATACCTAATGCAGACAATGGACCTAGAACCTATGGGGATGGTTATTCCTTAAGATATAGGGGAGATTATAAAGACACTATAAGTGTAATAACGGGCTTTGGTGGTACTTATAGCTATAGTGCCGAAAGATTAGGATATATTGATGAATTATATAATGAAATAGATGGCAGCTTTAAATGTACCGCCTTTAAGATAAAGGATATAGAAGGTATGGTAAGAGAATCTGAATTTATAGAGGGAGTCCAGGTAATAACCTTATCTGAGCCTGAACAGGAAAAGGAAGAAACTGAAACAGAGAAAATCCATTATCCAGAACGTCTAATAGAAGATGATTACAAGCTGCGGATAGGTGATAAGACCATATTTGTAGATAATAATATAGACTATATTACTAAATTATTAGGTTCAGGAGAAGTAGAGTTAATAGAGCATATTAATGAAGATGTTAGTATGTATGAGTACAAAATAGACGGGCTCACTATTTTATATATGGAGAAAGATGGCCCAACAGGAAAACAACAATTTAATGACACTATCCTTGTAGACAAACCGGGGATAAAAACCATAAGAGGTTTGGAAGTTGGAATAGATGAGGAAAGATTAGAAAAATTATATGGCCTTAAAAATTTGTTTTATGAAGATGAAAATGAGTCCATATATTTGTACCAAGAAGATGGGTATACTATACATATGGATTTATACGTAGTAGTGGACAAGAAAGATAAACGGGTTATAAGATTTAATTATTCTACTAATCTCTAAAAGTATAGTTTTTGGAAAAATATTCCAATATATAAGCCGATGAATATAATTCCCTACTTTACTACAAAAGAAGCTTTCTCAGGCTTCTTTTTGTTTTCATAGCTATTTTTAGGTATAATTTGGTGTTCAATTTTAGCATCGGTTTTTTTAGTTTCATTTTCTATTCCATCTGTTCGTGAATTTAATTGTTTAAATCCTTCTTGCATTTCACTATATATATTTGTCATAAGGTTCTATAATTATGATTTTCTATACTATTCTTCTTTGAATTCTTCTAATATCTACTTCATGTTTTCCTATTAGTTCTTTTAATATCTCATTTTCCTCAATAACAGTGTCAAGTTTAGCATTTATCTCTTCTCTAAATTCTGTCAAGTCAGCTGTTTGCTCAGTTATAGCTTCTAATTCTTTTTTTATTTCTCTTTGTCCTTCTTCTAAGTTTCTCTGTCCTTCTTTTAGACTTCTTAGCTCTTCTAATACTATTTTTTGAAATTCTTCATTGGTCATTTGAACACCCCCAATTTCGTCTTGCACTTACATTTAATATTATATCATGTATTGTTCATAAAGATAACAGCTATTATACATCTTCTATAATTTTCAATGCTGTTTTTAAAAAAGAACTAAACTTAATAGATTTTAGAAATCTCCCTCCGTTGGAATTATCCAAATCAGGTTCAAAGGGTCAGGAATAACATTCCTTTCTCAGCCTATCACTATAAGCTCCCCAAAAAATATATGAAGTTTTGGTTGCATAATTGCAGTACTGTAACTTAAATATTATCATTAAAAATTCTTTTTTCAAGTTGGTGGGACAAGGGGTCTGTAAACTGACCTCCTGTCCCATTATATAATTCCATATTCTCTACACTTTTCTAGAACATAAGCCTTATCTTTACAATATTCTAGGATTTCATAATTATTCTTTAATCCTCTGATTCTATTTATACTTATGGATTTTTGCCCTAAATACTCTATTAAAACTGTGGGCACAAAATAAAGATCAAAACTATGTTCCGTAACTGGAGTTACGCCAATGACTACATCAGATGTTTTGGTAGATTGAATATATTCTTTAACACCAGAAATATATTGCCTATCAATGCCACCCCTAGTACCCCCTGTAAATTTTACAGATTTTGTTGCTGTTTTAACCTGGCATTTAATAATATCTTCCTCTCCGTCAGAATTTTGAAATGCAATAATAATATCATAGGGAGATAAGGGTAAATCCACAAGAGAAACATTTTGATATTTTTTCATGAGTAGGCCTACGGCAATATGTTCGTGGGCAAATCCGTCAACTGAGGCTTGTTTACCTTTTTTAGTAGTATCATTCATACATAATTCCTCCCTATTTTTTTAGTACAATAATCCAATCGGTATCAATACGTTCTTCCCTAGGTACTTTAATAAAATGTCTAATAATTTCTGATGCAAAATATTTTTCTAAAGTAAATCCTACCCTTTCCGCTAGGGCTATAAGGTATTTCCAGTTTTCAAACAACTGTCCCCTTATTCGATTGTTTCCTACAACTATTACATAATGTGACCCAGGTTTTAATACCTTATATACCTCTTTAAGATTTTTTTCCATATCTACAAGATATTTATATGCTATATATGCCCGTTTAGGATCTTGTTTATAGATTTTTTCTATTACAATATCTGCCTCTTCAATACTTATGCTATGAAGTTCATTATATAGTTTTGCTGGAACATTTTCTGTTCCTATATGTTTCTTTTTTAAAGGCACAAGGGAGCCACTTTCAAATTCCAACCAATAAAGTTCCAATTGATGTGTCCTAGGATAATCCACTGCATTAACATATGGTGGAGAGGTTACAGCCAAATCAAATGTATCTGGATTATAATCTATATGCCTAGCATCCATGTCATGTGGAATTTCTACTGATGTAGAAGAGGAAACCCTATTTGAAAATTCCACCATTTTAGGCACAGAAATCAATATGGTTTCTGCAAATTTCACTAGTGCGAAAGACGGATAAACTTGCTTATTTAATTTTTTTCGTATTACAGTCCGAGTGCAATTATCATCAGCATTAGAGACAGATCTAATTATTGATGAAAAACAAACTAAATAAAAATCCTTTATATCTTTAGTGGTATCCATATTTAATATAGTTTTTTTAATATAGGCTAATTCGTATATAATCTCTTCATTAAACCAATTATCCCTATAAGGAAAATCTGGGATATCCTCTGGCATTATTTTTTTTGGATGATATTTTACTATTTGGTCTAAAAGGTATTTTTGTGTCTTATACAGGCTTTTTTCATCTAATGGAGTTGTTTTGACCTTCGAAATATATCTAGAAAGAGGGTCTACATCGATGCCAACAGAATGTCTATTATTTAATAATGCCTCCACATTGGTAGTACCACTACCTGTAAAGGGATCTAGTATCAGGTCCCCCTTTTTTGAATACCGTTGAATAAGCCATCTCGGCAATTCAGGGAAGAACTTAGCTGGATATTTATGTAATCCATGAGTAAGGGCTGTCTGATCATAACTAATAAATAAAAATCTATCATTATTTTCTATTGGAAGATTAGGGGGTATATCACCATCTATTCGCATTATAGTTTCACCATGCTCATTAACCATCTCTTGAATATTTGGGAAGTCTTTATATGGGTTAAAGAAGTTTAATTCGTATATATCGTTTTCTTTTCTTGAAGCAGCGCGTTTAATCCTTCTTTCAACTTTTTCCTCTATTTTATCTATAGAAATTGGATAATAGGACTGAGCATTATTTATCATGGCAAGCTCCTTTCTAAATAAAACTTATTATCTTTTAATAATGTAAAGATATTTATTTTATTATATCATAATTATGGATAAGGTGTAAGCAGGTAAGAAAAAACTTGTATTTTTAGGTAACTTAACCTTAAAATTGAATTAGTTTCCAAGAGCATATAGAATGAAACAATAAATTCGTATATAATATATCCATGTATGCTGGCTTCCATGAGTATTTTTATCTATATTAGAATTCATGGTATAAAAAAGAAAATTATGAGATGACATTATCAAAAGATAATAACAAAAAAACAATCCTTTACAGCTTTATTAAGAACTATCTTGTAATATAATCTATATTTAATTCTTCTGGTAGCATATCTAGTGCAAGATATACACAAAGAGATGCGACTCCTATATTTCTGGGACAAGAGGTCTGACCCCCTGTCCCATTAAAGTTACCTAAAATTTAAATATAGAAACTTTTACAAATGACATTCATTCGAACTGTTAAGAGCTAAAAGATCAGAGGCTGAAATTATCGTGTTAGATGATCCAATTTCTAGCTTTGATTCAATTTACAAGAATAAAATAGCATTTATTATAGTTAAATTTTTAGAAGGTAAAAAGCAGGTAATTCTAACTCATAATACTGAATTGATAAAATTATTGGCTCACCAAAAAAGAGATTGCTTTAATTTATATTTATTTAATAATGCAAAGGAGAATGAGGTTAATGGATTTATAAGGGTAAATTCAAAGGAACAAGAGATTTTACTATATTTGGATAAATTGTTGGATTTGTTTAGAGATACTATATATGAAGAAATTAAAAATGAAAAGAATTTTTTAGTATCAATGATACCATTCATGAGAGGATATTCAAAAATGATTGCCAGCTCTGAGGCAGATAATCTATCATGGAAATTAAAAATTAGATGGTACTCTATATTTGACGTTTAACCTGTGGATTTTTGTGCTGAATAGGGCAATAATCTGATAATATAATATATATAGTTTATTTATGGGGCATCTAGTTATAGAAAAACCGCTCAAAGCTATATATGTTAAGAATGTAGATAATAATCCGCCTAGAATCCATAATTTACTAAGATTAGCTGAAAAGGCACAGATTTATACAACTGAAGAACAAAAAGATATACTAGACTTAATTACAACTTTTAATATAAATGCTAGATACCCCGATTTTGGACAAAGCTTTTATAAAAAATGTGATTATGATTTCACTAAAAGTAATATAGAGAAAATAGAGGAGTTGAGGGAATGGCTTCTTTTGATACTAGAGAACGAATAGAGGAAATTGCAAGAGAGTAAGGAGAATTTTTTATTTTACGATTAAATTATCTTGTAATTCCTATTGATGTACACTATTAAGAAAAGAGCTAAAATGTTTATGATAATTTGAAAATGGTCTCTTGCAAATTTGGTAATTTTTATGCACTTCTATTAGAAGCAAAATATATATTATTTTCCTGCCCAAGTATTTCCTGCTGATTAAGTACTTTTATTCCAAGCAGATCAAATTTACATCGTCCATAACCCATACGTTTAATTTCCTTTACCTTGTTAACCATTCCTTCTAATAATCTATTGAAATAATTACTATCGAGACTATTTTAAACGGAATCTATATCTATTTTAATACCATTAACAAATGAGTTTAGTTCTAGAATATTAAATTTTTCCGCTTTAATTATCCACTTTCTAAAAACATATCCTTGAAATCATCAATTAATTCATAATTATTTAATTTAGGCTATCTAAAATATCTAATTCTTTTTAGGTAAGACTTGTATTTTTTTATAAATTATTTTAACTAAGATATATAGTAAAATGCTTCTATTCTCATCTTTGAATTCATGCTTATCCATTATTTGTCAAAGTAAAATTTTCCTCTATTTCCTTCAAAAAAGATGGTTTATCTAAAGTATTAAAATAATAAAGCCATATTCTTTCATCCTTAAAAAATATTTCTAATTTCGAAACTAGCCCTTCCTTTGTAGCTAGAATATAGGCCTTATGTCTGCACTCAATACTTAATAAGTAAAGATATGTTAAATTTATAAAAAATCTTGCTCTAATCTCAATAGGACTCTCACACCAAATATAATTTATTTCCAAAATTTCAAATACCATTTTTTCTAATTCTTGCAAAAAATCTTCCTGCTGGTTTTTTCTTAACAGAAAATAATAGACGATTATATAAAAACAATTGGTATATATGGGGCCTTGAATATATTTATTTTGTTTTATAAAATCTTTTAAATATCTTTCCCATTTTTGAAACATCTCACTACATAAGAAAAGACTATTCTCTTCTCCTGATTCGTTCATAAAATTTTCAATAAATAACCGATCATTCTCCAAATCGCCTCTGTATTCTGATATCCTATAGCTATTAACATATTTCAAAATAGTTTCCCTGTTAGCCCTTCCTAGTACTCTTCCTAAAATAATATTAAAGTCTTCATAATTACCGAAATAATTTATACATTGGAAAAATAGCTCTTCATTTATAGTCCATAATTGATCTAAAATTCTCCTCATTGCATCCAATACATTATCTCCAAGTCTTTTATTCCGATTATTATCTAAAATCTGATAAATAATCCCTACTAATACCCATTCGTTTTTAATATCTTCTCCTAGACCCATTATCAATTTTTCATCATCTTCTAGGGGTTCTATTATTGCAAGGATTTCTAAAGGATCAGTCCTTTCAGAGATTGTTCTTTTAAGAAGAATAGGATTAATAAAAGAAATAAATTTAATTAACCCCCTCATTACTTCTCTAAGACCATAGCCCCTACCCCTTTTTATAGCCTCTACAAAATCATACACTTTTTTCATGTTTTTTTCTCCAATGCCATTTTCATATTCTTCAAAATATCTTTTTTCATTATAGGGGGCATCATTTGGCATACTTATTTTAATAGATAGTGCCGATAAGAATTCTTTTAGTTTTATCGATAATACTCTTCTTTCCTCCTTAGTAAAATCCCCTATTTCTATCAATTGACTAAAAGGAAGCTCAAAATAATTTAATATCAAAATTCCCTTTATTATTTCCTTGACATCTCCTCTATTTATACCTTTTGAAATAAAATACTTAGCTGTTATTAGTGCTTTAGCTCCTTCTATGACATCCTGATTGTCTATTTCTTCTACATAAAATCCATACTTATATTTATTTATAAAGCTCAACTTTTCATTTAAATATTTATAGGTTTTTTCTAAAGATTTTCCTCCATTTAGAATATCTTTTACCTCACTATTCTCCAGGATAGAATCCAAATATAATAGTGAATCATTTAACTCTAATTTATCAATGGAATTAATTACTTTTTCAGTATAATTTTTAAATATAACTTCTCTCATTTTGACCTCCAAACTAAACACTCTGGATCTTGAAGTTCTTTCCATAATTCCATAAAGGCATCTAAAATCATCTTTGCATTACCGACTTCCTGTAAGATATGATGCTCTTTCCCAAAGGAATTAATGGAAGTTCCCAAAGACCATGCCCTAGGTCTCCTATCCTTCAAAGGAAAGATAATAAACCTATCATGAAATGGCCATCCATATTGATCATGTTGACATCTTAATTCAAAATCTATTCCTAAATGATTACTGCTTAATTCAAAATTTTTTATTTGATTTTCTACCCAGGTTCCATATGTTTCTTTGTCCTTAGAAATTTCCTTTTTATCATTAAGATTTTTTTGTTTCCTATAGGAATTAATAGCCCTCATAGGAACACCAGCTACTTCATAATAATAGATAGTATCCAAAATATCCCTATAACTTAAATAAGGATCCCATAAATAAATGCCATCTTCACCATGACGTTCAATTAAAGTTCTTAAATCTTCTAAGGCCTTGTTTCTGTCATTTGTTTTCTTTCCATATTGTACAAATATTAAATCTCTTTCTAATCTTTTCTTTTCATTTTCATAAATTCGATTAGAAATCCAATCAGAATAATCCATTTTATAGGGTTTATCTCCACCTGTGCTATAAACTATTGGAATTTCAATATTTTTAACTAAGTTATCATCCTTATCAAATAACTTTATAATTCGCGGTTCTTGGAACGCCGAAGATATATAACCTGAAATATGAATATCTTTCATAAAACTAGCAGAAGAGCAACTTAATATTAGTCCATTTTCTTTATTAAATATAATAGTATCATTCATATCATTTGAATTTCCTGTATGCAATTCATTGGAATTATGGTTAATTTGGTCAAGTTGATGGAACCCCATAATATTATTATCAAGATGACTACTAGTTTGAATCGAGATCTTATCCATTTTATCCAAATCATTAAAAAAAGGATGCCATGCTATTTGTGTTTCCATTCCTTCCCATGAGCTTAATGGTTGTGTATCTAAGGTAAACATCATACTAGGAAATTGGAAGATTATATTACCAATTCTATCCCTAATATATAGTAAATCAATGGGGAGAAGTTCTGTAACACATTTACATATTTTCCCCAGTAATTTGTCCGATTCTAATACATCCCTTAGCTCCTGTTTTTCTTGGTCAAAAAATTCTAATACATAGGATCCATTGTAAAAATTATTCTTTAATACAGAGTTAAGTGGCACAATTTCAGTGCCATCCTTAGGTATAAATTGTTTTGGTAAAGGTTTTAAATTTCCTATAATTAAATCACTTTCATCATAAGCCCATTCATTTTCCCCCAGCAATACAATGAAATCTTTTTCTAATTCTTCTATAGTTCTTTGATATCTTATAATGCCTAATCTATATTGTTTATCTATATTAATAGGCTTATTAGTAATAAAAGGCTTTTCATTAGAAATAGACTTTTCTCTTTCTTCAAAAACCACTATGGTATAAAAGTTCTTAGCTTTTTTTATAGTGCTATCATATAAAAATATAGTTGTTATCTCACAACTATTATAAAAACCTAGATTCCCTTTTTCTATAAGTAAATCAAAGTCCCTTTTTACTAATTGTTTTTCTTTATCCCAATTCTCCCTCAAAGCTATCCCACCTTTCCCCAATTAGTATTTATCATAATTATATCAATCTTTTAACTTAACTCCAATATAATATCTAACAAGCTGCTACCCTGGAATACAATAGCTGCAATGTCCTCAGCTATAAAGCCTAGAAGATTTAAATACCTCCTAGGCTCTTTTATATAGATAATATTATATTGGTATCATTATTATGATATATATTTAATGTTAGAACAGTTTCGTTGGGAAAGTAAGGTGTTTTAGGATGAAATATGGGAACTGGTTGTAGAAATTATTTTCTTCACTGAGTTTCTTTGGTAGGAAAAAGGATGAGTAATTGTAAAAACTGCAAAGGAGAAGTTTGACGTAGGGAATGGATTATTGAGCTTTGTACTGTTGATATAACTAGCTTCTTACTATTTCAAAAGATGGCTTTAAATCATTGTAATATTGATATCCTATTAGTTTGTCATGCTGCAGTCTTCCTAAAAGTATACATGGGGATATGCCTATCTCATGAGAGTAATTTATTATCTGTATTTTATCAGTATAATCATATTCTTCAATGAAATTTTTATACTGTTTTTCTGAAATTAGATAATTACTAGCTAGGTGATCCGCCTCATCTTCTCCATCTTCATTATCAAAACTAATATGAAATTCATTGCTAGAATGATTAATTAAATGAGCTAATTCATGGAAAAATGTAAACCAAAACACATCTGCTCGCTTTCCTCTTACGCTCAGTGAAAGTATCGCTTTATTATTTCTCCATATGGTTGCACCACAAATATAGGTTTTTGGAAGATATGGCACCAGGACTAAAGCTACACCACATTCAGCACATAACCTTTTCATTTCCGGATAAAATTCTGCTGGTTCTTTCAGTGTTAACTCTCTAAAAGTAGGAATAAGGCTTTTTAACTTTCTTTTATTAAATTTCTTCACTTCCACATTTAAACCTTTTAACTCTGCCCTTCTAAGCCATGCCAATACTCCAAAATCAGATATTTCCCTTACCTGTTTATGTGTTCTAAAAGCTACGGCATATGAAGGCTTTATTGAAGACAACTCAGCAACACCAAAAAATTCTCTACAATTAAATACTCTTTCTATTCTATCATTTGTTTCTTTTACCCAGCCAAATTCACTCATTTCTTTATATGGTATCTCTTTTAATATTTCTAAATCTATATATAATCTTTTTTGTTTCTCTAATCTAGCTTTATTTAACTGATAATTAGTTTCTAGATTCATCCAAAATTGTGCACTAGGCCCTATAACCAATTCTAACTTCAAGGCTGTATCATAGGTGATGGGAGCATTACCATTAATGATATTACTTAAATGTTTTGGAGTTATATCTAGCCTAGCTGCTAATTCTTTTTGATTCATTCCTAAATACTCCATATTTTCCCTGATAGTCTCTCCTGGTGGAATTGCTACAGTAGGCATAAAATCATTATTATCTTTTTTGTTTACCATGGTAATCCGTCACCTCCTCAATCCTTACAATATTAATACTTTCTAATTCATTTATATCTCCGCCTTCTTGTAATATAGGCGTAAAAACTAGTCTATATGGATGTGCTAAATTTACTGCATATTCATCAGCTCTTGTTCCTTTTAGTCTATGCAATCCTGCTGATGGAATATGCTTAATATCCAATAAACTAGTTGCTGCAATCAATTCTCCAACTCTTTGGGTTAGCTTATTTCCAATGTTTGATCCATAATCCTTTTGAGCAACTTTAGGATCCTCACATTGTTTTTTAAGTTTTTTTGTCCTATATTCTACTTTCATTATATATTATCATTCCCCCAAAGTCAATTTTTTATTAACCTATCAGGTTAATTTTTGACTATTTTTAAAAAACAACGGTACAATGATAATATACTATTAAATATCATATATTTCAAACAAAATGAACTTTTCAGGCATAGGAAAAACCTCTTTAGAAATTGCATTTATGTATACTGGGTTTTCTTGGAATCGATTTGATATAACCTTGGTATATACAGACTGCATCTAGTATCCTTAACTCTTATATATCTTTATACCTTATATATTACTATGTATTTTTTTGGAACTTGTTGGAATTGAGCTTTTGCAGTTTTTTTGTTTATAACTTGCCATTACCCAAATATAAGGTTCCCTAGCAACCCTCTTTTGTAGCTTTAACATAGATTTATCAATATCCCCGCAGGCCTTACTAATCATATTTGAACGAATCTCAAAGCCTCTTTTTTCATATAATAACTTTTCATCGTCCGCTAACTTAGCTAATTCATACCGGGCATCAGTTACCTCAAAGTTCTCATTAAAAATATACTGCTTATTAAAAATAGCCTTCTCTATAACGGACTCCGGCTGTTCAAGATCTTCATTAGAAAGGTCCGGATCATATTTCTTTTTAACATAATGCATTGCTTCTGTTTTTAGAAAATTGAATAGTTCTGGATAATCATTAAAGTAAAATGCTTTTCATGATTTGTTCCTAATAATGTGTTTCCATTAAGTGCTTTTAACATCATAAGCTTATCCGTATTTAACACTCCATAGTTTGAACTAATCATTATATAATAATATATTTTATTTTGTATCCTCTACATCCACAACTATTTTAATTTCAAATTATTATATCAAAATACTCTGCTAATTTTATCGGTAATATAACAATTATAGAACCAAATCTTAATAGAATTGGTTCTATAACTTAAACTGCCCTTATTTCAACATCTTACTTCCGTAAATCACCTCCGAAAACTAAGGCTGCCTTTTCTCCCAATGTACACTGCCAATTTACTTTAACCTCATCTATACCAGATATATTAATAGAAATCTTTTCAATAGAATCAGCACTTTCAATCGATAGAGTCTCTAACCTTATATTAGAGCCTCTAACCTTATATTGCTACTATTATCATAAATTTCAATTTTTACTAGATTCTCTCTTTTGCCCATTCTTCAAATAATGGTGAACCCATAAGCATTTCCCTCCTTGTGCAAATCTACAACCAGGTTTTGGATCTATTGGACTTGTAACTTCTCCTTTTACTAGACCACTATCCAACATCTTGCTTTTAAGGTCGGGTACTGGAATTGAAGATAAGAGTATCCCCGTATAAGGGTGGATTGGTCTTTGAAAAAGTTCCTTAGCTGGTGTCCTCTCTACATATTGACCAAGATACAACACAATTATCTCATCAGAAATATGTTTAACCACCGATAAATCATGTGTTATAAACACATAGGCCAAATTAAATTCATCCTGAAGGTCCATTAGTAAATTTAATATTTGAGCCTGTATACTTACATCTAAGGCAGATACGGATTCATCACATACAATAAACTTAGGATTCATAGCAATTGCTCTTGCAATCCCTATTCTCTGTCTTCCCCCTCCATCTAACTCATATGGATATGCATTTATATATCTATCGTCCAAACCAACTGTTTCCATCAGAGAATAAAATCAATAACAAAGAATAATATGATATATGGTCTTCATCTTTAAAAAGTAGAGACTGTTTAATGCCTACATATATATCTCTTCATTTTTATTGATAATTCATAAAATAAAAATCCAGTAATATTTAGATAACATATTACTGGACTTTTATTTTTAGCATATTCTATAACATTACATACCAATTCTTATATTGCATAGAATATATTGTTGAATCTTATATATAAAATCTTATTTTATGCTCATAATATTTATATTAATATCTTTCTTCTTCTAAATTTAAAGGCTTCCATGTCTTTTCAAACACCCTTAACCAATTTTCGCCAATAAGTTTTTTTATTTCTTCTTCAGAAAAACCTCGTTTTAACATATGTTCAATAAGATTAACCCAATTTGCTAAACACATAAGACCTTCTACGGCATTTCCAAGAGGCGGTTTTCTATTTTGCATAAGTGCCTGATAAGTCACAGACTTCTCTCCAGATACCTTACGCACTAGTTTATTAAAGTACATTAACTCATCTTTAGGATAGCACCCCTCTGTTGCTGTTGTATCTAATCCTATACCTACATGATCTACACCAATCAAATCACAAAAATATTCTACACAATCTAGAAAAGTTTCAATTGTTGGAAATGTCTTTCCATCCCACAGCATAACATTATAGGCAGTTACGCCCACAACACCATCTGTAGACGCACATTTTTTAGCTTGCTCATCCGTAATATTACGCGGATGATCAAACAATCTTTTAGGATTCGAATGTGAAAATATCTGAGGTTTTGTTGCCATATCTAACGATTCTAATGTAGATCGTTCACCAGCATGGCTCAAGTCAACAGTAATGCCGTACTGTTCCATAAGCTTAATCAATTCCATCCCAGTATCCGAAAGCCCTGCATTAGCTGGACTATAACACCCATCTGCAGCAAAGGTACGAAAATTGTATCCAATTTGCATAATACGCAGCCCCATACGTTTAAAGGCCTGTATATAAGGCTCCATTTCTAAGCTTTGTACAAATCCACAACTTTGTGCACCTATTATCAGACCTGTTTGTCCTTGTTTTTTAGCTCTATATATATCATCTGTACTAAGAATCAACCGAAATCTATCATCTGAATTAACAACACCATAATATCCTACTATAGCCTTAAATGCTTCACCAGGACCATCAAATACCCCGGGAACTGTACAGTTTAGAGCAGTCGCCTTTGCCTCTTGCAGCCGCCAACCATAACGTACCACATTAAAGGTACAAGCATCAATAATGATAGATTCCTTATGTAGCAACTTTGCTTTTTCGGACACATCTTGATTACATGCTAAAACCATAGCTTTGAATTCAGGATCATCTGTTGCTCGCCACTGTTCTTCAATTCGTCCAATCAATTCCCATTTTTGATCTTCTGTCATTTCATTTATAAACACAGTATCTCTCCTCTCTCCCTTGTTTAAAGTATTCTATAAGCATAGATAAAACATATACTAAGATTGTCAAAATCATTATTATAGTTGAGGGAATATTAAGCTTGTTCATTTTCATTATACAATGTACAGGCAACATAATGACTATTACCCATATTAATAAGTTGCGGATTACCACTTAAACATTTATCTGTACGATAATTGCAACGCGGAGCAAAACGACATCTTGCAGGTGGCTCAATTGGGTCTGAAACTTCACCACGTAATCTTGTAACATAGAAAAAATTCTTTTAGTGCAGGAAGTAGCTAAAAAGCTGGGGTATGTTTCTAATGCACAAGCGAAACAACTGCGCAAAGATGCTAAGCTTACATCTAGTATTGCAATTATATTGCCAAATATTGAAGACGATATCTATATTTCCTTTTTCAATAGTGCAAAAAGGGTATTGGAAGAAAACGGCTATAACGTCCTTCTATTTATAACCAACAATTCGCCATATAAAGAAAAACAAAGTGTTAATCATGCTGCTGCGCTTCGCACTTCTGGTGTTATTACAATTACCTGTTGCATAACGCAGCCCGACATATATAATCCCATTTTAGCTAGTGGTGGAAAAATTGTACACGCATATCGTAAAGTAGAAGGTACAACTCGCTTTGTTGGATTTGACTTTTTTGAAATAGGCAAGCAAATTGGTCTACATGTATTAAAGCAACAATATAATCATATAGGTGTTCTTAGTGGACCTAAATATTATTCAAATAATTTTGATTTTGCAAATGGATTGAGCACTATTATAAATAATTCTTCAGCTAAACCCCCATATATACATTTTGTAGAAGCTGATTGGATGACTGTGTTAATTGCATCATTTGATTTTTTTAAAGATCATAATATACCAGATGTTTTGGTTTTGACCAATGAAAAGTTTTTACCACAAATTCAACTTGCCGCCTCAGCTGGATCCTCTAAGCCCTGCCCACCTATTATTACTTTATACAAAGACTCTATTATAACCGAGGAACCAAATGTCTCTCGTTATTACCTTGACTACCTTCAAATTGGAGTTTCTGCTGCTAAAAACATGATTGAAGCTTTACAATCCTCTAATGATGGTGCAAAAGAAGTATGCGAAACCATAATTCCAGCTCGAGGTTTCCGGAAGAAATATTCTTCCCCATATCGGGTAAATATAAAAAATAATAACATAACATTGCGCGTACTAATTACCAAAGGTCAATCTACTGATGCATTAAAACGTATAACTCCAAAATTTACTCGTGAAACAGGAATCAATGTAGAATATATTGAAAAAATGCCGCAAGAAATGTATTTAGAAACCCTTAATGTTGCTAATTCTTCTAAAATTGATATAGTTCGTAATAGCATGAGTTGTCTTTCTCTTTTTAATAATAACTTGTTCTATACTTTTAATGATTCTGAATTTCGAGAACTCACAGAAGGAATGATGCCATCTATTGTTGATGATTTTTCCTACATCCAGGGTAGTAAACAAGCAGTTCCTTTTGATGTAGGTACCGAAATGTTGATTTATCGTAAAGATTTATTTGAAGATGATCTACTTAAACGAATGTTTTACGAGAAAACTGGAAAATCTTTAATAGTACCTTCTAGCTATGATGAATTTGTAGAGATTGTAAAGTTTTTTAATCAATCTTGGAATCCAAGATCCCCTGTTCAGGCTGGCACAAGTGTTAATTTGGACTCTTATTCTGAATTGAGTTCCAACTTTATCCTTCGCTATTTAAATTATGCACAAGACCCCGTACCTAAATCTTCATCGAAGCATAATATTGATTCTAATGCGATCTACAAATGTATAGAAAATATGTACAACTATGGACTTTATGCACTTCCGATATATAACCAACAATGGATTGGGGCCCCCTTGGATAATTTTATCCACGGTAAAACGGCAATGGAAATTGTTTTTTTAAACTATTCTTCCAATATAATTCACCTTGAAAAGAATATACATGGTGGTAAGATTGGCTATATGCCAATTCCCGGAGGGAAATCTTATGTAACAGGTGGTACTTTATCAATATTTGCCAGTTCAAAAAAACATGATGCAGCTAAAGAGTATATCCGTTGGGTATGTTCACCCCGACAAGCTGAACTGTTTACTATGTGTGGAGGGATATCGCCACATAATCACGTTTATCAAAACAGCGAAATTTTATCCAAATATCGATGGTACGAAGAATTACCTAAAATTATTCAAACTGCATACGGACGCAATTTGTGGGATGCCATTAATGTTAATAAACTTGAGATAAATTCTTTTCAAATTCTTAAAGGAATTGTTCAAAATAAAATTGACCCTGAAACAGGAGGTGAGCAAATGTCCAATGTGATCAAGGCTTGTTTATTCAAATGATATATTTAAAATAATAAATGATACAATGGCATCTCATTATCCGCATTGCGATTAGCAGTGCGGATATTTTAGTTTCAAATTATTATATCAAAATATTCTGCTAATTTTATCGGCAATATAACAGTTATAGAACCAAATCTTAATAGATTTGGTTCTATAACTTACACCACTCTTATATCAACATCTTACTTTCGTAACTCTCCTCCAAAAACTAAAACTGCCTTTTCTCCCAATGTACACCGCCAATTTACTCTAAGCTCATCTATATCAGATATATCAATGGAAATCTTTTTAAGAGAATCAGCACTTTCAATCGATAGAGCCTCCAACCTTATATCGCTACTATTATCATAAATTTCAATTTCTACTAGATTTCCTCCTAGATGGGCTATCTCTAGTACTAATTCATCATAACTAGTTGTATCTATATTCATTCTCCATAAGGTATATTCTGAATCTGCAACTAATCCCTTATTATAACTTATGTATTGTACATATTTATTTTCTACTGTTTTTATAGCGTTTCCTAGACTGTTTACCCGATCGACTAAATTAACAGACTTATTACCATCTTCAGTTTTCCCGGTAATCGGGTCTGTTCCTTCCCCTTGTCCATGAGTATTTAGAATAACGGTCTTGGTTTTATTATCCCAGTCTACTCCCAATCCAGCTGTTTCTGACACTGCTCTCACAGGCAAATAGGTCCTGCCTTCATAAAGTATGGGATATAGGGTGCTTCCATTCTCATCTTTGAATTTATGGGCTTGTCCATTTAGAGAAAATGAGATATCCCTTGCCAAGGTTGCCTGTATAATTTCGTTTACACCTTGACTGCTGACTACTCCTGCTGTAAAAGCTAATAAAGTCAGGATTACCACAAGCACTATAGTTGTCCTTTTCATAATATCAATACCTCCTTAAGTTATAAGAATGCTCTCTAAAATCCAAGAGCTTTATTATAAGGGCTAGCATTAAAGCTTTACCCTATCTTTTAATAGTTTTGTTAAATTCCGACTATTCTCTACAATTAAATATTACCATTTAACAATTCTATTTACAAGGGCTTCAGCATAAGATACTAGATTTGGATTGGGGGTCATCTTCTACAAAACCAGCTATATGGGATATATCGACTATTAGGTAAGCCCGTCCTATATAGTTGCAGTTAATACTGGGTGTCCTAATAGCTCGTTCCAGTCTCCAAATCCTTTATTTGGTGTAATTACGACTGAAGTTTCTTCGTGTAATGCCGATATTGCTTGGGTTTTAATATTATATTTTTGAGGGATAGAAGGGGTATTTATGCTAGCTTTTTCTTTTGATTTTTGGTTCTCTAATTCCTTATATTTTCACCTAAAAATTCAATTGTATCTCTAAAACTTACAGCACTGAATATTTCTCTTTCTATGCAATACTCAAGCGATTCTTCTATAATTTTTTCTCTATACCTTTACAAATGTTATATATTAAGTTATATTGATCCCTTATGTATCTTGGTTTTGAATCTTAATTCCGTTAAGAAAATTTTTAGCTTCAATGGCATTATTTAGCATATTTAAAATAATCAAAGATAACTCTGATACATATAACATAGATACTATGTATAAAGTACTCGATTATCCTAGAAGCACCTATTATGATAAACAAAAAATCCTGAAAACAAACTGTCCAAATAGGTTAGGGGGCTTAATAGTGCATTTATAAATAACAATTATTTAAATCATTATAAAAATTTATCTACCATTTTAATCGATATTAATCGATAAAAATTAGTACTAACAATAATAAAATAGTAAGTACCATAAGAATATTTAAGCTGTCTCCAAATAATTAATTCAAATAATATAGAGATGGCTCTTTTCTCGCTTTAAAATATAATTTTCAAGCTTTCCTTACAATCTACTAGAGATAAAAGATCTGGACTTGTATCAAATCGTATCATTACCTTGGCAAATATAATGATTACTACTTGTCCAATGGAATCATTTTGGGTTAAGATAAAATCAGAAAGATATTATTTAAGATTTAAAAAAGAAGGATACAATACATTTGAAGAATTGGAAAAAGATATAGAAGATTATATAGAATTTTATAATAATGATAGACCACAGAAAAAATGTGATGGATTTGCACCAATAGAATATAGAATGATGGCTGCATAGAAATTTTACTGGGGTACCCCAGTAAATAAGAGAAGTAGGATCTCTTTCAATCCTACTCATCTATAGCTTTTATTATTTCGACTGTAAACCTAAATGGGTTCAGGTCAATTTATTGCCTAACTTTTGGGGTGCATTTAGCTAAAAACTAGCTTCCTTAATTATACTTATCATTTGGCTTTTGTAAATATAGTGGAAAACTTCAGTTTGAAGAATTTAGAGTTCCAATATTATTAAACCTAATTCTAAATCTACCCGTTTTATATAATAAAAACGAAACTCCAAACCAGCCAAGCAGCAATTGCCATGGATTTTAACGGAAGTCCTACTTTTATCATTGTGGGTATATCGATACCTCCTGTCCCTAGTATCATTGCATTTCCAGGAGTCCCTGACGGCAACATAAATGCAAACTCTGATGCCATAGCTACAGTGCTCACTAATATTATAAGATCCACCCCTAAACTCTTATGAAGTGGAAGAATAACACTAAGCATAAGGGTCATGCTTGCAGTGTTTGAAATAAACTCTGTCAGGAAGGAACCAAATATTATAATAAATATTAAATATAAAATAGGAGATATATTAAGGGATGTTAATGCTCTTGCAGACCAATCTGCCACTCCTGTCTTAATAACAGCTGCTGCAATGGTAAGGCCTGCTGAAAATACAAGTATTACATCCCAATTTATATGCTTTGATATTTCCTTCCATGTAATAGTAAATTCTAAGGGTTTTATATTTATAGGTATTATAAATAGGAGAAATGGTACAAAAAGGGCAATTACTTGTACTGTTAAATATCCCTTCAAAGCCTCCATAAACCAAAACTTGCTCCATACTCCTTCAGTCATAAATAGTATTATGGCTAAAATAAAAAACACAGCTACCATTTTTTCTCTTATAGACATAGGTCCTAAAGCCTCAATCTCCCTTTCAATTACTTCTTTAGCATCTTCTTGAATTGTATTTTCCAAAGGGAAAACCCTCTGAAGATACCAATATGATAAAAATACCATTCCCCATGAAAATACAAAGGCAATCTTTATCCAATCAAAATAGGATATCTTTATTCCACTTATACTTGAAACCATACCAACCATAAGGAGAAGGGAGGCCCTACCTGTTATAGTGCTTCCTCCCCCTAGTGTAGAGGCATAAGAACATGTTAAAGTCACAGACTTTGCAAAGTTTGAATCCTCTTCTACGCCAAGTTGCTTTATTAGCGCCTTTGCAATTGGAAGATGTATGGCAGTTGCAGATGTATTAGATATAAATGAGGAAACTAAAGCTGTAGAAAGAGTCACACCTAAAAGAAGTCTTTTTTCAGAATAACCTATAGCATGTATAATCCAGTATGACATCCGCTTATCCAACCCTGTAACAACCATAGCCCCGGATAGTATTAGAAGTCCTAAGAAAAATATTATTGTAGGATCAGCAAGTCCAATAGTAGAACCAGGCATAGAAATAGAAATTTTAGACCCCGTTTCCAACATTGTAGATGTTGCTAGTGAGAAATCTTTAAAACTTACAGCACCGTTTACTACTTCAAGAATTGCTTCTTCCTTTATCTTCATTATTTTAAGTAAAGGCATTCCAAAGATAGGTATTAAAGAAGTTACTGAATAATGAACAGGTCCAGTAGCCCACCATATAACAACCCATAACAATAATCCCAAAAATCTCTTCCCTTCCGGTGCCAAACCTGGCAATTGAGGCATTAAAAACATTATTATTGCTGCAGTCGGCCCTAATATTAGGCCGACTTTTTTAAATATTTCATTATTTGGTTTCTGTGAAACAGAACCCTTCCCTTCAACTTGTTCGTTTATAGAGGAGTGCATAAGCCTTCCTCCCCAATTATTCTTATTACTCTGCTTGTACACTCAATTCCTTTAATATAAGTATCAATAGCTAATTTCTCATTAGGAGCATGATTACCTGAATCCGCATCACACCAGCGTACCTGAATAGCAGGTAATCCTAATATATTTGTCCATAAATAATCAGGAGCAGTAGATGGTCTGCAAGGATAGACAATATATTCTCCAAAAGTTTCTCTAGTAGCCTTTTCAATAAGAGGTAAATATTTTGTTTCTATAGGAGTTTTGGAAGGTTCTACCCCGCCTTTTTTCACTATTTCTACATTGTCATATCCTAGCTCTTCAATATAATTAACTAGCTTTTCATAAATTTCATCACAGCTTTGATTTGCAACTAATCGAATATCTATCTTAGCAGTAGCAGTAGATGGGAGAACGGTTTTACCTCCTTCCCCAGTATATCCAGATGTAAATCCTGAAATATTGAATGTAGGCATATTGAGAAGTTGTTCATAATAGGTTTTTTCTGGTGGGATAACAGGTTCTACACCAAAAGTTTCTATGATTTCGTCAACAACATTAGGTAATTTCCTCATAAATTCACTTTCTAATTCACTGATTTCTTGCACATTATCATAAAAGCCTGGTATTTTTACTTCACCATTATTCTTTAATTTATATAATAACTCGATTAATTCCCATGCAGCATTAGGTAAAATTGGTGCATACATGGAATGAGCATCTCTTTTTGAAGATTCCAAAGTAAGTTCCAAATATAACATACCTTTTGCACCTAATGCAACAGTTGGAAGACCACTTTCATGCCTGGGCCCATCGCTGAAATAAACTAAATCTGCTTGTAATAACTCTCTGTTGTCATTTAAAAATTCTGGCAATCCTAAACTTGAGTTTTCTTCACATCCCTCAAAGATAAACTTTATATTTACTGGTAATTCTCCATAATTTTTTAACCAAAATTCAGTTGCCTTCAAATGTGCCATAAGAGGTCCCTTATTGTCCGATGTTCCTCTACCATAAACTATTCCATCAATAATAGTAGGTTCAAAGGGAGGGGTTTTCCATTCATCTATTGGATCCGCTGGTTGAACATCATAATGGGCATATATGAGGACGGTTTTTTTCTTTGGGTCATCTCCATACTTTGCAAAAATCGCAGGGTAAGGCTTAACTGGATAAACAGTTACATCTAATCCAATACTCCTCATCTTCTCCACAATAGTATCACAACATAAACTTACACCATCTCCAGTAGAACTTATGCTAGGTATTCTGACTATATCAAGCCAATCTGAAACTAACCTCTCTTTCTGTGTAACTAAATAGTTCTCTAACTTTGAATTAAAATCATTATACTTTATAGCCATTTTACTTATTCCTCCAATCCATTGTATTAGATGCTAGTAAAAGGGATGTTAGGCAATCATCCCTTTACTAGCTCTGCAAGTTTACATTTCCTTAAAACAATGTAGCAATGCAATTACATGCTTTATAGCCTCTCTATAGTCTTCAATTCGAATGTTTTCATCTGGTGCATGATTTAAAGAACCTGGATATCCCGGCCCAATAGCAGCAATTGGCATATCTGTCCAACTACTAAATACATAACGTGGACCTGTTCCAGCTGATGTTGTCTCTATTACAAGGGGTTTATCATAAGCAATAGCTGCTGATTTTCTTAATACATCTACGAAAGGTGTTGTAACTGGTGTTTTGGCAGGTTTTGCTTCACTTAAAATATGTATTTCTATATCTTCAAATCCATGTTTATCTAAATGTTTTCTTAGTAGCTGTACAATCTCACTGGGATCTTGATCTACCACTAGACGGAAATCAATTTTAGCCATAGCAGTGCATGGTAAAACTGTTTTTTGACCTTCTTTAGTATATCCCGACTCTATCCCACAAATAGTACAGGTTGGTTCATTATAAAGTCTATTGGTAAAATCTAAACTTGTTACTCCATTTATAAACTCACCTATTCCTGCACGTTCCTTCAGCTTTTCTTCTTGAGAAGGCATATCCTTTAATACTTCTAACTCTTCATCAGAAACCGGTCTAATTCTGTCATAAAAACCTTCAATTAATACTTCATCCTTAGTATTTTTTAAGGTTGATAATGCCCATACTAACCTCCATGCCGCATTAGGAATTACAGGTGCCATTCTGGAATGAAAGTCAGTATTTCCTGTTTTAGCCCTTAATTCTAAATATAACATTCCCTTATTTCCAAGGCGGGCCATAGGATGTCCATTTTCATCCTTAAAAGCGTTTTCCCAAATACAAGCATCCGCTTCTAATAATTCCTTATTATTTAAAACGAACTTTTCTAAATTTGGGCTACCTATTTCTTCCTCCCCTTCAATTAAGAACTTTACATTTGCAGGTAGTTTTCCTCTAGTTTTTAAAATAGATTCAATAGCCTGTAACCTTGAATAAAGGGCACCTTTATTATCTGAAACCCCTCTAGCATATAATTTCCCATTATGGATTTCTGCACCAAAGGGCTCATAAGTCCATTTGTCTAAGGGCTCAGGAGGTTGAACATCATAATGGTTATAGAATAGTATTGTTTTATCGGATTCTCCTTTTATCTCTCCATATAGTACTGGAAATCCTCCCTCTAATGGTATAAGTTTGGAATCCATACCTAATTCTTGCATTTTCTTTAAAATCATTTCTGCCGTCTCTTCCATACCAATATTTTGTGCAGCTATACTAGGTTGCCTACAAATTTCCTGTAACTCACTAATCATACCATCAAAATTTTTGTCTACGTATTCAAAGGTTTTCTTCAATCTAATCACTCCCTAATAAATTTTTTGGTACTTAACCTTTATTCTTTATTGATCCTTCTACAATTTAAGAATTAATAATTATGCTTTTTAAGTACAAATTGAGTAAAGGCAGTAATTCCATAGGGAATGGCATCATCATTAAAATTAAATATATCGCTATGAGTTGGAATTACCTCTCCATTAGGATTAGCATTTCCTAATCTAAAAAGTGCAGAAAAAGGTATTTTTTCATTGAACAATGCAAAGTCTTCAGATCCCATATGTGGTCCTGGCAAATCAGTTACATAATCTTCACCTACTGCTTCAACTATTCCTTCAGTAAAAATATCAACTATCTCCGGATCAAAAAACGTTCTAGGTACTCCCCAATCATATATAAATTCATATTCACAACCAAAAGCTTCCGCTGTATTTTTAATGATCTTTTCCATTTTATTTGGCATAGATTCTCTAATTTCTTTGCTATGTGTCCTTACAGTCCCAGTAAGGTTTACACTTTGTGGTATTACATTAACTGCAGTTCCTCCATTAAAGGTACATACTGATAGAACCGCACTTTCAAGTGCACTTATTTGTCTACTTACAATGTTTTGTAGGCCAACTACAATATGTGCAGCCGTTAATAAAGAATCGCTTTGTTCGTGTGGTCGTGACCCATGTCCACTTTCCCCTATTATCTTTATTGAAAATGAATCAGCCGATGCATGGTATGCACCTTTCCATTTCCCAATTACCCCTGCAGGCAAATATGCCCATGCATGAAGAGCCACCATACTATCTACCTTTGGATTTTCTAGGGCTCCTGCCTCAATCATTGCTTTTGCTCCTTTTAAAGTTTCTTCTGCAGGTTGGAATATAAATTTCACAGTTCCAGAAAACTGATCTGTCATCCTACTAAGCAATTTAGCAGTACCGAGCAATATAGCAGTATTTCCATCATGTCCACAAGCATGCATTATCCCTTCATTAACTGAAGCATATTCTAATCCTGTTTTTTCAACAATTGGTAAAGCATCTATATCTGCTCTAATGGCAGTTACCGTATCAGGACCATCCTTCATGCCCTTTAATATACCCACAGCTCCAGTAGGTATGTCCAAAGCAAGTACTTCTACTCCATAACTTTCTAGTTCTTTTTTTATTAATTTAGTAGTTTCATATTCTTGAAATCCTAATTCGGGATATTTATGAATATGCCTTCTTAACTGAGTTACATAATCCTTAATCTCATTTGCTTTTTTAAATATTTCTTTACTCATAAGTTTTTTCCCCCTTGTAAAACAGGCAGTTTTTCGCCTTACTTCAATTTAGGAAACAAAGGCTAAAATTAACCTCATAATTAAAAGTGCTAAAACCGAGTTTATAGCCGCTGCTGCAAACATCCAACCATATCTTTTAGAAGGTACCCCTGCTAAAACTACTATCCTTACCCATTGACCTAACAATCCACCAAATAGGATTATGGCAGGTAATAGCATAGTAGCATGAACCTCTGTTATAGAACCTTCCGTATATAATAAGGCTGCAGTAGCACAACCTCCTCCTTTACTAAAGAACCCTGAAATAAGTGCTACTATAGCTATTCCAGGTAAGCCTAATAGGCCCATAACAGGAGTAAATATTTTACCGACTAAGTCCATAAGGCCAGTAACATTAAGAATCTGAATTAATACATAAGCCATAAGAATACTAGGAAGCATACTTTTGGTAAATATTCCCCATCCTTTTCGTGCTCCTATAATAAAGTTTTCAAAAACAGTTTTCTTAACTTCTGTATCTTTAGACATTAGCAACCTCTCCTTTCATCTTAGAATTACTACGTTTAACCAACATACGAATTATATTTGCTGCTAAAATCTTAAGAACAAATATCACTAAAAGAGGTACGCCTACACTAGTAACAATATATGGGAATAAAGCTGAACCTGAAGAAAAGTAATTAGTTATTGTTGCAGACCCTGGGAACTGAAATCCAACGAATATATCTCTTTCGTCTTCTGTAATTAGACCATTATCCACTAAATCTTTTGTCATTGCAGCACCTGCATCAGAACTACTCAAACTAGCTACCAATGCTAATGATGTAAATCCAGGAATACCCATTATACGTCGCATAATAGGATTTAATAGTTTTGCACCTGCAGCTAATCCTCCAAAAGATTCCACAACTTCAACTATGCCTAGAGCAGCCATAGTTGTAGGTGCTAACGAGAAAGCAAATAGAAAACCATCACGTGCCCCGGATCCACCTGAACCACGAAAGTTTCCACTTTCTGCAATTGTTCCAAACTTGCCTATTAAAGTTGTAAAATCCAATACTTGAATAGGACCTGTTGCCTTTTCAAAAATTCCTGAGAAAATTAGAATTGCTATAATGAGAGCAATATATCCTTTAATAGTCGCTTCTGGTATTTGCACATCTAGTTTTTTTTCATTATTCATCTTACTTTACCTCCCTATAACTGAGTATTTTAAAGTATTTAACCTTTTCTGCCCTCCTTTCTTTTCAGTATAAAATACTGATGCATTAATCATGGTGACTACTTCCGGCAATATCCAGTTGTATTAATATAAAAAATTTGGTAAAATGTTATCATAAAGTTTGTTGGGGCAAACTTTATGATAACGTATCAAGCAATTAGTGCTTATAAATTTGGGTAGCTGTTTCAAAGGAATAGAACAGCTATTTTGGTGATTGGTTTAATCGGTAAGTTTTTGTCTTATCACCGCCTTTTTATAAAATAATTTCGCCATTCGCGAATCCTTACATTATATATTATATTTCGCGTTTGGCGAAAAGTCAAGGGGTTTTTTATATGTTTTCTAATAAAATTTTCGCTGAACGCATAAGATTGTTACGCAAACAAAGAAATATCAAACAATCTGAGTTAGGAGAAATGGTTGGACTTACTTATACTGCCATAAGCGATATTGAACGCGGAAGAAGAACTACCACCATAGAAAAACTGGTAGCCTTAGCTGACTATTTTGAAGTATCTATTGATTATCTAGTGGGAAGAACGGATAATCCGGAGATCAATAGGTAAAAAAATAAAGCAGTAGGAACTTTTTCCTACTGCTCTATGGAAGGCGATATTGTTTAATCTTTACTTGTACTCTATCTGTTTATTAATCTTTCTGTTGATACAATATCTTTTGGGATAGCCGCTCTGACGGTTTTCTTTGGATTTACAACCTGTGATATCTTCATGTCTACAGATATACTGGTTAAAATATAGGCATCTTCCCATTCCAATCCTAAACTATCTTTTAAAAGCTTTACTGCTTGATCAGTGGCAGCATATAAGGCATCATCTAGATCATCACCTGAAGCAACCACCATAGTATACTTATCTGTTTCTATTAAAGGCCACTCAATTGTCTTGTTCTTAATTAATTTGACTTCAAGTGTAACCTCTGCAGGTATCTCTAATCCTGTAAAGCAAATCTCACCGTCTCCCATAACAGCATGACAATCTCCTAATGCCAATAAAGCACCTTTTTGATTAACTGGGAAGTATAGTGTTGAACCTGCCCTAACATCTGTAGTATCCATATTACCACCATGTTTCCATGGTGAATTTGTTGGCCATTCTCCATCTTCTTCTGCTGATGCTACTCCTATAACTCCAATCATTGGATCAATAGGAATCTTAACCCCTTCAAATATTGCATGACCATCCTCAATATCAAATACCCTAATAGTAGATTTACCTACCTTATCTCCTAATGCACCTTCACCTACTACAACAGCTGAAACCCCTTTTTCCGCTACCTCAATATTAAGAATCTTTACTTGTAATATATCTCCTGGTTCTGCTCCCTCCACATATATAGGGCCTGTAGCTGGATTAAGTCTATCATGATCGATCCCTTTCATTATTTGGTCTTCCCTTTGTATCTGTTGGAAGAAACAATCATTAGTTTCAACTTTAATTACTTCATTGGGTAATATTGATTCTATATGCTCCATATTTGGTGTAAACTTATAAATAACTTTGTCTCCTGAAATTGTCTTCATGCTATCTCCTCCATTATATTTAGTCTAATAAAAAGTATCTACTCTTTATCGTCTGATAATAAATTTAATTTACGTGCTTTTGTATCTACAATTACTGCTAAAGAACTATTACCACAAACGGAAGTTGCTGTTCCAAAACTATCTTGAGTCAAATAAAGTGCAATCATAAGTGCTAACTGTGTTTCATTAAATCCTAATACGCCTTCTAATAAAGCTAAAGCTGCCATTACAGCACCTCCAGGAATACCAGGAGCAGCTACCATTGTTACACTCATCAAAAGGATAAAACCAAGTATTACAGTAAATGGCATTGTTATAGAGTCTACCATCATTACCGCAACAGCAAACATTGTTATAGCTATAGAGCTACCAGGAAAATGGATTGTAGCAGTAAGAGGTATGAAGAAATCCCTTATTTCCTTAGCTACACCATTTGCTTTAGCCGTCTCAAGAGTTAATGGTATTGTTGCAGCTGAAGACTGTGTACCAATAGCTGTTACATATGAAGGTATTTGATTTTTTATAAATTCTTTTACTGTAATTCGTCTCTCACTATATAATGATGCAATTAGATACTCCATTAGGTTAGCAAATATCTGGAATACTATTACAGCAACAAATACTTTACCATAAACTGAAACTACTTGAGTAATCCTACCTGAATATGATAACTCAAAGAAGATTCCTGCAATATAAAAAGGCAGAAATGGAATAATGGTTTTTTCAAGAACCATACTTATAATATTTTGAAATCCATCAAAGAAATTAAACATAGTTTCATTCTTAACAATTGAAATTCCTACCCCTAGTATAAAAGCAATTATTATACTAGATGTAATATTAAATAAAGGCGGCATATCTATTTCAAATATTGGTAGTAAAACGTTTTCTTTAAAGTCAGCTTCAACCACCTGGGTGCTAAAGTTTATAAGTTTTGGTAATATGCCCTTGGACACAAAATAAGCTATAATGCCCCATAATACTGTGGAAAAATATGATAAAAAGACCGAAAAACTAAGAAGTTTACCAGCCCCACTACTAATATCTGCTATTCCACGAACAACAAAACCGATAATAATTAGAGGTACAATAAAACCTAAATAATTACCAAATATGCCTGTAAAAGTTTTGACAATCCTTCCTACTATCTCTGGTGCAAAAAGCCCAATAGCTGCACCTAATACAATCCCAATCAATAGTTTTGGAAGTAATCCTAATTTCTTCTTCTTTGCCATAAAAACCCTCCTCAATATAATCTAGTGTCATGAATACGATTTGACACCCAAAACTTTGATTTATAACTCCTTTCGATGGTTTTACAAACAAAACCTCCAGAATCTGTAGGTTCTCCTTCTGCTTGAATTCCACCATCAACTAGGCAATTTTCTATCTTATACATTCATAATAATAGAAAACCCCTTATCTGTTTCTTATTAGTCTGTCTTGGACTTTTCTTTTGTTAATTTTATAACATTTTGCTGCATAATAAAAAACCCTCAGATACTATAGTTTGTTACTAAAGTCCACCTCCTAAAAATTTTTATTAAAATAGAGGGTTAACTTCTAATAAGATTGTAAATCCTTCATATATGGTAATCAAATGCAATATTCTCGTGTTTATTCGTATTTACCTCGGTTTTTCTCCTAATATCAAATTAACAGCATCTTAATCTTAGAAATTCGACATTTATGCAAGGCATATATTGTCGAATTTGTTATATTGTTGGTATTTCAATGTTTTCTTTAATAATCTATTAAATTGGTAGTTATTAGAAATTTTAAGCATAACAAAAGGGACAGTAAAAACTGTCCCAGATTGCAATATCCATTAATATTGTTAATCTTCAAATGTTCCATACTTTTCGTCGTAATCCCTATAATATTCACCTTGAAATTTACCATCCATGTAAATGCGTGCATCTATATCTCTGTCTTCATAATAGTAATAATCATCATAATAGTAGTCATATTCACGAATTATTTCATCAGATATCCTATCCATCATATTTTCTATATCTCTCTTTTTAAGCTTTCTCCATTCAGATTTATAGTAATCGGAAAACTCTATATCAAAATAAATGGTCCTTTTATCCGCATTAAATTTTGATAGATAAGCATCTTCTATACCATTGCTATAAAATTCATCATATACTATATCATCTATATAGTTATCATAGGATCCTGATCCCCTACTACTATAGGAGATGCTTAGACTACTTCCTTTCTTTTTATTAAATGTAATGACATCTTTTCTATAATATTTATCGTATATTGACCCATAAATATCTGCATTGGTAAATTCTGATGATATAATACCTGTTATATCCTCTACCATAGCTTTTCTATCATTGTAGTTTATCCTATTCCAAGAACTTTCTTGCCTGCTACTTGTTAAGTCCATTGTTATAGTTACATCTATCCTATTATTACTCTCCTTTAAGGTTATGTCAAAATCCACATCTTTATAAGTACCAAAGTCACTATTTAATCTTTTTTGTATAGCTTTAAGATCTGTTTCATCTACTACATTTTTCTTTAATTTTTCAATTTCCTCTTTTAATTCGGCTATTTCCTTATCCTTCTTATCCAATTCATCTTCATATGCCTTTGATTTAACGTCTATAATCTCCGCTGTGTGGGTTTCCCCGTCCCATTTGACATCCATACCCATTAACTCTGCAATAGCCCTTACAGGAACGTAAGAACGGCTGTTGACTATAAAAGCAGGTGTATCATATTTGCTCTCTACTTCTTTAGTAACATCTTTACCATCTACTTTAAATTTAATTCTACCGAAGGTAGCTGTAAGTTTTTTCTGATAGACCTCATTGGCAGCTACTGTAATAGTACTTAAAGCCAGTACTAGTATTATTGAAATAACTAATACCTTCTTAAACCTACCATTTTTAAACATAATATCCCTCCCAAAATTATCATCTTACATATTATTGTATCATCATCTAAGGGGTATTTTCAAATGTTTTTACGCATTTCCATTTTAAACCAATAAGATGGTAAATTAGTACCATCTATTCTGTTATCCACTTGTTGGCATGGAAAAAGTCAGTGTAAATACCTCCTACTCCTTTTTCATATAGTTCTTCAAATACATAGAGTTCATTTATAGTATGGACATAAGTGAATACTCCTATTTCCTTTAGTCTCATAGGCAAAGTAGAAGACCCTCTATCTAAGGGCATGGTTATGGCAAAAATTTCGTTTTCCCTTGCAAATTCAACTATATCTTCATCGGTATAATCGGCCTTATATAAGGTCAATATTATATTATTAAAGCCCATGTTTTTTGCCAATTCATATTCTTCAAAAGAGTATACTTGAGGGATTATTCTATTCTGTGCTTTTTTATGATTTTCAAAAATATATGTTAAAAGCCTTTTATTATCTCCTTTTGTATCTGTAACTAGATACATATCCTCTTTTGATACAAACCAATCTACTACTTCATCAAACTCCAATAAAGTCAAATCCATAAAGACTTCCGAGTTTTTAAATTCTTCTAAGCTAAGAACTCTTTCCTCTGTCATAAATAGCCTTTTCACCATTGGTCCCCAATCATGGATAGCAACTATCTTGCCATCTGATGTCCATTCAAAATCCATTTCTATCAGTTTAAATCCATTTTTATGGCTTTCCTCTAATGCCTCCAATGAATTGGTTAATTTGAAACCATAGATGGCTCCCCCTGCATGGGCTACAAGGGACGGTGGAGATAGTTTTTTATTGTTTATATTTAATGCAATTGAATTCCTATTTATCATAAATAAACCTAATATAATTATTCCTATAATAAAAATTAAAATAACTTTTCTATTAAATAATGATCTTTCCAAAGTAGAACCTCCTAATCTTTATTTATAATTATCATTTTATATAAGAATAGCAATATAATCAAGGTATTTTGGACTTTGGAGGATTAAATTAAGTCCCACGTTTGATCCAATTTATAGTTATTATTTTCAACAAACGCTAATATATCTACATCTGTTATGAGATAATCGTTTGCTTATGTAGCTTCTTTTGATTTATACCTTCCTGATTTTGAATTGTGTTACCTGATTGGTATTAGTATATAGAGTGTCTAGAAACAATGTGAAGGTTAAATTTTATGAATGAGATGGGCTGTTGTTTTAGTAGATTGATGAATAAAGGTTCTATAATAAATGTTGGGGTGGAAAATAATTTACCCTAACATTTATTTTTTCTAAAAATAAAATGCACTCGTGAAATAAACCTGCTAAAATGTTAATTGGTTAAAAAAACATACAAAGGAGGTTTATTCACAAGTGCAATCTAATTTTATCACACAATTATTAGATTTAAAAGGGGTTAAAGTAACTAAAATATCGCATGAGGATTCTTTCGTTAAAATCTACATTACAACTGATCCAAAAGAGCATACTTGCCCTGCTTGTGGTGCTAAAACTTCTAAAATTCATGACTACAGAGAACAGACAATTAAGGATTTACCTTTTCAATTTAAGCACACATATCTTGTACTTCGAAAAAGAAGGTATGCTTGCTCTTGTGGAAAGAGGTTTTATGAGTCTTATGACTTTCTACCTCGCTATCACCGCATGACTAACCGTTTAGCATTTTTTATTTGGATCTATGTCAATAGTTTGGACAAAAATTTAGGTTTTTTTGTGGGTCTCCGCCACCATTGACAATCCAAACATAAATGCTTTTAGGTTTCTACCCGAAGGCGATAAACTCAAAGCAAGCTATGTTTTGTGCCTTCGTGGTGGAATATTGTAGCATTTATTTATTGGCTTATCAATGGCAAGCCCTACGGGTGGCTATCATCCCCTCAGGCTCAAAATCTAAAGCAAGCTATGCTACTCTACATAGATTCTCATATTCATCTGGAGTCATGTAGTTGATTGATGAATGAATCCTTTTTCTATTATAAAATCCTTCTATATATTGAAATAATATTAACTTAGCATGATTATGATCTATAAATGTATTAAGATATACGCATTCTTTTTTTAGTATTGCATGAAAACTTTCTATACAGGCGTTGTCATAAGGACAACCTTTAGCACTATACGATAGTTTAAATTGCTTTGATTCCACTGTTTCACGATATTCCTTTGACGTATATTGTGAGC
>NZ_AZSU01000002.1:246439-252727 GCF_000511955.1 [Clostridium] ultunense DSM 10521 | reverse complement strand
TTGTTACTATTATTATAGATTGTTAGAATATCTTCTCTAAGCTTCTTATTAAGAGTTTTCCACTTGTTTCCAGGCTTTTCCTTATGCTTATCATAATAGGTGCTTCTAGGATATTTTAGCACCTTGCACATAGTATCTATGCTGTGTTCCTTAGAATTAGCTTTTATTATTTCAAATATAATATCAGGATTTATTTGGTTGCGAATATGGCCATAGCTTTTTTTAATATATCATTTTCTTCCTTAAGTCTTGCATTTTCCTTCTTGATTTTTAGAATTTCTTCAAGATTTGTGGTATCTCCCTTTACATCTATCGGTGTTTTCTTCTTTACCCAATTACGTATTGCTGTTTGGCTTAGGCCATATTCGTCTGCTACTTCCCTAACTGTTTTTCCTGATAATACTAACTCTGCAATCATTATTTTGAATTCATCTGTATAAGTTTTTCTTTTAGACATTTTATGGACACTTCCTTCCTCATTTAGTAGTATATAAAAAACCTTATTTAGTGTCCATACTTATATACTAACATCAATTTGCCAAGAGCTTACCAAGCTAACTAGTCTAACTTCTGTAGCTAAAGTGGCCAACGTCTCTGTTTCTACTGTTATTCGTATCTTTAATCATGTTAATTATGGTACTCCTACACTACCTAAGGTTCTATGTATTGATGAGTTTAAGGGGAATGCAGAGACTGGAAAGTATCAGTGTATTCTTGTTGATGGGGAAAACAATAAGGTTTTAGATATTATTCCTGACAGGTGTCAAAGTGATCTTGTAAGCTACTTTAGGCAATTTTCTCGTAAGGAAAGGAATAAGGTGAAGTTCTTTGTATGCGACATGTGGCAGCCTTACGTTGATTTAGCTAAAGTATTTTTCCCTAATGCTATAATTGTTATCGATAAATACCACTTTATTAGGCATGTAACTTGGGCTATTGAAAATGTCAGGAAACGCATACAAAAATCTATGACTGCTACTCTTAGAAAATACTATAAACGGAGCAGAAAGCTAATTTTAACGCGATATCATAAGCTTAAGGATGAGAATAAAGAAGCCGTTGATTTAATGCTTTTATATAATGATGACCTACGTATTGCCCATAAACTTAAAGAATGGTTTTATGAAATCTGTCAAAGCGATAAATATTCCTACCAATGTAGGGAATTAGCTAAGTGGATTCAAAATGCAGAAAGCTCTGGAATACCAGAGTTTGAAAAATGTGCAGCTACATATAGAAGATGGCATAAGGAAATTAAAAATGCCTTTAAATATGGTTATACTAATGGTCCAACTGAAGGTTTCAACAATAAAATCAAAGTATTAAAACGAATATCCTTTGGACTTAAAAACTTTTATAGATTTCGTAATAGAATACTTCACTGTACAAGCTAAACTTCTAAAAGTGAATACCTGTAAGAAGCCTACATTTTAGCTAGGTTTATTTAAGTGTGCCCAAAATACATGTAATTCTATCCATCTCAATCATAACACAAAAATAAGGGTAAAAATAGTAATGGAGCGGGATTTAAGAAAATCCCACCCCAAATATTGACAAAGAGCCTGTAAAACAAAAAAAGAACTCCAAAGATATTTCTATCCTTGAAGTTCTTTAATTTTTTAGTTCAGTCTACGCTTTAGTCTGCGAAGGTACCTGGTACCCTAGCAAAGGAGCTGGCGACTGAGCTGTTTAGGATTTCTCCTTTGGGGTCCTTCTTTATCTCGTTAGCAAGTTTCGACAAAAGTCGGGTGGTACCCGGTACCTTTGCGAGGGGGAGGGTTGCTCCCCTGAGCTTGCTCAATACTGGAATTATATCATTGCTACAGTGTATTATTTTAAAAGAGATTTAGAGCTTTATACAGCTTTAGATGGTAGTAAAGCAATTAGAGATGAAGGTTCTCTTATTGTATTTGCAGCAAATGCTATGTCTGCAGATATTATATTGAATCATCAAAATTTACTTATGGAGTGTATTAAAGAATATGGACAAACTATTATAACGAATGTGGGGTGCTATTATTATGATTTATGATGATGGAGTTAAAATGGATGATGAAATGAGAGTTGAAATTTGTCCTAGATGTGGAAATGAAGTAATGTTTACCCATTCAGAGTATTGTAAAATATGTGGTCTTAGCCTTTATAACTATTGTCTTGGAGAAACTATAAGCGATCCTAGTGGAAGTTATCCAGATAGAATTGAATACCATAAAAATGATAGTGATGCTAGGTATTGTGAAAAATGTGGACAGCCTACTAATTACTTTGAAGAGGGTTTACTAAAGAGCTGGGAAGATGCCAAAAATTTAATTGAGTTAAATGAAGCTGAAGCAGCCGAGGACAATTTTGAAATACCATTTTAAAGGATTATGCTAAATATAGCATAGTCCTTTTTCTTTGCAATAAAAAAAGAACCTCACAAGTATTTCTACCTGTGAGGCCCTTCTGTGCAAGTTTCGACAAAAGTCGGGTGGTACCCGGTACCTTTGCGGAGCTTATTAGTTTGCTGTTATTATACCTGTTGACACTCCATCTACTGTAACTATAACACCATCTGTAGTCGCTGTAAAAGCTTCATTAACCACTATAGTGTAAGTTCCATTAGGATTTTCTGTAACTGTATTTATTGTTAATACATTTTCTGTAGCTGTTGCAACAGGACCTGAAGTAATTGTGAAATCTGCAGCCTTTAAGCCTACTATTGCATTAGTTGATGATGTATTATCTTTTACATCTACTACTATTGTTTTAGTTGCTGCTGTTGCTGAAGTTCCTGATACTGTTCCTACTTTTTGTACGTCTAAGATATAGCTATATGTTACTTTATCACCATTCTCAGCTGTTACTGCTACTGTTAATACACTACCATTTAATTCTGCTGTGAATTTAGCATTAGTTCCATCTGGTACTATTGTTATATCTGGTGTTGCAATTGTATCTTCTTCATTCGCTGGGAATGTTAATTCAGATACTTTTGTACCATATGGTAATACTGTTGTTGATCCAGCTGTTAAACTAGTTGCACCAAATTTAACTGTAGCTGTAGAAACAGTGTCTAGTACATTAACTTTTAGAGTGCTTGTTTCTACTACTTTAGTACCATCTAATACTTTTACTACTATTTCATATTTAGCACTTGCAGTGTTAGTTATTGTTACGTTGGTTGTAGCAGTTCCAGTAAAGTCATCTGATGCTATAGGTTCAGTAGTAGTTCCAACAAAAGCACCATCTTTATATGTTTCTACTACTAATTGCTTACCATTATAACCTTTAATTTTTGCTTTTATAGGTCCAACTGCAACACCTTTATTAACTGTAACAGTATCTTCTTTAATAGCTGTTGTATTATTAATATAAGTTATAGCTGGATCTTTTTCAGGGTCTACTACTACCTCTTTTTCAACCATTTTGCCAGTTTCTAAATTATAGATTACACTATCTGCTAATTTAACACCATCTTTATCTCTTATAGCTGCTAATACTTCTAAATATTTATATCCTGCATCTTCAAATTCTGGCAATACTAATGTTACAGTTTTACCGTCTCTTTCAACGATGATTTGACCATCTAAATCACTAATATCACTTGGTTTACCAGTTGCGCTCTTTCTAAATAGATAGTTTGTTTCGTCTTCTGCTCTAACTCTATCTACTGGTCTGTTGAAATAAATAGATATTTCTGTCTCGTCTTTGTTTCCAGATATTCTTATAGTATCATCTGCTTTAAATACTGCAGCTTTTTTAATATCAAATTCATAATAATCTCTATACATTCTATTTCTAGAATAGTCCTCAAAGTTAACTATTTCTAGGATGTAATCAAAATCTTTATCTTTGTTGTTTAATGTTAAGCCTTCTAATTCAACAACAATTACATCATGCAATTCTTTACCATCTTCTGTATCATATTTAGCTGATACAACTTTACCTAATACAGAAATATTTCCCTTTAATACTTCTCTTTCATATAGAGTAAAGTGTTTGTCTACATCAAAGCTTCCATCTTTATTAAAGAATCCTGTAACTGGTTTGTCAAATTCTAATGTTATTGTAGCTGAGGATTTTCCTTCGCCATCTTTTACATCACGAACAATACTTGTATCGATTATTTCTGGTTCTATATCATCTTTTACTTCTCTAGCTTCTATTGTTACTTTTTCCATTTCAACTTTAGAGTGGTTTTGTACCCCTTCTATAGTTACTTCTGTTCTTCTTGGTAGAACATCTTTAAATATATATTGAGCCTTGTTTGTATCTATTTTTCTACCATAATCAACATCATCTGCTTGTATTGTGTATATATCATGTCTTCCAGATCTATAGTAAACATTTCCTACATCTCTTCTGTTTTGATATCCTTTTACTGAATTTTCATATATATCTTTGTCAAATGTAACTTCTACTATATTACCTTTAACTACTACATCTACTACTTCTGGTGCTACATTGTCTTTAACTATTTCTATGTCAAAGTCTTCTAATGCTGCTTTGTATCCTGCAAAGTCTTCTAATTCTTTTACAGTTAATGTTTTAGCATCATCTGAAAAAGCTTTGCCATGATATGGTGTTAAGATTATTTCTCTACCATATTGTTCTACTTCCATTGCAACATTTTTGCCATCGATTAAAAAGTTTCTTTCTCTTGGGAATTTTACTGGCTCTGAAGTAATTAATTTGATACCATATTCACCAAGAACTTCTACATCTTCAACCCTTGGACTTGCATTGTCATAAGCTTTGAATTTATATTTGCTATTGATAGCTTTATCTATGTTTCTTATTGATAATTCATATTCTCTTCCTTTAACTAAAGCTTTGTCTAACAGTAATATTACATTGTTTCCATCAACTGTTACTTTTTCAACGTTGTATTTGTCTATTCTGTAGTTATCTTTGTCTGCTAATTTATCTTTGTCTGCTAATTTAGCGTTTGTTAGCTCAACTACAACTTCTTTTAAGTTTTCAGTATCTTTAACTGTAGCTTTTAATTCACCTGGTTCTGGCAATGTAATTCCTAAGAATTCAGCTAATGTTTTGTCGCTGTCTTTCATAGTAACGCCAAGAGCGTTATATGTCATTTGAGCAACTTCTTTTCTTAGGATTTCTTCTCTTCTTTCAGCTTTTACATCTTCTAATAAGCCTAATTCTTTAGCTGTGTCCCATGCTTTTTCCCATTCATCAGCTTTGTCTTCGTTTACATAGCCTAAAGCTCTTAATAGAACAAGTGCATATTCTACAGCTTCTAAGTTGTCTTCATATCCAAAACTTCCGTCTGGTTTACCTGTAAAGTAACCATTGTCTTCTGCCCAGCCTAAGAATGCATTGTAATATGGATTTCCTGCTAGGTCGTTAAATGTTGGTAGACCTTCTTTTTCAAAAGCTTCTGCCTCATCTTCAGCTTTTAATAGTCTAGCCAATAATACTACTGCGTCTTTTCTTAAAAGTGGCTCATCTAACATTAGATCGCCTTTAGTGTTACCTTTAAGAATGCCTTCTTTTTCTAGGAATGCTGGTACATCAAAGTCATCATCTGCAAATGCAAATGAGAATGTTCCTAGAATCATTACTACTGCTAATAGTAGTGATAGCTTTCTCTTCATTTTTCAAAGACCTCCTTTAAATTTATTAAAATTTTGTCTTTATAGTTGCAAATGTATGTATTATTTGCAGTCTATAAAGTATTATAGCATTAACATGTTATCTGGTCAACAGGTTAAATGCTAATGTAATCTAATTGTAATATTGGCGAGAGAACTTTCTCTCGACCTGTTATCATTATACACTAGAAAAGGGTGGATTACTATTACAATTGTGTTACAAATTTATATTTCTGATAGAATTTCTATTGCTTTTTGTAGTTGTTTATCTGTATCTCCATCTTTATTCTTTACCATTATATCTGGTTGGATTCCCTTGTTGTGTATGTTTCTTCTATTTGGTGTTTGGTATTCTGCTATGGTTAGTTTCATGCCGTCACCTTTGACTAAAGGAATTATCTGTTGGACCGTTCCTTTGCCATAGGTGGGAACCCCTAGGATTGTCCCAACTTTTGTGTCTTGGACTGCTCCTGCGAATATTTCTGAAGCAGAAGCTGAGTTTTCATTTACTAGGACTACTAGCTTATATTTAGGTTTCTTCAGTTTTGAGTAATAGGTTTGTTCCACGTCTTCTCTATATTTTATATGGACTATGGGTCCTTCTGGGATGAATAGATTTAGTATATTGACTACTTCTCCCAAAAGTCCACCTGGGTTGTCCCTTAGATCTATTATTATACTGGAAATATTT
>NZ_AZSU01000002.1:186730-246195 GCF_000511955.1 [Clostridium] ultunense DSM 10521 | reverse complement strand
TAGAAAAGGGTGGATTACTATTACAATTGTGTTACAAATTTATATTTCTGATAGAATTTCTATTGCTTTTTGTAGTTGTTTATCTGTATCTCCATCTTTATTCTTTACCATTATATCTGGTTGGATTCCCTTGTTGTGTATGTTTCTTCTATTTGGTGTTTGGTATTCTGCTATGGTTAGTTTCATGCCGTCACCTTTGACTAAAGGAATTATCTGTTGGACCGTTCCTTTGCCATAGGTGGGAACCCCTAGGATTGTCCCAACTTTTGTGTCTTGGACTGCTCCTGCGAATATTTCTGAAGCAGAAGCTGAGTTTTCATTTACTAGGACTACTAGCTTATATTTAGGTTTCTTCAGTTTTGAGTAATAGGTTTGTTCCACGTCTTCTCTATATTTTATATGGACTATGGGTCCTTCTGGGATGAATAGATTTAGTATATTGACTACTTCTCCCAAAAGTCCACCTGGGTTGTCCCTTAGATCTATTATTATACTGGAAATATTTTCTTTGTCAAGCTCCTTTAATGCCGAAACTACATTTTCATAAGTATGTGGGTTAAACTGGCTTATCCTTATATAGCCGATTTTTTTCTCTAATACCCTGTATTCTACTGGATTTATCTTTATTTCCGCCCTCTTCATATCCTTATAGATATCCTTTTGGCCTCTCCTAACCCCTATTTTAACTGGGGTATTTGGTTTGCCTTTTATTAGATTAATTACTTCCTCTAAGGATTTGCCCTTTATATCCTTACCATCTACGGAGATTAGCTGGTCTCCCGGTTTGATACCTGCTTTGTCGGCAGGGCTTCCTTTTATAAGGTTAGTTATTATGATAGAACCCTTTTCTTCTTTAATATATACTCCTATACCGACAAAGTCACCAGAAAGATCATCTATTAAGTCTTGGAATTCTTCTTCAGTATAGTATTGGCTATTTTCATCTAGAGTGTCAAATAGGCCTTTGATGGCTCCTTGTAGTAATTCTTCTTCCCCTAATTCATAGACATAGTTTTGTTGGACTAGGCCCATTATTTGGATGAAGTATTCTAGATCGTAGCCTGATTCTGCTATGGTTCTTATTGGCGTTAGTAGTATGGATAGGGCTAGTATTAATGCTGCAAGTTTTTTTATATTCCATTTATTTTTTGCCATTTTTAACTTCCCCCTAATTTATTAGTTTAGTACATTTTCCCTATAATCGTATTTTAATTGTTCCTGTAAGTAGTTGATAAAGTTTACCAATAAGGTAGCTGTCTCTTCCTTTGTAATAGGTCTATTTGGATGGAAGTATTCAGTTCTTGGAACTATGTTTAATTCCTTTGCCATATAAACATGGTCCTTTGCCCAAGAAGGAATAGTGGAGTCGTCTTTAAATCCGGTAGAATAATTGCCTATAGGTGCTAGGCTTTGGAAACCTAAAAGTCTAATTAGTATGGTAGTAGCTTCTGCTTTGGTTAACTCCCTATCCGGTTCAAAACGGCCTTTCCCTACCCCTATCATAATATCCCTATTGGATACCCCTTCTATATAGGGATAGTTTCTATGGGTTTTAGGTACATCTATATACCTTAATTTTTCTTCTTCTTTATTTCTCCTGCCCCTTCTGCCTTTAGTTTCTTCCTCTACTGGCAGTTCTATATCCATGGTATTGGCCAAGGCTCTAGCAAAATCCCCTCTACTTACAGGGGTAGATGGCCCTAGATTTGTAGCCCTTAGGGAGAAACCATCCATACTGGCTATCAATAATATATCCTTTTCAGATTCTAATCCCCTTACATCCCTTAGGGCTGGTATATTTAATCTTGTAATTATTGGGTTAGTGTCTATACTCATAGAGTCTCGCCCCATATTTCTCCCTGTACCATTTGGTCTTGGTAGATCATAGGAATATTTAAGTACATTTTCATGTTTCTCTGTTAACATGAAGCCTCCCTCAAAGGATATTTGATTAGGTACATTTTCTACATAGTTATAGTCCTTAGTCTTATTATAGGAAGCTTCTACTATAGCAGTACCTTCCCAGGTATTATCCTCTTCTAGTTTGTTTTCATATTCTATTATATGTTCTAGGGTCTGGGTTTGGGTTGCAGACCAAGGGCTATCATAGCCTACTAAATTCCCTTTAGTTTGAACCGTTACCCTTTCTACTCCCCTATCTACATTATAGGTCTTCCTTGCAGACCAGTCTCCTGCATAATATTCTAATAATCCTGTTTCATGGAGTATATGTCCTTGGTTCCATTGGTAGTCTTCCGTTTTTACCTGATAGGTTTTCCCATCTATCCTAAGGGTCTCGTTATAATTATCTAAGGTCTTTTGAGAGGTAGTCTGCTTCCCGTTGGTATCAAAGGTTTCTGTAAGCCTAATGGTTCGCTTTAAGGTAGCTCCTAGTTTAAAATTGTTTAGATTATAGGTATAGGTATAGTTCTTTTCCTGAACGCCTTTCCTATTTCTTTCCTTTATATTTATCTTTAAGGTTCCTTCTAATTCTATGGGTTCGCCGGTGATAAATATTACTTCTTTATAATTGTTTTCGTTATTTATTCCTCCTTCATAGCCTGGTAGTTCTACTGCTAAAGAAGAGGAGGATGCTAAGACTAGTGTTAGGATTATTATTAATGATGTTATTTTAATTTTCATTAGTTAATACCTCCAATGCGTGTTACGCAAATTTTTTCGTATCCTAATATTCTATCAATAGTATATAGGGTATATTTATTGATGAATCATTGTGTTTTACTATATAGGCTTGACTGCCTTTTCTTAGTTTGTATAGTTCATCTGGGTTTAATGGTTTGTCGTTAACTAGGATTACTGCTTTATTTAAGTTTAATTCTTCATCTTTTCCATAATCCCATCGCCCTGTTAGGTTGTTGTAGGTTCTTGTTTTAGTTAAGGTTAAAGTGTTTTCATCAATATTCATATCCCCTATTTCTCCTACAGCGCTATGGTCTAAGGTTACAGTTTGGTTATACTTGTTTAGGTCTTGAGGTATTAGGTTAATAGCCAATACTTCTTTTCCATCAGGAGTTTCCTTGGCTATTAAGTATGCCGGTTTGTTTTTATAGTATTCTTTTTCTATTCTATTCCTTAAATCCCTATCCTTTATATCTATTAAATCTATAAATCTAGAATCTAGGAAGGATTTAGTTGGGATTAATTTTTCCAATTGGCTATCGTATATCAATGTATCTAAGGTTAAGGTAAATTCTTCAGAACCTGAATTGGATTTAAATCCTGAGGAAGTCAGTACTTCCTTGTCCATTCTATAATTATACCTACCTAAGGTCAATCTATAGTCGAATATATCCTCTATCTTCCCTTTATAAACCCATAGCCTTGTACCATCTATTCTATCGTCTATTATACCTGAATCCTCTATGGAGATAACGCTGGCCCCTCGACTGCCATATCTATAATCGGAAACCAGGTATATGTTTTGGTTAAGGTTTAAATTTAATGGATCTACCAGTCTATTGTCTTTAATGACTATGGTGCCTTCATGATAATTAAAAGAATTAGTATCTACTACCATCTGGCCAGTACCATAGTCTATATCCTGGATTTTATCCTTATATTCCATAGATGAGCCGGATTTCAATAACATTTTAGATATGTTCATAGTTCCATAGGAGTTTTCATAGGCAATATAGGCTTCCTCTCCCCTTCGCTTGTTAAGGCTTTGAAGGGTGGTCTTCCGTCCTCCTTCATATATGCTGCCAGTACCTAGTTTAATCTTTTGATTAGATTTAGATGATGGTACCCATTGGCCTTGGTATAGTTCATAGGGTTCCGATATGAGGATTTCCTTATTCCTCTCATCTACCAATTGGATTTTACCCTTTATTACTCCCCCTATATGTTTTTCTTCGTCTTCCACCTTTATTTCCCCTACTTGGGGAGAATATATATCGTCAAAGGTTAGGAGCACCCTATCCCCTTCCTTTACCTGGAATAACTCTATCCTCTGGTTTCTTCTATATATGGTGGTATACATTGGATCTATTTGGAACCTTTCCCTACCGTTTTGGGTTTGGATTTGGATTTCATCCTTGGATATGGATAATAGGGTACCTACCCTAAATCTAGAACCAGGAATTATATATCCGTCCCTTGCTGGATCTATGTCATTAAAGGAGGTAATTTTAATTACCTGCCCTCCCTTAGTGGTAATGGCTACTTCCTGTTCAAAATATAGTTCATCCATATCTATGTAAGGGTCTAATTTAAATCTATGGAGTTTATTATTAAAATCCCATACTGTAATCTCTCTATCCTTTAGATTTATTTCTCGAATGGTGCCTTCTAGGGTACTTTCCTTTTTAGTATTTATTTCCCCGTATAGGGCCTTTCCATTAGAGTCTATATAATAGGTAATAAAATCTCCAGATTTTATTATATTTGCATTATAGATTTTTTTGTCCTTCTGTACTGGGAAAGTATTTTCTCCTTTATAGCCTATTATTTTGCTGGTACCATCGGTATTATATATGGTTATATTTCCCAATTCCATATTGGATACTTGTCCCGTTTTTTTAGTTATACTCCTATGATGGATTAGATCATCATTGGCATTGGAGAGGATTTTAGCAAATTCTCCCCTAGTAATATAGCCTTTTGGGTCTAGTATATTGGCATTTCTACCCTTCATATAGCCTTTTTGTAGGATTAGCTCTACATAGGGTAATCGGTGATGGGCTATTTTATTATAATCCTTAAATTTTTTAGCTTCCTTTATATTATGGCCTAAAGGGGGTTCAAGGCCTAAGGCTCTCCCCAATATATTGGCTGCCTCTTCCCTAGTTACTTTGGTATTTGGTGAAGGGATTAGTTGGTCTTTATCTTCTCCTTCTATTAGCTCCAAATCATAGGCTAATTGGTATATGCCCTTTAAATGGTTCTTTGGTTCTAATTTTTGGGCTTCCCCTTCTTTCCCTAGGGCTCTAATGGCTATGGTGAGAATTTCTCCATAGTTTAGATTCCGGTTAGGGTAAAACTTTCCTCCACTGCCTTCCATATAGTCTAGGGCAGATACTTCTAATATTTCTCCTTTTGCCCAATGTTTGTTTATATCGGAATAGTTTAGGTTTTGGCCTTGGGCTAAGGTAAGGGGCATCATAATATTTAATAGGAATATAAATGATAGTAAGATTGCAGTTTTTCGCTTCATTGGCTTTTCTCCTTCTTTTTCAATTTACAATTGGGCGACCAAAGGCCGCCCAGATTCCTCGACTTCGCTCGGAATAACAATTGCATGTCATCCTATCTATCTGACAATAATATATATTTTCCTTTACTATTAAAGGAAGTAGTCCTATTATTGGATATTTTAACATATTTTCCGGTGGGTATGTCAAATTTATATAGGGCTACATTTTTAGCATTGTTATAGGTTATGGTATCTAGGTTTAAGGTTAGCTTACCAGATCTTAGTAGTTTATCTATATCCATAATATCTTTACCCCTTTGGAATCCAAAATGGAAATCATAGGCTCTGGAAGCAATCCTCTTCCCTCTTGGGATATGGGATTCCCCTTGTCTCTTTATATGGACTTGAAGGTTTGAATCCTTATCCCCTTTGTCGGCAGATGAAACCCTATAGGTATATAGATCCTTTGGATTTATGGTCATCTGTAGTTCTCCATATTTTATATTCAATGTAGAGTCGGTTCTTGCCAAGGCTAATGGTATATTTATTACAAGTTCTGTAGTGTTCTTATATTTGGATTGGTTAAAGTCTAAATTCCCCACCTTGTTTTTAATATCTTCAGTTCCTAAGGTTTTGATTGTTCTATTCCCTATTATTTCTTCCTTACCCTTTTCTATTAGTTTCTTCTGTTCTTCTTTAAGCCTTTCTTCCTTCTCCCTTTGTTTATAATCTTCCTGTAGACTTAAAGTCCTTACCTTAACTTCTGCAAAGTCTAGAGCTGCACCGTGCTCGTTTAAAGCTCTTACTAGAAATACATATTCTGTATTTGGTTCTAAACCTTTTATCAGATACTCTGCATCGGTGGTAGTGCCTATGAAGGTATTAGTGCTTTCAGTAGCCTTTCTACCATATATCTCATATTTAGTAGCTCTATTTAATAGATCTGGATCCGATTCATTCCAGATTAACATTACAGTTGATTCATAGCCTGGAATGGCCTCTAATACCATTGGTTTTAGCGGTACTGGTTTCTCATATTTAAAATCATTATAGGGATCGGAGATTCCTCCATCTGGGTTGATTATTATTATACTGCTATTTTCCAGATCTGTAGCTTGATTAAACCTTACCTTTATTTCATTATCGCTTACCACAGTAACACTAGCTGCTTCCATTCCATCTATGACGGCAACTTCCCTATTGTTCCCTTGAGGATCTACTCCTGTAATCCCTTGTCCCTTTACATCCATTCCAGATTTCAAATCCCTAATAGGTATTATCCTTCCTCCTACAATTACCTTAGCCCCCGACATGAATTGGCTTCCTGTAATGGTTACCTCTGTTTCTGTATCGTTGGTGAATAGTTTTTTAGGATTTATATCGTCTATTCGTGGTTTGGATATATAGGTAAACCTAATATCTCCTTGAGACATAGAACCATCGGGATTCTCTATCCTTACCTGTACTGGGCCTAGAGTGTTGGATGGTGGTGCTATTACTTCTAAGGTTTTGTAGTCGATGAATGTGATATTATTGTCATCTACTTTAGCATCTCCGAAATATACTTTTAGCTTCCCATTTGGATGTTTTTCCATTTCCTTCCTGAAATCTGCTCCTGTTATTTTAATCTTAGTACCTCCTGTTGCCGGTCCCTTGTCTGGTTCTATAGTATATACTTCCGGATTAGATTCTCCTACAACAAACTCTATATAAATTGGTGGATCATTCCTATCAGATGAAGCAGTACCCCCATCCTTGTTTTCAACTACAACTCTGTGAAGTTTATTAGCCTCTCCTGCTGGAACTGAAGGCATTGTAAAGGTTAATTCGTTAGGTAGTCTATATTCTATATCCTTTTCTGTTATGGTTAACAAATCAGCTATTTTAATAATTGCATTTTCTCTAAAATCAGTACCATGAATAGTTACTCTATTGCCGCCTTTGTAATCTACTTTCAGAACTTTAGCCTTTCCATTTATCTCTTCTCTATCCTCCAGTATTGGTTCCTGGTCACCTTCCTTTGTAATATTTGTAATTTTAGGATTGCTGTCTGGATATTTATACTCAAATTCTCCTTCACCTTTGCCCTTATCTGGATTTATTATAAATATAGGCGTTCTACCTATTTTATAATATGCTGGTGTAGTAATAACTACATGAGTATTGTTCCTAAACTGGGAATTAGGAGCATAGTTTCCAGATACAAGGAGTCTGTTATTTGCTACCACTAACCTTATTAATTGCTCGTAAGGATAATTTTCATCTCCATTTTTTAAGTCTTTAGTATTAATAAATATTTCTTCACCATTATAGTCTTCGTAAGTATTGGTGTATTTTATCTCATTTTCTTCCAAGGTAACGGTTACTGTCTTTCCTAAGGCATCATATGTTATTTCTATACCACCATCGAGTTTTACTCTTGTCCTATTGGAACGTATAACTCCACTATTAGAATGTTCTCTTGGCAAATCTTCGTTTAAATTATTCCCAAATCTAACTAATGGCATATGTTTAACTTCTTTTATTGAATTATTTGTATTATCCTTTTTGACTAGAGTAATTTTATTGTTTTCAAGATTTTCTCCATGAATATCTACTTTTTCTCCACCTCTAACGTTTCCTACATTGGGTACTACACTGTTTATTCTTGGGTCTGAAGAAAGATAGTTAAACCTTACTTTATTGGATATACCTGAGTCGTTGTTTACTACGTATAAATCTACTGGGCCTGGATCGTTTGGTGGAACTATTACTTGTAGATACCCAGTTCCAAATTCTACTATCTCAGATTCCTTATTGCCAAAATATACTTTTGGTAATATGGGAGATGTTAAGTATTCATATTCTGGATTATATTTTGATTTAGCTCTAGTATCGGGGGCTTTACGGGTATATCTTCCATTTCCGTCTATATCATCATAGGGTTCACCCTCACTGTATTCTCCATTTCCATCAAGGTCTACAAAAGGTTCAAAATCTCTAAAATCTGAACCAAATATTTCTAATATATATCCTCCAGCTGCCGAGCCTTCCCTCGGATGGATTTCAGTGATCCTAGGATTACTAGTAGGTACTATATAGGTATATCCTCTTATGGTTTTCTTTATTGTATCTTCTCCCCTCTGTCTATCTACTTCTAAAGGATTTTCGTAGGATATACTAAAGGTCCCACCATCAGGGTTTACCAATACTAGAGATACTGTTATTCTATCGGTACCCTTTTCTTTAATATTCTCTATGGTAGGAGGAACTTTTACCTCCATCATCCTGCCACCTGGCAGTATGGTTACATCTCCATCTGGTACTTTTTGTCCTCCAATAAACACTTGAGTCTTTGTCACCCCTGTGTCTACAAAGCCTATTCTATCATTATGCTCATCCTCCGGGTCTGGTTCTGGCCCTATTATATGGATTATATTGCCTCCCTTTTCTGGTCCTCTGTCGGGGATTACATCTACAATAACTGGTCTAGTACTAGATGATGCATAGAAATAAAATCCATCTTTTATAGTCTGTTTCTTAGTATCCGGATTTACTACTGACACATCATATCTACCTTCTCCTGTCCAAGGAGACATGTTTAAATTTGGCACCTTAAAGGTTAAAGTATTGGAATCAATGAACTGTACTCTATTTCCTATTATCTTATTCCCCTGAATTTTAAATGGAGTATAAGCTTTTAGCTCTAGACCATTAAATTTCAAAATTCCATCTTCGGTCATGTCTATATCATAGTCATTGGCTTTAAAATTACCATCAACATAGGAAATCTTGTATCGTATGCCTTCCCCACCTTCAATATAGTAGTCGTTTCTTACATCTCTGACTATACTATAGAACTTATTATTAGTTTCATCATATAATATGGTAGAATCATAACTTTCTCCTAAAGTAACTTTTTTATCTGTAGAGCCATATTTAAATATTTTCCCTACAGCAAATTGCTCCAGCTTTATCCTGTTTTGTTCTCCTTTATTGTATTCATTTATATCATGACCATCCATAAATATTCTGGTGCCTATAAGCCTATATATTAAAGACTCATCTACATTTTCAATACTACTAATTACTATAGTAGGGTCAGGAGCTAAAAAGTTCTCACCCTTTACCGTCACTAAAGTATTTGTAGTTCCTTCTTTAGGATTTATATAAGTTAACTTTGGTTCTGTATAGGTCTGAGTATAGGTAAATACATGAGTTGCTATTCCCCCCTCTGGATTAATTACCTGAAGTAATGTCTCTCCCGGTCTAGAACCTGCTGGTGCTTTAAAGGTTATAACCTTACCATCCCCAGAAATATTTACACTTGGAACCAATCTATTTTCTATATATACCCTAGCTCCTGGTCTAAAGTTTGAACCTGTAACCGTTACATCTTCACCACCATCAATAGACACTAAGCTAGGTCTAACATTGTCTATAACTGGAAAGTCATTTTTATTTATCAATTCAAATCTAACTTTATCTTCAAATATCCATTCCGTAGCAAAATCTTTACTTTGTCTATTAGGGTTACTAATATTTACATTTCTACTATCCTTATTTATAAGTTTAAAGCCTTCCTTACCGGCTTTTAATTCAATCAGTATCCTATTACCTATTTCATTACCCAAGGTTCCATCTACAACAATGCCATTATTTAATACTTCATATTTTAGTGGTTTATGTTCTCCTTCGGCTTTATTCTCATTTGGATTTATAACTACCCCACCTATGGTAATCTTTGGGAAATTCATCCTTTCTACCCCATTTTCGTCAATATAGCGGGTAACTAAGAAGTTTTCCCCCTCTATGGACAATAAGAGTCTTCCCATACTGCTATCTAAGTAGAATGAACCATCTATTTCTTCAATAGGTATTACATTTGGTACTACTTCTTTTATATTAGGTATTTCTGTGGCAGGATAATAGGTAAATCCATTCCTAACTGTAAACTCCTGCACCATCTCAGCACTAAATCCACCTTCCGTAGTACCTATAATGTTAGTAGTGACCCTTATGATTACATCTTCTACCTGGGCTTCTGTTAAAGGGACATTTTCTGTTTTAACTACAAAAGTATTTGGATCTCTATTATCAGTCAAATTATAATCAAAACCTTCTATCCCTAACACCCGTCCTATATCTACTTCAATTTTTCTTTCTACATTCACATCATGTTTTACAGGTTTTCCAGTTTCATCTGGTAATTCTAGCTCACCGGAACCATAGTTAATAGTTATTACTTTATCCCCTATATCTATGTTATCTGATATTAAATTTTCATTAGGATTAAATCCTGGAATATTATGTTTTGTAAAAAAGTTTCCATTTATTTCAACTAAGGTCGGTGTCATTGCAGGTGCTCTATTAGGCTGAACACTATCTATAGTAGGCTTTTGAGATATTGTGACTACTTGATATTGTTGAGGTAAAACATAGGTACTGTCTATTCCATATTTTTGAGATTCTTTATTAGTAAACACTACATAATAAGGACTAGATCCTAAATTCGGTACTTCTACAGTTATTACAGTTTCTTTAGTATTATCATGGGGTAAACTTATACTCTGATTTTTTGCCATATTTTCTTCGGTAAATTCTGGATTATCTATATCCTTAATAAAATAAATATCATATCCTTCTTGGCTAGGGAAGGTACTTCTTCTAAATGTAACTTTAGAACCAGGTTCTCCCATTGTAGGAAACATGGTTACGCCTTCTATACCAAGTTCACCAGTTATACGGATAGCATTTTTATATACTGACGTGGTTCCCAAATCATATTCCCCTGAAGTATCCGTACTTCTTATTACTATATCCCTAACCCCACCGGGAAACTGACCTTGACCAGCCTTTGGATATAATTCAACTTGGTTTTTCCCAACTACCTCTTTTACATCAGCTTCTACTCCACCTACTGTTATAGTATATTTACTATCTTTTAATTCCTTTATATTATCTTTCCCGTTTAAAATAATGGGTTCGTTAATTTTAACTATAGATTCATTTACATTCAATATTTCAGGTATTCCCTTTTCATTTATGTTCGAATACCTAGTCTCTACGTCTTTATACACTGGCGGATCTCCATCTAGGATCCTTCCCCATACTAGCGCCTCCATTATTATTAACTGGGGGTCTAATTCAGCTTGTATTATGGATTGCCCTACTAAGTTAATATTCCTAGGTTCATGCCACTCGTCGTCATGAGTTTGAACTTTTAACTTTTTATTTTCATAGTCTTTTATGGATTCATCATCTATAGTAATTCGTTTTTCTGTCCTTCTAAAATTTGTATATACATTAGTTATAGTAACTTTTCCTCTTGATTGTGCATAGCTAATTGACATATTAAATGCTAATCCATTTAATAATAAACAAAATAATAGCATATATGAAATGATCTTTTTCAGCTTGATACCTCTATAATTCACACAGTCCACCCCTTGTCCTATTTATTAAGTCTAATTATATTTATCGGCAAAAAACTGTTTTTCTTGAACTTATTATACATTATAATCTAAGTTTTTTCACTGATATGCCGATAGATATAATAGATTATATCTTTTGTATTAAAGAGGGGGAATGGTTTTGAAGAATAGATTTATTATATTTACATTGATCATACTCATTTTACTTCCATCCCTTCCTAGGCCTAGTCATGGAAAAGGCCAGGTGATGGAAATTGATGCTTTGTTTGGAGATTTTAAACTTCAGGTGGAAGGAAAGTATTTCCCCCATAAGGAAACCTTTATATATGATGGAGAACTTTGGGTACCTATGAAGGAAATAGCCAAGGCTTTAGATATGGGATATGCTTTCGACCCCAATAAGAGGAGTCTAAAGTTGAATTCCCATGGGAAGTTGAATATAGATGATATTTCTAAAGAGCCTGTGGCTTATCAAAGAGGATACGAGATACAAGCAAAGGAAAAAAATATTGCCGAGTTAGATAGACAGATTCGAACATTTGAAGGTAGATGGACTAGTAACCCTAGTGAAGTAGAGGGTGTAATTCGAAATATTAAAGTGGGGTTTTCTGATATAGATGTACTATTAGATGGTAAGAAAATCTCTTTAGATAGGGACCCTTTGTTATATAAGGATGATGTATATATTTCTCTAGTAGCCCTATCACCTATATTATACATAACTCCAGATCTTGAAGGGAATATAGTTAATATAGATGGTAATGGTATATTAGCTAAAAAACCAGGATTTAATAATGTGGCAAATTTGACTAATTTTAGAGACTCCCTTAGTTTAAGGCGAGATAGAGAGTTGGCTGAATTAGAGAAAAAGAAAAAAATCCTTATGGACGTGAAAATACCCTATGAAGAAGTAGATAGTATAGGGGATATGGAAAGGTATTTAAATAGACATTTAGGATATATAGGAAAATTACCAGTAGATATTGGTCTTAGATCTGGAGGAGGTTCTTGGTACTATCTAGATATAGAGTTTGGAACTAGGAATATTTCTAGATGGAGAAACCTAACTAGACGGGATGTAGAAGCTTATGTATGGGATATATTTGTGGCTATAACCAGCTTATATGATGAGGAAGCTAAGATTCAAGGCCAAATAATAAATCCTTATAGATCTAGATATAATTATGTAGAATTTGATACTAGAATAAGGAATATAGTCTTTAAGTTTATAGATAGTAAACTGGATATGACAGAGAAGGTAGATCCTCAGTTTATAACAGATCTGCTTGAAAAAAGGCTGGGTAGATATTATAAAGAGTATTTTGATTTTACGGCTAGAATATCTGGCTATGATTTAGAGCTTATAATCTATCCTGACAGTAGATATTTTATGGATAGATGGAATGTCCATAATAAGCTTAGTTTCTTAAAGGAGATAGATTATATAATAAAAGAATATTATCCAGGGTTACGTATAAATGGAGTTATTGAATATCCGGGCAAGGATAGTATCCAATTCCTTATAGATGATGGAAAGGTCCGTTCCCCCGATTTGGAAAGGGAGACGGAGGAATTTCTAAATGATAGATATGGATTATTTAAATCTGGAACCCTTAGAATTCCAATGGAATATAAATTACATCCTACCAATTTGGATGATTATAAACTATTGGTATATATGGATTTTGATATAAATGATGATAGATGGAATAAAACTGTAGAGGGTGCTTTAGAAGCCTTTTTACAAGATGTAATATCTGAAGTAATCGGCCTATGGGATATGAATATATTCCTTCAAGCCTATGACAAGAATCAATATATTGTAAAAGAGGTAATAAAGACACCATAATCCGAGCCTATGCCACAAAGGCAGGCATGAATGATAGCCCTATCTCTACCTTTGAATATAGGGGCATAGATGAATAAAAAATGTCATCCTGAGCAAAGTGGAGGATCTATAAAATCAGGATCCTTCACAGTGTTCAGGATGACAGTTCTGCTCATTCACTAATATTAACTGTCTCCTATTTAATTTTAATCTGTTCTACTGTTCTAAACTATATTCAACTCCCTCACAATAATGCTTTCAATATCATTTATATCTATTAATTCTCCAAAAATTACGGTGTTTACAAAGTCCTCTTCGCCACCTCCATGAAACAATTAGAAAGTTTTATTGCAGAGGTTGATTCCTCAATTTCTATTTTTTAATCCCAAAGTTCCTCATGTTTTATTATTTCACCGTTTTTAATTTCAGTATCTGCCTGCCCTATCAAAATGAAAATTCCAATTATCTTTTAAATTTAATTTCCACATTTTTTCTATACATATATCTTCATATATAAGTGAAAATGCAGTAGGACAAGGGGTCTGACCCGGTGTCCTAATTACATCTTTATCTCAGATATAAGGGTTTGAAGCCCTTCTGCAAGTATTGCCAAGCTTTCACTGGCAGATGCTATTTCTTCCATGGAGGCTGTTTGTTCTTCTGTTGATGCTGAAACGTTTTGTACGCTTTCCGATATTTCTCTTGACATCTGTTCAATGGAGTTTACAGAACCTACTACATCTTCAGTACCTTCAGCTACTTGTGCTATGGCTTGAGATATGCTTTCTATCTGTTTGGATATTTCGTCTATTGAATTTATAATGGCCATAAAGGTCTCTTTGGTTTCATCTATTGACACTAACCCTTTGTCCACCTCTTCTTTGCTTAGATTCATGTTTTTATTTGCCTTATCAATTATATCTTGATTTTTCTTTATTATTTCATATATATCTTCTGTGGAGTTGTGGACTTCTTCTGCCAATTTTCTAATCTCCTCTGCTACTACTGCAAATCCACTTCCGTATTCACCTGCCCTCGCTGCCTCTATAGCTGCATTTAATGCAAGTAAATTAGTTTGTTCCGCAACTTCCTGAATTACCTGTATTATATTGTCCATCTCCTGGGAGCTATTGTCTACATCTACTAGGGATATTTGTACCTTTTCTGTACTTTCAACTATATTGTTCATCTGGGATATGACTTGTTCAATCTTGTTTCTTCCCTCATCTGAACTGTTAGAAATACTTTGACTTAAGTTGCCTATACCTTCTGCATTTGCTGATATCTCTTGAATCTGTGCTGATATTTCCTCTATTGCAGATACGGCATTTAGTATGTCTCTTTGTTGATTTTCTGAATCTACAGCAATCCCGCCAGCTGATTCAGCTACGCTATTGGAAGCAGAAGCAGCTTCTTGGGAGACAGATGTCAGTTCTTCCGAAGATGATGCCACCTGCTCTGATGATTGGCTTACTTTTTTTGCAAAGTCCTTGAAATGATCTATTATAGATTGAAGAGATGCTGTCATCTGACCAATTTCATCTTTCCTCCTTAAAGTCTTTTCATCTACGTCCTCTGTCAAGTCTAAGTTTTCTATTTTGGCTGCTAGTTTTACAGATTCTCCTATGGGTTTGGATATTGAATTCCCAATGATAATGGAAACTACTACTGCTATAATAACTATTATTGCAGTAGTTATAATAGTCATCTTTATGGAGTTTCTAAATGGCCTTTGTATTTCATCAGTAGGTATTGCCACCCCAATCTTCCAATTGGTTTCATTCATATCCTCAATAAAAAAGGTCCTTTCCACCTTATCATAATCCTTTAACTCCCCATCTAATATTTCAGCTATATTTACATATCCCTTTTCCGCATCAGGGTTAAACTCTTCATCTTTATGAGTTATAATATCCCCTTCTCCATCTAATAGAAATCCATAGGAGTCTTCGCCTAATTCTAAGTTTGAAACTATTTCCACTAGATGGTCAATGAATATATCTGAGCCTAAAACCCCAATTAACCTATCGCCTTCTTTAATAGCCTTGGAAAGAGTAACTGTGATATCACCAGTTCTAAAGTCTATATAAGGCGAAGACACGACTACATCATCAGTAGTTTGTGCATCTATGTACCAATCCCTCTCAGTACAATCAAAATCATCTGGTGGTATATAGTCAATTCCAAATATTGCAGATCCATTAGGAAATCCAAGATAGTATACATTCTCTCCATTGGTTTCTCCTTGCTTTTCTAGATATTTATGTACATAATCAAATTCAAATTCATCATTATATATTAGTGCATCACCTATTTCTTTCAGAGAACTTTTTTGGATGCTTAGCCACTGATCCATTTCTCTTGCTGTAATCTTAGCGGTATTCCTAGCATTCTCTTCTATCTCATTTAAAAGTTCTTTTGCTGTAAAATTATAATTAACTAAAGATACGAGGAAAATGCTTAGAATGCATAAGATACATGTGAATAACACTATTCTTGTTTTAATCTTCATATGAACTCCTCCTCGGTATATAATTACCCCTCTAAAGATATTACCGTCTGAATTTTCTCAATCTAAATATATATTTCTGCAAAATCTAACACATTCCTCTAATTTCTTTGAAGTTTTTATATAAAAAGGATCTATTTCATCTACTATGGCCTTCAGTCTTGCAGTTTCTCGAGATGTTACTATACAATATATAACCTCTGGTTGCAGTTAATAATAATGAATATAGGAATATTGATTAAGAATAGAGATATACCAGTCTGCACCTAAAAATTTTAGGGACGGTTTTCACCGTCCCCATTGTACTACTATTTCCCAAAAAAGTCAGTTTTCAATATATAATCGGATTTGTTTATTTCTTCTATTACCATTTTATGTTCTTCTATATAATCCTCTGGATTGAGGGCTGCTCTTGTTTTTATATTGTAGACTCGGCTGTTTTCAAATACTCCGTCTCTGGACATTTCTAGTAGTATTTCATCGGTTATGATAGAGCCTTTCAAAGCGTAGGTTTGGGGGGCTACGAAGTTTTGTCCTTCATAATTGATTAAATCCCTGCCAAACATGAGGCCTTTTTCGTTTTCATAACCCATAATGTTCAATATAGTTGGCATAAAGTCCAACATACTGCCTACCCTATTTATGGTTTCATTGGTCTCTAAGGCTGGTATATGGATTATTAATGGCACTTTCATCATCTCGTCTAAATCGTAAGTATATCCTAAATAATCCGTCATTAATTTTTGGTCCTCTTTGTTTAAACTATTTATGGCAAAATGGTCGCCGTATATTACCAATAGGGATTCCTCATATAGTCCTTCCTTCTTTAGTTCTTCTATAAACTCACCTAAAACCTTATCTAAATATTGGACAGACTGAAGGTAGTTTCCTAATAAAGTATCCTTATGCTCTTTCTTTATATCTAAATACTCGTACTTTTCCGGCATCTTAAAGGGATTATGGCTAGTTAAAGTAATCATAAAGGCGTAGAAAGGATTATCATCTATACTATCCAATTCCTTTAGATAATCCATAGATTGTTTAAAAAACTCTCCATCGGTAATTCCAAAACCTATGGTCTCCACCAGTTCATAGTCATCTTGGGATATGAATCTTTGGAAGCCTTGATTTACATATGCCTTATCCCTATTCCAAAACTCCTTTTCATACCCGTGTAAAGCCCAAGCCGTATAGCCTTGGTCTCTAAGGATCCAAGGTAGTCCATAAAAGGTATTGTCCACATATTGGGTATAGGTAGGTTCTTCCATAGAAGGATATAGGGAGTTATGGGTGACGAATTCTGCATCGGAAGTATTTCCCCTACCTATTAATTGATAGTAATTGTTAAAATAGAGGCTACCCTGTTCTTTAATTAATCCATTTAGATTTGGAGTTACCTCCTGGCCTTCATAGTAATGATTTATAACGAAGTTTTGTAAAGATTCCACCTGGATTACTATTAGATTCTTCCCTTTTCCTAGGCCTGTATATTTTCCTTCTACCAATTTAGTTCGCTGTTTCAATTCATCTAAATCCTTACCAGTTAAAGATACAGTCTCCGTTATGTCTTCCTTCATTATAGTCTTCTTAATATCCTTAGCATGGTAGGTGAATATTTCCTGATTGGTTACTGGCCCAAATAAGCTGATCTTACTCAGGATTATTAAGGTAATAATTAAAATCAAGGCTAAACCCCCAGGAATTCCCCATCTTATATATTTATTATAGTTCTTGGTTCTTTTTCTTTTTCTTGAATATATATAGGTTAAAGGTAGGTCAAGTAAAAACAATAGATTTCTAATGGATAGTAATGTTTTAACGCTATCCCCTACTGCTGTTACCTGTCCCATCTGTTTTATCATCCTTATGGAGGGCAAGGTGTTAAAATAGGTATAGTAGACCACATCTGCAAACATGATCGCAGATACTACCGCATAAAATTTAAAACCTCGTCGGTATTTTTTCTTATTATTGCTTAGATATATGAAGGTGAAGCAAAATAGTATTACTAATAAACTTATTAGGAATACTAGTCCTCTATTGTATTTCACCCTAGTAATATTCATAAACAATAGGATTTTTAGTATTAGTAATAGTGGTAACATAAATATTCCTCCATCTATGTTTTGACTTCTATTGAATTTTTTTAGATAGGAAGAGGGTGTTAGAACGACTATCGAAGGGTCTCTTTCCCTCTACTGCCCTATAAAAAAACCGTCTATATTCTTGTATCTTCTTGTATTTAATCCTTTATCTACTCCATCTAAATATACGGGTATGTTTAGATTTTTCAATCCTTTTATAAAGGATTTTTTGGCTGATTTTTTATCCATTATGACTCCAGCTAAAGGATGTCTCTTTAGAAAATCCATTATCTCTTTTCTACTATAGTTTCCTTTAGATATATTGAGCATTATATTTTTAAAGGCTTTGTTGGATAATTTATTATATTGTTCAAATTTGGTCATCTCCACTATAAATCTGTCCTTTAAAGTTGGGCAATCCTCTTTCACCTTTAAAAAGATGGATTCATCTTCTTCATTAGATCGAAGGATTACATAGGCTTCCTCATGTTTTTCCATCCAATTGACCAAATCCTCCATATCCTGTTGGCCTTTTAATAGTATTTCTTCATTTCCTCTAAAATGGAGTTCGACTGCCAATAGGCGACTTCCCTTTTCATAGCTTTTCCTTAGCTGTTCTAGTGGATTATCATAACATTTAATTATTAGTTTGTCATCAGGTATATTTTCCCCCTCTAGTTGAGCTAAATCTATCTGGCCTTGGTTTTCCATTAGAAGTTTTATCAAATCCCTTTTCAGTATATAATCGGATTTATTTATTTCAGATATTATATTCTCATATCTTTCTTTAAAATTTTTCACATCTAAAGGTTCTCTGGTCTTCCTATCCAAGGCTTTGCTATTTTCAAACAATCCATCGTTAGACATATAGAATAAGGTATCATCGTCTATATAGGAACCTTTTAATACATAGGTTTGAGCTGCAACAAAGTTTTCCCCTTCGTAATTTGCTAAATCCCTGCCAAACATTAGGCCTTTCCCATTTTCATAGCCCATAATATTCAATATGGTAGGTAGAAAATCCAATTGGCTACCTATTCTAGATATGGTTTCATTGACTTCCTCACCTGGTATATGGATTATCAATGGAATTTTAAACATTTCATTTACATCATATTCTATGTTTAGAAAGTCCTCCATTAATTCTACCCCAGAAGGATTGAAACCAGTGATAGCAAAATGGTCTCCATAAAAGGCTATTACAGAATTATCATAGAAGCCTTCCTCTTTTAAATCCTCTAAAAATTCTCCTAAGGCCTTGTCCGCATAATGGATAGACTGTAGATAATCCCCTAATATAGTGCCTTCATGTTCTTCTTTTATGTCCAGATATTGATATTCTTCCGGCATTTTAAAAGGGGTATGGCTGGTTAGAGAGATTATAAAGGCGTAGAAGGGATTATCATCTATACTGTCTAATTCCTTTAGATAATCCATAGATTGGCTATAGAATTCTTCATCGGTAATTCCAAAACCTATGGTCTCTATTAAATCAAAATCCTCTTCTGATATAAACCTTTGGAAGCCTTGATTTACATAGGCCTTATCCCTATTCCAAAACTCTTTTTCATATCCATGGAATACCCAAGCAGTATAACCCTGGTCTCTAAGAATCCAGGGCAGTCCATAGAAAGTATTTCCTTCATATTGACTGTAGGTTGGTTCTTCCATAGATGGATATAGGGAGTTATTGGTTACGAATTCTGCATCGGAAGTATTCCCTCTGCCTATTTGTTGATAATAGTTGTCAAAATAAAGGCTACCTTTTTCCCTTATCAATCTATTTAAATTAGGAGTTATCTCCTGTCCTTCATAGAAACAATTTATGACAAAATTTTGTAAAGCTTCTACTTGTATTACTATTAAATTTTTATCTTTCCCGATTCCCGTATATTCACCTTCTTTTAACTTACTCCGCTCTATTAATTCTTCCAAATCCTCTTGGGTAAATATGCCCCTTCCCTCAGCTATTTCATCTTCTGCTAAAGTAGTTTTAAAATCCTTTATATGATAGGTAAATAGTTCTTGATTGCTAATTGGTTCCATTAGTCCCTTAAAGTTTAAAAGGGATAAGACTATTACAAGTATTAACCCTATACTAGCAGGGACTCCGAACCTTATATATTTATTATAGGTTTTACTTTCTCCTACCTCTGGATTTTTCCTATGATTTATCATATGGAAGGGTATGTCCAATAGAAACATTAAATTTTTTATATCCAATAATGCTCTGACGCTATCTCCTACTGCCCCTAATTGATGAAACTGTTTCATCATCCTTATAGATGGCAATGAATTGAAATAGCTATAGTACATCACATCTGCAAACATAAAGGCAGATACTATATTATATAGAGAAAACTCTATGGTTCTCTTCCTTTTAAAATTGCTGAAATGGATTAAGGCGAAAAGGAATAAGATTATCAATGTACTAGTAAATAGTACTAAAGATTCATTATGTTCAACTTTGGTTATATCCATAAATAATAAAATTTTCCATATCAATAATGCTGCAAACCACATTTTTATTCCCCCAACTAATCATTAAACTTTTATATAATATTAATTTACACCAATATGGATTCCCTTGCAAGTTTTTGAGAAATATATGGCTAAAATGTTGGAAAAATCCTAAAAAGATTGTATAATGTATAGGCATACTTCTATTTTTTTGAGAAAGGAGATCGACTATGAGATTTAGGACAAAAGATTTAGTAACTGCTGCTGTGTTGATAGCTATTGGTATTATCCTTCCTATGATAATACATATATCTGGTATTAATGGAGCTGTTTTTCTCCCTATGCATATACCGGTATTACTTTCTGGATTAATATTAGGTTCTTCATTAGGACTTATTGTAGGAATTATATCACCTATGCTTAATCATATTCTAACTGGTATGCCACCAGTACCAATTATTTGGATCATGTTGGTTGAATTGGCAGTATATGGTCTCGTATCCGGCTATCTTTATAGAAAGGTTAAAATGACCTTAATGCCTTCTTTAATCTTTAGTATGATCCTTGGCCGAATAAGCGCTGCCTTGACAGTCTTAGTTTTAGGGGCAGTTTTATCACTTCCAATGCCTCCTTTAGGCTTGTATATAAAAGGAATAACTATTACAGCCTTACCTGGAATAATAATTCAAATTCTATTAATACCATCTATTGTGAGAGCTTATGAAAAGAATAGATAGGGTAATAAGTTCCCATTTCGGTGCCTGGCACCGATAATGGGAACTTATTTTATTTTTTTGTATTTTTTAATAGAATTAGCACATAATATAGGTAGGAAAGGAGGATATTTTTATGAGAAGAATGGGATTATTGCCCAAGTTGATTATTGCTATTATACTTGGGATAATTATAGGAAATTTTGCCCCTGCCTGGGTAGTTAGGATATTGGCTACTTTTAATAGTCTATTTGGGAATTTCCTTGGATTTGCTATACCTCTTATCATAATAGGGTTTGTAGCTCCTGGAATTGGAGATTTAGGAGAGGAAGCTGGTAAGCTACTGGCAATAACTGCTGGTATCGCTTATGGATCCACTATTATTTCTGGTGCTTTAGCCTATTTTACATCTTCCATAGTACTACCTATGTTTTTAACTCCTGGGGTTTTAAATGTGGCTGCAACTAACCCTGAGGAAGCCCTTTTACAGGCTTATTTTGAGGTAGATATGCCTCCCATTTTTGGGGTAATGACGGCTCTGTTAATAGCTTTTACTTTAGGTCTTGGGATTGCAGCTATTAAAGGAGATACAATAAAGAGATTTATGAGTGAGTTTCAATCTATTATAGAAAAGCTTATATCTAGTATAATAATTCCTCTGCTACCCTTCCATATATTAGGTATATTTGCTAATATGACCTATGCTGGACAGGTGGCTACTATATTGTCCGTATTTGCTAGAGTATTTGTAATGGTAATTTTGCTTCATATTACGGTTTTGATAATACAGTTTATAATTGGCGGGGCTGTTGCAGGAGGAAATCCTTTTAGATTGTTGAAAAATATGGTGCCTGCTTATTTTACAGCTGTAGGTACCCAGTCTTCTGCAGCCACTATTCCCGTTACTTTAGAGCAGACTAAGAAGAATGGAGTTCAAGATGGAATAGCGGATTTTGTAATTCCCCTATGTGCTACTATCCACCTATCGGGAAGTACTATTACCTTGGTCAGTTGTTCTATGGCCATTATGATGTTAAATGGCATGACTACTAGCTTCAGGGTGATGTTTCCCTTTATATTGATGTTGGGAGTCACCATGGTGGCTGCTCCCGGAGTACCTGGTGGTGCTGTTATTGCAGCTTTAGGCCTATTGGAAACCATGTTAGGCTTTCCTTCTGCCATGCTTTCCTTAATGATTGCTCTATACGTAGCCCAGGATAGTTTTGGTACAGCGACCAATGTTACTGGAGATGGGGCGATTGCATTAATGGTAAATAGGATTTCTGGATACAGATTAAAGTATTAATATAGTTCTATAAAAAAGAAGGAACTATGGTTGATATATAGTTCCTTTTAATATTTTAATCATATTCTATATTCAGATATGGTTTTCCGCAATTCAATTTGCTTTCTAAATAATTGCCTATATATGGCATCCCTTTTTGAATCTGGTATATTGGTATAATGAAGGTCGAAATATTTATAGGGCCCAAAATCATAGCTTTTTAATATGCTACCAGTAATATCTATATCATATTCTTCGAATAAAATTTTTACCTTTAAAGGCTTACCAATAGGTATACCTATTGCCCAATTATCATGTAATGAGAAAGATAGTGCATCTCCACCTATTCTTATAATTTCTATGGGAGTTTTTCTATTTCCATCCCCCCAATATAATATGCCTTCCAAATTCCAAAGGAGATTGAAAGTATTAGGTGATGGAATTAATTTTATGGATGAAATATAGAAGGTATTGTCTATCAGATCCTCCAGTTTGATTTCATAATAATTAAGGTTGTTTAATTTTTTTACTACCATTTCTACATTGGCTATCTTAGATAGGTCTATTCCATCTACCTTAGACTCTTCATCAGGATTAAATATATAATAGTTTCCCATATTAAATAATGCACCTTCAATGATGATAACTTTTTCTTCATAGCTGATTATCAAAGAACTTAGGCCAACGGTGTGATAATGGGTTTCCTTTAGTTGGTTTTGAGCTTTAGTCAATCTATCCACCATTATATCTACTAATTGGGGGTGAAACTGTTTCCCCTTCTCCCTGTACAATTCCCTTATGACTGCATTTATTGGCATGGCTTTTTTATAGGGTTTGTTGGTTAACATGGCGTCTACTGAATCAGATATGCCGATTATATAGCTTTCAAAGGGTACCTCATCACCTTTCAAGCCTGAAGGATATCCCTTCCCATCGTATCTTTCATGGTGGTATTTGATTATCCTTGGAATATCGTCTAATCCTTCAATATGACCTAATAGGTTTTTAGAGATTTTATAACTGTATAGAATATGGTATTTAATTATTGCATATTCCTCTTCTGTCAATGTTTCAGGTTTATTCAATACCTTAGAATCTATCATACATTTGCCTAAATCATGTAATAGGCCTGCAAATGCTAATTGGTTTAATTCCTCACGAGAAAATCCTAATTCCATTCCAATTTCCCTACACCAATTGGCCACATTATAGCTATGATTAGATAGGTAGGGGTCCTTTTGTTCCAAAATATCAATGAAAATATCTATCATATTGATGGCGTCGGATATTTGTTCAAATCTTGCTAGACATAATGTAAGCAATTTGGATATGTCAGAAACTTTTTCATTTATCTCTTTATCTTCTGAAAAAAATCCGGAAGGAAATTCTTTATATATATTGGAACCTAGGTATAAACAACCAATTAGTTTCATAGATAAATTATCAATATTATCATATTTAAATATGGGAATTAGAACTTCAGATTTAATATTCTCTAATAGAAGAGGCAAACTACTATGGTAGTGATTTTCTACTTTATCCTTTTTATCTATTAATTCTTTTATAGAATTGTATTGCCTTTTATTTAAAAATAGTGTACTTGGAATCATGTCTTGGCAGGAATGATTATCTTTGCTACTTACTCCCCTTACAAAAGCTAAATTTCTAGAATCATTAAACAAAAAAGATATACATATGTCATAATCCAGTAGTTCAATTATCCTATTTTGTTTCCGTATTAATTTGCGTTCGGTAGTATTAAATTGGCTTTTTATCCATCTGCTAGAATTTAAGTCAATTCTTACAGACATGTGATCACCCTTCCTTGTTTTGGTGCTTTTGTACTATGTTCTATAGGACTATTATACTATATTCTTCTTTTTATTTCAATATTCGACCTTTTACTACTAACAAATTAAAAAAAGCCTCTTAATTTATTCCTAAAAGGAAATAAACTAAGAGGCTTATTTTACATAAACTCTATAAATTTATTATTTTTCAATATATTGATATATTGGATAAGCCTTTCATATAGGGGTTCTGCTTCTTCTTTGAATTCATCTTTTACTAATTGGGATATCTGGTGTATATTTTTTTGTCCATCTATATGGTTCCATATGAAAGAGCCCATTTTATCTAAATCAATCCTATATTTATCTGGGGTGAAAAATAGTTTCCTAACTATCTTTTCGAATAATGAATCCCTATATATTATTATTTGGACTAATCCATCTTCTTTTTCTACCCAATGGATTTTATCCGATTTTTTCGGTATATAGTCTAGATAGTTTTCCTCATTTTTGTTCTTATTAAACATATTTCTCCCCTATTATTCTTCTACTTTAGCAAAGAAGGATTTCTTTATCAATAGGTATGCCAGTCCTGCAAAGAACGCCAAGGATCCCCATTGACCTAGAACATTGTTGCCAAAGGCAATTTTATCTGCAACGGTTGCTCCTCCTGCTGGTATTATAGCCAATATTGCTAATAGTATTCCTATTAGGCCTTCTCCTGCTATAAGACCGGAAGAGAATAATACTCCTCCTTCGATTTTTTCTTTAAGGATGCCTTCTTCTTCTTTTCTCTTTTCAAGTATTCCTCTAATAATTCCACCAACCATAATTGGAGTACTTAAGTGGATTGGTAGATATAGTCCTACTGCAAAGGGTAGGATTTGAATACCTAGTAGTTCAACGACTATACCTATACCTACACCTGTAAATACTAATGCCCAAGGAAGATTACCACCCATTACTCCTTCAATAACCAATTTCATCAATGTAGCTTGTGGTGCTGGCAGTTCTTGTGAGCCAAAGCCCCAAGCTTTATTTAATAGTAATAATACTAACCCAATTACTAGACCGGAAGCTATTGCTCCTATTAATTCTCCATATTGTTGTTTCCTTGGAGTAGCTCCAACTAAGAAACCAGTCTTTAAGTCTTGGGACATATCTCCTGCCATAGCTGCTATGATACAGATTACTGAACCTACAGCTAAGGCTCCTATCATACCTTCTTCCCCATCGAAGCCTATGGCTTTGAATATGATGGAGGTAATTAATAGAGTTGCTATGGTCATTCCTGATACTGGGTTATTACTACTACCTACTAGACCTACAAGTCTTGCTGATACTGTTGCAAAGAAGAAACCGAATATAGCGATTATCAATGCGCCTGGAATCCCTACAGGTATGAAATCTGTAGCTCCTATAAATATTACTATAGCTACTACTCCTATTAAAGCCCCTTTGATGGACATATCTTCATCTGTTCTAAGGGTTGAAGTAGAGCCTGCTGTGCTCTTTAAGCCTCCTAAAGCTTCTTTGAAGGTCCTAAATATTAATGGTAAGGATTTAACCAAACTTAATATTCCTCCAAAGGCTACGGCTCCTGCTCCAATATATCTAATATAATTACCCCATATGCCCCAGTAGTCCAATTCACTTAAAGGTACTGCAGCTGGATAGATTATATCTGGTATATACTGTCCTAAATGGGTTATAAGAGGTATAAGGACTAACCAACCTAATACAGCTCCTGATAACATATAGGCAGATATTTGTGGGCCTACTATAAAGCCTACCCCTAATAGAGCTGGTAGAGTGTCCATACCTATGGCTGCCCCTTTATATCCTGGTAAAGCCCATTCAATTTCTGAAGGGAATAATTTAATTCCATCGGTAATAAATTTAAATACTGATCCAATACCAAGACCTTTGAATACAGTTTCAGCTTTTGCCCCGCCTGTTTCTCCTGCTATTAATACTTCAGCACAAGCAGTTCCCTCAGGATAAGGAAGAACTCCATGTTCGTTTACGATTAACGCTTTCCTTAGGGGAAGCATTAACAAGGCGCCTAATATACCTCCTGCTAAAGCTATAATTACTATCCTTATTAAACTAGGCTCTGCCATGCCAAGTTCCTGAGACCATATGAATAAGGCTGGCATAGTAAAGATTGCTCCTGCTGCTAAGGATTCACCAGCTGAACCTATGGTTTGTACCATATTGTTTTCCAAAATAGATTCCCTTTTCATAATTCCACGGATGATACCCATAGAGATTACCGCTGCTGGTATGGAAGCACTGATTGTCATACCAACCCTAAGGCCAATGTAGGCGTTAGCGGCACCAAATACTATAGCCATAATAATACCAATTATAATTGCTGTGGGTGTAAACTCCGGCATTACCTTATCCGCTGGAATATAGGGCTTGAATTCTTGTAACTGTTTTTCCACTTTGATAACTCTCCTTTCTTGTTTTGATTTAATTTTGTATATGATTTAATTTTGTATATTTTAATTATAATTTTTTTAATCATAATTGTCAAATAAATTCAAATTTTGTAATTTATTGCATTAAATTGGTGAAACAATATAGTGTTAAATTATTAAATTGTTGAATATAAATAGCAACCCAATATTGGATTGCTATTTATTCTTTACACCATATTCCTTTTTACCATCTCCGTCACTATAAAGCTAGCTACGTCTTCGGCAAAAGTTCCTGTTCCAAAGCCTGCATCATATCCCAGTTCTTTTGCCAGTTCGTGGGAGATCCTTGGGCCACCACAGGTTAGAACTACCTTATCCCTTATTCCCTCTGCTTCCAATAATTCTACTAATTGGGTTAAATTTGGTATATGAACATCTTTTTGGGTTACTACTTGGGATACCAAAATAGCATCAGCATCTAACTCTATGGCTTTGGCTACTAATTCTTCGTTGGGTACTTGGCTGCCTAGGTTATAGGCCTGAATACCTTCATACCTTTCTAATCCAAAATGGCCTGCATAGCCTTTCATATTCATAATGGCATCTATTCCTACGGTATGGGCATCGGTGCCAGTACAAGCTCCTACTACCACTATATCCCTTTTTATATTATCCTTTATAAATTCTTCTACTTCTTCTTTACTCATTACATCTAAATCTACTTTTGGAACTTCTATTTTAGTATAATCTACTGTATGGACGGACTTCCCATATAATATAAAATAGGTATATCCTACTAAATCCTTAGAATAAACTACGGAAGGCTCTTCTAAGCCCATCTTCTTAGCCAATTGGCGGGCTGCCTCGTTGGCTTCATCGCCATAGGGTACTGGTAAGGTAAAACTTAATTGAACCATTCCATCGTTTAGTGTATCTCCATAGGGTTTAACCCTTGTCAAATCTACCATTACTTTCCACCTCCAACCATTAGTTGAATAAATGGATTAAAGTATCCTGAATCCTTTTTAGCTACTCCATCTAAACCTTTGCCACCGGTTCTAGATCTTTTTACTCCTCCAAATTTTCCTTGTTCTATAGTTGAGAATAATCCATTATTGGCTATTTCATTTAATAATTCCTCAGCATCCGTTAGAACTTTATGGGCTCTAGTTTGAATAATACCACCATCTTTAAAGCTAATCTCATTGCCTAAATCCTTCACATTGTTGAAAATATATTGGGCGTTCTCAATGGATAGGTATCTATCCTGTAGATGAGGGGTGTGGATGGCTTCCGTTAACATTCCCAGTAGCTGGATTCCTTGGTTGGTCATTATGGATACTAGGTTGAATAAGGCGTCTTGTATATGACCTTTAAAAATATTTCCAGTCATATATTTAGTAGGGGGCATATATTTTAATGGTGCATTTGGGAATATTTCTCTTGCCATTTGAGCCTGGGCTAATTCGTATAAAAATCCATTTTCTAAATCAGGATCCATTTCAAAGGCATGACCTAAACCCATTTGTTCTTCTGGAATTCCTGCTTTTAATGCAAATTGTTCGTTTATAAATTGGGAGGCCAATACGGTATGGGCTGCTTCTACTGCGTCGTCTGTTGTAAGGTAGTTATCTTCTCCCGTATTTATTATTATACCTGCATATCCATTAATTACCCTAGAGAAATATTGATCTATCAAGGTCCTTTGCATATTTATATCCCTAAACAGTATTCCATATAGGGCGTCATTTAACATCATATCCAATCTTTCCAAGGCCCCCATAGCTGCTATTTCTGGCATACATAGACCAGAACAATAATTACAAAGTCTAATATATCTACCTACTTCTTCTCCTACTTCGTCTAAGGCTTTTCTCATCAATTTAAAGTTTTCTTGAGTAGCATAGGTTCCTCCGAATCCTTCAGTAGTAGGACCATAGGGTACATAGTCTAATAGACTTTGACCTGTAGTTCTAATTACTGCTATTACGTCAGCTCCTTGACGAGCTGCTGATTTAGCTTGTTCTATATCTTCATATATATTTCCTGTAGCAACTATTACATATAGATAGGGTTTTTTCCCTTCTCCTAAGGTGTTTATTAATTCTTCCCTTTTATTTCTATTGGTCTTGATCTTCTCTACCCTTTCCTCTGCCATTTCAAATACGGTTCCTTGAATTTTTTCCTCATTAGCTGCGGGTAATCGAGTAATGTCCAATTCTCCCCTAGCTATTTTTTCTGCTATTTCTTGAGGTTGGTCTCCTGTCTGAACTACAGCATTACCTAACCAATAGGCTATTCCCCTTTCTAAACCACCACCTTCTTTAATATTGTCAATAAGTACATTTGGTAGAGGTTTGTCTATTTCATCTACGCCATCTACTCCCAATAGTCTGGCAATAGTTCTTTCTGTGGAAGTGGTAGTATGTTCATCTATAAATTTTTGCACATCGTCAGCTATTACCTTAGCTGCATTTCTAGAACTGTGGATTAATTTTTGATCAAGATTTAATTTACTCAAATACATCACACCCTTTCTTTCAATGCACAATTCACAATTTTCTCGAAATCTGGACCCCAAAATTGTATATTGTTAAAGTTAGTCTTCTAAACTTTTTTCCGCTCTATGGATTATCCGTTGATCTAAGCCCATTATTCTAGCTATATTTAGGGCGTCTTTGGGGACTGGTTTTGTTTTATCTACGGTTCTTAGGCGATAGTCCATAAGCCTGTTTATTAAATCTATCTTCTCAAGTTGAATATTTTCTAATTCTTTTTTTAATTCTTCTAATTCCATATGGGATAGGCCTATTACTTGTAAATGGACTACTCTATCCATACTTCCAATATTATCATAATGGGTAGTAAGTAATGTTATGGAGTCTTTGTCCAATAGATATTCTACTACTGCTTTTGATATGGCATAGCCTTCTTCTGGGTTGGTGCCACTAGCTAATTCATCTATTAAAATCAATCCTTTATTCTCTGCCATTTCTATAGCCTCTTGGATCAATTTGATTTCCCCTCCAAAGGTACTCAATCCCTTGTCCGTAGATTGGAGGTCTCCTATGGAAGCTTTGATAAAATTGTTTAGCCCTAATATCATCTCCTTAGCTGGTACCAATAGGCCATATTGGGCCATGGCAGTCAATAGACCTACTAATTTTAGGCTGACGGTTTTCCCACCCATATTGGCTCCTGTAATACAGGTAACTCCTTCCTTAAGTTCTAAGGTTATGGGAGTATATTTTAAACCTATTTCCTTTAAGGATTCTTCTACCTTAGGATGTCTTCCTTCTACTAAAGCTATGGAATGGTCTTTAATAATTCTTGGTTTAACTCCATCTATTTCTACCCCAAAACTAGCCTTTCCCAGAATAAAATCTATCTTTCCAATGCTGGATATGTTTTTATAAAGGGCTTTGCTCTTTTTGCCTATTTCCTTAGAAAGATATTTCCTTATCTCCATTTCTTCTTTTTCTTCTTTATCTTTAAGAATTAAAACCTTTCTTTCCAATAGGTTTATTGTATCCGTTGGTTTTAGAGAATATTTAATATTCATATAGGTTTCCGATATATAGTTTAAATGGGGATAATCCTCCAGTTTTTCAATTAGTTCTACTCTATCCTTTGGAATGATTATAGAACCGTCTGGATTCAATTTTATATCCAATTCCTTTTGAATCTTTTCCTTTAAATTCTTTTTCTCCCTTTTTATTGCCCTTTCCCCTTCTCTCTTTTCTTCTCTAATGGATTTTAATTCTTCCGAATAGGCATCATATATATAGAAGGTGGAAATACCCGTAGATTCTGGGTCTAATAGTTTTTCTAAACTTTCTATTGGCTCTATTACCATATCTCCCCATAAAGGTGTCTGATTCGTAGTCAGGAATTCCTTTAAAGCTCTAATTAAAAAGAGGAAGTTCTTTATTTCAAACAATTCCACTTCTGAAAGAATTCCTCCTTCTCTAGCTCTATTTATAGAATTTCTTAGATCCTTTATGCCATGGAATATATTGTTTAACTCTCTCATAAAATTTTGATCCTTAGCATAGTTAGTATAGGTTTCTATCTTTTCTAATTCCTCTATTAATTTTTCTTCTTCGCCTATTAAAAAGGGTCTCATCCTATCTTTGTAGATTTTACCATAAGGGGTTTTTATATTTATCCTATTTAAAATATATTGAAAGTCTAAAGATTCCTCTGTGAATCCATCCATAAACTCCATTTATTCACCCCCTAGTACTAGATCTACCACAGGAATATCCTTTATATAGTATTTCGTTTTGTCTAATAGTTCTCTGGCTTCAAAATAATATCCTTGTGGTGCATAAGGGTTCAATGTAATTGCCACCAGATTTATTGGATTTACTACCTTTACCCTTACACCATATCTCATAAATCTTAGCCAATCCTTTGGTGGAATAAATATCTTAGTTCCATCGGCTACTACTATGTCTACCTTCTTATACTTATTGGTGGATCTAATAATATCCTCTATGGTGTTTTTTACCAAAGAGCCGGGGATCAATATATATTTTGAATTATCCTCTATATGATCCCCAATAATATGTCCACAATTTAATGCTGTTTTTATCCCAATGGGATGGGTCTTTGAATCCTTATCTATTATAGCAATGTCTCCCTTATTTAAAACCTCTTTCAGAATTTCCCTTTCCTTAGAATCTTCAATTTGTGGCAGATTGAAAAGGTTAACTATATGGATAGTTTCTTCTATAACCTTGTTCATGTCCCTACTTAATACGGCTCCAGTAGATAATATGGTGGCATCAGTTATAGAGGGGGCAGCGGAAGATCTTCGATCTATGGCTCCATCTATAATGACCATTTCCGCTCCTAATTTTAACATTAAACTTGCCACTTCTTTTATTTCAGCCGTAGTCTGAGGTCCTGATATTTGAATGTATCCGCTGTCCTTCACTCTACCTATGAGTATTTCTCCTAAGGGGGTCCTATATTCGGTTATATTCATTATTTCTACAGTAGCATCGCCTAAGGATAATAATTCGGTTGTGGTAGCGATTATGGTTCCTTCTTCTGCAAATATTTTAGGCTTTTCCGTTTCTGTAACTAAATCTAAGGATTCTCCATCCCTTCCAGTGGAAACAATGCCTAATTTTATATCTTCATCTATAGCCTCGTGAATTAAATGGTTTAATGCTACGGTTTTACCGCTATTTTTAGCCATGCCGACTATGGATATTATTTTGTATTTGTTGTAGATATGTTTTAACAGCAATTGATCCACTCCTTTATTTAATTGGCAATTATCAATCCTCAATTGTTACGCTGTTTTCTCTCTAAATTACTTGGTGCCATAGATTTTACTTCTGGGCCTTGGAGTAGTTCTGCTACGCCAGTTATATGGCCTTCTCTTTCTCCTTTGCATACGGGGCAATTACATGGTTCTTCTACCATTTGGGGTTCTGTATAGGTGGTAATAACACCTTCATAGTTTCTTAATACTACTTTGGTTGGGGACTGACTTATAACGTATTGAGGCATGATTGGAGTCTTTCCACCGCCACCTGGTGCATCTAGTACAAAGGTTGGAACTGCAAAGCCTGAAGTATGGCCCCTTAAAGCTTCTATTATCTCTATACCCTTAGATACCTTAGTTCTAAAATGTTCTATTCCCATAGATAGGTCACATTGGTAGATATAATATGGTCTAATTCTCATCATAACCAATTTATGGACTAATTCCTTCATTATATTAGGACAATCATTGACTCCCCTCAATAGTACCGATTGATTTCCTAGTGGAATACCTGCATCTGCCATTTTATTGGCTGCTTCTATTGAAGTTTCTGTGACCTCCTTTGGATGATTGAAATGGGTATTTAACCAGATTGGATGATATTTTTTAAGCATATTGACTAAATTATCGGTAATTCTCATAGGCATAACTACAGGGGCTCTAGTACCTATTCTAATTATTTCTACATGGGGAATTGCCCTTAATTCCTTTATAATATATTCTAACCTTTCGTCAGATACCAATAATGCATCTCCACCGGATAATAGAACGTCTCTTACTTGAGGAGTGTTTCTAATATATTCTATACCTTTGTCTATTCTATCTTTTGGTGCTCCGGAATCCTTTTGTCCTGCAAATCTCCTTCTAGTACAATGTCTACAGTACATAGAACATTGGTCTGTTATTAGGAACAATACTCTATCTGGATACCTATGAGTAATGCCTGGTACTGGAGAATCTTCGTCTTCTGCCAATGGGTCTTCCATATCTGCTATACTTTCGTGAGTTTCCATTATGGTAGGTACTGCTTGTTTTCGGATAGGACAATCAGGGTCCTTTGGGTCCATTAAAGAAGCATAATATGGTGTAATACCCATTCTAAACTTATTCAATACTTCCCCTATTTCCTTCTCTTCTTTTTCAGTAATATTGATTATCTTCTTCAAAGTTTCCACATCGGTAATCCTATTTCTAACCTGCCACTGCCAATCATGCCATTCCTCTTCAGTAACATCTTTCCATAATTCAATATCTTTAAAAGATCTCACAATAAAACCTCCCTCTTTTTATCAATGGACTAAGCGTATAACTCTTCGAAGATCCTTCTTAACTCTTTAGACTCTCTCATCAGTTCTAAGGATATGGCTGCGTGGTCTTTGGTATAGCCGTTTCCTATTATCATGGTTATGTCTTTTCCTACTCCTTCTGCTCCTAGGGCAGCTTTTGTAAAGCTGGTTGCCATACTAAAGAAATATACAATACCTCCGTCTTTTGCCAGCAATATACTGGACATTTCTGTGTTTGGAATGTTTACTGAGTTTATGACTATATCTGCCATTTCCCCATTAGTTACTTCACTAACCTTTTCCATCAATTCTACCGCATTAGTAGCGTTTGCCTTTATGTAGACATCGGCTAAGTTGGCATTTTTAACTCTTTCTATGGTTTTATCTCTAGAACCTATACATATTACCTTTCCTGTTACTCCAGCTCTTTTCTTGGCTTCATATAAGCAGAGCATTCCAGATTTTCCTGTTCCACCTATCACTACTACTGTGTCCCCTGGTTTTACCAATTTAGCTGTTTGAGCTGGTGCCCCTGCTACATCTAGTACGGATAATGCTAAGTTTTCTGGTAGATCGTCAGGCAATACTGCATATATTCCAGATTCAAATAATATGGCCTTTCCCTTAATATCTACTTGATCGACTTCAGGCCTTATTTCTAAGAATTCATCTATTCTAAGTGGAGTTAATGATAAAGATACTAAAGTGGCAATTTTATCTCCTACCTTTAAATCAGTCTTTCCTTCTAATGCAGGACCAATCTTTTCTATAGTGCCTATTAACATACCACCAGAGCCAGTAACTGGATTTTGATGTTTGCCTCTTTCAGCTACTATGCCTTTCATAATCTTTTTTATCTCTTCAGTATCTCCCTTTGCTTGTTCCTTTATTTGAGTAAAACTAGCTGAATCTACGTTTAAAGTTTGTACATCAATTAATATTTCGTTGTCATAAATTGCCATATCATTATCAATTTTTAATGCAGGTTGTGGTAGCACTCCTTTTGGTTCAATAACCCTATGGGTACCATATGGACATCCTTTTTTCATACAATCCCTCCTTAAAATTTTATCGCCATCTATTATATAATGCAAAATTTGTGCCAATTTTCACAATGATTAGAATGGGTAAATTTGAAGGTTATATGATGAGGATTAATTAGGTTTGAAAGGTTTGTGCCGAATATTGGGCAAAAAGGTTCTCTTATCGGTAGCTCTCCAGACACTCCCAACCTATGCCGCCACTTTGTTATGGCAGAAATTAAGGTTGCCTGGCACCGATAAGGGAGCTTATTATTATTATTTTAGATTATATTTGGATATTTTGTATTGGAGAGTCTGTCGAGGAATGTTGAGTAATTCCGCAGTATAGCTAATATTGTATTCTGCTTCTTCTAAGGCTTCTTCTATTAATTCTTTTTCTATTTCCTCTAAGGTGTCTTTTAAGGATAAGCTTTCTTCTCGTTGTCTACTCTTTTTGAATTTTGTCGGCAAATATTCTACATCTATAATCTCTATATCGTATATGCTTATAATGCCCTCTATTAGATTTTCCAATTCCCTTACATTTCCTTCCCAAGGATTGGACATGAATATTTCCATTACCTCTTTGGATACTCCTTTTACCGATTTACCTAATTTTTTATTCATTTTATCTATAAAATGTTGAGTCAATATGGGAATATCATCTCTTCTTTCTTTTAATGGAGGGATATTTAAGCCTATTACGTTTAGCCTATAATATAGATCTTTTCTCAATAATTTCTGTTTTACCGCTTCTTCTGGAGGTATATTGGTGGCGGTAATTATCCTTACATCTACATTGATACTTCTAGTTTCACCTACGGGCCTAAAACTGCCATCTTGTAAAACTCGCAATAGTTTAGATTGTAATTCTAAAGGCATGGAATTTATCTCATCTAGGAATAATGTGCCTTCATGGGCTAGTTCGAATAACCCTTGTCTATCCTCCGCCCCAGTAAATCCTCCCTTTACCGTTCCAAAGAGGATCCCTTCTAATAGATTGGCGGGTAAAGCAGCACAGTTTTGGGTAATAAATGGTTTATTTCTCCTTTTACTTGCATTGTGTATAGCATGGACAAACAATTCTTTTCCCGTACCTGTATCCCCATATATTAGGACTGGTGCATAGCTGTCAGCTGCCTTTAAAGCTATCTGTTTAAGCTTTAGCATATTTTTATTTTGACCTATAATATCTAGAAAGGTATATTTGGCAGTTTCTTCTTTTTTGTTATTCCCTTTAGAATTGCTATATAGTTTACTCTGAAGGTCTACGATCTTTTCAGACATCCTTCTTACTTGGGTTATATCTTTGGATATTTCTAAAGCTCCTAATATTTTTCCATTGGTCTTTATAGGTATGGAAGAGTTGATAGTAGTTATCTTCTCTCCCTTATAGTTTATAAAGGTCTGCTCTTTTTTAAGTATGGGTTTCCCAGTTTTTATTACCGTCAAAAGGGTAGAGGTTTCATAGCTTAAGGATGGATATACTTCCAGCAGATGGCGTCCTACTGCCTTGTCCCTATCTATGCCATCTATCTTTTGAGCAAATAGGTTATAATAAACTATTTTGCCGTTTTTGTCTATAATATGGATACCTTCCTCTATATGGTCTAATATTTCCAAAATATTTTCTCTAAAAAATAGGTCTTTCATGAGAATCCCCTTCCTGCTGAATTTTAGGCATACGAAGCCAAATTATAGGCACTAAATGTGCCTATAGATTTTCAATATTTACCTTCTGAACTGAAGCAATTTCCCTTCTCAGTATATTGCCTCCAATTCTTTTAAACTTTTCAGGATCATCACTTACGTAATAATCACATTTTCCTCCATCTAATCTATTGGATAATAGTTTTTTCTCCTTTAGCATTATCTTACCGGCCTTAGCCGTTTCATAGGCTGGATTGACCATGGTCACCTTATCTCCTAATACCTTGTTAATGGTATAACGAAGGGCTGGATAATGGGTGCAACCAAGAACTAAAGAATCTATATTATGTTCTTTTAATTCTAGCAGGTATTTTTTTGCTGTAATAAATGCCACATCTGTATTTTCCCATCCTTCTTCCACTATGGGAACAAATAAGGGGCAGGGTATACCTATAATTTCTGCTGAAGGTAACATCTTTCTTATTTTCCTTTGATAGGATTGACTGTTAATAGTCCCTTCTGTACCTATTACTCCAATTACCGAATTCTTAGTAGCGGAAACGGCAGCTTTAGCTCCCGGTTCAATAACTCCTAATATGGGGATATCGAAAACCTTTTGGGCTTCTTCCATAGCTAAGGCGGAAGCCGTGTTACAAGCCACTACTATAGCCTTTATTTCTTTTGTAAGTAAAAATCTTACGGATTGGAAAAAATATTTTATTACCGTTTCCTTTGAACGGGTTCCATAGGGAATTCTAGCTGTATCTCCAAAATATACTATATCTTCTCCTGGCAATTGTTCCATTATTTCTTTCAATACTGTTAAACCACCAATTCCTGAGTCAAATACTCCAATTGGTCTGTCATCCATAAAAAAACCCCCTTCTATTATATTTTATTAATATTAGGGGGTTTTTTCAATCTTTTTTTTAATTTAGAAAATTACCTAAAACACTAAATACAATCTAAGTTATTCCTTCATTATATCACCAAATAGTTCTTCATCAGTAGGTTGAGTATTTGCTATTGGATAAGATACCCAAGTAGTATTTAGTAGATGTTTCCAAGTTATATTTTCATTTGAGATATTTCCTCCCCATACTCCACAGCCAAGGCTTAAGGTCATTGGCATTCCATTGGTCCAAGCTCCACTATTAGCTAAGCATTGGGGTTGTCTTACCATTACACGACTTGTATAAGTTTTTAGTGCGAAGTCTACTATATGGTCTTCATTGGTTGAGTGAATTCCACAGGAATGTCCTTTCCCTTGGTACTCTGTAATTTCGTTTACTTTATTTATGGCGTCTTCAAATCCTTTATATTTAAATAGGGTTACTACCATAGAAAGTTTCTCTCCTGAGAATGGATATTCAGGTCCTACTTTTGTTTCCTCTACCATTATAAATTTCTTATCTTTTGGTAACTCGATTCCACCTACTTTTGCTATTTTTTCTACAGGCTGAGCTACTATTTCTCTATTTAATACTCCATCTATCCACATTTTGGACTGTAATTTTTCTTTTTCTTCACTGTCTAATAGATATCCACCTTCATCTTCTAATGCTTTGACTAACTCATCGTATATATCTTCTTGAATTACTAATGAGTTTTCTGCTGAACAGCTTGTTGCAAAATCAAAGGTTTTACTTCTCATTATCTTGTTGGCTGCGTCTTTTATATCTGCAGTTTCATCTACTACAACTACTGCGTTTCCTACTCCCACTCCATAGGCTGGGGTTCCTGATGAGTAGGCTGCTTTAACCATTCCGCCTCCACCTGTTGCTAATACTAAGTCTGATTGTCTCATCAATTCTTGTGTTATTCCTAATGTTGGATCTTCTATTCCTATTATCAAATCTTCTGGTACATTATATCTTTTTAGTACTTCTCTCATTATATTGACTATCATAGTATTTGTCTTTTTTGCTCTTGGATGAGGTGACATTACTACAGCATTTCTAGTTTTTATTGCCATTATAGCTTTAAGTACTGGAGTTGCTTCAGGGTTAGTGGTTGGAATTACTGCCCCTATTACTCCAACTGGTTTAGCTATTTTCATTAATCCTTTTTCTTCATCTCTTTCAATTATGCCCATGCTTTTTTTGCCCTTCATATCTCTTAAGGCACCTTTAAGTTTTGTCATTAGTTTTGTATACTTGGAATCATAATTTCCAAGTTCTGTTTCTTCTACAGCTAGTTTTGATATCTCTTCAATAGTTCCCGGTTTAACTATATTCCATACAATGGCTGTTACCAAATGATCTACTCTCTCTTGATCGTAACTTTCAGCAATCTTTTGAGCCTTTCTTGCCCTTTCAATTAATCCATTTACATATTTTTGTTCTTCTAATGTTGCCATTTATATCAACTCCCTAATTTATTATTGTCTTATTTTTCTGGCCAAATCTTTACATCAGGATCTAATAACCATTTATGTTCTTCTTCATCAATCCTATCCGTCCAAGGATCTCCATCCAAATGCCTAATCATCCAACAGTAATACATTCCATAACCGGGGGCTGTTACCTGTGGATGAGATAATCCACCTGGTATTGCTGCCATACTATTATGAGTTACTTTAAATACATCGTCTCCTATGAAACAAGCTCCAAAACCTTGAGGTTTTGTAAATCGGTAGAAATATATTTCTGGTTGTGGGTGGTGATGTGGTATATAGCTAGACCATTTTCCGGGAGTGTTTATAACCTCACCCATTACTAAATTTGAATATGGAGCATTGTTATAATCAAATATAGTTCTTACCATTCTTCTAGATGTATTTCCCCATACACCATCTCCAAAGATTTCAGTTCCACAATCCTTTGGAGTATATAATTTTGATTGAAAATCCTTATCGTTGTCAGTTTTTTGTATTAAAATCTCTGATTCAGTTTCTCCCTTAATTTTTACTTTTATTTGTCTTGGTACATGTAAGCACCAAGGTTCTTCATCGAATAGAGATTTTCTCTTCATAGTTTCTTTATTATTTAGCCACTCCATAGTAACTTTGCCATCTAAAAGTAAAATGGCTGTTTCCTTATTATTATCTTCTAAATCTATCTGTTCTCCCTTTTTCAATTTATAAATTCCCACATCCATTAACATATTGCTATGTTTCCCATCCATTTCAGCTAAGCTATTGTAGCCAAAACCAATACTTTCAAATCTTGCGAACATAACTTATTCCTCCTAATACTTTAACCTTGTATAACTACCAACCAAGTAGTTTAATCTTGTATAACTTACCAACCAAGTAGCTTGACCTTGTTAATTGCAGCTTTTTTTACTTCTTCCATAGGTCTTTTGAACAGTTTTATTCTGTCAAATACTTCTGGATTGTTTTCCATTTCTTTTCGTAAAGTGTTTGCAAAAGCCATTCTAAGGGCTGTACCAATATTTACTTTGCCTACTCTGTATTTCGTAAGCTTCTGTAAGTCTTCATCTTTTACCCCTGTAGAACCATGGATGACTATAGGAGTATCTATTAGTTTTGTAATTTTTTCTAATCTATCATACTGTATTTTAGCTTCTTGAACTTGCATACGATGTATGGTTCCAATAGCCACTGCCAATGCATGGACTTTAGTTTCCTTGGCGAAGTATTCTGCCTCATTCGGTTCAGTATATATACTTTTTACATCTAAATTTTTATCACTATATGCTACTGAGCCTATTTCTGCTTCTACGGAAATGTCACAGGCATTAGCTAATTTAACTACTTCTTTCGTATTCTTTATGTTTTCCTCTAATGGTAATTGAGAACCATCATACATTACAGAGGTATATCCTGCCTTTATAGCCCTAGCTATTAAATAGTAATCCTTGGCATGATCTAAATGGATGCATACAGGAACTGTAGCATTTTTAGCCATTGCTCCAAATAGTTTTGCATAATATTCAACATCCATAAACTCTCTCGCATCTTTATTAGTCATAAGTATAACTGGAGCGTTGCATTCTTCTGCTGCTTCTATTACCGCCTTAGCATCTTCGTATCCAAATACGTTGAAGGCTGCCACTGATCTATTATTCTTAACGGCGTCTTTTAAAATCTCCTTCATATTTACTAACATAGAAACACCTCTTTTTTTATTTACCATAATTTTTAATAAAGCTCTTGATTTCATCTATTGTAGGCATAGCATCTGAACAGCTATGGCTTGATACTACTATTGCTGCAGAAGCTGCTCCTAATTCCATAGATTCTTCTATACTAAGTCCATGCATAAGCCCATAGATAAATGCTCCTGCATAGGAATCTCCTGCACCAAATGTCTTTACCGGAATTACTGGAAATACTGCACCGGTTATTGCTTCTCCTTCTTTTGTATAGGCAATGGAGCCTTCTTTTCCATGTTTTATTACTACTATCTTTGCATTATAATCAAACCATTTTTTAGCCGTAACGTAATCATCTTTATTTTCTGGATTAGTTAGCATCTCCATCATATCGAACTCTTCCCTTGTACCGATTATTACATCACATTTTTCTGCTGCTAAATTATAATATATGGAAGTCTCCTCTATTGATTTCCATGTGTAGGGCCTATAATCTATATCGAAAAACACCATGGTATTATGCTTTCTTGCAAATTCTAAACAAGCAAATACGGCTTCTCTTGAGGGGCTAGCTGCTAAAGCTGTTCCAGATATTAGTAATACTTTTGAATTTTTAATATATTCTTCATTTATGTCATTAACTTCTACTTTTAAGTCCACTGCATTATCTCGATACATAGTTATACTACAGTCTCCTGGTGATTTCACCTCTAAAAATGCTAGTCCAGTTTTTGCTCCTGATTTATCTACTACCACATTAGAAGTATCTATATTTCTACTTTTCAGATAGTTTGTGACAAATCTACCTAAGGGATCATCTGCTACCCGCCCTATGAAACCAGTCTTCATCCCTAAAGCTGCTAAAGCAACTGTAATATTTGCTGGTGAACCTCCTAAATACTTAGTAAAAGTTGTTGATTCTTCCATAGGCATATTTATTTCATTTGGGTTTAAATCCACTGCTGCTCTACCTATGGCTACAAAATCCATATCTCCATTTTCTTTAAATTTTAAGTTATTCATTTTTACTCCTTTCTATCACATTTTGAATTTATAAAACCTTTAATATCTTCTAATATGCTATCTTCATCTAATCTATAATGCCTGAATAATTCTTCTGGTTTTCCAGATTGACCGAATTTATCCTGTATTCCAAGTTTTTTAATTGGATGAGATCCATATTTTATTAATACTTCTGCTACTGCATCTCCTAGCCCACCTATTACTGAATGTTCTTCAAGGGTAACTATTGCTTTACAGTTATTGGCATATTTTTTAATTATATTCTTGTCTATAGGCTTAATAGTATGAAGATTAACCACTGCTACGCTAATATTATCTTCTTTTAATCTTTCAGCTACATTCAAAGCTTTATGAACCATTAAACCACAGGTAAAGATCACCAGATCATCACCATCTTTTAAAACATTCCCTTTTCCTATTTCAAAAGGCATATCTTTTAGTACTGGTGAAGGCATTCTTGCTAACCTTATATAAACGGGTCCATCAAAGGATGCTGCTGCAAATACCGCCTTATAAGTTTCGATGAAATCACTTGGACATATGATTGTCATGCCTGGGATTACTCTCATAAGGGCAATATCTTCTATAGCTTGATGGCTTCCTCCATCTTCACCTAAGTTTATGCCAGAGTGGGACATAGCTAGTTTTACATTGGAATGAGGATACCCTATTGAGTTTCTTACCTGTTCATAGGCTCTACCCGTTCCGAAAATTGCAAAAGTGCTAACAAATGGTATGAATCCCATTTCTGACAACCCTACTGCCATTCCTGTCATATTTGCTTCAGCAATTCCTGCATTAAAAAACCTGCCTGGAAATTTCTTTTCAAAGATATTCGTCATGGTAGCACCAGATAAATCAGCGTTCAATGCAACAACTTTGTCATTAACTTCGCCTAATTTAGCCAAAGCTTCTCCAAAAGCTACCCTAGTAGCTACTAGTTTAGACATACTAACCCTCCCATCCTAATTCATCCAAAGCCATTTTTAATTCCTCATCATTTAAAGCTTTTCCGTGCCAGCCAACTTGGTTTTCCATAAAAGATACTCCTTTACCCTTTATGGTATGGGCTATAATGCATTTTGGTTTTCCTTTCACTTCTACATCTAGCGCCTCTAATATTTCCCTTATATCGTTTCCATCTTCTACTTCAATTACTTCAAACCCAAAAGCTTTGTATTTAGATGCTATATTCCCTACATCCATTACTTCTTCTGTTGAACCATCTATTTGTAAACGATTATTGTCTATTATTACTGTTAAGTTATCTAACTTATAATGTGCTGCAGCCATAGCTGCCTCCCACACTTGTCCTTCTTGTAGCTCTCCGTCTCCAAGAACCGTATATACTTTAACATCGTTATTTAATATCTTTGCCCCTAGAGCCATGCCTGTTGCAATTGAAACTCCTTGTCCAAGGGACCCAGTAGATGCATCAACTCCTTTAAGTTTCTTTTTATCAGGGTGTCCTTGAAGAGGACTGTTAAAAGCCCTAAAGGTATCTAATATGTCTTTTGAAAAATATCCTTTATCGGCAAGAACTGCATAGAGAGCTGGAGCAGCATGTCCTTTGGATAATACAAATCTATCCCTTGAGTTGTCATAGGGGTTTTCGGGATTAATCCTCATCTTTTGATAGTATAAGGCTATAATAATCTCCATCATGGATAAGGAACCTCCAGGATGACCAGAGCTAGCTTTATTTATCATCTTTAAAACAGTTCCTCTTAATTCTTTGCATTTTCCCTCCAAAATTTTTATCTCCATTAAACTACCTCCTACCTTTTATGATGCTCCGAGATAACTGTCTTTTATCTTCTCGTTCCTCATCAAGTTTTGGGCTGAATCCTTTAATACTATTTCTCCTGTTTCGATTACGTATCCCCTATCTGCTATTTGAAGAGCAGCATGCGAATTTTGTTCAACAAGTAAAACTGGCGTACCATCTTTGTTGATCTGTTTTATTATTTCAAAAATCCCTTGAATTATTATAGGGGCTAGCCCTAAAGATGGTTCATCCATCATGATTAACTTAGGCCTTTGCATTAAAGCACGACCTACTGCTAACATCTGCTGTTCTCCACCTGAAAGGGTACCTGCTCTCTGTTTTTCTCTTTCTAAAAGTCTAGGGAACAAATTATATACATAATCTAAATCTTCTTTAACTTTTGAGTCTTTTCTTAAATAACTGCCCATGTCTAGGTTTTCCCTAACAGTTAAATTTCCAAATATATGTCTCCCTTCTAAACATTGAGCAATACCTAAAGATGCTATTTTATGTGGTTTAAGTCCATCAATTCTTTCTCCCATAAACCTAATTTCTCCCGATGTTATATTGCCAATTAATCCAGATATAGATCTAAGTGTCGTAGTTTTTCCTGCACCATTACCACCTATTAAAGTTACTATCTCGCCTTCATAAACATCTAAGGATATTCCTTTTAGAGCATGGATTTCACCATAGTGAAAATTAAGATCTTTAACTTCTAAAAGTTTAGTCATTTAAGTCACCTCCTAAATAGGCTTCTATAACGTCTGGATGAGATTGTATATATGCCGGTTCTCCCAAAGCAATTTTCTTACCATAGTTTAATACACATATAATATCAGTTACATTCATAACTAATTTCATATCATGTTCTACTAAAAGCACAGTTATGCCTCTTTCATTTATTTTCCTTATGGTTTCACTTAACTCTTCCTTTTCCCTTCCATTCATACCAGCTGCTGGCTCATCTAGTAGAATTAGTTGAGGATCCGATGCTAAGGCACGAGATATTTCAAGTCTTCTTTGTTCACCATAAGAAAGGTTACTGGCTTTATAGTAAGCTTTATCTTTTAAATCCATAAATTCTAAAATCTCAAGACTTTTTTCTTCTATTAGTTTTTCTTCCTTTTTCTGATTTTTAGTTCTAAGGATTGCATCAAAAAGTCCTGCATTACTAATTGAGTGACATCCTACCTTTACATTTTCCAGAACACTCATTTTCTTGAATAGATTAATATTTTGATAGGTGCGTGAAATACCAAGTTGATTTATCTTATAGGGAGCAGTACCTTGAATTTCTTTCCCATTAAATATTACACTTCCACTAGTAGGTGCATATACTCCACTTATTATATTAAATAATGTAGTCTTACCAGCACCATTAGGTCCAATAAGCCCAAAGATAGAACCTTTGGCTATTTCTGCACTTACTTGATTTACTGCTGTAAGACCCCCGAATTTAATTGTTACATCATTCAATTTCAGCATACTAATCTACCTTCTTTCTAAATCGTCTTGCTACAATTTGCTTAATATTATCAAAAATTCCTACTACACCATTTGGTAGATAGAATAATACTGCTAATATAAACAATGCATAAATAAGCATTTGATAACTTACAAAACTTTGCATAATTTCTGTTATTACTACTAGGATAGCTGCTCCTATAGTTGGTCCAACTAATGAAGCAATACCCCCAAACAATAGCATTGTCATAAATATATTAGATTGGGCATTTGTAAAACTATCAGGACTTATAAACCCTACTAAGTGTGCATAAAAAGCTCCCGCCAATCCTGTTAAAAATGCACTAATTGCAAAAGCCATAATTTTATAATATCTGACATTTATCCCCATACCTGCTGCTGCGTGTGGATTTTCTCTAATAGCAATAAAAGCCCTTCCAACCCTTGAATTTATAAGTCTCTTTTTCCCAAGTAGTACAAGAAGTACTATTGCTAAAAATAGAAAAAAATAACTTTGATTGCTGCTAAAGGTATAACCAAATATTTTTAAATTAGGAATTCCTATAATTCCAGAAAATCCGTTAGTTAGCTTGTCTGTTACAGATATAAACATATATACCATTTGTCCAAAAGCTATGGTTAAAAGCGATAAAAAATGTTTCACTAATTTAGAGGCTGGAAATGCTATTATTATCCCAAATAACATAGCCAATAAAGCACCTAGGATGATTGTAAAAAAGACTGGTATTCCAACCTTTAAGGATAAAAGAGTGGATGTATAGGCTCCTATGGCGTAATATGCAGCATGTCCAAAGGATACTTGTCCAGTATAGCCAAATAATATATCTAATCCACTAACAGCAATAGAATTTATACAAATAAAACATAATATCAATGCAAGATACCTTTCACGAAGCATATAGGCTATTATTGCAGATATTATAAAAAGTGTTATAATTAAAAACCTTTTTTCTTTAATAGTATTTATAATAGTTTTTCGTCTATTAACGTTAATGCTTTCCATTTCTATTCCATTACCTCCTCTCTAAACAATCCCGTTGGCATAAATATCATTACGATTATTAAAATTCCAAAGGATATAAAGTCTTTATAGCTAGATGTCAAATATGCCGATACAAAAGTTTCAACAAAGCCAAAAAACATTCCACCAATTATTGCACCATACATATTTCCATATCCACCAACAACAGCTCCTGCAAAGGCCTTCTGCCCTATCATTGCTCCCATAGATGTATATACGCCAAAAATAGGTCCTATCACAACTCCAATACCTCCTGCAAGCATAGATGCAATTCCCCAAGCAGCTCCTTTAGTTGCTGGAACGTTTATACCTAAAGCGCTAGCAGCTAATTCATCTTGAGCAGCTGCTCTCATGGAAGTACCAAATTTCGATTTAGTCATAAATAGGTGTAGTGCTAACATACAGAATATGCCTACCCCAAGAGCTAGCAAGTTTTCAGGTATAATTTCATATCCAAATATATTAACAGTATTAGTTTTAAATACCGATGGAAATTGCATAACATTACTTCCCCATGTAAGCATTGCTCCATTTTGAAGTATCATAGAAATAGATATGGTACATAGAATTACATAAACTGTTTGTGCACCCTTCGCAAGTAATTTTGTAACTAGTATTCTTTCTATAAACATTCCTAGCATGAACATAATAAACATAGTTAATAACAGGGATACAATGAAGGGTAACCCTAAATATTTATAAAAGGTCATCCCTAGGAATGCCCCTATCATCAACATATCACCTTGTGCCAATGACATGAGACCTGATGCTTTATATATTAATCCATAGCCAAGACCCACTAAGCCATAAACACTTCCTATCATCAATGCCCCAATTATTAATTGAATAAGCATGTCTTTACCTCCATTCCTTTCAAAATTTCCACTCCAATTAATTAAGTTATTCAAATCAAAGATTGTATTGCCTTATTTTAAGAAGATTAATCTAGGGAAATTCCCTGATTAATCTTCTCCTAAAAAACTATTTATCTTTATTATTGGCTCTCCACTCACTAAACAAAACATGTTTCCCATCTTGTATAATATAAGAACGTGCCGATTTTAACCCGTCTCCAGATTCATCTGAAAAATCATAGGAGCCAGCTACACCTTCAAATCCTTTAATATTAATAAATGCTTCCCTTATTGATTCAGGATCCTCAATATCCTTTGCATTTTTAAGGGCTTCAGCAATTAATTTGACTCCATCATAACCTCTATATACAACGTCTGATACTGGTAATCCACCATATTCTTCAACAAAGGCTTCTAACATAGTTTTCTCAACTGTGCTTGAAGCATCTTCTACTGAAGCTGGAATTATAGCACCTGTACCGAAGATTGTATCGTTTGCATCTTCTCCAGCAACTTGCAATAAATCCGGTACTCCTAAGCCTTCAGGTCCATAAATATAACCTTTATAGCCATTTCTTCTAAATTGTTTTATTGCTAATGCAGATTCATTAGTCATGCCATAGATTAATATTCCATCTGGTTTTGCATTTAATATTTTAGCAATTTGTCCAGTATAGTCTGTATCTGTTGATTGGTAAATTTCTTCTGCCACTACTTCTATATCCGGTTCCATATGTTCCTTAAAACTTTCAATGCCTGATTTACCATATTCTGAAGCTACACTTAGAATTCCAATAGTTTTTACACCCATTTCCTTCATAGCATCTACTGCCGCTGCATTTGGAAGGTTGCCATTTGCAACTCCTCTAAATAAGTATTTAAATCCTGCATTTGTATAAGCTGGACTTGTACCACTACCTACTTGGATAGTTTTTGATTCTTCTGTAATCTGTGTGGTAGCTAGGATATTAGGTGACGAGTTTGAACCTACCATTGCAACAACCTTATCCACATCAACTAACCTTGTAACTGCTTTCACTGCACCTTCTGGTGATGATTTATCATCATATACTATTAGCTTTAGTGGTCTTCCGTTAATACCACCTGCAGCATTTATTTCTTTAACTGCTAATTGACCACCCTTTTCTAACATTTCTCCTGCTAAAGCATTAGATCCTGTTATGGTTCCATAAAGACCGATTTTAATTTCATCTTTTGATTCTACTTTTGCTTCTATATTTTCTTCGCCTTTTTCTACAGGAGCATCTTGTTTACATGCTACTAAAGAAAAAACCATTACAATTACTAGTAAAAATAATACACTCTTTTTAAACATATATTTTCCTCCTTCACTTATTGGCTTTATCTCGGGAGTGAAACGTTTTCATTTGATAAAAACGAAAATCCTGAGATTAAGTAGATTATACAACAATAGTTGATTATACGACATTTACTTTGATTAGGTTTTTATATACTTTATTAATACTTTTTTGAATAGTTAAATTCAAGTTTGCAATTTTTTTAGTTTGTTGGTAAGATTTTTATATATGTTACATTGAAATTATAATTCATAAACATAGAATTAAAACCAGATATAACCTTTCTGTAAATTTTTTAGACGACTTTCTAAAACATATAGCCATTTTCTTAGAAAGGAGTAAGAATTTTAAATGATGTTTTATAAAAAACGTATTTCAATACGAAGAAGGCTGGTTTATATTTTTATATCAACTATAGTTATTCCTTTAATTATTTTTGGCTTCTTATTATTTAAAAGTCAAAATAAAATGATTGAAGAAAAAACTATAGATTCAGTTAATAGGGAGATTACCCAGATATCTGATTTGATGAGTAATGATTTTCTTAACGCAAAGTCTATTACCAACCTATTCTATTTAGATCAGGAACTTAATAATCTATTGAAATCTTATAATATCGGCAAAATAAAAGATCTAGAAGAATACAATATTGATAAGCTAATGAGCAGATATAATGCAGGTTTAAATAGAATAAATTTTCAAAGCATCGTTATTACAAACGATGGTAAAATATACGGCAATGCAATGTTTAAGGATGACAAAAAAAGATTGCATCTCGATTCGGCAATTTGGTACGAAAATTTAGAAAAAAATCCGTCTAATATATATTGGATTCAAGACGATACTCTTGACAGTTTATTTACTGCTCCAGGATATCCTTATGTTTATATTGTAAGAAAGCTTCATGATAGATCGTCTTGGAATCCAATAGGTACACTAGTTTTAGGGATTTCAGAAAATGAAATTAGAAAAATGTACTCAGGTTATGTTTCAGAAACCAGTAGTGTCTTTATAATTGATGAAGATAATAATATAATTTCTAGTGTAGATAATTTAAATCTTGCTATAGAACCAGCTATTACTAAAGACTATTTACATCAGCATTCAGGTAGCTTTAAACATAATATTGGTGGACAAAACTTGTTGGTAAACTACTATACTATAAATGCTACTCGCTGGAAAGTGTTTTCTTTTTCAGACTTAAATTTTTTGCTTTCTGCTTTTGATAGTATTAACAATAGATTTATCTCTTTAATTATTCTATATTTAATCGTGGCTATTCTTATCGCTTTAATATCTTTAAGAAAATTTACACAATCCATAAATCTCCTCTACCATAATATGGAGAAGGTTAAGGGTGGAGACTTAAATGTAAATGTTCCTGTAATTTCTAATGATGAAATCGGAGATTTATCACAACAATTCAATTTAATGATTAAGAATATCAAACAATTAATGAATACTCTTGTAAATGAACAAAAAGCAAAGAGGGAAGCTGAATTATTAGCTCTTCAAACCCAAATAAATCCTCACTTTTTATATAATACCTTTGCTTCTATCAGGTATTTAATCTATACTGAAAACAAAGAAGATGCAGACGCCATTATTCTATCTTTTATTAGACTGATGAAAAATATTCTTTCCGATACAAAAGAATTTATTACCATAGAAAAAGAGATTACTCTCCTGAAAGATTATATTTACATTCAAAAGTTAGCTCTTTCTAATGAAGTGGAGGTAAATATTAATATTGAAGAAAAAATTAAAGATACAAAAATGATAAAGTTACTACTACAACCTATTGTTGAAAATGCATTCCTACATGGTCTTAAGCCAAAAAAGGCCAAGGGACATCTTGTAATTAATGGTTATGAAGTGGATGGCATTATAATATTTGAAATAATAGATAATGGTGTAGGTTTTAATGTAGAAAATTTACACGACATCAAGGATAAAAATTCAACTCGAATAGGATTAAAAAATATAAACGATCGAATTATACTCACATATGGTAAAGAATATGGAGTAAATATAGATAGCAGTCCACAGAAGGGTACGACTGTTGTATTAAGATTCCCTAAACTCAATACTAAGGAGGAGTATAAAGCTTATGAATATATTAATAGTTGATGACGATTTACTTATAAGAAATTGGCTTTCATTGTTTCTTAATCAATTAAAAGAATATGAAATTAATTTATACGAAGCTTCCGATGGTGTTGAAGCCTTAGAAATATGCAATGCTAATCCCATTGATTTAGTTATTACAGATATTAAAATGCCTAGACTAAATGGTATAGAGTTAATTAATTTATTAAAGAAAGATTTTCCTAAGATAAGATATTGTGTTTTAAGCTCTTATGATGATTTTGATTATGTAAAAGTAGCATTAAAAGCAGGAGCTTTAGATTATATTTTAAAGGCAGAGATGAAAGTTGAAGACTTATCTCAATTGCTTGCAAAAACTGTTAACGATTTTAAATTTGAAAAAATAGTTAACAGAGGAGAAAGTGGCCAATTACAAAAAATTAATTCATATAAAAATTTGTTCAATGATTATATAGCAGGTAAAAACAACTTAACTCAACAAGAATTGTTGGAAAAACTGGATAAAGGACTACGGCTAAATAATCTATGTATTGTTGTTTTTAAAATAAAATCTAATAAAAATATCAATATAAGCAAAGTTTCAGATATTTGTATAAATACCTTTGTCGGAGAAAATATTAGTGCAATTTGTTTTCCTTTAGATTATAAACATTTCGTACTTATGTATAATTGCAGTTCTAATATTTTAGAAGATCAAAATGAAGAGTATGTCAAACTTATTTCAATCTTCAACAACAATTTAATCAAATATTTAAATACTTCTTTAGCTGAATCTATAAATATTATTTGTAAAGATTACGATAATTTGAAAGATAAATTTAATGAAGTTCTCAAAGTTATAGAATTTAAAAATTATTATGGTATTTCATTCAGTGAATCAAATACTAATTGCAATCAACAACCAAATAGAGCCAAACTAATTCGCTCTATTCAAAACTCCTTAGATTTTGCCTACTATGAAAAAGCAGTAAATACATTACTTCATTATTTAGATACTGCTCATAGTAATTACCTTCCTCCTTCAAAAATAAAGTCTAGTATTGTGGCTGCTATGAATCTTTTCTTAATGAGTGATATTGTTATAGAATATGATTCTAAAAAGCTATATGAAGAATTAGATAATATTATTAACACTTTATTAGGTTCAGTTACTAGGGAGGAAGTCAGATATACTACTAGACTTTTTTGTAATAGATATTTAAACTATGTAAATTCAATAGCATCAAAAATCTCTCCTTCAATCCAAGAGGCAGTAGATTTTATTAATGCCAACTATACAAATAAAATTACTCTTGAAGATGTTGCTAATCATGTTTATTTAAATAGTTCTTATTTATCCCAGCTATTTAAAAAAGAAATGGATATATCTTTTGGAGATTATCTTAAAGATTTAAGGATTAAAAAAGCAAAGATTTTAATCAAAGAAACTGATAAAACAATGAATGACATAGCAGAAGAATTAGGATTTTCAAGTCAAAACTATTTTACGAAAGTCTTTAAAAAATCTACAGGATTAAGTCCATCAGAATATAAAAATGCCATTAAAAGATAGAATATCCTTTTCCAAAGGAAAAGGATATTCTACTAGAACGTTAATGTACCATTTTCATTTTTAATTATCTGGAGTATCTGTTCTTCATTGCCAGTTAAGGCATTGATATAGACTATATAGTCTGCTCCTTTATAGCTTCCCTTAAATTCATAACATAATACTTCGTTCTTCCCTTTAGGGATTAGAGCTAGTCTAGAAGAATTTATGTCAAAATCGGTTCTCACTTCTTTTCTTGCTTCTTCTAAGGTTATCTTCGGTTCTTCAATTTTTCTATTATGGTGATTTAGATAGTAAGCTGAGGCATCGAAGCCTACTATTTCTCCATTGTCTAATGCTACCTTTACCTTTATTAAATCTGGATATATGGTTACATTTTGTTCCTTATAGACGAAATTGAATAATACGGTTCCATCATATCTTAAATAGTAATTGGGCTCCATGTTTTCAAAGCCTTTTTGTCTTAAATAATTCAAGGCTTTCTCTTGGGCATCCTTTATGGATAGGTTCCCTTTAGGTACTGGTCTTGGATTAGCCATCCATAATACATGACCACCTTTTTTAGAGACCCCCATATATACAGCTAATTCTTTTGAGGTATTTTTAGGATGTAGATTAAATGTATAAGAAGGTATTCTAATTTCTGATGAATCCTTTCCTTCCTCAAAGGATGTTACATCCTGAACCCTATTAGCCCCAAAGAATTCTACTGCTATCTTTTGTGCTTCATTTTTAGATACACTCCTATTTTCTAATCCTAAAGGTTTCCTATTTATCATCTGATCGGCAAAAGGTCCATCGTAGATTAATTCCGGCGTTTTAGCCATATTTTTCTCTATATTGGTCAAAGATGTTTGGAATACCTTCTCATTTCCCTCTTGAACTTTCTTGTTCTGGCGGGCATTAAGGGAACCAAATAAAAAGTTCCTATCTGACAATTCAGATTGAAGTTTGGCCAATTCTTCGTTAAAAGTAGCGGAATTTTGCTGAAGATTGGCTAATGAAGCCATTTGTTCATTGCTTATAGGTTTTCCTTGTAAATGGGTTTGAATTAAATAATAACTATAATCGGCAACCTGGTTTAAAAATTTCTCAGTTTTAGCCGTCTCTGCATGGGTTATGGGCATTTGCCCTAGTTTGTCTTGGGCAAAATAGGCTTCATTCATTATCTGAGAGAGCAATAATACATTTTGATCCCTAGATTTAGATAGCATAGCCTTAGATAGATTTACCTGAACATTTTCCACATGTTTCTTTACATCAAAAAATAACCTTTGGTAGTGATTTTCCAATGCTACTCCTAATTCATTTTTAGTCGTATATTCGTTATAACCCCAAACAAGGGCGATTATAAGGGCTAGGCCTAATATGCTTGGAGCTATCCACCATCTTCTATTTCTGTCCATTTTTTCACCTCCTATAGTCCAAACCAGTGTTTGCCAATTTTCAATGTTACCTTCCTAGACCAAATCCACCTACTGGTAGCTGTAGCTGGATTCCAATAATAGAGACAGCCATAGGTAGGATCCCAGCCATTTAAGGCATCCCTTGCTGCTTTAATTGAATCCTTGTCTGGAGTTAAGTTTATTTGGCCATCGGCTACTGCTGTAAATGCTAAAGGCTGATATACTACTCCTGCTACTGTATTGGGAAATTTAGGGCTTCTAACCCTATTTAATACTACTGCTCCTACTGCTACCTTCCCTATATAGGGTTCACCTCTAGCTTCTCCATGGATAGTTCTAGCTAACAGGTATTCATCTCCTCGTCTATTTATACCTTGTGCGGAAGCAGGTGCTGCGCCAGTTAATGTAATTCCTAAAGCTGCTGCTGTCTGAGGTCCTACTACCCCATCTACCCTAAGTCCATTTTTAGCTTGGAACCTCCGTACTGCCCTATAGGTGTCTGCTCCATATATGCCATCTACTCTTCCAATTAAATATTTCCATTTTACTAATTGCCATTGAACATTTTTTACATCTTGCCCTTGAGTCCCCCAATAGAGTATCCGGGGTGCAAAGAAGGCATTATATCTATTTGTTGCTTCTTGCAATACATTATTGGGTTCATAAAACATAAGTATCGATAGGAATACTAATACTAAAATCAAAGTGGTTATAGTAAATCTTTTCAAAGTTATTTACCTCCTTTCATATTTGCCAGGTTTCTATATTTTTTGTAATAATATAAAATTTATACAGTAAAATGAAAAAAGCTATCATTGGTTTCATTTACCAATAATAGCTTTTTGTTTTTTAAAAATTAAATTTTCAACAGTTTTACCAATAGACAATATATTACCTGAGCAGTCTTAACTAAGCTGTCAATTGAAACCCATTCATCGGGAGAGTGATGATTTTGTCCATAGGCCCCAAATATGAATGTGGGAGCCCCAGTCCTAGTTCCTAGATAATTAAAATCTCCCATACTGGAAAAATAGGCTATGGTTCCATAGGTACCAGTTACTTCCTTAATGGTTTCTTGAAGTAATTTTGTAAATTGGTTGTCCTCATCTACCGTATAGGGCCTAAAACCATCTATCCCTTCATGAGGCGCTTCCCTAAATTCTATTTTATATTCACTTTTAATATTAGCCCTTTTGGCTGCTTCATCCACTTCCTTGATTAAATAATCTTTATCTTCTCCCCTGACTACATGTCTAAACACTGTAAAACTAGATTTTTCCGCTACACTGCAAGCTGCTCCTCCACCTGAAGTTTCAATGACTACTAAAGAACCTTTACCTAGTTGAGGGTCCTCTCTTAATTCTAATTCATTTAATTGGCATATTAATTTAGCTCCATCCAAAATAGCATCTATTCCTAATTCTGGAGATGCAGCATGGCTAGCTTTACCATTAAGCTTTACGCTATAATTGTAACCACCTCTAGCACCTAAACAAAGGCATGGGAATTCAATGTCTGTAAATCCACTACTGGGTTCTGTTACTATTGAAAAGTCAATATCCTCCGTTATCCCATCTAAGATTATAGCATCCGTCCCTAGGCCATAGGGACCTTCTTCATCGGAGACTAAAGTGTAGACTATTTCGCCTTTAAAGTCCTTAACATTCCTTAAGAAAGCTTCTAAAGCAACCATTATTGCCGCTGAACCACCCTTCATGTCTAAAGCACCTAGTCCATATAATCTATCCCCTTCTATGGTTGCCTTAAAAGGATCCTTTGTCCAACCTTGGCTTAAAGTGACTGTATCCAAGTGGCCATTAAGTAATATTTTCAACCCTTCTTCTTTCCCCTTAATATTTCCTACTACATTTACTCCCTGAAATTTTGTAATCTTATCTTCACTATACCTGTGATAATCAACGGGTATATTATTATCCTTTAACCAGTTATACGCATATTCCATTATTTCTTCTTCTTTAAAATAGGGACTGTAAATTCCTATAAGTTCTGATGTTAGCTTAATAATCTTTTCTCGAAAATTTTCCAATCTAATCCCTCCTTCAAAATTTACTAAATTATATCATAAATATTGGAACTTTTTTGAATCTTTTTAATTTCTTTTATGTCTAAAATTGACAATGGTATCATTAAGATGATAGAATATCCTATAAATGTTAAGGAGTGGCAAACATAATGCTTAAAAAATCCCTTGAAAATCTACCTAAATTATTCAATTATGCTGATTTTTTTGTAGTTACCGATAAAGATGGATATATAGAGTTTTATAAGGTATATAGAAGTCTAGGAAGTAAAATAGTGGAAAATCCAGTAGGCCTTCATATATTGGAACTGCACCAACATTTAAATGAAGAAACTTCTACCATAATGAGAGTATTAAGAACCGGCGAGCCAATAATTAACGAAAAACAATATCTGAATATTTTTAAGGAAAGAACTGTAACTGTATTAACTACTACTTTACCTATAATGGCAGGAAATGAAGTAATAGGAGCTATTGATATCAATAGGTACTTTGATGTAGATTTAAGGAAAGTTGATGAACACGATATTAAAGACAATTTCAATTATAGTGATCTTTTCTTTACTATAGATGATATATTGACTAGTAATCCTGCTATGATAGAAGTAAAAAACAAAACATTAAAGGCTGCTAAAACTAATTCTCCTGTTATGATATATGGAGAAACAGGTACCGGAAAAGATTTAATAGCTCAGGCAATACATAATCATAGTTTTAGAAAGCATAATCCATTTATAGTCCAAAACTGTTCAGCTATACCCTTAACCTTAGGCGAGGGCATCTTTTTTGGAACAACTAGGGGAAGTTTTACAGGTGCAGAGAATAAAATGGGACTTTTTGAAATGGCAGATGGAGGTACTCTAGTATTAGACGAGTTAAATTCTATGGATATCAATCTCCAATCTAAATTATTAAGAGCTACGGAAAGTAGTGTTATTAGACGGATAGGTGGTGCTGGATTAATATATGTAGATGTAAGGCTAATTTCTATATTAAATGAAGACCCCTATTTCGTTATAAAGCAGAATAAAATGAGACGAGATTTATTCTATAGAATGGGAGTAGTATTAATCCATGTTCCCCCTTTAAGGGAAAGGAAGGAGGATATTCCTTTACTGGTCAATAGTTTTATAGAGGAATACAATTTAAAAATGGATAAAAATATAAAAGGGGTAAATAAACAGGTCATGGATTTGTTTATGGAATATAGTTGGCCAGGTAATGTTAGAGAATTGAAGCATGTTATTGAATCTGCATTTAATTTTGCAGAAGAGGAAATAATAGATGGTGATCAATTACCAGACCATATAAAATATCAGTCGAAAACGAAAGAAAGTGCTATTGATATAGATGACAAGTTCTGTTTAAATACAGCCCTTAAGGATTTTGAAATCAAATATATTAAATTAGCCCTTGAAAGTAGCGATACTTTAAATGAAGCAGCTAAGTTACTAAAAATATCTAGACAGACATTGAAGTACAAGATGGATACTTATGGAATTGAAATCGAATAGGATTTTATTAATATATGGAGGGATAGGCAAAAATTTTTTTGCCTATCTCTCTTTTATTATCGTAGAATAAGCAAATAATGGAACGAATAAATCTATTAGTTAAAAATTAAAAGAAATATTCATGTGATTATAACACGGATATAGGATTTAAAAAATATTTTTTCAAAATTTCCATATAGTTGGCACAATTGTTGCTATATTTTATATCTAAGGAATATTCTGATAATGATTTAAAAAATAATTGGGAGGTGATAATTAAATATATAGTTAGGATATTGGTTTTATTATCTAAACTAAAAATTTAAGGAGGGTTCTTATGGAGGGTTTTGTAAATGCTATTATTAATTTTTCCAACTGGCTTTGGGGAATACCCATGCTGGTTATCTTAGTCGGTGGAAGTCTTTTCTTAACTATCAAATTAGGTTTTTTTCAATTTAAATATTTTCCCTATGCTATGAGGGAAACTTTTGGGAAGATGTTTAAAAAACCTGAAGGAGAAGGTACCATATCTCCTTTCCAAGCGGCAACAGCAGCTTTAGCTTCAACTATTGGGGCTTCTAATATAGTGGGAGTACCCGTAGCTATTGCTTTTGGTGGTCCAGGGGCTGTGTTTTGGATGTGGATTGTAGCCTTAATAGCTAGTGCAGCTAAATTTTCAGAAATAGTGCTGGGCATTAGATATAGAGAAAAGAATGAAGAAGGCGAGTATGTAGGTGGCCCTATGTATTTCTTAAAAAATGGTATTAAGTCTGGTTTAGGAAAGGCCTTAAGTGTTATATTTTCATTTTTCTTAATGATTGAAATAATTCCTTCTATTGCAACCCAAGCTGCTTCTGCAGTGCAAACTGCCGGAACTATTAATATACCAAATTGGGTAACGGGTTCCCTTCTCGTTGTTTTAGTTGGCCTAGTAGTATTTGGTGGTATCAAAAGAATTGCAAGCTTTACCGAAAAATTAGTTCCATTTATGGCATTGCTATATATAATAGGTGGTATAATCATTATAATCGTAAATATTACAGAACTACCAAGGGCTATTGGTCTTATATTTAAACATGCCTTCACCCCAATTGCTGCTACAGGCGGAATTGCTGGTGCAGGAATAGCTCAGGCCATTAGATGGGGTACTGCTAGAGGGGTATATTCAAATGAAGCAGGTATGGGTACCGCTCCAATAGCCCACTCTTCAGCTGTTACTGATCATCCTGTCCGTCAAGCTATGTGGGGTATATTTGAAATAGTGGTAGATACTTTAATAGTATGTACTGTAACTGCGTTGATTGTATTGGTTTCTGGAGTATATGAATTAGTTCCTGCTGATCAGGCTGCAAGTATGCCAGCAGTGGCTTTTCAACAATTATTGGGTAATAATTTAGGAGGAGGTATTGTTACCGTTAGCATATTATTATTCGTATTATCCACTATTATAGTTATCGCCTATTATGGGAAAACACAAGCCGAGTTTTTATTCGGTGCTACATTTTCAAATATAATGGTCATCGTGTATTTAATTGCTATAGTTTTAGGGGTTTATGGCGGAATCGAATTTCTATATAATTTCTTAGATATTTTATTGGCTACTATAATAATTCCAAATATGATAGGATTGTTGTTGTTAAGTAATGAAGTTAAAGATTTGAAAAATGAATTCTTCAGTAATTCAAAATATTATAATCCTGCAAAATAATATGGACTTTACAAAATTTCTTATCATCTTAGGAGGTTAGAATATGAACAAAAATTGGAGTAAAAAAATTGAAGCCCTTACATTGGAATTGGCGGAAATTCCTAGTGTAGTAGGAACAAAAGAAGAAAATAATGTAGTAGAAAGGGTTTATGAGAAGTTTAAGGAGATGGAATATTTTAAAAAACATCCTGGAATGGTAAAGTATATTCCTGTGAAAAATGATCCCTTGGGAAGAAAGAGTGTCATGGCCATGGTGAAGGGTCAAAAAGGGAATAGTAAAAAAACTTTGGTGTTAATTGGCCATACGGATACAGTAGGAGTTTCAGATTATGGAGTTTTAAAGGATTATGCAACTAAGCCTTTAGAATTAACAGAAAAATTAAAAGAGGTATCTCTTCCTGAAGAGGCTTTAAAGGATTTAGAATCTGGTGAATATCTATTCGGTAGAGGAATATTCGATATGAAATGTGGGGTAGCCACTTTAATGACTATAGTGGAATCCATCTCAGATAATGTAGAAGATTTTGAAGGAAATATTGTATTTGCTGCTGTATGCGATGAAGAGGGTAATTCGGGTGGTATGCTTTCGGTAGTGCCTGAATTAATAAAACTTCAAGAAACAGAGGATTTTGAATATTTGGCAGTAATTGATATGGATTATAGTGCTCCTAGATATGACGGGGATAATACAAGGTATGTATATGTGGGAACTGTGGGAAAATTGATGCCTAGCTTCTATATAGTCGGATCTGAAGCTCATGGTGGAGATCCATTTAAAGGATTAGACCCTAACCATATATCCTCAGCTATAGTAGAAGAAATCGATTTTAACACTAAATACTGTGATGAGGCAGAAGGAGAAGTTACGGTTCCTCCTATATCCTTGAGACAGCAGGATCTGAAACCTGAGTATTCGGTACAAACTGCTAAAACTAGCTATCTATACTTTAATTCCGGTACCCATAGTAGTACTCCAGATCAAATGATGGAGAGGGTAATAGATGGGGCTACCCTGGCATTCCAGAAGGTAGTAGATAATTTAAATACAGAGTATAGAAAGTATTGTCAAGCTAATGGATTCCCTTATGAAAAATTACCTTGGGAACCAAGGGTTATGGCCTATGAAGAGCTGTATGAGAAGGTAAAGGAAGAAAAAGGCCAGGAAGTAGATAGGATGATGGATGAGTTAAGCAATAATCTATTAGAGGATCCTAATATAGATGAAAGGCTACTTGCTCTGAAAATGGTAGAAACCCTACACAATATGTGGTCTGACAAAAATCCAGTAGTAATAGTATATTTTTCACCACCTTATTATCCACATATCTATGTAAAAGGGGAATCTCCATTGGAGAAAAAGCTATTAAATGTAGTAACTGAAGTAATAGAAGGAATGGATTCCGATTATGATATTGAAATGAAAAAATTCTATCCTTATATCTCCGATTTAAGTTATGCTGCAGCACCTAGGGAGGAAAATGCAGTAGATTCATTGAAAAACAATATGCCTGGATTTGGAATTAAGTATAATCTACCTATTGAAGAGATGCAGAAATTAAATCTTCCTGTAGTGAATATAGGCCCCTTTGGAAAGGATGCTCATAAGTTTACAGAAAGGTTGGAGAAAGATTATTCTTTCAATATTGCACCGAAATTGATTTATGAAACTATAATTAATCTATTGAGGTAAGAATATAATATGATAAAAAATTGNCACACTACTATACG
>NZ_AZSU01000002.1:174439-185893 GCF_000511955.1 [Clostridium] ultunense DSM 10521 | reverse complement strand
TGGTGGCATTTTTTATCTTTTGAGGCTAGAAAATTTGCTAGGTATGTTTTTGTTTTTTCGAATACTTCCACTATTTTAGATTTCAATATAATAGGGGATTCTTTATCGGCTAGGAGAAGGTCTATTTCTTCTTGGGTAAGTACATCTTTCAACTCTTCTTCTACTTTAATAGCATGGCTGTGAGTAGTATCTACAAAACATAAAGGAGGAAACATAACACACCACCAGTTCTTGCCTTTACCTTCTCCTATAGTAACTTCCAATGTTTCATATTCTCCTGCAGGAAATATGATATTCCCATATTGCCTTGTAGGAAAATTTTTAATTCCCAAGGATACTTCAACAGGGAAGTCCTTTCCATCACTTTCTATTACCTTTTCAGCAATTTCTTTTATATCATCTAAGTTGTTTTCAACTATATGCCTAGTTTCATCTAAGGATTTGCTATTGCTAAAGCGGGTTTTAGTTTCCTTGAGAATTTCATCTCTTATCCTCAATTTTAATGCCTGGTCTTCTTCCCTATCGCTATTGGCTTTTATATGGAATCGGATTATTTCACCTTTAAATCCATCTACATAAGCGTCCTTTCCAATAATATAGGGATGAATTATATAGATAATAGAAATAATTAATAATGCCAAACTAAGGATCAGTTTTTTATATTTCATCTTTATTCCTCCTAAGTTGTTTTTTACTTCTGGTATTAATTATTTCCTATATCTGTTTTTTTATACATTGGAGATTCTTCACTTCCCTGAGATCACAGGTCGCCCCAAAATTGTGCATTATAAATTATCATTTAGTTAGTCCTGTTCTTCTAATTTTTATATCTAGTGACACGTTTATTTCTATATGGGGGAATATTTGATCCCAGCTTCCTTTTATCTTCTTCCACTCCTTAGGCTCAAATTTACTTAAATGTTCTCCAATTCCTATAATATCCGCTTTATATGTCTTTTGAAGTTTATTAATGGTTTTTTCTACTTCTCTTTTAACTTCCCTTTCCATAACCTCTTCCATTTCCTTTAAAACCTCATTACGGAAGGCAGTTTTATCTTGGTCCAAAATATATCCTTGTAGATAACCTTCAATTTGAATAGAAAAATCCGCCTTTATTCCATCATCTATCCTTACCTTTTTATTGGCTCTAGTATCGGTAACCGTATAGGATACAAGGTCTCCTTTGTAGATAGTATCTATAGTTTCGTTTTTTACTTTATTATTCAATAAGCTAATGGCCCTATTTTCTTTTTCATCTATCCAAGCTATCTGTTTATAATTTTTCATTATGCAACCACCAGAAATATTATACCTATTATCCCTTATGGTGATCCTTGGAATAAGGGTTACCCCAGAGAAATCCAAATCGGAAATAAGTCCTGTCAAAGTCTGGGATGTAAACCTGCTGGAAGTTTTATTGTCCTTTACCGTAGAATATATAAATCCATCTACAGTATGTTCACGGGAGATATTGGTATTTAGTATATCCTTTGCCTTTCCTTCTGCTGCTATAATCTGTATTTTCTTATTTATCTTAGTATCCCTATTTAATTCATCTATTACTTCCCTTACCAAATTTTCTTCTTTTAGTAACTCTTCCCCCAGTATTAAAACTTTTACATGTTTGAAGTAAAAAGGAAAAGGGGATTTAGTACTAAGCTCTCTACTAGCCTGGAATATACTACTGCAAGGGGTTGAAAGCACAAAGGATTTCTTATCTTCGGTAGCATTTTTCCCTATGGCATTTATATTTGGATATTGGTAGGTGACTATAAATCGGTTCATTTTTTCTTTTTCATATAGATCCACCCCTATATCGGAGACAAATATTCTCTGTTCTATTTCTACTTTGTCCCAGCATCCAGATAGGAATATCAAGGAAAAAAGCAAAATAATTAGTATTCTCTTTCTCATGCTTTATCCTTCCTCCTTTTAATATAGGCAAGTATAAATATGATGGTAGGGATTATAATTATAGAAATCAAAGCAAAGTAGTTTAAAATCCTTCCCATAATTCTATCGCTTTCTATTAGATTATCAGGTATTAAGGATATGGAATATATAATTGGTATCAAAGGAGGTACAAATAACTCATGGAATTTCACGTTGAAAATATCTCCTAGAATAACTCCAGAGGCATGGAGAAAGGGCCCCATGGTTCCATATACTACCATGACCCAGGCAGCCATTACTATCCCATCTAGATTCTCTAAAAAATATCCAGGAAGGTCTACTTCTTTTATAACTGCTATAGAAGGCCATATTTCCCTTTTTAACTGATGAACTCCATATTGGGATAGAGTTATAAAAAATACTATTAAATATACTCCAATAACCATTAGTATACCTCTCATACAATATCTAAGGGAGTTTTCATTGTTCTCCGAAAAAGGAAGGGCTAAGAGTAGTATTTCGTAGCCAGCATAGGAAAAAATCACAGCCATAATTCCTCTAGGGATTTCCTTATATTCTATATCCAATAAAGGATATATATTGGTATAATCAGCATTAGGCAGATTAATAACTATTAAAAATATAATAAACCCTAGTATAATAGGGTAGATCATAACAGCTACTCGGGCTACAACTTCTAGTTTTGATCTTGCTATATAGGATATGGCAATTAACATGGTTAAGATAATTACCTCTGTAGGGGTAGTCTCCAGTAAATAAACCTTTATCACCTCTGCAAAGATTCTAGAAGCGTAGGATAGTAAAAGTATGGAATAGGATAGGATGATTATTAGGATTATATTGAATGCTATTGGATGCATTACCTTTCTACCAATTTGAAAAAAGGTTTTTCCGGGGTATAGCTTAAATAATCTATCCATTATTATAATAAAGGGCAAAATTAATAAACCGCCTATTATTATTGCTATCCAGCCACTATTGTTAAGTATCATAGCCAAATCACTAGGTAAGGATAGGACACCTACTCCAATGACGGTAGTAACCAATAATGCTTTTATCTGTTGATTGGATATTGTATTTTTATTTTGCATATTCTCACCTTTTTCCCATTCTTCTTCTATTTTTAGGAAATGTAAATATAGGTCTTAGTTGTAACTTCTGTATAGGGGCTTTTACCAAAGTATCCTTTAAATCTCCTTCTTCTATCCCCAACCCAGAATAAGGGGCGGAAAAAGGTATGCCAAAACTTTCTAATCTTGCAAAATGGGTGGATAGTACGACTATTCCTAACATTATCCCATATAACCCCAATATCCCTGCCAAAGCCATAAATATAAATCTACAAAATCTAAACCCAGAAGCCCATTCGTAACTAGGTAGGGAAAATGAGGCTATGGTAGTTACAGCTACTATTATGATCATCAAGGGACTAACAATCCCAGCTTCTACTGCCGCCTGACCTATTATGAGACCTCCTACTATACCAATGGTAGTTCCTATAGGGCCAGCTATCCTAGTGCCCGATTCCCTTAGTAATTCAAGAGTCAACTCCATCAAATAGGCCTCTATTACCGCCGGGAAAGGTACATTGACCCTACTAGCCCCCAAATAATAGGTTAGTACAGTCGGTATTAATCCCGGATGGAAGGATGTTATGGCAATATATAGGGCCGGTGCTAGCAAGGATAAAAAGGCAGCAAATAGCCTTACCCATCTAATTATCGTGGAAATAGTCCACCGGCTATAATAATCCTCTGCTGATTGGGATAAGGTGCCTATGGTAGCTGGAACTATCAATGCAAAGGGGCTATTGTCTACTAAAATGCCAACCCGTCCTTCATATAGAGAAGCAGCTAAAGTATCAGGCCTTTCCGTATTTTCTATTTGGGGAAAAGGGGATAGATAATTGTCTTCTATTAAAAATTCCAACATAGAACTGTCTAGTATTGCATCTATGTCAATTTTATCTAGCCTCCCGTTGACCTCTTTTAATATCCCTCCACTTACAATATCTTCTATGTACATTATTGCAATATCCGTTTTAGACCTTCTGCCAATTTGGATATTCTTTATTTTTAGCTTAGGGTCTCTAATGCGTCTTCGAACTAAAGTCGTATTTATCTTTAAAGTTTCAGTAAATCCTTCTCTAGGGCCTCTTACCACGGTTTCAGTATCAGGTTCTCCTACTCCCCTTGTAGGCCAACCCCTTGAAGAAAGGATTAAGGCCTTATCTGCTTTGTCAACAAAAAAAGCCGTTTCTCCTGATAGCACGGCATCTACCACCTTATCTAAATCCTTTTCCTCTTTTATACCTGGTATGGCGATGGATTCCTTGGCTATTTTTTCTAATCCACTAGATTTCAAATTTAGTTCTACATCGCCACTATCACTAAGGGTTAATAATAATTGGATGGCGTATTCACCTATCAATACCTTGTCTATAAGCCCATCGGAAAAAACAAAGCAGGCTTCTCTCTTCTTATCCTTCCCTATATCTATAAATCTATAGCTAATATCATCACAGTCTATAAATATATTTTTTAATGTATCAATATTCTTCTTTAAATCCTTAGATATAATCTCTCCCATAAATACCTCCTAGGTCCTTCTTAAAAAAATAAATATTATTATTCCCAGAACTATATAGGAATAGGAAATAATCTGAACTATCCTATATTCTTTAAGAAAACCTCTATTTTTAAAATTTGGTCCATCTACTAATAGTAAAAATAATGCTACGAGTAATACCATTACTATGGTTAAGTTGTCGAATACGCCCTTTATATATGGAGTAATCTTATACAAAAAACCCACCTCCTGCTAATATATATAATTAGCAGAAAGTGGGTTTATTATTCATAGTCAAATGGTCTTAGCTACTAAAACCTTGGGGATTTTTCCTTCCAATTCCTCTTTACATCTATAAAGTTTTTCTTCATCATCAAATAATCCGAATACGGTAGGTCCACTACCGCTCATTATGCTGCCCAAAGCTCCACACCTAATCATATCCTTTTTTATTTCCCCTATTATGGGATATTTTTTTATAACTACCCCTTCCATTACATTGGCCATGTTTTTCGCCAGCTTAGGTAAGTTGTCTTCCTCCATGTATTTAATCATTTTTTCCATATGGATCTCAGTATTGATACCCTTTAGATCTAAATTATTATATACAGAGGCTGTAGATATAGGGATTCCCACATTGGCTAAAAGAACCATCTTATTAGAGAAATTTTTAAGCTTAGTAAGCTTTTCCCCTACCCCTTTAGCCCAAGCTGTTCCACCTAATATGCAGAAAGGAATATCGGCTCCAATCTCTAGGCCTATTTCCATTAACTGTTTTTCCGACAAATCTAAATTCCATAATAGGTTTAACCCTTTAAGTACTGCTGCACCGTTGGAACTACCTCCAGCCAGCCCTGCTGCTACGGGAATCTTTTTATCTATTATTATATGGACTCCTTTATTTACGCCAGTTTTTTCTATTATCTTCTCCCAGGCTCTGTAAACTAAATTAGTATTATCTAAGGGCACATCTTTATCATTGCATTGGATTTCTATTCCCTTTTCCCTGTTTTTTATTATAATTCTATCTTTTAAGTCTATTTGTTGCATTAGGGTGTTTATCTCATGATATCCGTCATCCCTTTTATATAAAACATCTAAGGCCAAGTTTATTTTGCCAAAGGATTCTAGAACTATTTCATCCATTTATATTCTCCTTTTACTGAAGTGACGGATATATTATAACATATAACCTTATTTTCTACTAGAATTCTATATCCACTTTCTTTTCTATGATGATCTTTTCCCCTGGCATTAGATTAGAAGGAGATATTATATTGTTGGATTCTATTATCTCATCTACTGTTGTATTATAGCGCTTTGCTATGTCCCAAAGGATGTCATCTCTTTGAACCATGTATATGATTATACTAGGCCTATTTTTCTTGTCTATTATTTCTTCCGTCTCTTCTATTTCGCTTATTATATTGATTTTCCTTTCCCTGTTGATGAATATATGATTTTTAATTGTTCCATTGATATAGAGAATACCATCTCTAAGATTATAGTTTAAATCCTCTAAATTGGTTTCCGTCTGGATGATTATATCCTTACTCAATCCTTCAATAGTACTATAGGATTTGAAAGGCAATTCCTCCTTCAGGGTCTTTATTTCATCGGTTAAATCATCTAAATAGTAAATATTTAGCCCAAGTATTCCTTCTACCATTATCTTATCTTCCACATACTGGTTGTCGATTATAATAGGCTGGGCCTCTATTGTATATATTTCTTCAAACCCTTGCCCTGATAAATCCCTTGATATACTTTCTCGATCTATAATATCTTTAATATTTTCCATTACCTTTATCTCTTCCGTTTGTAAATTGATCTTTCGACTGGTAGAATAGGCATCGATAACTACTTCTTTCTCCTTTTGATTATATAGTTTAGAACCGATCTTAATCTTCATTTCCAGATCTATGACCTTTAAATCTCCCTCTAAACTTTCCCTTATCTCATATTCCCCACTTACCACTTCCATATTTAATTGACATTTAGAATCATATTCTATATTTGGTAGTTCTATGAAATGGGTAAAGGGAATGTCCTTCTTTATGGAGTTAAGTTTATTTCCTCCAAAATAAATGATGGAGGATTCTACTATGCCAGATAGTATTATTCTATCAGCGGAAATACTGTACTCCTTTTCATAAGGGTGTAAATCTACTTTTAAGATTTCTTCTATAAAAGGTTGGTTTTCTCCTACTTCGAAGGCCTCTTTTATTAAAGCATAGGATTCATCCCTTCCCAATACATCATTATATTTAACTTTTTCCTTTAGTACTTGAAGATTGGCATCTCCTGTTACCCCTTCTATTATTTCTACTAAATTGGTTTCTTCAACCTTACCCATCAGCTTTACCAATGCCATTAAAGTAACCTTTCTTTCGTCATGTAATTCATATTCTATATATTCTAGGCTTGATTTCACTTCTCCTGCCATAATTTCCGTTATTCCTTCAATCTCTATTTCCTCTCTAAAATCCCTATTAGTTTCTAAAGTATATATATTTAATTCTTCTTCATTGGATTTATAGACTACTCTAAATTTTACCAGTCCATTTACCAGTATTTTATCCGTTATGATCTTGGTGCTTAGAATTTCTATCTTCCCATGGGCCCAAAGAATATTTCCTACTTCTGCCTTTGTCTGATCTAGGTATATTTCCGTTTCAATTAAGGATTCTATCTCCCCAGATCCCTTCTGTTCTTCCACCTTTAGGATGTCCTTGATTATTTCCATCTTCTAACCTCCTCTATTTATCTACTTTATATATCCTATGAAAAAGTATATGTGTTAATGTCCAAAAAGATGAATAAAATTTCCAAGGTCAATTTTAAAAAATATTGCATATATATACACCCTAAGTCCTATTTACTTTCATCTAAATTTCGACATATAATGATAGTGAAGACTTCCAAAAGATCTTTCTTCCCCGTATGGGCAAAAGAAAACTTGCTCATTTCCCTATTTAAATCCGACTTATGTCGGATTTTTTCCTTTTATGTCTATAAAATTATATATGATATAATAAAAGAAAAGACATGGTAATGGTAGGTGAAAAAATGAAAAGGGAAATTATTGAATTTAAAGACAATGTACCATTTTCAATTGTTGTTCAATCTATTAAAAACTATCCTATCCACTGGCACGAAGATGTAACGGAAATTTTAATGCCTATCAAAGGATCTATTGAGGTGAGGTCCAATTTTGAATATATACTAGTTAAAGAAGGTGATTTCTGGTTTATAAATAATAAATCAATCCATTCCATAAGAGGTTCATCAGAGGCTATAGTGGTGATTTTTTATATTGATCTTAACTATTTTGAACAGTATTTTGAATATATTAAGCATATGTTCTTTAGAAACAATATGTATTCTAAGGACAATACTAAAGTGGAAAGCGATAATTATGATGATGATGTTAGGAAAGGATATAAAACAAGATTTAGAAATCTATTGGTAAGCGTACTTACAGATATAACCAATGAAGATCCTTTAGCTAGAGAGCTAACTCAAGACTCTGTGTATCAGCTGGTATCTTCTATGGTAAAGGAATTTAATTGGCTCCAATTTCTAAAAAAAAGTAATGATTTTATAAGCCCCTTTCAATTGGATAGATATCATCGAATTGTTAAGTTTATTGATGAACATTATCATGAAAAAATAACCTTAGATCTGATTGCACAACAAGAATTCATTACTAAGAACTACTTCTCCCACCTTTGGAAAAATTTAAGTAACTTTAGTTTTCAGGAAAGGGTTAATTATGAGAGAGTACTGAGATCGGAATTTCTCCTCCTTACCACTAATCTAAGTCTAGCATCCATTTCAGAGAAATGTGGTTTTTCAGATATTAAATATTTCTATAACCATTTTAAACGATGGTATGGGTGCAACCCTTTAGAACATAAAAATAAATGTCTCTCCTATATGAGTCAAGAATTTGACTATAATGAGTTAGATCTAAAGAGTATGAAAAAGGATATTGATAATTATATCAAAAGAATAGTAATGCCTGAATATGCAGAAAATAATATTTGGAGGACAACAACTTTATTTGATGAATATATTAAAATGAAATATTTATATAAAATTGATAAAATAACACCCCAACCATCTCCTAGAAATGTTAAAGTTAATATTTTTAGTCCAAATAACTTTAAAATGAAGGAAGGAAAGTTCTTCTTCAATTGGCAGAATATTGATCTGCTAGTCAATTTTAGTGAAACTTCTGATTTTGATATCAATATGAAAATTAACTGTCATGATTTAGACGATAAATGGTGGAAAAAGGCTGTACATAAATTTTTAGATTCTTGTATTTATCGTTATAGAATAATAACAATTAATAAGTGGAAGTTTTTAATCTATTATAACGATGAAATATCCCTTAATAAAGCAAATGTCATCAGGAATATAATTAAAGAAAAGGTCTCCGAGGCTAGTATAATATATTACTTTTCCATATAATTGATAAATATGTTTATCTGTTTCTTGACAATATGACATTTTCGTCCATGGAAACCAAACTTTGCTAGATATATAATTAACAATATAAGGATATAGTGAATTAATTACATTTCAAGCAAAGGGGGATTACAATGAGAGGTTTTGCAATGTTAGGCATTAATAAAGTCGGCTGGATTGAGAAAGAGAAGCCTACTTATGGACCTTATGATGCAATTGTTAAGCCAATAGCTGTTTCACCATGTACTTCAGATATACATACTGTATTTGAGGGAGCCCTTGGAGAAAGAGAAGATATGATATTAGGCCATGAAGCAGTAGGAGAAATTGTAGAAACAGGTAGAGAAGTTAAAGATTTCAAACCGGGTGATAAAGTTATTGTACCTGCTATTACACCAGATTGGAGAACTTTAGAAAGTCAACAAGGTTTTTCTCAACATTCAGGAGGCATGTTAGCAGGCTGGAAATTCTCCAATTTCAAAGATGGAGTTTTTGGGAATTTTTTCCATGTTAATGATGCGGACATGAATTTAGCTCACCTACCAGATGATATTCCAGTTGAGTCAGCGGTTATGCTAACAGATATGGTAACTACAGGATTCCACGGAGCAGAACTAGCAAATATTCAATTAGGGGATGTAGTTGCCGTAATCGGAATAGGCCCTGTTGGACTAATGGCTGTAGCAGGTGCTAAAATTCTAGGTGCAAGTAGAATTTTAGGAGTAGGAAGTAGAAAAGCATTAACAAAAGCTGCAAATTTCTATGGTGCTACTGATATTGTGAATTATAGGAACGGACCTGTTGAAGATCAAGTAATGGAACTTACAAATGGAAAAGGAGTAGATAGGGTAATAATAGCTGGAGCATCACCTGAGATTATGAAAACAGCTATAAAAATAGTGAAACCTGGTGGTACAGTCTCAAATGTAAATTACTATGGAGAAGGAGATACAATCCCCATTCCTCGACTTGATTGGGGAAGTGGAATGGCCCACAAGACTATAGTAGGGGGTCTAACTCCAGGGGGAAGAGACAGAATGGAAAAATTAATAGATTTAGTTAGATATAATAGAGTAGACCCATCAAAATTAGTTACTCATAAATTCCACGGTTTTAGCCATGTAGAAGAAGCCTTGATGTTGATGAAAGATAAACAACAGGATCTAATTAAGCCTGTGGTATTTGTCGATTAATTATTATTTAAGTTAAAAAAAACAAGACGGTTCGTCTTGTTTTTTTAACTTATCTTAGTTTGTCTTTCCTGATCATCGCAAATAGTTACTTCAACAGTCTCTGTCAATATATCCGAGTATGTGTAAGAAACTCTCCGTACTGAATCGAATTGGTTGCTAATCCTTACTACAAACAAGCTAGGATAAGCTTCTTCCAGTATGCCTTCTCTAATTGTAGTTTTCTTTCTTCCCTTGTTCGCTTTAAGAATTACTTTTTTACCAACGCAATCTTCTACGTTTTTGCGAATTTTGGCTAAGTTATTCTTTTCCAACAAAGTAACCACCTTCCATCGATTTCTCCCCTTAAATTAGGAGGTAGAAGGAGTGTAAAGGGACACTCATGGTAAGATTGTATCATAATTTGCTAACAATGTCAAATAAATAAATATTATACTATGAATATCTTCCTTTGTCAATTGTTTATTGAAAATATTCTAATATTCCTCTTCTAGAGAAGTCAAACATATGTGACACGACCTCTGAAAAATTATCTCTGAATAATGCTGTGGTTTTAAAAAATTACTAATAATTATTTTGTCAAGGAGGAAAGCGATAGCGATCCTTGATTAAATAATTATTGGCAATATCATCTTAAGCAGCATTTTCAGAGTGATATTCCTTAACTATTTCATTTGGTGTCTTAAAGTTAAGGATTTTTCTTGCTATATTATTGTATCTTTTACTATATCTTATAAATGACTTTTTCATTTGTTTATAGCTGCCAAATCGTCTTCTACTGTAGAATAATTCATTGTCTATCCTGTGACTTCGCTCTACTATGCCATTTTGCCATGGTGAATATGGACGAATACGCTTGTGTTTTATATCTAGTTTTTCTAAATATTTTTCAAATCTAGTTTTCTTATTTGTAATATCTTGATCATTAACAAATTCAATCCCATTGTCTGTTTGAACTAACTCAACCTTAAATCCTAAATTACCTTCTAATCGTTTTAAAAAATTAGATGTACTATATGTGCTAAGTTCATTAACTAATTCTAAATATCTCTTTCTTGAATATTCATCAATAGCTGTTATTTGGTAGTATCTATTATGATTACTTGCAAAGCCAATACATTCATTTGGAACATATTTTATATCTATTTGAACTCTCTCTCCCGGATAGGTTGCTAAGTTCCTTCGGTAGGTAGATTTAGGATAACTTTTTCTTTTCTTTGGTGTATTTAGTTTCATTTTTCTTATCTGCCGACACATTGAATCATAAGTTCTTCTATAGCCGGCATCTCTTGATTTACGGTAAACC
>NZ_AZSU01000002.1:117026-173908 GCF_000511955.1 [Clostridium] ultunense DSM 10521 | reverse complement strand
ATAGGTTGTCTAAGTTCCTTCGGTAGGTAGATTTAGGTATAACTTTTTCTTTTCTTTGGTGTATTTAGTTTCATTTTTCTTATCTGCCGACACATTGAATCATAAGTTCTTCTATAGCCGGCATCTCTTGATTTACGGTAAACCTGTGCCAATCCTTCATGCCGATGATAGCGGTGTTTATGTCGAATCAAATCCAGCTCTTCTTGTGTATGTTGATTAGGATGTGAATGTGGCCTTCTGCTACCATTCGCTAAGGATTGGACCGTACCATCATATTTTTTCCTCCAACGCCATACTTGTTGCCTACTGGTATGATATCTCCTGGCTGCCTTGGCATTATTATTATATTTAATAGCATACTCAACTATCCTTTGACGAAATCTCATCTCTTCTGTTATAATTGTTTTCATAAGGAAAGATCCCTCCGATTTTTGTATGTTATGGTAAACAACATTATATCAGAGGTCTTTCCTTTTTTATTGTTTTCTTGTCACAAATGTATTATCTCATATCATTATTGAAAATATTCTAATATTCCTTTGACAATTCCCTCAGCCAAATTCTCCATATAGTTTTCATCTATAAACTTAATCTCCTCTTGAGGATTTGATAGATATCCAATTTCTATTAATAGAGAGTTGCCACTGATTCCTCTAAAGACATAAAAATTGCCTTCCTTTACTCCCCTTGTAGCTATTTGTCTATCTTTTAAATTTTTTAATATATATGAACCTAATTTTTCGCTATTATAATCCTTTCTAAAATGGAATATTTCGCAGCCTTTCATCTTTGAATTATAAAAATAATCCATATGAAGACTTATAAAAAAATCTGGGTCTAATTTATTGGCCTGCTCTATCCTTTCGGTGATTAGAACTTTTTCATCCTTTTCTCTAGTTAGATAGACTGTAACTCCCAGGTCTTCTAATTTAGATTTTAATTTAAGGGCTAGTTTAAGGACTAAATCCTTTTCCAGCAGCCCTAACGAATCTCCTCTATGTCCTTCATCTTCTCCCCCATGGCCTGGGTCTATTACTATTATTTTCCCATAAAGGGGTCTTTTTATACAGGGAAGCTGAAATTCTTTAATTTCTACCCCTGTGTAGTAATATTTCAATATTTCTATATGGGAATAGCCTTCTTGGGCCATCCTTTCTGCTCCATATTGGCAAAGGCCTATCCCATGCCCCTTGCCCCTAGAAACGAATTTAACTCCTGTTGGGAATATGGCAAATCTAGTAGAGTTTAGATCTAAAAGTTCCATCAATTCTTTACCCGAGAACCTTTTATTGCCTATTTTAATGGATATTACTCTCCCATATTCATCTCTTTCTATGTCCTCCATAAAACCTGATATTTCAGACTCCACATCTATATCCATTTTGGGAAAATTTATCTTTAACAGATTCTCTATTTCTTCTATACTAAAGTTCTTTTCATCTTTCCAATATATTGAACCTTTACAATAGTCACATAGGACTCGGCGTAGATAGATGATCTGATTATCTATGACATTTTCCGAGTTCTCCGTACTCCCTCCACAGGCTAGATGGTACTTGGCCTCTATAGGCTTGTCATTAAATAGGATTACTAAACCTTTAGTCTCCTCTACGGCTTTTATTATTTTTTCAACATTTTTATCCTCTCTATTATCCCAAATATTTTCAAAATTTCCCCCCTCTAAGGATTTGGAAGATTTTATTAGATTAGTCCTTATGACGATGGCCTGAGCCTTTAAAGCCTCTATATGAAAGTTTAAACCCATCTCCAAATTCAATAATATGCCAACCATTTTTTCTAGGGGCATTTCTATTTCCTCATTATTTTCCTTATTAATATATCTAATCTTATAATAGGTCTCCATCATATTACCCCCTATACCTTATTAATACATATTATGAAAAAAAGTTTGAGAAGTGATAAATATGGTATAATTGTTATGTATATGGAATAAGGGAGTGATGAGTTTATGAAAGGTACTATTGTATCAGCCTGGGTGAAGACTAGTAAGAATCTTTTTGGTGAAGATTTAGTTAATGAAGCCTTAACCCATGAGGGTATTAGCCCTAATAAGGTTTTTACTCCTTCAGAGGATATTGAAGATAGTAAAGCCTTGGGAATTGTAGATTACATAGCCAATTCTTTAGGAGAAAAGTCTTCAGAAATTTGGCGCCAGATTGGAATAGACAATATAAATACTTTTTCAAAGGATTATCCCGCATTTTTTAAGTTTAAAAATCTATATTCTTTCTTAAAGGCCATGTATGATATCCATGTGGTGATGACTAAAAGAATTCCTGGAGCAAAACCTCCCATTTTAAGTGTAGAGCCTTTGGAAAGAAACAAGGCCATAATGAGCTATTCTTCTCCTAGAGAGATGTTCGCTTATTTCCATGGCATGTTGGAAGGAGCTTCTAAATATTTTGAAGAGGATATTCAGGTTGAAACCTTAGAGAAAGGTAATAATTATACCAAGATATCTATTTCCTTTCCAGAGGAAGTCTATAATAAAAAGGTATATAAGCTAAACAAATTTTTATCCTTTGGTTTCATAAGGAGTTTTGAGACTAAAATAGGCTTGGCATCCCTTTTATTAGCTGGTATTCCTTTAGCCCTTTTATCCAATTATGTAGAAGGTAGAATCCTAGTGTCCCTTATATTAACTCTTTCCTTTTTAGTCCCTATAATAATAGGCAAAGTCCTTTTAAGACCATTAAAGAATGTATTTGAATCGATAGGTGATGTGGAAGAGAGGGATCTATCCTTTGAGAGAAACATTTCTACTAATGATTTTCTGGAGGATATCAATAATAGGCTAAATAATATTAAGGCTAGTATTAAGACTGATTTTGTAGGATATAAAGCTACTACTGATGAATTAAATGTATTTGGGGATAAGTTTAACCAGATATCTAATAATATGAGTATTACATCCCAGGAGATTAATTCGGTAGTAGAACAAGTAGCCCATGGTGCTATTAGCCAAGCTGAAGAAACAGAAGGTGCAGCCTATAGGTTGAATAGTAGTATTAAAGTTTTAAACAATATTGGGGAAAGAGAAAATAAAGGCAAAGAAGAATTAGAAACAGCAGTAAATAAAATAAGTAATGGATTTGAAAACCTAAAGTATAGTTCGGATAGTCTAAACAAGGTAATGGATGAATTTTCCCTTGTAAAGGAAAAGGGAATAATCCTCCAAGATAGGGCTAAAAATGTTACAGAAATAGTTGAAACCGTAGAAAGAATAGCAGAACAAACCAATTTGTTGGCTTTAAACGCTAGTATCGAAGCTTCTAGAGCTGGAGAATATGGTAAAGGGTTTACCGTTGTAGCCATGGAGATAAGGAAATTGGCAGAGGGTTCAAGGGAGGCAGTCCAAAGTATTAACGATATACTAAAGGCCTTCGTAATGGAGATTGATGGACTAGTAACAGATATAGAGGAACAATATAATGTGTTAGATGAAGAGAAATCTAATTTAAACCATCTTTCCATAGAAACTAGCCATACTGTGGCTTCTATCCAAAATGTAGCCAATTTAATAATTGAATTGATCAATGAATTGAATAAAGAAACTATGGCTATGAACCAAATATCTGAACATATAGAATCCTTAGCTGCCATAGCTGAGGAGAATTCTGCTTCTAGTGAAGAGGTAAGCGCCAATGTGACAACCTATACCGATGAGATAAAAAGCATGACAAAAAGGATAGCAGAATTTAAGAAGGTATCTGAAGACTTTAGTGAGGATTTAGAAAAATATGTGATATAAGAATAAAGTTGGTTTTTACAAATCCTTGTAAAAACCAACTTTTCATTTAAATATTTAAGAGCGAGGAGGCTATTGAAAAATAGACTATTAAGCTTAGAGCATCTACTATTGTAGTAATTAGTGGTCCAGCCATAATAGCTGGGTCTATATTTAACTTTTTAGCTATCATAGGCAATATACCGCCTATTACTTTGGATATTACTACCGTTACAAATAGAGTAGCAGATACTGTGAAGGCCACCAAGGCTCCTACATCATCAAATAGATAAATCCTAAAGAAGTTGACAATAGCTAAGGCTATTCCAACTACTGTACTAATTCTAAATTCCTTCCATATGACTTTTCCCGCATCCTTTAAATCTATCTCCCCTAATGCTAACCCACGAATAATTAAGGTTGAGGATTGGCTACCAGAATTACCTCCTGTATCCATTAACATGGGTATGAAAGCCGTTAGCACTACTACTGTTTGGAGTATATCCTCGAATTTCCTTATTATACCCCCTGTGAAGGTGGCAGAAATCATCAGGACTAATAGCCATATAATTCTATGCTTTGCAAGACTGAAAACACTAGCATCCAAATACTTTTCCTCTGTAGGAGACATGGCTGCCATCCTTTGAAAGTCTTCTGTAGTTTCTTGATCGATTACATCTATTATATCGTCGACGGTTATTATCCCTGTTAATCTATCTTCTTTATCTACCACAGGTAATGCCAAAAATCCATATCTTTTAAATATACCTGCTACAGTTTCCTGGTCATCATGGGTATGGACATATATTACATCCCTGTCCATTATATCCTCAATAGTTTCTTCTTCATCACTAATAACCAATTTTCGCAGGGATACTATGCCTTCCAATTTCCTATTTTTATCCGTCACATAACAAGTATAAACTGTCTCTTTATCTAGACCTGTTTCCTTGATATGATCTAAGGCGTCTTTTACCGTCATTCCCTTTTTCAAGTCTACATATTCTATGGTCATTATGCTGCCTGCTGAATCTGGTGGATACCTTAGGAATTCATTGATTAAATTCCTCTCTTCTTCTTTTGCATGTAATAATATCTTCTTCACTACATTAGCAGGCATTTCCTCTATAATATCTACCATATCGTCAAAAAACAGTTCTTCTACTATGTTTTTTAACTCTTTATCTGTTACCATACCAATTACGTTTCGCTGTTGTTCTACGGAAAAATGGGCAAATACATCTACAGCCAAATCTTTGGATAGCATTCTAAATATCAGTAAAGCAGTATGAACATCTAGTTCTTCTAATAGTTCAGCTATATCCACTACATTCATTTCTTCCAATTCTCTTTTTAACGTAACATATTTCTTTTCCTGGATTAATTCTTCTAATTTTCTTTCATCCATATTAACCCCCCTCGGAAGAACTCTAATCTATGGTAATGACTAGGGTTCTCCCTATTAAATTTTTGTCTAATAATATCTACACTAAACCTAGGCAAAGGACCAGAATCCACTAATCATCACCCCCAATGTTCCTCCTAGGGAAATTCATTTTTGTACAATTATAGATTATAAAATTTCTCTTAACTTTTCAAGAAAAACTTTTCTTTTATATTATTGTAACACATAATGTATCTTTTATTAAGTTTTTGCTTTTTAGAAAAAAATAAGGAATAGGCAATATTTAGTTGCCTATTCCCTTAGGGGTTATTAATTAACAGGATGAAGTTCCTCTATCTGGTATTATTGTGAAACCTTTCCTTAGCCAATTATCACTATAGTCTATAGTGAAAGAGCCAAAGCTCTCTGTTAAATAATCTTCTATTAAGAATGTATATTCGCCAACATCTACAGAGGCGTCTCCTTCTTTCAACTCATCCAGAGCCAAGCCAAATGATGGTCCACCTCAACCATAGCCTGCAATATAAATTCTTAAAGGTTTTTTATCTTTTCTTGATTCCATTACTTTTTTAAGCTCATTTTGAGCCAGTTCAGTTATTTCAACCTTCATTGTCAATCCCTCCTATATTTGTTCTACTATACCTTATATACCCCGCCTAGGTATCTTTAATCATTGTATACTATTTATAAAAAAATTTCAACCCTCTAACTAAAGTTAGAGGGTTTTTGTTATTTACATTGCTCTTCCTGGTATTATTACATCTATTATACCTATTACTAAAGCTCCAATTATTGCTCCCCATACGGATATGTTAAATCCTGGAACTATAAATTTGGTAGCATAAAGAATAATTGCGGCTACAATAAAACCGGTGATACCTCTACCAAAAGGTGTTGCGTTGACTCCAGTAAATTTTTGTATAAGGTAGTCTAATAAAGCTATGACTACTGCCGCTAAAATTAAACTCCATAAACTATTTATAGAAAATCCAGGTGTTAGGAATGCTGCAATTCCAACTACTATCGCAGTAACCAATATTCTTATTAAGATTTCACCTATGTCCCAATCATTAGTCCTATTGTCTGTCCTATCTCTATTTTTGTCATTATTATCCATTTCTTCACCTCCTGGTATAAGAATATCCATTTTTAAATTTTTTATACATTTTTAAATAAATATTTTATTTATTTTGAACATATGGTATATTTATACTGTAAAGGGTATATGATTTATGGTAAAATATAAATTAGTTTAAATGCAAGGAGGCGACAAGATGGAAATCACTAAAGATATGCTGATAGGGGAAGTAATCCGTAGTAAACCAGAATCCATAGACACTCTATTGAGATTTGGATTAGGATGTGTTGGATGTCCTGCCAGCCAAATGGAAAGTATAGAAGAAGCCGCAATGGTTCATGGTATAGATTTGTCTCAATTATTAAAAGCCTTAAATGAACAATAATAAAAAACAGTCTCCCCTTTTAAAAACAAAAGGGGAGACTGTTTTACTTACCTAATTATTTTATTTGTCTAGCAATTGATCTATTTTTGCTTTGTCAAAACCCACTATTTCTTCTCCATCAATTAACAATACTGGAACTCCCATATGTCCCATACTCATTAATTCTTTTCTTGCATCTCTATCTGTTTGAATATTTTTTTCTGTAAAAGACACACCTTTTTCTTCTAAATAATCCTTTGCAGCTACACAATATGGACAGGTATTGCTAGTGAAAATTACAACATTTGACATTTGAACTCCTCCTTAAATATACTCATTTCCTTTATAATACATATTATACCCCAGCCGGGTATATTGTGTCAAATTTTTTCTTTATGGTTATATGCTACCCTATAAGCAACCTGGTTAATCATAATAATTTATTAAATCCTCATGGATCCCAATTGACATGGCGGGAATATAGTACTATAATTAGTAGGACTACATAATCTCATTATGGTAATTTTTGGGATATTTTTATTAAAAGGATGATAGATATGGTAAAAAATTATATGGAAGTTTTAGTCGATGAAATTTATGAGGAAGTAAGGCATAATTATAATCCTTGTGAATGTGAAAATTGTGATGATAATATAAAATCCATTGCCTTAAATAACCTTCCTCCAGTATATTTCATGTCTACTGCCAGCGAAGGAGAGAAGAAGGCTTTTTTATTGGATAGGCAGAGGAGAATCACAGTTCTTGCGGCTCTTACCCAAGCTAAGGAACTTTTATGTAAAAAATGTAATAGTAATAAAAGTAATAAAAAGATGAGGGAAACTATATAACCCTCATCTTTCTTAATCATGTTTAACATGATCTAATCCTTGCTTAAATAGCTGGAGAACATGGTCATCATCTAAAGAGTATATGACGGTTTTACCTTCTTTTTTAAATTTTACAAGTCTTAAATTCCTAAGGAGCCTTAAATGGTGGGATATTGCCGATTGAGTCATGTCCAATAAATTTGCAATATCACATACGCAAAGAGAAGATTTTGATAAAACATATATTATCTTAAGCCTAGTAGGATCTGCCAAGGCTTTAAAGGTCTGGGCTAATTGATTCATCACTTCTTCTTTGTATAGACTATCCTTGATCTCTTTTAGCGTTGCCTCGTCGGTAACAGGTTCTTGACATATTTTCTTTTGAACTATAGTAATTTACCTCCCTTCTTAGGGTTTATGGTTTAATAGGATGGTACCATTGGATTTATAGGGTATATTACTTTGCCCGTTATAGGATCTATATATAGAATCCAATAACCTATCCCATCTAGGGAATCATACCAAGTATTAAACCCAGTAATACCTTTAAAAGGATGTTCTTCTTGTGTAAACTTTCCAGGTACTCCATAAACATAATATTTTGTTTCCTTTCCTTCTTTGTATAATCCAAATAGATAATGGCCATATTTTCTTATTTGGTTCATACAGGTAGCAGAATTATGCAAAAAAGGATATTTGTAGTCGGAACTCATCAAATAATTATAATAAGGTAAGAATCCTCTATAGGGTTCAGTGCCGTCGTCTTCTATTCTCCACCAACTATAATTGTGAAGGTATATCTTTAGGGGCTGTACCTGTGGAAAGAATCTCAATATGCTCAATATATATTTGGTCATTTGGTTTCTGTGGTGTAATCGCCTAGCATATTCTAAAGACTCATAGCTCTCCATATATGGATCTTTTCCATCTACTGTAGTTTCTGGTTCTTCTTCCTGAAGGTCAGTGCCCTCCCCTACATTATCTTCAGCAGCTTCCAATTTATCTAAAGATGGTTCTTCAAATACTTCCTCTTGTACTTCTTCTTCAATGATTTCTTCTTCAATCGCTTCTTGTTCCTGGTGGTCTAAAACCTGAACTGTATTTACTATTTCCTCATCTATTAGCTCTTCCTCAGGTAGATGGAAATCTTTCTGTACATCTTGTTCAACGTCTTCTTCAATTATTTCTTCCTCTATTAATTTTTCTTCTTCTATTAATTCTTCTTCCGGAAGGTCAAAGGCCTCCTCTACATCTATTTCTTGCTTTTCTTCTGATAATAGTCGTTTTATTGACCTATCTAAAACTTTATTGTCTTTATCAATATAACCACCTAATAATACATATATACCCCTTCTTATAAGGATAGCATCTATTTTGTCTATTGAAAAGCCCTTTGATTCTAATTCCCTTAGATTAAGGGTAATATCCCTCCTTAATCTGCCATGATCATCTGCAAATATTCTACCTAAATCCTCCTCATAGACTTGACCATTTTCCTCCTTCAATAGATATACCCGATAGTATTCCTCCTTTTCACAATTTTCTACATTGAAGTTTATAATCCCTTTGTTGCCTCTAATTTCTACTTTTGCATATCCCTTTGGGTTTATATTGCTAATATTTGTATAATCGTTTTTCAATATAATATACTTTCGGAAGTATGTATATTCCATTGACATAAATAACCCTCCTTTTTAATCTTTATACTAATATATGTCTAAGGAGGGCAATGTTTTACTAATCTTGATAAAATCTTCAATTTTTAAATTTTCTGCTCTTTCCTGTAAAGGTATATTGGCTCCTTTTAGAACCTCTTTAATCTCTTCTTTATCCAGTCCCCAAGGGTTGGATGATAGGGAGTTTAATATGGTCTTCCTTCTTTTACTGAAAGCAGCTTTTACTACTTGGAAAAATATTTCCCTATCTATTTCAGGTAGGTCCCTTTTTATATTCAATCTAATTACTGCAGAATCCACCTTAGGTTGAGGCATAAATACGGTTTTAGGTACTGGAATCAGTATTTCTGGCTGGGTATAAAATTTTACAAAGACGGATAAGGACCCATATTGTTTACTACCTGGAGATGCTACTATTCTATGGGCTACTTCCTTTTGTATCATTATTATTATGGATTCAATATTTAAATCTTCTTCTATTAGCTTGGCTATTATAGGGGTGGTTACATAATAGGGTAGATTGGCTACTACCTTAATAGGGCCCCCTGCCATTTTTTCTTCTATTAATCTGTTAATATCTACCCTTAATATATCCCCATGGATTATTTCTATATTAGGATAATCCCTCAATGTTTCATCTAGTATAGGAAGGAGACTTTTATCCAGTTCTACAGCAACTACCTTTTTTGCATTTAAAGCCAATTCTTCCGTCAAAGTTCCAATACCAGGTCCTATTTCCAAAACATAGTCTTCTTTTGTAATATTTCCTTCTTGGCCAATCTTTCTGACTATATTTCCGTCTATGAGGAAGTTTTGACCTAGGCTCTTTGAAAACTCGAATCCATATTTATCTAAAATTTCCCTTATATATTTAGGAGAGTACAATCTTTTATCCTTCATATTCTTCCATCATCTCCAAAGCTTCTATAAATTCTTCCTTAGTTATGCCAAAATTGTTTAGCCTATTGAGAAACTGTTTAGAGTTCCCATAACCTATTCCTAAAATATTTCCTAATGTCTCCCTTTTCCTTTGACTATTTAGACTACCTATTAATCCTAATTCTATCAAATCCTCTTTTATAAATTCTTCTCTTTTCTTCATGATTATAGGTCTAGCTTTTTTAATGGCCTTTGCTATATCCTCTTTTGTAGCATTTTCTACTCCTACATCCCCCTTTTTCAAGGCTTTTCCCTGTGGTAGGAAGGCATGTTTACAGTTTTTTATATACTTGCTCAAATTTTTCCTTATTTTTTCTCCGGCATAGTCTGGATCTGTTAAGATTATTATCCCTCTTTTTTCAGCAATTATCTTTAGATTTTCAATAAACTTTTTATCATATCCAAATCCACCAGTGGCAATTACCTCAGCCTCTACTGCGCCTTTCACCGCCGTTATATCGTCTTTTCCTTCTACTATTATGATTTCCTTTATCATATAAAAACTCCTCTTTATTTTAGGTCCGAGACCCTTCACTGCCTTCAGAATAACACTGTCCCTCTGTCATCCTGAGGCTTACAGTATAAGAAGGACCCTCAAAGCATCTAGCTTTTAGTTCAACAGACGAACAAAGCTCCTCTCTACAATTGTGTATTGCACATTGTGAATTGTCCATTGTCTTAACTTATTCTAAATAGTTTTTTTGTATTTTCTGATGTTTGTTTTGCTACTTCTTCAAAACTGATTCCTCTTAGTTCTGCTATGGTTCCTGCTACGTATCTGACGTAGAAGGGTTCGTTTCTTTTGCCTCTATAAGGTTCTGGTGTTAGATAGGGGGCGTCTGTTTCTATCATTAGTTTATCTAATGGTACAGCCTTTGCCACTTCCTTTGACACCCTAGCGTTTTTAAAGGTTACAGGCCCTGCTAGGGATATATAGAAACCTAATTTAATATATTCCATAGCCATTTCTACACTACCTGAAAAACAGTGCATTACTCCTTCTAAGCTGCCATCTTGAGCTTCTTTTAATATATCGAAGGTATCCTTCGTGGCTTCCCTAGTATGGATTATTACGGGTAGATCCACTTCTTTAGCTAGATTCAATTGTTCTATAAATCTTTTTTGTTGGATATCCCTAGGGGAGTTATCATAATAATAATCTAATCCAATTTCCCCAATGGCTACTACCTTTTCCCTATTAGTAAAGGATTTCAATATTTCTATAGTAGATTCATCCATTTCTTTAGCTGAGTGAGGGTGTACCCCCACTGCAGCATAAATATTATCATATTTTTCCGATAGGGATACGGCTTTTATACTGGAATTTAAATCAGCTCCAGGGTTTATGACCAAATCTACCCCTAGTTCTTTTAAGGATTTAATTAATCTATCTCTATCTTTATCAAATCTTCTGTCATCTAAATGCGCATGACTATCTATTAACATCTTTTCACTCCTTATGATATGGTAGCTCCAGATTGTATATCTTCTAAGGTAGATACGAGAGTTAGTTTACCATCCTTTTCTGCTGCCAATATCATGCCTTTTGATTCTTCGCCTCTAAGCTTAATAGGTTTTAAATTGGCAACGATTACTACTTTCTTGCCTACTAAATCTTCTGGTGAATAGAATTCCTTTATACCCGAGACTACCTGTCTTTCTTCATCTCCGACTTTTAATTTCAGAATTAATAGCTTATCTGCCTTTGGATGGTCTTTAACTTCTACTATTTCCGCTACTTTCAATTCTATTTTATCAAAATCCTCTATAGTTATAAACTCTTCCATTTCTTTTTTGCTCCTTTGCTCAATTAATTTTTCATTGGCTTCATTTAACCTATCTAGTTCTTTTTTAATATCCAGCCTTGGAAATAGGACTTGGCCTTTTTCTATTTTAGTTCCTGATTTTATTTTACCCCATTCCTTCGCATCTTGCCAATTAATATTATCTTTAAATCCAATTTGTCTAAATATCTCCTTAGAAGTCCTTTCCATGAATGGATTTAAAAGCAAACCTATAATCCTTATACTTTCAGTTAAATTATATAATACGGTATTGAGTCTTTCCTTCCTTTCTTCTTTTGCCAATACCCAAGGTGTGGTTTCATCTATATATTTGTTTGTCCTTCTAACCACTTTCCATATTTCTTCTAAGGCTTGGCTGTAATTTAATTGATCCATATTATATTCTACCTTATCTGCTGCTTTTATGGCTAGTTCTATTAAGGATTTATCTATATCTTCCTCTTTTGAAGGTTTAGGAAGAATTCCTCCATTATATTTTTCCACCATAGTAACAGTTCTACTTACTAAGTTTCCTAAATCATTGGCTAAATCCGAGTTCAATCTTTGTAAGAATTTTTCCCTTGAGAAGGACCCGTCTTGGCCAAAGGAAAACTCCCTTAGTAGGAAATATCTAAAGGCATCTATGCCATAAAGGTCTATTAATGGTTCTGGATAGATTACATTCCCCTTAGATTTTGACATCTTATCGTCTTCAAATAGTATCCAACCATGACCAAATACCTTATGGGGTAGTTCTAAATCTAAAGCCATTAGTAAAGCAGGCCATATAATGGTATGGAATCTAACTATTTCTTTTCCTACTAAATGAACATCTGCAGGCCAATATTTTTTGAATTTTTCATCCTCCTCCGTTCCATATCCTAAGGCTGTAATATAACAGGATAAGGCATCGGTCCAAACATATATTACATGTTTAGGATCAAAGGGTACCTTTATACCCCAATCGAAACTAGTTCTAGATACACAGAGATCTTCTAGACCATCTTTAAGGAAATTATTTATCATCTCATTTTTTCTTGATTCAGGCCTTATGAAGTCGGGATTATCTTCATATAGTTTTAAAAGACTATCCCTATATTTTGAAAGTCTAAAGAAATATGCCTCTTCTTCTGCTAAATGGGTTGGCCTACCACAATCGGGACAATTGCCATCTACTAATTGGGATTCTGCCCAAAAGGACTCACATGGAGTACAATAATATCCTTCATATTTTGATTTGTAGATTTCACCTTTTTCATATAGTTTTGTAAATATATCCTGTACTACTTTTACATGGTGTGGATCTGTAGTTCTAATAAATTGATCATATTCAACCTCTAACATCTTCCATAATTTTTTTATATCTGCTACTATACCGTCTACATATTCCTTAGGTGATTTATTGTGTTCCTTTGCCTTCTCCTGAATCTTCTGTCCATGTTCATCGGAGCCAGTAACAAGATAGGCATCATAACCTTGGGCTGTTTTAAATTTTTTCAATGTATCTGCTGCTACCGTTGTATAAGTATGCCCTATATGAAGATTGTCACTGGGATAATATATGGGTGTTGTAATATAGAATTTCTTCATTTCCATTCCTCCCTCTATTTATTTTTACATTAATACCAAAAAAACCTCCATCTCCATATAGAGACGAAGGTCTGAATGTCGTGTTACCACTCTAATTCGTTTAAACTTCACAGTTTAAACCTCCATAGGTTACCTCTATAACCCGGCACTTGGTAACGGGTGCTACCGTTACAGTTTACTGAATTTCAACTGTAAAGTTTAGGGGCCATGTTCAGATTAATCTTCAATGCTGGCTTTCACCTACCCCAGCTCTCTAAAATTTCAGATTAAACCTACTCTTCCCTTCATTACCTTTAATATATACTGGTTTATTTACTTCAACAATATACAGGAAAATTTTACTTTTGTCAAGTTAATTTATTTATTGTGACCAGCCTCCTTCTTATACATATAATGGTATTAGTTATATAAAAGGAGTGATTTTATGTATCCACAAGATTTTGAACAAAGGCATCCAGCCGTACCACCTTTATATCCAATGGATCCATGTAGGCCTAAACCTTATGAACCAATGCCTATGCCCTATGAGCATATGCCAATGGATCCCTATGCACCTATGATGCCATATATGCATTGTCCCATGATGGACCCTAGATTTAGAGATTGTGTCAGGGTTTGTATGATGCAATGTGGCAGTTATCCAATGCAACCCGCATATCCAATGGATATGCATTATGAAACAATGAATATGGATGAACCAATTGCATATTATCCAGGAGAAATAGAGTAGAAGAAATGTCCTCAACAAGAGGACATTTCTTAATTATTACAAAAACTTAATAATTCTTTATAGATTAACAATACTAAACTCAAAAAAAGTAAAATATTTACATCTTCAATATTGCTTAATGCCGAATTTTACCATCATTTCGAAATTTACAGAATATATTAAATTGTTTGGGAAATAATAAATTTAAATTCCGATTTTATCTAATTTTTGGCTTTTTATTGGAATAATATGGATAAATATTTGACAGTAAAATCCTTTTTGAATAGAATACTATCTAGTCAAAATATAGGAGGTAAAAAAAGATGGAAGAATTTCCAGCCAAAAAGGCTAACCATTTTAAAATGTTGACTGTCCTCGCTATAACTGCAAGTTTATCTTTGGGAGTATATATGCATACAGCTAAGGATATTACTATCTCTATTGATGAAGAGAAAAGAGAAGTGACAACCTATGCTGATACAGTAGAGGAGTTACTTAAACTAGAAGATATCGTCTTAGACAAGGATGCATATATAAACGTTCCTTTGGACACTAAATTAGAAAATAATATGAATATAATTATAAAGACATCTAAACCTTATATATTAGCCTTAGGGGATAGGAAAGGGGAAGTTAAATCCGTTCATGTTAAGGTCCAAGATATATTAAAGGATTTAAATGTGGAACTGGGGGAAAAAGATTATACTTATCCTAGCCTTGATGAAGAGGCTATCCCTGGCACAGAGATTGAAGTCATTAAGGTTGAGGAAGTAGTTGAAGAATTTGAAGAATCCATTCCCCATGAAAAGATGGTTAAGAAAACCGATAGGTTGGATATAGGTGTAGAAAAAGACATCCAAGAGGGAAAAGATGGATTAAAAAATATAAAGGTTAAAAAGGTATTTGAAAATGGTAAACTTGTTTCAGAAAAGATTATAGGGGAAGAAATTGTTAAGGAACCCATTCCTAAAATAACAGAAAAAGGAACTAGAAACACAATAGCTTCCTCTAGAGGAAATATAAGATATAGAAAAACTATTACTATGACAGCAACAGCATATGATCTATCCTATAAAAGTACTGGTAAACGACCTGGGGACAGATACTACGGTATTACAGCCTCTGGCACTAAGGCCAGACCTGGAGTTGTAGCCGTTGACCCAAGGGTAATACCTTTAGGTACCAGATTATATGTGGAAAGCCTTGACAGTACCAAAGATTATGGTTTTTGTATAGCTGAGGACACAGGTGGAGCTATTAAAGGTAATAAAATCGACTTGTTTTTTAATACAGCTAGAGAAGTCAGAAACTTTGGTAGACGAAAAGTGAAGGTTTATATATTAGATTAGTTTTGTCAATTGTAAAAAGTTCCACATATGAATATTGTGATAAATATGGATATTATGTAGGATATCAGGGCTGCTTTTAAAGTGTGGCCCTGGTCTTTTACTCCGATGGAACCAAAGTATAGAGCTATGGTATAGAATATGGTTTCTGAGGAGCCCATCATGACGGAAGCCACGACTCCAGGAAAGGAATCTGGCCCATAATAACTTATAATATCCTTTACTACACCTAATGCTCCAGAGCCAGATATAGGTCTTATGAAAATCAAGGGCAAAATTTCCTTTGGTATGCCTAATAATTTGGTTATGGGTGCTAAAAGATCGATAAACATATCTAAAGCATTGGAACCTCTAAATATGCCAATGGCTATGAATATAGCTATTAAATAGGGCATAATCTTAATGGCGGTTTTAAATCCTTCCACTGCCCCTTCAGTAAAAGCAGAATAAATATCTACCCTTTTTATATATCCGTGGCTAAGGATAATGAGTACCATAAAAGGTACTATTCCTAAGGAGATAATCTCTAACATTTTTTTCCCCCTTCAAATATTTTTCCAACTATTATAGCTACTATGGTGGATAGGAAAGTGGCTAATATGGTAATCCCTATTATCCCTGTAGGATTTTTAGAGCCATAGTCGTATCGCAGTTTTACTACCGTTAGGGGCACTAATTGTAGAGAAGACATATTTATTATTAAGAACATGGCCATGGCGTTGGTGGCTTTCTTTTTATTGGGATTTAAGCTATCTAATTCTTTCATAGCCTTAAGGCCAAAGGCAGTGGCACCATTTCCTACTCCAAACATATTGGCTATAAAATTCATCAATACCCACCTTTCCGCTGGATGGTCTTTAGGTATATCAGGAAATAATAGCCTTACTATGGGTCTAAAACCCCTTGATATACTCTTTATTAAACCAGATTTTTCTGCAATATTCATCATACCTAACCAGAAACACATTATACCAATAAGGCTTATTGCAAAGGTAACCCCCTCTTGAGCTTCCTTTAAAATAATATTATTTAACTCCCCTAAATTACCTGTAAATGCTCCATATAAAATACCAATAAATATCATTAGAAACCATACGGTATTGATCATAAAAAAAACCCCTTTCATAGAACTATATGAAAGGAGTTTGAGTAATATTTATAGAATTTAATTATTGTACTTTCAGAATATTGAATAAGTTCCCTTAACGGTGCCAGGCACCGTTAAGGGAACTTATTGGGAGTTTATTTTTTATATATGTTGAAAAATGGGGTTTTTTCTTTTTTTAATAGTCCTTTTTCTACTAAGTCATTAAGTTTTTCCTCAAAGAGGCCTATAGGATAGGTAAGACCTGTTTCCGATTCTATTTCCTTTATTACGTTTATAAAATCGTCCCCATTGATGGGTAGTTTATCTACTATTATTTCTAAAAATTTATTATCGTCTTCCTTGGCTTTATTTTTCAGTTCATCGAAAGGATTTTCTCTATGGGGGCTGGTAGTATTGGCTGCTCTAATTCTGGCAAATATAGTCCTTCCCATGGAGGCCTCCGATATGAATACATCCCCTGTTCTTAAATAGGGTAGCCTTCGTGCTTCTTCTTCTGTTATATCTGTTTCCTCTTTTATAGTTTGTATATCTGAAGCTCTTACGGTTCTAAATATGAATTTAGTATTCAATTGGGCGGTTATGGTCTCATCTAATAAAGTTGGTCTTTGGGTAGCTAATATTAGGAAAGCACCATATTTTCTACCTTCTTGGGATATTTCCTTTAATATGGATTTAGATGGGGAATCATAGCCTTTTGGCGCAAAATTATGGGCTTCGTCAGTTACTACTATGAAAGGCGGAAAATAGTCTGCAGTGGTCTTCTTATATAAGGCGTCTTTATAATCCCTTCTCTTATGGTATAGATTGTTTAATAAATAGGTGCTAAATACTTGGAGTATCCTAGTGCTACCTTGGATTACTATTAATTTACCCATATATAATCCTTCTTCAATGGGTTTAATATCCTTGCTAAATATTCCTTCATTGTCCAGCCTATTCAATCTCCATATAATTCCCCTAACGGAACTATAGGGACAAGTTTTATCATAGTTTAAATATATTTCTTTCCTCTTTTGCCAGCCTTGTCTTTCTAAATCGGAACTACTTTCTTCTATCCTTCTAACTATTCTATCTAAGGAGCCTTCTTCTTGGGCTTCAGCTAACATTTTAAGCCGGTTATAGAAACTATTATAGGAATCATTCCTTTTAAATAATATATCTACCACATTGCTCATAGCATCTGTTAATGGACTGGATGCATCTAATAAATTTTTTATATCCTGATGGGATAAATCTTCAAATCGAACTCCTACATGGAATCCTACTTGTAAGCATTTGAATTTGTCCTTATAATCATCTATTTTTTCTTTAGGCATATATTGACCTATTTCACTAAAATCCATTTCAAAATGAGGATCTAATACTATGGTGGGAATGTTTAAATCCATTAATTCCTCCAACACTACCCTAAGGCCAAAGGATTTCCCTGAGCCAGAACCGCCAAATACTCCAATATGAGGATATTGATGCATAGATTTTATATCGAATATATAGGGAATATCCTTTTGCTTTCTTAGTTCTCCTTCCTCAAAGGTATATAGCAGGTCTTTATACTTTTCATCCATATTAGCTGCCATTTGATCTGTATTCTTTATTATTCCTAATACTAGGCCTTCATCTGGGGAGGATTTTATCATTAAATCCTTTACTTCATAAAATGCAGGTACCCTTACATTGGACCCGGTTTCTACTGGATACAGAGCTTCGTTTAAAAGCCTTATCTTTCCTATGTATATGGTATCCTCTTCTATATTGTATCCTATGGCCTTTAAAGACTCTATTACAGAACTATCGGCTAGCTCCCCATGCATACTTAGGGGCATATATCTATTATAGGTCTTAGCCTCTACTACTTCTCCTATTAAATCTCCTTGATAAGGGTCTACAATGATTAAAAATTCATTAATCCTAAAATTCCTGTCTTTAGAACCTATATATACTTCTTGTTGAGTAGTAATACCAACTACTTGCATTTTCACACCTCCTATAATGTCCTCTTATCTCTTTCAGATATGAAGAACTTCTCCAATATTTCCCTATCTAAATAGGATTCAAGTAATCCTCTTATCATCTTATCGGGTATTCTAACTTCACAATCTACTATATCTATCCATAGAGGTACTCCTCTGCCATCCTTAGGGGTTAGACTAAAGACTAGTCTTGCCATATCCTCTAAATATCTACTTTGGCTATCTAATATATCCATACCTATTACATTGGGAGCTTCTGAAGTTCTCATAAATAGGGAGGAGAAGCCTTCCTCGGCTTTCTTGGTTACTTCCGCTTGAATTGGAACCATTTCTCCATATTCTAATAGACCGTATAATAATTCTCTGTCATGAAGGGGTTCCTTTATGGATAGGGCTTTATTCTTTATGAGTAATTCTCCTATTATGGAGGTCTTAATATCCTTTATTACCCCTATTAATATTATATCCTTTTCTTCGCATTCTTTCCTTAACTCCATCCATTTATCGAAGCTTTCTATATAGTATCGAATGAGAGAACCATCCATTATTACTGCATAGGGGTTAAACTTACGGACTCCTTCCAATGCCGCCTCTACTTCTATGGTGGAAAGCTTTTTGCTCCTTATGGATTGGTCTATTTCCATAGAGTTTTCTAAAATATCCTTCTCTTCCTCTTCAGAATATAGGGGAGTGTAGAAGTCGGTTTTGTATATGGGTTGATTCCTATGGACCGTTGACTTAGCTAATCCTTGGTATACTTCCACAAAATGGGGATAAGCCCCGCCAACCCTGTTGTTAGAACCATCTACCCCCAATATCCCTCCTCCTTGTGAATAATAGGATAGTTCATCTGTAGTTAGCTTCTCTAGTTTTTTAATCGGTCCTACATTTTTCTTTATAAAACGTCTAATAAAATCTTTATCTAAAGATAATAGATCCTTATATTTATCCAGTAAAACCTTATTTAGATAAAGGATCTTGTCCTTTAATTCTTCATTGATATTATACATTTTTTCACCTCTTATTAGATGGTAGACAAAATATGAAATTATTTGCATATATTTTAACATTAAGTGTTGACTTATTTTGGCAGTTATGGTATTCTTTTATTGTAGAATAAAGTCGATTTAACAATTAATATAGGAGGAATGATTTATGAAGTCAACTGGAATAGTAAGAAAGGTAGATGAATTAGGTAGAGTTGTTATACCAATTGAACTAAGGAGAAATTTAGATATTGAAGTAAAAGATGCATTGGAAATATTTGTTGACGGAGAACATATTGTTCTGAAGAAATATGCTCCCGCTTGCATCTTCTGTGGACAAGCTAAGGACGTTATTACCTATAAAGGCAAAAATATCTGTCCAGCTTGTATGGAAGATTTAAGAAAGTAATATTAATGCCCGCCTATAATGACGGGTATTTTTATTCTATATTTATGCTCTCCTTATAGACTAAGTTCCTAGATATCCCCCTATCTTCAGCTACCTTTTTTACCGCATCTCTTTTAGACAGACCTTCCTCCATATATAGTTTTATATGTTCTTTTATATTAATACCTTCAAATAAATCCTCCTCTTTTATTTCTGCCCCTTTTACTATTAGGACAAACTCTCCTTTGGGCTTTTGGGTTTCAAATTTTTCTATTCCTTCGGATAGATATCCTCTAAAGGTTTCCTCATGTAGCTTGGTTAATTCTCTTGATATGGATATCTGTCTATTGCCTAAAACCTTCTCCATATCCTTTAATAGGGTTAATAGCCTATGAGGGGCTTCATAGAGGATTATAGTCCTGGTTTCGGATTTTAATCTTTCCAATTCCTTTATCCTGTCCCTCTTTTTAGAAGGCAGGAAACCTTCGAATACAAATTTATCTGTAGGAAGGCCAGAGATTACTAAAGCAGCTATAGATGCAGTAGGACCTGGTAGGACTATTACCTCTATTCCCTCTTCAATACTTAAACGGATTAGATCCTCTCCTGGGTCAGATATGCCAGGCATACCTGCATCGGTGACAAGGGCAATATTTTCCCCAGATTTTAGTTTTTCTATTAATAATTCTCCTTTAGATTTTTTATTATGTTCATGGTAGGATATTAAAGGTTTTTTTATATCATAATGGTTTAATAATTTGATAGTATGTCTAGTATCTTCTGCTGCGATTAAGTCCACTTCTTTTAAAATCCTAATAGTTCTAAGGGTTATATCCTCTAAATTACCTATGGGTGTAGGACATATATAAAGAATTCCTCTATTCATTTCTATTCTCCTCAATTTTTACTAAAAAAGACCCTGCTTTAGGGTCTTTTCTATTTTTGAATATTATTCTGGTTGAGGTGCATCTACTGGACATACGTTAGCACAGGAACCACAGTCAATACATTTATCTGGATCTATAACATAAATATCTCCTGCGCTTATAGCTTCAGTAGGGCATTCAGCCTCACAAGCGCCACATGCAATACATGCATCGGTAATTTTATATGCCAAATGTTTCACCCCCCAAATTGCTTGTCTAATGCTACGATATAATTTTATCAGATTATATTCAATAATAAAAGGGTAAATATAATAAATTAGGATTATTTTTTACTCCAAATTATCAAAATCCTCTTCTACATCTTCCACTTCTTGAGCATACTGGGGATCCCTCTCATTTGTAATTATTATTTCATCTATTTTATGATTGAATAACTCCTCTGTATCGTCATCAAGTCTTACTTTAACCTTTACCATTTCCAATAATGTATAGGTATCAATTATGGTGCCTTTGCCTTCAGGGGTTATGACTATAGTGCCTACTGTTGGCATTTTTTCCAATAGTTTTTCATATACCTCCTGTTCATACTTTAGACAACACATAAGCCTTCCACATAGTCCAGATATTTTGGTTGGATTTAAGGACAAGCTTTGTTCCTTGGCCATTTTTATGGAAACGGGTTCAAATTCCCCTAAAAAGGTAGTACAACATACAGGCTTCCCACAAGGGCCTAATCCTCCTATCATTTTGGCTTCGTCCCTTACACCGATCTGTCTTAATTCTATTCTAGTCTTAAATATGGCAGCTAAATCCTTTACCAATTCCCTAAAATCCACTCTACCATCGGCAGTAAAGTAGAAGATAACTTTATTGTTATCAAAAGTATATTCTACATCTACTAATTTCATCTCTAGACCATGTTCATCTATTTTTTGTTGGCATATTCCAAAGGCCTCTTGGGCTTTATCCTTGTTATTTTGATGGGTTATAAAGTCCTCCTCTTCAGCTACCCTTAGTACTTTTTTTAAAGGTGGGACTATTTCCTCCTCCGTCACTTGTTTTGGTCCTACTGTTACATGCCCAAATTCTATACCCCTTGCTGTTTCTACTACTACGTAATCATCTTTATTTACATCTAATTCATCAGGGTCAAAATAATATATCTTCCCTGCCTTTTTAAACCTCACACCTACTACTGTTATCATATATTTAAACCTCCTGCATTCCTAAAAGCATTGTTTCCATAGCTAGTTGGTAATTTACATTTCTATCAATATTTTGTTTTGTCTCCATTATATTATCTATTATATCATTAATCCTATCTATATTTAAATAGGATTGGTTAGATAATAGAGGAATTTTATCCCTGTTAGTTATAAGGCCTGAATCCCCTACCTGTTGAAAAATCATTAGATCCCTGAACCAATAGAGTATAATATCCAATATTTCTTCGTAATCATCTTTATTTTTTATAAAGAAGTCTATGGAGTTGAATATTTTAGCCTTATCTCCCTTTAGTATAGAATTAATTATTTCGATTATTTCATTCCGCTTTTGAAAAAAATCCTTGGATTGAGAAAGGGTAATGGATTTCCCTATACTTCCCTTTGTAAAATCTGCAATAAAATTGGCTTCTTCTACGGTCTTATCATATTTTGTCCTTAAGAATTCTATAATTTTCCCCTTTTCTACCGGATAGAATTTAATTATTTGACATCTAGATAATATTGTAGGTATAAGATTATTACTATTGGAAGTTATTAAAATAATATTAATATAGGATGGAGGCTCTTCTAAGGTTTTTAATAAGGCATTTTGGCTCTCCATCCTCATTTCATGACTATCATCTATAATAATTATCCTTCTTTTGCTCTCGAAGGGAGCTATATTGATATTCTTAATTAAATCATCGATTATCTTTTTCTTGATTAAGCCTTTTTCTGGTTCAATTAATTTTAAATCTGGATGATTCCAATTATTGAATTTTAAACATGAATTACATCTATTACAAGGCTGAAGGCCTTCATTCTTACAAAGTAGGGTTTTTGCAAAGGTTAATGCAACCTTTTTTTTACCTAAAGATTCTTCTCCCTCAAATAGATAACAATGGGATATATGTCCCTTGTCTATAGCATTTTTAAAATTTTCTACTATTCTTTCATGACCTATTATTTTGCTAAAATCCATGAAATTCCTCCAAGCTATATCTTCTTAAAATCTTCCATATTCAATATGAATATATTAGCACCACCTATATTTATTTCTTCTTTTCCTTTATTGACTTTTTTCCCTTTACATTCTTCTTCTATGGCCTTTATGACATCATCTACCTTTTCATCCTCAACTCCTATTAATAGGGTAGTGTTTCCCGATTTTAAAAATCCACCAGTAGAAGATAGCTTAGTAGTTCTGTATTTTTTAGTCATCAGGCTTTTTATTACCTTTGTTGAATAATCGTCTTGAACTATGGCAATTATAAGTTTCATCTTAATTCCTCCCATTTATATTTTAATATGCTTTTCTACATCCAATATAAATAAGGTGGCTCCTCCAACTTTTACTTCCAAAGGATAAGGTATATAAGTGTCTCCTGGCATGGATACGGTTAATAAAGATGTAGTAATATCTCTAGTCTTACAATTGTCTTCTATTATCCTTATTACTTCATCAACAGAATCATCTTCAACTCCCATTAAAAGGGTAGTATTTCCTGATTTTAAAAATCCTCCTGTGGAAGCTAATTTAGTAACTCTGTATTCTTTTTCCATAAGATCATCTACCAGACTTGGTGCATCTTGGTCTTGAACTATGGCTATTATAAGTTTCATTTTTCATTCCTCCTTTTAAGGATATTTTCTATATAATATATACTTTGTTCAAAAACCTCTTCTATAGATTTAGTGGCATCTATTATTTGGGTATTCTCTGGATACATGTCTAATAGCTTCATATATCCATGGTATACTTCCCTGTGAAAGTCTATTCCTTCTTTTTCTAATCTATCCCCTCCCCTTTGTTCCGTCTTTCTATTTAGAGTAGTTGCTGGATCTACATAGAAAAATAATGTTAAATCTGGCCTAATGCCTTTGATGGCAAAATCGTTTATCATCCTTACCTCTTCTATACCTAATTTTCTACCTATGCCTTGATAGGCTAAACTTGAAAGGATGAATCTTTCACAAAGAACTATTTTTCCTTCCTTCAAAGCTGGTAATATCTTTTCCTGGACATGTTGACCTCTAGAGGCAGCGTAAAGAAGAGCTTCCGTTTCAGCAGCCATATTCTTATTTTCCTCATCTAATATAATTTTTCTAATCTTCTCCCCTATTTCAGTACCCCCTGGCTCCCTAGTCCAAATAAAATCCATTTTTTTCTCTTTTAAATAGGTAACTATATATTCCATGATGGTACTCTTCCCTGATCCATCTGGTCCTTCTAATGTTATAAATATTCCTTTCAATATTAAGTCATTCCCTTCCTAATCTACTACTTCTATCTTTTCTTTATTATAGCCTATAAGCCCTACTATTTCTATACCTTTATCCATTAAAAACCCTATATATTCTATCAGTTCTTCCCTAATCAGTTCTCCTGGACATATAAGAGGTATTCCTGGCGGATATGGGGTTATGAAGGAGGCAGATAGTTTGCCTATAGAATCCTTTAAATCCAAAGTCTTTTTTTTGCTATAAAAGGCCTCATATATTGGTAAACCTATTTTAGGTTCTGGCATATCCATATTTATATGGTTTACTTCTTGGTAGAATGTGTTTTTAGCTATCCCCTCTATGCCCTTTATTAGGACCTCAAAATCCCTTCCATCATTCATGGGGCTGGTTAATGCTAAACAATATTGGTAATCTTCCATCTCCAGGTAAATATTGTAATTTTCCCTTAATAAGCTACTAACCTCCGGTCCAGTTATTCCATCTATTTTAAATAGTATTTTGGTAATATCCTTGTCGAAGATGGTTTTATCCTCTTCATCTCCAGTGAATACAGAAACCCTTGGAATTTCTCTTAATCTTTTTATTAGTTTATGAATCCTTTCTATATTCTTTTCCAGTCTTACCTTTCCTTCCCCTTCCATATAGGCCCTGGCTATTTCCAAAGAAGCCATGAATAAGTAGGAAGGGCTAGTTGTCTGATAGAGAGAAGATATGGTTTTTAATTTTTCTATATTTACCCGGTCTGTACCTACATGAATCATGGAAGTTTGGGTAAAACTAGGTAAAGTTTTATGAATGCTTTGTACCGTCATATCTGCACCCCCCTCTAGAGCAGATATGGGTAATTTTTCTGAAAAGGCAAAATGGCTACCATGGGCTTCATCTATTAATAATATTTTATCATATTTATGGACTATTTCTGCTATCCTTTTTATATTTGGGCAGATTCCATAGTAATTTGGATATGTTAGGACTACTGCTTTAATTTTTAAATCTTCCTTTAGCTTTTTCTCTATTGTACCTGGTTCTATACCTGTAAATATGCCATACTTCTCATTGTAATTGGGATATACGTATTCTATGTCCAATCTATTTAAAATAGCTCCGTTATATATGGATTTGTGTGAATTCCTTTGGATTAATATCTTATCTCCAGGACTGGTTATAGTTCCTAAGGCTATATAAATGCCTCCTGTAGTGCCATTTATGGAATATAAGGTATCCTTTGCACCAAAGGTTTTGGCTGCTAAGGATTGACTTTCTTTAATGATTCCCCTAGGATCATGAAGGTTGTCCATTCCAGGTAGTTCTGTAATATCTATTTGGGGAATATATTCTTTCCAATTTGCTAAAGTGTTTTTCCCTTTATGGCCTGGAGTATGGAAGGAAATTGGGTTTTTATCTTTTAATTTCTTTAGTTCATCAAAAATAGGTGTTTCCATTAATTATCACCTGCCATTGATTATTTATATTAATTATATATTATTTATAAAAATTTTTAACCCCGTAGGTCATTTTACGGGGTTTAGGATTGTCTTACTGTATATATATTTTTTTAAAATTAACTTTATTGTCTCCTTATAGTAATCGTACTTTTTATTAGATATGGAAATAGTGCTTATGGCGGTAAAACAGTCTTTACACAGATTCGTCCCTAGTAAATTAACGTTATTCTTGCTCTTTTCATTACAAAGTATGCAATTCATATAATCAGCCCCTCGCTAATTTATTTACTAGGATTATTGCCTTATAATTATATACTATTCATGGAAAATCCCTTTTGTGCTTGGCAAGGGAAAATTTAATATAGAATATTTATCTTTTCACCACATTTAACACATCTATTATCCTTTATTCCCTTTACTTCCCCTCTATCATACCTATTAATAAGCTGATTAGTGCAGTTAGGACAATAGGTGTTATTGTCGATCCCCCATACATTTCCTATATATACATAATCTAAATATTTTTTGGCAATTTCTTTAGCCCTTACAAGGGTGTCGTAGGTGGTCTCTGGCAGTTTCATCTTGTAGGCAGGAAAATATTTAGATAGATGGAGAGGTGTGGCTTTATCTATACTTCCAATCCATTGGGCTAATTTATCTATTTCATCCTCGGAACTATTTTCCCCTTCTACAATTAGAGTAGTTATTTCCACATGGGTAGATTTTGACGCCAATTCAATAGTTCTTTGTACTGGTTTTAAACTGCCTTTACATATTCTTTTATAATAGTCATCTTCTATGGACTTTAAATCTATATTCATTCCGTCAATATGGGGTAGCAGCTGTTTTAAAGGTTCTTCATTTATATACCCATTGGTTACCAATACATTTTTTAACCCTTCTCGTTTTGCAAGCTTGGCCATATGGTATACATATTCATAGGATATACTGGGTTCATTATAGGTGTAGGCAATACCAATAGAACCTCTAGATTTCCCCAATAATATAATATCATCATCTTCTATCTCCATAGTAAGAGAATCTTCGTGGGCTATTTCCCAGTTTTGACAAAAATCACAGGCTAGATTACAACCAAAGCTTCCTATGGATAGAATATTTGAACCAGGATAGAAATGGTATAAGGGTTTCTTCTCTATGGGATCATAGGCATAGGAAGTAATTTTCCCATAGTTTAAAGATATAAGGGTTCCGTTGATATTTTTCCTAGCTTTACAAATCCCTATATTCCCATCTTGGATGGTACAGTTATGAGGACAAAGGTGACATTTTACCATATTATTTTCTTTTTTTTCATAATACATGCATTCCATAATATTACCCCCTTAAAAATGCCTTATTACCTCAAAACGTTCTAGTTTAAAATCCTCAAATTCTGGTATACCTGCTTTATTTAAGGCTATTCTAACCTGTTCTTGGGGAGTATCTATCCCTTCTAAATTAGGCAACAACAGCCCTTTTCTAAATCCTTTAGATACTATGACCCCATATTTTCCTACATCTAATTCTTCTAAAGAGGAAATGGGTTCCGGCTCCATCAATACATCTACCGAATATACTAGCTGGGATAGTTCTTCTTCCTCTACTGGGTCAAAACGTGGATCTCTTAATCCGGCGCTAATAGCATTTTCTATAATCTCCATGGCTAAATTTTTTTGCGTAGGTTCTATGGTGCCTATACATCCCCTTAATATTCCATCTTTTTTTATGGTTACAAAGGCTCCCTGCCTAGTATTTAATAATTCTTGGCTTAAATCATCAGGAATTTCCATTCTTTCCTTGTGTCTTACATAATGTTCTAAACTAGCCCTAGCTAATCTTACATATTCATCTTCTTCCTTTCTAGTTTTGGTAATCCTTTGTCTTTCCATCTGAATTAAGTCTTCAAATATCTTACTTTCATTCTCCTTGCCCAATACTGAAAATTTAGCATTACAATAACCTACTCCAAAGGGGCCTTCATAGGATAGGATTTCCGGTTCTATTTTAAATCCATCTAAAAAGCCCGAAAGTATCATTAGTGAGCGAAGACCACATTCTCCAGCCTTTTCACTTAAACTTAAGTCGAAAGATACAATGGATTTAAAATCTCCCTTTCTTAAAAGTTCAACTAACTCTTTGTCAAATTTTTCTCCATAGGGGGAATAGGAGTAGGGACCTTCATTAGATAGTTTATGGGATAGGTCTCCACTGGCGATAAAGGCAACCTCTTCTTCCGATTCCAATACTAGGTTTTGGATCAGCTGTCCAAATCTATATAATTCCTTAGGCGATAGTAAACCATAGGTTATGTGGATAAGTTTAAAATCCTTATACTCTTTATCCACAAAGTATAGAGGAACTAAGGCCCCATGGTCTAGTTCTAAGTCTATATTAAAATCCTTAGCCAAATCTTCGTCAATTTTTGCAACGGGAATATCTTCTATACCACTTCTTTTTAAAATATTGTTTACCAGTTCCAGATTGTTTTCAAATTGAAGTTTTAAATTGGCCACTCCAAAGTTTCTAAAATCTCCTTTTAAATATTCTTGTGTAGATATGGAGATGGCATCTCTAAATAAAGGACCATGGGGTGTTATAATGATTATAGTACTAGGCCTTCTCTCCTTTATATCCTTTGCTAATCCTTTAGACCCTTCTAAGGTTTTGTTAGCTCTTTTCTCTTGCCCCCTGCCTATTTCCTCAACTATGATAGGAGGATGGGGAAATAGGTAGGCTGATAGTATTTTACCCATTTTTTTCACTCCTTGTTTTTTAACATTTTTTTTAGTCCTTTTAGTATCTGTTCATTGGGGTTAAATAAAAAATTCATCCTTCTATTATTGTCTATAAATCCCCCAATATATACTTCTTTTCCCTTCTTATCAAAGGTAAAATTATATGTATATTTTTCATCTTTATAAGGTCTAATATAGATTAAATTAAGCCGATCTATTCTTAAAATTTCGAATCTTCTTTTTCCTATAACTCGATAAAATATCAATTGGCCTTCTTCTATAATGTAGGAGTATTTGGAAAAATATTTAATGAGTATAAAACTGCAGCTTATTACCACTAAAAATATAATTGCTATATTGGCAATATAAGGGGAAAGATCTTCTACATATCTATTCATAATGAAGATGATAAAGTCGATTAGAATTACAAATCCGATTATTACCAAAAATGTTTTAAAGGTCGATCTCTTTTGCCTTTCAACTATCTGCTCCATAAACATTCCTCCTTAACCCTATTTTAAAGGAATAAAGAGATAATGGCAAATACTAAAAGAAAAAAAACAGATAAGCCTAATTTAGCTTACCTGTTCTTTATGGTATATATTATTCTTCTTCTGGTTCTTCTTCTGATTCTTCTTCGCCAATTACTGGAACTTCGTCTGCATCTATTTCTTCTACATCTTCTTCTAGTTCTTCTAATTCTTCTTCTGATGTAGGCTCTATTAGACTGGCTATTACATCATCTGCTTCTCTAAATACAACGATGTCTTCGTTAGTAAATATATCCAGGTCTGATACAAAAACAGGAGTATTGAAATCGATATGGGATACATCTACTTCTATTGATTGTGGAATGTCCATTGGTAAACATTCTATTTCGATTTCGTCTAATTGTTGTATTAATATAGCTTCTTTGTCTTCAATATTCTCCCTGCCTACTAAGATGATAGGAATAGTCAATTTAACTGTTTCATCCATATTAAGTTTTTGAAAATCTACATGTAGATATTGTCTTTTAAAGGGATGAACTTGCACTTCCTTAATTAATACAGGCGCAATATTCCCATCTAATTCTAAGTCTATTAAAGTACTCATTCCAGCACTTCTATATACCTTATCAAAGCTACGTCTATCCACTTGGATATGTTCTGTTTCTTCGCCTTTGCCATATACAACTCCTGGAACAAAGTCCCCTTGGCGAAGTTTATCAACTTTGTTTTTTCCCAGTCCTGTCCTTCTTTCTACTTGTATTTTAATTGCTGCCATGTAGCTACCTCCTTGCTAAATATATTATATAATATATTTATATCAGATATGGACAATATTTGCAAACAAAAGGACAAAATTACAATATATTTTGCATAATTAGCAGTAAAACTATACCTGGTATGCCAAAGATACCAGCAATTATAGCCGTTAATGGGTTGATGACTATGCTTATACCTATAAGGCCACCTATTAAATTAACTATTAATAATAGTATTCCGCCTAAGACTCCATTTACTATTAATTTTATAATTATCTTGATGGGAATGACTAATAGTATACCAATAATATATAGCAAAAATAGCCCGAAGATGAAAGCAAATATTGAACCGAAACCCATAATATCCCCCCTCATTATATTCTTTATTATATAATAGGGGACAGGTTGTGTAAATATTACCTAATATTTCTTTCCTTTACCTTTTTTAATAAATAAATATATTTTATCCTAGAAGCTTCCAATTCATATATGGCATGATCTACTAGGTCCGGATCTGTCACCGATTGAAAATATACCTCCTTGTTTTTCCATTCTTCCTGGGCCTTTTTTAAATTCTCTAGTATCTTTTCCTCTTCCGTTTTCTCTTTAGTTATAAATTTTTTCGATAGGATATTGGCATATTCTATTATCCTTTGGGCTTTCTCTTTATAATAATTCTTTGTTTTTTCCATAATAATACCCCCATGTTTTTATTATCCTTATTTTTGCCAAAAACATAGGGGTTTATACTATCTACTACACCATCTACCACATCTTCTACTCTTCCTATTACATACTACCTGGTCTGATTTACATGAAGGGCATAGACTTTTGTCCCTTATATAGTTAATTCCATAGGTTTTATTGCAAGAATTACATTTGATTTCACAAAAATTAAAAGCAAAATTTCCCCCTTTTATATTAATAGCTAACCCTTGGGTTAAAGCTGTAGCTATCTTCTTTCTAGCACTATCTAAAATATTTTGGAAGGTTTGCCTAGATACTCCCATTATATCGGCACATTCCTGTTGAGTTAATCCTTCCATATCTTTTAACCTGACAGCCTCTAATTCTTCTAGTTTTAATCTTACCTCTGTAATTTCTTGATTCTCTTTACTAGAAGGCACGAAATAGGTGGTATCGGGGAGAAATTCTACTTTCCTGCATTTAATTGGTCTTGCCATATAAATTCCCCCAAATACTATTTAATTTAACCCGCTAACTATTCTATTGCCAATTTGTTCAAAGGTATCCTTTACCTCTTCCGTTAATTTTGAATTGCTATTGACAGAGATATTGGCTATATCCTTCCCCATAGGAAGTTCACCTAATAGCTCTAAATCATATTCTTTTAAGAAATTAAGAATATTTTCGCTTTCGAATATCTCAATCTTTTTGTTACAATCGGGACATAGTACATAGCTCATATTCTCTACTATACCTAGTATAGGAATATTCAATCTTTTAGCCATATTTATAGCCTTTGCCACTATCATGGAAACCAAATCTTGAGGTACTGATACCATGATTATACCAGATATTGGAATAGATTGCATAACCGTTAAAGCTACATCTCCCGTTCCTGGTGGCATATCTATGATTAAATAATCTAACTCCCCCCATAGTACATCGGTCCAAAATTGTTGTACTATACTGGAAACTATAGGTCCCCTCCAGATAACTGGATTATCTTCTTCTTCCATTAGAAGGTTTAAAGACATTATCTTAATGCCGTCTTCGGTAGTTATAGGTATTATTCCAGAATTATTGGCTACAGCCCTTTCACCTTCAATTTGGAACAATCTTGGAATACTAGGACCTGTAATATCTGCATCCATAACCCCTACTTTATATCCTTTGTCCCTCAAATCCTTGGCAATTAAAGCAGAAACTGTAGATTTCCCAACTCCACCTTTACCACTCATGACGCCAATTATATTCTTTACAAAATTATTGGGATTGTTTTTTATAGTACAAGTATCTTGAGAAGTACAATTATCCTTTGATGGGCAATTGTTGCAATCGGCCATTTTTTTCATCCCTTTCTTAGTCTTATTGGCATATGCCAATATAATTGTAACCTTATTTAAATTCCCTGTCAATAAGGCTAAATAAATTTTAGTATCCTAGCATTTTCTTCAATTCTTTCACTTTGGGAACCTTACCAATGGATTTAACTTCCCCATCTATTACTAGGCCTGGAGTACTCATTACCCCATAGCTGACTATGACTGCCAAATTATCCACCTTTTCTATATCCGCCTTTGCATTTAATTCTTTTAATGCTGTTTCTAAATTTTTCTCCAACTTTTCACATTTAGAACAACCAGTACCTAAAATTTTAATTTCCATACTCTTTTCACCCTTCCTTATATTAATAGGAATGAAAGACCATTAAGTCCATATCCTACGATTATTATCCCCAAAGTTACAATAGCCACAAAGGTAGCTAATAATTTGGGTTTTACTACCTTACTAAGCATAACCAGAGATGGAATTGATAGAGTAGTAACTCCCATCATAAAGGAGATTACAGTGCCAATCCCTACTCCTTTAGCAATTAAGGCCTCTGCTATGGGGATGGTGCCAAATATATCCGCATATATTGGTATGCCGATAAAAGTTGCTATTAATACGGAGAAGGGATTCCCTTCCCCTAGAACCTTTTCTATAATGGACTGAGGTACCCAATTATGAATTCCCGCTCCTATACCTACTCCAATTAAAATATAGGGCCACACTCTACCCACTATTTCCTTTACCTGGGATTTGGCAAACTCTATCCTATCTTTACGAGTTAATTCCTCTATTTCAATATCCACATTCTCTACGCCCCATACATAGGATTCCACGTATTTCTCCATTCTTAATCTATTGATTAAAACCCCACCGATAACTGCTACCACTAGTCCTACAGCTACATATACTGTTCCAACCTTTGTTCCAAAGAAGGACATGAGTAACATAAGAGAAGCTAAATCGATCATAGGTGAGGAGATTAAAAATGAAAAGGTAGCTCCTAAAGGTAGTCCTGCCGACACAAAGCCTATAAAGATAGGAATACTGGAGCAGGAACAAAAAGGAGTTACAGTTCCCAATAATGCTCCAAATATATTTCCTTTTAATCCCTTAAATCGGCCAATGATCTTCTTAGTCCTTTCTGGCGGAAAGTAACTTTGTATGAAGGATATGATAAATATCATTACTGATAATAGTATGAAGATCTTTATGGTATCATATATGAAAAAATGGATACTTCCACCTACTCTAGTTTCCATGGATAGTTTAAAAACCTTTTCAACTAATAACTCAACTAAATTCCATAGCCATTTCATCTTCAATAGCTGATCGTTGAGCCAAGAGAATATATTCATCTAAATCACCGCCTATTCTACTTACATATATTTGCCAATTCAATATATTTGGCTGCTGCTTTACTCTTTTCCAAATCTAACTTTAATACCGGATAGTTTCCTAAATTGTCAACTATTTTTGTTAGTATGTCTTCAAACAGTTTATCCTCTAGATTTAATGAATAGAAAGTATATTGTTCTTTTTTTTCATCCTTTACCAGCCCCATGTCCCTAAGTCTAGCCAAATGTTTTGAAACATTAGGCTGAGATATATCAGTTATTCCAGTGATTTGACATACACAGAATTCACCATGGTATAAGAGCACCATAATTCTAAGCCGTGTTTCATCGGAAAGTAATTTAAAATAATTTAATAATTTATCCATTTAACTCTCTCCTTATCTTAATATCATCTTTTTTCCTACTATTTCTTCCCAAGTCTTGAATATAGGCCTTATTATCTTAGGTCCTATTTTAGATATGATAACCAATTGAGAATTTTTTTCTCCTTTGTCCGTTAGTTTATAATCTATCCTTTTACCTACTACATCTACTTGATTCCAACCGTCTTCTAGCTGGAAAAATCCTTTTACTCTATAACAATCGTCTTTAATTGAATCTATGAATTGGCTAAGTTCATCTTTAGTTAATTTGCCTTCATAGGTTAATATTAGAGTTTTAGGCCTATTTTCTGGAGTATTGGTGGTGTCTTCTACCCCAAGCCAATCTTCTTCTAAAAGATCTTTTTCTAAAAAATCATAATCTATTTCTCCATTTATGGATTCTACTATATCTACTTTAGGATTTATTTCTTTTATTTTTTCCTTTATCTTATTTAATTTTGATTCATCTATTAAATCTACTTTACTTAATATCGCTAAATGACAAAATTTAAGCTGTCTTTCTACCGTTTCTATATCTTCTATCTGATCTAGAAAATTTACTCCATCTACTATACAAATGGCTCCACTATAATCGTACACATCCCCTTTAGCTGCCTTTACCGCCTCTAAGAATTCCCCTATATTGGATGGGTCAGCTAGGCCAGAACTTTCAACAAATACATATTCCATATCCCTATCTGCCATTTCTACTAAAGCGGAAACAAAGGAAAGCTGTAAACAAGAACAGAATATGGAGCCTCTGTTTATCTCTACCAGTTCCATCCCTTCTTTTTCGATTATAGTTCCATCTATGCCTACTTTACCAAATTCATTCATTATTACTGCAACTTTTTTACCCGTCAAATTCTTTAAAACATTGGTTAAAAAAGTAGTCTTTCCTGCCCCTAAAAAACCTGTAAGTAAATATAATTTTGTTTTATTTGCCATATATATTCCTCCTTGGAAATGAATTTAATATATTATATGCCTATATGCCTATATGGTTATATAAGTATAATACCTTTGTTATTGTAATTTGTCAATAGTTTAACGCTAAATAATTAATTTAGTTTTGGAATAGAAAATACAAATTTAAAACAAGCCGAGAAATCCCGACTTGTTTTTAAGAATCTACTTTTTTTAGTTATATTATTATTTTCTATAATACTATTTCACCATTTTTAATTCTTTCAGCTAAGTCCTTTACCTTACCTTCTATAATCCTAGCGGTTTTAATAAATTCTTCATCATCTTTCCCTGTTGGATCTTCTAGTCCCCAGTCTTCTTCATGTTTAGAAGGTAGATATGGACAAACAACATTACATCCCATTTTTATTACTATATCTACTTCTGGTATATCCGTTAACAACTTAGAATATTGGGTTTTATTCATATCCACTCCATATAAATCCTTTATTATCCTCACTGCATCTTGATTGATTTCTGGTTTTGTTTCTGTACCAGCAGAACAGGAGTCAAAAATACCTGAAGCAAATAGCTTGCCTAATGCTTCTGCCATTTGAGATCTGCATGAATTATGAACGCATATAAATGCTACTTTTGGTTTCATATTGTTTTTCCTCCAAAGATTTATTCATTTTGACATTTTTTCAACCTTATCCCTTTTTATCAAAACTGTTGAAATCAGAGCTGTTAATGGAATAGTGAGTACTAACCCAATACTTCCCGATAGAGAGCGAACTATTTCTGTTGCAATAATATCTAAATTTATAATTTTAATCATGGATGTTTCATAGGCCATGAATAATAGTAATAATGGTATGGAACTTCCCGTATATGCTAATATCAATGTATTGGTCATAGTTCCCATTATATCCTTTCCTACATTCATTCCTGAATTGAATAGTTCCCTTTTTGTAAGATTCTCATTGGCATTGTGGATTTCTTCTATAGATGAAGCTATGGACATTCCCACATCCATTATTGCTCCCAAAGCACCTAATATTATTCCGGAAAATAATAGACCTCTAAAATCGAAATCCACACCTTGTGGTATGTACATGAGCATAGTAGCTTCTTCAGCACTAAGTCCAGTTAATCTTACCTGACTACCAACAAAATAGGCTATAAGCCCAGAAATAATGACACCACTGCTAGTACCTACAATTGCAGATATACTTTTGCTATTAATTCCTCCAATAAGAAAAATGGTAATTATAGTAACACCAATAGATACTAGAACAGAAATAGGAATTGGATTTATTCCCTTTAGCATCAAGGGTAATAATACCTTCATAATCATAAATATAGTAATAGCCAATGTTATTACAGCCTTAATCCCCTTTTCTCTACCAATAACTATGATTAACAGTACAAACAAACCTAGAAGGTAGAAAATATAATTCTGCCGAGCATAGTCTGATACATAGACTTCTACAAGGTCATCATCATATTCTTCAATACCTACTACTACTTTATCTCCCTTTTTTACCACAATATCATATGCTATATTATCCGACAGATGATTTTCAGTTTCAAATATTTTTCCTTTATATTTTCCACTAATGATCTCTAACTTCACATATTGAACTTGGGTTAATATGCCCTCTACTTCTTCTATTACTTCCCCTTCCTCTACTTCCAAAACAATGGCCCTTTCCATATATGTGTCCACAGGTTCCATGTATTCACCATGAACATTAGAGGGAATTAACACTACCAGCAAAAGGACGATCCATAAATTATTTTTCATATTAAGCCTCCAATATTTTATTGCTATAAATATTATAATATATTTAACTATATTTTGTCTTCCATTACCTTATGTTATATTATATTTTATATCCGTCTACATACAAGTATTTACTCCAGAAAAAGTTTCTTAATCTAACTCTAATTTCATCATTCTTTGCCCTTAGTTGTGGTATGCAATATACTTTAATATCTCCTAAACTATACAAATTGTATAAGGATTCATCTTCTGGTCTTCCCATCTCAACAGATAGTTCTACTATTGGTACTCAACAATTACTAGCTTCAAAAAGATTAATTGTAATAGCCTTATCTTCATTGGCTTTTTTTATGTATTCTTTAGCTCTTGAATCAATTATAATTTTCATTTTTATCCCCCTTAAGTTTATTTACTTTATTATACTATAGAGGGGTATGATGTCAATTAATATTTAATCTAAAGATTGTCTTCAACTCATTTTATTTTCCCCCTAGCATATAAATGAATATATATAATCCTATGTTTCATGGTAACGGGGTGGTGTTTTGAGAAAAAAAGGCTTTGTCTATGGATCGATTTTATTAGTCTTAGTAAATTTTATTATTCAGATTATCAATTTTGCTTATGATGTAATGTTGTCGAAATTCCTAGGAGCAGAAGCTATGGGTTTGTTCCAGATGGCCATGTCCATATTGATGATTTTTCTAATTTTTTCTACTGTCGGCATTCCAACGGCAGTATCTAGATTAGTGGCAGAACAAAATTCTCAAAAAAATCATTATGCCATTGAAAAAACTTTAAAGGTAGCTCTGATTTTAACCCTATTTTTATCTATTATATTTAGTTTAATCATAATCCTATTTAGTGAAAATATTGCATTAAGGGTCTTTAGAGATAAAAAAATGGTTTCAGCTTTATATCTATTAATTCCAGCTATTGTGGTTATATCTATAAGCTCAGTTTTAAGAGGATATTATTATGGATTGAAATTGATAATGGTCCCTAGTATTTCACAGATTATCGAACATGTAACTAGGTTTGTTATTGTGCTAGGGTTTCTCTACTATATCTGCCCTGTTGAACCAATTTATGGAGCATTCATTGCAATTGCTGGTATTGCTATAGGAGAAATATTCGATCTAATATGGCTTATATACATGCTTAAGCCTTGGAAAAGAAAGAACCAATATATTAAACCCAATAAGATTTATATAAATACAATTCTCAGGCAAATATTACCTATAGCTATGCCTATAGGTATATCCGGATTATTAAATGTTATACTTAGATTTATTAATTCTATATTAATCCCACAAAATCTTATGAAAATTGGATATACAAATAGGGAGGCAGTAGCAACCTTTGGAAGGATTACGGGTATGACTATGCCTTTAATCATGCTTCCCTTTATCGTAACATCGGCTATGGTAATAAATCTAGTTCCTAATCTATCAGAGCAGATGGCATTGAAAAACTATAGGAATGTAAGGCATAATATTATATTTTCCATAAAAATTACTTTAATGGCAGCTATTCCCCTAACGGGATTATATATTTTCTTTTCTGAACCATTAGGTTTTTACCTCTATGGAGATTTAAAAGTTGGTCAATTTATCAACCTTATGGCCTGCGGGACCATATTCAAAGCATTGCAACATACTTTTTCAGGAATATTAAATGGTTTAAAGAAACACATGATAGTTACCTTGAATAGACTATTAGGTATGGTTATTCAAGTATTAACAATATACTACCTAGTAGGAAATCCCTGGTTTGGGATAAATGGCTTTTTCATAGGCTTTTTATTGTCGGGTATTGTTACTTTTGTTTTGGATACTATTGCCATTAGAAAAGTGATCAAATTAAAAATAGATTGTGTAGATATAATTTTCAAACCTTTACTGGCTACGGCTATTATGGTCCTAATAATATACAATGGAATAGAACTACTCTATGGATATGGTTCCAATAATGTATGGGCTTTTCTATTTAGTCTAATAATAGGCGTCTTAGCCTATATATTTGTCCTATATATTACTAAGGCAATTCCAAAAAATTCATTTAGAAAGTTAATAGAAGGATAAGCAAAGGGAAGAAGTTTTATCTTATCCTTCTACCCCCTACCTCTTCTATGTCTGTGTCCACCTCTATTACAAGGAATACATTTGTCCCTGTCTATTTCACAAAGTATATAATCTCCGCCTTCTATCCTCAACATCTTGCCATTTACTATGCTATCAGCTACCTTTCGTTTGGCTTCTGAATACATTCTTTGAACGGTGGAACGAGCTACATCCATCCTTTCAGCACATTCTGTTTGTTCCAAGCCTTCTAGATCTATGAGACGAATAACTTCATATTCTTCTACAGATAGAATTATTGATTCTCCACCATAATTACTATTCACTGGACCAAATACTTTATGATTGGGTAATCCACAAACTCTTCTTCTCTTTCTCGGTCTAGCCATTCTTTCCATCTCCCTTCTATTTATATTCTAACATAATAAAAGGATGAGTTACCTCACCCTTTTATTATTCGTTAAAGTTTTCTAGAATTTCTTCTATTTCCTTTAGTCTAGATTTTAAAAATGTTTTTTCATTTTCTAATAGGACTTTTTCTTCTTCTGGATTACTGGCATAATCATCCCAAGCCCCAAATCTTCCTACGCCTCTACCATAACCATATCCAAAATCCACTCGTCTAGCACCAAAGCCTCTTGGTCTACAATAGCCCCTGCCCCATCCAGTCATTGGACCCATTCCCATTGGACCAGTACCGTTTCTTCTTGGCATAACCTTTCCTCCTTTAGTTTTGGGCTTATGCCCATTTACTTATATTATACATGTTTTTGGGCATATGTCAATAACTTTTTTTAAAAAAAAGCCAATTTAAATTGGCTTTTAATTACAATGGCCTTCATGGCTATGTTCTTCGCAAACTGAACCAGTAGATTTTAATTCTCCATTTATATAGGCTTTTATTACATCATCACAAGAGCCTTTTGCTCCTACTACTATATCTATTCCGTTATCTATAAATAATTGTTGAGCTGAACCTCCCATGCCACCAGAAATTATTAAATCAATTCCTTGTTCTTTTAAAAATATGGGTAGAAACCCTGGTCTATGGCCTGGATTTGGAACAAATTCACTATTTAAAACCTTATTCTCTTCTATTTCATACATGGTAAATCCTTCACAATGTCCAAAATGTCCACTTACATTTTTTCCTTCTGATGCAATTGCTATTTTCATCATAATACCTCCTAAAAATTAATATATTTTTCTTTTATAGTCTTCCACATCTCTCTAATAGCCAAATTAGCTTTACTATCTTCATAATATATTATGGGTTTTAAACTATTAATGGATTCTACGATCTCTTCATCAAAGGGAATTTTACCCACTACAGGAATTTCCTCTTCTTTACAGTAGTTCTCTATTTCTAAGGACATATCTTCATTAATATCGTATTTATTGATACACACTATAGAATCTATGCCAAAATGCTCAGTTAATTGATGGACCCTAATGAAATCTTCCTTTCCAGATTTAGTAGGTTCCGTCACAATAAGTACCAAATCATTGTTGGTAATAGAAGCTATTACTGCACACCCAATACCAGGAGAACCATCTAATATAGTTATTCCCGATTTAGATTCATGTTTTTCTGCCTTTTTCCTAAGACGGGATACGAGTAAGCCTGAACCGTCTCCCCCTATTTCCATATCTGCTCTAAATATTTTACCTGTAGGGGTTTGAGTCTCATAAATATCTGCAGTTTTTTGTTCTACTAAATTAATGGCATCTACTGGACATATTATTTGGCAAGCTCCACAACCTTCACATTTTAAAGGATTTACCTTTCCCATATCAATGGCATCGAATTTACATACTTGATTACATTGACCGCATTGGGTACAAATATTTGAATCTACTTGAGCTATCTCATTTCCAGAAAAGTATTCCTTATCTATATCTTCACCATCATAGTATAAAAACATATTGGAGGCATCTACATCGGCATCTATACTAATAGAGCCTTTTTCTAATTCTGCTATGGATATGGCTATGGTGGTTTTACCTGTTCCTCCTTTTCCACTGATAATGCCTAGTTTCATAATAGTTCCTCCTCTATTTTTTCTTTAATATAAAGGAAAGTTGTTTTGTATTCCTCATGATCCAATAAAGTTTCTCCCTTTGAGTAACTTTCTGCTATTTCTCTTTTATATGGTATATGCCCCAGTAGGTTAATATTTTCTTCATCAATATATTTATTCAAATATTGATTTTTTTCATCATATTTATTTATGATCAAACCAAAAGGGATATGAAGGGTTTTGACTAATTCTACTGCCATCTTCAAATCATGTAATCCAAAAGCCGTTGGCTCTGTAACTAAAATAGCCCTATCAGCATAATGTAGGGTATTCACTACATTACAGGAAGTTCCTGGTGGACTATCCAATATATTTATCCCATTTTGTGGTATATCTGATAATAGTTCTTTTAAAATAGGAACAGCTATAGGTTCCCCTATATTTAATATCCCTCTTTTAAGAACCATATTACCTTTTATTCCTTCTTCTATTATGCCAGTAATCCTTTTTCTGTATGCAACAGCTCCTGTAGGACATGCTAATCCACAAGCCCCACAGCTATGACATAGTTTGTCGAATAATATAATTTTATCTTTTCCTCTGGCTAATGCATTAAATTTACAAGCCTTTACACAATCTCCACAAAGGGTACATTTACCCTTGTCTATATCTGGTACTTCTACTTGGACATCTTTAACCTGGGTTTTTTCTGGTTTTAAAAATATGAATCCATTAGGTTCTTCTACATCACAATCTATATAATTTGCCTTCATCAATAGGGCTAAATTAGTGGAGATTGTGGTCTTTCCCGTTCCTCCTTTCCCGCTTAAAATTACAATATTCATTTAAAAACCACCCTTTCGAGAAGGTCCAGATTCTTTAATCTCTTGAAGTTTCCCTTCCTTGTACATTTCAACCAGTAATTTACATGGAATGCTATTTCCTTTATACATTTTTATATCGGAGCTTTGTAAAAGATTAAAAGCATTAGGTCCTATATTGCTGCTGATAACTGCTTCTACAGATTCATCTATCAATTGTTGTGCAGCTGCAATTCCAGCCCCGCCTCCAGAGCTTTCTCCCCTGTTTTCCATAATATTAAATTGATCTGTATCTAGATCGTAAATAATAAAATAGGGGCTTCTTCCAAACCTTAAATCTAAATTATTGTCTAAATCCTTACCACTTGCAGACAATGCTATTTTCATTTCATCTCCTCCACACTATAGTTATTGGCATATGCCAATTAAATTGTATTACTATATTTAATTTTTGTCAATATAGGAAAAGCTTTTCTTGAAACTCATAACGGAAAGTTCTTTTTAATTAATATTTTATAAGGGAGAAACTTCCTATTCGTTAAAAAAATGAGTCAAGATTAATCTTGACTCATTTTTATCGATTATTTATCTACTTCATCTACAGTCCACTCTTCCCATACCTTTCCAACTAGTCCTGGACGTGGCTTTAATGTTTTCTTGCCTGGTTTCCATCCAGCTGGAGTAACTTCAGTTCCCTCGGATTCCCTTACTAATTGGAATGCTTTAATTTGTCTTATAGTTTCACTTATATTCCTTCCTACCGGAGGAGTAAGTACTTCAAAACCTTGAACTATTCCATCTGGATCGATTATAAATCTACCTCTTGTTTCTACTCCACTGTCTTCGTCATAGATACCATATTTTTTCCCTACTGATCCATCTTGGTCGGAACCCATTGGGAATGGAATATCTCCATCTATCATCTTGGATAATTCATGTTCGTTCCACATTTTATGAACAAATACGCTATCTACACTAATGGATATAACTTCTACTCCTAATTCTTGTAATTCCTTATATTTGTCAGCAACTGCTGACACTTCAGTAGCTCAGACAAAGGTGAAATCTCCTGGATAGAAACATAGCAATACCCATTTTCCTTTAAATTCAGAAAGGCTTAAATCAACAAAATTTCCATTATGATATGCTGGGATAGTAAAATCTGGTGCTGGTTTTCCAACCTTAATCATATAATCTTCCTCCTTAATAATTGATTTTTCTTCAGTCTTTTCCTCTTCAATAATATCTTTTTTTATTGCTGGTCTTTGACATCCTGCTTTAAATTCTTCAGGCACAAAAACACCTCCTACATTAATAAATTCTATCAAGTCTATGTGATTGATAAGAATTATCTATAATACCTTTACCCTCTAATTATGGGCATAAACCATTTTTAGTTAAATTTTTGTCGATAAATATGGATTGGGTATTATTTAATCGGTATTTACATTACGCTATACCAGTTATATCAGTTGATAGGAAGGTGATACTATTATCTTTTTCATAGTAGCTAAGGATAATTTGGGCCTTAATTATAAATTTACCGTTGAAGGTTAGGGAATTAGTAATGATGGGCAAATAGAATATTTACCTTTGGACATAAGGTATGGAGAAACAGAGGTGTTCTAGATAAATTATGAGTCAGATGATAGTTTAACTGCTATCACCTGACTCATTTTAAATACTCAAGTATTCCTTTTTTTATAGCAAAAGCTAATTTCTCCTTATATTTGTCATCTTTTAGTAACCTATTATCTTCTACATTAGTTATAAATCCTGCTTCTACCAATACTCCTGTATATTTGGTTTCCCTTAGTATGTAGAAATTCTCCGATAATACTTCAGATATTAAATTATCATCTTTTAAAAATTTTTCATATAGGTATATATCTACTGAACTGGATATTGCTTCTGCTAAATTTTTGCCTTCTTCAGAACCTGGGAAATGGTATACTTTCACACCTCTAGCCGAAGGACTTTTACTGGAGTTTACATGTATGCTTACATAGACTAAAGGTTTGCTGCTATTGATAATAGATTGCCTTGCGTTTAAATCCCGTCTATATCTGGATGAATTGATATTGCTTAAATCTTCTAGGGATTCATCTTTTTCCCTTGTCATAACTACATTGAATCCCTCAACTAATAATTCTTTTTTTAGCTTTAATCCAATATCAAGGTTAATATCCTTTTCTAGAATATCCTTTGGATTACCAGTACCTCCATCTATACCTCCATGACCTGGATCGATTACAATGGTTTGTTTAGATCTATAGCTAAATATTTTTAAAACTTTAGAGTTTTTAAAAATTATTATCCCTATAATTAAAAATAATAGCAAGGCCATTAAAATCAAAATTTTCCTATTCAATTTGATTACATAAATTCTCGATTTTCTATTCATTTTCCCACCCTATAGAAGAATTGTATCATGCTTATTTATATAATTATTTTATATTTAAATATTATAGAACAAAAAAAGGAAAAAAAGAGATTATTCTTCTAATCTCATTTTCTCCTTGCAAAATCAACAAACCTGAATTTGTCCGGTCTATGTCTAGATTCGGTATATTGGAATAAATTCATATCGTCTAAATAGGTATAAGATTTAACCACTACTACCATATTATAGCCTTCTAAATCTAAGTATTCCTTATCTTCATTGGATACCTGTTGTACGGTTATCTCCTTTTTAGCGAATCCAATGGTTAACCTTAGATCCTTTTCTAAATATTCATAGATTGAACTTTTACATACTTCCTTGGTCAAATTAGGCACATATCGGTTATTGAAATAATCCTTGTCCAAAATTATCTTTTTATTATCGATTTCTCTAGCTCTTATAACTCGCCAGATTAAATCCTCTTTAGATAGTTCTAACTTTTTCACTAAAAATTTATCTGGTTCGATAAGGTCTAATTCATGAACTATAGTTTTAGAGCTTACACCCATTTTTTCAGATAATTCCTTAAAGGTTATTATTCCCGTTATAGGAAAATCTAATTTGTCTATATCCAGTACAAAAGAACCTTTCCCTTTTATTTTATGAATATATCCATTTCCCTCTAATAGATCTAAGGCTTTTCTTACTGTATCCCTAGATACATCATATTTTTGCATTAACTCATTTTCAGAGGGAAGTTTTTCTCCAGGTTTTATTATTTTATTCTCTATTGAATCCATTATATCGTTATAAATACTTAAATATTTGACTTCCATTCTATATCACCTTAATTAATAGTACCATTACCAAAATTATTTTTCAATATAATATACTATGGATTCATAGGGTCTTAATTTTAGGTTTTCAATATCCTTACTAGAATCTTTATAGTTGGAAATCAATATCTTTATTTTCAGCCCGTCTAAGTCCATATCCTCTGGTAGTTTAAATAGGGTTTCCCCTTTATAGAAATTGTTAATGACTAGGAGCTTTTCCTCCCCATAGTTCCTCATATATGCAAATATTTGATTATGGTCCTCATAAAGAGGTCTGAAACTACCGTGAGAAATTATATTGTACTCCTTCCTTAATCTTATTAATTCTTTATAATGATAAAAAATGGAATCCTTGTCCTTTAACGCTTTCTCTACATTTATATCTTTATAATTAGGATTTACGGAAATCCAAGGCTTGGCTGTAGTAAATCCTCCGTTATCCTCATGGTTCCATTGCATAGGAGTTCTAGCATTGTCTCTGGATTTAGACTGTAAAATGGCCATTATCTTATCATGACTTATGCCTTTATCTTTCAATATATGATAGTATTGTATGGATTCCACATCCCTATAGTCTTCGATTTTATCAAAATAGGAATTGGTCATACCTATTTCCTCTCCTTGATATATATAGGGTGTTCCTCTCAACATATGGAGAGCAGTGGCTAGCATTTTAGCCGATTCCTCTAGGTATTTTCCATCGTCACCAAATCGGGATATAGCTCTAGGTTGATCGTGATTACACCAAAATAGAGCATTCCATCCATTGCCTCTTTCCATACCTAATTGCCAATCTATTAATATTCGTTTTAATTCTATAAAATCAAAGTCCATTAAAGACCATTTATCTCCATCTTTATAATCCACCTTAAGATGGTGGAAATTGAATACCATGGATAATTCTTTTTCCTTAGGGTTTGAATACCTGATACAGTTTTCAATATCCGTGGAAGACATCTCCCCTACAGTAATTATATCTTTCCGTGGACCAAAGGTATTTCTATTTAATTCCTTTATATATTCATGGACTCTAGGGCCATCGGTATAGAATCTTCTGCCATCTCCTTCTAAATCGTCTTCGAATTCATATGGTTTAGATATTAGATTTATAACATCTAGTCTAAAACCTTTAACTCCTTTATCTATCCAAAAGTTAACTATATCATATACTTCTTTTCTTACCTTTGAATTATCCCAATTAAGGTCTGCTTGGGTTTTGTGGAATAAATGAAGGTAATATTCATCAAATTCTTCTACATATTGCCATGCAGAACCGCCAAATTTAGATAACCAATTGGTAGGCTCTTTTCCATCTTTAGGCTCTCTAAATATATAATAATTTTTATATTCTTCATCTCCGGCCAAAGCCTTTTTAAACCATTTATGTTCAGTAGATGTATGGTTAAAAACCAAATCTAACATTATACCTATTCTATTTTTTTCGGCTACCTTTACCATTTCTTCAAAATCTTCCATGGTTCCAAATTGAGGATCTATATTTCTATAATCTGCTACATCGTAGCCATTGTCCTTTTGAGGAGATAGATAGAAGGGTGTAAGCCAGATATAGTCTACTCCTAACTCCTTTAGGTAGCCAATTTTCTCTGTTACTCCTTTTAAATCTCCAATTCCATCTCCATTGGAATCCTTAAAGGATTTTGGATATATTTGATATATTACAGATTTTTTGAAATCTTTCATAGTAAGTTCTCTCCTTCGTATATTATATCTAAAAAAGAAGGAGGTTTTAGCTCCTTCTTTTAGTTTTTATCCTTTATGCTTGGCTAGTTCCTTATTTGCCCATTTTTTATTCTTGGATAATACCATAGTCAATCCAAAGGGTACTATTATGGCTATTAGCATGGCGATGGCAAACTTACCCATATGTTGAGGTTGAATGGAAAGTATTCCTGGTAATCCTCCAACACCTATGGAATTGGCCATAACTCCCGTTCCTACAGAGAAGATGGCTGCCAATGCTGAACCTATCATAGCCCCTAAAAATGGATAGCTATATTTTAGATTTATTCCAAACATGGCTGGCTCTGTTACCCCTAAATATGCGGATATTGTAGCTGGTATAGAGACTTGCTTTTCTTCTTCATTCTTCTTATTTAGGAATATAATAGCTAAAACTGCAGAACCTTGGGCTATGTTGGATAGAGCTATCATAGGCCATAGGTTAGTACCGCCAAATTCACTCATCAATTGTAAATCTATTGCATTGGTCATATGGTGGAGTCCTGTAATAACTAAAGGAGCATATAGGAATCCAAATAAAGCTGCAAATAACCATTTAACTGTTGAGGTTAATCCACCATAAACTCCATTGGATATAACTGTACCTATTTTCCAACCAACTGGTCCTAATATTATATGAGCTACTAATACAGTAGGTACCAAGGATAGAAATGGTACTACTATCATTGAAATATATTCTGGAACTACTTTACGCAGTTTCTTCTCTAGGAATACTAGTAAATATCCTGCTAACATAGCTGGAATAACTTGAGCTTGGTATCCTATCATTTGTACTTGAGCAAAGCCAAAATTCCAGACTGGTATTTCTGCTCCACCTGCTACACCATAAGCATTTAATAGCTGGGGAGATACTAAAGTAATTCCTAATACTATTCCTAAAATTTGTGTGGTACCAGATTTTCTAGCTATAGACCAAGTAATGCCTACAGGTAGGAAATGGAATATGGCTTCCCCTATTAACCATAGGAAATGATGGGTACCTGCCCAAAACTGGGAAACCTCTGTTAAAGTTTTGGTTCCACCTTCTAGCATCTTTATATCTCCAATTATATTTCTAAAACCAAGTATAAGTCCTCCAACTACAATAGCGGGAATAATTGGAGCAAATATTTCTGCTAAATGGGATACCAACCTTTGTAGAGGATTTAAGTTTTGTCTACCTGCAACTTTGGTGTCTTCCTTTGTAGCTTCTTCTATATCTGCTATTTGGATTAATTCATTATAAAATGTAGATACTTCATTTCCGATTATTACTTGAAATTGACCTGCTTGTGTGAAGGAACCTTTGACAGATTTTATATCTTCAATTTTGTCTATATCTGCCTTCTTAGGGTCTTTCAATACAAAGCGTAATCGTGTAGCACAATGGGACACGTTTACAATGTTTTCTTTACCACCGATATATTTTATCAGTTGATGAATATCATTGGTAAACTTAGACATATTATTACCCCCTCAAATTTTTAAACCAATATTGGGAAAACCTTTTACTCCTGTACGTACAAGTGCTGTTATTTATAGTATAACCTGTACGTACAAGTTTGTCAAGAAGATAAATATTAATTCTATACTTACCTATCCATTATAAAAAAATACCCTTTTATTTCAACTCCCATTTTATCTAAAGTATCCAATGTAGCGTAATCGAATACTATTATATTCTTTGGGTTTTTCTTTACCATTGTTTCTCCTAGACTATGTTCAATGGTTATTGTTTCGTTTTCCAATTTAGCTTGGGACTCTGAAGTTTCTGTATTTACTTCTTGGTTTTTTGAACTACATCCACTAATTATTAATACAAGTATTGTAAATATGGTTAATAAAATTGTTGTTTTTCCTCTCTTCATCTTTTTACCTCTTTTCTTTAATATTTTGAAATAGAAATTAATAATAAACGCAAATTCTGTTATTCTTTATATCTTGAATATTAAATTCTATTTTATAAATATCTTCTAAAATTTCCTTGTTTATTATTTCATCAACCCCTCCTTCCTTTGCAATCCTTCCGTTGTTTAAGATTACAACATAATCGGAGTAACAGGATGCAAAATTAATATCATGGACAACTAGGCCCACTGTTTTTCCTAGTTCATCAACTAACCGCCTTAAGGTTTTCATTATCTCTACCGAATGTTTCATATCTAAATTGTTAAGGGGTTCATCTAAATGGTTCATACAAACTTATCCCTTCTAGAAATAGCACTTTCCGTAGGCTATAATAATCAAAACTATTATAATATTGCATTTAAAAGGATTACTGGAGTTACTCCTTTAAAGTATAGGAATCAGTTGGCACCATAAATAATAAAACTGGGTTTTATCCCAGTTCATTCTTTTTGTTTAAATAATCTTTAATTGCATTCTTCTTCTATAATATTTTTTAATTAAATACAAATAATAATTATATATCAAATTATTGGACTGGAGGAATTATATGAAGATTAGAGGTTTTTTTGGAGATTTGAAAACTGCTAATGAAACTGTGAATAAGCTTAAAGATTCTGGCTTTGAAAATGTTTATGTAGATGCTAATGACCATTATATAGGAAATAGAGATGTAAAGACGGATTTGCCTGGAACTGCTGGCGGAGAAAGTCTAGCTGATCTGGTTTTAAATTCTGGAGCTGATAATGTGGATAAGGGAAATTCTCCGTTGGCTGCAGCTAGCCCTATGGTCAGTGGTATGGCAGGTTTTGAGGAAATTACAGATTTTAATTATTGCGTATTTGTTGAAGTTGAGGGCAGTGATTCAAACAAGGCAGAAGATATAATTAAAGATATGGGTGGAACTTTGGAAGATCCAAATGTTAGTAGAAATAAGGCTATATCAGGAGCAGATATTATTATAGAAAAAGCTATAGATCAGATTGATAATAGGGATTGAGAAAGCGGTAGAATATTCTACCGCCCCATAATATCCGCCTTCGTTGACAAAAAAATATGCTAATAGTATAATTAACTATGTATCAAACAAGAACAGTTGAATAAAATTGAGGTGCTAAAATGTACCAAGAATTGCTAGAAAAACTCAAATCATTAAATAGCGTTTTAAAAGAATCTCGTTTAAATGATGATTTTTTAAAAGTTATTTGTGTCCAATTGAGCGATATTTTAACATCTAATGTTTACTTATTTAATGATAAGGGTACTATTGTCTCTTATTCTACTAATAAAAAATATTATTGTAAATTTAATGATAATGCATTAAAGGCATATTCAATACCTGAAAGTTATCTTAATTTAGCAAAAAAGACAAAGAATCCTATAATAAATATTTATACTGAAAATCCATTATGTACATGTCCGGGAGTCGAAAAATGCATCTATAAAAATAGATATACATCTATAATTCCCATCTATTATAATTATAAAAAAATAGCTGCTATACTTTTGATAAAATACGATAGCTCCTTTAGTCAAGAGGATCAAATTATTTGTGAACATGCTTTTGCTATTATATCCTTAGAGATGATAAAAAATGAAATTATTGAAATTAAAAAAGATGCTTTAAATATGGCTTCTGCACAAATAGCAGCCAATACCTTATCTTACACGGAAGCCAAAGTTGCTAAAGAGATCTTTAATAAAATTGAAAATAACGAAGCTATAATAAATGCTAATGAAATTTCAAATGAATTATTTGTTACCAGGTCTATAATCAGCAATGCTTTAAACAAAATGGAAAGCGCTGGAGTAATTATAACTAAATCCCTTGGAGTTAAAGGGACATATATAAAAATATTAAATCCCCATATTTCGGAAGAACTTGATAAAATTAATAATTAACATTAACAATATTAGCTCGTTACAAAAATATGTAACGAGCATAATTATTATATTTTTATCTATTTCAACCGTCCTTTATATTAATAGTATTTCTTCCTGTCTATTGCTTAAAAAAAACACCTTATCTTTATAACAGATGTCTTCTTCTAGGAATATATAGACCCTTTGATTATCCCACTCCTTAATTTCATCGCTTACATTTAATTCAAGGGCATAACAAGTATTGTTTTCAATAGTTCTTTCTCCAGTTCCTTCCACAAATACTTGGTTATTGAAAAGCCCAATATTTGGTCCTACCCCATGCCCAAAAGTTCCAATTGGATGGGTATAGAGCATAGGCTTTACTGACAATGTACTTGCATTAGATAAAGACTTACTTAAAACTTCATTTCCAGTGATTCCCGAATTAATATTTTTTATTACTATATCTTGAAAATCATTACATTTTTCCATAAGCTTTTTTAAATAATGGGGCACTTGTTTTTCATTTTCTTTCCTTATATATCCTAACCATTGGATATCAGTATTAAGATTTAAATATTTGCAATTCAAACCAATATCACAATGTAGCAAATCCCCTTCTTGTATTACTGTATTGAAAATTCTTGGATTATCTACACCCTTTCTCTGCAAATCCACATCGGGTCCAAACCAATAATCACAATTCAATTTTGCAATTATTTCTCTCATTTCCCATTCAATTTCTGTGGTAGTCGTTTCACCTATCTTAATAAATTCTTTATTAAATACAGTTCTTATAATATCGTGAGTTACTTCTACTAAAGTTTTCATGATATCAATCTCAATGGGAGTCATCTGTGCTAACCATTTTACCGCTAATTCATTAGCGCTAGTTACCTTTTTTACAAAGTTTTCATCAACAGAAGCGGCGAATTTTTCATAAATTGAGTAGGATATTCCATCACATTGTCCAAATTGGTCGCTAAAATTTAATCCAATTACATTAGGGTTTAGTTCATTCAGTAATCTATTTAAGGTTATCCACTCTTTTTCTTCTTTCAATTTATAATCCTGATATATCTTATTCATTTCTGGAGATGTAATACCAATAGAATAGCTTTGTATTCTGTTGGTCTCTTTATCATATTTAAATATTAGAAAGTTTAGCCTTCTAGCTCTAGGCATATCCCAAGTTGTAAATGTGTTAAATATTGGGTCTTCTCCATATTCTTTGCTAATTATAATCCATGTATCTATATTAGTGCTTTTCATGGCTGAAGGAAGGATTTTATCAAGCCTTTCTTTAAGTATCTCAGTAGATAATTGGCTTTGCTTAGAAAGGGGCAGTATGCCCTTATGGATTAGCTTAGATTTAATCTTATTTATTTTATCAGTTGATACATTAGTCATTTTAATAATCATCCCTTTCCCTGTGTTCAGGACTAAAAATTGGTTATCCCTTTGTTATCAGCTAATTCTATTAAAGCATTTCCTATTCTCCTTAAGGCATTTTCTAATCTTTCTTCATCTGCTAAAGCTCCTTGTACAATCCTTATATATCCTTTGCCCTGTTCTCCATAGTGTCCTCCTGAATTAACAATCACTTTTGCATTTCTTTTCAGATAGTCAGTAATGAATTCTCCACTACCCAATTTAGAAATATTAACCCAGGATAAAAATCCAGATTCAGGCTTTTCTACATGTACACCTGGAATGCCTCCAAGGATCTTGCAAACCATATCTCTTCTTCTAAGGAAACTGGCTTCCATTTCTTTAGTATACTCATCATTATCAAATGCAGCTATTGCACCAATTTGTGAAAAAGTATTTGTTGCTCCTACAACTGAAACAGCTGAACCGTAATAGGTATCCATTATGTGATCCTCTGCTACTATATATGCAACCCTAAATCCACTCAATCCCATTCCCTTTGATGTAGAAAAAACCGTTACTGTTCTCTCCCACATCCCCTCTAAAGAAGCCAAAGTAACCATTTCCCTCCCATCAAAAACAGGGAATTCAAATGCTTGATCAACGATCACAATCAAATCATTTTCTATAGCGAATTGTGCTAATGCTTCTAATGACCTTCTTGTAAATACTGTAGTTGTAGGATTGTTTGGGTTAGTCAATACTATCATTTTTGTTCTAGAAGTTAATCTATCTTCAAAATCATTTATGTTTATTTGATAATGATATTCTTCTTTTAATGGTACAGGAACAACTTTCCCACCCATTATCTCTACATTCTGAAAATTATTTGGATAACTAGGGTCTGGTATCATTACTTCATCTCCAGAAGATATAAATGGTAACATGGCAAAATATAAACCCGAGTCGGAACCAGGAGTTATCATGATATTTCTATGAGGATTTGCATCTATATTGTTGTACTCCTTTAACTTTTTACTAATCCTAATTCGTAGTTCTTCATTTCCGATTGGATGGGTATAATGATTTGCTCCTCCCTCTTTTATTGCTTTTACCATTGCTTCTATTACATGAGGGGGAGTTGATGGATCTGGGTAAAAGGGGTCTGCCCAAGCAAGTAAATCAATCCCTTCCTTTTCAAGGGATGATATGGAAACACTAACGTCTGCCTTTGTTACTTCGCTAAATAATCCCCCCTCATATTTTCTAAATGCTTCAGTCATTTTAGTCTTCATCTTATCTATACCTCCTCTATGAATTAAGTTAACTCTTAAAACATTTAACTATTTCAAAATTTAATTAGTATAAAAAATGCAACCCTCTGTAAGTTGCCAATTTTGATAAAATAATTACAATCTATACAAGCCAATACAAGTATGACATAGTCTCTATCTTAATGGATTTTATTCATTCTATCATATGAATGCTTTTGCCACAATGGATTGGAAAGAATATAATGTTTTCTGAATTGTTAAGCAATAATTATAACTACCTGTTTTACTGGTGATTATAATTGCTGTTTTACAGTTCACTAGAAGTACAATGTATAGATAAGATAAAGGATATGGATTAAAGAAGCAGTAGAACGTTCTACTGCTTCTTACATTAGTGATTATTTAGCTTGTTCTAATGAATTTTTAACTGCTTCTTTCCAGCCTTCAGAAGTTTCTGTGGCTGTGGCTATGGCATCTACCTCATAGCTCTGCTTTTCTATCATTTCTTCTGCCAAATCTACCCTAAATTGTTTTAAATTTGGCCTGTCACCTTCGCCAGTCCATTCATCATAGTCAACTTCTTCCCCATCTGGTGTCATTCTTTTAAGTACTATATTGGTTATTTTACCGCCTTCTATAGTAACTTCGGCTTCCTCGTATCCAAATTCTCGCTTTTCACTTTCTCCAATATAGGTTCCATCTTTATAGGTCACTTCCTCATTAGAATTATCGGAAGAACCACAACCAGTTAATGTTACTGTCAATGAGGCAATTACTAAAACAGCCAAAAGTACCTTTGTAACTCGTTTCACCAAATTCCCCCCTTCCTTTACACATACCTTATTAAATTAAATACCCTGACTAAATATTTAGCTTAACTTTTTAGCCTAAGGTACAATTGCCTACCCCTTTTGTCTGGCCTTTTTTATTTGCTTCCTTTTTTAATCCATTGAGCAACCATTACTGTTCGTCTTGCTTGATGTTTTACTGCTTCCTTTACATCTTCTATCATCTTTCCATCCTGATCTATGGTTACACTAGTTCCATAGGGATTTCCTCCTGCTACATATATGGATTTATCAGTATAACCGGGAGTAACAATTATAGCTCCCCAATGCATCATAGTTGTGTAGAGATTTTTAATTGTGGCCTCTTGCCCTCCATGGGCATTGCCAGCTGAAGCCATAGCAGATACAACTTTGTTCGTTAGTTTTCCTTGTGCCCATACTCCCCCCGTAGTATCTATAAACTGTTTCATTTGGGATGCAACGTTTCCATAACGGGTTGGCGTACTAAATATATAAGCATCAGCCCATTCTAAGTCATTTGCTGTAGCAACTGGTATATCTTTTGTTGCTTCAACATGGGCTTTCCATGCTGGATTAGAATCTATGGCTGCTTGTGGAGCTAGTTCCTGAACCTTTAATACCCTTACTTCAGCGCCAGCTTCCTTTGCCCCCTCTTCTGCCCATTCTGCTAACTGATAATTAGTTCCTGTTGAACTATAGTATATAATCGCTAATTTTACTCTATCCATTAAACAATTCTCCTTTCCAAAAACCCTTATATTAATCTATCATTTTGTCTTTTTTAAAGTTCATTAACATATTACCCTTTCTTTTATCTATTATTCATTCTTTTATTTTATTCCTAAATTGATATAAAAAAAGATGATCCCAAACAAATTTGAAATCATCTTTTCCTTGTCTATTTTATTTAACAAATTAGCAAAATATAGTATTAATTTAATCTTTATACTTTTTATATAAATTTCTAATTGTCTTTTGAAATGATTTTTCTATTTTCTCAGCCCTTACTGGTTTGCTAAATAAGAATCCTTGAGCTACTGTACATCTATTTTCCTTTAAAAACCTTAATTCTTCCTGAGTTTCAACTCCCTCGGCAATTAGATCTATGTTTAAACTTTTAGCTAATGATATCACCGCCTTTACTACTTTGTTTTTATTGGATTTTTTATGTACATCAGAGATAAGACTCCGGTCTATCTTTATACTGTTAATGCTAAACTGACATAACTGGCCTAATGAAGAATAGCCGGTGCCAAAATCATCTATTGCTAATTTAACTCCTAATTCATTGAGCTCTCCTATTGTATCTTCCACATATTCATATTTATGAGCAAAAAAAGTTTCAGTAATCTCCAATTGCAGATATTTTGGTTCTAATTGGGATTCCTCTAATGTTCTTTCGATAACTTTTATAAAACCGGGTTTTTCCAATTGTAAAGCAGAGATATTTACTGATATATATATGGGCTCATATCCTAAATCCTGCCATTTTTTATTTTGTTTACAGGCGTTTAATAATACCCAATCTCCAATTGGATGGATTAAACCGGTCCTTTCTGCTATAGGAATAAATTTAGCGGGTGGGATTATGCCCATCTCCTTATGTTCCCATCTAATTAACGCTTCAACTCCTACCAGTCGGTTTACACTTGTATCATAAATAGGCTGGTAATTTAAAAACAATTCTTTGTTTGGAAGGGCTCTTGTTAAACTATTTTTTATCCAAAAATATTCTTGTACCTCTTTATCTAATGAGTTTTGAAATTTGATAGGCATATTGCTATTGAGTTCTTTCGATTTATTCATAGCAATTTCCGCTTTTCTTACCAATGCAATGGTTTCTATACTATTATCCGGGTATATTGATATTCCTCCACTAGTTGTAATTTTAATTTCGTTAGCATCTATGTAAAAAGGCATGTTTAAACATTCAATAATTTTCCCGGTTAAACCATTTAACTTATCCATATCTTTAATCTTAGGAATCAATATTGCAAATTCATCTTCACCAAATCTAGCAACTATATCTTCTGGTCCTACACCTTCCTTTAGTCTCAATGCAAATTCTTTCAAAATATTGTCGGCAGCCAAAGGACCTAGGGCCTCCATTATTTCCTTAAATTCATTTATGCATAATATAATTACAACAATCTTTTCATCTAACCTGTTCTCCCTTTTGTTTTTTAATATTTCATAGTCTAGATTAGACAAAAAGAAATCCCTATTAAATAGCCCAGTTAAAACATCACATTTAGTCAACAGTTCTATCTTTTTTTCCCTTTCTTTAGCTTCTCTTATATCTGAATAGATACAATAAGCACCAATAGTTTCTCCCTCTATAACAAGAGGAAATCCCAATAACAGTACATCTAATAATTTTCCATCTTTTCTCCTTCTTTTTACCTCTTCTTTTATGAATTTTCCTCTCCTTATGGATTCTCTGAAGTTATGGGAAGCCTCATATAATGTTTCATCGCATAATAGCTCCGTAAGATCCTTTTCCCTTATGTCCTTAAGGTTATATTGAAAAACATCCTCAAATCTATTATTAATTTCTAGCACCCTATAATCCCTATCAACTATAGCTATGGCTTCAGGGGAATTATGAAATAGATTATCAAAATAAGCCTTATTCTTTTTATATTTACTTTCTAGCTCTACTCTTTCTTGGGAATCATGAATAATCGAAAATAACAATTCTTTATTGCCTAGTTTAATTGGTCCAGTATAGACTTCAACATTTCTTATTTCACCGTTGGAAAGTTTATGTTTAAACTGAAAGAACTTTCTTTCCTCTTTTTTTGCTTTCTCTATTTCCTCTTCTACTTCCTCTTCTTTTAACACATTTATATCTGCAATATTCATTTTAAGTAATTTATCCCTAATATAGCCATAATAAGAACAGGCTGCTAAATTAGCATCATCAATATTTCCTGTTTTAGCATCTATGATCAACATAGGAGTATGGTTGTTATTAAACATTTCTTTATATTTACAGTTATGTTTATTAAACAGATCCTTCATGGCTTTAATACCCCTTTCCTTTTCTTGATAAATGCGTATCTTGAATAAAATAATTAAAATAACAAAATTTACCTAATTTTTAATGTAACAGTTTGCTTATTTTGTTACATGTAAATTTAATATATAACGTGGTATTACTAGTATTTAATTAAGATTATGTTTTAAATTCATCGCATTTATTGTGTAATATAATGTAACGTTATACCCCCTTATGATTATATTTATTACTTTGGAAAGGAGCTAAATTTTAAGGTTCCGAAATCTTTTGAATTAAAAGCTTTGAAATAATAGTTCCTAATCTTATATATTAGTATACTATAAGATAATTAAGGACTAAAATGGTTAATTATATCCATTGATTTTATAGATTATAAAAAACTTATGGAATGTTTTTGAAATATTCCATAAGTTTTTTTATTTTTTTGAAGGATTAAGGAGACTTATGTCGAATAATATCTAATATATGGAAGAATGTATTATGAACTTGTTCATTTCATAACATGTAACAAAATAAGCATATTGTTACATGTTTATAAATCTTTAATACGTCTGTCAATAGATGTTAACAAAAAATACGGCCTGAAAATTCATTTTCAGACCGCATTTTATTAAATTAATTCTTATTTACATATTTCTTTATACAATC
>NZ_AZSU01000002.1:111370-116780 GCF_000511955.1 [Clostridium] ultunense DSM 10521 | reverse complement strand
CATGTTATGAAATGAACAAGTTCATAATACATTCTTCCATATATTAGATATTATTCGACATAAGTCTCCTTAATCCTTCAAAAAAATAAAAAACTTATGGAATATTTCAAAAACATTCCATAAGTTTTTTATAATCTATAAAATCAATGGATATAATTAACCATTTTAGTCCTTAATTATCTTATAGTATACTAATATATAAGATTAGGAACTATTATTTCAAAGCTTTTAATTCAAAAGATTTCGGAACCTTAAAATTTAGCTCCTTTCCAAAGTAATAAATATAATCATAAGGGGGTATAACGTTACATTATATTACACAATAAATGCGATGAATTTAAAACATAATCTTAATTAAATACTAGTAATACCACGTTATATATTAAATTTACATGTAACAAAATAAGCATATTGTTACATGTTTATAAATCTTTAATACGTCTGTCAATAGATGTTAACAAAAAATACGGCCTGAAAATTCATTTTCAGACCGCATTTTATTAAATTAATTCTTATTTACATATTTCTTTATACAATCAACTGCATAATCAATATCTTTTCTATTTACGTCATTATTAGTTACAAATCTTATTATATCTTCATCATCATTGGCCTTTATCCCTTTTTCTAGTAATACTTGAACAAATTCGTGAGAATTAAAATCCTTTATCTTTATTTGGCAAAATACCATATTAATTTGGACCTTGTCCATATCAACAAAAAAGCCTTCTATTTCATTCAATCTATTAGCTAAGTATTTTGCATTTTCATGGTCTTCTTCAAGTCTATCTACCATTTTTTCTAAGGATATTATTCCAGAAGCTGCAAGAACCCCTGCTTGTCTCATACCTCCCCCTAGTAATTTTCTCATCTTCCTAGCCTTTTTTATGAACTCTTTAGAACCGCAGAGTAATGATCCTACGGGAGAACATAAACCTTTGGATATACAAAAGGTTACTGAATCAGTATACTGGGCTATTTCTTTCGCTCCTACTTTTAAATAGGTAGCAGCGTTGAATAACCTAGCCCCGTCTAAATGTACCGGTATATGACTTTTTTGAGCAACTTGGTATAAATCCTCCATCTCTTCTAAAGATACTACTGTACCATCAGCTAAAGCGTTTTCTATACATAATAAGCCTGTACTCGGATAGTGAATATCTTCACCTCTTATCCTTTTTAATACATCTTCTTTATAAATCCTATTATCTGGGTTATCTACAATTGAATAACTAACCCCTGAAAGTCTAGCAGCAGCACCTACCTCATTTTTAACAATATGGCTATTTGCTCCCACTATTATTTCATCTCCTAATTTAGTATGGGTCATAATTGCTATTTGGTTACCCATGGTACCAGAAGGTATAAATAGAGCCGCTTCTTTACCTACCATCTTGGCTGCTAATTCTTCTAATCTATTCACTGTTGGGTCATCTCCATATACATCGTCCCCAAGTTCAGCCTTATACATTGCCTTTCTCATTTCTTCCGTCGGTTGAGTTACAGTGTCGCTTCTCAAATCGATATATCTCATATCCATCATCCTTTCTTAAGTCTATTAAGATTATTATAATACATTTATCCATAGATTTCTAAAAAATAACAAATAAAAACCATAGTTTAAAGGTAATATTCACCCTCAAACCATGGTGATAGTTCGCATAATATTATACTGGTATATTTTTTAATACTCTAATGTGAACCCCATTCCTTCCTACTATCTATTTCATTGCATTAACATTCTCATATATATTCATCAAATCGTCTTTAATCGTTTCTACTTTATCTTTAACTGATTTCATATCACCTTTAACCGATTTTAATTCTGCCAGTATCATTTTTAGTATTTCATTGTTTTCCATCTGTAACCTGAAAATAAAGTTCTTCAAGCTCCCATCCCCCCAAACCCTCCATTTTCCTACATTCCTATTTTTCAATGAAAATAAAGTTCTTCAAGAATTGGAACAGGAATAAGATTTAAGGGATAAGGGGAAAGGAAGGAAATTGTAGTAGTTTCAAGGGGTTGAAGGGTAAGAGGAAAGGAAAAGGGATATAAAAAAACAGGAGGCTTCTTGGATTTTAATCTAAGATTTCTCCTGCTTTTGAAGAACTTTATTTACTTGTTGAAGAACTTTATTTTATGGGGACACCATCTATCTCCCCCTTACAATTCCCTCCTATTTTCCATGGCTTTAGAGAGAGTTACTTCATCAAAATACTCTAAATCTCCTCCCACTGGAATGCCATGGGCTATTCTTGTAGTTTTAATTTCTAGGGGTTTCAACAGTTTTGCAATATATAAGGCTGTAGCCTCCCCTTCCACTGTCGGGTTTATGGCTAATATGACTTCTTCAACTTGCCCATTATATACTCTATTTAATAATTCTTTTATCCTAATCTCATCAGGACCTATGTTTTTCATAGGAGATATGACTCCATGAAGAACATGATATAATCCATTAAATTCCTTAGTTCTTTCCATGGCAATTATATCCCTTGCACCTTCAACAACACATATTATACTTTGGTCTCTTCTATCATCTTTACATATATGACAAAGATCATCATCTGTTAAATTGCAGCATTGGCTACAATAATGTACTTTCTCTTTTGCATCTGTAATTGAAGCGGCCAGTTTTTCTACTTCCAAAGGTTCCATTTCCAAAATATAAAAAGCTAATCTTTGGGCTGTTTTTCTACCTATGCCTGGAAGTTTAGAAAACTGTTCAATCAAATTTGCGATAGGTAATGCATAATAATTCATTTAGATCAACCTTTCCACTAGAACAGTCCAGGAATATTCATACCCCCTGTTAATTTGCCCATCTCCTTGGCCATCATTTCTTCTGCATTTCTTAATGCTTCATTTACCGCTGCTAATACTAAATCTTGTAACATTTCTACATCTTCGGGATCTACAACGGATTCATCTATTGTAATGGATAGAATCTCCTTTTTTCCATTAGCTTTAGCAACAACTGCACCACCACCTACACTAGCCTCTACCTCTGCTTCCTCCAATTGTTTTTGTATCTCTTCCATTTGTTTTTGCATCTTTTGCATCTGCTTCATCATATTTCCCATATTGCCCATTCCCGGGAATCTACCTTTTGCCATATTAATTCTCCTTTCAATTATTCTATTTCAACAATATTTTCTCCAAAGAAATGAACTACTTCTTGGATTGTGTCATTCTCTTCTTCCTTTAGGTCTTCTTCCTGTCCATCCTCCATGATAAAGTTTATATTAATATTTTTGTTGAAGTAAGAGGAAACTATTCTTTTTACAAGTTCTTTATTGTTAGGCCTTTCCATTGCCTCCATGTGGATGCCATAGCCATCCTTATATCCAATAGAAAGGTTATTGTTTAAAAAAGATACTAATCTTCCTTCCTTTAAAAAGGCATGAGTCCTAATATTGTTTTCTCTTACAATTTCTAATATTTTTCCCCATTCCTTCTTTATGGTCTTGAAGGATAATTCCTTTCCATCGTCTAATATTTGGACAGGTTCTATAACCTTAGGCTTCTCAACATTTTCCCTCTTTTCTAATTTTCTCTTTGGTTTTTCTGCTACCTTAGTTACTGCTGGTTCATTGATTTTAATTTCACCGCTATTAATTATGGTCTCTAACTTTTTAACTCTCTCCTCTAAGCTAGCCTGCTCTTCTAAGTTTACCAGTTTTATAGCTGCCATTTCAAGTATTATTCGTGGTTGAGTAGCCCATTTTGCTTCATTTTCACTTTTATTCAACACATCCAAAGATTTTAGAATAAATTCTAGAGCAATATTTTGGCTCTGATCAATATACATAGAAACTGTTTCCTCGTCCATATCCAAAATATCTGCAGAGCTTTTTGAAGTTTTTACGATTAAAAGATTCCTAAAATGGTATATTAAATCCTTTATAAATTGGTTTATATCCTTTCCCTGTTGTATTATCTCGTCTATTTTAAATAAAAGATTTTCGAGGTTCTTTTTCTGTATATCATCTACTATGGAAAATAATAAATCTGTATTGGCTATTCCTAATATATCTAATGCATCTTCATAAGTTAACTTTTCATCTTTATAGGACAAACATTGATCAAGAAGACTTAAAGCGTCTCTCATGGCCCCATCAGAATTTCTCGCTATTAGGCGTAAAGCTTTCTCTTCTACCGGTACATTTAATTCGTTGCATATCTTATCCATGTTGGCAACAATGTCCTTGTTCAAAATTCGTTTAAAATCAAACCTTTGACATCTAGAAAGAATAGTTTGGGGTAATCTTTCCATTTCCGTTGTAGCTAATATGAATATTAAATGTTTAGGCGGTTCTTCTAAAGTCTTCAATAGGGCATTAAATGCACCTTTTGATAACATATGAACCTCATCAACTATATATATCTTATACTTTGCCCTTGCAGGGGGGTAGACTACTTTATCCCTTAACTCTCTTATATCATCTACACTATTATTACTTGCTGCATCCATTTCTATAATATCCATTATGGATTCGTCTAGTATTCCCTTACATATTTCACATTCGTTACAAGGATTTCCTTCTACTGGATTCAAACAGTTTACTGCCCTTGAAAATATTTTAGCAGTGGAAGTTTTTCCTGTCCCCTTGGTTCCAGAAAACAAATAAGCATGACCAATATTTCCCTTTTGAATTTGGTTTTTTAACGTTGTCGTTATATGTTCTTGACCTAATACTTCATCAAAAGTCTTAGGTCTGTACTGCCTATACAATGCTTGATACATAAAACCACCCTTAAATCGTTTAATACATATATTATACCAGAAGGAGTAAATAATTACACCAAATTAATAATGTAAGCTGAAAGGTTCTTAATAAACTTTTGTATTAAACCATTATACCTATTAAAGTTGAACATTTAAAGGCCTTGCTCCACCTTTTAAAAACTATGATATGAGATAATACATTTGTGACAAGAAAACAATAAAAAAGGAAAGACCTCTGATATAATGTTGTTTACCATAACATACAAAAATCGGAGGGATCTTTCCTTATGAAAACAATTATAACAGAAGAGATGAGATTTCGTCAAAGGATAGTTGAGTATGCTATTAAATATAATAATAATGCCAAGGCAGCCAGGAGATATCATACCAGTAGGCAACAAGTATGGCGTTGGAGGAAAAAATATGATGGTACGGTCCAATCCTTAGCGAATGGTAGCAAAAGGCCACATTCACATCCTAATCAACATACACAAGAAGAGCTGGATTTGATTCGACATAAACACCGCTATCATCGGCATGAAGGATTGGCACAGGTTTACCGTAAATCAAGAGATGCCGGCTATAGAAGAACTTATGATTCAATGTGTCGTCAGATAAGAAAAATGAAACTAAATACACCAAAGAAAAGAAAAAGTTATCCTAAATCTACCTACCGAAGG
>NZ_AZSU01000002.1:97474-110751 GCF_000511955.1 [Clostridium] ultunense DSM 10521 | reverse complement strand
ATTCGACATAAACACCGCTATCATCGGCATGAAGGATTGGCACAGGTTTACCGTAAATCAAGAGATGCCGGCTATAGAAGAACTTATGATTCAATGTGTCGTCAGATAAGAAAAATGAAACTAAATACACCAAAGAAAAGAAAAAGTTATCCTAAATCTACCTACCGAAGGAACTTAGCAACCTATCCGGGAGAGAGAGTTCAAATAGATATAAAATATGTTCCAAATGAATGTATTGGCTTTGCAAGTAATCATAATAGATACTACCAAATAACAGCTATTGATGAATATTCAAGAAAGAGATATTTAGAATTAGTTAATGAACTTAGCACATATAGTACATCTAATTTTTTAAAACGATTAGAAGGTAATTTAGGATTTAAGGTTGAGTTAGTTCAAACAGACAATGGGATTGAATTTGTTAATGATCAAGATATTACAAATAAGAAAACTAGATTTGAAAAATATTTAGAAAAACTAGATATAAAACACAAGCGTATTCGTCCATATTCACCATGGCAAAATGGCATAGTAGAGCGAAATCATAGAATAGATAATGCACCTCTTTTTTCATATTATTATTTTGACATAATCAAAAGATAATTATGAGATGACATTATCAAAAGATAATAACAAACTTTTAAAAACTAATAGTGTCAATAACTTTTGAAAATGTCCTATAAATATTAAATTATTAGCACTAATTTTAGTAGAATTAGTGCTATATTTATTTGATTTTGTTAGACAATTAAAATCTTGACTGCAGGAACCCGTATATATGCTGAAACAGGCTTGGGAACAGGCTCCGCCACCTGGGGTGAAGCGTCCCAGGTGACAAAGCCTGTTGGCACGATTGTGCCAGCCTAGCATACATACCCCTACAATAAAGACATGAACTGTCATGTAAAATCAAATCTATGTGGTAACGTGTGAAATTAGGGTGCACTTAATAAGCCTTCGAGTTTTAGCGACTTAAGGCTGTTTAACGATAAATATCACTGAACAAATTTTAGGCTGTTTTTTCTTTTCTATGTGCCTGTTTATTCATGTATTTTTCAAAAGAAGCTTGTTTCCAAGGATGGCTCATTGGTGGAATATACTTCTTTTTAGGCTTTTCTACAGGTGTATCAAAATCAAAGTTCCTAGATTTTAGTTCATGGATAGGAATTTCTTCTAAAGCATATACCTTTTCTTCTATACAAAAATATAGCTCTTTATTAAATGATTTAATTACCATACCTGATGTACCTTTATAATAGTAAACAGGATAGCCATAAGCATCTAATAATTTAAAGTATTTGTTTTCATATCTGATGCAATGTCCATTATCTATCTTCCTACTAGATAGAACAGCTAGTGTTAAGTTAATTTTTTCATCATCTGGTTGTTTTTCAAATACAGATTTGATATTATTAACAGGAAGAGCAAAAGCATCATTATATTCTTTTATGTAGGAGTTTAAGAATGTATTTGCTTGCTCTATTGTTGTGATACCGTTAAGCCTTAATTCTATGATGAGGCGTGATTGTAGGGTTCTAAATATCCTCTCTACACGTCCTTTGGCTTGCGGTATACTACTAGTTTCAATCTCGATGCCTAGTTGTTTACAGGCATAACCAAACTGAGTAAAGGTATCCTCTTCAATAGAAGGGGATTTTTTCTTTTTATACTCAAATACTGTACGTCTATCTGTAAAAAACATATACGGAATACCATGATTTTTAAGTATTTGACTTAATACGTTGTAATAGCCATTTAAAGTTTCTTGTAAATCAAAGTATGCTCCTACAATAGCTCCAGTAGAATCATCTACTGCTATGTGTAGTTGTGTCTTCTTATCACCAAACCAGAGATGTTCAGAAGCATCCATTTGAATCATTTCACCAAAGTTTGCACATCTAGGTCTTCTAGGATGCGCATCTTCAATTTCTAAGATTTTATTTTGTAATTGTTCAATTTCCTTTTTAGAAGATGCAGCTTCTTTTTGTGCCTTCAATTGTTTCTTTAATTTTTTCTTAGTAGAACGATGAGCCATTGGTGATATTATCTGTTCATTCATAAGAACAGCTCTAACTACACTCGGGGAAACTTTTACATCCTCATATTTTTCAAGAAGTTCAGTGAAATGCTCAAAATTAGCACCATAATACTTTGTTCTGTAAAAATCTACTATTAATTCTTTCTTCTCTTTTTCGATAGTATGAGCAGGTTTTCTACCATGATTTCCATGTATGAATGCTGATTTGCCTTCTTTTTTATATCTTTGAATTAATCTATTAATATGCCTTTGTGTACATCCAATTTTTAAAGCTGCTCTTTTTTTATTCCCGTTAGTTTCAACTAACTTCTTAATTATTTCATATTTCTCTTGTTCTTTCATATTTAAATCTACCTTTCTAATTGTCATCACCTCATTTTTGTATTCAGAGCTTTATTATACAATATTTTTTATATTTTGGGGACATAATCATAAATGGTATAATGAGACATTATCATAAATAAATCACTTTAATAATAACTTTTAAAAACTAATAGTTGACATATGTCTATATTTTAAGTATAATATAAATCTGTAAAGAATAATTGTTATTTGGTAGGCAATGCTTTTGGAGAGGTGGCTGAGTCTGGCCGAAGGCGCACGACTGGAAATCGTGTAAACGTGATGAGCGTTTCGAGGGTTCGAATCCCTCTCTCTCCGCCAATATAATTTTTGCCGTGCTAGATGGGGAGGTAGCGGTGCCCTATAACCTGCAAACCGCTGTAGCAGGATCGAATTCCCAGTCTAGGCGTCTATATTTCAGGGTCTGCCCTGAATAAGTGGCGTTGACGAATGGGTCCTGCGCAACGAAAATCTATGAACCCCGTCAGGTCCGGGAGGAAGCAGCGGTAAGTAGACACTTTCGTGTGCCGTAGGGGTGCCTGTTCTGAGTTAACTGTTTAGGTAACGCCTGGGGTATAACGACGAAGCTGGGTGCACGGTTACATAGAAAAATAGCTGTGGAAAATTCCACAGCTTTTTTATCCCTGAAAACTTCTATTTTCTCCTAATGTATATTCACCTAAATTATCTTTTCCGTATGTAAGGCCTGTTACTGCTTTTGGTTTTTCTTTTATTTCTAGTTCTTTGAAGCCTTCTAGTATAGGTCTTAATATTTTTATATTGGTCTCGAAGAGGGATGGGTCCTTTTTTATTTCTCCTTCTGTTATGGTCTTGTTGATGTAAATATTAATTTCACGTAAGGTTGAAGAAATTTCATCATTTCCACTGAATTGAACTGTTAGCTCTGTTAATATAGCCCTAGAGTTGTTGTTTAACTCTATTATTTGGTCGTAATCTTCATCCTTTATGGCAGAAATACAATTTTTAGAGTTCTCTATTAGCTTTTCAAATAATATGGCTATTAGACCGGCTTCATTAGTGGTTGAAATCCTCTTTTTTAATTCTTGAATATCCGTCATCTATATCATCTCCTATTGTAATAATTGGAGCATTGTTTGAGGCAGTTGGTTAGCTTGAGAAAGCATGGCCACACCTGCTTGTTGTAATATATTTAATTTAACGAATTCACTCATCTCAATGGCCATATCTGCGTCTTCTATTCTCGATTTTGCAGCTGTTAGGTTTTCCGCTGTATTGTCTACATTTCTAATGGTATGTTCCAATCTGTTTTGATAGGCCCCTAATTGAGAACGATGGGAAGCTACTTGTTTTACTGCAACATCATATATTGTTATTGCCTCACTAAACTCTTTTGAGTCCAATGGACCATTGACTTCAAAAGAAGGATCTTTGCCACTTACCCCACTTACATAAATAATAATATTATTAGTTATACTTAATCCTTTGGTCTCACTTCCAATATTGACAGTTACATTTATCTCAGACATATCAATATCAATGTATTGATCTTCATTAGCTCCTATTTGAAGCCTTAATTCAGTAATGGGTATATTAACAGCACCACTTCCACTGCCGCTTACCCGTGTTCCCAATTGCCCCTTCAACAAATATATTCCATTAAAGGTAGTTTCCTTACCTATCTTGTCTATCTGTTCCGTTAATTCCTTCAATTCATTGGCGATAGCTTTTAAATCATCTTCTTCATATATTCCATTAGCCCCTTGTACCGCCAGCTCTCTCATCCTTTGTAGCATGGCATGGACTTCGTTTAATGCTCCTTCTGCTGTTTGGAGTAAGGATATACCATCTAAGGAGTTTCTTGAGGCTTGTCTAAGGCCTCTTACCTGTGCCTCCATTTTCTGTGATATGGCTAACCCTGCTGCATCATCTGAAGCCTTATTAATCCTTTTTCCTGATGACAGTCTTTCTAAAGTCTTTTCCAAGCTATTATTAGTTATTCCTAACATCCTATGAGTATTTAATGCTGGTATATTATTATTTATCCTCATTTTTTTCTCCCTCCATTTTGTTTACATTTTCTATAAAGGATAAGGTCTCTCCAAGAATTTGGAATAATTCCTTAGGAACCTTTTCAATATTTTCTATGGCTAATTCTTCTTTTATATCTATTTTATTTTCGACTTTTTTCTTTTCATAAGCTTTTTTCACTTGTTTTTTTGAAACTAACCGTATTTTCATGTTCTCACCTAAAGGATATTATTTGGTTTCAATTTCTCTAAGGTGTATCCAATTTTCTCTAATCCATCTTTAAGTATGTTTTCATTTTCCTTAATTAACTCAACATTAACTGTATTGAATTCTACATCTACCTTTTCATCTTTCACCTGTAAATTGAACTTTACTTCCCCTAAATTTTTCATATTCATATTAAGATAAAATACCATATTGTTTTTCTGGATTCCCCTATTTATATTGGGAATTATTAAATTTATATTATTATATCCCTCTTCTGTAAATACAGGTAACTGAAGGATCAAATCCTCTTTAGATAATTGATTTTGCAATTTTAAATATTCTTCAATTTCCTTTAAATTTTCTTCCCTTTCCCTATCATTAGAATTAGAAAAGTTGTTTAAATCTTTAAAAGCATTTATAGTTTCTTTAAAATCTTCCTTAACTTCTCCTTTACCTTTTTTAATAGAATTGGAAAACTCTTTTATTTTATTCTCTAATATCTCAATCTTTCCTTTTAATTCTTCGCTATACTTACCTTTATTGTTCAAAAGATTATTAAATATATTTCCTATACCTTTTCCATTATTTAAAATAGAATCTATATTATTAATCTGACTTATGGACATATTTAGATGATTTTTCATTACTATAGGTATTAAAGAATGCTCTTTCCCTTTAAGGTATTTTATTTCATTGACTGATCTTTGGGTCTCTCGATATCTGTTTACCTTTCTATCTACATATAGGTTTAATTCTTCCAGTGGCATATGCTCTAAGGCTATCCCTTCTTTGACACTTATCTTTATCAAGTTTAATTTGGTGTTGGATTTGGCATTTAAATACTCCTGCCTAATTAGACTTTCTTCTGTTTTAGCTATTGGTTCTACTATATTTTCATCTTTTGTATTTAGTTCCAAATGGGAATCATATAGATTGTTTAATGTTATGGTATTAAACTTTTTCGATGCAAAGGCTATGGTGTCGGAATCTAGTCCTCCTAATGTATTGAATATATTGGTAATAGTCCTAGCCTTTTCTACAATTTTTCCATTTAATCCTTGAACCAAATTGGTGTTTGTAGATATTATCTCCTTCAAATTCTCTATTTTAAAATCTTCTTCGTTTTTAATCAGTTGGAGCAGTTCTTTGTCCGTAATGGTTCTTAAACTTTCTATTTCTTTTAATAGATCTGATGATTTATCTGAACCTATATCTGGTTCTATATGTCCTTTATCCTTGATCTTCTCTATCAAGATGGATATATCTTCTTTCAGTATATCCACCCCTTCATCCATTAGGTAAACCACTTTTTCTTCATCTAAAAGGTCTATTAATTCCTTTAAATTGGATTTCATATTCAACAGTCTCTGATAGTTTTCCAATGTTACCTCTACTCCATTTAGCAGGAACTCCCTTATTAATTGGATATTTTCTTCTTTTGCCTCTAGGTTTAAATCTTCTAATATCTTTAATACATATTTTAAGGTTTCTTCCTTTTCTATGGTAAATTCCTCGTATAAAGGGGATATAATGTTTTTATCCAGATTTTTATTGTTATAGGAATGTTTATATTTATATAGACTTTCAATATTAAAGGGTAGGTCCTCTTTAAAAAACTTTACGAAGGTTTCATCATTGTAATCCTTTAAATCATAAAGTCTGTCTATTACCTCCATAACCCTTTCAATATTTTCCCTATTTATTGGAATCCTTTCTTTATGTAAAGCTAATATGCTATCATAGACATCCTTTCCCATCTTCCTGCCATATATCTCTTTTGCTATTATTTCTGCTTCTTTATAGCTTAATTTCCTATCAAACCTTATTAAATCCTTGAAAGATATGTCCCTTTTTATATCCTTTATTTCAATTAAAGTTTCTGCAATCTTTTGTAAGGAATCCTCCTTTAAGTTTATACCTCTTTCCATTAATTGAATACAGGAATCAAAATCTATGTTTTCAATTATTTCCCCCAAATATTTTTTAGACATGAAAAAGGTCTCTAAATTTTCCTTAGTTACTGGAATTTTATTGTCTATTAAATATTCTATCCCTTTTATGGTTTCCTCTGAATCCTCTAATCCTATTCTTTCTATTATTTCCTTAAAATTTACAGGTTTAATCTCTTCTTCTTTTTCTTCTACCTTCATGGATAAAATGTTTTCTTTATCTATTTGAACCTTTTTTCCTACTGTCTGCTGGATTTCCTCTTTTACCCGCAATGAATACAATATTTTTTTATCCTCTAGGACCTTCTCAATTTTTATATCCTTACCCTTTTTTTCTACTAGAACACCTTTTACATCATAGAAAAGGGTGGGTTTTAAACCATAGGCATCTATTAAATTTTCTTTTGTATTTAAATTTATAGCTTCCATTTAACCATCCTCGTACAATGTTTTCATTTACTATATCGACAGTTTTTTTGATAATCTTTAAATAAATATTATATTTCCATATATATTGCCGATAGTATATAATAGAATAGTAAGGGAGAGTGACTTTATGGCGAGGATAGAAAAGGTTGGTGTGAACAATATCCAGCAGGTAGATAGGGTAAAGTCTGCCAATAGAAAGGAGGTTCACGAAACCTTTAAGAATAAGCTTATGGAAATAGAGCAGGAGCATATTCGGGAACAGCTTAAGATTTTATATGATAAAATAGAAACCCAATCGGAAAAACTTCAAGATAAATTATTTATTGAAGATTTAGTCCAATATAAAAAATTGGTAAAAGAGTTTTTAGATATTACAGTAAACAATTCCCATGTCTTTTATAAGGAAAATTCTTTGGATAGAAGAGGCCGTCATAGGGTATATTCTTTAGTAAAGAAGGTAGATAATGAATTAGATGAATTGACTAAGGATTTCTTAAATATTGAAAACAATAGGATAAGGATATTGAGAAGGTTAGACGATATTAAAGGTCTACTTTTAGATATTCTTACATAGTATGGAAGGAGGGTGGACATGGAAGATCTTCTTAAAAAGGTATTTTTTGCTGGCGTAGGTACTTTGGCTTTAACCTATGAAAAAGCCAATGAACTGGTTAAAGAGTTGGTGGAAAAAGGCAAAATTACTATAGATCAAGGAAAACAGTTGAACGAAGAGCTTAAAAGAGTTGTAAAGGATAAGGACCCGAATGCTCAAAATATTGCAGATACTGAAATGAATATAAAAGCCTATTTAGATAGTTTAAATTTAGCAACAAAAGATGATATAGATAATATAAATAAAAGGATAGATGAATTAGAAAAGAATATTTAATATGGGGGGATAGACCATCTTGGGCATACAAGATGGTTTCTTAATATGGATAATAATTATATTAAAAAGAGATTTAAGGAAATTGTATCCGTTGCATTGAAGCACGGGTTTAAAAATGGAATAGGAGACCCAAAGGAATTAAGGCTGGTATTGGAAGAGCTAGGTCCTTCCTTTGTTAAAATTGGTCAAATATTGTCTACCAGACCAGATATACTTCCCATAGAATATATTAATGAATTTCAAAAATTACAGGATGATGTAAGCCCCGAAGAGTTTTCTATTATGAAGGAAGTTATCGAATTTGAGTTACAGGGTTCTATAGATGAAATATTCACTAACTTTAAAAAAACTCCTATAGCTTCTGCCTCTTTATCAGAAGTGTATTTAGCCAAACTGAAAACAGGGGAAAAAGTTGTAGTAAAAGTTCAGAGACCCTTTGTAAAGGAAAAGATGTTATCGGATATTCAGATATTGAAAAAAATGGCTCCTTTTATCAATTTTACTGCTACAAAAGAAGTAGTAGATATGAAAAAGGTAATAGATGAATTGAGTACTGCTGCTGAAAAGGAATTAAACTTTATAGAAGAGATGAACAATATAATCAAGTTTAAAGAAAATAATATGGATGTAAAGTTCATAACCGTTCCCAGAGTATATGAGGAATATTGTACTCCTAGAGTATTGGTAATGGATTATATATCTGGAATAAAAATTGATAATGTAGATAAATTAAGGGAAGCAGGTTACGATATCCACGATATCGCTACTAAAATAATCTATAACTATTTTAAACAGGTTTTTGAAGATGGATTTTTCCATGCAGACCCTCACCCTGGAAACATTTTAATCTATGAAAATACTATTAGCTATATTGACTTTGGATTGATGGGTAATTTAAGTTCAAGTTTAAGGAAGAAATTAAATGAATTTCTAGCAGGTGCTTCGACAAAAGATGTGGATCTAATGGCTAAGTCTATTCTGAAGATTGGAATAAAAAAGGGACCTATAGATTTAAACCGATTGTATAGGGATATAGAAATATTATATAGCACCTATATAGATGAAGCTATCCATGATTATGATATTCCTCAAATACTGGAGGAAGTTATAGTAGTATGCAAAAAAAATAATATAAATATGACCCATGACATTACCCTTTTAATCAAAGGAATGATGACCCTCCAAGCGGTATTAGCCAAGATAGACAAGGATTTGACTTTAATGGATATAGCCATTCCCTATTTTAAAGATAGGATGGTAAAAGAAAAAATTAAGGATTTAAATTTTACGGAAATAGCTGCCTTTTTATATTCTTCAATTAAATCCACCTTCCAACTATCTACAAAGGTTTTAGATATTATCAATGCTGGGCTAGAAGGAAGGTTGAAACTGAATTTGGAGCTTAAGGATATGGAGGAAAATTTCAACGAGATAAATAAAATGGTAAATAGGCTCATCTTCGCCATAATAGTTGCTGGATTATTGGTAAGCTCCTCTTTGGTTATAAATGCTAATATAGGTTTAAAGATATATGGCATTTCTGCCATAGGAATTGTGGGATACTTGGGAGCAGGATTGGCTGGATTATTGCTATTGATTTCAATAATAAGGTCGGGAAAACTATGACAATTCACAGTTCACAATGCACAATTTGCAATCTTTTTCAATTGTCATTTGCCCCTTAGCCTTTAGCCTGAATATCCCTTAATTGTTCGTACAGTTTTCTCTGCTGCTCTGTTAATTTAGGTGGATTTACTATGTTAATCTCCATATATAAATCCCCTTTGTTTTCCTTCATATCCCTATAGCCTTTTCTCGGTATTCTTATTTTTTTACCACCTTCCATATTTTCTGGAACCTTTATCCTAACTTTGTCCTCTAAGGTCTTTACTACTACTGTAGTTCCCAAGGCTGCTTCCCAAGGATATAAATCTATTCTCTTATATATATCTAGACCCTCCAGCCTTAACCTTTCATCCTTAAGAAAGTTTACCTTTAAATATATATCTCCATCCATTCCAGCTTTTTCGCCTTTAATCTTTATTTTTTTCCCGGGCAATATTCCTTTAGGTACTTTTATCGACAAAGTTTTAGTTTCATTTCCTATTCTAAAAGACAAGGGTTTAGTTATGCCTTTATATCCTTCTTCTATGGTTATATTGATTTCCGACTCATATTTCTGAGTAGTAGATCTATTGCCAAATATATCTTCTCCAAATTCCCGTCCTCCGAAAAACATATTGAAAAAGTCGCTAAATCCTCCACCAGTGCCTCTAGTAGAGTAAGAAAATCTTCCATTGCCAAAGTTTTTAAATCCAAATTGGGAAGGATCGAAATTTTGGCCATGGCTAAAGTTGTAACCACTACCGAAAGTATCGTACTTTTTTCTCTTATCTTCATCCCCTAATACCTCATAGGCTTCGTTTATGTCTTTAAACTTTTCCTGAGCTTCCCTATTCCCTTGGTTTAGATCAGGGTGGTATTTTTTAGCTAATTTTCTATAGGCTTTCTTTATTTCGTCTATACTTGCATTTTTATCTACTCCTAATATCTTATAATAATCTTTATATTCCATTTACTTACCTCCTTCTCAAGTCAATAGGAGAATAGAACTTTGACTTCCTTTGACCTTCCTGTTAATTATAATCCTTTTTATGTAAAAAATCAATATTATATTTATTATTATGATTTTTTCATACGAATTTATTTATAGGTTTTTATTGTTTTTCGATAATTTTTTATTGACTAACGGTAATTTTTATAATATATTTAAAGTATAGATAAAAAAGGAGTGGGTGAAATGAAAAATAAAAAGAATATAACAAAAGTTTTAAAGATTTCTATAGATATATCTTTTTGGTTAATGCTTGTTTTAATATTATTACTCTCTGCTGAGTCATATAAAGGATCCAATGAAGCAGAAAGTGTTTTAGTGTTTTACACTATTCTTAGACTTATCCTAGGAGGAGCAGTCTTGTATGTTTTGTACTCCTTAAAAAAAATCATTTTAACAATAGAAGATAAAAAACCCTTTGATTGTAAAAATATAAAAAGATTCAACAATATTGCTAAATCTATTTTCTTATTTGGATTAATTCAAAGTATTAGTAAACTACCTTCACAAAAGGGTTTTTTACTAATAGGTATACCCAACTTTAATATTCATGCAGACATTTTAATCTATATAATACTTGGATGTTTAGCTTTAGTTTTAGGTCAGGTGTTTAAACTAGCTATTGAAATAAAAGATGAAAATGACTTAACTATATAGGGGTGTATAATATGGCTATTATTGTAAACTTAGACATTATGATGGCAAAAAGAAAGATGTCTTTAATGGAATTGGCAGAAAGAGTAGGTATCACCAATACCAATCTATCCATATTAAAAAATAACAAGGCTAAAGCCATAAGGTTTTCTACTTTAGAGGCAATTTGTCGAGAGTTAGAATGCCAACCTGGTGATATATTGGAATATAGGAAAGATAAAGAATTCTAGTCACTCTTATTAAAAAATCAATAATAAAAAGGCATCTGTTGAAACATTATAAGGATGCCTTTTTAAAACTTTTCTATTAATAATAAAAAGAAACTAGTATTTATACCAGTTTCTTTTTATTAGACCTATTTTCCCCTTCCCCATACCCTTCCATATTCCAATATTCCAAAATCATTGAATCCAATTCTTTGCTTAATTTCTCTATTTCTTCCCAATTCTTATCTTCTGCATTTAATTGTTCATCTAATAGATTCCTCAATCTATTAATTCTGAAAATCAAATTGCATTCCCCTCCCTTAAGATTAATTTCTAAATCCTTAGGTCTTACTAAATAGCATAATATTTTTTATGCCATTTGGCAAATACTTTTTTATGCTATAGGCCAATTTAGTTGTAGAGGATAAAATATTAAAGTTAACTTAAAGGAGTGACATAATGGGTAATAAAGGAAAGCTAAATTTTAAGGATATAGGAGCAAGAATAAGATTAGAAAGAGAAAAATTAAATTTAACAAGGGAGAAATTTGCAGAAATCGTTGGATTATCATCTTTCTACATAGGTCAAATCGAAAGGGGAGATAGAAGGATGAGTTTAGAAACTTTGGCTAAAATCGCTACTTCCCTTCACCAGTCTGTTGACTATTTGCTCTATGGCGAAGACGCCTACGAAGTCAAAATAGAATTAGGTAAGGATTTTTCCGTGTTGGAATCTACGGATAAAGATTACGACCCGTATTTAGACGAAGATTTAAAGGAATTGTTTTTAATATTATCTCAATGCTCTAATAAGGAGATAATCCTTTTTAAGGATTTAATAAAACTAATAATCCCCTATATTAATAGATAAGTTTCTTCCCTATTCAATTCAAGAAAGAAACTTACCTTTAATGTTATTTTATATATTTATCTATTATGGTAATTATTTCTTCTATTTTTTCTTCTCCCTCTTCTTCCCCTTCTAATATGGCATCCTTTACACAAGACCTAATATGAGCATTTAATACGTCTATATTAGCTTTTTTCAGTAGGGCTATGGCAGACAAAATCTGGGTAGATACATCTACACAATATCTATCCTCTTCTATCATCCTGATAATCCCATCTATTTGCCCTCTAACGGTTTTTAGCTTCATAGCTGCCTTTTCCTTACCTGGATTCATAATGTCACCTACTATTAATTAATTTCTACTACATCATAGCCTGCTTCTTCTACAGCCTTCTTTAAATTTTCTTCTGTTAGATTATCTCCTATAACTTCTACCTTTTTACTTTCCAAGTTTACATCTACATTGGATACTCCTTTTAATTCTTTCAATGCATTGGTAACTGCCATTACACAATGATTACATGACATACCTTCTACTAATAAAATCTTTTTCATTTTGACTCCTCCTCGTATACTATGTTTAGAAGTACTTTTTATTAGGTCTTCTAAGCATAGTATTATTTTTATACAATTTTTAATTGAGATATCCTAATGCTATAATTAAACTAAGGATAATTAGCGAAGGATAATTCTGCTCCTCCTTGCAAAACCTTATGGTTATTGCCCATTAAGCATGCTTCCTGACTTAGTCATCATAATCTTCCAACTCAGATGCTGCATCTCTTTGACTAGACCAACAGCAAGGTAATTTTCAAAGATGAATGCTAATAGTGCGAGGTTGAAGTTAGTGACTAAGATTAGGATATCTCTTTTACTAATTGTTCTCCAACTACCTATGAAAGGCGGTGATAATATGAAGAACAAAATTTTATCAACTTTATTTGTTGGTATTGATGTTAGTTCTAAGACTAATGTCTTATGTGCTCTAGATTTTCAAGGGAATAAACTTCTTAATCTAAAGGCTTCGAACAACAATCCTGGTGCTGAATCTATGTCAAAAAGTATCGTGGAGTGCTTAAGTTCTAATAAG
>NZ_AZSU01000002.1:60405-96350 GCF_000511955.1 [Clostridium] ultunense DSM 10521 | reverse complement strand
AAAAGGCATTAATACTACTGAGTATCAATCTCTAAGATCCATACCAGGTATTGGCCCTGTATTAGCTAGTGGCATTTTAGCCGAAATTGGTTCTATTAGTGTATTTGATTCCCATAATGCTTTAGCTAAATATGCAGGTCTAACCTGGAGAGTTAATCAATCAGGGAATCACACCTCTGATAATACAAACATGACTAAAACCGGTAACAAGTATCTTAGATATTATTTAATTGAAGCTGCTAATAGTATTAAAAACAATTCACCTGAATACAAAGAATACTACAACAAAAAGTTCGGTGAGGTGACAACTCACCAGCATAAACGAGCACTCGCACTTACATCTCGTAAATTAGTACGCCTGATTTTTGGATTGCTGACTAAAAATCAAATCTACTCCAGCGATAAAGTTGGAGAGACACAATAAAATACTTCTAATTCCCGAACCTATTTTTTGATTGAAATCATAGGTTCTATTAAGATTACCCTTTTTTAATTGTTTCTTTTACTTTCTTTTAAAATTATCTCTTGACATATTACCAGATTGCTTAAATTTCATTAAGATTTTTCTGTTACCTTTCTATTATTTAAAATTTCTAAGCCTTAACGAGTTAGTTACTACAGATACGGAACTAAAGGCCATAGCTGCTCCTGCTATCATTGGATTTAAAAATCCTAAAGCTGCAAAGGGAATACCTATGGAATTATAGAAAAATGCCCAGAATAAATTTTGCTTAATAGTTCTCATAGTCCTATGGCTAAGCCTTATGGCTGTCACTATACCCATTAAGTCTCCCCTCATAAGAGTTATATCTGCTGCCTCCATAGCCACATCTGTCCCAGTTCCTATAGCAAATCCTACATCTGCAGCTGCCAAGGCTGGGGCATCATTAATTCCATCTCCTACCATACCCACATGCTTTCCTTTCCCTCTTATATCCTCTACTACTTCTGCTTTATTTTCAGGTAATACTTCGGCTAAAACATTGTCTATACCTACTCTTTTGGCTATGGCCTTTGCTGTTCTTTCATTATCTCCTGTTATCATATATACTTCTAATCCCATGTTCTTTAACTCTTCTATTGCTTTTTTAGAGTTTTCTTTAATCTGGTCTGCTACCGCAATTATTCCTGAAATATTCCCATCTATTCCAACTATCATAGCTGTTTTACCTTCTTCTTCTAACCTAGATAGTTCTCCTTCTACCCCTTCTATATCCATACCTGATTCTATCATTAATTTTCTATTGCCTATATAAATTTCCTTCCCTTCTAAAATTGCTTTTAGGCCCTTCCCTGGTATAGCCATAAAGGTTTCCGGTTGGATTATTTCTAGCAATTCTTCTTCACCTTTTTTCACAATGGCTTGGCCTAGAGGGTGTTCAGAACTTTTTTCTACTGTGGCAGCTATTCTTAAGAGTTCATCTCTGTCCATGGAATTATATGTTACTATATCTGTAACTTCTGGCTCTCCTTTGGTTATGGTACCCGTTTTATCGAATACTATGGTTTCCATCTTATGAGTTCTTTCTAAATGTTCCCCAGATTTGATAAGTATTCCATTCTCAGCACCTTTTCCGGTACCTACCATTATGGCCGTTGGTGTAGCTAAACCTAAGGCACAAGGACATGCAATTACCAAGACTGCCACTGCATTAATAAGTCCTGTATTAAAATTCCCTTGAATTAAATAAAAACCTAGAAAAGTTATAGCAGCTATGGCAACGACAATAGGTACAAAAATACCGGAGATTTTGTCCGCCAATCTTTGAACTGGGGCTTTAGACCCCTGGGCATCTTCTACTAATTTAATTATTTGGGATAGGACTGTGTCCTTTCCTATTTTTTTTGCTTCAAACTTAAAGGAACCAAATTTATTTATTGTTGCACCTATAACCTGATCCCCTATTACCTTGTCTACAGGAATACTCTCTCCAGTTATCATAGATTCGTCTATGGAAGAATGCCCTTCTATTATGATGCCATCTACTGGAATCCTCTCTCCCGGTCTTACTACTATAATATCTCCTATATTAACCTTCTCGATTGGAATATCCTTTTCTATACCGTCTTTAATGACTCGGGCAGTTTTTGGTTGTAATCCCATCAATTTTTTTATGGCCTCTGAAGTTTTCCCCTTGGCTACCGCCTCAAAGGTTTTTCCTAATAGTATTAATGTAATAATAACCGCTGACGCTTCAAAATAGTACTCATGTACTCCTACTATAACATTATATAAACTATAAAAATAGGCTGCAGAGGTTCCCATGGCTACTAACACGTCCATATTGGCTCCCCCACCTCTTAATGAATTGAAGGCTCCTTTATAAAATCTGTAGCCTATTATAAACTGGACGGGAGTTGCTAGTAGTAATTGGAAATATCCATTGGTCAGAATATTTTCCTTTCCTGCCATATGGAAAAACATAGCTGAAAATAGGGGTAAGCTGAGAATTGCCGATACGATGAAAGAGGTCTTAAGGGATTTTACCTCCCTTTCCCTCAATTCCTTTTCCCTATCCATATCCCTTTCCCTTTCCAGTTCCGCCTTGTAACCAGCCTTTTCAACTGTTTCAATTAGGATTTCATCTTCTACGGCTCCAGAAGGAAACTCTACAACTGCTTTATTAGTAGATAGGTTAACATTGGCTTTTACTACTCCTTCTAACTTGTTTAATACCTTTTCTACCCTAGAAGAACAAGCTGCACAGGTCATACCCTCTATTAATAAGGTTTTTTTAACTAAAGGTACTTCATAACCAGTCTTTTCTATTGTATTAATCAGTCTATCTATATCTATTTTATCACTATCGAATTCAATAGTAGCTTTTTGCGCCAATAGATTTACTGAAGATTTTATAACTCCTTCCTGCTTCCTAATAGCTTCTTCTACCCTAGAAGAACAGGATGCTCAAGTCATACCTAATACATCTATAGTTATTTTTTTATTCATCATATACCAACTCCTTATCTTAGGATGCTCCCCCTCCGGGGGGGGTGGTCTGCTTTTAGTATATACCAATTTTCCCTTTTTGTAAATACATTTTTTTAATTTTATTTTAGTTGTATTTTTTCCTAATTTAAATATATTACCCAAAACTATTGCATTTCTATCAATTTTGTATTATTATATTGATAGCGATTATCAATTACCTAAAAGTAGAAAGGAGAATAGGCATGTCAGGTAAACCTTTAGTCCGATTAAATCCTGGTGATGATGCCAAGGTGGAGAGAATAAATGCTGGATGGAATGCTACTAAAAGATTATATGAGATGGGTTTAAATACTGGGGCTAAGTTTAAAGTTGTAAAAAACGATAGGGGACCTATAATACTTTCTCTATCAGGAAATAAAATTGCTATAGGTCGAGGTTTAGCACAAAAAATAATGGTGAATGAGTAGAATTATATTCCTTTTTTACCTTTTGTTGATAATGACTTTCATTCTTGTTTAAGGAGGGAGATTTTAGATTGAATACTATAGCTTTAGTTGGTAATCCGAATAGTGGCAAAACTACATTGTTTAACGCCTTAACTGGATCTAATCAACATGTGGGAAATTGGCCTGGCGTTACCGTTGAAAAAAAAGAAGGCAATTTCAAATTTAATGAAAAAATATATAATGTGGTAGACTTACCTGGAACCTATAGTTTAGGCGCCTTTTCTGAAGATGAAATAGTAGCAAGGGATTTTATTTTAAGGGGAAATCCAGATATTGTCATTAACGTGGTAGATTCCACTAATATTGAAAGAAATCTATACTTAACTACCCAATTATTAGAGATGGGGGCTAAAGTAATTGTAGCATTGAATATGATAGATGAGGCAAAAGCTAGAAATATTGAGGTGGATATTGATACCCTTTCTAAAAAGTTGGGGGCTCCTGTTATTCCTACTATTGCTTCTAAGAAAAAAGGTATTGATGAGCTAATTAAAAAATCTGTGGAATTAATGGATGAGGAGACAGATTATAAAGCTCATATTAGCTATGGGGAAAATATAGATAGGGAAGTAGAAAGACTAAAAGGATTTTTAACTGACAAAAATTTAGAATATCCTCCCCAATGGATTGCTATAAAACTCCTAGAGGGAGATGAATATATTCACGAACTTATAAAAGAGAATGAAGATTTAAATTTCCCAGATGATTTCAAAAATGCTATCCATGAGTTTAACAAAAATAGGGAAGATTACGAATTGGAGATTATTGATAAAAGGTATGAGTTTATAAACAATATAACCAATGTTACTGTTAAATTACCTGATCAGGCTAAAGAAACCTTAACAGATAAGATCGATAAAATACTAACCCATAAATATTTTGGTCTGCCAATATTTGGTCTTATTATGTTTATAGTATTCCAATTAACCTTCGCTGTAGGGGAAGATTTATTTGGAGAGCTAACCGTTACCGGCATAGAATTTTTAGGAAAAATTATAGGGAATTTTCTTATTAAAATAAATGCTTCTGATTGGATTGTATCCTTTGTAACAGAGGGAGTTATAGGAGGAGTTGGAGCAGTTATAGAGTTTATACCTCTCATCATCATATTATATATGTTAATGGGATTGTTAGAGGATAGTGGTTATATGGCTAGAGCTGCCTATGTGATGGACAATATTATGAGGGCTTTAGGCCTTCAAGGGAAAACCTTCATATCTATGATAGTAGGTTTCGGTTGCAATGTACCTGGAATTATGGCTACTAGAACTCTAGAGGACAAAAAGGATAGGATGATTGCCACTTTAATAAATCCATTTATGTCCTGTGGAGCCAGGCTTCCAATTTATTTGATGTTTATTGCAGCCTTTTTCCCCAATAGAGGTGGACTAGTTCTATTTTCACTCTACTTTCTAGGCATATTGGTAGCATTGTTAACGGGTAAATTATTTAGTAAAACCTTATTCAAAGGTGAACCTTCTTATTTCATCATGGAACTTCCTCCTTATAGAAAGCCTACTATAAGGAATGTATTGAGGAATATGTGGGATAATGTATCTGAGTTTTTAAAGAGAGCTGGTACTACAATATTTATAGTAGTTACAATTCTTTGGATATTAGCCGTACTACCTAGAGGAGTTGAACCCTATAGTCAAGATAGTATATTGGGGAAAATAGGCATGTTTATAGCCCCCATATTTAAACCTGCAGGCTTTGGTACTTGGCAAGCTGCCGTTGGATTGTTTTCTGGAATAGCAGCTAAAGAAGCTGTGGTAGCTATTTTAGGTATGGTTTATGCTGGAGTTGAGGAAGGAGCAGAATTGGTTACTGCATTGCAAGGAGCTTTCACGCCTTTATCTGCTGCTGCTTTTATGATAATGACTTTATTATATACACCTTGTGCAGCTGCTTTAGCTACAATAAAGAAGGAAACCAATTCATATAAATGGCCAATTTTTACTGCCCTTTATACTTTTTTCATTGGATGGATAGGGGCTGTATTAGTATTCCAAATTGGTAAGCTTTTAGGTTTTAGCTAAAATTAAGGAGATGATGGTTTGTTAAAGGAAGTATTACAGGAAATCAATCATGCTAACTATATATCAAAAGCCAATATAGCATTAAAATTAAATAAAAGTGAAGCCCTAATAGAAGAAGCTTTTTCTCAATTGGCTAGGATGGGCTATATTAAGGAAGATGATATGAGTAGTTGTAATTCCCAATGTAACCGATGCGCCTTTGCCAGTTTATGTAATAAAATTCCTGTAAAAACTGTAATAATTACTGAAAAAGGAGAAAAACTATTGAATAGATAAACCCTTCAAAATTTAAAACCCAGAATTGCGGAAGGACTTAAAATTTAAATAGTCCTTCCGCCTATTTTTTTGTTAAACCTTTGTTAAACCATTAACTACCAATTTTCTTCGGCTCCTATGTTGAAATTTGTTTCTTTTAGGAATATAATTATTATAACATCTATTTTAACGATTAAAAAAAGGAGATATTATAATGACCAATATTGATTGGAAAGAAAAGAAAAACTTAACCATGTTAGCAGACTTCTATGAATTTACTATGGCTAACGGTTATTTCGAAAATGGCATGAAAGACAGGATTGCCTATTTCGACATGTTCTTTAGAGCAATCCCTGATGATGGTGGATTTGCCATAATGGCAGGGGTAGAGCAACTTATAGAATACTTAAAAAATCTTAGATTCTCAGAAGAAGATATTGAATATTTTAAATCTAAAGATATGTTTAGTGAGGAATTTTTAGATTATCTGAGAAATTTTAAGTTTGAATGTGATGTATGGGCTATACCTGAAGGAACTCCTATATTCCCAAAGGAACCCATAGTCATAGTAAGGGGTCCTATAATCCAAGCACAGATTATCGAAACAATGGTTTTACTTACCATTAACCACCAAAGCCTTATTGCTACCAAAGCTAATAGAATAGTTAGAGCCGCAGATGGTCGTCCAGTGATGGAATTTGGTTCTAGAAGAGCTCAGGGATATGAGGGTGCTATTTTAGGTGCGAGAGCTGCATATATATGTGGCGCTGTGGGCACTGCTTGCACCATTGTAGATAGAGATTTTAGTATTCCAGCCTTAGGTACTATGGCTCACAGTTGGATTCAAATGTTCCCTACTGAATTAGAGGCTTTTAAAGCCTATGCGAGAATCTATCCAGATAATTGTGTACTATTGGTAGATACCTATAATGTTTTAAAATCAGGTGTTCCTAATGCAATAAAAACCTTTGATGAAGAAATTGTTCCAAGAGGTTTTAGACCAAAAGGTATAAGGTTGGATAGTGGAGATATTGCCTATCTTTCTAAAGAAGCTAGAAAAATGTTAGATGAGGCCGGATATGAAGATTGCCCTATTGTAGCTTCTAGTAGTTTAGATGAATATGTAATAAGGGATTTATTAAATCAAGGTGCAAGAATAGATTCCTTTGGAGTGGGGGAAAGGTTGATTACTGCTAGATCTGAGCCAGTCTTCGGTGGTGTATATAAATTAACTGCTGTAGAAAGAAATGGAGAGATTGTACCTAAAATAAAGGTAAGTGAAAATGTAGGTAAAATTACTACTCCTGGATTTAAACAACTATATAGATTATTTGATAAAAAAACGGGAAAAGCTATTGCCGATGTGGTAACTTTACATGATGAAGTGATTGACGAAACTAAGCCCTATGAAATATTTCATCCTTTATTCACTTGGAAGAGGAAAACCTTAACAAACTTTTATGCTAAAAAATTATTAGTACAGTTGTTTGATAAAGGGAAGCCAGTATATAAAAACCCACCAATTAGTGAAATTAGAGATTATTGTCAAGAGCAAATAAACACCCTTTGGGATGAAGTCCGCAGGTTTGAAAATCCTCATGAATATTTTGTTGATTTATCTAAACCCCTATGGGATATTAAGGATAGATTGTTGAAGGAATACAAATGATAAATAGAAAAGAAATATTTTTAAACTTGCATAGGTAGTGTTTTTCAGTTTTAAAAAATATATTGCTAAAGTAAGACTTACTTTAGCAATATATTTTTTATATAAAATTGAGTTTAGGGGAATTTATATGAAGTATTATTTGGTCTATAACCTATTTGTGAAAAAATCACTATTTTAAAAGTGATGGGGAGAAATATTTCTTTCCGTTAGACTCCTTTTTCTTATCCCAGTTCCATAAAATCTGCATAGCCAAATTGGCTACCTCTATACTATGGTCTACGGTTTTGCCAGTATACTCAAATGAATTGTCTACACGGTTTGCTATAACAGTAAAAATAGCACCAGCACGCAAGTTATAAAGAGAGCTTATTGTTAGTACAGTTGCAGCTTCCATCTCAAAATTTAAAACACCTGCTGCCTGCATATCTGATAACAATGTTTGCATAAAACTTTGACTGTACCCTTTATATCCAGGACGACCTTGTCCACAAAAGAAAGAGGAAGCTGTATAGCCAATTCCTACATGGTAGGTATATCCTAGTTGTTCCGCTGCTTCAATTAACGCTAGAGTTACTTCATAATTTGCTATTGCTGGATAAGAATTAGTAACGTAGCCATCACTAGTTCCTTCCATTCTTACTGCACCAGTACAAATAATTAAATCTCCTGGTTTTATATATTTTTGAATTGTACCACATGTACCTACACGAATTAAAGTATTACATCCAATCTCTGCTAAATCCTCTAAAGCACTAGCTGTAGATCCTCCTCCAGCACCTGTTGAACAAGCGGAAATATCCATATCCCCAATTTTCCCGGTATATGTTACGTGTTCTCTATAATCTGCAACAAAATGTCCACTGTCCCAAGTATCCGCAATTTTCTTCACCCTTTTTGGGTCACCTGGAAGTAGAACATAAGGTGCTACATCTCCTTTTCCGCATGCTATATGGTACTGTTTACCAGATTTATCTGTAGGTCTTGATGCATTTCCCCATTCATTATTCATTATAATTTACCTCCTTAACTTTCAATATGTTTACCAACACCAGCTGGACCGCGTCCTCCACCTAGTCCAAAAGCAATTACTAAAAGTGTAAATACATATGGAGTCATCATGACTAGCTGTGATGGAAATACGTTTTGGAATACAGTTTGCAGTGCATCAAAAAATCCAAAGAAAATACTGCCTCCTAGTACACCTAAAGGATTATATCTTCCAAAAGCATTGATAACTACCGCTATATACCCTCTACCAGATGTCATCTGCTCAACAAATAAATTCATCTGTCCAAGTGATAGATAAGCTCCTGCAAATCCAGCAAGAGAACCACTCATTGCTACTCCAAAATATTTATAGGCTACAACATTCAGCCCAACTGTGCTAGCAGCATGTGGGTTTTCACCAACCATTCTCATCCTAAGCCCAGTTTTTGTTTTATATATAAATATCCAGCTTATTATTACCAATATTATAGCCAAGAAGAACAGTATGTTCTGTGCTCCCAATATTCTACCAATGACGGGAATATTATTTAACCATTCCCAATTTGGTTTTTTAAATGCTTCAACCATTGGTGACTTTCCACTCATACCAAATACTTCGTTTAACAATAGAGGTGTTGCTGCAGCTGCTAGCAAGTTAACACACATTCCACTAATTGATGCATTTACTCGGTAGGTTATATGCATAACAGCATGAAGCATGGAGAAAATTACACCAAATAGAATTCCAAACAAAAGGCCTAGCCAAGCATTTCCTGTTAACCATGAACCAAACACAGAAAAGAAGGAGCCTGCTAACATCATACCCTCTAGCCCTAAGTCACTAACACCTGCTCGCATAGAAAAGCATCCTCCTAATGCAGCTAATATCAAAGGTACTGAACTCCTTAATGTAGAAGATACAATAGAATAAATTAAATCAGCATTAAATGTCATGAATTCTCACCTCCATATGTTTTCTGGGCCTTACCGGATTTTACTCGTATTTTTTTAGTCCATTTCATTATAGTTTTGATTAAAGCTGGAGCAGCAACAAATATAAGGACAAGTACCTGAATAATATCAACTAATTCCACTGGTATATTAGTTGTACGGTTTAAAGTTATAGTTCCCGACTTTAAAACACCTATTAGAAAAGCGGAAAAAATAACACCTATTGGATTATATGCAGCTAAAGCTGCTATGGAAATACCTGCAAAACCATAGCCAGATGAAAATCCTTCAATAAATCTATAGTTAACACCTAATGCCATAGCTGCACCGCCTAGGCCAGCTATTGCTCCACTTAAAGCAAAGGTTATCAAATAAGTTTTAGACACATGGATTCCTGCCACATTTGCAGCATTTAAATTATATCCTGTTACCTTAATCTCGTAACCAAATACCGTTTTCTCAAGCACATATTGAAGTATGCAAGCTGCAAGTATTGCCACAAAAATTGCTGTTGTAAGTTGTGTTTGTGGTATTAGTTTAGTTAATTTTGCACTATCTGCAATCATTTCTGTCTGTCCCACCCCACTTCCAGGGGGTTTAAGAGGGCCATTAGCCAAATAGCTCGTAAATAAAATAATGATTTCATTTAACATAAGTGACATTATTATCTCATTAGCATTTAAATAAACTTTAGCTAATGCAACAATAAATGCAACTAGACCTCCTGCTAAAAATGCTGCTAAAAATCCTAAAAATATGTGAATCCCAGTGGGAAGATTAGTAATATAAGCACCAATTAGCGCTGCTGCCATAGCACCTGCATAAAGCTGACCTTCAGCACCTGTATTTATCATTTTTACTTTATATGCTAATGCAAATGCTAATCCAGTAAACATAAGTGGAGTTGCCTGACTCAAAGAAAGAGCAAATCCTTTTACAGTGCCAAGAGAAACACCAAAAATTGCTATATAGCTTTCTATGGGAGAATAACCACTTATACCGATAAGAAGCATACCTAATAGCAATGAAATAACCAATGCAACAAAGGAATTTGTAAAAGAATTCCTCATTCTAATTCGTTTAGCATTATCTACCTTATTAATCATGATGTTTCCCCTCCTCTACCATGTAATTTCCTCCTGTCATTAGAAGACCCATCTCTACTTCACTTAACTCGCCAGGCATGCTTTCTGACACAATTTGACCTTCGTAAAGTACTAAAATTCGATCACTTAATGCCATAACCTCATCTAAATCTGCAGATATCAATAAAATAGCTGCTCCCCTATTTCTTAATTCGATCAATTGCTCATGGATATATTCTGATGCACCAATATCTACTCCACGAGTTGGGTGTGCAACAATAATTGCTTTCGGTTCCCTGCTAAAAACCCTGGAAATAATAATTTTCTGTTGATTCCCACCTGAAAGGGAACTTACTGCAGAATGTATACTGGAGGCCTTAACTTGAAAATCATCCTTAAGTTTTTCTGCGTAATCAGAGATTTCTTTTTGCAAAAGTAAACCATTTTTTTTACAAAAATCAGATTCTCTATGATAACCTAAGATCATATTGTCCATAACAGACATTTCTTTAACTAATCCCATTAAAAGTCTATCTTCAGGCACATGTCCAATTCCTGCTTTTATGAAATCCGAACTTTTACCGGTTATTTCTTTGCCATTGAGCGTTAATTTCATAGATCTTGGTTTTCTAAGTCCAGTTAAAGCTTCTATGAGCTGAGTTTGACCGTTTCCTTCAACTCCTGCTATTCCTAAAATTTCTCCATGATGAATATCAAAAGTTACATCCTTTACCTTTTCCTTTCCATCTTCTTCTATTGATAAATTTGAAACCTTCAAACACGCATCCCCGATACTTTTAGATGGTCGACGGGCTTGTAGATTGACTTCACGTCCTACCATCATTTCAGAAAATTGTTTTGTGGATGCCTTGCTTGGATCCACATTATCAGCTATAAGATGACCATCCCTCAATACTACAACCCGATCTGCTATTTCCTTAGTTTCTTTCAACTTATGTGTAATAATGATTATACTCTTTCCATCATCTTTTAAACGTCTTAAAACTGCAAATAAATCGTCTACTTCATGAGGAGTTAAAACTGCTGTTGGCTCGTCCAAAATGATAACGTCTGCCTTCCTATAGAGTACTTTTAAAATTTCTACTCTTTGTTGTTCTCCTACAGATAATTTCTCCACTTTTACATCTGGATCAACGTTAAAGTGAAACTTGGAAATTAAATCTACTACTTCCTGTCTTGCTTTTTTCATATCTAAGAAAACATTACTACCTGGTTCACTTCCAGCAATAATATTTTCTACAACAGTAAATGCAGGTACCAGCATAAAATGCTGATGTACCATGCATATACCCTTTTCGATAGCGTCTACAGGACGCCTAAATCTTACAGGTTCTCCATTATAGAAAATTTTGCCTGAACTAGGAGCAGTCATACCATAAAGTATTTTCATCAAAGTGGTCTTACCAGCACCATTTTCTCCTAATAGGGAAACAATTTCCTGCTTGTTAAGTGTAAAATCTACTCCATCTAGTGCAACTGTTCCAGGATAGACTTTTGAAATTTTCTCCATCCTAATTATTTCCACTTTTTATCACCTCAAAATCAAAACATTTCATTCAGACATTTCTATTTATTATACTGGTTTTGAGAAGCCCACTCATCTATTTGGTCTAAATCAGTAGGTAATACAAGATCTCCATTTGCTATAAGCTCTCTAGCCTCGTCTAATATTGCTACAATATCTTCAGGAATTTCAACATTAAGTCCTTCTATATCATAATTGCATACTCCCTCAGGAATTCCCATAACTGTATTACCAGGTTCCCAAGTTCCATTTTGAAGACTTTCTATTTCTTGCACAACAAATAACCAAACCTTTTTCAAAGATGTACATAAACTATGATCTGGATCTGCCATAGCTAAAGAAGTACCTATTACATAACGGTCTTTTTCTTCAGCCGCATAAAATACCCCTTGAGTAGAACTACCTGCGTTAGCACTGACTATATCAGCACCTCTTTCATACATCATAAGCGCTAGTTCCTTCGCAGTTGCTGGGTCATTATATGCGCCTATATAATTTGTAAGTATTTCAACATCTGGATTAACATATTTTGCACCTGCTATAAAACCAGCTGCTTGTCCTCTAGATGTTGGGGTGTCCATCGCAATGCAGAAACCAAGTACGTTCTCTGGATTGCTCAGAGGAAACCTTTCATCTTGTGTTGCTAATCCTGCTAACATACCTGAAAGAAAATGTTGGTCTGGGTAAGCTGCAGATATACTGTGTATATTATCATAACCTTCAACAATTGTATCTAACATACAGAATTTCTGATCTTGATATTCTTCTGCCACCATCTTTAATGCATCTACTTGTTCAGTACTTATTGCGATGATAACATCGTACTCTCCAGAATCTGCATAAGACCTAAGCTGGGTTTCGAATTCAGCAACATCTTTTGGTTCGCAGTAATCAAAACTTGCATCAAGTTGCTCTACTGCCATTTCACAACCTTTATATACTTCATCATTGTATCCATTATCTCCTAAGCCGCCTGTTCCAAAAAGAACTGCAAATTTAACGCCATCTTCAGCTGCGTTTCCTGTTGAAGGTGTATCACTCTCTGAATCCGAATCCTTCTGACCACATCCTACTAAAAGAGAAATCAACAAACAAATAACAAGTGTTAAACTTAAAATTCGCTTTTTCATATTATTTTCCCCCTAATGATATATTTAATAATTATAACATTTCCAATGCTACCTCAATCATATTTGTAAAACTACTTTGTCTCTCCTCTGCTGTAGTCTTTTCACCGGTTATAATATGGTCTGAGACAGTAAGAAGACTAAGAGCATTCTTTTTTTCTGCAGCAGCTACAATATATAAGGCTGCTGTTTCCATTTCTACAGAAAGAACCCCCATATCCTTCCATTTTAATTGACTATTTTTATCCTCTGGATAAAAAATATCAGTAGTTAAAATATTTCCTACCTTATATTCTATACCTAAACTTTCCGCACTCTCCACCGCTTTCCTCAATAAGGAAAAGGATGGAATTGCAGAAAATGTTCCCTTAAGATTGTATTGGTTGATATAGTTTGTATCATAACATGCACCCATAGCTATCACAACATCTCTTATTTTTAATTCAGGAGAAATTCCTCCAGTTGTTCCAACACGAATTATATTTTGTACGTCGTACAACTTAAATAATTCGTATGCATGAACTGTCATGCTGGGAGTTCCTATACCATGTGCCATAACAGAAACTGGCTTTCCTTTGTAAGTCCCTGTGTAAGCATACATACAACGAATTTTATTGATTTGTCTTACATTTTCTAGATAATTTTCAGCTATACTTTTTGCCCTTAGTGGATCTCCGGGCATTAGAACTGTTTCTGCAAATTCACCTGGTTTAGCACTAATGTGGTGAGTTGGTGCTTTTAATGTCATTTTTTATCCTCCTTTTATTTTTTTAATCTTAATAATTGAGTCAAATATGGTGCTCGAATAATGCCTTCTTCCGAGATTATACCATTAATCATTTCATTTGGTGTTACATCAAACGCTGGATATAAAGCTCTAGTATTTTCTGTAGTTATAAGTTTCCCGTCTAAATGTGTTACTTCATATTCTGGACGATATTCTACATCAATATCCATTCCTCGTTCAAGTGAAAAATCTATTGTATGGGAAGAAGTTGCTGTATAAAATGGAATCCCATTTTCTTTTGCTGCTAATGCATGCATATAGGTACCTACTTTATTAATTAAATCTCCATTAGATGCCACTCTATCAGACCCAACAACTACCTTGTTAATTTTTCCAATGCGCATTAAATAACCGGACATTCCGTCGGTAATAAGTGTGTGAGGAATGCCAAACTTTTCTAGTTCATATGCTGTAATACGAGCACCTTGTAGGTAGGGTCTTGTCTCGCAGCAATAAACATGGATGTTTTTCCCTTCTAAGAAAGCTGTTCGAATAACAGAAAGAGCCCTCCCTCCAAATCCAGAACCTGCTAAGGCACCGGAATGGCAATGTGTTAGAATAGAATCTCCGTCGTTAATTATCTCTGCTCCATATCTTCCTAATTCTTTTTCAAAATTTAACTGCTCCTCTAAAACATCACAAGCTTTTTCCATGAACTCTTCATAAAATCTATCTTCAGAACATGATTCAGCAAACTTTGATAAATTATCTACAGTCTTTGATAAATTAACTGCAGTAGGTCTGGTTGATTTTAACTTCTTACCCGCCAAAATAACATCTTCCTTTTTCCCTCCACTAATTCTGGAAGCAAGAAGCATACCATAAACACCTGCAATACCAATAGCACCAGAACCCCTAATTGCCATATCTTTAATACCTTTAGCCAATTGGTCCACCTGAGTAATCTCCAATATTTCAGTTTTGTGGGGAAGCTTTCTTTGGTCTATCATACATAAATGATTTTCCTCTACCCAAATTGGCATAAGAAGATTATCTGCTTTCCATTGCTGTGTTAATTTTAATAATCTATTCACTTTCTTTCCTCCATCTATATGTTGAATATTTTTTTAAATAGTTTTCTATTTGCAGCTACCTGTACTTGAATAAATGCCTGCTTTGAAGTCTGCTCAATTAAATCCGTAATATTAAAGGCCTCTTCTAAAGAGCGCCCCACTGCACAAATACCATGCTCCTTCATTAAAATACCTTTACTTTCAGGATTTTCTCTAAACGCGTTAATTACTAATTCTTTTAACACATCACTTCCTGCTGGTGCAGATTCTATAAATGGCACGTAGCCTACCACTTTTCTTGAAGTTACAGTTGTAAAAGGCAACTCTATATCATTATTTGCAAGAGCTATTGAATAATTTGGATGACAATGGATGAAAGCGTTTACTTCAGGACGTAATTTTAAAACACCCAAATGAAAGCCCATTTCCTTTGAAGGTTTTCCATCTCCGTATACTACTTGTCCATTTCCATCGACTATAACTACATCTGATTCCGTCATTAGGGCCATATTCACAGCTGTTTTCTTAATTGCAAATAGATTTGTACCTGGAACCCTGCAGCTTACATTTCCTCCGGAAGCTTGTGTATAACCCTTTTTGTATAATAGATGACAAAACTTAACTATCTCTTTTCTAACTTCTGTATAATCCATTATTAAACCATCCTTTTCTTCTTATTGGACGTCCAACGTCTTATGTTGTTAATATAATATCATATGCATTTTGTACTGTCAATTGAAATATTTTGATAAAATAAATATTTGAAAAAATTTTAACTTCTGATACTTACATCCCTATATGTTCTACTTTCTATGTTAATTCCATTTCCATTTCCTTGACAAATTGATAAACACTATACTATACTAAATGTATTAAAAATATTAAGGAGTGTTTTACTCTTATGAAAATAATAAATAAAACCTTGTCCTCACAGGTGAAAGAAATTATTTTAGAAATGATTAACAATTTAGATTTCATGAGCAAACTGCCTTCTGAACAAAAATTAGCTTCTAAACTTGGAGTAAGCCGTAATACAGTACGTGAAGCACTAAAAGCATTGGAAAATGAAGGATTAATCATTTCTCGTCACGGAGTTGGTACATTTGTTACACGCTACAATGGGAAGGAAAATATAAGATATAACATTGCTACACTTGACAGTACAACTAAAATCATAACAGATCATGGATACGTTCCAGGTACTAAGAGTACTTATTATGATGTTCGCATGGCATCTGATAATATGTCAAAAATACTTGGCAGCGATACACCTATTAAAATTTTATATATAGAACGTGTAAGAACCGCAAATCTAAATCCTATCATTTTTGTAGAAGACTATATACCTTATAAAGATGGAATGCTAGAGGAATATTCTAATAAGAAGGATGATTCTCTATTCAGTTTTATTAGCAACTATAATACAATTTCTTTTTCAAACTGCTCAATACATGCTGTACTCAGCAACGAACGCCTTATGGAAAAGCTAGAATTAGATGAACCAAAGGCCCTCTTACTACTACAACAAATTCATTATTCATCAAGAGGTATTCCAGTATTCTATTCTGATAGCTATTTCATAACCGAAAAATTAGAGTTCAATCTAATCAGACGTTATGTTGAATAATTTTAACTTAATTACAACTTATTGAACAATTATAATTTTATTATTGACACGACTTATAATCTATGGTATTTATAGTGGTAGGACGTCTGTCGTATTATGTTGTTGAAAACGTTTTAAATAATTAAGAAGGAGTGGATATACTTGAAATATCTATTTTTGAAAAGTAGTTCACATCAAAATCCAGCATTAGAGCAAAAGGCATCTGATTTGTTTAGTTGTGTAGAAAAAAAAGTTGGACATTCATTTACTAGCGGAACTGTTGAGGCAATTAAAAATGAGCCATTTTCTATCGTGTATGTAGCAACTGGTGGAACTGCAGGTATGTTTAAAACCGCTCTAGATTCTTTGAAAGAGCCTATCATCATTGTTAGCAGCGATAGTGATAACTCTTTATCTGCTTCTATGGAAATGATGACATATCTTGCAAATAAAGAAATGAAAGGACGCCTTCTTCATGGAGTTAAAGAAGAAATTGCTACTAGCATTGAACAGATTTTAACCGCTATTAAAGCAAAAAATGCATTAAATGGACTACGACTTGGACTAATTGGCAAGCCTTCAGATTGGCTTATCTCAACTGATTTTGATTACAATATTCCAAAAGAAAAACTAGGTATTGAAATTATTGAAATAGAGATGAAAGAACTTATTGATGAAATTTCAAAAAGGAACTACCCAGACGATAAAACTTGTCATGAGCTAATGGCAAAAAATTTCGATAAGGGGCAAATTGAAAAAGCTCTTGAAATCTATGGTGCATTTTCCCGATTAGTTGATAAATACAACCTGAATGGATTTAGTGTGCGTTGCTTTGACTTATTATCATCTGTTAAAAATACTGGCTGTCTTGGATTAGCTTTGTTAAACCAACAAGGGGTATACAGCGGTTGTGAAGGAGATATACCTTCTTTAATTTCCATGGCAATTTTAGGTGTAATTTCAGGCCAACCAGTATTTATGTGCAATCCATCTCGTATCAATAAAGAAAATAATGAGATTGTTTTTGCCCACTGTACACTACCGTTAAATATGCCAATAAGCTACAAATTAGATACACATTTTGAATCCGGTATTGGAGTTTCTATTTCAGGAAATATACCTTCTGGTTCTGCTACTGTTTTTAAAGCTACTGGTCCATTAAACCGTCATTTTGTTTCAAGTGCAACAATTCTAGAAAGTCTTCATGAAAAAGATCTTTGCCGTACTCAAATAAGCTTACGCTGTAATGAAGGAGTTAATAAATTCTATAAAACTCCAGTTGGAAACCATTACTTGGTATGTCTAGGTGATTACTCAGGACATATTGAAGAATTTTTCAATTTGTTATAGTTTTCCAGAGGTATCAATATGCTTTTAAAAAATGGAAAAGTATTGGTTGATAATAACTCGGATATGGATTTTAAAAAGACTGATATTCGTATTGATGATGGCATCATAATAGAATTAGCTGAAAATTTGACTCCAACTCCATATGAAGAATGTATAGATTTAAATGGCGATTATGTTTTGCCAGGAATGGTTAACAGCCACTACCATTCTTATACTAATATACTTAGGGGTACATCTTTTGGAGAACCTTTGGAGCTCTGGTCAGTTGATACAGTTGCATTAGGAAAGATCTTGACAGAAACAGAAATGGCTCTATCGGTTTCTTTAGGAATCTGCGAGATGTTACATGCTGGAGTGACTGCTTGTGTGGATCATCTACCCCATCTTGCAACATCATATACTGCGGCTAAAACCTATGAAACTACTGGATTTAAATCGGCTCTTGCACCAATGCTTCATAATATACCTGATAATAAAGTACTCTATAAAATGGATGAAGTTATCCCTAATAATCTAGAGGATAATAGCTTTCCTACAGTAGAAGAATATACTCATTATTATATGAATTTTATTGAAAAATTTCATAATCCCAATGGTAATTTACAAGTAATGGTAGGTGTAAATTCTCCTCAGAGAGCAGATGATAAACTGTTAAAAGCTGCATATGAACTATCATATAAATTCAATTTACCCATCCATTGCCATTTATTAGAAACCAGGTGGCAAAAAATATCAGCAGACCAAACCATTTCTCCAGTGTTAAAACTAGAACAATTTGGCCTGCTTGGAAACCGTACTTCTCTAGCCCATTGTATCTGGATGAATGAGGATGAGTTAAACCTAATCGCAAAAAGAAAAGCAATTGTTGTTTCCAATCCTACAAGTAATTGTTTTCTTGGAAGTGGGATATTCCCATCAAAAGAATACCTTAAACGTAATATTCCAATTGCATTGGGCTCTGACGGTGTTAACTGTGGTACTAACAATAATATGCTGGACATCCTTAGGTTTTTCCTACTTATTCAAAGATCTCAAGAACAAGATTACCGTCAATGGATTAATGTTAAGGAAGGATTCCATATGATCACCAAAAATAGTAACCGCATACTAGGATTCCATAGGCCTTTAGGTGAAATTAAAGCTAATTACTCAGCAGACCTAGTGGTTGTAAATAAAAATAGTATATTGAACATTTTAGATAATTATCTTTTAAACCAAATAATTTTTAATTCTTCTTTATCTGTTAAACATGTACTAATAAATGGACATTTTGTTATGAAAGATAGTAAAATATTAAAAATAGATGAAGAAAATTTAAAAAGAGAAATTTGCGCTAGAAAACCTTATTTGCAACAAGATATGTTAAAAGCTTTAAATTCAACTAAAAAAGAAAAAAATCTATATAAATCTATATATCAATCTTTATAGTTGATTTTTATAAAAGAACTTACTATGGTATCCTAATTAGGATACCATAGTAAGTTCTTTATTGTATCCTCTTAGCCTCAAAAGGTTTCTTCCTAAACTAAACCTTCTTATAAAGTTTCTTCATCTTTTCTGCTTTAGTTTTATCTATTTCACCTATTCCATACCTGGCTTCAATATAGATATCCCTTAAACCATCTATAACTTCCTTATCCATGTCTTTCTCTGCTTTTATATTAATATCTAAACTGGTGTCTGAAACTATTATATCTATTCCCTTTTTATCCAATTTAGATAAATATTTTTTATAATAATACCTTATCTATTCCCTTATATCTTTTGGTCTAAATAAATTTTTTGCTTTTAGCCTTCTCTTCACCTCTAATATTGATGAATTCCCTCTCTTCACTATAATCTATTTCATCTTTTCTTATATTAAATACCTTCTTTTTAAATAGTAAATAGGTTAAAAAGATTATAGATGAAATAAAGACTATTCTAGAACCTATGGATATGAATTTTCTAAGCCAAAGAGGGAAAGAAGGATTTTCTTGAGTCCACTGGGTAAAGTCCAGGGTCCCTCCTATAACTTCAACTGGTAAATAGGTAAAAAATCAAATTATAAATGGATTTAACTCCTTGGAATAAGCTACTTTTAATTCCTTCTATGCTAAGGATAAAAGAAAGGATTGAAATAGATATAATAAGTATTAAAATAAGTATCATTTTCCTTTTAAAATCCCTTTTATAAAAATCATACCTTCCTTCTTGGAAGTATTGAAATATATAGTAATAGACGTAATAAGAAGCAACGAATAAAAAGATACAGGTTTCTATTTTATCTTTTTCAATACTTACCCAAAAAGGTTTAGTGCACTCTATATTTAATACTATATTTACTGAGTGTTCTGTAGTAAAATCGAAATTTTTCACCATCAAACTTCCATGTTTTAAAGACGAAGACCAATGGATATTTGACCATAATAGTTTCCATATAGTACTAAGTTTTCATCTAGATCTAAAGCCCCAGGCAATATTACTAATTCCTGTAGATAATCCTTGGTAATGGAGAATGTATTTAGGCCAATAAAATCCCCTAACTCTAAATCTGCGTTTCGAAAGATAAAACAACCTCTTTCTCTGCCACAAACGGAATAGATCCTTTTCACCCTTTGGTAAGGTAGTATGAATAAGGTAGTTGTAAATTCAAAACAGTCTTTTGTTTTATCCATATTAACATCTCCCGGATAGGTTAAGGCTGCAGGAAATCTTTCCTTTATTCTCAAATAGGTAACTGGGAAAGGTTTGCTATTTTCTATAGTGGTTATTATCTCAAAAGTCTCTCCAATTTCCACCATATCCTTCGATAAAGTCCGTTTGTAATTTAGATTTTTGAAACCATATTTCATAATAAGTTTATTAAATCCAAAGGTAAGGGTTACTAAAATAGCAAATAACCAAAGCATATTCAACCTATATCCTTTCTAAGGGTACCTCTTTTTTCCAATATCGTTTCAATTAATTTTATAGTATCCCCCATTCTATTTCTACCTTTAGCTATTATCCTATGATTCAATACTCTAGGCGCCATAGTTTTTACATCCTCAGGTATAATATAATCTCTTCCATACACTTTTTAATACCTTTAACATATTCCTTAACTCCTACTTCTTCCCTCTTGCATAATTCTACTAACCCTTTGCTATGGCAGACCCTAGTAGTTACCCGAAATAGTACGGGGGGCATATAACCTATTATCTTGTTCATTTTGAGAACTGTGCATCCCTGGCTCATCAGCAGTAATAACAATCAACCCACTGTTTACACCCTCGTAGGCTATTGTAAATAGAGGATCTGCTGCTACATTTACTCCAACATGTTTCATAGCTACTATAGACCTAGCCCCTGCAATGGAATCTCCACAATCTAATTCTAATGCTACTTTTTCATTAGATGACCACTCCGAAATTATTTGCTCATATTGGGAAACGTTTTCTAATATTTCAGTACTTGGCGTTCCAGGATAAGCAGAAGCTGTTAAACATCCTGCTTCATAAGCCCCTCTAGCAATAGCTTCATTGCCCGTTAATAGCTTTTTCATATTCTAACCTCCTATCATTATACTCCTATTATTTATTATATCAGAATTATTAATGATTTAATAAATAAATAAATTCTTTTAATATAAATATTAAATTATTTAAAAATTTAGATATATACATTAATTTTATTAATCATTGCCTTGACCAGGTAAAGGGCCTTCATTTTTCTACCATTTTCTTCATTTTGTAGTAAAATTATCATAAGTACTTAGGCGAATCCAAATATTTTGTTGGAAGAGGTGTTTTTTCATCAAAAAACTTAAATTAGTTGAATTAAAAAAGGAGATTGAAGATACAAGAGAACAACTCCATGAACTAATTAATAGTAAAGATTCCAATTTAACCGATGATAACATTGTAGCATTAAGCCAATTATTGGATAAACTTGTATATAAATATTATGAAATAAAATAGAATTCTCTTAAGTAATGGATTCGCCTTAGTGCTTTTGATTATAATAACCTTGATTTTCCACATAAAAAATAGGCACTAAAGTGCCTATTTTTTAACTATTCTATAGGTATTCTATTTTCTCTAGGGGGTGTACCTTCTTTTTTAGGTAATTTTACCCGAAGAACTCCATTATCAAATTTTGCTTTTATCTTTTCTTGATTTACACCCTCTACGTAGAAATTCCTTCTGAAAGAACCATAGCGTCTTTCTCTTCTAATGTAATTTTCTTTTTCCTCATTTAGCTCTTCTTTTCTTTCCACGGAAATAGTTAAAATATCGTCTTTAATTTCCAAAATAATATTATCTTTATTTGCTCCAGGTAGTTCTGCTTCTAATATATATTCTTTATCCCTTTCTTTTATATCTACTTTCATTGGGTAATAGGAAAATGTATTATCATCAAATTCTTCTAACATAGCTTCAAACATTCTGTCAAAGTCCCATCCCCATCTTCTTGATAAACCTCTTGACCTTCCTCTATAAGGTGTGATTCCAAACATAAAATCGACCTCCATATAAATATTAAACTTTGACTTACTTTGACCTTCAACAATAATATATCATCTACTCTATTATTATTCAAACCTTAAATATTATGTTAACTTGCTATCTTTTTCAATTATAGTGTTTATTCTTTGTTTTACTTTTCCTGTCTTAATTTATCTACTTCATCTAAAAATAAAAAAGGCTTCTATTGAAACAATATAAGGAAGCCTTTTTTATTTTATATATTATAAATGAGAATATTCCTATTTAGCCTTTACTCCTTTTTCAACCACTTCTTCCTTCTCTTTAGCATTTACTTCCCAATGGATTACAAAGCTTATTATAATCCTCAAAAAAGTAATAGCGGCTAATATTAAAAATTCATCTAAAGTTCTTATTATTACGGTCTTTAATATCTCTGCTGCTAATTTGAACTCTAAACTAAGGGCAAGGGCCTTTGCTAATTCAATTTTTAAATTTTCATTTCCAAAATCAAGCCTATTTTTAATAAAGCCTATAATAGCTTTTATGGATGCAACTGTAATTATTATTACTCCTACTGTTTCTAAAAAACCTGTAATATAGGGTATAATTATTTCTAAAAATGATTCAATATACAATCTTTTTCCTCCTTTAGGTAAACACTGTAATTTTTCTTTCGTAGAATTCATTGTTATATTTTATAGGTTTTATGAAATATAGAATTTTATCATAGCTAATGGGACAGAAGGTTTTCTGTCCCATCTCTGATTACCTTATTATATTCCTACAATACCCACCTTTCAATAACTCCTGATAGAAATACTATTAAAATAGCTATTGGAGATACTATTTTAAATAAGAAGGTTAAAACCTTCAAATATCCAATTTGCAAGCTTCCATTATTGGTTAATTGATTTTCAACAATCTTCTTATCCAATCTCCAACCAACAAATACTGAGCTTATAAGTGCAGAAATAGGTAAGAAGAAATCAGCTGTTAAATTATCTAGAAAATCAAAGAAATTATATCCCCGTATGGTAAAACTAGATAAAGAACCATTAGATAAAGAAGCCAATATTCCTACTAATGTAATTAAAAGAGCTGTTATTAGGGTTGCTTTTACTCTTTCCATATTAAATCGCTCTATTACATAAGCTACCACTGCTTCCAATAAAGATATAGTAGAAGTTAAGGCTGCTAAGGCTAATAAGGCGAAAAACATTATAGCAAATAGATAGCCTCCAGGCATCTGAGCAAATACATTAGGTAAAGTTATAAATACTAATCCTGCCCCACTGCCTGGCTCTATGCCAAAGGCAAATACTGCTGGGAATATGGCAATTCCAGCTAATAAAGCTATTAATGTATCTGCAATACTTATTTTTAACGAAGTTGGCCCTAATTTTTCCTCTTTAGGAATATAGGAGCCGTAGGTTATCATAATTCCCATACCTAAACTTAAGGAAAAGAAAGCATGACCTAAGGCAACTAGAATCCCTTCCCTAGTTAATTTACTAAAGTCCGGTTTAAATAAGAATTCCAGGCCTTCTGTTCCTCCTGATAAAGTAATGGATCTAATATCCAAAATTATAATTAATACTAATAATAGCGGTATTAATATTTTAGAATATTTTTCAATTCCTTTTTCTACACCAGCTGCTACTATATAAGCAGTAATCGCCATAAAAATCACTTGCCAAATAATTGGTCTAATAGGGTCGGAAATAAATCCAACGAAATAATCTCCCACTTCTCCAGCATTAAGCCCTGCAAATTTATTACCTATAGCACTAAAAATATATTCTAATGTCCAACCAGCTACAACTCCGTAAAATGAAAGAATTAGAAAGGCTGCTCCTACTCCAAGAACTCCACTTATATACCATTTACCTTCAGGTGCTAAGGTTTTATAAGAACCTATAGCATCTTTTTCCCCTTCTCTACCGATGATGAACTCAGCAATCATAACGGGAATACCTATAATTGCAACACATAATAAGTAAACAACTAAAAATGCTCCTCCTCCATACACTCCAGTAATATAAGGAAACCTCCATATATTACCTAATCCTACTGCAGAACCTATTGCTGCAGCCAACAAACCAAAGCTACTAGCAAAGCCTTCTCTTTTACCTTCGCCTTGGTGTCTAACTCTGTTATCCATTTATATTCCCCCTTTATATTTAATTTTTTGATTATTAAGAATATAACCCTTTTATGAGGAAATGTCAAGGAATTTTCGGAATTGTCATAATATTAACAATCTTTTTAGGTGTCTTCCTAATACTCCACAACTATACAATATGACAAAAACCTAGCATAAGCTAGGTTAAATTAATACATTTGGCGGAGAGAGAGGGATTCGAACCCTCGGCACAGTAAACTGTGCAGTGGTTTTCGAGACCACCACCTTCAACCTCTCGGACATCTCTCCAAAATTAGAGATGGAAGGTTAGATATTAGAAGTGAGATTATTTGCATCTTATTTGTTTGAAAAATTCAGTGAGGATATTACTGCATTTATCTTTTAATATCCCGAATTCTACTTCTACTTTATGATTAAAATTTGGATTGTCTAGTAAATTGATAACGGAGCCACAGCAGCCTCTCTTAGGGTCCTTTGCTCCTATTACTAGGCGTTCTATCCTAGAGTTTATTATTGCTCCTGCACACATGCTACAGGGCTCTAAAGTGACATACATGGTACAGCCTATTAGTCGCCATCCTCCTAGATATTTACTAGCCTCTTTAATGGCTATTATCTCGGCATGAGCAGTAGGGTCTTTTAAAGTTTCCCTTTTATTATATCCTCTGCTTATTACCTTACTATCATGAACAATAACAGCACCTACTGGTACCTCATAGGTGCTAAAGGCTTTATATGCTTCCTCTAAGGCTAAGCTCATATACATTTCATCCATAAATAATCACCAAAATAAGTGTGGTGCACCCGAGAGGAATCGAACCCCCGACACACGCCTTAGGAGGGCGCTGCTCTATCCTTCTGAGCTACGGATGCACAATGAGTACTCATGCTAATATATTTTACAACATTTTTTTATAGTTGTCAATATGGCTGGCTACATGTTATACCCTATTTTTTGATTAATATCCTGAATATAGTCAGTTTGTCAATTTTGAATACATTGACAATAAACTCTTTTATATTCCTTAGAATCCTCATAATTAAGTTTTCTTTTTTTACATCCTTATGAATAATTAAATCAATTTCCTCTAATATATTGCCTTCCGTAGATAGAACTATTTTCCCTACTTTATCCATGGATTTCAATGGCAACTTTAGGCCCTCATCTATTAATATATCCTTATCTATATAATCTCCATCTTTAAGAATTATACTAAAGTTTTTTGAAGGATAGATTTCTATTTCCTTATCCTTGCTCTTAGGCATATAGACAATGTCTACGGGAATATTTTCATTGGCCAGTATTCTTTTTGAATAATTATTTAACCCGTATTGTACTAATTTTTTACTCAATTCTTTCCTTTTCTCTTCACTTTTGGTCCCCATTACTATAGAAATTAACCTTAAGTTTTCTGTTTCTATATAGTCTCCATCAATATTAATTGTTGATACCAAACAATAACCTGCTTTATTGGTAAACCCAGTTTTTAATCCGTCTATCCCTTTTATTTCTTTCAATAGTGGATTTGTATTTTCCTCTTTATATTCCCTATTATCTAATTCTATATAGGGAATAGTTGTCAAAAACAGTACTTCTGGATACTCGTTTATTATATATCTGGACAATTTAAATATATCTTCAGTGCTCATTTTATTCTGTAGTTCCCCTTCTGGAAGGCCTGTGGAATTAATATAGAAAGCACTTTCTAGTCCTATTGCTTTCGCTTCTTCCCTCATCAATTTGACAAAATCTTTTTCTGTTCCTGCCACATACTTAGCTAAAGCATAAGTAGCATCATTAGCAGAAACTACTAAGGCTGCTTCCAACAGTTCTTTGACGGTAAATATCTCCCCTTCCTCTAATTTTAAGCTGGATCCTTTGATTTGAATCACATCTTCATCTATATAGACCTTATCATCTAATGAAATAAATCCCCTCTCAACTTGTTTCATGACTACCAAATAGGACATTAATTTGCTAATGCTTGCAATTTCTATGGGTTTATATATATTGTACTCCTCTAATATTTCTCCTGTTTCATAATCCCCTAATAGATAAGCTGTTACTTCATCTTCAATGCCAACTGTGGCTACTGCTGTAGAGTTTAATATTAAAATAAATAGTAAAGATAGAATAATTCCATTTAGCAATCTTCTCATAATGACTTTTCCCCTTTATTTAAATATTATTATAATATTAATTATTATAAAAGAGTAACAAATATGCCCTGGTCTCTATATAATATATTAGGCTAAATACAAGAACATTAAAAGGAGGGTTTTTATATGTCCGACTTACAAAGAAGAGGCGGTTTCTTTGATGGTGATGATTCTAGTTTACTGTTTTTCTTCCTGCTATTAGTAATACTGTTTGGAGGCTTCAACGGCAAAAAATGCTGAGATTAAAATGGAGGGCAATAAACCCTCCGTTTTTATTTACCATAGAGCCATATATCAGCCTTTTCCTTGAAGGATGTATTTGTTACCTCTTCGCAAATTTTTAAAAAACCTTCTGTAGTTCCATTATTAAATTTATAAGTATTATAATACTTATTTAATATATCATATAACGTTTCCATTCCAAAGTCTTCTTTTATCCCATTTAAAAAAACTGCTCCTTTTACATAAACCAATAATCCATAGTCTTCCCAACCATCAAAATCACTTAAGGGTTTTTTTATCTTCTCTGAAATTATATAATCTTTTCCATATTCGTAAGGCATTTCACAAGTATAATTGTAATAATTTTCTCCTTCCTCTTCACCATATTTATTATTAATATATATTACTTCCGAATAAGTGGCTAAAGCTTCATCCAACCAGGCTTCGTCAATTTGGTCATTTCCAACTACTCCGTACCACCATTGATGGGCTGTTTCATGGACTATTACTTTTTCTAATGGGTCTTTAAAATGGGGGCTATAATAGTCTTTATTTATAAAAACTATACCGGGATACTCCATGCCCGTTGGAAATTCTGTCATTACTATAGAATAGACTCCATAGGGATATTTACCAAACAATCTATTAAATATTTTTATACTATCCTCTCCTATTTCTATGGTATAATCGGCCATATCTGGTTTATCTTCCATAGCGTATACCTTAATTATAGTGTCTTCTACCTTAGATTCCCGTATTAAGAAATTTGGACTAGCTACCCAAGCAAAATCCCTAATCAATTTTCCCTCAATTGTATAGGTTTTTTTATCCCCTTTTATCTTTTCAAAAAGGATATTGCCACTAGCTGCAACTATTATATCCTTCGGAAGGGTAATGGTTACATAATAATTACTAATATTACTATAAAAAGGATCTCCTATATTATAATAGGGATCAAGATTCCAGCCTGTATCATCATATACACAGGCTATTGGATACCAATTACCAAAATTGAATACATCTTCTCCAAATCCAAACCTATCTACATTTATTGGAAGTTTGACAATGTATTCAATGTCAATATTAACCTTTTCATCGAGCTTTAAAATATTAGGTAAGGTTAGCTTTAAAATGGTATCTCCCATTCCCCCTATTTTAAAATCCACTTCTTTTTTCCCTATTTTTATTTTTTCTATTTCTATATAACCAGATATATATTCCTCTTTTAACAGAGTTTGATTATGGAATAGCAATGGAGTTGTTTCTGGAGATTTGAAAGCATTTGGATATAGATGAAAGTATATTTCTTCTAATTCTACCCCCGTGTTGTTATAATAGGTTATTTTTTGGTTGGCTGAATAAACCTTATTAGCTGGGTCAAAATCCACATCTATTTTATAATGATCTATCCTATCTAAATCCATATCATTAAAATCATCAACTATTAAGGTTGGAACCTGTACAGCTTTTTCAGTACAACCAACTAAAACGATAATAAGGATAAATATTAAAGCCACATATACTCTTCTTTTTATTATCAAATTTTCACCTCCAAGTTTATTCCTCTTCTATTATATTCTATATTTGTAAAGAAATATTATAACCAGTATGGAGGTAAAATAAATATATTACAATTTCATTACAAATAAGTTCCCTCTACGGTGCCTGGCACCGTAGAGGGAACTTATTTTTCTATACGTTCTAAATTTTTGGCATAGGGTCTTAATGCTTCTGGAATTATTATACTACCGTCTTCTTGTTGATAGTTTTCTAATAAAGCTGCCAATGTCCTGCCTACCGCCAAGCCTGAGCCATTTAATGTGTGAAGAAACTCTACTTTCTTATTGTCTTTCCTTCTATATCTTAAATTAGCCCGTCTAGCTTGATAGTCTTCAAAGTTACTGCAGGATGAAATTTCTACATATCTGCCATAGCTAGGCATCCATACTTCTAGGTCATAGGTTTTAGCTGCAGAAAAACCTAAATCTCCTGTGCTAAGCATTACCGCCCTATAGGGCAACCCTAACCTTTGGAGTATTTCTTCTGCATTGTTTGTAAGCTTTTCCAATTCATCATAGGAGTTTTCTGGTAAGGAAAATTTAACTAATTCTACTTTATCAAATTGGTGATTCCTTATTAAACCCCTAGTGTCCCTACCAGCTGAACCTGCCTCCTGTCTAAAACAGGGAGTATAAGCAGTTAAATAGATGGGAAGCATATCTTCTTCTAGTATCTCGTCCCTATAAACATTCGTTAGGGGTACTTCTGCAGTAGGCACTAGGAAATAATCTTTACTAGGAATGTGGAACATATCTTCTTCAAATTTAGGTAATTGACCAGTACCTATCATACTATCCCTATTCACCATAAAGGGAGTAGACATCTCCATATATCCATGTTCCGTAGTATGCAAATCCACCATAAAATTAATTAAAGCTCTCTCAAGCAATGCTCCCATTCCTTTAAATAATGAAAACCTTGCACCTGTTAATTTAGAGGCTCTTTCAAAGTCTAAAATATCTAAATCAGCACCTATATCCCAATGGGCTTTTGGCTCAAAATCAAACTCCGTCGGTTCTCCCCATTTTCTAATCTCTACATTGTCTTCATCGGATTCGCCTTCCACTACGGATTCATGAGGGGTATTTGGAATATGGAGTAATAAATCCTTTAATTCTAAATCCATTTCCTTTACTTCCACATCCATTTGTTTTATTTTAGCTGATAATTCTTTCATCTCGGTTAATAGAGCTGATGGGTCTTTCCCCTCCTTCTTAAGTTTTGGAATGTCCTTTGATACAGAATTTTGTTTAGATTTCATCTGTTCAACTTCTGATAGTAAATTTCTCCTCTTTTCATCCAGTTCTAATACCTTATCGATGGGAAAATTCCCTTGCCTTTTTTCTAAGGCTTTCATAACCTCTTCTGGATTCTTCCTTATTCGTCTAATATCCAACATTTTTATCCCTCCAATCATAAATTGATGTAAAAAAACTCCCAATCCCTAAACATTTAGGGACGAGAGTATTCCCGCGTTGCCACCCTAGTTAACCTTTTGGTTCACTCATGGTATTAAAAAGCTCAGGGCTGGATTCAATAACAAGCCTTACCAATTTTCACCAACCATTGGTTCTCTAAAAAGACTTTATTATCTACTAGGTCCCTTCATAGCTAAAGTATGAAATTTTATTAGGTAGTATATCACATTTTATAAAAAATATCAATTATCTATTGGTAAAAGGGCGTTAACATTATTGAATGTTAACGCCAATTCCCTTTTAGCCTTATCTTTTGTCTATTAATATTTTGTCTTTGGTGGGAGATTAGCCAAAAAATATAATTTTTTGGCTAATCACTATATACCCATATTGAAATAGTTATAACATTTAATTATAATTTATAATCTCATATCACCTTTCTTTATATATCCCGCTTTCCTCATCCATTCTGATATTATAAAGGACAATATTCCAGGCAAAATAAAATGGAGGAGGAGTATTCCAACTAAAACTTTTCCTCCGGTACCCATTACCTCTATAGTTGCAAACTGACCTACTAAGCCACTGGTGCCCATTCCAGCTCCTACCATATTACTTTCCATTTTAAAAAGGATTGTGGAAACAGGTCCAAGGATGGCAGAAGTAATAATAGGGGGTATCCAAATCCTAGGGTTCTTAATAATATTTGGGATTTGTAGCATAGAAGTACCTATTCCTTGGGCAATAAAGCCTCCAAATCCATTTTCCCTGTAAGAGGAAATTGCAAAACCTATCATCTGAGCAGAACAGCCAACAGTGCTCGCCCCTGCAGCTAAACCGCTAAGTCCTAAAGATATAGCTAAAGCTGCACTACTAATTGGCAATGTTAAAATTATACCCATTAATACGGATACTATTATACCCATAGGGAAGGGATGTAATTCCGTCGCCCTATTGATAATACTTCCTATAACAGTCATAAAAGAGCTCATAACAGGTCCTATATAGTTTCCAGCTAACCCTCCAATCAAAATAGTGGCTAAAGGGACTAAAACGATATCTACTTTAGTCTTTCCTTCGATTATCTTTGAAAACTCTGCTCCTACAAGAGCTGCAACTAGGGCCCCAACTGGTTCTCCAACCTTTATCATAGCAGCCCCTTCCTCAAAAGTAACGGTTCCCGCTCCAATGGCTCCAGTTACTACAGAGGCAAATATGGCTAATGGTGGAGCTCCTACACTATATGCAACACCTGCACCAATAGCTGGTCCCATAAGCATTTGGGCAACTTGGCCAAAGCTAACCATCAATTGAATATTCAAAAGTGTACCTAATTGCTTGATTATCAGACCAATTAGTAAGGAAGAAAAAAGTCCTAATGCCATTCCATTAAACACTTTCACTAAATAATTTTTTACATTGCCTTTTCCATCTGTTTCTTTATTTTCCAACTAAGCCACCCCTTTTTTCCTTTATATCTGTGTTAAGACACCTGTCTTGTCACCTTACTATACAAATATACCATCTTAATCTTCATTTATCAAGTATTTTTTCCCAATAAGGGCCTCTTTTATTCTTTCAAAACTTTCTTCATCGTCTACCTCTATTGTATGGATATGAATGCCTTCCGTTAAAGAAGATAAGGGTTCTGCTTTTGTCTTTATTATATTTTCCATAAATTCTTTTAAGTCCAATCTGGAACTTATTTCAAGGGGGCTTTTTATTTCTCCATATAAGGGATGTTCTACTATTACGTCTACTATCTTGCCACCTAAATCAATTATGGTTTTCAATTCATCTTCTATCTCATCATACCCTTCATGTTTACAAACTATTTTTCTAGTTAATTTATTCTCTTTATAGGCTTTAGGTATTATATATCCTTGAGGTGTGGCTAATATATCTTCTCCTCTAGCTCTTAATAGAGCAATATCCTGAACTATTACTTGTCTACTCACATTAAATTTTTTAGAAAGTTCGGTGCCCTTTACCGGTTTCCTATTTTTATTTAATGTATCCAAAATCTTTTTCCTTCTCTCCCAAGCTCCCATCATAATTCTCCTTTCCTGATATAAATCCTTCTATTATTATTTTACCATAAATGGTTGACAAACCCTATTTTATATAGTAAAATAAAAATCGATTTGTCCTAAATAATGATGGCCCCATGGTCAAGCGGTTAAGACACCGCCCTTTCACGGCGGTAACCCGGGTTCGAGTCCCGGTGGGGTCACCAAAAAAGAAGCTGTAGAAAGTTCTACAGCTTCTTTTCTTTAAACTATATATTATCCCTAGAGGTTTCAACTTTATATGTTGAAACTACTTTTATGTAAAATACAGTTCCTAAAACTATCCAAAGAACTAAAGCTATCCGTGATTCCTTTCCTAATGCTGCAGGAGATGATGGTGCTAATAATAAGACTACTGTAAGCAAAGAGGCTACTACTCCTAGTAGGGACATGATTTTTCTAAACATTGTTTTACCTAACCTAAAGGCTATGAAACAGACATAAAAGTAAGCTATGGCTGCCCCTAAAGAGGACATATCTACTATCCACAGTATTACTTCTCTTCCAAACCAAGGGGCTATAAGACTTATAGCTGTTGCAAATAGAATAGCATTTTTAAATACTCCATTTTTATTTACATAGGCGTATTTTTTAGGCACCATATGATGATTAGATATAGAACCCATCAATTTGCTGGTAGATATCATAAAGCCATTAATACCTGAGGTTACTGCTGCAGATAAAGCTATGACCAATAATAAAAATCCAAACCTACCTAAAACGGATAAAACCCCAGTGCCCAATGCCCAGTCCAGCGTCGCTGCTTCTTGGGGAGAATATACCAATCCAGTAGTCATATTTAATACAGAATATATTAGACTTCCAATAGACACAGATGCTACTGCAATTAAAGAGGCCTTTCTAGCACCAAAGTCAAATTCCTTACATATCTGAGGGATATTATCAAAACCTACAAAAGCAAAGGGGGTTATGGCAAATATTTTTAATACTTCTCCTAGATTGAATTGATAATCATATATATAATTGTTTAAGAAGTTAGTCCTATCAACCCTTATAAACATAAAAACAAATACTGTAAATACTAAAAAAACTAAAGTAAGAGCAATTATATTTTGAACCTTTGCCGATTCCTTTATTCCCTTAATGTTTATATAAGCAAATAATATAACTATAAAGCTGGATATTATCACTTCTCCAATATATACCTCATATCCTGCAATACTATATAGATATCCAAATTGGCACACATCTCCAAATATCTTTCTTATTACCAATGGAAAAGCGGTACCGTTTAGTGGAATTATTGTCAAATAAGCTAATAATAGAAACCACCCAACAACAAATCCATGATTTCTACCACAATGTTTATAGGTAAAGGAGAATTCTCCTCCTTCATCATCATGGTCTTCTAGCATAATATAATAGGAACTTTGGATTGTTATTATAAACAATGCACCTAGAGTTAACCCTATAGTTGTATTTATTACCCCTGCCTCTTTTAAAAATTTGGTTCCAGGTAGCATAAATGAGCCCCAGCCAATTATAGAACCTAAAACTATGGAAAAAACATCTAACTTACTTAATTTTGATCTCATTTTCCTTTCACCTTTTCCACTTTGATAAAATAGGTTATGCAGAAATAATGAGTATTTCCGCATAACCCTTGATAAAGGTTAATGGTTTTATGTCTTAAATTATTCAAAATTATATGCAGTAACTATTGGTTTTCTACCAGTAACCTTATCATTATAATATTCGAAGAAGGATAACCCCATGAAACTACCTGATACATTATATACATTATCAAAACCCAAATGTTGTAATGCCATCACTGCATTGTAGGATCGTTGGCCTGACCTACAGTGTAGATAAACTGGTCTATCTTTTGGAATTTCGTCTATTCTATCCCTTATTTCTCCTAAAGGTATATTCACTGCGTTGACTATATGTCCTTCTTCATATTCATCCTTGTCTCTAACATCTATTATATAAGCTCCACTTTCTACCAAACCCCTTACTTCATCTACATGAACCTGTTTGAAACAGCTATGGAGTATATTTAATCCTACCAATGCAGCAAAGTTTACTACATCTCTAGCAGTTCCAAAAGGTGGTGCATAGCATAGTTCTAAATCTTTTAAATCTTCTAAGGTACCGTTAAACTTAATTAAAGTGGCGATAACATCTATCCTCTTATCTACATTCCCTTTACCTATGGCCTGAGCCCCTAACACCCTTCCTGTAGGCACTTCAAATATGAGTTTAAAATGTAAAGGTTCGCTATCTGGCATAATACCTACCTTATCATTTGGTATTATCATTACGGTGTCATAATCTATTTGCATATTAGTAGCTTTAATCAAACCTTCTGTTAAACCAGTAGAAGCACCGTTATAATTAAATACCTTTATTACGGAAGAACCTATTACTCCTGTGTTGTTCACTGGTCTTCCATAGATATGGTCTGCTGCTGCCCTAGCTTGTTTTTGAGCATGTCCTGCTAAGGCCAATTTACTTTGAGTATGAAGCAATCTATTGTAGACTTCTATTGCATCTCCCACAGCATATATATCAGGATCAGAAGTTCTAAAGTTTTGATTCACAGCTATGGCACCAGTTTTTCCTAATTCTAAACCAGCTTTTTTGGCTAAAGTAGTTTCTGGACTTACACCTATAGCCATAACTACTGCTTCAGCATGAATTTTTCTACCCGATTCTAATATTACTGTATCCTTTTCAAACCTTTCAACTTTATCGTCAACTATTAAATCTATTCCGTTATCTACTAGTTCTTTATGTAATATCTGCACCATATCATAGTCAAAAGGTCTCATTATTTGAGGCATAGCTTCTACTATAGTTACATTATATCCTGCCAACTTTAAATTTTCCGCTGCTTCGATTCCAATAAACCCTCCACCTATTACCGTCACATCATTACAATGGTTTTCCTTTATAAATACATTCAATTTAGCTATATCCACTACATTTCTAATGGTGAATACATTTACTTCATCCATCCCTTTAAAAGGCGGAACTATAGGATTAGCTCCTGGGGAAAGAATTAGCTTATCATAAGACTCGGTATATTCTTCACCCGTTACTACATTTTTCACCTTAACTTCTTTCTTCTCCCTGTCAATATGGATGACTTCATTATATACCCTTGCATCAATTCTATACTGATTATAGAAATCATCTGGTTTCATAAGAACTAAATCCTCATGATCTTCAATCAAACCACTTAAATGGAAAGGTAATGCACAATTTGAGAAGGATACATGAGGGCCTCTTTCAAACATAATTATTTCACATTCTTCATCTAACCTTCTTATCCTTGCTGCTGCAGAAGCTCCACCGGCTACACCGCCTACCACTAAAACTCTCTTAGGTTTTTTTACCATGTTAAAATTCCCCCTTAATTTTCTCACTTTTAATTAAAAATGTAGGTTGCCTAGATCTTGCTTTATTTTACCTTATGTTTGAAATATTTAGTAAATAGTAAAAACTTTATTAAAAATATGATATAATATATACAAACCTACATTATGAAATAATCAAATAGTTAGATATTTAATTAACTTACTTATATATTACTGCATAAATGGATCTATGTCAATAGTTTGGACAAAAATTTAGGTTTTTTTGTGGGTCTCCGCCACCATTGACAATCCAAACATAAATGCTTTTAGGTTTCTACCCGAAGGCGATAAACTCAAAGCAAGCTATGTTTTGTGCCTTCGTGGTGGAATATTGTAGCATTTATTTATTGGCTTATCAATGGCAAGCCCTACGGGTGGCTATCATCCCCTCAGGCTCAAAATCTAAAGCAAGCTATGCTACTCTACATAGATTCTCATATTCATCTGGAGTCATGTAGTTGATTGATGAATGAATCCTTTTTCTATTATAAAATCCTTCTATATATTGAAATAATATTAACTTAGCATGATTATGATCTATAAATGTATTAAGATATACGCATTCTTTTTTTAGTATTGCATGAAAACTTTCTATACAGGCGTTGTCATAAGGACAACCTTTAGCACTATACGATAGTTTAAATTGCTTTGATTCCACTGTTTCACGATATTCCTTTGACGTTATT
>NZ_AZSU01000002.1:56300-59681 GCF_000511955.1 [Clostridium] ultunense DSM 10521 | reverse complement strand
CGAATTTTAGGGGCTCCATAGATTTTGTTACTATTATTATAGATTGTTAGAATATCTTCTCTAAGCTTCTTATTAAGAGTTTTCCACTTGTTTCCAGGCTTTTCCTTATGCTTATCATAATAGGTGCTTCTAGGATATTTTAGCACCTTGCACATAGTATCTATGCTGTGTTCCTTAGAATTAGCTTTTATTATTTCAAATATAATATCAGGATTTATTTGGTTGCGAATATGGCCATAGCTTTTTTTAATATATCATTTTCTTCCTTAAGTCTTGCATTTTCCTTCTTGATTTTTAGAATTTCTTCAAGATTTGTGGTATCTCCCTTTACATCTATCGGTGTTTTCTTCTTTACCCAATTACGTATTGCTGTTTGGCTTAGGCCATATTCGTCTGCTACTTCCCTAACTGTTTTTCCTGATAATACTAACTCTGCAATCATTATTTTGAATTCATCTGTATAAGTTTTTCTTTTAGACATTTTATGGACACTTCCTTCCTCATTTAGTAGTATATAAAAAACCTTATTTAGTGTCCATACTTATATACTAACATCATAAATACCATTCCATGTAATAAATAGTCATTATACATAATAACTCTTTTTTATAACAAATAGGAAAGTTCTAACTTATAAATTATTAACTAAAAGGAACTTGACCTACATGAGTTCAAGAAAAGCTACCTTAATTGCTTCGATAGAAGCTTTTCTTATACATTAAATATCTCCAAAAGTTCAAAAATTCAAAGATTAATATTAGGGTGGGAAAATAATGAATCTAGATTATTTAAAGTCCTTTTACGTTACTGTAAAATGTAACAGCATATCTAAGGCAGCAAAACAATTACATCTTACCCAACCAGGGTTAAGTATGCAGATTCAGAACTTGGAAGATGAAGTGGGAGCAAAACTACTGATTAGAAGTAATAAGGGTGTAGAGCTTACCGAAGAAGGGAAGATAGTTTTCGAACATGCTACTACTATGCTTTCTATTCAAAAAAATATCAAAAGATCCATAAAGGATTTGGAAAAATCAAAAAAAACCCTTTCTATAGTAGCTTGTAAAAGTTTAGGTGAATATGTACTACCCTGTAGCCTTTATACCTTTAAGGAAATATATACGGATGTAGGTGTAAAAACGGGAAGAAGATTCAACCAATAGATTATTATTGGCTAATATATTATCAAAGCATTTAATAGATATTGATAATTTAAATACTGTGTTATCTATTAATTCTCCCGAATCCATTAAATCTGCCGTTTCCTCTGGACGAGGTTTTGCCTTTTTACCAAATATCGTGGTAAAACAAGACCTGAGAAGAGGAGATTTAAAAAAGATCCATATTAAAGGTTTTGATTCAAAATTTAATTACTATTTAGCATACAGAAAAAACTATGAATTTACAGGCTATGAAAAGATATTTAAAAAATTTATTACTTCTAGTAAAAGATGTTTTTGTTATTAACAATAGAACAGAAGATGGTGACAAAGCACCATCTTCTGTTTTATTTTTCAGCTACTATCTCTTTTTTATCTTTAAGGAATACATTTTCAAATATTTTTGACCCAATAATTCCCCCAATAGTCATTCCTATTAAGAAGAACCAACCAGACAAAGAAAAGTTTGCAATTCCAGAGTATAATGCTCCCGCATTACAACCTTTAGCTACCCTAGCTCCATATCCCATCAGTATGCCACCTATAGCATAAAATAGTACGTCTTTACCTTTGAAATCAAAATTAAATTTAAAATTACCTGCCAATAAAAATGCAATCGCAGAACCAAATATTATTCCCAAATTCCTTAAAGTGGCTGGATGATTTAATAGACCATTATTGACCGTTTTCACTGCACTGGCAAAGGCAGGATTAGCAGAAAAATCAACTCCTATTTTGTCAAATAACCATATTCCCCATAGGGCAAAGGGACTGGTTACTCCCCAACTAGAGCCTGTAGAGTTTATTATAAATATAAATACTATGGTCATTAGAATAGCTCCAGCGGTAAAAGACCACCTTTGAACGAAGAATTTATGATAGGTTTCCATGGAAAAAAATTTGTAGTTTTCTGCTCTTGGAAGAGGTTTTTGCCATTCTTCATACTCTTCTTCTATAAGGGTTCCGTCTCTTCTTCTCTTATCCTCATAATTGTTTGCAAATATGTATATTATAAGTAATAGTAATAAAGATATTAAGACTGCTCCTATATATCCAAATACGTCTGGCAAATATATTTGAATACCTAATTTCGAAAATGCACTATTATCCCACCAGTCTAAATTAACTAAACCAAGCATGGAACCAAGGATAAAGAATAATAATACAATCCATCCCCTTGCTTCACCTTCTCCTGAGTCAGTCAAAGTACCCGAAGCACAGCCACCACCAAAGATCATTCCAATGCCAAATAAAATACCCCCTATAATAGTGGCTAAGCTAGCATTTTGAACATTTCCAGTTCCTGGTATGATCATCTCCTCTTCGGCTGCCTTAAAGGCAACAACGGCTCCTCTTTGAACTGCACCATAATGAATCCCCGCAGTGCCTATTAATGAAAGAGCTAACATTAGTAATAATGCTCTAGTCATTGACCCATCTCCGGTAAAATAAATCCTCCTTACTCCACCAGCAAAGCCATATCTAGATCTAGTCAATATATACCCTAACATTAGTCCGGTAATTAAAAATAAGCTTAATTTACTATCCTTCCCCTGGAGTGAAAAGGCAAAAATGGCCATAAGGAATAAGAGTAGAATGCCTATAAATACCTGATTTTTTTTCATCAATAATCCCCCTTTTCAATGGCATAAGCCTTAAATATTGGTATTTATCGTTAAAATAATATCCATTCGTTTATATTCTAACATGCCCTTGGATCTATGTCAATAGTTTGGACAAAAATTTAGGTTTTTTTGTGGGTCTCCGCCACCATTGACAATCCAAACATAAATGCTTTTAGGTTTCTACCCGAAGGCGATAAACTCAAAGCAAGCTATGTTTTGTGCCTTCGTGGTGGAATATTGTAGCATTTATTTATTGGCTTATCAATGGCAAGCCCTACGGGTGGCTATCATCCCCTCAGGCTCAAAATCTAAAGCAAGCTATGCTACTCTACATAGATTCTCATATTCATCTGGAGTCATGTAGTTGATTGATGAATGAATCCTTTTTCTATTATAAAATCCTTCTATATATTGAAATAATATTAACTTAGCATGATTATGATCTATAAATGTATTAAGATATACGCATTCTTTTTTTAGTATTGCATGAAAACTTTCTATACAGGCGTTGTCATAAGGACAACCTTTAGCACTATACGATAGTTTAAATTGCTTTGATTCCACTGTTTCACGATATTCCTTTGACGTATATTGTG
>NZ_AZSU01000002.1:8125-55557 GCF_000511955.1 [Clostridium] ultunense DSM 10521 | reverse complement strand
TTTTGTTACTATTATTATAGATTGTTAGAATATCTTCTCTAAGCTTCTTATTAAGAGTTTTCCACTTGTTTCCAGGCTTTTCCTTATGCTTATCATAATAGGTGCTTCTAGGATATTTTAGCACCTTGCACATAGTATCTATGCTGTGTTCCTTAGAATTAGCTTTTATTATTTCAAATATAATATCAGGATTTATTTGGTTGCGAATATGGCCATAGCTTTTTTTAATATATCATTTTCTTCCTTAAGTCTTGCATTTTCCTTCTTGATTTTTAGAATTTCTTCAAGATTTGTGGTATCTCCCTTTACATCTATCGGTGTTTTCTTCTTTACCCAATTACGTATTGCTGTTTGGCTTAGGCCATATTCGTCTGCTACTTCCCTAACTGTTTTTCCTGATAATACTAACTCTGCAATCATTATTTTGAATTCATCTGTATAAGTTTTTCTTTTAGACATTTTATGGACACTTCCTTCCTCATTTAGTAGTATATAAAAAACCTTATTTAGTGTCCATACTTATATACTAACATCACCTTAAGGCCATGTATAATAAATAACAATTATGTATAATAAGATTCTCTTATAATGAAAAAAGCGCCTATTGAAATCAATAGACGCTTCTATTTGGCTTCCCACCTATAATATCTTAAATCGGGACCAAAGAACCTCAATGGTATAAATCTTTCCAACACCCTAGAAAACACCCTATCCGTATAGGTTTCTGAAATCTCCTTTGGAGTCAAATTGGTAGAAATAATGGTTTTAGTATTATTTATTAGCCTTGTATTTACTATATTAAATATTTCTGCATTGGTAAAGGCATTAGATAGCTCCGTTCCTAAGTCATCTATGATCAAAAGATCTGCTTGGAATAATAATTCATAATCCCAATCGTTAAACCTATCCAAATCTCTACCGAATCTTCGTTTTTCAATAATCTCCAATATCTTAAAAGCGGTTTGATATATTACAATTTTATTTTTATCCAATAAGGCCTTTGCAATACAGTTGCACATAAAGGTTTTGCCTAATCCAGTAGAACCATAGAATAATAAGTTTTCCTCATTGTTCTCATCAAAATTGTTAACGAAACCTTCACATATACTGGTGATATTTGCCATATTTTCCCTAGGAGTCATCCTTTCCCCTTCTATAGGCTCATCTGGAAATATATTTATATTGAAGGTCTGAAAGTTTTCCTTCTTTAGAACATTTTCAATATTGGACATCCCATAAGCTTTACTTATAAGGACTTGTTTTAAACAGTTACATTTGTCCCCATTAGGCAAATAGCCTGTATCCTGACATTCATTACATTCAAAGTAAGTATCTAAATAATCTAAAGGAATATTGTTCTCTGTAAGGATATAAGCCTTTTCCATTTTTAATTTTTCTATTTCCTTTTTTACCTTTTTAATGTTTTCTTTATAATTTTTAGGATTCTCAATTACTGCTTTAGACATAAGTAGACCAGTTTTTAATATGGATCTATCTATTTCCCTTATTCGAGGAACTTTATTATAGACTTTTTCAGTCCTTAACTTCTGTTCATAAACTGCCCTATCCCTTTTTTTTTCATACTCCATTAAGATATCCCTTAATATTTGACTATACATTACTTACTTTCTCCTTTTGTTTTAAAATAATATTCTTCTCGTTTTCTCCGGACAATCTCCTCTAATTGTTCAGCAGTATAATTAGAGGTCCTCTGTTGGAAATTATGAAATTTGGTCCTGGTGGTTCTTGGTCTCTTATCTGCTTTATTATATTTTGTATCTTTCTTTTCTGAAGGTCTGTCCTTCTCTTCAATCTCATCAACGGTCTTAATCCCTTTATGGTACCACGAAGTTAAAATTCCATCTATATAGTTAATACTAGGATTAGAAGTCTTTTTAGAGTTTTCACATCCCCTAAGGACTATTTCCATAGTAAATTTATACTCTTCAAACCATTTATCTATAACTTTCATTTCCCCCACACTGGGTAATCTATTTCCATATCCTAAATATTTCATAACTTGATCGTACCTAAAATATTTTTCATCTGTTTCCTTAAAATGTTCTTGTAGAGCCTCTACATTGGTTATTCCTTGATCATACCAGTTTCTTACTATTCCCCCTACATAGTTAATATTTCTTTTGCCCTTTTTTTCTATTCCATAGAAAAAGGCTTTTACAATAATATCTGGATTCATATTATAATTATATATCCATTCTAATACCTTTTGCTTCTCGTTAGGTACTAATTGTCTTCTCATAATATAATCGATTTGATTGAACATTTCATTAATGGCAGGTATCTGATTAGCGTCAACAAGATCTTCTACAGAACAAATATAGGATTTTGTGGCCATTTCTTCTTCAATATTAATGGGTTTATAATTGTTCTTTATATATAGTTGTTTTAAATTTAAAAATTTAACCTTATAATTAAATTTATTATCTTTGTCTATGAATATTTTTTTAATTATGCCTTTACTCTCCCAAAAATCCCAAGCATTTAATACATCGGATAAGGGTATATCCAAATGTTTGGCTATGGTTTTATTGTTCACTTCAATAGTTCCATCTCTATCGTAGGCATATTTATATCCTAATAGATATACCTTCACATAGGTACCATTGGCCATGGGCATAAAATCATTGATAAATATATTTTCAATAGGCGTATCACCTAAATCGATATCCGTAGTTTCAATTATAAAACTCATCTCTCCACCTCTAATATAATACTACCTGTTTAAAATCGGACAACATGCTATTACAGATTTCTCCCCTATCTGCCATCCCATCCATTATGGATATAGCCTTTTTGGGTTCCATTCCCTTCCTATAGGGTCTATCCTCAGTTAGAGCCTGATATATATCGGCAAAGGCTATTATCTGATCTTCCTTAGTTAAAGTTCTTTCATCTAATTTTTCTGGATATCCTGTGCCATTCAGTTTTTCATGATGATTCCCAGCCCATTCTGCTATATCCTCTAAGCCTTCTACCTGTTTTAATATTAGTTTTGTATAATAAACATGGGATTTGATAATTTCGAATTCTGAATTACTTAATTTACCAGGTTTTTCTAATATATTTAAAGGGACTACAAATTTGCCTATGTCGTGTAAATTTGCTGCAATAGTTAGTTTCTCTATCATTATAGGATTATAGCCTAAATAGGCAGCAAATTTACCTGTAATTTTAGAAATTCCTTTAGAGTGTTCATAGGTAAATCTACTTTTAGCGTCTATTAACATGGAAAAGGCCCCTGAAATTTTATGTAAGTCGTGTATATCTATAGATATATCCTTTCCTGGTTCGATTATCTGCAAAGCTTGACCTATATTAATGGACATTAAGTCTAACCAAAATTTTTCTTTCAAAATAACCGAAGAAAAAACCTCACATATTTCATTGCTAAACATTTTGTTTCTATGCATCTTTAACCATTTATATATTCTATCTAAATCCTGGAACTGATTTCCATTTCTAATTTCCCTTACAAAGAATAGTTCAAAATAATCTGCTAGATGGATGATTTGAGCAGCTAAAGGGATTTCATTTTCTATTAAACCATAGGGCCCTGTTCCCTTCCATTCCTCATGATGATATAGTATATATTCTTTCATTTCCCTTTTTAAAGGCAACTTATCCAATATTTTATAACCATTAAAACAATGCTCCTTTCTTAAATCCTCATTAAAATGGATTTCTTTCACAGTATAGTTAGACAAATGGCCTGCCATACCTATATCATGAATAAGGGATGTATAATATATATCTATAATATCCTCCTCTTTTAATTCCATTTCTTTAGCTAAACAATAAGCTATATATGCAGTCCTTCTTGAATGGTTGAAATACCTATTTTCTGCTACATCTAATGCAAATGATAAACTAGTCAATAGTTGACCTAGTTTGATTTTTAATTTTTTGTCCATCTATTTCTTCCCTCGCTTTTAAATATGTATTCTTATCCACTTTCATTTTGTAAATATAATTATATACCTTTCCTCCTTCTATTACAAAAGAAGATTTTTCAGATATAAAGTAAGGGTCTATTAAATCAATCCTTTGATCAAAAAATTCATCTAAATATCTATCTATTATCTTAAAACCACTTTTTTCATAACACCGTAGAGCCCTTTTGTTAAATTGGGCTACCTCTAAATATAATTTTTTCATCTTCATTTCATTAAAATAATACTCTAAAAAGGCAGTGATTGCTTCAGTACCGTAGCCTTGATTTACATAGTTTGGGTCAAATACTATTCCCAATAAGGCGTCCCTAAAAATTCTCCTTATCTTTTTAATACCCATATAACCGATAAACCTATTCCCCTCATTAAATACGCTATAGTACTTCCTATTTTTTTCACCAGTTTTATAGTTATACCATTTCCTTATTTCTTCATCACTTAATGAAGGTAGATTATAATCGGATAGTAGAGGATTTTCGTGGGTCCCCCAGTTCTTCATAAAAAAGGCATCCTCTAATTTTAAAGGAGATATCCTTATCCTTTTTCCCGTTATTTCCATCTAAATTCCTCTTTCCATTACATAATTAGTGAAATTAATACTTCGAAGAAGGTTTGAATCTCTTCTTCGAAGTATTTCTTTTATCTACTATTATCTAATAATTTTTTCCCAAAATCTTTTCCATATTCTATAGCTTCTTGAAAAGAATCTTCAAAAGGTATAAAACAACATCTTAAACCATCGTCATATACCTTTAGTTTTAGGTTTTTAAGATTTTCTTGTATGATCTTTACGGCTTCTCCACTCCATCCATAGGAACCAAAGGCCCCTGCTAATTTACCTCTATTCCTAATAGGATTTATTACTGCAAATAAATCGTATATTGGTCTTAAGGTGTTTTGGTTGATAGTCGGGGAACCGATTATTATAGCTGTACTCTTATCAATCTTCTCTTCTAAACTAGTTACATCTATTAATTCTATATCCATTAATTCTACTTCAATATCTCCAGCCATCTTTATACCTTCTGCTATTTTTTCTCCTATTTTTCTGGTATTTCCATAGGCAGATACATAAGGTATAAAAACTTTATGTTTTTCTACCTTTTTTTCCGTATCTTCTGCCATCTTTTTAGACCATTCTACATATTTCTGCCAATTGGAGCGGAGTATAGGGCCATGACCTGGACAGATGGTATGGATGTCTAAATCCTTAATCTTGTCTATAGCTTCTAGCATATAGTTGCTAAAAGGTTTTAGTATCACTCTAAAATAATATTCAAAGGCATCATCAAAATCATCTACTAAATCGTCAAACATTCTTTCATCACAGTAATGACATCCAAAGACATCACAGGTAAATAGCATTCTATCTTCTTCTAAATAGGTAAACATAGTATCTGGCCAATGTAAGAATGGGGCAGATATGAATTTGAGGGTTTTGTTTCCTAGACTTAACTTGTCTCCATGGGAAACTATCATATATTTAAACTCTTTGTCCACCATATTCTTTAAAAAATTGATAGCAGACCTGCTACCTACCACTGTAGCATTGGTTGCAAAATCCAACAAATGGGTTAAATTACCTGAATGATCTGGTTCTGTGTGGTTTAGGATTATATATTCTATATCCTCAAAACCCACTACTTTCTTGATTTTGTCTAAATACACTTCTTTGAAAGGTTCCTTGGATGTTTCTATAATAGCCTTTTTGTCAGCATCAATAAAATAGGAATTATAAGTGGTGCCGTATTTTGTCTCCATGACTACGTCAAAGGTTATCAATCCTGGATCTAAAATTCCGACCCATTTTACGCTATCATTTATGGTTAAAACTTTATCGTCCATATAATAAACCTCCCTACTACCATTGTACATCTATCAATAGTATATTTACCCAACTCTATTGTTAATTAACTACACTCTTATATTCTCTTTATTTAAGAATTTAGTAAATTCCTTCTTCCAGACTAATTCAACAACTCCAGTTGGTCCATTTCTATGCTTTGCGATTATGACTTCTCCAATATTTTTCTTATCTGAATCTTCATGGTAGTATTCATCCCTATATAGGAAAAGTACGACGTCTGCATCTTGTTCTATGGCTCCAGACTCCCTCAGGTCTGATAGGATAGGTCTATGGTCAGAACGAAGTTCTGGTGCACGGGAAAGCTGTGATAAGGCTATTACAGGACAATCCATTTCCTTTGCTAGGGCTTTAAGTCCCCTAGATATGGCAGATATCTCCTGTTGTCTATTTTCTTGTCTACCATGGGATTGCATCAGTTGCAGATAATCTATAACGATTAAATCTAGGCCCCTTTCTATTTTTAACCTTCTACATTTTGCCTTCATTTCTGTAAGGGATATTCCAGCGGTATCATCGATAAATATTTTGGCTTGAGACAAGGGTCCCATAGCGTCTATTATTTTAATCCATTCATCTTCATTTAATCTTCCACTAATTATTTTTTGTAGATCTACATGGGCTGCTGAGCTAATCATTCTTTGAACTAATTGCTCTTTAGACATTTCCAGAGAAAATATAGCTACGCTAGCTTCTGCTTTAATGGCTGAGTTGGTAGCAATATTGATTCCTAAGGCAGTTTTCCCCATAGAAGGCCTTGCTGCTAATAATATAAGGTCTGAATTTTGCATACCGGATAATTTCTGGTCAATGTCGATAAATCCAGTAGTAAGGCCTGTTAATTCTCCTTGATGGGCCGCCATTTCTTCTATCTTTGAAAAACTATCTAATAATACTTCCTTTATAGGGGCAAAACCTTCTCTATGGCGTCCTTGGGTAATATCAAATATGTTTTTTTCTGCTTCTTCAATAATATTATTGACTTCTTCCGTACCTTCATAGCTCTTGGCCATTATATCATCACAGGATTTTATTAAACGCCTCAATATAGACTTTTCTTCTACTATATCACAGTAGTATTTTACATTAGAAGTTATAGCTACCCCGCCTGACAGTTCAGCAAGATAGGTAACCCCTCCTAAATTTTCTAAGGTGCCTCTTTTTCTCAATTCTTCCGATAGTGTAATAAGGTCTACCGGTTCATTTCTATTAAACAATTCTATTATAGCCTCGAATATCTCCCTGTTTGCTTCCTTATAAAAATCTTCAGGATGAAGCTGCTCTATAGCTGTGTTTATAGCTTCTTTATTTAATATCATAGCTCCTAAAACCGATTGCTCTGCTTCTAAACTATGAGGTGGGATTTTCCCCAATGCATATGCTTCTATTTAAATCACCCCATTATCCTTCTACTACTTCAACTTTTAAGCTAGCAGAAATTTCTGGATAAACCCTTACTTCAACTGTAGTTATACCTATAGATTTAATATTATCTTTTAATTCTATCTTTCTCCTGTCAATATCTATTTTATGCTGTTTCTTTAATGCTTCAGAAATATCTTTAGAGGTAATTGAACCGAAAAGTCTACCTCCCTCTCCTGCTTTTCCTTTTAGCTCAACAGTCAAGTTTTCAATTTTTTCCTTTAGTTTAAGGGCCTTTTCATATTCTTCCTTTTCTTTTGCTTCTTCAATTTTTTTTCTTTCTTCCCATTTTTTCATATTTGCAGGTGTTGCTTCTACAGCTAAATTTCTTGGTAGTAAAAAGTTTCTTGCATATCCATCCTTGGCATTAACCAATTCTCCTGCTTCTCCTAATCCTTTCACATCTTTTAGTAAAATTATTTTCATTCTTCTTCACCTTCCTTTAAATATTCATCTATAGCTTCAATAAGCATTTCTTCTACCTGTTCTAAGGTTTTGCCCTCTATTTGAGTACCAGCACTAGTTAAATGGCCTCCCCCTCCTAGTTTTTCAAGTATTAATTGAACAGAAATATTCCCTAAAGATCTGCCACTTATATGAACTTTCCCTTCCCATAAGGTTCACACGAAAATGATTTAGTTAGTAGGCTCCTCTTTAATAGATCCCACCTTCTTCTTTACTTCTTATGAATAATCTATCCCTTGTTTTTTGAGCAATAAAATGCCCGGGAGGCCCTTTTAGGGTTTCCCCAAGCTACTTATATATGCTTTATGTACAATTTTTAGGTGATTTTAGGTGAAACAATTAAGCAATTAGAGGTTCAACCATATATCCTCGTTTTTTTAATTCTCGGATAAGTTTCTTTTCTCTCTGCTTTTCATGATTCACTTGTATTTCTGTAAATTTGTCCTCATCATATGATAAGTTCTCTTTTAAAAGAGTATAGATAATTACTAATATCTTGCGTGCTAATCCAATAATAGCTTTTTTAGTACCCCTTCTTTGCTTTACCTTCCAATACCAGTTTGATAAATATGTTCCTTTTCTTCGTGTCACTGTCCAAGCTACTTCACATAGAATACTTTTTATATNTCTTTAATGCTTCAGAAATAATCTTTAGAGGTAATTGAACCGAAAAGTCTACCTCCCTCTCCTGTCTTTTCCTTTTAGCTCAACAGTCAAGTTTTCAATTTTTTCCTTTAGTTTAAGGGCCTTTTCATATTCTTCCTTTTCTTTTGCTTCTTCAATTTTTTTTCTTTCTTCCCATTTTTTCATATTTGCAGGTGTTGCTTCTACAGCTAAATTTCTTGGTAGTAAAAAGTTTCTTGCATATCCATCCTTGGCATTAACCAATTCTCCTGCTTCTCCTAATCCTTTCACATCTTTTAGTAAAATTATTTTCATTCTTCTTCACCTTCCTTTAAATATTCATCTATAGCTTCAATAAGCATTTCTTCTACCTGTTCTAAGGTTTTGCCCTCTATTTGAGTACCAGCACTAGTTAAATGGCCTCCCCCTCCTAGTTTTTCAAGTATTAATTGAACAGAAATATTCCCTAAAGATCTGCCACTTATATGAACTTTCCCTTCCCATAAGGTTAGTACAAAAGTAGCTTCTACCCCATTTATGTTCAATAGATCATTGGCAGATTGAGCTGCTATTAGAATAGAATCCTCCATTTCGCTATCTAGCTTACCAATAGCAATTTTTTCAAATACAACTTTGGAATTCTTGACTACCTCTGCCTTGTGCAAAAATGTATTGAAATCGTCTCTAAATAATTGCCTTACACTAGTAGTATCAGCTCCCGCTCTTTTTAATATGGAAGCAGCTTCAAAGGTCCTTACCCCTGTTTGGAACGTAAAGTTTTTAGTATCTACCGTTATTCCAGCTAATAGAGCATCTGCTTCGAATTTGGTCATTTCCATCTTGTCCGACATATAATATAGTATTTCTGTAACCAATTCACAAGTGGATGAAGCATAGGGTTCTAAATAGGTTAAAACCAGATCCTTAATAAATTCAGCCCCTCGCCTGTGATGGTCGATTAATACCACCTTATCCGTCAAATCCAATAGTTCTGGTGCCTCTGTGAAGCTAGGCTTATGATTGTCTACTACCACTAAAAGAGAAGATCTATCAACCATGTCTATAGCTTCTTCTGGTTCTAATATTAAATCTAAATACTCTGGTTGCTCTTCTTCCATTCTAACATATATATTCTTAATGGATGGATTTACCCCCCCTAATATGAAGTATGCTTTTTTATTCCTATTTCTTACAGCCCTAATTATTCCTATACTGGCCCCAAAGGAGTCCATATCTGCATTTTTATGTCCCATTACAAATACTTTTTCTGATTGGTCGATAAGTTGCATTAAAGCATGAGATATGACCCTAGATCTAACCTTATTTCTCTTTTCTATGGCTTTAGTTTTACCGCCATAAAAACTTAAATTATTGTTATCCTTTACAACAGCTTGATCTCCGCCTCTACCTAAGGCAATATCTATGGCCGCCCTTGCATATTCATAGTTTTCATTTGGATTCTTTCCATTTATTCCTACGCCCATACTTAAAGTTATAGATATTGAATTACCTTTATCGATTTCTCTTATTCGATCTAATATATCAAATTTTCTGTTTTGAATTTGTTGTAAACTTTTACTTTCAAATATTAGAATATATTTATCATTTTCATACTTACGAACTAATCCATGGTTCATAGTTGCATAAGCATTTATAGTTTTATCAATTTCTGCTAATACCAATGGCCTATTGATCTCGGGAGTTGTATTCTTTACTTCATCATAATTATCTATATAGGCCAAACAAACTGCTATTTTTTCTTCCTCATATCTATTATAGAGAAGAGCCTGTTCCGTTTTATTGACCCAATAGAGCATTATAATATTGCCTTTTGTACTAATAGTTTTTTTACCATCAACGATATTATAATGGACTTCATAATGTTGGTTATTATATTCTATCTTTAAGGGTGCCTTATTAGCATCCTTTAAAATGGTTTCTACTCTTAATTTAGGTAAAATTTCATCAATCTTTTTATTCAATATATCCTTTTCTTCCATCATATCTATAAATCTAGTATTATACCAGGATATGGTACCATCCATTTCCAACATTACCAAAGGAAAAGGCATATTGAATACAGCATGTTTAGTGGCTGTATCAAATTCTTCAGCTAATCCTTCAATGTATTTAGTCCATTCCTCTTCCTTTTCTCGAAGGGTGATAATATATTTATAGACTAAAAAGGCCAAGGCTATAGCTAAAAGTAAAGCTAATATAGGTTGGTAATAGGCGATTATGGCTATAAGCCCTCCTATTATTATTAAATAGGTCCTTCCATCTTTCCATTTAAAAAAATTTTTATTATCCATATTTATCCTCCTAATGGAAATTAAATAGATCTCCTAATTTTTCTGAAGTCAAATATAGTATCTAGTACTCCAATAAAAGGTATTAGCCATCCTAAGGGTATAATTATAGTAAAAACTATAACAATAAGTATTCTTGGAATTATCTTTATATTCCTCTTAATGAGCTTATAGTCTATGACAGATAAACCCTGTACAAAAAATATGAAAGCGATTATTGATGTTATGTTTAAAAATACTGTTTTATAATATAATAATTCCAATTTTTTTAATATAAATGCCCCTAAAAACATAATCCCTGTTCCCAATAAAATATTATTAGGCAGTTTAAATCGTGAAAATTTGGGAATTGATACTATCCCATATTCTAGCTTTCTAAGGGATAAAGAAGATAGTAAATAATTTAAATATGCTGTTATTAAAGAAAATATCATGATTATTGATGGCATAATTAAGAGTATATAATCAAAAGCATTTTCTAAAAAATCCTTAATCTTCAAAACTTCATAATTTGATAAACCTGTATCTTTCAATATCTCTATTTGATAATTTATGCTTTGAGTAAAAAATTCTTCTAATTGGTTGATTATACTTACACCAGTCATATTTTTCATCATACTTATTATCAACAAATTAGAGAGTAAAAAAACAAAAGTGGAAATAGATAAAATTGTAAAAGAATTTTTTCTCGTCTTAATGGTATAAATTAATGATATAATCAAAGGGGTAAATGCTACAAATATAAATATACCCGATATCATATCTACCATTAATCCAATGGATAAAGTGGATATAATTAAAGCCAATATAGCATAATTTACTCCGTATCTAATTCCTAATATTATAAAAAGGACAGGGTATAGAAATATGACCCACGGTAAATAATATATCCCTATTAACATTAGTATTGTGGAAATTGCTATGGCAAATACAGTTTCCATAGTTTTGTTTTTAAAATCCATCTTCAAATCTTTCACCCCGTTCTTATTTAGTCCTTAAAAACTCCATTAGCTCGCTTAAATCTCCATACCATTTCTCAATTTTATGCCCTTCTAATATATTTAGCTTTACCTTATCTTTCAGATTGGAGCTTATGTCTTCATAGTCTATTCCCATTCTTTTACCCAATAAAAAGGATAAAAGCATAATATTAGAAATAAGGTCTTCTATATCATCTTTGATATAATCTTCCCCTTTAGCTAATAATTGATATAAATTAGCAATGGAAGTTAATATCTCACTTTTTAACCATTCTATAGTCCTTAGGTTTTTTATTATATCCATCTCTTTCTTCTCTTCCATATTTTCACCCTTTTATCATAATCTTAGTTTAGATCGATTTGTTAAAAAAATAGTCTTACTAAAATAATACAGAGTATAATATTATATGTCAAACAAAAAAGAGAGGTTATTCCTCTCTTAATCTGCACTATATGGTAGTAGCGCTATTTGTCTTGCTCGTTTAATAGCTCTTGTTAATTCTCTTTGATGTTTTGCGCAGTTCCCGGAAATTCTTCTTGGAAGAATCTTTCCTCTTTCAGTAACATATTTTTTTAATTTATTAATATCTTTATAATCTATATGTTCAACTTTATCTGCACAAAAATTACAAACTCTTTTTCTTGGTTTAAATCTTCTTTGCACCGTCTTCCCTCCTTCTTAGAATGGAATATTATCATCGTCAACTGGCTCAAAACCATCTATTCCTGGAAAGTCTGAATCTGAAGAACTATTGAAATTAGAACTGCTGTCATCTCCCCATTCTAGAAACTGAACTCTCTCTGCTACAACTTCAGTTACATACCTTCTCGTACCATCCTTAGCGTCATAAGTTCTAGATTGAATTCTTCCCTGAACGGCGGTAAGCCTTCCCTTTGCTAGATAATTTGCACAGTTTTCTGCTTGTTTTCCCCATACGACAATGTTTATAAAATCGGCTGTTGGTTGTCCTTTTGCTTCCATTTCCTGTTTTTTCTCCCTAGACAGGGGTTTATCCACAGCTAGACTAAAGGTTGATACTGGAGTCCCTGTATTGGGGATATACCTTAACTCTGGATCCCTTGTAAGTCTTCCAATTAACACAACATTATTCAACCAAAACACCACCTTAAATTCTATTCATCTTCTCTAATTATCATATGTCTCATTATACTGTCGGAAATTTTACATACTCTGTCTAGCTCCTCTACAATTTCTGGGGTAGATTCAAAGTTGACTACTATATAATATCCTTCAGATATATCATTAATTTCGTAAGCAAGTTTTCTTACTCCCCATTCATCTACATTTGAAATGGTACCATTTGATTCTATAATACCTTTCAATCTGTCGAATAATTGGTTTCTTGTTTCATCTTCAAGAGTTGGCACAAAGATAAAAACTGCTTCATATTTTCTCATGTCTTTCACCTCCTTTTGGACTAACGGCTCTATTATTTAATAGAGCAAGGATATATCTATAGAATTATATCATTAATGTAATTTTTGTGCAATACAATATTGATTTTATTTTATCCTAGGTTTCTTTCACAATTCATTCAAAAGTCCCCCTAATTACTGGTTTTCCTGCTAAAACCATTATTTCACCTAAGGCTATAACAGTATCAATTTCTAAGGTGTTTTTGTTTAATAGAACTATATCTGCATCTCTTCCTTCTTCTATATATCCTTTATTTGATAATTTCAACACATCTGCAGGATTTGATGTAATAACTTTTAATGCTTTTTCCATTGGTAATTTTTCATCTAATATTGAGTCTCTTACTTCACCGTATAGGGATGCTACCTTCCCTACTCCTAAACCTATAAATTCATCCCGTTCATCAAACTCTGGTAAACTGCCTTGTCCATCTGAGGAAAATGTTATATTGCCAGATGATACACCTTCATCTAACAATATCTTCAATGCCTTGCTACATTTTGTTTCTCCTTCTTCTAAAAATCTTTTAGTAGTGCTAGTTGTAAAATCTACTATTCCTCCTTTTCTTGCATATTCTATGGCTCTATTGAAAAGACTTCTATTTCTATTCATATGAGTAGGTAAAAATTGAGTTATAGGTATTTCAGTATTTTCAACTATTTCTTCGATAAAATCCAATTCCCTTTTCCCATCTCCCATGTGAATATTTACTATTCCAGCTTTTCCCGATAGTATTCCTCCTACTCTTGCTTCCGCAGCTACCTTTGCAAAATCATTTACAGTAGGCTGACTTGATCGATGATCTGACATTGCCACTTCTCCTACACCGATTATTTTATCAATAAGTACTATATCATCTTGAATATTCCCTGTTAATGTTCTTATAGGAACTTGATATGAACCTGTGTATACATAGGTAGAAATTCCTTCTTCTTCTAATCCTCTAGCTTTAGCTATTAAATTGCCCATATTCCTAGTTGTTCCATCTGTTCCTAATACTCCTATAACAGTAGTAACTCCACCAAGGGTAATGTCCGTTAACTGTATTTCTGGTGTTCTGGTCTTATAACCACCTTCTCCACCACCCCCGCATATATGAACATGGGAGTCGATAAACCCAGGTACCAAATATTTATTGGTAGCATCTATTACTTCAATCTCTACAAAATTTTTAGGTATATTTATTTCATCCATAATGTACCCTATCTTACTTCCAATAATTAATACATCCTTTTGGCCTAGATAATTTGGACAATAAACTTCTCCATTTTTTATTACTTTTAACATCTATACCCCTCCTAATTTAGTCTATAGTAATATTTAAGCAAATTACATGCAAAAAGTATAGTGCTAAATTTCAATACTTCTTATTAATAGTCTGGCTTTTGTAATTCCTATACATTCATATATATTTTACATAGATTTTACATTCTAAATGCAACAGATTTTACATAGCTTCGATATCCTTATATTGAAGATAAAAAATTGGAAAGAAAGGTAGGTAATTAATTTATGAAAAGATTTATAAGTATATTTTTAGTTGCTATTATGATAATGGTTATGATAGTTGGTTGTTCAAACAATAATAGTAGTGGCAATACTGTTGAATCTGGTTCTAGCAATGGAGATGATTTTGATACTGGTAAAACTATCAATGTAGTTACTAGGGAAGAAGGGTCTGGAACTAGGGGAGCCTTTATTGAAATAGTTGGAATACTAGAGAAGGATGCAAATGACAATGAAATGGATAGGACTTATCCTGAGGCAATTGTACAAAATGGCACCAATGCAGTTATGACTACAGTGGCTGGTGATGAATATAGTATAGGATATATTTCTCTTGGTTCATTGAATAACACTGTAAAAGCAGTAAAAGTAAATGGAGTAGAAGCTACTGCTGAAAATATATTAAATAATTCCTATGAAGTGGCAAGACCATTCAATTTAGCATATAAAGGGGATTTAAGTCCATTGGCTAAAGACTTTCTTGATTTCATACTTAGCTCTGAAGGACAAGATATTGTTGCAAAAGAAGGGTATGTGCAAGTAGACACACAAGCCTCAAATTATGAAAGCAATGGCACAGAAGAAGATACTTTAGTTATAGCAGGTTCCACTTCCGTATCTCCTTTAATGGAAAAATTAGTTGAAGCATATCAAGAATTAAACTCAGGCGTATCCATAGAAGTTCAATCTACTGGTTCTTCAGCTGGAATGCAATCTGCCATGGAAGGCACTGCTGATATTGGTATGGCTTCAAGAGAATTGAAGGATTCAGAACTTGCTGAATTAACTCCTGTAGTCATAGCTTTAGATGGAATTGCAGTTATAGTGAATAATGATAACCCTGTGGAAGATTTAAGTATCGATGATATAAAATCAATTTATATAGGTGAAACCACTAATTGGAGTGAAATTGAATAAGACACTCTCCCTTTCAATCAATATAGCCTAGTTAACTAGGCTATATTGATTTCAAAATTTAAATTAACAAAGATAGAAATGAAGGTGAAATATATGAAGTCTAAATCCATTGAAAATTTTATGAAAATAGTGTTCTTTATATCTGCGACTATGTCTATAATTGCCATAGTGCTCATATGTATATTTATATTTGCTGGAGGTATTCCTTTTATACAGGAATATGGTTTAAAAAATTTTCTTCTTGGGACTGAATGGAAACCCAACAATACTCCTTCATCATTTGGAATTTTACCCATGATACTTGGCTCTATTTATGTTACCATAGGAGCAATAATTATAGGGGTTCCCATAGGTATTTTAACAGCAACATATTTAGCTAAGTTTTGTAATAAAAAGATATATAAATTTTTAAAACCAAGCATTAACCTAATGGCTGGAATACCCTCAATTGTCTATGGTTTCTTTGCATTAGTAGTTGTTGTACCTATTATTAGAAATATATTTGGGGGAACTGGTATGAATATAATTACTGCTTCTATTTTACTGGGCATAATGATTCTTCCGACTATTATAAATATATCTGAAGCATCTATTAGGGCCGTTCCTCGAAGCTATTATGAAGGGAGTATTGCCCTGGGCGCCTCCCATGAAAAATCTATTTTGTCGGTAGTACTCCCTACTGCAAAATCTGGCATATTATCTAGCATTATTCTTGGGATAGGCCGTGCTATTGGAGAGACTATGGCTGTTATTTTAGTAGCAGGGAATCAAGCTCGTATGCCAGCAGGCCTTGCAAAAGGTATTAGAACCCTTACTACTAATATTGTAATCGAAATGGCCTACGCTGCAGATGAACATAGACAAGCTTTAATTGCGACGGCTACTATATTGTTTGCATTTATATTGATTATTAATGGAATATTTTTGACTATTAAGAGGAGGACAAATAATGGATAGAGCAATAAAAACTACAATAAAAATATCTGCTTTTATCACATTTGGTGTGTTATTTTTCATAATTGGATATATTTTAATAATGGGCTTACCAAACTTAGATCTATCTTTATTCCAATTAAAATACACAACGGAGAATGTATCCCTTTTCCCCGCTATGATTACTACCTTGATGCTAATATTTTTAACTCTGGTAATTGCAACACCAATAGGTATATTTACTGGATTTTATCTAGTGGAATATGCCAAAAAAGGCAATAAAAGAGTGGAAATCATTAGAATTGCAACTGAAACTCTATCTGGTATCCCATCAATAGTCTATGGATTATTTGGTATGCTGTTCTTTGTTATAAGGCTTAATTTTAAATATTCTCTATTGGCAGGAGCTTTAACGGCTGCAATTATGGTACTACCTTTAATAATCAGAACTACGGAAGAAGCTTTGCTTTCTGTAGACGATTCCCTTAGGGAAGCTAGTTTTGCCCTAGGTGCAGGAAAGCTACGTACTATTTTTAAAGTAGTCCTATCAGTAGCAATGCCAGGAATTTTATCGGGTATTATACTTTCAATAGGTCGTATTGTTGGAGAAACGGCAGCATTGATATTTACTTTGGGAACTGCTACAAAAATTCCAGAAGGACTTTTTTCATCTGGTCGTACTTTGGCCCTTCATATGTATGTACTTTCTACGGAAGGCCTTCATGTGAAAGAATCATATGCAACGGGAGTTATTTTATTGATCGTGATATTGGTTGTAAATGGATTATCTACTTTACTAAGTAATAAATTGACAAAGGGGAATGAAAATGAATAAATTTGTTATAAAGAATATGAATTTATATTACGGTAATTTTCACGCTTTAAAAGGTATAAATATGAATATAAACGAAAACGAAATAACAGCCCTTATAGGACCCTCAGGCTGTGGAAAATCTACTTTATTGAAAAGCCTAAACCGTATGAACGATTTAGTTGAAAAATGTAAAATCCAAGGAGATATCCTCCTGGATGGAGAAGATATATATGCTGAAAATTTTGATGTTAATCTACTGAGAAAAAGGGTAGGTATGGTTTTTCAAAAACCTAATCCTTTCCCAATGAGCATATATGATAATATTGCCTACGGTCCAAGGACTCATGGAATAAAAAATAGATCCAAACTAGATGAAATTGTTGAGAGAAGCCTAAAAGCTGCTGCCATTTGGGATGAAGTAAAGGATGATCTTAAAAAGAATGCCCTTAGGATTTCTGGGGGACAACAACAAAGACTTTGCATAGCAAGAGCTCTTGCTGTTGAGCCAGAAGTATTATTAATGGATGAACCTACCTCTGCTCTAGATCCTATTTCTACAGCAAAAATTGAAGATTTAATTCAGGAGTTGAAAAAAAATTACACAATAGTAATAGTAACCCATAATATGCAACAAGCTACTAGGGTCTCTGATAAAACGGCTTTTCTTTTAAATGGTGAGTTAATTGAATTTGATCAAACTGTTGATCTATTTTCCATACCAAAAGACAAGCGTACTGAAGACTATATAACGGGTAGATTTGGCTAAAAAATGGAAAGGATGATAAATATGATAAGAAATAGATTTGATAGAGAGTTGGATTTGCTTAATGATGAGTTGATAGAAATGGGTAATTTAATAGAAAGTGCTATTAAAGCTGCTATAACAGCTCTAAAGGAACAGAATGTCGATTTAGCAAGGCGAATAGTAGATAATGATAAGGAAATAGACGATATGGAAAGGGCTATTGAACAAAGGTGTTTAAGATTATTGCTCCAGCAACAACCCGTGGCCGGGGATTTAAGACTTATATCTGCCGCTTTAAAGATGATAACGGATATGGAAAGAATAGGAGACCAAGCAGCAGATATTTCTGAAATATCCATTAGACTTGCCAATGAAACCTATTTAAAAGAGCTTGTTCATATACCCCAAATGGCTGAAGGGGCAATAAAAATGGTTAAAAATAGTATAGACTCTTTTGTTAGAAGGGACATAGAATTGGTTAAAGAAGTTATCTTATACGATGACACAGTAGACCAATTATTTGATATAATTAAAAATGAGTTAGTAGATCTAGTTAGAGAAGATAGGGATTCTAAAGAACAGGTTATCGATTTACTAATGATAGCCAAATATTTAGAAAGGATAGGTGATCATGCTCAAAACATTGCAGAATGGGTATATTTTGCAATAAAAGGAGAGCATTATACATGGTAGGAGTTGATTAAATGTCTTTAATATATTGTATAGAAGACGATGAGAGTATTAGGGAATTAGTAGTTTATGCCCTAAATAATAATGGATTTGAAGCTACAGGCTTTGAAAATGGTGAAGCCTTGTTTGATAATCCTATTCCCGACTTAATTATTTTGGATATTATGCTTCCCGGTGATGATGGATATGTGATTTTGAAAAAATTAAAATCCAATTTTAAAACTTCAGATATTCCTGTCATCATGCTTACAGCTAAAACTAGTGAATTTGATAAAGTTAAATCTCTAGATATGGGTGCAGATGATTATATTGAAAAACCCTTTGGAATCATGGAATTAATATCTAGAGTTAAAGCGGTTTTACGTCGCAGTAATAGAAAAAACAGAACTACAAAATTGATCTTTAAGGAAATATCTATTGACTACGACAAATATTTGGTTACAGTAGATGGAAAAGAAGTAACCCTAACCCATAAAGAGTTTGAACTATTATATTATCTAATGAAAAATCAGGACATAGTCTTATCAAGAAATAAAATAATGAATGAAGTATGGGGTTTTGATTTTGAAGGGGAAACACGAACTATAGATGTGCATATTAGAACTCTAAGGCTTAAATTAGGGGATTCAGGCAAATATATTCAAACCATTAGGAACGTTGGTTATAAACTGGGGGATTAATTATGGAAAAGAGAATTTATTTTAACCTAGCTATGGTTGCAACTATTACCGCAATTATAACTGCTAGTATTATAGCTTTTTTGTTTTATGACTTATATAGTGGGGATATTAATCAAGGATATGTGGATTTAACTTCAAGGTTTTTGTCTATTCTTCCCGTCACAGTTGGAGTTTTGGTCTTTATTCTAATATCCCTGTATCTTGTTGCCAATATTTTGACTTCCAAAATCATAAAGCCCATATCTATTGCCACCCAAAGTATTGAAAATATTCTCACGGGAGAAGAAATGGAAGATGTAGAAGTTTATGATGAGTTAATACCTTTTATAAAAGCTATCCAGATTCAAAAAATGGAAATAGAAAATTATATTTTGAAGTTAAAGGAAGCGGAAAAATCTAGAAGGGATTTTACTGCTAACGTATCCCATGAGTTAAAAACTCCCCTTACTTCCATAAATGGTTTTGCAGAAATGCTATCTACTGGCCAGATAAACATAGAAGACACTGTAAAATTTGCTAATATAATTCACAAGGAAGGCACTCGATTATTAGATTTAATAGATTCAATTATTCATTTGTCACATATTGAAGATGAAATAGAAAATAAAACTATGGAAATTACAAATATATCGGATATTGCTAAGGAAGTAGTATCTCAGTTAGAAATTAGAGCAAAAAATAGAGGATTAAGCCTAAACCTTGCAGCTGGAAATATATTTATTCATGGCAATAAAAGGATGATTAAGGACTTATTATATAATCTAATAGACAATGCTATAAAATACAATAAACCTAATGGAAAAATTGATGTGTTATTAGAGGAAATAGATGGTCTTTGCATAATCAGAGTAAAAGACACTGGAATAGGCATCTCGCAAGAAGAACAGGATAAAATTTTTGAACGCTTTTATATGGTAGATAAAAGCCGTTCTAAAAAAGTAGGAGGCTCTGGCCTAGGACTATCTATTGTAAAACATATAGTAAAATATCATAATGGAAAAATATCATTGACTAGTAAAATAAATGAAGGCACAGAAGTTGAAATAAAATTACCTATCTAAAAACCCCCTCTAATTTAGAGGGAGTTTTTCCTAGATTACTTCTCTTAATACTTCTCCTAATCTCTTTACACCTTCAACTATTCTTTCCTCATCCATATTGGAATAGTTCATTCTGAAGGTATTTTCATTACCACCATTAGGGAAAAAGGAACCTCCTGGAACGAAGGCTACATTCCTTTCCAAGGCTTTTACAGCCAATTCTCTAGCGTTTATATGCTCTGGTAATACTACCCAAGTAAATAATCCACCTTCCGGATTAGTAAATTTAACTCCTTCAGGAAATTCTTCTTCCATGGTTTTTATCATTAAATCTTTTCTCTTTTTATATACTTTCTTTAATTTTTCAATATGTTCTTCTATATCATATGTTTCTAAAAACTTGGCTACTTCCATTTGAGATATAGTACTAGATTGCAAGTCTGCCCCTTGTTTTACCATGATAAATTTATTAAGTACTTCCTCATCAGCAGCTACCCAGCCAAGTCTAAGACCTGGACAAAATATTTTAGAAAAAGTGCCTAAAAAGATTACCCTTCCTTCTGTATCATAATGTTTAACAGCAGGTAAAAACTCACCTTCAAATCTTAATTCTCCATAAGGGTTATCTTCTAATATTGCTACATTGTGTTTATTAGCTAATTCTACTAATTTCTTCCTTCTTTCTTCAGACCAAGTCTTTCCAGATGGGTTTTGGAAATCAGGTATTACATAGATAAACTTTGCATTGTCATTTTCTTCAAGGGCCTTTTCCAAATCCTCCATAATCATTCCATAATCGTCAGTTGCTACTTCAATAAATTTGGGTTCATAAGCTTTAAAAGCATTAATTGCACCTAAATAACTAGGACTTTCACAGATAATTACATCTCCTGGATTGATAAATATTCTTGCAGCAAAGTCTAATCCTTGTTGGGATCCACTTGTAACTAAGATATTATCCACACTAACATCAACGTTTACCTTTTTCATTCTTTCTACAATTTTTTCCCTCAATGGTTCATATCCTTCTGTAGGACCATATTGCAATGCGGCCGTTCCGTTTTCTTCTAATACTTCTTTGGCTACCCTTTTAAGTTCTTCAACAGGGAATAATTCTGGAGCAGGTAATCCACCTGCAAATGAAATAACTTCTGGTCTTTGGGTTAATTTTAACAATTCCCTAATTTCAGATGCTTTAATATTGTCCATTCTTTTAGCATAATTTAAAGCCATTAAAACACCTCCTAAAATTTAAAAACGTTTTCATGCTAAAAAATAAATTAATCCTATCAATTATAGTTTACTATTAAAAGACCAAATTGTCTAATATAAAAAAAGCTATTTTCTGGTTTAAAACAACCCAGAAAATAGCTTTAATCCACTCCTTCTCTTCCCTTATAGTGGATTATACTAATCCATTTATCGTCTACTAAAATTCTTCTTACACGCCTTTCAAAGTCTATCCTAGGTATCCAAATTTGCCTATCGCATCCCAAACATTTTAGTTTAATATCTACGCCAGTCCTCATTATTTCCCATTTATTTTCCCCACAGGGATGAGGTTTTTTTAAAGTTATAATGTCACCAAGTTCGTAATTTAACACCATAATCAATACCTCCTAAGATTTATTATCAAATATAACCATTCTAGGATATGGTATTTCAATATTTTCCCTATCGAAAGCTTCTTTAATATCTTTTCTAAGGGCTCTCTCTACACTCCACTGTTCCATAGGTTTAGTCTTAGCTACTATAGTTATATCTACTCCATATTCTCCTAAATCAGAAACTCCTAAAATAGTAGGTCCTTCTACAATATTTTCATTAGATTTTTTTAATCTATTGCAAACTTCATCTAGAACTTTAATGGTTTTGTCTATATCTTCTTCATAAGCTATACTCACCTTTACAAGAGCTCGCATAGCTCCCCTAGTCTTGTTTGTTACAGTATTAATATTGCCATTAGGTATAATATGGAGTTCTCCAGAGAAATCCCTTAATTTGGTCACCCTTACTCCTAGTTCTTCAACGATCCCTTCATAATTATCTATTTTAACATAATCCCCTACGGAAAACTGATCTTCAAATAGAATGAAGAAGCCTGTTATTACATCTTTGACTAAAGATTGGGCACCAAAACCTATAGCCAAACCACCTATTCCAGCCGTAGCTAAAATAGAATTAGTATTTATATTAAACATGTCCAATATTATTACTGTGCCTATAAAGTATAAAACATATTTCATAATATTTTTTAGTACGGCAGTTAGGGTATTAACCTTTTTTTCATCAAAGGAAAAAAGCCTTCTTTTTCTGTTTTCTACAGTCTTATCTATTATAATATAGGATACCTTAATTAATATCCTAATAACAATAAATACTAGAATTATCTTTAGACCCTTGCCTAATATATTTAAATTTCCATCTTCATTTTTTAAAAAATGATTTATAAAGTTCAATACCCTATCCATATAGTCCTCCAATATCAGTTTATCTTTTCAGCTTTATAACCATTATCATTTTTAATGAGTTTAAATATTCCATCTATATCCAGTTGGTTTTCCCGGATGATATCCTTTATCAAGCCTATATCCTCTAGATCAAATTTAATAGCCAACCCACAGCTACGAGTTATTTCCCTTGGAGTCGGTATAGTTCTATATTTAATATCTTCCTTTTTAAATATTATATCTCCCTTTATTGCATAATGGGTAGATTTAAAGGTAACAACTCCAAACTGCTTATCTTTCATTATAACATACTCTCCTATCCTATAGTTATTGTATTCATTGGATTTTTTAATTTTTCATAGATTGTATACATATTTGATATTTCTCCTACTTCAAGTTTATCCTTGATTCCAAAATAATCTAAACAGGTTCCACAGGAGATGATCTCTACACCCTCAGCTTCTAATTTCTTTAAGTCTTCTAATACTTCAGAGCCTTCACATGTTAGATAGACTCCCCCATTATAGAACACCAATGTAGAAGGAAAAGGAGTTGCTTCAGTTAAAGTATATATAAAGGATTTCATTAAAATTTTTCCTAATTCCTCTGAGCCTTTACCCATGGTATTGGAAGAAAAGGCTATGGTTAGATCCTTAAAGGTCTCTGGTATGCATACATTAGCTTCTTTTGAAACTTCGCCTTTGGTTATGTGTATATAATATTCATTATCGCTTTTTTTGTCAACTTTATAATCATAACCTGCACTCTTAGCAAGCTTTGAAACATTTTCTTTTGCCACTTCATTGTCCACAATTGTAGTAATTATACCTTCCTTTATATTATCTAACTCTTTTTTAGTCATAATAACTGGTTTAGGACAAGCTTGTCCTCTTGCATCTACTTCAACTTTCATAAATAATACCTCCTCATTTATCTTTACAAGTATATTATACTACTCTTTCTCCATAGTGAACTATGAGGATTCTTTATAGTAATTGGCCATACTATAAATTATATCTATAAGTGAAATCAGAAAGGGAACTTAAATATTTTAAACCTATTTTTAATATTTTTAATAATTTTATTAATATTATTAAGAATTATGTTGACATTTTTAAATTTTGATATTAATATAGTATTAAAGAGAACTAAATGTTCAAATTAGGTTTCTATTATTATACCCTAATTTGTTGTTTTACCTTTATTAAATTGATATTTTCCTATTTCACCGGATTAGGAGGGATTGTTTTGGAGGGCAGCATTAAAGAAATATTAAGTCAACTAGATAATGGAGAAATAAAATATAAAGATGCAATGAATTCGATAAAAAATATGAATTTTAATACTGAAACCATTAAAAAGAAAGCCTCTAAACTAAAAATTTATGTAGTAGACGGGGAAGAATCTATTAAAATACCCGCCATACCTTTTGGCCTTATAACCTTTTTTATAGATATAGGTTTTGGTATAAGTTCTATAGCTGTAAGATTTGTGGATGATCTTGATGAAGATGTTAAAAAAATACTAAATTCAATAGATAGAAAAGATATAAAGTTAATTTTTAAGGAGTTGAAAAAATATGGTCCCTTTGATTTAGTGGACATCCAAGGTGGAGACAATATGAAAGTTAAAATAACTATACTTTAGCAAATAGGGAGAGTGACAATATGAGAAGAGAAGTATTAGGAAAATGTCCAGTTTGTGGAGAAGAGTTGGAAGTAACAAGATTAAGTTGTCGTAATTGCTATACCAATATAGAAGGAAGTTTTTCATTATGTAAATTTTGCAAGCTTTCCAATGAACAAAAAAATTTCTTAGAAGCTTTTATTAGAAATAGGGGAAATATTAAGGAAATAGAAAAGGACTTAGGAATATCCTATCCCACTGTCAGAAATAAATTAGAAGATGTAATTGAAGCTTTAGGATATAAGCCTAGATATAATGAGCCAAAGGTAGACAAAAAAGAGATATTAAAAAGATTAGATGAAGGGGAGATTTCTTCTGAAGAAGCTATAAAACTCCTTAAAGGAGAAGAATAAGGGGGATTAAAATGAAAGATGAAAAGATGATGGTATTATCTATGTTAGAAGAAGGCAAAATCACCAGTGAAGAAGCGGTAAAACTATTAGAAGCACTAGAAGAAACGGAAAGTTTCATAGAGTATGAATCCATTAAAGAAAATGAAGAAAAGTTTATCGATATGGACAAAACTAAGGAAAAACTGGAAGAGTTAGAAAAGAACCTTAAGGAACAGGGTAAAAAGGTAGAAGATTTTAGTGCAGATTTGGGTAGTAAATTATCAAATGCCTTCAGTAATTTAATAAACAAAAACAATATAATTGGTTTTTTTGGCGACTACAAGACCATAAATACCGAAATTGAAAAGGATATATCTCAGATGGATAGCCCTATAATTCAATTAAAATCAATTAATGGTGGCATTACTTTAAAGAATTGGAAAGAAGAAAAGATATTAATTAAAATCCTTTATAAATATAAACATAATAATTTATCCGAGGATGACAAGTTTTACGATTTATATGAAGAAACTAATAAGATAATATTTGAACCTTTATATACCAATAATGTAATGATGGATTTAGATGTATATTTACCTGATAGATATTATGAAGAAATAAATTTGAATACGTCCAATGGTAAAATCCAGGTAGAAGATTTTAATTTGGAAGTACTCAATTGTAAAACATCTAATGCCTCTATTTCAATAAGGGATATTATAGCAAAAGGTATTGACTTATCAACGAAAAATGGAAGAATCAATTTAAAGGATATTTCTTCCCCTGTGCTAAAGACAGTTACCACCAATTCCAATATTATGATGGAAGATATTGATAGCGATAATTTAATAACTTCTACTAAAAATGGTAGGATTACACTTTCCGATATATTAGCAAACAGTATATCTGCCAATACTTCCAATAGCTCTATTGAAATAAATGATATAGATAGTAAAATAGTCCAACTTATTACGTCTAACGGAAAGATAATATGTAGGGATTTAAATAATAAAAAAATTGGTGAATTAAAGCTTTCCACCTCTAATTCTACTATTGATGTAGAATTAGGTGAATTAAGAAATATGAGTTATTTCGACCTAGAAACCTCCATAGGAAATATTAGTTTGGAAATACCAGACCTTGTATATAAAGTGAACAAACAGGTAAACCTGGGAGTTAAAAAAATAGTTGCCCATAGCGTTGACTTTAGTGAAGGAGAAGATTGTTTCCATTTAAATGCTTCTACTTCCAATGGTTCAATAAGAATAAGATAGGGGGATTTAAATGACGGATTTTAAGGATGAAAAATTACAAATTTTGAAAATGGTAGAAGAAGGTAAGATCACTAGTGAAGAAGGTGTAGAACTATTGGATGCTCTTAATGAAACCAAGGTAAATTATATGGAAAACCAAAAGGCTAAATGGTTAAAGATAAGAGTTTTTGAACCAGATAATAGTACTAAGGTAAATGTAACCATACCTGTATCATTAATAGATGTAGGCATGAAAATAGCAGGCAAAGTTGCCCCGAATTTTGTACCAGAGTTAAAAGAATCTGGTCTTGATGAGATGGATTTAAAAGAAGTATTTGAAGCTATAAAGGAAGGAGCTTCTGGAAAGTTAGTAGATGTGGAAAGTGAAAATGGAGAAAAAGTTGAGATAATAGTAGAATAATCCCATTCCTGGGATTATTCTTTTAATTTTACTATATTATATATAATTTTTATACCTATCCCTATTAACATTATTGGTATTATATAAGATATTAATTTCCAAAATCCAAATCGGATAACCGTCCTAGACGATATTAGGAGTAATATAGAAATAGCTACCATTATCCAGGCTAGATGTTTAGGCCATTCTATTCCAGAACTTCTATATCCTATTATGTATGCAATGTAGAAAGCAATTCCAAATAACAGGAATAAAACCCAATTAACATCATAGAAAGCCAATTCTTCAATTAGATTGTAGGTTCCTAAAGCAGGTAAGATCACACCAATTATCAAAAACCCTTTATTCTTTTGTTTAAAATATAATGCTAAGGACATAACTCCAAATATCCATAGGAATAGAAAACTTTTCACATTTATCTCAGGAAAAACGTATTGATTTAATATGGAAATTAAGGAAATGCCTAATAGTACCAATCCAGATATTAAATATCCTATATGCTTTTGACTAAAATATCCTATTATTAGCCCTATAGATAGTAGAAATAAAACCCAATCCATATTTAACACTTTTAAATTTAACAACAGAAACAAAATCCCAACAAATACTAATAATAAACCAAAAGAATAGCTATTCCTTTTCATGATATCCCTCCCTAGATAATGATTCCATCAGTAAAATTAAAATTTAAACCACTTAAATAAGCAAAGATTAAAGAGTTATATACACTGCTTCCAATAAAAGATTGGGGAAAAATTGAAGCTATCGGGAATAAAATTAAATTTAATAAATAGATAATAAATAATCCTTCTATTAATCCAAATATTATACCTCCTGCCTTATTTAACTGTTTTAGTATTGGTACATCTAAAAGGAATGAAAAAATTCCTAGAATTAAACTTATCAATATATTAGCTAAAGTAAATACTATAATCATTGCAGTAATTGTAATTATAATTTTTAGCAACCCTGTAGAAAACAAATTGGAAATAAAATTCGCCTCCTCTTTAATTCTTGAGTGAAATAATATCTTTAAAACTACTTCAGTTATACTTTTAAATATATTGTAAGCCTTAGGATTATTTATTATATACCCATAAACAGTAGGATAATATACTTTAGTAATCATTACCGCTAATATTACTTGAATAATATTAAATATTGATAAAATAAATCCTAACCTTAACCCCTTTGTAGTTGTATATATTAAGATAAATATAATAACTATATCTAACCAGTTCATAATAATACCACCAAATCCTATATATATTATAATGAAATTATATCAATTCTGTGTTTAAAAACTACTAAAAGCTTTTGTGTTCCTTGTATAACATTAACTATAGAATCCTCTGTTTTATATTTAAAAACTTCCTTTCCTTCTTTTAAACCAGTAATGTGATCCTTCCCATATAATACAGTATAATTGTTAAAGGGAAGTATTTTTTTATATTCCTCTGTAAATGAGTCTTTTTTTATAGTTCTTCCATCAAAAGATATCATCTCTAAAGTATTGCCATGTAATACATAGAGGTTTTTACCATCCATATATATGTCTTTTATAAGTTGAAACTGTTTCTTCCATAAGATGCTTCCATCATCAATTTGATATATTCCCTTATCTGACAATATTATTAAATTATTTTGATCATCAAAATTTAAATACATGGCAATTTCATTGTCTAAATAGGCAGTCCATAAAAACTCACCCTCTAATCCATAGGTTTGAATTTCAGATTTTATGTTCTCCCCTTTTAAACTCAAAGTTGCTAGAGCATAACATTTGTTGTTTTCATCTATACAGTAGGTTAATATATTTTCATTTTCTATTAGATTCTCTCCAATTAAATCTCCTTTTTTATCTAATATTTTTAAAATTTCTTTATCTCCTTCTTTTATGTGTATTAAAATATTTCCAGAACTCTCGGCTATATTATAAATTTCCATATTTAATTGAAATTTCTCTATAGTTTCTCCTTTTGGATTTATTATATAAATTTGACCTGTTGTCCTTTCACAAATATATATTTCTTCCTTACCCAAATAAGCTAAAGCCTCGTCTATATTAAATTCTTTTTCCCATTCTATATCACCATTTAGCCTTAGCCTTCGTAATTTATTGTCTCCCCATAGTATAATACCTCCATCATAAAAACCTATCTCTTTTATATCAATGTCCATAGGAATAGATTCTGCTACCTTTAACTCCTTGCTTATAATTTTTGATGTTTTTATAAAATCTATGAATTTCTCTTGGTTTTCCTTTTTAGAAAACAATAATATGATTCCAATTAAAAATACTACAAAAAACTTAAAACCTATATTCTTATTTTGTTTCGGATTCATAGGATCACCCCATAATATTATAATTCGTTACACTTAAATAATATCCTTTAAAATATTTGTGAATATTTTAATATCTGATATAATAAATGTACCCATACATTCTAAAGGGAGGTAAAATAATGTTAATTGATAAAAATTTAAATACTCCTTTATATATACAGCTTTATGAAAACATTAGAAATCTAATAGAAGAAGACAATTTTAAAGAAGGAGAAAAACTTCCCTCTATTAGAAGTTTAGCAGATAAACTGGATGTAAACAATATTACAGTTGTAAATGCTTATAAACTTTTAGAGCAGGAGGGATATGTGTATTCTATAAAGGGTAGTGGAACTTATGTAAGGAAGACTGGTTATAATATGGATATTTCCTATATGGAAGATGGAGATATTGAATTGATGATAGGCGGAGTTCTTCCTATTTCCAAAAATAGTATTAATTTTGCTTCTGTATCTCCCACTCCTGAAATTTTCCCCATAGAAGAATTTAAACAGGCTTTAATTGAAGTGTTGAATAGAGATAAGGGAAGTGCATTTGTCTATCCTGAAATAAATGGTTATGAACCCTTTAGGGAGTCTATTACCTCTTTTTTACATGAAAATTATAATATGACCGTTGATAAAGAGCAGATACAAGTAATCTCAGGAGGCCAACAAGGAATAGATATTATTACTAAAACCTTGATCTCTCAAGGAGATTGCATATTCGTAGAAAACCCTACCTATTCAGGAGCTATAGCTGCCTTCCAATCTAGAGGAGCTAAGATAATGGGGGTCCCCATGTTAGAAGATGGATTGGATTTAGATACATTTTACAAATATATTAAAAGATATAGACCTAAATTCCTATATATGATGACCAATTATCAAAGTCCTACCACCTATTCCTATAGTGAGGAAAAAAAGAAAAAGCTTATTGAACTAAGTAAAAAATATAATTTCTATATTATCGAAGACGATTTCTTAACAGATTTAAACTATGATAATAGTAAAAAAACTCCTTTAAAATCTATGGACGATTTAGATCAGGTTATATATATAAAAAGTTTTTCAAAGATATTTATGCCTGGAGTAAGAATAGGCTTTATGACGGTACCACAAAAGCTTTTCAAGGATATAATTAGAGCTAAACACACTACAGATATTTCTTCTTCTGGATTTTTACAAAGAGCCTTCGATCTTTATCTAAGGAAAGGTTATTGGAAAAAACATATAGAAACCATAAAAAAAGTCTATACTGAAAAATATAATACTATGGTAGAGGAACTGGATAGATTAAAAAAATATGATATAAATTTTATTAAACCTAACGGCGGTCTTAGCATTTGGGTCAAACTACCAAAGGAAATAGATTCTATAGAACTGTATAATGAATGTGTAGAAAACAATGTAGCATTGGTACCAGGTAAAATATTTTTTATCGATGATAGTATATATTCCAACTATATCAGACTAAGTTTTGGAGCAGTCTCCAATGAAGAAATAGTCCAAGGAATAAAGATAGTAGAAAATTATCTTAGGAAAAAATATAATGATGATAATAATGAATATTTACCCTTTGTATAATATCCAAATTGAGCACCAACCTCTTCATCCTGAGCACCACTTCCGTCATCCTGGGCATTAGCGAAGGATCTAAAACCCTAGATTCTTCGGTTTCGCCTCAGAATGACAATTTTAACATAATCTGTTATCACTTTCAATTTTCAACCTTTCAAAAAATCCATTATAATGGATATATACTCTTCCGATTTTTCATACATGGCTGCATGACCTACCTCTTTTAGTATAATCCATTTAGAACCTTCTATTTCTTGGTGAATTAGATATTGATATTTAATAGGAGTAAGGATATCCAATTCAGAGCTTATGATTAATGTAGGTAACTTAATATCTCCTATCCTATTCTGAATATTATAATCTATTGCACTTTGTAAACCCCTGCTAAATCTCTCATACCATTTATCGTTTAAAATTTTGGATAGAATCTTCTTTTTCTCTTCTATATCTTCATAATTCTTTTCATAATAATTGTAGGAATACATATAGGGTAGAACTATACTAGAAAAAATATTCCCATCAAGAGTAGATGCGGCATAATCCCAGGTCTTTCCTATTTCTTTCATAATTTTTGTAGTATAACTGTCTGTATTAGATAGTATTAAAGACTTTACTTTATGTTCATATTTCAATGTAAAACTCAGAGCTACCTTTCCACCATAGGACATACCTACCAGATGAACTTTCTCAAGTTTAAGCTTATCTAAAAACTCCTTTAAAAAATCAGCTTGAGTTGTAATAGTATAGCCACCCTCATAGCTATCAGATTTTCCCTGATCCAACAAGTCGACAGTTATCATCCTATAATTCTTAGATACGGTTTTAATGAAAGGAGACCAGCTATTGGTAGCCATCATCATTCCATTTAAAAAGACTACAGGCTCACCGTTTCCATATTTTTTATAATATATATTTTTATTCATTATGTTTACATAAGGCATTTCATCATCTCCTATTTGGTTGTTAATATTAGTATAGCAAAAAAACCGAAGATTAACTTCGGTTTTTAGTAAGTTAGTAAGCTTTTAATATATTTAGATATATCTTTATCTTGAAGCAGCTTCTTTTACAATCTCCACAAGTTTTTGTGGATTTTCTAATACGAGGAAATGAGTACAATTTTCAAAAGCTACAATTTCTGAATTTGGTATGTTGGAATTTAAATATCTGGCTGTCTCGCTAGAATATAAAGTGCTCTTTTCTCCATAAATAATGAAAGTGGGTACAGTAATATTTTCAAGTACATCCCTATAATCATTTGCAGACATAGCAATCCACATTGAATACATTACATGTGGAGAGTTTGTGCTTGTCGCCTCATATATTGGCTTTAATTGTTCTTCGCTTAAATATGGAATAGCTTCTTTGATAAAAGGTTTTGCAAAATCCATCCAACTATTACACATGGTTGTTAAGGCTTTAAACGTATCATCTACTGTAAACCGTCCATGATATAGACCCAATTTCCATTCATCGTCATTTATCAGTTTTGGTGTCATATCAACTATGCAAACGGAGGATAAACGTNTAGCCATTCTTTAAGACTTTTTAAGCCATGCTGAAGAGCTGAAAACTTCCTTATTTCTGATGTTGGTTTGCAATTCAAGGCACCCTTGGTGATACATGCTACTATGTTATCCCTATGAACATCCAACCCGCAACATATTTCTAATATTGCTTCCATTACCTTCACTCCAATATGTTTTAGTGACAAGATTGATAGCCTGAGAAAATCTAAAATTTCACACACGTGCTATCAGTTTTATTCCTAAGAAGTAAAACTAATGCAACACTCCTTTGTACTCTTGGGCTATCAAGATAGGTTAGTACCCGGGGATCAACCGCCATTCTTATTATCATCCTTTTTTCTTGTCCCGTTTTTAAGATATCCATTTAATAGTAGTTATAAACATCTTCAACATAATTTAGGGGAACGATTATTAGTAGTCACTACATTTTCATTCCCCTTTGTGTCTTCAAGTCATGATGGTTAGTAAGCTTTTAATATATTTAGATATATCTTTATCTTGAAGCAGCTTCTTTTACAATCTCCACAAGTTTTTGTGGATTTTCTAATACGAGGAAATGAGTACAATTTTCAAAAGCTACAATTTCTGAATTTGGTATGTTGGAATTTAAATATCTGGCTGTCTCGCTAGAATATAAAGTGCTCTTTTCTCCATAAATAATGAAAGTGGGTACAGTAATATTTTCAAGTACATCCCTATAATCATTTGCAGACATAGCAATCCACATTGAATACATTACATGTGGAGAGTTTGTGCTTGTCGCCTCATATATTGGCTTTAATTGTTCTTCGCTTAAATATGGAATAGCTTCTTTGATAAAAGGTTTTGCAAAATCCATCCAACTATTACACATGGTTGTTAAGGCTTTAAACGTATCATCTACTGTAAACCGTCCATGATATAGACCCAATTTCCATTCATCGTCATTTATCAGTTTTGGTGTCATATCAACTATGCAAACGGAGGATAAACGTGAAACTCCAAAAGTCCTAACATAATCAAATATTATGGATGAACCCATAGACCAACCTACAACCGTCACATCCTTTAAATTTAAATATTCCATTAGTTCTTCTAAATCAATTGCAAATCGGTTAAGTGTTAATCCTTTATCTGGCCTGTCAGAAGCACCATGTCCTCTTAGATCATAGGTTATTACTTTAAAATCTTTACTTAACTCTTCCACGTGTGGCTTAAAACTAGTATGGTCTGCCGACCATCCATGAATAAAAACTATGGGTTTACCTTCACCATTAACTTCATAGTATAATTTTATACCATCACTAGTTGTAAATTTTGACATTAAAATACCCCCTAAATTTAAAACTGTATTATATTCATCTTGCAAAATATATGCCAAAACTTTATTTTATGTAGAAGCGTTGTTTTATGGCCACCATACTAATCAAAAATAAAAGTTCATGCTAAACCCCATACAAAATATTTGTATATTAATTGTTTAGTACGAATAAGCATACAATTATATGAATATTTAAATAAAACTGTACGATAATATATACAAATTCCATTTTCCTTCATACTATATGTATGCCCTTTCTAACAATTCTAAATATTTTTACTATAACTTTATATAACAACCCCTCCATCAACGCTTAAAACAGTTCCAGTGATAAAACTTGCCTCATTAGAAGCTAAAAAAAGATAAGCATTAGCTATATCTTCTGGAGTACCTAACCTTTTCAGTACTGATTTCTCCTTCATCATTTCTAATACCTTCTCAGGCATTTTTGCTGTCATTTGGGTTAAAATAAATCCTGGTGCCACCGCATTTACTCTTATGCCTTTTCTTCCTAATTCCTTAGCCCATGTTTTAGTCATGCCTATTACTCCCCATTTGGAAGCGGCATAATTGGTTTGCCCAAAGTTTCCATATATCCCCACTACACTAGCAGCATTCAATATTACTCCATTTCCTTGTTCTACCATATATCGTGATACTATTTGCCCACAATTAAATACTCCTTTAAGATTAATATCTATTACCCTATCCCATTGTTCTTCTTTCATCTTTATTAATGTTGCATCCGCCGTTATTCCTGCATTGTTTACTAGTATGTCAATTTTAGAGAATTCTTTTATTACTTTATTAGTTATTTCTTCTATTTCCAGTCTATTAGTAACATCTACTTTATATGCTTTTGATATCCCTTCTAACTCACTTATCTCTTTTACGGTTTTATTTGCTTCTCCTAAGTTTATATCCCAGACTGCTACCTTAGCCCCTTCTCGAGCAAATTTAATAGCTGTTTCTCTACCTATTCCACTGCCTCCACCTGTAATAATAGCTGTCTTATCTTTTAATCTCATGATATTCCCCCCATTTAATAGTCGTTGCTGCCCAAGTATACCCTGTACCAGCACCTAACATTACTACTAAATCTCCTTCCTTTATTCTACCTAATCTTTTCCCTTCAACTATGGATATAAAAGCATCGGCAGATTGACAATGGCCATAGTCTTCTAATACGAAGGAGTTTTCTTCAGATAGATTAAATCGATCAAGAATATTTTCTAATATGGATCTTTTCATGAAAATTGGTGCAATGAAATCAATATCTTTATTTGTATAACCACTCTTTTTAACTGACTTTTCTATTACAGATACGAAATTTTCCAAGGTAATAGGATCTAGTCTTTCTTTCATAGACTGGGGTTCTTTAACATCTAACATTATTGGATTATTATTTATTAAGCTAAAGTCCATTAAATTATTATTTCCTATATTATAAACGGCTACATCTTCTGCAAAGCTTCCATCAGTTATCATATGAGTTTCTAATATTATATTTTTTGTGCACCCTTTCTGTAATAATGCAGCACTGGCACCGTCACCAAAATTGAACATGAACCTAGATCTTTCGTTTTCATAATTAACTATGGAAGTTTCTTTTGATGAGGATACCAATAGCACGTTGTTTATATCTGGGTCGTTCAACATCATGCTCTTTAAAATTTGTAATGAAAGAACTCCTGCGGAGCATAAAGAATGTATTTCAAAGGCATTTGCATTTTTAGCACCTATTAAATATTGGATCTTTGCTGCAATATTCATCAAATAATAATCTTTGAATTCACTCCCACAATATACTACTAAATCTAAATCTAATGGATCAAAATTCTTTAATATTTTCCTAGAAGCTTTAATAGCCATATCAGATACTGATTCTTCCTGGCTAGCCTTATGCTTTTTTATTATCCCAAATTTATTTTCTATAACATCCTTAGGAATACCGGATTTCTTAGAAATAATACTGCTATCTTCTATCTCTTCTGGTACATATATCTGAATATCCTTAATGCCTACAATTCCGTCATAATTCATCTTATTTTCCTCCTTATTCATCTATTGTTCCATATAGTTTAACAACTGTTGATATTTCAATTTTTCCTACATTATTTTTAGGTATTTCTTCAACAAATTGTATATATTTGGGCACTTTATAGCCTGCCAATTGTTTTTTTAGTTTAGAAATAATTTCTTCTTTCGAAATCGTCATACCAGGCTTTAAGGATATTATAGCTTTGCCTACTTCTCCCCATTTGTCGTCCCGTACACCTATTACACATACTTCATGTATTTCCGGTATATTGTAAAGGGCATTTTCTATTTCAGCAGGAAATACATTTTCCCCTCCGCTGATAAACATATTCTTCTTTCTACCTACTATATAGTAAAATCCATCCTTATCTTTTTTAACCATATCTCCACTGTGAACCCAGCCATTTATAAGGGTTTTTTTGGTCTCTTCTTCATTATCCCAATATCCAGAGAATATTTGTGGACCACTCCATAGTAATTCCCCAATTTCGCCTTCTTTAACTTCATTTCCATCATCGCCAACAATTTTAGCTCTCGTCAAATACATAGGTCTTCCAACAGAAGCATGTTTTTCTCTCATATCTTCAAAACTCATAATTTCTGCAGGAGAAGATAAATTATTTGGTCCTGCTTCTGTCATGCCATAACCTAAAATGAATCTTACCCCTTTTTCCCAAAATTTCTCCATTATATTAATAGGAGTAGGGGCTGCTCCTGCCATTACCCATCTTAAAGAAGAAAAATCAGTTTTTTCAAATTCTGGTAGATCAGTCATCATTCTATATATAGTAGCAGCTCCAAAAGAAAATGTTGGTTTTTCCTTATCTATTACTTCTAAGGATAATTTAGGATCAAATTGTTTGTTTAAAATTATTCTTCCACCTGCATGGAGCAAGGGTAGTGTAAGAAGATTCCAACCTCCAGTATGGAATAAAGGTAGCAATATGTGTGCACTATCATGATGAGAAATGCCCCAGGTTATAATTTCATTCATCGAATTAAATAACATTGCTCTATGGGATAACATTGCTCCTTTAGGCAATCCCGTAGTACCTCCAGTATGAATTATTAGATGTATATCTTCTAAATCCAAGTCTTCACAGTAAGCAGGCGAGTCATCACTATATTTCATAATGTCTTCATACTCGATTCCTAGTTTATCCTGATTTTTAACTGTGTCCCTAATTACTACATAATATTCTATATTGCAATTTTTCTTTATTTCCTCTATTTTTTCTTTAAAAACATCCTCAAATATCAATACTTTCGGTGTTTCTTTGTTTATAAGTTGAATTAATTCATTTTCAGACAATCTCATATTATATGGAACAAAAATTGCCCCAACTTTTCCCGTAGCATAGTAACCATCTATTAACTCAATTCTATTTCTAGATAAATAAGCTATTCTTTCTCCTTTTTGAATTTTCATTTCCTTTATCATATAATTTGCAAGTATATTTGCCCTATTATCTAAATCTTTAAAACTATATTTTATGTCATTATCTAAATCAAAAACAGCTTCCTTATCTGGAGATATTCTTTGTCTAAAATATGAATAGTTACCAATCCAATTATAACTCATCCTAAATTCCTCCTTGTAGTTATTTGTTTAACTGTTTAATGATATAAGCCATATTATGCCCTAAATGTTCCATTATTCCAATTCCTTCCTTATCATCTTCAGCATTTACTTGTCCACCAGAACCTGCGACTGCCATATTCCAATAATTTGAACCGGCAATAATACAATCATTTACCGTTGCCCACAATAGTAGTTGAGAAAATGCAAAAGTATGACCTGTTCTTCTAGCTACAGTAATTGGAGCCACAACTTTTCTAGAAAAAGCAGTTCCTTTCCAATCATAATTTTTATTTTCTTCTACCATTTCATTAGAAATCCAACGGCATAAAAATCCTGCCCTATCCAGTAGGCTTTTTAATTTTGGTGTAATAGATGCATGATATACCGGAGAGCTTAATATTATCCCATCAACCTTCAACATTTTGTTAAATATTTCTTGAAAATCATCTTTTATTATGCATTCTCTTTCCTTAACACAAGCATAGCAACCTGTACATTCAGAAATATTCTTATCTCTAAGGCCTACGAATTCTGTTTCTATATTTTCTTTTTCTAATACATCTAGAGTCAATTTGGTAAAATATTCAGTATTGCCTCCCTTTCTCGGGCTACCACATATTCCTATTACTTTCACGTTAATCCCTCCCATTATTTATCATATAGACAACCCATTGCATAATGGGCTGTCTATTGTTCCTTATAAATCTATAACCATTTTAACCTTTTCATCTAAATCATCTTCAGTAGCACCTTTGGTAAATAAGGACACAATTACAGTCACTAGTATTGAAGCTGTAATAACATTTACATACCAAGGCATGCCACCAGGCCATTTAAATCCTGTTCTTTCCAACAATAAGGAGATTACATTCAATATCAGAGAAACAATCAACCCACTTAAAACACCTTGGCTACTTGCCCTATCCCATAGAAGTCCTATTACAAATACTGGAAAAGTTGCAGACATTAAAGTTCCCCAGCCAAAAGTTCCTAATATTGCTACCATACTGTCACTTGTTAATGAAAATATTATTGAAAGTATTCCAAGAATAAATATTGTGATTTTAGAATTTCTTATTTGTTTTTCCGGTTCTACTTCAAATCCCAATGCACTTGGTAAATCCCTTGATATAATACCCGCAGAAAGAGATAAAAACATACTTGCCGAAGACATAGCTGCAGCTAAAATCGCAGCATAAACAAATAATTGAGCATATAGGCCTAAGTAATCTGCAAAAGCAAATATAGCTGTATCAGGATTAGATAATGGGGGAATAAGTCCTCTTCCAACTAAAAACAATGCACCATATGCAACAACTACAGCCATGAACCCGACAACCATATGGGAAAGAGAGGCATATAATCCCATTTTAGGCATATCCCTTGGATCTTTTAATGCATACATTCTCGTCAATACTTGAGGTTGACCAACAGTGCCCAATATTGGTATTAACATCCAAGTCATAGCCACTGATCCAGGCATGATTCCCCATGCATCTAAAAAACCAGAACTAAATTCTTTTACTATTTCTCCGCTTGTAACAGTACCAGCAGTAGAAACCACTTCCAAAACGGATTTAAATCCTCCTGTTACTTTAAAAAAAGCTATTATCATTATAAAACCTGCTACAACCATCACAAAACCTTGAAATGCTTGGGTTAAAGCCCCACCAACTTCACCACTTATTGCTGTATAGATGGTCAAAACTCCAAATATTAAAAACCCAGCAAGTATGGGATTTAATCCTAGTAGATGACCAAAGAGCTCTGAACCTGCTTTGATTTGGGAAGCTAAATAGGCAATACATCCAATAAAAATAATTATTGACATTAGAACCTTTATACCTCTATTATTATTAAATCTTAAGTCAGAAATGTCTCCTAAGCTAGCCACAGGTCCAACTTCTGCCATTGCTCTAATCTTTTTACCTAGTATTATATATGCCATGGGAAACGCTCCTGAGGACAACATCCAGAATGTCATAGCATTTCCAGTTGAATAAATTATACCTGGAACACCTACTAAGGCAAAAGCACTAGCTACGGCAGCCATAGAAGAAAACCCCACTACAAAAGGCCCAAATAATCCTGTACTTCCAAAATATGCTTGAGCAGTAGTTGCTTTTTTCTTCGCCCACCAGCCAATGATAAAAGAAATTACAAGCATTCCAAAAGAGAACAATGTAATTAACATCTTTGTTTTACCGTCCATTTAACTAACCTCCTTTTTTCCATCTATTTGCCCTATTTTCTTTATAAAATTATTCCAATCTTCATCCGAAAGCCATAAATCCTTATAAAGTACAAAACCTAATGTTAATGTAAGCACCCCGCCAATCCAATAGGTTATCACTGTCCATGCAAAAGAAGGGTGAAAACCTAGTATTGTAAAACTTGGCATAGTTCCAGTAAATAACTTCCCATGATAATCTGAAAGAATAAAACTTAAAACCCAAAGTATAGCCCATACCATAAGAGGATATGTAAAGAATTTTTTGTTTAGTACCCCTTGATTAGCCGCACCTATAGACATGTAAACCAACATAAGAAGCACCCCTAAAATCATCCCTAGAATATACTGTCCCTTCCAACCACATACGGTAATTATAGCCCATAATATGGTTGTTAAAATAATCATAGATGTGATTTTTTCTTTTAATTTCACCTTTTTCCCCCCATTTCTTAATGATATGAAATATGAATCATATTTCATGTTTGTTTTTATATTATCATGCAAACGTTTTTATGTCAATATTATTTTTAATTTTTCTGAAATTTCAATAAAAATAATAGGTGATATCCTTTTAAATTATTAAAAGGATATCACCTATTATTTTGACATTTAAACAATATATCCTATTGATAAAATTAAATATTATTTAAATATTCCAGATTTCATAAACCTCATAATATCATCGATTACTTCATCAGGTACAGGTTCATCATTAAAAATTATCCATTTAAGTCCTACAAAATTAGTTATACCCATAAGGCAATAGGCTAAGGTCATAGGGTTAATATCAACCATTTCATTGTTTTTCTGAGCATCTTCTATTCTCTTAACATATCTACTTGCAAAATTATCATAATATTCTTTGAACAATTTTTCATCAACAAATTGAGCTTCCCATATTATTTTATATAACCCAATATGTTTTCTTGCAAAATCAAAGAAAACTCTAAATCCTATACGTTCTTCCTCATATCTATTTTTACAATTCTTAGTTGCAATAGCAATTTCTTTTCTAAGGTTATAGCTTAAATCCTCAAGTAAATATCTAAAAATGCTTACTTTATCTTTGAAATAAATATATACTGTACCAGGGGCTACTTCAGCTTTTTGAGCAATATCTGTTATTGAAGTATTATAATACCCATTTTGGCTAAATAACTCTTCTGAAGCTCTACATATTCTATCCATTGTTTCTTGTCCCCTTGCTGTTTTGGGAATATTTACATCATTCAATTATTACACTCCTTATCTATATATGTATTATCTTCTTATATAGAAAAACATTATGGATTAATTATAGCAAAACCTTTACAAATGTTCAATATGCTAAACCCTCACCAATACCCCTACCATCATTGCAAATCCAATTACTCCAAAAATAGGATATATTATTCCCACTAGATTTGCAAATCCAACCTTAGCTAATGGAATAGCTGTTATACAGAACAAAGCTGTAATTGGGATTTTATATCTTTCCTTAGATATTCTATTCATAAATCCAAATCCATTGGCCAATGCAGTGGTAAACATGGCAATCCAAAGAATAATAGCGTATAGTTTTCTATAGTTTTTACCTATGTAGTTGCATATTCTTAACATGGGAATATCTAAATTTGATACCTCATTATAATATATAAGCGTGGAAGTTAATATGGAAATTCCAAGAACAGATAATATTATTCCTCCTGTTATTCCACTTTGTATAGCGGTTTTTTTATTGTTGATTAATGGATATAAGGATGAAAATACTATTATTATTATTAAAGAATTAGAACCAAAGTATAAAAAAGAGGAAGTTATGAAATTGCCTTTACTAGTAATAGCTGCTCCTTCAATATTTGAAAAATTGCATCCTTCTCTTATATTCACATATATAGATGTAAATACTATTCCAATAATCAATAAAGGTACTAATATGGAGTTGATAAAGGATATGCCCTTTAGACTAAATAAAAAAACTATGAAAGCAAAAAATACCATAACAAGGATTCCAATATTATATGAAAGACCTAATTCATCTTTAAATATGGCTCCAGAGCCAGCTATCATTACACTAAATCCAGTATACAAAGAGAAAATCATTATTGTATCCAATAGAAATCCAAATTTTTTACCAAATAGATTGGTTATTAATTCATCAAATCCCCGTATTTTATTATTATATACCTTTATTAAAAATAAACTACCTACCAGTGAGAATAGTAATCCTGATATAAGCATACCCCAAATTCCTTTAAGACCATAAATCCCGAAGAATTCTATGATCTCTCTACCTGAAGCAAACCCTGCTCCTATTACTGTCCCTACATATATGGATGTAATTTTAACCCAGTTTTTCATCTAAAGCCTCCTTCCTGCTAATTAATAATATTAGAAAAGGGGCTTATCCTATAACTGAAATATAATCCTAAATAATAATTGATTAAAATATTTTCTAGGATATAAAATATTATTTAATATAGGCCAATGGACATACACTTATACATTTACCGCATGTATCTGCACCAAATTTATCCTGTTTTTGATTCGTATTACAGACATATTGACAAGCAAACTTATTAAAGGAATTCGGCTCTAAAGCATGAACTGGACATATTTTAAAACATAACCCACAAGAGCCATTTTTGCTATATAGGCATCTATCTTCTACTGGTTTCATTTCTTTATATATAATAGCCGAAGTTAGCACAGAGCAAAATCTACCAGCCGACCCCTTTTCCGTAATAACCATTCTATTCGCCCCAAATTTGCCCATACCTGCAATAACTGCTGCACTCCTGTGGGACCACATTGATTGCATATCTTTAGGATCATATGTATGTGTTGCCTGAATTGAAGTAGCTGAATAACCTAAATTATTTAAATACTCAATTATTAATGAATTAATCTCATCAAAATAAGAATTAATAATTGCATAAGCCTCGCCCCACAGTGATGAACCTCCAACGACTTTTTTCGGCTCTTCTACAACCTCCTTGGTAAACGGTACAAAGTAACTTATTACAGTCTTGGCATCTTCTAATAATTCATCTGGATTTAAATGCCAATCTCCAATTATTTCTTTTAATTCACCATACCGCTTGTCTTTTGCTGATGAAAAACCAACAAGAGGTTCTCTAAATAAATCTGGCCTCTCTAATGAAGCCACCTTTTCTATTATCAGTTTATTGATATCACTTGCAATATTCATCAATATTTTTCTCTCCTTTCTTCAATTTGTATATAGTGAACATATTGTCACAATAAACATGCTTATTGTAATAATATAAATTATTTATAATAGAACATTATATCTATCAGCTTCTATGTAGATGATATTTACTTTTTTATTGAGTCTACGTCCTTACATAGATATATATTATCCCTTTGAAATTGGAATTTTCCCTTAATCCATTAGTAAGTTTAGATTGTTGCTGAATTAATAATTTCCTCATATATATTAATAGAGAATTTCCTCTTTTTATGATTTTGGTAGATTACATTATATCAAACAGAGGATAATTCTCTATATTTTTTGTATTACAATTTTTACATTAAATGTAAATCATATTTTTGTTAATTATATTTTTTCTTCTTTAAATGCTTTCATTAATGATACCATTGCCAACAACATTACAAAAATAAATGGAAAGGCTGCAGCAACAGAGGCTGTTTGTAAGGCTTCTAATCCACCTGATAGTAATAATGCAGCTGCAAATAGAGATTGTATAAGTCCCCATAATATTTTTTTATTATTACTTGGATTTAAATTCCCTTCGGAAGTAAACATTCCTAATACAAATGTAGCTGAATTGGCGGAAGTAATAAAAAATGTGCATAATAATGTTACTGTAATCAATGATAATATACTTCCTAAAGGATATTCGGCAAGCACCTGAAATAGTGCTGTTTCAGGAGCCTGAGCGGCTATTGATAAACTCTCTAATCCTAACTTATCAGCTAAATTTATTCCTAAAGATCCAAATGCAGAGAACCAAACAACTGATGCTAAGGCTGGAGCTAAAATAACCCCTGCTATAAATTCTTTTATAGTTCTTCCTTTAGATATACGAGCTATAAAACTACCTACAAAAGGCGCCCAAGCTATCCACCATGCCCAATAAAATATTCTCCAACTATTTAACCAGCTATTATCCCCAAATGCACTTATACTCAAACTGTCCCTTATAAAATCATTGATATATTGACCTAATCCATTAGTAAAATTATTTATTATTACTAAAGTTGGTCCTAATATTATAACAAGAACTAATAATCCAAATGCCAAATATAGATTTATATCACCAAGAATCTTAATACCTTTATCTATACCAGTCACTGCAGTCCAAATGAATAAAAATGTAACAATTGCAATAATTATCATTTGAATTAATATGGTCTCTGGAATATTAAAAAGATAATTTAATCCACTATTGATTTGTAAAGTACCTAGTCCTAAAGATGTAGCTACACCTGCTACAGTAGCAAAAACTGCAAGAATATCTATTAATTTACCAATTGAACCATTAACCCTTTCTTCCCCGAATAAAGGTATAAATATGCTACTTATTAGACCAGGTTTACCTTTTCTAAATTGAAAATATGCAAGGGCAAGGCCTATGATGCTATAATTAGCCCAAGGATGAAATCCCCAGTGCATAAAGGATGATTTCATAGCAAAATCTGCAGCTTCTACCGTTCCAGGTTCTATACCAGCAACAGGGGCTACGAAATGAGAAATTGGTTCAGCTACTCCCCAAAATACTAGTCCTATACCCATACCTGCTCCAAATAGCATAGCAAACCAAGAAGCATTACTATATTCAGGTTTAGAATCATCTGGGCCTAATTTTATATTCCCATATTTACTAAAGGCTAGGAATATGGCAAATACAACAAATAATAGCATAGATATTAGATATGACCAACCGAAATTATTTGTTAAAAAACCTAGCAATGAATTTGCAAAGTTTGCAAAACTTGTCTGTCCTATTATACCCCATAGGACTACAATGATGGATAAAGCTAGGGATATATAAAAAACTTTATTATCTTTTTGTTTTATATTATTCATTTTTCCCCTCCAATTAAATATTTTTAATGTTTAATACTTTAATCAAATTTCCAAAAAAGGGTGATAAAATTTATCACCCTTTCATATTTTATAACTATATTTTAACCTTAAATACAGTTTGCTCTTTAACATCTGTAGTCAATGCTTCTAAAGCTACTCCAACTCTATGATATCTTAACTTCCATTGTTCCTCCTTTGATGTATTCGGATCTCCCAATGGATAAGGTATTGATATAGTTGGAACTATCTTGTTTGAACCAACAGTTTTAGCTACGGGGATTAGATTTGCCATTTGAACTATAGGTATACCTGCTTTTTCTATTTCTTTTACTATTGTTGCACCGCAACGTGTACAGGTACCTCAGGTAGATGTCAATATAACTCCATCAACACCCGCTTCTTGTAAATCCTTTACTATTTCTTTGCCCATTCTAGCAGCTTCCCCTTGAGTTGTTCCCGTTCCAACAGTAGAGTAGAAATAATCGTGGACCTTACCTATTTTACCTTCTTTTTCATATGCTTTCATAACATCTAATGGAACTATAACATTTGGATCTGCATTAGCAGCTGCAGGATCAAAGCCAGCATGGATAGTTTTAAATATTCCAGATTCTAATCTATCTATATTTGATACATCGTATTTACCCCATCTAGTAGCTGAAGCTGATTGGATTCTGTCTGGATTATCTACAGGTACTATACCACCTGAAGTTACAATAGCTATTTTTGCTTTCGACAGATCTTTTATAGGTTCTGCTATAGGTACTATATCTTGTTCTGGTATAGGAAGTTCCGTTTGGAAAGGCTCTCCGTGAACCTTCTTTAATAACATGTCTATTACTCTATCTGCTGCATTAACAGATGGTGTTAACCAAACTTGACGTCTAATTCCCCTACCATAATAACCTTCTTCATCGGCAGATAGAAGTTCTTCACCATTTAATATTTTATTACCAAAAATCGCCATTTTTTTAATATCTTTTCTCATAGCAGCAGCACTTGCCCCGCCTTTAAATATATAGATATGTTGGCGAAACATATTAACACCAGGATTTTCTTCATTCATGGAAGATATAACTGGAACATTGAATTTTTCCTTTACGGCCTTTCCTATATGACCACAAGCACTACCATATCTACCTGCTCTAAAAGCTGGTCCTGCAAAGAAAATATCAAATTCTTTATCTTCTAAAAATCCTAATATTGTTTTTATTGCTTCTTCAGTGTTAGATCCCATATAGTTATCACCACATATAATTGTGTGAGTAACTTTTACATTTTCACCTAATTGTTTTTGTAATTCCATTGCTGGACCTACTAAACCTTCCCTTATTTCAGGTGGAAAATCTGCTTTTTCTTCTCCTCCAATTTGTCCGAAAAATTGATTTATATAAAGTATAGCTTTCTTCAATTGGTACACCTCCTTAAAATTCTTTCACAGTCTTAGTTGACCAACCAACTACTTGATCTCCACAGAACATGGAATTGTTTTCCATTATTATGGATCCATCTTCTCTTACTGAAGGTCCAAGAATTTCGTCGCCTGCCCATCCTCCAGCAAATCCATCTCTTCCTAAAGATTCTAATTCTCCTAAAACAGTTTCCATAGGAGGAAGTTCTATTAATTGAGATACATCTCCACAGGATACAATAGCATCTGCTTTAGGATCTAAAGTAACTAATGGTTGAGACTTTCCATCTCTACCTGTACATTCATTAGTTAATCCAACAGTTTTAACTCCAGCATCTTCTAAAGCTACTAAACACGCTATAAAATCTGCGTCTGGGTTTCCATACCCTTCTTCTGCAACTATTGCACTGTCTGCACCTAAAGATTTAGCCATTTGGGCTACAAATAAAGCAGCTCTTTCTTTTTGATCCAAGGCAACATTTAAATTGGACATTATAATACCCAAAAAGTTTAAGGTCTTTCCATGTTCTTTGTACAGTCTTCTAATCATAGGGAAATTTTGAAAATCATAAGTTGACCACTTAGATGAACAAGGCATGAAACTACCTGATATTATTGCTCCATCTAAAACTTCATTTGGATGCATAAATGTTGGTAACATCCTATTAGAATCCCATCCATATATTAAATCATTATACCCTAATTCCTCCATTTGGGACTGAGGTTGAAGTACTAGTACAACGGATGGTAAATCCTTTATATTATCAGAACGTTTTGTAATAGGTTCTAACTCAAAAGTTTCTATTTCTTCTGGTTCTAGATCTTTTACGCAAGAGGCAATATATTCTGCTAACCTCATTCCAGCCCATCTTAAGGCTCTGTTTTTCTTTTGTTGTTCTTTTTTCTCAAATTCTTCGTCTGTATCTGCTACTAGTACAATATTTTTTAATTGAGAAAAATAGGTATATTTTGCCCCTTCTCCACTCATATCTATTAAACCATCTTGAAACCCACCCCAGTGCTTTCCTACAACTAGTACACTACAATCTTTAAGAGCCAATGTTCTACCGTTACCTGCTTGCATTAATTCTCCAGTGACTCCTGGAAATACTGGTCCACCTTCCACTCTCGTCCTTGGCTCAATAGCTTCCTTTACAGGCACTAATCTTACATTATCTCCTGGTTTTACTATAAATAAATCTGCTTCTGTTATATGTTCATCTTCTTTTACTACTTCTAAGGCTTCTTCCTTATTAATAGTTAATACGCCTTTTGAATAAGAAATTCTGTCTCCAAAAACAATGTCTTTTACATAAAAATTACCTAATTCAAGTTTCACTTTTAACACTCCTTTCATTGTTATAAAGTTATAGGCGTTTGCGAAACGCCATAACCCGCATAAATACGGGATATTTTTTTCATAAAATAATATAACTCCTCACCGATTTATGGTAAAATTGAAGTGTCAAGCAACAAATCTACCAAAACCCGAAAGGAGTTATATAGATATGATACCACATAAACAGCTTTCTTTGGCAGACATTTATTCAGATTGCAAAACTTTTTTTGAATCTGATAAACCTAAGTTTCTTTCATTACTTGAAAATAACATTAATCTTGATGAGTTTATTCCTATTTCTTTTTACCATCACTTTTATGCTTCTACTGGAAGACCTCGTGAATACAAGCTTCATTCAATGCTATGGGCTTTAATTATTCAAAGGATTTTTTCTATCCCTACTGATACCCTCTTAATTACTTTTCTTAAGTATTCAAGTGAATTAAGAGAATTTTGTGGGTTTGAAAAAGTTCCTGATGGTTCTAAATTTACCCGTTTC
>NZ_AZSU01000002.1:0-7568 GCF_000511955.1 [Clostridium] ultunense DSM 10521 | reverse complement strand
GGTAAATATTCGAAGACGTCATTTTTGTGACAATCCCTGTACTTCATCACCTTGTGGAAGAATGATCTACGTTTATCCTGAAAAGGATCTTCGTGCTTATCCAGGGACTCTTCGTGATACAGAAGAATGGGATAAAGTTTATAAAATCCGTTCAGTAGTAGAGCAGTCCATAAATCATTTTAAAGAAAGTTTCTGTATTGCTGGACGTAAAACCCAAAATGAGAAAACCATTCATGCCGATTTACTACTAGCAGGCATCACACAATTAATTACTGTTGTCCTTGCTGATAAAATACATAAGCACGAGTACATCAGAAGTTTAAAACCATTAATTGCTTAGGTATTTATTTTAGATATTCATTTTTCTAGAAATTTGATACCTTTATTTTGTGTACCCTTTTTTAAGAACAACTTTTAGTTCTCGCTAAACTTTCACTTGGATTCCACTTTCCATTCTTGAAACTCTTTTTTTGAAGGATCTATATTCCTATTATTCAGTTTTTAGAAAGAGTTTCGCAATTACTTATTATAAAGTTATAGAAATTAATAATGCTCGATGGAATATTATAAATTTCGTTAATTGTATAATAACATAATCATGTTTATATTTCAATCATGATTATGTTATTTTGTTGTTTATTTATATATTTTGTGATATGATACACAAAGCTATACATAGTATATTAAAAATAAATTTTTGAAAGGGAGTGATAATAGCTGTGGTTAATAAGAATATTCAACGAAAAAGAACTATGACTTATTTTATTGATGCAGCAGATGCAATTATTAAAGAAGAAGGCATTAATAAAGTTACAATTAGAAAGGTAGCAGATAAAGCTGGTTACAATAGTGCTACCATATATAATTATTTTGAAAACTTAGATCACTTAATACTTTTTGCTGCTATGCGTTACATAAAAGATTATTCTCTTGCTCTACCTGAATACTTAAAAGGCGCAAAAAACGCTTTGGATAGATTTTTAAAGGTATGGGAGTGTTTTTGTCATTTTTCATTTAAAAATCCTGAAATATATTACGCTATCTTCTTTGCAGATTTAGATAAAGATTTAGAAGATTATATTATTGACTATTATAAAATCTTTCCTGAGGAATTAGGGCCAAAATTAAAAGGCATTTCTACAATGTTATTGAAACATAATATATATGAAAGGGGCATGGCCACTATAAATGATTGTATTGATGAAGGATTTATAAGAAAAGAAGACGCTGAAACCCTTAATGAAATGGGAACTCTTTTATATGAAGGTATATTGGCTCAAGTAATAAAAGGAAAAGTTAATTATGATGAAGCTATTAAAAAAACAATGAAATATATTAAGTTTGTTGTTGAGTCTCTTCGAATTAAATAATTAAAACCCTCAATATTAAAAAATGAGGGTTTTAATTATTATCTGAAACTGTGTATATGTTTTAGCATTTTGAAAAACATTTTATCTCTCCTTTTAATGACTTCTTCATCCTTCCCCTCTGCATAATCATAGAAACCCTCCTTAGACTTAACCCCTAACTGGTTATTATCCATTAGATTTTTTAATACCTCTTGTGGTTCTTTTACATGGCTAAGATCACTAAATAAATAAGAGGATATATAGTAAAAAGTATCTAGTCCACCTAAATCTGCTGTCTCTAAAGGTCCAATTATAGGATATCTAAATCCAGGTCCATATTTCATTGCTCTATCTACATCTTCTACGGTAGCAATTCCTTGCTCTATTATATTTAATGCTTCTCTAAATACAGCAAACTGTATTCTATTTCCAATAAATCCTGGAGCATCTTTTTGAACAATTACTGGTTCCTTATCTATTCTCTTGACTAATTCTAATAATATATTTACTGTTTCATCTTTAGTTCCTTCACCTCTAATTAATTCAACTAAGGGTATAATATGGGGAGGATTCCAAAAATGCATTCCTATAAACCTTCCTTTATTTTTTAACTTCTTAGATATCTCTGTAATGCTAAGACCGGAAGTATTAGTTGCAAATATGGCATCAGATTTAGCTATTTCTTCTACTTCTCTCCAAAATTGTTGTTTAATATCCATCTTTTCTATAATTGCTTCTATAATTACATCGCAGTCTGAAAAAGCTTTTTTATCTAAGGAGTAATTAATATTTTTTACAATGTTTTTAGCTTCTGATTCAATCATTAAACCTTCTTCAATTAGACTACTATTGAATATTAAGATTAGTTTTTTTGAGTTTTCTAGAAATTCCTTTTTTATATCTGTTACTACTACCTCATATCCCTTTCTTGCAAATATTTGGGCTATACCAGAACCCATGGTACCCGCCCCTGCTATTCCGACTTTTTTAATATTCTCTAACTTCACTTTATAAGCCTCCTTTCTAATCCACATTATTAATAAATTCCTAGACTAGCAAGAATAATAGCTGGTATTGATGATAATATTGGCAAAATTAAGGATGTTACACAAATATCTATATAGGATTCTTTATGGGTCATACCTGTAATAGCTAGCAAGGTTAATACTGCTCCATTATGAGGGAGTGTATCCAAACCACCGGAAGCCAAAGATGCTACTCTATGGAATGCTTCAGGGCTAATTCCTGTTTCCAAAGCTAACTGATAATATTTGTCCCCTAAAGCTTCTAAAGCTATCCCCATTCCTCCTGAAGCTGATCCTGTAGCCCCTGCTAATATATTAACTGCTAGCGCTTCAGAAATGAGAGGACTTCCCTTTATCCCAAGGACCAAGTCTGTTAATGTTTGAAAACCTGGCACTGCTCTTACAACTGAACCAAAGCCAACTGCAGCACTTGTATTAATAATAGCTGTAATAGATCCAGTTGCCCCAGAACTAATAGTTTTGGTAAACCCTTTATAAAGTTTTAGATTAGTGAGCATGGACAAAATTATACCAGATAATAATGCAACCACTATATCCCATTTTAAAAGGTTTAGTGTTAATATTACAGACAGTAAAGGTAAAAATGCTATAAATGGATTAGGTAAATCAGTTAAATGTTCTCCGTTGTTTTCTGTCTTCTTTTCTGGTTCGGTAAATACATCGCCTTTTTCAGTAAGTTTTCTTTCTCTCCACGAAAGATATGCATATCCTAAACCAAACATGAATAAAGTTGCTACAATACCCATTATTGGTGCTGCTGTAGGAGTTGTGTTAAAGTAATCTATTGGGATTAAGTTTTGAATCTGTGGTGTTCCTGGTACAGCTGTCATTGTAAATGTAAAAGAACCAAGAGCTATTGAACCAGGAATAAGTTTTCGTGAAATATTAGCTTCCCTAAACAATTCCAATGCTAGAGGATACATTGCAAATACTACTACGAATAAACTTATGCCACCATAAGTTAATACTGCACAACCAATTATTACCCCTAATATAGCTCTCTTTGGTCCAAATACCTTAGTCAACCATTGAGCTATGGATTTAGCTGCTCCAGTATAGTCCATTAAATGCCCAAAAATGGCTCCTAACATAAATACAGGAAACCAAGATTTCGTAAATCCAACAAATCCAGCCATATAAGTTTCTTTATAGGTTTCAAGCAATGGAAGGCCACCTGATAATGCAACTACTGCTGCTGTAATTGGAGCTACCCAAATAATGGAATATCCTCTGTAAGCTAGAAACATCAATAATGCTAATCCAATAATAATACCTAACATGACTATTTCCTCCTATAATTTATTTTAAATATTTTATTATTAACTACTTAACCTGCAGTCCAGCCACCATCAATAGTCATTGTAGATCCTGTAATATGAGATCCTGCTTCTGAACATAAAAACTTAACTACTTCTGCAATAGTTTCAGGTTCAATTAATTTCTTAACCACTGCTTTTTGTAACATTATATTCTCGATAACCTCATCCCTAGATATACCATGGGATCTTGCCTGGTCATCTATTTGATTGTCTACTAATGGCGTTCTAACATATGCAGGACAAATAGAATTTACAGTTATACCATACTGACCGCCTTCTAAGGCAGCAGTTTTGGTTAATCCACTAAGTCCATGTTTAGCAGAAACATATGCTGCTTTAAATTCTGATGCTACCAATCCATGTATTGAGTTTAAATTTATAATTCTTCCCCAATTTTGTTCCTTCATAGTAGGCCACACATATTTTGTTAACAAAAAGGGAGCAGTTAACATTAGCGAGACCATGAAATCCCATTTATCTTCAGGAAAATCTTCAATTGTAGAAACAGTTTGAATTCCAGCCACATTAACAAGTACATCCACTTTTGAAAATCTTTCTACTGTAAATTCCACTAACTTTTTACAATCTTTTCTTTTGCTCAAATCTCCTCTTAAATAATCTGCATCAATTCTAATAGATTCTTCTTTCAACTTTTTTTCATTTATATCGGCCATAACTACTTTAGCTCCTTCTTTTGAAAAAGCTTCTGCAATAGCTAATCCGATACCACTTGCAGCTCCTGTAACAATACATACTTTGTTTTTTAACATTTTTAAACCCTCCCTTTAATTAAATTAGATTTGAAAAATCATTCTTGCAATTTCAATGCCATTAAAGTTAAACCTCATCCGTCTTTCTTAACTACTTTAAAAAGATCTGCCTTTTTCATTGATATAATCACATTTCAAAAAATAAGGATAGATGTTTTCCATCGGAAAACATCTATCCTTATACATAATTTATAGTGAATTATTTATTGATTTCATATTAAGCTTTATCATATCATTTAAAGTGTAAAGATTAACGTACAAAATATGTCAAATATATACAAAGCACTGTGCGGTTTTCAGTACAATTAATGTATTAGTCAAATTTAAGTGTTAATATTTCTGAAAATTCTGATTAATGTTAAAAAATTATCATTATATATCAATCTTATATTTTGATACTTTTTCATATAGGCTTGTACGACTAATACCCAACTCTTTTGCAGCTAATGTTTTGTTCCCATTAGTTATCATTAAACTATCTATTATTGTCCGTTTTTCTACCTCTTCCAGAGCGGATTTTAAGGTTTTTATCTGTTTATCTTCCATTATTCCTGTAATTTTAGAAGGTAAATGTTTAGGTTTTATTATTGTTTCTCCATCTAAAAAGTTTATAGCCCTTTCGAGTATATTCTCTAATTCTCTAACATTTCCAGGCCAATTATATCTTTTCAAATATTCCAATGTATCATCAGATATTTTGTCTACTCTTATACCTTCTCTCCTAGATATTTTTTTAATTAAGAATTTAGATAAAATATTTATATCCTCTTTTCTTTCTCTTAAAGGAGGAATTTTTATATTTACTACATTTAATCTATAATATAAATCTAATCTAAACATATCTTCTTCAACCATTTTTTCCAAATCTTTATTAGTTGCTGCAATAATTCTAACATCGATTTTTTCTGGATGGCTAGAGCCTATCTTTTCTATTTCTTTGTCTTGAATAGCTCTTAAAAGTTTAACCTGCATATTCATTGGCAAATCTCCTATTTCATCTAAAAAGATAGTACCTCCATCAGCAGCTTTAAATTTTCCGATTTTCCCACCTTTTTTAGCTCCTGTAAAGGAGCCTTCTTCATATCCAAATAGTTCTGATTCTAATAATTCAGAAGGAATTGCACCACAATTTACTTTAATAAAAGGAGAGTTTGCTCTCTTACTGTTATTATGTATAGCATGAGCAAATAGCTCTTTTCCCGTTCCCGATTCACCTAGAATTAAAACGTTAGAATTAGATTGTGCGATTTTTTTTGTAAATTCTTTTAGTTTATCTATTGATTTACTATGGCTTATTATATGGTCTAAATTGTATTTAGCTTTATTTACCATCTTAAACTCATTTTTATAAAGATTTAACTCTTTTTCAATTTTACTTACCTTTTCATATAGGTATTTTAGTTCATCTATATCTCTAAATAAAACTTTCCCTACAGCCCCTACCGCTTTTCCGTTAACAAATACTGGAATCCTCGTTGCAATCATCTTTTTTCCCTTAATTTTTTGTACTTCTTCATATTCTGGAATCCCAGTTTTTACAACTATATGCATCCTTGTATTTTCTATAACTTCTGTTACATGTTTACCAACGGCATCTTCAACTTTTATTTCTAAAAATTCTGCATAGGCTTTACTAAATAATTCGATATAACCTTCCTTATTTACATAAACAATAGGGTCGTTAGTAGTTTCCATCAATGCTTTTAGTAGGAATGCTGATTCTATCTCATCATCTGATTGTCTAATAAATTTTTTATAAACATCTAATTTTTGAAATATAATACAAATTCCTTCACTAGACCCATTATGGATAATATTTTTCACTACTGTAATAATGTCCGTGTCATTATATCTTATTATAGATGGTGTAGATTTTATATTAGTTTTTAACAGGTCTTCTACTTGTAAACTAGAAAATATGTCAGATATTTTTTTGTTTAAAATGCCTTCACAATCCAAATCCAGTATTTTTAAAGCTTTTTTATTTGAAAAACCTATTTTCCCTTTATCATCTACTATTAATACCCCTATAGATAATGAATTTGCAATTGTAGATAAACTAAAATTATTTTTGGACATTTAAATACACTCCCATATACAACAACTAATGATTGTAATTTGATTATATCATTAATATATGTATATAGCTAATTTAAGTTTTTATAAAATAATAAAACCTCTACTTCGACCTACGAAGTAGAGGTTTTATCTATGTACTTGGCAGCGTCCTACTCTCCCAGGGCGTTACCACCCAAGTACCATCGGCGCTGAGAGGCTTAACTTCTGTGTTCGGTATGGTTACAGGTGTTCCCCTCTCGCCATCGCCACCAAATATTCATTGGTTTGACATACCATCCATTTGTTCCAAAAGCATTCACAAATGGGGTAAAGCTTTTTTATAGTATTTTATTATGGTTTTGTTGCTTCGACTTAACTCTATTGGTTTGCTACATTGAGTACGCAGTCTCGCTACACAAATCTATTTGCTCGCTATCGCTCACATAGATTTGGGAATTCATTGCGTTTGACTTAACTTTTGATCACTTGCATTCGCTACGTTAGGTCATAAACAGTAAATTATATTTCTGGTCAAGCCCTCGACTTATTAGTACCTATTAGCTAAAAGTATTGCTACTCTTACACTCTAGGCCTATCTACCAAGTGGTCTACTTGGAGTCTTAACCTTTTTAGGTGGGAAATCTTATCTTGAGGGGGGCTTCGTGCTTAGATGCCTTCAGCACTTATCCCTTCCAGACATAGCTACTCAGCTGTGCCTCTGGCGAAACAACTGATGCACCAGCGGTCTGTCCATCCCGGTCCTCTCGTACTAAGGATAGCTCCTCTCAAATTTCCTACGCCCACGACGGATAGGGACCGAACTGTCTCACGACGTTCTGAACCCAGCTCGCGTGCCTCTTTAATGGGCGAACAGCCCAACCCTTGGGACCTACTCCAGCCCCAGGATGAGACGAGCCGACATCGAGGTGCCAAACCTCCCCGTCGATGTGGACTCTTGGGGGAGATAAGCCTGTTATCCCCGGGGTAGCTTTTATCCGTTGAGCGATGGCCCTTCCACTCGGAACC
>NZ_AZSU01000001.1:495634-554794 GCF_000511955.1 [Clostridium] ultunense DSM 10521 | reverse complement strand
AACCTAATGCTATTGTTAGTGACCGCTACAATGCATACAATGTCCCAGTAAAAACTGTATTGGGGAAAAATGTTAAACACATTCGTGTCGAAAGCTTCAAAGATGATATTTCTAATAATTTAATAGAGTCTTTTCACCATCAATTCAAAGCTTGGTATAAGACTAAGCAAGGCTTTAATTCTTTTGAATCAGCCAACAACCTAATCAGCATGTTTATATTTTTCTATAATTTTGTTAGACCTCATTCATCTCTTAATGGCTTAACCCCAGCTCAAGTTGCTGGATTAAATCTAGCTGCCAAAGAGAAAAGAAGGTATCCTCTTGTAGCATAAGTTTTGCTTGAATTTCGCCATATATTTTCTAAATGTTCGTCCTTGAGATTGTCAAGGGCGCACTTTAGTGCGTTCATTTTTACCCTTGACAATCTCAAGGTGAGCTTTTATAATCATCAAGGCGAAATTTAAAGCAAATTAAAGTAATTTTATAAAACATTGTACTATTTTTTCATTTTAAGTTTACAAAGCCTTGTAATTAACAACCTAGAAATCACTTTGTTTCGTTACTTATGGTTTTTGACTCTGTTAATTCTTCGGGCTTTAAAAAATAAGGAATCATGAGTATTACACTCAATCCAACAAATATAATGGGTATTATCATTATTAATCGTGTACCTAACGGAAGTAAGCTCACTTTTACACCTCCTTCTCTAATTGATTTTTATTTAAAATAAAAGTCATGTTGTTGTGTACCCTACGGTTGGCTATGCAGGGCATACTTAACATTGTATTAAACTCTTGTCAAATTTATATTGTCCACAAGTCTTTTTTTTCTAAATTTGTAATATTTTCACATCCTTCGGCTGTTACAACTACTATATCTTCAACCGCAATAATTCCTAGGCCATCATAATCATGTATCCATGGCTCGATTGTAATAACCATTCCTTCTTCTAATATCGTGTCGCAATCCGCTGTTAAAATAGGGGGTTCATGTAGATCCTTTCCAACAGCATGTCCACACATGGACAAACGATCTTGCACTTTTGATTCTTTTAAAATTTGTCTAACAGCCTTATATATTTCTGATACTTTGGTTCCCGCTTTCACAACATTTATACCAGCTTTTTGAGCATTAAGGGCAATTTCATGCATTCTAAGATGTTCCTTTGATGGTGTTCCAACATGGACCACTCTACAGATATCCGCCCAATATCCTTTATACAGAGCACCACCATCTAATACCAACATATCACCTTCGCGTATTGTTCTTTCTTGTGGATACGTATCGCCCATAGGGTATCTTTCTCTACCAGCTCGGAAATTGATAAATCCTACACCATCAGCCCCATATTCAAGCATTTTAATTTGAACATATTTAGCTATATCAATCTCGGAAACGCCATGCTTTAAGAAATTGTCTTTCAAAGCCTTGTACGCTTTTGCAGTGCTAGCAACAGCTTTTCTTATGCATTCTATTTCTCTCTCTGATTTTATTGACCTAGTTCCCCATATTATATCTTCGCTGCTTACTATTTCAGCGTCTGAAAGTGCATCCATTAATATATCGTGGTCTTCCTTAGTAAGATTGATCATTATTTCCGGTCCCATTTCTATGGCTATCCTTTTGTTCAGAAGCTTCTTTGTTTTTAACAAGTCGACCACCATATGAATTAAATCCCTTGGTTTGGCATGTGTTTTATGGTGAATAATAACATCTTCGAGCCAAGAGGTTCTTTCAGCCGTTCCTGATAGGAAATCCGGAACTACCAATGCTGGCATTTCATCAGCATAGAAGAGTACAACACCATTCGGTATTCCCTTTACTGCCCAATGAGTAGTGTAATACCCTGAAAAATATTCAATATTCTCCTTCTGCGTTAAGATCATCACATCGATATCTTTAGAAGCCATAATTTTCTGTGCTTTTTTGCATCGTTCTATATATTCTTCTTTCGGAAATGTGGCAAATAATGCCCTATAGTTATTTGATATTGACATTAAATATCCTCCTTTATTTATTCAGTAATATTTTATTCTACGACTTTTAAGGAAAAAACAATTGGATTTTTGGGGTCTGGGCATGCAGCAAGTATGCTGCCATCGGGTTCTGCCCACCCAAATTTAGCACCTGCACTTATTGCCTTTAGATTTGGATAAAGAGATACAAAGGCTGGGGCGCAAAAGTTACATGGAGTTTCATTTGGATTTATTCTAATTTTGTCACCTTTTTTTAGCCCAGCAACACATGTCCCTTTTTGTTCAACCACTTCAATTTCCACTATCATTGTTTTAACCTCCTTTCATTCCTCTCTGTATACAGTTTCTTTATTTAGGACCTAGTCTTAATCTTTTTTGTTTTGTAAAGCCTTTAATATCCTATTAGGCGTCATAGGTAATTCTTTTATTCTAACTCCTATTGCATCATTAATCGCATTGGCAATAGCTGGAGCAACTGGTACAAGCCCTGGTTCTCCAACGCCTTTTGCACCATAAGGTCCTATTGGACTCGGTTCTTCAATTAATAATGTTTCGATCTTGGGCATGTCTTTAGATGTAAGCATTTTATAGTTTGCAAATTCTGGATTCAATACCTTTCCATTGTTATCTACCATCAATTTCTCTATTAATGCATAACCAATACCTTGCTGTATCGCACCTTCTATTTGACCTTCAACTATATAGGGGTTTATCGCTCTTCCAACATCATGGGCAGCAACAAAGTTTAAAACTTCAACTATCCCCGTTTCTATATCTACCTCAACCTCAGCAAATTGTGCTGCAAAAGGTGGCGAATTCCCATCTATATCGGATACACCTATTCCAATGATATACTGGCCATCCTCTTTGAAATTAACATCATAAACAACATCTGCCACTTTGAGCAATTCCTCTTTGCTATTAGCATCCTTTATAATGCTATCCTCGATGGTTAAATTATCTTTATCGTAACTTAGCATCTTGCTAGCATGATTGAGAATCTTATTTCGAGCATCTAATGCTGCATTCTTTACGGCAACTCCATTTGAAAAAGTCTGTCTGCTAGCATAAGCACCCATATCATAACCGTCCACCATTGTATCAACTTGACGGTAATTATCCGTCTTAACATCTTCATATTTAAAGCCAAGCGCTTCGGCTGCAATTTGCCTTATGGAAGTAGTAATTCCTTGACCTATCTCTGCTGCGGCACTGCTTAGGTATGCGCATCCATCTTCATTGACAGTTATTCTAGCAGTAGATAACTCCGATAGGCCTGGCCTAGTACCCGAAATGTGAATCATGATTGCCATACCTTTACCGTGCTTTTTATTTTCGCTGCTGGACTTTGTTTTTTCCGACCAGCGTATTTTTTTCGCCCCTTGTTTAATACATTCCTCAATACCGCAACTATCTATCTCCAGCCCACTCTGATAATTAACATCGCCTTTTTCAACGTGGTGCATTAATCTATATTCCAATGGGTCCATATTTAATTCCCTGGCAATGGTATCGGTATGGGATTCTACTGCAAATGTCCCTTGTGGATTGCCATATCCTCTTATTCCACCAGCAGGTGGATTATTAGTGTAAACTATTTTCCCACCAAAATGTAAATTTTCACATTTATATAATGAAAGTCCCAAAAGTCCCATCATACGGGTTACTCCAGCTGCATGACAGGCATATGCCCCAGCATCTACAACAACATCCAAAGTTCTTGCGGTTAAACTACCATCTTTTTTAACTCCACTTTTTATTTTCAAATATGCAGGATGACGTGTGGTAGTGCAAACAAGCGATTCTTCTCTGGAGTATGACAATTTAACAGGTTGATTAGTTTTAATAGATAAAAATGCTGCTATTAATTCATTCGTTACCCCATGTCTCCCACCAAAGGCGCCACCAACTGAAGGTTTAATAATCCTTACCTTGCTAATTCCTAATCCGAGCGCTTCAGCAATTATTCTCCGGGTTATATGCGGTGTTTGGGTAGCTGAATAAATTGTAATATCGCCTCCTGGGTGTGCCATTGCAATACTAGTAGCAATTGGCTCAATTGGCGCTGGGCTTATCCTCGAAGTAGAAAATTCTTCTTCTATTATTAAATCTGCTTCTTTAAACCCTTTATCTATATCTCCAAAACCAACATCGTATTTGTGTAAAATATTTTTTTCTGCACATTCATGGATTGATAATGAATCATCTTTCATTGAATCAAAAGGATAAAAATAGGCCTCAATTGGTTCATAATCCACTTCTATAAGGCTTAAGGCCTCTTCTGCTATTTCCTCGTCTATAGCAACAACTGCTGCAACGGGATCACCTACGTACCTTGCCTTATCTGTAACAATAAACATGTCTTTAGGCAAAACCATCCTGCCAGGAACATTAGTTGGTGGGTAGGCTGCTGGATTATATCTGATCTGAGGAATATCGTTATAGGTAATAACATCGATTACTCCATTTAATTTTTTGGCCCTTTCCACTTTGATGTCCCTAATTATGGCATGTGGATATGGACTACGTAATACCTTACCCGCTAGCATCCCATGCATTTTTATATCATCCACATAGAGAGCCTCGCCACTTACTTTTTGGTATGCATCTCCTCGGGGTAATGACTTGCCAACCGTATTCATAATTTATCCTCCTATCTATTTTTGATTTATTGAACACCCACCATGTGTACAATATATACATTTGAAATTACCAAATTTGCATTTTACATAACTTTCCTCTGTATCTTTTCTTCCTATGTGATCAATTTTACTTTTTTGCTCATTATCTAAACCTGAAGATGATGTTAGATTGGGATATCTACTTTTCCCTTTTGATATCATTTTAAATTAGCTCCTTATCATTTCAAGTTAATCAATTATGAGTTGCAATCATTGCCACTCAGTGATTTTATAGCTTTTACTATTTTTTCATATCCTGTACATCTACAAAGATTTCCAGAAATAGCCTCCCGGATTTCTTCTTCTGTTGGATTCTTATTTGTATCCAACAATGCCTTTGCTGAAAGGATCATTCCTGGAGTACAATATCCACATTGAACTGCTCCATTATCGATAAATGCTTTTTGGATTGGATGCAATTTTCCATTTTGCGATAATCCTTCTATTGTGGTAATTTCCTTGCCATCACAATCCACGGTAAGTAGAACGCAGGATGTTACTGGTTTTCCTGATAATAAAACTGTACAAGCTCCGCAATCTCCTGATTCGCATCCTTTTTTGGTTCCAGTTAGGTTTAACCTTTCCCTCAATGTGTATAATAGAGTTTCCTTATTTTTTACCACAATGCTATGATCCTGGTCGTTAACCTTTAGGTTAACTAATGTTTTAGTTTTGATCATAAAATCACCCCTTCTTTATTCAATGCTTCTATTATTGAACGCTTTACAAGGGTCTTTAGAACTGTAGAGCGATACTCTTTTGTTCCTCGAATATCATCTATTGGGGATGATTTTTCGTGAGCAATATCAGCTACCTTTTCCAATAGCTTTTTTTCAATACTCCGTTCTTGTTTTATAAGTTCTTCGGCATCCCTTAATCTAAAGACACATGGTGCCACGCTTCCAAGTGCAATTCTAATATCTTTTATACTATTGTCCTCATCTAATTCAATTAAAGTTGCCACACAAACAGTTGATATCTCTAACGATTTGCGGTATCCATGTTTAATAAAACTATGAGTAAATTTACCTGATTGGGATGAAATACAAATTTTTGTTAAGAGGTCTCCACTATTCATCTTTGTGATTCCAGGCCCATTAAAGAAATTTTCAATTTGATATTCTTTTGCGCCCTCCTGAGCAAAAACGGTTAATTTAGCATCGTAACACATTAAAGGAGGTATCATATCTCCCGCTGGTGATGCATTGCATATATTACCTCCAATAGTTGCTATATTTCTTATTAAAGGTGATGCAAGTGAACGTGCAGCATCCGATAACAATGGAAATGACTCTTGAACCTGTTTATCAATACAAATTTCCGCTATTTTAGTCAATGCACCTAATTTTAAATGGTTGTTTTCTTTACAAATTCCATTAAGTGAATCTATTTTCTTTATATTTACAAGAGTTTCAGCACGAATAACTCCCCTTCTTAATTGAGTTAGTACATCTGTTCCACCGGCTAATATTCTTGTGTTCTTATCACAATCTTTGACAATTGAAAGGAACTCTTCAATATTTTCAGGGGAAACATAATAAAAGTTCTTCATGCTTTAATCACCTCCAAATTATATAATTTATAATGTTTTTACATGGCTTATAAAATTTGAATAAATAAAATTTCTATTTGATTTTTATTCTTCCTTGGATATGAAATGTTTTTGTATATCTAGATAGTATTCCTTGGGCAATTCATCGCGTAAATGTTCTTTACCCGTAACAATTATTTTGCTAAGCTCTGCAACCCTTTGCCCAATATTTTCCGCTGATAAAATTGCATTTTCATTAGAGCTGATAGCGCCGGCCTTTGGATCACCATATGTTGAACCTCCAGCTCCAATATAGGATATAGGCATATCTCCGGCAACAGGTATACAGTCCATTAATAGGAATGAATTAATTATGAATTGCATAGCAAATTCCTGTCCACCAAATCTGTTCATGCCTTGGGTGATCGCTCCTCCAACCTTTATTAACCTCCTGGGTTCTTCAGGATACATTGAGATAACGCTATTCCCTAATCTATCAAGTGCCGCTTTTAAATTGCTTGGTACGGACATGTGGTAAATAGGAGTAGATATGATTATTCCATCGGCAGAAACCCATTTTTCAAAGAATTCTTCGAAATCATCTCCTTTTAAAATACACTTTTCCCTTCTTCTATTACAAGCACTACATCCTATACAATGCTTGTAACTTTTTTTATGCAAGTCTAACACCTCAGTTACCACACCGCTGACCTTAGCAGCTGAATCCAAGGCTTTTGTTAAGAGTATCATTGAATTACTGCCTTTCCTTGGGCTAGCAGAAATACCCAATAGTTTTACTTGTTTACCCACTTGTTAATCCTCCTTTCGCATTAAAAACAATACATTTGTTGTGAGAATTCTAGAATAACTAAAAAAGCAAAAAATCATTTTTTATAAAACTACCACCACCCATAAGAATAATTGACAAATAATTATTAATTATCATCTGTCGAATAAACAATTTAAATTAAACATATTTTTATTTCTTTGTTTCTACTAAAGCTTAAAATCTCTAATTCTACCATTCCTTGATGACTTAAAGTCTGTCATATTATGATTGTTAAATTTATTCTTTCAGTTTTTGTAATTATTTTACTTCAATAATTATAATAACTCCTAATTTTCTTCCAGTATAATCCCAATTTATTGTCTTAATATATGTATTAGTCCATATATGACTAACTTTTTTATAGCTTGTATGTTCCGTTAAACTTCTAAATATTAAATTTCCACCGCTAGCAATCATTAGGATTTTTATAATATTAACATAGTACTATTTTTTGAACTTTGTTAATCAAAAGTTTAATGATTGACTTAGAGGAATCTGATAAGCAAGACACACCTTACAAATTAAATATATTTTTGAATTCATTTGCACTAATCGGGTTGACCCCTTAATTTTGGACAAAAACTCACTAATACTTCCAATACCATAGCATTTCATTTTGCCCTTGGTTTATTGTACATTAATATTTATCTTCATCAAGGATAAAGGCTACGCCCCTGCTAACGCAAGCCCTTGATTTCAGCTAAATATTAATGTGTTAGGCACTTGAGGACAAAAGTATTAAAGCTTTATTATCAACGGTTTTGCAGTTCCTTACAATGTTTTATGATAAAATTCTACTGGTGGAACATATCCTAAAGAACTATGGATTCTAACTTTATTGTAGAATTTAATATATTCAGATACTGCTTCTATCTTTAAGTATAGCTTTTAAATTCATACCTTGATAAACATTCATCTTTTAATAATCTATGAAAAGCCTCTATATGGACATTTTTGTTTGGAGTCTTAAATGGTATTCTTTCATGTTCTAATTTTAACTCTTTACAAGTATCTTGAAATTTATTGCTAATAAATTGTGGACCATTATCTGACCTTATAACCAAGCTAGTTTCCTTATTATAGAGTTCTCGCTTCATTAATGCTCTTTTAAGGGTTACGATTATATCTTCAGTTTTACAAGATAATCCCATATGATATTCTACTATATTTCTATCATATACATCTAGGAAGGAAGCTATATAGAAGAATCTATCTTCACCATGAATATAACCATATTTAATATCTGCTTCCCAAAGGGAATTTAATGTTGTTATTTCTCTATTTATAGCTATTTTTCTAGAATATTAGGTTTAATTTTTCTTTGAGGCCTTAAGACCTTAAGCTCTTTGCATAATCTATATGCCTTTTTCTTATTTATGATTAAATTAAATTTTCTTCTTAACAATACAGCTATTTTGTAGTAACCGTAGTATAATCCTTCTGTTTCAATGATTTCTAATATATATTCCTTTATTTGTTCATCATAAATAAGATTGCCATTTTTATCAAAAGAGTAACCAGGAATTAGCCTACCACCTTTATTAATTTTTTCAACTTCATTTATATCTTTAGTATTAGTTCTTTTTTTAATATTGTAATAATATGTAGACCTACTTAATCCAATAATTTTAAGGACAGTAACTACATTATAGCCTAAATCGATCCATTTCTTTGAAATAACGCTTTTCTCCTATTGTGGGTTCGTTTTTTTTGAAAGGTCTTTAAGAATGGCAATTTTTAAATCTTTTTTGCCTAATAGTTTTTTTAGTTGCTCATTTTCTTCTTCTAGAGACTTAGCATTAATATTATTGGAATAATTATAACTTGGAATTAATCCATTTTCTTTCCTTGACTCTCTAGCCCATCGGGTAACAGTTCCAGGAACTTTGGTCTGTCTTCTTGCGACTAAAGTAGAATTACCAGTTTCCTCTACTTCCCTGACAATTTGACGTTTAAATTCTTCTGGATATCTTTTATCTTTAACTCTCAATTTAGATAACCTCCCATTAATTTATATTTTTCTAAATTAGTGTGCGATTGTCCAAATAGGTTAGGGGGCTTAATAGTTACTACCAATATTAGTTGCAAATAATATGCCAAGTCTTCAAATCGTGAATCGTTAAAAAACATGGTTTTATATACCTTTTTTTAAAAACTATCATGAAGAAATACATTAATGAATCATTCAATGATACATTAATGTATCATTGAATCAATTAAACCCAAAATCTATTTGATCAATCATATACTGTAAGCGATCAATAATCACATGTATACATGTATATATGTAAGAATGAGAATGGCAGTCATTTTAGCTGCCATATTTTCTTTGTTATTTAGTTTTACATATTTCTTGGAATTTTCGATTCCTGGGAAGTAGATTATCCAATAATGCCATATTGTTTGAAATGGTATTCTAGGAAGAACAGTCAGTAAAAGTTGTAAATATTTATAGCGATTTAAGTCATTAGCTTTTGTCGTTTCATCAGACTATAGACAATTGCATTAGCTGTCGCGCCTTTTGGATTTCCTGCAAATAGCCAATTCTTTCCTCCTACAGTGAATGGGCGTATGCTGTTTTCTGCAAGATTGTTCGGAATTTCACAATTACCATCTTCGATATATGCCATTAATCCAGGTTGTTGATTCTTTATATATTGTAATGCTTGACCAATTTTGATTTTGTTAAAACTCCATTAATATTTAAATCAACCCACACCCAAGAACCTCCAAAACTGGTTTTTTATCAATTTGTTGTTTATGCTAATCTAAAAGTGGCTCTTCCTCATGATCGGTTAATTGAGTTAAGAAAACAAGGATTGATATATGACTTTCTTTCTTAACAACTCATAGCTTGCCCTGCCATACATATCTTTTTTAATTTGTTTAACTTTATTTACATTTCCTTCTGCTACCCCATTGCTTATATTACATGATATAGCGTTGATTACTGCTTGTGTCTCTTTCATCAGCCATCCTTACTAATCTACGTTGGAGATCCTTAGCATTATTTTGTGCTTTGCTAAGGGGAACGGCATAAAGATATTCTCTTTTCACTGCCATACCCGACACCTCCTTTTGTAGACTTTCAGGATTCGATAGCTACAGATGCTTCCATCTGTGTCCTCAGCCATAGTTACCCTTAGGCTGTCCTAAATTCTTGGCAGTATGAATCATTTAACTATGTTCCTTCATATATTGCCGATGTTCTAGATATTCACAGATTATCTAGAAGGTGATTCGTAATTCGGTCGGAATAGAGTCTGTGCGCACCCTAAGACATACTAAAATCAACGAGACTTCTGACAAAGGTTCACTTTCGTTTAACCATATTACATATGCGAGTGTCTATATCGGATTAGTGCTATTCCTATAGATTCACTATTTATCGTTACTTCCCATATTTTCATTTTTAAAAATGCAGTTACGGTAAGCTTCAAGTGGGTGATTACACTTGGTAGATGTTTCAGTCTACTCCATAAAGCTTACGTTTAGGCGCACCACAGATTATTTTTTCACTTACCAAAGTAACGTTTCCCATAAAATTCACATATTAGCAACACCACTTTTTAATGCTGCTTTTGAAACCGCCTCTGATACCCTGTCGACTACTCTTGGATCAAATACATCAGGTATAATATATTCCGATGTAAGCTCATCTTTAGTAACAATCTCAGAAATAGCTATAGCAGCTGCTAGTTGCATTTGTTCATTAATTTCTGTTGCTCTAACTGATAAAGCCCCTTTAAAAACTCCAGGAAAAGCCAAAACATTATTTATCTGATTAGGATAATCGGATCTGCCGGTTGCTACTATCTTCGCACCTGCTTTTAAGGCTTTTTGTGGCAAAATTTCTGGCGTTGGATTCGCTAGGGCAAAAATAATAGGATCTACATTCATCTTTCTAATTATATCTTCAGCAAGAATATTACCTGAAGAAACGCCAATAAAAACATCTGCTTTTTCTAAAGCATCTACCAATGACCCTTTTTTATTTTCTTTATTACTCCAGCGAGCAATTTCATTTTTATAACAAATGTCATACGTAGTATTGGAGTTAATAATACCTTTTCTATCACATATCAAAATGTCTTTTGGATTTAATCTTTTTAACATCTTCCCTATGGCTACTCCTGCAGCGCCAGCTCCATTAATAACTACACATACGTTTTTTATTTTTTTATTAACAATTTTTAATGAATTTAATAACCCAGCCAATACTACAATTGCCGTACCGTGCTGATCGTCATGAAACACTGGAATAAGAAGCTCCTTCTTAAGTCTTTGTTCAATCTCAAAACACCTTGGAGCACTAATATCTTCCAAATTAACACCTCCAAACCCAGTACAAATTAACTGTACAGTTCTAATAATTTCCTCTGTGTCACTTGTATCTAAACAAATAGGAAATGCATCTATCCCGCCAAATTCTTTAAATAAAACTGCTTTTCCTTCCATGACTGGTAAAGCTGCTTCTGGCCCTATGTTCCCTAAACCCAAAACAGCTGTGCCATCAGTTACTATAGCTATCATATTACCTTTTGAAGTATATTTATATACTTTATTTATATCCTTTTGTATTTCTTTGCAGGGTTCAGCTACCCAAGGTGTATATATTAACCCCAATTGTTTTTTATTTCTTACCATTACCTTTGGCGCTACTTCAATTTTACCTTTTTTTATCTCATGGAGTTCTAAACTCATATGTCTTAAACTCATATCATCCACCCTTTCATTTTGATCCTATTTAAACTTAAATGAAAATTGAGGACTCTAATCCTGTATGGTACAATGTTTTTGGAGAAAACAAGCACCTAACAAAAATAATAAAGTTCTTATGTAAAGAATTGGACCAATAAAGTGTTCAAAATGCAACAATAATATTTCTTTTTATAGTTATAGCAAGGATAGAGCAAAGATACGGGACGGTTTGAAGTGACCTGCAGTAATCCCCTAACGGTATACAAAATAGGTACGGTTAATTTATTGGTTTTTTATGAACTTAATTGCTTTTGTTTATATAGGTTTGGGGGCATGCTCCAAAATTTTTTGAGGCCTATAATGAGGCCTATAACTTAAATAACTCTAGTTGTGTAAGTTTTGAACCTTGATTTCCATTATAGGATAATAAATGACATATATCCTATAAATACCAATGAAGAATCATATACTAGCCCCTTGTATGTTGATAGTTTTTTTAAAAAAACTATGCGGGCAATTTTAATAAGTTATATATGTTTTTTAAAGGTACATTTTGCCTTGCTTGATAATAAATATACCTGATAAATCTTTTAGCAGTTGTATTTTTATGATGGATAATTGTTTCACCAATAGTTTTAATAGACAATCCCTTATTAGAAACCCTAAAGACTTCTAGGAAAGTATATGCTAAAAAACATATTAAAAAGTATCTTTCAATAGATATTCGGCTTCTAATACGGTATTGGTCAAGGCCTAGGTTTTCTTTAAAATACTGATAACTAGTTTCAATATTCCATCTGACCAAATAGTAATCTATAATTGTCTTATTATCAAGCGCATTATCTGTACTAAGAATGTATACAGGTTTTTCAAATCCATCTTTTCTAGCTTCAAAAGATATTAAAAGCACCTTGTTATCAATTTGGGCAACCTTACCTTGATAACGGTATACCTTGTATTCTTTACCCCTGACGGTAACGGAGTCTAGGGTATTTGGATCAAGATTATTGGCAAATTCAGATATTTTAATTTTATTACCATCAGGGTGGAAGTTTCGGTTAGACCTTACTCCACCAATTAAATGGTAATTCTCTGACAAGGCTTCATCTATTAACGAATTACTGGTATACCAGCTATCCATAAGGATATATGTTTTTTTAAGCTTTGATGGTTTACTGAAATTCTGTATAAATTCTTTGGCAATATCTGTTTTACTTTGAAAAGGTATCCCAAGTTCATCACACTTTGTATCCCTGTAGTAGGGTTTAAATTGAAGAGGAACTGAGTAAGCCCCTCCCACAAAATGTGAAGTTATTAAACAATGGGACCAGCATGCCTTACCCAAAGAATGCGAATAATGAAAATCCAGTGCCTCCATTGATTTAGTTCTAGTATCCTTTCGATTGACAGTATCATCAATTACAAGGAAACCAATATCATCGGAGCATAGTTCATTATTTAAAAGTTCTTTTATATAGGCTAAACGATTATTGTTAAGCAATTCATCATCCCAAGGAGAACTACTTAAAAATCGTGAGATACAGCTTTTATCTTTAGCCTTAACAATATTCTCTGCAATCTTTGAAATGGATACCTTATCACCTATATTGATAATGCCTTCTATTATTGTAGCAAGATTATTAAATTGTGGTTTATTCATTCCATAATTTACATCTTCTAAAAAATTGATTATTTCTTCATTGTGATTTACAATGGTAGTAGGCATAATCTTATTCCTCCCTTGATAAGTGTTTTTTGGGATAATTAACAATTATCATAGGAATGGAGATTATGCCATATTTAATTTTTGGTAATATTACCAATTACACTTTTATTTTTGCACAACAGGAGTTAATTGATCTTAAAGCTATGGATGTTAGACTAACACAACCAGCAATTATTACACTAACTGGAAAAAGAAACCAAAGAAGATCTGTTCCTTTAATGGATAAAACTCAAAATATTTTATCTGCATATATGAAAGAAAATCATCTACTAGAGAACGATAGACAGTACTTTCCACTCTTTCATAACGGCAGAAATCAAGCTTTTACAAGACCTGGAATTACATATATTTTAAACAAGTATTTTCAAGTGGCAAAACAGAAATATCCTGAAGTAGCATTTCTTGAATCTATTCATCCACATATGTTGCGCCATACTAAAGCTCTTCATTTGCTAGAATCAGGGGTAAATTTGATATACATCCGTGATTTACTTGGGCATGTTAGCATAACTACTACAGAAATCTATCTTAAGGCAGATACTGAATTTAAAAGAGCAGCATTAGAATCTGCATATCCTGAAGTAGTTTCTCAAGATATACCTGAATGGACAGAGGATACAGAACTTATACATTGGCTTGAAAATTTCTGTAGATAATTATTATCGAAAGATTTTTTATGGAAATTGTCTATTTAACATGTTTCTATTTTAAGTCTTTCGATAAACAAAAACTTGCGATAATTGCCTGAACCTGCAGGACCATAGAGGATTAAATTCTCTTAATTATTTATGAAATCGACCTTTTTAATTTTTCTATATCCATCGCCTTAGGGATCTGGATATTATTAAAGCTATATTAATCAAAGGTTTTAATTATATCAAAACCTGCACCCTTTAAATTTCTATTCTTACGTGATATTTCCATTTGTTCTACCTCTAGTTTCAATAATTGTGCTAGGAAATTAGTATAATCTAAGCTTGAATGTTTGAATAATTTTTATGGATACTACTGCTTAGCCTTAGTTCTTTACAATTTTTGTTTATTAATTCACTATTATGCATTATTATGATTCTCCTTGTATAATGTATTTAGGTTATTAAATAGGGAAACCTATAAACCTTTCTTTATTTATCTCTCAAAATCAGAGATAATTGTATTTTTAGATTGAGAGGATGATCGATTTCTCCTTGGGTCTTTGAACTCGTTATTGAAAGACTGATACCTCTCTCTAATAAGCTGTTTACGAATGAGTTGGATGTTGGTTGCTTTTTAGCTTCTCCCCGAATATATAACAAGGTAGTAACGCTTATTAGTAGAGTGGACTCACAATCTAAAATATTTCTTTATGAGGTATTATTTATGTTGTATTTAGGAATTGATATTGCCAAAAATAATCATGTTGCTTCTTTAATTAGTGAGAATGGAAAGACTCTTTTTAAAGCTTTTTCTTTCTCCAACACTTCAGATGGTGGAGAAGCTTTACTTTCCAAATTAAATTCTTTTTCTAACAATATTTCTGACTTTATTGTTGGTATGGAAGCTACAGGTCACTACTGGTTAGCTCTATATTCTTTTCTTTACGACAATGGTTTTACCGTTCATGTCATTAATCCTATTCAAACAGATGGTTGGCGAAAAGGAACTGAGATCCGTAAGAGAAAAACTGATACTATCGATTCTCTTTTAATTGCTGACCTTATTCGCTATGGTTCTTTTGTGGAAACATCTCTTTCCAATGAGGATATGTTCTCTCTTAGAAATCTAACTCGCTTTCACTCATACCTCGTTCAATCTATTTCTGACTTGAAAAGAAAGGTAATCAGTGTTCTCGACCAAGTATTTCCTGAATATCAATCCATTTTTTCTAATGTTTTTGGAAAAACCTCTAAAGAACTTTTGTTGCAATTCTCCTCTCCTATTGACTTTGAAGATATTTCTACCAATTCTTTAGCTGAATTAATCAATAAATTAGGTCGTAAGAGATCTGGAGATATTAAAGCTAATTTAATTAAATCTAAAGCTGAAAATTCTTTTGGAGTTACCTTTAGCAAAGATAGCTTCACCTTTCAATTAAAGGCTCTTATTCAGCAAATGAACTTTATTGAATCTCAAGTTAAAGATACAGAAAATGAAATCAATGATCTTATGTCTTTGATTAAGTCTCCTATTACTACAATACCAGGCATTGGGAATGTAATTGGTGCTACTATTCTTGGAGAAATTGGTGATATTGATAAATTTGACTCTCCAAAAAAGTTAGTTGCTTATGCTGGTATATATGCCGTTGTTAGCAGTTCAGGTGAATTTCAAGCTACACATACAGTTATGAGTAAAAGAGGATCTCCTTATTTAAGGAAAGCCTTGTTTCAAGCTGCCTTAGTAGCTTCATTTAATGACCCTGTTTTAAATGCTTATTACCTTAAGAAACGAGGTGAAAGCAAACATCATCTTACTTGTGTTGGAGCTGTTTCAAGAAAAATGTGCAATATTATTTATGCTGTGCTTAAAAATCAGACTCCCTATGAAGTAAGATTAAATGAATAATATCTAATTTACGTACCATTAAATATTCCCCTTTTAAAAACTTGTCATTTACAAGTCTTATTTGTTATACCTAATTTTAATATCAAAATTCTAAAATTATTTTATTTTATTGCTTGACTTTTTATAGTTGGTCTTTCCTATTAGCTGGTCATATTGAGTAATATTAGGAAAATATTTATCTAGTTTAGGCACTGTGTTTGGAAGGGAAATATCCACTTCCGGTAAACTTCCGGAATTTAATCTTAGGTATGTTCTCCATATTCCATTTGCTTCCCTTGCTCCACACTTAATTCCTTCTTCAAAGGCAATTATGACATTATCCATATTTGAATCCATTGTCATGTCAGTAAATATCATTAATGTTTTCTTCTTGCATTCATAATCACAACTTTCTAGAAAAGTTTTTAATGTTGTAGCCAATTTATTAAAAAAGCTTGTATACTTTAGATCCGTTGGTCTTTTTACCATTAGCTCTAGATATGGAAGCTGTCAATCCTTTTTAAAATGTCAGTAGTAGGATATAATAATAATAGCTTTGGAGCTTTGATATTGTAGCTGTTCAATTTTAAATGTCAAGGATAAAATGAAGAAGCAAAGCTTGTCCTTGACATTTAAAATTTCACTAGCTTGTTTTTCAACGAGTCCCAAAAGCTATAAAAATATTGTAATTAAGCGTATTTGCTTAAAAATATTTCTTGTAGGACACTAAGTATTTCCTCATAACTTTCGTCAAAATAAATTTTTTTAAACTTATCATGGCTGTATTTGAAATAAAGATTAAACCTAATTATCCTCGTATAATAATGTTATAGTTTAAAACCACATTTCTTTTCATTCTCACTATTCTTGTGAGATAATTATTGTACAGATAGAGGTCGTAGTAAGCTGTCCTTGAAGCATTGTCTTCCTTAAATAGACTTACGCCTCTTCTTTACATCTATATGCGAATGAGCTGGATAGTACCTAGTTACTGAATATCTAACGAGGTTGTATTGTTGTAAAGTAGAGAGGCTCTAGACTTTATCTGTTAATATTTTAAAAGCTGGTGATTATATGTTTTATGTTGGTATTGATGTTGCTAAGCAAAACCACGAAGCTTCTATTATTAATTCTAATGGCAAGCTTCTTGACAAAAGCATTTCCTTTTCAAATTCTAAAGCAGGTTGCAATAAGTTAATTACCGTACTTGAACGATTTGAAGCTAATACTTCCAATGTTATTATTGGTATGGAGGCTACTGGCCATTACTGGGTTAGTCTTTATTCCTATCTAATTGATCTAGGGTTTGATGTTTATGTTATTAACCCTATTCAATCAGATGCTTTTAGAAAGATGTATATTAGACAAACCAAGAATGATTCTAAGGATTCTTTTGTCGTAGCTCAAATTATGCGTTTCGGACAATTTACATCCACATCTTTAGCCGATGAAGATATTATGGCTTTACGCCAATTATCTCGTTATCGACTTGCTTTGGTTGATGAATGTTCTGATTGGAAACGTAGATGTATTGCTCTTTTAGACCAAGTTTTTCCTGAATATTCGAAGCTCTTTTCAGATACTTTTGGAGTAACTTCTAGAAAGCTTCTTTCTAAATACCCAACTCCTGAAGATATGCTATCTGTAGATACAGATACTCTTTCAAGACTTTTGTCAGAGGCAAGCAGAGGTCGTTTTAGTGTATCTAAAGCTTCTGAAATACAGGAATGTGCTACTAATACATTTGGAGTTAGCTTGGCAAAAGACGCATTTCAATTTCAAATTAAACAAATTATTACTCAAATTAATTTTATTGAAGAACAGCTAGAGGAGCTTGAAATCAAAATTTCAACATTACTTCACCAAACCAATTCAGTTATTACTACTATTACAGGTATTGGTGATGTTCTCGGCGCCATTATTATCGGAGAGATTGGTGATATCTCTCGTTTTAACTCAGCACCACAATTAGTTGCTTACGCTGGTCTTGATCCCTCTGTAAACCAGTCTGGCGATTTTGCTGGAACTAAAACCAAAATTTCAAAACGTGGGTCCCCTTATCTACGTAGAGCAATATGGTTGGCTGCTAATACTGCTGCTTTCAGAGATCCATCATTATCTGTGTATTATCAGTCACTTAAAGCACGTGGGAAGCATCATCTAACAGCTATAGGTGCAGTTGCTCGAAAGATGTGCAATATTATTTTTGCAGTCCTTCGTGATAACGAACCTTATGTGCCTCATGTTTAAGATAATTTATTAGTTAAGTTTAATTCTAACCTAAATTTCTTTGTTTCTAATTTAGGTTTATTTGTTTTGTCTATTTTACATGAGAATTTATGGCAGGTTCTGTCAAGGATGGTTTTCTCTTGACGGGTTCTGACAGAAATCTAAAATAACTAAGGCAAAATAAATAAAATTATCTCTTGACATTTAATAGCTGGTCTATTTAGATGTATATGACAAAAATGTAGTAGAATATCATACGGGATTATCCTGTAAAGCAGAAGATATAATTATAACCCTTAAAAAAGCACTAATAAAACTAGAACTCTATAACAAGGAAACTAATTTAGTTATAGGGTCAGATAATGGTCCACAATTTATTAGCAATAAATTTAAAAATACTTGCAAAGAATTGAAATTAGAGCATGAAAGGAGACCATTTAAGACTCCAAACAAAAATGCCCATATAGAGGCTTTTCATAGATTATTAGAAGATGAATGTTTGTCAAGGTACAAATTTAGGAGCTATATAGAAACTTATGAAGCAGTATCTGAACATATTAAATCCTACAATAAAGTTAGAATCCATAGTTCTTTAGGATATATTTCACCAGTAGAATTTTATCATAAACATTGGAAGGAACAGCAAAATCGTTGACAATAAAGCTTTAATATTTTTGCTATCAAGTGCCTGCGTTAACATGGGCGTAGCCTTTACCCTTGATGAGGATAAATATTAATGTACAATAAATCAAGGACAAAATGAAATACTATGATATTGGAAGTATTAGTGGGTTTTTGTCCAAAATTGCAAAATTAAAGGGTTAATCCTCTACCTACCAACATAAACGAGCACTCGCATTTACATCTCGTAAACTAGTACGTCTGATTTTTGGACTACCGATTAAGAATCAAAGCTACCCTAGCGATAAGGTTGGAGAGACTTAACAAAATGTTTTTACTTCAATACCCTGTTTTTTGTAAAAAAAATAGATTTTATTAAAACTACCCTTTTTTAATAATTTCTTTTGTTTTTTTAAAAAATTATCCCTTGACATATTACCAGATTGCTATCATGTTTTGAATATAACACTAGAAAAATATAAAAACCTGTATATTTTGAGATTCTAATTTTCGTGTGTTCCACTGTATAATTTTGGAGTTTAATAGGAATCTTATCAAAAATTATTCAAATTAAACAATTTAACCATGCTTTAAAGCAAGATAATTTACTTCATAACAGTCAATTCTTACTATTAAAGTTTTTGTAATAGTCCTTAAAGTTCTATCCAGCACAATACTTTTTCTTGTTAATATGAGATTTTTGCTAACGTTTTAGCCATGCTAAATAGTATTTTTCAAAACTGATATAAAGCCTTTACGGAAAATATTCGCATTATATTATTATATGCCTATTTATACTTATCTAAATTAATACCATATTTATTTGTCTTCCTAACTATTGTTGGTTGGCTAACTCCTAAGACTTTTGCAGCTTTTCGTGTTGTCCCATGCTTTTTTAAAGCTTTATATATCAATTGCTTCTCAACTATACTCACAGCTTCATCTAACGTCAATCCCTTTTGCCCAAGATTATATAGTTCGTCTATGTCTTCTTTACCAGCAATATTCAAAATATAATCATCAGAAATAGTATCATGGGGACTAATTAACACTAAGCGCTCTATTAAATTTTTTAATTGTCTCACATTTCCTGGCCATGAGTACCATTTAAGTAGTTCTAAGGCAGAATCGCTTAATTTTTTATTCATGTTATATTTTGAATTATATAAATCTAAAAAGTGTATTGATAATAGCGGAATATCTTCTCTCCTCTCTCTTAAAGGAGGAACTGTTATAGGTATAACATTTAATCTATAAAATAAATCCTCACGAAAAAATCCTTTCTCTACTTCTTTTTCTAAGTCTTTATTTGTAGCTGCAATTATTCTCACATCAATTTTTCGCAATTCTGTGCCTCCAACCCGAATTATTTGTTTTTCTTGCAATACCCGTAATAATTTAGATTGTGCATTTAAAGACAATTCTCCAATTTCATCCAGCAATATCGTCCCATTATCCGCTAATTCAAATAATCCAGGTTTTCCTTTACTAGCAGCTCCCGTAAAAGCTCCTTTAGCATAACCAAACAATTCAGATTCAAACAAATTTTCGGGTATAGAAGCACAGTTTACTTTAATAAAAGGCCCATCTTTTCTTAAACTATTCTTATGTATTTCCCTTGCTACAACTTCTTTACCTACTCCTGTTTCTCCAAGTATTAATATCGTCGCATCAACTTCCGCTATCCTATCAATAATTTCATAAATTTTAATCATACTTCTGCTATTCCCAATAATATTATATTTGTTTTCTTGGTCTTTGCGTAATTCCTTCAATTCTAAAAAATATTTTTCGTTTAAAACTTCTGACCACTCCAAGCGATTTTTTAAATCTAATAATTCAGTCATATCCCTTAAGTTTGTTACAACCATTACAATTTGTCCACTTCTATCAAATACAGGACTACTTGTGGCTAAACATTTCTTCCCATTTTTAAAGCAATCAATAATTGACACTGACCTTTTTTTCTTTAAAACTTCTAAACTAGCCGATTCTAAAAATAACCCTTTCTTTATTAACTCACTCATATGTTTCCCTATTACATCATCCTTTCTTATCCCACTCATCTTAGTATAAGATTCATTTACGAATAGTGTAATTCCATTGTTATCGGTGATATAAACGCCATCATGCATATAGTTTAAAATTTCCTCAATAGTCCCTCCTAGATGGTAACTTGGCCTTGAATCTGAATACTTAATTTTTTGCGTTTCAGATTCGAAAATATTTTCATTTTCCATAGAACCCCCCCAGATTCCCTAAAACCTAGATATATGAATAGCCTTATTGTTGTACTTCTTACTACTAATGTTCTTTTGTTACATGTCTAAATTTTTTGAATTGCCGTATTTATCTATAATTATATCATAAAATAAAATTAATGCCTATTATTTCGACAAAGTACTACATATTATTTATTGTTTTCATCATAATAGACTCAAAATAACAAATCTCTGCCAATTGCCAGAGATTTTACCTTATACTAATATACTTCCACTTATCGGTCTTAAATCTATATCTAATAAGTCCCCATCTTACCACCTGATCACAAAACATAGCATACCAAGCTCCTATTAAACCTAATTCTAGTTTTATAATAAATAGATAAGCTAATATTACTCTTACAATTAATACACTAAAAAATATAGCAACTAAAGTCCATACCGTATCCCCTGCTCCCCTCAATCCACCAGCTATAATTAACTGGGAGGATTGAAAAGGTTGTATGATTGCAATTACCTTCAATATTTTAGCTGCTTCTTCTATTACATTAGGGTCTTTGGTATATAAGCTTGCAATAAAGGAACCAAAGAAGAAAAATATTACCCCTACTGTTGTCGCAATGATGGCTCCAATTTTACCGCTAGTCCTAATATATTCTTCTGCTTTATCTGGATCATCTGCTCCTAAACTCCTACCCGTTAAAGAAGAAGCTGCTATTCCAAAAGCCTGACCTGGAGTAAAGGAAAGCCCTGATATATTTAAGCAAATCTGATGGGTAGCATAGGCTACAGTGCCTAAAGATGAAACGATTCGTACAAATACTAAAATACCAGCTCTAAAGGCAATTTGCTCTAAAGATGCAGGTATCCCGATTTTTACAAGATTATACATAATGTCCCTATTAAATTTAAATCTATTCTTTAAATTTATCTTAATAATAGTATTCTTTTTAAATATATGCCTTAATAGCATTAAAGTTGCTATCATTTGTGAAAATGAGGTAGATATACCTGCCCCAGTAACCCCTAGCCTAGGAAATCCAAACAATCCATAAATAAGTACAGCATTTCCAACTACATTTAAGGTATTCACCTTTAAATTTATATTCATCGGGGTTTTAGTGTCTCCTGCTCCCCGTAAAACTGCATAAATAGAGAAATTAAAAGCTTGAAATATTAATCCAATGATTATGACTTTAAAATAATTTCTACCATACATTAAAGTATCCTGATGGGCTCCTATAATTTTCATTATTTGATCTGTGTACACTAGGCCAAAAATAAAAATTGGCAATACAAGGAGAACCTGTGTCAGTAAAATTACATGTCTTACTACATTTTCTATCCGGCCTTCTTTTTTTGCCCCTACATATCTGGCAACCATGGCTGTTGCACCTACGTTTAAAGATTGAACCAAAGATAGGGCTATAAATACAACCTGATTAGTAATTCCAACAGCAGCAATAGAAGCAGCCGCTTCCCCTGGCTCTGCAATCCTCCCTAACATCATCATATCCACCATACCAAAAAGAGTTCCTAAAAAAACCTCTATCAAAACTGGGCCTGCTGTTTTCAATACTATATCTCGTGTTGTCTTTTTATTACAGACCTCCTCCATAAATAACCACCTCTTGTAAATAATTTCGATACCCTAAATATTATAGCATAAATATGGTATAAATCAAATTCGAAAAATAAAACCACTATAATTCAATTAGTGGTTTTTAAACTTAATTATATTCAACTTCTAAGATGTATTGGTCACTCCTATACCAACTATAAGTAAGTTCTATTGGATATACCTCATCTATGAAAGCAACTCGTTCTATATGAAGTAATGGAAAATTTTTATTCACATTTAATATTTGACCCATGTATTCGTCACTTTGTATTGCTTCTATTCTGTCTTTAGCTTTCTTTATTTCTTTACCCGTAATCTTTTGAATAGTCCTATATAATGATTTATTATCTAAATCATATTCAAAAAGTCCAGGACATAAATCTTTTCTTATATACGAATCTTGAAAAACTATAGGCATATTGTTTACCGATCTAATTCTCTTTATATGATATACATGCTGTGTTAAGAATATATTTAGCTTCTCTGCAACATCTTTAGTTGGGACTTCTATTTCTTTGAATATAACCTTTGAAGTTATTTTAAATCCTTTTTTCGAAATGGATTCCATAAAGCCTAAGGTAGTCATTCCACTACCTTCTCTTCTAATCTTACTGACATATGTGCCTGAACCAGGTATTCTTGTTAAATATCCATTATCAACTAAATCACTCAAAGCCTTATTTACAGTCATTCTAGATACACCAAAATGTTTTGCCAAGTTTTCTTCTGAAGGTAATTTTTCCCCTACCTTCAATTCCCCAGATACTATCCTTTTAAGTATTGATTCCCGAATTTGTATATAATAAGGAATTTTTTGACTCTTATCAAACATATAGAAAATAACTCCTTTCTTACACAAAAAAATTATAATTAATTTACATCCCTACATAAATATTGTATCTTAATTAGAAACTTCTGTAAACAATATTAATAACCTTAAACAAAAATAGCTATGCAATTTAACCGCATAGCTATTTTTGATTATATTATTTTGTAATTCCATATATTAGTTTATGTCTTGTATAGATGAAATGTGGACTATGCATATGAATTGAAACTATCTCTGTATGGGGATGATTTACAGATGTAAAGGGCTCGCTATATCCGCCTATGCTAGCACAATGCCCACCAACAAAAATACATGAAGTATTAAGAAACATTTCATCCAATAATGATGTCTCCATCAAATGATGACAATAAGTTGGAGATTCAATAAGAACCCTCTCCATTCCCATAGCCTTTAAAACTTTAAGAAGCATTTCAGCATTTGTATTACTTCCTTCTCCTGTAATTACAATAGGAATGCTACCAATATTATCCTCAATTTGTTTTTTTATAGTAGTCATATCTGTATAGTCAATAATAAAATAAGGTTTTGTAATTTCTTTCTTTAAATTTTTAAATCCATTTGGTGATGTATTAATTAATATAGAAACATCTCCGTCTACAAATACATCATTACTAAAAGGAATTTTAGTTCCAGACGCAGTTACTATTACTGTCCATGGAGCAATTGGCAAACCTGCTTCAATTCTTGAGTTTGAAATATCCTCATCAAAAACACTTCCTGTATAATCAGGTTCTTTTATAAGGGTTCCTGAGCCAATAATTATCCCATCAGCCACTCCTCTAAGCATATTAAGTACCCAGAAATCAGCTTTGGCTCCGCCTGGATCAAGATGGTTTGTTTTGGCTATTAGTGGACCTACAAAAGAATCCTCAAAAGCAATTTTCCCGTCAATAGACATAACATATGAAGCATATGTTATAGGTCTATCTTCTGGAATATCACCAAACATCAATTTTCCATATACATCCTCAATCTTTTTACATTTCAGGCTATCAGTTGTATAGCCCATTTTTTCTGTATTGTCAAACAACATGGATAGACGAATCTCTTCTGTATCAAAATGAACAATAGGTAAAGCCATTAAATCCCTCCTGTTTAAATATTGTTTTTAAAGTCATATCTTTCTTTACTCCCTATAGCAAAGTTCATTTAATCTCTGGCCTAAATATCTTGTTTGTTCTATTGCCTTAATATTGTCCTTTGCTGGGTTTGTGTCAGTATAGTATGCATAAGCAGATCCAATCTGTTCAGCATTAGTATAGTGAAAGAAAAAATCAGCAGTTCCTTCAATAAGTAATTCCATATTGACCCATTTCCCACCGGTTGTAACTATCAATGCACCATATTTAGGTTTTATATCATCCTGTTCTTCTCTTACATTATTCTTTGCTGGCCAATAACTTTGTAGTCTAGTACATATCGTAAATAGAGGAGCAGAAAAAGTACCAAAATGCATAGGTGTAGCTACAACTACAGCATCACATTCCTCTATATCGGAATATATTTCTTGCATATCATCTTTAATAGAACAACCTTTTTTAGTAAAACAGTACCTACAATCTTTGCAAGCTGAAACATTTACCTTATAAGCATCTATTATTTTAATTTCGCCTTTTAATACAGATTTTATTTCATCAATTAAAGCAACTGTATGACCATTTTTTCGTGGTGAACCGTTTAGTATTAAAGTTTTCATGAAAAATTCCTCCTAGTGATGAAATTTTGAAAAAATACTATTTAACCAGATATCTTATTCGCCCTGTATAGTTCCTTCTAAATTTCTATCTTTCACTATAAAATTCATAGCGTAGAATGCACCGGCTAATATTAGATATATTAATGAATAGGTTGGAGCAGCATTAATCATAACAGAACTAGAATGAATAAGACCAATAAAGGAACATGCACTTGCAACTATGAAACTAATTGCTGCACCAGTCCATTTCCTATCAATTACAAAGGCAAGAGTTGCGACGTATATTATTGCAATAAGCATGGAACCTTGAGAAAGTGGTAAAAATCCTTTAGCTAATCCTGCAGAAGCTAAATGATCTGGTGTCACTAAAATATCCTTTACTGGAAAATCAATTCCTCCAGTACTCAATGCCTCTCCTATTGCAAGTTTTGCTCCATCAATACCACTATTGACTTTTCCGTAGATAAGCTCAAATATAGGTATTGCTACCCCTAAAGCCATTGCAGGATAATATTTCCTTTCATTGACTTCAAAGGCTTGGGCAGTAGATGTAAGACCAGCATAAATAATTAGCGTCATAGTAGCTGCAGCTGGTAGCACAGATGTTGCAATAGCCACAAGACCTGTTGCACAAAGAACTAAGTAAAGAACCCCAACGTAAAGAGGATATGAAGAACCAGCTTTAGCTTTCTTCCAAGCTGGATGTCCCCAATAATAGGCCATAACAAATGGATTACCTAATAGGGCTCCAATGAAATTTGAGCAAGCTAATCCAATAAGAGCAATTCTTCTATCATAATTATCATTACCTGCTGCTGCCTGTTCAATAGCTTGGATAGCACCAATAACATCTGCAAAGGCAAAGGCTAGTATTAATGGTAGATATTGAATAGCAATGGAAAGAGCTTCTCCTGAAAACAATCCAAAACTTGGTATGGCTATATATATACCCAATGTTTTAAAAGATTGAGTTACTGAACCTGGATCCATTGCTCCTGAAATCCAAGCAATAATAGTTCCTACTCCTATTCCTACAACAGCTGGAGATAGTTTTTTAAGTTGAATTTTTGCAAAATACATTGTTAATAGAACAAATAATGAAGGAATTATTATAATTGGTGTTGCAAAACCATCTCCCAAAGTAGCCATTACTAACCAAGCCAAAGATCCACCAGCTAAACCACTAAATATAGCTGGACTCGGTATAAATTCAAGTAATCTATCCATTACAAATGCGCTGATAAAAGTAAAGATAGAATGAAAGACATTTGCAAGTAACCCTACTTTCCAAGCCAATACATAATCCCCAGTACTGAGATATACTGGAATCATAATAGCATTAATCCAAACAAAAAACGTACCTGCTGCAATTCCACCAGGAAGAGCTGTTATAGTTAAATTATTTGTCCTAATTCCAACCCTTCTAGCCATAATGGTATTCCACGCAAGCAATACAAATGCTGACAAACCTATGGCTGCAACGATTCTTCCAAATACAAATTCTGAAGGCATCTTCATAACACCCATCATAATAGTGGCGCCAATAATTATTTTTGAAAAACCATCGAAAAACACCCCTATGGCTGCATCTAAATCACCAGGAGCAGACCATGGTATTTTGTTACCTGATACATTTTTCATAGCATATTCCTCCTTTTGTTATTTTTCACTTACATCATAAATAAGTCTATGTCTCAAGAAGAAAAAATGTGGACTATGGCTATGGATAGACAATACCTCTGTGTGAGGATGATAAGTAGATAGAAATCCTTTATCTCCCTTACCTAAAGTCATTGTATCCCCTCCGCCAATGTAAACACAGGAAAGATTTAAAAACAACTCATCCATAATTTTCTGTTTAATAAGGTAATTGCCATAACCAGGTGATTCAATTAATAACCTTACTACACCTATTTCTCTCAATATTTTCATCAACAATGAGGCATTTGGAAAACCTCCTTCCCCTGTTATTACAACAGGAACTATAGTGTTTTGAAAATCTATTAACTTATTAAGGATTTCCTCTTTATTATTTTCAACTTCATCCAATGTAACATAAGGTCCTAATACTACATAATCTTGTTTCATATTCTTTTCTATATGTTCTAATCCAGCAGGAGAAGTTGCAATAATCGTCGGTATCCTTTCATCCTTAAAAATCTTATGTTCCAGAGGAATATCTGTAGCATCTAAAGATATTACAATATTTAAAGGAATTTGAGGTAAGCCGTGTTTTATCCTATCTTTTTCTATATCCTCATCATAAATATGCATAGAATAATCCTCATCAGTATGTAAAGAATTTCCTCCAATTATTGATGCATCACATACCCCTCTCAATGCATTTAACAACCAAAAATCAGCCATACTTCCATCTCCAGCTAAGATATTTTTTGCTGCTACATAGAAAGCACTAGGCTCGTCAACATATGCTAATTTTCCATCTATTGAAGTAACAAAAGAAGCAAATACATAAGGCCTGTCTTCTGGTGGTTTTGGAAACCTGATATTATCCCCATAAACCTCTTTAATCTTTCGACTTTCAAAAGGAATACTATTATATTCTTTTAAACTGTGACTAGTAAATATGTTATTCACCTTAATTTTTTCAGTTTTAAATTCTGTTCTTTGAAGTTTGTCCATAATTATCCTCCTATTTTTTCATTTTTTACAAATTATTCTTAGAATAGAGTAGTTCATCAATTTTTTCTACATTTTGTTTCAACTCCGCATAAACTTGATATAAATCTTTATATTTCTGAACTTTTAAAGGATCTGGTTTAACTTTAATACGTTCAGTAAACCAAATCTTTGAAATATGGTTAAAATCACTTATATATCCACTACAATATCCAGCAAGAAAAGCTACCCCTACAGCTGTACTATTATTGGGATAAAAAGTCAAAGGGTAATTTAGTACATTAGATATTATTTCCCTAATGAGCTCACTGTTAGCGGCCCCTCCAACAATATTTATTTGATCAATGGGTTTGTCAAAGTTTAGTAAATTACTTTTAATGTTGTAAGCAATTCCCTCTATCAGAGCCCTATATAAATGAAATTGACTATGCTTACTTCTATATCCATAAATAAATTCCGCATCTAATCCGAAAAAAGATTCTTCTGATTGTTGTTTATAATGGGGTATGAAAAACAATCCCTCTGATCCTAGGGAAACTTTAGAGCCACCTTCGTTTAACTCATCCCACCAATGATATTGAAATGTTTCTCTAATGTGATTCATAGATTCTCCACATGATAATATTCTTCCAATAAATTCAGCCTTACCAGGTCCAAAATGATAAGATGATATTAGTTCTCTTGGTGGACAATTAGCATATATTATTGTTCCAGATGTTCCCAAACAAAGCATAAGGTGGTTTCTATCAAAAGCCCCTCCTCCCAATATAGATGCAAAGGAATCCCCGGTTCCTGCAATTACCAAAGTTTCTGTTGTAAGTCCTGTCTCTTCTGCAACTTGAGGCAGTACATTGCCAATGACTTGGGAAGCTGGGCAGGGGGTAGGTAAAATATCCTCTCTTATTCCAAATTGTTTAATTTTTTGACTATCCCACTCTAACTTTGCAGGATTAAAAACGCCCCCAATAATACATGCTGTATCATAATCTATAGTTGGATTCCCTGTAAGCTTATATCCAATAAAACCGTGAGGTACTAATACTTTAGCAGTTTTTTTATACCTTTCTGGGTCATTTTCTTTAACCCAAAGAATCTTTGGAAGCATAAAGCCATGGGTAATAGGCAAATCCAGTTGACCATTAATAAATTTTAATTGTTTTTCTGCTCTTACATCCGTATGCATAATGGCATTACCAATCGTTTTCCCTTGGGAATCAATACTAGATAAAGCAGGTACACAACCAGTGAGTCCAATGGATTTAATATCTTTTGCTTTTACATTTGGCAAGCTTAAAAAAAATTTAACCATCAATTTAAACTCTTCCCACCAAAGTTCACTGTCCTGTTCTTGATATCCAGCCTTCGGGATTAATATATTGTGTTTCAATTGTTTATGTGCAACTACATTTCCTTCTTGATCAACCAATACTCCTTTTGAACTAAGAGTGCCAATATCGAAGCCTAAGAAAAAAGTTGACATTCTAAATTCTCCTCTCATAATTTTATACTGTCTAAGGCAGACATTCCTTTTTAAGGAATATACTGCCTTGTCCATTTATAATTCGACAATAACCCGGTAGGTAGACATATCCTTGGACCTTTCAAATGCTTTTTTTATTTCTTCAAAAGGATATTTTTCTGAAATTAAGCTTTCAAATGGTAACCTGTTATTAGAAATAATTTCTGCTGCTTTCCTAAAAGTTTCTTTAGTATGTTTGGTTACGCCAGTTATAGTAATTTCGTTGTAATGAAATATTTTAGGATCTAAGGTTATCAAATCACTAGGTTTAGTTGAACCATAAATTACTAATCTACCACGTATATTTAAACAATTTATGCCATCTTCAATAGCCTTTTCCCCTCCAGCAGTAAAAAATACGACATCTACTCCTCTACCTAAAGTTATTTCATTTATGCTTTCAACTATATTTTCGCTAATAGGATCTATTCCATGATCTGCCCCTAGTTTCAAAGCATTTTGTCGTCTAGCAGAATCTGGTTCACTAACTATTACAGTAGCTCCCTTTTCTTTTGCTAAAAATATGTGTAATAAACCCATGACCCCTCCACCAAGTATAAGAGTATAGTCACCTATTTCCAGTTTGCCCATATCGATACTGTGATTTACACAAGCTAAAGGCTCTGCCAATGTTCCAACAGCAAAATCAATTTCATCGGATATTTTATATACTTCATATCCTTTTGCAACAAAGTATTCTGCAAATCCAGCTGGCCCAGAATATCCAGGAACCTTTTCTACATCTATAGCATTTTCACACTGATTATCATAGCCTCTACGACAATAATAACATTCTCCACAACGGGTCAGACTTGCCACAACAACCTTGTCACCAATGGCTAATTCTTGACTTACTTTTGAACCAACCTTTTCAACTATACCAGAAATTTCGTGTCCTCCAATAAAGGGAAAGCCTCCATATTGTCCTGCATAAAATTTCTGTTCCCATGTACAAATTCCAACTGCCTTTACTCTAACTAGTACCTCATCTTCCCCAACTTCTAAAGTTGGAACTTCTATTATTTCAATCTCTTCAACTCCTGGCATTACCGCAGCCCGCATATTAGTTCCCTCCTTTTAAAATACCATAAGCCTCATCTACACTTGCATTTTCATGGATAAGTGACGCTATTGCACGGGTCATGTTAACAGGATCTTCTGCACCCCAAATATTTCTACCCATAGCTACACCAAGGGCTCCTTCATCTAGAGAATTTTTTATCAAACCTAAAAACTCTTCAGGATTATCTGTTTTGGGGCCACCTAAGATCACAAGGGGGCAGAAGGTTTCCTTTACTACTTTTTTAAATCCGGGAACATAAGGTGTCTTAATAAAGTCTGGCCCAAGTTCACAAACAATTCTATTACATCTAGCTACATTTTCTAAAGTTCTAATAGCCATCCCTGCATCAAATCCACCTGGAATTACTTCAGCACATAAAGGCATACCTACACTATCACAATAATTAACTACTTTTGCTAAAGCTGGAATAGCTTTATGCTCTACCCCATTACCTATCCCTACATTTATTATTACAGCATCTGCGCCTAATCTTAGAGCATATTCAACATCAAATATTAAAGTACTATCATGGCCTTTTCCTAAAAATGTTGGTGGCATATCTAGCCTCGCAATAAGTCCTATAGGGGCTAGTTCTTTTGCAAATTTTTTCGCCACTCCTAAGTTGACTATAGCAGCGTCTGCACCACCTTTAACAATCTTTTTAATAGTTTCTCCCGGATTTTCAATAGCTGGAGAAGCTCCATTAAAAGTTCCGTGGTCCATTGCTACTATTAAAGATTTTCCATTTCCCTTAAATATCCTACTCATTCTTCTAGTTTTATCCATAAAGCAGACCTCCTATGTTTTATGTATCATTAATTAAATTATGTTTTATACATATATTTCCATGCTGTATATACCACTATACATAGTATAATATATGGATTTTTTATTGTCAAGAATAATTTGTCCTTTTAAATGCTAACAGAAGAGTTATCTTTAAATTTTTCAAATATGAAACAGCATATCCCAATTATTCCATAAAGAAGTCCAAATTGTACGCCAGATTTAGAAAACAATTCTACATGTTGGGTATGTATAAGCCCTATTAATGAACAGAAAGTTAATATAAAGGATGTAATAGCAGCTTTCCTATATTCCTTATCACATATATAGGCAGTCCATATAGCAAATAATAAGCTAGTTGAAAATGCTCCATAAGATAAATTTTTTATTCCCTTTATTAATACATTTCCTTCTATAAAGGCTTTATAACCCAAAGATTCTACTGTAAGTCCAGCCACTAGTAAAGTTGAATCTATGAAATTATCGATAAATTGGGCAAGTATAGGAAATAAAGAAATTAACATTACCATAAAATGTTTAGTTTCAGTTTTTTCCATTACTTCTGTAGTTACAGTAATACCTATATATATTAACAATATTACTATTATTTCATAAGGAACTACAGCTAAAAACAACTGGGGCAAACCAAAAAAGCAAGAAATGTATGTTAATCCAACTAGCAAAGAGTATCCTCCTCTTGCACCAACTTTTTTCCATCCTGGGTGTCCCCAATATACAGTAGTAGGAAAAGGATTTCCAAAAAGTGAGCCAATTATTGTTGATATGCCATCCATTAACATGGAACGTTTAACTGGATACTCATCTCCGACCAATGCTGCACTTTCTACCCCTTGTAAAGTGGCTATGAAATTTGCAATTTCCAGTGGGATTATTATTTGTAAATATGGAGTAATATATTTTAATCCTTTAAATGCATCTGCTATAAACAAATTTGGTGGATAAAAACTAAGATCTTTTATAGAACTTGATAAATGCTCTATATTTCTAAATCCTGTTAACCAAGCCATTAAAGTCCCTATTAATATAACAAGCAAACTTGCTGGAATATTTTTAGGTAATTTTATATCGTTGTTGAAAATGATAACAATTAGAAAAAATGGTACTAATGCTACAATAGGATTTTCAAAAACTGAGAGTATACCATTGAAAGATAACCATATTAATGCGCTAGCAGCCATATTTCCCAATAAGGCTGAAGAAGGAATTATTTTAATTATGTACTTTCCTATAAAAGCTCCTATAGCTTCAATAATTCCACCAATTAAGCTTGCAGCTAATCCTATTTGCCATGCTAATTCAGCATTTCCAGTATTCCGGTAAATAGGTATTATTATTAGATATAGCCAACTAAAAACCTGAGTAGAGCTTATTCCAAAAGGCTGGGCAGTAACATCGCTACGCTTTTCTTTATGAGCTAAACTGTAGGCTTCATAAAAATACCACAAATTACCTAAGATGGAAGCAATGGCTATCCCTGGTAATATTCTTCCTAATACTATTTCCTTAGGAAAACCTTCTCCAAATAAAAGAATTCCAATAATTGCAGATATTTTAGAAAAGGCATCTCCTAAAAGTCCAAAAAAAGCATTTAATTCACCAGGTCCCCACCATTTATATGAAAATTCTGCCTTACTTTTTGATATAGATTTCACTTTATCCACCTCCGCAATAACAGCAAAGCTGTATATACATATAGTTGTTTATACATATTATATGCTATACCCTTAATCTTTGCAATATTAATTTTCATTTCCTAAGAAAATAAAATAATATATCAAATGAAAAAAGCTACAAACTATTGAATTGAATAGCCTGTAGCTTTTATATGCTAATTATAAATATTTACTTATGAATTTGCTTTTTTACCATATTTCTCTTTTATATATTTGTCGATACCTATAGCAGCTTGTTTACCAGCCCCCATTGCAAGGATTACTGTTGCAGATCCTGTTACAGCATCTCCACCTGCGAATACTCCTTCTCTTGAAGTTTGTCCATTTTCATCTACCACTACACATTTTCTCTCATTTATTTCTAGTCCTGCTGTAGTGGCAGGGATAAGTGGATTTGGTGATGTTCCTAAAGCCATTATTACAGTATCTACATCAAATTCAAATTCAGAACCAATTATTGGTACAGGTCTCCTTCTACCTGAAGCATCTGGTTCACCTAATTCCATCCTTTGACATCTTATACTTTTAACCCATCCGTTTTCATTACCAATAATCTCTATGGGACTAGTTAGGAATTCAAACTTTATTCCTTCTTCCATAGCGTGATGAACTTCCTCTACTCTGGCTGGTAATTCTTTTTCTGTCCTTCTATAGACTACCCAAACTTCTGCACCAAGTCTAAGGGCAGTTCTAGCAGCGTCCATAGCTACGTTTCCACCACCAACAACAGCAACTTTACTGCCAACTTTTATTGGTGTATCATAATCTTCTCTAAAAGCTTTCATAAGGTTATTTCTAGTTAAGAATTCGTTTGCAGAAAATACTCCATTTAGATTCTCGCCAGATATTCCCATGAATATAGGAAGCCCTGCACCAGAACCTATGAATACCGCATGAAAACCCTCTTCTTCTAAAAGACTATCTATAGTTACAGTTCTACCAACTATTACATTGGTTTCTATTTTTACCCCAAGATTCTTTAAATTTTCTATTTCTGGTTTTACTACTGTTTCTTTCGGTAGCCTAAACTCTGGAATTCCATATACTAAAACTCCGCCTGGTTCGTGTAGGGCTTCAAATATGGTTACATCATAACCTTCTTTTGCCAAATCTCCAGCACAAGTAATACCTGCTGGCCCTGATCCAATAACTGCTACCTTAAATCCATTCTTTTCTTTAGTCTTTCCTAACTCAATATTATGCTCTCTTGCCCAATCGGCAGCAAATCTTTCAAGTTTTCCTATAGAAACTGGTTCTCCTTTAATTCCTAGTACACATACCTGTTCACATTGTTCTTCCTGAGGGCAAACCCTTCCACAAACTGCAGGTAGTGCAGTTTGCTCTGCAAGAACATGAGCAGCTTCTTCAAATTCACCTTCTGCAATATGCTTAATAAATCTAGGTATATGGATACTTACTGGACAATTACCCACACAAGGATGATGTTTACAATTTAAACATCTTTTAGCTTCAGCCATAGCTTCTTCTTCCGTATATCCTAAACAAACTTCATCAAAATTTGAAGCCCTCTCTATTGGGTCCTGTACCGAAATAGGAACTCTTTTAAATCTATCCATTATGAACACCTCCATGTTGGCATGTACATGTTTTTTCCTCTCCACGTTTAGCTAATTCAACCTCTTCTTCTTTGTATTGAGCTTGTCTCTTTAAGGCTTCATCAAAATCTACAAGATGTCCATCAAATTCCGGTCCGTCTACACATGCAAACTTTGTTTCATTGCCTACCGTCACTCTACAGGCACCACACATTCCAGTTCCATCTACCATAATTGGGTTAAGGCTTACAACGGTTTTAATGCCAAGTTTTTTTGTCAATAATGATACAAACTTCATCATTATCATTGGACCAATGGAAATTACTAAATCGTATTCCTTCCCTTGATTAACAACAAGTTCTTCTATAAGTCCGGTTACCATACCATTAAATCCATAGCTACCGTCGTCAGTAGCAATATAAAGATTACCTGCAACTTCCCTTATTTCATCTTCAAGTATTACTAAATCTTTAGTCTTTGCACCAACTATTACGTCAACATCGATACCACGTTCGTGGAACCATCTTACCTGAGGAAATACAGGAGCCGCACCAACTCCACCTGCTACAAACAGCACTTTTTGCTTTTTGATTTCTTCAATATCTGCATTAACGTAATCTGACGGTTTTCCAAGGGGACCTACAAAATCCTTAAGATAGTCTCCTTCATTAAGAGCTGCAATTCTTTTAGTGGAACTACCCATAGCTTGAATAACTATGTTGACCGTTCCTTTTTCTTTGTCATAGTTGCAGATAGTCAAAGGAATTCTTTCTCCGGCTTCGTCAACTATAACAATAATAAATTGACCTGGTTGAGCTGAGTTTGCAACCCTTGGAGCTAAAATGTCCATTGAAACAATATTAGGGGCAAGATCTTTTTTCTCAACAATTTTATACAATAGAAACTCCTCCCTCATATAATTTTATCATTTTAATTATACATCATTTGGGGTAAATATAAAAGGTTAGTTATTTATATGACTAACGCCTTTATTGGAAAATTTAGTAACAATAATTAAGCATAATTCATTCCCAATTTGGGGATACCTATAAACCAAATATCAGATATTAATGCATAAACTCTCCTGCTTGTTAGTACATGAGAAAAAGAATATTAAAATTTCCCTTTCTATAACCTAAAAGACTAATGTTTGTCATATAATTAACGATTTCTTTCACCATAAATATAACATAAAGAATTTTAAAATTCAATAGATTAAAAGAAAATATAATATTCTTAGCGATCAATGGTAATCGATTAGATATGAATGTTCGTTAATGTTTTGACCTTCTTTGAGTTTTAAATTTCAGAAGATAAGAAAAGAGGCCTGTTCTCAAGCCTCAAATATTACATATCTTCTATTATATTGGTTACCCATTTCTTTGAGAATATTCTTGGTAAACCAATTGATGCCTTTACTATCTCCTCTGAATAGACTAATGGCGTAACATAATATACTGGAAGTTCAAATACGAGAGCCCCCAAAAAAGCTAAGGGTACCCCCACTAGCCAAACAGCACCCATCTCTAATAACATGGAAAACTTAGTATCACCACCGCCTCTGAGAACACCTACAATCATGGTCCCATTGAACACCTTGACGGTGAAAAACAAAGCTAGTACATTTAACAACTTCTTCGAAGTTATATATAGCTGTGGGGTTAAATTTTTAAATATACTTAAAATAATATCCGATGATAGGTACAGACCTAGTCCTAAAATTAAACCTAATCCTACAGATAAGATTAAAAATCTATTAGCATATTCAATGGCAACTTCTTCCTCACCGGCACCAATTTTATTTCCTACCATTACAGTACAAGCATTTCCCACTCCTCTAGTTATTGTCATAAATAAGTTTTGTACTGTATTCAATATTTGTACTGCAGCTGCAGCTTCAGTACCTATTTTAGCATAAGCAATAGAATATAGGACGGTACCTAATGACCAGAAAGCTTCATTGACTATTACCGGATAAGCTGTTTTAATATATCTTTTTACAAAGTTTCTATTCCAATTAGTCATCTCTTTAATATTAGCTGCTAAAGGCCCATCCCCAGAATAAATAGAATATAAAATGAGACCCAATTCTACTACTCTAGCAATCACTGTCCCATAGGCAGCCCCTTTGATTCCTAAAGCTGGAAAACCTAATTTTCCAAATATGAGTAAATAATTGAATATTCCATTAGTAATAAAGGATACTAAGCTTACTACCATTGGCATTTTTGCATTGCCAACACTGCGGGAAGCTACTGCATATGAAAAGCTAAGTCCTGTAATAATATAACTAAATGAAACTATGGTCAAGTATTCTACACCAAGGCGGATTACTTCCGGGTCTTTACTGAATATCATCATAATGCGGTTGGGTATAAATAATGCAGCTAAAGTAAAAATAATTCCAATTATACTTGCTATAGAAAGAGATAGACCTAGTATTTTTTTTACATTTTCCCTATCCCTTTTCCCCCAAAATTGGGCAATAAATACTGCCGAGCCCGTAGATACACCAAATACGGTTACACCATAAAAAAAGAATACTTGATTGGCAAGGCCAACAGCAGCTAAACTAGCTTCTCCTAAACTGGTAATCATAAGGGTATCCAGCATATTCACAGATGATGCAATTAAATTTTGTAATGTAATAGGCAAAGCTATTGCAAATAAAGCCCTAAAGAAATTCTTATCTTTCCACACTCTCTTCATCATATCCCTCCTATCCACCCTGTTATATCTTTTTTTGCGTCAGTATTTATGATTCTATCATATATTTTTAATTTTGAATAGTGATTAAAATATTAGGGCTTCGAAATATATTTTAATTGGATCAAAATATATTGTCAATAAAAATTTTGACTTAGGTCAAGGATTTAAGTCAAATTTTCTAGTAAAATGGAAATACTAAAATTTATGGAGGTATTATCATGGAAAATAGGATAGTAGATTGGCAAAATGAATCATTAACAGATTTAGTCAACTTTATTACAGATGTTTATCATGAATATTTTCAAAAAGAGATGAAAAGCATAAGTACACTAACCACAACTATATTAAGAGTTCATGGTAAAGACCATAGAGAACTTTCAAAAGTTCATAGAATCTACCATATTATACAAATCAATTTAGTCCAAAGGATGATTAAAGAAGGAGTTAATATACTACCACTAATTAAAATATTTGAAAGAAAAGCTAGAAAGGAATTTCTAGAAGAAATATTCCAGGAAAAAGACCTATTAGAATCTGAGGAAGATAATATTCAGAATCTGTTTAAAGACCTAAACAAAATAACCAGTGGGTATTCTGCGCCAGAAGATGGCTGTGCTACTTATGATAGAACCTATGAAACCCTTAAGGAATTTGAATCCAAAGTATTAGAATATATCTATTTAGAAGAAGATATTTTATACCCTAGACTGAAGGAAGAATTGAATAAATATTAATGCATAACAAAGGCCTCTTTCTTTAAAATAGGAAAGAGGCCTTTACAATTCCCTTTTTCTGCTGATGTTAATTTTTATATGATAATGTTTATCATTATCATATTTGGATATATATAATAATAGATAATAACAAAATGATTATATAGATAAAGGAGAGAATAATATGGCTTTTAAATTACCAGAATTAAAGTATTCTTATGATGCTTTAGAACCTCATATCGATGCATTAACCATGGAGACCCATTATTCAAAACATCATAAGGGCTATGTTGACAATTTGAATAAAGCTTTAGAAGGACATTCTAAATTTCAAGAAATGTCAATTGAGGAGATTTTAAAATCTTTAGATGAATTGCCAGAGGAAATTAGAACTGCTGTAAGGAATAATGGTGGTGGCCATTATAACCATACATTATTCTGGGAGATAATGTCTCCAGATGGCGGTGGCAAACCAGATGGAAAACTTGCAAAGAAGATTGACGAAGATCTAGGTGGATTTGATAAGTTTAAAGAAGAATTGAAGAAAGCTGCTCTAGGACAATTTGGTAGCGGTTGGGCTTGGTTAGTCCTAAACAATGGTAAACTAGAAATTGTTTCTACTCCAAATCAAGACAATCCTATTTCTGATGGAAAGCCACCGATCCTTGGCATCGATGTATGGGAACATGCATATTACCTAAAATATAAGAATTTGAGAGCAGATTATATTGATGCTTGGTGGAATGTAGTAGATTGGAAAAAGGTATCGGAAATATTTGATAAAGTTAAATAATAAGCTATAATGAATAAGTTCTCATTTCGGTGCCAGGCACCGAAATGAGAACTTATTTGTAATAATTTTGTAATATTCAATTACTAGCTTCCCATCTCTACTATAACATTATGCTCTAATCCATCATCTATTAATTGAATATATTTATTATCTATAGAAACTCCATCTACCATCAGGCATTTGACGCCATTATTTATTCCTTTTGGATTTATTATCTCTATATCGTATTTTGTATTATTATATCTAAATTCTATTCTAAAACCTTCCCAATCCTTAGGAATACACGGGTCTATATATAATCTATCTTTTATAACTCTAAAGCCTAATATATCCTCTAAACCTACTGTATACATCCAACCAGAAGAACCTGTATACCAGGTCCAACCCCCTCTTCCCAAATGTTGAGGGTTTGTATATACATCTGCTGCTACAACATAGGGTTCTACCTTATACTTATTTGCTTCTATAGGAGTTCTAGAATGGTTTATTGGGTTGATTAGGCTAAATAATTTATAAGCCTTGTCTCCCTCTCCTAACATGGCAAAGGCTTTAACTACCCAAGTAGCAGCGTGAGTATATTGTCCCCCATTTTCCCTAATCCCTGGTACATAGGATTTAATGTATCCTGGTTCTTGGTCTGTAGTGTCAAAAGGTGGGGTTAGTAATGCTATTATCCCTTCTTCCTCATTTATTAAATAATTTTCTACAGATTTTAAAGCTTTTTTTATTCTTTCCCTATCCCCTATAGTAGAAATAACTGACCAAGATTGGGCTATAGAATCAATGGTACATTCGCTATTCTCCTTAGAGCCTATAGGTGTGCCATTGTCAAAGAAAGCCCTCTTATACCATTCTCCATCCCAGGCGTTAGTTTCTAAAGCATTCTTTAATTTTTCAATGATCCCTTTATATTTTTTAATTCTTTCAAAATCTCCTACTATATTACAAATAGGTATGAAATCTTTAAGTACTTTGGCTATAAACCATCCTAGCCATACGGATTCCCCTTTGCCCTTATATCCCACTCTATTCATACCATCGTTCCAATCTCCTCCCCCCATTAGGGGCAAATCCCTTTCTCCAAAGTTTAGAGATTTATCGATGGCCCTAATACAATGTTCATATACTGTACCAATATCTTCGGATATGGTAGGGACTTCATACCTTTCTTCTTCCGCTTCCTGCAAAATAGGGCTTTCTATAAAGGGAATCTTCTCTTCTAGTATACTTTTATCTCCAGTAACCTTAATATATGTTGCCACTCCTAAAGGCAACCATAGTAAATCGTCAGAGTATTTACTCCTAATTCCTTTATGGACTTCACTATCTGGTATTGGGTGCCACCAGTGTTGTATATCCCCTTCCCTATACTGATGTTTGCAATTTCTGAGGATCTGTTTTCTAGTCTTCTCAGGCATATGGTAAATAGCATTTACTACATCTTGCATCTGATCCCTTGCTCCAAAAGCCCCTCCCACCTGATAGAACCCAGCTCTTCCCCATATTCTACAAGCAATGGTTTGATACATTAACCAGTAGTTCATTAGATAGTTCATAGTATTATCTGGAGTTCTTACTTGGATAGTAGATAAAATTTTGTTCCAAAATTCTTTTACTGCTATTAAAGCATTTTTAGCAACTTGAATGTCTCTATATTTAGCTATTACCTGATAACCTTTTTCAAAATCATTATCTTCTCCTAGCAAAAATACTATTTCCTTTTCTCCATCTGCTGGAATATGGATATTTATCTCTATAACGGCACATGGATTATATCCAAATCCAACCTTATTAGACAACCTTTCCCTTCTAATTCCTTCAGGACTTTCATAATCAGGATAAACTCCTAAGAATTCCTTCCTATCTCCTGTATAAGACTTAACCATTTCTGAAGAACCTACGAAAAGGGTGCTGCCTTTAAATTCACTATTTGTTGAATTTTTGACTAAAAATATATTTTCCTTTATTTCTGTCTCTAACAACATTTCTGTTTCTTCGTCAGAAACTCCTAATACAGGCCTTATATAATAATATAGACTAATCTTTCTATCTTCACTGGTATCATTTTTTAATCTTATTAAATTAATCTTCACCTTATCATCTAGGGGGACAAAAACCGTTAGTTCCTGTTCTATACCTTGACTATGGTGATGGAATTTAGTATAGCCAATCCCATGGGTCACCATATAATCCCTATCATCTCGAATAGGTTTAGGAGTAATGGTCCAAATTGCCCCAGTATTGTCATCTACTAAATATACTATTTCTCCTGGCCTTTCTATTATTGGGTCGTTATACCAGGGGGTTAACTTGTTTTCCCTACTATTTTTAGACCAGGTAAATCCACTACCTTGTTCAGTAATTATGGTTCCAAAATCCCTATTGGCCAATACATTTATCCAAGGCAAGGGAGTGTTTACATCCTTTGAAAGTTTTATTATATACTCCTTACCATCCTCTGAAAACCCACCATATCCGTTGAAGTATTCTAAATCCAACGTTATATCTTTTTTAGGATATTCTACTAATTCCTTATTATATTCTCTAATGGGGATTGGTTCTGTTGTAATTTTTTTAATCCTAGGCCCTTCTTCCGTTTTAATTATTATCGTTGCCCATTTGAAGAATAGGAATAAATCCTCTTCTGGCATAGTATTTATATTTCTAATAAATACTCCTCCTGGAATGTCGACTACTTTGCCTCTTCTTTCATAGACTATTTCTCGTATATTTTCAAATAAAGGCTGATAATAGATACTATCTTCCTCATTCAATATAACTAAATCCACTGTCAATCCCTTATAAGACCAATACTCATGAAGATCCAATAACTGGATTAAGGTACCAATACCTTCCATGGACTTAATAGTAGCTAATATTATTGGATTATCTCCAGAAATACCATAGGCCCATAATCCTTCTTTTCCCTTTATATTCTGTTTTAGTATTGAAGCATAGGAATCTTTTATATTCTCATCTAGGTAGAATAAATAAGGAAGTAACCCTTCATATAATTTTGAATTGGACCTGTTTAGATTTAGATATCCCATTTCCGTTTGAGATTTAGTCTTATAAAGATCTATTGCCATTTTTATACTAGACTTATTATTATATTTCTTCAATATTTCTATAGCTTCATCTTTAGTCCTAGTCAGAGCTGTAATAAAAAATATATCCACCTTTTCCTTAGGCTTTAATTTTATCTTTTTTCCTATACTCATAATCGGATCTAATACTACTCCGGTAGTATTGGTAAGCCCTTTAAATATTCCTTTAGGACTGTCTAGGGAATTGCCCCTACCAATGAAATTTCCTCTATTGGTTTCATATTGAAATTTTTCTTCCCCATTATTGAACATCCTTACTCCATGAAGAATCCATATATCTTCCCCTTTCTCATCCCTTTTTCTTCTATTGGCTAAAATTCCTTCTTCTTCCTCAAGGGCTTCCGTTTTGATAAAGAGATTGTTGAAAGCAGGATGAGCCAAATCCGAGGCTAACTTTTCACCTACTATTTCAAAATAACTTATAGCCTCGAGAATGGATTCTTCATCTCCATTATTTATTAATCTAACCTTCCTTATTTCCCCAATTTCTTCCGGTAATAGGAATATGTCCATTTTAGTTTCAATATGCCCATCTTTCCGCCTAAAACTAGCCTTATAGGTTGAAAACTCCACATTATAATAATCTGATTCTTTATAAGTAGGCGCATAGGTCGTAGACCATAAATTATTATTTTTTACATCTTTGATATATATAAACTGTCCATAGGGAATTGATAGATAATCCTTTCTCCATCTATTGATAAATATATCCCTATTTTTTGAAAATCCTTCTCCCCTATTATTAATCATTAGAGTATAGGTATTAGAGGACAGAAGATGGCATTTAATATCCTGAAGATCTTCCTTTCCGTATATCCTTTTTACTAATTTTTCTTCCCTTTTCCTTTCAATATCTATCTCCTCTAGATTCTCCTTCTCCTTAGATATAATTGGATTTAAAGGAATTTTTTCCTGTAATAGGAATTCTCCACATTTCATCTGAGGGTCTCTATGAAATCTATCAATTAATATATCCTTGTTGATAAAATTGTTTATAGCCGCAAATATCATCCCTTGATGATGACTCATATAGGATTTAACTATACCTTTATCTAAATGGGAAGGCAATCTGTTGATACTATAGTCTATAGCTTCATAAAACCCATATTCTCCTTCTAAACCTTCTTCTTTAAGCCTTTTTATATTGGCTAAAACTTCCTCCGATTCAAATCTTAATGCTAAAAAGGTAGAATATGGAGATATGACCAATTCATCCTTTAACCCTCTTTGAAAACCTAAGGCTGGAACTCCAAAAGCCTTATACTGGTAATTGAGCCTATTGTCGAAAGCAAAAAATCCTGATTCGGAAATTCCCCAAGGTACATTGTTTTTCTTTCCATAATCTATTTGAATATTAATTGATGTTTTATAGGTTTCATCTAATAGAGTATTTTTATAATTTTTCAATACTAAAGCAGGCATTAGATACTCAAACATAGTTCCAGACCAAGAGGCAAGACTTATATGACTATTTTCCATGATTATGGATTTACCTAGCCTTTCCCAATGCTTTAGGGGCACCTCACCCTTTGATATGGCAATATAAGATGAAATCCTAGCCTCAGAAGCTAATAAATCGTAATGGGAGTTTAATACCTTCCCTTCTTTTACATTGTAACCTATATAAAAGAGATCTTTTACCTCATCATATAGTGGAGTAAATTTAGTATTATCAATTATATCTTCTATTCTATCTATTAAATTCTCTACCTTTTTAATTTCATTAAAATCTTCTTTATATTCTTTTAATCCTTCTTTAAGTACTATCAGGTAGGAAATAAAATTCCCACTATCTACTGTAGAGACAAAAACTGGTCTTAAAGGTTCTAAAGTTTCCGTATCATACCAGTTATATAAATGTCCTTCCCATTTTTCCATTTTTTCTATAGTATCTAAGGTTAGTTCCACCAAAACTACCATTTTTTCCGTGGTTATGAAGCCCATATCCCTGCTAGAGAGTATGGAAAGCAAATAGAAACCTATATTTGTAGGAGAGGTCCTATTTGCTACTCCATTATAGGGATATTCTTGAAAGTTATCTGGTGGCAAAAAATTGTTCTTACTATCTGTAAAGGTTTTATAAAACTTCCAAGTTTTTCCTCCAATTTCCTTTAATAATTTTAGTTCTTCTTCCCCTCTCTCTGTAATTTCAATTTCTTCTTTACTGATCTCATAGGCTACAACAGGTCCTAAAGACCAAAATATACCGATAATTAAGCTAATGATTGTATTAGATGGATTAAATATATAGGTAAGAACTATTAGTATTAGAGATATAATAAAGTTTCCTCTCATCAATTTAAAATAGCTGGTCATATCATTCCCCAGTTTTCTTTCCATATCAAAGGCAGTTGTCCACTCCAATAGATTTTTCTTAGAAACCAATACCCTGTATAGAGTTCTTACTATAGCATCTACCATCATTAACCCTTCATGAGGTAAAAACATAAAAGTTAATAATCCTTGATATAGATGGGTTTTATAACCATATATTATATTCCCATTCAGTTTCATCTTCTCAATTTTATATTTTCTATACAGCAAAGCTTCTATTGCCATTATTATTATAGGTAATAGTAAAACGGTCAGTGCTAATCCTATCCAGACAAAAATATTTCCAGGGAAAAATGTTAAACCTAAAAATATGGTCAATATCAAAGATACAGGCAAAAGGCTTCTTCTTAGATTATCTAAAATCTTCCATTTAGATAAAGGTGATATAGATTTTCCGTATTCTCCAGCAAGCCATTTTATTAATTGCCAATCTCCCCTAACCCATCTATGTTGTCTCATAATATAAGAACTATATTTTTCAGGATATCCGTCTATCAATTCTATATCCGTTGCTAGTCCTACTCGGATCAAACTTCCTTCTAGAAGATCATGGCTAAGTACAGCATTTTCAGGAACTACATCATTTATACATCTTCTAAATACTTCTAAATCATAAATTCCTTTTCCTGTAAATATAGCTTCCCCAAATAGATCTTGGTAAATATCCGATACTGCTGTACTATAAGGATCTATTCCTCCTGCTCCAGCAAATATTCGTGTAAATAGAGATTTGTTGCTACTTTCGATGTCCACCAATATTCTCGGCTGGATTATTCCATATCCTTCTTTGACTATCTTTTTACCTTTATCTATAATAGCTTTGTTTAAAGGATGGGAAATAGTACCTATTAGTTTTTTTGCTCCCTCTATAGGTAATTTAGTATCTGCATCTAAAGTAATAATATATTTGATTTTTCCTTTAAGTTTTGAAATATCTCCTGAAATAATATTAAAACTAGTATCTTCATCTCCTATAAGAAGGTTGTTTAACTCGACTAAAGCTCCTCTTTTCCTTTCCCATCCCATCCATCTCTCTTGGGTTGCAGAATAAACCCTCTCTCTATGAAAGAAATAGAATATCTCATCATCTGCAGCATATTTATCATTTAGCTCCTTTATTACCTTTAGCCCTTTATCTATTATTCTTTCATCTTCTAAGGCTATCTTATTGTCACTATCTTTAAAATCCCCTACTATTCCAAAGTATATATTCTCTAATCTATTTGATAGATAGTATATTTCCAAATTTCTAGCTAATTCCTCTACCCTATCTTCATTAGGTAGCAAAGTAGGTATAACAACAAAGGTTGCCAATTCTTTAGGGATTCCTTCTTTATAATCGACTTTAGGTAAAACTTTAGGCCTAAATCTTTTAGAATAAAGGTAATTAAATAAGTTTATGGAAATCGTCATAGTTGGAACAATTATTACAAAAAAAATTAGAATACCCCAATAGATATTTCCTTTATTATATCCATATTTACTAAAAAGAACTGTTATTAACAGGGAAGACAAAACTATTGGCAAATAATAACTATATGGATTTAAATAAATGCTGGGATTTTTATTACTTTTATTAAAAAAATTAAATAATCTCTCTCTTCCTTTATCTATAAGGTAATATCCAATGTGGGCTTTTTTATCTCTACTTCCTTTTTCCCATTCTTTCTTAGCAAATTCCAATGCCTTTTTAGATAATAGTATTTCCTGAACATTGAATCTATCTGCCAACCTTTGAATTTCATGCCTATAATAGCTTTTTGATTGAGAATCCATATTTTCATATATTTTTACCGGGTCTTCGATAAGTACCCTTTCCACAATACATATAGAATGGAAAATATTCTCCCAATTTAGGGAGGAAAGGTTCCTTAAAGATGTCATACAATATCCTAAGGATATTTTAAATTTAGATTGAATAGTATATTCATTTTCTAAAGTTTCTTCAATACTTCTTCCATAATAATCTAGCTTTTTATTTATTCTATCTAATATTGTTTGAAAGTTTTCCTTTTCCTCCCTTATTTTCCTAACTATCTTTTCTATTTGTATGGAGTTCATACTAGGTACATTTTCAATAATCTCTTCAATATTATCTTCTATAGATAGATCTATATTATCTACTTTTCCCCAAGCTTCATTGATTTTTAGAAAGTTAAATGAAATATTTCCAATCCACTCCATAAGACCTAAAGTGATATATCTTGAAAACTGGACTATCTCCTCTAAGGCTAATATATCTTCCCTTTGAAAGTCATTAATAAAGCTTATTAGGTTTTCCTCTGTTATGCTTCCTGATCCTTGGGAAATTAGTTCTAAGGCTAATAGATAAACTCTGGGATACCCTTTATATTTGCCTGTCTCTATAATCTTTAATACAATCTTTTTTTCTTTTTTTATATTCGCCCTTAGCTCTTTATATATTAGCTCTATTAAATAAAAATTATCCAGCAGCCAGTCTGTACCTTTTGGTAAAGCCTGCCCTTTGGATATATCCCTATTAAATTTTAAATATGCCTTCTCTATCTTCTTAAAACTTTGGTCTAACCTATTTAAAAAGAACCTTTTAGTATTGGCCTTTCTAACAATTTTATATAGAGTATGGATTTCTTCTTCCTCCACCAATGACCTATTAATATATTTTGTCCACATCTTTTGTCCTCCCTTTCACTGCTAGATTGTTAAATTAATCCTTTAACAATCTCCTTATTTTATTATCATATTTTTCCCATAATTCTTCTGCATACTCTTCATCATTACCTTCTATATATAGATTAAACCTTGGCTTTTCTTCATCTGGAATTATTAATGCCCAACCTTTGTCATCAATAAATCTAATTCCTTCTTTAAGTTCTACACCTTCTTTTCTATCTTCTGTCAATCTTCTAATGATATTTCCTTTATTATCCCATTTACAGGGTATTTCTTTCTTAAAATAGAAATACTCAGGTAATTCTTGAAGCAATTTATTTAATACTATATCGTTATCCATTATATAATCAATGATTTTTCCTGTAGCCCAAATACCATCAAAACTTAACACAAATTGAAAATCCAATTCTTTATTGACTATAGTTTGAATTAAATCAGAAATATTGGATTTAGTATAGATAGTCTTGCTATTATATTTTTTTGCTATCTTTTCAACAATCCTAGGAAAATTATAAGGTATTACCGCTTCTTTAATCTCTCCAGTTTTAAAACCTATTAGTAATGATAATAGATAATATTTTTCATCCTGGACAATATTAAACCCATCGGTTAAAGCAATTCTTTCACAATCTTCACTATAGAGAATACCTAAATCTCCATCTTCCTCTAATACTAAGTTTTTCATGTCTTCTATTTCTAAACCATTTCTATATTCTGCCACCATAACATTACAACCTATTTTATTCAAATATCTTTCTGCTAATCTGACAATATTATTAGATGGAGCGGCAATAATCAGTTTAGGCTTTTTATTTCTAATTTTATGGACATTTTTTAGTCTTTCTATACCTTCTTTTAGATAGATGGATGAAAAATTATAAATATTAACTATATCCTCTATTTCATCACCGCTACACCTTTTATAATCTTCTATGATCATAGTGTTTTCAATTTTTCTTTCCGTTCCTTTATCAATATTTCCTCCCTTATCATTTATTATTTCTATATATACTAGATTTTTATTATATTCATCTGTCCTTATCTGAACTCCGCCATCTGCTTTAAAATGTTTTACTCCGAATCTACACATAGGCATGGTACTATCTTCAATATTGATTACCAAAGATCCAGTAGATAAAATTCCAGATATAATAGAGGATTTTATGGATTTAGATAGATTATGCTCATCGCTATTTACTATATAAATACCTTTACTTTTGATTACTGTAGCTAAACTAGTTCCCAGCTTAACAGCTATTTCTGGAGTTATAGTAGCATTATAAATGCCAGAAATATTCCTAGAGCCAAAAAGCTTTCTAGATGCTTTTTCTTCCCATACCATATTTTCATTTAGAGTAATATTCTCATCTATGGTCTTGTGTGGCCATATCTTAACTCCAGGTTTAATGGTGCTGTTTTTAAGTATTTTAGAATGTGCACCTATTACAGTTCCTTCAAATATTCTATTTCTTTCATCTATTTTTACATTATTACATATGACAGCTTTTCTAATTTCACAGTTATTTGAAATATCTACATTGTCCCAAATAATACTCCTTTTTATAGAACTACCCTCTCCTATACTACAGTTATTCCCAATTACCGTATAAGGCTCTAGACTTGCTTGAGCCTTTATTACAGAGTTTCTTCCTATATATACAGGTGGATATATTTTAGCACCTCTTTCAATTATGGTTCCTTCTCCAGCCCAGATACCTTCCCCTTGATTGTCTTCTAAAAGATACTTTTTACTTTTCTGGCTCAATATATCTTTATGAGTATTTATGTAGGTACTTAAATCACCAACATCACACCAATATTCTTCTGTTATATATCCATAGATAGGTACTCCGTCTTCCAGCAATTTAGGGAATAAATCCTTACTGAAGTCGAAATTTTGGCCTTTTTTATAATATTGAAAAACCTCTGGCTCCAATATATATATTCCTGTGTTAATGGTGTCACTAAATACTTCTCCCCAGCTAGGTTTTTCTAAAAATCGTATAATCTTTCCATCTTCATTGGTTACCACCAAACCATATTCTAATGGAATAGGCTCTTTTTTTAAAATCAATGTGGCTTTAGATCCTTTTTCAACGTGGAAATCGTAGGCTTTTTTTAAATCTATATCAGTAAAAGCATCTCCGCTTATTACAACAATAGTAGTATCCAGGAAATCATCAGCATTCTTTACACTGCCTCCTGTGCCTAAGGGCTTTTCCTCTATATAATATTTAATATTAACATCAAATTTGGAACCAGAGCCAAAATAATCCATAATCATATTAGGTAGATAATGTAATGTAACTGCAATATCCTTTATTCCATGCTTTTTCAATAATTCTATTCCATATTCCATAACTGGTTTGTTAAAAATTGGTACCATTGGCTTAGGTAAATCACAGGTTAATGGCCTAAGCCGGGTACCAATTCCTCCAGACATAATTACCCCTTTAATAGTAATCACTCCTTTATTGCCTAATACTCATACATGGATATCTTGTGGAACTTTCCCTAATTTTATACATAAAAAACCTTCCCATTTTAAATCTGGGAAGGTTTTCCGTTATCTTATAGATTTAATCCTATCCATTGTTGCTTTTTCTATTAATCTAATCTTTTCTTCCGATGAGATTTTATTTTCTCCCTTTGAATAGATATATATTTTTATCTTTGGCTCTGTTCCTGATGGTCTAACTGCATACCAAGAACCATCATTAAAGAAATATTTTAATACATTGGATTTGGGATTTCCTGTCTCATCTCTTAAATAATCTATAGCCTTTGCTAATTTCATATCCTCGATGGAGATAATAGGGGTCTTTCTAAAAGAATCCATTATTCTTTTAATCCTTTCCTGTCCTTCAACTCCTTCCAATACTATGGAAATTAGCTTTTCAAAATAATAACCATATTGTTCATATAATTCTTCTAATCTATTTAATAGTTTTTTCCCTTTTTCCTTGTAGAAAGCAGCCATTTCCGCTATTAACATAGAGGAAATAACTCCATCTTTATCCCTAACAATGGTACTATAAACATAACCTATACTTTCCTCATATCCAAAAATAAAGGTATGTTCATGAGTTTTGTCGAATTCATTAGCCTTTCCACATATATGTTTGAAGCCAGTAAGAGTTTCTAAAGTAGTCACATTATAATCCTCTGCAATTGCTCTACTTAAATCTCCTGTTACTATACTTTTAACTATGGCTCCATTTTTAGGAATAGTATCTTTCTTATCTTTGGATGATAATATATAATCTACTAGTAAAGCTCCTGTTTGATTCCCATTTAAAAACACATATTCCCCATTATCATCTTTAACCATACAAGCTACCCGGTCACAATCTGGATCTGTTGCTATTAAAATATCTGCCTCCTTTTCTTTACCATATATTTTAGCATATTCAAAAGCTTTAACATCTTCAGGATTTGGATATCCTACAGTAGTAAAATCTGGATCTGGTTTTTCCTGTTCAGGTACTACATATACTTCTGTGAAGTTTCTTTCTTTTAATACTCTCCTAACCAATTTATTTCCTGTACCATTTAATGGTGTATAGACAATCTTGATTTCTTTATCTATATCATCGTTTATCCCTAATTTTTTTACCTTTTCCACATATTCATCATCAATCTCTTTGCCTATATACTGGATAAGTCCTTTTTCTATTCCTTCTTCTAAATCAATTAGTTCAATATTGGAAAAGTCTCCAATATTGTTTATATTGTTAAGGATCTCTTCGGCTATATCATCTAATATTTGGGAACCTTCTTCCCAATATACTTTATAACCGTTATAATCTTTTGGATTATGACTAGCAGTAATAACTATTCCGGAGATTGTGTTCAATCTTCTTATAGTATAGGATAAAAGTGGTGTAGGCCTTATATCATCAAATAAATAGACCTTTATACCATTAGCTGCTAAAACCCTAGCTGCTATATGTGAAAACTCTTTAGAAAAATGTCTAACATCATAAGCTATGGCTACTCCCCTTTCCATAGCCTCTTTTCCTTTATTTACGATGGTATCTGCTAATCCTTGAGTAGCTAAAGATACAGTGTACCTGTTCATCCTATTGCTTCCTGCACCAATTTTACCCCTTAGCCCAGCAGTTCCAAAGGTTAAATCTTTATGGAATCTATCTTCTATTTCCATTTCATCATCTTTAATGGCTTTTAATTCCCTTTTAGTTTCTTCGTCAAAATATCCATTATTTAGCCAGTATTTGTATTTGTCTAAAAAATTCATTTTAAACCTCCCTATTTTCTATTCTATTTTTTTAAAAACTCTAAGGCATTTTTCACTTGAAGTAAAATACCTTTGGTTAAACAATCCTCATCTATATCAAAATAAGAGGTATGACCACTATAAATAATGCCTTTTTCTCTATTTCCAGAACCTAAATGGAAGAAAGCAGAAGGCCTTGCAGCTGCAAAATAGGAAAAATCCTCTACCCCAAAACTAGGATAAGGCATTTGATATACATTGTTTTCGCCTAATAATTCTAATCCATTTTTCCTAACAATATCCACCATATCATCATCATTAATCAAAGCAGTATAGCTTTCTGTTCTCATAAATTCACCTTTTCCACCTAAAGGTTGAGGTGTTTTTTCTACTATGTTTTTTATTCTATGTAATACTAGCTTTCTCGATTCTTCTTTTAGAGTTCTAACTATTCCTTCCATTTCGACCTTATCTGCAATTATGTTCCTTGCATATCCACCCTTTATGGTCCCAATAGTCAACACTGCAGAGGACCTAGGATCTACATTCCTGCTCACTACCGTTTGTAAAGCTACTAATACCTGACTAGCTATAGCAATGGCATCTATTCCATCTTGAGGATAGGCTCCATGGCTATTTTTTCCATAAATTATTATTCTAATCATATCCGAGGCTGCTTTCATCTGACCATATTTAATACCAATCTGACCAGTTTCAAGACTATTATCTACATGGAGACCAAAAACTCCATCTACATAAGGATCCTCTAATACCCCTTCCTCTATCATAGGTAATGCTCCACCAACGGTTTCCTCTGCTGGCTGAAATAAGAGTATAATATTTCCATTTATATTATCTTTTATGTCGTTAAGCACCTTACTAGCTCCTAGTAAAATAGCTGTGTGGGCATCATGACCGCAGGCATGCATCTTCCCATCTATTTTAGATTTATAAGGAACATCTTTTTTATCATCCATAGGTAATGCATCTATATCTGCCCTAAGAGCCACAGTCTTTCCTTTGTTTTTTCCTCTTATTATCCCTACTACTCCAGTATTTGCAACTGTCTTGTTTTCAATTCCCATCTGATTTAAATATTCAATAATCTTATCCCTAGTTCTGTACTCTTCTAGTCCCAATTCTGGGTATTGGTGAAAGTCTCTTCTTATATCTATTACCCAGTCTTTTATCTCCATCACTTTTAATTCCAAATAATCGTTTTCTACCATGGAGTCACTCCTTGAATAGGTTTTTAATTATTATAACATATACCAATACCAAATAATAAAAATCCATTAATTAATTTTATTATTAACAACCCAATTACCTTTCCCATATTATGTATCATGGATTAATAATACTTTATTAAGGAAGGTGGAAAGATGGACAAAATTAATAATATAGAAATACCCAAATTGATTAGCCCTGATATTATTGAATCAGTCATAGAGAATGAAGAAGCTCTTAGTGCCTTATTCCATTTACAAGAAGAAGAATGTTTTTTAAAAAAAGGTAGTAGCAGAATAGCATGGAATTCAAAAATGTTGAAATTTATACTATGTGATATACAGATTTACTTAAAGGGTAGTAAATATAAAAAAGAAGATGTGGAAGAAATTAATACTAATGATAAATTTGATATCTACATAAACGTATCCGATATATCCAATAAAAAAATAGTTGAGAACCATGAAAAAGAGATTAAACGTATAAAAGAATGGCTTGAGTCAATAGAAATAGAGTTAGAGAATATCAAAAAAGTATTAAAAGAAAAAAACACGAGAAACTGGGGAACAATAAAAAACAAATGAATAGTAAATCTTCTTAAAAAATTTATTTAATGGAAGTAACAAGATTAATGAATTGGAATATAATGCTAATGGGCAAAAGGCCTTAACATTGTTTAAATTGTTCGCCCAAGAATTTTATTGATGCAATCCAAGAAGGGGGTGGCATAATATGTCAGTTTGGTTAAAGAAACCATAAAAACTGTGCTTGAAAATTCACCAGATATGAATGAGCCATTACATTCTAGAGATGGTAGAAATGAATGTAAATTTGGCGATTGCCCAAAAGCAGAATGTTGTTTTAATATTTGTAGGAGCATTGTAATAAATATTTGTGATTAGTCTTATAGATAGAACTGCTTAATAAAACCCAGACTAGACATGTCTAGTCTGGGCATTTTGTTGAAAAACACGGTTTTCTTTCTTATGAAAACCGTGTTTTTCAACAAAATAATAATGAAACTATACAAATCAATTATTAAACCATGCAAATTAGTACATGGATTGGATGGATTAGGTCCATCTTTTCCGGACCTCCACATCCAGTTTGCCATCTTCTTTAAATTCATACAAACAACAATAAGCATAGCCTGCGCCTTAACTTTTCCTAGTCCTCTTAAGGTTGTCCAGCGCACGCCATACTTCTCTTTCATATCTGCAAATATACGCTCAATTGTTTCCTTACGCATTTCATATATTTCTTTATTAATACTTATATGCCTTAAATGCTCAACCTCTTCCATGTAATCTGCCAATATATGACGAGTAACAACTTTAATATGATTTTAGCTACTTGTACACTTATTTAAATATGGACATTTCACACATATCTTAGGGTCTGATTTATACTCTCTATATCCGTCTCTATTGGTTGTGCTATACTTTAATATTTGATTATTTGGACATATCTAACAGTCATAATATCCATCATATACATATTCATATTTTCTAAAAAATCCTTTCTTACTTCTTGGTCTTGTGTAGGGCATTATTGGCCTAATTTCTTGATCTATCAGTAATTTTGATATATATGGAATTTTATATCCAGCATCTACTGCTACATATTTTGGCTTACCAATGTTTTTCTTAACTTTTTCTAATACTATTTCAAACATTGTACTATCATGAACATTTGCAGCAGTTACATTTATTCCAAGTATGAATCCATTCTTATCACAAGCAGTATGGAATGAATATGCGTAGCACTTTTCCTTTTCACTCTTATGCAGCATTCCACTATCTGGGTCAGTTTTACTTTCCTTTACTTCTTTGTATTCTGTTTTTTTACTCTTATCCAGTGGCTTTTTACCATGTGCTTGTCTATCTTCATTGATTTCTTTATCTAGCAATTCTTGATATCTACGCATTTCTTTTTCTAATTTTACTTTATTATATTTCTTTTTATTGGCATTTGCTTTTACATGGGTTGCATCTATGAAAACAGCATCTACCTTTACGAATCCTGCATCTATTGCTTGCTTTAAAATATGCATAAATATTTTTTCAAATATATTTGTACCTTTAAATCTCCTTACATAGTTCTTTCCAAATGTAGTGAAATGAGATACCTTATCATTAAGACCATAACCAAGAAACCAGCGATATGCCACATTTGTTTCTATTTCAGCTATTGTTTGCCTCATTGATTTGATTCCAAAAATATATTGAATGAAAACAATTTTGAATAGAACAACAGGATCTATACTTGGTCTACCAGTTTCAGTGCTATACTTGTCTTTTACTAAATCATAGATGAAACTAAAATCTATGCAAGCATCTAGTTTCCTAACTAAATGATCTTCAGGAACCAATTGATCAATAGATGTAATTTCAACTTGAGTTCTTTTATCAGAATTATTTATTGTTAGCATAATAACAGCCCATTTAAAATTTGTTATATATTATATATTCTACAAAAAAGCAGAAAACCCTTTTTGAATTTAAGAATTTTCTGCTTTTTAATTAATTTATTATACTTTGTCTTCAGTCTGAGATAGTCTCCGTTTACAGACTATCTTATCCATGTCAATCAATTAATTAAATTTATTCATAAAAAATTGATTATAATTTATTGCTTAGTAAAACTAAATAGCAATTAAAGTACTTGTGCATTTACCAAAATTTCTTTTACTTTAGCTTTTTCATCTTCTTTCAATGGCAATAATGGTTTTCTTACTAAACCACCTTCAAACCCTAATAGATCACAGGCATATTTTAATCCTGCAATCCCAAAGGTTGCTGTAACTGCTTTGTTTACTGGGAACATCCTTTCATATATTTCTCTAGATTTTTCCCAATTGCCTTCTTCAAAATATTCTTGGACTTCTATACATTCCTTAGGTGAACAATTGGCTAAGGCCATAATAGATCCTTTTATTCCAATAGTTAAAGCAGGATACCATGCTGAAGCTGTCCCAACAAGTAAGTTAAACTTACTTTCTTCAATAACCCTTTTAAAGTCTACTAATTGAGGTATACTTCCTGAACTATCCTTCATACCAATAATATTGGGATGTTTGCTTAGAACTCCAACTGCATAAGGAGATATATTAATATGTGTAAACTTTGTTACATTATAGATCATAACAGGTATTTTTACATTATCAGCTACTTCTGTAAAGTAGTTTATTAAAGCTTCATCATTCATTTTCCCTGAATAGTATGATGGAGTCAAAATTAGTGCTGCATCTGCACCGAAATCTGCTACTTTATTAGTAAGGTCTATAGTAGCTTGAGTTGATTCTAAACCTGTTCCTGCTAACACAATTTTGCCCTCTTTTTTATGTTTAACTGTTAGTTCTACTAATTTAAGTTTTTCTTCTTCATTCAAATAGGCCGTTTCACTGTTAGAACCAAGTACCAAATAACCTGCTAAGTCATATTCATTCCATCTCTCCATATTCTTTATATGTTTGTCGTAATCTACTTTACCTTCTTCATTAAATGGTGTTATCATTGGTGGGATAACTCCCTTAATTTTAAAATATGACATAATTTTAACCTCCATTAACAATTATTTTCTAATAATAATTACTCTATATATTAAGTAATAAGTAAAAGAGCTTTTTACGATCAATCAAAATAGATTTCCATATTCATTAAAATTTGGTGGTGTTAATACTCCAATAATTTCTAAATTAGGGTTTTGCTTTGCTTCTTCTATTAATTTTTCTGAAATATAAATATACTCCATATCTAATGTATTTTTTATCCTAACTATCTTTGCGTCTAATTCATTTTCTAAATTGCTAGTCTTTATTGCTCCTTGTATTGCAAGTTTATCATTATCTAATACCATAGGAATTTTTATAGTCTCCTGTACTGTTGATGTGATGGAGTTTGGATATGTTTGATCAAATCTCATCTTGTCAAAAAATCTTTTAGTAGTAAAATCAGATAACCCAATGCCATTTGCATTACCATGGGATTCATTTGTCAAATCTAATACAACTATTTTTTTGATCTTAGGACCACCAGATGCATAAGGGGTATGGTATCTTCCTATGATATTCGTGTCCATTCCTGTTCCTGTAATGTTTTTACCTATTTCATCTAGAACAAGAATATCAAATTTATCAAAATAAACTTTGGGTAGCATTCTTTTTGATTCTTTTTGAAGCTGAGGTTCTAGATTTAGTATTTGTTCCTTTTCCATGGCAATTATTTTATAAGTTTCATCATAAGCATTTTCTAACAATCCTATGGCAAAGACTATATTTTTCTTCTCAATTATAACACTTGCTATTTTGGGTAAATTTTCTGCCATTTTCCCAAATCCCTGATGGTGACAAACTTCAGCCCCCTTCTGTTTCCCAAGACCAATAGTTATCATTTTGACTAATCCACTTTCATAGGGTCCACGGAATCCAACATGGGGTTTTATCCTATTGATTACAACTATCCCATCTGCTTCGTTAGCATATTTATCTATATATACGGGTAAGCTATCTTCTGTTTCACCTATTTTTACTACTTCCATGGAGGATTTAATTGGCGCTCCGCAAAATTCTTCTGTTATCCCCATACTATTTAAAACCTTAATCTGTCCTTCTGCATTAGCTCCTCCATGACTACCCATAGCTGGAACTATAAAAGGTTGTCCACCAACTTCCTTTATATTTCTTGCTATTTCTTTGATAATCCTATCTATGTTAGCAATTCCTCTGCTACCGGCAGTTATAGCAATCCTATCACCTTTTTTAATATTATTTAAAAGATTTTTCTGTATAAGCTCTTTAGTTGTTTCCTTTTCTATATTCTCAATTTTAGGTCTAGGGAATTTTTGTCTAACCTTTACGAATTTTGGTATAGACACATTCCCTAATAATTCATTAAAAATACTCATCTTCATTCTCCCTATAATCAAATAAATTTTATCCTGTATGTTTTAAACTCTAGTTATACAGAATAGTTCATCGTGTTTTAATATTTCTGCTTTAGCTTTCTTGCCCGAAGCTACACCAAGGATAAAATCAAATATTTCCTTTCCTTTTACTTCAATGCCTTCGCCTTCACTTATTATTGTTCCTGCATTAATATCGATATTTTCACTCATCTTTTCAAAGGTAAATGAATTGCCAGTTACTTTGACAACTGGTACAAATGGAAATCCTGTAGGAGTACCTCTTCCTGTAGTGAATACAATAATTTGTGCACTTCCACCAACAAAACTGGTCACTACTTCCCCATCATGGCCTGGTGAATTCATTAAATAAACTCCGCCTAATTTTTCTGGCTTTTCGGCATAATCTACTACTCCTTGAATAGGTTTTGAACCAGATTTATAAATTCCTCCTAATGCCTTTTCTACTACCGAACTGACTCCTCCATCAAAATTGCCTGTGGAAATTAGAGCCCCCCTGTGACAAAATTCCTTTTTTGTACCTATTGTCCTTAATTTATTTTCCATTTTACCAATAGTATTCTCTATATCCTTGGCTACTTCTTCATTAACCGCCCTTGCTGATAAAATATGTTCTGCACCCAAAAGTTCTGTAACTTCAGAGAATAATATGGTCCCACCATTATCTACAACTAAATCAGACATTGTACCTACAGCTGGATTTGCAGCTATGCCTGATGTAGCATCTGTTCCTCCACATTTTACACCAATAATTAAATCTTTCAAATCACATGGAACTCTTTCTTCCATTGAAAGTTCTAAAGCCCACTCCTTTGCAATTCTAACACCTTTTTCAATTGCCTTTAAAGTATCTCCTTCTTCTTGAATTACTACTTTTTCAACTGGTTTGAGTGATTTAGATATTCCTCTAACAAATTCATCTGGTGTAAATCTCTCGCATCCTAATCCTACTACCAATACAGCAGCAAGATTAGGATGGTTACCCATTGCAATAAGGGTTCTTGCTGTGATTTCTAAATCCTCTCCTACTTGGCTACATCCTACAGGATGATTTAAATATACAGCTCCTTCTACCTGTTCAGCAATCATTTTTGCCACTTTATTTGCGCAAAATACAGAAGGAATAATTCCTATATAATTTCTAACTCCAACTTGACCATTTTTTCTTTTATAACCCATAAATTGCATTATTATCTCCTCCTATTTTCCTCTTCTACATCCCATATTATGATTGTGAATCCATTGTCCTTTTGCTATATCTTCCAAAGCATACCCTATCTCTTCACCGTATTTGTAGACAATATCTCCCCTAGAAATATCCTTTAGAGCAATCTTATGCCCAAATTGTATATCCTCGAGAGCTTTAACATTTTCATCTTTATAGCAACAGAATTCTCCTGCTTTACAATCTTCAAGTAATACTCCCACATTATCTTTTTCATTTATTACAAGCAATCTTCTATTCATCGTCATCCTCCTCGTATACTATGTTTAGAAGTACTTTTTATTAGGTCTTCTAAGCATAGTATTATTTTTATACAATTTTTAATTGAGATATCCTAATGCTATAATTAAACTAAGGATAATTAGCGAAGGATAATTCTGCTCCTCCTTGCAAAACCTTATGGTTATTGCCCATTAAGCATGCTTCCTGACTTAGTCATCATAATCTTCCAACTCAGATGCTGCATCTCTTTGACTAGACCAACAGCAAGGTAATTTTCAAAGATGAATGCTAATAGTGCGAGGTTGAAGTTAGTGACTAAGATTAGGATATCTCTTTTACTAATTGTTCTCCAACTACCTATGAAAGGCGGTGATAATATGAAGAACAAAATTTTATCAACTTTATTTGTTGGTATTGATGTTAGTTCTAAGACTAATGTCTTATGTGCTCTAGATTTTCAAGGGAATAAACTTCTTAATCTAAAGGCTTCGAACAACAATCCTGGTGCTGAATCTATGTCAAAAAGTATCGTGGAGTGCTTAAGTTCTAATAAG
>NZ_AZSU01000001.1:493322-495076 GCF_000511955.1 [Clostridium] ultunense DSM 10521 | reverse complement strand
CCTCCTCGTATACTATGTTTAGAAGTACTTTTTATTAGGTCTTCTAAGCATAGTATTATTTTTATACAATTTTTAATTGAGATATCCTAATGCTATAATTAAACTAAGGATAATTAGCGAAGGATAATTCTGCTCCTCCTTGCAAAACCTTATGGTTATTGCCCATTAAGCATGCTTCCTGACTTAGTCATCATAATCTTCCAACTCAGATGCTGCATCTCTTTGACTAGACCAACAGCAAGGTAATTTTCAAAGATGAATGCTAATAGTGCGAGGTTGAAGTTAGTGACTAAGATTAGGATATCTCTTTTACTAATTGTTCTCCAACTACCTATGAAAGGCGGTGATAATATGAAGAACAAAATTTTATCAACTTTATTTGTTGGTATTGATGTTAGTTCTAAGACTAATGTCTTATGTGCTCTAGATTTTCAAGGGAATAAACTTCTTAATCTAAAGGCTTCGAACAACAATCCTGGTGCTGAATCTATGTCAAAAAGTATCGTGGAGTGCTTAAGTTCTAATAAGCTTAAATATGCTGTTATTGCCTTAGAATCTACTTCTATTTATAGTGTTCATGTGGCCAATTTCCTATCTTCTCATGAGGAGCTAGCCTCGTTTGAACCTAATGTCTATTGTCTTAATCCAAAGACTATTGTTAACTACAGAAAGTCTTTTGTGGATATGGATAAAACGGATCCATTGGATGCATATGTTATTGCTGACTTTGCCAGATGTGGAAGAATTACATCTTCTCCTTGGCGTGGCTCGCAATTTCTTGCTCTACAGAGATTAACTAGGCATAGACTTCATTTAGTTGAGTGTATTACACGTGAAAAAACTTATATGGTCTCCAATATCTATTTAAAATTTAGTCAATTAGCAGTTCTAGATAAAGATGATAAGCCATTCTCTAATACCTATGGAGCTACCTCTGCAGCTGTTTTAACCGAGTTTTTATCCTTAGATGATATTACCTATTCTTCGATTGAAGACTTGGTTGCCTTTGTCAAAGAAAAGGGAAAGAATCGATTTAGTAATCCTGATGAAACGGCTAAATTACTACAAAAAGCTGCAAGGGATTCTTATAGGTTAGATAAAGTATTATATGAGCCTTTAAATGTTTCAATTGCTTCTTCTTTTAACCTTATTAAAGCCTTTGAAACTGAGGTTAAAACTATTGATAAAGCTATTGAAAAGAATATTAAAGGCATTAATACTACTGAGTATCAATCTCTAAGATCCATACCAGGTATTGGCCCTGTATTAGCTAGTGGCATTTTAGCCGAAATTGGTTCTATTAGTGTATTTGATTCCCATAATGCTTTAGCTAAATATGCAGGTCTAACCTGGAGAGTTAATCAATCAGGGAATCACACCTCTGATAATACAAACATGACTAAAACCGGTAACAAGTATCTTAGATATTATTTAATTGAAGCTGCTAATAGTATTAAAAACAATTCACCTGAATACAAAGAATACTACAACAAAAAGTTCGGTGAGGTGACAACTCACCAGCATAAACGAGCACTCGCACTTACATCTCGTAAATTAGTACGCCTGATTTTTGGATTGCTGACTAAAAATCAAATCTACTCCAGCGATAAAGTTGGAGAGACACAATAAAATACTTCTAATTCCCGAACCTATTTTTTGATTGAAATCATAGGTTCTATTAAGATTACCCTTTTTTAATTGTTTCTTTTACTTTCTTTTAAAATTATCTCTTGACATATTACCAGATTGCTTAA
>NZ_AZSU01000001.1:433266-492791 GCF_000511955.1 [Clostridium] ultunense DSM 10521 | reverse complement strand
AATACTACTGAGTATCAATCTCTAAGATCCATACCAGGTATTGGCCCTGTATTAGCTAGTGGCATTTTAGCCGAAATTGGTTCTATTAGTGTATTTGATTCCCATAATGCTTTAGCTAAATATGCAGGTCTAACCTGGAGAGTTAATCAATCAGGGAATCACACCTCTGATAATACAAACATGACTAAAACCGGTAACAAGTATCTTAGATATTATTTAATTGAAGCTGCTAATAGTATTAAAAACAATTCACCTGAATACAAAGAATACTACAACAAAAAGTTCGGTGAGGTGACAACTCACCAGCATAAACGAGCACTCGCACTTACATCTCGTAAATTAGTACGCCTGATTTTTGGATTGCTGACTAAAAATCAAATCTACTCCAGCGATAAAGTTGGAGAGACACAATAAAATACTTCTAATTCCCGAACCTATTTTTTGATTGAAATCATAGGTTCTATTAAGATTACCCTTTTTTAATTGTTTCTTTTACTTTCTTTTAAAATTATCTCTTGACATATTACCAGATTGCTTAATAGATACTAGCCCCTTCATTTGCAGTACTCACTATTTTTTGATATGTTTTTAAGAATCCTTTTAATTCTTTCTTGGGCTCATACTTCCATTTAGATAACCTATTCTTCATCTCTTCATCAGAAATTTCTATATTAATAGTTCTATTAGGTATGTCTATGCTTATAATATCTCCATCTTCTACAATAGCTAAAGGTCCACCATCTGCTGCTTCGGGTGTAACGTATCCAATACAAGGACCTCTAGTTGCTCCTGAATACCTGGCATCAGTTACCATAGCAACTGAATCTCCTAACCCCATTCCAACTAACAATGCTGCAGGAATAGATAGTTCACGCATACCTGGTCCACCTTTTGGCCCCTCGTATCTTATGATTAATACATCGCTGGGTTTAACTTTATCGTTAAGCAATATTTCCCTTACCTCTTCTTCTGAATTGGCAATTTTAGCTGGTCCTTTATGGACCATCATTCTTTCTGATACTCCTGATTGTTTAACCACAGCACCTTTTGGCGCTAGGTTTCCCTTTAATACTGCTATTCCTCCTTCATCCGCTAATGGATTGTCCAAACTTCGTATAATATCACTTTCAACAAATTTAACCTTTTCCAAATTTTCTTTAACAGTTTTACCTGTTACTGTCATAACATTTAGATCTAATTTTGATTCTAAAGACTTAAGTAGAGCCTGTACACCACCTGCCCTATGGAAATCTTTTAAAGTGTATTTTGAAGCAGGTTTAAATTTAGCCAATAATGGAGTGCTCCTACTTAAATCATCAAACAAATCCATATTACATTCTATACCTAATTGTTTTGCTATGGCAGGTATATGTAATATGGCATTAGAAGAGCCACCTATTGCTAATATATATTTAATAGCGTTTTCCATATTACCTTTAGTCATTATTTTGCTTGAAATTAAGTCTTCCCTTACCATATCAACTATTCTTTCACCTGTTGTCTTTGCTAATCTTAATCTAGATGAAGCTACTGCGCTAATAGTTCCACAACCTGGTAGTGACAACCCCATAGCTTCTACCAAAGTTCCCATAGTGTTTGCAGTTCCCATCATCCCACAAGCACCACAAGTTTGACATGTTTCGTCCTCTATTACTTTAAACTCTTTTTCATCAATAATTCCAGCTTTAAATCTTCCCATAGCTTCTTTTACATCGCTTAGTATCAAATCTTCTTCATTGTGGGTATAAGGTTCCATTGGGCCACCAGTCAAGAAAATTGTTGGTAAATCTAGTGATGCGGCTGACATTAGCATGCCTGGCACTATTTTATCGCAGGAGCAAAGCATTACCAAACCATCAAATTGATTAGCTTCTACCATCAATTCTACAGATGCACATATTATATCTCTACTAGGTAAGATATAATGCATACCTTTACCTTGAGCTATTCCATCGCACGGTGCAATCGTATTAAACTCTACAGGCATACCTCCATTAGACCAAATTCCTTTTTTAACATGCTCACTTAACTGCCTAAGGTGTACATGGCCAGGGTTAGCTTCTGTCCATGAGTTTACTATGCCTATTAATGGCTTTTTGAAATCTTTATCATCATAACCCATGGCTTTATATATACTACGGGGATAAGCCCCCGAAAGACCATCTAGCATATTTAAACTTCTTTGTTCTACCATTTTTACCTCCCAAAAATTTAATTCACAGCTTCCTTTTTATTAGATTTTATTTTTTTCTTTATAAAAGAAAATAAAGGTGTTGATTGTAATACTGAAATTAAAGCAATTGCCAATAATACTGCTGAAATAGGATTTTTTATAAATACCATCCAGCTTCCTTGTCCTATTAACAATGATTGATGTAAGCTTGTATCTAACATTTGTCCAAGAATCATTCCCACTACCATAGGTGCTGTAGGCATATTAATTTTATTCATAAAATATCCCAGTATTCCAAAGGCAAACATTAAATATACATCAAATATACTGTTATTTATGGCAAAGGACCCTATTACACATAGAATAATTATTACAGGTGCTAGTATTTTATTGCTTATTTTTGTTACATTGATTGCTAGTCTAGTAAATATGAGCCCTAACCCAAACATAGCAATACTGCTAAATAGCAAAGCCCATATTAAAGTATAGGTAATACCTGCATGCTCAGTCATAAGTGTAGGACCGGGCATAATTCCATGTACCATAAGCCCACCCATAATTATTGCAGTAGCAGAACTGCCTGGAATTCCTAAAGTAAGAGTAGGTATTAAAGCTCCACCAACTACAGCATTGTTTGCTGATTCTGCAGCGGATAATCCTTCAATACTTCCTTTGCCAAATTTATCTTTATTCTTTGAAAACCTTTTTGCTTCATTATATGCAAACCAACAAGCCGTATCTCCACCAGTACCGGGTATTATACCTGTAACAATACCAATAATAGAGGATCTAATAGTGTTTGGAATTATCAATTTTAACTCATCTAATGTAGGTAACATTTTATCTGTGAAACTATTTATTGCCTTTTTAACCTTTTCATCTCTCTCGATTAATCTAATAGCTTGTGGTATAGAGAAAAGACCAATTAAAGCTACAGTATAAGGAATCCCTGAAAACAGATAAATAGAGCCAAAAGTAAATCTTGGAGTTCCAGTAATCGGGTCCATTCCTACCAATGCCAATAGCAAACCTATTGCTCCTGATAAAAGTCCTAATAAAGTAGAACCCTGAGATAATGAACCAATTATTGTAATTCCTAATACAGCAACTGCAAATAGTTCAACAGGTCCGAATTGTAACGCCAAATTCCCTAATAAAGGTGCTATAGTCATTAATGCAATACTAGACAAAACTCCACCTATTAAAGAAGCAAATAATGAAATTCCAAATGCCTTTCCAGCTTTTCCTTGTTCATTTAGCGGATAGCCATCCATTACTGTTGCTGCTGCTGCTGGAGTACCTGGAGTTTTTATCAATATAGCGGCTATTGAACCTCCATACATAGCTCCCATATATAATGAAGCTAACATACTAATTCCAGTAGCAGGATCCATACCAAAAGTAATTGGCAATAAAAGAGCAATGGCCATTGTTGCAGATAATCCAGGCATAGCTCCAACAAATAATCCTAATGAGGTTCCAATAACAATTGCTATTAAACTAGCAAGGGACACTGCATTATTTAATCCAATTAATATATTTTCAAGTATCATCTTATTCCCTCCTTTATTGCAATATTCCCATTGGAATAGGTAGTTTCAAAAATACAACAAATACAAAATAAACAAAAGCAGTAAAAGCTACCGAAATGATTATCATATTTTTTACCTTTGTAGCCTTCAAAAAAAGATAAGTTGAAATAATATATACCGGAGTTACAATAAAATATCCTACTGGTTCAAGAAGAAATATATAAGTTGCGATCATGATGGTAAATATAATAGCCCGTTTATAGTTTATTGGTCCAAGTTTATTTTCTTCATCTTCTTCATTATTTTCATCTGCTGCTTTCGTTGTTTTAGTATCTCTTCTTTCTCTTAAGTAACCTTCTATCATAATCCCTATGGATAATAAGATAATTAATCCAACTAATATTCTTGGTAATTTAACCGCCTCTTTAGGCAATTGAAATGAATTAAAGAAAAACACTAATGAAAAAGCAATAGCTAATATACCTGCAATAAATAATTTAATATGATTTCTCATTTACCCACCTCCTGGAAATTAGGAAAGAGGTCTTGCCTCTATCCTAATTTTTATATTGATCCTTTACTTCATTCCATATTTCAGTAAATGCTTCTTCCTGTTCTTTTAAATATTTTGCATATTCATCTCCGACTTTAATATCTACTGGTAAAGCTCTATCATTTGCAGCTTTTACAAAATCAGGATTTTCCGCCATCTCTTCAAAAGCTTGACATAATATTTCTTTGATTTCATCTGGTATCCCTTTAGGTGCGCTATATCCTCTGGATGAACCAGCTACTACGTTATAGCCTAATTCCTTAAAAGTTGGAGTGTCGGGAACCATATCGTTTCTTTCTTCAGAAAATATAGCTAATATTCTTAAGTTTCCTGCTTCTATTTGTGGATATGTAATTCCTAAATTGTTAAAGCTAACATCAATTTTATTACCTGCGGCTGCTTGCCAAGAAGGACCATCTCCATCAAAAGGAACCATTTTGAATTTTAAGCCAGTTTCCCTTTCAACCATTAATGTTGTAAAAAAGTCATCTCCACCTACTCCAGAATTCCCCACTGTAATTTGTCCAGGATTTGCCTTTACATCATCTAAAAAATCCTGTACAGTTTCATATTTACTATCCTTACCTACAACAATAACTCCAGGGTCAGTAACAACGTTTGCAATAGGATCTAATTCATCAATACTGTATGTTATTTCATCATTCATAATATAGTTAGTCATTAACATGGGGGTATTAGTAATGCTGAGTGTATACCCATCATTTTTAGACTTTTTACAAAGTTCAGTCCATGCAATTGCACCAGTTGCACCTGGCATGTATTGGTTTACAAAAGTTTGTCCTAAGATTTTTTCTAAATAAGGTTGAGTAAGTTGAGCTAAAGTATCACTTCCTCCCCCAGGTTTAAAGCCCTGCAAAACATTTATAGGTTTTTCTGGATACTTTACCTCTTTGGCTGTTTCTTTGCTTCCACAGCCTGCCAACAAAACTGACAAAATCATAATAACACTTAATAGTACAAAAAAACGATTTCTTTTAAACATCTTCATTCCTCCTTATTTAATGTTTGTTAATAAACAAACTTTAATATAGATTTGTATATCACTATAAATATAATGCAATTAGTATGCCAATGTTTAATAATAGCATTAATACAAGGTTTGGGCCGATTTTATATATAAATAATGTTGCTTTTTGCAATATATAAATATAAACCTATTATTATCAATAGGTTTATATGTTGCATTTTGCAACTATTTTTATGTTTCTGCAGCACTATTCTATATTAAATCTTTTTATCATTCTCCAAAGAGTTGTTCTATCTATGCCAAGTGTTTTAGCAGCCAAAGTTTTATTGTTTTTTGATATTCTAAGGGCTGTTTCCACAGTTTTTTTTGTTATTTCATCAATATTTAGAGTGCTCATATCTCTTGCCATCCCGTCTTCCATAACATTATTTAAATCATCTATTGTAATTACACCGTCACTACTCTCTACAACTAACCGTTCAATAATGTTTTCTAGTTGACGGATATTCCCGGGCCAAGAATAAGTCGAAAGTCTTAAAATTACCTCATCATCTATACTAGTTATTATTTTTTTATATTCCTTAGATTTTACATCAATAAAATGATTTACAAAATTTGGGATATCTTCTACCCTGTCCCTAAGATTTGGCAGTTCTATATTTAAAACGTTTATTCTATAATATAAATCTTCTCTAAATTTGTTTGATTTCATTAAGTCAACAAGATTCTTGTTAGTTGCACATATGATTCTAGTATCTACGGTGATAATTCTGTCATCACCAATTCTTTGTACTTGTCCTTCTTGTAATACTCTTAAAAGTCTAGCTTGTACTTTTAGAGGTATTTCGCCAATTTCATCTAAAAATATGGTCCCACCGTGAGCTTGTTCAAACAATCCCATTTTCCCTTCATCTCTAGCTCCCGTAAAGGCACCTTTTACATAGCCAAAAAGTTCTGACTCTAAGAGGGAATAAGGAAGAGCAGCACAGTTTACTGCGACAAAAGGACCATTTCGTCTTAAACTATGATTATGTATACTTTGTGCAAAAACTTCTTTTCCTGTTCCTGTTTCTCCATAAATTAATATAGCTGAATCTACTAGACTATATTTTTTTGCTTTATCTTTTATATCCTTAATAATTCTGCTTTTTCCCAATATGGAATCGAATGTATACTTAGCAATATGTCCTTTTTGGCTTAATTTTTTTCTAGCTTTCTTTTCAATAAATTGTATCTGTTCTAAAGTTTGAAAAGTAGCTACTGCCCCCAATGCAACCTCACCCACTAAAATAGGGGCTTTATAAAGAACTATATGTTTTCTACCAATATCAGTAATTTCGTCAAATATATTCAATTTTGTTGTCAAAGTATTGGTTAGATTAATTTCTGGAATTATTTCATCAACTGGGTTATTAGTTGCATCTTCTGGTTTAATATTCAATATTCTACTTGCCTCTGCGTTGAATAAAGTTATAATACCTTCCCTATCTATTGCTATTATGCCATTATGGGTAAGTTCAGTTATTAACCTTAGTTCCTCAGCTTTAGCTAGTTGCCGTTTTTTCATATTTGCAATTTCTATAGCTTTATAAAAGGATTTAATTATACATTCGTATGTATCTGTCGCGATAAGTTGCCCATTAATGCCAAATCTAGCTGCAGTCTCTACTGCAATTCTATCTCCAACAATTACATCTACACCTAATTGGGAGGCTTTTTTTACTGCTTCAGTACTTTCCTGAATACTATTAATCTGAATTTCAACTATATCCACATTTAAAAAATCAGATAAAGAGGATATGTTGCAAATTATATTTGGAAATCCTATAACACCAATTCTTCTACCATGCTTTTTAGCCTTTTCAACGGCTTTCAATATATCAAGTATAGTAACCTCTATTTCTATTACAGGAATATTAAATTCTTCCTTCATTTTTAAGGCTGTACCGCCTCTAGTAATTATTACATCTATAATATTATCTTGATTTTTCTGTCGTACAGCTTGCACACTATCAGATAAATTTAATCCCTGTATTATTTCTACTTCTATACCTAACTCTTTAACTACTAATTCAGCTTGTTCTGCCATCTTTTTATATGTAGCAATAAAAATGATATTATGCTGGCTTTCATTTATAGACATTTTTATCTACCTCCTAGGAATATATGGCAAGTCTTCTCCTTTAATTTAAGTAAAGCTCTCTCATTATAACATATATAGAGATAAAATAAGATAGCCTCCTTTCGGAGACTATCTTATGCAATAAACCATTATTTCATCAACTCTTTTGTTAGAGTACCAACGCCTTTTCCTAATACATCTTTTATTCCTAATCTATAAAGGGTTCTTTCAATAGCTGACATAGTTGATACTAAATCATGGGTGTCTATATTACCCATATGACCTAATCTAAACATTTTTCCTGCATAGGCCCCTAGCCCCCCTGCTACTACTGCTCCTTCTTCTGCTAATATCTTTCTAAACTCACCATCATCTATACCATCCATATATAGTACATTTGAAAGGGTAACTGCCCTATGCTCTTTTTCTGCTAATATTGTAAATCCTAGTTCCTCTAGTGCTGCTTGCATAGCTTTTGCTACTTTTATATGTCTTTCATATCTATTTTCAATACCTTCTTCTTTCATAATCCTTAAGGATTCTTGTAATGCCCATATCATATTAACTGGTGGAGTACCAAAATATTTTGCTGGTTCATTCATAATTGGAATCCATTTTTCAAAATCTAAATAATAATCTCTAATAGTTCCTAAGGATTCTCTTCTTTTCAATGCTTTAGGTCCCGCAAGTACTATTGCAAGACCTGGAGCAACTCCAAAAGCCTTTTGTGACCCAGTTATAAGTACATCTATACCCATTTCATCTAAATACTCCGGCTCTGCAGCGGTAGCACACACCCCATCAACTACTAGTACAGTGTCTTCAAACTTTTTCACTATTTGACCTATTTCAGCTACTGGAGCACATACCCCCGTTGAAGTATCTACATGGGTAACAGTTACAGCTTTATAATTCTTTTCCTTTAGTTTCTTTTCAATATCTTCAACAGGTACTATAGTTCCCCATTCTGAAGATATAACATCAACATTTAAGCCTTTTCTTTCACAAAGTTCAACATAACGATCTCCAAAAAAACCAGTGGATACTACTAATACATTATCTCCTTCTTTTGTAACATTAGCTATTCCCATTTCCATGGCTAATGTACCTGTTCCGGCTACAACAAAGGCTTCTCCTTCTGTTTTAAATATAGTTTTCAAATCTTCAATAACTTCTTTAAAATCCTTGATAAAATCTGGGTCTCCAAAAGCAACGGTTTCCCTTCCCATTTGATCTTGTATGGATCTAACAACAGGAGTAGGTCCTGGTATCATTACAAGTTTTCTGTTTTTCATTTTTCAACCTCCTAATAATTATCTATAATTTATATCTTTTAACTTATTAAATAAATCTTTTCACATATAATTTTAATATTGGTAAATCTATTTGCATCTTGTTAAAATCATTATATTATTTCCAGCAACAAAAGTCAATATTTAAACTATAATTTTACTTTTAAAAATACAGTAAACAACTTCACTTTTGAAAAAGTGAAGTTGTTTACTGTAAGAAATTATCCCATATTCGATCCTTTAAGAAAAGATTTACTTGTTTTCCCCGATTTCATCAACAAATAATAAGTTAATCCTGCAGGAATTAAACTTGAGTACCAAGATAATTGCACCTCTATTAAAGCAACAACTGCCCCTACGCATATAGCAATCATGCCTGCCCAATTAATATCCTTATATGGTCCATCTTCATTGTAAAGCAACTCCAAATCTAATTTTTGTTTTCTAACAAAATAGTAATCCGTTACCATTACTGCAAATATTGGACCTAAAAATGCTGAATAAAACTGTACGAACAACATAAATGCTCCCTGTGTAGTAATTTTCCAAGGAAAAGTTAAAAAGGATAACAAACCTACGATTATTACAGATTTTCTATATGGTAATTTAAATATATCCATTAAAACATAAGACGGAGGAAGAGCATTGTTTAAAACATTTGTAGTAATTTGAGATATAGCAATAAACATTAAAGCTAATACTAATACAAATTTGTTTGGAATTAATTCTGTAAACAGAATTATTGGGTCCCATTCTCCAGTTATTCCTGAAGCCATTAAACCGATTAAGCCCATAAATAATGTTGCTGGAACAATTGCTAACCAATGGATTATAGTTGCAATAGAAGGTTTGGCTTCCTTATTAAATTCCCTCATGTAATCACTAACATTCAACATCATTGTTGTATAAATACCTAAAAAGGCAGTTGTACCCCCCCAAAATTCCAAACCCCAACTACCAGGAATATTAATGAGTTTTTCAGATATTACAGTTTGAAAATTGGTATTTATATAGTAGAACATATATATTAAGGAACATAAGATAAATACTGAACCAATATTCTCAATCCACTTAATTCCTTTAAATCCTAATGCTGACATAATAATCTGAATAACTTGAAATATTATGAAAAAAAGCACTAAATTATCATAATTAAATAGTATTATGGATATATTATTTATTGCAAGAGCACCTACCCAACTTTGAACACCAAACCAAATAACCGCAGGAACTGCCCTAATAAATCCTGGAACTATACTTCCCTTTATACCAAAAGAACTTCTTGATTGAACAATAAAGGGTATCCCATACTGATGCCCTGCACGGCCATTAATTGTAAGTCCTATTGCTATTACAGTATTACCAATAATCATAGCAAGGAGCGCTTGTAATAAATTCAAACTTCCTGCAGGTGGAACAAGACTTGCTCCCATCATAAAAGTTCCTATTGATACACATCCCCCAAGCCATGTTAACAAATAGGAAGTATTATTCATTATCCTATGCTCCTGAGGCAACAAACTTTCTTCTCCAATCCCCTTGTCAGTAATAACTTCATTGTGCACTGTAGAGTTTTCCATAGCCATCATTATTCCTCCCCTTTTAATCAATCTCTAATGTCCTTGAATAGCTTACCATAACCCGGTTCTACTTCTATCTTACCTTCTTTGTAAACTATTTTACCTCGTACAATTGTTATAATAGGTAATCCTTTTCCTTTCTGCCCTACAAAAGCAGATATTTGATTCTTATAGAATAGGGATTCAGGCGTAATCTCCCATTCTTTTTCTGGATCTACTATCACTAAATCACCATCACTGCCTGGTTCCAATAACCCTTTTAATGGATATAGACCAAAAGCCTTAGCCGGTCCATAGGATAGTGTTTTTGTTAGCAGAGTAGGACATAAATTTCTCTTATGTACTATTTCATTAAACATAATCTGAAAAGTACTTTGGATCCCGCTAATACCACCCCATGCTCCAAATACATTATGCCTTTCTTCTGATTTTTCTTCCAAAGCACAAGGAGAATGATCTGAAGCAATACAACTAATAGTACCATCTATGACATAATTCCATAACTCCTCCATTTCATCCTTTTTCCTTAAAGGAGGTGCACATTTATAAATTGTACCTTTCTCTATTACATCATCTTCTGTGAATAATAAATAGTGGGAGCAGGTTTCTCCTGTAATATTTATTCCTTCCCTTTGTGCCTTTTTAATTTCTTCTGCTACTGCTGGATGACTCACATGACATATATGAACTCTTGCTCCCGTTTCTCTTGCAAGGTCTATAATATTCCTTGTTGCTAATTGCTCTGCTATAACTGGTCTTGAGTTTAAAAAATCTTTTCTTGTAAGTCTTCCATTTTCTAATGCTATCTTCTCATTAGTTTTGATAATTGAATAATCCTCACAATGAAATCCTAATAATAGATCTAACGGAGCTGCTATTTTCATAGCTTCTCTTACAATTCCCATGTGGACAGAAGAATAATCAGGAGACACAGGTCCTATAAATGCTTTCAAAGCCACAGCCCCTGCTTCATATAATCCCTTTAAATCCTCTAAGTTATTATCTACTAGGCCTCCCCAAAAAGCATAATCTACTACTGATTTGTTTTTTAAATATTCTTCTTTAGTCTCAAAAATCTCTTTGTTGGTAAGAGCTGGCTCATTTTGAAGTGGCATATCTATAATAGTAGTTATACCACCTGCAGACGCAGCTTTTGAGCCATGTACAAAATCTTCCCTCCAGTTATATCCTGGATCATTTAAGTGAGCATGGCAATCTATACCACCAGGAAAGATAAACTTGCCAGTAGCATCTATAGTTTCTTTGCTATCAATATCCAGATTTTCTACTGTAATGGCAGAAATCTTTCCATCTTTAATATAGATACTACCTTTGAAAATTTTGTTTAACCCAACAATATTTCCATTTTGAATAACTAAATCAAACATTTTTGAACCTCCTTTTTATTGAAATTCTTATTAAGTAGTTATTTATAAGCTAAACAATATAAAGCTTGTATTAATGCCTTTACACCTTCTACTAAATCCTCTGGTTCTGTATATTCATGCGGACTATGGCTTATGCCTTTATGGCTAGGTACAAAGATCATTACAGTTGGCATCACCTTGGCAAAAATTTGAGAATCATGGCCTGCACCGCTGTGCATTACTTTATAGTCCAAACCTTTTTGTGAACATTTATTTTTTATAATATCTACCAATTCTTTATCCATAGCTATTGGGTCACAATCCATCCATTTTTCAATCTTTACTTCCAGATCCATCTTTAATGCAATCTTTTTAATTATTGACATAGTTTCGTCAGTAAACTCTTTTAAAATATTCCTGCATATATGCCTTATATCCAATGAGAATATCACCTGTCCCGGAACAACATTAACAGTATTAGGTTCTACTTCAAGGCTTCCCACTGTTGCAACTAGTGGTTCACCATATTCTATAGCCTTATCCATAATAGCTTGAATCATCTTACTGGTGCCGTATAGAGCATCTCTCCTATAACACATAGGGGTAGTTCCGGCATGGTTTGATTGCCCTTTAACTTCTATAGTAAATCTCCTTTGCCCAACTATATGTTCAACAATCCCTATTGGCTTTTTTTCTATTTCAAGGACTCCTCCCTGCTCTACATGAAGCTCTATGAAAGCCTTTATATCATCCCTACCTTCATAACTTTCATCTTTGAAGCCAAAACCTGCCCTATACATTTCCTCCACAAATCCTAAACCATTAAGATCTTTAAGATCTTCCACCATTTCCTTTTTGACTGCACCAATTATATTTTTTGAACCCCAAAAGGCAAAGGGAAAACGACTTCCTTCTTCCTCTGCTATTGATACCACTTCAATATTTCTAACAGGTGGTCCATAGGTATCCCTTAAATATTCCATAGCAATTATTCCGCCAATTATTCCAAACTGTCCATCATATTTTCCTCCATTTATTACGGTATCTATATGAGAGCCTGTTAATATTGTTTCATTGGTATAAGTGCTCCCATTTAATCGTGCAAATAGATTTCCTACTTCATCGTAGTATGCATGAAAACCTTTTTCTTCAATTAAATCCTTTAATCCATCTTGAGTCTTTTTCCATTCATCTGTATATAATAATCTTGTAATTCCACCATTCTCATTTTTTCCAAAACTACTTAACCATTCAATGAAATCTACAATCTCTTTTTCCAAGTTTATTTCTTTGGTTGAAATCATTTTCCACACACCCTTCTACTAATAAATCTAAGATGTTTAGTTTATTAACTATAAAGTATTAGCATTATATACTCTAAATCTTCTTCTCCAATGGACTCAATGGAATGGGATTCTCCATCTCTACATATAGCCAAATCTCCAGGTTCTAATATTACTTCTTTGCCATTATCATTATATAAGGCTTTGCCTTTTAAAATGAAATAAGCTTCTTGGTCTCCTTCATGAGTATGGTATCCTATAGAATTACCAGGTTTTATAATTGACTTCCCATATAACCTTCCTTTACCAAGAAAATCTTCCATTTCAAAAAAGTTAATAACTGTTACATATCCTTTTCCACCTTTTAAGCTTTCAACTTTTTCTATCTTATAATCCTTTCTCCTTCTAATCAATTTATCACCTCTTTTTATACTTTTGATTGAGTTTGTTATTTATTTAACTTAATCATATAATATTTCAGCATTAATTCATGGATAAAATTAAATTATATTTTTATCCATATTGGATAAAGTGTTTATCCCTTTTAAATTGATATAATATAGTCAAACTTATTTTATAGGATTTAATAAGAAAGGAGAATTATATAATGAGTTATCCTAAAGATCTATTAAGTACTAGAGCCATTATACAGCATGGTAGGTATGCTCTTATTCCACCAGAGGGTCTTGTCAATAATCAATTGCCTTATTTTGAGAAGTGTACTACAAGTATAATTGCTTCACCCAAGCTAGGTGCAAGCTTCGTTCAATATCTTATAGAAATGGAGCCAGAGGGTAAAACTACTAAAGCTTTTGGTGGAGATGGCATCGAAACCTTTGTATTTGTTAGAGAAGGGGCTTTAGATGTAGTAGTTGATGGCACTAAGTATGAATTGAATCAAGGAGGCTACGTATACTGCCCACCTCATTTAAACATGTTGCTAGAAAATAATTCAAATTCAAGTACAAAACTTATTCTCTATAAACAAAGATATATTCCAGTTGAAGGGATTCCAGAACCATGGGTTGTGTGTGACAATATAAATAATTTGGAAGCAAATATTTACGAGGGTATGGAGGATGTAACTTTAATAGATTTGCTTCCAACAGATATGGCTTTCGATATGAATATGCATATACTAACGTTCCAGCCTGGCGGTTGTCATCCATTTATTGAAACCCATGTTCAAGAACATGGAGCCTATTTATTGTCTGGAGAAGGAATCTATAACTTGGACAATAATTGGATTCCTGTTAAAAAAGGAGATTTTATATGGATGGGACCCTTTATTCAACAAGCAACTTATGCAGTAGGTCAAGAACCACTTTCCTATATTTATTCTAAAGACTGTAATAGAGACCCAGAAATATAATAGATATAACATTTAAATAAATTAAGGTAAGGGAAACCCTTACCTTAGTTTATTATTCTCATAATCTTTAATCCTACTTCTATTTCTAGCATTTTTTGCCTGTCTTCCATATCTAAATTCGTTATCTCTTTAATTCTATTTAACCTATATAATACTGTTTTATAATGAACAAACAATTCTTCGGCAGTTTTAACAGCATTTAAATTACAATTTAAATACATTTCTAGAGTGCTTATTAATTCATTGTTTTTATCTTCATCATATTCATAAAGTTTTAGTAAACTTGGATGGACAAATTCTTTTAACTTATCCCTATCATCATAGCTACAAAGTAGTTTATATATGCCCAATTCATCAAAAGTAATGATAGAGCCTTCACCAAATATTCTTTGACCATGATTTACTGCATCTACAGCTTCCGAATAACTTCCTTGTAGTTCCGTTGGATCTTCTGCAAATCCACCAATTCCTATAGTAATAGATATATTGCCTATTTCATCAGTAACAATACTTTTAATTTCTTCTCCAAATCTCTTAATCCTCTTATACGTTAGGTTCAGCTCTTCCCTTTTATCTACAGGCCATAACAAAATAATATTATCTCCCCTATTATGCAATATATGATCAGTAGTATAATAATAGGAAATCCTATCAATTATCTTTTTAATTCTCTCTCTTAGCTGATGTAAACCTTCAGTAATATCTTTCTGATTGCTAATGTATCCATTATATTGACTAATGTATAGCAAAATCACAACAAATTGTCTTTCCAAATTCCATCCTAATATATTGCTTCTATTGTAAATATTCTCAATGGAATCAAATCTGCCATTTAATAGATCGTCCATCAAGTCTCCTTTATATTTCAATTCTACCTCTGTAATAGCTACATCCTTTAACATCTCAAATCTTAAAGCAGTGGCAGCGCTCTCTAAAGCAATAAAACACATATCTTCAATTTTATTATTTAATTCGATAATACCTATATAGGCCTTAATCTGGTCTAAAACCTCTATGGGCTCAGTAATCATAAGATAATTAGATTTGCTATTATTAGGTAGTTTTATCTCTAAATTGTAAATAGGATAGTTATCTTTTACTAGTTGTTTTAAATTTTCTGCTTGAATATTTATATCTTTATATTTTTCATCATTCCAAGCTATTGGATTAAATTCATTATCAAATATTATGACTGGATTTTTAACTAGTTCTTCTAAAGTCTGGGCAATACTAGGCGTTCCTTTCATCCTTAAGGTTATATCGGTAAACTTCTCATGACAATCTTTATAATAATTTAGTCGATTTACTTGATCATTGAAAATCTCAGCCATTACTGGATACATAATATCTATGTATTTAACATCTCCAGGTATCTCTATAATTGGAAAATCTAATTGATTTCCTAATTCAACTATTTCTTTTGGTATTTCAGATAAAAATCTAGATGTCTTTATTATTAAAGCAGCTGCATTTTTTTCACTTAATTTCTTTACCATACTTTTTTGTATATCTAATTCCTTGTCTATGGAATAAAAACTAGTTAATAACAATTCGCCACCTTTAATCCAATTAGCTATATCTGGAGCCTCAATTATTGTAATGCCTTCTACATAAATATCCCTATTTTTAATCGTTCCGGCTACTAATTTCGAACTGTGAAAACAAGACATATTCATCAAATCGTCAAGTAAAACACCCATAATTTCACATCCCTTTTATACCTACTTTAATCATTGACTAAGTATAGGTTAACATATCAATAATCATTTCCGCAATATTTTTATAAATTGACTACTCTATTTGATATATAAATCAAACAATTTTTTCTATATTTAATACCTACATCTGTTATTATAAAAAACTTCTATCGAAGCATTATAAATAAACCTTTTTTGAAACTCATGTAGGTCAAGTTCTTTTTAGTTAATTTAGTTAATATATACGTAAGTGAAAACTTTCCCATTCGTTATAAAAAGCTTCCTTGTTGTAAATAGGAAGCTTTTTATAGTTTGTGAACTATTAGATGTATAAGGCAGGGGATATTTTATCTAATAGCAAGATTATAAACAATTTTAATTTAGTAATACAATTAAACGTGGATGAACAAAGACATAATAAAGACTACCACCATTGCAGCAAGACTGCCAATCGCAGTTCCTACAGAAACTAGTTCATAACCTTCGCTCATTGGCAGGTCATCGTTAGCTTTTAGAACAACCCAAAAATGACTAGCATTTGCATGGTAGAAGAAAGATGAACCTGCTGCAATTGTCAGTGTTGCAATAACTGGCGATAACCCTAAGGAAGGCATTAAAGGAAGAATGATTGCAGAGCCAGTTATCAATGATACAGTTGCAGAACCATTTGAAACTGACAATAGCAGAGAAACAAGGTAGGGTACAAATATTGCTGAAAGCCCAGTCTGTGCAATCAAGTTTCCAAGATAAGTACCAACTCCAGATGCCTTTAGGACTGCACCAAAAGCACCTGCTGCGCCAGTAGCCAAAATAATAAACCCAGATCTGTCTACAGAATCATCAAACCATTTATAGCATTGATCTAAGGTTAAACGATCTCCACCCATCATCAAAGCAATTATTACACCCATAAATAGTGCAAAAATTGGGTGACCTATAAAACCTAAATAAGGTAGAATAGGAGATCCTGGGTCCATAAGTAAAGAACCAAAAGAATTAACACAGATTAAAATTACTGGTACCAAAATACTGCTAAATGCTAAAAAAGCACTAGGTAATGGCTGTCCGTCTGGGCTAGTTAAGGTGAACTCATCATCTAAAGCTGCTTCTACTCCTGCCACCTTTGCAGGTTCAGGATATTTATTAGTCATATATTTGCTGCCACACCACATAGTAGCTGCTGCTGTATAGGCGGCTGAAGTTACGAGTCCCAATATTATTAATAGACCAAGATCAGCTCCTAATGTGCCCGCTGCAGCAAGAGGACCAGGAGTAGGAGGTACCATAGTGTGAGTTGCCATAATACCTGCGTTTAACGCACCTAGTAGGGCCACTAATGGTACACCACTGCGAGCCGATAATGCACGAGCTACTGGAGACATGATAACGATTGCAGAATCGCTAAATACGGGAATGGAGACTAAATAACCTGACAAGCCCATAGCTAATTTAGAATTCTTCTTTCCAACAAACTTTAATATAGTATTAGCAAGTACCAATGCACCACCCGTATCCTCTAGTATTACACCTATTGCGGTACCTAGTATAATTACAATACCAATATTGCCAATAGTACTGCCAAAACCACCAGTTACAACGGAAAACACTTCCTCTATCGGGAATCCAAAACCGAGAGCTCCTACTACAGCTACGATAATTAAAGTGAAGACAGGATGAATCTTAAATTTCATGATCATAATTATTAAGGCAATGAGACAAGCAACCATAATAATCAAAGAACTAAAACCAGCTTCCATAATAGCAACCTCCTTTTAATATGGTTTTTACACTTTTATATCAGGTTTAATACAAAACCTGATGCCACCAATAAAATTATACTTATCCCTCCTTTCAGAAACTTCTAGTAACAAATATTAATAAGGAAACTATAAAACTAAATTATAGTTCCTTTTAGCACTTAATAAATACTATGCAAACTTAGTATCCCTTAGTTCTTTTTTATATTCCACATACAAGTAATATTCTTTTTATCCATTAACTATGGACTCTTTCTAAGGTTTATTGCAAATTTACTGAAAGGTATATAAATGAATCTAAAAAGTCTAAACCATATCAAAAGTGTTTTAAATATTGCATTTATGTATTTGTTCAAAATTGTAATCAATTAGTTGATCTAATCTAGGGATTTTCTAAGAATTGTAGTTTTACTATTGGTAAGATTGATTTATTATCATTAAATATATTATAAGTGAGAACTTTCCTATTCGTTATAAAAATAAGGAGCTCAATGGTCATACCATTACGCTCCATATTTCCGTATCTATAACATTAATTAATATTTAAAACTCCTTAGTTATAAAGTATAAGCATAATATATTCTAAGTTTTCTTCACCGATAGCTTCAATGGAATGTGACTCACCATCTCTACATATAGCTAAGTCTCCAGGCTCTAAAACTATTTCTTTGCCATTATCATTATATAATGCTTTTCCTTTTAATATAAAATAAGCCTCTTGATCTCCTACATGAACATGGTATCCTATAGAATTGCCAGGTTCGATAATAGTTTTCCCAAATAATCTCCCTTTGCCTAAAAAATCTTCCATCTCAAAATAATTAACGATGGTTACATAACCCTTGCCATTTTTTAGCCTCTCTACTTTTTCTACTTTATACTCGCCAGATTTTCTTATCACATTATCATTCCTTTCTTATTAGAATTAATATCTTACTTTCCCATTATATAATATTCAACACTTCGGGCAAAACAAAAATGTGATATAAAATAAATCTAACTTTTTAGCACAAAATGATTCCTTTCATATTTTGAAAGGAATCATTTACATTCATTCCATTTTACTATTTAACCTAATTTTGATAATGCTTCAAGAAATCCATCTACATCTTCTTCGTATACATAGCCCATGGTTCCAACTCTAAATACATCATCAGCAATTGGAGCTAATCCACCATTTACTATCACTCCTTGTTCTGCTAGACCTTTAACTATTTCTTTAGCTTTGCCTGGAGCATAGACTGCTGTTAAAGTTCTAGAGGCATATTTATCATCTTTAGGAAATATATCGTATCCAAGTTTTCTAACACCATCTATTATTCGACCTGTATTTTCTATATGTCTCTTATATACATTGTCTAGACCTTCTTCAAAGATCATTTTAAGGGCTTCATCTACAGCAAAAACATTATAAACCGCAGGAGTATTGGGCGTTTGATTAATTTCTTGGAACTTTCTTGCTTTATTTAAATCAAAATAGAACTTTGACAAATTTGATTTTTCTGTAGCCTTCCATGCCTTATCACTTAAGGATATAAAAGATAACCCTGCTGGTACCATAAGTGCTTTTTGTGAACCTGACAATACTATATCAATTTTCCATTCGTCCATTCTCATTTCCAGACCGCCAGCGCCACTTACAGAATCAGTTATTAATAGAGCACCACTTCCTTCTAACGCCTCGCCAAATGCTTTCAAATCATTTGTTACTCCTGTGGAGCTCTCATTGTGTATTACGAATACTCCCTTTGTTTCTGGAGTTACATATTCCATAACTTTATTTACATCTGCCGCCTCTCCTAAATCGAACTCAACCCTAGTAACTTTTAATTGATGTGCCTCAGCCATTGCTGCAAATTGTTCGCTAAAAGTTCCTATTACCGGTACTACAACCTGTTCACCAGAAGAAAAGCAATTTTGAATTGCTGCCTCCATAGCCCCTGTTCCTGATGAGGTTAATATCAAAACTTCATTTTCTGTTCCAAATAACTTTTTCAATCCGTCTCTTATCCTTCGATGTATTTCACAATATTCCTCCGAACGATGAGATATGGATTTTCTATTCATTGCTTTTAAAACCCTTTCAGGTACAGCCGTTGGACCTACCATCATTACTATTTCTTTTTTCATTTTTACCCCTCCATTTTTACCATTGTTAAATATGATTTAATATTGTTAAATATATCATATACCCATCTGATCATATTGTCAAGTATATTTTCCTAAATATAAAAAAGCTCCATTGAAACATTATAAGAAAATCTTTTTAAAACTCATATAGGTCGAATTCCACTTAATTAATAATATTAAGTAAGAATTTTTCTATTCATTATAAAATAATAAAAAAATTTAGGCTGTGTCAAAATAACTTTTGAGTCCTTTTGAGACAGCCTAAATTCTTATATTTAATTTATGGTTTTTAAATAATTAGTAGCTTCTTCTAACACTTGCATTACAATATCTATCCATTTCTTTTTATTTTCTTCAGTAAATCTTGCTGTTGGTCCAGATATGGTAATACAAGCTATTGCATCGTTATTCAAATCAAATACTGGTCCGCCTATACAACTAACTCCTAATTCTCTTTCTTCGTTATCAAAGGCATATCCATTTTTTCTAGTTTCCTCCAATTCCTTAATAAGTTCCTCTTTATTTACTATGGTATTTTCCGTATATTTAGTTAACTCTATTTTATCTAATATAGAATTTCTAATATCCTCTGGCTTATATGCTAATAGTACTTTGCCTCCAGCAGTACAATGTAAAGGAGCTGTTGCTCCTGTAGTAGTAAACATCTTAACCAGCTTATTGCTCTCTTCCTGAGCGATATATACTATTTGGTTGTCATCCATAATAGTTAAATTGGCTGTTTCACCTGTCAGATCTTTCAACTTTTTTAAATAAGGTTTTAATGTAACGGAAATATGATTTTGGCCATATGCTAACATTCCTATTTGCCATAGTTTCAATCCTAAACTATATTTTTTTGTCCTATCATTTTGAACGATTATATTACATTCTTTAAGAGTGTTCAATAGATGGTAGGTAGCACTTACACCATAATTTAATCCATTACTTATTTCAGTCACCCCGACTTCCTTTTCTGAGTAGGCAATATACTCTATTACTTCTATAGCTTTAATAACAGAAGCTATAGTTTTTTTCTCCTTAGTCTTTTTATTATAGTCCATTATCATACCCTCCAAAACATTATTATTTCAATTGCAAAGTAAATATTGATATTTAAAGCTAGGTAGGGATTATGCTTATTTACTAATTAAACACTTTTACTATTAGTAATTAAAATTTAGCCTCGTTAAACAATTTTATCCCTTTTAGTTAGAAAAGTCAATCAAATATTGGGTTAAACTATCCATTACAGGCCATTATAATCATTTATAGTATTGCAGGTAATTTAAAAGCCTTGATTAGAATCGCTATCTAATCAAGGCTTTTAATATTCCTATTCTTTATGTTTTTTATATAGTCTATTGTATCTTAAAGCATTTTTCCTAATCGCCTCAATTTCCTCATCGGTGACTTGTCTCACAACCCTGCCTGGAACACCCATTACCAAGGTATTAGGTGGTATATTTTTCCCTTCTGTTACTACAGTTCCAGCACCGATTACACAATTCTCTCCTATAACTGCTCTATTCATAATAATAGCACCCATTCCTATTAAACAATTATCTCCTACAGTACAGCCATGAACTATCGCATTATGCCCTACTACAGTATAATCTCCTACCTTAGTAGGTATATCTGTTTCCGTATGAACAGTTACATTGTCCTGAATATTTGAAAACTTACCTATAGTAATGTTTTCAATATCCCCTCTTAGAACAGCACCATACCAAATACTAGTACCTTCCCCAATGTTTACATCTCCTATAACCAAAGCAGTATCTGCTATAAAGGTATCCTTATGAATATTTGGTTCTATGCCTTTAAGTTTTTTAATCATACGCTATTCTCCTTTTCATATGTTATTGCTTTTCTTAATATTTGATATTATAGCAATATTATAGCAAAATTCTATCTTTTGGCAAATGAATTGGTATCTTTATATTTTTATATATTAAATAATACCCATTGGGAGGAAAATTATTGGAAAATTTTCTGCTAATATATGAACTTTTCTTCTAAATAAATAGTATCCCCACACCTATTACCGAAATTATCGCTCCCAATATCTCTTTTGGCTTTACTTTTTCTTTAAAAATTAAAATGGAAAAAGGTATTATTGTTACAGGCATTATTGAAGTTATAGTAGATGAAATACCTGCACTAGTATATTTTAATGATACAAGGGATAGAGTTACCCCTATAAAGGGGCCAAAAAAGGACCCTATGGCTATAACTCCCATCGCTTTTTTGTTTTTAAATGCAATTTTCAGGTCTCCAAATTTTTTTGCTATAATAAATAAAATAGTGAAACTGATAAACCCTGAAATTATGCGTATTTGAGTAGCAGCCAAAGGATTATAATCTCCCATCCCTTTCTTGCTACATATAAGTCCTAAAGCTTGTCCAAAAGCTCCTAAAAAAGCATATATTAACCCTTTTTCTGAATAAGTTATCTTCACTTTACTTTCACCTGTTTCTTTATTTAAAATTACTATAGCTATTCCAATAATTGTAATAATCATACCTAATAAACTAATTAATTCTAGTCTTTCACCTAAAAAAACAAACCCAAGAAAAGCTGAAATTGGTGGACTGGATGCCATTATCAGTAATGATATTCTAGAACCTACTTCTACGTAAGATTGAAATAAGAATAAATCCCCTAAAAAGAAACCAATGAACCCGGAAACCATTAACCAGGCCCAATTATTCTTAGTAGCATCTAAGGGCAACAACATGCCTCTAGAAAAAAAAGAGTATGTACTAATAAAAATGAATCCTAAAATTAATCTTATATAATTAACGGATAAAGACCCTACTTTTTTCCCCGCACTCTCAAAAGTAATTCCTGATATAGTCCAACACAAAGCTGTTCCTAAGGCAGCTAATTCTCCTAAGTTTTGTTGAATCATTCTTTTCCACCACTTTCTAATTATATTCATTAAAATATACTATACTACTTTATCTTTTTGTTGTAAATATACAAAAATAAAACAATAGAAACCTTAAGAATTTCATTAAGGTCTATTGTTTTATCATTCCCTTTTATACCTTAGTATTTATCATAACTTATTATTTCATCAAGTTGTTTTCTAGGTCTTGGGGCAGGTGATTCATTAGGATATCCTAAAGGTGTTATTGCTACTACCCTTATTCCTTCTGGAATACCTAGTACTTCCTTTACTTTATTCTCATCATAACTACCTAACCAACAAGTACCCAACCCTTGTTCGTAAGCTTCTAATATCATATAAGCCGTTGCAATAGACAAGTCTACTGTATATCTTGGTTGTCCACCCCTCATAATACTTTCTACTTCTGTACCACAGCAAACTAAAATAATTGGAGCTTCTCCAACGAAAGGCTGGCCTATGGCTTCAGTAAGTTTCATTCTAGTTTCCGATTTTTTTACAACTATAAATCTCCACTCCTGTCTATTCTTTGCAGAAGGTGAAAGTCTAGCTGCCTCTAAAACCTTTAACAACTTTTCCTCTTCAACAGGTTTGTTGCTATACTTTCTTATACTTCTTCTACCTTTTATAGCTGATAAAACGTCCATTATATATACCCCCTATAATAATATTATACTTGTCTATATTGTATCAAAAAATTAAGGAAATTCATAAATGGGTATATTAATATCTATTGTACAAAGATATTAACAACTTTATTCTAGTTTCGATAAAAAGTAAAGGATACTCTTAAAGTGCCTTTAAATTGAAATAATCCAATGCTTCATTACATTTTGTTAATATTATATTATATAGGATAGTCGAAGGGATGATAAGTATGGATGCAAATTTAACAGAAATTATTTTTCTTATGGATAGAAGTGGACCCATGGCTGGCCTTGAAGATGATACCATTGGTGGATTTAATGCTTTTATTGATAAGCAAAAACGATAGTAGATGTAAATCGTAGATTAGCAAAAACAAATGAAGATGAAAAACCAGACCAACTGGAAAAGAAGCTAATAATATTGGAATTGACAAGAATAATGCCTATAGCTTTGAAGCTTCAGAAACTGGTGTTGAATACATGTATGATATTGTGCATAATAGTGTATCGGAAATAAACCCTCAGTATCATTCCCTATAAAAACTCTAGCGTGCAATCGCTAGAGTTTTTACTATCTAATAAAATTTCTCCAAGAGATTAAATTTTTTCAGTTCATCCGTAATTTACACCTCTGTTATTGTCCTCCCTAAATATGTATGGTGGAGGCGGTGGGACATGTTATCCAATAGTTTCCTAATGGCACTGACTATATCTTGGACTTTTCATAAAGTCCTCTGGCGTATTATGGAAGTATATTATTGTTCTTACCTTCCATCCTAGTACTGCATATCATTTAGACTTAGCAGCCTATGAGTCGATACAGGGCTGTTGGATTTCTCCACATACCCCTCGGTATTAGCATAGGTAACTCCCTTAGCCTTCACCGATTAAGCCAGATTTTCACCTATGGATCACTCCATAGGGCGACTCCTTTGAATCGAACCCACGTCCGAAAATATTTCCACAAGAGTTTCTCCGAGTGCAGCCAGTAATTTGAGATTCCCTCCACTAGACTCCTACTGACAGGATTCTAGCTTCAGTAGCTTCATAGATTCCGTTCCCTACTCAAAGCTTTGTAAGGCTCGGTTCCCCACTGAGTTGGCGCCCTATCCCAAGGCGTGGGATTCTCGGGTAGGACGTGCTGCTTTAATTAAGCAGCAAATGCGTAATCTTCGTTTGCGTTTAATTTAAGTTGCCACTTTTAACGTTGTTTGGCGACAACGACTCGCTACTCCTGCTTCCACATCCCCGTCGAAACCTTTTCGCCCCCATGCTTTAAAGCAAGACCCTTTATATAGATTCAAGATGACATTTTTATGCCTTATTTTGGTGCACTACTAATTATAGCAAAATATTGATATTATGTCAATGTGTCAAATTTTCAAACGTTGTAAAGGTAGTAAATCATCCTTTGGAACCCTTTAACCTATCCTTCTACCCTATAATTCTGTATTATGAAACGTGAATTTAAGCAGGGTACCAAAATCATGTTTTTTGATTTTTGTACATCGCTTAGTTTCTTTGTCTAGTAAAATTGCCCTTACCTATATTTCTCTGAAGCATGCTGTTGCATCCTTCTTTCTGCATCTCTTCTTGCTATATCCTCTCTCTTATCATACAATTTTTTACCTTTTGCTATTGCCAATTCCACTTTAACTAGTCCATCCCTAATATATACAGTTAGAGGTACCAAAGTATAGCCTTTTTGCATGACCGCTGCAGATAATCTTCTAATCTCTCTTTTATGGAGTAATAATTTTCTTTTCCTAATTGGATCCACATTATAAATATTTCCTTGCTCATAGGGGCTTATATGCATATTGTATATGAATACTTCTCCATTTTCTACAACGGCATAGCTTTCCTTTACATTAATTCTTCCTAGCCTAATAGATTTTACCTCTGTTCCTTTTAAGGCTATTCCTGCTTCTATAGTATCCTCAATAAAATATTCATGTCTTGCCTTTCTATTGGTTGCAACAATTTTTACATTTTCTTTTTTCATATAAATCACCACACTTTTTTGGTCTAGACAATAGTTTATCAACCATTTCTAAGGATGTCAACATTATTTAATACTTGGCATAGATAATAAGATTAGGCAGACAGATAGGTCTGCCCCTACAATTGTTCAGGATAATAGCATAAAATCTACTGTCCGTTTTACTAAGTCAGCTTTTATTACCTTAATCCTTACAGTATCACCTAATTTATATTTCTTTCTGGTAAATTCACCAATAATATAATAGTTATCTTCATCGAATTCATAATAATCATCTAGCATATTACTAAAATGGACTAGTCCCTCTACTGTATTTTCTAATTGGACATACATACCGAAATGGGTTAGGGATGATACAATTCCTTCATAAATATTCCCAATTCTCTTGGACATATACTCTGCCACTTTCAAATCATCTACTGCTCTTTCTGCCTCTTCTGCTGTTCTCTCAGTTATAGATGTGTGTTCTGCTACTTTTGGCAATATGGCTTCCAGTTTAGCTTGTTCTTGAGGATTTAGTTTCCCCTTATAAAAAGATTTTAGTATCCTATGGATTTGCAAATCTGGGTATCTTCTAATAGGGGCAGTATAATGGGAATAATATTTAGCTGCTAAGCCAAAATGTATATCTGGTTCACTACTATATCGAGCTTTCTTTAAGGATCTAAGGAGTAAGGTATTTATCAAAGTTTCTTCTTTCTTTCCTTTTACCTCTTTCGTTAGTCTTTGTAATTCTTTTGGATGGACTTCTTGTGTGCCTTTGATCATATATCCAAAATTGTGGACAAATTTGTTAAAACTATTGATTTTTTCCATATCTGGTTCCTCATGGACCCTATATAAGAAGGGTACCTCTGACCAATACATATATTCAGCAATGGTTTCGTTACACACTAACATAAACTCTTCTATCATCCTATTAGCTATCCTTCTGTCTTCTTTAACAATATCAACAGGCACACCCTCTTCATCCAATATTATCCTAGCTTCTGGAAAATCAAAATCTATACTTCCCCTTCCTTCTCTTCTTTCATATAATATATGGCTCAGTTCCTCCATTAATTTTAAATCTTCTACAATCTTATCTAATTTATCAAAGGCCTTATAGTTATCATTCTCCAATAAATCAGAAACATCATCATAAACAAGTCTTGCTTTACTCCTTATTACTCCTTCTACTATCTCATGGTCTACTACATTACCATTTCTATCTATTTCCATGAATACGGATAGAGTCAATCTATCTACATTTGGATTTAAACTACATATTCCATTTGATAATTCTTTAGGAAGCATAGGAATTACACGGTCGACTAGATATACGCTATTCCCTCTTTTATAAGCCTCTTTATCTAAAGGAGATCTTTCTGGAACATAATGGGAAACATCTGCTATATGGACACCCAAACGATAATTTTCTCCCACCTTTTCAATGGAAACTGCATCATCTAGATCCTTTGCATCTGCACCATCTATGGTAAAGGTGTTTAAATCTTTTAAATCAACTCTATTTTTTATGTCCTCTTCCTTTACCGTCTGTTCTATTCTTTTGGCTTGTTCTTCTACTTTTTCAGGAAATTCTTCAGGTAATTTATACTGTTTTATTATTGAGAGTATATCTACCCCCTTTTCACCTACATAGCCTAATATGTCGATTATTTTCCCCTCAGGATTTCTTCTCTTCTCTGGCCATCTAGTAATTTCCACTACTACCTTTTGATTGGTTTTAGCCCCATTGGCATGGTCCTTTGGTATGAACACATCATAGGCAATCCTTGAATCATCTGGAATTACAAAACCAAAATTTTTACTACTTTCATAGGTTCCCACTAGGGTTTCATTTGCCCTTTCTAATATTCTAATGACTTCTCCTTCATCTTTTCTATCTACTGTCCCTTTGCTAATTATTCGTACTACAACTCTATCCCCATGAATAGCTCCATTCATTTCTTCTGCAGGAATAAATATATCCTCTTTTTCCTTGTCATCGGGCACTAAAAATCCAAACCCTTTTTCATTCCCTTCTAGCCTTCCTACTACCAAATTCATTCTATGGATAAGGCCATAACGGTCATTTCTTGTCTTTATTATAACGCCTTCCTTTTCCATTTCTTCTAATACCTTATAGAAGGCATTTATCTCTTTTCCTTCTAACCCAAATTGAGTAGCTAGTTCTTCTTTAAGCATTGGTTTGTATAGTCTTTCTTCCATAAAGTTAATTATATTGCGTTTTATCCCCATCTCTATCCTCCAGTCTTTTGTACTCTTTCCTTTTTTAAATAAGTTTAAATCCCCTTCACACTACTAGCTTTAGTACCGCCTAAATGAACCTTTTTAAATAAATCTGCTTCATATATATACATATTTTCATTTTTATCTTCATGTACTTTTATTGCTATATTTATCATCTTGTCTATCAATTTATTGAAGGGATAACCTTTCTTTTCCCAGAGATAAAATGCTATTGACCCTGGTAAAGTGTTGATTTCATTTATAAATATTTTACCATTTTCATCTAATAAGAAATCTATTCTAGAATTACCACTACAATCAATGGCCATAAAGGATTCTTTAGCAAGTTCTTCTATTTTTTCTCTTATATCCTCTTCAATATCAGCAGGAATTATTCTTCTACTGCCTTCTTTTCCTGTTCCTTTGGTATTACTCTTTATATATTTGTCCTCAAAGGTCAATATTTCTTCCCATCCTAAGGGTTCTTCGCATAAGGAAACTATAACATCATCATTGTATCCCATTACAGCACAATTGATTTCCCTCGGATTTTCAACAGCTTTTTCAATAATGATCTTTCTATCGTATCTTATAGCTATTTCAACAGCATTAATCAAACTTTCCCTATCTTTTGCTTTTGAAATACCAATGCTAGAACCTAAATTTGCTGGCTTAACAAACAGAGGATATTTTAACTTTTCTTCAACATAGTTAATTGTTTTTTCTTGATTCTCCATCCATTTGGTTCTATAAAACCAGCAATAATCAACGGTAGGCAGGCCACAGGCTTTAAATACTTCTTTCATAAGTATTTTATCCATACCTACAGAGGATGCCAAAACTCCACCACCTACATAGGGTATGTTCATTAATTCAAATAATCCTTGTATAGTTCCATCTTCTCCATTAGTACCATGGATAGTTGGAAATACAATATCTATTTTATCTAATATTTTTCTTCTAAACAATCCAATACTATTTGGATGAAGATATAGGTTGTGGTCATTAGTATTTAATGTTAATACTACCTCTTGTAAATCCTTTAGATTATCATTTTTGAAATTTCCAAAATCCAATAAGCTATTTCCTGTAAACCATTTGCCTTCTTTATCAATATAGATAGGAATTATATCATATTTATCCTTATCTATATTTTCTATTACCTGTAATCCAGTAATTACAGAAACCTCATGTTCTACACTACGTCCACCAAAAATAATAGCAACTTTCTTTTTCACTAAAACTCCCTCCTAAAACTATTCATTATAATTATCGGGCAGATCATTTTCGAACAATATAACATCCTTTGGTCTTGCAATTCTCTGTATTATTTTTGTAGCCTCTTCTAAATTCTTTACAACATATATATTATCTTCATTATATCCCGTTTCCATTAAACCTTCATATATAGGAATAGTTCTTTTTTCTCCTATTAGAATAGTAAAATCACATACCTTACCAATATTAACACCTAGCTCTCTATTAGCTTCTTCCTCCCTTGTACCTAATTCTACCATACCTGGAGTTACTATTATCTTCCTACCTTCTTTAAACTGGGATAGTACATCTAAAGCAGCCTTGGCTCCAATGGGGTTAGAATTAAAGGCATCATCAATTATTATAACTCCTGTTCCAGGATTTATTATATTTAATCTATGGGGAACAGGTTGGATCTTCTTAATCCCCTTCTTAATCTCCTGTAAGTTTAAACCCATAGCTAGGGCGACAGACACTCCTGCTAAAATATTATATATATTATGTTTACCCAATAACTTAGTGGTACATCTTATACTATTACCTTTTTTATCCCTAATGGTAAAAGTAGAACCTATCTCCGATACTTCTACCTCTTCAGCATATACATCTAACTCATCTGGATTGTCTATTCCATAGAGAATCTTTTCTTTGAAGGTTTTATCTGCTAATTTTTTAATATGCTCATCATCGTAATTAAATATGGCTACTCCATCGGTAGGTAATTCCTCTATTAATTCATATTTGGTCTTCATTATATTATCCAAATTTTTAAAGGTTTCCAAATGGGTAGGCCCAATTGATGTAATCACTCCAATTCTAGGTCTAGTCAGTTTTGCTAATTCTTTAATATCACCAATATATCTAGCACCCATTTCTGCAATAAATACCTGATGTTCCTCATTTAATTGATTATTTATGACCATACTTAATCCCATAGGGGTATTATAGCTTTCTGGAGTATTTAATACCCTATATTTTTCATTTAATATGGTTCCAGTTATAAATTTGGTACTAGTTTTCCCAAAGCTTCCTGTTATTCCAACTACATGGAGATCTTCCATAGATCTAATTTTTTCTTGAGCTTGCTGAAAATACCGCATATTTATGTTATTTTCTACAGGTTTAATTATTACATTTGATAAAAATATGGTTTCAGATTGAAAATAGTAAAGAAGGGTGACAATTAACAACATAGTAGGAAAATAAAATAGATTATCGTTTGTTATTTTTGTATAAAATATATAAGCAATTAATACAAGGACAACATTTAATACTAAATTAGTAGCATAAAGCCGTTTTGCCCTGCTTGTAAACACTAAAGGTTTCTTTACTTCTTCATCTTTAGAATTCGAAGTTGGTACGATACAAATTATCCAAAGTATATTATAAAGAATCCAAATAGGTAATCTTATACTCCCATTTCCGTTAAAAAACACAGCTACAATCATAAATAAAATAGTAATTATTAGAATATATATGACATTCTTTTTTAATCTTTCGGTATATGCGTTATTACTTTTTTGTAACCATTTTCTATATTGTTCTTCTTTATAGCCTTCTAATTGCATCATATGTAAAAAAAATTTTGACCTTTTAACAATTAAGTATATCCATATTAATGCTAAAAATAAAATTGTCAATTTAGACAATCTTTCCACCCCCATAATTCCATGACTTTTAGATCCCTTTATTCAATTAGACTATAAGTTTAGTTTAATAAAAAAGCTTTTAAAATTATTGCAAATCGATTAAAATCATCTAAATAGGAATAATGGCCAGTGCCTTCTAGTACAACCAATCCACTATCTGGTATTTCCTTTTCCATTGTTTTGCCCATATATAATGGTGTAGCCATATCCCTATCTCCCCATATCAACAATGTAGGAGATTGTATATCTTTAAGTATTGGCTTTAGGTTCTCATTTACAACTCTAACAAGAATTTTCCTCATTATCCCATCTGCCTCTTTATAATCTGTAGAACCAAATTTTTTATAAAATTTTTCCATCTTCTCATCATCACTTATCCAAAAGAAAAAAGATTTATATATAAATCTTAATATTTTAAAAGTATAAACCTTTAAATAGTATTTAAAACCTCTTTTGGGTATTAATCCAGCACTATTAATTAATACTATTTTGTCCACTATTTCAGGATATTCACTTCCTAATATTATGGATAATTTCCCCCCAAAAGAGTGGCCTATTAATATGGTTTTTTTTATTTCCATAATATCTAAGAATTTTTTTACAATCCTAGCATAATCCTCTGAACCAAATACTTCCTTTGGGATTTCGCTTTCCCCAAATCCTGGTAAGTCTATTGCATAAACCTTGAAATAGGGCTTTAATAAATTGACTATGGATAGGACTGTATTTATATTTGCGCCCCAACCATGGAGCACTAATACATCTTCTCCTTCTCCTTCACATATGTAATTTATTTCTATGTTTTCAACATTTACTTTCATATTAAACCTACCTTTACCGGTTTTTCTGATAATGGGCAGAAGTATATTCTGCTTAACTGGCAGACACATAGATCTTCCCCTACTATAAATAGTATTAACTGTAGCTAGGTGAATATAACATATAAAATAAATATTTTACTGCTAATATTAGATTATATCATAAAAATAGAATAATATAGACAACAATTGCCATAAATAATTTGACGGTTCTTATGGTCTGTCGAGACAAACAATAAGAACCGTCTTAGTCACCTTATTTAAATAGGTTGAATAATATTCCACCGTAGTTTAAGAAAAGTTGTGCAAATACTAAGGATACTATGGTCATAAGCTTAATCAATATATTTAATGAAGGTCCTGAAGTATCTTTGAATGGGTCTCCTACTGTATCTCCCACTACTGCTGCTTTATGAGCTTCACTTCCCTTTCCTCCATGGTTACCTTCTTCAATATATTTCTTAGCGTTATCCCAAGCTCCTCCTGCATTAGCCATGAAAATAGCCATCAATACTCCAGTAACTAATGCTCCTGCCAGTAATCCGCCTAAGGCTTCAGCCCCTAATAATAATCCTACTAATACAGGGACTACTACTGCCATAACCCCTGGAATTACCATTTCCTTCAATGCTGCTTTTGTACTTATATCAACACAGGTACTGTACTCAGGAGTTGCTTTCCCTTCCATTATTCCTGGAATTTCCTTAAACTGTCTCCTTACTTCCTCTATCATACTAAATGCAGCTTTCCCAACTGCTTCCATTGTCATAGCTGAAAATAGGAATGGTAACATTCCACCGATGAACATTCCTGCAATTACCGCTGGTTCAGTTAAATCTATACCACTTAACTCTACTGCTTGGGTATAGGATGCAAATAATGCTAAAGCGGTTAATGCTGCCGAACCTATAGCAAACCCTTTTCCAACTGCAGCTGTTGTATTCCCAACGGAATCTAGTTTGTCTGTAATTTCTCTTACCTCTTCAGGAAGATCGCACATCTCTGCAATTCCACCAGCATTATCTGCTATTGGTCCATAAGCATCTACAGCTATAGTCATGCCTGCTGTAGATAACATTCCAACTGCTGCCAATGCAATACCGTATAGACCTGTAGCAACATCGTTTAATCCACCAGAAACATAGAATGCAATCAAAATACCTATAGCTATAACGATTATTGGTCCACCTGTGGACATCATCCCCACGGATAAACCACCAATAATATTTGTACTAGATCCTGTTTCTGATTCGCTTGCTATTCTCTTTACAGGGTTATAATCCGCTGATGTATAGTATTCAGTAATTCTCGCAATTATTAAACCTACTGCTAAACCTGCTAAAATAGCTACAAAAGGTTGATATGAATCTAATATATTTTTGCTTAATATAAACGCAATAACTACTGTAATTAAAGAGCTTACTAAAGTTCCATTATTTAATGCCTTTTGGGGGTCCTTATCTCCTCTTACAAAATAGACACCGATTATAGATGCTATTATTCCTACTGCCGATAGAGCTAATGCAAATTTAACTCCACCATCACCATAAGCTACTAATCCTAATGTAATTGCAGATATAATAGCGCCTACATAGGATTCAAACAAATCTGCCCCCATACCTGCCACGTCCCCAACATTGTCTCCAACGTTATCTGCTATTACTGCAGGGTTTCGTGGGTCGTCCTCTGGTATTCCTGCTTCTACTTTACCTACTAAATCAGCCCCTACGTCAGCTGCTTTAGTATAAATACCTCCACCTACACGAGCAAATAATGCTATTGATGAGGCCCCTAAACCAAATCCAGTAATTATTGATGGATCGGAGAATAGTATGTATAACACACCTACTCCTAATATTCCTAATCCAACAACGCTCATTCCCATTACTGCTCCACCAGAAAAAGCTACATTTAAAGCTTTATTCATACCTTCTTCCATTGCTGAGTTAGCTGTCCTTACGTTAGCTTTTGTAGCTACCTTCATACCAAAATATCCTGCTAGTACTGAAAAAATTGCCCCCAATAAGAAAGACACTGCTGTTTTCCAATTAATAGCCAATGCTAGTATGATGAAAAGGGCAATTACAAAAATTGATAGTGCATTGTATTCTCTCTTTAAAAAAGCCATAGCTCCTTCCTCTATATAAGAAGCTATTTCTTTCATCCTTTCATTACCAGGACTTACCTTTTCAATAGAATTAGCCTTATAAAGAGCAAATAGTAAAGCTACTATGCCAACTATTGGTGCAGCTATTACTGCAAAGTCCATTTAAACATACCTCCTTATATTATTAAATTGCAGCTAGAACTAATGCTGATATCATAAACACAATTGCTGAAACTGTGGTTATTCTACTAAGCATGGCTTCAAAAGTTCTAAGTCTTGATTTCCCAAAAAGATTTTGACCTCCGCCACCACCAATGGCTCCCAATCCTTCTGATTTGCTTTCTTGTAATAACACGGATACGATTAAAGAAATACTAGATATAAGAAATATTATTGAGAAAAAGATTGTCATATTTGCACCTCCTACATTGAAATTAGAAAAATATACTTTATCATAGCCAGTAAACAAGAATATTTTAACATAGAGCCCTTATAAAATCAATAGTATTAATTATTTCACATAATAAAAGAAAAGCCCCTATGGTAACATTATATAGTAGCTTTTCTTAAAACCCATATAGTTCAATTTCATATGGACTAATAGTTTTAGGGGAGAACTTTCCTATTAGTTATAAAGAAATAGTAAGGCTAGCCTTACTATTTCTTTATATTATAGAATGCTTTCTTTCCTTTGTATTCACTAGCTAATCCAAGAAAATCTTCTATTCTTAACAATTGATTATACTTGGCTACCCTATCAGTCCTTGAAGGGGCACCAGTTTTGATTTGTCCTGCATTAGTTGCAACTACTAAATCTGCTATGGTAGTATCTTCAGTTTCACCTGATCTATGGGATACTACAGCAGTATATCCGTGAACCTTAGCCATTTCAATGGTATTTAGTGTTTCAGTCAAGGTTCCTATTTGATTTAATTTAATTAATACTGAATTGGATACTCCCATATCTATTCCTTTTTCTAAACGTTTAGTGTTGGTTACAAATAAGTCGTCTCCAACTAATTGAATTTTATCCCCTAATCGTTCTGTTAGTTTCTTCCAACCATCCCAATCGTCTTCTGCTAATCCATCTTCTATGGATATAACTGGATACTTTTCTACTAAATCTGCATAATAGTCTATCATCTCGTCTACAGTTAATTCTCTACCTTCACCTTCAAGCTTATAGACTTTTCTCCCTTCATCATACATTTCTGTTGCAGCTACGTCTAAAGCTAAATATACATCTTCTCCTGGCTTATATCCAGCCTTTTCAATAGCTTCTACTATAGTCTTTAAAGCTTCTTCATTACTGGATAGGTTTGGAGCAAAACCACCTTCATCGCCTACAGCTGTATTTAATCCCTTTACCTTTAATACAGAACGTAAATTATGGAATATCTCTGCTCCCATTCTTAATGCTTCTCTAAAGTTTGCTGCTCCAACTGGCATAACCATAAATTCTTGAATATCTACGTTATTATCAGCATGTTCTCCTCCATTTAATATATTCATCATTGGTACAGGAAGAACTTTCGCATTTACTCCACCAATATATTGGTAAAGTGGCATTCCTAACTCATCTGCTGCCGCTCTTGCTACAGCTAAGGAAACACCTAATATAGCATTAGCTCCTAATTTCTCTTTGTTTTCTGTTCCATCTAATTCTATCAATAGATTATCTACCCCTAATTGATCAAATACATCCATACCAATAATCTCATCTGCAATAATATTATTGACATTATCTACTGCGTTCATAACGCCTTTACCTAAATATCTTTTCTTATCTCCATCTCTTAACTCTACAGCTTCAAAAGCTCCTGTACTTGCCCCTGATGGAACTAAGGCTCTGCCATAGGCATCTGATTCAGTCCAAACCTCTACTTCAACTGTAGGATTGCCTCTAGAATCCAGTACTTCTCTTGCATATACATCTGTAATTAAACTCATTATATTCATCTCCCTTATATTCAATATACAATTGATAGTTATTTTTAATTGTTAATTATTAATGATTTCCCCGTCATTTCTTTTGGTTTTTCTAAGCCCATCATTTCTAATAGAGTAGGTGCTAAATCTGCTAGTATTCCCTCTCTTAGTTTAATATCCTTATCACCTACTAGTATTAATGGAACCTTATTAGTAGTATGAGCAGTAATTGGGCTATTATCTTTTTTATCTATTAACAATTCTGCATTGCCATGGTCAGCTGTAATTAAAGCTTTACCACCTTTTTCTACTAATAAATCTACTATTTCCCCAAGACAGCTATCAACAATCTCTACTGCCTTAACTGCTGCCTTTACTACCCCAGTATGTCCAACCATATCAGGATTAGCAAAGTTTAATATAATCAGGTCATATTTATCCATATTCAATCTCTTTAATACTTCATCCTTTAACTCCAGGGCACTCATTTCTGGTTTCAAATCGTAAGTTGCTACCTTTGGTGAAGGGATTAAAACTCGGTCTTCATTTTCATATGGTTCTTCCCTACCACCGTTGAAGAAAAAGGTCACATGTGCGTATTTCTCTGTTTCAGCAATCCTTAATTGATTAAGGCCAAGATTACTCACATATTCACCTAAAGTATTTTCTGGTTTTTCGGTTCTATAAGCAACATTTACATTTCTTATAGTTTTATCATATTCAGTCATAGTTACAAAGAAAGTATCAATTTTCTTATCTCTCTGGAATCCATCAAAGTCTTCATCAACAATAGCTCTAGTTATCTGTCTTGCTCTATCTGGTCTAAAGTTGAAAAAGATAATAGAGTCTCCATTGTCAATGGTAGCTATAGGTTCCTCTTTATCAGTAATTACAGTAGGTACTACAAATTCATCATTTATACCTTCATTATAGGATTTTTCCACTGCTTCTATAGGACAAATATCCTTTTTCCCTTCTCCTAACACCAGGGAATCGTAGGCTAATTTAGTCCTTTCCCATCTTCTATCCCTATCCATAGCATAATATCTTCCAGATACTGTTGCAATTCTTCCTACGCCTATTTTTTCTATCTCTTCTTGTAGCTCTATTAAATGTTGCTTCCCAATAGTAGGGGGTACATCCCTACCGTCAAGGAAAGCATGAATATAGACATCACGAAAATCTTCTTTAGCACATAATTTTAATAGAGCATATAGATGAGAATTATGGCTATGAACTCCTCCATCAGATACTAAACCCATAATATGAAGTTTTGAATGGTTTTTCTTTGCATTTTCTATAGCTTTTAAAAATTCTTCTTTTTTATAAAAATCTCCATCTTCAATGGACTTGGTTATTTTAGTCAACTCCTGATAGATTATCCTTCCAGAACCAATATTTAAATGGCCTACTTCAGAATTTCCCATCTGACCTTCCGGCAATCCTACTGCTAACCCACTAGCTTCTAAACTTGCGTTGGGGTACTTTATTAGTAGTCTATCATAATTTGGCGTATTAGCTAAATATACTGCATTCCCTTCATATTCTTCCCCAATACCCCAGCCATCTAATACTATTAACATTACTGGCTTTTTAGTCATATCTATATCCTCCATTTAATAGTTTACCAATTTCACAAAATCTCCTGCTACTAAACTAGCACCACCAACTAATGCTCCATCTATTTCTTCTTTAGACATTAGTTCTTTTATCGTACTTGGCTTAACACTTCCTCCATATTGAATTCTTACGCTTTCTTTAGTATTTTCATCATATTTATCACCGATGGTTTTTCTTATAAATCCACACATATGGTTAGCATCATCAGAGGAAGCTGTTTTACCTGTTCCTATAGCCCAAATAGGCTCATAAGCGATGACAATATTCTTAATATCTTCTTTGTCAACACCTTCTAATGCTTTTAATACTTGCTCTTTAACAACAATTTCTTCCTTGCCACTTTCCCTTTCTTCTAATGTTTCGCCTACGCAAACTATAGGCTTAATGCCATGCTTTAAAGCTGACTTAATTTTTTTATTAACTGATTCATCTATTTCATTGAAATATTGTCTTCTCTCCGAGTGGCCGATTATACAGTAATCTGTTCCGATCTCCTTTAGCATCAATGGAGAAACTTCCCCAGTATATGCACCACTATCTTCCCAGTGCATGTTTTGTGCAGCTAATTTAATATCTGTTCCTTCCAAAGCCTTTTTGACTTCACTTAAACTGGTAAAAGGAACTGCCACTACCTTTTCTACTTCCTCATCTAATTTATTACTTTTTATACCATCAACTAATGCAAGGGATTCTGAAATAGTATTATTCATCTTCCAGTTTCCCGCAATTATTGGTATCCGCATTGTTTTACCTCCTTACTTATTGTCAATAGCCCCTATTCCTGGCAATGTTTTTCCTTCTAAAAATTCCAAAGAGGCTCCGCCACCTGTTGAAATATGGGTCATATTAGGGGCATATCCAGCTTTCTCAACAGCTGAGGCACTGTCTCCACCACCTACTATTGTAATACCATTTGACTCTGCCATTACCTTTGCTAGGGCCTCAGTTCCTGTTTTGAAATTTTCCATTTCAAATACGCCCATGGGACCATTCCAAATTATTGTCTTAGCTTCCTTAATTTCTTCTGAGAATAGTTTTATGGTTTTTTCTCCTATATCCATTCCCATCATATTTTCTGGAATATTATCTATATTTACAGTTTTAAATTCTGTATCATTACTGAATTCATTTGCTACTACTACATCTATAGGCAATAATATTTTTACATTTTTTTCTTCTGCTTTTTTAAGTAAATCCTTAGCCAAATCTATCTTATCTTCCTCTAATATAGAGTTTCCTATTTCATAACCTTGGGCTTTTAAAAAGGTATAGGCCATGCCTCCACCTATTAATATAGAATCTACCTTATTGAGTAGATTTTCTATTACTCCAATTTTATCCGATACTTTGGCTCCACCTAAAATAGCTACAAAAGGTCTTTCTGGATTTTCCAACGCTTTGCCCATTACGGATATTTCTTTCCCAACTAGATATCCTACTGCTGATGGTAGTTGGTTTGAAAGTCCTACATTTGAAGTGTGGGCTCTATGAGAAGTGCCAAAAGCATCATTTACATAAAGATCTCCAAGGGAAGCCAATTCTTTAGCAAAGCTTTCTTCGTTCTTTTCCTCCTCTTTTCTAAACCTTGTGTTCTCTAGAAGGACTACATCTCCATCCTGCATATTGGAAACTATTTCTTTCACATTTTCGCTTACTACTTTATCGTCTTTTGCAAACATCACTTCTTTATTCAATAGCTCTGTTAATCTTTTGGCAACTGGTTCCAAACTAAATTTAGGATTGGGTTCCCCTTTTGGTCTACCTAAATGGGACATCAATATAACCTTAGCCTTATTATCCATTAAGTATTTAATTGTAGGCAAAGAGCTGGCTATTCTTCTATCATCTGTTATGTTTTTATTATCGTCCATAGGAACGTTAAAATCACATCTAACTAATACCCTTTTTCCTTCTACTTGCAAGTCTTCCAAAGTCTTTTTCGCTAACATAGTATCACCTCTTGGAAAAGTTGTTATATTTATAAACTTCTAATAAATTATATTAAAAAACAAGATTCTTCGCTGCGCTTAGAATAACAATATGACTTTACTCTATACGCTAGCGAAGATTCCTTCATTATTTATTTGCCACTAATTTAACAAGGTCTACAACCCTTGCTGAATATCCCCACTCATTATCATACCATGCAACTACTTTAACCATATTATCTATTACCATAGTTGAAAGTGCGTCAATTGTTGATGAATGTGAATCTCCTTGATAATCTCTGGATACTAATGGCTCTTCTGAATATCCAAGTATTCCTTTCATTTCTCCTTCAGCTGCTTTCTTTAATGCAGCATTTACTTCTTCGACAGTTGTAGCTTTTTCTACTTCAAATGTTACATCTACTATTGAAACTGTAGGCACAGGTACTCTTATTGCAAATCCATTTAATTTACCCTTTAATTCTGGCAATACTAAAGCTACCGCTTTTGCTGCTCCTGTTGTTGTCGGAATCATAGATTCTGCTGCAGCTCTTGCTCTCCTTAAATCCTTATGTCTTTTATCCAATATTTGTTGATCATTAGTATAAGCATGAATTGTTGTCATTAGACCTTTATTGATTCCAAAGTTATCTAGTATAACTTTTGCAGCAGGTGCAAGGCAGTTAGTTGTACAGGATGCATTTGAAATAATATGGTGGTTATCTGGGTCATAGTCTTTTTCATTAACTCCCATTACTATTGTAATATCTTCATTTTTAGCTGGTGCAGTAATAATTACCTTCTTAGCTCCAGCATCTATATGCTTTTGTAACCCTTCCCTATCTCTGAAAGCCCCTGTGGAATCTACTACTAAATCTACCCCTAGTTCTTTCCATGGAATTTCCGCAGGATCTCTATGGGCTACAACTTTTATCTTTTTACCATTGATTATAAATCCATCTTCAACTACTTCTATTGTTCCATTAAACTTTCCATAAAGGGAATCGTATTTAAATAGATGTGCTAAAGTGTTTAAATCACCTGAAGCATTCAGTGCTACTATTTCAAAATCATTTACATTTTCTTCTGCATAGATTCTTAATACATCTCTTCCTATTCTACCAAATCCACTTAGTCCAACTTTCATTGTCATAAGTATTCCTCCTTAAAATTAAATTTTATATTTTAAGCTACATAGTAGCTTTATCAGCTATTTCAATTATTCTTTTAGCTGCTCCCTCATCGGTTATTAAAGTCATATTCTCCCTTAAAGAAGCAACTGATATAATGGCCTCTGCTTTATCTTCTCCACCAGCCACGCCTATTACCTTATCAATTTTCTGGAACCCTTCCAAGGATAAGCCTACGGTTAAGGACTCCCATACATCGTTGCCTTCAATATCAAAATAGTGACCAAAAGCTTCTCCTACAGCTCCATGTTCAATTAATTTTTCAATTTGAGTCATAGGTAGTTGTCTTCTTCTGGCCATAACGTCTGCCCTTCCTATTCCAAAAATTAGTATATTCATATTATCTATTAATTCTATAACTTCCTTTACTTCTGGAATTTTTAACACTGCCTCCAAAGTTATTTTATCTATATTATCAGGTATATGGAGAAGTCTATAACTAGCTTCTAGTTTTTTTGCCAATTTTGCTGCAATACTATTAGATTGAGTTTCTACATCTTTTCCTAATCCACCCCTTGCAGGAGTTACTAAGATATTGTCTGCTACCTTTCCTATAGGCATTTCTTCTGCAATCTGTGCCATAGTTGTACCACCAGTAACCCCTATAATGGAATTCTTTGTAATTAGCTTTTTCAAATATATAGAGCTAGTTTTTCCCATATCTTTTAATACTAAACTATTACCATCAGAATTTCCTGGTACTATAATGATATTTTCTACCTTCAACACCTGTTGCAACCTTTTCTCCAAATTAGAAATTCCTTTTAACTCTCTCATTACATACTTTAAGCTTTCGATTGTGCTTTTTCCCTCTTCTGTTACATACATACCCATACTTTCAATATTCAATAACCCTTGTTCTTTAAGAATATTTACCTCTGTCCTAATAGTTCTTTCTCCCATATTTAGTTTTTGCGAAAGTCCTCTTCTACCAATAGGTTGATTGTAATAAATATTTCGTAAAATATTATATCTTATCTCCAAGATATCAAATATTTCAGGGACTATTTTTTTTTGCAATTTGATTAAATCCATGCGAACACCTCTTATAAGCTTAATCATTCATTAGTATATGATAAATAGCTAATAATAAACAATAGGGACATTTGCTGTCCCTCATATGTAATTTTTGTCCCACCTCTCTAAAAAAAATATAGCAATTGCCCTATACAATAGTATTATAATCTAAATTTCCTTAGTTTTCAAGAAATAATAAAAAAAACCCTAAATTTTAGCCCCGTTCAGAATGACAATTTGCCTTTAAACATATGAGCAAACTGCCACCCTGAGCGAAAAGCTAAGGGTCCTATTTTTTAATATCTCTTTCTTATTGATGACGAAGGAATTTCTAATTCATCTCTATATTTAGCTACAGTCCTTCTTGATATGCTTATACCTTTTCCCTTTAAAATATCGGATATTTTTTGGTCGCTATAGGGTTTTTTTTGGTTTTCTCCCTCTATAATATCTTTAATAATTGCTTTAATGCTGGTAGAAGATACATCTCCTTTGCTAGTAGAGAGACCACTGGTGAAAAAATATTTAAGTTCATATAATCCTCTTGGAGTTTGTACATATTTGCCATTGGTAGCTCTGCTAACAGTGGATTCATGCATATCAATATCCTCAGCTACCTCTTTTAAAGTTAAAGGTTTTAGCCCCTTTTCCCCTTTTTCAAAAAACTCTCTTTGGAATTTTAATATAGACTCTACTACATTGTAAATTGTAGCCCTTCTCTGCTCGATACTTCTAATGATCCACATAGCAGAATTCAATTTTTCAGATAAAAATTCTGTAGCCTTTGGGTCATTTCCCTTTCTAATCATCTCCCTGTAGAAACTATTAATATTCAATCTAGGTCCTGTTACATCGTTTAAAATTATTATATATTCTCCATCAATATACTCAATAGTTACATCTGGCGTAATATACTTTACTTGATCTGAATTTGGGCTAAAACATCTACCTGGTTTTGGTTCAAGTGTTCTTATATAATCACATATCTTTTTAACTTCATTTAAATCGATATCTAGTTCTTTTGATATCTTCATCAATCTGTTGTGAGCTATATCTTCTAGATAGTTTTTTATTATTAGTTCTACATAGGGGTTTTCCAATCTATCTCCTCTTACCTGTATCAATAGACATTCCTTTAAGTTTCTTGCGCCTACACCTAATGGGTCAAAAGTTTGTACAGTAAATAAAACGTTTTCAATCCTGCTAACTTTGATTCCCATATCCATAGCAATTTGATTAATATCTGTAATTAAGTAACCATTTTCATCAATGTTTTCTATTAAAACCTCCCCGATTTTTTTATCACTATCCCTTAACTCAGATACGTTTAATTGGAATAATAAATTTTCTTTTAGCGATGGTGAATAGCTAACAAAGTTTTCATAACTGAATTCCTTAATGTTTTTATCCCTTTGGGGCCTATAGCTAACATCATCATACTTTCCAATATACTCCTTCCAATCGATTTCCTCTCTTTCGTTACTATAATCATCAATATTTTCATATTCTTCCACCGTATTTACTGGATCCAATAAAGGATTTTCTTCAATTTGCTGCTCTAAATACTCATTCAATTCTTGGCTATTAAACTGGAGTAACTGTATGGCTTGTCTAAGTTCTGGCGTCATAATTAATTTTTGGACTTGTTCAAGAGCTAGATTATAACCCAATTTCATTAAGCTCACTCCCACCATTATTAATAATATTAATAAATACTTATTACTCTATTAATATTATTATACCAAAATCTTTGATGAAGTACAAAAACTTTTAATATTCTACAAAAACTTTTAGCCTCCAAAGAGGCTAAAAGTTCAATACATCTAATTCTTTTCATATGGTACTCCATTAGCTGCTGGTCCTCTAGCTTCCCCTACAAAGCCCATCAGAATGACTAAAGTTATTATGTAAGGTAACATAGCCAACAATTGTGAAGATATTTCCAAGTCGGTGCCACCTAAATGAACCACAAGACCTTGGGCTGCTCCAAACAATAGACAACCCCACATAGCTCCTTGAGGTCTCCATTTACCAAAGATCATGGCTGCCAAAGCTATAAATCCTTGACCCGAGATTAGAGCAGCTCTATAATTAGATATTACCGCTATACTCATAGCTGCCCCTCCAAAACCTGCTAATACGCCCGATAAAATTACTGCCAAATATTTTATTTTATATACATTCACACCGAGGGTTTCTGCCGCTCTCGGATGTTCCCCTACTGAGCGAATCCTTAATCCAATTTTAGTTTTATATAATAAAAACCAAACTGCTAACACCAATAAAAAGGCAATATATACGGTAGCATATTGATTAAATATGGAGTTCAAGAAATTAAAGATTTTTTTCAATATAGGATTAGAGATCGAAATAGATGAAAAAAATCTATTTAATGGTCTAGGTATTTTATGGTTTAAGTCCAAAGGCAAGGTCATAGCAGCTCCATCAAAAAATATTTTTGTTAAAAATATTGAAAGACCAGGTCCTATAAAATTTATTGCTATGCCTGATACTACATGATCCGCTGTAAAAGTTACACAAGCAATAGCATGAAGAAGAGCTAAAAATCCACCAGCTAATCCAGCTGCTAAAAAACCTAACCAAGGATTTTGAGTAAAGTAGGCTACAGTTGCTCCAGCAAAGGCACCAATGGTCATCATGCCTTCTAAGCCAATGTTTACAACTCCTGCGTTTTCAGATAAAACTCCACCTAAAGAGGTGTACATTAAAGGTGCTGAATACATTAAAGTTATTCCAATAATTACTCCTAAATCACTTAGAATCTTCAATCTTTACACCTCTCTTTCTCCCTTTCATAGAAATTATTAATTCAATAAGCTTTGGCATTGCTACAAATAATATTATAACACCAATGGTTATATTAATAACCTCTATCGGTGCTCCTATAGTTGGTTGTAGTTTACTACCTCCATATTTTAATCCTCCGAATAGCAAGGCAGCTGGAATACACCCTAATGGATTACTAGCTGCTATTAAAGAGACTGCGATACCATCAAATCCATAACCTTCCATAGTTGCTAATATGGCTGTTTCTTTTGATACTCCTAAAACTTGAGTCGCTCCTGCTAGACCAGATATAGCTCCTGCTATCGCCATGGAGAGGATTATATTTCTATTTATATTTATACCACCATATTCTGCCGCATCCCTATTGTAGCCTACTGCTCTTAACTGATAACCCAAAGTTGTATTTTTTAATATATGCCAGATTAAAATAGCAACTAATATGGCAATTATGAACCCAAAATTAACAGGAGGATTTAAAAGATCTCTAAGGAAACTATTGCTTTTAAGAAAAGCCTTACCTGCTTCAGAAGTTTTCCATTGACCAAGAATTTGAATGCTGGCCGTATCTAGTATCCTTTCCGAAGCATCCCTATTTAGTCTTTTAAAAGGTTCCCAGAACACTACGAAATTACTGAAATATAAGGCTGTCCAATTTAGCATTATAGTAGTAATGACTTCATTAATTCCAAATTTAGATTTTAAAAGTCCTGCTATTCCACCCCATATAGCGCCTGCAAAACAACCTGCTAATATTGCTACTATTGGATGGATAATTGGAGGCAGATGAAAAAAATATCCTACTAAGGTAGCCACTAAGCTACCAATTATAAATTGTCCTTCAGCTCCAATATTAAAAAGACCGGTTTTAAATGCAAAAGCAACAGATATCCCTGTCAATATAAGAGGTGTAGATCTTATAATAGTCCAGGAAATATATTTAGGATTACTAAATACTCCTCTAAGCATTACTCCATAGGCTACTCTCGGATTATATCCTGCAATTGAAAGAACTATTGCCCCTACTATCAATCCTAATATTATCGATATGACAGTTATTACAAATCTATTTTGCTTCATCTCTAGCACCTCCTCCAGCCATTAAATATCCTATAGTTCTTTCGTCTGCATTTTTCCCATCCACTATATCTACAATTTTACCATCATAGATGACCGCTATCCTATCTGAAAGATTCATTATCTCTTCTAATTCAAAGGATACTAAAAGGACTGCTTTACCTCTATCCCTTTGATCTACTAAATATCTGTGAACATATTCTATAGCCCCTACGTCTAATCCCCTAGTTGGTTGAACTGCCAACAAAACTTCCGGATCGTTGGTAATCTCCCTTGCTAATATTACCTTTTGCTGGTTCCCGCCTGATAAAGCTCCTGCCATTTGCTTATCATTTCTGGGTCTCACGTCAAATTTGTCTATTAGTTCTACAGCAAATTTGCTGATATTTTTATGATTCAACCTGCCTTTTTTAGAAAAAGGCCCTTTGTGGTAATTTTCTAATATCATGTTTTCTGCCACGGTAAAATCCAAAACAAGACCTCGTCTCTGTCTATCTTCAGGAATATGACTCATGCCACTTTCCATAATCTCCTTCGGTGATAAATTAGTAATATCTCTACCTTCCAATAGAACTTTTCCATTTTCAATATTCCTTAATCCAGTTAGCCCTTCCACTAGTTCTGATTGGCCATTACCATCTACTCCTGCTATTCCTAGTATTTCCCCTTTATGTAGCTTTAATGAAAGTCCCTTTACAGTATTTAACCCCCTATTATCTTTTAGCATTAAATTATCTATTTCTAATATAACTTCACCAATTTCTGGATCTTTTTTGTCTACTTTAAAGCTTATTTCTCTTCCCACCATCATAGATGCCAATTCTTCTTCTGTCACATTATCCACCCTAACTGTATCGATTTTCTTTCCCCTTCTAATGATAGTACAATAATCTGCAGATTGCTTTATTTCTTTCAATTTATGGGTAATTATTATTATAGTTTTACCTTGTTCTGTTAAGTTCTTCATAATTTGGATTATTTCTTCTATCTCTTGAGGTGTTAATACCGCAGTAGGTTCATCTAATATGAGTATATCTGCACCTCTATAAAGGGCCTTAAGAATCTCTACCCTTTGCTGCATTCCTACAGATATATCTTCGATCTTAGCGTTGGGGTCTACATAAAGCCCATACTTTTTTGACAATTCCTCTACTTCTTTTGTAGCCTTATTTATATCTATAATTCCAAATTTATTAGTTGTTTCCATGCCCAATATAATATTTTCCACTACAGTAAAATTGTCCACCAACATAAAATGTTGATGAACCATTCCTATGCCATTTTTAATAGCCACATTTGGATTTGTCACTTCTACTTTTTTGCCATTGATGAATATTTCCCCCGATGTTGGTTCATATAATCCATATAATACATTCATCAATGTAGTTTTCCCAGCCCCATTTTCTCCTAATAGTGCATGGATTTCGCCCTTATGGACTATTAGATCTATATTATCATTTGCAACAAAATCTCCAAACTTTTTTGTAATATTTCTCATTTCTATAACTTTGATATCAAAGTCAATATTGTTCAACAGGGCCCCTCCTATCTTTTCTAGTTTTAAGCAGCTCAGACTATTGCCTGAGCTGCTTAATTTCCCTTATTCTAATGCTTTAATATATTCAATATAAGTTTCTTCATTAAATGGTACATCGATTTCCCCATCTATAATCATTTGTTTTAATTCTTCTACTTCATCAAGTATTTCCTTTGGTACATGCTTGTCTGATGTTGGTGCTATGTCTACTGCTCCACCATCTGCAAGACCATAAACGATGGTTTCTCCACCTGGGAATTTACCTTCTGTTAAATCTTTTACTATATTATAAATACCTACATCTACACGCTTCATAGCTGATGTTAATACATTATCTGGTGCAAGGTAGTTTTGATCTCTATCTACGCCTATTGCCCATTTATCTTGTTCCTTAGCAGCTTCTATAACACCTGTACCTACATCACCAGCTGCATGGAATACTATATCTGCGCCCTGTTGATACATTTGAGTTGCAATAGCTTTACCTTTAGCTACGTCGGAGAAGGATTCAGCATATTGGTTTAGAACTTTGATTTCTTTACCTAATTCCTTAGCTGCATATTGAACCCCAGCTTGGAATCCATAGTCAAATCCCCATATAACGTCTCCCGCAATACCGCCAATAAATCCAATAGTATTGGTTTCAGTCATTTTACCTGCAATATAACCTACTAAGAAAGACGGTTGTTCCGCTTTAAATACAACTCCTACTACATTATCCGGAGTTTCATCTCCGTAGGAGAAGTCAATTATTGCATATTTTTGATCTGGATTAGCTTCTGCTGCATCTCTTACAGCGTCAGATAATTTAAATCCTATACCCCAAATAAGGTCATTTCCTGCATCTAATAGTGTTTCAAAGTTTGGTGCAAAGTCAGCGTCTTGTTGAGATTCTACATAATCTACTTTTACACCTAAATCTTCTTCAGCTTGTTGCAAACCTTCCCATGCTGATTGGTTAAAGGATTGGTCATGTACTCCACCTTCATCAGTTACCATTGCAATCTTTAAGGGTTCTTCTGCTGGTGTATCTTCAGCTTCACCTGAATCATCTACCTCAGTTGGCTCATCTGTATCAGCTGGTGTTTCAGATTTTGAACAGCCAACAACGGTAAAAACTAAAATACCTATTAGCAGCAATGCTAATAATCTTTTTTTCAATTTAAACTCCCCTTTCTTGTTTTGTAATAGCTATTAATTTAAATACCCATATATATATAAGTTATTCTATATAGCTTATATATATTAGGTTTTGGATAAAAATTTGATAGTTTTATATATGTATCAACATAAATATTATATAATACAATAGGGCTTTTATCAATGTATAAAGTATACAATTGAGTAAGATAAAAACACTCCAAGATCTCTTGGAGTCTTGGAGTGTTTTAGCAAGGATCTGAACCTCCTGCTACGTATCCCGCCTCAGATAATATTTCTATGGATTTTGCCAACCTTTCTTCATTTACCATAACTATAGGTCCAGTACATCCCATTCCAGATTCTGCATAAATACCTTCTTTCCATAGGACTTTTACCGCATCCTCTAAGTCCATAATATCTATACCAGAAATAGTACCAGTTACCGTTTCAGATGGTGGTGCCACCACTTCTTCATCGTCATCTTCTGCTTTTTTAGTGTCCTTTGTTAATCCCTTTAATATATCCTTAAGTCCTGCTTTATTGGCCTTTTCAAATTCAGCTTTAGCTATTTTGCTTACATTGCCTTTAATTAGGCTTGCACCATAACTTATGGCATTTGCAACAACTGGAATTCCAGAAGCTCTTGAAAGTATCAATATAACTCTATCATAATCTTCACCTATACCAGGCCCATAGCCATAGCCTAAGGATTCATAACTTCCACCAGTTGTATAAGAGGAAAATACTTTCATTAGTATATTTCCTGTCAATGTATCGGTAACCATTACATCTGGTACTCCAGCAAGTAAATCGTTTCCTCTCATAACGCTACCGCCATCTGCTCTCATAGATTCAGTAAGGTTAATGCTATATCCATTACTATTTAATTCATTTAAGGCTCTTTCTACTTGCCTTGCCCCATCCACATTTAATATCCCTACCGTTGGATTTTCAATTCCTAAGGCTTTTGCAGTTATTATTCCATTAATTCCATTTTTAACCATAGCCTCAACTCTATGGGGGGATGAAGTGCCTGTTGTAGTTGCTATAATCATTTCCCTGCCTTTGCCAGGAGTTACAACTCTTCCCACTGTTGAAACCCCTATAGGAAAGCTATAATGCATTGTAACACAAGCACCTATTTCACCATTATCCAACATTTCTTCCATCTTTTTATAGCCTTCATCTTCTGAATCTACTACAACTTGAGTTAATTTAGAATCGACCTTTGGTCCAATCAATACTACCTCTATGGAAGGATCCTTTTCTTGGGCCATTTCTGCACCCTTTACCAAATTTTCCACACCGTGTTCACTGCCCAAAGTCGTTAAACCAACTCTTACTTTTTCTCCAAATTGACCAGTTTCAACTGCATCAGCTATATCTGAAAAAACTTTCCCAATCATATTTTTAATATTTTTTTCTGCCATTTTATCACCTCTAATCCTGAAGTAGATGAGAAGCAAAATCTCTCATAGCTTCAGCTACAAGTTTTCTAACTTCTTCTTCAGATACACCTTTTTCCTCATCTGCTTTTCCTGGATTCTTTTCTACTACAATGGATACTCCGTCAAATAGGTTAGTCATTCTTCCTAAGAACAGACTACCTTTCCCAACGATCATAGCTCTTTGAATCTTATCTTCTAACATATCTTCCCTTGCAAATCCTAAATAAGGTACACCTGATGGAATATGGCCTTGGGTTGGTGCCCAACCTTCCATACCATGCTTTCCAATAAAATCATTGATTTCAGCTCTTTCAAGATCCTTTCTCATTACCCCTAATGCACCAATCATCTTATAGTTCGCCGTTGGTACATCTCCTGCTCCAGCTGGTTTTGTTACATCTGGATTTTGCATTTCTACTGAATATTTATCAATATCTGTTATTTTTAGATTACCTTTATCTAATGGTGCTGTTACCAATGCGCTCATTACCGCTTGTGGTGATGAACCTGTCCCTACTGTATGTCTTCCTATTAAATCAGTTCTTAAAATTGGATTTACACCATCATTTTCCGATACTAGAACTGCAAATCCGCCAATAACATCTTCAAGGATTGGCATATCCTTTTCTACGTGGTTTTTCCCATTCATACCTAGTTTAGCCGTTGAACCACCTGCTAAAACTACTACATTCTTAAATGCTCCAGATTGAACTAGAGAAGCTGCCACAATTAAAGCATGGGTGGGTGCTGCACAAAATCCTCTAGTATCGGAACCAGTAGCATTCTTAAGTCCAACCATTTCAGCAATAGCTTTAGCAAAATTGCCTCCACCTCTTTGGTTCATATCTCCACAAGCTTCTTCTGAACATTCTATAACATATTCTACATCGTCAGGGTTAATATCGTTTTTAGCAATAAGGTTTAATCCTGCTAAAACTCCTGAAGCTTTGGATACAAGATTTTCAAATAGTACATGAGCACTTAAGTTTTCATCAACATCATGAGCTCTTTTTACACATCCTACAGTATTACCACCTGTAATAAGAGGTTCTGCTCCTTGTTCATCTATTAGTTTTTCAATATCTGATAACTCATCTCCGGTTTTAAGTCTAGATATTAGATCTTCCCTTCCTTTAATTAAGGGATGGACTTCTAATTTTGCTTTCACTTCTTCGGTAAATTCTTTAGTTAGCTTAACTAAATCGAATACATCTACTATCTTGATAAGTCCAATAAATTCATCTTCTGGCATCATTTCACCAAATTTACCAAATCTGTCTGCATCTTTTAATGGATTTTGATACCAAGGTTGTTGCTGGTTTTTCAAATCTTCTGGTTTGTAATTTCCAATATAAACTTGGTTTGGTAAATAATTTACCGCCTCATCAAAGCTACGTAAATGGTTTGGTAACTTTTTTAGGTATTCTGAATCAGGATTTATTACTCTCTCCGTAGATTGGGTTGTTCCATTGTGAATAACCATATCTTCGGCATGGACTAAAATGTAACTAGCCCCTTTTACTACAGGATAATTCATATTTACACCTCCGTTGATTATATCAAATTTATATTTAGACTTAAAATGGGTGATATATATCACCCATTTTAAGTTTTATATATTATTCTTCAAAAACAGTTTGATCTTCAACTTCTGTTGTCAAAGCTTTTAATGCTTTCTCAACTAAATTTCTTCTTAAAGCCTTTTCATCTTTAGGATCTAAGTTTGGATTTCCTAGTGGGTGAGGTATAGCAATAGTTGGAACGATTCTATTTGCCCCTACAGTTAATGAAATTGGTACTACTGTACACATATGAATTACAGGTAGACCTGCACGTTCAATTTCTTTTACCATTGTTGCACCGCAACGTGTACAGGTGCCTCAGGTAGAAGTTAATATAACTGCATCTACCCCATCAGCCACTAATTCTTTGCCTATTTCTTCAGCAAATTTCTTAGCACTTGCTACTGCTGTTCCATTACCTACAGTAGTATAAAAATATCTATGAAGTTTGCCGATTTTGCCTTCTTTTTCCATTTCCCTTAGTACATCTACTGGTAAAACTCTATCTGGGTCTTCATTAGCATATACTGGGTCATATCCTCCATGAGCAGTTTCATGGTCAGCACTTGTTAAGTTTTCAAACCCTTCAATATCATACTTACCATATTTAGAAGCTGATGAAGATTCAATATGATCTGGATTTCCTTTTGGAACAATACCCCCAGAAGTTACTAAAGCAATTGTGGCTTTTGAAAGATCTTTAACTGCTGGTTGTGGGTCAACCCTATCGAAATCCGGCATTGGGAATTCAGTCTCGAATTCTTCACCTTTAAGCTTCTTAAGTAGCATATCCACTGCTCTTTCTGAGCCTCTCTTTTCAGTAAAGAAGTTCTTTCTAACTCCTCTAGGTATATAATGCTCTTCCTCTGGGGAACCTATTTCTTCACCTTTTGCAATTTTTAAAGCTAATGGTACCATCTTCTTAACTGCATCTCTCATTCCAGCAGCACTATTTTTAGTAGATACTATATAGACGCTCTTCTTAAACATATCTGCTCCTGGGTTTTCTACATACATTCCAGTTAAGGATGGAATTCCTAATTCATTTTGTACTGCATCAGTAATTGTACCGCAGGCAACTCCGTATCTACCTGCATTAAATGCAGGTCCTGCTATAAATAGGTCTGGGTCGTATTTTTTAACCATTTCCAATATTTCAGCTTTTGCCTCTTCAATATTTTCTCCAAAATAGCTGTCACCGCAGATAATAGTAGCAACTATTTCAGCTTCGCCTTTAAATCCTGCATTTATAGCCATACCTGGTCCTATGATTTCTTCTCTAACTTCTGGCTTAATATGCGCTTTTTCTTCTCCACCTATACCAGCGAAGAATTGATTTATATAATGGACAACTTTAATTTTCCCCATTAGTTTCCCCCCTCTCCTTTTTTTTGTTGGGAATTAATCGTTGAATTTACCGTATTCTTCTCTTATGCCTTTTACTTCTTCAACTATTTCATCAACATCTAAAACCATTTCCATCATGCCTATTTGTTCATCGTAAACATCTGGGTTTACAGATTCTTTAAATTCTGGTTCTACTGCATGATAAACTCTAAGTCCTAACTGGACTCCTGCTAATGGACCTGCAAAAGTTGGGTCTCCTGCTGTAACTGTTTCAGCTGCTAATCCAGCTGCTTCAGCTTCTGCTCCACCTATTAATACGATCATGTTTTCTGCACCGTATTTTTCAGTTAAATCTTTAACCCTCTTTTGATTTTCCAAGTCCATTGCTCCTGCAGCCGTTCAGACAAAACACTCAGTAGATGAAAATACTACTTCAGCATCTGTAGTTTTAACGCATTCTTCTATGGCTGGTCCTGGTATGCCATCTCTATCGCCAATTATGATAACTTTTTTGTCAGCATCAAATAACGACATCATCACACATCCTTTCTTGATATTAATATATTTTTGATTTTCTAATACTCTTATATAACTAGAATCCTTTAGCAGACATCTTGTTAAATCCTAGTTCATTTGTTGCACCTGTTATAGCCTGGAGTTCTACTACTATGGAGCCATCTTTCTTAAGGCTACCATCAAAACCGCCAGCTATAATATCGATAAATTCAGTATGACCTATTACCTTATCCATTGGAGGTAATTCTATAATCTCATTAGCATTTCCACCAGTTACTACTGCATCAGCTAGTGGATCTGCGTCAGCTAATGACTGACTAGCACCATCCCTACCAGCATATTCGTCAGTTATTATAACTGTTTTGATGCCTTTTTGCTCTATTTTTTTACAGTTCATGATTAAGTCTGTATCTGGGTTTCCAAAGCCTTCTTGAGATATTACAACTCCATCTAATCCAAGATATTCTGCTAATTTAGCAGTCCAGTTCGATGATCTTTCTTTATCTGCTAGATATACATTCTCGTTAGTTATTATTACTCCAAGGAAATTTAGCTCCTTGCCATGTTTAGCATATAGATCCTTTACAACTGGGTTATTTAGATGATGATAAGTTGTATTCTTATCACAAGCAGATACGCAGTTTCCACTTATAATAGCTCCATCCATTATCTCTGTTGGATACATCAAAGTGGGAACTATTTGCTTAGCATCTACTCCATATACATAGGTATCGTGGAGTAACCCTTGAGATTGAAGCATTTGTACATATGCCACTTTTGGTAAGTCTGGATATTTTTCAATGTTTTCAAGTAGCGGCAATGTTTCATATACTTCAACTTTATCAGGATTTAGTTCTTTAGCTGCTTCTGCTAAATATTTGGCAGCCTTAAAACCTGCAAATCTTACTGCTCTTTCATGGTCATGTTGTTTTAGATCATCTGCAGGTTCACAGATTAATACGATATTGTTTAATTTTGAAAACGGAGTATAATCTGCTCCTGGACCTGTCATATCGATAATCCCTTCTTGGAATCCAACGATTTTTCCTGTGGTAACTACTGCACAGCCTTTTAATGCATTAGTCTTTCCACTACCTACAACATCAACCTTGGATAATACTCCTGGGAATATTCCTCCCGGTCCCTCTACTTTAACTCTTGGTTCAATTACGTCCTTTACAGGTGTAATTCTTACGCTTTCGCCAGGTTTTGCAATTTCTACGTCTACTTCTTTTAGGTGCTCATCCTCTTTAATTAAAGCTATTAACTCTTCTTTGTTTACGTAAAGCACCCCGCCATCAATTTTGGTTTCTTCACCAAATTGAACGTCATTAATAAGCACATGGCCTAATTCAAGACGCATATAGTTCACCTCCCCTTATTTTAAAACATATATATCTTAACTCCGGGAAAACCCAGAATTAAAATCTACTAAGCATACTTTTTAACTAATTCTTCTACAGCTGAAGCTGTTGCTTCAGATTCCGCCAATCTTTCTACTTCTTCGCCATCTTTATAGATGATAATTGCAGGTAATCCCATTACCTTTTGTTTTATTGCCAACCTTCTAGCTTTAGTAATGTCTAGTGAACAGAATTTTACCTTGTCACCATATTTTTCTGCTAATTCATGAACATGAGGCATCAATGCCTTACATGGTTCACAGGTTGGTCCCCAGTAATCAACTAATACAGGGCCCTCTGCCTTTAATACTTCCTCCTCAAAATTATCTCTAGTTAATTCTAACATTAAGTATCCCTCCTATAATTAATTTTAAACATCAAATACTTCGTTAATATATTTTTCAGCTTGGACTGCTGCTATAGCACCATCAGCAGTAGCTGTTACCACTTGTCTCAAAGATTTTACTCTAACATCTCCGGCTGCAAACACTCCTGGAATATTAGTTTTCATATCTTCATCAGTTACTATATATTCATCTTTTAATTCCACTTTACCTATAAACAATTCTGTTGCAGGGATGAATCCAATAAATGGAAATATCCCAAAAGTTCCATCATCTTCATCAGCAAATACTTCCGTTAGTTCTCCAGTCTTAACATTCTTAACTACCATAGATTCAACTATTCCATCGCCTTTTATTTCTTCTACTACTGAATCCCACATAAAATGCATTTTGTCATTGCTAAATGCTTTTTCTTGAATAGATTTAGCAGCCCTTAATTCATCTCTTCTATGGATTATGGTAACCTTTCTAGCAAACTTAGTTAAGTACATACCCTCTTCTACTGCAGTATCTCCTCCACCTACTACATAAACTTCCATATCTTCAAAAAAAGCTGCATCACATGTAGCACAGTAGGATACGCCTCTACCAGTTAACTCCTTTTCACCAGGACAACCTATTGGTCTTGGATTTGCACCAGTAGCAATTATTACAGTTTTAGCTTGATATTCACCTTTTTCTCCTTTAAGCACTTTAATTTTACCTTCTAATTCTACCTCTTTTATTGTGTCAAGAACTCTTTCTGCTCCAAACTCTTCAGCTTGTTCTACCATTCTAGCTACTAAAGTAGGCCCTGTGGCATCTTCAATAGAACCTGGATAATTTGCTACTTCAGCTGTTGATACGATTTGTCCTCCAGCTTTTTCTTTTTCTAATATAAGGGTTTTTAGTCTAGCTCTTGAAGCGTATAATCCTGCTGCCAGCCCTGCAGGACCTGCCCCTATAATGACGACATCATAGATCATAGTTTTTCCTCCTTTGAAAAGATTATTGTGTTGCACCCATTACTTTAATTTGCCAAAGATGGTTCAATAATATTCCTGTAAATAACGAAAGTAACGTACAAACACAGTTTAATGAAAAGTTAGATTCCCACATTCTTATGTAATGCTTTCCTCTATTCCGTTGACAAGTCACGATGTAATGAAAATTACTATACTACATTTATAATAATAGAAATCTGGTAATAAAACAAGTTTTGTTATAAAAAACTCATACATAAATAGTTTACCCAAAAATTCTCCTATAAAAACAACAAAAACAGAATAGAAGGAAATATTACTTGCCCTCCACCCTGTTTCATAACCTGAGAGTTTCCCCATATAAATGGATTGCTCCTTCGGTGCTTACGCTTTTCAGAGTTCCGTCAAAGTACGGTTCTTTTGCCTGAGATCATCATCATAAAATGGCAAACTTTATGACTTATTCCTTCGGCGCCAAATTACATAAATTATATTTGGTCTCTCCCGCACTTATCATCCGAAAATATATAGTTGTTTGATATTTTTTTCACACTTTACTGACATTATAATATATAAATTTAATTAAAACAACCCTTTTATTAAATTTTTATTTTTATTTTTTAATCTTTTAGTTGGTCTAGTACATAAAGGGATATATTAGACGAATGATCAGAAACCCTTTCTAAATTACTTATCAGATCTAAAAAAACTGCCCCAGAACTTGGTTGACATAGTAATTTATTTAACCTTTCAATATGGCTTGCTCTATATTCCTCTTCCAAGGCGTCTATTTCTTCTTCAAGTTTAAGGACCTGTCTTGCTTTATCGAAGTCCACATCCTTCAAAGCCTCCAAAGTTTTTTTAAATACTTCTTGACTCTTTGCAAATATAGTGTCGAACTCTTCAATAGCATCATCACTAAAATGCAACCTATCATCTATTACTATTTGAGCTAATTCGGCAATATTATCTGCATGGTCTCCAACCCTTTCAATATCGTTTACCACATTGATTAAAATATTTACCTGAATATGTTGCTCATCTGATAAAGGGGCATTGGAAAGTTCTACCAGGTATTCAACAATATCCTTTTCCAATCTATTTATTACTTTTTCCTGAGAAAAAACCTCTTGAGTCATCTTCTCATCTTTATTCTTAAAGGCTTTTGCTGCTATAACTAAATTGTCCTCTACTATTTTGCCCATTCTAAGTACTTCTTTTGTTACTTGCCCTAAGGCTATAGAGGGAGTTTCTATAATTCGTAAATCTAAATATTTCAATCCAGCTTCAGTTGTTTCTTCCACATCCCCAGGAACCAGTTTCATTGCCGCTTTTACCAATAATCTGGCAAAGGGAAGTTGTATAGCAACATTTATTAAATTGAACAATGTATGAGCATTGGCAATTTGCCTTTGTATATCATTTGGCGATATTTTTAATACAATGTTTTCTATGGGTCTCCTAAGTAAGGTCATAAAAATAATAGTACCCATTAAGTTGAATAAAAAGTGAATAACTGCAGCTCTTTTTGCCGTTTTGTTGGTACCTACACTAGAAATTAAAGCCGTAGTAGTAGTACCAATATTGTCTCCAAATAAAATAGGAAATGCTATATCTAAACCAATAAGTCCTTGGGAAGCCAAAGCTTGCAATAAACCAATGGAAGCACTACTACTTTGTACTATAGTTGTCAATCCTAGTCCAACTAATATACCTAAAAAAGGATCCTCTAGACTAACCATAATATTTGAAAATATGGGATTCCCTGCTAAGGGCTTTAAGCCATTGCCCATCATATCCATTCCTATAAAAAGGATACCAAAACCAATCATTATTTCAGCTAAATTTTTTGCCCTCTTTCTAGATGAAGCAATCCAAACTCCTACACCAATAGCAACAGCCAATGGAGCAAGATCCGTTAATTTAAAAGCAATTAGTTGTGCCGTAATGGTAGTTCCTATATTAGCGCCCATTATAACACCTGTAGCTTGAGATAAAGTCATAAGGCCTGCATTAACAAATCCTATAACCATAACAGTTGTTGCACTACTACTTTGTATTACCATTGTAACTAAAGCCCCTACCAATACTCCCATAAGCCTATTATTTGTTAATATTTCTATTAATTTCTTTAACTTTTCTCCTGCAGCTTTTTGCAAACCCATTCCCATTAAGTTCATGCCATATAGGAAAAGTCCTAGCCCACCTAATACCGGTAATGCAATATCCATTCGTATCCTCCTGACTAATATTAAAATTTTGTCTATTAATCTTTTGCGTGAGACCAATTCTTTATTAATATAATTTTGGAGCTTAGAAATTCGTAAAGTATTATTCTAAATGTGGAAAACCTAACTGTCTTAGCGCTTCAAACAATATAATATTAACGGAGTTCGACAAATTCAAGGACCTCTTTATACCTTGTTTCATTGGAATTTTAATTGTTTTATCCCAATTTTTATCTAATATCTTATCTGGAAGACCTTTAGTTTCTTTCCCAAAAACAATATAGGAGTCATCCAAATAATTAATATCTGTATAATAATTCTTTCCTTTAGTAGTAGCATAGAAGAAGTCTTTATTGCCATGTTTTAATATCAGCTCGTCAAAGTTTTCATAATAATGAATCTCCACCAAATTCCAATAATCCAACCCAGCTCTTTTTAAATACTTATCTTCTACAGAAAAACCTAATGGTTTAATCAGATGAAGAACCGTATTGGTAAGAGAACAAGTTCTAACTATATTCCCAGTATTTTGAGGAATTTCTGGTTCCACTAGCACGATATTTATCCCCATTCACAACTCTCCTTTTACTTATTTAGTACATATTCTTCTATAGCCTTTGCTACTCCATCGTCATCATTAGTGTTAGTAATTACATGCACATGTTCTTCTATACTTTCTGTTCCATTTTTCATACCAACTGCCAACCCTGCCATACTAAACATAGAAATATCATTTTCATTATCCCCAATAGCTACTACTTCCGATTTATCAATATTTAACTTTTCTATCAAATGCTTCAATGCGCTACCCTTAGACACTCCTTCATTCATCACTTCAATATTGTTATACCAAGAACTAGAAATATTTATACCTTCTATATCCTCCAATTTTTTTCTAAATTTTAAAAGCTTATCTCTATCATCTTCAATAATAACAAATTTATAAATTATTGGGCTTTTCTTATTTAAAATTTCCATTGGATTTTGAAATAACTCTAAATTTATCTGCTGTTTTTTCAAACTATCTTTATAAGATTCGTAGTGCTTTAACATTCTACCGACAGTTTCTTTTGAATAAAATGTATTGGTATTATAAAAATGATAATAAAAATTACTTTCTTCTGTTAATTCAACCAGTTCTTTAATAGAAGCCATATCCATTGGGTTTTCATATAATATATCTTTCCCATTTTCACAAGTAATCAATGCGCCATTACAAGCAATTATTGGGCTATCCAATCCTATAGTTTTGCCATAGTAGAGAGCAGATTTTAATATCCTTCCAGTTGATAAAACAATATATATTCCTTCCTCAATAGCTTTAAATAAAACTTTTCTATTTCGGTCAGAGATTTTATTTTGACTATTTAACAGTGTTCCATCCATATCTATAGCTATTAATTTATATTTCATCTATTTTCCTCCTCTTTATTTGCCAAATTTAATATACCATAAAAATATAAATAGTCAATAAAAAACTCTTTTTTTGTATTATTATTCTATGATAATGTCATATTAAATTCATTCTGATAAAATGTCATATATGAGAGAGGAGATATTTAATATGACTCAAAAAGAAATAACTAGACTTAGAGTCATTAATCAAACAGTTGATAAAGTAATAACTATTCGAGAAGCTGCTGAGATTTTAAGCTTAAGTGAACGCCAAGTGTTAAGGTTAAAGAAAGGAGTTGTAGAAGAAGGACCTGCGTTCATTATCCATAAAAACAGAGGCCGTAAACCAAAGCATGCTATATCGGATGGAACTAGAGATTTGATTATTAAACTTAAACAGACAAAATATAAGGAGGCTAATTTTAATCATTTTCAGGAATTAATTGAAGAACATGAAAATATTCAGGTAAGCTATCCTACGGTGTATAGAATTCTAACTGAGGCAGGTATTAAAAGCCCTAAAAAGCATCGTAAACGTAAGACACATCATAGAAGAAAAAGAAAACCTCAAAAAGGCATGTAGTGCAAATTGATGCATCTCCCC
>NZ_AZSU01000001.1:430997-432769 GCF_000511955.1 [Clostridium] ultunense DSM 10521 | reverse complement strand
ATTATTCTATGATAATGTCATATTAAATTCATTCTGATAAAATGTCATATATGAGAGAGGAGATATTTAATATGACTCAAAAAGAAATAACTAGACTTAGAGTCATTAATCAAACAGTTGATAAAGTAATAACTATTCGAGAAGCTGCTGAGATTTTAAGCTTAAGTGAACGCCAAGTGTTAAGGTTAAAGAAAGGAGTTGTAGAAGAAGGACCTGCGTTCATTATCCATAAAAACAGAGGCCGTAAACCAAAGCATGCTATATCGGATGGAACTAGAGATTTGATTATTAAACTTAAACAGACAAAATATAAGGAGGCTAATTTTAATCATTTTCAGGAATTAATTGAAGAACATGAAAATATTCAGGTAAGCTATCCTACGGTGTATAGAATTCTAACTGAGGCAGGTATTAAAAGCCCTAAAAAGCATCGTAAACGTAAGACACATCATAGAAGAAAAAGAAAACCTCAAAAAGGCATGTTAGTGCAAATTGATGCATCTCCCCATGAATGGATTATTGGTGGAAGTTCCTTTGATCTTCATGGTGCCATAGATGATGCTACTGGCGAAATCCTTGCTCTATACTTTACTCCTAACGAGTGTATGGAAGGGTATTTTGAGATAGTTAGACAAATTGTTACAAATCATGGAATTCCAACTAGTCTTTACTGTGATCGTCATACTATTTTTGTATCACCTAATGATGGAAAGTTGTCTATTGAAGACCAGTTAGAAGGAAAAACTGTTAATTTAACTCAGTTTGGAAGAGCTATGGAAGAATTAGGGATTAATATTATCAAAGCCGGTTCTCCGCAAGCCAAAGGACGAATTGAAAGGCTATGGGGAACTCTTCAAAGCAGACTTCCTGTTGAATTTAAAATCCGTGATATTACTACTATGGAAGCTGCTAATGCTTTCTTAGCTGAATTCATGGAGGCATATAACAAAAAGTTTAGTGTTTTACCTGAAAATCCTAAATCTGCTTTTAGAGATTTAGATTTAAATATCAATCTTGATTATATTCTTTGTATAAAGGAAGAACGAAAAATAATTGAGGGTTCAGCATTTTCATACAATGGACAGTATTATCAACTCACTAAAAATGGGAAAAAAGCAGCTTCTATACCAAAGGCTAAGCTCACTGTTTTAACTAGTTCTAAAATTGGTGTGAAGGCTATCTATGCTGATATAGTTTATAATACTAAGATGTTGGATGAACGACCTAAAAAGACAGTTTCAACATTATCAGAAAGACGACAAAAGAACAAACCTAGACCATCAAAAAATCATCCTTGGAGGCAATCAGTTGATAAAAAACCCACACCCTTGTATGAGGAAGTTCTCTTGCGTAAAGAGACAGATGCCGAAATCCAAGAAATATTAAACGGCTTATTTAACTCAACAAGAGCATGGGTTTAAGAGATAAAATCTCTTAAAAATATTATATCTTTTTTTAGTCCTTTTTCAAGGGCTTATTTGTCATACCTTTTTATATAAATATGGTTTATTAAAGCCAAATTTATAAGCGTTTATGCCGCGAAAGCCTATTGATATGGGGAGGACCCCTCTGGTATAATTTTGCGGCGGAAATACCTGCATTTTAAGGACTATTTCCGGCAAAATTTGGTGTCCAGAGGGGTCAGGGGCCCCATGTCAATAGGACCGTGGAATAAATGCGGTTATATATTTTTTTTATCATTAAAAGTGACATTTTCACTGAATAAATTTCTATGTTCTTATGTGACATTTTCATTGACTATTGACATATAT
>NZ_AZSU01000001.1:379741-430023 GCF_000511955.1 [Clostridium] ultunense DSM 10521 | reverse complement strand
TAATAACAAAAAGAGTTTTTTATTGACCTTAAAGTAAAAAGATTTCTTCAATGGAAATTTAATTATCCCTTTCTAAAGCCAATAACCTCTCTTTTAAATCCAGGCCTCCACCAAACCCAACTAAATGTCCATTGGACCCAATTACTCTATGGCAAGGAACTACTATTAATATGGGATTTTTATTTAGAGCACCACCTACAGCCCTATATGCCTTAGGCGATCCAATATTCATTGCAATCTCCTTATAAGTCCTAGTTTCTCCATAAGGGATTTTTAAAAGCTCAAACCATACCTTTTTTTGAAAATCTGTCCCCCTCAGGTCTAAGGGTAAAAAAAACTCTTTTAATCTACCATCCAAATACTCTATTATTTGCTTATGGTAATCATAATTGAGTCCATCAATTTTTCTAGTTTGTCCATATTTTCCATTCGCAAATTTGACAACATCTTCTTCATTCCCATCTAATAGGTTAAGATAGACTAGGCCCCTATTAGAAAAAAATATAATCATCTTTCCTAAAACTGTATTAAAATCATAATATTCAATACCCATAACCCTATCCTTCCCTTGCTAATCTCCACTGTTCTCTAACCATTTTTTCCAACATAAGGTTAGAGTTAATATTTGGATTAGATAAAGCGGTATTAAACCATTTTACTGCTTCATCCTTTTCCCCAAGCCTTCTATTGATTTCACCTATTAAATAGCTTAATTTCAATTCATCCATATTAGTATCTATTAATGACTCCCCATGGAAACCTTCTTCATAAAAATTCCTTGTCAAAATCAAGAATCGCTTTTCTTCGTCTTCCTCACCTTTAATCCTATATAACCAGGCTAAACTTAAACATAAAGAACCTAAATCGATTTTTTTGTAATCCAACAACTGCCCTATATAGAGGGCTAATTTATAGGTAATAATGGCTTCATCTACAGTTCTTTTCCCTCCATAGCTTCTTTTGTTCCACTTAGAGGTAATCTCCTTCAAGACTATTTCCTTTTCTTCTTTAGTAACTGAATTAAACTTTCCTTCCGTTGCTGCATAACCACAATTAGGACAGAGAAATATATTATATTTCAATGGATTTTCTCCTTCATAATAGGATAGGAAATCCTCATCCCTTTTAATTAACCTTAATCTTGAAGCCCTAACCTTTTTAGATTCAAATTCCATATTGCAAATAGGACATCCTACTTTTTTGTCATACAGCTCATCTATTTCTGTCAAAACAATTCCTCCCTGTACTAATTTTCTATATCTCCATCTTCAATAATGTTCTCCGACTCATCATCTTCTATTAAATTATTTAACCCACTATCCGTATCTGTAGACGTGGTAGTAGACGGTTCTTCACCTACCCTATAAATGAAATTCCTTGGCCTATAAAAATCCTTAGTAATTAAATCCTTGCTTATGGTCTTCCCGTTTTTTATTATAGATTTATAGGTATTTACCCTATAACCAGTTCTACCCTGTTGAACTAAAACCTTACTCCCTGGTTCTAAGGTTTTATCTAATACAATTTCCTCTTTAGCCGGGATAGTTTCCACGATTTCAGGCTCAATTTTTATGGTGTAATCTTTTGATTTTCTATCTCCATATACATAGAAATAGACTCGGTCTCCTAGAACTTTAGAATCAAAATATATTGGAAAATCAAAATCATTCCTAAATTTTAAATCTAAAAACCCAAAAGCGACTGCTGCATCTTGACCAAACTTCACATATTTAGCAGGTATTGAATGGGGGGATCTTTCCAAAATTGCTATATCTGCTAATAGCAAAGCATTATAAAGGGTTGTAGATGTTTGACATACACCCCCTCCTACATCTGGAGTAAATTCGCCAGCTATTATTACATTTGCTTCTTTATAACCATATTTTTTTGCTCTTGGACCAGTTGTTTCATTAAATGACATGGATTCACCTGGCATCAAAATTTTACCTTTAATGGCGTTAGCCGACAATCTAATATTTTCAATCCTATTTTGACTACTTCCCTTAAAGGAAGTTGAATATTCGCCAATAATTCCATTAATCCTACTCAACAGGCTCTTGGTTATTTTGGGAATTATATCCTCTACAGGTATCTGGATAATATCTAGTGAATGTATATTATCATACATCATTTGACGTAATTTATCCTTATCTACAGTTTTACCTATTATCTCCTCTGTAACCTGTATATTTCCACCATTAAAATGGAACTCTGCATCCTTCGGTTCTTTATCTATATCCTGACTAATATTTTCAACGATATGGTCTATCTTTTCCATATTTAAATTTGAATCTAGGGAAATTTCTACTCCATCTCTTTTAATTCGGACTATCTCTTTAAGCCTATTAAATAAGTTGCCTTCCCTGCCTACTCCATAAGCTCTATCAATAGCCTTTCCATAATCAAAATAAAACCCTAATTCCTTTAATCCATAATTATATTCCTTGTCCAGATATATTAGTCTCATATGCTTTCTACTTATTTCTTCTTCTTTTTTATCCTTGATAAAGTTGAAAGCCTCTTCTTTGGACATATAGGAAAGATCGTATTGATCAACTTTTACACCTTCATAAATTAGATCTGTGCTCAATACTTTAAAATAGCCATAAAAACCTAAACCTAAAATAATAGCAAGGAGAATAATCGCTAGTATTAATATAATTCTTGTTTTATTATTAGTACCTTCCATACTTGGCCTCCACCATATTATTTTTATAATATATTATTAAATATATGTATTATCCCTTATTAGAATACTATTTACTCCAAGAAATTTCTATTTTATCTCCATTTTTAAGAGGGGCCATATACTCAGCTACTTCATTATTTATTTTAAGTATTAAATTTCCTCTTGGCTTGGATAGGTCGAAATCTATATAGTCGAATAGATCGACAAATATAAATTCATCCTTATTATGCTCGATTACCTTCTCTTCTCCATTAATGACTAACTCAATAGTCCTATTTTCAATAATGGTAATATTATCCGATTCCTTCAAAAGGGTGTTATAATTGGCCTTTTGTCCATTTACCAATATATTGGTAAATGGTATTTTCAAATCTATGAATTCTAAAAATTCCCCTACACTTTTAACCTCTACAATATCTATTCTATCTCCTTCCCTTAATTGTGGATTGCCCTCTACTTTGTTTCCATTTATTCTAATATCCCTTACAAGATTGTAATTTTGGTTATTACAACTTACTATCTTCTCTACAGGAATACATTCGGATAAATAAGGAGTTCTTTTTTCCCCTTGGGCTGCTTTTACAATCTCTACTATATCCCCATCTTGTAATATAGTATTAAGATTTCCAGTTTTATTGTTTACATATATTTTAGCCGGATTTCCCTCTTCCCCTATGATAGTTTTTCTTTCACCATTAATAAAATATATAAAATGTTCTCCTAACTTTGGTATTAGATACCTTGGATTATACCCAGTTAAAACCAGTATATCTGAAACTTTGGCCTTTTCCGTATTAAATATGCGCACCTCTTCATCATTAAATCTTATTTGAATAAAATTCTCATACCGTTGGGTAGCTCCTTCTACAGCAATTCCAATTGGGGTTACTATATCTGGTCCATTAATACTAGGGTCCATACCTTCCAGATTTTCAATAAAACTAGTATCCCTAATAGAAACTCTTTCTTTAGGCAGTCCCAACTTTTCAGCAATGCAGTCCTTTAATCCAGGCATTTGACTACTCCCTCCAATGAGGAAAACTGCGCTAGGAGCTTTGCCATTGAATTCAATTATCTTTTCTGCTATTTCACTAGATATACTCTCTATTGTTTCATATATACTTTCAACTATTTCCTTTGTAGTTAATTTATGTTGTATATCAACTACATCGGCAAATTCATGAACTTCTTGGGAATTGAGTTTAACTTTCAGATTTTCACCATCATTAAAATCTAGTAGATATTTTTTGCATAAAGCCTCTGTTATCTCATCTCCTGCCTGAGATGTCATAGCATAGGCCATTATTTTTCCATCTTTCGTTATAGCAATATCCGATGTGCCTGCTCCTATGTCCACTAATGCTAAATTTAATAGTCTCAGTTCCTCTTTAATAGCTACATTTATAGCAGCTATTGGTTCTAAAGTAATGTTACTAATTTCTAAGCCACTCTTTGATATCACAGAATATAAGCCTTCTATAACCATCTGGGGTAAAAATGTTGCCAATAGTTTTACTCCTATTTTATCCCCTTTATGTCCCTCTAGCTTGTTCATTATATTATCATCTAAATAATAACTGATAACCGTATACCCAATATTATAATACTTCAACCTATTTTGTTCTTCATCATTATTAATAATTTCTTGGGCCTTCTGAACAGCTTCTAACTCTAAGACTTCAACCATATTTCTCCTTATTTCAGAATTACTACCTATTTCCTTATCCACTCTTACTTTACAGGTCTTTAGAGACCTTCCAGCAGCTGCTATGGAGACTTTCTTCAAGCTTGTCCCTAATTTCCCTTCCAACTCATCTTTTATCTCTTTGACCGCTTCAGTGACCCCATCAATATCATGTATTTGACCATCATACATATTCCTTTTGCTGTGTTCTTTAATAGAATAGGCTAATATATTGAATTCTTCTTCTGTATACTTACCAACGATACCAATTATAGTCCTAGTGCCTATATCTAATGAAAAAATCAAATCTTCTTTTGAATTTTTCCACTGTTTCATACTAACAGCCCTTTCATTCTTTATTAACCTCTTCTCTGTAATAGAAACAATAATCTGTTAATGGACATTTGTCACACAGAGGTCTCCTTGCCTTACAAATCCTGCGGCCATGAAAGATCAACAAATGATGGGCTTTAGACCACATCTCTTTATCGATATTATCCATCAAGTCCTTTTCTGTATCTAAAACATTTTTACTATCTGCTAAACCTATCCTATTAGATACCCTAAAAACATGAGTGTCTACAGCTATAGCAGGTTTTGAAAAAGCATTACTCAAAACAACATTAGCAGTTTTTCTACCAACTCCTGGAAGGGTTATCAATTCCTCTAATGTACCAGGTACTTCTCCATTAAATTTTTCAATTAGCAATCTACAAGTAGCTAAAATATTTTTGCTTTTAGTTTTATAAAAACCACAGGATCTAATTTTTTGTCCTAATTCCTCTTCCGTTAGCTTTAAATAGTCTTCTGGGGTTTTAAATTCTTTAAAAAGCTTTTCGGTGGTTTTATTGACTTGTACATCGGTACACTGAGCAGAAAGAATTGTGGCTACCAGCAATTCAAAGGGATTTGAATAATTCAACTCTGCCTTAGCATCTGGATATAATTCCATCAAAATATCTATTACTTCTTTTATCTCCTCTTTAGTTAATATCTTCTTCATATAATCACCTACAAAATTTCTATATTATAATCTATTATCTCTACCCTACTATCTCCGTCTATAAATTTTAATATTTGGGAAATAGTTTTATTGGCATGGCATGTATCATTTGTTACACAAGCAAATCCAATTATTGATGTTTTCCAGCTGTCATTTAATCCTACTTCAGCTATAGACACATTAAACCTTGATTGGATTCTACCCATTATACTCTTTATTATATGCCTTTTTTCCTTAAGTGAGTTTGATTCATATAGCATCAATTTCATGGAACAAGTTCCTACTATCATAAATTCACCTCAGTGCTACATTAACATTGAATATATTTTACAATTATCAACTCATGTTTTCAACATTAAAAGAAAATTATATGCTTTCTGCATATAGATTTTAAAAAAGGCTTCTATTGAAATATTGTTAAGGAAGCCTATTTTTAAAATTTATTTAGGTCAAATTCTCTTTAATAAATATCTTATAATTGAGAACTTTCCTATTCGTTATAAAAAAAGAGGACAAAATCCTCTTTTTTATTCTAATATCTTCATTTCCTTTCCAACCTTTTCAAAAATATTTACAGCCCTATCCAATTGTTCTTTAGTATGTCCTGCTGTTACCATACACCTTACCCTTCCTGTTCCTCTTGGTACAGTTGGGAATACTATGGCTGAAACAAATACGCCATTTTCTAATAACTTTTTACTGAATTCCATAGTTTCAGCTTCGTCTCCAATTATAACTGGTGTAATCGGTGTTTCGCTATGGCCAGTATTGAATCCAAGAGTGCCTAATTTTTGTTTAAAATACTTAGCATTATCCCATAGTTTATCTGTATATTCTGTAGACTCCATTAACATTTTTATTGCTTCCATTATAGCTCCTACTGCTGCAGGTGGTAATGAAGTACTAAATAGCACTGGTCTAGCTCTGTGATTTAACCATTCATACATAGTCTTTGATCCTGCCACATATCCTCCTACTACTCCTATAGCTTTTGAAAGAGTACCTATTGAGAAATCTACCCTACCATGCAACCCAAAATGGTCTACTGTTCCCCTACCACTTTCTCCTAAAACCCCTGAACCATGAGCATCATCTACATAGGTCATAGCTTCATATTTTTCAGCCAATTCAACTATTTCTGGTAATTTAGCAATATCTCCATCCATACTAAATACTCCGTCAGTAATTATTAGAACATTTTTATATTTATCCCTATTTTCTTTAAGTACTTGTTCTAAATTGTCTAAATCGGAATGCTTAAATATTTTTCTATCCGCCTTACTCAATCTAGTACCATCAATTATGGAAGCATGGTTTAATTCATCGGATATGATTAAATCTCCAGCTTCAGTTATAGCTTGGATTGTTCCTGCATTACAATTGAAGCCCGATTGATAGATAAATGCAGCTTCTTCTCGTTTAAATTCAGCCAGTAATTCCTCTAATTCTTCATGAATTGACATATTTCCAACTATAGTTCTCACTGCTCCTGCCCCTGCACCATATTTTTCAACGGCTTCTATAGCTGCCTTTTTTAATCTTGGATGATTTGCAAACCCAAGGTAATTGTTTGAGGATAGATTAATTACCTTTTCTCCATTTAAGATTATTTCAGCTTCATTTGCTCCCTCTAATATAGGTAGTTTTCTATATACCCCTTCTTTTTTTAGTTCTTCAATTTTTTCTTTTAAATAATTTAATTCATGAACATTAGCCAAGGTGTTCCCCTCCTATAATATAATTTTAGGTTTTCTAACACAAATATAGTATAACATAAATTTAATTCTCATTGGTAATCTTTGTGAATGAAATATTTAATAAGATTTTTCATCTCTGACCTTACATTTTCATCTCTTTCTATCCCTATCCTCTCCTCTACCACTTCCTTTCCACATTCCAAATCTATTTTTAGAATAGCCCATGCAGCGTATTCTCTAATCACAGGATTAGGATCATTTAATAAGGATTCTAATAATTTAATATTCACCCTATCCCTCATATTTCCCAGGGCTATTATTCCATTCCTTTTTAAGATATTTTTCCCCCGCCAGCTACCAGCCATTTCTCCATACTTTTCCTTAAATTGTCTATTAGAAATAAAGAAAAGTTCTTCTATATCCATATACCCTTTGGTAACCTTTGGCAAAAATTCTTTACAGTTTGATTTTTTTACATCTTTATTTTTAGGACATACAAGTTGACATGTATCACAACCATAAATCTTTATTTCCATCTTATCCCTTAGTTCATAAGGAATTTTTTCCTTAGTTTGTGTTAAATAGGATATACATTTTTTAGGATTAAACTTAAAAGGTCCTTCCAAAGCTCCAGTAGGACAATGATCAATGCATATATTACAATCTCCACATTGACTATCAATAGATATAGGGATAAAGTTTATATCTAAATCAGTTAGTATATAGCCTATAAATATGAAGGAGCCGTATTCACCATTTATAATAGAACAATTCTTTCCATAGTATCCTATACCCGATTTATTAGCTAATTCTCTATCTATCAAAGGTCCTGTATCAACAAAATACTTATAGGTAAAATTCGTTATCTTTCTTATTTCTTTAATCAAATCCTCCATTTTACTTTTTAGGACTATATGGTAATCTATGCCCCAAGATGATTTTGAAATCAAACCTTTCAGCTTATAGTCTACCCTTTCATTTAATCTATTATTATAAGATAATCCGATTACAATTATAGTTTTACATTGGGGAAAAGTTAGCCTTGGGTTAATTCTTTTATCTATATCTCTTTCCTCAAATTCCGTTTGTCTATTTTTCTTTTGTCTGGCAATAAGATAATCTTTTTTATTATTTAGAGGTTCACAGTCTGTAAACCCTATCATATCTATATTTAATTCTTTTGATTTATCTACAATATATCGTTTTAAACCCATAAACAACTCCTATTCTAATACTTTTTCCTTTCTAAATATATTATACCATCCTTTTTTTAAAAAACTATATTGGATTCTTTCGTTATAATTCTCTGATTTCATCCTAATTTTTAAAAAATTATTATATCCTAGTAAAATGGTAGGTTTTTTTCAAAAATTATGGTATACTGTATTGAGAATAGTTATCATCTACTAAAGATTATTATTTGCAAAGGAGAGTGTCTATGACAAAAAATCTATTAAATGTAAAAAATTTAAAGATAAATATAGAGGACAAAGAAATACTAAAAGGCCTTAATCTTCAAATTAATGAAGGAGAAATCCATATTCTCATGGGGCCCAATGGAAGTGGAAAATCTACTTTAGCCTATACCCTAATGGGACATCCTAAATATGAAATTGCAGAAGGTGACATAATCTTCAATGGTGAATTGATTAATGACCTTAGGGCAGATGAAAGAGCTAAAAGAGGAATATTTCTATCTTTCCAATATCCAGAGGAAATACCTGGGGTTACAGTAGAAGAGTTTTTAAGAACTGCTAAAACTTCAGTGACTGGAAAGTTTCATGGAGTTATAGCCTTTAAAAAACTATTAAAAGAAAAAATGGATCTATTGGAAATGGAAGAAGAATATGCTTCTAGATATTTAAATCAAGGATTTTCCGGTGGCGAAAAGAAGAAAAATGAAATTCTTCAAATGTCAGTGCTTGAACCTAAACTGGCCATATTGGACGAAACGGATTCAGGCCTTGATGTTGATGCTATAAGTATAGTAGCTGAAGGGGTTAAAAGAGTTCAAGATGATAAAAAATCTATTTTAGTAATAACCCATTATAACAAGTTATTAGATTATCTTAAACCTGATTTTGTTCATATTCTCTTAGATGGAAAAATTGTTAAAACCGGTGGAATAGAACTAGCAAAAGAAATCGATGAAAGAGGATATGAAAATATAAGGACAAAATATTCTAATTAATAGAGGTGAGCAATTTGGAAAGAAGAAAAACTTATATTGAAGACGTAGATAGAGGTATTTATGATATTAAAAATAAGTTTACCTACAGATACAAATCGGATAAAGGATTAACTCCAGAGATAATAATCGAAATTTCTAAAGAAAAAGATGAACCAAAATGGATGACCGATTTTAGGCTTAAATCCTTAGAAATATATAGTAGTAAACCAGTTCCAACATGGGGTGCTGATTTATCTGGCCTAGATATGGATAATATAATTACCTATGTTAGACCTGATGCAGATATGGGAGATAGCTGGGATGATGTGCCAGAAGATATAAAGAAAACCTTTGAACTGCTTGGAATTCCTCAAGCAGAAAGGGAATCCTTAGCAGGAGTAGGTGCTCAATATGATTCAGAGATTGTATATCACAATATTAAACAGGAGTTAGTAGACCAAGGAGTTATATATACAGATATGGAAACTGCTCTTCACCAATATGAAGATATAGTTAGAGAGCATTTCATGCAATTAATTCCTCCTAATGATCATAAATTTGCTGCTTTACATGGAGCTGTTTGGTCTGGAGGTTCTTTCGTTTATGTTCCTGAAGGTGTAAATGTAGACATTCCTCTTCAATCCTATTTTAGGTTAAATGCACCAGGCGCCGGACAATTTGAGCATACTTTAATAATTGTAGAAAAAGGAGCAAATCTTCATTTTATAGAAGGATGTTCTGCACCTCAATACAGAGTTACAAATCTCCATGCCGGTTGTGTAGAGCTATATGTACGGGAAAATGCCAGGTTAAGATATAGTACTATAGAAAACTGGTCTAGAAATATGTATAATTTAAACACTAAAAGAGCTATAGTAGATAAAAACGGAACTATCGAGTGGATTTCTGGTTCTTTTGGATCTAAAGTTACCATGTTATACCCTATGAGTATATTAAAAGGAGAAGGAGCAAAATCAGAGTTTACTGGAGTAACCTTTGCATCTACTGGACAATATCTAGATACTGGAACCAAAGTTGTTCATGCTGCCCCTCATACTATTTCCTCCATAAATTCAAAGTCCATTTCTAAAAATGGTGGGCATGCCTTTTATAGGGGGCTACTTAAAGTAACTCCAGATGCTTATGGCTGTAAGTCTACAGTTTCCTGTGAATCCTTGATGTTGGATAATGAATCAGCATCTGATACAGTGCCGGTAATAAAATTGGATAATGATAATATAGATATAGGCCACGAAGCTAAAATAGGCAGAATTAGCGATGAAGCTATATTTTATCTTATGAGTAGAGGAATAAATGAAGAAGAAGCAAAAGCTATGATAGTTAGAGGTTTTGTAGAACCTATAACCAAAGAACTTCCATTAGAATATGCTGTTGAGTTGAATAACTTAATAAATATCGAGCTAGAAGGCTCTATTGGATAGGTGGGATAAAATGAAAATAATAGATAAAGAAAACTTTATATTTCCTAATATAATAGATTATAAAAAAGATTATCTAAAATCGGAAACTAAACTCCCTGAAGGAGTAGTTCTAGAAAAAATCACCAAAGGTATTAATGAAATTATATTTGACTATCTAAATACTAAAGAATTTCAAGGGGTAGGAGAAAAATTTACATCCCTTGCAGAAGAATCCTATAATAGTGGAATTATATTCTATATTCCTAAGGATGTTAAAGTAGAAAGCCCTATTAAAATTGAATTTGATATGGATGAAGAAAACCCTGTTGTTATAAATCAAAATATTATAGTGGCTGAAAAAGGAAGTGAAGGGACCATTATTATGGATTATACTTCTTCTGAAAAAGTAGGAGCTTTCCACAATGGCCTTACTAAAATTTACGCAAAAGAGAACTCAATAATCAATATAATAAAAGTTCAAAGAATGAATGATATATCCCATAATTTTGATTCAAATATTGCTATTGTAAAGGGACAAGGACAGGTAAATTGGATTTCAATCGAATTAGGTAGTGGCATTAGCAGTTCCAATTATTCAAATTTTTTAGAAGCTGAGGCTAGTGAAGCCAACCTTTCCTCTATATATTTAGGAGATGGAAAGAGAAAAATAGATCTAGAATATTCCATGATTCATAAGGGTCCCAGAAGTATTAGTAATATTGAAACTAAAGGTGTCCTTATGGATCATGCTAAAAAGGTATTCAAAGGAAATCTAGATTTTAAAAAAGGAGCTAGACTTTCTAAAGGGATAGAAGAAGAATATGTAATACTATTGGACCCGACTGTGAAATCCGACTCAATCCCTGCCCTATTATGCCATGAAGATGACGTAGAAGGAGAACACGCTGCAAGTGCTGGGCAAATTAATGAAAATAAACTTTTCTATCTTATGAGTAGAGGCTTAGAGGAAAGAGAAGCAAAAAAATTAATTGTTGAGGCCTCCTTTAGACCAATAATTGATAGAATTCCTTATGAAATTTATCGTAATATAGTAGTTGATGAAGTTGAAAGGAGGCTTATGGATGGTAAAAATTAATCCAGAAGAAATCAAAAATGACTTTTCAATATTTAACCAAAAAATTCATGGTAATAGATTAGTATATTTGGATAACGGGGCTACTACACAAAAGCCCCTTCAAGTTATTAAAGCTATGGATGAATATAATAATCTATCTCATGGTAATCCTCATAGAGGAACACATAAGCTAAGCATATCAGCAACAGAAGCCTATGATTTAGCTAAGGAAAAGGTTAAAAAATTTATAAATGCTAAATATATAAATGAAATCATCTTTACAAGAAATACTACCGAGTCATTAAATTTGATTGCCTATTCCTATGGAAAGGAATTTATCAATGAAAGAGATGAAATTGTATTGTCCATATCAGAACACCATAGCAATATACTTCCATGGCAAAGGATAGCAAAAGAGAAAAAAGCCATATTAAAATATATGTATTTAAATGAAGAAAGTAGACTTACTTTAGATGAAATAAAAAATAAAATTACAACAAAAACAAAAATAGTAAGTATCGCCCATATGTCTAACGCTCTAGGGACTATTTATCCAATTGAAGAAATAATAGATTATGCCCATAAAATGGGAGCTGTAGTTGTGGTAGATGGAGCTCAAAGCACTCCCCATATGAAAGTAGATGTTCAAAAAATCCATGCAGATTTTTTTGTTTTTTCTGCTCATAAAATGCTTGGTCCTATGGGAATTGGTGTATTATATGGGAAAAAAGAATTATTAGAAAAAATGCCTCCCTTTATGATGGGGGGAGATATGATAGAATACGTTTATGAACAAGAAGCTACCTTCGCTCCCCTACCTTACAAATTTGAAGCTGGAACCCAAAATGTAGAAGGGGCTGTAGGCCTTAAGGCAGCTATTGAATATTTAGAAAAAGTTGGAATAGACAAAATTAAAGAACATGAAAAAATGCTAACAGAATATGCCTTAGATAAAATGTTAAACTTACCTTATATAGACATACAAGGTCCAAAGACCTTAGAAATGAGAGGTGGGATAATTTCCTTCACTATTGATAACATCCACCCTCATGATATTGCAACTATACTAGACTCCTATGGAATAGCAATTAGAGCAGGCCATCACTGTGCCCAACCCCTTATGAGATATTTGGATGTTCCTGCTACTTCTAGAGTTAGCTTTTATCTCTATAATACAAAGGAAGATATAGACCAATTTATTGAAGGAATAAAAAACGTAAGGAAGTGGTTTGGCTATGGATCTTAATTCAATATATACTCAGCTTATTATGGAGCATAATAGAAGTGGACATAATGAAAAGCATCTCCAAAATCCTGATATTACAGAAAAAGGTCATAACCCTAGTTGTGGAGATGATATTACTTTAGAATTAAAACTTAATGGAAGTATAATAGAAGATGCCTCCTTTACAGGTGTAGGCTGTGCTATATCACAAGCATCTACTTCTATGATGATAGATTTAATAAAGGGTACTACCATAGAAGAAGCATTAAATCTAGTAGAAACTTTCATAGGAATGATAAAAAAAGAAGTAACTGATGAAGAAGAATTAGAAATATTGGAAGATGCCATTGTCCTCCAGAATATTTCCAATATGCCTGCTAGGGTAAAATGTGCGGTACTAGCCTGGCATACATTGAAGGAAGCTATTTCAGATTTATAATAATAGCACAAATTGTAAATAATATGTCATAATATTGAGTTGAGTCCTATAAAGATATTCCTTGCTTTTGTGGAGAAAAATCGCCTGGCTGCGTATTTTAGCGATAGCCATCTTCGCAGCCATTTTTCTCCCGGGTCTGGATATTTTCCAAATCTCGAATCGGAGATGCCGTTCTTTATAAATATGCCGGAAACTGCCACTAAAGTTTAAAAACAAAACTAAGACACATAAATCTAAGGATATACAGTAATTATAAATTTTATCATTTTAATTGACGGTATCATTGTATCATTTATCTCCGTCATCTTTTTCCTATACTTTAAGCCTGTTCAATAATATTTAATCTTTCATTATTCAAATCTTCAATTGTCCTAATAGTCTCATCAAGTTCTACTTCTAATCTTCTCATTATGCCATTAACTTTATTTGTTGTATTCATTATCCTATCTTCTGCATCTCTAATTTTAGACTGAACTGTCAAGTCCGCAAATATTCCATCAAAGAAAAAATCTGCAAAAGTTAAAAATGAGCCTATTTCTATATTAATGTCAACTACCTTCCCACCAACATCTTCTAATTCTCTATGAAATCTTGAAAGCAATGATTGAGTTTTAGATATTTCTGCTTTAGCCTGATCTATCCTTGAGTGCTTAGCCATTGTTACAATCGTGCCTCCGCCAATTATATCCCATGTTCCCCAATCGCCTGCAGATTGTAAGTTTTTACTAACTTGCTTAAGTGAAACCAGAAGCTCTTTTCCAGCCATAATTGCTTCTTCAATTTCCTTTTTCTTATCTATGAAAAAAGATTCTTCTTCTATTATTCTATCCAATCTGTTTTCTATTTCAGCATCTGTAAATATGAGAAATTTCTCCTTTTCATTTATTATAGTATTGTACTCACTTTCTAAATTACTTAATTTCCATATACTCCCTTCTATCCTTTCAATGCCATTTATTAAATTCTTAAGTTCTTCATTTACAGCATCAAACTTTAACTTTGCTGCAACAGCTTCTTTCTTTTCTTTTTCTAACTTTTCAAGCTTTCTCCCAGTAATGGTATTAATAAAATTAGTAATAGATATTTTTTCAAGCTTTTCAACGTCTAGTTCTTCTTTTTTTAACTTTTCATAAAGCTGAGCTTTTTTTCTTTCTAAAACTCTTTTCTGTTCCTCTGCATTATCTAGCATTCTAAGAAGTCTTTCTTTTTCTCTCATGGCAGATTTTATCTTTAACAATTTTTCATTTAATTCCCTCATTAGAACCTCCTTACCAAGAACTAAGTTCATTATTGATATTTCCAAAATTAAATTTCTCTAATACTAAATTTGAAACTTCTATCCCCATCATATACCTCCAATGGTAAATAAGCTATTCCCGATTTTTCCCACTCATCTATCAATGGGAGCAAATACTTATCATCTTGAAAAATAGCGATACCACAATCTCCTCCACCAGCACCAGATGATTTAGCATAGCCGTTGAATTTTGATGCTATATTACATAGTTTCGCTAATAAAGGCGTTTCTATAACGATACCTAATTCGTTACCTAAATTAACTAGGAGTTGTCGATTGATCTGGATTTGTTTTTGTATTTCTTTAATATTATTTTCTTTAAAAGCAATAATCATTTCATTTACACATTTTTTACTCTCATACAGAAATTTTTCATAGGAGATACTATTTTTAACTCGCTTATCATTGACTTGAGCTACTAAATTAGAAGTACTAGCTGGAGCACCTGTCCAACCGATAATTAATTTTAATCCTTCTGGTGGTGTTAAAGGTTCAATGGAAAGGCTTGGCCATGGTTTGTTTAATAATTGAGTAATTGTACTATCCTTAAGTTGTTCTAATACCCAATTTCTATCAAAGGTAGTGTAAGCAATCCAGCCCCCGTAAACACTGGCTGCAATATCACCACAGGAACCATTGCTATTTATAGCTAAATTAGCTAAGGCAGATAGTTTAAATAGCTCCTTATCTGATACTCCAAGTTCATAATGCTTAGATAAAGCCCTTATTGTAGCCACAATAATGGCAGCACTAGAACCCAATCCATATTTTTTTCCTTCATTAGTTTCTAATTGACTAGCTACTTCTAAACGATAATAGTCTAATTCTTTACCTTGCTCTTTGGCATAGGTTTCAACAATATTAATAGCAGATATTATATAAGAGAAACGGCTATCAGTTTTATCTAAGATCAGTTTACCATTTTCCCTTGACCAGAATCTGGGTAAATTGCCATAGGAACTAATACTCCCCCGTTCCAACATTTCTTCTAATAAAACTATAATACCCTTATCAACTGCCACTAAAATTGCTGGATAACCTGGTTCAACAACTGCATATTCACCAGCTATAAATAATTTACCTGGTGCATAGGTTCTAATCATATTGCACATCTCCTTTTAAAGAATAGTAACTCCCGGGCCTGGCCCAGTTATGATTATTTTTTCCTCATGAAAGGATTGGGTTAGCCTTTCTTTTATTTTATAGCTTTCCGATAACTTGCAAAGTATTTTAACATTAGGTCCTGCATCCATAGTAAAATAACAGGGAATGCCCTCTTTTCTTAATTCACGTACTATTTGCATTACCAAAACACTCTCTGGCTCCCAATAGGATAACGGTGGCTTTGCCCCAAGCATGGTAGCATGCATTTTTAGGCTATTCCTTTCAGCAATCAACCCCATTTGTTCAAAATCTCGTTTACTAATTGCAATTTTAATCTGTTTTAAATCTTCTTCTGCACTTTCCACCCAACTAGTATAAAAAGGTGAAGTTTCCACTGTCCGTTTCATCCCTTCACGACTAGAAATCAATTTTTCCTTTGGATTTACTATTACAACAATCATTCCAATATCCCATTTAGCGTCATCTACGGGAACCGCATAGGAATCTTTCCCTGATATTCCTCTTCTCCATTCCACGAGACCACCATAAATACTCCTTGTTGCGCTACCAGAACCTTGTCTTGCATATATTGACAAGTCCTTATTATCTAGGTTCAATCCACTGGCCACATTTGCAGCTGCTGCTAATGCAGCAAATCCCGAAGCAGAAGAAGCCAATCCAGCAGCAGTAGGTACATAATTAATACTCTTCACCATCGCTGACGACTTAATCCCTGCAGAATTACGGAACAGATCTAAAAAATCACTTACTTTTTTAGTGGCAGCTTCATCCTGGATATTATTATTCAAATAAAAATAGTCTTTTTCAATATCATCATTAAAAATTACCTCTGTTTCTGTATAAAAACAATCTAAAGTAAGGGAAAGGCTACTATTCATTGGTAGTACCAACTCATCATCTCTCTTTCCCCAGTATTTGATTAAAGCAATATTTGCGTGAGCCCTGGCTTTTCCCTTGATCATCATAGCAAATCAACTCCCATATTATATATCCAAGTATTTTTAGCCCCATTACATAGCAATTTATTAGAAATGGATATAGCCTCCTGTTGGGTAGCAGCTAAAGCTATCATACAACCACCACGACCACCACCAGTTAATTTAGCACCTAAAGCCCCATTCTCTACAGCTACAGAAACTAAAAGGTTTAATATTTCATTACTCACTCCCAATTTATCTAATAGGGAATGGGCTTTGCTCATAGTTTCCCCAAGCTTTTCTCCATCATTTGATTCAATCGAAACTTTTGCATTTTTAGTTAGAAAGCCTAGCTGTTTAATTATATCCTCACCCTTTTCAGGATCAGTGTCCATCAACTTCTCAACACTAGCAACGGCAGCTTGAGTTTGGCCAAGTTCCCCAGTATCTGCAACTATTAAAAAAGCATCTAGTTTAAAGGGAAAAGGAACAAAGGGCTTCCCCTTAATGTAATAGAGGGGAGTTTCCCCTATAATGATTGCAGTATCTATACCGCTTGGATTGCCGTGGACTATTTTTTCAGAAATATTTGACCATTTGAATAAATCCTGGTCAGTTAATGGTTGATCAAAAAAATCATATAAAGCACGAACTGTTGCTACTGCTACTGCAGCACTAGAACCCATTCCCCTTTCTGGTGGAATAGAGCTTTCAATTCTGATGCTAAAATCCTTTAATTCTTTATCAAAACCATTTACTATCTCCTTTATGATAGTAGTTAGACCTAATAACCTTTCTGGGGCATTAAGCAATAAACCTTTATAAAAAAAGCAATCCAACATTACGGGACCCCTTTTTCTACTTATTATAGTTTTAATTCTTGTTTCCGGGAAGGGGATGGCCAATGCTGGCTGTCCATATACAACAGCATGTTCCCCAATCAAAATTATTTTACCTATGGCAGTTCCTGTTGTTATTTTGTTTTCCATATTATACTCCTTCTTCATAAGTATTATAATAAAATAATCTTTTCAATAATCCATGGGGCTGCATATAAAGTCATAAACTGTATTCCATAACTGACCCCCATTTTATTTAATGTACCACAAGTTACACCTATGAGTAATACTCCAAAAACATTTATTAATCCTGCATCCATATATGCTAATAAAAGGATAAATGAAATAAATAAACCTAAAATTGATTCATGGGGTATTTTTCTTAGGACAAAGGCTGAAATTCTACCAGCAAACCTATTGGTAATATAGTAGGTTATAGTTACTGCAATTACTGCACCAATTAATATGGCCACTATAAATTCCCATTTATCCAATATATGATACAAATTATTTTCAACTGTGAAAACGGGAGGTGCATTAAACAATGCACCTCCTGGTCCAATGGCAGTAGGTGACAAAGGAAGGCCTATAGCCATTAGAGGAATAATTATCCCAGAAAGATAGGTTGCTTGTCCTAAGGCGCTCATAGTTGTTATTGCTGTTGTTGCTTTATTAACAGGATCTTTCATCCTATTTGCCATAGTCTCTCCAAATAAAATAGTTAATCCTACAGGGCTGAGTACAAATAAAAAATTTACTATTAAAGCTGCAACAGATGCATTTCTCATTTCTTCCCTTGTTAATATTTTAAAAGGGTTTAATGTTGTACTACCTCTAGCTTCACTAGGTATAACTATTTTTTTGGAATTTTCCGTTATCATAGATTGACGCTTACCTTTATTTAAAAGCGTAAATAAAGAAACGATTAAAGGACCAATTGTAATACCAAGGAAAAAAGATGTTGTAATATTTACGTCTCTTGGTACAATTCCTATCCCCCAGTATAAATGTCTCAATCCCATAAACAATAATGCCAATGGCATGATGCTGAGTATAGATAATATTTTATTTTTACCAATTAGGGATAAAAAGATTGCCCCTAAGAAGAATAATAGAGGTGCAAAGTTCTTTATTTTCTCTCCATAAGGTGCTAAAATGTTTGCAAGCATTAAAGCGATAGGAATTGATATAACAGTTCCAATTAGAGATCCTACTGCCATCTTCTTTATAACTATTGCCGACATTCCCTTTTCTTTCAAGAACAAAGAATGTTCTAACATAGGACTAGACATTACGCCACCTGGTAATCCTACTAATGCTGTTGGTATGGCATTTATTAAATTCAATGTGACAATTGCAGCAATAAAAAAAGTTAACACGATTATAGGTGGTGTACCAGCTAGAACCACCGTCAAAGTTATAGGCATTAGTACCGATGTTTCATCTGTGCCAGGAATAAACCCAATAATTGTATATATGAAAACAGCGGCTAAAGCTGCCAAAATCATTTGAATTATAAGCATTATATCCATAGCTAATTTCTCCTTATTTTTTCTTTAGTTCTTCTTCTAAAAGAATAATCCTCTTTGGTTTAATTAGTAAAGCCGATATAACAAAACCTAAAACCGCTCCTACTAAACCAAAAAATAGCTGTTTTGTTTTATTATTAGATGGTGCTAAAAAATAAGCACCCATAGTTGTAATCCCCGAAATAATTATTGACATTACTAGAGATTTAATTTCAACTATATCTCCCCAAATTTCTACCATTTGTTTTTCTTTATTCATAATTATATCCCCTTTTAATTTAGATAAATAATATTATACCATAAATTTATGATTAATCTTAATATATTGGAAAGTCAAAGGAGTTCACCCCTTTATGATACTCCACCTTATAGATTTCAAATCTCTCCATTATATCAGGATTATCAAATAAAAATTTATTTAAGATATGTATATTTTGTAGAGTATTAATACTCACACTGTGTTCTATCATTTCGGTATCCTTAAGCCTAGTTTCTTCTGTTCCAATATTTTTTAGAAACTCGTCTATAATATTATGTCTCTTTAAAAGAAATCTGCCAACCTTCTTCCCTTTCTCCGTAAGTTGAATTATGCCGTATCTCTCATATTCCACCATTCCTAAATTTCTTAATTTCTGAACTATCTTAGTTGCCGATGATGGACGAACGTTTAAATTTCTTGCTAATTGGTTTATACGTATATAATCTTCCTCTTTACATATTCTATAAATCATTTCTAGATAATCCTCCATACTAGAAGTTAATAATTTTGTTTCTGAATTTATCATCTTGTAACCACGAACTGTATAAAACTCATCTTTTTTACTCAAATACTCCAGCCTCCCTATATTTTCTTTCAGTGTAACATGTATAAGCATTAGTGCATATCTTGATTATTAACTTTATCTAATAAAGTTTCCTATAGCTAACTTATGTAATAAAACTATAAAACATTAATGGAATGGAGGTTTATCATGGACAAAAATTTATTTACATTAGATCAACTACCTACAGGCACCCTTGGCAAGGTAAGAGGCCTTGCTGCAAACGGAACTATTCGAAGAAGAATGTTAGATTTAGGTCTTATCCATAATACAGCTGTAATGCCTTTAATAAAAAGCCCTGCTGGAGATCCTATTGCTTACGAAATTAGAGGGACAGTCATTGCCTTACGTTCAGAAGAATCATCTCAAATTATTGTTGAACTAATTCAACAATAGCTTCAAGGGAGGTATTGTAAATGGGTTTAACCAGTCAATCTACAGGCATAGCTACTTTAAAAGAAATGTTTGAAATAAAGATTGAATCTTATGATGATATTGTAGTTGCATTAGCAGGTAATCCCAATACTGGAAAAAGCACTGTTTTTAATAGCCTTACAGGCCTTAACCAGCACACAGGCAATTGGCCTGGTAAGACCGTTACCAACGCACAAGGTAGATATAAGTATAAGGATAAGCAATATACTTTAGTAGACTTGCCAGGTACTTATTCCTTGCTTGCTAATTCTATAGAAGAACAAATAGCTAGAGACTTTATCTGTTTCGGTAATCCTCATGTAACAGTTGTGGTTACAGATGCTACTTCTTTAGAAAGAAATCTCAATTTAGTCCTTCAAATAATGGAAATTACTAATAGAGTAGTAGTCTGCGTTAATCTTTTAGATGAAGCAAATCGAAAAAATATACGGGTTGATTTAAATAAACTAGAAAGAATTCTGGGAGTACCAGTAGTGGGAACTATTGCTAGAAGTGGAAAAGGATTAGAAGAATTGAAAAACGCAATAGAGAAAGTTGCCAAAGATGAAATCAAAACCAATCCTAAAAAGATTAATTATGATGGAGTACTTGAAAAAGCAATTAAAGAGATACAACCTCTAATAGATAATTTAGTAGGCAAAAAGATGAATAGCAGATGGGTATCTCTCCGCATAATGGACGGAGATAGTAAATTGTTAGAATCAATGAAAGATTATATAAGTTTTGATTTATCCAAAAATGAGTTATTAAGAAAAAAATTAGAAACCCTTTTTACCAATCTAAAAAAAGAGAATATTGAGCTAGAAAAACTAAGGGATTGTATTGTAGCTAGCATTGTAAAAACTGCAGAAAATATAAGTGAAGAAGTAGTTATCTTTGAAAACAAAAATCATAATCTACTAGATCACAAAATTGATAGGATATTAACTTCCAGAATTTTTGGAATCCCTATAATGATTGGACTTTTAGGTCTTGTTTTCTGGATTACTATTGAAGGTGCTAACCTCCCTTCTGATATATTAGCAAATGGGTTGTTTTGGATAGAAGGAAAATTAAGTAACTTATTTAAACTTATGAAAGCCCCTAACTGGTTCCATGATATTTTAGTATTAGGTATTTACCGTACACTAGCATGGGTAGTGTCAGTAATGCTTCCACCAATGGCAATATTTTTTCCGCTATTTACCCTATTAGAAGATTTAGGTTATTTACCCAGAGTGGCCTTTAACCTAGATTATTATTTCAAAAAAGCAGGAGCCCATGGAAAGCAAGCCTTGACTATGTGTATGGGCTTTGGTTGTAATGCTGCCGGAGTTATATCATGCAGAATCATTGATTCATCAAGGGAAAGATTAATTGCTATTATTACCAATAATTTTGTGCCCTGCAATGGCCGGTTTCCAATCTTAATAGCTCTTGCAACCATTTTTATTGGAAGCTCTACTGGTGCTTTAAGTTCTTTGACAGCTACATTATCTGTGTTAATTGCTATATTATTGGGTGTTATAATCACCCTATTTGTATCTAAGTTGCTATCAAAAACCATATTAAAAGGATTGCCTTCTTCCTTTACTTTAGAATTACCTCCTTATAGAAAACCCCAAGTAGGTAAAATCATAGTTCGTTCTATCTTTGACCGTACATTGTTTGTACTAAGTCGAGCTGTTATAGTGGCTGCTCCCGCTGGTTTAATTATTTGGGTTATGGCCAATATTATAATTGGTAATGCTAGTTTATTAACCCATTGTGCCCAATTCCTTAATCCCTTTGCACAGTTGTTAGGAATGGATGGCTATATTTTAATGGCCTTTATATTAGGCCTACCGGCAAATGAGATCGTTATTCCAATTTTAATCATGAGCTATATGTCTAAAGGTTCTATGCTAGATTTAGACAGTCTAACTGAAATGAAACAGCTATTAGTTTCTAATGGTTGGACTTGGTTAACAGCTATCTGTACCATGCTATTTGCATTAAACCACTGGCCCTGCGGCACCACCCTTTTAACTATCCGGAAAGAAACTCAAAGTTGGAAATGGGCCTGGGTATCCTTCTTAGTTCCTACAATTACAGGCATTGTTATATGTTTTCTAGTGGCTCAAGGGGCAAGGTTATTCGGTTTAATATAGTTTTATAGGTATGAAAGATCTGCCTAGCATGTCTACATGCTAGGTAGATCATTATATTCTATCATTATATTTCAACCTCTAAGCTTTCTTAAAAGTTCTATCTCTTCCTTATATCCTTCTAATTCATTAGGTGTTTCCAAATAAAAAGGCAAATCTTTTAAATTTGGATGGTTTATTATATTTTTTATAGCTTCTAAGCCTATGGTTCCTTCTCCAATCTTAGCATGTCTATCTTTTCCACTGTCGAATTCTACCATACTATCATTCAAATGGATGGCTTTCAATTTTTCTAATCCAATTATATCATCAAATTCACCTAATACCCCATCTAAATCATTAACAATATCATAACCAGCCGAATATATATGACAGGTATCCAAGCAGACTCCTACTAATTCACTATACTTTACCCCATCTATAATATCCCGTATCTCTTGAAAATTACGGCCTAGTTCCGTACCTTTGCCAGACATAGTTTCCAATAAAAGCATTGTAGTTTCATTTCCTGTAATTATTTCATTTAAAGCATCAATAATCCTTTGAACCCCATATTCTGGTCCTTTCCCTACATGGTTCCCTGGATGAAATGTAAAATAGGGAATAGAAATCTCATTTAACCTTTCATAATCCTCCTTTAATATCCCTTTAGCCATTCCATAGATTCTGCCCTTATATGAACCTAGGTTTATTATATATGGTGCATGGGCAAGTAATGGCCCAAAATCATTTTCCTTTAATATCCTTTCCATTTCCTCTATATCTTCCATATCCAATTCCTTAGAAGTTGAACCTCTAGGATTTCTACTGAAAAATTGAAAAACATTGGCTCCTATTTCCAGAGCTAATTCCGCTGCCTTCTTATAACCTTTTGCAATAGTCAAATGACAACCAATGTGCATTTAATCATCCTTTCTCCTAGACTATAAACTACCCTAAAAACCTTTAAAACATCTTTAATTGCTGATGTTTTTCATCTTCACCCTTTTCAATTATAAGATCATTGTCCTTATTATCCTTCAGTATCTTTTTTAAAACCTGGATAGAAGTACTATCCTTTAACCATATATCTACCATGTCTTCCTTTATAATTAGAGGCATTCTTGAATGGATAGATCTCATATTTTTATCGGCTTCAGTAGTTATTATAACAAAAATAAGCTGTTTATTTGAATTTTCATCAATAGACAATTTATATATACCCCCAAGGGAAATTAAATTACTATCTTGTAAACTTATTTTATGCATTATCTTTTTTCTATTCCCTTCATCCTTCCATTCGTAAAAAATATTTGCAGGAATAATACATCTACCACTGTAGAAGGCATTTTTAAACAGAGGTTTATCCATAATAGTCTCTGCTCTTCCATTGATTACAAGCCCCTTTTTACTTCCATAAGGAAATCCCCATTTGGCCAGTGTAATAGACCTTTCTCCTTTTTCTAACACTATAGGTGCTTTTTGTGAAGGATAATAATCTCCTTTATCAAAACTATCAATTTCCTTTTTAAATATTCTATAGGTCCTAATTATCTCTTCAATATCACTATCAAGTAAAAATCTTCCACACATACTGCTACCTCCTCTATGAAAAATAATTATATCTGTTCCATGCAATTCCTTACTTCAAAAAAATCTCTTTTCATGGCTATATTGAATTAAAAAACCCATATTTATTTCCATCTATATTGTTATCATCAATTATACCCTATAAATTAATATGTTAAATCTTTTATAATTTTTATTACAATAATTTGAATGGATTGAATAAATATGTGGCTTCTATTCTAAAATATGATATAATTTATTTTAGTTATAAGAAAAGCTTCTATCAAAGCGTTGTTAAGGAAGCATTTCTGAAACTCATTTAGGTTAAATTCTTTTTATTCTATATTTTATAGATAAGAACTTTCCTATTCGGTATAAAAAAGGAGTTTTGATCATGTTCAATTTAAAAAGAAAATCTTTCAAAAATTTTGATTTAATATTGTTTATTACTGTTATCCTACTTTGTATATTTGGGATAATAATGATTAAATCAGCTACCTTGACTTTCGAAACTAACCGTTATGTAAAAGTACAGTCTATTTCCACAATTTTAGGCATTTTAGCCATTGTCTTCTTAGTATTATTGGACTATCAATTTTTAGGAAAATTCTATATTCCTATTTATATAGTTTCGGTTTTGTTATTAGTAGCCGTTGCTTTTTTCGGAACTGGTGGAGACCAATGGGGGGCTGATTCTTGGTTAACTATTGGAGGATTTACCTTCCAGCCAGCTGAGATTTCAAAGGTGGGTATAATAATATTTTTAGCTAAATTTATAGATAAAAACAAAAATGAAATCAATAGACCATTAACTTTATTAAAAATAGTAATTTTAGCAGGAATACCTATTTTGCTAATTGCAAAGCAACCTGACTTAGGAACTGCCATAGTTTTTGTATTCTTTGTTTTAGTTATGCTTTTCGCAGCAGGTTTAGATTGGAAATATATTGGCTATGCATTCTTGGCAGGAATTATAAGTCTTCCAATATTATGGTTTTCCCTTGAGGATTATCAACGTAATAGGATATTTGACTTTTTAGACCCGGAAAGGGATACCTCTGGCACAGGTTACCAAGCTATGCAATCAAGGATTGCCATAGGATCAGGTAAAGTTTTTGGAAGAGGATTATTCCAAGGAACCCAAACCCAGTATAATTATCTTCCAGAGAAACAAACAGACTTTATTTTTGCAGTAGTTGGTGAAGAACTTGGATTAATAGGTGGATTAGCCCTTATCCTCCTATATTTCATACTACTCTATAGGCTCATTAAAATTGCCAAAAATAGTACAGATACCTTTGGTTCCCTTATGATTATTGGGTTTGCTGCCATGTTTTTGATCCATATATGGGAAAATATTGGAATGACTATAGGCCTTATGCCTATAACCGGTATTCCACTCCCTTTCTTAAGCTACGGAGGAACCTTCCAATTAATCAATTTGGTATGTATTGGGATTGCATTGAGTGTAGCAGTCCATAAAGAAGGGCTTAATTTTTAGCTGCATTTTGCAGCTATTTTTATTAAACAGTACCTTGCATTAAAAGGTAGCGTAGTATATAATATAGTCAAACGAAAATTAGAAGGGAATGCCTATGAATATTCAATTCAAAAAAGGAGTATTAGAACTATGCGTTTTATCGCTACTGACTAGAAGGGATTTTTACGGATATGAATTGGTAGAACATATATCGAAACATATCAACATATCTGAGGGAACCATATATCCTCTATTGAGAAGGTTTAGAAAAGATGGGTATGTAACCAATTATTTGCAAGAATCTCAAGAAGGTCCTCCAAGAAAATACTATAAAATTACAGAAGAAGGAAAAAAAGCTTTTAAAGAATTGGAAAAAGAATGGGAAGATTTTACCATAGGGGTCAATAAAATTATAAGGGGTGATTTTGTTGAATAGAAGAGAGTTTGTAGAGACTCTACGAAATGGATTCAAGGGGTTGCCAGAAAATGAAATTATGGATATTTTATATGATTATGAAGAACATTTTGAAGTTGGATTATCTAAAGGGAAATCAGAAGAGGAAATTGCAGAAGAATTAGGAGGCCCGACAAATATTGCTAGAACCTATATAGCAACTTCTAAAATTTCTGAAGCTGAAAATAATCCATCTCCTAAAAATTTATTAAGGGCTGTTTTAGCAGCTATGGCTTTAGGTTTTTTCAATTTGATTATTGTTCTAGGACCTTTTTTATTAATAGTAGGGCTGTTGATCGGACTCTATGGTATTTCAGTAGGTTTTATTGTTGGGGGTATAAGTTCCTTCTTTGGTACAATAGCAGCACCTTTCTTTCCATATAGTATAAGTATAAATGTATATCCTATAACTTCCATATCCTTTGGAACTGGATTAACTGCTCTAGGGTTGTTAATAGGCATTGGAAGTGCCTATCTAACTAAATTATTGTATCAAGCTGTCATTAAGTACTTAAGATGGAATATAGATATTATTACAAAATAGGGGGTATTGAAAATGAAAAAAATAGTTTCGGTTTTAATAGGTATTATTTTGATATCCTTTGGGATAGGTTTCCTAACTTTGAAATTACCTAAAGATAATCTAGACAATGGTTTTAATTTAGAATTTGGGGATAAAAATTATTTAATAAATATTAATTCAAACAAAACTAATGTTGGTAAAAAGACTGGAAATTATGTCAATATAGATGAGAAAGATACAGTATCTATAAATGGAGTACAAGAAATAGAAATTGATGCGGATATTGCAACTATTAATATTATTCCTAAGGATACAGATGATATATCATTACATTATCATGGAAGAATCTCCCCTCATATTAAAACTAACTTTAAAACAAGAATATCTGGAAAAAAGTTAATTGTTCAAGCTAAGGCAAAGAATTTAAAAAGTAATTTTAATCTTTCAACTAAAGCAGATTTATATTTAGATATAATTGTTCCTTTATCCTACTCTAATAATTTAAATCTAGTGGCTAATCTAGGTGCTATAAAAATTGAAGATTTAGGGTTAAACAAATTATATATAAAAGGTGAATTAGGTGATATTGATATTAGTAATATTGCTTTAAATGAATTAGAGGCAAAATCCTCTTTAGGAAAAATATCTATAGATAATGTATCCTCTTCAAAGAACAAATTATCCACCGATTTAGGTGCAATAGAAGCTAAAAATATTGAAGGCCCATTAGAGGCCAAAACCAATTTAGGAAGCATAGATTTAGAATACGATAAGATTGATTGGGATATAAAAGCTGAATCCGATTCTGGAAGTATAAAAATTCTTCTACCTAGTGACTCAAACTTTCATATTGATGCAAGCACTGATTTAGGAAACATAAAAAATAATTATCCGTTAGATATTAGTGAAAAATCAGATACAAAGCTCAAAGGAAAAGTAGGCAATGGTAAAAATAACATTACCCTTTCAGTAAGTTTAGGAAGTATTAATATTAATTCCAAATAGACTGTCTAAGGGAGATTATCCTGAATGCTAAAAAATTTATGGTATTATTAATTAGTATAATTATTCCTTTTCAATTATTCTCCTGTAGTAACCGGGTTATTTCTAATGGTTAGTTAGATATTTCTTTACATATATTGGAAGAAATGCTTTTTTATAATTTTAGTATAATAAACACGGAAAGATATAAAAGTATAGAAGAAGAACAGAATAATTAAGCCGGGTATATATATCCCCGACTTAATTATAGTTATTTCTTATGTTAGTCAATTCTTTAAGCATCTCTTTATATTCCCTATCCAAAGCTCCCATATCATCATCTTTCCCTGGTAGAGAAAGTTTGCCTAATATCTCAGATAGCTTATATCCTAGCATAGCTTTTCTCCCTAATATATGTTTTTCTTCCATGTCTTTGTTGGGTTTTTTCTTTCTGTTTTCTAATTCTTTTAATCTACTAAAGCCCTCTTCCACAGCCTCTATGGAGTAAATATCCAAATAGTTGGTAGGTTCATCTAATATTAATATATTAAAATCAGAGGTTAGTATTTTTGCTAAAGAAACCTTAATCCTTTCCCCACCACTTAACATTTTTACCTTTTTATATACATCTTCCCTTTTAAATAATAATCTAGCTAATATAATCCTTACAGTGGTTTCATCATAAATATTACTTTCAATCATATTTTCTATTATAGATTTATTCTCATTTAATATACTTAAATCTTGATTAAAGTATCCCATTTTTGCTTTTCGTGATATTTTAATACCCTTTTCCCTATTTAATATCATATTTAATAATGTAGTTTTACCACTGCCATTTAAACCTACTACCCCTATTCTATCTTCCCTATATATTTCTAAATCTTTAATATCTAATATTGGCCTATCTCCATAATATTTCTTCAAATTATTTATATCTAAATCAAGCACAAAAAATCCCTCCTGAAAACAGAAGGGACTAATTATCGTTTAAAAAAATAAATATAGGCATTATTCATTAGTGAACAGTTAACCAACGTAAAACCTTAAATATATAATAAATGACAAATATAACCGCCCTCCAAACATTTATGCATCATAAAACAACCTATTAACATAGGTAAATTAAGACGTGGATCAAAAGTTCTAATAATAAAAGGCTTACATTCTAATTAATTCATTTCAGAATCATCCATAGTAATACTGCTTTTAGATTTATCTTCTATTGTTGTAAGAAAGGCAATAATTATCAAAGAAGCAATATTTCCAAAGAATAAATTGATTACAGCGGCAACTCTTCCAAGTATAATAGATAAAAAGGAATTCAACTTCTTTTTAAAGTAAATTGCAAAGTACAGTACTAAACAGTAAATTATTCCCGTAAATTCCCCTGCTATAGATGGCAACTCTAAATCATAATGTATAACTATTTAGCATGGACCTTTTTCTTTTTCTTGATTATAATTCCAATTAGTAAGATTATTAAAGCTATTATGAACAAAACAACAGAATATGCAACTAAAGTTACCTTATTGGGGTTTTTAAGTCTTGCAAATAAATTTGGGTTGTCATCAACAATTTTTCTACCTTGTTTTTGACTATAATATAATGGTACTTGCGGTACTCCATTTTCCTTATCAAAGGATTTTAAATACTCCGCTATAGCTAACCATTCCTTAATTTCATGGCCTTCGTCATATATTATTTGTGCCTCATAGTCTGTAATAGGAAGGCCTTCCTTAGTCTTAGGTACTATGGATAATAGACCAAAGGACTTATCACCGACAATTGAAAGCATTTGTGCAGAATACAACCCTGCTACTACCCTATATAGTTCATCATCCCTTATCTCTTCTCTGCTGCCATCTTCCTTTTCTAAATATACATCGGTTACCTTATTAAAGATTAACCTATTTGGGTTAAAGGTGAAATTAAGACCAGATGTATAGAGTTGTGCTACACTCATTATGGGTGCAATGGAAGCATCTACTTCTGCTACAGTCTTTAGTTCCTTTCCTGTTAAATATACAGATATTAATGGATAACCCGAAACTTTATCAGGCCCTATACCTAAGGAACTTACATTAAATACATCTGATACAGTAATATCTCCTTTAATAAAAGAGCCCCTTATCGTACCAGTAGGAACTACAGAAGCAGCTATTGGCTCATAATCCTCCCCCTCAGCTTCCTTTACTGCATATATATAGGAATCGCTAATAAGATTTCCTAATATATCTTCATCATGATCTTTACCTAGTACTCCGTAAGAAGTAAAATTAAATGAAGTATAGGCTACTACTTCGTCAAAGACCATATTAAATCTATCTAGGTATTCTTCTTGGACTATCTCTTTATAATACCCTATGGCCTCAGTGATTTCTGGGTCTAAAGCTAAGTGCTCTTCTATAGGTTCTAATCTATAATCCTTTACTCTCCACTTTTCCTCATCATTCACTAGGTTTAATACACCTAAGTTTTCTCCATACCTGCCAGAAGAGACGATAACTGTATTTCCAACTATTATAGGTTCTAGAAGAGTAGTATGAGTATGACCGCTAATAATAATATCAATATCTGGAACTTCTTTAGCCAGTATTTCGTCTTCAGATTTAGATTTATCCTCCCAAGTACCAGAATGGGATAAACAAATTATCAAATCTACCTTTTCTTCATTTTTTAATTCCTGAACTGTGTCCCTAGCTGCTTGGATTGGGTCGGTAAATTCGATTTCAGACATAGGTGCATTAGATGCCGCTTCCTTCCCCATTAAGCCAAAAATACCTATTTTGCTACCGTTGCGCTCAATCACCGTATAATCTTTCACTCCATAATATTCCATGGAATTCTTCAATTTAGTCAAAGTTGGGGTCAATTCTTCATTGCCGTCTAATGGAAATGAAATATTGGATGCTACGATTTGGGGTAAGATCTCTCCGCTATCTTTTGCAGCCTTCAAACTATAAGCTAACCCATCTGCTCTAAAATCAAATTCATGATTGCCAAAAGTCACTACATCATATCCCATCTTCCCCATTAACCTTATTCCAGGAGAATGACTAGCAAAAATTGTTTGAAACAAAGTTCCCATGGAAAAGTCTCCTCCATCTACCAGTAAAAGATTAGGGGCCTTTTCCCTTTCCTTATTAATTGCTGAATTTAGCCGAGCATATCCTCCCAAGGTTTTAATTACTCCATCTTCTTCTACATCGAAAGGATAAAGATGGTCATGCATATCATGAGTAAATAATATTATTATTGATTTTTCTTTTTCTTCTAGATAGGCCCTTTGAGGAATTAGCATAAAAATCATTATGAGGCTTAATAAAATAGGTAATACCTTAAAGTTTTTCTTCATACTTTACCTCCAAATTAATCCAATTGTAATTAATGGTTTTCCAGAAACCATTCAATTAGCTGAGAACCTATGCTTATAGACTTTTTATACATTCCTTGTACTTCCTCTTTGGTGAACCAGTCAGCGTCTACTATCTCTTCACCATCTACTTTTATTTCTCCATCTAAATATTCTGCTGTAAATCCTATCATCATGGAATTTGGATAAGGCCAAGGCTGGGATCCAAAATATTTAATATTCTTTACTTTAATCCCTACTTCTTCATATACTTCTCTCTTAACACATTCTTCAAAAGTTTCCCCATATTCAACAAAACCAGCAATTACACTATACCTTCTATTAGGAAACTGCCTATTGCGAGCTAGTAATAGTTTGTCCTCTTTAGTGATTGCCACAATAATTGCTGGTGAAGTTCTTGGCCAAGTTGTATTGCCACAATTTGAACATACCATCGCTCTTTCATATTTACTGTCTTTTATATACATTTTAGAACCGCAAATTCCACAATGCTGGTTTAATTTCAACCAGTTAAGCAATAGATTTGCTTTTGAAGCCATAAGATAAATGTTCTCATCTACAAATTCAGACAGAGTTCTTAAATCCATAAAACTAATATTTTCTTCTTCTATATGGTCTACAAACTCTCCGCATTGACAATTATACCCAGAATAAGCTCCCATACACTGGATATTATATATACTTATATTTAAATCAAGTACATCCTTTTGCCTAGGGATGGTAATATTTCCTTTTCCTTCATAAACCATAAGTTGATTATCTTTAAATAGAAACCAAAAATCTTCTTCATCTTCCTTATGTATAGGTTTAACCGATGGCTGAAATAAAATATAGTCTTCCATATTAACTCCCCCTATTCAGTACTTGTCATATTTTCCTTTACTTTTAAAAAACATTTTCTGCATAAAGGCTCATATTCATCAGAGGCTCCTATTTTAATCCTTTCCTGGTCTTCAGATTTTCTATGACTAACCCATCCGTCATTGCCGCACCTTACGCATACAGCATGATGTTTATAAAGATAATCTGCTATAGGCATTAACTCTTTTACTATTTCAAAAGGCTTACCAGTAAAGTCCATATCTAAACCTGCTACTATAACAGTAAAATCCTTTTCAAGTAATCCATTAATCCCTGCAATTATATCCCCAACTTTGCCTCCTAGAAATTGAATTTCATCTATCGCTATTACGTCTGGTTTTAATTCATTGCAATATTCTATTAATTGGTTTATATCGTCTACTAAAATTGCATTCATAGAAGTTAGATCATGGGTCACAATCTCATTTCTTCTAAACCTGCTATCAATAGCAGGTTTAAAGGCTATTGTCTTATATTTTGCTATATTAAACCTCTTAACATCCTTTTCTAAACTGGAAGTTTTTCCTGAAAACATTGATCCAGTATGAACAATTAATTTTCCTTTGTATTGATGCAAAATATTTTCCTCCTTTTTCTTTAGCTTTTACTATTATACCATGATTTTTCCAATTTAGTCTTGAAAAATTTTATGGATATTCACATAATATTTTTTAATGAATATTATGAAGTATCATATGTCCTATGAGGGAGAGTTGCTTATGGATAAAAAAACTATAGTTGAAGTAAATGAGATAGGTATGACCTATCATACCTTTAATGGTGAAACTGAAGCCCTTCGGAATATTGATTTTAGCGTATACGAAGGGGAAATAGTCAGTATTGTAGGCCCTAGTGGATGTGGAAAATCTACTTTACTTTCAATAATTGCTGGTTTAATCAAACCTTCTACGGGAAAAGTTTTAGTTAACGGGAAGAAGGTTACTGGTCCAACAAAGGATATAGGTTATATGTTCCAAAGAGATCATCTATTTGAGTGGAGAACTATACTTCAGAATGTATTATTGGGTTTAGAAATTCATGGCAAGGTGGAAGATAATGCTATAAAAACTGCAGAAATGCTTTTAGATACCTACGGGCTAGGAGATTTTAAATATAATTATCCTAGACAATTATCAGGAGGTATGAGACAAAGGGCTGCATTGATCAGAACTTTGATTGTAGAACCAAATCTACTGCTGTTAGACGAACCTTTTTCTGCATTAGATTATCAGACAAGATTAGCTATATCTGATGAAATAGGTATAATCTTGAAAAGAGAGAAAAAGACAGCTCTTTTAGTAACCCACGATATTGCTGAAGCTATATCTTTATCTGACAGGATAATTGTTCTCACTAATAGACCTGCAAGAATTAAAGATATCATTAAGATTGAATTAACCTGTCCTGAAGGAATATGGAGCCCAATAAAATGTCGTGAAGCCCCAGAATTTAGACACTATTTCAATAAAATATGGAAGGAGCTTGATGTTCATGTCTAATAACTCATTATCTAGTGAACATATTAAGTATTTGAAAAAGATAAGGAAAAGAAAACGTACTATCTTCATAGCACAAATATCCATCCTGACAATAGGTCTGTTGCTATGGGAATTAGCAGCTAGACTTAACTGGATAGATTCCTTCTTAACAAGTTATCCTTCAGGGATATGGAATTTGTTTTTACAATATACCAAAAACGGAGGACTATTCTACCATGTAGGCATTTCTGTTTTTGAAACTATCCTTGGTTTTAGTGCAGGTACCTTACTGGGCATTCTAATTGCAATAGGCCTATGGTGGTCTGATTTTTGGGCAAAAGTTTTGGACCCTTATTTGGTAGTACTAAATAGTTTGCCTAAAACAGCTTTAGCTCCCATTCTAATTATTTGGGTAGGTGCAGGTTATTCAGGAATAATAGTTACTGCCATTACTGTATCAATAGTTATCACTATCATGAATATGTATTTTAGTTTTATATCTGTGGATGAAGATAAAATAAAACTTTTACAAACCTTTGGAGCTACTAAATTTCAAATTCTTAAAAAAGTAGTACTACCTTATTCTATACCTACTATGATAAGCACCTTAAAGGTAAATATTGGACTTTCTTGGGTAGGGGTAATCGTAGGGGAGTTTTTAGTGTCTAAAGCGGGAATAGGATATCTAATAGTATATGGTGGTCAGGTCTTTAAATTGGATTTAGTAATGATGAGTGTTTTTATCTTAGCCTTAATTTCGGCATTAATGTATAAAGGAATATCTATTCTGGAGGACAAATTTTTAAAATGGAATGAATAAGAGAAAGGTTAGGTTTAAAATAAACCTAACCTTTCATTATTTGTCTAAATCTTCATTGTCTTCATCTAAGTCTTCTTCCCCCCGAGTATTTTTTGCTTTCCAATCTTTGTTTTTCATTAAATACACATTAGCTACTTGTATACCTTTAAAAAGAAGGAATATCATCAAAATTCCCCCGTTCTTTAATCTGGACTATTAATAATTAACTATCTCAACTTTTTCAATTATAACCAATTCTACAGGCTTGCCATTTCCATCTGTTTCTACAGCTGCAATTTTATCTACTATATCCATCCCCTCAAACACCTGACCAAATACAGTATGTCTAAAGTCTAAATGAGGCGTACCTCCTAATTCTGTATAAGCTTTTATTACAGTTTCAGAAAAACCTCCCTTTTCTCCTATCTGAGTCATTTGTTCTATTAAAGATTCTTCTACTGTTCTGTTTTGAACTATAAAAAATTGGCTACCATTAGTATTTGGCCCAGCATTGGCCATTGATAAGGCACCTCTAAAATTATGGTAATTTATATCAAATTCATCTTCAAAGGGTTTACTCCATATACTTTCGCCACCAGTTCCATTTCCATTTGGGTCTCCCCCTTGAATCATAAAACCATCTATTACTCTATGAAAGGTCAATCCATTGTAATATCCATTTCTTGCATGGGTTGTAAAATTTTCTACTGCTTTTGATGCTACATTAGGAAAAAGCCTTATCTTAATAGTTCCATAGTTAGTTTCCATTACTGCAATTTCTTCCCCTTTTTCAGGTAATTTCAATTGCTCTAATTCCACATCAACGCCTCCTCTTGCTGGTTCTTTAGTACTATCTTCTTTTTTACATCCACCTAGAAGGGAAACAGCTATTATTATTAAAAACAGTATAAGTTTTTGTATATTTTTAATCATTTCTAAATTCCTTTCTAATATGGAGTTTACTTTTATAGGATATCATAAAAATAAAAATAAGGCTATACTCAATATTATACCGCTGAGTATAGCCTTACTTAAGATAAAGTTACAGTAAATTTACTGCCATAACCTAATTTACTTGTTACTTCTATAGAACCATCAAACAATAATACCAGATGTTTTACTATGGTCAATCCTATTTTCTTCAGTATCCTTTATACTATTTTCTACTAAATTCTTAGTATTTTGATTTATAATATAATATTCCATTTTCCATACTTTTTTCCACTTCTCCTGTATAAACTAGATGTTCTAAATGACTCATGGCTTCCCCTGAGGCAAACCATTTTTGTGGGCTAGGGAAAGTTTCCCAATTATCATATTTTAAATCCCAATGCATTTTAGATGCTATATCCCTAACCGATAATTTATCATTCTTTATTATGCCTTTTATTTCATCTAACCGCTTGCTATGATGATCTAATAATTCATCAATTCTTTTTTTATGATTCTTTATTATATTTCTGTGGGAGGGAAATACAAAATCTATATCATAATTATATACTTTGTTTAAACTATTAAAATATATTCCCAATATATCTTCATCGAATCCCCAAAAAGAAATATTTGGGGTTATGCTGTCTAATATGTGATCTCCACAAAAAAACAATTTGTGTTCCCTTTCATATAGACCAAGATGGCCTGGGGTATGACCAGGTATAAAAACTACCTCAAAATTATAATTACCTATAGTCAATATATCTCCTTCATTTAATGGTGTAAATTCTATGGGTTTCTTCGGAGAATATTTATACCCTGGATGATCATTAAAGGATATATTATCCTTTTCAAGATCAAATAACATTTTAAACTCGTCAAACCTTCTCCAATATTTTTCAGTGCCCATTTGATTGACCATATTGCCATCCGTTTTTCCAGTATATATCTTAATTCCCATCCGATTCAGAGCTCCAGCTAATCCTGAATGATCTGAATGAAGGTGAGTTACAAAAAGATAAGTACTACCAAAACTAATATTTAAATCCTTTAACCCTTTCATTAAAGCTTTTTCACATTCTATTCTATTGAACCCTGTGTCGATAATTAGGTTTTTCTCATCTGATTTAACAATATAACTGTTTAATGCTCTTAAAGGATTATTGGGTAAAGGTATCTCTAGTAAATAAATATTTGGATATATTTCCAATGTCATCTTATCACCTCATTTTTGTGCTTTTAATTCTTTGTATATTTATCTATACAATCCTTACATATACATACCTTTCCTCTTTTGTCATCCGGTACTAAATCTAAAATATGCTTCGGTATTTCTACCTTTTCACACCAACAATTACCTTTGTCATGTTGACAATTATTAGGTTTCCCACAAATTGGGCATGTTTTTTCCATATCAGTTAAGGCCAACTAAATCCCTCCTTAGATTTTCAATTTCTTTTTCCCCATATATTTTAAATTTAAAGATGATTATACCATTTTTAATAAGAATCCCCTAACCGGGGTTTGTCGCTCCAAGCATATTTTATGGCTATATTCATGATTAATTGTACTTGTTCTTCCAAAGTATTTGAATGGATTTTGCTAATATCGTTTCTGTTTTGCTCATTAAACTTAGTATATTGTTCATATCCTTCTTTCCCTATTCCAGATAAAGCTAAACCTGATACCTTGTTTTCAGTAAAGGCTTCAATATCTATAAACATATTGTTGAAGTACTCTTGTTCAATAGTAATTTTTAATTCTTTTGCTCCTTCTTTTATATTTCTTATATTTCTATAATGTCTTTTATAGGCGCTTAAAACAGAGGATGTATCTATATATATTTTATTACTATCTCCTAATCCCAAATAATTCAAGTAAATATAAAAGCTATTTATATCTATATTTTTACTACCTAGGGCGTTATATACTCCCATACCCTCATCTAAATTTCCATCAATAAATAAAAAGACTATAGTTCTACTTGCCATTTCTTTATTGTTTTTTTCGCCTAAACTCCTTGCTAATTCTAAGGTTGCGGCAACGGAGGTGCCGTTTCTATGTAATTCATTACCATAATCTGTAACTATGACTAATGGATTATTGCTGTTTCTTCCCCAGATATAAGCTGCAATATTTCTACCTTTGACTACTGCTTTTTCTTTGGTTTCCAGGTCTTCTTGTTCATAATTGATCTCCTGTACATATTCGTCTTCAAAAACTGGAAGTAATCTATAAATTTTTTCTAATTCTTCCGCTATATACTCACCAACCCTATCCTTTGATTCTATAGAATTTATGCCATTGATTTGTTGTATTTCATATATATTTTTCAAATCCTTCCATACTCTTTCCTTATCAATCTGATAATATCCATTGCCCGTATTTATTGATGGAGCAATCCATAAAATAATAAATATTATTATTGCCGTTTTTACTATTACTCTAGCTTTATTCCAACTGAATCTTTTTATATCCTCTACATACTGTTTTGGTGATATGAAATTACCTATCTTTACCATCCTTTTGGAGACAATAGTTCCATATTTTTCAATATTTTGAGATAATCCCTTTCCAACTAATAAAAAACCTAAAATGCTAATTATAAAGAAGAACAATGGTCCAACAATTAACCAATAGGCTTCTAATTCTATAGCCTGTCTTGCTATTGCAAGTATACCTCCCCACTCTGGATTATAGTTTGGCATAATTCCCCAATTTGTATTAATAGTTGAATATTTATTTACTCCAATTGTTATTCCTAGAAAGCCTAGTATTAAAAGGATAAAAAGGGTTGTTCCCATTTCCATAAAAAAGTTTATCAAAATATAAGGAGCTTTTTCCTTTAAATATACTTTGATTTCTTTGCCATTTCTTGTCCCATATACACTATTTCTGCAATTCAATGAAATAATAATCCTTCCCCAGCCAAATATTCCTAATATTACTCCAGAAGCTAATATAGAATGACTTAATTCTAGCTCTTTGAAAAAGGGTTGGGTAAAAATCATATACCCAATGAATATATTTAAAATAATGGTTAATATATAATAAATTCCACTATTAACTCGTTTTTTCTTGTCCTTTATAAAAAGTGATATTAAAATTCCAATAGCAAGTCTAATTATTGTGGAGATAAAAGCAATTCCAACAGTTATTTTTGTCCCTTTAATAAGCAGACTGAGCAAATTTCTACCTAATGGATCTGTCCCTAATTTGTCTACAGAGTTAGGCTTAATAGGATGTTCCACTTTTAGTACATCGTTACCGATTCTATATTCCAGACCCCTATCTAATGAATATGGATCAGCAGTAATTAGACTATCTTCATAAATTATTACGAATAATAGCAATAAAATTATTATAGAGCCAATAATTAGTATCCAATTTGGCTTTGTCATCATATCCCCCTTTTCCTCAATTATATATTTTTATATATTTTATCATATATAAAAATATATAGATATATTAACATAGAGTATCTGTTGTTTTTTATATATTACTCTGACTATATTAGTTTACATTATATAAATTCTAATGTGTCTACAGCTTTAGAGTTATTTATTATTATTAAATATTGAAAATAGTCGGTAGTAACGCCTTCACCGGGAAATTTATGTACTACAGGCCAAAGTAGTGCCTGGCTAAAGGGAGAGTTCTCCCCATTTAATTTTAAAATAATATATTTATCATTAACAAAGTAATTGAAAGCTTTTAACGTTGTATCTAAGGTATTAATTGAACTTATGTAATTTTTTCTAGTAGTAGGATATAGGTATCTACAATTATGGTAAGCATAAGCTATAGATAGTATTTTCCCTTTAAATTTGGACTTTTGACTATTTAAAGCAGCACCAAACCAGGTTACATGGGGAAAGGATTTTTGAAATACATGGGATAAGCCTATTTGCCCAAAATACTTTCCTTTCGGTAACCTTTTATCAAGCTCCAAGAAATTTAAGTACATCTTTTTATCTCTTACACCATTAAAATTATTACTAGAATATACTTCTAACATATTTAGTAGATTTCTATTAACATGTTTAAACCCATAAAAATTTTCCCCTAATAGGGTCTTATATAAATCCTCTTTACTAACCAACTCATCCACTAATTTTTCACAAAATCTTATTAATTCATGGGAGGAAATATTCACATTTCTTTTGTTAATTAAATTTATATAATTAGCTATTTCCTCCATTTCCTTAAATATATACTGGCTTGATATGCAGTAATCCATAAACTTAAAAGCATTTTCAGGTTGATGCTCTATATCTATTCCAACAATGGTTATTCTCTTCTCCTTTGGCAATCCTTTATTAAATTCATAAACTTCTTTCCAATGTTCATAATCATCTTTATTCCAAGCATCAGTACCTTTTAAAGATATATAAACCTCTTTCAATATATCCTCATTGCCTATTTCTAGATATAGGTTTAAAAAATAGGCCATACTATAGGGAATTTCACAAAGATAGTATCTAAAATCCGTCTTTTCTTTAATATACTTTAAGAACTTCATTCTAAGTTCAGCATTAGCTTTAACCCCATGATTCTCTCCCGTTAAAAAAATCTCCTTATTCCTTAAGTCTCCTTCTATAATAGATAATCCTAATTTATCTCCATTTTCTCCATTAGATATTCTACTATAATTGTTCTTTAAGTATCTTTCCAGTTGATAATTCATAGAATCTACTCCATTCCTCTAGTTAATAAGTAGTTAATAAGCTTCTCGTCTTTAAAACCTAAAAGTAGAAGCTTTAACTTTTCTCTATATCCATATAGGCAAAAACATACTACATAATTTATGTAGTATGTTTAAATTTTCCTTATTTCCACCTGTCATAATGTATCTTACTCTCATCGTATCTATCTACTGAATCCTTTTCTTCATCCTTAACTCCAACTACAACCATACCAATAGGTATTATATGTTCAGGTAACTCTAAAACTTCTGCCATAGCCTTTGTCAATTTTTCCACAGAATAAAGGCCACACCATACAGCACCTAATCCTAATCCATGAGCTGCTAATAACATATTTTGTATTGAAGCAGAACAATCCTCAACAAGAAAGCCTATTTCTGGTTGCTTTTCCCTATCGCCACACACGATTATTCCACAGCCAGCCTTAGGCAACATCTTTGCATATTTATGGAATTCTGTAATTTTTTGTATTTTTTCTTGATCTCTTACTACTACATATTCTCTTGGCTGAAAATTATGAGCTGAAGGGGCTTGAAATCCGGCCTTCAATATGGTCTTCAAATCCTCTTCACTTATGGGCTCTCCTGTAAACTTACGAATACTCCTACGCGTCATTATAGCTTCTAATACATTCATTAATTATATCACTCCTTTTTATAATAAAAAATTCCTATTTATTTATCTTATCTTCTATATAAAAAACTCTAAATCATCTCTATTTATTTTGTAATAATTAATCCTATCATCCCTCGATTTTGTATGGAACTCAAATAAATGTCCATCTGGATCTCTAAAATAAATGGACTTACCTTCATCTTTATGTCTTGGTCTTCCTATTTGTATATTTACGTCTAATCGCCTTAATTCTTCAAGCTTTTTCTCAAAATCCTTTTCATCAATTGTAAAACTTATATGGGTATATGATTTATAAATTTCATTTCTTGGAATATCTTCTTCAAGATTTAATGCCAGCCATAATCCATTTAAATCAAAATAAGCAAGCTTATCCCCTTTTACTAGCAATTTCCCATTTAAAATTTTTTCATAAAATTCTATTGACTTATCCAGATTTGACACTGAAAAAGTTATATGGTTGATGGATTCCATAAAAGCACCCCCAATAATTTCATTATGTTGCCCTCATTTCCTCCCATAGGGCTAGTTTCTGTAATCTGTTCTGTATAATTTTATGAATTTTTATTATACCATGTATTGATTAGGATTTTAGCTCTGGTTTCTTTCCTACAGTTGCAAGATAAACAACAAATTGTTCTTCTCCATCTAAACCAAGCAATTCATTTAACCTATCATCATCAAAGGCTGCAATCGCACAAACTCCACTATCTATGGATTGAGCAGCTAAGTATAGATTTTGACATACATGACCTGCATCTAAATGGACATACCTATAGCCTCTTTCACCGTATCTCCATTTCATCCTGTAAATCACTGTGCTCCAGATGAAAGTAACAGCACTATTTTTTACATAAATTTGCTCATTACAACTATAGGTTATTTTTTCAGCTATATCTGGTTCTGTATTAACTTCTAGCAGCTTGTGATCAATAGCTAAATATCTATATAACCCTGGTTTTAATCCATTTACCCTATTTATAAGAAGATACGTTTCAAAAGAATGCCTAGACCCTGCTGAAGGAACATTCCTTAAAGTTGATGGTCTTGAGGTAATAGCCTTCACCCCTTGGGTACACCACAAAAGATAAGATAATTCTTCCTTAGTTAAAAATTCGTTACTATATTTTCTTAAACTCTTTCTTGACTCTATTGCTTCCCTTAGATCTATATTATTAACCTTTATATTGCTTACCGACGGCAGCTCGATTAGTACTTCACCTTTTTCGTATTCTAATTCTAATGGTGGTTGGGGCAATTCCTTTTCTTGATCTGTTGTACCCATATATTGGTATTTAGTTTTCTCAATAAACTCTCCTCCTATATTTTTATTCATATTTTTCACTCCTCTCCCAATATAATCATATCAAAAAACTATCTATATCTTGTTTAAACTAAGTATATCAGTATCCCAACAAAATGGAGTACTGTACCTCCTAATACAAATAAATGCCATATGGCATGGTTATATGGAATTTTTTTATTACTATAAAATATGGTTCCTAAAGTATAGACTAGTCCTCCACCTATGATCCAAAGCATAAAACCTAAGGATGTCATCCTAACAATAGGTTTTATTGTAAACAATGCTATCCATCCCATGGCTATATATATAATTAAAGATATTGCTTTATATTTATCAAATTTACCAGCAGTAAATATTTTAAATATTACTCCAAATATGGCAATAGACCAAATAGCTATCATAATTCCTATTCTTAATCTTCCTTCCATGGAAAGCAAAGCTATAGGAGTATAAGTCCCTGCTATGAATAAAAAAATGGATGAATGATCGAACACTCTTAAAATTCTTTTTGCCTTTTTATTTCTAATAGAATGATAAAGAGTTGAGGATAGATACATTAATATCAAACAAAACCCGTACATACTAAAAGCAACAATGGAAATAGTATCTTTTTTTCTGACGGAAAGAATTAGTAATATAATTAAAGCTACTATGCCAAATAGTATTCCTAATCCGTGGGTTATGCCATTAGCAATTTCTTCTTTTTTAGTATATCGGTTATTATTTTTCACAATTTATCCCTCTCCTTTTATTTAATAAAATTTCTACTTTCTTATTTTAAGTATACCTTATATATGTAATCATATCCAAATTATCTCAAAAATTTTATAATGCCAATAATAGCTTATTTTTGTAATCACTTATCATTATTTATTAATATGATATAATATAATGGTTCAAGTTCTAGATAGTATTATATTTCCTGGAGGCGAATACATCAATGAATAAAATAATAAAAAAATGTAAAGTCTGTCCTATTGGATGTGAACTAATAATATTTGAAAATAAATCAACTCCTTCTGGATATACTGTAGAAGGAAATAGCTGTGGCAAGGGTATAGAGTTTGGGATAAAGGAAATAACAGAGCCATCTAGGATTCTAACCGGTAGAGTACTGCTTAGGAACGGCACCATAAAACATCTGCCCGTAAAAACCACAGGAGTTATTCCTAAGGATAAAGTAGATGAAGTTATGAAAATATTTAACACTGTTGAGGTAACTGGACCTATTAAACGGGGAGATATAGTTATTAAAAATATATTAGGATTAGGGGTAGATGTAATAGCCGCTAGGAAGGCTTAAATCCCCCTATCTTTCAACCTATTCTATAAGGGGAGTTTAATATCTATTATAAACCCCTTTCCTTTTTTTGTAATGTAGCTTACTTGACCACCTATTTTATTCACTCTTTCCTCTATTCCAATTAATCCATTTCCCTTAACAATTTCTTCACATCCAATTCCATTATCCTTTACTGTCATATATATTTGCTCTCCTATTTCTACATATATTTTCATTTCACTACAGTTGCTATGTTTAATACTGTTTGTTATACCTTCTTTAAGGGTAGAATATATGATATTTGTATACTCAGTAGGGTATTCTTCAATTTTGTCATCTATATTATAATTTATATCTATATTAGAGTTATGGTCAATATTATGAATCAGCTTTGCTATAGACTTAATTAATCCTTGAGATATATCTTTATCTTTTAATGCATATACTGCTCTTCTTAAGTTCTCCATACTGTCTTTAGTCAATCTTTGGCATTTTATTATTATTTCCTCAATTTCATCTTCTTTATCTACCATATTGCCTACCACATCTAAATTCATATTTAACGCCACAAGGTTATGGCCTAAATTATCATGGATTTCTTGGGCTACCCTGTTTCTCTCTTTTGTAATGGCTAATTCCTCTATTTCTTTGTTTAACTTTTCCACTTTGTTTTTCTCTATTATTAGTGCCCTATAGGAAAACATGGTAGTAGTAGAAAAAAACAGTAACACAAGTATCATAAAAATGTCCAGTGGATTTTCTATAAATACTTGAAGGAACCCTACTCCCTCCAATGAAGCAATTCTAAATACAGGAACAAATATAATTACTAATACATTTAAAGTATATAGATATTTTACTGCTTTCCTATTACTTAAAAAAGCTATATTAAATAGGATTATATATAAATAAATTTCTATATATCCTCCTACAAAGAATTTCAATACTCCACCAAAAACAATTGAAGCTATTATAGAAGTATAATATATGGCATTGGACCTTTTATAGAAATAATTATATCTTAAATAGTCGTTGGAAATTGCCAAGGTTAATATTAATGAATAGATAATTAAACTTGTTGCATCTCCCTTGTTTCTAAAAAAAATATCAATAAAAAAGATAATATACAAAATAATTCTCAATATATAATTATATCTTTCCCATTTTTTCATCTAAACATCACCTGAGTACGTTAGGGTTTACTTTATATTCCGTCTATACTTTCCCTTGAGTTTTCCACTTCGTCATATCCTGTTTTAACATCCATCAGCTTAATCGTGAGCATACTGAAGCTAATCAATATTATTCCTTTAATATAAAACACTATTGTGTTCCCTATTTGATCATAAACAAAAGCACCTACCATAGAACCTAGCATTCCTCCAATACCAAGAGCCAATTTGTATTTTCCATAGGACTTCCCCCTTTGATTATCCCCTACTATATCAACGACTAAAGCAGATTGAGCTGGACCGTAGAACATTGAAGTTATAGCAATCAAGGTATTGATTATTATAAAATAATAATAATTTTTTACTATCGGAATCAACAAATATAGTATCCCAAGAACTAATATGCCGCTACATAATATTTTTCTTCTATCGTATCTATCGGATAATTTGCCAAATTTATTGGGTAAAAACATAGATAGAATAGCACCAGGAATGAAAAGATAACTTATTAGATATAGTTGATCTGTAATATTTTCTCTAACATATATAAGATAGGTATGGGATGTTAAACTGGATATAAAAGTTAAAGAACCCATTAAAAATAAAAATAGATTGAAGCTTTTATTATTTATTATATCTTCTTGATAAGATTTTTTATAGAAAAAAGTCTCTTCTACTTTTGAAACTGCATAATAAAGACTAATTAAACTTGTAACTAAGTAAATAAAAAATATAATTCTAAATGAATCGCTAAAAAAATTGTTATATATTATAGTGAACCCTATAAAAGCTCCTAAAAAGTCCCCTTTACTTAGAGATTCATTTATAATTCCAAAATTTTCTGACCTATTATTTTCATTGCTTATATCGGATATTATAGTATCTATACTAATCCATATGAAAGAACCGCCTATACCTTGAAAAATTCTAGCAGTTAATAAATATTTAAAATCATTGCCAATCAATAAAAACAAGTTTACTAAACAATAAAATACTATTCCTAAAACAACTCCAACTTTCCTACCTCTATTATCAATTAATAATCCAACAGCAGGCCGCATTAAAATCGTAAATAATGAAAAAGTTGAATATATAACCCCTAATTCTATAACGGATATCCCTATGGAATGGGCATATACGGGGAACAAAAAACCTATTAGGGAAAATGGAAAGGAAATAAAAAATACGGATTTCTTTAAAGCTTTTAAATTATTCATGGTAAAACCTCCTATATACTAGATACTCCGACTATGGCATAAAACCTTCTTATATCTAGTATAGATTTAAAAGATATTAATTTCCTGAATCTAAGGTCACCATTTTGGTCATGTTTATATATATGACTAAAGTCATAATTCAAGCCTCTCATCGCATTTAGGATGATTATTACGAGTCTTTAACCAAATTGCTAATTGGGTTCTATCCCTTAAATCTAATTTACTTAGTATTCTGGTTATATGATTTTTTACTGTGCCTTCCGTTATGTATAGGATTTTACTTATCTCCTTGTTGCTTTTTCCTTCACCTACTAATTTTGCTATTTCCATTTCTCTAGGGGTTAACTCTTCCAATCTGTTTTTGTTATTTTGAATTAGCTTCTTTTCTTGCATGGCAGCAGCTATAGTTTTAGCAACCTCCCCATGAAATAATATATCTCCTTTATAAACGGATTCAATATTACTTACTAATTCTTTTGAGCTTACATCTTTGAGAATATAGCCATCAGCTCCATTATTCAATCCTTGAAATATGTATTCATCTTCATTAAAAGTAGTCAGTATTATTATTCTTATATGGGGATATCTTTCTTTTATGATTCTAGTTGCTTCTACTCCATCCATCCAAGGCATTCGAATGTCCATAAGAATTACATCCACTTCTTTTTCTTCAATAATCTCAATTGCTTCTTGTCCATTAATGGCTTCTCCAACTATCTTTATTTCTTCGTAAAGGCTCAACATCATATTTAATCCTTCCCTTATAAGAGCTTGGTCATCGACTATTAAGACCTTAATCATCTTTAAACCTCCTGATTTCACAAATCAAAATCATATAATTTTAGGAGACCAAAGGTCTCCCATACTTATTCTTGATCTGTCAATATTAAAGGACCTTCCTTGGTTATAGCAATAGTGTGTTCATACTGGGCTGATAGTTTCCCATCTATAGTTCTTGCTGTCCATTGATTATCGTCTATTGTACAAGCATATTTACCTATATTTATCATAGGCTCTATAGTTATAACCATGCCTTCCATAAGCCTTAATCCTCTACCAGGTGTACCAAAATGGGGTACTTGTGGATCTTCATGCATACTCCTTCCTATTCCATGGCCTACGAAATCTCTCACAACGGAGAAACCCTCTGATTCTACATAGGACTGTATTGCATAGGAAATATCCCCTATTCTATTGCCAACTACTGCCTTTTCGATCCCCAAATATAGAGCTTTCTTAGTTATATCTAGTAATTTTCTGGCTTCATCAGAAACATTCCCTACTGGATAACTCCATGCAGAATCTGCTAACCAACCATCTAAATTTACTACCATATCGATAGTAACTATATCTCCATCTTCTAAAGGTGCTTTTCGTGGAAAACCATGGCATATTTCATCATTAATAGAAGCACAGGTAGCATAAGGATATCCATGATAGCCCTTTTGTTCCGGGTTTGCCCCACGTTCTTTCAAATATTCTTCCACAAATTGGTCTATTTCATAAGTGCTAATTCCCGGCTTAATAATTTTAGCAATTTCCTTATGGACAGTTGCTAACAGCTCTCCCGCTCTTTTCATCATTTCTATTTCTTGTTCCGTTTTAATAATAACCATTTACCCTTTCCTTTCTATATATAATTCTATCTTAATATATACCAGAAATACCTATCATAATCAAATGTCTTTCTTCCTTTGATTAGTTAAGGCAATAAATCTTTCATCTTCTCGCAGGTTATCAAGATCTTCATCTATATTAATCATTTCAATAATTTGGGGATATATAACTAGAGCTTTTCTCAAATCCTTTATAGCTTTGTCTATTTCATTTAATCTTGCATAACAACAAGCTCTATTATAATATAAATATTTTGCATAAGGGTTGTGTTTAATCCCTTCCGTTAACACTTCTATTGACTCTTTAAGTTTTCCTTCTTCAATATATATGGCTGATTTATTCAAATACGAATCGGAATAACTATTGTTATTCTCAATAGATTTATCATAGTATTCTATAGCCTTTTTATGATTGTTCAATTTCTTGTATATTACTCCCATATTAAACAAGGCCTTATAATAATTGGGGTTAATTTGGATACTATTTTTTATCATATCATATGCTTTATCATAATCTTTTAGTTCTTCATATATAGAACCTAAATTGTTATAAGCTATATAATCATTAGGATTAAGGCTTATAACCTTTTGATAATAATAAATGGCTTTATACTTATCTCCTATTTCATCATAAAGATTGGCCATGTAAAAATAAGCCCTATCATAATAGGGGTCGATTTCAACTGCTTTGGAATATAAATTTAATGCTTTTTCCTTATCTTTCAATCTTTCATACATAATCGCCATACCATAGTAGGCTCCAGCCTCTCGTTTATCTAATCTTACGATCCTTTCATAGGCCTTTAAAGCCTTTTCAGGAATATCCAACTCGTCATATATAATAGCCATATTATATAAAATTTGAACATTGTCAGCTTTACTTCCCTTGAATTTTAATGCCTTTATATAAAATTTAATAGCATTTTTCCTATCCTCTCCTGAATAGGCATTCTCAGCTAAAATAATATAGTTCTTTCTTCTGTCAAAATTGCTTAACTGACCCTTCATCTTTGCAACCACTCCTAGAAACAATATATTTACTTATAGTTTATCACAAGTTCCTAGTTGTTTATTACTTTTATGGGCAAAAAAATATTAAAATTGGGCAGACCTACAGGCCTGCCCAACAATTTATTGTATTTTTAGCGCTCTTATAGAATTTAATATAGCTATTATAGAAACACCCACATCAGCAAATACTGCTTCCCACATAGTCGCAACTCCAAAGGCACCTAAAACTAACACTATAAGTTTAACACCTAATGCAAATACAATATTTTGAGTAACTATCCTTTTTGTGTTCTTAGCAATCTTCATACCTATTGCTATTTTCCCTATTTCATCTGTCATTATTACAATATCGGAAGCCTCTATGGCTGCATCAGAACCCAATGCTCCCATGGCTATTCCAATATCAGCTCTTGCCAAAACTGGCGCATCATTTACCCCATCGCCAACAAATGCAACTTTACCCTTCGTTTCTTTTAATATTTTTTCAAATATTTTAACCTTATCCTGAGGTAATAAATCTCCATATACTTTATCGATACCTACTAGTTCTCCTACTTTAATAGCAGTTTCTTTCTTATCACCAGAAAGCATTATAGTATTTTTAATTCCTTCTGATTTAATATTTTTAATGTCTTTAATTACATTTTCTTTCAATTCATCGGATACCACTATAGTTCCTATATGAGCCCCATTTTTACCTACATATACTATCGTCCCAATAGATTCTTTTTCTTCAACTCTTATATTGTTATCCTCAAATAGTTTTTTATTACCAATCAATACCTTGTTACTATCTATTTCTGCTTCAATTCCCTTTCCAGCTATTTCCCTATAGTTACTAACTCTAGTTTTATCAATTTCTTTACCATAGGCCTCTACTATAGATTTTCCTATTGGATGATTAGAATAGGATTCACCTAAAGCCGCCAGTTCAACTATTTCCTCTGTTGTAGTTTCTCCATAGCTATCCACTCCTGTTACTTTAAAGGTACCCTTTGTAATAGTTCCTGTCTTATCAAATACAATAGTATCTACTTCATTTAATCCTTCTAAATAGTTTCCACCTTTAATAAGAACCCCTGCCTTGGATGCTCCACCAATTCCTCCAAAGAATCCTAGAGGAATGGATATAACCAAAGCACAAGGACATGATATTACAAGGAATACAAAGGCTCTATAAGCCCAATCAGATATATCATGACCTAAAAATAAGGGTGGAATCAATCCAATAGCTAAAGCTGTGAATACCACTACTGGCGTATAATACCTGGCAAATTTGGTTATAAAGTTCTCTGTAGGTGCCTTTTTGCTTGAAGCATTCTCAACTAAATCCAATATCTTCGATACTGTAGAATCTTGAAATTCCTTTTTAACTTCCACTTTTAATAATCCTTCTCTATTAACAAACCCACTTAATACCATATCTCCTGTATTTATAGTCCTAGGCACCGATTCTCCAGTTATATTGGATGTATCAACAGAAGATTTCCCTTGGACGACTACTCCATCTAGAGGAACCTTCTCTCCTGGTTTTACGATTATATAATCTCCTATATGGACATCTTTGGGATTGACAACTGTTATTTCCTCATTCTTTTCTAAATTAGCATAATCTGGCCTAATATCCACCAAAGACGATATAGATTTTCTAGAATGATTGACTGCTAGCCCTTGGAAAAACTCCCCTACCTGATAAAAAAGCATTACAGCTACTCCTTCTGGATATTCTCCAATTGCAAAGGCACCTAAAGTGGCTACCGTCATTAGGAAATTTTCATCAAAGGGTTGTCCTGCAAATAAATTCTTTATAGCTCTAATTATTATTTCCATTCCAATAATAATATACGCCGCTAAATATATTGTCAATCTAGGAATGCCATCTAATTTTAATAACCATGGTATTACAAAAAGGATTCCACTGATAATTATTTTGATTATACCTTTTCTACCTATATCTCCATGATCGTGATCATGACTATATTGATGATCATGCCCTTCTTCTACTACCTTTACATCTGGTTCTAATCTTTTTACAATATTTTTAATTTCTTCTATAATCCCCTTCAATCTATCTTCTTCAACTATATTGACCCTTAATCTCTTCGTAACGAAATCTATAGTTGCATTATCTACACCATCAATTTCATTTGTTAATTTTTCAATTTTTGATGCGCAACTTGCACAATTTAATCCTTCCAATCCTAGAATAAATTCTTTCATCAAAATATCCCCCTTGATTACTATTAAACATATGAACACTTGCTCATATGTTTAATTATATTATATGCCTTTCATCCAAAACTGTCAATAAAAAAACGCCTAAAAAGGCGTTTTTTTATAACCTGAATTCTCCAACAGGCTTATATTCAGAATCACCATATTCTATATTTGTTTCATTTAGTAGACTCCACTCA
>NZ_AZSU01000001.1:293871-379050 GCF_000511955.1 [Clostridium] ultunense DSM 10521 | reverse complement strand
TTTAATTATATTATATGTCCTTTCATACCAAACTGTACAAAATAAAAAACGTAAAACGGTCGTTTTTTTTATAACCTGAATTCTCCAACAGGCTTATATTCAGAATCACCATATTCTATATTTGTTTCATTTAGTAGACTCCACTCATTCTTCAACCCTATAACTTCTCCTAAAGCTTTAAAATAGTACATTATTATTCCTGCATCCATAAGATCTGTTTTTCCCTCATCTGAATACTTTATTAGTAAGATAATTTTATCATCCTTTAAAATAAATCTCCAAGGCTGTAAATTGTAATTAGAAGGTGCGAACCTTATGTAATAGAATAAGTCATCTAATCCTCTACTTTCTAATTCATCTATGTTTACAGGATTACCTATTTTATCTTTATAAACAATATCACTTACCCCATATCTAGAACTAGTTGCTTCCTGCACAAAAGGATTCTTAGCTTTAGGATAGCCTAGAGCCACTAAGTAGCCAATATTTTTGTTGTCTTCACCAAGGACATTAGCTTTAATATACTTATCTACATCCTTAACATTAACCCAGCAGGTACCAAGATTTTGATTAGCTAGTAGGGTCATCAATTTTTCCGTATAATAAGAGGCTGTTATAATAGATTTCTCCGTAACCTCTTTTAATCTAATGCCGATATAATAAGGGCTTTCTATCATCACCCCTGCATAGCCTGCTAAACCATCTAAGGATTTATAGATTTTATCGCCTTCTTCAAATAATATAAAATTAAAGTACTCATTATTTACCTCTTCTTCAAGGTCTTTAAAAATTTCTAACACTTCTGTTCTGGTTTTATTGTCTAATTTTTTCTTCTTAAAATCCCTAGTAGATTTCCTGTTTTTCAAAAAATTACTCATTAACAATTCCATCACCCTTTCTATTGCTATATATTAATATATACCACCATTATTGGATTTTAATCCCCTTTAGATTTGAAATAAATCAATTAAACTTTTAATATAATCCATTAAATAAACATGGACTACAATAGCTGAACCTACCCCCAATATAATACCTGCCACCACATCCGTTGGATAATGAACACCTAGATAAATTCTTGAAATACCAATAAGCAATGCTACAGCAAGGACAAAGATGGATAACTTAGGCATGTTTAATGCTATGGTAGTAGCTACAGAGAAACTAGCGGAAGTATGTCCTGAAGGAAAGGAATAATCCTTTAAAATAATCCCAAAGGTATTAAGATTCTTAAGGATATTATAGGGTCTTTCTCTACTTAATAGACTTTTTAGACTATAGGTAAGGGTTTGGCTAATAGCAAGAGTTGCAGCCCCTTGTACCCCTATAGTTCTAGCCTTACCCTTTCCCAATATCAATAATATTAAAATAAAAAATGTAGTAAAAACAACACCGCCTAAATTAGTAAACCTAGGCATAAATCTATCTAAAAATTTGGATTTCATATTTCTATTTATAATTTTAATCAATTTTTCATCGAACCATTTAAAACCTTTTTTCACCTATGACCACCTCTACAGTTAGTATATACAATTATCCCATTTTACTATTACCCTTATTAAGATATTATAACCTATTTGAACTTAATTGACTAAACAATTCATCTATCAAGGTTTTTTAAACTTTTTTTAAATACATATTCATGTTAATATAGATTAGGAAGTAAGGCCTTTGTATGCATAATTTTTTCGTTAGTAAGGTGGTGTTTTTGTGAACTTGAGCAAAGAGCAAAAGAAAGCAATATCCCATGTAAATGGACCAGCTTTAGTTTTAGCTGTTCCAGGGGCAGGGAAGACTACGGTATTAATCCATAGAACAGCTAATTTAATTCTTAATAAAAATATTAGCCCCGAAAAGATATTGTCTATTACATTCAGCAGGGCTTCTGCTAGGGATATGAAAAATAGATTCAATAGTATATATGGGGATATTTCTCCTGTACCAGTTCATTTTTCAACTATTCACAGTTTTGCATATAGTTTAATAAGGGAATATGCCTTTAAAAATAAGACCAGATATACCCTCATAGAAGGCAATAATAAAAATTTAAACAAAATTAATATACTTAAAAACATATATTTTTCCATAAATAAGGATTATATTACAGAAGAAAAACTAGAAACTATAATAAATTCCATAGGTTATATTAAAAATATGCTTATTACTCCAAAGGAATTTTTATCTCAATTTAAATTAGATATAGATAACTTTGTTGAAATCTATAACATTTACGAAAGATATAAAAGTAAGAACAATTTAATCGATTTCGATGACATGCTCACACTATCTTTGGAAATATTAAAAACAGATAATTATTTATTAAATAAATATAGAAATAGATATGAGTACATACAGTTAGATGAAGGTCAAGATACATCTAAATCCCAATCAGAAATAGTTAGAATATTAGTCCATCCTAAGAATAATCTATTTATAGTAGCAGATGATGACCAGTCCATCTATGGTTTTAGAGGAGCCTATCCTCAAGGACTTTTTGAGTTTAATAAAATTTATAAAAACACTAAAATATTCTATATGGAACAAAATTATCGTTCCTCCAAAAATATAGTATCTGTTTGTAATAAATTTATAAAAAAGAACACTCTTAGGTATAATAAAAATATATTCACAGAAAACCAATATATGGAGCCAATTAGTATAGTGAAAGTAAATAGTTTAGAGGAAGAATATAAATACCTAATGGAAGAATTAAAAGAAATGGACAATTGTGGTGATATAGCTATTCTATATAGGAACAATATATCCGCTGTAGGTATAATAGAGTATTTGGAAAGAAATAATATTCCCTTTTACATGAAAGATGTAAATAGAAAATTTTTCAACCATTGGATATTACAAGATATCATTAATTTTTTCTTGTTATCTTATGATAATTCAAATATACAATCCTTTAAGAGGATATACTATAAGATGAATGGATTCATTTCTAAAAGTCAAGTTAATTATATCAAAACCATGAACTTAGACAAATCTGTATTCCAAAGATTGCTAAGTCTTCCCGGACTAAATAATTTTTACAAAAATAATTTTCTGGATTTGAAACTTAATTTTAAAAAACTATCTAAAATGAAGCCCTATGAAGGTATATGCCATATTGAAAACAATTTAGGATATGGGGATTATTTAAGGGAAAGTGGGATGAAACTTGGATATACCTTGGATTCATTAAAAACAATCTTAAATTATATAAAAATAATCGCTTCTAAAACCGATGACTTTAACGAATTTATTGGTAGGTTAAAATTTTTAGAATATCTTTGTACCCAATCAAAAAATATAAAAGATGGTATAACCTTATCTACTATCCATTCTGCTAAAGGGTTAGAATTTAATCGAGTTTATTTAATTGATTTAATTGATGGAGACTTTCCACCTACTAGTAGTATAGATGCTTTTAGAAAAGGAAATATTGAAGCTTTAGAAGAAGAAAGAAGGCTTTTTTATGTAGGAATGACAAGGGCCAAAAAGCATTTGACTTTGATCACTTACAATAATAGAAATGGTAAAAAGATTAGTCCCTCAAGATTTTTATTAGAACTGGAAAATATTAATGCTTAACCTAATGTAATACATTATACTTTAAAATCTTTAATTATAGCCATTTTCAACCTTAAGTTCAACTTTAACATTAACTAAGTCTATAAATTTAATAGAATTTATTTTTATTATATTTTTTAATTAATTTGGAATACTATAGATGAAGAATTACATTAAAAAACTTTTATTGAGGAGGTTAAAAGTGGCTAAGAATAAAAAGGATTCTTTCAAGAATCAAAAAGGCAATAAAAATAATAATCAAAATAAAAACAACAACAAAAATGACAATAAAGATGATAATAGCAACAAGGATGATTTTTAGCTTAATAAGAAGAACCCCAGCAACAAATGGGGTTCTTTTACATATTAGTCATTCAGTTTTTCTACCTTTGAATAATCAACAGTAAAGAATTCACCTTTTCCGATTGAAAAATGACCAGAACTATAGGGTTTGCCTTCAGTGGATAGATAAACTTTCTCTACCCCATAAAAATTACCAAAAGTATTTACTATACTCTTTAGTATTTCTCCTTCCATAGCACTTCCAGCATTCATATCTGTTAACAATTCCTTAGAAAAATCTACTTTTACCATCTGATTTCCCCTATCTAATACTATAGAATTGATTTTGGTATTTTCAGAAATAGGAGGGATTAACCCGTTCCTGCCAGGATTTTGAAGATTGTATTCTAATATTCTCTCTATACTATCATTGGTGTTAAATTCTATATCTTTTTCAATATATCCAGTTTTAATGTCATCATACATAGGATAATAAAATCTAATATCCATTTCATAGGGTTCCTTTTCCAAATCTTCTAAGAGGGTCTTAACTTCAAATTCTCCATCTTTATAGATAGAGGCTACAGGCCCAATGCCTTTTACATAGTATTCCAATTGTTTTCTACCTTCACCTAGTTCAGTAGTTATTTCTAGGGCTTCAAAATTTTTATAAGGGGTTTCTATACTTATATCTATTCCAGTTATACTCCTTTTATATCCTCCAGAAGTATTCCAGGATGTACCTACCTTCAAGGGTTCCTTTAAAATTATATCATTGTTTTCATTGGATATATTTAGCATATTTTCAATATGATAAAACTCTTCTTGGCTAAATACCTCCCTCAGCTCTCCATCTTTATATTCTAAAACTTTCACCATAACTGTACCTGGATTGAATACCTTAATCTGTCCCCTATTGTCCTTAATAAATTCAAAAAAAATAGCCTCCTCTGCGAATTCATTTCCGATTCCCTCATATTCCATCTTCGTATTTGCTTTAAAGGGAAAGTAATCTGCAATAGTCAAATTTTCTTCATTAGGTTCAACTACAGTATTATCTTCACTTGGCATATTAGCTCTTCCACAACCAGTAAATACAATAGAAATAAAAAGCAATATACTTATTAAAGGTATAAATCTTTTCATCCCAATCACCTCTTCTATCTTCAATTTCCTCTATAACCTTCTATATGGATTATGTCCTTATTTTCAGATTTTATTTTATAAATACATTACAATATTTCTACATCTGGTCTTAATTTATAGATTACGTCTTTTCTTTCAACGATTATAATAGTATTATTAAAGAGGTTTTTATCTTCTCTAATTCTTAACAAGAATTCTCTATTAGGGTTTATAGCAATGGGATTCCCTACCATTTTAAGCATTGATAAATCACCAACTGTATCGCCATAAGCATAACTATTTTTTAAATCTACATCATATCTTTTCAGGAATTCATCTAATGTCTTTTGCTTGTTTTCAGAATTCCACATCTTAATTATTTCTCCAGTAAAGTTATTTTCTTCATCTACTAAATAGGCAGTCCCTCTACATTCAGTAACTCCATATTTCTCAGCCATCTTAGAAACTAAAAAATCGGGACTGCCTGATATAAAAAACACCTTATGTCCTTGCTTTTTATGCCATTCTATCTGATCCCTTGCATATTTATATACCATATCCCCACTTACATTTATAACTTGGGAAGCAATAAATTCAATATAAGATTTATTTACACCTTTCAATTCATCAATATAGACTTCAGCTAAGGTTTCTAAATAATGTTCAAAATCCCCATATCTTTTTTCCCATTCCTCATAAACAGGCTTTATTTTGTTATACCATATAGATGGATCAATAACCTCATATTTAATTAATTTTTTAAAATGTTGTATCATCAAAGAGTTTCTAAAAAGGGTACCATCAATATCGAAAAAAGCTGCAATATTCTTCATAAAATCACCTTATTTCTTTTTAGTTTATTATATATTATATACCCAAGTAAGTATAGTAGTACCTTTCAAAAGAACTTCTGTATTTTATTTTGATTTTCGTTAATGAAATCTTCATATTGGTAATAATCTATACCTAATTTTGAACAATTCTTCAACAATTCCTGGACTATGATTTAATCAATGTTTTGAATTATGGAAAATAGATATAAAAAAAGACCTACAGATAACCTCTGTAAGCCTTGATTTGACTATGGTGCACCTTCAGGGACTCGAACCCTGGGCCCACTGATTAAGAGTCAGTTGCTCTACCGTCTGAGCTAAAGGTGCATACCCAATCAACATTATTTATTATACTACTACTGATTGGGTTTGTCCATACTTTTTTAAAAATTATTAACATAGAAAATCTAGACTAAATTATTTCTGGATTTCTTATTGTTCTTCATATTTTTCATTTAGGAAAAAAACTGATAATGTCCCTGGACCCGAATGAGCCCCTATAGCACATCCAATAATGTTTATAACAAATTTGGTACAGCCATATTTTTCTTCAATCATCTCTTTTAATTTCATGGCTCCCTCAATATCATCTCCATGGTTGATTCCAATAACCTGGTTTTTTAAATCCGCTTGGCCACCCCTCTCTTCCATTATCTCGATCATCCTACTCAACACTTTTTTTCTCCCTCTTACCTTTTCTATTGGCCGTAAAGTACCGTCTTCAGGCATGTCTAAAATAGGCTTTATATTCAATAATCCTCCCACGAAAGCTTGGGTACGAGTAACCCTTCCTCCTCTAAATAAATATTCTATATTATCTACCGTAAATATATGTTCTATATGTTCAATATAAAAATCTAACATTTTCAATATTTCTTCTTTGCTTTTGCCTTCTTTAGCCATTTGAGCAGCTTTATGAACTAACAAGCCAAAGCCCACGGAAGCAGATTTTGAATCTACTATATCTATATTTATATTAGGGTATTTTTCTTTTAATGAATCCCTTACTAATACGGAAGTTTGGTAGGTACTTGAAAGTCCTGATGAGAAAGCTATGTATATTACATCCTCTCCCTTTGCAGCATATTCTTCAAACTTTTCTTCAAACATTTTAGGTGGTATTTGAGCTGTTTTATAAACCTGTCCAGCTCTCATATTGTCGTATAACTCTTTAGGATCGATAGTGACTTTGTCTAAATACTCTGTATCATCTTTTATTACTATAATTGGCAATATATCTATATCATATTCATCTAATATTTCTTCAGGTAGGTCACAAGCACTATCACTAAGTATCTGTACTGACATAAAAATTCCTCCTTCATTTATTCTATACCTATAATATATCATTAGAGAACAATAATTAAAACCATAAATGCTTGCATATATTACAAATATTTTAAATAGATTATAATACCATGATTAATAAGGGGTGGTTCTATTGAAGTTTTTCTTCATAAGAAAAAGGATATTGTACTGGATTATAGGTATATTAATAGCTTTAATTGTATTATCTATTATATACTCGTTAATTTAATTTTTATTTGATTTAAGTCGTCAGCCCTTATGAAAAATGAGCAGATGAATATTATATTACTGCTCATTTTTTATCTAGCTGTATACTATAATACTTATCTATAAGTTTATCTAATTCTACACTGAATTTTAAAACTTCATCCCTGTTTATGTCCTTTACAACTAATAGATTCAGCTCTTTTCTTTTAGTTTCAATCTCTGTTTTTAATTCCTCTAATAACTGTTCCCTACTCATCTTCCCCATTCCCTTCAGTATTATTATTTATTTGGTCATATTAATTGACTGCCCCTTGTTCCCCAATAAAACTAAACAATACTATCATTAATTCTACCATTTCATTTACCATTTTCCAATCAATATTTTTTGCCTATCTGTATTAATCTTTTCAATATAAATCTATAACCTTATTCAATTTTATACCATAATATTTATATATAAAACATACATTGCAACATATGTATCTTGATTACGACAGGTATAAAAGTAACTATTTCCAACAATAATTATATCAATAATTTAATTACTTTTGTGTATGAAAACAGATATTTTATAAGCTAGAACTTTTCCATTCATTATAAAAAATGAATTAAAATTATTATTAATTGATTATTTAAGATATAATATTATTAACTTTGAAAAGGAGGGCTTTTTATGTCAAGAGTTATGAATAGATTTTTAAGATATGTAAAATTTGAGACTACATCTGATGAAAACTCTAATACTGTACCTAGTACCAAAAACCAATTAGAGTTTGCAAAGATATTAGGTGGAGAATTAGAAGAAATAGGCTTAAAAGATATTTCTGTAGACGACAATGGTTATGTAATGGCAACATTGCCATCTAATATGGAAAAGATAGTTCCTACCATTGGATTCATTGCCCATATGGATACTAGCCCAGATATGTCAGGTAAAAACGTAAATCCAAAAATTATTAAAGACTATGCTGGGAATAATATAGTGTTAAATGAAGAGAAAAATATTATATTATCTGTTGATGATTTCCCTGATATAAAGAATTACATAGGTGAAACTATTATCACAACAGATGGCACAACTTTACTGGGTGCAGACAATAAGGCTGGAGTTGCTGAGATAATTACAGCAATAGAATATTTAATCAATAATCCAGAAATACCCCATGGCACGATAAAAATTGGCTTTACTCCTGATGAAGAAATTGGCAGAGGGGCTGATCATTTTGATGTGGAAAAGTTTAATGCAGATTTTGCCTATACAGTAGATGGAGGACCTATTGGTGAATTGGAATATGAAAATTTCAATGCTGCCAGTGCTAAAATATCTATTCAAGGAACCAATATTCACCCAGGTACTGCTAAAAATATGATGGTAAATTCAATGTTAATCGGTATGGAATTGGATTCAATACTTCCAGTTAATGAAAGACCTGAATATACAGAAAACTACGAGGGTTTTTACCATCTAGTTGAATTTAATGGTTCTGTAGAAAAAACAGAAATGGCTTATATAATAAGGGATCATGATATGGAGAAGTTTAATAGTAAAAAAAAGATCATGGAAAAAATAGTTGAATTTTTAAATTATAAATATGATGATATAATTACTTTAAATATTGAAGATTCCTATTATAATATGAAGAAGAAAATCGAGCCAGTAATGGAGATTATCCAATTGGCTAAAAAGGCAATGGAAGAATTAGATATAGCCCCAATTATTTCACCTATAAGGGGAGGAACTGATGGCGCTAGACTTTCTTATATGGGATTACCTTGTCCTAATCTATTTACAGGAGGTCATAACTACCATGGAAAATATGAATATATTCCCGTATCTTCTATGGAAAAGGCTGTAGAACTTATATTGAAAATTATTGAATTAAATAGTCTAGGAACCCAGTTATAAGGGTTCCTAACTACTAGTATCTATATATGGCAGCAGCTCCCGTAGATGTAGGCATTCTTTCCTTCGGTAAAACTACTACTTCACCTTTGGATTTAAATACCATTTCAGCTAGATCGTCTAAAACATCTCCTACTATAGGGTCTTCTAAATTACCTTCTTCTATCTGGTTTGTATCTGGATTTATTTTCCCAGGGATTACCCTATTGTCCTCTACCAATATGGTATCAACTCTATTTTCTAAAGCTGCTCTTGCTATTTGAGCTAAATCATCTGAACCTAGAAATTGTGATCTGGCATTTTCAAATCTATCTATTAATTCTTTAGTCCTTGTTAAATAAACTGACTCCATCTGCTCCCATGCTCTTTCTCTTAATTCATTTAGGCTTAAAGAATCAAAATCTACCTTAATACCCTCTTCCATTAGATATGGATTGTGGCTTAAATTTTTAAAAGGTGTATGATATTCAGGTAAAGCAACTAGTATTAAAGGTAGTTTAGATGGTCTAGAATACCTATCTAATACTATTCTATCTACAAATCTAAAAAATCTTTCTATATCGATTTGGATTTCATCCTTTTTAGAACCGTGACCGTGAAACATAGCCCTATCCCTTCCTCCATAGGAGGCTGCTTTTAAGTAGGATTCCGTATATTCATCTCCAAGAACATCTTTTATCGTTCTAGGTATATCCCTAGGTAACTCAACCTCATCTAGGGTATATCTATTACCTTCAAACAACTTAAACTCTTTCCTATTTAATCCTAATAATTGATAGCCATCTGATGACTGAAACTTTCTTATTAAAGGTTTAATATAAAAGCTATCGGATACCAGAGCCATTTCTTCCACTTTCCTCTGCAACTTATAGACTACACATTTTTCATCAACCATCAATATAGCTATGCCATCATAACTATGCAGCCAAAATTCATTATCTTCTGCTAAAACATATAATGGTTTTAAAATTGCAGCTATTTCACGTTTTGGATATTCTAGTTTTAATGATTCCTCTAATTTTTTTACCAAGTTTTTAAATCTAATTATATCCTGTTTTATTTCTGAACTTTGTCTATGGGTAGGTTGATATAGTGATATATAGGGTCCTTGACTTTCTACATTTAGAATTTCATTGGGAAAATCATTAATGATTTCATACAACAATTCAATCCCCCCTAAAATTTTAACTACACCTTTAACTATTTTGTACCCAAAAATATTGATTTTGAACTATTTTTTAAATTATTATAAAAATAGTTCACATTTTTAATTTAATTTTTAATTATTTTAATGTTTTTATTAAATATTTTAATATTTGCTATTGACTTTTAAATTTATTTAATTTATTATTAAAGTAAATCCATAATTTAGAAAATTAATTGATCCTGGGGGGTAATTTTTATGACTAATTATGCAATTGAAGTGAATAACTTGAAAAAAGAATTTGAAATAAAGAAAAAGAATGGTTTTTTAAGAGGTAATAAAGAAAAGGAAATATTCGTCGCTGTTGATAATATAAGTTTCAATGTAGCAAAAGGTGAAATATTTGGTTTTTTAGGTCCCAATGGTGCAGGTAAAACCACTACAATTAAGATGATATCTACTTTACTTAGACCTACTTCTGGTACTGCAATTATTAATGGCATTAATTGTGTAGAAAAACCTATGGAAGTATTGAAAAATTTAGGTACTGTATTAGCAGGAGAAAGGAGTATTTACTGGAAACTGACAGGAAGAGAAAACTTAGAATATTTTGCTGCCATGAACGGTATAAGAGGAAAGAAAGCCCATGAAAAAATAAATTATCTTTTAAAACGATTTAACCTGAATAAGAGAGCAGATGAAACGGTAGAAAAATACTCTACTGGAATGAAGCAAAGGGTAGCTTTAGCAAAAGCTTTGATTTCAGATCCAGAAATACTGATTTTAGATGAGCCAACTTCAGGTTTAGATCCCCAATCTGCTAGAAACCTAAGGGAATTAATTTTGGAAATAAAGGAAGAAGGTAGAACCATATTATTGACCACCCATTATATGGAGGAAGCAGACCAGCTTAGTGATAGGATAGCTATAATAGATCATGGCAAGATCATTGCCATGGATACGCCTTATAATTTGAAAAAAGGTTTAAATAAAACCAATATAATAGAGTTAGAATTAAAAGATTGGAATAATTATACTAGAGAAAAAATCAAGGAAATCCCATCTGTTAGAAATATTCGATCAGAATTCAACGAAACAACTCAAAGATGGGAAGCTAAAATCCATGTGGCTAATGGTACTGATACTATAAACGATTTAATATCTAATATAATTTCATCCGACAATAAGATTATCAATTTTAGTGTAGAAGAACCTACTTTGGAAGATGTATTTATTGATCTAACAGGAAAATCATTAAGGGAATAGGAGGAATATATTATGAATACTTTCACCCCTGTATTTGCAGTAGTAAGAAAGGAATGGAGGATAATGTTAAGATATCCATCCTGGTTTGTTTCATTGCTAATATGGCCTGTTATATTTCCATTTGGATATTTATTTACGGCAAAGGCATTATCTGGTACTGGAGGTAGCTCTTTATCCCAGTTTAAATCAATTGCAGGTACTACCGACTATACAACCTATATGCTAATAGGAACTACCGTATGGATGTGGATAAATTCTATGCTTTGGTCCTTTGGCTCCAGCTTAAGAATGGAACAAATGAGGGGTACTTTAGAATCCAATTGGCTTTGTCCAATACCTAAGATTAGCATATTGTTTGGATATTCTATCTCCCAGTTATTAATTAGCATTATTTTTATAATGGTTTCAGTTGTAGAGTTTAAAATATTTTATAATTTTGTATTTGTTGGAAACCCTTTGTTGGCACTGTTGATAATATTAATATCCATACCTGCTGTTTATGGAATTGGATTTATCTTTGCATCCTTAGTCTTGTGGGCTAAAGAAGCTAATTCAATGGTATTTTTGGTCAGAGGAATTATGACCATATTTTGTGGAATAACCTATCCATTGGCAGTACTCCCTAATTGGATGAAGAAAATTTCCCAATTTATACCTATGACCCATAGCATAAATGCTTTAAGAGCAGTTATTGCATCTGGTGCTAAAATTGGGGATATTTCCAGAGAAATAAATTTCTTAATAATATCTGGTATTATCCTGATGCTTTTAGGTATATTGTCCTTTTTCTATACCCAAAACAAGGCAAAAACAATTGGTTCCTTAGGACATTATTAGTTTAGGAATTGGAGGGAAACAAATTGAAATTTAAAAATTATTTATCAGCAATAAAAGCAATAATAAAGAAGGATGCAAAAATATTTTTTAGATATCCAGCCAATGCGGTGTTTAGAATAGTTGAACCTATAATATGGATTACCCCAGTATACTTCCTTTCTAAAGCCTTTCAGATAAATGGTGAAAACATAGGCTTTAGCCAATATTCAGGTACTACAGATTATATGGCTTTCTTGGTAATTGGAAGTATCGTTAGTAGTTTTATCAGTTCAGTATTATGGGGTATGGGATTTTCTTTAAAAAATGAAATGGATGTAGGAGTAATTGAATCCAATTGGCTTACACCTATTCCCCTTTGGGTTCAGCTAATAGGAAGGTCTATTTTCTCATTAATTATGACTACTATAAATTCCTTAACTGTAGCCATTTTAATCTGGATTATGTTTGGATTCAATATAACAGGTGGAATACTCCCAGCAATAATTACCCTTTTACCTATGCTAATAGCCCTATATGGTTTAGGTTTTGGAATTGCCTCTTTAGTGTTGATGACCAACAATGCTAATAATATAATAGATATAACCAATTTTTCTTTGAACATGTTATCTGGTGAATCCTTCCCCATTACCGTATTGCCAAAAGTTATAATACCTATATCCTTATCCTTACCCATAACCTATGGCTATGATTCTTTAAGAGGGGTATTATTGGGTACAAACACTTTACTTCCAATCCATTTAGAACAGCTGATTTTAGTTGGGTTCATGATAATTGGAATATTTTTAGGATATAAGATACTAATAAAAGTAGAAAAGCACTGTAGAACTGTAGGAAATATTGGTTTTCATTAATTATACTCCCTATATAAAGGTGGTAGGCTTTTTAAAACCTACCACCTTTATAAGATTTATAATAGCATTTCCTTTAATTCAGTTAAAACCTCCCCTGCTCTACCTATTATTTCAATATCAAAATCGTATCCTCTAGCCTGTTCCATATTAATATATACAGTCTTGCCTCTAGTCATATAAGGCATCTGATTTACTGGATATACTTGTAAACTGGTACCTATAACCATTAAAATTTCTGAGTTTTCCACATCTCTCATGGCCCTTTGCCAAGTATTAGTAGGTAACATTTCTCCAAATAAAACTATTCCCGGCCTTAAAGCATTCTTCCCACAGTTATTGCAATTTTTCTTATCTAAAAATTCTTCAATAGAATGGCTTGTATGACATTCATTACATCTTATCTCCCTTATATTGCCATGGAGTTCGTAAATATTTCTACTCCCTGCCATAGCATGTAATCCAGAAATGTTTTGAGTAGCTAAACTTTTTATATAGCCTTTTTCCTCCAATTCTGCTAATACATAATGGCCTTCATGGGGAGTAATATTATCCATATTTTTGATTCTTGCTGAATAAAATTCATGGAATAATGGATAATTCTGGTGTAAGGCTTCTACAGTAGCTACTTTTGCTGGATCCATTTTATACCACAATCCATCTTTAGATCTAAAATCGGGTATATTACTTTCCGTATCCATTCCCGCTCCGGTCATTACTACCATATTATTTGAATTCTTAATAATATGGGCCAGTTTTTTTATATTATCCTTCATTGAATCAACTCCATTTTTATTCATTCTTATTTTATCACTTTGCAACCTAAGGTATCTTTCATTTCCTTTAATGCAAAGTTATGAGCCTCTTCATCAAAAGAAGCTACTCCTTCTTTGTAGATATTTACTTTATATTCTAAATTCCTAGCATCTGCAGCTGTATAAAGGACACATATATTAGTACATACTCCAACTAAATAGATTTCATCTACTCCTTTTTCTCTTAAATATAGATCTAAATCAGTACCAAAAAATGAACTATATCGTCTTTTTATTATAATTTTGTCTTCATCTTTTACAGTTAAATCCTCAATTATTTGGCTACCCTCTGTATTGGCTATACAATGAGGTAAAAACATTTCAAATTCTTTATCATCTTTTTCATGGTTATCACATATATAGACAATCGGATAGCCATTTTTTCTAAATTCATCTGTTTTGGTTTTAATAAATTCAATTATTCCCTTTCCTGATGTTCCTGTAGTCAGTGCTCCATCCTCATCTATGAAATCCTTTAACATATCGATGATTAATAATGCCTTCATCTACAACACCCCCATATTTATGCTATTAATTATCCCTAAATACAGTATATCATATTAATTATTCTACTTTCTTTTTAAAAATCCTTCAAACTAATCCATATTCAATGCCAGTAAATAGGATTATTACTTTAATTTTATAAAATTTATAAAAAAATTTCAAAATAAAGTATTGACATTAACCCTTTAAAGTATTATTATAATATCTAATATAAAAAAGCATTGATGGAGAAAAAGATATCCTAACTTAATTACAGAGAGTTGGATTAGGTGAAAACCAACATTAAGGGGATATGTAATATTCACTCCTGAGCTGATTCGTTAAAAGTCTAATCGAGTAGACGAATCCGAAAGCCCATCGTTACAGGGGATAGGACTGTTAGGTCTGAATGAGCGATGACTTTTGTCATAATAAGGGTGGTACCGCGGATAATAATCTTTCGTCCCTATAAGTATAGTTAAAAGCTATATTTGTAGGAACGAAAGATTTTTTTTACCCCAAAATTCAAACCTAACTCATTTTTTTAAAAAATATTATTGAGGAGGATTTAAATGAATAAAAGAAAAATTTGGATTTTACTAGCATTTGCATTAACATGTATAACCATCTTATCCGGATGTAACTCTGGAGATAAAGAATCCATTAGTAATCCACAGAAAGAAGTATTTAAAATTGGCATCAGCCAATTAGCGGAACATCCAGCCTTAGACGATACCAGGAAGGGATTTGAAGATAAGTTAAAGGAGCTAGGAGTAGAAGCTGAAATATATTATCAAAATGCCCAGGGTGATATACCAACTGCAACTAGTATTGCACAGAAATTCGTAAAAGACCAAGTAGATTTAATATTCGCCATTGCAACGCCAGCTGCCCAAGCTGCTAAACAAGCTACCTCAGATATACCCATACTATTTAGCGCTGTAACGGATCCGGAAAAGGCTGAAATAGTAGAAAGTTGGGAAAATGTTGGAGGCAATGTGACTGGAACCTCTGACAAGGCGCCAACTGAATCCCAGTTAGAAATGTTCAAACAAATTGACCCAAATATAAATACTATAGGTATATTGTACAATACCAGCGAAGCCAACTCAGAAGTCCAAGTAGAAGAAGTAAAAGATATAGCACCTAAACTAGGTTTAGAAGTAGTTACAGTTGGAGTCAGTAATGTAAATGAACTACCCCAAGCATTAGATTCTATAATTAAAAGGGTTGATGCTTTATATATGATTACAGATAATATGGTTGCTTCTTCCGTAGAATTAGTAAAGGAGAAAGCCTTAGAAAATAAAATAATAACAGTATCTGCTGAAGAAACTCAAGTAAGGGGTGGGCTATTGATTACAAATGGTCTTAGCTATTATGAATTAGGAAAACAAACAGCCCAAATGGCAAAGGAAGTGTTAGTAGATAAAAAAGAAATATCCTCTATACCCGTTGGATTAGCTGAAAAAACTATTACAACAGTAAATGAAAAAACTTTGAAAGCATTAGGTTTAGATGAAAATTTACCCTTGTTTAAGGATAGTATAAAAGTTGGTGATTAAGTTTAAATTTAGTAGTATATAGAAAATGGAGGTTTTACCGATGAATTCATTGATTATGACTTCACTGGAACAAGGACTTATATTTGGAATTCTAGCTATGGGGGTACTTATAACTTATAAGATATTGGATATAGCAGATCTTTCAGTTGAAGGTACTTTTCCCTTTGGCGCTTTCATATTTGCCAAATTTATCTCTATTGGAATCAATCCAATAATTAGTACCCTATTGGCCTTCTTTTTTGGCACCTTGGCCGGATTGTCAACAGCAATTCTTTTTACAAAATTAAGAATAAAACCCTTATTGTCAGGAATTTTAACTATGACTATATTATATTCTGTAAATCTCAAAACCAATGGGAAAGCCAATGTTCCATTATTTAGTTATAGTTCAGTTTATGATTTAGGAACAACCGTTGTCATACTAATAGTATTGGTATTAATAATTAAAATAGCTTTAGATGAATTCTTTAAAACTGAAATAGGTTATTTATTAATTGCTACTGGCGATAACGAATCCTTAGTAAGGTCTTTAGGTAAAAATAGTAATAGGTACAAGGTTCTTGGTCTAATGCTAGCTAATGGTTTAGTAGCCTTAAGTGGCGCTTTAATGGCACAAATACAAGGTTTTGTAGATATAACCATGGGCAGCTCTATTATAGTGGTAGCTCTTGCCTCTATTATAATTGGAGATACTATAGGTAAGAGGTCAAATAGAATTAAAAACACAACAAGAGCCATTTTAGGAGCAATTATCTATAAACTAATCGGCGGTATAGCCATAGATTTAGGATTAGAACCTTCTGACCTAAAGGCAGTATCTGCAATTATAGTAATAGTATTTTTATCCTATAACAATTTTTTTGCTGATTTAATAGATTTTAAAAAGATTAAGGGTGGGGAGAAATATGCTAAGAATAAAAAAACTATCAAAGAGCTTCAATAAAGATACAGATAATGAATTGAAAATATTCAACGGTTTTAATTTAGAAATAGAAAAAAATAAATGTACTGCAATCATTGGCCCTAATGGCTGTGGTAAAAGTACCCTTCTCAATTTAATAGGTGGAAGTATAAAAGCAGATAAGGGCCAAATAATATTGAATGGAAGGGATATTACTAATTTTAAAGAAGATGAAAGGGCAATATATATAGGTCGAGTTTACCAAAACCCATCTATTGGAGTAGCCCCTTCCTTGACAATATTAGAAAATATGGCATTAGCTGATAAAAAGGGAGAGAAGTTTACTTTAAGAAGACTAATAAAGAGAGATAATATAGATAAATACCGGGAAATTTTAAAGGATTTGGATCTAGGTTTAGAAAACAAACTCCACACTAAAGTAAAGTTTCTATCTGGTGGTCAAAGGCAATCTCTATCCTTAATAATGGCCGCAATGAAACATCCTGATTTATTATTACTTGATGAACATACGGCTGCATTAGATCCAAAAACCTCTAATGTAGTAATGCAAAAAACAAAGGAACTAATAGAAAAATATTCTATCACTACTATGATGATATCACATAATATGAAGGATGCCATAGAGCATTCCGATAGAATAATAATGTTAGATAAAGGCAAGATAATATTAGATAAAAAAAGTATAGATGTTACTGAAAACCAATTGATAAAAATATATAGAGAAAAATTGGAGAATGTGGCTTAGCTAAATTTAAATATGGAGAGAGCCCCCATCTCGGAAGATTTAACATCATTAAAGCCCTCTCCATTTCCTAACCTTTACAAACATCTACCCAAGTTCCTTTTGTTATTTCCTCTAAATAACCTACTCCTATTTTTACACAAGTATTAGCCCCTCCAGCAGCAGGATAAACGTAATCGAATTCTTTTAAAGATATATCTAAATATATACCTAGTGGTTTACTAAGACCAAATGGACATACACCTCCTACAGGATGTCCTGTTGCTTCTTCCAATTCTTCTGCCCTAATAAATCTGGCTTTTTCCTTAAAATACTTTCTAAACTTTTTATTGTCTATTTTCACATCCCCTTTTGCAACAATTAATATATCCCTATCCTTAAGCCTTAAAGCCATAGTTTTTGCTATTTGGGCAGGCTGAACACCTAATGCCTCCGCAGCCAACTCTACTGTTGCTGTACTAGTATCCACCTCAATGATTTCTAAATCCAAGTCTGCTTCCTCTATATATTTTTTTACACTCTCTACCGTCATTTCCATCCACCTCTTAATAATTTTTATTATAATTATAGCATATAAAGAAAAAATTAACAGAAAACCCTCAAGTATTAAAGTCTAATTTCATATTATTGATAATTCTATGCCCTTATGGGTATAGTTTAAATATAGTACCTTATAAGGAAGGCTGGTGAAAAGATGGAAAATTTAACTGCTAAAAAATGTATACCCTGTAGTATTGGAGCCCCAACTTTAGAACCAGATGAAATCAAAGAATACCATAAATCCTTAAAAGATGGTTGGAAGGTAATAGATAATAAAAAAATAGAAAAAACCTACAAATTCAAAAATTTTAAAGAAGCTCTAGATTTTACTAATAAAGTAGGGAATATTGCCGAAGATGAAGGTCATCACCCTGATATCTATCTTTCTTGGGGAAAAGTAGTCATCCGACTTTGGACTCATAAAATTGGTGGCCTTCATGAAAATGATTTTATACTAGCGGCAAAAATTGATGAAATTAGATTAAATTAAAGGATAAAGTTAAGAGGCGCTAGTTTAATCTAGCTGCCTCTCATTTTATATATCTGCAATAATTACTCTATTTTTTTCTAAAGAACTTTTCACATCGATTATTCTTTGGTTTTCTGAACCTCTAAATTTCAATAACAAACTCTTTTTTTCTATATCAAATCTACCATCTATCAAAATATCCGTCTCGTATAATAATTCCTTCCAACTACTATTTATATCTATCTCTTTCATTAAATCTTCAAAAGTATATCCAGTATAAGTTACTATATTTAAACCCATTTTTTTAATTTCATTAGCTAGAATAGCACAAACCTTTCCTTGATGGAAAGGTTCACCTCCGCTTAAAGTTATCCCATCCAATAAAGGGTCTCTTTTAACCATTTTTACTATTTTATCTATATCCATATAATAACCATTGCTAAAGGAATGGGTTTCAGGATTATGGCAACCTATGCAATTGTGGACACATCCTTGGGTAAATATGACTAATCTTATACCTGGCCCATCGACTATAGACTCCTTTATAATCCCTGCAATCTTTATTTTTTCTTCCATATAAACACCTCTTATTTAGAACAGGATAAATGTTTCACTCTATCTCTTTCTTCGGCTCGTTTTGCATCGTTAAATCTATCTAAGGTACCTACTAAATATCCAGTAATTCGTCTAATCCTCTCAAATTTTATATCTCCTTCAGCTCTACCACATTTTGGGCATATATCATTTATTATTCCAGTATATCCGCAGATTGGATCCCTATCTACTGGATGATTTATTGAACCATAGCCAATTCCAGATTCTTTCATAAATCTAACTACCTTCTCAAAAGCTTCCAAATTCTGTGCAGGATCTCCATCTAATTCTATATATGTAATATGGCCTGCATTGGTTAGTTCGTGGTAAGGAGCTTCTATACTTATCTTTTCATAGGCTGTAATTTCATAATATACTGGTACATGAAAACTATTGGTATAATACTCCCTATCAGTAACCCCTTTAATAGTCCCAAATGTTTCCCTATCCATTTTAACAAACCTACCAGCAGTACCTTCAGCTGGAGTAGCTAAAAGGGTAAAGTTCATATTATATTGGTTGCTTACATCATCCATCCGTTTTCTCATATATTGTATTATTTCTAATCCGATTTTTTGGGACTCTTTGCTTTCTCCATGATGATAACCCGTCAAAGCCTTTAAACATTCGGCTAATCCTATAAAACCTATTGATAGGGTACCATGTTTTAATACTTCTCTTATATAGTCATCCTTATGGAGTTTATCCGAATCAATCCAAATCCCTTGTCCCATTAAAAAAGGAAAATTATGAACCTTTTTACTAGCTTGTATTTCAAATCTCTCTATTAACTGCTCTATTATTAGGTTCATGGTCTTATCTAATTCCTTATAGAAACCATCCATATTACCTTTATTTTTAATACCTAATCTAGGTAGATTAATAGTTGTAAAACTCAAGTTACCTCTTCCATTGACTATCTCTCTAGAGGGATCATAAACATTTCCTATAACCCTTGTTCTGCAGCCCATATATGCAATTTCCGTTTCTGGCTGGCCCTCTTTATAATATTTAAGATTGTAGGGAGCATCAATAAAAGAAAAGTTTGGAAATAACCTTTTAGCACTTACTCTACAAGCTAATTTAAACAAATCGTAATTCGGATCTCCTTCATTATAGTTAATACCCTCTTTAATTTTAAATATCTGTATAGGAAATATGGGTGTCTCACCATTTCCTAGCCCTGCTTCTGTAGCCAGAAGCAAATTCTTCATAGCCATCCTACCCTCCACTGAAGTATCCGTACCATAGTTAATGGAACTAAAAGGTATCTGAGCTCCTGCTCTAGAATGCATGGTATTTAGATTATGAACTAATGCCTCCATTGCCTGATAAGTCCTAGTATCTGTATCCTTATAGGCATTTTTTGCTGCAAATTTTTGTATTTTGGCTACTAACTTTTCATCGTTTAACAACTCATTTAGATATTCTGCTTCTTTATTATTATACCTGTGGTTATCGGTTAAAGTAGGCACAAGGTCATATTCTTTTTCTAAAACTTTAAATATATTGTTCAGATTATCACTTAGATCTACATCATCTATCAATAATTCAACACTCTTAACTAAATTCTGCCTATAGGATTTTATATAGGTTTTCTTTACTCCTAAAGCCATTCCATAGTCAAAATTTGGAATACTTTGGCCACCATGCTGGTCATTTTGGTTAGATTGGATAGCAATACAAGCAAGGGCAGAATAGCTTTGGATATCCTGAGGTTCTCTTAAATAACCGTGACCTGTACTAAAGCCATCTTTAAATAATTCTACAATATCTATTTGGCAGCAAGTAGTCGTTAATGTTAAAAAATCCAAATCATGAATATGTATATCCCCATTTTTATGGGCTTTAGAGTGGGCAGGATTTAAAACAAATAGATCGTAAAATTGTTTAGCTCCTTCAGAACCGTATTTGAGCATTGTCCCCATGGCAGTATTACCATCAATATTGGCATTCTCTCTCTTAATATCTACATCTTGAGCATCCTTGAAGGTTAAATCCTCATAAACCTTCATAAGCCTAGTATCCATTTCTCTAATCCTAGTTCTTTCAGCTCTATATAATATGTATTCCTTGGCAGTTTTCGCATGACCATTTTCAATAAGGACTTTTTCTACCATATCCTGAATATCTTCTACTTCAGGAGTATTATCTTTAAATTTTTCATTCAAAAGAAATGTCACGTCTTCAGCTAATTTTAAAGAAGTGTCGTAATCATGTCCACCAGCAGCTTGAGCTGCTTTAAAAATTGCATTAGCAATCTTTTCTATATTAAAAGGCACTTCTCTACCATCTCTTTTTTTAATTTTAGTAATCAAGTTCTTTACCCCCTATTTGCTAGATGATTTACAATATGTTGCCCTTCTATATTATCAAACCTCAATATATAGTGTCAATAGTTAGAAGCATAAAAATAATTTTATTACTTTCGTACTACATCTTTTGACTTGATATTGGTTTTAGTATATATTTATATGGAGTAATATTTAAAACAACATCATTTATTATATTAAAAATATAACTATAAATCAATTAAAGGGGAGATATTTTGAAAGCTATAATTTTTGATATGGATGGAGTAATTGTTGATAGCGAGCCATTACATTTTGAATTGGAAAGGAGTTTGTTGGAGGAACTTGGGGGTAAAATCACCAAAGAAGAGCATAAATCTTTTGTAGGTACTACAGACTATCATATGTGGAGTACTTTTAAAGAAAAGTTTAATCTAAAACCTTCTGTAGAAGAAATGATTGAGATGAAGAAGGAAAGGTTTATTGAAAATATTTATAGAATCGAATTAGTTGAAAATTTTCAAGAATTCATGTTAACCCTATATAATGAAGGGTATCCTATGGCTTTAGCCTCTTCAAATAATAAAAAAGCGGTAAATGCTATTATAAAAAAATTTGATTTGGATAGATATATGGAATTATTTATAAGCGGTGAAGAGGTGAGTAAAGGAAAACCAGATCCAGAAATATTTTTAACTGTAGCTGAAAAGATGAAAATAGAACCAACAGCCTGTCTAGTCATAGAAGATGCTTATAATGGCGTAAGAGCAGCAAAAGCCGCTGGAATGAAATGTATTGGCTTTCAAAATAAAAATTCTGGTAACCAAGATCTATCAAAGGCAGATTTAGTTGTAGAGAATTATAATAAATTGGATATTGATATACTAAGAAAGCTATTCAATTAATAATAAGTTCCTTTCCTGGTGCCAGGCACCAGGAAAGGAACTTATTTGTAATGCAATTGTAATATAGCTAAGCGTTTAGATCAATATGACAATATCCATTTGGATTCTTTTTTAGATACTTTTGGTGGTACTCTTCTGCTTTATAAAACACCTTTAATGATTCTATTTCTGTAACTATGGGTTTACCATATTTATTTTTTTGTTCTTCATAAGTTTTCATTATAGTTGGTAAATCCGACTCATCTATATAATATATTCCTGTTCTATATTGACTACCTATATCTGGTCCTTGCCTATTTAATAATGTTGGGTCGATTATTCTCCAAAACCTATTGAGTAAATCCTCTAAGGATATTACCTTTTCATCATACCTAATATAGCAAGCCTCTGCGTGGCCAGTAGTATTGGTACATACTTCTTCATAGGTAGGATTTTCTGTAGTGCCATTAGCATAACCCACTTTTGTTTCCGTGACTCCTTCAACCCTTGACATATATTCTTCTACTCCCCAGAAGCATCCTCCTGCTAATATAATTTCTTTCATTTACTCAACTCCTTTATTCTTAATAATTACTTGGCTATACCAAACTTTAAAAAAGGATAAATACGAATAATAGCCTTCCCCCTCACATCATCCACATCCACTAATCCAAGCTCTTTACTCCTACTGTCAAAGCTATTTCCCCTATTGTCTCCCATAACAAATATTTTATCTTCTGGAATCTTCTCTATTCGCAAATCGCCAAAGGTTTCATTTCCCTTAATATAATCTTCCTTTAGTTCATAGCCATTTAAAAAAACTTTACCCTTTTCAATTACTAAATTATCCCCTTCTGTAGCTATTACTCTCTTTACTAGCTTTTTAGTATTTCCTACTTTCCATTTACTTATAGGATTTAACCCTTCTAAATCTTGGGGTGTAATTTCTAAATCCGTATTGATTATTACAATATCACCATTGCTAATCTTCTTACTATTAAACATTACTAATATATCACCTTGATTCAAAGTAGGGTTCATAGAACTGCCATGAACTTTTGTGCCTCCTATAAAGGAAGTAATAATAAATCCTAATATTAAAGCTATGCCTATAGATTTTATCCATTCTATAATTTCCTTTTTCATATTTATTTTCTCCTTTGAATTTATATTGATAATAGGTTCATAAACCAAGGAATTAAAAATACGCTAATAACTCCAGCAACACCTATTGATAGAGAAGCTAAGGCTCCTTCCGTATCTCCTATTTCTATAGCCTTTGCAGTTCCCAGGGCATGGGAAGCAGTTCCTAAAGCTACTCCTTTTGATACTTTATCATTTATTTTAAACAATCTTAAAATATATTCTCCAATAAAATTTCCTCCTATTCCAGCCACTGAGGTAAAGGCTACGGCTAAGGCTGGTATTCCTCCTATTTGCTCTGCTATTTCCATGGAAATAGCAGAGGTAGTAGATTTTGGTAGCATGGAAATCATAATCGTATGGTCTATTTCTAAAAATTTACTCAATATAAAAATGGTAAAAAGTCCTGCTAAATTCCCTACAGTTATTCCAATTAGTATGGAAAACCATCTTTCTCTAAGCAATTTAATATTTTTATATAATGGTACTGCTAAAACTACCGTAGCTGGTGCAATAAAAAAACTGATAATGCTTCCTCCCTTATTATAGGTTTCGTAATCTATATCAAAATATAACAAGAAGCCTATTATAATTATTGCAGATAATAACAAAGGATTGAAAACTGCTATTTTACTTTTCTTATTTATGAATATTCCAATAATAAATGCAACTATTGATAGGGTCATACCAAATAATGGAGTATCTAAATACATAGTCATATTCTATGCTCCTTTCCTACGCTTATTTGCCAAATATTTATCTAAAACTTGAACAGTTAATCCGGTGACTAATATTACTACGATAGTAGAAATAAGTAATATGATTAATAAATACACCCAAATATCTTTTACTTTATCAAATAAATTCATTATACCTACAACTGAGGGCACAAAAAATAATGTTAAATGTTCTAGCAATATGTTTGATATTTTTTCAATCCTTTCTATCTTTAAAACCTTAGTAGGCGTTTGCGAAACGCCATAACCCGCATAAATACGGGATATTTTTTTCATAAAATAATATAACTCCTCACCGATTTATGGTAAAATTGAAGTGTCAAGCAACAAATCTACCAAAACCCGAAAGGAGTTATATAGATATGATACCACATAAACAGCTTTCTTTGGCAGACATTTATTCAGATTGCAAAACTTTTTTTGAATCTGATAAACCTAAGTTTCTTTCATTACTTGAAAATAACATTAATCTTGATGAGTTTATTCCTATTTCTTTTTACCATCACTTTTATGCTTCTACTGGAAGACCTCGTGAATACAAGCTTCATTCAATGCTATGGGCTTTAATTATTCAAAGGATTTTTTCTATCCCTACTGATACCCTCTTAATTACTTTTCTTAAGTATTCAAGTGAATTAAGAGAATTTTGTGGGTTTGAAAAAGTTCCTGATGGTTCTAAATTTACCCGTTTCAAACTAAGATTTTTTATTAGACTTACAAGCTGTATTCGATAACCTTGTCGATATTACTGAGCCTATTTGTCAACAATCGATAAAGATAAAGCTTNAAAAAGTCCTGCTAAATTCCCTACAGTTATTCCAATTAGTATGGAAAACCATCTTTCTCTAAGCAATTTTAATATTTTTATATAATGGTACTGCTAAAACTACCGTAGCTGGTGCAATAAAAAAACTGATAATGCTTCCTCCCTTATTATAGGTTTCGTAATCTATATCAAAATATAACAAGAAGCCTATTATAATTATTGCAGATAATAACAAAGGATTGAAAACTGCTATTTTACTTTTCTTATTTATGAATATTCCAATAATAAATGCAACTATTGATAGGGTCATACCAAATAATGGAGTATCTAAATACATAGTCATATTCTATGCTCCTTTCCTACGCTTATTTGCCAAATATTTATCTAAAACTTGAACAGTTAATCCGGTGACTAATATTACTACGATAGTAGAAATAAGTAATATGATTAATAAATACACCCAAATATCTTTTACTTTATCAAATAAATTCATTATACCTACAACTGAGGGCACAAAAAATAATGTTAAATGTTCTAGCAATATGTTTGATATTTTTTCAATCCTTTCTATCTTTAAAACCTTAGTAATTAGCAATAATAATAGAATTATCATCCCCAATATAGTTCCTGGTACTGGTATATTGTATTTCTGCTGTAAAACTTGACCTGTAAAAAGTATAATCAATATAAGGCTAAATTCTTTTAAAGTTTTCAATATATCACTCCCATTATTCTTCTCATTCTATTATATAATCTATAACAATATTTTAAAAGAAGAAGAAGGTTGCTGAGCAACCCTCTATGTAGCATTTTAAAACGGCGCATATCCCTGTTCTGCCCACCAATCTTCTTTATACATATTATACTGTTCAGTAAATTGGTCTAGATGGACTTGCTCCCATTTTATTAGCAAATCGTACAATTCCTTTGCTGCTTGAATTTCAGTCTTAGCCTTTGCATCTTCATAAAAATCAATAGATGCCTTTTCCATCTGCATACCAATGCTAAAGACTGACATAGCTAAACTTGTATATTCCTTGTCCACCTTTTCCCAATTATAAATATCTGGGGAAGGTGGCATAGGTTCAAAGGCCAATTTTATATTATCTTCATCGCTTCTTTTAATCTTATCGAATAATGCTTCTAAATAACCTACATGCTTTAATTCTTCATTGGCCAATTCCATAAAAGCTTCCTTACTATCCCCGGTACCTGCTTGATTAGCAGCCATTCTATAAAATTCGTAGGCTTCTATCTCATTTAAAATAGCTTGTTGTATTATCTTTAATTCTTCTTTTAACATATTATCCCCCTTTTTCCTATATTCTTTTATTATATTTAATTTACCCCTTTTTCATTAGAAGAAAACTATTTAATTTTAATTAAAACATAGTAATCAACATTTCTTAGCACAGTGTCCTCAATAGAACTACGTCTTTCTCCATCCATACTATTTATGAAAAATTTAATCTTTACTTTGTCGTTTTCATCTATGAAGGTCATTTTATCAGCATCTATTTTGTTGTTACCTTTCATACCTGCATCCTTATTTTTTTCTAATATATCTAATGCATACTTTCTTAAATTGGTCTCATATATTAAGTTATCCTTTTCTTCTATTCTAAAGTTATAATTTCTTTCGTTATATGAGGCTATGATATTATCCTGGATTTCAGACCTACCTGCTATACCATAAGACTCTAGAAAATAATCGTATTCTTTCACTTCAATGGCCCCACCTCTCCTCTCAGAATAATAATAGAAAAAATTGTATTCATATAGGTTTTTCTCCATATAGGGAAACCCAAATACCATATTCATATCTTCTATTTCAAAATCCTTTGGTAAATATTTAATATTTTCTAGAGAATGATTGTTTTCAAAATATCTAAGTATTTCACTAATTTCTTCTTTATCTTCAGTGGATATATCTTTCGGTGCTTTCGATATTTTTTCATCCTCTAGCATATAGTTTTTAGCCAAAATTGATTCCAATCTATTATTTTGACTTAGTTTAGATATTGAAAAGCTGCTCAATGGTCCAAAGACTGAAATTAATGCTATAATGGACAAGGATATGGGAATAATAATATTATTTAATTTCTTCGAGAAAGCAAAATAGAGCATTATACCTAATACCCACAGACCAAGAATTATGACAAAATATCTATTTTCCGTAACCCCATAGGCCTTAATCCTAATCCCTATGGAAATAAACATCATGATTAGGATAGGAAGGATCAACTTAGAAAACCAAAATTTAAATCTATAGGCCCACCTATTTTTATCTAAGATAGGTGTTATAAAAAATATTACTGCAACACTTAAAACTGAATACCATAATACTAAATGGGACACTAGACCTTGAGGCCAACTTTGGGTTACTATTATCTTCAAAAAGTAAGCATATAAAATAGCTGAATATACTGTAATTAATGGAATTACAATATATAACAATAACACCTTTAAAGGTTTCGGATATTCATATTTATTACAATCCTCATCTATTTCAGGAATTCTTGCTAAAAATAGAGAAGGTGCAAATATTCCTGCAATAATTAAGAAGGTATAATAAAAGTATTTCCCAGGTATATTAGCATTAAATAATTGATTAATGGTGAAATATATTGCCGAGGTCCCTAAGTATAGGACAAATGAATATATGGCTGTGACAAAAAAACTAGAGAACAATTTTATTATATAGAATTCATACCCACCTTTTTTCCTAATCCAAGGTATATAGGCAAAAGCTAAATATAAAAATAGTGAAACTCCAATATACCTTATCATGCTTATCATACCAAAGTCTTTCAATAACAAAAGATAGTATATTATTAGAATAGTTGCTCCTAATATATAACCTAATATTTCATGTGATCTATTAAAAACTTTCCTTTTCTGATATATTAATTTAATACACAGAGACAAAGGTATCCCTAGGGCAATGACCATATTGATTCGTTGGAAGGTTTCCCTTGAATTTTGAGCTAACTGGAGACCTTTTTCTGATAGGATAATCAACATAATAACTAAAGTAGTGGATACACCAATGGTTATAGGGAATCTTTTAAAGCTATTTTTAATACTTTTAAATATATTTTTTATTCTTAAAGTAAAATTCATTCCTTTCCCCTCCTTTTCCTTAATATTACTGTTTATATAATACTCTTTTTATTGCGAATAAGAAAGTTCTCATTTATAGTTCTCATTTATAAAATATTAATTAAAAAGAACTTGACCTAAATAAGTTTTAAAAACGGCTTCCTTATAATGCTTCGATAAAAACCTTTTTTTATAATAAATAAAACATTAACATGAAAAGGCAACTACCTAGGAAATAGTAGATGCCTTTTATTTGCCCAGTAGATTAGGGTTTTAATACTATCTTCTATCAACCATTTCTACTAATTTTTCTTCAATATATTCATTAAAGTCTTTATCTCCTATATTTACCTTGCCTTCTTGATATAAATCTGGCATTATTCTAAAGAAATTAATTATGAGTTTGTTTCCATCTATTATATAATCATCTAAATGGCCCGGAACAAATACTACCTCTATTTCTTCATATGCAAAATCAGGGTTTATGCTATTTGTTTTATCCACTAATCCACTTAAATTTAGCATTTTCACTGGTTGTACCATCATATTGGTAAACTCTAAATCTTCCAACATCCACATATTGTTATTCCAAAATTTTCTTTCCTTCTTACTCTCACTATTAAGCATTTCCCTATTAGAAATGGCACTAAGAACTTTTCTTACCGATTCTTTATCAAATTCTTGACCATAAATATACTCCATTTCTGGAAAATTAGCTATGCTTAATATATAGGGTTCTCCTACCTTCTCCTTTTCACTAGTAGCTTGCCAATAGTATAGCATTGCCTCTACTACATCTAAGTTTGTTTTAATTCTTTTAATCATACTATCACTCCTTGTAAGTTTATATTGTTATTTCTTCTACTATTATACACCTTGTAAAGGTTTATTTTTCACTTTTTTCTAAAACCAAAAATACCCATGAAAAAAAATTCATGGGTATTTTTACTGTTCTACATTGATCACTCTGTTTTGCCATTTATCCATTTTATATATTATATAGCCATATACGCATATTAAAAAATTGCTAGAACTCATGGAAATCCATATGCCTGTAGGGCCCAAATTGGTAAAGTGCTTAAATAATAAAATCATAGGAATTCTAATACCCCAAAGCCGTCCAATGGCCATAGTCATGGAATATTTAGTATGGCCTGAACCTTGAAATAACCCTTGAAATATACTAAACAACCCCATTAAAGGCATAGTTATAGATATATATCTTAAATATGTAACTCCCTGTTCTATTACTTCCATATCGTCCTTAGAACGCATAAAAAGATCTATTGTTTCCCTATCTCTCCACAACATGAGTATTACTCCAACAAAAGATATAGATAATGTTACTATTACAGATTTCTTAAAAGCTTCATGTACCCTATCAAATTGGCTTGCTCCTATATTCTGGCCAACTATAGAAGTTAAACCTGCACCTATCCCCATAGGTGGCTGCATTATTAATGAAGTAATCCGATTAACCATAGCAAAGGCCGCTAATGTAGCTGTACCATAGGAGGCTATGAAACTGTTTAAAACTACAAAACCTAACGCAGCTCCCGATTGACCGATGCTAGCAGGAAAGCCTACTTCAACAATCTTTTTTAATTTATCTTTATTGAACTTGAAATCTTTAAAACTTGGTTGGATCATAGGAGAATGTTTTTTTAATAAATATATTCCAGCAAATACTAATAAGGCTTGAGATACTACTGTGGCTATTGCAGCGCCTGCCACACCCATATCTAATGTAAATATAAAGATTGGATCTAATACTACATTGATAATAGCGCTAATGGCACTGAGAATTGTTGGAGCTAATGTATTCCCCTGGGCTGTCATAATAGAATTGAAATTAAAAAATAAAAATACAAAAGGAAATCCCAAAAAACTTATCTTTAAATATATAATACTATATATTGCTAAATCCCCAGTACCTCCCATTAACTTAATAATATATGGACTTAATATATACCCTAATAGAGCAAAACAAATGGAGAATATAGTTGATATCACCATTATTTGACTAGCATAAGCGTTGGCTTCATCATGTTCTGAAGCTCCCATTAATTGGGATAATATAGAGGTGCCAGCAATAGAAACCCCAATTCCTAAGGATATAAATAAGAATAGTATAGGCCAAACAAAAGAGGTAGCAGCAAATTGGACCGAACCTAGTTTACTCACCCAAATTGCATCTGCTAAATTATATAGGGTTTGAATAAAATTGTTTATCATAATAGGTAACGATACTACGGTAATTGCCCTATACATATTTCCTTTCAATATTAGTTCTTTTGGATCTAATCTCTCCATAAGCTCTCACCTCATCTATTTAACTATGCATTCAACATATATTATATCATCAATCCATAGTAAAAAAGTTCTTAGATACTCGAAATATAATTATTCCAAATAAAAAAAGGGGATTATCTTTAAAGCTCCCCTTATTTCTTTAACTAAACCATAGTTTTAATTCCCTTTCTGCGCTTTCAATGGAATCTGAACCATGGATAATGTTTTGAGTAAGTGAATAGGCGAAGTCTCCTCTAATGGTACCTGGTTGAGCCTTTTTAGGATCCTTATCCCCTATCATAATCCTCATTGTTTCTACAACAGTCTCTCCTTCAACCTCCATAGCCATAACTGGCCCTTTAATAATATATTCTACTAGTTCTTGAAAGAAAGGTTTTTCTTTATGTTCTATGTAATGATTTTCCACTAATTCTCTACTAGGTTGAAATAGTTTTGCCTTTGTAATCTTAAACCCTTTTTTCTCTATTCTTCCTATTATTTCCCCTATAAGTCCCCTTTCAACCCCATCGGTTTTTATCATTACAAAAGTTTTTTCCATCTTATCACCTCAACAGTTTTTTAATATTATAGCATATGTTCATATTTTTATCCAATATTTATACTTATAGACATATAATGTATTAATATTGGTATGCATAATACCTTATCTTGTGTTAACTACCTTATACAGATTACCCTCTCTCTAAATACGTGATTGTAGCTAAATACATATCTCCTTGTTGGATATATTCTATATCTATTACCTCCAACAGCTTTTCTTCGTTTGTTAGAATCCATTCATTTACCCTTTCCTCTAAACTTGAACCATCTCCATAATCCGCCATAGAAACATGCTTCATCTTACCACTCCTTAAAAACATAGTTATAACTAATATATTCAATAAATGGAGATAGTTTCTTGTTTTTTCATAAATTATATTTTGCCTATAATATTTTTATACCATTCTCAATAAATTCAATCTTTCCTTCTTTTAATAGTCTTCCCAGAGCTTTCTTAAATGCAGATTTACTAATATTTAATTCCTTCCTTATTTCTTTTGGTGAACTATAATCGTTTAATAAAAGTATACCACCCTTTTCTTGAGCCTTATTTAATATTAGTTCTGCATCCTTATCTATTTCCATATAAGCTTTATCCCTTAAACTAAGGTCTAGTTTACCATCTTCTTTTACATTTATTACCCGTAAATCTACTTCTTCTCCTGGTACATAGACTCCAATTAATTCATTTATAGGTATAAGCCCTTCATATTTATTGTCTACAGCTACAAAGGCACCAATTTCCTCATTTATACTATAGATAGTTCCCTTTACCCAATCATTTTCTTTATAAGGCGAATCATTTCTCAAAAAATCCTTAACCTTCATAGTGCCACATAATCTGTTGCTTTTATCCATATATAGGCCTATTAAATATTTTCTGCCTTTTTCTAATTTCATGGTTTGTTCTTTAAAGGGAAGAAAGAGATCCTTTTCTAGCCCCCAATCTAAAAATGCACCTATTTTTGTAATATCTACTACTTTCAATAAACCTATTTCCCCCAAAGTAACCTTAGGCTTTCTAGTTGTTGCAATCAATCTTTCCTTGGAATCCCTATAGATAAATACTTCTATTTCATAACCTATATTAGCAGCTTTTGGTACTTCCTTTTTAGGTAATAGTACATCTTTATCCCCTTTTTTACTATCTTTGGTATTTAAATATACTCCTACTGAAGTTTTCCTTTTTACCTCCAATTTCTGTATTTCACCAATCTGAATCATAAACACACCTCTTATCTTATTCATTATAAATACGATTCTATCATATATAGTATATATTTACCTATACTTTTTAAACAATTATTAAATGGGACATTAATTAATGTCCCATTTAATTCAAATACTAGCTAAAACTTGTCATAATATATATGCTCCTCCAGGATACCCTTTTCTTTTAACACTTCTACCACCGTATCTATCATGGCAGGGCTACCACATAAATAGGCTTCTTTATCATCTGGATTTTTTATATGTTCATCTAATAATACATTTACCCTTCCTCTTGCTCCTGTCCAGTTATGTTCATCTAATGCCCTAGATAGTGTAGGAATAAACTCAAAATCGTATAAAGCTTTCTCAAATTCCTTCAATTCATCTAACAGAAATAAATCCTCTGGAGTTCTTGCTCCAAAATAGAATCTTGCCTTCCGCTTTATATCCTGATCTTTCATATGATAGAGGATAGATAGAATTGGAGCCATACCGGTACCAACTGCCACTAGAATCATTTCGTTATCATACTTATCTTGATAACAGAAATCGCCATAAGGGCCATTAATATCAACCGTATCTCCTACTTTAAGGTGTTTATGAACATAAGTAGTAGCTATACCACCGGGTACATATCCTATAATGAGGTCTATATAACTTTTTTCAGAAGGGGGAGAAGCTATTGAATAAGCCCTATATACCTCTTCATCATTTCCTTCATATATAGGAGCCTTTAACTGAATGTATTGACCTGGTTTAAAGCTAATCTCCTCTCCCTCTTTAAATCTTAATCTTAATTTCTTTATCACTGGAGTCATATCTTCAATAGACTCTACTGTAACTTGATACTCCCTTACATTAAATAATTCTTCTGGAATTTCAATCCTCATATCTTCTTTAATTTTACATTGACAAGAAAGCCTTACCTTGTCTTTTAACTCTTCTTCCGTAAGCCATGGCAATTCTGTAGGAAGAACAGGTCCTCCACCTTCCAGTATTTTTACCTTACAATATCCACAGGTACCTTTTCCCCCACAGGCTGAGGGGATGAAGATTTTTTCATCGATTAATGCTGCCAATAGAGTATTTCCACCGTCTACTATGTATTCCTTATCATCATTTATTACTATCTTCATCTCTCCATAATTGGCAATGGTTCGGTCAGCAAGGGTTAATAAAAAGGCTAATATACCGGTAAAAGCTGTTACAGTAACTGTTGTAATTAGTATAGTTTCCACAAAATCCCCCCTATTGAATCTGTACTATGCCTGAAAAACCTATAAATGCTAAAGCCATCAGACCTGTTATAATTAATGTTATCCCTGGACCTTCTAATCCCTTTGGCAATTTAGTCCGCCTAATCCTCTGTCTAGCTCCAGCCATAGCGACAATAGCTAAAGTCCATCCAATTCCCGAACCTACAGCAAATCCCACGGACTGAAGGAAAGTATATTCTCTAATCACCATAAATAGTGAAACTCCTAATATGGCACAGTTAACGGTAATAAGTGGCAAAAAAATACCTAAAGCATAGTAAAGGTTTGGAAAATACCTCTCTACTACCATCTCAATTAACTGTACAAAAGCAGCTATACTTATTATAAACACTATGAATCTTAGATACTCTAAATTAAGAGGCACCAATATATTATGGTAGATTATATAGTTTAACATAGTAGTGAAAGTTAATACAAACGTAACTGCCTGTCCTAGACCCAATGAAGTTGGTATTTCATTAGATACGCCAATAAAGGAACACATGCCTAAAAAATAACTGAAAATCATATTATTTGTAAATATGGCTGCAAAAAATATAACTAATGGATTGAGTTCTATCATCAGTTAATTGCACCTCCTTCTTTTTCTTCCTCAGTAGTTCTGCTTCTAGCCCACCAGACTATTACCCCTAATATGAAGAAAGCTGCTGGCGGCATTACCATTATGGTCCAGTTAGTCCACCAATCACCTAATACCCTATATCCAAAAATAGTTCCAAATCCAAATAGTTCTCGGATAAAGGATATGGCAAGTAATATTATGGTATATCCTAAACCAGATGCAATACCATCTAAGAAAGAATTTAGAGGAGGATTGTTCTGAGCATAACCTTCACATCTTCCCATTATTATGCAATTTGTTATTATAAGCCCTACATAGGGTCCTAAAGCTTTACTCATTTCAGGATAGTAGGCCTTTAAAAAGATATCTACTATTATTACGTAGACGGAAATTATAAGTACTTGAACCATCATTCTAATATGTTTTGGGGTAAACTTCCTTATAATAGATACAGTTAATTCAGAAAAAGCTGTAACAAATATTAATCCCAACCCCATTATCAATGAATTTAGCATCAAATTAGTAACCGCTAATGCAGAACATATTCCAACTACCTGTTTAAATATAGGGTTATCGTCCCAAATTCCTTTTTTGAAAATTTTCTTTGGACTATCTCCTGCCATTTATCTACTCCCCCCTTTTCTATTTATAAATTCAAATATATCTTCATTTAAGAATTTACTAACCGAATTAGATGTTTGGGTAGCGCCAGCTATAGCATCTACATTCCCACCAGGTGCTGGCTTATATATAATATATTGCCCATCCTGGGCTTGAGTTAAATCTAGGCCTCTAAATTGTTCTTTGAACCAATCTTCCGATATTCTGCCGCCTAACCCCGGTGTTTCACTATGGGACACGAAATCTATTCCTAAAAGCTGACTATAATCCTCAGATATAGCAACATAACCTTGGACAGTTCCCCAAAGGGCAGTTCCTCCAACAGGGAAAGCATAGCCTGTGATTTCTTCCCCTTCCTTTATAAAATATATGGTTTCATCTCCTGTTTCTTCTTTTCCTACATATTGGTTAAATACCTCTTCTATTACCTTTGGGTCCTCAGAAGGTACTTCTATATCAAATACATAAAGTAAGGTCTTTCGCAAGTCGGTTTCTTCATTAAAAGCAATTGCATCAGTTGTTACATAATTCAGATAGGCGAGTATTAAGGTAAAAAATGCAGTAATTATAATCATGAAAATAATTGGGAAACTAAAGGATTTTTTCATGCCGTCACCTCTTTCTTGTCTTCTTTCTTAAGTTTCTTAAAATAATTTACCCCTTCATCTATAATAGGAGCAAAAGTATTGCCTATTAATATGGCAAACATCATACCTCCCGCAAATAATGCATATCCTCGAATTATAACTGTAACTACACCTATTAAAATTCCATATATCCATTTACCCTCCTTAGTCCTCGGTGAAGATATAGGATCTGTAGCCATAAATACCATGCCAAATAAAAAACCTCCAGACAATATACCAAAAATGGGATTTGGAATTTGAGGATTTCCTAAAAGGTATAGAGCACCACTTAATCCTGTAAATCCAATTAACACTCCTGCCATGGTTTGCCAAGCTGCTACTTTTTTGTATATCAAATATATTCCTGCAAGGATAATTAAAATAGCACTAGTTTCTCCTAAAGATCCTGAAACATTGCCTAATAGCAATTTTAACGAAGTGACCATTTCTCCAGTTTCCCGGAAAATCAACATTGGAGTAGCTTGAGATATAGCTTCAATATTTTCTGTAATATATGTAGCAAACCCGCCTGGAAAACCAGCTGCAGCTTTTGACCATTCAATAGTCAATGGTTCTGGAAAGGTTACATATACAAAAGCCCTGGCTACTAAAGCCGGATTAAATAGATTTCTTCCAAAACCGCCAAATACTTCTTTACCAAAAAAGACTCCAAAAATTATTCCCACCACTGCTATCCAAATAGGCGTTCTAGGTGGTAGGGTTAGTACATAAAGTATGCAAGTAACAAAAATTGCCTCTGACACCTTTTTCCCCTGTTTTTTTTCATAAATCCACTCGATAGCAACTCCAAATAGAGTTACCCAGAAAAGTAAGACTAAAGATCTCCATCCAAAAAAATAAATTGAGGATAGAATCAGAGGAACTAAAGATATAATTACTGTCCTCATCATCTTCTGTGTAATAAAATATTTTTTCATAAAGTTCGATATCAAGATACCACCTCCGTAAAATTAACTTCTTATGTTAAAATCCTTTACTCATACTAATATATTCCCTTATTTATCAAAAAAAAACATCTATAATTTAGATTAAAGTCCTATATGTTTTGCCTAACAAATTAATCATATAGTTTTTATAAAATGATAATAATTATCATTTACAATTAGGTTTTTTTATGGTATATTAGTATTGGCTTAAAATTATCGCGGCAAATTTATTAAATGGAGTTGATAATTTTGGCAAAAAAAATGAATCCTAGATTTAAAGAATGTAGAAGATTAGGATTAAATGTATGTGGCCATCCAAAGGCCATGAATAGAGCAAAAAAAGGTACTTCTAGAGCAGATAAAAAATTATCTAATTATGGTATGCAATTACTAGAAAAGCAAAGATTAAGAGCCTACTATGGTGTTATGGAAAAGCAATTCCTAGGATATGTACGGGAAGCTAAAAAGTCTAAGGATCAAACTGGTTATGCATTAATTAAAATATTGGAATCCAGATTGGACAATTTAGTATATAGATTGGGTTTTGCCTCCTCTATTAGACAGGCAAGACAAATGGTGGTTCATGGCCATATTCGGGTAAACGGTAGAAAGATAGATATACCTTCTTATAGGGTTAATGTGGGAGATACCATTTCTCTGAAAGAAAAATCTAGGAATATAAAATTGTTTAAGGAAAATTTCCTTTCATTCTTCCCCAACCTATATCCTTATTTACAAAAAGATGAATCTAACTTTTCTGGTACATTGATTAGATATCCAGAAAGGGAAGAAGTACCCATCGAAATTGAAGACCAATTAGTCGTTGAGTTTTACTCAAGTCTTATATAGAAAATATAACCCCTTAAGAAGTTTTTCTTAAGGGGTTATTAAAAATCAATTATTAAATTATTCCTTCATCACATCACCAAAAAGTTCTTCATCAGTAGGTTGGGTGTCCGGTATTGGATAGGATACCCAAGTAGTATTTAGTAGATGCTTCCAAGTTATGTTTTCACTAGATATATTTCCTCCCCAGGTGCCACACCCTAGACTTAAAGTCATTGGCATTCCATTAGTCCAAGCTCCACTATTGGCTAAACACTGAGGTTGTCTTACCATTACACGGCTTGTATAGGTTTTTAATGCAAATTCTACTATATGGTCTTCATTGGTTGAGTGGATTCCACAGGAGTGGCCTTTCCCTTGATATTCTGTTATCTCATTTACTTTGTCTATGGCTTCTTGGAATTCTTTGTATTTAAATAATGCTACTACCATTGAAAGTTTTTCTCCTGAGAATGGGTATTCTGGTCCTACTTTTGTTTCTTCTACCATTATGAATTTCCTATCTTCTGGTATTTTAAGTCCACCTACTTCTGCTATCTTTTGGACAGGTTGGGCTACTACATCTCTATTTAATACTCCATCTATCCACATGTTCTTTTGTAATTTTGCTTTTTCTTCACTGTTTAATAGATATCCTCCTTCATCTTCTAATGCTCTGATTAATTCATGGTATATGTCTTCTTGAATTACTAATGAGTTTTCTGCTGAACAGCTGGTTGCAAAGTCAAAGGTTTTACTCCTCATTATCTTATTGGATGCATCTTTAATATCTGCTGTTTCATCTATTACAACTACTGCATTACCTACTCCTACCCCATAGGCAGGAGTTCCAGATGAGTAAGCTGCATTAACCATAGCTCCTCCACCTGTTGCTAGCACCAAATCACATTGCTTCATCAATTCTTGCGTGATTCCCAGAGTTGGATTTTCTATGCCTATTATCAGGTCTTCTGGCGCATTATATTTTTTAAGTACTTCTCTCATTATATTTACTATCATAGTATTCGTCTTCTTAGCTTTCGGGTGAGGAGACATTACTACAGCATTTCTAGTTTTTATTGCCATTATAGCTTTAAGTACTGGTGTTGCTTCAGGATTTGTTGTCGGATTTACTGCACCTACCACTCCTACAGGTTTGGCTATTTTAATTAAACCTTTTTCTTCATCCCTCTCAATTATCCCCATGCTTTTTTTACCTTTCATATCTCTTAGGGCACCTTTTAGTTTTGTATTTAATTTTGCATATTTAGATTCATAATTTCCTAATTCTGTTTCTTCAACAGCAAATTTTGATATTTCTTCAATAGTTCCTGGTTTAACTATATTCCATACAATGGCAGTTACTAAATGGTCTACTCTTTCCTGATTGAAGCTTTCAACAATTTTTTGAGCTTTTCTTGCCCTTTCAACTAAACCATTTACATATTTTTTTTCTTCTGACGTTGCCATTTATATCAACTCCCTAATTTATTTTTATCTTATTTTTCTGGCCAAATCTTTACATTAGGATCTAATAGCCATTTATGTTCTTCTTCATCAATCCTATCTGTCCAAGGATTTTCATCTAAATGTCTAATCATCCAGCAGTAATACATTCCGTAACCAGGAGCTGTTACCTGAGGATGGGATAATCCGCCTGGTATTGTTGCCATACTATTATGGGTTATTTTGAATACATCCTCGCCTATGAAGCAAGCTCCAAAGCCTTGAGGTTTTGTAAATCGATAGAAATATATCTCTGGTTGTGGATGGTGGTGAGGTATATAGCTAGACCATTTCCCAGGAGTGTTTATAACTTCACCTATTACTAAATTTGAATAGGGGGCATTGTTATAGTCAAATATGGTCCTTACCATCCTTCTAGATGTATTCCCCCATACGCCGTCTCCAAAGATTTCAGTTCCACAATCTTCTGGGGTATATAGTTTTGATTGGAACTCTTTATCATTGTAAGTTTTTTGTATTAATATTTCTGCTTCCCTCTTCCCTTTTATCTTTACTTCCATTTTTCTTGGCACATGTAAACACCAAGGTTCTTCGTCGAATAGAGAGTCTCTCTCCATAGTTTCTTTGTTATTCAACCATTCCATAGTAACTTTACCATCTAAAAGTAAAATAGCTGTTTCCTTATCGTCATCTTCTAAAACTATTTGTTCGTCTTTTTTTAATTTATAGATTCCCACATCCATTAGCATATCCCTATGTTTCCCATCTATTTCTGCTAGGCTATTATAACCAAAATCTATATTGTCAAATCTTTCAAACATAATTTTTCCTCCTAATACCTAAGTAAATTCTAAAGTTTTATAGGTCTTCCTTCTTCATAGGATTTCTTTGCTGCTAATCCTATTTCTATTGTTATAAGTCCGTCTGCTCCAGTAACAGGCGGTTCTTTATCGTTAATTACTACATCAACAAAAGATTTCATCTCGTCTGCAAAAGAATCCATATATCTTTCTAAAAAGAAATATTTTGGTTTCTCTTTAAATACTCCTTCAGCTGTGCTCCAACTGGCTGTTGAAGGAGTGTCATTTTGAACTTCAGCTTGGCCTTTTGAACCGAATACCTCTATCCTTTGATCATATCCATATACAGCCTGTCTACTATTATCTATAACGCAAATAGTACCGTCTTCCATCTTAAGGGTTATTACTGCTGTATCTACATCCCCAACTTCTCCAATAGCAGGATCTATTCTACAATCAGCTGCTACATAGACCTCTTTTACTTCACTGCCAGTAAGATATCTTGCCATATCAAAATCATGTATGCTCATATCTAAAAATATTCCACCAGAAACTTTAACATATTCAGGGCTTGGTGGCTCTGGATCTCGTGATGTAATCTTAACAATATGAAGTTCTCCTAGTTCTCCTGAATCAATTAACTCTTTAATTTTCTTAAAATTATGGTCGAACCTTCGATTAAATCCTACTTGGAATTTAACATTAGCCTTATCTACAGCTTTTAATACTGATTTAACCTTATCCACATTTAAATCTATAGGTTTTTCGCAGAATATATGTTTGCCAGCTTCTGCTGCCTCAATAGAAATTTGTGCATGGGTATCTGTAGAAGAACATACTAATACAGCATCTATTTCTGGGTCCAACAATATTTTTTTATAATCTTTATAAGCATGAGGAATTCCATTTTCTTCAGCTAGCTTTGCTGCTGCATCAAAACAAATATCTGAGACTGCCTTAATCTCAACCTCAGGCACAAAATTCTTTAAGCTTAATGTATGAACTCTACCTATCCTCCCTGCTCCAATAATTCCCACTTTTAATTTTTTGTCCATAGACTCATCTCCATTCTATATAATAAACTATCTATAATCCCGTTTTCTCATTAATATAATCCATAGCTTTTATTGCATACTCTAGTGGATTTGCTTTAGCTGGGTCCTGTTCTGCTTCCACTACCATCCATCCTTCGTATCCACTATTTTTAATTACTAAAAAGACATGATCAAAATTTATAACTCCATCTCCAGGAACTGTAAACACCCCTTCTTTTACACCTTTCAGAAAAGACCATCTTTCCTCTTTCAACTTTTCATATATATTCTGTCTTACATCCTTTAGATGTATATGGACAATTCTATCAATATATTTATCTATAAGGTTATCTACAGCCTCTTGGTTGCCTTCAGAAAAATACATATGTCCTGTATCGAAAAGCAAATAGACATTTTCATTGACTTGTTCCATAAATCTATCAATCTCTTCGGGAGTTTGAATCCCTGTACCCATATGATGATGCAAAGACACTTTCATACCTTTTTCTTGGGCTAATATCGCAAGTTTGTTATAACCTTCAATCAATCTATCCCATTCCCCTTCAGTGAAAACTGGTTTTTCATCAAATATTGGTTTGTTTAAAACTTGTATGCTATGCCCTTGTTCAGAACAACCAATTACTTTGGCTCCCATTTCGTATAAAAAATCCCTATGCTCGATGAATTTTTCAATAGTTTCTTCTTCCTCCTTAGTAGTAAAAAAGGTACTAAACCAGGCATTACATATTTGTAATCCTCTAAGATCTAGGGCTTTTTTTAGTACTTCTGGGTCCGTTGGATACTTATTTCCAATTTCGGAGCCTGCAAAACCTGCTAAAGCCATTTCGCTAATACATTGTTCAAATGTATTAGCGGCTCCTAATTGGGGGAGATCATCATTAGTCCATGCTATAGGAGCTATACCTAATTTGATTTTTGTGCTATCTAACATAAGAATCCTCCCTTTTGCTAATATTTTCTCGCCTTGTTAATATTAAGCTCCATTTCTTCATGCGCTTTTTGTACAGATTCTTTATGGGATACTTCAGCCACTCCTACTCTCCACCAAGACTCATATCCATCAGTCATAGTTTTGGGAAGAACTTTTATATCTATTAAAGTAGAAATGTCTTGTTTTTTAGAGTCTTCTATTGCATCTCTAAGTTCCCTAACAGTCTTTACTATATAGGTTTTTAGACCATATCCTTCAGCAGATTTGGCATAATCTATTGGAATTAAAGGACCATCTAATTTTCCTGTTCTTTCATCTCTATATCGGAACTCCGTTCCCAAACTTCCCATTCCTTGAGACATTTGTAAATTGTTAATACATCCAAAGGACATATTATCGAATAAGATTATATTAATCTTCTTTCTCTCCTGGACACTAGTTATCATTTCTGAATGTAGCATTAAATAACTTCCATCTCCTACCATGGCATATACTTCTTTATCAGGATATGCTAATTTCACCCCTAAAGATGCAGCTATTTCATATCCCATACAAGAATAGCCATATTCCATATGGTAGGTATTTGCTACCTTCGGTCTCCATACCCTTTGTAAATCTCCTGGTAAACTTCCCGAAGCCCCTACTATTATTGCATCTTCTGGTAACAATCTATCCAATTCGCCTAAAACCCTGGTTTGAGTTAAACAAGAGCCAGTATCCTTATAAAATTCAGGTAATACATGATCTATATGTCCAGCAACTTCCGGTTTAAATCCTTCTTCCTTATACCCGGTAGAAAATAGTCTAGCTAATTCACTTTCCCATTTAATCTTTGCTTCTTTTATTTCATCTACATAATTAGATTTGTAATTTTCCTCTTTCAACACTTTCATCAATTCATCCAATGCCAGTTTGGCATCAGCTACAACTCTTGTAGAGTCAAGTTTGTAGGCATGAAACTCAGATACATTAATGCTTAAAAATTTAACATTTTCATTTTTAAACAAACCTTTAGAACCAGTAGTAAAATCTGTATATCTAGTTCCCACACCTATTATTAAATCTGCATCTTTTGCAATAAGATTGGCGGCTAAATTTCCTGTAACTCCTATTCCCCCTAAATTCAATGGATGATCCCATGTTATTGCAGATTTTCCTGCCTGAGTCTCCCCAAAGGGAATATTAAACTCTTCTGCAAATTTTCTTAAATTGTCAGCTGCCCCTGAATATTTAACTCCTCCCCCACATAGGATCAAAGGTTTTTTACTCTCTTTAATAAGCTTTGCTGCATCTTCTACAGCTTCCTTAGCAGGCGGTCTTCTTTCTATCCTATGAACTCTCTTTTTGAAAAAGTGTTCAGGATAATCATAGGACTCTCCCTGCACATCTTGAGGCAAGCAAATAGTCACTGCCCCTGTATCAGCTGGGTCGGTTAAAACTCTCATTGCATTTATCATTGCAGACATCAGCTGTTCCGGTCTATTAATCCTATCCCAATATTTACTTACTGGTCTGAAGGCGTCATTAGTACTTATACTTAAATCATAGGATTGTTCTATTTGTTGCAATACTGGATCAGGTTGTCTTGTAGCAAATATATCACCTGGCAATAATAAAACTGGAATATTATTTGCAGTTGCAGTGGCAGCTGCCGTTACCATATTTGCAGCTCCTGGACCTATCGATGATGTACATGCATATATTTGCTTTCTGTTCTTTTGTTTTGCAAAGGCAATAGCTGCATGTGCCATTCCTTGTTCATTTCTACCTTGATGTATAATTAAATCTTCACCATATTCTTCTAATGCTTGTCCTAAACCTACTACATTCCCATGACCAAATATGGTAAAAATTCCTTTTATGAATTTCTCTTGTCTGCCGTCAAACTCCACATACTGACTGTTTAAAAACTTAACCAAAGCTTGCGCCATTGTAAGCTTTATAGTCTTCATTTAACCCCTCCCTTATCCCATTGGACTTACCAACCAAGTAGCTTAATCTTACTAACTGCAACCTTTTTAACTTCCTCCATAGGTCTTCTGAATAGTTTGGTTCTATCGAATATATTTGGATTGTTCCCCATTTCTTCTCGTAGAGTATTTGCAAAGGCCATTCTAAGAGCGGTACCAATATTAACTTTTCCTACATTGTATTTTGTAAGTCTTTGTAAATCTTCATCCTTTACTCCCGTAGAGCCATGGATAACTATGGGAGTATCTATTAATTTTATTATTTTCTCTAATCTATCATACTGTATTTCAGCTTCTTGGACTTGCATCCGATGCAAGGTTCCAATAGCAGCTGCCAATGCGTGTACTTTGGTTTCTTTGGCAAAGTATTCTGCCTCTTCTGGTTCAGTATATATGCTTTTTACATCTAGGTTTTTATCACTATATGCAACTGACCCTATTTCTCCTTCTACTGTAACATTACAGGCATTAGCTAATTTTACTACTTCCTTCGTATTCTCTATATTTTCTTCTAATGGTAGTTGAGAACCATCATACATTACGGAGGTATATCCTACCTTAATAGCTCGGGCTATTAGGCCGTAATCTTTAGCATGATCTAAATGGATACATACAGGCACCTTAGCCTTTTTAGCCATAATGCCAAATAGCTTCGCAAAATATTCTATATCCATAAATTCTACTGCATCTTTGTTAGTCATGAGTATAACTGGGGCATTAGATTCTTCTGCAGCTTCTATTACCGCCTTGGCGTCCTCATATCCGAATACATTAAAGGCAGCTACTGTTCTGTTACTCTTAACAGCATCTTCTAAAATGCCTTTCATATTTACTAACATAGAAACACCCCTTTTTATTTACCATAATTTTTTATGAAATCTCTAATCTCATCTAATGTAGGCATGGCATCTGAACAACTATGGCTTGACACTACAATGGCTGCAGAAGCTGCTCCTAATTCCATAGATTCTTCTATACTAAGTCCATTCATAAGTCCATAAATAAATGCCCCTGCGTAGGAATCTCCTGCGCCAAAGGTCTTTACTGGCATCACTGGAAATACTGCTCCAGTAATTACTCCTCCTTCTTTTGTGTAGGCAATAGAGCCTTTTTTTCCATGTTTTATTACTACAATTTTTGCATTAAAATTAAACCATTTCTTAGCTGTAACGTAGTCATCTTTATTCTTTGGGTTAGTCAACATTTCCATCATATCGAATTCTTCCCTAGTTCCGATTATTACATCACATTTTTCTGCTGCTAAATTATAATATATGGAAGTCTCTTCTGCTGATTTCCACGTATAGGGCCTGTAATCTATATCGAAAAACACCATAGTGTTATGTTTTCTTGCAAATTCCAAACATGCGAACACGGCTTCTCTTGAAGGACTATCTGCCAAGGCTGTCCCCGATATTAATAATGCCTTTGCATTTTTAATATATTCTTCATTTATATCATTAACTTCTACCTTTAAATCTACTACATTATCCCGATACATAGTTATATTACAATCCTCTGGAGACTTCACTTCTAGAAATGCTAGTCCAGTTTTTGCTCCGGATTTATCTACTACCACATTGGAGGTATCTATATTCCTACTTTTTAAATAGTTTATAACGAATCTACCTAAAGGATCATCCGCTACTCGCCCTATGAACCCAGTCTCCATCCCTAAGGCTGCCATAGCAACGGTAATATTTGCTGGTGAACCACCTAAATATTTTGTAAAAGTTGCTGATTCTTCCATAGGCCTATTTATCTCATTTGGATTTAAATCCACTGCTGCTCTACCTATGGCTACAAAATCCATATCTACTTTTTCTTTAAATTTTAAATTATTCATAATATCTCCTTTCTGTAACATTTGTCAATTAGAATAATCCTATAAAATTGTAATACCATCAACTATGCAAAATATATTTAACAAAGCATTAATTTCTCTTTTTATGTTTCCTCATATCCACAATAACTGCACCTACAATTATTGCTCCCTCTACTATTTGTTGCCAATAGGCTTGGACACCAAGTAAAGTTAAGCCATTTCTGAGAACACTGAGTATTAATGCACCTATTACTGCACCACCTATTGTTCCAATACCACCAGCATGGCTGGTTCCACCTATAGTTGTAGCTGCAATAGCCGTTAATTCATATCCTGTAGCTGCTCCAGGGTGTACACTTCCTACGCGGCCTGCAAAAACTAAAGCTGCAACTCCATACATAAGCCCAGCATACATATATATAAGTACCATATTCTTTTTTACATTCACACCTGAAACTTCAGCTGCATGAATATTACCGCCTATAGCATATATGTTTTTCCCAAAACTGGTATAGTTTAATATAGTCCAGGTTATAAATATCATAATCCCATATATTAAAACAGGGATAGGTAGAATGCCTATTTTATCTCCTAAAAAAGTAAACTGCGGTGTAAGCTGGCTAATCGGTTTGCCGCCTGTATACATTAAAGTGAATCCCCTTGCAATAGTAGTCATACCAAGAGTTGCAATAAATGGAGGTATTCTAGTGAAGGCTATTAATCCTCCATTTATCGCACCAAGTATACCTCCAATACCAAGAGCTACTAAAATAGGGATAATTAGCGGCAATTCTCCTATATTTGGATAAAATTTGGGTGTTGCATTGGCAACCTGTCCTAAACTAGCGGCTACTATTCCTGCCAAAGCTAATAATGAGCCTGCTGATAAATCTATCCCTTTTGATATAATAACTAAAGTTAGGCCTAGAGACATTATTCCAAAAATAGAAGCCTGGGTTAAAACATTAAATATATTTTTGGAAGATAAAAACTTTGGCTCTACTATCGATATAGCTACTATCATCATAAGTAATACAAACGCTATACTATATTTTTTCCATATTTCTATAAATGTGGATTTCTTCTTTACTGAACCAATATTTTGATTACTAATTTTTGTATTTCTGTTTATTTCTTTCGTGTTCATATCCATAGATCTTCAACTCCTTACATATATTCAGCCTTGTCCTCTATGATTTGCCCCGTAGCGTAATGCATAATTTCTTCCTGGGTTAAATCCTTTGAATTATTTAATATGCCCGCTACCCGTCCCTCATGCATTACCATTATCCTATCACTCATCCCCATCACTTCGGGCAATTCTGAAGAAACTAAAATAACGCTTTTCCCCTGTTCTGCAAGAATACCTATCAGTTTATATATTTCTGCTTTTGCACCTACATCAATACCTCTGGTAGGCTCATCCATTATGAGTATTTCAGGACTAGTCATCAACCATCTGGCAACAAGTACTTTTTGTTGATTTCCACCACTAAGGTTTTCCATCCTTTGATATATTGATGGAGTTTTTATCTGTATACTTTCTATATACTCATTTACATCCCTAATAGCTTCTTTATGATTAAATAATCTGAACTTATTTTTATATCGAGATAGATTAGCTATAGTTATATTCTGAAAAACCGTTAACATCGGAAATATTCCATTTAAACGTCTATCTTCTGTTAAAAGGGCCATTTTCCTTCCCTTTGCTTCTTGCGGATTGCGAATATCTACTTCCTTCCCATCAATCTTTATTTGCCCATATGTTTTTTCCCTTAGTCCAAACAAAGTTTCAATCAATTCAGTTCTACCTGAACCCACTAGTCCAGCAACTCCAAATATTTCTCCCTTTCTTACGTTAAAAGATACACCTTTAAATGCACCTTCACTAGCCAGGTTATTGACTTCTAATTTAATATCATCAATATCACATTTAACTTTTGGATATAATTCGTTTACATTTCTCCCAACCATCATTTTTATCAAAGTAGGAGTATCTATATCAGATACTCTTTCAGTACCAATATATTCTCCATCTCGATAAACGGTAATTGTATCGCAAATTGTAAAAATTTCCTCTAACTTATGAGAAATATATATTATGGATTTACCTTCCTCCTTTAACTTTCTCATAATTATAAATAATTGTTCAATTTCCTTGTTTGTCAATGCAGATGTAGGTTCATCCATAATTATTAGTTTTGCATCATAGGAAATTGCTTTAGCAATTTCTATCATCTGAATTTTAGCTACTGGTAAATCAGCCATTAATGTTTTAGGGTCTTCATCTAAATCTATTCTTTTTAAAACTTCTTTGGTCATTTCATACATCTTCTTATGATCCACTAATCCAAGTTTAGTCTTTGGTTCCCTGCCTAACCAAATATTTTCCATTATAGACCTATGTTCAATAGGAGAGAGTTCCTGATGAATCATTGAAATTCCCAATCTTAATGCGTCAGCTGTAGTGTAATTATCTATGCATTCATCCTCAAATAGTATCTCTCCGGAAGTCTTCTGATATATACCTATTAAACATTTTACAAGGGTTGATTTCCCTGCCCCATTTTCTCCAAGCAATGCATGTATCTCACCATATTTTACATTTAGGTTTACTCCCTTTAATGCTTGGACCCCTGGAAATCTCTTAACAATATTTTTCATCTCTAAAATGTTTCTATCTTCAGTCATAATCATCCCTCACTTTATTAATATGGGATAGAGAATACCCCCATCCCATATTAACTAAATTTCCAAATAATTAAATAGCAATACCATTTATTGAAAGTCTGCAACATTTTCAGGGGTTATCAATACAAAATCAATCCATCTAATCGAATCTTGTTCATTACCTTCCAATGCATTATGAACAACCTCTACTGCTCCATGACCTTGTCCATCAGCATCTTGAAGAACTGTTGCAGCCATTTTACCCTCTGCCACCAGTTTTACAGCATCTGGAATTGCATCTATTCCCATTACGATTACATCGTTTCTCCCTGCAGTTTCTAATGCATTAAGGGCTCCTAAAGCCATTTCATCATTATTAGCAAGTATGGCATTTAATTCATCTCCATAGGCTGTTAACCAGTTTTCAGTTATGTCCATCCCCTGATCTTTTTGCCAATTTCCAGATTCCTTTGCTAAAATTTTGATTCCTGGATATTGGCTTAATATTTCTTCATTTCCTTCAGTTCTCTTTACTGCCCCTTCATTGCTTAATATCCCCATTAGTATTGCAACTCCACCTTCTTCTCCCATTAATTTAATTAAATACTCTCCTTGGAATTGTCCCGCAACTATTTCTTGAGAACCAACGTAAAATACTCCTTCCGGAATATCTCCTTCACCAAATGGATTTCTATTAACATATACCAATGGAATACCAGCCTCTGTTACAGCCTTGGTTATAGGGTCCATAGCAGATGTATCTACAGGAACTACTATAATTGCATCAACACCCTGCTCTATCATGGCATTTACTTGATCTTGTTGTTTAATTACGTCTTCCTGGGCATCTTGAATATCAATACTATAGCCGTATTCATCTGCTTTTTCTTTGGCGGCATCAACTATATAAGTTTGGAAAGTATCATTCATATTATTAATAGCATAACCTATTTTTATGTCTCCATCGCTACCTGCAACTTCAGTTTTTTTGTCCCCAGAACATCCAGTTGCAACCAACATTAACACTAACATCAGTGCTAAAAATTTTTTCATTGCTTTCCCTCCTATTTTAATTTAACAGATAAGTAACTAAGCTATTTTTTACGTTATGATATAGTGATATATTGTGAATCTTCTGTCTTTTGCAAACGTTTGTCCCGTTTTGAAAAAGGGGCAGACTAGTTTTCTATAATAATTTATATATTAATTGGAATAAATTTTCTATAAAAAGTTTTCTGTAACTCTATTCAGAAGGCTTATAACTTAGATTTATAGACATCTTCTCCCCTCCAAACCCCCTTATATAAATATTTGTGCCTTTTGAATAAACTACAAAAATATAATATCATTACTGTATATCTTTTATTACTAGTAATTTATTATAGAATCGTTTACAATCTAGTCTTATTTTCCTATGAAAAACTATTCAATTAAATATTACTTTTAAAAAAGGTTTAGCAAACGTTTGAGTTTATTATATTATACGATTTATGAAAACATATGTCAATAAAATTTATTTATATAATTTAAAATAGTCTGAAAACTATTCTGTTTAAAACTGTAAGAAAGCAAGCTTTGAATGAACATTAAAAATTTTAAATTTTTTAGAAAACTCATATTTGACTATACAATATAATTAAAATTTCTCATATATAATTACTTCTATAGATTTTAGATAATAAAAAAGCCTTTGCAAAAAAATTAAAAGTAACTTTTTTAAAACTCAATTAGATCAAGTATTTTTTAATCAATATTTTATAAGTGGGAACTTTTCTTCCGTTATAAAAATAGTCAGTAATCTTGTCTAAATATAATTGAAATAACCATTTAAACAAAATTACTGACTTAAATCTAACATAAAAACCTGTAGACTAATGCATTAAAATCTAATATATATAATTACTGAAATAGCTAAATAGCTATCTTGTAGTACTCCTTACTATTAACTTTGGCTCTAGTATAATACTTTTACACGTTCTATCTTTTCCTTCATGGATATCATCTATTAAAATTTCTAATGCATACTTTCCTAATTCATATTTGGGTTGGTGTATAGTAGTTAGTTGAATTTGAGGTAATTCTGCATAAAAAATATCATCAAATCCTAGGACCCCTAACTCTTCAGGAATGCTAAAACCATGGGTAGTGGCATAATCTAGTACCCCTAAAGCAATAACATCATTACCTGCGAATATGGCATCAATTTTTTTATCATTATTTAACAATTTTTCTGCTAATTTATATCCCCCTTTTGCTGTAAAATCATTATATAAAATCAATTCCTTATTAATTGGAATATCGTGTTCTTCTAACGCATCAATATACCCCTCTACTCTTTGCATATTGGTGTAAGAATCTTTTGACCCCCCTGCAAAAGCAATATTTCTATATCCTTGCTTTAATAGATATTTAGTACCAGTATAACCACCTCTTTTATTATTCACCCCAACAAAACTATTTCCATAAGTAGGTCTTCCCTCTAACAGTATGTAAGGAACATTAATTTCATCTTTATATTTACGCTCTTCTTCATCTTTAGAAGATTTTAATATTATTCCATCCACTCTCTTTTCTTGTAAAGTTCTCAGGTACTCTTTTTCAATTTCCATATTCCAATTTGTAATACATAAAAATACTGTATAACCATTCTCATTAGCAGTCTCAATTATCCCTTCAGTAACTTCTCCAAAAAAAGAGTTGGCTATATCTGGAATTATAACTCCAATTGTATTAGTTTGTTTTTTTACTAATCCCCTTGCCATATCATTAGGTTTATATCCCATCTTTTTTGCTTCGGCAATAACGCGTTTTCTAGTTTCATTACTTACACCAGGTTTATTATTCAAGGCTCGGGAAACTGAAGAATAAGATATCCCTAATGATCTTGCAATATCCTTTATAGTTATGCTCATACTCTAATCCCCTTATCCAAAAACTTCCTACAATACTATTTACTCTTATTACACACTTACAAATATATCGTAATCTATAGAAATTCTTAATTTAAACATACTCTATTTCATTTTAATAACAGTTCGTTTATCTACTGCCTCTTTGGCTGCAAAGGCCCACTTAACTGCCTTATATCCATCTATGAGACCTACAATAGGCTGGGTATCATTTTGTATACAGTTTACAAAATGTTGAATTTCAGCTTCAAAGGTTGGTTCCCAAAATTCGAAGAACCATTCTACACATTCCACACTTGCTCCATCTTTATTAAGAGAAACTAGCCTATCTTTATTTGGAAGGGTCCCCATTCTAACAGAGCCTTCAGTGCCATATACCTCTATTTCAACATGATATCCATAGGTACAATTTCTAGAGGTTTCCATTAAACCCATAACTCCGTTTTTAAATCCTATGGAAATAGTACAATTGTCTATATCGTTTACTTCTCTTAAACCCTCATAAACAAAGACACCGCCCATACCAAAGACAATATCTGCATCTGAACTAATAAGCCATCTTGCTAAATCATAATCATGGGTTAACATATCGAACACCAATCCACCGCTAGTTGGACTAAATTTAATAATATATTCTGCCATAGATGCTGGGTCTCTGTTTACCATTTTAATAAGGATTGGTTTACCTATAAAGCCTTTATCAATTTGTTCTTTCATTTTTATTAAAGATTTATCAAATCTACGATTAAAACCTATTTGGAATATGTTTACTTGATGTTTTTCTACTGTTTCCTTTATTACATCAATTTCCTCCAAAGTCATTCCAAGAGGTTTTTCGCAAAATATATTTTTTATACCAGCTTTAGCAGCATTGCATATCATTTCACAATGAAAAGCCGAATTGGAAGCTATTACCACGCCATCTAATTCCTCTATATTAAGCAATTCCATATAGTCTAATATAGCATAATTCGGATTCATCTCCATCTTTACATTATCTAATTCTTCTTGAACTGTGCTACATATGGCAGTTAACTCCGCATTAGGTATTTTATAGTGGATATTAGCGGCATGGTTTCTTCCTAATCTTCCCAGTCCTATAATACCAAGTTTTACTTTAGCCATAAGTAAACCTCCATTTTATATTATATTTAAAATTAACAATTATTCTAATAAGAGAACCTAATACCGTTTCCACAGAATTATCTTATTTAGTGAATTTGAACTTATAGGTATCAGTGCTGAATACGTATATAGATTATGTTTCAAATACATCAGATTAACATAATAATATGCGACTATTTTCCTCTTCTGTCGTAGAATTATCTATTAGCAAACGTTTGAGTTATTTGTTATATTATACGACTTATACATTTCCATGTCAATGTTATTCTCCATCTATTTTAAATAGCAAGAAAATATAAGATATAAATTTTGCCTAACTTATCATCTAATCCACTTTAAATCCCTTAACCCTATCAACCATACCTTTAGAAAAATCCACTAATTTTCTTATATACTCTTCTTCCATCAGGGGTGAGGATAATAGAAAATCGGCTGTAGATTGGTTGTTAGCTACAGGTATATCGTATAAAACTGCAATTCGTAATAATGCCTTAACATCTGGATCGTGAGGTTGGGCTTCTAAAGGATCCCAAAAGAATATCATAAAGTCTATATCCCCTTCAGCAATTCTTGACCCAATTTGCTGATCTCCACCTAGGGGACCAGACTTAAAGGCTTTTACTGGTAAATTAGTGGCTTCCGCAATTAAAGTGGCTGTAGTTCCTGTGCCACACAGAAAATGTTGGCTGAGCTTATCCCGATTCGTCTTTACCCATTGAATCATATCCTTTTTCCTATTATCATGGGCTATTAAAGCTATCCGCTTTTGTTTCCCCATTTTTATAGATACAAAATCTTTATTAATACTCATTTTAACAACTCCTTAATATTTTAGTTATACTATTACTTTACACAAATTTTGATTATATGACAATCTAAAAACTATTTCTCTATTTTCCTTCTTGATTATTTTACAATTGTGCACATGCTATGCAGATTTTCTATATATTCATTTGAGATTACAAATATATTCTGGTAAAATTAATACTAATATAATAATTTGAAAGGAGTGGTTTTATGGATTTTAAGCTTGGAAAAGGCGGAGAAGTAAAAATAATTCTTGTATTTAAAGGCACTGAATCCATAGAGGAAGTAGATGAGTTATACCAGTATTTAAAGAATAAAGGGTTGTTCAAGGGCAACGCTGGAGAAGTGTATGCCAATGTTACCAATACAGATAAAGCATTACTTTTAGGCTTAGGTGAAGAAGATAAACTTACCTTAGATTCCCTTAGAAAGGCATTTTTTAATGCTGGGAAAGAATTGGCAAAATTAAAGATCGAGAGTGTTGATATAGAAGTCCCTGAACTTAAAAATATTTGCTATTTAGATGGAATCCAAGCAATAGCAGAAGGACTTTTACAATCTGAGTATAGTTTTGAAAAATACCTTAGTAAAAAGAAAGTTATACTTAGCATAAAAGAGGTTAATTTAAATGTTATTGATGGAAAAAGAGAACAATCTATTGAAGCTATAGAAGAAGTTAAAAATATTATAGATGGAGTATTTTTAGCTAGAGACTTAGTCAATGAACCTGCTATGACAATGACACCTAAAACACTCGCTAACAATGCCAAAAAAGAATTAGAAAAATTAGGAGTAAAAGTAGAAATCTACGGTAGAGAAAAAATTGAAGATTTAGGGATGAAAGCTTTCTTAGCTGTATCTCAAGGTTCTTCCCAAGAACCTCAATTAATAGTTATGGATTATAAAGGAAACCCAGAATCCATCGAAAAACTAGCTTTAGTTGGGAAAGGTTTGACTTTTGATTCTGGTGGCTATTGTCTAAAACCTGCAAATGGTATGGAAACCATGTTTTCAGATATGGCTGGTGCCGCTTCTGTTATTGGGGCTATGAAAGCTATTGCTAAATCAAAAGTTAAAAAGAATGTAGTAGCAATAGTGGCGGCCTGTGAAAATCTAATATCTGGTGCTGCTTATAAACCGGGAGATATTATTGAGTCCATGTCAGGAAAAACTATAGAAGTGTTAAATACCGATGCTGAAGGAAGACTTACATTAGCCGACGCCCTATGGTATGCCGTTAAAAACTTAAATGCTAGTAAAGTAGTAGATATAGCTACTTTAACTGGTGCTTGCATAATAGCCTTGGGTAATGTAAATACAGGGGCTGTTACCAACAATGAAGAATTTATGAAAAATATCAAAAAAGCCAGCCATATAACAGGGGAACCTATATGGGAACTTCCAAATAACGATGAGTACAGGGAGTTAATTAAAGGTACTTTTGCAGATTTGAAAAACACAGGAGGCAGAGGAGCAGGAGCTATAACTGCAGGACTTTTCCTAGAAGAGTTTGTAGATAATACTCCTTGGATTCATTTGGATATTGCTGGAACATCCTATCTTTCCAAAAAACAAGGGTATTTACCTAAAGGAGCTACTGGTATACCAGTAAAAACTTTATACTATTTAGCCAAAGAATTTTAGGAATGGACGAGACATGGTCTCGTCCATTATATTTGGCCTAACAGAAATCGTACACCTAGTGATACTATAGCAACAATAGCTGATATGATAAATCCATGAAGCATAGGAGCAAAACCCGAATTTCTTACTTCTTTAAGACCCGTTTTAAGTCCTATTGCTCCCAATGCCATTATCATTAGAAACTTACTAGTACTTTTTAATATTAATCCTAACCCTACAGGAATCAAACCTATACTATTTAATATAGCAGCTAAAGCGGATGATGAACTTATTCTAATATGTGGAAGTAAACATCCTTTTAAAGAGAAAACTTCTATTAACCTTCATGAGTTATCCAAAGCAGACCTGATACTTCGTGAAAGTGGTAGTGGTACCAGGGAGCTATTTGAAAATATTATGCTATCAAAAGGTTTTAGTTTAAATATAAAATGGGTATGCAACAATTCAAAAGCAATAAAAAATGCAGTCATATCTAATATTGGAGTCTCAATTGTTTCTAGAATGGCTATTGAAAATGAATTGGAAAACAATAAGTTATTTCATATAAAACTAGATGATATAAAATTAAAACGTAAATTCAATATCATCTACCATGGGAATAAATATATAACCAAACCAATGGAAAACTTCTGGAATTTATGTTATACATTATAAAAGGAGATAGTCTGACTATCTCCTTTTATAATGTAATAATTTCATAACCATCTTCAATAAATTTAGCCATTGAAGGATGACCGCTTAATTCTCCATTTATTGGAATGCCAGATTTTTCATTATATGTAAGGACACCCATCTTAGCGGAACAAGCCTTACAGATGGAATCAAATAAATTTAATTCTCTGGCCTTTTTGTAAACATTGCTACCGCCAGAATCTAATTCCCGTATTAACTTAACAGCCTCTCCTTCCATAACGATCTTAACTTTCATTCCTTTTTCGTGCATATCTATAGCGTTTAAAAGTACATGCATGAAACACATCTGCTCTCCCTTAAAAGCAAAAAATACAATCTTTTTCAAATCAAACACCCCCTGTATCTTCATATTACTCCATTAAAAAACCTATGTCAAGAAGGTTAAATTCTATGATTATGATATTTTGAATAATAATTTTGATTGAAATTTAATAAAAAATATGCTAGAATAATAATTGTCCATGGGCGATTGGTTCAGGGGTTAGAGCGCCACGTTGACATCGTGGAGATCATTGGTTCAAATCCAATATCGCCCACCATATTTAAAAAGCATCTACAAAATTTTGTAGATGCTTTTTAAATTCCCTGTAATATTGGTAGTATAATACCCATCATCCCACCTAGTAAGGCGCCAAGCCAAGTTATGGCCTTCAATTCCTTATGAGCTATTTCAAGTATAAGCTCTTCTACAAAAGCCATATCATAACTATTTATCTGATCTTCGACCACCCTAGAAATATTGAATACTTGGACAATATGGGGTAATTTATTTCTAACAAAATCATTAAATATAATATTACAAAAGCTGGCAATGTTTGAAACTGTCCTATCATCTATATTGCCAGCAACAGATGACATAGGTTTATCCATAATCTTTTCAATAATATCATCGATAATAGAAAAAATATTATCGTATAATATTTTAGAATCAAAAAATGTTTCCAGCTCTTTAGACATAAAATTTAATATGCTGCCCCTAATATTAGCTTTTTCGGATTTAAGCCTTTTGTTTATTATATTAATAATTTTGCTTTGGTTTTCCTCTTTAGATATATATTGTATTATAAGATTGGATAATTTCAACATTTGATCTCCATCCAAGTTGGTTGAAATTATAGAAGCTATATTTCCTACCTTATTCTCGAAGATTTTATCAATTAAAGTAATAATAACTGTTGCAATATTATCATTTATTTCAGGTTTATTAACAAATTCCTTTATTGCATCAAATACTTTATCCGATATTGTTTCCGGGCTCATAAATATTGCCACCAGTTTATTCATATTATTAGATGCAACCTTTGTAATCCATCCTTTTAACTCTAATTCAATCCTTGAGTCATTGAGAATGTTTTTCAATATTTCCCCAATCTCTTCATCATGTTGGGCAACCATATCCTTGATTCCAAAAATAATATTTTCTGGAATAACTTCAGTTAATGGCCTTTCATCAGTACTTAATTCTTTTAGTTTTCCAACAATAATATCCTTTAGTCCTACCATCGTTTCTTCAGATTTAGTTAATTGGTATAAAAACAATTCTATCTTCTCATTTATTATTTGGTATAATTCATCTTTGGAATTGATAAAGATATATTCATCAATTAATCGGATTAATTTCTGTTTAAATATATCTTTACGTAATTCTAAACAGATAATCTCTGTAACTTTCACCTTTATAAGACTTAATATTTCATTATGTTTTCCATGTCCTAAGTCTGAAACCAAACTTTTTATTGACCTATCTTCCCGTTGTAACCTACCTATATAGGATTTCACCCACTTTTTTATATAATCATTCTTATCGTTAGATAAAGATTTTACCACTACCTCTGGCGATAGCAGATATACTCCTACCGCATCTCCTATACTTTTTGCGATTCTTTCCCTTTCCTTAGGGATGAGTCCTGGAGTAAAGGGAACATGTATATTGAAAATTTTCTTCTCATAATGAGGTCTGAACAGCATTTTTATTGCAATCCAGTTGGTAATATATCCTATAGTTGCTCCTAGTAATATTGGAATTATAAATTTCACACTTTCACCTCTTGTGTTTAATAAAATATCTTTCCTAATATATTTTAAATCAATATTTATTTATGTCAATAATATTATGATAGAATTCAATTTCTTAGCCTTTTACTAATTCTGATGAATATTTTAAGATATAATAGCCAAAATAAATTGGGAGAAAGTTTTATCTATATTTGGAGGGATAATATGACTATAAACTTGAAGAATCTACCTGAATCTTATTGGCTATCCTCTACACCCACGACAAACTATCCAACTTTAAATAAGGATGTAGACGTAGACATAGCTATAGTAGGCGGAGGATTAGTAGGAATTTCATGTGCTTACCTACTACATAAAGAAGGATTCAAAATTACTATTCTCGAATCTGATAGGATTTGCCAAGGTGCTACAGCTCATACTACTGCAAAAATAACTTCTCAACATGGACTGATATATAACAAAATTCTAAGTAAAATGGGAATGGAACTAGCGCAACAATATGCTGAAGCTAATGAATGGGCAATTCACGAGATTAAAAGGATTGCTGAAGAAAATGATATTGATTGTGATTATGTTCCCCAATCTGCTTTTGTATATACCCAACAGGATAAGTATATTCAAGAAATTGAAAATGAAGTTAAGGCAGCGTTAAGCCTAGGAATTAAGGCCTCTTATGTGGAAAAAATATCTTTTCCCATATCTATAAAAGGGGCAATTCGGTTTGAAAATCAGGCTCAATTTCACCCAAGAAAGTATTTATTAGGATTAGCTAATATTATACATAATAATGGTGTTCAAATATATGAAAACACTAGGGTTATAAATATTGAAGAGGACAATAATTATACAATTATTACAGAACAAGAGAAAAAAATAAGGGCAAAAAAAGTAATTATAGCCTCTCAGTATCCTTTTTATAACAAACATGGAATATACTTCGCTAGAATTTTTCCTATAAGATCCTACATTATTGGAATTAAAGTAAAAGAAAAGTATCCAGGTGGAATGTATATAAATGCAGAAAATCCAACTAGATCCCTTCGTCAGCAAAACACTGAAAATGGTGAACTTATTTTAGTTGTTGGATCCAACCATATGACTGGAAAAAGCCATGACACTGAAAAACATTACGAAGCATTAATAGATTTTGCAAACCAAATTTTCACCGTGGAAGATATCCCAAATAGGTGGTCTACCCAGGATTATACAACTTTAGATGGAATACCTTATGTAGGAAATTTTACATCTAATACACCCAATATATATGTTGCTACTGGATTTCAACAGTGGGGAATGACGAATAGTATGGTCTCTGCTATGATTATCAGAGATTTGATAGTTAAAGAAGAAAGCCGGTGGCAAGATGTGTATAATCCTTCGCGGAAAAACATTATTGCATCAGCCAAAAATTTCATCTCAGGAAATTTAAATGTTGCAGCACAACTGCTAGATGGAAAACTTTCTCCATTGCCTAAAGATATTCGTATTGAACCTGGTGAGGGTAAGGTTATAAAAATAGAAGGAGAAAGAGTTGGAGCCTATAGAGATGAAAAAGGAACCTTACATCTAGTAAATACTACCTGTCCCCATATGGGTTGTGAGTTAAATTGGAACTCTGCTGAAAGGTCTTGGGATTGTCCTTGCCATGGATCAAGGTTTACCTATAAAGGAGAGATAATAGAAGGACCATCGGTAAAACCTTTAAGAGCTGGTAACAGTGTAAATACAATTGAAAAATTATTTAAAGATGATTTTTAAAGACTCCATTATTCTAAACATAAATATGATAATACCGACCCAATAAAAATTAATAGGTCGGTATCATTAAAATTAAATCCCTATTTTATCCAATCTTTCTAGTTCATATTGTTTAATAATCCTCATCAATTTCAAAGCATATTCTGGGTCAGTAGCATATCCAGTCCTCTTAAGGGCCCAAGCCCCTTGTGTGCTATTATGCATTACCTGTCTAAAAGGTTCATACCTATTGGAATTTAATAAGAAACTCTTATGGTCGTCCCAACTTTCTTCCACATTATAATAAGCCCGGAACTCAGCATCAACGTTATAGACCTGTCCATTATATACTTCCCAAGTCTTATAGATCACTGAACCTGCAGGACCTTTTCCCTTTATTCCAAATAGATTATAGGATAATTTGCCACTATATTTATCTACAGGCACACTTTGTCCCCATCCCGTTTCAAGTATGGATTGAGCTGTTTGTAAAGCTGCTGACATGCCTGTTTTTTCCCAGGAATCCCTAGCTAATCTAGAAGATAGACCAAGAAATTTGTCCTTTTCAATTATAGGTAAGGATTCATAAGTTTTCCCTAGATAAACCCTAACTGGAACATTTTCGCTGCTAATTTCTTTTCCTTTATAATTTCCAATAGCTTTAATATTCCAATATCCAATATCCTCTTTCACAGGAGTGTAAACCTGTTCAAAGGATGGTTTCTTATCCTTTGCTATTATTTTTTGCTTTCCTGTTTTTTGGTTTGTAAGTATATAACTTATACTATCTAATTCTACATTACTCCTTACTTTTAACTTGGTTGAATCCCTTAAAACTTGATTTGGTCCTACCCCCTCTAAAAGTACTAGAGGCTTTCCACTTAAATTAACCTTTATAGGTTTGCTCTCATGAGATACTCCTCTTAAATCTTTAACTCTTACTAATACTTCTTTTTCGCCAGAAAGTTCTGGCCCCGGAAACCAACTATAATTCCCATATGGTATTGCCTTAATAAGCTGTTCTTTCCCAGATTTGGGATCCCTTAATATATATTCCGTTTCGCTGACATCAAAATTTCTAGAAGCCAATAGATTGACTGGTTTATCTATAGTTTGTCCATCATAAACTCCTGATAAGAATAATCTGGGGTTTACTTCCACTTTTGCTGAAACGCTTTCGCTTTCATATGCTTTGTTTTCACTATCATAAACAATTGCTTTAAAAGAGTAACTACCATTTTCCTTTAATTGGGGTTCCCATTTGTACTGAGCATAGGGATCTATGGGAACTTCTTCGCCAATTACCTTAGTCATTCCAGTATCCAAATTGGAAATTTCATATTTTACATAAGAAGCTATAAAATTAGTATCTATCCCTAAGCTTATGGTGTCGTTTAGTATTTCCCCTTCCCTTATGCCCATTAAAGAAACCTTGGGAACTATATCTATGCACAGGTGGATAGCATCACCAGCTAAAAATTGCCCCTTTCCATCATAAATAGCGGCTACAAGAACTTTTACACCTTTTTCCTTTAAATCAGGTATCCAAGTATATTTGTCAGTTAACTTGTTTCCCCTAGCTATAACAAATCCTTCCCATGTATCTAGGTCTAATAATAGATACTTTATCTCTTTAGCATTGGTTAAATTATCCCCAGAAAGTTCTATTTGCAATTCGGTTTTTCCTTTTATAACTTGTCCAGAATTCAAGTTAGTAATTTTTACAGGAAAAAATGGTTCAATATTTGATGTCTTATTAGAATCAACATGAATTATTCTATTTTCTTCGTCCCATTCTATATCTATACCTAAAGCATTGCTAACCAAACGAAGAGGAACAAAAGTATGGTTATCAATAATTTTAGGTGTAATATCACTTAAAAAATAAGCCTTTTCTTCACCTTGATTCAACACTAGACGACTACCGATTTTCAAACTTACTAATAGATTATCTTTTTTGAGAATCACCCTTTTCTCTTTGTCCTTCCACTCAACTTCTGCTCCTAGCTCCTCTGCTATAAATCTTATTGGAACTAAGGTTCTGCCATTTTCTATTATTGGACTAGCTAATGAAGTGATATCCTTCCCATCTACTATTAACCTAACAGGATTAGCAGCTAAAGGATATGAACCCAAACATTGAGAGAACATTAACATCATTACCAGTAGAAAAAGTAACATCCCATTAAATACCTTTCCTTTCACATTTCCACTCCTTTCTATTTCATAATGAATAATGTCTATTGCTTATATTATATCTTATATTTTAGATTTTCTTAATAATATGTATATTAAATTCATATTACAAATTAAAGCAAGACTATATTCATAGGTTTTCATCAATATCATAAAACATGATATAATTGATATAGTTTAATGATATAATATCTATAGAGACATATTATAGGACTTTGTATAAACTTAAGGAGGAAGTTATGAAAAAAAGGGTAATTTTAGGTATGAGCGGTGGAGTGGATTCATCTGTCTCTGCCCTATTGCTTAAGGAAGCAGGATATGAAGTAATAGGACTTTTTATGAAAAACTGGGATGAAGAGGATGAATATGGAGTATGTACGGCAACAGAAGACGCCGAAGATGCTAGGAGGGTAGCCAGCCAATTGGATATCCCTTTTTACACCATAAATTTTGAAAAAGAATATTGGAATAGGGTATTTACCTATTTTTTAGATGAATATAAGCAGGGAAGAACACCTAACCCGGATGTAATGTGTAATCAAGAGATAAAATTTAATGCTTTCCTAGACTATGCCTTAAAGCTTGAGGCAGATTATATAGCCATGGGTCATTACGCCCAGGTAGAGGAAAGAGATGGCAAATACTATCTTCTTAGAGGAAGAGATAAAAATAAAGATCAGAGCTATTTTCTATCAAGAATAGAACAACAAGCTCTTTCTAAAACCATATTTCCCATAGGCCATCTTGAAAAAAGAGAAGTTAGAGAAATGGCTGAAAAAAATAATTTATATACTGCTAAGAAGAAAGACTCAACAGGCATATGTTTTATAGGCGAAAGGGACTTTGATGAATTTTTAGATAGATACCTTTTAACAAAAGAAGGAGATATAATGGATGTGGAAGGTAATAAATTAGGCAAACATACAGGATTAATCCATTATACCTTAGGCCAAAGGAGGGGGATAGGAATAGGAGGGATTGGCACCGGAGAGCCTTGGTTTGTAGCTGGTAAGAATTTAAAGAAAAATATACTCTATGTAGCCCAAGGGGAAAATCATCCAGCCCTCTATTCCACTTCGTTAATCGGAGAATCTCCTTCATGGATATTGGGAGAGGCGCCTAATATGCCATTAAAATGTACTGCTAAATTTAGGTATAGACAATCGGATATTCCAGTAATGGTGGATGTATTAGAAGATGGTAATCTTCATATAAAATATGATGAGCCAGTAAAAGCAGTAACCCCTGGCCAAGTTGCCGTATTGTATAAAGATGAAATATGTCTTGGTGGTTCTATTATTAAGTCTATAGAGCCTTTGGAAAAGAAATATGAGTATTTAAATGAAGGTTAGATAAAAGAAAATTCTTCATTTCTCCTTGACAATGTCTAGACTTAATGCTATCATATTAAAAAACTTCATAAAAATCCTCATCCTCCAAGGGTGAGGTAGAGGCGCGATTACTAAGAGTACCTATATTAAGGCCGGAAGCCAATGATGTATAGGGAAAGGAGTTATCGCCGAAGTGTCAGATACCAAAATCTGAGGCTGGGCCTGCATCGAATAGGTGTAGGACTGTCATCATTGTATCTGCCCGATACTTTGATGTTGAGCTATCTCACTATGGGCCAGAAAGGGGGAGAGGATGTCTTTAGCTTTGCTATTAACAGAAGCATTTGGCATACCTGTCAAATGCTTTTTATATTTTTTGTAGATTAAAACATATTTTAAATTTAATTAAAAGTTAGTTTTAAAATTTATTTCACAGAATTAGATTTGGGAGGTAAAAATATTGTTAAATCGATCAGAACAATTAATTAATACAATGAATTCAAGAGGTTCAACACATTCAACGGATTCAGGTTTTAAAAAAGAAATTAGTTTATTTGGCGGGGTTAGTATTCTAGGTGGAATAATGGTAGGATCAGGTATTTTCTATCTAGGTTCATATGTATTAATGAGAACAGGCATGAGTTTAGGCTTAGCCTTGTTAAGTTGGATTTTAGGTGGGTTAGTTTCATTGCTAGGAGGTATTTGTTATGCAGAGCTAGGCGCTTCCGATCCCAGGGCTGGCGGTATGACTGTATATTTAAATAAAGCTTACTCTCCTGCCGTTGGTTTTTTAAATGGATTTACCAGTTGGTTAATTGGTGGTCCAGGTTCTATTGCTGCCATAGCAATTGCTTTACCTAGCGCTTTAACCGCTATTATTCCCATGGGAGAATGGACTATAAAATTTGTAGCTATTGGATTAATCATAGGACTAACCATTATAAATTATTTTGGTGTCAAATTTGGATCTAAATTACAAAATATTTCTATGATTGCAAAATTAATACCTATTGGTATTATAATGGTATTAGGATTGTTATTCGGAGAAGTATCCCCAGATTTAAGCCTAATTCCAAAAACAGCAGATGTAAGCTTTGGTTCAATTATTAGCATGGTGGCCTTTGCAGTAATTGCTAGCCTCTGGGCTTATGAAGGATGGACTAATTTAAATACTGTAGCTGAAGAACTAAAAAACCCAAGAAAAAATCTACCCCTTGCCATCATTATTTCTATAGTCTCTATAACAATTTTATACACCCTATTCAATTATTCTATATATAGGGTTATACCTTTTAATGAAATTGAAAATTTAATAGCAAATAATGAGTACTATCTAGGAAGCTATGCAGCAGAAAGCCTAATGGGCAAATCTGGTAGCCTATTGGTTATTTTAGGTATGGTAGTATCAATGTTTGGAGCTTTGAACGGATGCATTTTAGCCTTTCCAAGAGCATATTATGCAATGAGTGTAGAAGGCCATTTCTTTAAAAGCTTTGGCAAATTACATCCAAAATATAAAGTCCCATATGCTCCTTTAATCGCCCAATGTTTAATATCCATTGTACTAGTATTATTTAGAAACTTAAATCAACTAACTTCTTTAGTTGTATTTTCAGGAATGTTATTCAATACTTTAGGTGTATATGCGGTCATAATTTATAGAAAAAAGTTTCCTAATTTAAAAAGACCTTATAAGGTAGCTGGTTATCCTATTACCATCATACTAACAACCTTAATATTTATTGGTTTAATGATTAACACATTTATCGAAGATCCTCAAACTTCAATAATAGGCTTAGCTATTCCTGCTATTGGCATATTGTTTTATCTTTATTTTAGTAGACAAAATAAAAATGAAAAACAAATATTAAGGAGATGATTTTTTTGAGAACAATTTTAAAAAACGGTAAAATTTATGTTGAAAAAAACAATTTTCAAGAAGCCTTACTCATTGAAAATGGAAGGATTAAACAGGTTGGTTCTAATGAAGAAATCCTTAATAATAATGCTGACAATGTAATGGACCTTCAAGGAAAAACTGTTTTGCCAGGCTTTAACGATAGTCATATGCACCTTGCTTCTGTCGGCGCTGTAATGTCATGCTGTAACTTAACTTCCGGAAAATCAATAGATGAAATTATTCAGTTGGGTAGAAAATTTTTAGAGGAAAACAAGGGTTTGACTGTCCTATATGGTCGTGGATGGAATCAAGATTGTTTTACCACTGGTGAAAAGCGTCTACTCAATCGATTGGATCTAGATAGAATATCTACAGAAATCCCTATAGTATTTGATAGAGTGTGTGGACATGTTTCTGTAGGAAATACAAAAGCTTTAGAAGTACTAGGAATAGATGAAAATACTTTTGTAGATGGTGGAACTATAGAATTGGATAGTGAAGGAAAACCTAATGGAGTTTTTAATGAAAATGCTGTAAGTCTAATTAAATCAGTTATACCTGAAAAAAACCATGAAGATATAGAAAAAGATTTTTTAAAAGCTGCCAACTATGCTCTAAGCGTTGGAATAACTTCTGTCCAATCCTGTGATGTATCAAATAAAGAATTTAAAAGTATGTTCAATATTATCCACAGCATTTATGATAATAAGAAAACCAAATTAAGATATGGAATTCAATTTAATTTTCAGGACATAGATGATTTTAAAGACTATTTAGAATCGGAATTTAAGGAAGGTCAATGCGATGAAAACTTCCTATCTAAAGGAGCTTTAAAACTATTTAAAGATGGTTCTCTAGGAGCTAGAACTGCCTTAATGTTAAAGGATTATGAAGATGCTCCAGGTACTAAAGGCGTAGCAGCATTAACTGATGAACAATTACAGGAACTATGTGATTTAGCAACAGAATATGGTATCAGGGTAGTAACCCATGCCATTGGAGACGGGGCTGTAGAAAGTGTTATTAATGCCTATGAAAAAACTATGAAAAACGGGAAAAATAATCTACGCCATGGAATTGTTCACTGTCAAATTACCAGCATGGAACAACTAGAAAGAATAGCTAGATTGAATATACCTATTATGTATCAACCTATATTTTTGGACTATGATCTTAAAATTGTAGAATCTCGTGTTGGAAAAGAATTATCAAGTACTTCTTACGCTTTTAATACATTATACCAATTAGGTACTCCTATAAGCTTTGGTACAGATGCTCCAGTAGAAGATTGCAACCCATTCCCTAATATTTATTGTGCAATAACAAGACGAGGGATGGATGGCAACCCTAAGGGGGGCTTTTATCCAAAGGAAAAAATGGAATTACAGGATGTTATTGACGCCTATACAATAGGTAGTGCCTTCAATGAATTTAAAGAGAATTTTAAAGGAAGACTAAAACCAAACTATGTAGCTGACTTAATTGTATTAGATAGAGATATCTTTACTATTGAAGAACTTGAAATTAAGGATATTAAAGTTGAAAAAACCATGGTAAACGGAGAATTCGTCTATGAAAAATGGTAATGTGTATATATAGATTTAGGGGAGTTGTTGAATCCCCTAAATCTATATTATCTTACTTTTTCAACTAGAATTAAATAATTATTCTAAGAAGTTTGAAAATATTTATCTTCTAAATCTTCAAGATGATAAAAAATATGTACTAAATCATCTCCAAAGTTAAGTAAAGAATAATAAGTATTGTTCCCATTAATGGTCTTCTCTATAACTTTTTTATCTATAAGGATGTTTAATTTCCTATTTAGCTCTGTATGGCTTAGATATGGGATGCTTTTTAAAATATCACTATAACGTTGATTACCAAGATGAATAGATTTTAAGATTTCAGGTACCCATCTCAACTTAATTAAATCTTGTACAATTTGAAATCCATTAAAAATCTTTGTTTCCATTATTTCACTCCTACTAACATATTTGTGCCTTTTTGTATCTTATATTATATCATATAATATAGTTAATAGAAGATAATAATTAATATATAAATATTTGGAGGGATATAGAATGAAACATATTGATCTATTACAAAAATATCTAGCCAATCTAAGTGTGCTAAATATAAAATTACACAATATCCATTGGAATGTAGTAGGAAATCAATTTATGGAAGTCCACAAATTTACAGAAGAAATTTATGACCAACTATTTGAAAATTTTGATGAAGTAGCTGAACTATTGAAGACTAAAAAAGTAACACCTTTATCTACAATGGCAGAATATCTAGAAATAGCAACTATTGATGAAATCAAAGCAAAAGACTTTTTAGTAAAAGAATCTCTAGAAATTATTAAAATGGATTTAGAATCCATGAAAGAACTAGCAACAGAAATTAGAAATACAGCAGATGAAGAAGGAGATTTTGAAACTGTTGCAATGTTTGAAGACTATGTTGCCGATTTAAGCAAAAACATATGGTTCGTTGAAGCTATGCTACAATAAAGTATTTTGAAGCATCCTTGTTGAAGGATGCTTCTTTCATTGCGTAAAACATTATGCTCTAAATGGTATTCTTTGAATAATATTTGAGTTGTTGATCAAAATAATAAATATAGCATATGAAAGGAGTAATTTAATGAAAAATCACAATAAAAGAGACGATATTTCAGTAAATCTTATTTCTGCTCCAAATAGAATAAAATCAATTTCTAAACAACCCGTTGGTAATGCGGAAAAAGACCCTTTTTGCATATATGCAGGTATGAGGCATGCAGTTGGCTCTATTATTACAAAAGACGATGGTTCAAAGCTAATATGCACAAAAGATGGTTCATGGCAGAATATTTAATATTGCCTTAAACCATCTTCAATATTTTTTAGTCCTTCACTCTTGGTTTGGTTGGATCACAGTCGGGCATATCTACTTTAGACACTTTAGATAGTTTAGTTATATAATAACATTCTTCTCTTAACATATGGTCAACCATAAGAGGCATCAATGTACCAACCGCCTCTTTAGATAATCTTAACTCTTCTATTTCCTTCAAAAATTCCATAAATAACTGTATTTTATATTCAGCTTGATAATTTAATCTATGTAGAGCAGGAAAATCTTGAACACAGGTTCTCAGATAACCCGAAAACTCATTTGCTTTAATAAATAGATTATTAAACTCCACAACAAATTTTTGGCTCTTTTCCCTTAATTCTGTTTCAACACTATCTAATTCGCATTTAACAGCGTCAGCATGACCAGATGCATCTGGTAGCCATAGTTTATGGTAATGTATAGGATGAGCTGTTGGTATTTTATCAGATATCAAACATTGTAAAATTCGAAGATATTCTTCCACTTCGTTTACCATATGATTTACAAATGTAGGTGAAAGACCAATAATTATATTTCCTACTAAATGCTCTTTTATTAACTCTAATTTAAACTCCCTTATGTCCTTAGAATGATGCTGAGATTTTAACATTAATTCATAAACCTGTCTTCCATCTAAAGACATCCTTGCTTCTTCTAACAATTCATCAAATATACGTATAAAATAAATAGCCTTTTCAATCTTCTCTTTTTCAGAAGACGATAAAGTGTTATAAATAAACCTGGCATGATCCCCTAAAATTTGGAGCCAAAACCGTTGCTCAAATAATGCTTCCTTTTCAAAACTAATATAGTCCAAAAAATCCCCTCCTTGTAAAATAATTGACATTATTAAATAATATGTTCATAATAATAATTTTGTGATATTATTGATTAAAATTATATTAAACTTAATAGAAATTTCCGAATAATGATCTGCTTTTTGGCTATGATAACTAGGAAAAGGAGGTTGAAAATGTGGAAAAAGCTATTAATAAAATAAAGATACTTGAATGCCCAACAGGAGAGTTAGAAGAACGGATTATTAATATACTTGAAAAATATAAAATTGCTAATAGAAATGAAGTAACTGTAAATAGGGATGAAAGCTTAGATGAAGATGGTTTTAAAGCTTATAGGATTGAATTTTTAGGTAATAAAATACCATCTATTGTTCTATTAACAAAATCTGGACTAGATGACTATGTTGTTAAGGTATTTAGAGTATACATAAATTAAGGTACCCTTCATAGTCATCTTTATCTTAGCTTACAACTCAAAGGTGGAAGAATCTATCCACTTCCAATCCTTTCTTAAGTTTTTTATGGACTCTACAAGATTAAATAGGGCAAGATCCTTTTTCTTTGCTTCTAACATAATATCTATATCTTTATTTAATGGCTTACAAAGCTCTATGAATTCAACAAAATCATTACCATTAATAAAGTCTGCATGTTTCCTATCTTTTGAGTGATTCTTAGGACTTGAAAAATGAAGTTTTGGAGGTAGTTTTTCGTCTTTCCATGTGTCTAATATATCCGGTAATATCTCATCTATACTATAACCATCATTATTGCATATATGATGGTGGATATCCAACACCATGGGAACACCTAAATTATTGCATAGTTGAAGAGTTTCCTTAGCAGTAAATGTTTTATCATCATTTTCTAAAATAATCTTAGATGTTATCTCATCAGGAAATTGTCTGAAATTATTTTTAAATCTTTTAAGAGCATCTTTTTTACCCCCTGCACCACTTCCTATATGAAGTATCATTTTCCCAAAAGGATATCCAATGTCTTCAAATAAATTTACATGAAACCATAGGTTTCTTTCAGTATTTTCTACTACCCTATCATCCATACTATTAATTACATTAAACTGATCGGGATGGGTATCTACCCTCATACTATGTTCTTTTATCAAATCTCCAATAATCTTAAAGTCCACAGCAAAAATTTTTCTATAATCCCAATTTACTTCAGGGTGAGTAGCAAGGGGAATAAGGGATGAAGTTATTCTATAGAAATGAATATTATTTTTTATATTGTATTCTAATATTTTTCTTAAATCTAATATATTAGAGTAGGAAACCTTTTTAAGCTTATTTAATTTCTCTTCTTTCGTTGTTAATTTTTGATAATATGTATAAGTTACACTGCTAGATGATGTGGTTTTGGGAAGACCTAAAGCAATTGCTACATAACCTAATCTAACTCTCATAAATACACCCCCATAATTTTCTTAACATTCTTAGTATACATCATAAGCTTATAAGAATACGGATTTTTTAAATTAGATTAAAAGTTAGTATATATCTTACCATATGATTTATAGATATTAAAATATATACGTCACGACATAGTTTTTGTGTTAAAATATAATTATTCTACAATTACTAATCCCTAAAGAAAGGAGCATACCATTTGAATATACTATTTAATAAATTTAAAGAAGTATCTTTTTCCGTATTGCCTATAACTTTGCTTGTAATTGTACTTAGTTTTACTTTAGTTCCCTTAGAAATGGAAATGTTTATAAGATTTATTATTGGTGCTATATTAGTCATCATTGGACTGGGGATTTTCCTATTTGGAGCTGAAATTGGTATAAGCCCTATAGGTAACCTTATGGGAGAAACAATTGCTAAAACTAACAAATCATATATTGTAGGTATAATGGGATTTGTTCTAGGCTTTTTTATCACAGTAGCAGAACCAGATTTGCAAATCCTAGCTTCTCAAGTAAACAGTGCAACTGGAGGAATTATACCAAGTTATTTAATTCTCATTGTTGTTTCTATTGGAGTAGGTATTATGGTATCCATAGGACTTCTTAGAATACTATATGAAAAACCGCTAAACAAATTGTTTACCATAGTTTATTCTATTATATTGATTTTAGGGTTTTGGGTCTCAGAGGAATTTTTGGCTATTTCCGTTGATGCATCGGGAGCAACTACTGGAGCAATGACTACACCATTTATTTTAGCCTTAGGATTAGGTGTTTCTCAATTAAAAGGTGGTACAACATCAGAAGAAGATAGTTTTGGATTGGTAGGCATTGCTTCAACTGGCCCTATCCTTGCTATTATGTTGTTGAATATAGCTATTGGGCAAAATAATATACAAGGTCAAGCGGAGGCATTTATACCTAATATAGGAATTTTGTCTCCATATATAAGCCAATTTCCCATACTAATGAAAGAATCACTTTTAACATTATTACCTTTATTTATATTATTTATCATTTTCAACAAGTCTAAATTTAAACTAACCAAAAGAAAAAAGAATAGAATATATAAAGGGCTTTTATATACGTATATTGGACTTACCCTATTCTTAGTTGGAGTCAATGCTGGATTTATGGAAGTTGGCCGAGTTATGGGGAATGGAATAGCAAATTTAGAATCTAATTGGCTGCTTCCAGCCATTGGGTTTTTATTAGGTATGGTAGTAGTCCTAGCTGAACCAGCAGTATATGTACTTACAGAGCAAGTTGAAGAAGTAACTGCAGGTCATATTAAAAAGAAAATAATTTTGGGTACACTATCTATTGGAATTGCATTTGCTGTAACCATGTCTATGTTTAGAATTATGATACCAAGTTTAAAACTATGGCATTTTCTATTACCTGGATTTGCAATAGCTATTTTTCTTAGCTATAGAGTACCACCTATTTTCGTAGGAATAGCCTATGATTCGGGAGGAGTTGCATCTGGTCCTATGACTGCTACTTTTATCCTAGCTTTTGCTCAAGGAGCAGCTAATGCTATGCCTACAGCTAATGTATTAATAGACGGATTTGGAGTTATTGCAATGGTTGCCATGACTCCATTAGTAGCTATACAAATATTGGGCCTATTATTTAAAATAAAGGCAAAGCGAGGGGGTATCAATATCAATGAATCTAATAGATAAAGAATACTCATTATTTTGCATAATAGTAGACTTTGGAAAAGGAAGTAAGGTTTTAGAAAAATCTAAAGAGTTAGGAGCAACTGGGGGAACTTTTTTCTTAGGAAAAGGAACTGTAAGCAATAATCTACTGGATATATTAGGTCTTAATGAGGTAAGAAAAGAAATACTTATAATGGTTATTGAAAGAAAATTAGAAGATTTCTTCCATGATAGTCTAACTAAAACCTTTTCATTTAATAAACCCAATCATGGTATAGCCTTTTCCATGCCATTAACAAACTTTATAAGAAATAAAGAATCTAAATATATAGCTGATTCCAATAAAGGAGGGGTTGAAAATATGGAATATGAAGCAATATTTACTATTGTAGATAAGGGGTTGTCAGACGATGTATTAGAAGCAGCTAAATCAGTAGGTGCAACAGGAGGAACAGTGATTCATGGGAGAGGTTCTGGATCACATGAAAAAGCTAAATTATTTAATATTGAAATAGAACCAGAAAAAGATATTGTGCTAATTCTATCTACAATTGATAAAACAGAAAAGATAGTAAATTCCATTAGGAGAAATATGAATATCGATGAACCTGGAACAGGAATAATATTTGTACTAGATGTAAATAGAACTTCTGGATTATTTGGAAATTAAATCTTTTAATAAAATAGAGTAGAAGAGATGAAATCATCTTTTCTACTCTATTTTTATCTCATTACTCTAAGTATACTTAACCTATAAACCTAATATCCTCCACCCTGAATACGAGATATTTGTTTGATCCAATATTTGAAAATTCATATATTAGATATTTATAAATTAATTTAAAATAAAATTAATTTTGCTGTAACACAACTTTTGTACATGCATAGTATGTACTACCAAATAGGAAGGGAGGAAGTGTAAATGGCAGATAGAATTTTTGCATCCGTAGTTAACCAAAAAACTGTAACTCAAGTTCAACTACAAGTTCTAACAATAATTGCTGCTCAAGTTGCCAGTGTGATTGAAGCTCAAATAGGTGTTACAGTACAATCTGACGACGATTTAATAGATATTTAAACACTAAATATAATATAAAAGTTAGGAGGGAAAACTAATGGCAGATCGTATACTGGCATCGGTAGTTAACCAAAAATCAGTAACTCAAGTTCAATTACAAGTTCTAACAATAATTGCTGCTCAAGTTGCTAGTGTAATTGAAGCTCAAATAGGTGTTGCAGCACAGTTTGATGATGATTTGATAGATATCTAAATGTAAATCCAGCGTAATGCTTTTATAATAGATGGCTTATTAATAATGGAAAGGGGAGATAAAATTGAAAATAGGATTTTCAAAAGATGGATTAACGTTGAATTCAAAGAAATTAAATCCATTAAATATTCCTGTAAAGGGCGTTAAACTAGAATCTGATATACCGGTAGAACATCCTAATCCTGCTGATATATTATCGGTCTTCCAAAGACCGAATATTAGAAACGCTAACCGACTGGAAGGAATAGAAATATTAAAATCAATGATAGAAAAAGCTAGATAACCTAGATAATAATTTAGAACTGTCTCAGAAAAACTCTTTGAGACAGTTCTTTTAATTTATGGTCTGGAACTATTTTATAGCAATTTCATATTATGTTAATAGAAAAAGTAGGATGGGGGTTAGTTTTATGTCCAAAGATACTCAAAAATCATTGCCTAAAGGAAAACACAATACCTATATGGGCGCTAAAATTGCAAACCAAATAAATACTAATCAGCAATCTAATATGCTCCTTTCTGCATATAGTGTAGTAACTCAAAATTCTACTACTATTAACATAAATTTAGAATAGGGGAGGATTAGGTTATGACAAATAACATTAATGAAAACAGCCAATGGATAAAAATAAAATTAAAGAAAAATGGAAAAAAATTACCCAAGGAACTTCGAATTGATATGGACGGTAAGGTTTATGTAGATGGGGAATTATATGATGAAACTAAATCCAAGTATAAAAATTTAAGCATAGATGTGGAGCAACACGGTAGATTAAGTTCTGGAGAAGAAACACAAAAAATAATAGAAGAAAGTAAGAAAGCTAAAAAAGGAGAATTCATTACCATTAAAGAGGAGGAAGGGCCTGATAAAAAAGAGATTACCACAGTCAAGTTCTGAATAAAGGAGGTATTTTTTTTGGATAGTAAGGAGCAAGAAAAAAAGGAACTATTTGATAATCAAGTTAATATAGATTCTAATATTAATAAAATAATAACAGGTGATATTGAAATAACTTTGCATATTAAAAAACAAAAAAATCCTGCTGAACTATTAGAAAAGTTCTATTTACTGAGAAACGATGCTAACCTAAGTAATCACGAAAAAAACGAAAAAGTAAAAAAGATAATGACTGACTATATGAGGTGATCTATTTTGAAAAAAGTAAAACATTCATTACTACTTAACCTTTCAAACCAAGCTAATACTATTCAATGTAGGAAGACATATCTATCTCAATTTAACTTTATTACAATTTTAGGCCTTGAATATTTAAATATTTTGAATACAAAAGAAAGTATTCCCATTTCATTTGCTATAGATAAGGATGGAAATTTGTCAATTAATGGGGTTGATGGAGAGCTAATTAGCGATAGAAATATACATGTATATACGGATAAAAAAGTAACCGAAAGTGATTAATCCATATAAATATTTCATATGGGGGGATTATAGTGGAAGATACCAATAAACCTGAAGATTTTTTGGCTGAAATCCTAGATTATAATGATAGCAAGATATATAACTTTATGATAAATGCATCAAATCAAGCCAATTTAACTGGTAATAATAATATTTCTCCAACTCAACTAAGCTCAATTTTTGTGATTATAAACCCATATTATATAGAAAAACTGAATATTGAGGGATTAAATTTAGATATAAAAATGAATGAAAATAATATAGTTTCAATAAATAAAAAGAACTATGAAATGATAGAAATAGAACCAGGAATCAAAGTATTTGGAATATGCAAAGAAGATAAGGAGTGATGGTATGGGAAAGATTAATGTCAACAAAAATAACTCTAACAAGAGAAAATTAGATGATATTCTTACAGAAGAAGAGAAAGTATTATATGAAAAGATACTAGAAGATATAGAAAGGAATGATAAATTTTATACTACTAGCAGCCCAGAGGAAATTACATCTCATTTAACTGATGTTTGTGGATTTAATAGAGATAGTATTTATAAATTGTTTAAAAAAATAACTCTTATTAATGAGGAGTGAGGGAAAAATGTCAGTCAATGTCAATAAAAATGAATATCCTATTGATATAAATGATAGAACTAACCAATCAAATGATAATATAGATGAAAAACAGAATGTAAAGCTGGAAGATACCAATAATATGTCTGCAGAAAAGGAAAATGTAGAAACTGAAGAACAAGAAATTAAAGTTAATAACCTAGTTAAGGAGAAAAATACTAAAGACCCTGAAGCTGACATCCCACTAGATATTTTAAATCAATTTAAAAAGATATACAAAAATAATATTTAATCAAAATGGGTAAGAAATCTTAGCCATTTTGATGAACTTCAAAACTTTCAATATACTATCAAATTAATGCTGGAGTGTAGTACTCTAAAGTAATTACTACCTATACAAGCTTTTCATTTAATACTTCTTCAGGAAGCATTAGCAATGCCTTTTCCAGTATTTCTTTAGCATAATATCCTTCTCCCCAAGGAGGTGACAAAAGCTGTCTCCAGATTTTACTTCCTCTTTTATTATGGAATAGGCCTAAAGTGTTTTTTAAAGCTTGATATCCTACTTTTTCGTCCTTTTCCATTTTTTCTATATAGTCTATTAACCCCTCTATAACCTGCCTTCTTGAAATATTGTTGACATTACCTTCTTCAAAAAATTGATCGACTTCTGTTAATAAAAATGGACTTTCATAAGCTACCCTACCTAACATTACTCCATCTACATATTGCAAATGCTCTTTTATAGATTCAATGGTTTTTATACCTCCATTGATTTCAATGAATAATTCTGGAAAGTTTTTCTTTACTCTATATACTTCATCATATCTAAGAGGTGGAACTTCCCTATTTTCTTTAGGACTCAATCCTTCTAATATAGCAATACGGGCATGAATTATAAAATGTTTTACTCCTGCTTCATAAAGGGTTTTAATGAAATATTCCATATCCTCATATTTATCAAGTATTACCTTTGATAAGGAACTAGATAATATATTTATTCCATCAATTCCAATTCTATGCTTTACGCTAATTGGTTTTTTCGTTTCTTTCCTCATAGCTTGAATTATTTCTGCAACTAATTCAGGATAGGCCATTAGAGCTGCTCCCATTTGATTTCCAGAAACCCGGTCTGAAGGACATCCTATATTTAAATTTATTTCATCATAATCCCAATCCTCTGCTATTTTTACTGCTTCAGCAATCTCCCCTTTATCACATCCTGCAATCTGTAATACTATAGGTTTTTCAAAAGGATCAAAATCTAAAATTTTATTTCTATCTCCATGAATAATTGCACTACTTGTAATCATTTCTGTATATAATATAGATTTCTTAGTAAGAAGTCTACAAAAATATCTAAAATGTCTATCTGTTATATCCACCATTGGAGCAATACTTATTCTAGACATTGTTTTTCCCTTCCCATTTGCTTTAATAATAGTACATAGATATATTATTACCCACCTATGAATAATATAGTTTATTATCATTTTGAAGCATCCCTAAATAAATAAGGATGCTTCATTTTTATTAATTATCTTTTAATTTTTCGATTATTTTCTTTAAAAATACAGGTAAATCTTTAGGTGTTCTAGAGGTAATTAAATTTCCATCCACTACTACTTCCTCATCTAGATAATGGGCTCCTGCATTTATTAGGTCATCTTTTATAGCGAAAAAGGAAGTAACTTTTCTACCCTTAAGATCGCAAGACGATGCCATCATCCATGGACCATGACAGATTGCAGCTATTAGTTTATTCTCTCTGTCCATGTCCTTTACAAAATCTACTGTAGATTTACATCTTCTCATATAATCTGGAGAGAAACCCCCTGGAATTATTACTCCATCATAATCCTTAGCTGATACTTCTTTAGATGAATAGGTGCTTTTTTCACTTAGACCAGTTTTTGAAAAATAATCAGTTTCTTTTTCAGTCCCTATTAAATGAACTTCATACCCTTCTTCTAATAACCTATAATAAGGATAAATTAACTCTCTTTCATCGAACATGTTCTCTATTAATATGGCTATTCTCTTCATCGTTATCCCCTTTCTATAGTGTTTAATCTCTCTATATTATAGCTACCCTATTAAACCATATATTAAAACAGTATTTATTATAGACTTTTCCTCCATCATAATATTGGACCTAGAATATCATAGTTCCCAGTTGTTTACATAATTACCTATATAATAGTTTGTAATAATTGATGAAATACCACGGACATTTGTGACTTCGTCAAAAATTAGCGTTATTTCATCAAAATATTATGCTTATTCTTTACTAGCTATAATAAAAAACCTATGGCATGTAAAATCAATATAACCTAACCTTTCAATTTGATTATAGATTTCCAACAATTTGTCAAAATATCTTTCTATTGTAAAATCTGGCACTTGCCATGGTATTGCTTTTAAATAATATACAATAGCTCCTATATCATAGAATCTTGTTTTTACCAAATCTTCCTTTTGCTCAAATATTTTTAAACCTACTCCTTCTAATTGGCCAACAGCTTTTTCTAAATTCCAATCAATTAATTCAAATTCTTTAGCTTCTAAAATTTCATTTATTTCTTTATCATTTAACCCACCAACCTGCTGAGTAATAAATATTCCTTTATCCTTTAAAATCCTTTTAACCTCTTTAGGTGAGTAAGATTCATGTTTGTTTATTATAAGTTCAAAAGTTTCACCTTCAAAGGGCAAATATTCATCAACTTCAACTTCAAATACTTTTACACCTAAAGGCTCTAATCTATTCTTTGCTATAGATATATTAGGCTTATGTCCTTCTGTAACACAGGTATATTCAGGTAGTGGTCTTAAGGTATATAAAAATTCCCCTCCACCTGTACCCATATCAAGTAAAGAAGAAGCTTCTTTCACCTCCATTATTACTTTATTCCTGTAGTTCCAACTTAATGGAAACTCTTGCATTCTTCCAGTTGATTCTAAATAGGAAAAATCCCATCCTTCAAATCTTTCAGTCACTTCATCTATTAGATAATAATATAATTCTTTATTTGTTAATCTTTTTTTCATAATCAATTCCTCCTATAAGGTATTTTTAAAGTACTTTTAGAATTCAAGTATAAATACTTGATTGATGGAGGACCCTTTATAAATTGTTACAACCCATACATTATAGAATAAATACAGCTATAAAGCTCCAATTGTTTATCTATATTACCCAAACTTTATTCTACCAATATTATGGTTTTGGAAAAAAGCCCGCCACGCAATTTCCTCTCCTATAGCAAGAATTGCAAACTGAAATATCAACAATATAATTTTATCAAAGGGTACAAATCCCTCTATTCTTGCTAGTACATGCTCCATATGTTCAGGTAAAAACAGATTCGATATTATAATAGAAGCTACATCCATAATTAAAGGTAAGCCAATCCAAATCCAAATTCTTTTATCCTTTAAATTAATCCTAATTTTCTTTACATCAAACCCACTATCTTTAAATGTCTGTTCTTCAGAAACCTTATTTATAAAGAAAAAAATTACTCCAATAATAACTGATATCCCACCAATATTTATTCCGAATATACTTATAAGAGATATGATTATCATTGCAATTATTGGAACTAAGGCTATCTTTTTAATATCTTCCATGTCTTTCTCCCCTGCTTTTCTATAAAATAATATATGAATAATTAATATGTCATATTTTCTAAAAGACGAATTATCTTATTCTTAATAGAATGATTGCACCAATTAGAAGATCTAATATGCCAATAATACCTGTGGGATTTGGCCCTAATAATGTGTTTATCCCTGAAATTGCCATAAGTGCTGGCCATTCCCCAGCCCCAGAGCACACCATTTAACAAAATTGCTTTTTGCTTGTTCATAAGTTTTATCAAAATTGGAAGCACATAAGCACGCCATCCTATTTCCTCACCAAAAGCAAATATAGCCACCGATATAATGAAATGTATCTTTTTTAATAGTGTTTGTATCCAGAGTTTCAATATTATCCACAAATTCCCCCTTCATTCCCATATTTTTAATATCCCTCACAAAAAAGTTAAAATGCGTTCTTGTCCAAACAATACAATGCAAACTTAGCTATTTTTCTTCAACTTTAACTCCTCCTAAAATTTATTCCGTCAAAGGCTACACTTGTATTTACATTATATAGTTATTAGTCTAAATTTTCTATACTATTGATTTAGCTCTTATAAAATAAAAATAGCCAGTTGGAAACAACCATATCCTGAAGTAAAATGCCCAGGATACCTTTATAATCTTTTTTCACATTCTACCCTTTTTATGTATAAAAAAATCAACCTAATGGTTGATTTCATAGGTTGATTTTTATATAGATTAATTACTATTGACCTGTGCATCTTTTAAATGAGATCAAATCCCATTTTATTTATAATATTTAATATTTCCTGCCTTTTAGGATTAACATTATTAAGCTTTGCAACTACTTGATTGCTAAAGCTATCAACTCTTCTATTTGCATCTCTAAGATCGTAATAGGTACTCATTTCTTCATCGTAATCCTTTAATTCTCCTAAATAATCATCAAATATAATATATTTATTCTCAAAAACCCTGTATTTCATATCCATTCTTGGCTTAAGCTGTGGATTCTGATTTGGATATCCAATACCAAGCCCTATAACTGGAAAAGTTAATGGGATGTTATTATAAGTATTGCTAACCTAGTATAAAAATACTAACTTATTAGTTAAGGTTAATAGCCAATACGTTCATAAGTAAAACTAAGCTTAATTATTGAACTGTAGGTACTATAGAATACTGCAAATATGGGCTAGAGTAGGTAATTAATTTGGTTTCTATTGTTATATAAAGTTTGATAACCAAAATATAATGAGCCAAATACAGAAAGACATACAACAGTACAAATGGCAATCATGATAGCAATTTGATAGAGTATTGCCGTTGTAGGCAATGTCCCAGATAAAATCTGTCCTGTCATCATACCAGGTAGGGAAACAATACCCATTCCCACCATGGAGTTTAGAGTAGGTAATATAGCAGTCTCCAATGCTTGATTTACAAAGGGAAGAAGAATATGCTGGGGCTTTGCGCCAAAGTTTAATAATGTTTCGATTTTCGACCTCTCACTATCAACAATTTCCCTGAATGTCTTTGTCCCAAGATTAACTCCAGTCATTGCATTCCCACTTATCATTCCACTTAATGGTATTGTATATTGAGGATTGAATATATTTTGGTTCACAATGGCGATTACAAAGAATAAAACAACTGCTATGCCAGAAACAGATAATGAAGCACCAATTGCTATTTTGAAACGTAAGTTAAGTTCTTTGTTTTTAGATAATACTCTATGTATGGCAAATGCAATCATAGCAACAAGATAACCTATGGTAAAAGCCGGATGAGGATTTTTAAGTATATAAGTTAAAATAAATCCTGCAATTACCAACTGCACCGTCATACGCATGCTTGCTACAAATAATAGCCTCGTCTGATCTATGTTGCTCTTTTTCATTATTACAAGTACAATGGAAAGTAGAAGATATATAACAAAAAATCTTTGGATACTAATAGAAACTATTCCACTCATTCTCAATACCTCCAAAATTAATAATCTGTTCCCCATATTTGTCAGCAAGGGTTGTATCGTGACTTACAACAATCAATGTAATGCCACTCTGTTTACAATAATCAACTATATTTGTCATAACGCAATCTGCTGTGCTGGAATCAAGTGCTGAAGTAGGCTCATCTAAAAGCAAAGTCTCTGGCTTAAAACTCAAAGCAATAGCCAGGAATATCCTTTGCTTTTCTCCTCCAGAAAGATTTTCACATGAAATGCCCATTGAAAAATCTATACAACATGCATTAAGATACTCTTTTATTTCTCTATCTTTAGGAGATTGGGTTTCACGATATTTATGAAATTGTATAAAATTGTTTCTAATAGTATCATTAAACAAATAAATTGATTGCCCAGCCAATATTATTTTTCTCCTCAAACCAATAGAATCTAATTTCTCTATATCAACATCATTGTATAAAATTTTTCCTTCAGATGGAGAAACCATATTGTTTATTAAGCGTAGGAAAGTGCTTTTCCCCGATCCACTAGGCCCTTGAATAAATACAATACTCCCTCGGTTAATACTTATATCAGGATAATAAAGCTTCCCATTGAACACAAGGTTAGTTGTTTCCAATATTTTAGCCATAATAATCCCCCTTGATATTTTAGCTATATTTTAGTACTATAAATGTAAATGATTATCGAAATTCGTTATCGTTTCGCGTTATCTATTTACGATATTAAAATCGTATCATAGGAGGTCAATTTATGCAAGATAAAATTTTAAGAAGATTATTCTTGGGATTTATACAAATTCACATTCTACATCATGCAAAAGAAGAACCTTTTTATGGTTCTTGGATGATGCAAGAACTAGAACATCATGGATATGAAATAAGTGCAGGTACATTATATCCAATTCTTCATAACATGGAAAAAAACGGGCTATTAACTGTAGAAAATCAGGTTGAAGATGGTAAGATGAAAAAGTATTATTCTATTACTAAAGAAGGATGTCTTGTCCTTAATGAAGCTAAAATAAAGATTCGCCAACTAATTGACGAATTGTTGTAAAAGGATTTGTATTCCAAATCCTTTTAACTCCCTAACCCGTTTAAACAACTATACATGATTGTATTAAAATATCACCAACAAAAAGTTGCAAAAATAAAATAAAAATTAAAATATGATAGGTTAAGGAGTTAAAGTTCTTAGGATACCTAAGTTAAAAAAATAAGTTCTATTACTCCTAAATCTAAGTTAAAACATTGGCTTCCCTTTCAATGGGATCTACTAAAATATTTGGTTGAACGAATTCCCCAAGCTACTAATCCAATAATAAATCCACAAATTGCCGGTATCACCCATCCAAATCCATAATCAAACCCAGGTAGATATAAATGTGCAAAATTTACGATTCCCTTTATTACTATATTTCCTTGTATAGGCTCTGGCAATGCTTTGCATAGGTCAAAACAAGCTGCAACAATCGTTAAAAGAGTTGTCCACCTATAGACAACGCTCTCTTTGTGAATAAATGGACTTAGTAATGATAGCATAATTAAGGTAATTGCTAAAGGATATAAAAACATAAGTACTGGTACAGACAGCTGAATTATATTATTTAATCCAAAATTGGCAATTATAAAAGAAAATAGTGTAAACAAAATAGCATAATTTTTATAGGAAATGGATTTGGGAAACATTTCGTTAAACATTTTTGCACAGGAGGTAATTAAACCAATTGCTGTTTTTAAGCACGCTACTGCCACAATAGCTGCTATGAGTATCTTCCCTATAAATCCAAAATAATGATTGCTTACCATAGATAATATGATTCCTCCGTTATCTGCACGGCTTACACTTCCTAAGCTTGTAGCTCCCATATAAGCTAATGATGCATATATAACAGTCATACCGATAATGCTTACTAAGCCTGATTTACAGGTTTCAATAGCAATTGAATTTGGATTTTTTATGCCCAGCTTTTGTACATTAGAAATAATAATAATTGCAAAAGCTAAAGATGCTAAAGCATCCATAGTATTATATCCATCTAATAAGCCTGTAAATAAGGGGTTGTAAGCATAATTCCCTTGAGGTTGGTGCTGATTAACATTTCCCATTGGGTTAATAATTACAGCAATCAATAAAATCGATAAAAGAACCAGAAAAGCTGGATTCAAATATTTACCAACCCAATCTATAATTTTTCCTGGTCTCAGCGAATAATACAGAGTTAAAGCAAAGAAAATCAATGAGAAAATAAATAATCCTAGCTTTAATTGTTCCTCTGTCATAAAAGGACGCATTCCCACTTCGAAAGCAACAGTAGCAGTACGTGGAATAGCAAATAGCGGACCAATTGTTAAATACAATGCACATGTAAAAAAAATTGCATAACCTGTATTAACAGGCTCTGCCATATGAAATAAACTATCACTTTCCGACAGCGCTGATGCAATAATACCTAGCATTGGCAATCCTACTCCTGTAATTAAAAACCCGATAGTAGCTAAAAAAGTGTTACTCCCAGCTGCTTGTCCCATTTGGATGGGAAAAATCAGATTCCCCGCCCCAAAAAATAATCCAAATAACAACGAACCTATCAACAAATTTTGCTGCAAATTTAGCTTTTCTTTCATAATATTCCTCCTCTTACATTCTTTGCTTAATTAATTTTAGTTCAATTTCTCTATTTTACTATACATTTTAATGTATAAATAGATTTCTAATTCCTTCTATAATATTAGTAAAAAAATTATTATTTATCTTTATTCCTTGTTATAAATGCACAACATTCAATATGGCTCAAAAGATAGCATCTTATACTCCTATAACTGCTGGTAAACCATATTCACGTGCTATAACTGCTCCGTGGGTCATTAGTCCACCGACTTCGGTGACTAATATATCTCCATCGTCTAAATCAGCATCTTCCATGTTTAAGATGACACGTGCCTTGCCCTCTATCACTCCGGAAGAAACAGGTAAACCTACAATAGCTTCAGTCGGGATATTTTCACGCTTATACGTACCTGCAATGATTTCACCATCAGATGTGATCACACGCGGGGTGTTAGTTTTTCATAACAATTCCTGCATTTTTTCGTTTATCCATGATGAAGCATTCATAGCAGCCATAATCACACCCATATTTTGCGGATCAAATAAATTCTTCTTTAATTCTTGGATATCTTCTAGAATAAAATTAAATAGATCCGCCCCTGAACATATCCAGACCACATGCCTTTATTGTTTTTACCGGGACTCTATTCTTTCTTATCATTTGGTATCAGCTTTAAACATAGGTCCGGCTGCTGTTAACTGCCATAAAGACAATCCCAATGGTTTCATGGGATCTATCATCATTTGTTGATGACCGACAGATATAATAACGTGTTTTCTACAGTCATTTACTCCAGGGATGGAGTATAGAGTAGTGATTGGTCGACTCTGGACAATGTAAAATATATCATCTACCAAACACCATCGATGTCCTGGGGGTAGTCGAAATGTTTTTCGATCCTTCTACCCATGCACTCAAGCTGCAAAATCTGATCATTCGTCAGCACTTGCCTATTCTGCCTCTCAGACTCAATCTCTTGTTCTTTCGTACCTCCTCTTTTCTAGGTATAGGTGAAGCAATTCTCTATGAAATAATACCTATTCCTATAATACAAACAATAGGAGGAAATTATCAGCCTGTTATTTAATAATTTCATGTGATATAATAAAGTTGAGGAGGGATAGTTAATTTTTTATAAGAATTAAGAGAGTAAGGTAATATATAAAACACTCTTAATCTGTTCTATTAACATAACCATCTCAACGTAACTTGAGAAGAATATAAAGAAAAAATCAGAGAAAAAAATTATCCTCTGACCTTATGAATTTCACAATACAGAATTAAGTTTTAGGTAATATATTCTGCTTTACATTATCATTATTCCAATCTCTATTATTTCTTTTGCAAAAGGATTTGATGAATTGAAATAACATGTTTTAAATGGTCTAGGTTTATTCTATTGTCTATTTTCCTTCTTATTTTCATTAACATCAACGTATCTTCTATTGGATCCCCAATAAAATTGTCTCCAACCACAACGATATCTATATCACTATCTGATATATAAGTTCCTTTTGCTTATGAACCAAATAAGTATATATTTTTTACATCTAATTCCTTTTTCACTAATTTCCCATACTTTCTTGCAATTTCTTCTATTGGTTCTCTAGTATTAAAAGAAGCCATGCTCTCAACTCCTTTATTTTCTCTATATTGCTCTTAGTAAAATCGTAATCACATTTTTTATAAAAACTTTGTTTATAATCTGGATATCTAGTATTTATATTAAAAGTTGTAACTAAGTCCAATTCATCTTATTGAACTTCAGCTGTATAAATCTGTGCCTTTTCTGCTAATCTTAATAAATCATGTATTATAGGTGGATTATTATCTACATTTTTAACATATATATATATATTTAAACAATTTTCCTATAACTAGATGCCGATAAATAAACTCCAGAGATAATCCTTACTTTTAAATAAAATTAACATTGTATTATAATTTCTATTTGCAGTTTCAACCCAATAATTAATCAAAGTTTCTTTATCCATAATCTCACCTGATTTATATCATATACGGATTGATCCCTTAATTTTGGACAAAAACTCACTAATACTTCCAATATCATAATATTTCATTTTGCCCTTGGTTTATTGTACATTAATATTTATCTTCATCAAGGGTAAAGGCTACGCCCCTCAAAGCAGGCCCTTGATTTCAGCTAAATATTAATGTGTTAGGCACTTGAAGGCAAAGTATTAAAGCTTTATTTTCAAAGGTTTTGCTGTTCCTTCCAATGTTTTATGGTAAAATTCTACTGGTGAAATATATCCTAAAGAACTATGGATTCTAACTTTATTGTAGAATTTAATATATTCAGATACTGCTTCATAAGCTTCTGTATAGCTTTTAAATTCGTACCTTGACAAACATTCATCTTCTAACAATCTATGAAAAGCTTCTATATGGGCATTTTTATTTGGAGTCTTAAATGGTATCCTTTCATGCTCTAATTTTAATTCTTTACAAGTATCTTGAAATTTATTGCTGATGAATTGTGGGCCATTATCTGACCTTATAATCAAGTTAATTTTCTTATTATAAAGTTCCCGCTTCATTAATCCCCTTTTAA
>NZ_AZSU01000001.1:253320-292936 GCF_000511955.1 [Clostridium] ultunense DSM 10521 | reverse complement strand
TCTTTATCAAAAGAGTAACCAGGAATTGGTCTTACCGCCTTTATTTATTTTTGTATCTTCATTCATATCTTCAGTTTTAGTTCTTTTTTTAATATTGTAATAATAGGTAGACCTACTTAATCCAAGAATTTTAAGGACAGTAACTGCAGTATATCCTAAATCAATCCATTTCTTCGCAATATTAACTTTATCTTCTATTGTGGGTTCGTTTTTTTTAAAAGGTCTTTAAGAATGGCAATTTCTAAATCTTTTTCGCCTAATAATTTTTTTAATTGCTCATTTTCTTCTTCTAGGGATTTAGCATTAATATTATTGGAATAATTATAATTTGGAATTAGTCCATTTTCTTTCTTTGACTCCCTAACCCAGCGGGTAACAGTTCCAGGGACTAAATCGTGTCTTCTGGCAACTAATGTAGCATTACCAGTTTCTTCTACTTCCTTAATAATTTGACGTTTAAATTCTTCTGGATATCTTTTACCTTTACCTCTCAATTTAGACAACCTCCCATTAATTTTTATTTTACTAAATTAGTGTGCGATTGTCCAAATAGGTTAGGGGGCTTAATAGATATACTCGTATGTATTATACCATAATTTACAACTTAATAATATGCTTAATTCTAACTTCTAATGCTAAAAAATCTAGAGAAGTCAAACATTTGTAACATGACCTCTGAAAAGTTCTCTCTGAATAATGCTGTGATTTTTTCAAATTGCTGATAATTATTTTTAATATCATCCTAAGCAGCATTTTTAGAGTAATATTATTCAACTATTTCATTTGGTGTTTTAAAATTTAATATTTTTCTTGCTATATTATTATATCTATTACTATATCTCCTGATTCTTTGGTGTATTTAATTTCATTTTTCTTATTTACCTGCACATGGAATTATAGGTTCTTGTATAGCCTGCATCTTTTAGCTTACGATATACTTGCGCCAGGCTCTCATGGCGGTGATAACGGTGCTTTTGTCATATTAAGGTCAATTCCTCCTGTGTATGTTGATTAGAATGGGAATAAGGTCTTCTAGTTGTTTTTGCATTGTTATCATGTTTAATTGCATATTTAACTACCCTTTGATGAAACCTCATCTCTTCTGTTTCCGAAGGTGTCGAAGATTTAATTGTTTTCATAAGAAAGGATGCCACTGACATGACTACAAAGGATATATCAGAACAAATTAAAAATCTATATGATGTTGATGTATCTGCTGATATGGTTTCAAATATACCTAATAGAACTATTCCAGTAGTAACAGAATAGCAAATAGACCACTTGAAAGTATCTATTCATTCATATTTATGGATGCCATTCATTACAAGGTATGAGAGAAAAACAAGGGCATAAGCGCTCTAATACAATTAACAGCTGGGAAGAAAACTGGGATAATCTAATAAATTTTCTTGCATTTCCAGACTTTATTAGAAAGATTATGTATACTACAAATGTCATAGAAAGTTTACACTGTCAATTTAAAAAAGTAACAAAAACAAAATTAATATTTCCTAATGATTAAAGTTTATTGAAAATGTTGTATTTGCAACTGAAAAAGTTAGCAAAAGTGGACCAAAACGTATCCAAACTGGGATTTAGTAATAAGTTAGTTAAAGATACTATTTGCAGAAGTATTAAACAAAGGGGCATAGCTTGGAGACTCTGTCCTCAAACTCCTAAGGTTTAACGCCTTGTTTCTGACAGGAACGGATAGATAAAAACGGATATTTTATCTAAACCATCCGTTCCTGTATAGAAATCCAATAACCGCGCAGGTTACTCCTCAGTATTGCCTTATCCTGTTATTGGGTAAGATCAAGCATATTATTGCAAGTACAGGAAATAATATACTATATCAAATGCCCCCTGAAAGATTAATTATCGACCAAATATTACATTTTATAACTTCGTATTCTAATGCCAATTATTATCTAAAGAATGAAAATATACAAAATTATTTACACAGCCACTATTCCCTATTTTCTAACGCTTTTTTCGCTTTTTCTAGCTCACTTTTGGCCTGTTCTATTAAATCAGGGCAATTTATAAGATCATATACTGACATAGCAAGCAGTGAGGCACCAATTACCAAAGATTTACGAGCCTTTTCTGTCTTTCCAGCATCAACCCATTCCTGAGTATGAGATGGAGCATCACAATAATCTGTATATATCACTACAGAAGGTATTATCCATGAAACATTTCCAAAATCTGTAGATCCTCCTCCGCTAGAATCTTTGCTCCAATCTATATCATCTAATTTCATTTTCACTGCATTATTCAATACTGTTTTTCTTAACACTGGAATAGGTATGATATTGTGAAATGGTAAATTATATTTAACATCATATGTGGTCTCCGTCATTAGGACAGCACCCTTAATAATCTTTTCAAACCGCTTAACCATATTTTCAAGATATATCTTATCAGGAGCACGAAGGGTATATGCTGCTTTTGCAATCTCATGGACAATATTACTTGGCCCTGTGCTCTCTTTAATTGTATAATGTATTCTACATCCATCTTTAATATGCTCACGCAAATATTCTAATCCATTAAATGATAAGACCATTGCATCAAGAGCACTCCGTCCAAGTTCAGGTGATTCTGATGCATGTGACGGTTTCCCATGAAAAGTAACATATATAGACTGTAAAGCCTTGGAACTAGTAGGTACCCTTGTGGCACCGGCAGAATGATATGCAAAGGCCACATCTAGTTCCTTAAAACAACCGGTTTTAGCCATTATTAATTTACCACCTGTAGTTTCTTCTGCTGGAGTACCATATATAACTAACTTATATGGTTTATCCTGAATATTTTTTCGCACTGCAAGTGCTGCCCCTATGCAGATTGGTGTCTGTAGATGATGCCCACAACCATGTCCTAGATCCTTAAGGGCATCATATTCACCTAAAAATCCTATAACTGGACCTCCTGTTCCATTCTCCCATTCTGCACGAAATGCTGTTGGCAATCCTGCCACGCCAGTTTCAACAGTAAATCCCTGTTTTCTAAGATAATTTGTCAATAACTCCGCTGCTTTATATTCCTCATAGTTATACTCAGGATTATCAAATATAAAACTTGCAAGTTCAAATAATTCCTCATTCATTTCTTCTACATCATGGCATAACATTTTCTTCATCTCATCCATTGCCCTACCTCCTTCTTGCATCCTGTATTATAAACGAAACTTATAGAAAAATCACAATTTCTATCAGCTCAACATAGATATATGTCTAATAACAAATATTGAAATCAAATCTCATGAACCCTATGGCAAGCAACAAAATGATTATTTCCCATATCAGACAATCCAATATCAGTTTTGCATATTTCTTTTGCATGAGAACATCTTGTATGGAATCTACAACCCTTAGGTGGATCTATAGGACTAGGTATGTCACCTTCCAAGATTATTCGATTTTTACTACTCTGACCAATTAGTGGTATTGCTGACAACAATGCTTTGGTATAGGGGTGAAGTGGATTGGTGAATATGTCATCAGTGGTTCCAATTTCAACTATATGTCCTAGATACATTATAGCTACACGATTACAGATATGTTCTACAACAGATAAATCATGACTTATAAATAAATATGTTAGTTTCAATTCTTCCTGAAGCTCTTTCAGCAAATTTAGCACCTGAGCTCTAACTGAAACATCAAGGGCAGATACTGGCTCATCACATATAAGTAAACTGGGGTTAGTAGCCAATGCACGGGCTATTACTATTCTTTGACGCTGACCACCTGAAAACTCGTGGGGATAACGCTCAACATATGAACTGTCTAAGCCTACCATTTCCATTAATTCCAATACACGTTCTCTACGCTTACCTTTATCCTTTATAAGCCCATTAATCTTAAGAGGTTCAGCAATAATTTGACCTACCTTCATTCTTGGATGCAAGGAACTGTAAGGATCCTGAAATACTATCTGCATATACCTTCGTGCCTTACGTAATTCATTTTTGTCCATTTGAAGCAAATTTTTTCCCTTATATTCGATAATACCATCAGTAGGTTCAATAAGCCTTAGCAAAGTACGGGCTAGTGTAGATTTGCCACAACCAGACTCACCTACTATACCTAAGGTTTCACCACTGTAAACTTCTAAACTCACCTTGTCTAAAGCCCTAACATATTTTTGTTCTTCAAAAAACCACTTTTTTATAGGAAACCATTTTGTCACATTTCTTGCCCTTAGAAGGGTATCCGTTTCTTTATACTCTTGATATTCTTGATACTCCATTGATTTCCCCTCCTTAATCTTGATAACGGAAGCATTTTACGGTGTGTTTTTCATCCAACCGTACCATATCTGGCTTTTCAGCATGGCAACGTTCTTTGGCATACTTACAACGTTCTACGAATACGCAACCTGTAGGAAATTGCCCAGCAGGTGGAACCATGCCTGGTATAACGTATAGCTTATCTTTCCTTTGTCCAATCCGAGGCAATGCTGATAATAACCCTTCTGTGTACGGATGTTTAGGATTAGAAAACAACTCAGAAACAGGTCCTTCCTCCATGATTTCGCCACAATAGAACACTATAGCTCTCTCGCACATTTCTGATACTACTCCAAGATCATGTGTAATAAATAAAATGGACGTACCTAACTCGTCACGCAAATTACGCATAAGATCTAGAACTTGTGCCTGTATGGTAACATCCAAAGCAGTCGTTGGTTCATCTGCAATAAGAAGCTTTGGTTGACAAGCCAGTGCCATAGCTATCATAACCCTCTGCCTCATGCCGCCAGACATCTGGTGTGGATAATCCTTTACACGTTTTTCAGGCATTGGTATATTAACCATACGTAGTGCCTCAACAGTTTGCTTACGTGCCTCTTGTCTTGACATACCTTGATGTAGCATAAATACTTCTTCAAGTTGGTTTCCAACTGTAAAAACAGGGTTAAGGCTAGTCATAGGATCTTGGAATATCATAGAAATTTCATTCCCACGTACATTCTGCATTTCTTTTTTTGAAAATAATAGCAAATCTTTGCCACAAAACTCTATACTTCCCTCTATACGGGCAGGTGGGGATTTCAAAAGACGCATTATACACATTGCCGTCATACTCTTGCCACAACCAGATTCTCCTACTATGCCTAAGGTCTCGCCTTTTTTGACATCAAATGATATTCCATTCAATATCTGTGTTGTGCCATAATCACCATCAAAAAATAGTTTTAGATCACGAATTTTAAGAATCATTTCTGCCTTTGTTTCATTCATTATATCATCTCCCCTCCTATCTTAACTTTGGATCTAGTACATCTCTCACGCCATCACCAAGTATACAAAACGTAAGTACAGTTATGATTATGGCGAAACCTGGATATGCACAAATATAGGGATGAGTCATAACCAAGCCTTTACCCTCGCTGATTATACCACCCCAACTTGGTATCCTTGGATCAAGGCCTGCACCAAGAAAGCTCAGTGATGCTTCAGTAAGTATTGTGCTTCCCAGGCCATTCGTGAAACGTATTATCAAGGGTGACAAACACTGTGGCAACACATATTTAAATATTATACGTAAATTTGATGCACCCATTGCCCTTGCGCTTTCGATATACTCTATTTGCTTTATGGAAAGAACCTGACTACGCACGAGTCTTGCAATCCCTGGTAAATTAACTATTGTTATACTTATGATTATATTAATGGCACCTCTGCCAAGTACAGATACAAGTACTATCGCAAGTAATATCATTGGTAATGCACTAATGCCCTCCATAATTCGCATAATCACTTTATCAATTTTTTTATAAAAACCTGCTAACAAACCAATTATAGTACCTATAATAATGGAAAGTATGTTTACAGATGCACTTACTAAAAGGGATACGCGAGTACCATGTACTACACGGGAGAAAATATCACGGCCATAGATATCTGTACCCATAATATGTTCCTCATTTGGCCTAATCTTGGCATTGTACATGTCTATGGCATAAGGATCGTGTGTTGCTATCTTATTAGCAAATAATGCAACTAGTACAATCAAGAAAAGTACTGTACCAGCAATAATAATTCTTCCGTAACGCCTTAAAAATGCACTAGGTTTCATCCTTCTCTTCTCCATACTGTTACAAACCTCCTCAGTCAAGCTCAATACGTGGATCAAGATATTTGTAGATGATATCTACAATAATATTAACAAATACAAACACTAAGGCCATGTACAAAATAATCGCTTGCTCTTGCGCATAGTCACGTCTCATTAGGGAATCATACGCTAATTTGCCCATGCCTGGAATATTAAACACTGTTTCTATTACTACTGCACCGCCTAGCATGCTCACCATTGAAAATCCAATCTGTGTTACTACAGGAGATAGTGAATTTTTTAAAGCATGCTTGTAAAATACTTTGTTTACTGGAAGGCCCTTTGCTCGTGCAGTCTTGATATAGTCATTGTTCAATACATCAAGCATTGCAGATCTGGTATAACGCGCAATACTAGCAACAGACTGTAATCCTAAGGCAATAGAAGGCATACTCACATAATACAGTGCAGTCTTAAGACCAACTTCTTGGATCTCCTTATATCCTTGTACAGGAAACCACCTGAGCTTTACCCCAAACAAAAATACCATCATGATACCAAGCCAAAACATGGGTATAGACAAACCAAATACTGATGCTGTAGTCAGCGTATAATCAAGAAACGTATTTCTATAGCGTGCTGCAAGTATCCCTAATGGAACACCTAAAAATATAGATATAAGGGTACTGTAAATAACAATAAGCACTGTAGGTTCAAGTCGATCCTTGATGTTTTTAAACACAGATTCATTGTTGTAATAGGAATTCCCCCAATTGCCAGTCAGTATATCCTTTACATAATTAACATACTGTACCAACAGAGGTTCGTTAAGACCCATCTTTTCACGAAGAATTTCAACATCTTTTGAATTTGCTTCATCACCAAGTATCAAAATAGCTGGATCTCCAGGAATGACACGCATAATGAAAAATACAAAAGTTATAACTACCAGAATAACAGGAATAGAAGATAAAATTCTCTTAATAATAAACTTAAGCAAAGAAATTACCACCCTTCTTATAGACAAACTAAATTGCAGCAGAGGACGAAAGTCCTCTCCTGCATTATAGCCATGAAACTAATGAAATCATTTTAATATTTTACTTAGTGAAGTAGCTATTCCAATAATAAGCAATTGATCCCTCATAATTATGTTCTAGTTCTGGTACAGAATATGAAATGGTCATCTTCTCACCAAAATCAATCCATGGCACTTCCTCTGCGGCCAGCTTACAGAATTCTTCATATGCTTCAATACTCTCTTGGGAACCCACTTTTGTAGAATACATGATATCGAGAAGTTTAGTCCTCTCTTCGTTATCCCACCAACCACCGGATGTACCAGTCACAAAGGAAGTCTGATCAGTAGGTACTAAGCTTTTTTGAGTTTCCCAAGCTCCTATATCATGCCCAGTTGTTGGGTCTCCTCTCATAGTACTATGGGAACCGCTGTCCACAAGCATTATCTCTGCATTGATACCTACATCATTAAGCATCTGTACACCTACAACAGCAGCTTTATAGAAGGATGCACTTTGTGAACATAACCATTTGATTGTCTCACCATTATAGTTAGATGCTTCAAGATACTTCTTAGCAAGCTCCTTATCCGCTATATTCCACTCGGTATTTGCTAAAATATCATTAAAATACACACTATCACGAAATACTGGGCTAGGTACTAGAGTATAACCTTTTTCATCATTTTCCATTATAGAAAGCATTATAGCCTCCATATCTAATGCAGCCCTTACAGCCTTACGGAAATTCTTATCATATACAGGATTATCAGAGTTAGACTCGTGAAGGTTGAAGAAGATTGCTGGTGTCCAACCATTTTCAAGATATATCTTTTTTAAACCAACCTTTTCTGCTTCCTCTTGCATGTCACTGATAATAGAACCTAAATGATAATCCCCTGCAATCATACCAGCAGTTCTTGATGTAGCGTCAACGTTGACAGAGAAAATAATAGTATCACAATAGCCATAACGTGGTGCTGCAGGACCAGTACCATCACTTTCAACAGGAACATATTTATCGTTTCTTGTCAATACAATCTCTGTATCAGGCTCAAACTTCGTAAGTGTATAACATCCACTACCAATAACTTGGGAAAGTTCTGTAATTTCTCCATCTTCGCCAAGTTCATCTATAAGACTCTTCTGCATAATATACACTGGCCCTCTTACGTCTGAAAGTAGATACATTGTATTAGAATTATACTCACTGAATGTATAGGTAACACTATCATCTTCAATTTTAGTATCAACAATTAAATCGATAAAGGCTTCCTTAAAAGCAGAATGATATTTACCTGCCCTCTCTATGGATGATACAACATCTTCAATGGTAACAGGAGCACCATCGGAAAAATACCTATCTGGTAACATAGTAAGTTTTAAGGTAAGACCGTCATCAGAATACTCATAATCACATGTAAGGGGATAAATCTCGCCACTGTCAGAAGTTACGAGAGCAGTTTCATATACATTTTGTGCCCATTGAAAGTTTGCCATAAGTCCATTTGTCTGATGAGCATCCATTGTTGTGGCAACTGCACTTGTACTGATTATTAAATCTCCATGGTAACGCTCTGGAAATTTAAAATCCTCAGTACTCGCCATTATTTCAGTATCATTTGGAGATGTTTTTGTCTCCTCTGTGTTGCCCTTGCAACCTGTAAAAGCTACAAGAACAACCATCATTAAAGTAATCAACTTCATTAATTTTGATTTCACTTTTTTCCCTCCCAATTTTATTTTTTCGTTAAACTTTAACCCTATCAAGAAATTTACTTCTCCTTTGTTGTATGATACTCGAATATCCTTTAGCAATTTGACATCTATATTCCATTTGAAGTCTTTATTATTATTTTGACTTTAGGCAATCTTCTGTTAATTTTAATTTTAACAAATTGTTTGAAATTTGTCTAAATAAGGTGAGTTATGTAATAATGTTTATTCAAATATCTAAACGAAAATATAACGATAAACCTTATGGGACCAAAATATACTCAAGTGTATATAATGATCATTAGTTGATCTATTATTCGAAAAGAAAATCAACAAATAGCAAACTATTATAGTTTTATAACTTTAATTGCAAATATTAATTTCTCCTTATTTATTTTTTGTTTAAAAAGTATTCAATTGTGGACCTATATAATGCCCTTTCAAAGATATTGTCACTTTCTTCATTAATATCATCTAAATCTTTTGTTAATAAAACATTAAAATAATCTCTTATCATGTTTTCATAATATGCCAATGATTTTTTTGGATTAACACTAGGCCAAGCATCACAACTTACGGTAATTCTTCTATTTGTCTTGTCAACAAAATCTGGTAATTCATCATATAGTTCATCGTCAGGATATATTATCTTATGAGCCGGTGTACCCCTAACTGTTCCTTCCAGAGCCCTTACTAAAGGTGGATCAACACTGGTATCATATCTATCTGCTGAAAGATCTAGTATAACGGCATTTTCTGGTAGATAACCCAATATTTCATTTCTAATTATGTGTTTAGAATAATCCGGTCGTTTTGTAGCGTCTATTAATATATTAGTTTTTTTCAAAATCTCTTTTAATATTTTTTCATCGTTTGTAATAGTCCTTGTCAATGCCTGGCCTATTACACCAGGAATGCCCTTTCCTAGAAATTCCCTATCTCCCAATACTTCAACTGATTTAATGCAACCTTGTGCTACACCACCTGCCCCTAAAATTGAAACTATCAAAGGTTCTCTGTCTTTAGAATAGAAATCTGGCATGGTTTCTTTTAACACATCAAATGCAATTTCACACCCACCGTATGCAGTGCCATAATAATCAACAAACATTCTCAATCCGTAATCATCAACTACGGAATCCATAGAGAAACTCTTTATACCCTTTCTTTTAATCAACTGAACCATTTTAGGGCGTGTATCATAGTGGATCATAGTAAATAAAGAGGAATTTTCCTTTAACTTTTCTAGGTTCTCTAAATCTGGGTTTTTTATTGAGACTAACATATCTTTTTTATATACTTCATCTAAAGGCACAAACTTAATCCTAGAGTTCTCTTTAATATAATCTTCTTTTGTAAAGCCTAATCTCTCTCCATATCCCTTCTCTAAAAACAAATTTAAATGTTTAAATTTGTTAAGATATTTAAATAATGCGGGAGTAAATTCCCTTATATCTCCAGGGAAATTATGTATCACTGGAAAACCTATTTCTTTTACAATCATGCAAGCACCTCCAGAATGTTTTTTCATATATATTAAATGCAATAATAATGCCATGTTTATTATGGTGCAAAATGTGCAACTTTCAGTTTTCTTAACCTATTTTTTGTCCTACTTTTGCAACATATTCTATTTTTGCAACATTTGTGACTAAAAAAGAGGAGTTTGAATACTAGTATAGAATATATATTTAAAGAAAATTATAAAGAAGGTGAATGTATGGATATAAAGTTTGAAACAAAGGAAGAGTTTTTTTCTAGCATAGATTTAAATAAGAATATACTAACAGATGAGGATGTGGAAATTTATGGTTATATAAGAGAAAATTATAAAAAAGTCTCTTTTATGAATATTGATGAAATATGTGCGGAACTAGATTTAGATGAAAAATCCATCAATAGTTTTTCTTCGAAAGTAGGATTTAGTGATTATGAGGGTCTTAGAAATAATTTAAGACAAATTATTATGGCCCAATTAAAGTCTACTGAAAGATTTAAAATCTCCATGGATTTAAAAAAGATTGATATTAATAGGATTGCAGAAATGGTAATATCTAAGGAAATTAAGAATCTTACCAATTTATTAGGTTCAATAGATGTAGAAACATTAAAAGAAATCATGGAAGAAATTATAAATGCCGAAGATATGATAGTAGTTGCCACTAGGGCTTCTGCCCCTATAGCAATATACGCAGAATATATATTTAACAGAATAGGCAAAAAAACAAGAAAAATCATCTCCGGAGGAACTGAAAATTTTGATGATATAGTTGCCATTGAAAGAAATGCACTTGTTTTAGCATTTGGATTTGCTAGATATCCAAAAGAAACGGTGAGAGCCCTTAATTTCTTTAAAAAGAAGAACTTTAAAATAATATCTATTACTGATAACCTTATGTCTCCTTTAGCTCATTTTTCAAATCTAGTTTTAACAGTTCCCTACGAAAGTGTATCTTTTACAGATTCTTATGCAGTTCCAATTTCTATAGTCAATATATTAGTCATACTACTTAGTCAATATGATGAAGAAAAAACTTTAAAGTATCTTAATGAATTTGAGGATATTGCCAAAGATATGGGATTCTTTTTTTAAACAAATCTGGGGGTGATATACGTGGAAGATTATAATTATAAAAACAATATAGATAAACATGGTTCCATCATTCCTCCAAAGGATTTTTCCCAATTTGAAACAGGCAATATCGTTACGATTAATAAAAACATGTTAAATTTATTAAATTTATGTATAAGAGTTGCAAAAACTAATGCTCCAATAATAGTATACGGCGAATCAGGGGTAGGAAAGGAAATGGTAGCTGAATTGATTCACCAAAATAGTAATAGGACAAACCAACCTTTTGTTAAATTAAATTGTTCTGCAATTCCCGAGAATTTATTAGAATCAGAATTTTTCGGATATGAACCCGGTGCTTTTACTGGTGCTCTCAAGACTGGAAAACAAGGGATTATTGAATTAGCCAATAAAGGAACCCTTCTTTTAGATGAGATAGGTGAAATGCCTGTGAACTTGCAACCTAAATTGCTTAGGTTTCTTCAAAATGGAAAATATACAAAAGTTGGAGGTTATGAAGAACTGTTTTCCGATGTTAGAGTAATATCTGCTACAAATAAATCCTTGGAGCATAGGATTGATGCAGGCCTTTTTAGAGAAGATTTATATTTTAGGCTAAATGTCATACCGATAAATATACCTCCTTTAAGAAAACGAAAAGAAGATATTCCAATACTTGCATTATATTTTTTAGATTATTATAATCAATACTATAATATGGACAAAAAAGTTTCTGTTAAGGTTATGGAAAATTTAATAGATTATGAATGGCCTGGGAATGTTAGGGAATTAAAAAATGTTATTGAAAGGTTGGCTTTAATATCTCTAGATAAAACCATTACAGAAGAAGATTTAACTTATTCATCTTTCGCTACGAAAAAATATAATACTATAGAAAAGAAAAATTATGAACAATCGTATGAATTTGATGAAAAATTATCTTTAAAAGAGATTGTAGCTAATTATGAAATAAAAGTAATATTAAATAGTGTCAAAAGATATGGAAGTATAAGAAAAGCTGCAAGGGTTTTACAAGTTTCTCCATCAACTTTATCTAGAAAAATCTCTACATATTTTGAAAATAATAAAGATTAAAGCCAAAATTATCATGCTGCAACATTGGCTTTTGGGAAACAAGATTCTTTTTTCTGGCAAGAATCAAAATAAGATTTAGGCTAGAAAGGAGAATTTTTTATATCAATATTATCAAAGGAAGTATTAAGAAATAAAATTAATGATAGGATTTTGAAAACAGCAGAAAATCTTCATTCATACTTTAGAGCCAAGGTTTACCTTGGCTCTCTTATTTCTATAATATTTCCTTTAACTTTTCTAAATCGTATTTATCCAATCCTAGAGCTTTCAATGTTCTATTGCTTTCACTTCTGTAATCCCTTTCCATTATTTTGGAAACTATGTTAATTACAGAATTCATTATAGGTGTCTCTACTCTAATATGTTTTGCCAAGTCAGTCATGAATACTAACCCATAACCAACATCTTCGTTGAAATATCTATAATCCAAACCAGATTGAGCCTTTATTCCTTTAAATCCTTTGGCTTTTGAAAATCCCTTATCATAAGTAGCTTCTTGCATATATCCCTGTCTAACTCCTATCTCTGGATCTCTGATTATTTCTACTCCTAATTTTTTGCCTATTTCCAGTCTTTCATCATCTACAGCCTTCATTAGCCTACCAACAGCTTCCGTAACTCCTTCTTCGTAGAAGTAAAAATCGCCATTTGTTCTTTCAATCAACGCTACATTCAATAAGGATACTGAAGGGTGAATAATTGGATTTCCATTTTGTAGCGTTGTTTGAAGTACATTCTTTGCAGGAACTAATGATGGATAAACATCTTTTGTTAAACTGTATACTTTTTCTGTATATTTGCTAGGTACAGCTGATATCAATAAACCATCCTTTAGCTTCAAGAACACATTGATACTTCCTGGCTCTGTAACTCTTACTGCATATGGTAATGTGCTTGTCTCTGCAACTATATAGTCGTCATTTTCCAAACTTACACCTATAGCATTCTTGAATATAATGCTTCCGCCACAGGAGCTTGGACATACTATGACTATTTGACCTTTTTCTAAATAAGGCTTAACTGCCTTTCCAAAAGGCTCTGTACTATAGGCTGGTCCAACTATAAATATTAAGTCTGCCCCTTCAACAACAGTCTTTATATCAGTACCAGCATATTTTAATTTAGCAAATCCCTCTAGTATTCCAGTGCTTGTTATTCCACCTTTTTCTTCTATAGCCTTTACATTTGTGGAAAACTCCTTAAAATCAAATAAATATACATCATAACCATGTTGAGCTAAATCAAAGGCAATTGCACATCCTCCACTTCCTGAACCTAGTACTGCAACTTTCATTTTGTGACCCCCTTAAATATTTGATATTTTTGAATGTTTTATTACTAATTCCCGATGAAAGCATTAAATTAACTTCTCTAGTTCCATCGAGTAAATATTCCGATTTCTTATCTACCCACATCCTCATTACTTATGAGAATTATTCTTATTTCTTTATTTTAAGTCTATTAGATATTACAATTATTAAATTGTTTTAATATTCATTCTCATAATTAGTTTCACTATTTGATCTCCTATTTATTGTACTACTATCTTTTGATCTTGCAAGATTAATGCCAACAATATAGTTTCTTCTTTTAGAAGATTGTATCAGGTAAAACAAACTGACAAAAATCTGTCAGTTTGTATGGAAATTTTCTATTTAGTTAGGCTTTTATATAAATTCAATATCATACTTACTAAGTTTATAGTGTAATCTTTGTCTAGTTATTTTCAATATGCTTGCAGCCTTAGTTATATTCCTTCGGGACTCTTCTATAGCTTTCATAATCATTTGTTTTTCTATATTCATAATTACTTCATCTAATGACTTTCCAATATATTTTTCTTTAATAGAAATATTTGGTTCCAAATCCCTCTCATTTAAATATACAGGCAAATGACTTATTATTATATCTCCATCTTACTTGTGCAAAATTAATAGAAGATTCTATAATATGTTGCAGTTCTCTTACATTGCCAGACCAAGAATAGTCGAAGATTAATTATTTTACTTCATCAGATACACCATATATATTCTTATTATATTTTTCATTATAAAGGTTAGCAAAATGTTCTACATATGCCATAATATCTTCTTGTCATTCCCTCAAGGGTAATAATCTTATATTCACTACCGATAACCTATAAAATAGGTCTTCTCTTATTTGATCTAACTTTTTCTGCTTTAATTGGGTCTATATTTATAACAGTAATACTCCTTACATCAACGGCTTTTTCTTTATTATCCCCCAATCTACGAACTTTTCCATCTTTAAGGACTCTGAGTAGTTTTGCTTACAAGTTTAGAGGCATAGGTCAAAATCAGAATCAAGTTTTTGTCTTTTAAGTAATTTATAGGGCTATCCACGATGTATCTTATTTTACCATACATGGTATTTTTATTGAAATTAGGTGTAACTTCTGCAATCATAGTTTTAAATTCATCTGTATAGGTATTTCTCTTAGACATTTATGGACACTTCCTTCCTCATTTTTAGTATACAGAAAACCTTATTTTGTGTCCATGGTTATATACTAACATCAATTAGCTACAATGCTCTTCATTACCTACTAACCATCATGACTTGAAGACACAAAGGGGAATGAAAATGTAGTGACTACTAATAATCGTTCCCCTAAATTATGTTGAAGATGTTTATAACTACTATTAAATGGATATCTTAAAAACGGGACAAGAAAAAAGGATGATAATAAGAATGGCGGTTGATCCCCGGGTACTAACCTATCTTGATAGCCCAAGAGTACAAAGGAGTGTTGCATTAGTTTTACTTCTTAGGAATAAAACTGATAGCACGTGTGTGAAATTTTAGATTTTCTCAGGCTATCAATCTTGTCACTAAAACATATTGGAGTGAAGGTAATGGAAGCAATATTAGAAATATGTTGCGGGTTGGATGTTCATAGGGATAACATAGTAGCATGTATCACCAAGGGTGCCTTGAATTGCAAACCAACATCAGAAATAAGGAAGTTTTCAGCTCTTCAGCATGGCTTAAAAAGTCTTAAAGAATGGCTAGAAAAAGAAGATTGCCACCATGTAGCGATGGAAAGTACAGGAGTATATTGGAAACCAGTATATGTAGCNTATTTTTTCATTATAAAGGTTAGCAAAATGTTCTACATATGCCATAATATCTTCTTGTCATTCCCTCAAGGGTAATAATCTTATATTCACTACCGATAACCTATAAAATAGGTCTTCTCTTATTTGATCTAACTTTTTCTGCTTTAATTGGGTCTATATTTATAACAGTAATACTCCTTACATCAACGGCTTTTTCTTTATTATCCCCCAATCTACGAACTTTTCCATCTTTAAGGACTCTGAGTAGTTTTGCTTACAAGTTTAGAGGCATAGGTCAAAATCAGAATCAAGTTTTTGTCTTTTAAGTAATTTATAGGGCTATCCACGATGTATCTTATTTTACCATACATGGTATTTTTATTGAAATTAGGTGTAACTTCTGCAATCATAGTTTTAAATTCATCTGTATAGGTATTTCTCTTAGACATTTATGGACACTTCCTTCCTCATTTTTAGTATACAGAAAACCTTATTTTGTGTCCATGGTTATATACTAACATCAATTAGCTACAATGCTCTTCATTACCTACTAACTTCTAATGGCATTGTAAGCCCCAAGAAGAGGCATAAATCTAAACATCACCATAGACGTAAGAGAAAGAGAAGAATAAGATATGAATTTTAAGTATCTTAACTATTTATTTTTTTTATTTTTACTGATTGAATATTTAAAGGTTCATTATATTCAAAAAACCCACCTATATCCTTAATATCATTTTTTTCTACTATATATGAATCAGACGATAGAAATTGTTCAATGAATGGTAAATCGGGAGTATAATAAAATTCACCACTTGGCTTAAGAGAATCTAATAACTCCATATATTTCCTTGCATAAGCAATATGATTACCATTCTTTTTAAAATGATTCCTTCTAAAATGATTTTTAAATGACAAATGTGATATAATTGTCCCCCAATAATTTGGTTTAAGCTCATATTCAAACCAATCTGCCTTGATTGCATATAATGTATTCTTTATAGTCCTATCAATCCCATATGCCTCCATACCTAACCTTCTAAGGTAATAAACCAACTTTGCATTACTGCCACATCCTAAATCTAGAATAGGTTCCTTTATCTTTTCTAAATTGATATTTAAAATATTTAATTGAAACTCTGCATCATATTCTGAGCAAGGAATAGATATTACAAATTTCTCGTATTTAGGAAATATCCTAAGTTCATCAATTGTTCCTAAAATGCTTCTCAATTTTAACTGATGTTTCATAACAATCCTATTAACGTAATCTAAATTAATTGTTTCATATAAATATAACATCTTAATAATTTTATAAATAAAATCTTCATATAATAGATTTTATTTATTAATTAACAAATTATCTATCTGTACATATTGGTTTAATCCTATTATAGTTTCAACTGTTTTACTAGTGGAATACTCTACTACTTCCCTAGCAAACTCTTCTAATTTTGGATTATTCTTAGGATTAAAAGAATTATTTAGTTCCTTTTTATTATCTATTATAAATTCTACAACATAATCTCCTAAAGGAAAATCATCTTTGAATGATTCATAGAAGATATTCGTACTACTATTTACCTTACTTAGATAATTTATGAAGTTAATTATCTTATTATTTGTAATCATATAGTTCTATCCCTTTCTTATATGCATTAAAGACAAATAAGTCGATACAAAACTCTAAATTATATTTTATTTCCGTATTATACTTAATTTTACTAAAATAAAGGAAGAGTACTTGCCGTTTACAAAGAGTAAATTTGACAATTTAAGATTCAAAAATTGCTTTATCTTTTAACCGCTAAACAATAATTTACATTATCAAAAGCTGTTATAGAGTGCTTTGGATTAGATTGATTATATTTTTTAAAATATTGCTCTGTTATTTCACTTGGTGTTAAATGTTTGTAAATCAAGAAATTGCTGTCACCTAATAACTGCTGCAACTCCACATAAGAGTAGCTTGCAAGCATCTTTTCATTTGCTGCACCAGCCATCGCTGTTTGTTTTTTAACTCGTTCTCCTGCTTTTAAGGTATAAGTATTTTCATCTGGATAATCAAAAACAATACTGCTGCCTTTTGGAACAATACTTGAAATAATATTAATCATCTGAGCAAAAGCTAGCTTAGATAAATAGTAACTTATTCCAAGTAAACTACAGAAGCTAGTTTTATTTTGATCAAATGCTGGACAAGCGATTAAATTGCGTTCCCAATCATCTTCTGTAAAATCTGCTAATATATAATGAAGATTAGAAGGTTTTTCTGCCATTATCGATCGAATACGCTTTTGCTTGTCTGAACTCATAATAGGATGGTCAAGTTCAAAAATTTGGATTTTTGATGCCCACTCTGGCTGACGATATGCAAAAGTATCATATCCAGCAGCAAAAATCAGATATTGCTCTGTTCCAAATCTCACAGCATTTTCAAGTGATCTTTCTGCAAATGCTGCTCTACCAAGTGGAGATGGAGACAACTGATTATCTACAATCCAACGCAAGGCTTCTTCCTGCGTACCCTTGAATGATGGATTGAAAAATTTGATTCCTTTTGACATATTACTTGCAATCTGTTCATATTCACTTTGAGTTAGAATTTCCTTCGCCAAGTAATCGTCAAATACTTTCTCTGTATTGTGTATTGAATGATATGCTCTTGAAAATGCACTTACCAATGCAGTCATACTTATTTGTTCCATTAATTTAATCACCCCTTATATTTAATACCATTTATAGTATTGCCAAAAATATTCTAATATCCTGTAATAGTATAAACTGGATATTCATCTACCTTTTCAAAGCCCAATTTATGTGCAACCCTTTGAGATGGTAAATTATCAATTGTAGTCTCCCACAAAGGCAATAAACTTTTTTTAGTTCACTGCATATTAATTTATAAGAAACAAGTGTCCCGTATCCGTTATTTCTTTCCCCTTTATCAAAAGTATCAAGGTCAATAAAATAATAACTATTATAAATAAATCCATTGTTTGAACATTGAGATATTATATTGCCCTTTTTCTTTAATGTCATACCACAAACTTTCATTTTAGTTTTATCATATTCAACATAATTCTCATACTTTTCAGGAATAATAGGAAAAGTACTCTCACAGATTTCTATACCTTTTGGAACCTTTAAATGAGAAGTAAATGCTATAAATTTCTCTTTATTCAGAACAAATGTATTTTCATAATGCTTACCAAGTTGATAATCATTTAAGGCCTCATTTAACATACTATCCCATTCAGTATTATTATCTGTATAAACCTCAAAGCGTTTCTCTCCCATTGTCTTTATCAAAGGAAGAATTCCATTATTAAAGACATCCCTGATAAAATCCTTATGCTTTAGTGATTGTTCTTTGCGTGAAATATACGACCATCTGGAAATAGCCCAAACTAGAGCAATTTCAGGTTTATCATTATTATCTACAAATACCTTTCCAGGAAAGTTTCTATTTAAAACTGCAAGTGCTGGTATTTGATATTTATTTTTATTAAAAAATTTTTCTATATTTTTAAATTCCTTATGTCCTATTTCAACAAACATACCTTTCAACCCTCATTTCCCTTTAGACTCACATTAAAATTACCCATGTAAACTATAAAATAACCCAAAACTTTTTGTTGTAGATATGTCATTGCTACTCTAGCTGAAAAGTTTTTTCTTCCATTTGATTATTATGTTAATCTTGCCATCGGTTATACTAGCATAAATGTCATGTCCCATTTGTTCAACTAACTCTCTAGTTATAGCCAAGCCTAGTCCAGTACTTTTATCACCTCTTGTCGTATCTGCTGTAAAAAAACGTTCAAATATATGATCAATATCTTCTTTTTTCAAGTTTGGAGCATCATTTGTAAAAGCTGTTATAATACAATCTTCCTCTTCTTTTAAGGTGATGGACATGTACTTATTTCCATATTTTATAGCATTTTCTATTATATTTGAAAAAATCCTTCTCACTGCATTCTCATCAGCAATAATTAATGATATTTTTTCATCAATATCAATAATAGGCTCTATATTTTTATTTATAAAATCCTTATAATATAATGCAATAGAATCATAGAGTGAACTACTTAGATTCACAGATTTTAACTCAAATTTATACTCTTTTGCCTCAAGTCTAGACAGGTCATAAAAGCTTGATATTAATATCTGTAAAGATTCAGCCCGCCTTGTAATTATATCCATATATTCTTTTCTTTCATTGCAGGTTAAATTGTCCTCATCCATAAGCTGCATATATCCAATTATAGATGTAAGAGGTGTACGTAGATCATGGGACATATTGGCAATAGCATGTCTTAGCTCTAAATCCATATTTCTATGTTGAATTTCCGATTTTTGCTTCTCTTCCAAAGTTTTATTTATCTCTAAGACTAGGTTTCTCAAGTTTCTATTAGAAGATGCCATCAATATCTTTGAATTGGTTTTAGTTTTGTTGATTTTACTTAGTTGATCGGTTATATTTTTAACTTCTCTATAATGTAAGGTATAAAAGGTGATAAATATGCCCAATAGTGCAATAGAAAAAAACATAATTAATAATTGCATAGATATCACCCTCTTTCATTTATTTTACTTCTTTCCTGCTAAAATATAATATGCTTAAAATTGTAAACAATATTGTATATCCCATACCCACAATGGCTGCAAAAATCATAGCATCCTTCCCTACCACATCATAACGCAAACTCATTAAATTTGTTGTAATTAAAATCTTATGGATGTACATAAACTTTTCCGACAACAGCCTAGAGAGGATTTGGGTTACCAATCCTGTCATAGTAAATAAAATAGCATATAAAAAAGAAAATATAGTATTATTTTTAAAAACAAGGCTAATAAAAGTTCCTACTGATATGCCACTAATCCATAAAGGTATTGCTGCTAGTATTCTTAGAGAAAAATCTCTAAGAATGTCCATTGAAAAATCTTCTCCTAGCCCAAACAATATTGTTCCACTACCTAAGAATATTGTTAATATAATTAAAGCTGCAACAATAGACAGTATAGCCGTAGCAATTATTTTTGATATTATGATCTTGTTTCTAGGAATACCAAATGATACCACATTCTTTAGTGTTAAATTTTTATTTTCTTCACTTGTTACCATGTCTATCATCATTATAACAAGAAATATGGGTACATTAATAACTTGAATGCCTATGGTCATTACTTCAACTAAACTCATCTGATCAGAAACTGCTGTTATCTTAGTTATGATATTTAATAATAATCCTGCAATAGATATAAGTATTACAAAATTCCAATAATACGGTCTATTTAAATTTCGATAAAGTTCAGCCTTAATATAATTAATCATTATGATCACCTCCAATTAAATCAATAAAATAATTTTCTAAATTTATTCCAGTTTGATTTATGGAGGAGATCATTACATCATTATTTATAAGGGTTTTAGTTACCATTTCTGGAGTATCAACATATTCATATAGTCTAATTTCATTATCGTTTAATACCTCATATTTATTTGTATTTAATCTTTTCTCAATTATAACAGTAGACTTTGCAGCGTCACTTACCTTAAGCGATAGATAACGCCTGCATTTTTCATTTAACTCCTTTGATGAAATTTGTTCTAATATCTTACCATTATGGATAAACCCATAAATTGTTGCTATCTGAGAAAGCTCTCCCAATATATGGCTGGATATAATAATAGTAATATTTCTCTCCCTATTAAGTTTTAGTAGAAGTTCTCTAAACTCTACAATACCTGTAGGATCTAATCCATTTATTGGTTCATCTAATATAAGAAGGTCTGGGCTACCCATTATGGCAAAGGCCAAACCCAATCGTTGTTTCATACCTAAGGAAAAATCTTTAAATTTTTTCTTGCCCGTATCCTGAAGACCAACAATTTTAAGACTATCTTTAACAACCTCTTTATCTACAATCCCTTTTTGTATTCTATAATACTCTAAATTTTTAGTTGCGGATAAATATGGAAAGAAGCTAGGTGCTTCAATTACACATCCTGTTCTCATCCTTGATCTATTTAAACCATAGATTGAAGTTTCCCCAAATAATTCTATTTCACCACTTGTTGGTATTGTAAGGCCACTAATCATTCTAAGCAAAGTAGTTTTACCTGCACCATTCTTACCAACAAGTCCATATATATCCCCTGGTTTCACTTCAATATTTGCATTATCAACTGCTAAATAGCTTTTGTATTTTTTGGTTATATTATTAGTTTTAAGGACTATATCTGCCATTTAAGTTTCCCTCCTTTATCTTGTATGATTCTATATTAAAATATAATCTACAAGATAATATAAAGAAAAACTTAAGAAAGTCTTAAGTTTATTCACTGATTTTAAATCCTATTCCCCATACTGTACGTATATACTCCGTATCTGGATCTACTTTAGCTAATTTGGAGCGGAGATTACTTATATGGACATTGGTTTATAATCTTAAATAAAAATTGATACTCTAAATCCTTATGCAAAATTGTACCAATGAAGTATCCAAAGTGCAACAATAATCATTCATTATAAGTATTCTCATTGAGAAATACAATAGCTTTTTAGATATCTGATATCCTTTGAACTTTTAAATCCATTGAGTATAAACCTATTGGACTCGTTACATAATTTGAGATAGTGGAATGTTGTTCACTTCAAATCTTACTCTCTTTACTTTATAAATTCAACCTCTGGATATAGTGTTGATGGTGAATCCAATAATGGTTGAGGGATATCTTTTAAATGAAGATCAAAGAATGATGCTATATAGTTTCTCTGCGCCTCAAACACTTGATCAGGGTCAGCAGTACCGATACTTTGTTGAATTACCCTTGGCGAAATACTTAACTTTCTATTAAGTTGCGGAAAAAGAATCTGATAATCAGTAAAGGTATAATGTGCTCCATTGGGTATGGCAAGGTCCAATTTCCATCCAGTTGAATTCTTCCAGAAAGAATTTCTATCCTTTGCAGTGAGATGGGAATCTACTTCTCCATCATCATTATAACCTGAGTTCATAAGCATAAATGGACGGTTTAAACCATACTCAGCTACAGGAAGCAGATAATCAGGCATATATCCCAAGCTACCATCCATATCTATACCTGCATCTACCCTATCATCTTCATACATAACTTGTGCAGAAGTTGCGCCACCAGCGGAATGTCCAAATATACCTACCTTCGTAAGATTTAATACTTTATCAAGACCCGTAGGCAATCTCCTCTGTTCATAATCAGGGTTTTTACCATCCTGTATTGCAGCAAGCTGATCTAGTACATATTTCATATCATCAACTCTTACATCCATCATCTTAAGCACGGTCTCTGCGTTCATGTCTTTTAATTTCCCAGTTTCAACACGTCCATCTGGAAATTCAACTGCAGAAGTTTCATATGTGTGGTCTACTGTAACCACTACGTAGCCTCTGCTTGCTAAATCTTCCACTACTGCAGTACCAAAATTTCTTGGAACTGTACCTCCTGGAGAATATAAGATTACCGGCCACCCTTCATCACTGTTTGCAACTAGTGCATTAACCCATGCATTTGTAACTATGCCGGATAAGTCAATTTGTCCAGGATCTAATCCAATAGTTGTAACAGTGTTTTCATCATAATGTTTAGCTGCTCCAGGTTTCATATACAATGCTTTTTCTTCGCTCTCTCTCTGTGCAGGATACCAGATACTTATCATAAGTTCCCTTACTTTATCCTTCACCCAAGGATCAACTCGTGTATCATCTACCAAGTGTATTTCAGTAGTACCTATCTCATACTGACCTGTTGGTTTTGGAAGTTCCAAAATAATCTTCTGGTCGGTATAAGGTTCTTCTTTCTCTACTGGTGGAGTAGTCCAAAGCAATGTTCCAACCAGTGCGATCATAAAGATCAAGACTAAAGCAACTAGTGCCCTAACTACTGGGAGAGATTTACCATTAACTATCTTAGTAGATGAGTTAACTGTAATTCCAAAATAAATTGCATATATAAAGCTAAATATAATTACACATAAAACTATAGGCTGAATCAAATTTACTCCTGCCAAATTACTAAAAAATCGTTTCAGAAAATTTATAATTGCTATATAATGTGCCACACCTATAACTAATGGTAAACCAAATATAAATACATTTTGTTTAAGTATGGACATGCTAATATCTCTATTGCTTACCCCTATTTTACTAAGAATCTCGTATCGTGATTTATCTGAAGTCACTTCAGATAGTTGTTTAAAGTAAATTATGCTGCCCGTTGCCATAATAAATACTAATCCAAGAAACCCTAATATAAACACATTAAAAGCTGCTCCTTCTATACCTAGCCTATATTCTGTATAAAATGTAGATAACTTGGATTCTGGCGTCTTGATTTCTGCCAGTGCATTTGTAGTTTTCTTCGTAGTCTTTTGATCCTCTACAACATATCCAACATAGTCTACCGTTGTACTTTGTGCTTTGAATTTACCATAATCCTCATCATTTACTACAATCATCACATCAGGATAGCTCCAATTGATTACTCTCTCAACTGTCATATCTTCAAACTCAAGAGTTATATCTTCCTTAGGAAGATTAAGAGTAATAGTCTCACCCTTATAATCAGATGATTCATAGTCCGTATACATTGGTCTTATTGCAATTGCTTTTCCATTTTCAATACTAGGTAGAGCAGTTAATCCTAAAATATTTGCAACCTTATTATATTGACCTACAGAGATTATCTTCACAGGGTTCTCATCAGCATTTGCTTCTCTTTCTGATAGTATCTTTGAACTTGAAGCTTCTCCTTTGCTTTTAATTACGGAGATTGTCGTTTGAGCAATAACAGGATGCTCTTCATCTCCTTGGATTATATTATCTACACTCCCATTAAAGGTTTCATCCTGAGAAATATACATATAACTAAAGGGTGTTGCCAATCGAGAGTTTTGTTCAAAACCATAGTACATTCCAACACCAACGCTGACGGCAGATAATGCAACTGCAGATAATAATGATATTACACTTAAGATTCTGGAATTATCTTTAATTCGATAAACTAGATTAGATGTAATTATTAAGTTCATTCCATTATAGTAGCTTTTCCTGTTGCGCTTTTTCATTTTAAGCAGCAGAACCACCGCTGAAGAGAACAGTAATATAGTTCCTAATATTATTCCTACAAGGCTTATGCTAATATTTTTAAGGACTTCTTGATTATCCGAAAACCTTTGAAATGCGAACCAATAGCCTAAGATTAAAGAGAGCACAGCCAGTATGCCAGATATAACAGATGCCTTAGGTTCCTGTTCTCCAACCTGTTCTGCTCTAAACAGTTCAATCAGTTTAAATTTATAAATCAATCTATATCCTTGAATAGACGTAAGCAAAATAATAGCTATAAATACAATGGTTGTATTAATAACAGCCTTAAGAGAAAATACCATGCCTACATCTATTACTATTCCAAGGAGTCTAACTAAAATCATGCTGAATAATCTAGACAAAAATGTCCCTACTGCAATTCCTATTATTAATACTATAATACCCATAATAAAGTTTTCATAAAATAGCATTCTACCTATAGTTTTTTTCTGTAAACCAAGAAGGGAATACAATCCTACTTCTTTTTTTCGTTTTCTTGCAAAAGTTCTATTTGAATACAGTATAAATACACTTACAAATAGTATAAGTATAACAGACGCCACCATAAAAATTGACTCCATTGCCTCTGAGGATTCTATACCCCTTGCTATTTCTGTACTATACTGCAGAGAAACGAAGGTATAATAAATAACTACACTAAAAAGCATAGAGATAAAATAAATAAGGTAGCTTTTAAAATTTCCTTTCATATTTTTCTTCACTACATCAAATAATGTCACTTGCACTTCCCCCTAACATATTTAAAACATCCAATATTTTTTTAAAAAAGTCTTTTCGGGATGTATTTCCCTTAACAAGCTCTGTAAATATATTTCCATCTTTTATAAAAAGCACCCTCTTACAATAGCTTGCTGCAAAGGCATCATGAGTTACCATAAAAATTGTTGCCTTATCTTGTTCATTAAGTGATTTTAAACTTTCCAAAAGATCCGCAGCGGACTTTGAATCTAATGCTCCCGTTGGCTCATCAGCTAATATTAATCTTGGATTTGATATTATAGCACGTGATGCCGCCGTACGCTGTTTTTGTCCCCCTGAAATTTGATAAGGATACTTTTCAAGTATAGGGCGAATACCAAACTTATCTGCAATTTCATCAACTCTGCGTTCCAGCTCTGATACATGCATTTTAGCTATTGCCAAAGGAAGCAGAATATTCTCCTTCACAGTCAATGTATCTAATAAATTATAATCCTGAAAGATGAAGCCCAATTTATTCCGTCTAAAAGCAGACAATTGTTCCTCATTCATATTCAATATATTCTCTCCATCTATCACGATATGGCCAGAGGTTGGCTGATCTATTGTAGCTAAAATATTTAAAAGAGTTGTTTTCCCTGATCCGGAAGGACCCATGATTCCAACAAATTCTCCTTCCTGAACGTTCAAGTCAATTCCATGCAAAACAGGAAAAACAGTTCCCTTTAGACCATACACTTTTTTGATCTTTCTTGCTTCTACAACTGTTTTCATATATTAAATTCCTCCATTTAAGTAATTTCTAATCCTGTTTTAATATTAGCATTATAAAATCAAATAATCCCTTTATTAACCTTACGATTTAAAAGCTCAACCTTACAATTTTGTAAGCTATTTCTAAAGCCTTACATTTTTCAGAAAAAAAGGTATAATAGATTCAAACAGTATTTTAAAGCAACTCTCAACCATTGGAGGAATAGAGATGAAGATAATGATTGTAGAGGACGAACCTATTATTAGAGACATGATTGGAGAAAGCATAAGAAAATGGGGATATGAAACTATAATTTTAGATGACTTTAGCCAGGTGCTTGAAATATTTCTAAAGGAAAATCCCCATCTTGTATTAATGGATATAAATCTACCTGTTTACGATGGATTCTACTGGTGCAATAAAATCAGAGACATTTCAAAAGTACCTATTATATTTATTTCATCTCGTAATACACCTATGGACATGGTCATGTCCATGAATATGGGTGGAGATGATTTTATTCAGAAACCCTTCTATGAGGAAGTTCTGATAGCTAAAATAAAGGCTCTACTTCGCAGGACATACTCATATACTGAAACAGTTGCTACAATAATTGAACATGATGGAATTATACTAAACCTTAATAATGGAGATGTTTTTTATGGAGATAAAAAGGCGGAACTTACAAAAAACGAATTTAAAATTCTAAATATACTTATGCAAAACAAGGGATCGGTAGTAAGCCGTGAAAAAATCATGCGCAGCCTTTGGGAGGATGAAAGTTTTGTAGATGATAATACTCTGACAGTTAATATTGCTCGTATACGCAAGAAGCTAGCTGAACTAGGCAAAGAGAACTATATTACTACTATGAAGGGAGAAGGCTATATAATAAGATGAAATTTTTAAAATATGTAGAAGATAAACGTTACTTTTTGATATTATTCATAATAATGATGTCCTTTGTAACACTTATGATGATGGTCAGTTCTAATAAAGAGCAACTTGTAGGCAATATTATATATACAAACTTAGGTTGCATATTTCTAGCATCGATCTATATTATTACAGGTTATTTTTATCATAACTCTTTTTATAAACAGCTTAATGAATTGATTAATAGTGATGAAAAAGAAATATTGGAAGCAGCTCCTCAGCCACAGAACTATGAGCAGGAGCTATATATGGAACTGTTAAAAAAAGTCCATAGTAGTTATATGGATGATATTGAAAAGCTTTATAATGAGAAAAAAGAACATCAAGACTTTATTATGTCATGGATTCATGAGGTAAAACTTCCTATTACGGCAAGCTTTATGCTTATGAGAAATAGTGCTGATAAAACAGTAGATTACCTCGTAGATAAGTTTGAAGATGAATTACACAAAATAGAAAATTATGTGGAACAGGCATTGTATTATTCTCGTATCGACTCCTTTTCAAAGGACTATTTTATTACAGAAATATCATTGAATAAGGTCATTCGAGAAAGTATAAAAAAGCATTCCAAGTTGTTTATAAATAAACGGATTACCTTCACAATATGGGATGAAGAGCAATTTGTACAAAGTGATAGCAAATGGCTTAGCTTTATAATTGATCAGATTATATCAAATTCTTTAAAGTATACAAATGATGGCGGCTCTATCTCTTTTATATTTGAAGAGGATAGTAAAGAAAAACTACTTCGAATTAAGGACACTGGAATTGGTATCAAACCTGAGGACATCAACCGTGTATTTGAGAAAGGGTTTACAGGCTCAACTGGAAGAAATTACTCCAAGTCTACCGGAATGGGGCTTTATCTTGCCAAACAAATGGTTTTAAAGCTAGGACATAATATATCAATTCAATCTGAAGAAGGAAAATACACAATGGTTAATATTCACTTTCCTAAATCTGACAACTATTATCTATTATAATTTTGTCTATAACTATCAAAAGCAGCTGATAAAGAAGCTCTAAAAACGGCTTGTTAAACCATCTTTAGAGCCTCATTCTCTTATCTTCTTTCCATCAGTACTACCATTACTTTATTCCTATATAATTTTGCAATACACTCTAAGGAACTCCTATAAGCCATATAGTAGACCCCTCTATTATCAGTGAACTTCTTGCATCCCCTACTCCACGTAAAATACCAACTAGTATAACCATTCCTAAAAAATGAACAATAAATACGAAAGAAATTATATAGAGCATTATTAAAGTACTGCTCCTTACTTCATTAGAAACATTAAACGAATCTAATATAAGGGAGATGTTAATGCCAAACTCAATCCTAAAATTATACTAACAAATATAGAAACTACTATAAACATATTACTTACAGGATTGCATATTTGAACAGCAGCTGTAAATCCTGTACCCATGGGGCCATAAACAATTGAATAAACAATGCTGGCCATTGCCCAAAATAAATCATTTAATAAAATCGGCAGAATAATCCTATAGGATTATTTGAAAAAGCTCGTATTTATATCTTTTAATCCAGTCTGGATATCTTATAATATTTTGTTCTGCCTATCCTTAACCCTATAGCCCACTCCACTCCTATATCTATAAAATCTGCAACTATCAACATAAATTATTTCATAAGCTTCATTTTCCTTCCCATATTTAGTATTACAAGTTTTACACACATATTGACTATTGAGAGTCAGATATACTTGAGAAGCATCTTCCAGTTATATTAATTCAAGTATAAAAGTAAACGTTGTATATTTATTTTCCACACTTGTAGCATATATCTCACCGCCCAATCTATCCATAATTGTCTTCGCAATTGATAGTCCTAAACCATAACCACTGATTTCTTGCGTTCTGGAAGGATCTACCCGATAAAATCTGTCAAATATTTTTGGCAAATCTTGTTTGGCTATCCCTTTCCCGCTATTTTTTATGGTAAATGTGACATGGCGTTTTGATCTTATCAGAGATATATCGATCTGCCCCTTTTCATCTGTATACTTTACGGCATTATCAAATAAAATCGTGACGACCAGCTTTATTTTTTCCTGATCGCTCTTAACGATTATGTCAGGCTCAATCAAATGGGTGAGTTTAATATCTTTTTCAGCCACTACAGGTTCCATCGATAATATTACATCATTAATTGCATCGCTCATATTAAATGTCACTTTTTGTATTGGAAATCTCACATCCTCCATTTTTGCCAGAGACAAAAGATCGTTAATAAGTTTTGTCATTCTGTCGGTTCCGATTTTTATATAATCGAGCCATTTTAATTGGCTCTGAATGGTTTCTTCTTGATTTGTCAAAAGCACATCGTAATTGGCATTTATAATTGAAAGCGGTGTTTTTAATTCATGAGAGGCATCAGCGACAAATTGTTTCTGCCTTTCCCATGCTTCGGCTATTGGCTTAATTGCCCGGTTGGCAAAATAAAGACTTATGATAAAAATAGCAAAAAGCATTATTAATCCTACAGAAAGCAATGTAATAAGCAATTGAAACAGTGTTTTCTTATACATTGTAACATCTAAAAACATTATCTGGTATTTGTTTTCCGCAACGGTATATGACTGCCCATTCCTTTGAATAACCTGCTTTTTCATTTGAGCTATGGCATATTCCCATTGTTTACCTTCCAAAGTTATTGTAGAACTGTTTTTTTTATTGTTCCAAGCAATATCGGCAGCTTTGTTGTATGTTTCCTCAGGCATATTAAAGGGGGAGTCTATTTCTAAAATCTCGCCATTTCCGTCTACATAGATACTGAATGAATAGGTATCATCTGGTGAAAACCTCCGATTAAGGGTTTTGGGTTTACTATTTTCTGTATCATCAGGCAATTCTGTTCCTTCTATTACAGTTTGCATTCCAGCTTGCAGATTTAATTTTTTTGTAATTTCTGAATTTACATTATTATAGCTAATGATATAAATGACAGCAAAGGCAGTAATCATAACTGTGGAAGTCATAGACATATTAAGAATGAGAAATTTATTGCGTAATTTTGTAAACATTTTATTGCCCATCCCTTATTGTTTTTAAGATATATCCTGCACCCCGTATAGTATGAATGTAGACGTCGGAATCCAACTGAGCCAGCTTTTTTCGTAAAAGGGATACATGTATTTCTACACGGTTATCTTCTGCATCAGTATCATAACCCCATAGCTTTACAATAATATTTTCTTTTGAAACAATCATGCCCTTTCTTTTTATTAGCAACTCCAATAATTGGGACTCTTTTAAAGTCAGTACTATCTCTTTACTTCCGCATTCGAGCTGCAGGGTATGCGGATTCAGTTTGATATCTCCATATTTGAGTATGCCATCATTTACCAATTCCGTCTTTCTTCGCCCCAATGCACGTAAACGGGCTAACAGCTCGTCAGTATGGAATGGTTTCGCCAAATAATCATCAGCACCACTGTCAAGGCCTCGCACTTTATCTTCCGTCTCGCCTCTTGCAGTTAACAAGATAACAGGTGTTTCAATTCCATTTTTGCGCAATTCCTTAAGTACGCTTATACCATCCATTTTAGGAAGCATGATATCTAGAATGATGATATCATAAATGCCTGAAAGCCCGCAGTCTAGTCCATCTTCACCGTTATACGCCAAATCAATACTATAGTTATTCTTTTTTAGGACTTGTGCGACAGCTTCCACCATATACTTCTCATCTTCAACCATTAATAGCCTCACTTGTGTACCTCCTTGCCTGCTAATTTAAACCAGTTGAAACAAGATGCCTCAAATATGCATATACATAGGAGCGGATCACAGCTCCTATGTATTAGGGAATATTTTCCTTTTTTATATCCGAGTATGTCTGTAGTTTTACATTAACTGATCTCATTATTGTAAATCTTTTTTAATCACAGAACCATCTTCGTTCACTGTTACGCCCTTAGGCGCATTCTGACTCCAACTCTTACCGCCATCAGTAGAATAGTACCTAATGCCGTCTTCCATTTTGCTCAGCATTCCGTTCCCTTCATCATCCTTCGAGGGAATGCCATTGGTAATGGTAAGCTTACCATCTTTATCGCTGACCACTACACCGTCAGGTGCATCTTGACTCCAACTCTTACCGCCATCCCTGGAATAGCTTCTAACCCCATTTTCCATCTTAACCTGCAAAGAATTCATAGAACTTGCTGCATAAACCGTTCCAACTCCTAGTGCGGCAACAAGAGCCCCGCAAAGAACAATAGCTCCCGCTTTCTTTTTTGTTGTGTCCAACTTTGACAGAATTTTTGTCATCATATTTTATCTTACCTCCGAAATTTTTTTGTAAGCAGCTGCCTTACATTTATTATCATAAACTATCTACCTTTAGCGAACCTTTAGTGAAAATTATAAATTTCACTATCTTAATAATTGCAGTTGGAGTAGGATATCCTCTAAGACAGCAATAGCAGTCTTAAAATATATATTTGGAAAGAAATCCTTAAAGTTTAGCATAAGCTTATAAGCAATATCTATAAGTCTATTTTTATAGGCAGTAAGCTCATCACTTAACTTGTAATACTGGCGACAAAGGCTTCTTAAACATTCAATATCCTCATTAGTTATATTGGTGGCTTTTAGTTCATGAAATCTGTAGAGCAGGGCAATTTTCTGGGCATCAATTTTATCATTTTTTACTTTCCTTTATTAAAGATGGCAAACTCTTAAGAAGTGCTTAAAAATCAGCTTTTGCTAAATCCTTCTAATACTTAAAAGAGCCAAGTGATAAATTTGAGTTATCTTTGGAAGAAATTATGATTCGGACTGGTAGAAGTAGATATGATGTTTAACCTTTTATACAAAGAACTGCGACTGACTACACACCCTAATCTATTTTATTTACATTGCTTGGTGCCTTAGTAATTGTTCCTGCATATCCTTATGGCATTGTGTTTTTATTCGGTTGTCTTGCACCATATATTATCTTCATGTACGGACAAGAAATCAATGATATTTATTATATTTCCTTACCTTATGAGACTCCCTTCTCGTAAGGAATTTGCGCTACAATATTATATACTTCAGTAAAAAAATGACCCACAATCATACTCACTCTTTCACTAAATGTTAGCTTTTTCTACTTTATTCCTATCATCAACAACCATCTTCGATCAAAATATATTTCATCATTTTTAATATGGGGAACAAATCCAGTAAGTTCCCCTCCTTGAATGGCTTCTTCCATCATAGTAAAATTATTTCTTTACGGGTTTTCTCTGGAGTATTGGTTAAAGCAAGCCATGCTTTTAATGATACGGGAATTTTGGTAGATTCCGCCTTGGTAATAGTATACTTATGTTTCTAAAACAATTGTACAAATTCCTGCTTACTAAGATTTTTTACATGAGAAGGATCCCCCATTATTTCAATTCTATCCTCAATCTCACGTAGCCCCTCAGCAGTAGCTTCCATATCAATTATAACTAGTTTCCCTCCCGGTTTAAGAACACGGCCCATTTCCGAAAAAGAACGTTCTATTCTAATAAAATGATGAAATGCAAGTCGTGTCAATACAATATCAAAATGTCCATCAGGAAACGGAATTTCTTCAACAAAACCATTAACAAACTCCATATTATCAATTCCACTTTTTCTGCCTCTTTTTGTCCGATCTCGAGCATGGCTGGGGTTGCATCAAGACAGATAACAGATTGCACTAAAGGGGCAACAGATCTCCCACAGACACATGTACCAGCAGCCTCCAACACGTAATCGCTAGAGCTTGGCTCAATGCTATGGACAATATAGTCTAGATATTCCTGTTTTGAAAAATTCATATTACTATCTTCAAAATTCTTTGCTTGTATAGTAAAGGATGTTTGAATATCATTAATATTTTCTGGTTTCATATTTCCTCCTTGTTTTAGTTTTTTATGTCCTTGAAGTTGTTTGCGGTATGCAATCTAAAGAATATCATCAAGAAGCACCACTCTTGACATACTTACTTTTAAACACTATAACAATATCACAGGTTAGATTAAAGAAGAATAATATTATAAAATCGTTTAATATTGCAATTTATATTAACTATTCATTTCCTTTAATAAATAGATGGATGTTTATTAAGTATCAACTTTTTTATTATTATTTTATTACAGGAATGATCTTCAATATATTTGGCGCACTACTTATTGGCATTAGCTCGTTCCATAATTTCCTGGATTATGGATGTTTTGGCATCTGCATAGTGCTGAACATGATGCCACTTATTCTTTGCCAATCTCTGCTTGACTTGTGCATATTTGTCTCGGTCAGGTTCATTGGACCGCAGCCAATCTCGAAAACGAAGCATTCTATCAATTTCAGGTGTACCTACACTAAATACATGTAGGTTGATGTCTATATCAGTGCCTTTAAATAGACGGTGTTCGAACCACTCTGGCTCTCGAATCCTTAGTATGTAACCAGCTGCCTCTAATTCCGGGACGTAGGACAATTCGTCAGCTGAGTCTTCTACAACCAGTAACATATCAATGATAGGTTTCGCACATAACCCCGATACCGAGGTGGAGCCAACATGTTCAATCTGCAATGCTTTGCTGCCGAGTACTGAACGAATCCGGTTCGCTTCCCGTTCAAAAGCTTTAGGCCAATGTGGATCATATTCAACAAGGGTGATAGGTGCATTATGTGGCTTCAATTCTCCCACTGTAAGCTTCTGAAGTTCTTCGTCGCTCCTATAGATGAAGTTATTGCTTTCTTGCTTTGATGACATATGAACTACCTCCTTCTATACCTTTTTTGCAATATAAAATACATAGCTATAATATTCCTTGTATTTTTCATATATTTCGATTTCATCCATCCCCATTTTTATGAACTCCTTTGCTTTTTCCTCATATTTATACTTTTTAAGAAAGTGATTAGTGCGTAAAAGCATTGGTCTATAATAGTGATCCATCCAGCAGCTTTCAGGCAATACAGAATGTGAAATTAGATCATATCCACATTTCTCAATTATAGATAATTTTGTATCAATTGTATCTATCTCTGGATAGGCATTTGCCCAATACTCTTCTATCTCTTTAGGGCGATTATCTGTAAGCCATGAAATTTCTGAGACTACTATATATCCATTATCCTTAAGATATTTCTTCCATTCCAATAATCCCTTTTCAAAACCAATATTATAAATTGCTCCTTCTGACCAAATTACATCAAATGATTTTTCTTGAAAATCCAAATTATCCATTAATCCCTGCTTTATCACAACTCGATTACTTAAGTTTTTTCTATCAATTTTTTCTTGCAATTTATCTAAAAACTCTTAAAGCATATCTACAGCTATTATTTGTGCCTTTGTATTTTTTGCAAGAACCATTGTCTGTGCTCCTGTTCCGCAACCAATATCAAGTATCCTGGCATTCTTACCTAATTCAGGTATATACTGCAAGGCTTTTCTAGTTGCTTCACCGTTACCAGGACCTTGTCTTTCAGCATCTTTATGAAATTCTATTACATAATCCATCAAATCCATTGTTATTCTCCCTCTTTTCTACATAGTTATTATTAAATTCATTGTAACAATGGTCATATTCACCCAAAGAAGGTATCTTTATATGATAATCAATAAAGCAAGCATTATTTCTTATCTACTATTGGCCCTAATGAATCATTCTCAAATATATTCTCTACTTCTTAATATCTTGGTAAAAACCCATAATTATATCTTGCTGGAAGTGCAAAAACATATTCGATATTGCGACCAAGTTCTCTTGAAGGAATAGGTGCTCCATTAATACTTAGTTCTGATTTTTGAATTAAATTCCATTGGTTAATTGTAAATATCATTATTGGTATATCTTGTCGTTGATTTTCTGTAATCCATTAGGATGCCTTATAGAAACCATGGAGCCAACTTCATGATTATCATCCTGAGATTCTTTTATATAATTACCTTCCCAGCTCTCTGGAAGATAAAATTCAAAACTATATTCAGTATTTTTATATACAATTGATTCTTTAAATTCATCAATAAACCATCTGTCGTTATTCTTTACTACAAATATTGTAACAGCTTGTTTTGCTGCAGATCCGCCAGTTGCCTTCTCTACACTGGTTACTTCAATTATTTCTCCTTTAATTTGGTACTTATCTTCTGAAACCTTTTTAATATCTTTAATTTCTATACGGTCTGGCCATGGACTTGAGGTTATTCTTCCTGGAGCATTTTCAGGACCGCTTTTCCACTTTTCAAGAAGTGAATAAGAAATAAATTCGCTATAGTTTTCCTCTATACTCTTGCTTGCCATGTCTTTTGGAGCGAGAAGGGATACTAATTGAAGTTTCTCACCAAAATTTCTAACTAAATTTTCTATTTCATTTATATTTTTAGTTTTAATAATCATAGCTCTTAATGAATTATCCCAATCAACTTCAGCTCCTAGGGTTTCAACAACAAAACGACCTGGAATAAATATGTCATCATCTACAACTTTAGGCTTTACACCTAATTTTATTATTTCCTCCTTTAAAGTTCCAGTAATATTTCTTAATACCCTTGCAGTATTTTTACCTATTGTTAATTCAATAATTATATGTTCCTGATTGATTTTAATAACCTCTTTTTCATCATCAAGTTCAACTTCTACTCCTAGGTTTTCCAAAACTGCAAAGAGAGGCATTAATGTATGATTATTTTCTATGAATGGTTTTGCATCTAACTCAATCCTTTTACCATCTATTATAACAGCAACACTTCTATCTTCATTGTTAATTTTATTTTCGTGACAGGCGATTGGTACGACTAAATCATCCTTAAATACTCTTATATCTTTAACACCAAATGCTACTGTTGATGTCAACATTGTTAAACATATTCCTAATACAATTGTACTTTTTATCTTTGATTTAACCATACATAATTCCTCCCAATTATCTAATTTCATAATTATATACTTTAATTTCAGTATAAACACGTTTTAAATTTATTTGGTAACAAAATGGTTAAAGAACAGTTACAGTTTATATTAATGCATCTACTTTATATCTTTCAAAAATGTTTTGGTTCTCTTGCAAATTTGATGATGATAAAAATGGAAAATATTTATCAATGACTTGAATATATCCTCTTTAATATAATTTAAATATAATAATTATCTTAAAGGACTTAAAGGAGATAAATATGGAAAATATAAGAATAATCCATCAGTTTGAAAAGGGTAACAAGAAATATATTATAGCTGAAAGTACCAAAAAATATTGTAAATATCCTAGCTGAGGGACAGTTTCAGATAAGATATATTCAAAGTATACTAGAAAAATATTTAACGGCTCATTAGATGGACATTCTCAAGAAATTATATTGATAGTTAGGAAGTTTAAATGTAAAGAAATATCCTGTAGTCAGTCAATTTTTACTGAAAGATTTGATTTTATAAATCCTTACGCACGATTACCTAATAATATTATTGAAATAATTAAGATATTAGGACTTTCAACTAGTACAGAAAAAGTTTCTAAGATAATGTTGAAGTTTGAAATCAATATTTCCCATGATACCATAATATGAATCCTAAGAAAGTTGCCAAAAGATTTAATTAGAGTAGATAAAACCGTTACTAATATTGGAGTAGATGATTTTGCTTTTAGAAAAGGAAAGGTTTATTGTACTTTAATCTGTGACCTAGATAAAAAAAGTATCAGAAATATTACCAAGTAGAAACAAATGATTTATTAGAATGGCTAAAAAATTTTCCTCACATTAAATTGGTAAGCAGGGATGGCTCTTTAACATATGCAGCTGCTATAAAGGAAGCCTTGCCAAAATCTGATCAAATTTCTGATAAGTTCCATCTGATTAATAATCTTTTAGATGCAATAAGCAATATGTGAAGAAAAAATACCCAAGGAAACCAGCAATTTCAAGTGATAGTGATGGTATGTGTAAAAGTGATATAAATAATCAAAATAGTGAAATTGTAATTGATGGCAATAATCTTAAAAACAAAGTTAGAGAAGAAAAAATAAGTTGGATCCATATAAAGAATTAATTATAGAATTATTGAATAAAGGCAATACACATGAGAAAATATTAAATATTCTCAAGAAACAAGGTTATGATGGCCAAAATCTTTAATTTCTTCTTATATAAACAAGAAAGAGTTAAAGAAAAGCATAAGTTCCGGAAAAAATACTGCTAAATATGTTAAACAGAAAGACAAAAATATATCTTACACGTTGCCACTAAACTGATCTGTAAAAACAATACAAACCTTACTAAAGACGAATCCAATATTTTAAATAAACTAAAAGAAAACTATCATGAGCTTATTAACTTAAAGAAGCTAGTTGACAATTTTAAGGATATGTTTTCAGAAAACAAATTATCCTTGGAGGAATGGATGTTAAAAGCAAGGGAGTTTAATATTCCTGAATTAAATTCTTTTATTAATGGAATTAAAAGAGATATAGATTCTGTTAAAAATAGTTTTACTAGTAGATATTCAAATGGATTATTAGAAGGAATGATTAACAAAGTAAAAGAAATTAAGCGTATGAGTTATGGCGTTTGTAAGAGAACCACGATCCTATTGACAAAGAGCCATAAAAAAATCCCCCAGGAATAAATGGGGGACTATTATCCATATGGTAATTTGTTCAATAATCATCAGTATCTATCTATTTATAGATAAAACTTCTAATTAAGTTGATTTTTTTACAATAGAAGCAAATAGTATAAAGAAATTAAAAAAAATACTATTGGCGCTATCAATGACACTATAGTGAACTTCCTATTAGAGAAATATTCTTTTAGTAAAAGAATTACAGATACCAAAATGAGACCAATGCCCATAATGACATTAAAAATTTCTTTAGGAATTAGTAGTAATTTCTTTAAAGGTATAAGCATAATAATCAATATAGCAGTTATCCAAGAAATAGTTGTTATTATCTTATTTCTCACATTTTCACATCCATATATATTAATCTATTAAATTGCTCCTATGAGGTCTGTTCTTCCTGGATCTGAATAGAAGTAATACTCAGACCACATCTTAGGCCTAGGCAGATGTAGTGTATCATCATCATAATAAGTTATTTTAATGTAATATACGCGATCTAAACCTCTCGCAACAATTACACCAGCAATTGCGGTAGCGGCAGCCCAAGTCGCAGGTCCCCCTACAAGTGCTATTATAGCCCCAGCAATAACGGATACATCTCTTACATCTGTTCCAAGTGAACCATAACTTCTACCTATTTCAACAGCATAATTAGGAGCAATGGTATTCTAACTCTTCTTCAAAAGCTAATTCTTTGCCATTTAAATACATCTTGTTTTCATTTCTATTATAAATAATAATATATTCATTTCCTTGTGAATTAAATTCTACTATAGTCTTTGCAGCAGAGTAAGTATATTTATACACTACGTCTCTTCCATCTATTTCCATGAATATTTGTCCCTTAAAAGGCTCTATAAGAGAGCTAAAAAAATTTGATGAAGCAAAACTTGTTGATGTAGAAAAAAGCATTATCATACAAATTAAAAATATGCATACACTCTTAATTCATTATATCTATTTGACAAATTTTATTCCCCTTTGACTTTAATAAAATTTTCAAGTTAGTTTTTTAAAAGTACGATTATTTCTATTCAAGTTTCGTTTATTTCCTTTTTATTTGAATACTATCAATTGTATAATGTTGTTACCCCTGTTTTTCCAGATAGTAGTTCTAAAACAACAATTATTAGTTTCAATATTTCAAATTTCATTCCAGTTGTCTTTCTACATTAAAAGATTAACTATTATGTCTAAATTAACTATATCTAATACTTTTGCAACCTATTAGATTTATTTAATGCTTTTTAATCTTTCATTGCCATCACCTCAAACAAAATTCTATATCCCATATTGATTTTCATCCCCCCCTTTGCTTATTTTTATTATTAGCTCGTTGCAGAACCCTACAACTCGCATATTTACTACATTTATTTATATTGAAATGGCTAGGATCCCCCCATTTTGGGTATATATACAGTACTAAGATGTGTATAACTCAAAACAAATAGAAAGGAGAATCCTATGCCAGTTTCAGCTAAACAATTAAACTTTACTGATATTTCTACTGAATTTGATAAGTTTTACAATAAAAATCAAAACAATTTACTTGGTTTGTTAGACCAATTCATTAATATTAGTGATTTTATTCCATTTTCTTTTTACCAAAAATATTATTCTCATTTTGGTAGAAAAAGAAATTTCTCTTTAGAGTCTATGATTAACGCCTTTATTCTTAAAAATATTTTATCTCTTCCTTCTATCGATCTATTGATTTCATTACTTAATATTTCATCTGAAATGCGTCAATTTTGTGGATTTCTCAAGGTTCCTCATAAGTCTCAATTCTCTAGGTTTAAGGTTAATTTCTTTGATGCTTTAAACGACTTATTCAATAATCTTGTTGATGTAACTGAAGAAATTTCTAAGGATATCAATCCATTTTTAGCTTCTTTTTTAATC
>NZ_AZSU01000001.1:251061-252795 GCF_000511955.1 [Clostridium] ultunense DSM 10521 | reverse complement strand
AGCTCGTTGCAGAACCCTACAACTCGCATATTTACTACATTTATTTATATTGAAATGGCTAGGATCCCCCCATTTTGGGTATATATACAGTACTAAGATGTGTATAACTCAAAACAAATAGAAAGGAGAATCCTATGCCAGTTTCAGCTAAACAATTAAACTTTACTGATATTTCTACTGAATTTGATAAGTTTTACAATAAAAATCAAAACAATTTACTTGGTTTGTTAGACCAATTCATTAATATTAGTGATTTTATTCCATTTTCTTTTTACCAAAAATATTATTCTCATTTTGGTAGAAAAAGAAATTTCTCTTTAGAGTCTATGATTAACGCCTTTATTCTTAAAAATATTTTATCTCTTCCTTCTATCGATCTATTGATTTCATTACTTAATATTTCATCTGAAATGCGTCAATTTTGTGGATTTCTCAAGGTTCCTCATAAGTCTCAATTCTCTAGGTTTAAGGTTAATTTCTTTGATGCTTTAAACGACTTATTCAATAATCTTGTTGATGTAACTGAAGAAATTTCTAAGGATATCAATCCATTTTTAGCTTCTTTTTTAATCACTGATACCACTGGGTTTGAGGCTTACGTTACTGAGAATAATCCTAAATTTTATCATTCAGAATTAAAGAAAGCTAAGTCTTATGCTAATAGAATTGCTAAAGATAGTCCTAACTCTACTTTTGATGTTGAAAAATATGCTCAAAGTCAAATGCCTAAATTTGCTTCTTCTAATACTGATGTTAAGCTTACCTACCTTAATGGCCATTTTGGGTACTTCCAAAAATGTGTTATCTCTACTAACGCTCTTGGTGTTGTTAGAAATGTTAACTTCTATGATACTCATAACAACCTTGACCAAGATTTAAGACCTCAGGATATTAAGGATAATTACGATGCTAAATCTTTAATTCCTTCTCTAGAGACATATTTTCAATTGCATCCTAATTTCTCATATAAGTATTTCTTAGGCGATGCTGGTTTTGATGCTGATGATAATTATGCTTATTTACTTAAAAGAAAGATAATGCCTATTATCTCTTTAAATCCACGTAATTCCCCTAACTTGCCTCAACCTGGATTTAATCAGGTAGGTGTTCCCCTTTGTCCATATGATTCTTCTCTACCTATGGTTTACGATGGTATCACTCGCGAAAAGGGTAGAGCTGATAGAATAAAGTACATATGTCCAAAGGCTAAGAAAATTAATATCAATGGTAAACTAAGCTATATATTAAATTGTGAAAATCCTTGCACTAGTTCAAAATGCGGAAGAATTAAACAAATTACTATACATCATAATTATCGCTTTAATTCTTCTATCCCTCGTGATAGCTTAAAGTGGCAGAAACTATATAGACTTAGAACTATCTGCGAAAGATCCATTTGTCAAATTAAGAATTTCATTCAAATTAAATCATCAAGAGTTAGAAATACAGTATCTTTAAAATCAGATATTCTACTTGCCTGTATTTCTCAATTAATTGCTTTTATACTTATATTTAAGTCTAAAAATTATGATAAACCTCTTGCTATTAAATCTTTGATTGCTTAACTTTAATCTCTGAAACTAGATAACCAGTTTTTAAAAGGTTTCATTGAACCTTTGCTTTGCTATGCCTTTTTTGTGGATATCTGAAAACTTAAGATGTTTAAAAGCGTTTAATTGCCTATTTTCTCCTATTTTCTGTGGATAACTTTAAAATCATATTTTGCAACTATCT
>NZ_AZSU01000001.1:98595-250649 GCF_000511955.1 [Clostridium] ultunense DSM 10521 | reverse complement strand
ATTCTTCTCTACCTATGGTTTACGATGGTATCACTCGCGAAAAGGGTAGAGCTGATAGAATAAAGTACATATGTCCAAAGGCTAAGAAAATTAATATCAATGGTAAACTAAGCTATATATTAAATTGTGAAAATCCTTGCACTAGTTCAAAATGCGGAAGAATTAAACAAATTACTATACATCATAATTATCGCTTTAATTCTTCTATCCCTCGTGATAGCTTAAAGTGGCAGAAACTATATAGACTTAGAACTATCTGCGAAAGATCCATTTGTCAAATTAAGAATTTCATTCAAATTAAATCATCAAGAGTTAGAAATACAGTATCTTTAAAATCAGATATTCTACTTGCCTGTATTTCTCAATTAATTGCTTTTATACTTATATTTAAGTCTAAAAATTATGATAAACCTCTTGCTATTAAATCTTTGATTGCTTAACTTTAATCTCTGAAACTAGATAACCAGTTTTTAAAAGGTTTCATTGAACCTTTGCTTTGCTATGCCTTTTTTGTGGATATCTGAAAACTTAAGATGTTTAAAAGCTTTTAATTGCCTATTTTCTCCTATTTTCTGTGGATAACTTTAAAATCATATTTTGCAACTATCTATTATTTTTATTATACCAAACAAAATATCAATTTCAATCAAATCTAAAACAAATTTCTTTACATAAAAGAACAACAAAGCTACTTTCTCGATGAAGTTCTTGTTTCCCTTCGGCGTCGCATTCGTGATCTAATCAGCCTACTGAAATTCCTTCGAATGAAACGGACTATAATAATGTCAAGTAAAAATGGAAAATTTAACTCTATAAATAAAAAAGACTATTCTTAATTATTAATAAACTAATCAGAATAGTCTTTCAACCTTGCGGCTAATTTATGGTCTTAAGATGCTCCGTTGCCTCTTTAGATATCTGTAATACAATCTTAATCCATTTCCTCTTATTTTCATCTGTAAACCTGGCCGTTGGGGCAGATATGGTAATGCTGGCAATATTATCGCCGTTTAAATCGAATACCGGGGCAGCTATACAGCTAACTCCTATCTCCCTTTCCTGATTATCTAAGGCATAGCCTTTTTCCTAATTTCCTCTAGTTCCTTAATAAGCTCCTCTTTATCCGTTATTGTATTTTCCGTATATATGGTTGTAAACATTTTAACCAATCTATTGCTTTTCGCTTGAGCAATATAAACTATCTGGTTATTATCCATAACCGTCAAGTTAACCGTTTCCCCTGTTAAGTTCTTTAACCTTTCCAGATAGGGTTTTAAGCTTACAGATATATGGGACAGTGAGGTCTGATCTCAATGTCCCATATCACTTTCAGGGCATCTGATATATTACCGCAAACAATAAAAATAAGGGGTTCCTGACATTATCTCTTCCGGCAAAGTAACCGTGAGAAAAACCCAATGTCTGGAAACCCTTTATTTATAGGTATTTGTAATCCTTCTATTTCTCAACCCTTGACATCAATACCACGCACTCCACATGCGGTGTCACTACTATGGGAACATGATTTGTTTACATAGTTATTAGTATAGGAAGACAATTCAGCAGAGCCTTTCACTCTTATCTTGTTTTTAGAACTAGCATTTTTCCTTGATGACTTAAACTTCTCTCCATCTAAATCATCCTTAGAACCAGTCTTATATACAAAGGTAAGCTTATATGGATCTACATTCCCACTTTTATCTACTTCTCCAACAATTACTTTTTCAACAATACTTTCAAATACATACCTATCAAATTCTTTCAATACTTCCTTTACTTCAAGCATGGTTTTAAAAGTCTTCATCCTGCTTTTTATTTCATTATTGTTTTTTAAGTTAAATTCAAGATCTTCTTTTTCCTTGCTTTTCTGTGAATATTGCTTCTGTAGAGATATGTATTTCTCTTCATATAACTCACCATCTATTTTTTCTTCTAGCCTTAAGTCAACTAAAGAATTTTGTTTGCTTGAAATTTTAAGTATTTCTCTTTCTAATTTCTTAATGCTTTTCTCTAGTGTATTATCATTTAAAGTTGATTCTATTAGTTCTAAGAACTTGTTTACAATATCTTTATTGTTTGAAGTAAGCTGCCTATAACTCTCTAGAAAAGCCTTCTCTATTGCAACTTCCTCTATACCCTTGCTATTAGGGCAATATCTTTTACCTTTTTTAGTTCCTGTTACACATTGCCAGATGACCTTATTATATTCTGTATTGCTATGCCATGATCTTCTGGACAAGTTTGAGCCACAGAATCCACATTCAAGTAAGCAAGAAAAAGCATATTTCCTACTGAATTTTTCTCTTTTCCCATCTTTTGATTTTACAGTATTTCTATTCTTAGCTCTCCTAAGTCTAATTGCTTGAGCTTTATCAAAATCATCTTCACTTATAATTGGCTCATGATGTTCCTTTACATAAAATTTATCTTCTTCACCAAAGTTATCTAATCTTCTTTTAGTAATAGGGTCAACAGTAAAGGTCTTTCCCATTAAAAGATCTCCTTTGTATTTTTCATTCTTTATAATTCCTAAGACAGTAGTTGCTGACCATTTGCTACTATCTCTTGGTGATTTATATCCAAGGTTTTCTAGTTCTCTACCTATTACACTACCACCTGCTCCTTCCAAATACCTCTTAAATATATACCTTACTATTTCGGCTTCATCCTCATTTATTGAAATACTCTTAGTTTCTTTATCATAATCATAGCCTAGACATCCATGAAAACCAACTAGCTCTCCTCTTTGCATTTTCATCTTCAAGCCCTTCTTTACATTAGCTGAAATATTTTCAACCTCTTGCTGTGCAACAGAGCTAAGTATAACTAAAAGTAGTTCACCATCCATGGTCAATGTATTAATATTTTCTTCTTCAAAAAATACTGCTACATTCATTTCTTTTAGTCGTCTCACATACTTTAGTGTATCCAAAGTGTTTCTAGCAAACCTAGATATAGATTTCGTAATAACCATATCTATATCTCCATTCATACAATCATTTATCAGTCTTTGAAAATCAAGTCTTTTATCTACCTGGGTGCCTGTAATAGCTTCATCGGCATAAATTCCAGCCATGGTCCAGTCAGAATTTTCATTGATTAAACCTGTATAGTATTTTACTTGAGAGTGATAGCTCTGAAGCTGATCTTCACTATCAGTACTTACCCTACAATAAGCTGCAACTCTTTTAAGATTAATTTCTATACCATTTCTACAAGCACTTAAAAGTCCACCACCTTTTATAACTTCAACTTTCTTCATAAGATCCCTCCCATTTTGTATTCCTTTATACAGTTCTACTTTAACATATTAAGCATAATTTAGCAGATCAAATCTGAAGATATATTATATTTTTTCATAAGAACCTCTTTAATCTTAAAATATTCTCTTTTGTCTATTAGTTTTTCTATTAATAATTGTCTAAGCATAGCAAGTTGGATGCTATATTCTAATATGTCATTCATTTTTTCCCCTCCTTTAAAATTTGTAGCGAAAATTTTATTTATCTACCAAGGTTACTTATTTCTCCCTTATATATAAAAGTGAAAATAATGCCCACTTGATTCGCTATTTTAAAAAGATTTTAGGAATTTAAATGAAAATAGACACAGAAAAAAGCGATTGCTCTAAGAAAAATTATTCTTAAATCAATCGCTTTGTTTATTCACAGCAACAACATTTCCTATTACATATATCTACAAGTCCAGTTAATTTTTATCTATTCTCCATGTGACCCTACGTACTCTTTGTATTTATTCCTCCAGTAATTTCAGCATCTTCTAAATGAAACACCCCATTTATCTCTAGTCTGTCATAATTGTTTGTATGCCCTCCAATTATTTGCTTCTCACCTAATACAGTCCATATGATTGTTAGCTTGTTTTCTTGTAAATATTTTAAGAAAGGAATCTTTCTTATTAATAAATGAGACTTTGAATTATAATAAACACTAGTATCAAAACAAATGACTTCATTAGTGCTATTTAAAAATTCTCCTTCTTTTCTGCTATATTTTAGATTCATATCTCTATAAATATTTGTACAAGGTTTTAGAAATCTGATAGCATCTTCTTTTGATTTATCAAATTCTTCTTCCCACAAAAATGATTCAGTAGGAACAATTACTTTTGCAATATGTTGATTTGAATTAGGGTCAATAACATCACGCCATTCGAGCCCATTATAATATTCATTCGTAAAATATTGGTGGGCCTGTGACCAGTAGTATTCTCTGCTAAAGATTTCATATCTATCACTACTTTCAGGCATCCATCTACCCATAAAATCTTGTTGGACTGCCCAATCTTTTAATACCTGAAAATCTTTCTCATTAACAATATAACTTCTTACCTGGGTCCAAAATCTCTTATGAGGATAGTTCCATCTTTCTTCTCCAATTTTTTTCGGCTCTGCCCATTCAGGATAACTCTCAAGAACTAACCATTTTTCACGTTGTTCATCTTCCACTTCAATTAGATTTTCAAACTTCGGTAAATCAGTAGAGTTTTTAAACCAATCTTTATCTGGACAATCCCAATTGAATGAACTCCTTGTTTGCCACCAAAATTCTTCATTCACATCTTCATCATTACTTCCAGTTTTATGAATAATCATAGTTGGATCTATATCCCTAATATAGGGACTCCATGGTCCTTGATATGGTTCTTCTTTTTCTTTTTTAAAACTGTATTCTTCATATTTTTTGAAATTATCCGATACGCGTGCAACCATCTCATATAAAGCTATCCATTGATATTTTTTACCTATACGTTCGATACTTGAAGCACTTCTTCCATATGAACCTATATCACGATCATATTTCCCATGTTTTTCAACATCATAACCATACTTCTCAAATATCCACTCGATTGCAAGATTGCTTAGGTCATCTGTATTGACATCCCAAGCCCTCAAAGCACTCTCAAAGGTATATCTCCCAAAATCACCATATCCACCTGTTCCTCTACCATATTCAGTCGTCATTGAATTAAGGATTTTATTTTGAGACCAGTAATAGTCTGGAAAATTCTTTTTATAATCGAATCTATATTTTGCATCAATTTCTTGATTGGTTAGTATTTTTGTAGAGAAAGTACTCTTATATGGGGGTCTTACTAAATTAATGTCAAAGGAAAGGGTATAGCCCAAATAATACGTATATTCTATAATCCCACGGGCGTAATCACGCAACAACACGTGCGGATAAACTTCATCTTTGTCCTTAAAAATAATTTTAAATATATATTCACTTAATTCTACAAATAAATCCTTTTGCTCACTCCTTAAGACACATCCATAAGCAACTGCGAATAATCTTTCATATACATAAGGATCATTTACATCTTCAAATATTTCCAAGATCCTTATTAAAACATTTATCCTATCTTGCAATAAGCATACTAATGCTTTCGTTGAACAATCACGCAACTGTCGATTTGTTGAAGTATGAAACCATGCTATCGCTATACTCGCAAGCTCAATTGACTCATCCGAAACATATGATTTATCATTTTCATTCCAGGCCCAATCAATCAGACGCTTTACTGCTGACTCATCGCTAAATTTATTTTTCAAAAGTTCAGTCCATTCAGCATCTCTATCCTGCATAGAAAATTCCATTAAGTTTTTATGCAAAAATTTGGAATTAAAAAAGTGACCTGGTAATGCCGCAACAGAAAGAATTGTCTCCCAGAATAATTCATAAGTGCCATTATAAGAAAATACAAATTTATTTACATAGGCTATTGGTTTATCATTTATACTATCTAATTTACGCCAGAGTAGACTTTCAATAAATGATTCAACAACAGGATATTCCCCCTTAAGATCAGGCATAAACTCAAATAACTCTTTACTATAAATTTCTGGAACTTGGATTGAAAATGCATCTATCAATCTTCTATTTGAATATATCGATTTTTCAGTATCAATGTATTTATAAAGATTACCGCCTTCTTTAAACTCTTCTTCAATATTTGGATATTTTTCCAATAAATATTGTGCCATTAAATGATCCTCAAATCGTTCATAAGCAAAGTAGACACCTTCTTGATATTGGTTATTCGATTTCCAAAATAAGTTTTTGGACAATACTCCCTCTACTATTAAGTTCTCAATAAATCCTTTTTTTTCAGTATATTTTGAGGCTACCTCTTCAATAAGGTCATAGGCAATTTCGTATGGTACATACCATACATCATTTTCGATTTTATACTGAATTAAGGCATTTACTGACCTTTGAACCAATTTTATACTGCTCGAATAGTCTACAGAATTTGGTTTAGACAAAACTTCATTTACACCATTTAAGAAAAAATCTATGACTGAGGTTATCCCTTGAAGTCCATCCGGTATTCTGTTTAAACCTGCTTTTTTTATTCCCTCACAGAAGAGCTTTAAAAAAAGAGGGTTTTGAAACTCGTGATATAGTAAGGGAACATTAGGCAATTCTATCTTATAATTATTAAAAAAGAGCCTACTCGCCTCGTATTCAACATTTCTAAAACCATAGAGCGTATGACTGATAATGCCCTCACAGATATCATCAGGAAAAATTAATGCCTTATATGATGAACGAACTGTTACAACTAAACCTAGCCATTCATATTTTTTAATTTCATAAATAAAACTTCTAATAAAATTTGGCCAAAAATATCTTCCTCTACCTTCATTAATCGCATCAATAAATAATATAATCCTTTTTTTAGACTTCTCCCCACGTTCATTAAGGGTATTTAAAAATTCCTCTGTTTTAGAATTGATTTGAAGAATCTTAAATATCTGAGTCCACGGATTTTCATCTATCAAGAGGTGCTGACCCAGAATAAAAATACTTTCATAATCATCACTCATACGTTTGGAAACAATATCACCGACCATATGTGACTTCCCTATCCCTGCCTCCCCATCGATAACCAGTATAGGATTATTAGCAAGTCGAAAGGTAGCACTATTAATAAATTCAATAAAACTCATCAGTTCATATGTAAAATCACTGATGTTTCTTATTTCAGATCCAAATTTACGATAAGTCCTATAGCTTTTTGTTTCATTTGCTACCTTTCTTTCTTCTTCCAGATAATAGCTCTCAGCTTCTTCAACTAGTTTTCTTATTTTATCAGATATCTCTAAGAAAGAATCGATTGGGATTGTCTTAGTACCCTGAAAATTGGTCGACTTAAATCGATTAAATAATTCATCAAAATACTTCTCCAATTTTTCCATTATTTCATTTATGTTGGCCATATCAGTTCTCTTTATAAGGATTTTCTTCCCTTTGATAAGAAGATTATCTAGTCTTTTAATTGCCTCCCTCTCAAATTTTGCTGAGCGACCAATTCCATCAAAAACAAATGTATCCGAAAGTTCAAAATTAACTTTTGGAGTATATCGTTCTCCTAAATCATGTATTGCAGATTGGTTTTGTTTAATAAACCATTTTTTATTTGGATTAAAGGTTATTGACTTCTCAATACGTTTTATTTTCTTATCTAGATTATTTAACGTATTATGAATATCAAAAATCTTTGATTTATAATTTTCCTCAATAAATAAATCTTCAAGCTCTTTATAATTATTAATATTATTAACAAACAAGCTATAAAAAGTATTTAATTCCTCTTTTGATGGGATAAGAATATGAGGGTTCTCTTCAAATTTTCCTAGTAAATCTTCATCTGATAAACTAGTTTTAAAAAGTACATAATTATTCAATTCTTCAAACAGTATCTGAGAATGATAAAATGGAAACTTAGCTTCACCTTGAAAAAATGGGTGTCTCATTTCATACTCATCTATTGTTTTATTGATAATGCATACCAATCTACCTTTATATGTTTTTTTAGGGAATATAATCTTTTTTAAAAAACAATAACCCATGTCTTCAATGAATTTATCTATAAATTTTGAAGCAATGTATGAAACTACTATCGTAGAAGTTATCATGGCATCCTCCTCCAATTATTATACTTTAACTGCCTTCATATATTAATAAGAAATTAAATTTACATGAACATTATAATTTACTTTGCCATATTAAAAATAAATGACTCCCTTATAATTTGCCTAATTAACCCTAAATCACTTTCAAGACTTTGTAAGGTCAAAGCTTTTAAGGAAATTACCTAATACACGCTAATATTAGCTATAGAATGTGGTAATATAAATATGCAAATCAAATATTTAGCTTAATACCTGCTTTTAAAATAACTTTAATAGCAAGCACAGTAAGTGTAGACACACTTACGAGAAAATTGATGAAGCGGGCCCTTTTAGGTTCGCTTCTTTTTATCCAATTTTCTACTTGTTCCTATCGGAATGATTTAGGGGACACCCCTAATACCCTGTTATAAAAAGTGGCTAAGCTTTCTCTTAACCACTAAATGATTCATTAAGCTTTAAACCACTAACCTATTATTGATTTTATCAATAGTTGAAATAATATCCTTAGCTAGTTCTATATTGTTATCAAATAATTTAATTACCCCACCCTTTTTATTAAAGGGAAATTCCTGTAGTACTTCTTTTTCAATAGAACCATTTTTAACAATATAATCAATAATATTATTGACAAAGTTAATCTGATCTGAATTTAATTTTTCATCTATCAGGAATTTTGAAAACTCTCTTTTAGCAGCTTCTCTATCCATACCTGTAATACTGGCAACCAATTTCAAAAGAGGTTTATCACCATAAACTTTTTGATAAGATTCTCTGTCTCCTAATTCTTCAAAGAGGATTCTTTCAAAATATTTAATATCTTCTTTAGTGAGGTCTTCATTATTTCTAAGTTTGTAAATAGGCAAATCATCCCTATATTTCTTAAAATAGGATACTATTCTTTCTTTATAAGTTTCTAAATCATTAACATCATATATTGGACTTCCTTCCCTAACCCCTATTACTTCGTCCTTAAAATCTGTATAGTAAATTCCCTGCCTTTCTCTATCTATTAGCTTTATGAGTTCTCTTAAAGCCTTTCTAACCCTTTCATAGTCAAAGAGATCTGCATCTTCCCAAAACTCTTCTTTCTGTATCTCATAAATTAGCTCTTTATTTTTTTGTACTTGCCCTATAGAGCCCTTTTTCTCTAAATCATTGGCAGTCTTTTTAACCCTACTCTTAGGTTTAGAATATGGTTTTTTCTCAAGATAGGCATATTGTATAGTGTACATTAAATAGTCAAATCTCTTAGCTAATTCATCGTCATCTGTAGATATTATAAGAGGTGAAACTTCATCTTTAAGGTTCTTTACATCAATTTCCTCTAGACTTTCAAAAGCTCTTTTATCTGAGTATCTATCTATTAGGTGTAACCTCATTCTTGCATTAAATCTATCAGTGTTTATTCCCTTAATTAAAAGACTTATATTGTCTATTAACTCATTTCTATATTTTATAAATTCATCTTCCTGATAATCTAAATGTTCCAAAGCCTTTATCAAATCAACCTTAATATTAAATAAATTTTCTGTTAGGGATCTTTGAAGACCACCTTCATGGCCTCTCTTATTTATTTCAAAAAACTCAAAGTTATAATAGTAATCAAAAATTAAGAATTTTTCTTTATGAAGACCTGGCCCAAATAAATCTTCACATAGTCTAGTACCTCTACCAATCATCTGCCAAAACTTAGCCTTAGACCTTACCTTCTTAAAGAATACTAGGTTTACAAGTTCGGGAATATCTATTCCTGTATCCAACATATCTACAGATACTGCTATTTGAGGATAAGAATCTTTGTCTTTAAATTTATCTATAAGATTATCTACATAATTGATTTTATGATAAATAGCCTGGGCAAAATCTCCCCTGTATTCAGGATATAGGGCATTGAATCTTTCAACTATAAAGTCGGCATGATCCTGATTGGCAGCAAAGATTATAGTCTTGCCTAACTTATCTCCACCTTCTACCTTTATTCCCTTTTCCATTAAATCCTTTATAACTAAATCTACTGTTTCTATATTAAAAAGACTTTTGTTTACCATTTCACTAGGAATATCTTCAAAAGAATCAAAGGTCTTTTCAAACTCTTCCTTTTCTTCCTCTGATAAGTCCTTATATCTTATGCCTTCCTTCATAATCTTGGTTTCAGATACCTGAGGAAGTTCATAATTTACTAGATATCCATCTTCAATAGCCTCTTTTAAATCATAGGCAAAGGTAGGATTTCCTTCTTCTAGTTCAAAAACCCTATAGGTATTCCTATCAATTTCATCTACAGGGGTAGCAGTCAAGCCTAAGAGTCTAGCATCAAAATAGGCAAATATATCTTGATATTTCTTATATATAGACCTATGACTTTCATCTAAAATTATCAAATCAAAGTGTCCATTGGTGAAAATTCTCTTTCCATCAGTCCCCTTCTTCTCATCTATGGCATTCATTATGGTTGGATAGGTGGAAAATACCATTCTACTACTAACATCATCCTTATTGTCCAAAAGATTGCATAAGGAAAGCTCTGGCAAATGTTCATTAAAACTTTCCTTAGCTTGTTTGACTAGGGCTGTTCTGTCTGCTAAAAAGAGAATATTTTTGGCCCAGTTATTCCTAACCATAAGATCGACTATAGAAGCAGCTGTTCTAGTTTTGCCACTTCCTGTAGCCATTACTAAAAGTGCCTTCCTATGGCCAGTTTCATAGCTTTCTAAGGTTCTTGTTATGGCCTCTTTTTGATAATCCCTATTGGTTATTTCATCCCTTATATCAGGACTTTTCATGGTGCTTCTATTGTTCTTCATAAAATTTAGGGACTCTAAATCCTTCTTACTGTAGATCCCTGAAATCTTTCTTTCAGGATAATCCTTATCATCCCAAATATAATAATCTATACCATTGGTATAAAATATTACAGGTCTAACACCTGTTTCTATTTCTAGAGCATCTGCATACATTTCTGCCTGTATCTTGCCTAATTTAGGACTATTACTGGTTCTTTTTGCTTCTACCACAGCCAGGGGTTTACCATTATCCCCATATAAGACATAATCAACAAAGCCAATACCTGAAGCATTTTCCATATGGGAAACTTCTACTTCTTCCAGGCAATTCTTCCCTATTTCCCAGCCCTTTAATTCTAAATCAAGGTCTATATAGGCCTTCCTAGTTTCTTCTTCAGATAAGCTATCTACCCTATAGGATCTAGTCCTTTCATGGTTTTTTCTGGTCTTTTTATTTTCCTCTCTAAGCCTTTGGTTTTCCTTGATTAACTCTTCTAGACTCTTATCCTTTTTAGATAGTATTTCAAAGAATTCTTCCTGCTCTTTGACTGTCTTTTTCAATCTGTCATTATAACCTAAAAGGCTTTCATCAAATTGTCTTTCCTCAAAATCCTCAGAATAACAGTAGTCTATAAAATGAGTTAGATTAAATAAATTTCTCAAGGATAGTATAGCCTGATTTCTATCCACACTCATATTAGTATGGGCTGCCTTATTGCCTAATTCCCTGGTGTAATCAAGAGCTTTATATAGTTCTATTCCAACTATATTTTTAAAATCAGGACTATTTATAAGGGCAGCAAAGGTATCATTATAGGGAAGCTTTAGTGCTTCATCATTGATATATATCCATCTGACAGCCAACTCCATGGCCCTACGGGTAAAGGTTGCAGATGCTGAATAGGATACATGCATCAGTTTTTCAGCCTCTATACAGGCATCTACAAAAGATTCATATTTGCCTTCTTTCTTCAGATAAGAAAAATTTGAATTCATGAGTCCACCTCCTAGTTAAATAGTTGACCTTTAAAGGCTTTATCCATAATAGACTTATAATTTTCTTCTAATAATTCCAGTGATTCTCTTAAAACTTCCTTTTGTTTTTCTATGACTTCTACTTTTTGTGCGAATTCATTCTGTAGAGAAATCGGTGGAATACTTATTTTTATTGACTTAATATCACTATCTTTTACTGCTGGATAGCTTGCTCCTTCTGCTATCTTTACTAAATAACCTGTAAATCTGCTGTTTTTTACTACATTAAATATATATTTATTATTTACCAAACTTTCATTTACGCGAATAATACAAAAGCCCGTAGAGCCTATTGCAGTATTTTCTGTATACATGTCAAAAATTGCAATATTTTTTAAGTTTGGTCTTACTGTTGAAAATAGTATATCCCCATGATTCAATATTCTTTTTGCTCTACTTGGTGCATCTTTTATTTTAAAATTGTTATATGATTCAATAGAATTATTGTTATTATTTATAGATCCTATATCAATATAGGAAATATCATCTTTAAAGTCTTTTTTTATATTACTTACATTGTTCAATAATACTTCTTCTAACTTCTTAACCTCCCAACCCTTTTCATTCCTTACTGGATCACCAAACATAGTATAAAATATAGATTCTATTAGCTGGTCTAGGGATTCTATTTGTTCCTTCCTCTTGTCTATAAGTGCTTGTGCATGGTCTAGAACTTTGACTATCTTTTCTTGGGTTTCCATGGGTGGGACTGGAATTTTTATCTTTTTAAGGTTAGTAATATTAAAACTAGCTTGATTTACAGATTTTTTTGTTATATGAGATATCTGATTCAAAAATACATCTGAGTTTAAACAATAGTATCCATAATAATTGTTTATTTTATCTTTATCACCTCTAAGACACAATAAATTCATCCCATGAATCATTATAGTGTCCGAATCAAATATTGCAGTTTTACCTAAGTGTTTAACACTGTTTATATGGGACATCAAGATGTCTCCTTTTTGTAAAACATACTCTTCATAATCATCAAGTTCATGAATATTTGCATAACCTACCCTATTCTCATTAATGTATCTATCAGCTATAGTTTCTATTCTAGTAATTGGGTAACCTTCATAACCATCTTGTTTTATACTTTTACCATTTCTTATTATCGGGAAAACTTCTCCTAACTCTATCCATTTCATCTATTTCACCAACTTCTCTATTTCATCTAAACCTAAAAGTATATCTTCCTCTAATCTTCTTATCTTTTCTATGATCACTTCAGGTTCTTCATATTCTACTTCTTCATAGACTATTTCCTTATATCTATTTATAGAAAGATCATAACCATTTTCCCTTATTTCCTCTACTGGGACCAAAAAAGACTTTTCTGTTCTTTGTCTCTCCTCTTCATTATCTAGCTTATGGAATCTCGCTATTATATCTTCTATGTCATTGTCCTTTACCTTTTCCCTCTTATCATCTAGGGATAGCCCATCTGCTTCCATATCATAGAACCAAACCTTATCTGTTCCACCTATGCCTGTTTTAGTAAAGAGTAGTATGGCTGTAGATACTCCTGTATAGGGCTTAAATACCCCTGAAGGCATGGATATAACTCCCTCTAGCTTATGCTTGTCTATAATCTCTTTTCTCAAAGATTTATGGGCATTGCTAGCTCCAAAAAGGACTCCATCTGGAACTATTACTCCAGCCCTTCCACCACTTTTTAAAATCTCTAGAATAAGTCCTATAAATAATAGTTCTGTTTTTCCTGTGTTAGTAATTCTAGTCAGGTCATCAGCTACCGCCTCTTTATCCAAGCTACCCTTAAAAGGTGGATTGGCTAGTACTAAGGTATATTTTTCTCTTTCCTTATTGGATTTAGAAAGAGAGTCCATATAGTGAATTTGGGGATTTTCCACGTCATGAAGGAGCATATTCATAGTTCCTATTCTTAACATGGTAGTATCTATTTCGTTTCCATTAAACATTTCATTATTAAAGTGTTCTTTTAGTTGCTCTGATGTAAATATTTCATTTTCATAATTTTTCTTTAAGTAATCTGCTGTGGAAATTAAAAATCCTGCTGTCCCGGCCGCTGGATCTATAATTATGTCGCTAGGTGTAGGTTTCACAAGTTCAACCATCATATCTATAATATGTCTTGGTGTTCTGAACTGTCCATTCTTCCCTGCAGTAGTCAACTTGCTAAGCATATACTCATATAAATCTCCTAAGTCTTTTAAGGGAAGATCAGCCATAAGTTCATCTATATTGGTTACAACTGTTTCTAGCATTCTAGGTGTAGGAATGGTAAAGATCGCATCTTCCATAAATCTAGCAAATGATGAATCTGCATTGCCATTCAATTTCTTTATAAAAGGGAATACTTCAGTAGATACGACCTTATACATTTTTTCTGAGTCAAAGTGTTTAAAGTTAGACCATCTTAAATCTTCATTATTCTTGTCAAATATTACTTTAGGCTTTATACCTAGAATACTAGCCTCTTTTTCTGAGTTTAACTGCTTATCATCTAATGATTTTATAAATAGTAAATAGGTAAACTGCTCTATAACTGTTAAAGGGTTAGTAATACCGCCTGTCCAAAAGCTATCCCAAATTCTGTCAATCTTATTCCTTATTTCTCCTGTTATCATCTATACACTCACTCCTTATCTTATACTTGTTTATCTAGGTAAAATTAAATCAACTGGCTTTTTAAAAGCTTTTTGTTATATTAATTTGTATCTAAATAATTTGATTTTATTTCTTTTATTATAGCATCTTTAAGGTTTGTTTTAGTAATTTTCAAACTGCCTTCTGTACCAAGTCTTACGATTTTAGGGAAACCTTCTTCCCTCTCCATTCTAGCTATAACGCTAGAATATTCCCCTTTATCTTTTGTTGAATGGGGTATTGGTCCTACAAAAATCAATCTTACAGAAGTATCATATTGGAATCTATTAAAATTATAAGTCTTCAGCTCATTATAACCTTTTACTAGTTTTATTCTATTAACATCTATGCTTAAGTCTTTAAATATTTGATAGACAATATTATCTTTAATGCTCAAATCTCCTAAGATATAAATATCCCCATTAGGCTGGAAGTTATCTATATCTGGAGTCAGCTCCTCAAGACCTATTGATTTTAGATAACTTCTCAACTCACTAATAGATCTAGCACCAATAATTCTTTTCATTACTATTTTTGTTGCGTCAGATGCAACATCAATTTTTAACTCGTTATCCAGAAGCATTATATACCTCCTTCAAACATATTTAATCTCTCTTCTATTATTTCATCGGTCCTTTTCTTGATTGCCTTAAATTCAGAATTCAATAGTACGAATTGATTACCAATTTCGATTTGTTTTTCCATACTTATTTTTGGAATCTTAATCCTTTCAAGGTCTCTAATACTAATTGTCTTCATAGTAGACCCTTTAACATATTTTTCTATTTCTCTTAAACCTATTCTACTTTGTAAGTAGGCAGTGAGGAAATCTTTGTTTATTTTATTTTCATCAATTTCTAAGAAAAACAAATTTCCATTCACTAACACATTAGTCTTCAGTTTGCCAACCGAACCTATTTTAAAAGGTGATAATCTAGAAACAATAACTGAATTATCTTTCAGAAAATATCGCTCATAAGATTCGTTTAAATTCTTTAGGTATGGTAAATTTCCATCTAATATTCCATCTTGAAAATTTTGTAACATTAAATATTGATAATCTGTTGGTTGAACTGAAGTCATTTCTTCTAGGTCTTTTTTACTAATGGTATGACCCCTGTTAATTGATTTTACTACATCCTTTAATATAATGCTTTCTTCAAATGGAAACTCTTCTACGGTATATCTTAATGGATCAAGGGTAAAATCTTCTTCTATAAGTTTTTTTGAATCTACTATTTTACTTATACTGGAGTCCTTATCTAGTGCTTTTACAATTTTTTTAATATGCTCTTTTTCTAACACATGTCTATATTTAATATCTGAATATAGTTTTGTTGCGTCAACAAATTTTATACTTTCATTACTATGGCTAAATACAACTAGATATATAGGAATAGCAGTGTAAGCTAATAGGTTACTAGGTAATGCTATAACAGCCTCAACCTTACCTTTATCAATTAATATCTTCCTTACATCTTGATGATTATCGCTATATAAAGGATTGCCATTCATAAGCATTACGAATTTTTCATATTCTGTATTTTCAATGATATCTAATGCAAAAACCCAAGATGAGTCAATAGATTTAATATGATTTTTGTAAATGGATTTATCAAATTTTAATTTTAAAACTTCCTCCAATTTTTTTCCTGACATTTTTAGGCCCAAGGGCATATTCATAAAAACCTTATTGGCGTCAAATTTACTTAAATCATAAGTAAAGACATCCTTATGCATCATATTTTCTACTTGTAGATCAAATAAATCAAGCAACACACATGATAGCATATAATTTTCTGGATTGATTTCAATCCCGGAGATACTAGATATTTTAGATGCTTCTAGCAATGTTGTTCCTATCCCTGAACCTACATCTAATAATATATCTTCTTTTTCTAAGGTCAAAAGTTCTAAGGATAGATCAATAATTGACTTTACTGTAGTATTTCCCCCTCCACCCCTCCTGCCAGCATATTCAGAAAGGTCACCTATGATTTCAATAATTTCATCTAGTGAGAAGTCTTTAAGATTATTAAACTGTTCTATATAATTATTTTCTTCTTCATAAACAGCTCTTAAATTATATTTAATATTTTCATCTTCAAATTTGTCTAGGATTTGATTAAATGAGTCAGTTTTTAACTTTCTACTTAAATAATAATTAATTGCAAATTCATAAATATAATTTCCTGAACTTGCTTTTTCTCTTAGAATATTTATTACTTCATTAACATTTTTATTCCCCATACAATTCCCTCCTAATTTTAGTTAAATGGAATAGCCTTTTTGATTATGGTTTAACTATACCATAACGCAAATAATTGTCAATGGTTTATTTAAACCATTTTTTATTTTGTCTTTTAGAAATAAGCAAATAGAATTATATTTACTAGTATATCAATATTTATTTTAAACCTATTACGGTAGATCTCCGTTTCAGCTTATATCCCACTTTAAAAGAAGTACTTTTTTATTCTCCCTTAATATAAATATAACTCTATCAATCTAACTAATCTCTATATAGTTAGGTTGTCATTTTGATAAGTCTAGACTTTTCTTTTTTGCCATTCTAGAATTATCAAAATCACCATTCTTGACTTGTGCTTTTGACAAGTCTAAGAGTATAAATGCAAAAATCAGCAAGTTTTTTAATCCTTGCTGATTCTCATTTTTGTCCTTATTTTCTTGTGTCTCCACTAACTAGGTCAACCACCACTGAAACATTAAAATACTTTTTCAGCACTTTTCGCTTGTTACTTTGGTCATCTTCTATGAATTCAAAATGGTCATGAAAGAGCTTGAATCTCAGGATTTCTACATAATTTCTCTTTGTAGTAACGCTATGGTCTCTATATGCATACTCATGGGAAACATATCCACTGGTTGTGCTTCTAGTACCTTATAGCCTTTTCCAACCAAATAACCTAAATCTCTAGCCAATGTTGATGGATTACAGGATACATAGACTATTTTTTCTGGATTTGCATCTATTATGGAATTTATTAATAACTTATCAAGGCCTTTCCTAGGAGGATCTACTACTATGGCATCCAGCTTAATTCCCTTTTTATTTAACTTTGGTAATATATCTTCACTTTTGCCTAATATGAATTCTACATTGTTTACTCCATTTAAATCTTTATTTTCATTGGCATCTTCTATAGCTTCCTTTACAATTTCCACACCATATACCTTTTTTGCATACTTTGATATAAATAAAGATATAGTACCTATTCCGCAGTATAAATCTGCTATAGTTTCATTTCCATTTAAGCTTAAATACTCTACCACCTTATCATATAGTACTTCCGTTTGCACAGGGTTTATTTGAAAGAAGGATTTTGGAGAAATTAGAAATTTATACTCTCCTATATAATCTAAAATCCTATCTTCTCCATATAGTTTTATATCTTTAGCTCCTAATACTACCGATGTATCATTCTTTTTTACATTTTGATATATGCTTACTATAGCATTATAAGAAATATTAGAGACTCTCTTGTCTGGGAAAGTTAACATTTTTATTAACTCATTTTTGTAAGGAAGATTTTCACATTTTGTTACGATTACCACCATAGCTTTATTATCTTTAGTTGTTCTTATTAGTATATTCATAATTATACCTTTTTTATTCTTCCTATCATAGCCTTCTACTTTATACTTCTTCATATATTCTTTAATTAAAATTAATATATCATCTACCATCTTATTTTGTATAATAGATTTGTCAACAGGTACAATATCATGGGTTCCTCTTTTATAATAGCCTATTTTATAATTTTTCTCTACTTTAAATTCTGCCTTATTCCTATATCTAAAAGGATATTCCATTCCTATAGTATCCTTGACTACTACATTGTTTATCTTGCCTATCCGCTCCAAATTGTTTTCCACTATATTCTTTTTAAATTCCAATTGTTTATAATAATCTAAATTTTGAAGTTGACACCCATCACATTGTGGAAAGAACTCACATTTAGATCCTATTCTATAAGGAGATTTTTCTATTATTTCCAATGTCTTCCCTATCCCATACCTTTTCTTTAATTCTACTATTTCAAATAATACTCTATCTCCTAAAGTTCCTCCCTCAACAAAAAATGCAAGCCCCTTATGCCTGCCTACTCCCAAACCTTCACTACTTATATCTATAATGTTTAATTCTATTTTATCCCCAACTTTAAATTGATCCATAGGACACTCCTCTCCAGAAAAATGGGGCACAAATTTGTGCCCCCATTTAATATATTACCATCTAATCATAATCCTAGTATAGCCTTTATTGATCATTCTTTCAATTTTTCTTCTAATATACTCTTTATAAAAATTCCTAGTCCCCGGTAATACCATGGTTATCCCAATTATATCTGTAACAATCCCAGGCAATAATAATAAAAACCCGCCTATTAAAATAGAAAATCCAGTTAATATCTCATTCCCTGGAATATTCCCTTGGGACATGGCATTATTTATATTTCGAATAACTAATCTTCCTTCAGTTTTGGCTAAATAATATCCGGCTATCCCCGTTAATATTATAAGTACTACTGTAACACCAAATCCCATAGTTTGAGAGGCTTTAATCAATATATACAAGTCCAATATAGGTAATAAAATAAATAATAAAATAATTTTCTTCATATTGTTTCTCCTAACAGATCCCAAATTTCCCTATATCTTTTCTTAAAATTTATAGGTTTTAAATTTTTGTCTACAAAAGCATGAATAGTTCGACCTTTGGCAATCAATGTATTATCTTCTTTTCTATACAAGGTATATCCAAATTCTAGCCTTACACCTTTTAGTTTTACCAATTTCGTACATATTATTATTTCATCATCATATTTCGCAGGCATTATATATTCACAATTTGCTTCAATTACCGGCAGAAGAATCCCTTCTTCTTCCAGTTGCCCGTATACTATATTGAGTTTCCTAAAAAACTCAGTCCTTCCAATATCAAACCAAGTAAAATAATTGCCGTGGTATACTACGCCCATCTGATCTGTTTCCTCATATCTTACCCTAATAGATGTACATAGGTTCATAAACTATTCACCCCTAAAGAACCCTAGCTTCTCCTTTATAAACTAGGCCGGTAACAGTGTCTACAGTTACTATATCTCCATCATTTAATATCTTCGTGGCATTCTTTACACCTACGATTGTTGCTTTTTCAAAATTTAACCCAACTATTGCTGCATGAGATGTTAATCCACCCTGTTCTACTATTATAGCCGATGCTTTTTTCATGAAATCTACCATATCCTTATCAGTGAACTTACTTACTAAAATATCTCCCTCTTTAAATTTATTCTGCAATTCCTCCTTATTGCTGCCAATACATATTTCCCCGGTAATGGATTGTTTGCCTATTCCCGTCCCTTTCACCAATACTTTACCTACAGTATGGACTTTTATTAAATTGGTAGTTCCTGATACACCTACAGGTATACCAGCTGTTATTATTATTAAATCCCCTTCTTTAATATAGCCTTTCTCCACGGCGCTATGGATTGATCTGTCTATTACTTCATCGGTATCATCGCTTTTCAAGGATAAGACAGGATAGACTCCCCATACTAAGGATAGTTTCCTCATTACCCTTTCAGTTGTAGTAGCCGCAATTATTGGTGCCTTTGGCCTAAACTTTGATATGGCTTTAGATGTATAACCCGATGAAGTAGCTGTAATAATTGCACTAGCTTTTAAATCTTCTGCTGTGGTACAAGTTGCCTTACTTATAGCATTAGTTGTTGATATATCTTTGTCCACAGATTTAAACTTCAGTATTTCTAAATACTCAGAAGATGTCTCAGTTCTTGTAGCAATATCATACATAGTCTTTACAGATTCTATAGGATATTTCCCTGCCGCTGTTTCTCCAGATAGCATTATAGAATCAGTCCCATCAAGAATGGCATTGGCTACATCTGTTACCTCAGCTCTTGTAGGTCTTGGATTTCTCATCATAGAGTCTAACATTTGAGTGGCTGTAATTACTGGTTTGCCAGCTATGTTACATTTTTTAATTATCTTCTTCTGTATAAGAGGGATTTCCTCCGTCTCGATTTCTACCCCTAAGTCTCCTCTAGCCACCATTATCCCATCGGAAGCCTCTATGATTTCATCAATATTATCAACACCTTCTTGATTTTCTATTTTAGATATGATATCTATATACTCTCCACCATTCTCTTCTAATATCTTTCTTATTTCTAATACGTCTTCAGCTTTCCTTATAAAGGAAGCAGCAACAAAATCTATATCATTTTCTATTCCAAACTTAATATCTTCAATATCCTTTCCTGTTACCGCTGGTAAATTGATAGACACGTTGGGTATATTTACACCCTTATGGTCTCTTAATGTCCCACCATTGAGAACAGTACACTTTATATCCGTTCCGTTAAGGATTTCAACCACTTCTAACTCTACAAGACCATCGTCTACAAGTATTCTATCCCCTTTATTAACATCCTTTGCCAATCCTTCATAAGAAACGCTAACTATGGATTCATCTCCCAAAATATCCCTCGTTGTTAAAGTAAAAGAATCCCCATCCTTTAATTCTATTGCTTCTTGATCAAAACTCCCTAATCTAATCTCTGGGCCTTTAGTATCTAACATAATCCCAATAGGCAATTTTAATTCTTCCCTTAATTTTTTTATAGTATTAATTCTTATTCTATGTTCTTCATGGGTACCATGAGAAAAATTAAGTCTAGCCACATTTAATCCTTTTAAAAACAGTTCTCTTAAAACCTCCTCTTTCTCAGAAGCTGGCCCTATAGTACATACTATCTTTGTCTTTTTCATATTTCCAATCCCTCCTTATATAGAAAGTATTTTTGCTATATCATACATATTTTTGTCAAACTCTTTTTTAGTGTTGAGTGCCTTGTCTAAATCCATGCTAATCAATTCATTACATTTTATGCCTAAAGCTTTACCTGACTCATTGGAAAGTAAAAGTTCTACTGCTTTATTTCCCATTTTACTAGCCATAATTCTGTCGAAAGCAGTAGGGGTTCCTCCCCTTTGAATATGTCCCAATATAGTTACCCTAGTTTCTGCACCAGTCTTTTCCTCTATTTCTTTTGCAACTTCATAGGCATTCCCTATGCCCTCTGCCAATGCTATAATATGGTGAAGCTTACCTCTATTTCTACCCTGTATAATCTTCCTACATACTTCATCTATGTCAAACTCAACTTCTGGAACGATGATGCTTTCAGCTCCTCCAGCTAGTCCAGAATAAAGGGCTATATCTCCACACTCTCTTCCCATTACTTCAACTATATTAGCTCGACCATGAGATGTAGAAGTATCCCTTATTTTACTTATAGCGTCTACTACCGTTTCTACAGCTGTAAAGAAACCTATAGTATAGTCGGTATATCCCATATCGTTGTCTATAGTACAAGGAATGCAAATGGTTGGTATCCCTGCATCACTTAAATTATTTGCACCTTTAAAAGTTCCATCCCCACCTAGTACTATTAATCCATCTATCCCAAAAATCTTTATTACATTAATAGCTTTTTTTAGTCCTTCCTCAGTCTTAAATTCATCACATCTGGCACTCCTTAACATAGTGCCACCCCTATGGATTATATCTGCTACAGAGGATAAATTCATCTCTTCAATTTCTCCATTTAATAATCCATTATAACCTTGTTTAATGCCTAAAACCCTAGTTTGATTATATATGGACGTTCTTACTACGGACCTAATGGCGGCATTCATGCCCGGCGCATCTCCACCACTAGTTAGCACACCTATTATCTTCATATTTTCTCCTCCCAACTATATAATATTCAATTAAATAATGCCTAAATCAAATAGTACTGCTTGTATTTCATTGGCTTCAAACTCTGGGGCTAATATTTCATATAACTCTTCATCTCCTTCTTTGGAAAATAGCTGTTTTTTGACTAGAAAACCTTCTTTTTCTAATTTTTTTTCAACCCTTATTGCCGCATCTAAACCTGTAGCCAAATAAACTGCAGTCCACATTTTTACACTCTCCTAACTAATAGTATCTGTTAAGGTTGCCATATAAAAATTTCATAATAACAATTATAACATAAAATTCAATTATTTTTAAAAGATTAATACTTTAGGAAACCTTTATATTATCTTTCCCCAATATTTCAGCCAACTCATCAAATAACAATTTCTGCTCCATATCAACCCATAAGTCCCTCTGAGCCATTACTGTCTTCCTATCGCCTTCCATATATACATATACTGGAGTCTCCCCTTTATATTTGGATAATATTTTTTTAATTGAATTAAATGTATTTAAAGGCTTTTCTTTAGATATCTTTAAATATATTTTTCCCTTTTTATATTTATTTAATGGGATTATCTTTTCACATATTATCTTAGGTTCTTCCTCTTCATTTAAACTTACCTTTCCTTGGATAACTACTAAACTATCCTCATCTATTAACCTATTATACCTTTCATAAGTAGCAGGAAATACAATACATTCTATAGCACCATATAGATCTTCTAAAGTAATAAAGGCCATCATATTATTATTTTTAGTTATTTTATTCTTCTTTGAAACGATAATACCACCAATTATAATCTTTTTCCCATCAATATTCTCACTTAAATTCTCCCTTAACTGTTCTTGGGCTTGCAACAATTCAGAAGTGGTCATTGTAGATATTTTATTTAGTTCCTCCTCGTATGGTTGTAATGGATGTCCACTAATATAAATACCCATCATTTCCTTTTCCATAGCCAGCAAGTTTTTCTGTGGAAATTCCTTTAATTCCGGTAAATTATCTTTTGATATTTTAGTATCTATTGTCTCAAACATAGAGAACTGGCCTTCTATATTCCTTTTTCTGTCTGCATGGATACCATCCATAGTTTTTTCAAAAATAGCTAATAGCTGAGCCCTATTACCCCCTAGACTATTCATTGCACCGCATTTAATAAGGCTTTCTACTGCTCTTTTATTCATTACAGAAGGGTCAATGCTTTCTATTCTTTCACAAAAATCTGTAAAGCTTGTAAAAATTCCATCCTCTCTTGCCTTAATAATTATCTCTATGAAATTTTCTCCTACATTCTTTACTGCCATTAAACCAAATCTAATCTTTCCATCTACAACGGTAAATTTTTTGAAACTTTCGTTGATATCTGGTGGCAATATTTCTATTCCCAACCTTTTACACTCTTGGATATATAGGGAAACGGAATTGGTATCTCCCATTACACTGCTTATAAGGGCTGCCATAAACTCTACTGGATAATAATATTTAAGCCAAGCAGTTCTATACGCCACTACAGCATAGGCTGCAGAATGACTTTTGTTGAAAGCATATTTGGCAAAATCGATCATTAAATCGTATATCCTATTGGCAGTCTTTTCATCTACACCATTCCTCAAAGCTCCCTTTATTATGACCTGTCCTTCTTCATCAGTATCTCCATAGATAAACCTTCTTCTTTCCTCTTCCATTACTTCCATATTCTTTTTACCCATGGCTCTTCTTAGTAAATCTGCACCACCCATGGTAAATCCGCCTATATCCCTTACTATCTGCATTACCTGTTCTTGATAGACAATGCAACCATAGGTTACTTCTAAAATAGGTTTAAGCCTAGGATGTAGATATTCTATATCTTCCGGATTGTTTTTGTTAGCAATATATTGAGGAATTTGGTTCATAGGACCAGGTCTAAATAAGGAATTAGCAGCTATTAAGTTTTCAAACATATTGGGTTTCAGTTCCTTTAAAAATTGTCTCATGCCAGCAGATTCAAACTGGAATATACCTAAGGTTTCACCTTTTGCAAATAATTCCAATACTTTAGGGTCATCATAGCTCAAATTAGAAAAATCAATTTTAATTCCATGATTTTTTTCTATTAAATTAACAGCATCCCTAATTACTGTAAGGGTTCTCAACCCCAAAAAATCCATCTTTAAAAGGCCTAATTCTTCCAATTCAATCATATTAAACTGAGTGGTTATAGCATCGTTATTTCTAGATAAAGGCACATAGGTGGTAATAGGCTCTTTTGAAATTACTACTCCAGCAGCATGGGTGGAAGTATGCCTTGGCAGACCTTCTACCGCCATGGCTAAATCTATTAGGTTTTTAACTTCTTCTTTTGTTTCATATATTTGCCTTAAAGTCTTATTAACATCTAGGGCTTTAGAAATTGTCATGCCTATTTCCATAGGGATTTGCTTTGCAATATAATCTACTTCCCCATAGGGCATATTTATAGCCCTTCCCACATCGCGAATAGCCCCTCGAGCTGCCATAGTTCCGAAGGTAACTATCTGTGCTACCCTATCTTCCCCATATTTTTCTACCACATAATCTATTACTTCTTCCCTTCTCTCATAACAAAAATCTATATCAATATCTGGCATAGATACTCTTTCAGGATTTAAAAATCTTTCAAATAATAAATCGTATTCTAATGGGTCTATATCAATAATACCTAAGGCATAGGATACGATACTTCCTGCTGCTGATCCCCTACCTGGCCCTACAATTATCCCATTGTCTTTTGCAAATTTAATAAAATCCCAAACTATAAGAAAATAGTCTACATACCCCATTTCAACTATGGTATTAAACTCGAAATTAAATCTAGCCATTATTTCCGGGGTAATTCTTTTATACCTTTTGTGTAATCCATCAATGCAGAGTTTTTTTAAATACTCTAAATCTGTATATCCTTTTGGTACTTTATATTCAGGTAAATGTAGGGTATCAAAATCTAAAGTAACATTACACCTTTCACCAATCCAAGCCGTATTTTCTAAAGCTTCTTTCACATTTCCAAAAATGCTCCCCATTTCGTCGTAGGATTTTAAATAAAATTCGTTTGTAGGAAACCTCATCCTATCACTTTCGTCTATGGTCTTTCCCGTCTGAATACATAGAAGCACATCATGGACTATTGCATCTTCTCTTCTCAAATAATGGACATCATTGGTGGCAACTAATGGTATTCCCGTTTCCTGGCTTAGTTTTACCAACTGTTCATTAATCCCCTTTTGTTCTTCCATCCCATGATCCTGTATTTCCAAGAAAAAATTGTCCTGACCAAATATTTTGTTGTATTTATGGGCTATTTCTTTTGCCTTTTTATAATTTCCATCTAATAGATGTTTAGGAATTTCTCCCCCTAAGCATCCACTTAATGCAATTATGCCTTGGCTATGTTTTGCTAGTACATCATGGTCTACTCTAGGTTTATAATAAAAACCATTTACGTATCCTTCTGAAACTATTTTCATTAGGTTTTGATAACCAATATTATTTTCCGCCAATAAAACCAAATGGTATTGATTCTTATCCTTTGGTTCCTTCTCAGTATACCTATTTATGGCAATATAAACTTCAGACCCAAGTATTGGTTTGATCCCTCTTTTTTTAGCCTGCTTATAAAATTCTATTACACCAAACATGGAACCATGGTCTGTTATTGCTATAGAATCCATTCCTAAATCTTTGGTTCTGTCTAAAAGGTCTCTAACTCTGCTGGAACCATCTAACAAACTATATTCAGTATGAACATGTAAATGGACAAACTCTTTTTGATAAACCATAATAAAACCCTTTCTAAGTATATTTATATCTTTATTCTATCATAAACAAAAATAAATAAAACTACCTTTCATAATCTTCTATTGGCTTCTAATTTATGATAAAATAAATGTATCAAAAGTTTTGGAGGTCTAAGATGAAAAATATTATAGTAACAAATAATAAATATGTATGTGAAAAATATAAGGACAATGTTGAAATTAAATACGATGAAAAATTTACTTATTTAGATGTATTGGAATACGTGAGGGATCAGATTCACAAGGGACATAAATTGATGACTCATCCTCTATCCGGTAGTGTGAAACCTAACGAAACTCCCTATAAAACCATAATAATAAGCAAGGATAAAAGTTCTATGGATTATGATAGTTTAATGATTATTGAAGATAGTATTGCTACTGCTAAAAAATTTATAAAAAATAAACCTACTCCCAATTGGACAGAAAAGGTCCTTGCTGATTTTAGAATAATAGACTTGTCTTTGATAGAAAATGTAATGGATAAGATTATTTAAAGAATAAAATAATCCCTTCACTGAAGGGATTTACTCTTATCTACAAATCTTTTAGCCCATCTTCTATTAATTTTGATAATTCTTCCATAGCCTCCTCTTCATCTTCGCCATTAACAATCAAAGTGATTTCTTCTCCATGGAATGCACCTAAAGACATGACTCCTATAATGCTTTTACCATTCACCTTTCTACCTTCTAACTCAATATATACATTACTAGAAAATTTGTTTGCCGCTTGGACAAATAATGCAGCTGGCCTGGCATGTAGCCCAACTTCATTATTTAGAATTACATTTTTTCTTATCATGTCTCATTCTCCTTTCTTTTTAAATCTTCTGCAATTTCGTCTATTCTTCTAAATCTATGATTTACTCCAGACTTCCCTACTGGAGGTTTTAGCATGGTTCCCAATTCTTTAAGACTAGCTTCCCTATATTGCAACCTTAATCTGGCAATCTCGCGAAGATTTTTAGGAAGTTTATCAATTCCTATTTTACTATCTATATATTCAATATTTTCCACTTGACGCAAAGATGCATCTATGGTTTTACTTAAATTTGCAGTTTCACAATTTACAAGTCTATTAATATTATTTCTTACATCCTTAAAAACCCTAATGTTTTCCAATTTAAGTAAAGCCTGGTGAGCTTCCATTATATTTAATATATCTACTATTTGCCCTCCTTCTTTAATATAGACTACATAATTTTCCTTTCTAACTACTATTTTAGAATCTAGATTAAAAGAGTTTATTATTTCTGATAAATCCTTACCATGCTCTATACTATTAGTAACGAACTCTAAATGGTAAGCTTTCTCTGGGTTACTGATAGAGCCCCCCCCCTAAAAATGCCCCTCTAATATAGGCCCTTCTACAACACCTATTCTCTATCAAATTTTCTGGCGTTTTATAATCTATAGTATAATAACTACTATCTTCATCTGTTAAAAATCCTACATCCTCTAAAATTTTTGTAGTTATTTCCATGCTATTTACAATTATTAAATAGTTATTATTCTTTTTTAATTGTTTATTTTTTCTTACCATAACTTCTACATCTGTATTGTATAAAATTTTCAACAAAGTAAATATCCTTCTTGCAATGGCAGCGTTTTCCGTCCCAAATTTCAAACTAATGCGTTTCATTCCAGTTATTTGGATTGTACCACTCATTCTAACTATAGCAGCTAACTCAGCTATGGCACAACACCTATTTTGAATAGGTAATCTTGACAATTCATTCTTAGTTGTTGATGAAAAAGACATTATATCTCTCCTACTTTTATTTTACAATAAGATTGTTAAGATTATATCAAATCTAAATTAATTTTAAAACCTTTTTAAGTATTTTTCTCTCATCATTATATTTAACTAGGTCTTTAACCCTATCTTTATGGACAAAAGTAGCTTCTATAAAACCTTCCTTTTTTTGTGGTACTGATTCCATACTATTGGCCTTCATTAGATACCAATGGACTGTCTTAAATACCGTTTCATCACCCTTAATATTTTTATAAGTATAATGGACCATACCTATATATCTTATTATCTCAGCCTTTACACCACTTTCCTCCAATACCTCTCTAATAGCAGCTTCTCTAATATTCTCATTTTTTTCTACCCTTCCCTTAGGCAATACCCAATCTCCATTAAATTTTTTTAATAAAAGTATGGCATTACCAAATATCACCACACCTCCAGCACTTACTTCTTCAACCACCAAAACCATCTCCCATTATATTAACTATATGGATATTAAGCTTATTATACTACAAATATAAATATTATGCTAAATTTTTTTAAATAGATTGCTTTAATATGGTACTAAGGTGATATAATAATATAGAATGAAATTTCAAAGGAGGTTTTCTTTATGAAATTAGATGTGGATTATGTAGTGGACAGGTTAGTATCTTTGCTTAATATTCCTAGTCCATCAGGTAATACAAAAAAAGCTATAGATTTTGTGGAAAAGGAGTTCAATTCTATGGGTATTTCCACCTATAGGACTAATAAAGATGCATTAATTGCCACAATTGTTGGGAAAAATCAAGAAAAAGAAATCACCTTATCAGGCCATGTAGACACTTTAGGCGGGATGGTAAAAGAAATCAAGTCTAGCGGAAGAATTAAACTAACCCAAGTCGGAGGTTATGTTTGGAGTACTGTAGAAGGCGAATACGTAAATATTGAAAGTAGTAATGGAAAATTATACCCTGGCACTATACTTACAACTAAAGCTTCTTCCCATGTCCATGGGGAGGAAACTAAAACTCTAGAAAGAAATATGGATAATATGGAAATTAGATTAGATGAAAAAGTTTCTTCAAAAGAAGATATTGAAAAATTAGGTATTAATGTAGGCGATTTTATATTCTTTGATCCTAGAACAGTTGTTACTGAAAGTGGGTTTGTCAAATCTAGACATTTAGACGACAAGGCTGGTGTAGCTTCCATATTAGGAATCGCTAAATATCTAATGGATAATAATATTAAACCTCGATATACTACCAATTTTTTTATTAGTAATTATGAAGAAGTAGGCCATGGTGCTAGTGCTGCTATTCCTGAAAAAACCTTTGAATTCATAGCTATAGACATGGCTGCCCCTGGAGAAGGGCAAACCTCTGATGAATATAGTGTAACCATATGTGCAAAGGACAGTTCTGGTCCTTATGATTTAGAACTAAAAAACCGACTGGTTAGTTTAGCAAAAGAAAATAATTTGAATTATAAAATTGATATATATCCCTACTATGGGTCTGATGGATCTGCAGCATTAAGGGCAGGTTATGATTTTAAGGTAGGATTAATCGGTCCTGGTGTTGATGCTTCCCATTCTTTTGAAAGAACCCATAAAAATGCTATAGAAAACACTATAAAGTTAGGCATACTATATTTAACTTAACATGTTGATAAGCCACCTATGATATAATATAATTGTTTAACATTTCCAGGTTTAATTTAAAGTATTCTTTGCAAAATATAGATGAGGTGGTTTAATGAGTATTAATGAAAAATTTATTATAAATTTGCAGGGCAAATCCTACGTAACCTATGAAGGTCTATTAGATTTGGCTCACCAACGGAATTTGAAATCTATACAGGTGGAACTAATCCAAATTCCAACAAGAGAAAATAATATGACAGCCATATGTAAGGCCACTGCCACAACGGAAAATGAAGTATATACTGATTTAGGCGATGCTAGTCCCCAGTCCGTTAACTCTACTATAGTGCCTCATTTAATCAGAATGGCTTCTACCCGTGCTAAAGCAAGGGTTTTAAGGGATTTGACCAATGTGGGGATGACTGCTTTTGAGGAGTTGTCTTTAGAAGATAGAGAAAATGAAATGGAAGATGAGTTTATAACTAATCAAACGGAACCTCCTACTAAAAGGCAATTGGAAACCATTAGAAAATTAGCAAATGAGCTAAATACTTCTGTAAATTATGATAACTTGACTAAAAAGTCTGCAGGCAATTTAATTTCTAGGATGCTTGAAGAAGTAAAAAAGAGTTAATAGATTCAAGGGGCGATTAAATCGCCCCTTTATATTTGGATTTTACTTACTTTGTTTTTAGCTATATCTATTAACATTTTACTTAGTTCTATTGAGTCATGACGTATATAATCCTTTTTAATATCTATTAAATTTCCTTTTATTACTTGTATACCTTTAGAATTCAATATCTCTTCATCATCTCCCCCTAAAATTACAGGTTCCGATCCATCTGAGGCGTATTTGGTTAGGGTTTCCTTTGGTATTTCCTCTATATTTACAATTACATAATCTAAAAAATCTTCTCTACTATGGGTGACTATACCCTCTACATGATCTAATACCGTGTAGCTATCGGTTTCCCCTGGCTGGGTCATAACATTTGTAATATATACTTTAGGCCCCTCTGCCCTATAAATGGTATCCACAATATTATTTACCAATAGGTTAGGTATTACACTGGTATATAAACTCCCCGGGCCTAATACTATTAAATCCGCATCCTCTATGGCTTCTACAGCCTCAGTTAAAGGATAACTGACCATTGGTTCCATATAAATTCGCTTTATTCTGCTGGACAATTCTTTATTTTTTAAGGGAATTTCAGATTCACCTTTTATAGTGTGTCCATTCTCCAGCACTGCATATAGAGTTACATCCTCTAATGTCATAGGTAGAACTTTACCAGTAACGGCTAATACATTACTGGTTTCCTTTATGGCCATTTCAAAGCTTCCATATATTTCATTCATGGCGGCGATAAATAGGTTACCAAAATTTTGTCCCTTTAACAGTCCTTCATCAAATCTATACTGGAGTAATTTTTCCATAGTAGGCTCTGTATTGGCCAATGCCAATATACAAGACCGAATATCTCCAGGAGGCAACATACCTAAATCCTCTCTTAATATGCCCGAACCTCCACCATCATCTGCTACTGTTACAATAGCAGTTATATTGGAGGTAGATTCCTTAAGTCCTCTTAACAATACGGATAGTCCAGTTCCTCCTCCAATAACTACCACCTTTGGTCCCTTAGATAATACTCTCTCTCTATATATCATATTGCTAATATCGTTTCGATTAATATTTCCATTTAGCCCATTTTTCTTAACTCCATTGATTATTTCAAAAAAAGATTTTTTAATGGAAAATACAATGAGAGTAATGCCAATTATTGAAAATATAATCTTTATACCCATTCTATAGTTAGTAAATAATTCATATACAAAGCTAGAAAGACCAATTAATAATAAAAATATTCCAAGGACTCCCAAGGATATCCAGCCTAAAATTATTAGCCTAGGTCTATATTTTTTATCCATAAATCTATACTCCTTTACGCTAATTTGTAGTCTCTATGACTTACAATAGCCCTATGTTCATTCTCTTTAAGCCTTTTTTCTATCTCATTGGCAATAGCTACAGACCTATGTTTTCCTCCAGTACATCCTATTCCTATTATTAGCTGGGTTTTGCCTTCTTTTATATAATAAGGAATCAAAAATTCCAACATATCCATTAATTTATCCATAAATATATTGGTTTGGTCCCAATGGAATACATATCTCTTCACATCTTCATCTTCTCCAGTAAAATCTTTCAATTCTGGTACATAGTAAGGGTTAGGAATAAACCTAACGTCAAATACTAGGTCTGCATCTAATAACATACCATGTTTAAATCCAAAGGACACTATGGATATTGTTAACTTCCGCAATTCTAGTCCTTCAAAAAATATTTTGTAAATTTCTTCTTTAAGCATTCCTATCGTTAGTTTAGATGTATCTATAACAAAATCCGCCTTCTTCTTTACCTCTTCTAATAGTTTTCTTTCTTCCAATATTCCATTTAATATTCCTCCCTTAGGATTTAGAGGATGAGGTCTTCTAAGTTCCTTGTACCTTTTGATCAATACCTGGTCTAATGCATCTAAGAATAAAATGCTATATTTTATTCCTTCTTCATTTAATTCTTCTAACCCTTTAAATAGATCCTCAAAGAATATTCCTCCCCTAATATCTACCACCACAGCTACCTTATCAATATTTCTTTTCGACTGGTGGCAAAGTTCTGCAAACTTAGGTAATAAGGTAGGGGGTAGATTATCCATACAATAATAACCCATATCTTCCATAGCTTTCATAGCTTGACTTTTCCCTGCCCCAGACATTCCTGTAATTATTACAAATTCCAATATAGTTTCACCTCCAAGGTTTAATCTATTAGGTTTCTAATCCTATCAATAGGAATATTGGCTTTTTTAGCTCTTTTTATCCCATCTTCTACATTTCCTACATTTTTTGGATCATGAGCATCGCTATTAATGCAAAAATCTACCCCTGTTTTCAATGCTATCTTGATATTTTCTATGGATAATTGGCTATGATTAGAATTGATTTCCAAAGCTACTCCTTTTTCGAAAGCTGCTTCTCCAATTTTTTCAATATTTAATTTAGCTTTGGAATCTGGGTGAGTAATTATATCAACTGGATACTTATTAATAGCCTTTATCAATGCTTCAGTATTCTTTTCTATAATCCGTTCTCTACAAATGGGTAATATTTTAGACAGCGGATTTATCATATACATAAACAATCCATCTTTAAAGGATTTAGGGGTAACTCCATAATGATATCCTAATAAAAGTATGTCGATAATATTAAGTATATCGTCATCCACATCTATTGTCCCATCATAGCCGATTACATTAGCCTCCACACCTAATAATATTCTAATTCCTTTGTTCTTATATTCCTCATTTAGTCTATCTATTTCTTCTTTCATTTTAAACAATTGGTTTTTCCTTACACCATATAAATAATGAGCTGGTCCATGGTCACATATAGCTATTTCTTTCAATCCTTTTTTAATAGCTGTTTCTACATTTTCCGCTATAGTTCCTTTACCATGACTATATATGGTATGAGTATGATAATCTCCTGTTATTTTCATCTATTTCCCTTTCTAGTCATCCCCGATTATTTTTATTTCTGGTTCCAACATTATATTGAATTTATCATACACTATTTTCTGAACTGTCTTTATAAGAGTAAAAACCTCATCAAAAGTTGCCTCTCCACGATTTACCATAAAACCACAATGTTTTTCAGAAATCTGTGCATCTCCATATCTGATACCTCTTAGACCAGCATCATCTATAAGTTTACCTGCATAGAACCCTGTAGGTCTTTTAAAAGTACTGCCACCACTGGGTAAATCCAATGGTTGTTTGGAAACTCGTCTATGGGTTAAATCTTTCATTTTCTCTTCAATTTGGGAATACTCCCCTTCTTCCAATTCTAACTCTACCCCTAAAACCACTAGCTCCTGGTCTATAACTGTACTACCTCTATATCTGAAATTCATCTCTCCATTAGTAAGCTCCACTACATTATTATTTTTATCTAGAACTCGTACTTTAGTTACTATGTCTTTCATCTCTCCCCCATAGGCTCCTGCATTCATAGTAATAGCACCACCTATAGTTCCTGGAATTCCACTGGCAAATTCAAAACCTGCTAAAGATTGTCTCAAGGCCTCTTTTGCAATTACAGATATTAGAGTTCCACTTTGGCAAATCACTTTGTTGCCATCTATTTCTATATTGTCAAATCCATTGGCAATCTTAATAACTACTCCCCTTATGCCAGTATCCTTAACCAACAGATTGGTTCCATTCCCCATTATAAAATATTTTATATGATTATCCCTACAAAATTTTATGGATTCAATAACTTCTCTTTCTGTATTAGGTATTACCATTATATCTGCTGGCCCGCCGATTTTAAAGGAGGTGTGGTTTTTCATAGGCTCATCAAACAATATTTCTCCAAAACTTTTATCTTTAAATAATGTATAAAGTTTAGATATTTCCAAAATACCACTCCTATATTTCAATTTTGATTCTTTAATTTATCTATTTCTATTTTAGCATCTTCAATGGCTTCATAGGAAGCTTTTTCTCCTAGAATAGCTTTCCTTATTTCTTCTTGTACTATTGCATCTATTTCTGTCCAATTATCTACAAAAGGTATATATTCTGTGTATGGAAGACTTTCCTCAATCTTCTTCATCCTAATATTCTCCGTATACATATCCTTTATTCCACGTTTCACTGTAAACAGCCCAATTTTTTCTAATGATTTTTGGTTAGATTCATTAGTCAAATATTTTAAAAACTTAACGCAGATTTTGGTCTTTTTAGGATCTCCTTTCTTTACAATCCCATATGAAACTATATCATTACTAAGAGCCACTGGCAAATCCTTATATCCCATTGGATAATTGACTATATCAAAATTAAATCCTTCACCACTACTATATAACTGTTCCAAAAAATTTGATGCCCAAGCTCCGCTAATAGTAATGGCAGCTTTCTGATCCTTGTAAAACATTTCCCAAGCATCTTTCTCACTAATAATTCCAAAATAATCTGGTACCACCTTATATTTATCTTTTAGATTAATGACCTTTTCTAATCCTTTAATAGCCTTTTCGCCATAAAAATTATATTCCACCCTTTTAGGATTGATTAGCTCTCCACCGTCAGATAAAATGATTCCCCAAATATTATAATCCTTAGCTCCAATACTTGCAATAAAACCATATTCATCTATTATACCATCCTCATCTGAATCATAGGTAAGTTGATTTAAAATATTTACAAACTCCTCATAAGTCCAATTGCCATTTAGAGGAGGAGAAATACCTCTTTCATGGAATTTATCTAAATTAATATACATAATATTGGTGCCTATGCCAATGGGAATTGCCACAAGACTGTCATTGCACGTTGTAGACTTTAAAATATGATGTTTAAACCGTTCTAATTCTTCTTTACTAAAATATTCATCTAAAGGCTCCAATATATTAGAATTAAAAAAACTTGAATTTACAGGAATTATATCTGGCATATCTTCCAAGGTATTATTATTCTTAATCTTAGAGTTTAAACTATCTTCATCAATTTGGGTAAGCTCTATATATACCCCTGGATTTCGCCTTTCAAAGTTTCTAATTCTCTCCTGTAACCATCCATAATTATTCCCTTTAATAGCCCAAGGTATATCCCATATTTCTATTATACCCTTATAAGGTTCTTCTTCTACCTCTTCCAATACAATAAAGTTATTTATAAATAGATTATAAGTCCAAATTAATATAAAACCAAGTAAAATAAAAGAAATAATTTTGCGCAAAACGGCCACCTCCTACAATATAATTATTCATAGAAAGTGACCATTATGTAAGGTTTATAATACTAAAAAAGCAGGGTTAATCCCTGCCTATCCAATAATTCATATATGGGACAGCGAGAACCGTCCATGCTGTCCAATAAAAGGTAAGGACCTAAGTCCCTACCTTTTATATTTCTAGTCTTCTGCCATTCTTTTATATTTTTCATATCTTTCCTTTGCGTCTTCCTCCGCTGCCGCAAATAACTCTTCAGCTATATCTGGGAAGGTTCGACGTAAGGATGTATACCTTACTTCTGAATTCAAGAAATCCATAAATGGCTTAGTTGGCTCTTTTGAGTCTAATACAAATGGATTCTTACCTTCTTCTTTTAATCTTGGGTCGAATCTATATAGGTGCCAGTATCCAGTTTCTACTGCTTTCTTTTCCTGTGCAATACTTGTTCCCATTCCTGTTGTTATACCATGGTTAATACATGGCGCATAGGCAATTATTAAGGATGGTCCATCATAGGATTCTGCTTCTTGTAATACCCTCATCAAATGATTCATATTGGCTCCCATAGCTACTTGTGCTACGTATACATAGCCATAGGAAGCTGCGATCATACCTAAGTCTTTCTTTCTAACCTTCTTACCAGAGGCTGCAAACTTAGCCACTGCCGCTGTTGGTGTAGCCTTTGATGATTGACCTCCAGTGTTAGAATAGACTTCCGTATCGAATACAAGTACATTTACATTTTCGCCTGAAGCTAATACATGGTCTAGTCCGCCAAATCCTATATCATAAGCCCAACCATCTCCACCAAAAATCCATATGGATTTTTTGATTAGATAGTCTTTTAATTCTTTAATTTCTTTAAGGATTTCATTTCCTCTTTCATTAGATAATTCCTTATCCAATTTTGGTATTATAGCTCCTGATGCAGCTTTAGATGCCTTTGGATCATCTTTTCCTTCTAACCATTGGTTAAATACTCCATTTAATTCTTCATCTATATTTAATTCTACGAATTCTTTCATTAACATTTCTAGTTTTTCTCTTATCTTCTTAACTGCCACTGCCATACCATATCCATATTCTGCATTATCTTCAAATAAGGAATTTGCCCAAGCAGGTCCTTTACCTTCCTTATTTGCACAGTATGGAGTTGATGGTGCAGATGCTCCCCAAATGGATGAACAACCTGTAGCATTAGCTAATATCATTCTATCACCAAATAGTTGAGTTACAAGCTTAGCATATGGTGTTTCTCCACAACCGGCACAGGCTCCCGAGAATTGCAGCAATGGTTGTTTAAATTGGCTGTTTTTAACGTTTATTGCTGGCAACAAATCTTCCTTAGGTTCTACCTTATCTATTGCATAATCCCAATTCTTTGATTCTACTTCATAATGCTCTTCAAAAGGCTTCATAATCAATGCTTTTTCCTTAGCCGGACAAACATCAGCACAATTTCCACATCCTGTACAATCTAATGGAGAAATTTGTATGCGGAATTCTAAGCCTTCTAATCCTTTGCCTATAGCTTTCTTAGTTTCAAAGGTTTCTGGTGCATTTGTCTTTTCTTCCTCATCTAATAAGAAAGGTCTTATTACTGCATGAGGACATACATAAGAACATTGATTACATTGGATACAATTTTCCATTATCCATTCTGGTACTTCTACAGCAATACCACGTTTTTCATAGGCTGCTGTTCCATGTGGGAATACTCCATCTTCTCTGTCAACAAAAGTACTTACAGGAAGCTTATCGCCTTCTTGCCTATTCATTGGGATTACTACATCTCTTATGAATTCTGGTACTTCCTTTTCATCTTCTTTCGGTTCGTCTTTTGCATCTTTCCAAGATTCAGGTATGTCAACTTTAACCAACGCATCGATTCCTCTATCTACCGCTTCAAAGTTCATCTTAACAATTTTTTCACCTTTTCTTCCATAGGTCTTTTCAATGGAATCCTTCAGGTGTTTTATAGCATCATCTATTGGCAGAACTTCAGCAAGTTTAAAGAATGCAGATTGCATTATCATATTAGTCCTTCCACCAAGGCCTATTTCATTAGCTATCTTTGTTGCATCTATAATATAGAAATCTATATTATGATTTGCTAAATATCTCTTCATTTCACCAGGTAAATATTCCCCAACTTCGTCTTTACCCCAGTTGCAATTTAGAAGGAATTTTCCTCCATCTTTCAATCCACTTAGTAAATCATATTGGTGTACATAAGATTGTTTTGAACAAGAGATAAAATCCGCTTCATCTATTAGATAAGTAGACTTTATTGGTTCGTGACCGAATCTTAAGTGAGATATGGTTACACCGCCAGATTTTTTACTATCGTATGCAAAATATCCTTGAGCATACATATCGGTATCATCACCGATTATCTTAATGGCACTCTTGTTAGCTCCTACAGTACCATCAGAACCGAATCCCCAGAACTTACACCTAATAGTTCCTTTTGGTTCAGTATTTATTTTATCTTTTATTTCTAAAGATGTATGAGTAACATCATCTACAATACCTATAGTAAATCTATCTTTTGGTTTATCTTCTTTTAAATTGTCAAATACGACTTTTATTTGAGGTGGAGTAGTATCCTTGGATCCTAATCCATACCTTCCGCCAACGATTACTGGCTGTAAATCTGACTCGTAGAACACACTCTTAATATCTAAATGTAACGGTTCGGCAATAGCACCTTTCTCTTTTGTTCTATCAAGAACAGCAATTTTCTTAACGGATTTTGGTAATACATCAAAGAAATATTTTGAAGAAAATGGTCTATATAGGTGAACCTTAATAACTCCTACTTTTTCACCTTTGTCCATTAGGTAATCAATGGTTTCTTCTATAGTTTCAGTTACTGAACCCATAGCAACAATTATTCTTTCAGCTTCTGGGTGTCCATAGTAATTGAAAGGTTTATAATCTCTACCGGTTATTTTATTTATTTCCTTCATATAATCGTTTACAACTTCAATAATATTCTCGTAATATGGATTTGAAGCTTCCATTGCTTGGAAATAAATATCCGGATTTTGAGCAGTTCCTTTTGTATATGGTCGCTCTGGATTTAAAGATCTATTCCTAAACTCATTTAAAGCATCATAATCAACTAATTTCTTTAATTCTTCGTAGTCCATTACTTCAATCTTTTGAATTTCGTGACTTGTTCTGAACCCATCAAAGAAATGTACAAAAGGTACTCTACCTTTTATAGCAGCTAAATGGGCTACTCCTGCTAAATCCATTACTTCCTGTACACTACCTGAAGCAAGCAAAGCAAATCCAGTTTGTCTTGCAGCCATTACGTCTTGATGATCACCAAATATACTTAAGGCATGGCCTGCTATAGCTCTAGCAGATACATGGAATACAGCTGGAAGTAGTTCACCTGCCATTTTATACATATTAGGTATCATAAGTAACAACCCTTGTGAAGCAGTAAAAGTGGTAGTTAATGCTCCCGCTGATAAAGAACCATGAACTGCACCAGCAGCCCCTGCCTCCGATTGCATTTCTGTCACTAATACGTTTTGACCAAAAATATTTTTTCTACCATGGGCGGACCACTCGTCAACCAATTCAGCCATATTAGATGATGGCGTAATTGGATATATAGCTGCAACATCAGTAAAGGCATAGGCTACATGAGCTGCAGCAGTGTTACCATCCATGGTTTTCATAACTTTTGCCATTAATAGACCCCCTTATATGTTAATAGAGTTTGTTTAATTTTAAACAAAGTTTTACTATCTTTACCCTAAAACTCCTAAATAATAGGTTTTTAGGTTGGTTGAAAAAACTATTGGCGACAATTTTATCTACAAATTAAGTATATTAAACATCAATAATAAAGTCAACCAATTACTATAGGTTTTTGCCTTTTCTTACTCTTGCTTGTTTCTTTATCTTGTTGTTTAACTCCACGGCTGCATTATAGCCTAACTTCTTCTGTCGAGTGTTTCTTGCAGCAACTTCCACAATCATAGCTAAATTCCTACCTGGCCTTACCGGTATAAGTAATTTGGGTACCTGAACACCTAGTAATTCTACAGAATCTTCATCCAATCCAACCCTATCATATTCTTTAGATTTATCCCAAAATTCAAGCTCTATAATTAGATCAATAAATTCGTTACTTTTAATAGCCCCAACACCATATAACCTTTCTATATCCAATATTCCTATTCCTCTTATCTCCATAAAATGTCGAATTAAATCGGGAGCTTCACCTCTTAGTCCTTCCTCTACCTTTTTAATCTCTACTACATCATCCGCTACCAGACGGTGTCCTCGCTTAATTAATTCTAAGGCCGTTTCGCTTTTTCCTACTCCACTTTCTCCCATAATGAGTATCCCCATACCATAAACTTCTACTAAAACGCCATGTACTGTTGTTTCTGGAGCCAAAACATAATCTAAATAATTAATCAATAAATTTACAAACTTAGTTGTAGAAAGTTCAGTTCTCAATATACTCCTATTGTAATGAATCGCTAGTTTCAACATTTCTGGAAATACTGGCATCTCCCTAGAAATGATGATCGCAGGAATAGGATATGCAAATATTTCATCAAACCTTCCATAGCGTACATCCTCAGATAAACTATTACAATAATGCCATTCTACATTACCAATTATCTGCAATCTATCATGGGCAAACTTATCAAAGTATCCTGCTAATTGTAAACCTGGTCTATTGATTTCACTGGCGGTAATCTTTATTTCCTCTATATTATCAGCCTTATAGACTATTTCCAATTTCAAGTCGTCTACTATTCTATCTAATGTTATATAATCCATATTATCGCACCTCACCTTTGTTGAAATGATTATACAAATCTTCAGCCACCCTTCTGTTCATACTATTGACTTGGGCCAGTTCTTCTATGGATGCTTTCTTAATATTATCTATAGTATGAAAATATTTTAGAAGTTCTCTCTTCCTTTTTTCCCCAATACCCTTTATATCGTCTAACTCGGATTTAAACATCTTTTTGCTCCTTAAACTTCTATGATAGGATATAGCAAATCTATGAGCTTCCTCTTGTATCTTATATATTAACCTAAAACCAGGGCTCCTTTCCTCTAGATTTATCTCCTGGTTATTGTATATAATGCCTCTTGTACTATGGGCCTCATCTTTGACCAAACCACAAACTGGTATATCTAAGCCCAATTCTTTCAATACATTTAAAGCTATATTTACCTGTCCCTTTCCGCCATCTATCATTATAAGATCTGGAAAGGCGGAAAAACCCTTAAGTTCTAATTTATTTTCCTTTATAATCTCCTTTTCCCTTAATCCTCTTCTAAACCTTCTCCTAATAACTTCTTCCATACTTTTATAATCATCAGGGGTTGTGACGGTCTGGATTTTAAACCTTCTATAATCACTTTTTTTAGGCCTTCCCTGTTCAAATACCACCATAGAGCCTACAGATAAGACACCTGATATATTAGATATATCATAGGCTTCTATTCTATTGGGAAAACTATCTAAACCTAAGACAAATTTTAACTGTTCCAATGCATTTTCTTCTTCCTTCTGTTTTCTTAAAAATTTTTCCCCATGTTGGTTTAGCATATCCATTGCATTTTTTCGTACCATATCCATAAGCTGAGATTTTTCTCCTCTTCTAGGTACACGTAAGGTAACCTTGTTCCCCCTTTTTTCTGTAAGCCATTTAGATACAGCTTCTATATCCTCAATCTCTTCTTCTATAAATATTTCCTTAGGCACATAAGCAGTTCCTAAATAGAATTGTTTTATAAAAGAGCTGAGAATTTCCTTTCTATCATCGTTAAACGTATCCAATAATATGAAATGTTCCCTGCCTACTATTTTCCCTGCCCTAATAAAGAAGATTTGGATACATACTTCATCTATTCCTCGGGCCATTCCTATAACATCTTGATCTATAATATTGGAGCTTACCATCTTCTGTTTCTCTAAAATAATGTTTAAAGAATTTATTTGGTCTCTATATTTAGCTGCACTTTCAAAATCCAAATTTTCAGAGGCTTTTTTCATCTTCTTTTCAATTATTTCAATTAATTTATCTTCTTTGCCGCTTAAAAACATTATTATTTCATCGATCATTTCCATATACTTTTCTTTATTTACATTTCCTTGACATGGTCCTAAGCATCTTCCTATATAATAGTTGAGACAAGGTCTAGTTTTTTTGCCCTGCTTTTCAAAATTCCTATTACAAGTCCTTATAGGGTAGAGATTTCTAATTATATCTATAGTATCATTCACTGCATAAGCACTTGGATAGGGACCAAAGTATTTAGACCCGTCCCTTAAAACCCTTCTAGTCTTTAGAACTCTAGGAAAGGGTTCATTGGTTGTAACCTTAATATAGGGATACTGTTTATCGTCCCTCAATAGTATATTGTATTTAGGCTTATGTTTCTTAATTAAATTGGCCTCTAATATTAAGGCTTCCACTTCATTATCTACTATAATGTATTCAAACTCATGGATATGCCTAACCATTGCATTAACCTTAGGTGGATTATTCCTAGAAGATTGGAAATACTGTCTAACTCTTTTCCTTAAGGAAATAGCCTTTCCCACATAGATTATTTCACCATCTAAGTCTTTCATTATATATACCCCAGGTTGATCTGGTAATTTCCCTAATTCTTCATCTATATTAAACATAAAATCACCTTCCAATTTTAAATCACCTTAATATTATAATACCATAATCCCCTTTAAAATAATAAATCAATTACTTAATAGAAAATTTGTTGAATGGTCTGACTTTTTGCATATAAAATGTTATATTTCCAAACCCTATGGTAATATATAAATAAGGGGATAATTTTGTTTCTATCGTAATAAAATAGTGGGAACAGGGGGGATAAACATGTTCTTCTCAAAAAAATTAAAAATTTTAGGCATAGAAATCCAAGAATTAAAAGACGAGGAAATCTACTTGTGCTTGCTAAAGGACAAAAAACGGAATATAATCGATGATGATCCAATAGAGGCATCTGGTAAAGAATTAAAGTATTTAGCTGAAATGCAAGGTCAAAGATATGGAATGATAAGATATAGTAGTGAACATTTTTATGAAGTAATTGGCTTAAAAGAAAAAGCACCAGTTTAGGTGCTTTTTCTTATCCTCCCACCATCAGGTGCAAACATTGCACCTGATCTCCCCTCTTAATAATTATATTCCAATAATTTTCCTCTTCTATTTATTTTACCATTAATCTTAACGATAATCAGTGAATATATACAATAGCTTGAATCCTTTTATTTCTAAATACTGTGCCCATGCCTCCCCTATACTCTAACAATTTAAACGCTTCGAGTTTCCTTCTTAAGCCATTCTCTTTCATCATCTTTTAGATATGGTGAAATTTTTTCATATACTTCTTTATGATAGTTATTTAACCATTTTCTCTCTTCTTCAGTTAACATATCCACATCTATTCCATCTAGATCTATTGGGCAATAGGAAATGGTCTCAAATTTCATAAATTGGCCTGAATCCGTCTCTATATCTTCCGCAACTACAGCCACATTTTCAATTCTTATTCCATGTTTCCCAGCTTTATATACACCAGGTTCTATGGTTACCACCATGCCTTTTTCCATCTTAACCTTATCGGGTATAGTAGATATTCGATGAGGTCCTTCATGAACATTCAGTAAAAACCCAACTCCATGTCCAGTGCCACATTTATAATCTATTCCTTCCTGCCATAATGGATAACGAGCTAAAACATCTAAACTAGAACCAGTGGCTCCATATAAAAATCTTGCATTGATTAAATTTATATGTCCCTTTAGGGTAAGGGTAAAATCTCTCTTTTCCTCTTCAGTAATATCTCCTAATACAATAGTTCTGGTTATATCCGTAGTCCCATCATAATATTGCCCACCAGAATCTACTAGGAACATCTTTTCCTTTTTCAATTCATAATTGGATTTTTCCTCTTCCGCCTTGTAATGCATCATAGCTGCATTTTCCTTATAAGCAGCAATAGTATCAAAGCTTGGTTCAATAAATCCATCTTGTTTCTTTCTAAACTCTTCTAGTTTTTCTGCTGCGGATACTTCTGTAATCTTAATCTTTCCTAGATTTTCATCCAACCAGTATAAGAATTTTACTAAAGCCACCCCATCTTTGATATAGGCATTCTTCTGGTTCTCGATTTCAGTACTATTTTTTATACCTTTTAACTCGGTTGTTATATTAACACCCTCTATTATTTCACATTCTTTAGGTATCCCTTTATAAAGCCATCTATTGATCCTAGATGGGTCAATGAATACTTTACTTCCCTTTTCTATGTTTTTAACATAATCGATAACTTTATCATATTCATCAACTTCTATACCATTTTCTTTTAAATGAGATTCAACATCATCTTCAACCTTATCCTTATCCACAAACAGCCAAGCCTTATCCTTAGATATAAGGGCATAGGATATTACTACAGGATTACAAGCTACATCTCTACCTCTTATATTATAGACCCAAGCAATATCGTCTAAGCTACCAATTAGAAAGTAATCAGCACCTTTTTTCTCCATTTCCTTCCTTACTTCCTCTATCTTTTCTTTAGCAGTCTTTCCCGTATATTTTACGTCATGGACAAAGGCCTTACTATTAGGCATTGAAGGTCTATCAGCCCATAGTTCTCCCACTAAATCAAATTCATCTATAAATTTAATTTTCTTTTTCCTAATTTCCTTTTCTAATTTATTCACATCCGATTGAGGAAAAATTTTACCATTAAACCCGATAGTATCCCCATCATTCAAATTATCTCTTAACCATTCCATATAGGTTGGAAAACCTGGTATACCCATTTTAAATAATTGGATTTCACTGCCAGCTAATTCATTTTCCCCTTGGATAAAATACCTTCCATCAGTCCATAATATAGCCTCATCTTCGGTTACTACTACAGTTCCTGCAGAACCAGTAAATCCAGAAATCCAGACTCTAGTCTTATAATGATCTGCCAAGTACTCCGATTGGTGTGGATCATAGGTTGGAATTATATAAGCTTTGATTCCCTTTTCTTCCATTATTTTTCTTAAACTATTAATTTTTTCATTTACTTTCAAATCCATAACCTCCTTTAAAATTTTTATATTTTTTCTTCATATCTTTGTCCTACCTTAATCAATATATCTGCAAGAAAAACTCCAGATAATCCAGCAACTAATTTTGCAAGGATAAAAGGCGTGACAGCCTTATGGGAAATACCCGATACAAAACCTAGTTGTCCACCAAAGACGAAAGCTCCACTAACTGCAAAGGCTGCATTTATAACCTTTCCTTTATCATCCATTTTATCATAAATTGCTAACATGGGTACACAGTTAGCAAGGGAAGATAATATTCCTAATATAGCAAATTGGTTAATACCAGCTTTTCCCGATATTCTATTCAGTTTATCTTTAAATTTTTCATGAATTATATAGAATAGCGGATAGACCCCAGAAAGAATTACTCCAATCTTTCCAACTATTATTATTCCTTCTTCAAAGGGTGCCATATGGGGAATTATCTTTATCCCCAATATAAAATCCATTATACTAAATAATAGACCTATGAAACTGATAACCATAATACCTTTGCCTAGCAAATTAAATATTTTAATAGTTATTTTTTGGAATTTAAATAATCCAATAGCAATTAATATGGATAATATAATTACGGGTATTAAATTTATCCAAACTTCCCTCATTGGAATATTCATCAATATTCCACCTACCACCATACCCATTGGAATTGTCACAATCCCTGCTAGTATTCCTTTTGTAAAAAAAGGAAAATCCTCTTTAGAAACTAAATTTAAGGATATGGGTATTGTAAAGGAAATAGTGGCTCCCATCATAGATGCTAGTATTAAACCGATATATTCAGCCATTTTTTGACTCTTTGCAATCTCTACACTTGTTGAATACCCTCCCATATCAGTAGCCAATATGCTAGAAATAAATACAGAAGGATCTGCCCCTGTTAATTTAGATAAGGGGGATAATATTGGCATCGCTAATTGAGAAATAACTGGAGATAAACTGACAATACCTATCATGGTAATTGCCAAAGAACCCATGTTTTTAAACCCTTCTTCAAATCTTTCTCCTAATCCATTACGATTATCTAACATTCTATCTATACCGCCTATAATAGAAAATAAAACCATGATGAATAGTACGATATTGCTCATGTCTCACCTCTAAATATATTATTTATCGGTTCTATTATATTATATATTTGTCTAAATAGGAATAGAGAAAGGAGGATAAAAGAAGACCATTATTTTCAATTGAATAATGGTCTTACTCTAATTATAAGCAGCTAACACATATATTTCTATACATGGTAAAGAACATTTTAGCCGTTTCCTTTTCTTCCTCCGATAATTCATTGGAATAAAGTATTTCCTTTAGATCATCTTCCGTATAGTCGTTGGTAAAGGTCTTTTCTAGTCTAAATACATAGACTATATTTATGGTTTCATCCTTTACTAAATTTAAAGCCTTCATGAATTGAATTTTATCTTTAATATATAATTTAGTGATTATCTCTCCAAATTCCTTTGTAAATTTACCATAGGGATTATTGAAAAGTAATATTATATTGGACATATTTTCTAAATCTTTTGTCTTAGTATATTGAACCTTTTTTAATATTTTACGGTTAAATTCTTCTCCATATTCTTCCGACATCTTGTTCCAATCCAATATACTTAAATGATAGAATAGTTCCTTTTCTTCTATATTCCTTAGATTGGATTTGTTCATATATATATAAACTAATTCTTCACTAGTCTTGTTTTCCATATAAACATCCTTCCTTTCTATTTTTAATTTACCCTGAAAGAAGGGAATTACCCTTCCCTAGTTAATAAATAACAAATTTTATCATATATTATATCTAATAGTTATTGATTATATAAATTCTTTACACTGAAATTGTCGATTTTTGGCATATTATGTTATAATAATAACATAAGGAAAAAGACAGGATTTAGGAGTAATACATTTTGGGAAGGGATGTAAAGGCAGATGTAATGAAAGTACCTCATCATGGAAGTTGTACCTCATCTAATGGATATAATATTAAATTTTACATAATTTTAAGGAGATGAGTATTGTGAAAGTTGTATTTATTGTACCTGCAGCAGACATAAGAAGAAATAGTATATATAGGATGGGAGGCTCTTTTTATGGTCGTAGCAATTCAATTACAGGTCCTTTGATTTTAGGTAGAATACTAAAAGAAAAAGGTCATAATGTAGAAGTTTATGAGGAACTTTATAAGGATTTAGAACCCGAAAACATCATAGATGCAGATGTAATATGTATCTATACCATGACCTCTAACACACCTAGAGCCTATCAATTAGCCCATATTTTAAAAAAAGAGTATAAAAAGAGGATTATAATAGGAGGTATGCATGCCTCAGCTTTACCGGAGGAGGCCCTAAGATATGCAGACCAAGTGGTAATAGGCGAAGCAGAAACTGTTATAGTAGATTTAATTGAAGGGAATATTAAAGAAAAAATAGTGGAAGCTCCACCAGTTCAGAATCTAGACCAGATACCCTTTCCAGATTATAGTATTTTAAAAACTCCTTGTGAAGTAGCAAATTTAATGACTTCAAGAGGCTGCCCCTTTAAATGTATATTCTGCACTACTTCTAGAATGTTTCATCCCTATAGACAACGTACTCCTGACAATGTAATAGAAGAGCTAGAAATGTATAAAAAAATGGGATTTAAATATGTTAATTTTGAAGATGATAACTTTACTGCTAATAGGGAAAGAGCAAAGGAAATATTGACCAAGATGATTCAAAACAATTTGGTATTTAAAGAAACTTTCTTCTTTGGCAGAACGGATTTAGCCAAGGATGAAGAACTATTAGCCTTACTTAGAGATGCTCATTTAAACCGGGTATTAATTGGAATTGAGTCTTTGAATCAAGAATCTCTAGACTATATAGATAAAAAACAAAAAATTGAAGATATAGAGTATTGCGGAAAAATGTTAGAAAAATATAAGATACGATTAATCTCAAGCATAGTATTAGGCTTAGATTATGACACTAAGGAAGATATTAGAAAAGCTGTAGAGTTTTCAAAAAAAATCAATGCGTATCAATTGCAGCCCGCTATATTAACTCCATATCCAAATACCCCTCTATATAAACAGTTTGAAGAAGAAGGTAGAATATTGATCAAGGATTGGCAATACTATGATATGATGAATGTTGTTTTTGAACCAAACAATATGTCACCTTGGGAGCTAGAACTAGAATTTTTTAAAGCGGTAAATGATTTCTATAATTTTTCTGGGGCCATGAAAATGTTTAAAATTTTTGGTTTTGAGGCCGGTATGAGAAGATTAGGTCTTTGGATAGCTAGTAAATTTGGCAAGACTTTCTTTAAGAAAAAATCTAAAAAAGAAGATGGCAATATATATAACCAGCTATATGAATTAAGTACAGTATCATCCTCTTAACATTATTAATACATAAAGGATAGCATGCTATCCTTTATGTATTAATAATCATTCCCCTAATTAACCCATTGTTATCTAATATAGTTCCAAATCTATCACCTATTTTTAAATCTTCAAAGTCTATATTCATCCTTTTCTCATTTCTTTGAAGAATGAATACTGCATCTTCTCTGACTTTTAATATAGGATTAAGTTTTACACTATTATCATCCATATGCTGTTCTATTATTATTTCATTCCTTTCATAATCTAATTTCAGTATAGATCCATAGATAAACAATTCTCCACTTGTATGATCAATTTCCGGAATATCAGTATAGTTTTTTTCTATTCCATCATAAGAAAATGCAATAGTATAAATTGACAATATTAATAATATCATACTAAAAACAAAAATTCTCTTTCCCATCTTAATCCCTCCTTAAGAGAGATTGTTGACGGAAAAGAGAATTTTATACTTATAAATTTACGCAGATACCTTTTCTTTTTCAATTGTTAACTCTGTAACTAATTTTGGTGAATTAGCCAAGGTATCAGCTACTGGACAAGTTCTATCTATAAATTCAACAAATTCTTCTATCTTCTCTTTTGGTGAATTAGATTCAATATATATTTTAGATCTAATTTCTGAAAATCCAATCTTTGCATCCTTATTCTTACCCATGAATCCATCTGGGTCTAAATCTCCTTCCAATTCTACCCTAAAGTCCTTAAGATCTACTCCATGAGCCTTAGCAAAGCATCTAGCTACTATGCATTTACAAGCCCCTAGCGCACAAAGTACAGCTTCCACTGGATTCATTCCTGTATCAGTTCCACCTAATTCTTTTGGTTCATCTAATAAAATTTTATGATCTCTTGAAACACATTCTACCCTCATTCCTTCAGTTAGCTTAGTAATACTTTTAAAAACTTCTACAGCCATTTTAAAAGCCTCCTTGTTAATTTATTGTCACCATCTATAGTATAATGCTATAATTGTATATTGTCAATATTTTAACATTCCTGTTATTGAAGATTCATTGTGGAATTTATTTTAATTTAATCCAATCTCAGGATTGGATTAAATTAAAATTCATTAAACCCCTATATGGAAAACTTTATTCAATCTTGTTAGCTCAAATATTTTTTTAACATGGCCTTTTAGCCCTTCTATATATACTTGTCCATCCGTTTTTTGAACTAGTTTGTTTGCAGTTACCAATACTCCTAAGCCAGTGCTGTCGATATAGTCAAGATTCTCCACATCTACTACTATATTATGGTAGCCTTTATTTATATAGTCCAGTAATTCTTTTCTTAGGTAAATTGCCTCCTTTGTATCTAAATCTCCTGAAAGGCATACTTTTAGCTTGTCCTTATCAAAATTATATTTTACCATAAGACCCCTCCTGCTGTAATTCGGCAATTAATTTGTTTAGATTCTTTATCACTATTCCTGAATAATAATCTAACCTTTTTAAATGTTTTTTGGCCATTCTTATATCTCCATTATTATATGCTTGTACCGCTTTTAAAGCAGTATTATGCACCTCTATATGAGGTTCATTTAAATCCATATAGGCTTTATAGTCTTTATATTCATCTATTGAATTATGGTACCATTGTCCAAATTTACATTCCTCATGGGATGTAATATCTTCTATTTCCAATTTCTCTAAGCCCTTTATCATATTGGTTATTCTAAGCTTCCATACTAGATGATCCGTTTTAGCTTGTTCTAGTATTTCAATATGGTTTAAATTCTCATTATTTACAGTCCGCATATTCTTTATCATAGTTTCTATTTCTTTGGCTACTTCCCTTGTATTTTGGGTACTACTGCTAACATCTTCCATAGAAGCAGATATTTCTTCTGCAGCAGCAGCTACTTCCTCTGCATTAGCTGCAGTAGTTTCAATAGAAGTAGCAATGTAATTTATTAACTCCACAATTTTATCTGAACTAGCAACTTCGTCTTCCGTTACTCCAACTATTTCCCTAATATCCTTTGCTGTATTATTAACGGCTTCAATTATACTATCTAAAGATTCAACACTTTTTTTACTAACCATAATTCCCTTTTCTACTTCTTCACGACTTTCCTTTGAAGAAATTACTAACTCTTCAGTTATGGTTTCAATCTTCTCTACTAAATGGGCTACTTCATTAGCTTCTTTATTGGATTGCTCTGCCAATTTTCTGATTTCCTCTGCCACTACGGTAAAACCTCTTCCAGATTCTCCTGCCCTCGCCGCTTCTATAGATGCATTTAACGCTAACAAATTAGTCTGTTCTGCTAGTCTATTTATAGTATTACTAATTGTTGTAATCTCCTGTAAATAATTAGTAAAGTCTTCAATTAATTTCTCCATCTCATTTGTTTTATCATCGATTTTTCCCATGGAATCCATAGCTTTTTCAATGGTGCTTTTTCCTTCTTTTGCCGTTGTCAAAGTTGTCTGGGAATTAGTCTCAGTAGATAATGCCAATTCCTTGGAAATTTGAATTAAGGAAGAAAGTTCTAACATTACCTGTGAACCTTCTATTGAAGAAGTGATTCCTCCTTGGGCTTCCTTGGCTAAGCCATCCATACTTATTGCAATTTCCTCTAATGACGAATCCACCTGTAGACTAGCAGTAGCTACTTCTTCTGAAGCTCCAGATAAAATATTTACAGTACCTTTCAATTTGTTGATCATATCCGATTGTTTAGATACCATTGCATTAAAATATGAATACAAATCTCCAATTTCATCATTATTCTTCACTTGGCAACGGACTGTTAAATCTCCTCTTCCTGCATCATACATCCTCTCTTTTAAATTTTCTATTATTGCCACAAACCTATTTGAAAATATATTGCTTATAAAGAGAATTGCGGCTAAAGCTATTAAAAACAATATCATTATAGATTTGTAACTTTTAATCCTTATTTCATTTACCTTTTCTAATGTAATGGTTGCTCCTGATAATGCTTCAATCTCTTGACTAACAAATTTATTATTTATGTATATGTATGCTCCTACTAGCAGACTAACTCCTAAAATAAAAATAATTGAAATGCTTAAAAGTATTTTAGTCTTAAAACTAAACCTCCAATTCAAATACATCTTCCCCCTTAATCTGTATAAGTTAATTTTTGCTTTTATATGGTTATATACCCCTTTAACATATTGAATAACTCCAGTTTTGTAAAATTTAAGTTAAATCTTATGAAACTAAGGTTAATAGATTCATAATGTAAATATATTTTATTAATTTTTAATTATCTTATTGACACAAGCTTTGTTATAGTGTACTATGTGATTAATACTGTCATACATTGTAGCTTGACAATATATGTGATTAGTATATAATGTGTATATACACTAATTACTGTATATACATTCTGTTATTCTCTGTTAACTATTATATGGGGGTTATTTTTATTTCATGCTAAAATAATAAAAAGGGGGATTATATGAAAATATTTATTAGAAAGAGAAAAAAAATCACATCATTTATTCTTACGGTAATATTACTAACATTTTTAGTTTCTAATTTGGGTTATGCTCAAATATATACAGCAAAATCCGAATTAGAAGTAGGTCAAACTTATCATGGTTTTAAATTAATTGAAGAAAAGAACTTAAAGGATATTGAATCCATAGGAAGGATTTTTTATCATGAAAAAAGCGGTGCAAAGCTACTACAAATAGAAAATGAAGACGAAAATAAAAATTTTTCTATTTCCTTTAGAACACCTGTAGATAACAATAAGGGAATACCCCATATTCTAGAACATGTTATACTAAATGGGGGTTCAGAAAAATATCCTGTAAGGCAGCTTTTCTTTGAAATTATGAAGGGGTCCTTGACCACATTCCTTAATGGCATGACATATCCCGATAGGACTACATATCCCTTCTCCAGTATGAACGATACTGAATTTTCAAATTTAATGGATGTATATTTAAATGTAGTCTTCAAGCCTTCCTTCTATAAGGATGAAAAATTCTTTAAGACCGATGGATGGCATTATAAAATTGAAGATAAGGATGCTCCCTTAGAATATAATGGAGTGGTATATAACGAGATGAAAGGAGCTTTATCTTCTCCAGATTCCCAACTTTATTCCTATATTATGAGGAGCTTATATCCTGACACTAATTACAGGTATATTTCCGGTGGAGACCCGGCGGAAATACCTAATTTAACCTTTAAAGAATTAAAAGATTTTTACGATAAATACTATCATCCTTCGAATAGCTATATTTACATCTATGGGAAATTAGATATTTTAGATAAATTAGAGTTTATAAATGAGAATTATTTAAAGGATTATAATAAGATAAAAGTGGATTCAAAACCTGGTATTCAAAAACCATTTAAGGACAAAAAGGAACTAACAGTCGAATATCCTATCCTAGAAGAGGATTTAGAAAAGGACAAAACATTCATATCCCTAAACTATGCTTTAGATGGAAAGCCTGATATGGAAACTACTTTAACTTTTGGTCTTTTATCACAGATAGTCTTTAATAATCCAGCTTCTCCAGTGGTACAAAATTTAAATAAGGCAGGTTTTAATAATATTAGTTCTGTGTATTTTTCTAACTCAGCCCAACCTTTTATATCAATAGTGGCACAAAACACTAATGAGAATATGAAAGATAAATTTGAAGATGTTATATATTCTTCATTAAGGGATATAGTAGATAAAGGAATAGATAAAACTCTAATTAAATCTACATTAAACAATATGGAACTAGATCAAAGACAACAATATTCAAGAGATGCAATGACGGGGCTATTGTATGGTGAACTAGCTATGCTAAGCTGGCTTTACGATGGTAATCCTTTAGATGGAATGGATATTGATGGAGCTCTTTCAAAGTTAAAAGTGGCTTTAGATGAACCATATTTTGAAAACTTAATTGAAAAGCATATACTAAAAAATAATCATAGTTCAGTAGTTATTGTTAAGCCTAAAAAAGGTTTAATGGAAGAAAAAAGTAAAGCTGTTGCAGAAAAACTGGAAAAATACAAAGCTTCTTTATCTGATAAAGAAATAGAAAAATTAATTATTGACTATAAAGAATTACAAGAGTGGAATGGTACCCCTAATTCTGAAGAAATATTAAACACTATACCTACTCTGTCAATAAAAGATTTAGAACCTAAAATAGAAAAGATCCCTACTAAAGAAAAGAAAGAAAATGGGATAAGAACTCTACACCACCCATTATTTACAAATGGGGTAGGCTTTTTAAATCTATATTTTGATGCCTCTACCGTAAAACAAGAACAAATACCTTATATAAGCCTATTATCTCAAATATTAGGTAAAGTAAGTACTGAAAAATATAATTATACTCAGCTACCAATTGAAGAAGCTATGTATACTGGCGGAATTCAATATTCTGCAACAGTGGTTACAAAACAGGGTTCTAATGATATATATTATCCTAAATTTACTGTATCATCATATGCAACAGAAGAAAACATATCAAAGATGTTGGAAATTATGGCTGAAGAAATGGCAAATAGCAATTTTGATGATAAGGAAAGGCTTAAGCAATTAATTTCCAATATAAAAAGTAATATGGAAAATCAATTAAGTTCAGGGCCAATAAATATTGGAATCATTAGAAACCTTTCATATTTTTCACCTGTTTATAAATATAATGATCTATTGCTAGGTTTATCCTATTATGATTTTATTGTTGATCTAGATAAAAACTTTGATAATAAATATAAAGAAATAGTAAAAAACTTAGAGGAAGTAAAAAATACCTTGCTAAATAGAAAAAATATGTTAATTTCATTTACTGGGGAACAAAAAGAATATAATGTATTTAGAAAAAATATTCCTACTTTATTGAAAGTCATTGGAGATAAAGATCTTAATTCACAAAAATACAATTTTGATTTTGACAACAAAAATGAAGCTTTCTCTTCAACCATGGATATATTATATAATTTTCAAACCTTTGACTTTACAAAACATGGATATAATTACAGTGGTAAGATGAAAGTTCTAAATAATATTTTACAATCAGATTACCTATTCAATGAAATACGCATTAAAGGTGGAGCCTATGGAGCCTTATTTGGAATCATAGATGAATCCAATATATTCCTTGGAAGTTATAGAGACCCGAATTTGAAACAGACTTATGATGTATATAAAGGTGCTATAGATTATCTTAAAAACTTTAATATGAGTGAAAAAGATTTTGAAAAACAAATAATATCTTCTTTAGCAGAATATTATATTCCTACATCCAATATGGCAAAAGGACAAACGGCAGATTATTACTACCTGTCTGGAATAACTGAAGAAGATTTAAATAAAGAATTAGAAGAAATATTAAATACTAAACCAGAGGATATTAAAAAGTTTGCTGAGCTATTTGAAAAGGGGTTAAAGGAAAACCATATTTTGACTATTGGTAATGAAAAAGTAATAAAGGATAATAAAAATTTGTTTAATAGCATCAACAGTTTGGTTAAATAAGTTAAATTCCCCTAGCTTATTATCATAGGCTAGGGGAATTATTATTTACAATACCTTCCTCAAAAACTGTCCTGTATAGGATTCTTCTACTTCCGCTATTTCTTCTGGAGTTCCAGTGGCTACTACCGTACCACCCTTATCCCCTCCTTCTGGTCCCAGGTCTATTATATAATCAGCAGTTTTTATTACATCTAGATTGTGTTCTATTACTATTACAGTATTGCCTCCTTCTACTAATTGGTCTAATACCTTAATTAGCTTGTGGATATCTGCCATATGGAGACCTGTTGTTGGTTCATCTAGTATATAGATGGTTTTTCCCGTACTCCTTTTACTTAATTCTGTAGCCAATTTAACCCTCTGGGCTTCTCCACCAGATAGTTCTGTTGAGGATTGACCTAGTTTTACATATCCTAAACCTACGTCATATAATGTCTGTAGTTTTCTTTTTATTCTAGGTATATTTTCAAAGAATTCAAGGGCTTCTTCTACAGTCATATTTAATACATCGGAAACAGTCTTCCCTTTATATTTAACCTGTAATGTCTCCCTATTATACCTTTTACCTTTACATACCTCACAAGGTACATATACATCAGGTAAAAAGTGCATTTCTACCTTTAATATTCCATCTCCTCTACAGGCTTCACATCTTCCACCTTTTACATTGAAACTAAATCTACCCTTTTCATATCCTCGCATCTTAGCTTCTGGAGTCATGGCAAACACATCCCTTATATAGTCGAATACTCCAGTGTAGGTGGCAGGGTTGGACCTAGGAGTTCTACCAATGGGCGATTGATCTATTACTATTACTTTGTCTAAATGTTCTAACCCTTTTATTTTCTTATGTTTGCCCGGTTTTATCTTTGCTCCATTTAATTTTTGTGCAAGGCTTTTGTATAATATTTCGTTTACCAAAGTACTCTTCCCAGAGCCAGATACACCAGTTACACAGGTAAAAACTCCGAGAGGAAATTTCACATTTATTTTTTTTAGATTATTCTCTTCTGCACCAATGACTTCTACCCAATTGCCATTGGGTTCAGTCCTTTTAGTAGGGATTTCAATACGCTTTTTCCCAGATAGATATTGACCAGTAATGGATTTTGGATTATCCTTTATTTCATCTATAGCCCCTTCTGCTACTATATAGCCTCCATGGACTCCTGCTCCAGGTCCAATATCCACTATATGGTCTGCGCTATACATAGTATCTTCATCATGCTCTACTACTATAAGGGTATTTCCTAAACCCGTCAAATTTCTCAAGGTCTTCAAAAGCTTTGCATTATCCCTTTGGTGTAGTCCGATGCTTGGTTCGTCTAGTACATAGATTACTCCTACAAGGCTTGAACCAATTTGTGTAGCCAACCTAATCCTTTGAGACTCTCCACCAGATAAGGTTCCTGCATTTCTAGACAGGGTAAGATAATCCAATCCCACATCCCTTAAGAAGGATAATCTTTCCCTTATCTCCTTTAACACTTGATGTCCAATTAATTGTTGCCTTTCATCAAGCTCTAGGTTTTCAATGAAATCTATAGCTTTAGATATGGATAGATGGGTAAATTCTGCTATATTTAATCCGCCTACTTTAACTGCTAATATTTCGTCCTTCAATCTATTTCCTTTACATTTAGGACAGGGAATTTCTGTCATATAGCCATCTATTCTATCCTTCATATAATCTGAATTGGTCTCCTTATATCTTCTTTCTAGATTAGGAATAATTCCTTCAAAGGTTCCCTTATAATTTCTAAGGCCATCATAATGACTGTGGAATTTAAAGCTAATAGTCCTTTTTGTACCATATAATAGTTCATCTAAAAACTTTTTAGGTGCATCTTTCAAAGGAGTTTCCATGTCAAAATCATGATCTTCTGCCAAGGTTTTAAATATTTGATAATAATAAGTAGATTCATTGGCAGTATTAAAAGGAGCAATTCCACCTTCATTTATACTCAATTCCGGATTTGGTATGACTAAATCCTTATCTACTTCCTTGTGATAACCTATTCCATTACAATTAGGACAGGCTCCAAAAGGTGAGTTGAAAGAGAACACTCTAGGAGATAACTCTTCTATAGCCACACCACAATCAGGACAGGCTAGCTTTTGGCTAAACATTATCCTTTCTTTATCTATTACATCAACGATAACCAATCCATCTGCTAATTTTAATGCAGTTTCTAAAGAGTCAGCTAGTCGCCCTTCTATACCATCTTTAACTATTATTCTATCTACTACTATTTCAATATCGTGCTTTTTGTTTTTCTCCATATTTATATCGTCGGTTACCTCATACATTTCTCCATCTACTATTACCCTGATGAAACCTTCTTTTTTAATATTCTCTAAAATATTTTTATGTTCTCCTTTTTTCCCCCTAACTACTGGTGATAGTATCTGAATCCTAGTCCTTTCCTCTAATTCCATTATCTTATCTACCATTTGATCTACCGTTTGGCTAGTTATCTCCTTACCACATTTATAGCAATAAGGAATTCCTATCCTAGCATATAACAGCCTTAAATAATCATATATTTCCGTTACTGTGCCTACAGTAGACCTAGGATTTCTACTGGTAGTCTTTTGATCAATAGAAATAGAAGGCGATAAACCTTCTATATATTCTACATCAGGTTTTTCCATTTGTCCTAAAAATTGTCGGGCATAGCTGGATAGGCTTTCCACATACCTTCTTTGTCCTTCTGCATATATGGTATCAAAGGCTAAGGAGGATTTCCCTGAACCACTTAGCCCAGTAATTACGATGAATTTATTTCTAGGAAGTTCTAAATCAATATTTTTTAAATTATGTTCTTTAGCTCCTCTAATTACTATTTTGTTGTTTTCCAAATTATATTTCACCTCTTTTTAAAATTGGTACAAGTATCGGGCAGACACATAGGTCTGCCCCTGCGATTATAATAATAACCGTTACAATTCACAATTTTTGCATCAACAAATCATTGTAGCCCTGCTTCTTGCATTTTCTTTAATTGGATCATCTTGTCCCTCAGCTCTGCTGCTTTTTCAAAGTTTAGCTCTTCTGCTGCCTTTAACATAGATTGTCTTAAATTCTCTATCATGACTTCTAATTCTTCTCCTGTAAATGTATCAACTACATATTTTTCCTCTTCTTCTAATGCAATAGTGGCTTCTATTACATCCCTTACTCCTTTAATTATGGATTTTGGCGTTATATTGTGTGCTTTATTATATTTAGCTTGTATTTCTCTTCTTCTATTGGTTTCCTTAATAGTTCTATCCATGGATTTAGTTATAGTATCAGCATACATAATGACTTGACCAGATACGTTTCTTGCTGCTCTTCCTGTAGTCTGTATCAATGAAGTCTCTGACCTTAAAAACCCTTCCTTATCTGCATCTAATATAGCAACTAGAGAAACCTCTGGTAAGTCTAAACCTTCTCTTAATAGATTTATACCTACTAATACATCGTATTTACCCAATCTTAAATCTCTTATAATTTCCATCCTTTCGATGGTATCAATGTCTGAATGAAGGTAGGTTACCTTAATGCCAATTTCTTTAAAATAATCTGTTAAATCTTCCGCCATCTTCTTGGTCAAAGTAGTTACTAGTACCCTTTCTTTCTTCTCTGCTCTAATCCTTATTTCCTTTACCAAATCGTCTATCTGATGTTCTGTAGGCCTTACATCTATTTTAGGGTCCAATAGTCCTGTTGGCCTGATTATCTGTTCTACTATTTGCTCTGAATGCTCTTTTTCATAAATCCCTGGCGTGGCTGATACATATATTATCTGGTTTATATGGTTTTCAAATTCGGTAAACTTTAAAGGCCTATTATCCAATGCTGAAGGAAGCCTAAAACCATATTCGACTAAATTGGTTTTTCTGGATCTATCCCCTTCATACATACCCCCGATTTGTGGGATAGTCACATGGGATTCATCTACTATTATAAGGAAGTCCTTTGGAAAATAATCTATTAAAGTATAGGGTTTACTTCCTGGTGCTCTCCCACTTAAATGTCTTGAATAGTTTTCTATACCTTGGCAAAATCCCATTTCTCTTAACATTTCAATATCATATCTGGTTCTCTGTTCCAACCTTTGGGCTTCCAATAATTTGTTTTGAGATCTTAATTTCTTTAACCTTTCTTCCAGTTCTTCTTCTATACTAATAATAGCCCTATCTATCTTGTCTTTAGATGTGGCATAATGGGAGGCTGGAAAAATGGAAATATGTTTTCTAGCCCCGATAATCTCGCCAGTTAGATGATTGACTTCCACTATTCTATCAATTTCATCTCCAAAGAATTCCACTCTAATGGTATTTTCACTAGAAGAAGCTGGGAATATCTCCAGTACATCTCCCCTAACCCTAAAGGTCCCTCTAATGAAATTTACATCGTTACGCATATATTGGATATCAATTAGTTTCCGCATTATTTCATCCCTATCCTTAATCATACCTGGCCTTAAGGAGACTACTAAATTTTCATAATCAATAGGGTCTCCCAGCCCATATATACAGGATACACTAGCCACTATAATTACATCCCTTCTTTCAAATAAAGCAGCAGTAGCCGAGTGCCTTAATTTATCTATTTCATCGTTTATTGAAGCATCTTTTTCAATATAAGTGTCCGTTTGGGGTACATATGCCTCAGGTTGGTAATAATCATAATAAGATACAAAGTATTCTACTGCATTATTGGGGAAAAACTCTTTAAATTCACTAGCTAATTGATAAGCTAAAGTTTTATTATGAGCTATAACTAGAGTAGGTTTCTGTACCTTCTCGATTAGATTAGCCATAGTAAAGGTTTTTCCCGAACCCGTTACACCTAATAGGGTTTGATGTTTCAAATTGTTCAATATGCCATTAGACAATTTATCTATAGCCTCTGGCTGATCACCAGTAGGCTTAAAATTGGATTGAATTTTAAATTTATACATATATTCACCTCGAATTGAACGCTTGTTCGTTCCTATTATTTTATTATATTACATTTATAATTAAAGTCAAAATCTTTTTAATAAAAATAAAATAATATTGAACAATTACTATTAATATTATAAACTATTAAGGAAGGAGGAGCTAATTATGAGAAAAATATTGTTCAATTTAATTATATTAGCACTGACCCTTATAATCATTGGTTGTAGCTATAATGGAGAAAACCCGCTTCCAGCAATGGAAAAAAACATGGAGGAAAAACCTCTAAGCTATAAAATTGAAAAAATCGCCTTATCTAAAGGTTTCCAATCTACAGAATCAAATGTAGAAGTACTTAAGAAGACTAAGAATTTAAAACTATTAGCAAATATTGGGTTAATAGAAAGCTCTGGTATAAAGGTTGATAAAATCACTAAATCTGGTAGCACCATAAATATATATATAGATAGATTATTAGAACAAGGTGAAATCCAGTTGGCAGTACCCCAAGTTCTACTGGAAATTCAAGAGCCAATTGATGAAAATATTGAAGACCTTAAGTTCAATATTGTAAACCAGAATTTTGAGCCAATTCCTTTAAAGTTTAATAAAGACCAAATATTGGATAAAATCTATACTCATTTTAAAATTGAACCTAGTTCCATACCAGATGTAAAATTAACTAAATTAAAAGAACAAATAGTTTGGCATATTTCCTTCACCAATATATTCGATAAGGGGAATGCAAGATCTCCATTAATCAATTTAAATGTGAAAGTAGATGCCTTAACTGGAGAAATATTGGACTCAGTAAAAGATGCTATTTCTACCTATATTGATGATGGATACCTATTAGATTATATACCCAATAGTTATTTACTTTATAAGCAAGACCATGTAGAAAATAATATTGAATATGAAACTTTATGGACTTACAATATTACTAATGGACAGCGTGGAAAATTATATACTTCAAAAGATAAAATTCAATCGGCTGCCTTCAGTCCTAATGGTGAATGTATTTCCATAATTGAAGTAGATGAGAATAAAAGCGATCTTTATATTATATCAAAAAAAGAAAAAACCGCTTATAAAATAACTCCAAATACTTTTTTAAATCCAAAGTATATGAAATGGAAAAACGATAATATACTTTATTTTATGGATTTAAAAGATGGTCTATCTACCTTTTTAGCCTATGATTTAAGGGAAAACAAATCCAATGTTGTGTTTGAAATAGATAAAAATATTGAATCCTTTGATATATTAGATAACAGTTTGGTATTTACTGAGTCTCAACAGGATTCTATAAACAAAAATATCTATTTTTATGAAGATGAAGCTGAAGTCAAAAAAATAGGTGAAGGTTTTAAAGTAAACTTTTCAGATAATCATAATATTATATATTTGGAAAATGTCGAAGAAGAAAATAAGAATATGCTCCGTGTATATAATATTGAAAAAAATACCTTTGAAAATAAATTAGGCCAGGATATAGCAAACTATTTTAGATTAGATAAGGATAATATAATTGTTATAGAAAAAAATACTCACAACAGTGATTATACCATCAACAAATTTAATATTAAAGAAGAAGCTTTAACATCTATTGCTAAAATAAATAGTGACAAAGTATTTTACGATTCAAGCAAGGAGAGGGGATATGTTAACCTATGTCCTCCCCATAAAGAAGGTAATTTAAACATTATCTATTCTATAGACTTAAAAAAATTGGATATAGCAAACATTAAAAATTAAATGAACCCTAGGGTTCATTTTAATTTTTAAATTTAGATTTTTTATTTTTAAACCTATTAATCAACCTTACTACAGGTGCTTTTGATTCTTCTACTATAAAAATTTGGTCGGGTATATTGGAAACTACTACTATTCCTAAATTATTTATCCCCACCTGATAGTTTTTATATTCCTTAGTTACCATTCCCTTTTTTATATCGAATACATCTAGCCAAATAAACTTAGGCCTAAAAAAGAGTATGTCTTCAATATCTTCCCTAGAATATACCCTATGTCCATTTATGCTCAATATTATATCTCCCGGATTTAAACCTATTTTCCCCCCAACACTATTGGGTAAAGTATCCAATACCCTTAATCCATGTTCTACAGGCGTAAAAAGATAATCTCCTTTTTCTTCTTTTCTTCTACCTATCGCAATAATTACTTCATGGGCCAAAGGTGCAAATATAGCTGCTACATATTTGTAAAAATGGTTTTCTATTGACAACCTTGATAAAATTAACAAAATGATACTGAATAAAGACAGGGCACTGGCTGTTTCTCTGGATTTCTTCTCTGGGAAATTAGCTAAAGCAAAATCACCATAGCCTAGTATGGCCATTATGGTAATAGGGTATACATAGCCATTGTTGACAAATATAGAAAATGGAACTGGCCAAAATCGGTTCATGGTAAATCCACCGATTATCTCCCTCTGCTTTTCCATAAATATTGGTATCTTATTATTCCTTCCGTCTACTAGGATTAAAAAGCTTTCCACCAGATGAAGTACACCTATTACAAACATAATTTCTGATACATTTATACTTGGCCATCCTAAAATAAGACTTACTAAGGAAACTATTCCCCCAGCATAAGAAAAACACATAAATCTAGGATGAACCATAGACAACAGTAAAGCTAATGGTAAAATAAAGTAGAAATCCTTAGGATTTATGGAAATGCCAAAAGTAATAAATATAATACTACCTAGAATTCCACCCATTAGCCCATATAACGTGGATATGAACACATTATAGATAGGAGATTTTTGGTATTCTCCTAAAATCCCCTTCTCCATTTCTCCTATTTTTCTATATTGGAGATAAATGATCCCAACTACAATCCAAAAAAAAGGAGATTTTAAAATGGATAATATATTGTATATGGAATAATATACAATTTGAAAAATAGGATACATCCTTAGCTCTCCTTTGCATGATCTGCTACTTTATCTAATTATATCCTTTATCTTTTCTATAGCAGTTTTTAATTGTATATCCTGTTCTAGGTTCTCTATTCCTATTTCCTGTACCTCTTCTGGTAAATCTACCGTAATATCAGGTTCTATACCTATACCATGAATATTAGTTCCATTTGGTGTAAAATATTCAGATACCGTTAGTTTGAAACCTGAACCATCAGATAGTTCTCTAATTCTTTGGACTACCCCTTTACCAAAGGTCTTATTGCCTATTAATATTCCCTTATTATGGTCTTTAATAGCACCAGCTAGTATTTCAGAGGCACTTGCACTACCCTCGTTTACTAATACCACCAAGGGGATATCTATATGTTTTTTATTGGATTTTTCATAGGCTCTTTCTCCATGTCGTGTTTCTGTATAAACTATTGTTCCTTCACCCAATAGTTCATCTGCTATATCTACACATACATTTAGCAATCCACCCGGATTATTTCGCAGGTCTAAAATAATTCCAGATATGTTATTTTTCATTAAACTATTTAATTCCTTCATAAAATCCTCATAAGTCAACTCATCAAAAGAAGTTATTTTAATGTAGCCTATATTATCTTCTATGATATTGGATTTAACTGTTATCAGTCTAATCTCCTCTCGGACAATATCTAAGTCTATATAATTATTCTTTCCATCTTTATCTTTTCTTAAAATAGTTATACTGACTGTTGTTTTAGGCTCTCCTTTCATTAGTTTTACAGCTTTATCCATATTATCTGCTGTAAATTCTTCTCCATTTACTTTTATAATCTTATCCCCAGTTCTAAGGCCAGCCCTTTCACCAGGAGTACCTTCAATAGGTGAAACTACAGTTATTAAATTATCATCTCCAGGAGTGACTATTACACCTATACCTCCATATATTCCTTGAGTATGTTCTGTAAAACTTTTAAACTCATCTTCAGTCATATATACTGAATAGGGATCCTCTAGAGCTTGAAACAATCCCTTTAGTTGTCCTTCCATTAATTGCTCTTCATCTACATCCTTTAAAAAGTTGTCTCTAATATAATCTTCCAATCCCATAGCCTTAGAATATTTTTTGTATGAAGATTTAAGCTGTTCATATTCTTTAGCTGGTAATATAACTTTATCTTTATATTTTATAGTCATTAAATTGGTTGCACCAAATGTAATAATATTTGTCAAAAGTATTATTACTACCATCAAAGTTATTACTCTTTTTTTAGACATATTGTTCACCTCGATATTATGGATTATGTATTCTATTGTATTAAGCCTACCTAAACATTATACCACAATGGGAAAAAATAGAGAATAAAAAAAGGGGATTAATTCCCCTTCAGCCATGGTATAGGATCTACATAGGCGCCGTTCTTTCTAACCTCAAAATGACAATGAGGTCCAGTTGAAATACCCGTACTACCTATTTTTGCTATGGTATCTCCTTTTTTTACTTTAGTACCCTCGCTAACCACTAATGAAGAATTGTGCCCATATAAAGTAACAATTCCTCCGCCGTGATCTATCATTATAGTCTTACCATATCCCCCTAAAGTACCAGAATATATGACTATTCCATCTGTTGCTGCTATAACTTTAGTTCCAGTAGATGCAGGAATATCAATTCCCGTATGTAATTTTTTAGTCTTAAATACTGGATGAATTCGATAACCATAAGGGGAACTTATCCTAGTATGCCCGGGAACAGGCCAAGACATAACCCCACCAGAATAAGGTCCGTCTACTCGCTGTAATTTAACTATTTCAGATTCTATATCCTTAGCTAACTTAATTAGCTCATCTTCTTGTTTTTCTAACTCTTTTTTGTTTTTCACCAATTCTGTCATTAACAATTCCTTAGCTCTAGTAGCGCTAGCTAATTCTTTTTTCCTATCCTGTAATTTAGATTTAGTTACCTCCACAGAAGCCCTTTGAGCCTGTAATTCCGTCTTTTTATTGTTAATAATATCCCTTTGTTCCTTCATGTATTTAATCAATTCTACATCATGATTAACAATAGATTGAATCATGTCTTTTCTGGTTAAAAAATCCCCTATATCTGCTGCAGCTAATAATACTTCTATATAACCTACATTGCCATTTTTATACATTACCCTTAATCTTGAATTAAAGGTGTCTTCTTTACTAGCGATTTTTTCTTCTGCTTCCTCTAATTCCTTCAATGTTTTATCTATATCTTTATTTAATTTATCTAATTCTTTTTCTACTTCTCCTAGCTCAATGGCTGCCCGCTCCATTTGCTTGTCCAATTCTTCGATTTGAATACTAACGTCTTTGGTTTGCTTCTCAATATTTTTTTTCTCTTTCTTTGTCTCATCTAATTGTTGGAGAGCATCTTTCTTTTTGTTTTTTAAATCTTCTAGGCTATTGTCTGCAAAGACTAGAGCATAATTAAAAAGTAATATTAAAGCTAATATAAAATATATAGCTTTTTTTCTCTGTCCCAAAGTTTCTACCTCCCTTTTATGCATTTAAAAATCTCTTCAAAGAAACAAGACTTCCTAAAGCACCTATTCCTGCCCCTATTGAAATAAACATAATGGAAACATCCTTTATCAATGCAGTAGGTGGTACTAAGTATACGGTAAATAACACATATAGTTTATCGCTTACCCTATTAAAGAAATACCCATAACCATAGTTAACAATTAAAATAGATATAATAGCTCCAATAAGACCAAAGAGCAGTCCCTCAATAATAAAAGGTCCTCTAATATATCCATTGGTAGCCCCTACGTATTTCATAATATCTATTTCCCTTCTTCTAGCAGTTACAGTAATCTTTATGGTATTGGATATAATAAAGACTGAAACGAATACTAGTATAGCTACTATGACCAATCCTCCACCTCTTACGTAATTAGCAAATAATACTAACTTTTCTATAATATCCTTATTATATTTAATCTCTTCTATCCCCTGAAGGTCTTTTACCTTGTCCACTACTGAATCAGCATATTCAATATCCTCTAATTGGACTATTATAGTATTTGGTAATGGATTGGATTCCAATCCTTCTAGAAGATAAGCATCCTCTTCCCATTCCTCTTTCATAATCTCTAAAGCTTGTTCCTTGGATTGAAATATTACGGATAGAACACCCTTAGTATTTTTAGCTTCATTTTCGACCCTATTCAATTGCTCATTGGAAATTTCATCTTCTAAAAAAATTTGAACTTCGTCAAACTTATTCTTTGTATCTATTACTACATTATTTATACTCAATATCATAATTAAAACAAGGCCAAGTATTACTAATACGGCAGTAATAGAACCTACGGAAGCCAGCCCCATTCCCCTATTTCTCCACATTCCTTGAAAGCCTTGTTTAATAATATTTTTAAGGATTCGAAAGCTCATGCTCATACACACCCTTCTCTTCGTCTCTTACTATCCTGCCCCTTTCAATGGCAATAACTCTTTTTTTCATTATATCCACTATATCCTTGGCATGAGTTGCCATCAGCACAGTAGTTCCACGTTTATTAATATCTCTAAGTACTTTCATTATCTCCCAAGCAGTATCAGGATCTAGATTTCCCGTAGGCTCATCCGCTATTAATATAGGTGGACTATTGACTATAGCTCTTGAAATAGCTACACGCTGGTGTTCTCCTCCAGAAAGTTCATCTGGATAGCAATGGGCCTTCTTACTTAAGTCTACCATACTTAAAACCATTGGAACATTTCTTCTTATTTCCCTTGGATGAGCTCCAATGATCTCCATGGCAAAAGCTACATTTTCATATACGGTCTTATTTGGTAATAGTCTAAAATCTTGAAAAACTACCCCTACATTCCTTCGAATATAGGGAATTTTTCTATTTTTGACTTTAGTAATATCCATATCATTTAAATATATTTTCCCTTCTGTAGGGTTTTCTTCTTTTAATATTAATTTAATTAAAGTAGATTTTCCTGCCCCACTAGGTCCAACTAGAAATACAAATTCTCCTTTTGATATAAATAAATTTATATTGGATAGCGCCTTAACTCCATTTTTATACTCTTTACTTATATTAATGAATCTGATCAAAAATTTTCACCTCTATGTATTAGGAATCTTTCATAACTTATAATATGATTATAACATAATTAATATAGGATTCTATTTAAAATCTATAAATCTTTATTTTTAAAATATTTAATCGTATTTTACATTTTCACTTTAATTATATATTATAATATAAGCTGAACAATAAATAAACAGTAAAGGGTGGTAATTTTGGATAAAAAAGTATTAAGAGAAGAAATGCTCAAAAAAAAGGGCTGAACTTTCTCATGAAGAAGTAATAAAAAAATCTAAAGCTATTCGGGATAGATTATTTAATTTAGTAGAATATAAAAAATCTAATTTTATTTTTTCTTTTATTAGCTTTAAAGATGAGGTCAATACCCATGATATAATCAAAAAATCCATTACCTTAGGAAAAAGAGTAGGAGTTCCAATTACTATCCCTAATGGTAGACAACTGTTAGTTTCTGAAATAAAAAATTTTGATGAAGAGCTAGAAATGGGTTACTATAATATTTTAACCCCTAAAAAGGAATATATTAGGGAGGTTTCTCCAGAACTAATTGATATGGTATTGGTTCCTGGCCTTATTTTTACCCCTACTGGTTATCGAGTAGGCTATGGAGGAGGTTATTACGATAGATTCTTTAGTAATAATAGACAAATATTTAAAGTAGGTCTATGTTACGAAATGCAAATTGCTCCAAAGGTACCTACTGATATTTATGATATACCCGTAGACTGTATTATCACCGAGAAGAGAATAATAAATTGTGCTGGAGAAAAGTACTAATAGTTTCTATTAATCATGTAAAAAATGTTATAATATATATTGGTGGTGCAAATTATATTTTTAGGAGGAATTTGAATGATTAGAACTGTGGGTACTACAGTAAGAGGCATAAGAGCTCCTATAGTTAAGGAAGGGGACGATTTAATAGAAATTGTTGTAGATTCCGTGTTAAAAGCATCAGAATATGAGGGCTTTAATCTTAATAATAGGGATATAATTGGAATTACAGAATCGCTAGTTGCAAGAGCACAAGGAAACTATGCTACAGCTGAAGATATTGCCCAAGATATTAATAATAAATTCCCAGAAGAAGTAGGAATCGTCTTCCCTATACTTAGCAGAAATAGATTTTCCATTATTCTAAAAGGTATAGCTTTAACGGGCAAGAAAATATATCTATTGCTCAACTATCCCTCAGATGAAGTAGGCAATAGATTGATGGATATAGATAAGATGTATCAACTTAAAATAAATCCATATACTGATACTTTAAGTGAATATGAGTATAGAAAACTATTTGGGAATGAGGTTACTCATCCATTTACGGGAATAGATTATGTACAATTATATAGGGATTTAACCGTTAATAACGATGTAGAAATATACCTATCCAATGATCCTACTACAATTTTAAGCTATACTAAGGATATTTTGGTTGCTAATGTTCATGATAGAAAGAGAACTAAACAAATTTTAAAAGAAGCAGGGGCAAATAAAATAATTGGGCTAGATGATTTATTAACAAAACCTATAAATAGTGATGGGTATAACCCTGAATATGGTCTCTTAGGCTCTAATTTAGCTACAGAAACTCAAATTAAGCTATTTCCAAGAGATAGTAAATACTATGTTGATGAAATCCAAAATAGAATCAGGGAAAAAACGGGAAAATTAGTGGAAGTAATGGTATATGGAGACGGTGCCTTTAAAGATCCTGTAGGGAGGATTTGGGAACTGGCAGACCCAATAGTATCCCCAGGATATACATCTGGCCTAGAAGGAACTCCTAATGAAATAAAATTAAAATATCTGGCAGATACGGAGTTAAGAAACTTAGAGGGAGAAGAAGCAGTGGAAGCCATTAAAGAAAAGATAAACGGTAAAGATGTAGACCTAAAGGCCCACAAAGAATCTTTAGGTACAACTCCTAGAAGATTAACTGATTTATTAGGAAGTTTATGTGATTTAACTAGTGGTAGTGGAGATAAAGGAACTCCTATAGTACTTATACAGGGTTACTTTGATAATTATGCGACAGAATAGGGCAGATACATAGGTCTGCCCCTATTATTTATCCAAAGATATTCCTTTCTGCTTATGTTGCTTGACTATATATTTGCCTAAAGTCGTCTTTATTACAGCTGCTATTGGCACTGCAAATAGCATACCCCATATTCCAAAAAAACCTCCACCTATAAGGATTGAAAGTATGATCCAAAATGGTTTTAAGCCTACTTGTATTCCTAATATCTTAGGACCTAGATACAATCCATCAAACTGCTGTAATAAAAATATAAATATTACAACCCATAAAGCCTTAAAAGGGCTATAAAAAACAGTAATTACTGCAGCAGGTATCATTCCAATAAAGGGACCAAAATAAGGTATCATATTGGTCACCCCAACAATTAAACTAATTAAAAGGGCATACCGTACCCCCATTATTAAACACCCTATGAAACATAGAATTCCAATAATCAAAGAATCTAACAATTTTCCAACGAAAAATTTTGAGAAAGCTTCCTTTATTTCCTTAAAAAATTCTATAATAGATTCCGCTTTATTTACTGGAAAAATAGCATAGGTTAATCTTTTCAAGTTTTTTACAAAATACTCCTTATCCTTTAGCATATATATGGAAATAATAGAGCCTAGAACAAAATTTACTAAAAAGGAGGTTATAGATATGACCTGAGTTACAGTTTTATTGACTATAGAGCTCATACTACTTCCCAGTCGAGCAAAGAAATCATCAACAGCTAATTCTATATAATCGAATATCCCGTATTTATCCATTCCCATCAACAAACCTGGTGTTTTGGAAAGCCATTTCTGGGTTTTGTTTGCATAATAGGGAAGTTCTCTAATTATATTCTTTATATTGTCTATTATCTTAGGTGTGATTATGGTAATAAATAATATAATTGTTCCATAAAAAATTAGATATACTATTAAAATGTTAATCCATCTTTTTAATTTGAAATCTCTTTCTAAAGCACTTAATAGAGTGTTTAAAAAGAAAGCTATTACTAACGCCCATAAAAAAGGTTTCATAATATTTTTTATTGTCCCAATAAAATTAGGGCTATCTATTATCTTCCATATCATAAATGAAATGATAAGTAGAATAAAAAATCTAATGTAGCTAAGTTTTTTTTCTATTAATAACGCCCCCTTTCCTAACTAAACCTATTTACTTATTTACATATTATATTCTATCATGCTTTACACGCTACAGAAGTAAAACCTTTCTATTTTTAGAAAGGTTTTACTCATATTCCTTGCTTATATCAGAATAATATTTTAATTTCTTTTGTACAAGATAGTTAATAGCTCCCTTTTCATATTGGCCTTTTTCATCTAATTTTCCCGCTTTTATTCCAGTTAATATCTCTATACCTTCATCTATGGTTTTTACTCTATATATTTTGAATTTCCCTGATTTTACAGCCTCTATCACTTCATCTTCTAGCATTAGATTTTCAATGTTTTGATAAGGTATAATTACTCCTTCATTTCCTGTCAATCCTTTTAGCTTGCAGATCTTATAAAATCCTTCGATCTTTTCATTTACTCCGCCTATAGGTTGAATCATACCTTTTTGATTGACAGAACCCGTGACTGCAATGGACTGTTTAATTGGTTTACCAGCTAAACTGGATAATAGAGCGTATAATTCGGTACTAGAAGCACTGTCCCCATCTATTCCACTATAGGATTGTTCAAAGGTAATACTAGCTGTTAATGAAAGAGGAAAATCTTTAGCAAATTTTTCTCCCAAATAGCCTCCTAATATAAGGACTCCTTTGTCATAGATACTACCGGATTGTTCTACTTCCCTTTCTATATTGATTATCCCCTCTTTTCCTACAAAGGTATTTACAGTTATTTTGCTAGGCCTTCCAAATATATATTGGCCTAAGTCTATAACGGATAAACCATTGATTTCCCCAATCTTTTCTCCCTCTGTCTCTATCATTATTACGTCTTTTTCTATCAATTCCGCAAGTTTCTCTTCATAGGTGTTATTTCTATAGTTTTTCTTGTAGATTGCCATATCTATATCTTCTCTGGTAACCACTTGCCTGTTTTCCATATCTGCCCATAAATCTGCTTCATATATTATCTCTACCAATTCATTAAACTTTGCAGTCAATTTATTTTGATTTTCTGCTATACGACTACTATGCTCTATAATAGCTGCTAAGGCTCCTTTATCGAAGGGTTTTAAACCTTCTTCTTTACATTGATAAGCTACAAAGGAACCTATCTTTCTAATATTGTCTTCAGTTTTATCCATTTCTATATCGAAATCTGCCCTTATTTTGAACAATTTTCTAAAATCATCATCATAATTATATAATAGTTGATATAGAAAATAATCTCCTATAATTATTACTTTAATATCTAAAGGAATAGGTTCAGGCCGTAAAGTTTCCGATATTACATTTAATCCTGTAATATTTTCTATCCTTATTTCTTCTGTAGTTATAGCCCTTTTTAAGCCCTCCCAAGCATGGCTGCTCTGCAATATATCCCTTGCCTGTAATATAATATATCCACCATTTGCTTCATGTAAGGATCCGGGTCTAATCTTCATATGATCTGTTTTCAGTGCACCAAATTCATTAACGTATTCGATCTTACCAAATAGATTATAATAGGTTGGATTCATCTCCCTAATAACCGGGGCATTGGATTTCCCATTGTTATCCATAAAAAGATTGACTTGGTACCTTTTCATAAAATCTTCTTTTCTATCTCTTGGCAAAAGAATGCCCTCTAAATAGTTCTTTTCGTCTTCCTTCATGAACATATCATAATTTTTTACTATATCAGCCTTCATATCATTCAAATATTCACATATCCTATCATTATCTTCATATCTTTCTATAAGGGTATCAATATAGTTGTTTAATACTTGAAGAACATTTTCCTCCTTTAAATTTTTGATTTCCTTTATTAAGTCTTTTTCAACATCTTTTACTCTTTTCACATAATCAAAAGCTTTTTGATTTAATTCATTAGAGGTTTTCATTAGCTCTTCTATTTCTTCCTGAGATAGATTATCTAATTCCTCATCGGTCATAGGCTTGCTTTCCTTTAATGGTATACTCAATATGCCTCTTTCAGTCTGCCTAAATACAAAATTATATTGTTTAGCTAAATCATTCAATTCATTCAATATTTTTTGTGCCTTATTTTGATGGGTAGTATATATTAAGTTTTTATTGTTCTCATATTCCTTTGAGGTTAAAGTTTTGGGAATTTCTATTCCTATATCCTTTATAACCTTTTCCACATCCTTTTTAAATATTTTCCCTTGTCCACCATCCATACCTATTGCTTTTGGAAATTTAGGCCTTTTAAAATTGAATACATAACACCAATCTTTTGGGGCTTTCCTTTTATCAGCAAACTCTTTAGCTACCAAATAGGAATAACTATTTCTACCTGTTCCCGTCAACCCAGAAACATAGATATTATACCCTTTTCTCCGTATTGAAAGCCCATATTTCAAAGCTTCCATAGCCCTATCCTGGCCTATTAACTCTCTAGAGGCAGGCAAATCTTCGGTAGTACTATGCTCAAAAAGCTCAGGATCACATTTTTTGTTAAGCTTTTCCAGAGGAACTATATATTTTTCCACCAAATTCACCCCCATCCATCTTATTTATATATACCCAGTTTAAAATATTATATATTATAATTATCTATATAACAGGATTATATATTTAGTATATTATTGAATTTGATTTTGTTTACGAAAAGTAGCTAGGCTTTATGAAATATTTAAATTAAATGAAATTTCATGAATTTTTATTTACTGATAGGACACCAAAACTATTAAGCCTCTAACCTATTTGGACAATCGCACACTAATTTAGTAAAATAAAAATTAATGTGCGAAAAGGATTTAGAAATTGCCATTCTTAAAGACCTTTTTTTAAAAAACGAACCCACAATAGAAGAAAAGCGTTATTGCAAAGAAATGGATCGATTTAGGCTATACTGTAGTTACTGTCCTTAAAATTGTTGGATTAAGCAGGTCTACATATTATTACAATATTAAAAAATAACTAAAATTGAAGATATAAATGAAGTTGCAAAAATTAATAAAGGTGGTAGGCCAATTCCTGGTTACTCTTTTGATAAAGATGGCAATCGTATTTGTGATGAACAAATAAAGGTATATAGATTATGCTAAAAGCTTGAGGTCTTAAGGCCTCAAAGAAAAATTAAACCTAAATATCCTAGAAAAATAGCTATAAATAGAGAAATCGAGCCGGGAGGTAGCATAAAATAATTTGTGCTCTTGGAAAATAAAATTCTCTTTTCTGGCAAGAATCAAAATAAGATTTAGGTCAGAAAGGAGAATTTTTATGGCAAAACCGTCTAAGGAAATACTTAGAAATATGATTACTGATGGAAATTTAAAAACGGCAGATGATCTTCATTCATATCTTAGAGATATGTTTAAAGATGTGTTACAAGAGATACTAGAAGCAGAACTAGGGGTAGAATTAGGATATTCAAAAAGTGAATGAGTGTAAAAATAGACCTTTAGAACCTATCTATCCTTTCATTTTTTTAGATGCTATAGATAAAAGTAGAAATTGATTTTTTAGTCTATTTCAATCTTTTTGATATAATTTTAGAGAGGATTAATTTTTAATTAGTCCTCTCTAATAACCTTTTATAATGTCTTATTGTATTTCTAATTTTCTAAGCTAATTATGATTTTCCGCATTATTATATTTATTCCTTATCCTTTTTCACGATGGGAATCCATACTTCAAACTTTGCATTTTGTGGATCTGGTGATAGGTATACTTCAATATCAGGTGCATTTGCATATTCATAGCCTGATGTAGGGAGCCATTCAGTTATAATTCTCTTCTCAAGTTCTTGTATAGAATGTGGCATAACACCTTCTCCATAAAAAATTGCCCAAGTTGATTCAGAAACTATATATTCCTCAAACTCTTCGTCAATAGGTTTATTACTTGCAACTGCAATATAATATTTCCACTCTTCTTCTTCATTACATACACTAACTCCAAGTACACCCATAGGCTCCAAATTCATCATGGGAACAAGTTTTTCAACTGTTCCATCCTCTGATACCTTCTGCCACATCTGAGGGATAGCCACAAAGTTTTTATCAATTTCTTTGTGTAAAGTTTGTGACACTCCAATGATCCTAAAACTACCTTTCTGTTTGATTTTGTAATTCATCTCTACATCTCCCCTAATTGTTATTTTGAAACTAATTGGAGGGAATGCTTTAATTAATGTACCTGCTATTCTTGCCTCTGAAGGTGTAATTCCATGTATACTTTGAAAAGCACGATTAAATGCAGTAGGAGAATTATACCCATATTTCAAAGCAATATCAATGACTTTTTCATTACTATTTTGTAAATCAACGGCTGCCATTGTCATACGTCTACGGCGAATATATTCTGAAAGAGGTACATTTGCCATATAAGAAAACATTCGCTGAAAATGAAATGTTGAACAGCAAGCAATTTTTGCAATTTCTTCATAATTAACCTCGTCTTCTAAATGCTCCTCAATATAATTTATCGCATTATTTAATCGTTCTATCCATGCCATACTATATCCCCCCTTTATAATCAAATATAATGTAGACAAATTATTATTTCCTCTCTTTTAATGCACAAATAAGAGAGGAAATAATTTTTTAGTGGTTCTAACATAATCATTATGCCATTTTTAATTACCACAGTAATTACAAATAATCTTTCTCTAGAAATCTTAATTATTTTTTCCCATGATACTCCATTATCCTTAGATTTGACAAATCCATATAAATATTGGTGACTTGCACGATCTATAAGATAAAACCCATAGTTTAAATCATTGTCAATTTTTTGTATGTATTTTACATTAGCTGGAAGTATTTCTATTTCCTCATAACCTACACCAATAATAAAAATACATATTAGGACTGCATAAAGATTAGCTAGTATAAATAGGCAAATAGATACTATTTTAATAATTTCCTTCCATATCTTTTTAGTAGATACTTTTTCTAAAATTCCATTTAACTTAATTAAAATTCCTATTTCTATAACAAAGATACATAAGGCTGAGACAACTAATAATAATTCAACTACCCGACCCCTTAATAATAGATTGAAATAATTTTCAAGTATATAACCACCAATAAAATAAATAAAAAACATTATTAAAATTATAATTAGTGGGACCTTAATTAGATTTTTTCTCACCTTATTTAATATGCCTTATAGGATTATCCATATCATATACTTTTGAAGGTAATCTCCCATAATAACTTAGCATCTTTATCACCATTCCTTTTTAAAATAATATTTTTTATATCTTTTCCATAATTATTGAAATCTCATCAGCACTATAAATCAGTCTCTAATGCAGCCCAGCTAATCTAATCCAGGCAACATTAATTGCTCATATTTATTTCTCTCCTCAAATTTATGAAGATAATTAAAGCATTCCTCGATGTCATACAATATACCATGAGATTTACACGTTTTTTTCACTATACCCATCAATCTATCACTATGAACATCTAATACAACTTCATTTATATTCCTTTGAAGCATGTCATTTATACACTTTGCTAACAATGTAAATCCAACACCCATATTACGATATGATTTTAAAACTCCCATTGCACAAACACCCCTTATTCTATAATATTTTACATAATCATGTACTTCCAAATCCTATTCATATAAAATCTTATCTAACTGCCTTATGATACGAGGAATTGATAGAGTTCCATCAATAGTAATAATAGGACATAATAATTTCTCCATCCACCACATATATAAAGTTCTACTCCTCTGCCCAATTCCCTCAGTGTCATATGTTTTCGCCCATTCAATGAATGCAGTATGATTGTCATACATATCTCCACCTAGTAATATACGATTGCCCCATTTCTGGTATTCACGCTTCTCTATACGTTTTATACGTACATCAGTTGGGGTATCTATAAATATAACAAGGTCAAATAAAGGGATGAAAATATCACCTCAGCTATCATTCCTACCACATAATGATCCACTTATAACACATTTTTCATTTTTTGCGATATCAGCTTTTAATAATTCTTGCCGCTCATAGGGAGTTCTCTTTGTCATATATGGTGGGTCTGTAGGAGTCCCAAAATAATCATCTGTATCAAGATGGGTATATCCAAATGCTTCATCTATAGCCCTAGCAAGGGTAGTAATTCCACTGCCAGATGCTCCAAAAATATGTATGATATTTATCATGGAATTTCACCTTTTATTGTAGATTAATAAATTGATTATATCAAAGTTTTCAAACAATGGATATAGCCCATTCTATGTTTTTAAGTATCTGATTATATAATTATTTCCAATAACATAAATCTACTAAAACATGATATAATTGGACTATATTATTTTAAAAATCAATACAAAATGAGGAGATAGATATTTATATGAGTAAATATAAGGGAATTATTTTTGATTTAGATGGTACCTTGTTAAATACAATAGAAGACATAAGTGATAGTATGAATGAAGTTCTTCGGGGATACAGTTGATAAGGCCTTAGAAATGCTTTTTAAAATTTATTCCAAAAAATACATTAATAAAACCCGGCCATATGATGGAATTGAGGGGTTATTGAATTTACTAGCTGAAAAAAATATAAAATTGGCCGTCAATTCTAATAAAAAAGATCAATATACTAAAAATTTAATTTATAAATTCTTTGATGGGATACCTTTTATAGATGTTTATGGTGAAAGGGAAAATATCCAAATCAAACCTGATCCTACTACGGCATTGGAAATTGCTGAAAACATGAACCTTAAACCAGAAGAAATATTATTTATAGGGGATTCAAAAACAGATGTTTTGACAGCAAAAAATGCTCATATGGAAAGTGTCGGCGTACTATGGGGATTTAGAGATCGTGAAGAATTATCTAAATATGGTGCAAAATATATAGTTTCAGATTGGAAAGAGATTTTAGATATAGTTAGATAGCAGACGGACACAGGATACTATTAATTTTAAAAAATGATAGTATCCCTATGTCTATAATTATTTCTCCTCAATCTCTATTTGACTTTTAAAAACCAGATCTTTCCCTTCTCTAATTCCCTCCATATATATTATATTAGAATCAATTCTAGACCTATCTTCATAAATCTTAATAGTCTCCCCAAGCAAGGCTTCATTACTATAACTTATTTCAACAGACTTTACATTAAACCTTCTATGTTCCTCAAAACTAAAACTATCCATTATAAAATCCAAATATTTTGCATTGTTTAAGTGTTCATTGACGTCAATATCACTATATCTAACAGTTCTTTCATAGGCTGTTTCTAATTCTCCACTAGATTTTAGATTTCCTAATTTGCAATCAATCGCCCTTTTTTCTACTACCAGAGGGTAGCCTGTGTAAACTGATTTAGTTCTTACCAATTTTCTAGATTCTACATCAATTACTACCCAGGTAGAAACTGCCTTTGCTAATATATTTCCTTTTTTATCCTTTATTAAAAAATCTCTATCAAATCCCATTCTACTAGGTTCCTGTGGCCAAGTCTCTAAGGTAAGTATATCCTTCCATTTAGGATATTTAATAATATCTACTCTTACTCTAACTAATACCCATATGACTCCATGCTGTGTATATAATACTTCTCTTCCCATACCAAGGTTTTCTGCATGAAGACCTGCAATATCTTGGCAGTATGTAAATAATGAACTTAATTTTAAATCTCCCTTAAAATCCACATGATTTATTTCTACTTTATAATCTTTTATATATAATGGTGTTGCTTTCATATTTAATTACCCCCTGTTTATTTGTTTTATATTTATCTTAGGCGTTTTAATCCTCTCCTATATCCAGTATAATATATTATTATCATTAGAATAAAAGAGATAATAGAAAGAATAGTTATACTAGTAACTGGAAGAAAAAATAGTAATATCCTATCTATCCATGAACTTACTCTTATCATAGGCAAGAAAAAGCTCTGGGGAAAAACCCCTATAATTTTTATTTACATTTATTATATAATTAAACTATCAATATACTTGTAATCAATCCCTTTAAAAGGTTAAATGGTACTACCGCAAAGATAATTAATGTCTTTAAATCTACTACATATTTATTTACTGCTGTGGACTTGGCTATTATTTTTCTAAAGGTAGTCCATAAGCTTTAGAATAAAATGGTATCAAACATCACCAATAGAATTATCCCAATCGTTACAGAATGGCAAAATAGGCCTCTTGAAAATACTTATTCAATTGTTTTCATGGATGCTATTCATTACAAAGTACGTGAAGATAAACAAGTTGTTGTAAAAGGAGCTTACGTAGTACTAGGTGTAAATATGGGTGGTAAAAAAGAAGTTCTAGGCAGTAAGTTAAAGATATTATTTGCAGAAATTCTAAATCAAGGGGTATAACTTGGGACTCTATCCCCAAACCCCTGAGGTTTATCGCTTCAGTTCTACTAGGGAACGGACAAAAACAAACGGACAGTCTGGTTAACCATCCGTTCCTGTATAGAATCTAATAACTGCTCAGGTTGCTCCTCAGCATTGCCTTATCCTGTTATTGGATAAGATATAGTATATTATTACCAAATATAAGGAGTAATGTACTGTATCAATTGCCCTTTGAAATATTAATAATCGACCGATTTTTACATTTTATTACTTTGGATCTTTTATCCAATTATTATCTAAAGAATGAGAATAGTACACAAAATTATTTACACAGCCTCCATAAAGAGAAAACCGTGTTTTGTCTACAAACTGTAAGATGCCTAATAGGAATCTTACAGTTTGTTGTTTTGTTTCCTCATCTACTCCTCATACTCTACTTCCAATTTAATACTTTCTGGCATCCTATTAAGATTTGTTTTTACTATTGCAAAAGGATAAGAAAAACCTTGAGCTACAATATCGTTTGGATCTGGATCTTTAAATTTAGCATAGACTGTTAGGTCAAAATCATCTTTGGTCTTTTGTTCCATTATTATTTTGTCCACATTTACTGTATAGCCGCCAGTCTGTTTTTCACCTCTAGTTACTAGTACGTATATTTCATCATTCAATCTACAGGTTAAAGCCCTTTCATCCGTTAAGTATTTAGGAAGTATTTCCTTTATTTTTTCAGGAATTTCAGATGATTCTAATACTTTGTATTTCACCTTCTTATCACCCTTACTTAAAAATTTTGGAGCAAAAAGGATTGCCAGTATCAATATTATAATTATTCCAATGGCGATATAGCTTTTTTTCAAATCCATCCCTCCCCATATAGGCCTCTATTATATATCCTATTCTAGGAATTATGGGTTTATGTATTCACTAAAAAAATAGCACCAAAATATGTTGGTGCTATATTATATTCTTTAATCGCCTATTTTGTCAATATGTTTTTTGCCTTTTCAATTATGTTTTTTACATTTAATCCGTATTTTTCTAGAAGGAAATTTCCATCTCCCGACTCTCCAAAGGTATCTATTGTACCTATTCTTTCCATAAAAGTAGGCCTGTTTTCAACTAATACTTCTGCCACTGCACTACCTAATCCTCCAATTATACTATGTTCTTCTACTGTAACTATTCCCTTAGTCTCTTTTGCCGCTTTTATGATTATATCCTCATCAATTGGTTTAATAGTTGAAATATTTATTACTCTAACCGAAATGCCTTCCTTATCCAATTCTTCAGCTGCATCTATTGCTTTTTTAACCATTGTTCCGGTGGCTATTAAAGTTATATCCTTTCCTTCTCTTAGTTCTATCCCCTTCCCTATTTCAAATTTATAATTTTCATCGAATATTACAGGTACTTTACTTCTTCCTAATCTAATATATACAGGACCATTATGTTCTGCAGCTTTGTATATACATTGTTTTGCTTCTATAGCATCGGCTGGATTTAAAACCACCATATTAGGAAGGCTTCTCATAATACTTAAGTCTTCAAGAGCTTGGTGGGTAGCTCCATCTTCCCCGACGAATAGTCCAGCATGAGTGGCTGCTATCTTAACATTTAGTTTTGGATAACATACGGAATTCCTTATTATTTCAAAGGCTCTTCCCGATGCAAATACTGCAAAAGTACTCGCAAAAGGTATTTTACCAGCAGTTGCTAATCCGGCAGCTGTGGCAACTAAATTTTGCTCCGCTATCCCTACATTAATAAATCTCTCTGGATAGGCTTTTTTGAAAACTCCCGTTTTTGTTGAACCAGATAAATCTGCATCTAATACAACAATATCTTTGTTTATACCACCTAATTCCTTAAGAGCCTCACCATAGGCATCCCTAGTTGCTATCATATTAGTCATTTATGCCACCTCCTAGTTCGTCTATTGCTTTTAGAGCTTCTTCTTCTGTTGGTGCCTTACCATGCCAACCTACTTGATCTTCCATAAATGATACCCCTTTACCCTTTATGGTCTTCGCAACAATAATTGATGGTTTTCCCTTAATATTTTTCGCCTCATCTAAGGCTTTGAATATCTCTTCAAAGGAATGACCATCTATTTTAATCACATGCCATCCGAAGGATTTGAATTTTTCATCTATAGGTTCAATATTCATAACTTCTAGATTGGTTCCATCAATTTGTAACCCATTATGGTCTAAGAATACAGTAATATTATCTAATTGATAATGACTTGCCAACATAGCTGCCTCCCAAATAATTCCTTCTTGGGACTCCCCATCACCTATTAATGTATATACCCTATAATCCTTTTTGTCCATCTTTCCAGCTAAGGCCATACCGTTAGCAGCTGCTAATCCCTGACCTAAGGATCCAGTAGTCATATCTACGCCAGGAGTACCTTTCATATCTGGATGTCCTTGGAGCATAGAATCTACCTTCCGCAATTCCATCAACTCTTCTTTAGGAAAATAACCTTTTTCTGCTAAAGCTGCATAAAGTACTGGGGCAGCATGGCCTTTAGATAGAACAAACCTATCTCTGTCAACCCAATCTGGATTTTTAGGGTCTATTTTCATTTCCTTAAAATAAAGGGCTGCCAGTATTTCACAAGCCGATAAGGAGCCACCAGGATGACCTGATTTAGCTTCCTTTAGCATGTTTATTATATTGATTCTCATATTCTTTGCTATGATTTCCAAATCCTTATATTTGTCCACTTAAATACCTCCCATTAACCTTTTATTTCTTCAAAACCCTCTCCTAGCACTTCAGACATTTCAGTAACCATAATAAAGGCATCCTTATCAATATCATAGACTATATCCTTAGTCTTGGCAAACTGGAATCTATTTACTACACAGAGGAGCACATCCTTCTCCTCTTTTGTATACATACCTTTCCCTTTGAACAGGGTAACTCCCCTATCTAAATCCTTCATGATTTTTTCACTTATCTCTTCCGGTTTATCTGTTATAATAATAAATCCTTTTAGGTATCCAATTCCTTCTAATATTAAATCTATAACTTTAACTGTAATGAATAAAGATATTACTGAATAAAGAGAAGTTTCAACCTTTTTATCTACAATACCTGCAAAGGCAACTACTACAACGTCTATAGCCATCATAAAAGTTGATAAGCTTAAGGAAGGAAAAAGTTTATTAAGTATGGAACCAGCTAAATCCGTGCCTCCAGTAGTTCCACCAAATTTAAAAACTATACCTAAACCTATTCCCGATACCAAACCACCAAATATGGAGGATAGTAGTAAATCTGGAGTAACTGCTTGAGTAGGAACTATTTTCAAAAATAAGGATAATAAAGCTGTTGCATATAAAGTTTTCCATCCAAAATTCTTACCTAAAATGATCACACCAATTATAAATAAGGGTATATTTATAGCTAAATTTGTTATATAAATGGGTATATCTGTAATCTTTTTAAATACAATGGCAAATCCAGTTACTCCTCCGGGAGCAATGGTATTTGGCTCTAAGAAGAAGGTCAGTCCAATTGCCAATAAGAATACACCTATACCCAGTCCTACTAAGGACAATAGTATCTTATACCATTTTTCCTTTTCCATAATATCCTCCTACCTTATTGGATTACATCTTTAGAAAATAACACATTAAATATAAATTTAGGCAACACAATTTGACGTTTAATACGTGAAGGTTCCTTTATCAGCCTATATAGCCATTCTAATCCAAGTCTTTGAAAAATTTCTGGAGCCCGTTTAGAATCTCCAGATAATATATCCATTGTACCACCATTTCCTATTATTACTCTACCATTGAGTCTGTTTTTATTTTCAGCTATCCAAATCTCCTGTTTTGGAAAGCCTAATCCAACAAATATAATATCTGGTTTAGCTCCGTTAATATTATCGATTAAATTTAGTTCTTCTTCATGGTCTTTATATCCAATGTGGCTGCCTTTAAAATACCCATGATGATAGCCTACTATATTAATATTTGGATATTCTTTTAATATATTTTCTCCTGCTCTCTTAGCTACTCCATCTTTGCCCCCCAATAAGTATAATCTATAACCTTTTTTATTAGCAATCTCCAGTAGTTTTATGGAAAGATCAACACCTGTAACCCTTTCCTTCAATGGTTTTTTTCCGATCCTAGAGCCATAAATAAGCCCAATACCATCCGGAATAACCAAATCGCTTTCGTTTATAATTTTTTTTAAATTTTCATCATCCTTAGCTGCCATTACAATTTCCGTATTAGGTGTATATATAGTTCTTAACCTATCTTCTCCTAAAAATTTTTCCACAATTTCCGTTGCTTCGTCTAAAGTTATATTATTTATTTTCACACCAAAGATACTTACTTTTTTCAAAATACCACCTACTCTTTTAAAAGGTCTAACGCCATATGGACATTCTTCAATGCTTCTTTTCTCAACTTTGTATCTAACTCTTTTAACCTGTTTTTTAAATCTTCTCTATTTTCCCATACATATTCAATATTGGAAATAAGTTGGTCAAATTTTAAATCTTCTGCCGGGCACATATGTCCCATATCTATAGATTTTAAAAACCCCTCAATTTTAGGATCGTATACAATACCTACCATAGGCACATTTTGGGTAGCTGCATATATTAAAGAATGAAGCCTCATAGCCACTATTATCTCTAATCTTTTTATTATACCCATAATATCTTCTACATTGTATTTATTAGAGATGATATAACAATTTTCACTAGTAACCCTTTCTAAAATCTCATTGCTAATAGATAAATCTTCTGGATAATGCATAGGAATCAAAATTACATCGGCCTTATACTCTTGAATAATATAGTCTACAGCCTTAGCAACATTAGGAATTAGGTTTTCTTCATCAATCCATTTCCTAACGGAAACCCCTACTAAAGGTCTTTCTTCCGGAACCCCTTCTTTAGTTAAAATATCATGGATTATCCTGTCATCACTAGGTTCTAAAGTAAATACAGGGTCTGCTGTTACAAATATATTTCTATTTTCAACTTCCAAATCTTTTAAAAATTTTTTTGAATCTTCATCTCTTAGTGTAATCAAATCTACTCTATTTAAAGTCTTTCTTGTCAAAATTCGATTCGTTTTTCTATTAATTGGCCCTATACCATTTGCATATACCATAGTAGGTTTATTAAACTTTTTTGCCAATTTCAACAAGGTTAAATAATACCATAAAGAACGAGTGCTAGTTACATCCTGTAAAAGACTCCCACCTCCACTAATAAATAGGTCACATTCCTTAATGGCTTTGATTACATCCTTCATCCTAAACCTATTTACTGCCTTTATATCATATACTTTTTCAGTAAAAATAGGGTTATTAGATAAAGCAGTAATTTCTATGGAATTGTTTTTCCCCTTTATATCCTTTACTATGGCCTTTAATATGGCATCATCACCACTGTTATCAAAACCATAATATCCAGAAATAAGAATTCTTTTGTTTGTACCCATAAGTATTCTCCTTTTTAATTGACTTCTGGAAGTTTATCTGAAATTCTCATTAGCGCTAATATAAGACTAACTAATATCCAGAAAGTAATAATTATTCTAGGTATATATAATACATTTTCCACTGCTCCATGGGCTAGAACAGCAGCCAATCCTGATAGTACACCTGTTGCCATAATCCTAATATAATTGTCTTTCCCCTTTACCAGTTTCTTAATAGAATATTTAAACAATACAAATATAAAAATTATAAAGATTATAAAGCCTAATATTCCCATTTCAGCCATAGTCTCTAGATAGGTATTATGGGCATGGTAAGTAGGCATAGTCCTTATATAAGTTTCAAAGGTTGCCTTAAAAGGAAGATGTCCAAAACCTACACCTACAAGCCAATTATCCTTAATTATATCTAATGTTATATTCCACATTTTAATCCTATAAGCATTTGATGAATCAGCAAAATTAAAAATACTTAGTATCCTATTTAAAATAGAAGAAGGTAAAAAGTATATAGCACCTAAGCCTAAAGGAATAATGGATAAAAGTAGCCTTTTCTCAATTAATAATACGAATACGAACATTCCAAAAGCAAAGCCAACCCAACCACCTCTAGATAGAGTAAGTACCAATGCTAATATAAGGATTAAACTGGTAACTAAAAATATAGCTTTTTTATGGACCTTTTTAGAAAACCAAAATAATGATAAGGATATAGGAATTATCATTATCAAATACTCTGCAAATATATTTGGATTACCAAATACGGAATAGATTCTAGTTTTCACATCTGGATTATTAACTGCATCTACCCATTTATCCTCTATTTCCACTCCAACTTTATATTGATAAAAACCGTATATTGCAACTAGAGTAGCTGAAATAACCAAAAAAACTATAAGTATATTGAAGTCTTTTTTAGTATTTATATTATTTACTATTACAAAAACGAATCCTATAGATGTAAGATGGATAGCCAAATCTCTAAAGCTGCCAGAGGGATCAATGGATGTAATAGTTGAAATAATTATTACAGTTACATAAAATATTATTGGCATATCTATTGGCTGTTCGGTTAAAGGATTTAACTGCTTAAACAAAGCCTTGTATAGATATACCCCTACCATAAAAATCATAAATAACAAATTTAATATATCTGGCATAAAAGGAAATATAAAAATTCCTGCATATATTCCAATCCTAATATCGTATAATATCAATATAATTCCTATTAACCCAAGTAATGTAATGGCAAAATAGTTTAATGGTAATCCATGGTATATTATAGAAAATATTATACCTAATCCTATTGGGAGAATTACTTCTTTCTTCTTCATAGATTCTACCACCATTGATCCACTCCCTCATCTATAGTAAATATACTTTTTACGAATTTAAAAATATGACTTTCTTCTAAAATACTTTTATAATCATCTTTAATTTTCATTCCCATTAAGGAGATAAATATCAAAGCTATGGAAATTAAATAGGAACGGCCAGAATAATATCCTCTAACCAGATTGTTCCCTATAAGACCTATGCCAAAGGCCATAAAAAATATATAGAAAGTGCCTTGTAATTGAACTTCATCATAAAAAAGATTATAAACAGTGGTATATATTAAACTTCCATGATTAACTTTTTTTATGCCTTTTCTTAATTCCCTAAAGCTCCTGGTAATTATATCTAAAATCCAACAGTATATCCTATAAAGTAAACTTTCTTCTAATAAACTCCTACTAGATGTAAATAAGCTAATAGTCAAGGAACCTTTAGATAAAAACTTAAATCCTTTTATTAATTTATCATTAAACATCTTTAAAAGGCTATATTTATAACCTTTCTCTAAAACTTGCCAAACATTTACTAAAAACTGAACTACTATACTATTATACATAGAACCACTCCTAGTTCTTTATTCTACTTCTACTCCTAGTACCGTGCTCATAACTGCTACATTTCTATTTTTTAGTCTAAATTGGGCTCCTATTCGGATTTGTTCTCCTCCAGCTATTACTACATCAGGATTTTCTTTTACATCTGCTTCGACTGTCATTCTAACCACATATTTTTCAGGAACTTCTGCTAATATCCATCTTCCATCTCCACTCTCAACAGGTTCTTTATAAGGCTCTACTTTTTTATCCACTATTTCACCAAGCAATTGGCCTTTGTCATAATGGTATAATGGATCTCCTATAATTATACCATCTACAGTAGCCTTTCTTACTTCGGAAACTTCCACAGTTATCAAAGCCTTTTTGGTCTCTGCAATTGCAACGGGGCTTTTTTTCATTCGTTTAACCCCTCCAACAACTAATAAAGCAATTATAAGTACTACAGCTAAATCTATTATATTTATAATTCCAAACAATTTGCCTTTTTCATTTATTATTTTCATTTTTCTACCTCCTATGTTGAATGATTTTATCGTAAATTTTACAATGTTCTTCTGCCATATTTCGAGAAGAAAAGTTTTTTTCAACGCTATTGAGTAAATTTTCCCCCATAGTTTTTATCATATCCTTATTTTCCATAAGATAGTCTAACTTCTCTGCTAAAGCATCACTGTCACCAACATCAATTAAATATCCATTATAACCATCTTTAATCAAGCGACTAATCCCACCAACATTAGTACTGATGGTCATCTTTTTTAGTCTTGAACCTTCTAGAATTACATAGGGAAAACTTTCGCTAATAGAAGTCAATACATTTATATCTATAGCATTAAAAAATGAATATTGGTCATCGACAAAGCCTAAAAAATAGACATGGTTTTCAATATCCATTTCCTTTACTAAGGACTTAATCCTTTTTTCATCATTTCCCGTCCCAGCAATTAAAAATATAATATCCTCTCTATTTTGAAGAACTTTATACGCAGCCTTAATAAAGGTTTCATGATCTTTAACCAGATCGATTCTAGCTATTATCCCAACGATTATCTTATCTTCTCCATTAATATCATACCTATTTAAAAAATCTTCCTTTCCAATATAATGGATTTTGGATTCTAGGTCAATGCCATTATAAACGGTAAATATTTTTTCCTCTTTAAATCCTCTATCTACCAACATTTTTTTAAAAGTATCTGAGATTGCTATATAGTAATCAAATCTCTTTAAAGCTATGGAATTAATAGGAGTATAGACTATTCTTTTATAAAAGTTATCCTTAAAATCTAGTTTATAATCGCTATGTATAGTGGTTATCATAGGTTTTTTTATTCTATATTTCAAAAACATGGCAATAAAGTTAGCTCTAGCACCATGGCAATGGATTATATCATAGCCTTCTCTATTTATTTCAGTTATCAACCTGCTTATAACCGACATATCTGTCCTTTTCTTCTGCTGGAATACTTCAATGTTGATTCCTGCTCCTACAGCCTCCTGATAAAATGTATCCTCTATAAAGCAAATGACCTTGGCATCTATTAATTTATTTAATTGTCTCATCAATGAAATAATATGAGTCTTGGCTCCGCCTGTATCTCCGCCACTAATTAAATGAAGTACCTTCATCACAAAATAGCTCTAATTAAGAGCTTCCTCCTTCCTTTTAGAAGCAAAATTAAACCCTCAATATTATAACACAAATTATTGTTCATATTGTAAAATTTTATTATTTGATAATTCTTTTGATAGTATGGAACTAATTTTCTGGCTATATTCTTCTTTTAGAGCCTTATTAGTTGTAAAGGATAAAAGCAGATTATATTCGCTGCTTAGTTGTCTAAAATACTCTGGTTTAAAGTCTGCCTTTTCTAATGTTTTTTCCATATAGAATAAAGATTTAAAATTTGTTTTTACAAAAATCTCTGCACCAAACCCTTCCTTTGCAATCCATCTTTTCCTCCTGTCTAATAATCTAAAAACTCCAAATCCCATTGCCCATTGGGAAGTAAAAATCTTATATTTATCCCTTTTTTTATTATATAAGTCCTCATCCATTATGCTTATACTATTTACCAATAAGGGGATTATTGGACAGTTCACTTCATACATATAAACTTTGTCAAAATTTTCATTCCACACTTCTAGAGCCTTTATAAGAGCTTTTGTAGTCTCTACATGATCTCTATGTCCATCTATTAAAAAGGGAGTATATATAATTGCAGGTTTTTCTTCTTCCAATATATCTATAATCTTTTCTACTAATTTTCTATTAGAAGAATCTAATTGTCCATCTAGTTCATCTAAAAAATATAAACTGTCAAATCCGTATACTTCCTTTACTCTCTCCCCCTCTTTTCTCCTTTTATTAACCAATTCTGACCTACTTAAATCACTTGTGCTACCACCACCATCGGTTAAATATACTAATGCCATTTCATTATCCGCCTTTTTATATTTCAGAAGAGTGGCGCCTAAACCAATGGTTTCATCGTCCACATGGGGAGATAAAACCAGGACCTTCTCCCCTGTACCAATCATGCTATCTATTTCAATACTTTTCCTTTTAGGACTATTTTTATAATAAAAATAGGTATATATACTGTTAATCAATTTTAAAGGGTGTTTAAGGATTTTTTTTACCAAATTCTTAAACATAAACTCACATCCTCTATCTAGGTTTTATTATCTTATTTCATATCTTCCTTTAACTAAAAAAACAGAGTCATTCATGGCATAAACTCCTCTCCCATCATCTCTAGGAACTATTAATAAATGGTTTAGAGGCACCTCTTCATCTCTTATTAAATCTTTTCCAACAGTTAAATCTGATAGCCCGTCTTTTCCTAAAGCTACTATTTTTGCTCTCCCAGGACCATTACCCCTTCCGCCTCTTAGTATAATCTCAGTCCCGTCTTTCCCAATAATGGATTGGCCAGCTGATATTTCAACTACTTCAAAACTATTAGATAAATTATTATTTTCTCCACCATTAGACAATTTTTCATCTATATAGTATTTTAACTGGTCAATTCGCTTTTCTAAATAGCTTAAGGATACTAAAGGATCTTTTTCTGAACCTGGCTCTGAGAAAACCACCTTACTGCCTAGAATAATAGATAATAGTCCCAAAATCAATATGGTTTTTTTAACTTTATTCTTCCTCATCTAATTTTCCTCCTTAGCCTATTTTAAAAATAATCCGCCTTATACTCAGGAATATAAATCTTATCTGAATTCTTAATTCCATTATTAAAAGAAACTATGGTTGCCCTATTCTTAAATATTTTATAAATTAAAGTTTCTTTAGTTGTATAGGTAAATAGTATGGGAAAACCCGCCTTAATAAAACAATCATTATATTTACTATTAAATCTGCCTAAAACATAATAAATATTTTTACCTCTATTAAATAATAAGTAGGACTCCCCATCTTTTTCACAATAATGATATCTTTTAATTGGAGATTTTGTAAACCTCCAAACTAGATAATCATCGTCAATATATTGAGTTTCGTCTTTCAATTTACTCTTTTTAAATACGAATTTTAAATAGGACAATTTATTTATTTCCCAGCCTAATTTTAGATTTCCAGGTAAAGAATTTTCATTGGGAAAATTATAGATGAAAGCTCCTTTTGTTTTTTCTAAAGCTATTAGACTAGATTTTGTAAATATGCCCTTCCCCCTATAGCTCTCTAAGACTGCAGTATCACATGGTTGATAGCACAGATACCCCTCTATATCATTTCTCCAGAAAACTCTTATACCTATTATATTTTCTCCATCATAAGCTAAAACTATATATGAATCTCCGTATATATTATCTATATACTTCCAATTAAACCATTCTAAATTATACTTGGTATGGAAAACTATATTAAATACTTCGACGAATCCTTCTTTTTCTATTTCCGTAAGTTCACTGCTTAACTTACATACATAGGTAATGTCCTCTCTATTTGGCAAATTGAAACACCTACTTTCTATTTAAAATACTATCACTTCTTCATTTGATTATACTATAATTCCTTATCCTTTTAAAGAAATTAAAAAAATAAGCATATTTAATTAATGCTTATTTTTATAAATCTATTAATCCTAAACTTATTTTTAAACAATCATCTACCTTTTCCATCATTTCATCATTGAATCTTCCTATCTTTTCCCTAAGTCTTTTTTTATCGATGGTTCTCACCTGTTCTAATAAGACTACAGAATCTTTAGGTAGGCCATATTCTGGAGCACTGATTTCTACATGAGTAGGCAGCTTTGCTTTATTGATTTGAGATGTAATAGCCGCTACAATGATAGTAGGGCTATACTTGTTACCTATATCGTTTTGAATAACAAGAACAGGCCTTACCCCTCCTTGTTCAGAGCCAACAACTGGACTCAAGTCAGCATAAAAAACATCTCCTCTTTTTACGTTCACATTTTTTCACACCCAGTAAGCTTTGTTTCATATATATTTAGTTCTACCATATCCTGTTCAAAACCTATTTCAGCAAGAGCTAAATTAATTTTACTCATTTCCACATATCCATCCTTTAGTTTTTGAGAAACTTCCAGCCGTCTCTTTTCACGAATATACAATTTCATAGCTTCCTTAACAAACTCACTTCTATTTTTCTTTTCCATAGAGACAATAAAGTCCACCTCTTCTAATAAACTATTTGGTAAACTAACCATAATCCTTTTAGTTTCAGCCATTAAGTTTGCACCCCCAAGCAAATGTTTCCCTTAAAACCTAAAAATAAGCCCAGCCAAAATAACATATATCAATTATATATTCTTTACATTAATTGTGTCAATATAGATATAGATTTATTCAAAATTTGGTTAATCCAATAGATAGTCTATTACATCTACTATCTCTCCATTTTTAATATATACTCTAGGAACCCTCCTTCCTACCATACATACTATTTCATAATTGATGGTATTTAACTTTTCTGCAACTTCATCTACATGAGGATATCCTTCTCCTCCATATCCAAATAAGACTACTTCATCTCCTACACTTACATCCTCTAAATCCGTTATATCTAACATGCACTGGTCCATACATATTTTGCCTACTATTGGTACCCTTTTTCCCTTTAGAAAAGCTTCAGCCTTTGAGGTTAATAATCTAGTAAAGCCATCAGCATAACCTATGGGTATAGTAGCAATTTTAGACTCTTTTTCTGTAACAAAAATTTGTCCGTAACTAATTCCAGTATCTTTAGGAACCCTTTTTATATTAGAAATCCTGGCCTTCAAAGTCATTGCAGGTTTTAAATCCATCCTATCCCTGTCAACTTCATTAGAAGGATAAAATCCATATATCATAATCCCTGCCCTAACCATATTCAAATTATACTCGGGAATATCTATTATAGCTGCACTATTGGACACATGTTTTATAGGAATGGAAACCCCTCTTTCTTCAAGTTTTTCAACAATTTCTGAAAACCTTTCGTATTGGATTTTAGTATAAGCCTTATCCTTTTCATCCGCTGTTGCAAAGTGGGTAAAAATGCCTTCAACTTTTATATTTGGTAGGTTAGAAATTTGAATTATCTCCTCAATAGCTTCATCTGTAGGTAAAAAACCAAGCCTTCCCATTCCGCTATCGATTTTCAAATGGATAATACTAGTTTTATCCAAAGTAGTAGCAGCTTCCGAAAGAGATTTAGCACTTTCATAATTGTATATTGTTTGGGTTACATTATGTTTTACTACTAAAGAATATTGATTTTCCGGGGTATACCCTAAGATGAGAATAGGAGCATCTATATTTGCCTTTCTAAGTTCAATGGCTTCCGACAAAGTTGCCACTGCTAATCTATCGGCTCCATTATTTAAGAAAGTCTCCGCCGATTTAATGGCGCCATGGCCATAAGCATTGGCCTTAACAACTGCTGCTATCAAAATACCTTCTTTCGTATTTTTCTTCACTTCTCTCATATTATGAGCTAAATTATCTAAGTTTATTTCCGCCCAGACGGGTCTTACTTCATCTAAAGTATACATCCTACCACCCCTACCATTATTAAATCTATAACCTTATATTATCTCTTTCACTTAATATATTCAACCTATAAGGGACAAAATCCTCCTTTTTAATAAAATTTTTTTGAATATTTTTATAACGAATAGGAAAGTTCTAACTTATAAAATAATAATTAAAAAGAACTTTCCGTTATGAGTTTCAAGAAAAGCTTCCTTAATAACGCTTCGATAGAAGCTTTTCTAATATTTTTCTACAAAGTTGATAGTGATATGATCAAATATCTACCATTCCAACCTTTTAATGCTATAAGGTATATTATCCAATATGTCCCTGGAAATCATTCCATATTCTCCTTTATCCATCTTTGCAAGATCCCCAGCTATCCCATGACAATATACCCCCAATACTGCTGCTTCATAGGAAGTTATTCCCTGACCTATAAAGCTAGCTATGATTCCTGTTAACAAATCACCACTACCTGCCGTTGCCATTCCAGGATTACCCGAAAAATTGATATATATATCTCCTTTTGGATTGGTTACTAGGGTATTAGCACCTTTTAGCACTGTTATTACATTATATTTATTCGATATCATCTTAGAATATTCAAAACGTTTTTTTTGGATGGTATCTATATCTAACCTCAATAGTCTCGAAAGTTCACCAGGATGTGGTGTTATTACTGTTTCCGCTTTTCTATTTGACAATATATCTGGATTTCCCTTGGATATACAGTTTATTCCATCTGCATCTAGCACTATTGGTTTTTCATAGGTTGATAGTATTTTGTTGACTAATTCAATCCTAATTTCATCTACTCCTATGCCAGGTCCAAGGGCTAATACATCCATATCATCGATTATTTCCTTTAACCCATCAAAGGAATATAAATTAAAATGACCTGCATCTTCATCTTCTACACATTTAATTATTGCCTCCGTTAGTTTTATAGAAAGGATCTCATTTAAACTATTTGGTATTATGGCATAGACCAAACCACTTCCACTTCTGAGCGCTGCCATAGTTGCTAAATAAGCAGCGCCAGCCATGCCTTTACTGCCAGCTATTATACCTACCCTACCAAAAGTTCCTTTATGGGAGTCCTTTTCCCTCATGGGTAAAATATTCTTTATATCATCAGGAACTTTTACATCGACTTTTTCAGACTTACCTTCCCCAATTACAAAAGCTATGGCATATTCCTTTTCATGGGATATAGATAATTCAATATTCTCAATACCTAGGTTTTGAGAAATGTTTAGCCCTTCATTGTATAGTTTTACATAAGGCTTCCCTCTCTCATCATGAAAAACCTCCATGTCCTTCCAATTAACTTTGCCTATCCCTGTTCCCAATAATTTAGATAAGGCTTCTTTAGCAGCAAAAATTCCAGATATAGTTTGGGGATTACAGCCTGTATTTTTAATATACTCTATTTCATTCTGGGTGAAAACTTTGTGTAAAAAACCATCTTTTTTGTTCTTTAACAAGTTTTCAATTCTAGATACTTTAACTATATCTACTCCATTACCTAAAATCATAAGGAGCCTCCTTTAATCAAGTATTTGCTCATCTAGCTTTTCAATTTCTTCACTGCCCAATAGACCATGTAAGAAAGAATAGGTTAAATTTACTCGCTCTTCATAATCATATTTCTCATTGATCAATATTTTAATCCTCTCTCTCATACTATCCAACTCATCGTTAACTTCCTTCAATTTTTTTTCTTTGTCTTTGAGCTCTTTATAACCATAGTAAACTGTAGCCTTTAATAGATTAAAATTTAATTCTCTAATCTCTTGGGGGATGGTTTCTAACTGATAGACAATCTCATCTAATTCTTCATTTATATTTTCAATTTTTTCTTTATATTTATCTAGTAACCCAACAGAATGGGTTTTGTTTTCATTATTAACCGCATTGGATATGCCTAAAATCATTTTTATAGCAAGGGTTTTTTCTTCTTGAAAGGATTGCTCCTTTTTTTCTAATTCTTTTCGAATTTTGACAAGTTCCATTAATTCCTCTTTAAGGTATTGAATATCTTTATTACTTACGTTTCCAAACAGTTTCAACCAATCTTTATCTTCTATTAATAAAGGTATCCTATTTTTAAGGACTATATTTTCATCTAAATTTATGTTTTTAAAAGCCATAATGGTCCCTCCCTTATATAAATTATACTATAAAAACTACTAGCATAAATAAGGTATTAGGGCTCATTTTATTAAATATAAAAAAGGAGAGCCATCATTTAAGGTAGCGAAGGCTCTCCTTTGCTTTCATCCATGTCTAATCTACCTGCCCACCAAATCTTTGGCAGCTTTTTCTGCATTATACATAATCTTTTCTACATCTAAAGTTTTTATCTCTCTTTTTTCCATTATAATTTTTCCATCTACAATTACTGTGTCCACATCGGAACCCTGTACTGAATAGGCTAAAGATGAAATTATATTATGACGTGGGTAAAGATGGGATTTATCCATATCGATTAATATCACATCCGCCTTTTTCCCAATTTCAATGGATCCTATTTCCTTATCCCATAACAGAGCTTTAGCCCCATTAATAGTTGCCATTTTTAATGCAGTTATGGCAGGTACAGATACGGCATCCATATTGACTGCCTTATTTACAATTGATGCTAAATGGATTTCTTCAAACATATTCAAATTATTATTACTAGATGAGCCATCAGTTCCTAAACTAACATTTACTCCAAATTTAAGCATTTCATCTATAGGAGCAAATCCGCTAGCTAGCTTAAGATTACTACTAGGATTGTTAACTGGGCTTACATTGTTCTCCCTTAATATTTTTATATCTGATTCATCTACATGGACACAATGAGCGGCTATAGTGGGTAGTTTAAATAACCCTAAATCGTATACATGCTTTATAGGAGATTTCCCATAGGTTTTATAACTATCCTCTACTTCCTTTTTTGTCTCTGATAAATGAATATGAATTCCAGTATCTAACTCGTGAGCTAAGTCCATTACATCTTCTAAATAAGCAGGACTACAAGTATAAGGTGCATGAGGAGCCACCATTACCTTAATCCTTCCCTCACCTTTGCCATGCCAATTTTTATAAAGTTCTCTTGTATCATCTAATTTTTCTTTTTCTTTTCCTGATTCTTCAATAATTCCCCTTGTTAAAATTCCTCTAATTCCCGATTCCTCTAATCCTTTTCCTACTTGATCCATAAAAAAATACATATCACAAAAGGTAGTAGTTCCAGATTGAATCATCTCTACCATGCTTAAAAGGGAGCCCCAGTAAACATCCTCTGCTGTAAGCTTCGCCTCTATTGGCCATATCTTTTTAGTTAACCACTCATGTAATGGTAAATCATCAGCGTAATTTCTAAGTAAAGACATGCCAATATGGGTATGGGCATTTATTAATCCGGGCATAGCAACTTTGTTCTGTCCATCTATGGTTTTAGTTACTTTTATATCTTCCCTTAGTTCACCAATATAAATTATTTTATCTCCTTCAATATAAATATTTGTTTTTTCTACCACTTCCTCTTTACCAGTCATAGGTACTAAGGTGATATTTTTAATAAGCAGACTCATTGGATCACTCCTTTAACATATTAGTTAAGATAAGTATATCATAAGGGCTAGGAACTTCTATATTATTTTGTTATCTTTTTAAAGGTAAACAATTCTATACCATGGGGTGGCAAAAAAATCTTTTTGTTATATCTTCCACTTAACTCCAAATACTCTACATCCATTTTGGGGTATGTTTGTCCATTAAGATATTCTATTTCTTCTTTCGTCATATTTTCTGGTGCTCCTAACTCCATCCATTTATCAAAAACTGAACCATGTTCTCTATTTAAGCTATATCTAGTTAATTTATAGTCTCCATAAATCTGGGTCCTATCATAATAAAGCTTTTTATCTTCCTCCTTTAATGAAGAATATTCATAAGAAATTTGCAAAAAGATAAAAATCTAAAGGAACTGAATTTAGATTACAGTATTTTAAAAATTCCTCCAAATAATAACTATCTAAAATGGTTTGGCTAGTAATAGAAATTCCACCTACTTTTATATTCTCTGAAATATTTTTTATTTCTAATACCACTTTTTCATAAAGTTTAAAATAATCCTCTATTTTTAATTTATTACATTGAAGCTTCTCTTCAAATCCAATTTCAAAATACCAAGATTCAACTTCTTCAATTCCATATCTATTTATGCAATGCTTTATTAAAGATAATACCATATCCCCTGCTAGTATTCCACGAAATCATATATATTCAAACCCAATATCCATCTGTAACTCCTTTAGTTGGATTTGACATTCCTTTTTTAACCCATCTGATGCTTTATCAAAAGAGATTAGACTTCTCCAGTAGGGTTTGCATTCTTTTCCAGATTGATTGCAATTAATGTCAATAAGATCCAAAAGCTCAGTTTGTAGATGTTTTAATGTCAATAAATTAGTGGGAGAATTTAAATAGGTATATAGCTTTTCATGGTCAAACCTTTCATTAAATTTAGGAAAATATTCAACACAAAATTTAGGGTTTATCTGTAATGACAATATAGTACCTTCTTTATCCATATTAGCTACGCCATGAGCTTCATTGCAATTTATTAATATTATATCGTCTTCATTAAGCAAATACATTTTATCATTCAAATTAATTTTTACTTTCCCCTTTAACACAAGTATAATCTCCATCTCCTTATGCCAATGTAAGGAAAAGCCCCCTAAAATTACAATATCTTCAAAGTAATTTAATTTCGCTATATATTATTAAAAATAATAGGGTTTTTAATATCATGGTAAACTTTGCTATTATACTATATGTTTTTTGTTGTTTTTAGTAATTTGTAGGAGATTTCCCCATAATGTTGAATAAAAACCTATTTGTAGATCCTAGCGTATTTGGGTATAACTTATATATAATCCTTTGGAGGTATGTTTATGAAAAAGATAATACCTGTGTTGTTAATAATGATAGGAGTTCTATTTCTATTAGCTCCTTTTATAACGGAACAGATAGTTAAGTACCACAGTAAATCTTTAATTAATGAAGAGATTACTAATGAAATTATTAAAACTAATAATCAAAAGGACCAGTTGGAAGTAGAATTTGACTTTTCTGTTATAGAAGATGTAGATATAAAATCTATAATAAAAGGTTCAATGGATTTTAATAAAGAACTTGTAATTGGGACTATATTAATTCCTGATTTGGATATAAACCTACCTATAATGAAAGGTTTATCCGAAGCTAATCTTATGATAGGTGCTGCAACTATGAAACCGGATCAATCTTTTGGCGTTGGAAACTTCACTTTAGCAGGTCACTATATGAAGAATAAAGACTTATTGTTTGGAAGTTTGATGGATATCGAAATAGGAAATAGGGTTTATATCTCAGATGGAGAGAAAATCTATGAATACAACATATATGATATAGTTGTAGTTCCTGACACGGCTATAGAAATGTTATCAGATGATAAATCAGATGAGAGGAATAAGCCTATAATTTCACTTATGACCTGTTATTTTTCATCAAAAACGGGAAAGAGATTTTTTGCATTAGGGGAGTTGGTGGCTGAATATCCTATAGAATAGAAATCATTTGTACCTACAATAGAACCCTTGAATATATAATTATATCAGCCTAAAAATTAGAACTCTGGTCATCTTAGAATCAGAATACTGTCATCCTGAGGTGAAGCCGATAGACTCTCTTTAGTTACCTGAATAGGAGTTTCTTCGCTTTTGGCTCAGGATTACAGTTATATTAGTATTAATATATTTTTTCTATTTTGTAATCCTTATCATCCTTAATCATATTAATTGGAACACCTTTTTGTACATAGGCAGAATCATAAGTTGTATCAATACTTATCCATTTTCCATTTAGGTATACTTGATTCCAGGCATGGTATTTTTCAATATCCGATTTGTATCCCATGATTAGTTTTGTAGGTATGTCTAGACTTCTTAACATTGCAGCTGTTAATACTGCATAGTCATAGCATATTCCAGATTGGGAATTTAATGTGGCATCTATTGATGGTATATAACCTGTTTTTACTATATCAGCCTTTTTATCGCTATATTTTATATTATTAGTTACATAGTCATATACGATCTTAAATTTTTCTTCATCATCCTTAGCATTCTTAGTTAACTCCTTTACATTTTTTATAGCAAGCATGTCCTTATCCCAATTAATCATTTGAATGGATTGCAAAAATAATTGTTTTTCATCATTTAATTTCAAATTTACTTTTTCTGTGCCTACTATTCTATATTGATTTCTATTGACATGTTCCAAAATTGAAATAGTGTATTCTCCGTTACCAAATTGTAGGGGATAGTTCATATTTGGTTCTAAATCATAATGCTCTTTATTATTACCTTTAGCTATTAGCACTTTTATATTACCAGCTTTTTTATGGTAGTTTATCATTACTATACCCTTGTCCAAATTCTTAACATCCACAATAGTGTTTTGAGCAAAACTTATAGTTGAAATTAATAAAATAAAAAAGATGACTATTGTGGAGTTTATAATATGTTTTTTAAACATATTCACTCCTCCCTTCGGTAACTGGCTGCCATCTTGACATCTCAAGGAAGGCCCTGTAGTTTTGCGCCCTTGGTTTTCACCAAATTTGCCTTTATCGGTGGAAAGTCACCGATTAAATACATATTCATTTCCAGTATTATACAATAATTTGGGAGGTTTGTCCATAGGCATTAGGCCCCATAGACACAAAGAAGGCAGAGTTTCCTCTGCCTTCTTTGTGTCTATACTGTTTTTCTTCTAAATACAAAGCCTAATGTTATTAATATTAAGCCTATGAAATAGAAGAATATATTATTGTTTTCTCCTGTCTTTGGTAATATTGGCTTGTCAACATTTGTACCACCTTTTGGTGTGTTATCATCCAAGCCAATTGTTGGGTCATCATCATCTTCTTTATCTACATCGATACCGCCTGCTGGTGTCTCCCCATCTATATCGGTTAATGGATCTTCTGGGTTTGCTGGGCCTTCTGGATCTGCTGGCTTAGTTGGTTCCATTGGTTTTTCAGGGTCTTCTGGTTTCGTTGGCTTAGTTGGTTTTTCTGGCTTTGGATCTTTCGGATCTGTTGGTGGTCCATATGGTGGTATTTTTATATTTTCCAATGTTTCTTCTACTGTTACTCCATCTTCTTCTATATTGAAATAATGTTTTTCATTATTTCTGTAGTATCCCGATGGTGCTTTTGTTTCTATGAAATAATATCTTCCATAAGGTAGTTTTTCAAATAAAGCAAATCCATCATCATCTGTTGTTTGTTCTTCAATAAAAGTTCCATCCTCTCTGTATACTGCTATCTTAGCACCTGATAATGGAGTATCTGTGTTTTTCCGAATCTTTTTAAGTTGGAAATTACCTTTTATCATAGTATTAGATATACTCTCAGGAATAGTTGAAACAGTGGAATCATCTTCGCTAATGGTTGCTTCCAATACTTCGTCTGATAGCAAATATCCTTCTGGTGCTTTAGTCTCTTTGATTTTATAGCTTCCAAAAGCTATATTTTCAAATTTTACTTTTCCATCTTTATCGCTAGATACAGTTGTAATTGGATATTCAAAATCATTGTCATCTGCATTGTATAGGGCGAATCCTGCACCTTGTAAAGGTTCTTGATTATCACCATATTTAGTGAATTCAATATTACCTTTGATTTTAGTATTTTTGAATTCATACTCTATATCCTTTTTACCAGTTTCATTTTTCACTTGGAACTTATGAACTATGCCACTTAGCGCATATTCCGCAGGTGGTGTTTTTTCTCTGATAAGATAAGTTGTGTCAAATTTTAGCCCTCCAAATAGTGCTTCCCCATTATCTCCTGTGGGTTCAGATGTCTTTAATACATTTTCAAAGATGTCTAATAGTTCAAATACAGCTCCTGATAATTTAGTAGAATTATTATTTTCATCTACTTTTATTATCTTTATACTTCCCCTTCCAGATGCTCCTGCACCGCCACCTCCAGTTTGGAATGATACCTTTATACTTTCACTACTGCCTGTTTCGGCTCTATTACTTCCTTTGAAATTTATAGTATTCATGAAAGTAGCATTTTTGTGGGTATCTAAGATATCAGTTCGGAATTTTAGAATATAGGCTTCATTTATTTCTTCTGTGAAATGGAATTCAAATTTTCTTGTTTCACCATTGTATTTTATATTTGAAGAGCTTAATTCTACTTCTTCCCCCTCTTTATGATCTCCTTCTTCATCAACTATTAATTTAATTAGTTTTACTGATGATGTATCTAATTCTAATCCCTCTTGCAATTCGTCTTCAAGTATAGCATCATATATTGATAACTGATTTTGATTGATTACTACTTCCCAATCAATATAATCATTGCCATCTTCATAATTGCCTGTTTTGTTGACAACAGTATTTTGAATTTTATTATTACCAGTTGATGATACTCCATTTTCCGGAGTTTCATTACTTTCCAATTTAGCTGTATTGTATAATGTTTTATCTCCATTGCTATAGAAGATTGATTCATCATTTATCTTAGTTTTGAAAGTAATAGTATGTGTATCATTTATTGTTTCGAGGAATCCGATAGTTAAAGTTTTGGTTTCATTGTCAAAATTAATTGCAGTTTTTTCCTTACTAGGACCTGTAACTTCTACAGAACCTTCCACAAACTCTTGGTACTCGCCTATTAAATCTGTAACCACGACATTTATCATAGGCATTTTGTTCCAATTGATTACAATTTTCCAAGTAGCTTCTCTATCTAAATAGTGATAACCTATGCCAGTTTTTTCGATAACTTGGCTTGATACATCTTCTTCTCCTAGTGAAGACGAATCTTCTACCCCATCTCCAGTCAGTTTGGCAGTATTATAGAAAGTTTTATTAGCATTATTAGCCCAGATATTGTTGTCTGTTACTCTGGTTTTAAAGGTTATTATATGTGTGGTCTGATTAATATTTCCAAAATTATATACCCAGGTCCCTGTTTTACTTGCATCTTCACTATCTGCTTTCATATATTCAAACCCAGATATTGGTATGTTTCCATCTACTTTAAATGAGCCCTCTACATATTCTAACCCTAATGGTATATCATCAGTAACCTTAGCATTTTCTATAGCAATCTTATTATTGTTAACCACTATCTCCCAAGTAATCTCTTGAGTAGAAGGGTTATATCCTTTACCTGATTTAACAATTACACTAGTTGGAACTAATACACCATCTTTATCATCTTTATTATTTGCATTGGTAGGTACATCTACCCCTGTTATTTCTACATAGTTTTTATATTCTTTAGATGTATTAGAATTATATGCTTCTTCATCTACAACAGTGGTTGAATAAGTCAATTTATGGTATCCTGTAATTTCCCCAAGTTCATAGGTTAATTCGGTACCCGTTTCAGCATTTTCATTTCCCTCAATGCTGTAACTTGCCCCAGTTAATTCAGGTTCTAATTTAATAGTATCTGTTACCAGCTTTAACCCTTTAGGAATAGTATCCCTTATTACTGCATTATCTATCTTCAAATTATTATTGTTTATATGAATAGTCCAATCTATTCTATTTTCTTCTCGACTATTTCCCTTTTCAAATTCGCCTTCTTTTCGTATAAAATCAACTGTTGTATCTACACTTGCTTCATTAGAGGTAGATTCTCCATCATCCTCAAAGGTAGCTTCTGCTTTGTTTTTAAAGTAAATAGTTTTCCCTTCGGAATTAAAAGCTGATAAATCAGGCTTTGTTTTGAAGGTGATGGTATATTCATCTCCGCTTTTTATGGCTTCGTTAAATGTGTAGCTTAATCTATTCCCTTCAAATGAAAAACTACCTTCTCCTTCAGTATTCGGGTCAATATTGGCGGAATCATCAATATAAGTCTGTCCCTTTTCAATCACATCTGTTATAACTACATTACTTATAGTCCTTCCACTAGGAGTTGTTTCTGGTTTAACTGTGATAGTCCATATTATTATATTGTTTTCTTTGTCATAATGCCCTGACTTAGATAATTTTACATCTACCTTTTCTTCCTCTTTTTCAAAATTTATTTCAATAATCTTTTTACTTTCTCCACCAATATCAAACTCAATTTCAGTCTCCCCACCAACACCTACCTTTGCAGCATCAAATTCAGTATATACCCAAAAATACCCTATTCGATCATATAGGAGTTCTGGATTGTTTACTTCATCCATATACTGAATAATCATCTCATTATCATTATTAAAGGTAGCAACTGCCAATACACGGTCACCATTCTTTGCTTCAAATCTCATTTCTTTTGTTATCTTAATTAGTTCTGGAATCTTTATGGTATAGCTTTTCTCCGTATCTACTATTTCTTCGTTAGGAATTTCAAATTTATAGTCAATGCGTATTTTTGAATCCTTCTTAACCGGTCCCAAAAAATCATCGCCATTTTCGTCTTTTATCTCTACACCGATTATATAAGGAAATTCATTAGAGACATTGGAACTATCTTCACTATTATCTTCTATTTCTTTTTCTCCATTCAATTCATTTATGTCGATCCCTAATATTCCTTCGTCCTTGGATTCTTCTGGTTCCGTTAGAATATTATCATCACTTTCAGTATCTTCCTCAGGTGTGTCGTCACCGTCATCATTTTGATCTACTATACCATTGCTTTCTTCCATGGTTTCACCAAGTTCCTGCTCTTCTACTACCTCAGGATCCATTAATTCCTCAGCCCAAACCACATCTCCCACCACAGGCATCAACATCTGTAATAACATTACCATAACAACTAGTATACTCATTCTATATTTAGTTGTTGTATTTAAAAATTTCACTTTATCTCCTCCCTTTTCAATTGTCAAGTTTCAAATTTCATCTGGTATTCTTGGAAAGTTTTCCATATAGTTTATATCTATTGCCACCAATTACCTTTTTTTTATAGTATCACATCCTACTAATTTGCTCTTCTTGTTTTTTGTTTTAATAGTCATTGTTTTTTGCTAGGTTTGAGAGTGTTTTTCACGTTAAATCCAACGTGCTCAAAAATTTCATTATATAAATAACAAATAAGCTACGGATACCTAAAAATATCCATAGCTTATTTTTTCTTCATATATAAATATTCCATTTCCCCCATTGCCTTTAGCGTCGTACAATGCTTTATCGGCTCTTCCTATCATTTTTTCAACAGTATCTTCTGCGCTTTTTATTTCAGTAATACCTGCTGAAAAATTTACATTAGTTACAGTAATACATTGTTCATTGCCACATTTACTACATCTTTTGGTTCTATTAAATCTCTCTAGAACTAGTTTTGCTTCCATTTCTCTAGTTTCAGGAAATATTATAATAAATTCGTCGCCACCAAATCTAAAAATTAAATCAGTACTTCTTAAGGTGTTTTTTAAAATTCTAGCAAAACATTTTAGAATTTTATCCCCCACTAAATGACCTAAATTATCATTTACTGTTTTAAAATCATCTATATCTACAAATGCAATGGAAAAAGTCTCTTTATTCCTATTGTAAAGGGCCATTTTTTCCTTCGCCCTTTCCCAGAAATATTCCTTTGTATAGACTCCTGTTAATCCATCTTTTATAGATAGGGCATTATAATTAGTGGTTCTGTCTAAAGTTCTATCTATTCTAGCATAAAATTCTTCCATATTAATGGGTTTGGTGATATAATCATCCGCACCTATTTTAAGTACATTTATTTTAGTTTCTAAATCATTTTTTGATGAAATTATAATTATGGGAAGGATTGGGTCTATATCTCTAATTATTTTAGTCATCTTAAATCCATCTATACCTGGCAATATCATATCTAATACTACTAAAGAAATATTTTCCTCATTTAAACATTTAATAGCTTCAAAGGGATTTGAGCATAATATGGTGTTGTAGCCCCTTTTTTCTAGATTTTCTTCAATCATTTTTAAAAATAAAATGTCATCATCAATAATTAAAATTTTTTCAATGCTTTTTTTGCTGGAAATTTCCACTTGGTTGCTTTTACATTTTTTATATACACCATTACTTAATTCTCCATCTATATTCTCCACCACTGAATAGAGTTTACCGTATAAATTCAATATATTTGATACGGTAATTTCTCTACTTCCTGAAATACAAGCATCAAAATCCTCTAAAATATTTGCAAACATTCCATCTTTTAATTCCATATCCAAATCATTTATTTCACGATAAAATTCCTCTATTTTTTCTAAGTATTTTATATCTCCTGCCATGGAATATTTTATAATATTATCGAATTGTTTGTTTTTCTCCATAATAACCTTTTGCAAAAGAGCTTGTTTCCCTTTCAATCTTTACATCCTTCCAATAAAAATGTATATATGAATTTTTTTATCCAATAATTTATTATACCAACAGATTTTCTTAAATTCTTTATGATTTTTGTTATATTACTAAATCATTTTTGCTATATAAAAGAGCTTCTGTGGAAGCATTACTAAGTAAGCCTTTTTTGTCCTTTACGCTTTCTTCTCCAACACTAACATCTCCGCTCCATGAACTGGCATCTGAAACCTGATCCTGTATTCTCCTTTTAATCCCACATATTCTACTATTATTTCAGGCTTAGCTTTTCCTTTCAAATATTCTATCTCTTCCAATGTCATATTTTCAGGTAGCCCCATTTTAAGCCATTCGTCAAAGGCAGAACCATGTTCCCTGTTTAGTTTATATTTTATTATTTTATAATCTCCAACAACTCCATTTATATTAAATTCTATTTCCCTAATATCCTTATTTTCATAAATTAAATATCTTTCTCTATGGTTTATGTGAGAAGTGTCTCCGGATAAAAACAAATCATCAAAATAAGTATAGTTATAAGCTAATATTTGGATATCCTCTCCACTCCTAGTAATTATATAATCTTCTCCTTGGTCTATTATCTCATTTCCTAATTTCGATAATAAATAATAAGCAAAATAGGAAGGTTTCTTTATTCCATCTTTGTTCATTAATCCAAAACCTCCATGGAAATGGGATATGCCTAGCTTTTGTTCCTCAAATATATCTGTAAAGGCCCAATAACCTAGAGAATCTACTTTGTCTATGGATTGTAATACATTACTTATTATATATGTAGATACGTAGCAGGTGTCATGTATTGGATTACCTAACTGGGAAGATGCGTTCCATTCAGTGATATGAACTTCCATTCTCCTATTTAATATGCTTTCTATCTTTTCATTAACAATATTTATAGTGTTTAAAACATGATTTTTTTCATGATATATCCTTTTAGGTTTAAAATTTTTATTTCCCACATCTACACCAGATTCTATTAATTGATAAAATTTCTCTACACTTTCTTCCGGTATATATTCTGGATATATGTGTATGGATAAGAAGTCCAATGGAACATTGTTTTTTTGACAAAATATTAGAAAGTCTTTTAACCAAGAACTACCTAATATTGTGCCATGGGTTATAGCAGGCCCTCCTACTTTTAAGTTTTTAGATATAGATTTAATGGCTAATGCTGTATCTTTATAAAATTCAAAATACTCCTCCCTAGTACCTGCCCAAAAAACGTATTCATACTCGGGTTCATTCCATACTTCGAAATACCAGGATTCTACTTCTCCTATGCCATATCTATTAATACAATGTTTTATAAATTCTTGCACTAAATCCGTCCATAGTTTTATATCCTTTGGTGGAGATATATTTCCTTTCCACCAAAAAACTGTTTCATCGGAACGTTTCAATCCTCTAGGCATAAAGCTCAATTCTATAAAGGGTTTAATATTCATTTCCATAAAAAAATCAAATAATTCATCTACATAGGTCCAATTATATTCTACATTCCCCTCAGGAGATACATTATATACCATCATTTCATCCATAAATATACCATGAAATCTAATATATTTAAATCCAATTTCTCTTTGTATTTCCCTAAATTGTTTTTGCCAATTAGCCCTTAAACCTTCATGTGCTCTACCAAAGGTAATTAAATTTTGCCAATAATGTTCAAGATATTGGCCTTCATCCATTCCGCTTACTGAAATATATTCTATACTATTCGTAATTCCATAATCCTCTTTAACTTCTACCCCTATAGGCTTTAAATAGGTGAATAATTTCTTTAATGCCGATGTTCTATCTACATCTAAATAAGTTTTACTTCTAGCTATAGTCTTATAGTTTGTTGAATTATTGACATATTCAGACATGTTCTTGGAATTCTTTCTATATTCTGATGGAGAGCAATTGTAGGTTTCTTTAAAAATCCTATTGAAAGAATTTACATTAGAAAAGCCACTGGCATGAGATATATCTATTATGGATTTATCGGTGTTTTTCAACATATCTACAGCATTATATAACCTTACACTATTTACATATTCTTGGAAAGAAATGCCCATCTTGCCTTTTATAAAATGGGATAGATAATAATAATTGACATGTTCTCTTTCTGCAATCTCTTTTAAAGTTATCTTCCTATCTATATTTTTATTTACATACTCTATTATACGCTGAAGCCTAACAATATCCTCATCTCTTAATTCTTCCGCCTCATCTTCTATTATGACATAATCGAAATTAGTCAACAGATGTTTTGCCAATAAGTATAGATAGTTTCCTATGACAAATTGGTATCCTTTGTTTCTTTTATTTAATTCCCAAACTATCTTTGCAATATAATACCTAATTATATCAAATCTTTCCTGTTCCTCGCCAAATATAAAGGATTTACAATCAAAGACCAACTTGTTAAATTGGGGATAACAACTATTATAAAACTCTGGATCTATTTGGATAGCTAATAATGCATTGTTATCCTTAAGTCTTCTTGTGCTATGTAATTCATTACAATTTATCAGTATTAGATCATTCTCTCTGAGAAAATAGCTTTCTTCCCCTACCCTCACGTTAATGCTACCTTCTAGGATAAATAATATTTCTATTTCCTTATGCCAATGCATTTGAAATTCCTCAACACTATGGATTATCACATTTATAGGCAGGCTTTCCTGCCCTTGTATCATTTCATATTGATACTCCTTAAAATCCCTCATATGATTCCCCCCATTTTACTCCTAGTGTTAAATATAAAGATATATTTATACACTTAGGTTTTTATTTTTAAATATTTTATATAAATTATGCCATCTCATTCCCAAAATATATAGGCTAATACTTCATTATACTAATAAAAAAGAATAAAGCCTCATCATTTTTGTTAAAATCATATATCTTTTTTGCTAGGTTTATATCAATATAATATTTTATCTAAATATTTTAAAAGCTGCTATCTACTAGCAGCCTTAAAAAAACCCTTTATTTTACTCAAAAGCACCTCTGAATTTTCAGATTGAAGAGCTATTTTTTCAATAGGACAAATATCTGTTCCGTCCCTATTTTTAATATAATCACAAATATTGCCATAACTAAATATTATGCCGCTTTTTTTCAATACCTCTATGGCATTGTCAGATATTAATTTCCCATATACCTCTTTAACATATAATGAATCACATAACATAGCAGCACCTCTACCTATTACCTTATCAGCTATAGAGGAACCTTTAGTCATTTCTACCATTTGAGTGGCTAAAGTATACATAGGCTTTATGCCTTTATCATGGCTTTTAAATATTAAATTACCATCTTTTACCACCGCAATAGCTAGGTTTTCTTCTTCTAAATATTTTTTAGCTATTTCTATATCCTTCATTTTCCTCAGCTCCAATTAAAGATTTACTTTCATATATATCCTTCTTCTTAAATATTATTACACCACAAAGGAATCGAAATATTAAGTCCAATCCCAATGCAATCCAGATAAAAGTAATACTGGTTTTAAATACAAAGGCTCCTAGTAGAGAAAGAGGTACTCTTATTAGCCATAATCCTAACATAGCCACTATCATTGGAATTTTAGAATGACCTGCACCTCTTAAGGCACCGTTTAATACCCCATTTATATTTTGAGGTATTTGCACCAGACCCATTACAAACAAGTACATAGCCCCTATTTTAATTATTTCCCCATCATTAGTTAAAAGTCTCATAACCTGTTTTGGGAAAAATATTAATACTCCTCCAGTAAATATGGTTAGAATGCTAGTCCATTTAATTAATTGATGAATATATTTCTTCCCTTGTTCCCTATCTTGGGAACCTATGGAATGTCCTATAAAAGTAGTAGCTGCTACCCCAAATCCTGCTGCAGGCATATAGGAAATAGCCTCTGCTTGTAACCCTAATTGATAGGCTGCATAGGCAATTTCTCCGTAAGTTAGAATAGCCTTAGTCATGAGAATTGCTGCTCCTTCCCAAAAAATGGTTTCAAAGGATGTAGGTAATCCTACTTTATATACAGGTAGAACTTCCTCCAATTGGATAGTAAAGGACAATTTATCTCCTATTGTAGTTAATGTGCCTGCCCTACCAAATAACACTTTTAATCCTAGTAGAGCAGCTGTAAATTGGGCAATTAGTAAGCCAAAGGCAGCCCCTCTTAAACCCATAGGTTTAATCCCAAGTTTTCCAAATATGAAAATATAGCTAAAGGTAATATTTACAATATTCATTATTAAAGCTATCTTCATAGGGGTTTTAGCATTACCCATACCTTGCAAAGTCCCTGCTACTATTAAAACTATAGTAATAAAAGGTAATCCCCAAGAAATAATCCTTAGATATAATACTCCATTGGCTAAAAGCTCTTTACTAGGGTTGAATATCTTCAGTAAGGTTTGAGTATTCCAAAATAATAGTTGTTGTAGTACTATAACTAATAGAATTGAAAAAAATAGAGTCTGGGTAACAATCCTTTTTAATTTAGCATAATTATTGGCACCATGGGCTTGAGCAACAAATACAGATACCCCTGTTGATACTCCTTTAAATATAGCCCATATCATATTAAAAATAATATTACTCATCCCTAAAGCCCCAACAGCTAAAGGATTGATTCTGCCAATCATAGCCATAGAAACAATCCCCGCTGTCATCTGAAGGATGTTTTCAAGGGTTATGGGAAAAATCATAGATAATATTTTTTTTCTAATTATTTTATTTTCTCTGTCTTTACCTTTTGTCATCATCTCTTTTACTTTCCTCTGTCATTAATATTTTATATACTAAATTGAAATTTTATTATATATCAAAATCAAAACCTCTTTAAAACTTATAAGAAAAGCTTCTATCGAAGCGTTATTAAGGAAACTTTCCTATTCGTTATAATAAAAACCTTATGGCTCTAACTACTTCCATTAAATCCTTAGTTTTAAAGCTAATTCTTTTGGAATCTATTTGGTCTACTCCTGCATAGTTCATAGCCCTTAAGGCTTCTGAATGTTGATTGTATTTTATTTCCAAATTAAATTCTCTTGGCAATTCCATTTCATATAAAGAAAAATCCTTCTTTAAACTTTCTTCTACCCCATCCTTTATAAGTTCTAAAGCCAATTGAGGGTGAATATTTATGGTGGAATTTCCTCTTCCTTCTTTTACAGGAATGGTAATTATACTTCTATTGAATTTCTTTACTTCATCACATAATCCTAAATCCCCACTCAAAAACACTGCTGGTACTCCTAGGTAGGTCGCTATATGGGAATGTAGAAGAAACTCTGATAGATATTCTCCATTAAGTTTAATGTAATCAATATTTGTATTCATAGTATGGGACAATGGATTAGTATTAGTTCCTCCTGCAGAATGGTATCCTATAAACATTAATGCATCAAAGGTTTCATCTAATTCCTGAACCATAGAGTACATATGTCCGCTCCATCCCCTTATAAGCTTAGTATTTTTAGGCAATAGATTATGGTCTATATTCCTTCCGCTATCGTGAGCATCCTTAACCCATATTTCATCTGCCCCTGCATTGATAGCACCTTCACAAGCAGCCTTTACTTCCAACGTCATTTGATGGGCAAACTTTTTATGGTCTTCCTCTGGTTTTTCCGTTTCATCCCAATGGGTAACCCCAGTAACCCCTTCAATATCAGCACTTATATATATCTTCATAACATAAGCCCCCTTTTTAATCCTTTATATATTCATTATAGCAGGATTTTAGAATAATATATATTTATTAATGTAATTTGTTTTATTTTTTTAAATATTGCTATATTCTAGAAAATATATTAGTATATATGTATATATTTCAAGATACCCAATTGTTTAAGGGGGAATTTTATGAACAATATAGAAAATAACGAACTATTAATAGGTGATTTAAGGAAGAACCTACTTAAAGTATCCATACCTACTATGCTGGGTTTTGCTTTACAAGCCGTATACGATATGGTAGATATGATATGGATTGGTCGGATTTCGGCTTCTGCAGTAGCAGGAGTTACTATTTTTTCTACGGTTTTTTGGCTAGTAACGGTGTTAAATGAAATTATCGGTGCTAGTTCCATTTCTTTGATTACTCAAAGCTATGGAAAAGGAGATATTCAGCGAACTAGGAAGGTAGTGGAACAAACTTTGACCTTTAAAGCCTTGGTGGCTATTATTTCTGCAATTATTATTTCAATTATATTGAAACCTTTATTATCATTTTTTTCAACAGATCAAATAGTCCTTAAAGCTGCCTTAGATTATGGATATATAAGGATGTTTTTTCTTCCCATAATGTTTTCTTCCTATTCGGTAAATACTGCTCTAAGATGCTTAGGGGATGCTAAAACCCCTATGAAGATAATGATAGTATCTTCTATTGCTAATATAATTTTAGACCCTGTTTTTATGTTTGATAAAATACCAGGGACTAATATACCCGGCTTTAATATGGGAGTATTTGGTGCAGCCTTAGCTACAGTTATTTCTACAGTAATAGCCTTTTCTATGGGATTTTATATATTACTTAAAGGAAATGAAAAGTTAAAAATAACCTTTAAAGGATTATTCCAGTTAGATTGGGAAATCGATAAAAAATTATTGACCATAGGATTACCAACTGGTATTGAAGTTCTTATGAGAAATTTATCTAGTATTGCTACATTGAAATTTGTATCCATTTATGGTACAGATACGGTGGCTGCCATGGGGATAGGTAGCCGATTATTTAGTTTTGCTTTTATGCCCATAATGGGTATAGTCATGGGAGCTAGTACTATAGTAGGTCAGGCTTTAGGAGCAGAAGATGTGGATAAGGCGAGAGATACAGCAAAATTTGCCGCCTTAACCAATATAGTTATGATGGGGTTTCTATCCATTGTGTCCATATTAATACCAGATAAGATAATGGGAATCTTTATTAAAGATTTAGAGGTTATCAATGTAGGCATACCTATGATAAGAATATTGATTCCTGCTCTAATATTGGCTGGATGGTCTATGGGATTAGGGTCTGTATTTACCGGTTCTGGTCATAATATACCTTATCTATTATCTAGCATTATTTCCAGATGGGGTATACAAGTTCCTATGCTCTTTATTACCACTAAAATATTTAACCTTCCAGTTATCTACGTTTGGCTTAGCTTCGTAGCAGCTGAAATTGGAGAGATTGTCATAATATTAATCCATTATAAAAAAGGAAAATGGAAAACAAAAAGGGTATAGCCAATATTATAAATACTTTTTCAACAAAGGAGGAGTCTGTTTTGAATACAGTAAAAGTATCTAGATTAGTTAAGTCTGAAGATTTAAATCATCATGGCACTCTATTTGCTGGTAGAGTTGCTGAATGGTTTGTAGAAGCCTGCTTTATATGCGGTGCAAAACACACGGAGAAACCAGAGAATATCGTTTGCATTAATATTCATGGATTAACTTTTACCGAACCTGCAAACAAGGGAGATATTATCAACTTAGAAACTAAAATTGCTAAAGTTGGCAGAACTAGTTTTGTCGTTTACGGGAAGATAACAAAGAATAATTCAGATAAAATTCTTTCCGATGGATTCATAACTTTTGTATTTGTTGACGAAAATGGGAAAGCTATACCTCATAATATTAAGCTAGCAGAACCTATAGATGATGAAGATATAAAAATAAGGACCAGAACAGAAAACTTAAGATAGAGGAGATGATTAGATGGATATTATAGTAGATGCATTTATAGAAATACCAAAGGGCAGCAGTAATAAATATGAATATGATGAGAAAAGAAAAGTATTTATATTAGATAGGGCCTTGTTTTCTCCTATGTTTTACCCTGCTGATTATGGATTTATCCCTAATACTTTGGCAGAAGACGGAGACCCTATAGATATTATGGTGCTTATGGCTAATCCTACCTTTCCAGGATGTATGATACGGTCTAGAGTAATAGGTATGTTCTTAATGGAGGATGAAAAGGGAAAAGATGAAAAAATAATAGCCGTTCCCCTAGGGGATCCAAGATATGAAGAAATAAAGACCATAGAAGATATAGGTTCCCATATGAAAAAAGAATTTGAGCATTTCTTTTCTGAATATAAACAATTGGAGGGGAAAGAGGTTCATGTAAAGGGATGGGCAGATGTGGATGAAGCCCATTCAGCTATTGAAAAAGCAAGAAAGAATTATCAAAAATGATGAAAAAGGCGTAATGGTTATGAAGAGCCATTACGCCTTTTATTTTTTGAATACTACTCCAATATTTGAAACTGCCTTTCAATTAATTTCTTAAGAGGCATATAAAGTACAAAGGATGTTATTATAAACACTAACCCCATTATCCCATATATGAATAATATATCCACTTTATCTAATAATTTATATACTAAAAACCCTACTCCTAATAGGTAAAGAGCACCTATACCCATAGCGATTAATACATTTAGGTTTTGTTTCATAGCCTTTTGTGGGTTATCCCAATCAAGTAATGGCCTGTATATGTCTATTATCATACCTAATTCAGCCATAGCAATGCTACCTAAAACTCCTAATATCGTAATCCAAAACACATTTTCTATAGTTAAATACCCTAGATAAGCTACAGTGCATAGCACTGCCCCAACACCTATAAATTGTACCAAAAGGGATGATAGTACCCTACCAAATATTTGATCTTTTGCTTTTATAGGTATAGTCCTTTGGATCCAAAGGCTTTTACCTTCTCTAGAAAAGGTAGTACATCCTACACAATTCATTATGCCTAATAAAGTTATTATGCCCACACCTGCAATAGATATTAAATGAGGATTACCTTTTATTAACATATTTAATCCTTCCAAGGATTGCCCTCCATCCATAGAGGTAGATATGATAAATATTATGGGTACTATAACGACCCCACCAATAGAATTCAATAAATAGACTGGAGTCCTTATAAGCAATCTTATCTCCTTTAATCCCAAGGCTAAAAAGGAGGGAATTTTTTTATTATAGTCTGTTGCCTTTATCTTACTACTTCCCCTAGATATACTTACTTCCAAATTCCCTATAAGTCCATCAAAGAATAGTCTTTCACTTAAATAGATCATTGCTATAAAAATGATTATAGCTACTCCTACAAATAATATTAGGTTTAATAAACCGATAATACTTGAATAACTACTTAGAGATAAGGCTCCCCACATACTGGGTGGAAAACCCAGTCCTAATTTCCTTACCAATAGATTAGAATCTGTTGCCATTTTCAAGAAGAAATCTTCCCCTTCTATCATTGCATTTTGAGTTATAGATTGAATTTTAAATTGGAATGCCAAAATAGCTATTAACAATAGAAAATAACCAATTATACGTAATAAATCCTTTTCACCTTTAATATTTGTATACTTCATGAATAACATTACTATTATAGAAGCCAAAGTCAAAGGTATTACGGGCACAAATAATATTAGTATTAAAGAATATAGCCAATAAAGTATGCCTTCTTTTCCTCTTGTTCCATATATAATAATAAAGGGAAGTATTATTGGTAAGGATGTTAAATATTCATTGACCATTAAGGATATGAACTTACTCCCAATAATATCTCTAGGATTCAGCGGTAAAGGTACTAATACACTTAAATCATTGGAAAAATAGTATTTAGACATAACATATAGTATGCCAAATATGAATACAATTAGTTGAGAGTACAGGAATCCATTTAATAAAAACATTGGTTTTTGTCCAATATTCCTATAGGCTTCATATAAACTAGAAAGTCCATTTACTATTAATAAATAAGAAGGTATAAGAGAAAGAATTGCAATTCCAAAAATGATAATTTGCCATCTATCCTTTTTACTTTTAAACTTGTATTCTAAGGCTGAAAATCCAAAAGTGGTATTTAAATCGGTTTTAATTAACGATAATATCCTATTCATTTTCAGTCAACTCCAAGAAAATATTTTCCAAAGACTCCCTTTCTTCTGCATGATTACGCAATTCTTCCATAGTCCCTAAAGCTATTATTTTCCCTTTATTTATAATGGCTATTCTATCGCATAATTTTTCTGCCACCTCCAACACATGGGTGGAGAAAAATACTGTTTTACCTTCATCGCATCTTTTCCTCATAATTTCTTTCAATTGGAAAGAAGATTTAGGATCTAATCCTACCATAGGTTCATCTAATATAAATAGTTTTGGTTCATGAATTAAAGCGGAAATGAGAACTAATTTCTGCTTCATACCATGGGAATAACTCCCTATAATATCTCCTACTGCATGTTTCAAATTAAATATTTCTAAATATTTTTCCATACGCTCCTGTCTAATCTCCTTGGGTATTTCATACATATCAGCTATAAAATTAAGATATTCTATGCCTTTCAGTTTATCGTATATTTCTGGAGAATCAGGCACGTAGGATATCCGTCTTTTAGCATCTATAGGATTTTTCCATGCATCTATTCCATCTATAAATACTTTCCCATTATCTGGTTTAAGTAAGCCTACTATCATCTTTATTGTAGTAGTCTTCCCTGCCCCATTAGGCCCTAAAAACCCAAATATCTCTCCTGATTTTATATCTAAATTTATATTATCTACAGCTTTAATATCTCCCCTACTATAGATTTTAGATAGATTTTGCAATTTTAACAATAGTATCCCTCCTTTTGTATCTGTTATATATAATATATAACAAGCATATGATTTTTGCAATGATTTTATCTCATTTTTATAGATTAAATTAATATAAGGAAGGGTCTCCCCTTCCTTTTTATCACATCCCTGCTATCCTATTTTTTAATGCTCCGAATATTTCTTTTCTATCTATGCCTGATTTTGACTTATATATTTCCTCTAAGGCAATTTTTGCACCATAGTCCATTCCTTGACAACCTGCCAAAAGCAGGACATCTCCCTTTGATACCTTAGATAATCCATAGGAAATAGCATCTGGTAGTTCATCATATAGATAGACTTTAATTTTTGCCTCATCCATTATTTCCTTAAAGGCTTTTATTTCTTCGTCTGTTACCCTATCTTTTTCTCCAACATGAGATTTGCTTAATGTAGCAATTATTTCTTTTATACCAAGTTTTGAAGCCCATTTAACTATAGTTTTAGCATTTTCCTTATTAGTAGTTACTCCTCTGCTACCTCTAATAGCATATATAAGATGTGTTTTATTATAATCCATCATACTCAATGTTTCCAATGTTACATTGATATTTCCAGGGTTTGCAAAATGGTCATCTATTATTTTAAAGTTTTTATCGTAAATAATTTGAAAACGCCTTTCCACACCTTTAAAAGAATTAATTGCTTCCTGAATTACAGGAATAGGCACACCAGATAATAATCCAACGGATATGGCTGCCATTGAATTATAAACAGAGTGATATCCTGGGACAGATAAATCTACACTAAATTCTTGGGGGGTATATTCTACTTCTCCAACCTTAATTGGTTTTTCTATTTTGACTTTAAATTTAGGCCGACCAGTAGACAGATCTAAATTGCTACAGGATAAATTTCCACTTCTATCCTTCACCCCAAAGGTTAGAACTTTTGCTTCCGTCTCATCTATTAAGGATTTAGAATAAGGACAATCTAAGTTTAATATTGCCCATGCTGCTGGTTTTGCATTTCTTATTAAACTAGCTTTATATTCAAAATATTTTTCAAAAGAACCATGTAAATTTATATGCTCCCTTCCTATATTATTTAAAGTTACTATATCAAAATCAACTTCCTCAACTCTACTAAGCTCTAAGGCGGAAGATGATACTTCCATTACTATATGGGATATATCTTCCTTCCTCATCTGTGAAAAATAATGCTGAAGATCTAGAGACTCTGGGGTCGTCAATATGGAAGGCTCTATATAGTTACCATATTTCACCATAACCGTACCTATTATCCCTGTTTTCAATCTATACTTTTCCAAAATAGCATTGACCATAAAAGAAGTAGAAGTCTTGCCATTAGTTGCAGTAATACCAATTACCTTCATTTTCTCCGAAGGGTGGTCATAATAGGTACTACTTAAAATAGCTAAGGCCTTACGACTATCTTTTACACGAAATTGTGGAATATTTGAAACTAGTTGATAATCTTCTACAATAATTGCAACGGCACCCTTTTCAATAGCCTGTGAAATATATTTATGTCCATCGGTTTTATTCCCCTTTATGCAGATAAACAAATCCCCTGGGCATACCTTTTTAGAATTATAGGCAATGCCTTTTATATCTATATCTTTTTTATTCCAAGATTCAATGACTTCTATAGACTGAAGTAATTTATATAGCTTCATCATTGGTAACTCCTTTCATTACAGTATAGTTATCTATTGAATTTGGGTATTTTTTTAATCAAAGAACCAAGCTTGTTTCCAAAAAACACAAAGGCAGGTTTAGGATCCTTCCAATCCCAAATAGCATAAGCTTTTGGTTTAATATAGGATTTTATTACATCCATAAGCTTCAATTGTCCAGTTTTTAAATAGCCTCTTACTGCTAATAAATCCTCAAAGGCGTACCAAAATACTAAATTAGTATCATGGGTAACGGCATAAGATTCTAAAGGTTTCCCTATTAATTCCCGATAAGCAATATACGGCATATTTACTCCTGCCTTAAATAGCAGACTGTTAAGATTTGTGGTCCTAGTATTAATCTCTATTAGGTAGTATTCTCCAGTATTAGCATCCTTTTTAAACTCTATTTCTGCAAAGCCTTTATAGCCAATAGCTTCTAAAAATTTACCTCCTATGTCATATAACTCAGGTACATATTTTTGTCCAGTATATACAGAGGCTCCAAAATTAATGGGAAATTGACGATATTTTTGGCATGTTACCCAATGGGTTACCTTGGCATCTTGATTTAGGTAAGCATCAAAGGTATACATATGATCATCAAAACCAGGTATAATCCTTTGAACTATTACGTCTAAATTAGCAGAAGTAGCTTTTCCTATAGCCTCTTCTAATTCCCCCATATTATAAACTTTAAATAATTTCTTTCTAAATTTAGATACGAAGGCAGGTGAGTCAGTGGGTTTTACTAAACATGGAAACTTTATATTCTCTTCTACCTTCTCTCTAAAGTTTTCCTCATCTATATGGACTGTCTCTGGTACTAATAATCCATGTTCTTTTGCTAAGGAATGTAAGGCTCCCTTATCCATAACCTTAGTATATAGACCCTCTTCTGTTTGTGTAACTAAATAATATTTTGATAAAATAGATAAATACTTGTCTATAAACTCTACATAACCATCAGCAGATGGAAATAAAACAGGCTTATGGCCCTGTTTTTTACTATATTCTATTAAAAAATTTAATAGTCCTTCTGGATCCTCCTTACAATTTGGACCAATCAAAGTCTCTGAGCAATATTTAGAATGGAATCCATAGGTACCTTTAGATGAATAATCTATTGCAATGGTAGGTACTCCATGAATAGCTAAACAACGAATTATACTGAGTCCTATATAATAATTAGCTCCGAGAATAACAGCTTTAGTTTTCATTACTCCACCTCATATTCTATTCTGTCCATATATTTATAAATATAAACCTTTGTCCTACTTAAATCATTTTAACATATATAATGAAAGTTTTACAGAAAAATCAATACCAGTACTATTTAAATAGTTTTAAATAAAGCTAGGACAATACCGAGACCACTGAAAAAGTCAGATTGTCATCCTGAACCGAAGGTGAAGGATCTTGCTTTTATGCCATTTATAGATTCTTCACCAATGCTTAGAATGACAAATTAAGTACTTTTCAGTGGTCTCAGCAATGCCTTAGTTTTTATTTCTATAATAAGATTTCTTAAGCCTTGTCAATATATCTATTATTGGCTTAAAAAGAACTAGAATTATTATAAAATTAGAAGTGCCGTGAAGCAGATCAAATAGTATACCTCTAACCCAGTAAGTCCATCCATAGGCTACCCCATAGAAAAAGGATTCTACTACAGCAAAGAAGGCTCCAAAAGAATAGCCGAATATAGCTCCAATGGTTGCATAACCATATTCGGATTTTACCTTTTTTTTCATTGACTCCGTTATTATTATAAGCAAAGGCCAAATCATATAATATACAAGAAACCAGGTAGAAAATCCATATATAAATACTTCAGTAGTTGTAAATACTAGGGATACTAGAAGAACCTTTTTATAACCAAATACAATAGTATATACAATAAATAATAAAGTAACAATTTCAACATTAGGTATAAAGCTTAAAGCCAACTTTCCTGCCGTTATAGTTGCACTTAGAATCCCTATAAGAGCAATATCTCTTATCTTCATGGCCTTAATAGTTTTTCAATTCAAAAACATAAACATCTTCATCTGTCAGAGGTATTTCTCCTGGACCTGTTAATGCATCTTCGCCATTAATACTTATGTGAAAATATTCCTGCTTATTAGGATCTGCAACATAGTCTAGCATTCCTATCACCATAGTACCAAAATCATATTTTTCAAAAGTTATTCCTAGTTCTTCTTGCTTTTCCTCTAATAATTCCAATAAGAATTCATGATCTGTATTATATTCAAAGGTCTTATTCACATCCTCATTTTCATTAATTACGCGGATTGTAACCGCCTTAGCTCCTTCTACTCCTTTAGGGCTTAAAAAAGCCTTATAACCAACAAATACCAGCAATGTTACTATTAAAATCGATAAAATCACCTTAAATTTTTTATTCATAATATTCCTCCTCATCTTCAAATCAAAAAACCTTCCAACTTCAAGCTGAAAGGTTTTGTTTTCTGTATCTACAACCCCTTCATTCCCCGTGAAGTTATCGTTGTGCAAGTATAGGCAGGTCTTCCGGCTTGGCTTATATAAGTAGTTTGCCTTCCCAGTTTTCCAGTGGCATTATAAACTACTAAAACACCTTACGGCGGCGGGACCGCACAGGAATTTCACCTGTTTCCCTATTAATGCTAAATAGCAACCTATACTATTCTATTAAATTTTTATCTAAGTGAACCTCCCATCACTGAAGTGATGGGCCTCTAGCATCACTACTAGAATTTCCTGCTTTATTGACCTCGTAACCTACTATCTTCACAGGCGTTAATTCGAATAGTCCCTACCCTATAATATTTTAATGGGTGTGCAAAGCCTACCCTATTATATTTCATATAATACTACAGTTCTAAATACTTAGCAATACCTGTCAAATTTTATTTATCTTCTAATAGTTCTAATGCTTCCTCTACTATTCTATCTACTGTAAATCCAAATCTTTCAAATAATTCATTTCCTGGTGCAGAAGCCCCAAAATCCTTAAGGCCTAAAACCTTTCCATTGTTACCTACATATTTATGCCATCCCAAGGAAGAGGCTGCTTCTACTGCTAATCTATTTGTTATTTCTTTAGGCAATACCTTTTCCTTATATTCTTCAGTTTGTTCTTCGAATATTTCCCAAGAAGGCATACTTACCACTTTGGTACCAATTCCCTTCTCCTTTAACTTATTTGATGCTTCATAAATCAACTGAACTTCAGAACCAGTTCCCATTAGGATTATATCCACTTTTTCATCTTCCTTTAATATATATCCTCCTTTTAAAGCTTCTTTTCCAGTTCCCTTCAAAAGAGGTAACCCTTGTCTTGTAAGTATTAAAGCTGTTGGACCTTCTTTTGTCAATGCCCTATACCAGGCTGCTGATGTTTCTCTAGCATCAGCTGGTCTAATCGTCGTCATATTTGGCATAGATCTTAACATAGCCAGATGTTCTATAGGTTGGTGAGTAGGTCCATCTTCTCCTACCCCTATACTATCATGGGTTAATACATAGGTTACTGGTAGATTCATAAGGGCTGCTAATCTCATAGCGGGTTTCATATAATCACTGAATACAAGAAAAGTTCCACCATATACCCTTAACCCACCATGTAAAGCCATTCCATTTAATATAGCTCCCATAGCATGTTCCCTTACTCCAAAGTGGATATTAGAACCAGTGTAATCATCAGAATAAAAAACCTTTCTTTCCTTCATGGTAGTCTTATTGGAAGGTGCTAAATCTGCAGAACCCCCCATTAGATTAGGTACTTTCTCTGCCAATCTATTTATTAATATTCCAGAGGCTTCCCTTGTGGAGATATCTTTTTCAAAGCTCCAAAACTCTTCAGATTCTAAATAATCTTTAGGAATTTCTAAATCCATCCACTTTGCTAATTCTTTAGCTAAATCTGGATATTCTTCTTTATATCTTTCCCATTTTCTCTTACAGTCTTCTTCCGCCTCTATTCCTCTTTCTATCAACTTTTTCATATGTTCTTTAACTTCTTCTGGTACAGTAAATTCTTCTTTTTCCTTCCAGCCTAAATAATTTTTCAGCTCTTTTAAATTTTCTTCCCCTAAAGGTTCTCCATGGGCAGAACTTTTTCCTTGTTTTGGGGAACCATAACCTATTTCCGTTTTTATCTCTATTAATGATGGTTTAGAAGTATTTTCCTTAGCTTTTAGTATGGTTTCTTCGATCTTTTCTATATCATTCCCATCCTCTACTCTGTAAGTCTCCCAACCTAAGGCCTGAAAACGTTTAGGTACGTTTTCCGTAAAAGCTAAATCAGTGCCTCCCTCTATTGTAATAGAATTGGAATCATAAAGTACAATAAGTTTCCCTAATCCTAAATGGCCTGCTAAAGAAGCTGCTTCATAACTAATTCCTTCCATTAAGCACCCATCTCCAGAGAGAACATAAGTATAATGATCTATGATATTATGTCTTGGTCTATTAAAGTATGCTGCTAAATGAGCTTCTGCCATGGCCATCCCAACACCATTGGCAAATCCTTGCCCTAAAGGGCCAGTTGTGGCTTCTACTCCTATTGTATGACCGTATTCAGGATGGCCAGGAGTTTTACTATCCAATTGTCTAAAGTTTTTTAATTCTTCCTTATCTAGGCCATATCCAAATAGATGTAATAGAGAATACAATAACATAGACCCATGGCCTGCCGACAGAATAAACCTATCCCTATTAACCCAATTTGGATTTTTAGGGTTATGGCGCATTATCTTTGCCCAAAGAGTATATGCAGCTGGAGCTGCCCCCAAAGGTAAACCTGGGTGCCCAGATTTAGCCGTTTCTACAGCCTCTGCTGATAAAACCCTTAAAGTGTTAATAGTTAGTTCATCTATATTCATTTAATCCACTCCTATAATTTAATCTAATTTTCATACTATTATATATATAACCCAAAATCCCGTCAATAATTATACTATCCTTGTAATCTTCAAAAATATTAAATTCTTATTTACAGCAAACGTATGTTCTGCTATAATGGGCCTAGGAGGGATTTTTATGAAACACAGGATTATATTCCATATAGATGTTAATTCTGCCTACCTTTCTTGGGAAGCAGCCTATAGATTACAACATGGAGAAAGTACAGATTTAAGGAATATACCATCAATAGTAGGAGGCGATGAATCCAAAAGGCATGGTATAGTATTGGCTAAATCCATACCCGCAAAAAAGTATGGGATCCTAACAGGAGAAAGCATTTATTCAGCTAAACAGAAATGTCCTAATCTAACCATTATTCCTCCCAATTATGAGAGATATATGAAGGCTAGTAGTTCCATGGTAGATTTATTAGAGGAATATTCTCCCTATATACAAAGATATTCTATTGATGAGGTTTTTTTAGATTATTCTTATGATACTGAACAAAATTTCCTAGACATTGCCTATGAAATAAAGGAAAGAATAAAAAATGAATTAGGTTTTACTGTGAATATTGGTATAGGTCCAAATAAACTATTGGCTAAAATGGCTTCAGATTTCAAAAAGCCTGATAGAGTACATACCCTGTTTCATTACGAGATAGAAGATAAAATGTGGCCATTGCCGGTAGATAAACTATTTATGGTAGGTTCTAAGACTAAAAAGAAACTTAACGGAAGAGGTGTATTTACAATAGGAGAATTGGCTAAACTGGATAGGGAGTATATTTACTCCTGGTTAAAAAAACCTGGCCTTCTCATATGGGAATATGCCAATGGAATAGAAAATTCCCCTGTAAGAAATATTCCCCTTCCAGTAAAGTCTGTAGGCAATTCTACTACCACCTCTTATGATGTAGATAATAGGAAGGAAAGTTACATGTTTCTATTGGCACTATCGGAAATGGTAGGCATGAGAATAAGAGATTTAGAACAAAGTGGAAGGGTAATTTCTATATCTTTGAAAAGCCACCAATTTCATTCCTATTCCCACCAAAAAAAACTAGATATACCTACAGATTCTACTAATGCTATATATAAAACTGCTAAAAAACTATTTGATAAGATTTGGAACGAAGAACCTATAAGGCGTTTTTCCGTAAATATATCTGAACTTTATTCTAATGAATTCTGTCAGCTTTCTTTATTAGAGGATTATGATCCAAGAGAAGAAATCTTAGATAAAACCATAGATAAAATAAGAAATAGATATGGATATAATTCTGTAATTCGCTCTTGCTTCCTCTACTCTGGTATAAAACCTATTATCGGAGGGGTAGTGGCAGAAGAAGATTATCCTATGATGTCTAGTATTTTTTAGGAGTGGTATTATATGAAAATATTGATGAAACCAATAGAGATGATTGCTTGGTTTACTACTAAGGAAAAGCCAATTCCATTAAGATATAGAATTATAGATGAAAACAATATATATAAAGTAATAAAGGTAGATAAGATTTTATTTGCTGAAGAAGAAAAATTAGCAGGTAATAGGATGATCCTTTATAGATGTGAAAGTATAATCAATAATACGCAAAAAATATATGAATTGAAATATGAAGTAGACACCTATAAATGGTTTCTCTTTAAAATTTAATAATTTTCTATTTTTCGCACATACTAGATATGGGGAAGTGTAATACTAAGAGAGGATGAGTCCTATGGAAAATCCAAGAGCAATAGGTGAAATCTTAAACCAGACTAAAAAAATCGATGAAAACAATTGGAATACCAGCCAATATTTGAATAGTATAAATATGCTCCTTACATCTAATGATTTAGGCAAAACAAAAGATAGCGGATTGAGTAAAAAATTTGAAGAACTCAATAGTAAAGTTGAAGATATCAATAAATTAACCTCCGATTTATTGGAGGATTTATCCAGAAGACATAATTAAAGTGATGGGGAACCCATCACTTTAATTATTATATAACATCTATATTTTCCTCATAATCTTGCTACTATAATTAAAATTACAATAACAATAATAAAGGGTAATATCATAAAAAGCATCCCTAAAGGCCTTCCTACATTGACAGTCCAACCAACACCATAACGCTTCTCTACAAAGATAGATGAATCCTCTGGATTATAGTATATCGTATTACCTAATTTCCATAGATAATCATCATCTCTAGCATAAATCCCCTCTAACTCTTCATTATCTTTCAGTTTTAATCTTTCTCCCCCTTGACCTATTTTTACACTCAATATAATAGCACCAATTATGCTAAATCCTAATATAATCCAGCTAAGGATATTGACAACTTTTATGGTCTTAAAAAATATCCCGTAAGATAATAAATTTAATGATGTAAATAGTAAGATAATTAATAAAGTGATTATAAACAGATAAATAGACCAAGCTTTTCTAAATATGATATTTTTCTTTAAAGAATCTTCAGGATTATTTGGATTTATCTGTTGCTTTGTCCTACCAATAGTCCAGTAAGAAAAGTACAAAATCCCTAACATTAGCAATTGAACGATAGGTAATATTAGTACTACCCCATATGATTTATTACTATAAGTAGTTATTTCACCTTGGAAATTCCAGTGAGTAGGAATCCTATCCGGTAAAGTAGGGTATAAGGTTATTCCTAATATAAAATTAAATAAAACTAAAACTAAAGGTATCAAGAACCATAAAGGAGATATAATTCCTAATTTGGATTTATCTCTGCTATATTTCATGTCTACAACCACTATCTTCTGCCCATTTTCATCCCAGCCTTTTACCTTTTTTAGTTCTTTAACTTTAGAGTTAAATTTCAAATAGATTAGAAATAATATCCCTAAATAGATAAATACTATAATTACTGGATAAATAGGCTTAGGAAATCTATATAACAAAAATGACAAAATAAACAAAGTAGGAATCCCTATCAAAAGGTTGTTCTTTATAAACTTTTTTCTTAAAGCTACTGCCTCTTCATCATACATAATATTTTCTGGCACCTTAACGCCAAATAGGATATTTTTTCTAGTAGTTTTAGGCATTATAATCTGGATTATTAGAGCTAATAGAAGTACAAAGCCATTAGTTAACGCTAATATGAACCTTTCAGTCATCTATATTCACCACCTAATTTTATAGTTATCTATATCTCATCATAGATACTTTTACAAATATTCAAAAATTCTTCTTTTTCTATATCCCTACAATAACTATTGGAGATTAAGTATTTCAACTCCTCTTTCAAATGCTTTATATATTCCTCTGTAGCTTTAGGCATTATATTATTTACCATAGCCCCTCTTCTTCTATCTATGGTTAAAAAACCTTCATTCTTTAATATATTATACGTTTTATTTACAGTATGGAGATTGATTCCAATATCCTCCGCCAATTGCCTAACCGAAGGTAATTGTTCTCCCTTCTCTAATTGTCCTCTAGCTATCCCCTCTATTATTTGTCTTCTTAATTGCTCATATATAGGCATTTCCGATTCAAAATCAATTTTAATGATCATATTTTTCATCCTTCCTATCTGTTATATAAATTATATAACAGGATAAATTTATCTTCAATAGTTTTCTAAAAAGGAAGGATTTTATGAATCTATGTAGAATATAATATACTAGGTGATGAAGATGAAGGCTGAGCATTTAGAATTAAGGGAGAAGAATTATATTTCCAACGAAGAGCTTGTTGCCCTTTATAAGAAAAATAAAGATATAAATATTCGGAATAAAATTATAGTAAATAATATAGGCCTAATATATTCTGCAGCAAGAAAGAGAATGAAAAATCCTACTTGTTACACATTAGAAGATTTAGTACAAGAAGGGGTTATTGGCATGATGAAAGGTATAGAAAGGTTTGATACTACTAGAGATACTAGCTTTTCTACCTATGTCTATTATTGGATTGTCCAGCAAATGGATAGAGCCTTAATGAATAATGGATATATGGTAAGACTCCCTGCTTATATATATGAAAAAATTAACAGTCTATCTGCAGTGGAAAACAATTATATGGCTAAAAACGAAGAAATTGATTTAAAAGAGCTATGTAACGAAGCAAATATGACAGAACAAGAATATTTTTTAATTCATTACTACAAGAAAAACTATTCTAACTTTACTTCTCTAAATTCTATCATAAATACAGATTCAGATGAAAACTATGTAGAACTTCAAGATTATATCCCTTGCCAAGATATTTCCGTTGAAGATATAATTATTTCAGAAAGCTTAAAAGAACAATTAATAGAAATACTAAATACATTATCTCCCAAAGAAAAGGAGGTTTTGGAGCTTAGATTCGGTTTAAATGGAAATGATCCCTTAACTCTAGAGGCCATCGGAAATAAATATGATCTGACAAGGGAAAGAATTAGGCAAATTGAAAATAAAGCATTAAAAAAATTAAAAAGACTTAACTCTAGAAAAGGCCTTAAAGATTATCTATTAGAATATTAATATTCAGTGAAAAACTTAATTCTTTCTTCTGCTGTAGGATGGCTATGGTACCATATTTTAAATAATTTACTCGGCCTAGAAATACTTAAATTGCCTTCATATAGTTTTAACATAGTAGATATAGCTGCCTCTTTATTTTTTGTCAATTGTATTTCTATCATATCGGCCTCCCTTTCCATCTGTCTAGAGCTAAAATTAATTATTGGATTTGCGAAAAACATATAGAAGTTTAATACTAAGATAATTAAAGGAATAGAAGCTATATCATATAATCTATTAAATCCAAATACTCCATTGGAATTGATAAGTATCCAATTAGAAGTCCTATGTACTAAGTACATTAAAGCTACTGAAAACAAGCCTCCTAATATTATACTCTTCCAGATATGTCCTTTTATATAATGGCCAATTTCATGGGCAGTAACAGATAGCACTTCATCTTTATCCAACTTTTCCATGGTGGTATCCCATAGAACTATTCTTTTAGATTTAAAAACTCCTGTCATATAAGCATTCATCTCTTTAGTATCCCGACTCTTATCTACTTTATATATTTCTGCATCTTCTATTTCTGCTTTTTTTAAAAGTTGTTTTATTTCCTTTCCTAATTCTTCATCTTCTATGGATGTATATTTATTATATATAGGGTCTATATACATAGGAGAGATAAAAGTTATAAAAGCAAAAACAGGTATAGATAATAACCCTAAATATAACCACCATCTGGTAGGGTTTCTATATATTAAGTAATAGGGAAACCATATAAATAAGGAAAATACTACTGTATTTAAGGCAAAACTTTTAAATGTCAACTCTAACCATCTAAATAGGGTTTGGTTGGATAGATCATACCTATGTTTTAAAATGAACCCACCATAAAAATTAGTAGGTAATGAAATCAACAAGTCGATTATTGAAAATAATATTACATAGATAATTCCGGTTAAAAATAGATTCCTACCATTGCTTTCTGCAAAACTCCCTATTTTCTTAGATAATCCGGTAGTCAAGAATAAAAGAGGAACTAAAAATTTAAGCATTAAATTTATAGCCCATATTTTTAAACTGGATTTTCTATAATCATAGGTTTCTTTTGGAATATTAGGGTATTCTATTTTTAATCTGTCCATATTCCTATATTCACTTATGAGTATTATTGTAATAAAAAGTATTAAAAAAACAAAAAATATGCCAATGGATAAAGATAATCTTTTCCCCATTTTAGCCTCCATTTGATATGAAAATAATTTGCTATAGTATTATCTATATTATATATTATATCCAAATATTATACCTATCTAACTAAAGGCACTAGCAAAATTTAAAAAGTGATTTAAAAGAATAAGCAACAAAAACTTTCGCTTAACTCTCTCCATCTGCAATAGAGTGAATTATATTTATAGTTTCCTGTATATCCTTTTTCCCACAATATTTTTGTAATTTGTTTATAGGTTTTTTCCTTAGAACGTAAATCTATTACTTAATCCCTATAATGACTTTTTTACCTTGAATAGGCAAATCCTGAAAACTATGTTTATAATATGAATGTAGTTTAGATAATAGATTTCCATAAAAATGTCAATTTACTTCATTAGGTAGTGTATTTTAATTTGTTTGTAAAACTTAATAATTTATTTTATCATTTAAAAATTCTACCCATTCATCTCTGAATTCACTTTCAGAAATATCCAAGACTTTTTCTATATCACCATATTCTCTTAGCAATTCAACCAGTTTTTCCCTACCGTAGGTTTCAACAATATATTCAACCATGCTGTAACCGTATTTATATACATCCTCACTGGGCACTTTTAATGTATATATTTCAGGTATCCCCTGCTCTAGCAATTCATCGTAGTAGGGCTCTTGCCTATCCTTATGCTGTGCCAAATACATTGCTGTTCCCTCCATAAGCCAACTATCATGACGCTTTTCGTTTGCTAACGCCATTGTCACATTGTGGACAAATTCATGTAATACAGTAGTATCTAATTCCGCAAGCCTGCCAACCTTTCCGTTTTTATACTTCCAGGTGTAATAAAATGTATTGCTATTTCCAGCATAACCCGCTACATTTATGCTCTTATCTTCATAATCAACACTTTGCTCTTTGATTATATTCTGTCGTAAAGCTTCATAATTATCATACATATTGATTTTAACAACAGGCATGTTTTCTTCATCTACATCTAGGAAGCTTAATATTCTGTCATATTCTTCTTCCAATGTTTTGATAGAATTTGAAGCATAAAGCTCATTTAATTCATTGTTTGAATTATAATATAGTTCAAAATGCTCACTTACTATATACTTATCAAATCTATATCCTGCACTGTCTTCAAAATAACCATTTTTATCTATTTCCTCAATCCTGTTCCTATTATCAAATCTATAAATATTTCTATTTTCATCATTTTCTAACCCTTCTATATCATTTACTTTAATATTGTCAGAAAGTAAAATGCAATCCTTAAAAATTAAATTCCCTAATACATCACACTTTAAATTTTCTAATAGCTTATCATTGAAGCGATAGCACATACGGTAATGATTTATTGGAATAGCGGGCAATTCTTCAATCAATATTTCCTCTGCACCAATTAGATACTCGTCTCTTTCTATTCCTGCAGTTACGGCAGAATTTGCTATTGCATCTTCGAAATATTGATTATACCAAAAATTATTATCATTTAAGTTTGTACTGAAATTAGAAAGGAACGTCATAGAATCATTATAATCTGCTCTCCATGAGTTGGTAATCATTTCAAAATCACCAGTATTACTTTTATCTATGAGTTCTTCAAATGTTACTACTTCAAGTTTCACCTTAATGTTCAAATTATTCTCAAGCATGCTCTTAAAAATGTTTCCATAGTTTTCATCATCTACAGTCAGTTTAACTTGTGGAAAATCATCATTGTATCCTGCTATATTTAATAATTCCCTTGCCTTTTCTGAACTAACGTTCAATAGATAATCTACATCTTTACGTTTTTCTCCAATAGGAGTACCATCACTAAGCTTTATATCAGATGGTATAAAGCCATATGCTTGCATACTGTCTGAATAAATTTCTTCACAGTAGTATTTACTGTCAATAGCGTAAGCAAATGCTTTCCTAATGTTAACATCATCAAATGGCTTTTTATCAGTATTAAGCACTATGTAAGAAGTTCCAATATAATTTGAATATAGCAAAGACTCTTCATCTATGTTCCCATAAGGGAATATCCTCATTATATGAACTTCATCATTATCATACATGAGATTTATATCCTTGTTCTGTGTATTGATTAGACACTTTACATATGATACTTTAACATTTTTATTATAATAGCTGTTGTTCTTAGATAGCAAAATATGGGAACCAGGTTCGTATGAATAAAGCTTAAATGGACCATTTGATATACATGTTTTTGGATTTGTTTCCCATCCTTCACCTGCAGTCTCTATTATATCTTCCCTCACAGGTAGAAATTGAGGCATTGCTAAAATTTCCATGAAATATGGAGTTGGTTCATTAAGTTCTATTTCCAATGTATATTTATCCAATGCTTTTACTCTTATATCATCTTTGCTACCCGTTCCATTTATATATTTATCTGCTCCTTTTATATACAATTGGTACACTTCAGAGATATCACCCTTTTGTTCACATGCTCTTTTAAAGCTATATTCAAAATCATAAGCTGTTACATCCTTGTCATCTGACCATTTAGCATCATCTCTCAATTTAAAAGTATATACAGTATTATCTACCCCTTCGGCATTGGAAGACACTGTAAAGCTTTCTGCAACGCCTAATTCATATCCATCCTCATTTAAAACAGTTAATCCTTCAAATATTTGACGTGCAATATTAACCACATCACTACTGTTACTCAAATGCGGGTCCCAAAAAGTAACATTACTTGATGACAAATGCCATACTAATGTATTTTCCGTATTAGGTTTTTCTTCTTTGAAAGTATCAACTATATTACAGCCTGATACAAATGTAATGAATATTAATATAGAAATTAATAATAATGTAATCACCTTCGTCTTGTTCATATTACTGATAGCTCTCCTTTCTAAAAAATATCATTAAAAAATCTAATGTTACTATTAATTTGAAGAAACCTTATCTTTACATGCCCACAACCTTTTTATTATAATATATATTAAATAATGAAATTTCAACCAGATTCAAATCTGGGTTGCTTTGAAGGTTAATTTAAAGGGGTTGAGATATTATGTATTATAATCTTCAGGCTTTCGGGGAAGAAGCACGTAGCATTAGGACTAATTTAGGGTTTACTCAGAAAGATGTCTGTGAACTGTCAGGAATCCATGAAGATACCTTACGAAAGATTGAAAATGGTAAAGTAATTCCTATCCAAAAAACTTTAGACCTACTTTCCCCTATACTTAAAAAAGATTTAAACCAACTCTTACTAAATTATAGACTAAATAATTATCAGGCCTTTGAAGAAATAAGAAATAGATTAGAATCTAAAATAGATAGAGACGAATACCAAACCTTATCAGTAGAATTAGATGATTTAAAGGCTTTGCTCCATACTGAATCTAATACTTACTTCATCAATCTAATAAACCAACTTATATTATTAATAGAATCCATAATATTAAATAAGAAATATAGTAAAATTAATGAAGCGCTTGATAAATTAATAGCGGCTATGAAAATAACTACACCTGAATTTTCATTAAATAACTATAAAAACCTTATCTACAGTTCTATGGAATCAAGAATTCTAATGAACATAGCTCTTTTAATTAATAAAATTGAATCTACAGAAAAAAGCTTAGAAATAATGGAGTTCTGTATACAAATAGTAGATCCAAATGAGAAACTTTATCCTAAAATATGCTATAACTTATCCTATACCTATCACCGGCTTGATATCCATGAAAGTGCCTTAAAGTACTCCGATTTAGGCATAGACTATTGTATACAACATAGGGATTACAATGGATTAAATCTTTTATACTTTAGAAAAGGTGTTGCTGAATATCTTCTATCTCATAATTATTCCACTCTATTGCATCATCTTTCTCAGCTATAAGTATATTATTTTGTTCTCTGGATCCAATAACAAATAATGTTAGAACAATAACCATTGCAAATAAAAATTTTTCAAACATTATCTCTATCTCCCCATTCGTTTTTTAATATACAAGCTCTATTTACCATAATAATACCTGATAAAAATCCTATATGCAACCCGATTCAAATCGGGGTGGTTTTACGCAAATAAAAATCCCCAAAAAGGGGATTTTGTTTTTTTATAAATCAATCTTATTTTCAATTAAATATCCAGTACCTAAAAACATCAAAACTCCTATTACTATACTATATATAAATCCTGCAATATTTAGTATAGTACCTCCTAAATCCCCATTCATTATAAGGCCACCATTGTTAATGGTAATATTAAATCCATAGCTTAGCATATGGGAAGATGCTATTTTAAATGTGTTTAGATCTAGATAGTATGGTAATAATTGAATAACTTTCACCTGTCCATAGGTTACTATTCCACTTAGTACCAAGAATATTACAAACCAGAAACCGCCAATTTTTTTATTTCTAAATGTAACTCTACTTAAAGCCATGGAGAAATATATCAGTATTAGAGTACTAACCCCACCAATAATAGCTGTTAAACCAAAAACCACTAATTCTCTATAGGGTATGTTCATATTTTTTAACATAGAAAACAATTCAGAAATCTTGATTTTAACTGGACTAAAACTTAATACCATAATACCGTTATATATTGCTATGACCACTCCTAAAAGGACAAACCACATAAAAGCTACTATTAGTTTAGCACCTAATATTTGATTTCCTGTCAAAGGCAATGTAAAGGTTAAATATCCTCTATCCTCATATAATTCCTTTCTAAAAGAATTTACTATATATAAAAATGTAGTTAGCAATGTTCCAAATATAACTAAAACCGATAGACCTGTAAATGTCGCCCCTAATGCTGAACCTTCTCTAGCATTAGATATATAGGCGTATATTCCTGTTGTAAGTATTAGAACTAAAGCCAATACTCCTAGTATAAACTTATAAGAGCCTCTTATTTCATATTTAATATATCTACCCATGTCTTCCCTCCTATTCTCCAAATATTTCCTTGTAGATATCATCTATTTGTTTACCCTTTTCCTCTCTTAAGGTTTCTGCATTGCCTGTTAGTACTATCTCCCCATCCTTTAAAAAAACTACATCTTCGAATATATTTTCCATATCCCTTACTAGATGAGTGGTTATTAACATAGAGCTGTTTTCATTGTAATTATTTATTATGGCATCTAATATTTGATCTCTTGCTACTGGATCTACTCCTGCTATTGGTTCGTCTAATATATAGAGTTTTGCATTTCTAGATAATACTAAAGTTAAATTTAATTTTTCATGCATCCCTTTTGAAAGGGAAGTTATTTTCATACTCTTTTCTAATTTCATAAAATCCAATAAATCTTCAAATTTCTTTTCATCAAAATCCGTATAGAAATCTTTATAAAATTCAAAAGCATCCTTTATAGTCATCCAATTATATAAAAAGTTTCTATCAGGTAAATAGGAGACTATGGATTTGGTATATACTCCTATTTGATGTCCATCTATAAGAACCTCACCTTTTGTTTGCCTTAAAAGTCCGGTTAGTATCTTTATTAAAGTAGTTTTTCCACTGCCATTAGGCCCCAATATACCTACTACCTTTCCTTCTTCAATATTTAAACTTATATTGTCCAAGGCTCTTTTATTGAAATAATTCTTAGTAAGACTATTAATTTCTACAATATTCTTCATTCTCTCTCCTCCTTTTCAACCCATTCTGATACAATTTCTATTATTTCATTGGAGTTAAATCCTAATTTTTTCATCTCCATTAGAAAATTATTCACTACATTTGTAGCCATATTCTTTTTCAACATTTTAATTATTTCTATATCCTCCGTAACAAAGGTACCCATTCCCCTTTGAGTAAAAACTAATTCTTCTCTCTCTAATTCCTGATAGGCTCTTTGGATTGTATTGGGGTTTACCTTTAATTCCTTTGAAAATTCTCTTACTGATGGCAATTTATCACCTCCACTAATTTCTCCCGAAACCATCTTACTCTTTAATAGATTCATAATCTGAATATATATTGGAAGATTTTCGTTAAAATCCATCCTTTCACCTCCATCGTCCTAATGTCCTGGTGTATTAATTATATGGTACACTAATGTTGTTTTTTTGTCAATAGAAAAATAAAAAATACTCCTCCTTGTATTAAACAGTTTTAATTTTTACTGCTTACTACAAGGGGAGCATATCATAATAGTTACAAGGTTTTACTTTCTATATATGCCTTCATCTTATTTACGTATAGATTATTCACTTCTTTTATAATTCTATTATTTACTGAATCCAATTTTATATCATCTACACTTGAGATAGGAAGAACGTTTACCGAGGTGCCTGACATGAAAGCTCCATCTAATTTTTTCAAATCTTCCATATGTATATTTTCTTCAATAATTTTTATATTCAATTTTTCACATACTTGGAGTATATATTTTCTTGTAATACCTAGTAGGACATCTCCTTTAGGAGCAGTATATATTCTATCTCCTTTTACAAAAAACATATTGGATCTACTACCTTCAGGGATATATCCATCTTTATTTACCAATAGGGCTTCAAAGGCATTGTTTTTTTCTAATTCTCTTGCTACCTCTTCTCTAAAAGATGCCATCTGAATCTTAGCGTTAGGATTCTCTCTTTCGTAGTGGAATAATATAGTGTGTATACCTTCTTTATAGTATTCTTCTGGCGGATAGAAACTTTTTATAAAATAAGCTAAGAATATCTGTCCCATCCCTTCAATATCTGTACATAATAGTTTAACATTTAAATTTTCAATGCCATTTTTGTTAATTAACTCTTTTATATCCTTTTCTATATCCTTATCTTTTCTTTCAATATGATAATCCACTATCTTTGCAGACTCCCTCATCCTATCTAAATGGTCTTCTAAAAACAATGGTACTTTATTTATTACTCTTACTACTTCGTATATAGGTGGCTTTTTTATTCTTTCAAATATTTCTACATTTGCAGTCAATTCCACTCGACCATTTACTAGGAAACAATCTTTTATTGCCTCAGGTTTCATCCAAAAGTCCCCCTTATTTCATCTATTCCCTTAAAGCTTTTATATTTTTAAGGGTAATATCTCTTTTAATTTCTAATAGCTTTATACTATTTTCATTTAACGCTAGCTTCATATCAGAAATTGCTAAGGACAATTTATCTAATTCCTTTATTTTATCTTTATCCTTATCTTTATCTAATTTTTGTCTGATTCTTCCAGAGTATTCTGCTGCTTCATTTATCAACTTATCTGCTGTTTTTATATCTCCTTCTTTAGCCTTTAAGAAGGCTTGATAAGTGGAATAATTTATCCTAGAAAGATCTCCATTTATTTCGTCTTTATAAAGATCAAAAAAAGGTGCTAAAGAATTAATAGATCTACTTCCAGTATCCATAATATCCGTCATTTGTCTATTTTCTATTGCCTTTGTAAAGGAATTCAATGATTTTTTAAATTCCTTTCCTTGGTCTGGATTGGCTCCCTTTTTTACCCCTTCTACCTCATAACTATTCCAGTCTTTATGAATTTCCTCCAAATTTTTATCAATTCCCCTCCATTTCATAAATATCTCTTCATCTCTAGTTATATTGCCCTTCTGTTCTCCATCTTTTTTCTGATTTTTTGCTTGGTTTCCATCCTGATTACTCTGTGGGTTTCCCTGTTTATTTCCATCAGATGGTTTTCCATTGCCCTCCTTTTCCAACTTTTGAGCCTGAAATTCCATTTCCGTCAATTCAGTAGTCTTGGCTATATCATCTACTGAAGTCAATAATTTATCAATCCCATCCATAACCTTAGTCAAAGTTTGTGGTGCCTTCTCTCTTCGGTCAATATTACTAGATTTTTTATTTGGTTGGTTGGCACAGGATATGGATAAAAACATACTTATCATAAGTATAATTGTTAATATTCCCTTTTTCAAGTTCACCACCTCTTAGGATAGTGTTTCCTGTAAGAATTTTTTTATCCTAACGGGTCATAATATTGGCGATAATAGTCTTGAAATGGATTCTTTTAATTTAACTATATTAGACCTTTTACTATATTCTTCTATTGTAATCTCTTTACATTGCTCTAAATCCAGGTTAAACTGTTCTACCATTTTTCTATTTACTTCTTCATCGTAAATAAAAGTATTTACCTCAAAATTGAGTTTAAAACTCCTAATATCTAAATTTGCAGTGCCTATGGAGGTTACAAAATCATCCATTATAAAGGTTTTGCTATGGAGAAAGCCATTTTCATAGGTGTAAAACTTTACTCCTGCTTCTAAAAGTTCTCCTATATAGGAAAGGCCTGCCCAGTATACAAATATATGGTCTGGTTTACAAGGTATCATAACCTTTACATCTATTCCAGAAAGACCAGCTACCTTCAATGCTTCAAAGATACTATCGTCTGGAATAAAATAAGGCGTTTGGATATAAACTCGCTCCCGTGCATTATTTATCATTTTAAAATACCCATCCTTAACACTAGGCCATTTAGAGTCAGGCCCACTGCTTACTATTTGGACTCCTGAATTTCCCTTGTTCTTCTTCTGAGGCAGATTTATCTCACATTGGACATTATCCTTTTTAGCTGCAAATCGCCAGTCCTTAAAAAACCTCCATTGAAGTCCTCCTACTGCAGTTCCCCTTATCTTCATATGGGTATCTCTCCAATAACCAAACTTCTTTGAAAGCCCTAAATATTCATCCCCTATATTAAAGCCGCCTACAAAGGCTTCTTCTCCATCAATTATACAAATCTTCCTATGATTTCTATAGTTGATTCTAGGAGTAATATAAGGAGCAAAAGGAGGGAAAAAAACCTCCACTTCTCCACCAACTTTTTTAAATTCATCAAAACAATGTCTTTTTAATTTCCTTCCTCCCATCCCATCGTATAATACCTTTACTTCTATACCTTCTTTGGCCTTCCTAGTCAATTCATCTATTATTTTAGTACCTATTCCATCGCTTTTCATAATATAATATTCTAAATATATATACTTTTTGGCCTTCCTAATACTCTCTATTAAAGCATTAAATTTTTCTTCCCCTGAAAAATAGAGTTCAATATCATTATCTTGAGAAAAATAGGATTCACTGGTCAAAATATGCATTTTTATTATATCTTCATATTCTAAAAACCTTGGATTAGAAAATCTATATTCATCTTCATGGATTTTTTGTCCTTGCTTCAATACTCGATCTCTAATCCCCCTATCCTCTTCTTCCTTTATTTTAAACATCTTTTTCTTGCTCATGTCCTGGCCAATAAATAGATACAATAAAAATCCAATACCGGGAAGGAAGGTTAACACCATAAGCCATAACCAAGTGGTTGTAGGATTCCTTCTTTCAAAGAACACCAACAATATGGCAAATAAGATATTTAACCACAATATATTTTTTAAAAACCACATATATCCATTTACTATATACTCCATAGAATCACCTTTATATTTAAAATCCTAATATTTTAATCGTTATTTTTTAGATTTATACCTCTTATTGGTATCCAGAATTTTTTTTCTAATTCTAAAATTAGTAGGAGTTATCTCAATAAGCTCATCTTCCTCTATAAATTCTAGTGCTTCCTCTAAGGACATCTGTCTAGGGGGAGATAATCTTAAGGCTTCATCAGAGCCTGAAGCCCTAATATTAGATTGATGTTTTTTCTTACATACATTTATTTCTATGTCCATCCCCTTAGGATTAGAGCCAATAACCATTCCTTCATAAACTTTAGTTCCTGGAGTAATAAAAAGGATCCCCCTATCCTGAGCTGAGTATAGCCCATAGGCAGTAGCCTCACCTGTTTCAAAGGAAATTAACGAGCCTTCTTTCCTAGTTGGTATATCCCCTTTATAAGGGCCATAACCGTCAAATACTGAGTTAAGAATACCATTACCCTTGGTATCCGTCATAAACTCTCCCCTATATCCAATTAAACCCCTAGCAGGTATGGAAAATACTAATCTTGCATATCCTCCATTGGCTTCAGTCATACTTATTAACTCACCTTTTCTCATACCTAATTTCTCTATTACTGCTCCAATATATGCTTCCATTACATCAATTGTTACTATTTCCATAGGTTCTAATCTTTTACCATCTTCATATTTATATAGCACCTCTGGTTTTGAAACTTGGAATTCATAGCCTTCTCTTCTCATATTTTCTATAAGGACTGATAGGTGCAATTCCCCTCTACCTGAAACTTTAAAAGCATCTGTCGAATCTGTTTCTTCTACCCTAAGGCTAACATCTGTCTGTAGTTCTTTAAATAATCTATTCCTTATCTGCCTTGAGGTAACATATTTCCCTTCCTTACCTGCAAAGGGACTATTGTTTACCGAAAAGGTAATAGCAATAGTAGGTTCAGATATCTTTACAAAAGGTAAAGGTTCCGGATTTTCTACATGGCATATGGTGTCTCCAATATGGATTCCTTCCACTCCTGTAACTGCAATTATACTTCCTACTGTCGATTCTTCTACTTCTACCCTATTCAATCCTTCAAATTCATAAATATTGGTTATCTTTACTTTTTTTATTTCATCTTTTCTTTCTAGGTTAACGATTAGGGCTTCTTGATTTGTCTTTACTTTACCCCTTTCAATTTTGCCAATACCAATCCTACCTACATAATCATTGTAATCTATAGTAGAAATCAATACTTGCAATGGTCCATCTATATCCCCTTTTGGTTCGGGGATATAATTGATTATAGTTTCAAATAGGTCTTCCATATTATCCTTTTTTTCCTCTAAATCTATAGTTGCAATACCCTCTTTAGCAGAAGTAAATATAAAAGGTGAATCCAAGTATTCTTCTCCTGCACCCAATTCTATAAATAGGTCTAATACTTCGTCAATTACTTCCTCTGGTCTTGCTTCTGGTCTGTCTATTTTATTGATACATACAACTGCTGGAAGATCTAATTCAAAGGCCTTCTTTAGCACGAATTTGGTCTGAGGCATAGGTCCTTCGAAAGCGTCTACTAATAATACTACCCCATTTACCATCTTAAGGACTCGTTCTACCTCTCCACCAAAATCTGCATGGCCTGGGGTATCCACTATATTTATCTTAATATCCTTATAGTAAATAGCGGTATTTTTTGATAAAATGGTAATACCACGTTCCCTCTCTATTTCATTAGAATCCATAACTCTATCTTCAACTACTTGATTTTTTCTAAATATTCCACTCTGCTTTAACATACTATCTACTAGTGTAGTCTTTCCATGATCTACGTGAGCAATAATAGCTATATTTCTAAGATCATCTCTTGTAATTTGCATAAAAAAATATCACTTCCTGTTTTTAGTTTATATTTATTTATCAAACTTAATTCTAACATAATTCCCATTAAAATGATAGCAAATTATGATGGCAGGGTTTAACCCTGCCATATTTACTTTGTATCAAATTCCTACTCCATATACTTAACGGCTACTATTCTATTATTATCAATATATACCTCATCTGATAAGCCATCAACGATTACTAAACCCCTCCCACAGCATTTTAATTCTGTGGGATTATAGCTGGCAATATCAAAGTCTATTCCTTCCCCTTCATCGCTTACTTCAATTCTAATGGTATCTCCAGCTATTTCTAGAAAAAGTTTTACATACTTATTATCATTACATTGGTTACCATGGATAACGCTATTTATAATCAATTCATTTAATATTAATTTTAAATCAAAAATCAAATCCTTGTCATGGATAATATTTTCAACTTTATTCAACACTTTTTTTATAAAGATCTTAATATCATCTAGGTTACTACGCACAGATCCTTGGAAAATAAAAGACAATTCCATCACGCCCATCTACAAATGTAATGTATTAACTATTATTAGTTTACCCATAATTATGCCCTTTAATCTATTGTACAATTCTATTATTTTTTGATATAATTCATTTATAATATTTTAAAAATATAGTTTAAAGTCTATTATAAATGGGTAATATCCCATTGATTACATATTGAAAGGAGAATATATAATGGACAGATATGTTTGTGAACCTTGTGGATACGTTTATGACCCGGCAGAAGGTGATCCAGATAATGGCATAGAGCCAGGTACACCTTTTGAAAAGCTACCAGAAGACTGGGTTTGCCCAGTTTGTGGTGCTACAAAGGATATGTTTGTTAAGGAAGAATAATTGATTAGAGCAGCTATCTATCTAGATTGCTGCTCTTTATTCTTCCTAAACAACTCTTGAAAAATATGCCATACCTTATCCCTGTTAATCTTTTTCGATGAAGAATAAGGTATTACTAAGCTAGGATCTCCTATTTTCAATTTATTCCTAATAACTTTTATACTGGATTGATACTTTCCCTTTGAAATTTTATCCGCCTTTGTCGCTATAACTATTCCCGTAAAATTGAAGGTTTTTATCCAATTATACATCAATAGATCCTGTTCTGTAGGCTCATGTCTTATATCTACCAATTGAATTACTTCAACTAAGTTTTTTCTTGTATTTAAATATTCTTCGATTATATAGCCCCATTTTTCCTTTTCCTTTTTTGAAACCTGGGCATATCCGTATCCAGGCAAATCTACAAATCTAAATTCCCCATTTACATTATAGAAATTTATAGTCCTAGTCTTTCCAGGTTTACCACTAGTTCTAGCCAGATTTGTCCTATTTAACATAGAGTTTATGAAGGAAGATTTCCCCACATTAGAGCGCCCCGCAAAGGCTATTTCACATAAATTCTCATCAGGATACTGTTTTTTATTAACAGCAATCCTTTCCAATTGGACATCAATTATCTTCATATTTTCTATCCTCTTCTAATAATGCATGTTCAAGGACCTGTTCCATATTTTTTACTGCCACGAAATCCATCTTTCTTCTAATCTTTTCAGGTATTTCTTCCAAGTCCTTGCTATTTTCAAAAGGTATTAAAACTTTTTTAATACCTATTCTATTGGCTGCCAATGCTTTCTCCTTTATACCTCCTACAGGCAGAACTCGACCTCGCAATGTAATTTCTCCAGTCATAGCAATATTATTGTTCACTGGCTTATTAGTTAAAGCAGAGATTGCAGCCGTTGCCATGGTTATACCTGCTGATGGTCCATCCTTTGGAATTGCTCCTTCAGGCACATGAACATGGATATCCATTTCCTTATAAAAATTGCTATCTACTCCTAATTTATCCGAGTTAGCCCTAATATAGCTAATACCAGCCATAGCTGATTCCTTCATAACCTCACCTAATTGTCCTGTCAATTGAAGCTTTCCGGTACCTTTCATAGAATTGACTTCTATGGAAAGGGTATCTCCACCAAAAGCGGTCCATGCTAAGCCTGTTGCTACGCCTACTTGATTTTCCCTTTCTCCTAAATCATATCTATATTTTTCTATTCCTAAATATTTATGGAGATTTCCTTTGTTTACTCTAACCTTTTCAGCATTAGTTTCAACTATTTTCTTTGCAGCCTTCCTACATATATTTGCAATATTCCTTTCTAGATTTCTTACTCCTGCTTCTCTAGTATAATTATTTATTATACTTCTCATAGCTCTTTCGGATATAGTTAAGTTTTCCTTTTTTAGGCCATGCTCCTTAAGCTGTTTTGGTAATAGATGGTTGGTAGCAATCTTTAATTTTTCCTCTTCTGTATAACCGCTTATCCTAATAACTTCCATCCTGTCTAGTAAAGGTGCAGGTATGGAATTTACGGTATTAGCTGTAGTGATAAAGAGTACCTTTGATAGATCGAAGGGTAGTTCCAAAAAATGATCTGTAAAGGTATTATTTTGCTCTGGATCTAAGATTTCCAATAAAGCGCTAGCAGGATCTCCTCTAAAACCAGTGCTCAGCTTATCGATTTCATCGAATAGGAAAACTGGGTTTTTAGTACCTGCTTTTCTAATTAATGAAATAATCCTTCCAGGCATAGCGCCCACATAAGTTCTCCTATGACCTCTCATCTCAGCTTCATCTCTTACTCCTCCTAGGGACATGCGGACAAACTCTCTATTTAGTGATTCTGCAATAGATTTGGCAATAGACGTTTTTCCTACTCCAGGAGGTCCTACTAAGCATAATATAGGTCCTTTCATACTTATAGCTAATTTTCTTATAGCAATAAATTCTAATATTCTTTCTTTTACATCAGTAAGTCCATAATGATCTCTATTTAATATATCTCTTGCTTTCTTAATATCAACCTTATCCTTTGTTTCCTTATCCCATGGCAGTTCTACTATCCAATCTAGATAGGTTCTAATAACTGCAGTTTCTGCTGAATGAGGAGACATCTTATCTAACCTTTCCACTTCCTTTAATGCCTTTTCTTTTACTTCTTTGGGCATCTTCATCTTTAAAATCTTAGTCTTGTACTCCTCTATTTCGTCATCTAATTCATTTTCTTCTCCCAATTCCTTCTGTATTGCCCTTAATTGCTCTTTTAAATAGTATTCCTTCTGCACCTTTGTTATCTGTTTCTTAACCCTCTGGTTGATCTTCTCTTCTATTCTCAATAATTCAATTTCCTCTTGCAATATCTTATGGAGTTCTTCCAATCGTTCATAAAAATTAAAAGTTTCAAGTATCTTTTGATGATTTTCAATTTTTAAATTAATATAGGAGGCAATAACATCAGCTAATCTACCTGGATCATCAATATCTGTGACAGTCAACAATATATCCGGAGATATTCTACGGCTTAAAGTCAAATATTCTTCAAAATCGTTAATTACTAACCTCATGGCTGCTTCCGTCTCTTTATCTACAACTATATCTTCAGGATCGTAGGTAAATTCCTCCACTATAACTTCAAAATAATCTTCTTCTTTAATTAGTTCCACAACTCTTCCCCTATTTATTCCCTCAACTAAAACTCTAATACTTCCACCAGGTAATTTCAACATCTGCTTTATCTTGGCAATAGTCCCTATATGATAGAAATCTTCCAATGATGGGTCTTCTACTTTCGCATCCTTTTGAGTACACAATAGAATTAACGAATCATCTATCATAGCCTTTTCCAATGCATTAACAGATTTTTCTCTCCCTACATCAAAATGAATGACCATGTGAGGAAATACAGACATACCTCTTAATGGTATAAGGGGTATTGTTTTATTTTGTACAACATAAGGGTTCTTGTACATAACCTCACTCCTTCTATCTATCGAATTAGGGAACAATACAAGGTAATACTTTCTGCCCTAATAAATTGTTCCCCGGGTTATTTTGTCAAAAAAAAGCTCACCAGACCGTGAGCCTTTTATTTTATGATGCAGATTCCTTGTTATCCTTTTTCTTAGCTCTATTTTTAGCCTTTCTTTCTGATAACACCAATGTTGGTTCTCCATTAGATTCAATAGTTTCTTTGGTAATTAGACATTTTTCTATATCTTCTCTCGAAGGAATATCATACATAATATCCAATAGGGTTTCTTCAATTATGCTACGTAATCCCCTTGCTCCTGTTTTCCTATCGATAGCTTTTTTGGCAACGGCTTTCAATGCCTCATCGTCGAATTCCAAATCTACTCCATCCATATTGAACAATTCTTTATATTGTTTTACAAGAGCATTTTTAGGTTCTGTTAATATCCTTACAAGAGCTTCCTCGTCTAATTCTTCTAATGTGACAATTACAGGTAATCGTCCAACAAATTCTGGTATTAATCCATATTTCAATAGATCTTCCGGTTGGATCTGTTTTAATAATTCTCCAATCCTAATATCTTCCTTACCCTTTATTTCAGCACCAAATCCCATAGATTTAGTATCTACCCTACTTTGGATTATTTTATCTATACCATCAAAGGCTCCACCAACTATGAATAAAATATTGGTTGTATCTACTTGGATAAATTCTTGATGAGGATGTTTCCTTCCCCCTTGCGGTGGAACATTAGCTATAGTTCCTTCAAGGATTTTAAGAAGGGCTTGCTGTACTCCCTCACCACTCACATCCCTTGTAATTGATGGATTTTCTGTCTTTCGGGCAATTTTATCTATTTCGTCTATATATACTATACCCTTTTCAGCTCTCTCTATATCATAATCTGCAGCTTGAATAAGCTTTAGAATAATATTTTCCACATCTTCGCCAACGTATCCAGCTTCTGTTAAAGAAGTTGCGTCTGCTATTGCAAAAGGTACGTTCAATATTTTAGCTAAGGTTTGAGCTAGTAAAGTTTTACCAGAACCCGTTGGTCCAATCATAACAATATTGGATTTTTGTAATTCTACATCATTAGTTTTTGATGGTTTTTTATTTATTCTTTTGTAATGATTATATACTGCAACAGCTAAAGCCCTTTTTGCCCTTTCCTGTTTAATTACATATTCATCCAGAGTTTCTTTTATCTTTGCAGGTTTTGGTAATTCGCGTATTTGATAATCAAAACTTTCAATAAACTCTTCATCTATAATCTCTTGACATAGTTCTATACATTCATCGCAGATGAACACATTTGGTCCGGCAATAAGTCTTCGTACTTGATCTTGAGGTTTCCCACAAAAAGAGCAACGAAGCTGTTTATCATCATACTTTGCCATTATGACACCTCACTTAATCTTATTTTCTTGGTTGTATTACCTCATCTATTATACCATATTCTTTAGCTTCTTTGGCAGTCATAAAGAAATCTCTGTCTGTGTCCCTAGAAATTTTTTCTAAAGGTTGCCCAGTTCTTTCGCTTAATATTTTATTTATCAATTCTCTAGTTTGTATTATTTTTTCAGCATGGATTCTAATGTCTTCAGCTTGACCTTGAGTGCCACCTAAAGGTTGATGGATCATAATATCGGAATTAGGCAATGAAAATCTTTTTCCTTTTGCTCCTGCCGCTAACAAAAATGCACCCATGCTAGCTGCCCTACCTATACATATAGTGGACACATCAGGCTTTATATATTGCATAGTATCATAAATTGCAAACCCAGCACTAACTGCCCCACCAGGACTATTTATATAAAGTTGTATATCCTTATCTGGATCTTCAGCTTCTAAAAACAATAATTGGGCAACGATTAAATCTGCGGTTACATCGTTTACTTCTCCTCCAAGAAATATGATCCTTTCCTTTAGAAGTCTAGAATATATATCATAGGATCTTTCTCCTCTATTAGTTTGTTCTACAACAATAGGAACTAATGCCATACCATACCCCTCCTAAAACTTAATTTAATTTAGCACTATTTACTAATAGTTCTATAGTCTTATCCCTCATTATACCCGACTTAAGGTATTCCAAATCTCCTTTTTTCATATTCTCTTTGAATTTCTCAACATCCTCTTGATTGTATTCTTTAGCTAGTTTTTCTAGTTCTTTATCAATATCCTCATCTGAAACTTCTAAATTCTCTCCTTTGGCTATAGCCTCAAGAACTAAATCCGTTTTAATCTTTTTTTCTGCTACAGGAGTTATTTGTTCCTTAAAAGCTTCTAAGTCAGTATTAGTCAGTCCTAGGTATTGGTTTATGTCTAAACCTTGCAGTTTTAATCTATAATCGAATTCATTTATTTCATTTTCAACTTGACGTTCTATCATTACATTTGGTATATCTACCTCGGAGGCTTCAACTACTTTTTCAATTATTCTATTTTCCAATTCAACTTTTTCCTTATTCTTTGCTTCCTTCTCCAATTTTTCTTTAATACTTTCCTTATATTCTTCCAATGTATCGAATTCACTTACGTCTTTTGCAAATTCATCGTCTAATATTGGTAATTCCTTTTCTTTTACTTCATGAATATGGACTTTAAATAAAGCTTCTTTGTTTTGGAGGATTTCTTCAAAATAATCCTCTGGGAAAGTTACCTTTACTTCTACATCTTCTCCCTTTTTCTTGCCCTTAAGCTGTTCCTCAAATCCTGGAATAAATCTATCAGCACCAATTTCTAGTTCTTGATTTTCTGCAGTACCACCTTCAAACTGTTCGCCATCTATATAGCCTTCAAAATCTATGGTAAGTATATCTCCTTCTTTAGTTTCCCTATCTCCAGCATCAATAATCCTTCCATTCATTTCTTGAACAGCTTTTAATTCTTTATCTATATCTTCATCTGTAACATTATACTCTACTTTTTCAACTTCTATACTTTTATAATTTCCCAACTTAACTTCTGGTTTTACAATCACTTCTACCTTAATAATTATAGGTTTTCCCTTTTCTAATTGTTCAATATCTACATCCGGAGTATCAACTGGCTCTAACTCCAATTTATCTATGGCTTCATCATAGGCTTCTGGTAAAAGGATATTCAATGCCTCTTCATAAAATACACCTTCGCCATAATTCATTTCGATTATCTTTCTTGGCACTTTCCCTCTACGAAAACCAGGTATTGTAAATCTATTTCTGTTTTTTAAATATGCTTTTTGAATAGCTTTTTCAAATTCGTCTTCGCCGATTTCAATATTAAAAAAAGCTTTGTTATTTTCTTTTTTTTCTAGAACAGAATTCATTATATTGTCCTCCCTAAACTTAATATTTATTACATTCTAAAACTAATATATTATACCATAAAATTATACCATATAAAATATTATTATCCAATTCATATGTATTATATCATAACTTGATTAAATATGAAAAAAACCAATGGTATAACCACTGGTTGAATATTGGTGCGGGAGAGAGGACTTGAACCCCCACGTCGAAGACACTAGATCCTAAGTCTAGCGCGTCTGCCAGTTCCGCCACTCCCGCTTATGAAAAATCCTACCTTAATTATTATAACATTTTATATTAGCATGTCAATGATTTTTTTAAAAAGATAAACATGATAACTAATATTAGTTACCATGTTATCTATTTGTTGTAACCAAATCTATTTTAAATAGAATTTCAAAAAAACATAGGTAAATATGGTCATTACCAAAGCTCCTATTAAAACAATGGGCATTATCACTCGGTATCCTGCGATAATCATAGCTAGAATATCCTCTTTTGTGAATTCAAAAGGCTCTTCCTCATGTTTTTTATCCACTTCTTTTTTTATTTCTTTTTCATGTTCTTTAATTGGCTTTCTATTTCGCCAGGTGGCACGCCACAAAATGTTCTCCTCCTAAATCTCTAAATTCAGGTACCTCTTCCCTACAAATATCTTCTACATACATACATCGGGTATGGAATTTGCACCCAGATGGTGGATTTGCTGGACTTGGTATATCTCCTTCAAGTATAATTCTATCCCTTTTCATAGTTGGATCTGGATGGGGGATAGCCGATAATAGGGCCTGGGTATATGGATGCTTTGAGTTGTCAAATAAAGCATTTTTATCTGCCAACTCCACCATAGAACCTAAATACATAACCCCAACCCTATGGGATATATATCTAACAACTCCTAAATCATGGGAAATAAACATATATGAAATATTTAATTCCCTCTGCAGATCTGTAAATAAGTTTATAACCTGAGATTGGATGGACACATCAAGAGCTGAAACAGGTTCATCTGCTACTATAAAAGATGGACTTAGTGCTAAAGCTCTAGCAACACCAATCCGCTGTCTCTGACCTCCAGAAAATTCGTGAGGATATCTATTCATATGGTATCTAGCCAATCCACATTTATTCATAATTTCTACGACATAATCATCTAATTCTTTTCCTTTCCTATACAATCCATGTTCAACTAATGCTTCCCCCACTATTTGAGATACGGTCATCCTAGGATTTAATGAGCTATAAGGGTCTTGAAATACTATCTGCATTTCCTTTCTTAATTCTTTTATCTGGTCCTTTGGCGCATTTAGTACATCTTTACCCCTAAATCTTACCTCTCCAGCTGTAGCATCATATAACCTTAATAAAGTTCTTCCTAAAGTGGATTTTCCACATCCTGATTCTCCTACTATACCTAATGTTTCACCTTCTTTAATAAATAGGGAAACATCGTCTACAGCCTTAACATCCCCTACCTTGCTTTTTATAAAGCCCCTAGTAATAGGAAAATATTTTTTTAAATTATTTACTTCTAATAAAACTTCACTCATTATCTAGTCACCTCCTCAGCTCTTATACAGGCAGCTTTATGGCCAGGTGCTACTTCCCTTAATTCTGGTTGAGCCTTCTTACATTCATCTGTGGCATATTTACATCTAGGATGGAAATAGCATCCTTTAGGTAGATAAAGTGGATTTGGTACAGCCCCTGGAATAGTTTCCAATCTTTGACCTTCTTTAACTAAAGAAGGGATAGAGGCCATAAGTCCAATAGTATAGGGATGCCTTGGATTCTTAAACAATTCCATAATAGGTGCATCCTCAACTACTTTCCCAGAATACATCACTATAACATGGTCTGCCATCTCTGAAATAACCCCTAGATCATGGGTTATTAACATTATAGATGTATTTAATCTGCTTTTTAAATCATTCATAATTTCTAATATTTGAGCTTGAATAGTTACATCTAGAGCCGTAGTAGGCTCATCAGCAATGAGAAGCTTAGGTTGACATGCCAAAGCCATAGCTATCATTACTCTCTGTCTCATTCCACCAGACAATTGGTGGGGATATTCACCAACAATCCTTTCCGCATTAGGAATCCCTACTAAATTTATCATTTCAATAGCTCTTTTCTTAGCCTCTTCCTCACTGAGCTTTTGGTGAAGCATTAGTACTTCTCCTATCTGAAAACCTACAGTGAATACCGGATTCAGTGAAGTCATAGGTTCCTGAAATATCATGGAAATATTATTCCCTCTTATCTCCCGTATCCTCTTATCCGATACCTTAGTAAGATCCTCTTCTTCAAATATGACTTCTCCGTTTACTATCTTTCCTGGAGGATCTGGTATTAAGCGTAGTATGGACATGGCCGTTATACTTTTACCACAGCCTGATTCCCCTACTATTCCTATAGTCTTACCTGCTTCTACTGAAAAGTCAACGCCATCAACAGCTTTTACTACTCCATCATCCGTGTAAAAGTAAGTTTTTAAATCCTTAACTTCTAATAATTTGGTCATATTCTATCCTCCTATCCTCTTAAGATTTAGGGTCAATAGCATCACGTAAGCCATCACCTATTAAGTTTATACACATTACTGTAGCAAAGATTAATAATCCTGGTGGTATCCATAACCAAGGACGATGCTGTAGATTGTACATATCCCTTGCATACTGTATTAAGTTACCCCAAGTGGGTACTGGTGGTGCTACCCCTAGGCCAAGGAAGGATAGTGCACTTTCCTGCAGTATTGCAGAAGCTACTCCTATTGTAGCATTAACAACAATATATCCTACGGTATTTGGAATTAAATGTCTCCAAATAATCTTTGTATTCCTTATACCTAAAGCCTTTGCAGCAAGGACAAATTCCTGTTCCCTTAAAGACAATATCTGACCTCTAACTATTCTAGCAAGACCTGGCCAGCTTAAAACTCCAAGAATAACCATGACCAAGTACATTTTTTGTTCTGGACTTATTCTAACTCCAACAACTGCCGAAATGGTAATTACCAAGGGTAAGAATGGAAAGGACATGAAGACCTCGGTAATCCTCATCAGAATATTGTCTACCCATCCTCCATAATACCCTGCAATCCCTCCAATTAGGGTTCCTAATATTACTTCGATGACTACCGCAAATATACCTACCTGTAATGCAACTTTACCTCCATGCAATACCCTTGAAAGATTGTCTCTACCGAGTTCATCCGTTCCTAATTTATGTTCTCTAGATGGAGGTTGATTGGTATTGGTCATATTCAATTCATAAGGATCGTGAACCGTTAAGAGGGGAGCCAATATAACAGCCAGTATAATAATTCCTAATATTATCAAGGCCACTACCGAAGGCTTCCTCTTTAAGAATTTACGCCTTATTAATTTCCAAGGTGTTAGTATTTCCTGTTCAATTTCACTTTTTTCTTCTACATTTATATTATCAGGTTTTAAATCTATATTCTTCTCAGCCATCAGATGTCCCCCCTAATCCACTTTTATTCTCGGATCTACTAAAGCATATCCTATATCCGCCAATAAATTTCCTAATAAAGTTAATATTGCGAAAAACATATTTAGAGCCATCATAAGGTTATAATCCCTAAGATTAACGGCTTCAATTAATCTCCTTCCAATACCAGGCCAATTAAATACTGTTTCTAACATTACCGCACCTGAAAAAAGTCCGGGTATCATAAACCCTACAATAGTTATTATTGGAATGAGGGCATTTCTGAAAGCATGTTTATATATTACCACCTTTTCTTCAAGCCCCTTAGATCTAGCAGTACGAATATAATCTTGATTTATAACCTCTAACATAGAAGTCCTGGTATAACGGACTAAACTGGCTAAACTTCCTATTATTAAAACCGTGCCCGGTAAAACCATATGGTGTAATGTATCCTTAACTTTAGCTAAACCTGTAGCTTTGCTTCCTACCGTCATCATTCCACTTATAGGAAATAGATCCATTTTTACTGCAAAGAAATAGATTAACAGCAATCCAAAGAAGAATGTAGGCATGGAAATTCCTATAATGGAAAAAGCACTCCAAAAATTATCCGTCTTGGAATACTGTTTTACCGCTGTGATTATACCTATTGGGATGGATATTAAAAAAGCAAATATATATACAAAAACATTTAAAATAAAACTATTTTTAATGAATCCGGGAATTACATCTTTTACAGGCACTTTATAGATATAGGAGTTTCCAAAATCCCCCCTAATTGAACGCTTTAACCAATTCCAATATTGAATATGAACCGGTTTGTCCAACCCTAGTCTAGCCCTTTCTGCTGCTTTTTGCTCAGCAGTAGATCTTGGGTCTAAATTTGCTCCAACAGGATCTCCAGGAGTCATTTTGATGATTCCAAATATTAAAAAAGATATTATTAAGATTACAGGTATTAAATGTAATAATCTTCTCCCAATATATTTCAGCATATTCTCCCTCCTTAATTATTAACCCTTTAACGCCATAAAGTTATGGTTAATACAACATAAACCCGGTGGTCTAATACCGGGTTTATACTATTCCTACTTCTTTTTTAAAATTTAATTATTTTACTATCTCCATATTTAAATATACTTGCGGATAGCTCATATCTACAAATGGTGAGCATTCAAAGCCTTTTATACGGTCGTTAACCATATTCCATTCCTCTCTTTGATATATATATATATATGGAAGTTCTTCGTTTATATTTAGAGCCCACTCTTCATATATTTCTTTACGTTTTTCTTGGTCAAATTCTTTTCTGCCTGCTTCTAACAATTGATCATTCTTTTCATTTATAAATTGAACCGCATTGTTACCGGCTTTTCTTGTTTGACTGCTGTGGTATACGGAATAAGAGTCTGGGTCAACAGTTAAGCTCCAAGCCATATTGTACATATCAAAATCATGTTCTTCATATACGGCATCAGATAATGCATTAAAGTCCATATAGTTTATTTCTATAGCAACGCCGATTTTACCCCAGTTATCTATTAATACTGGAATCAATTGCTCAACCCATTCTGAGTCTGGATATGTGGAATATACAAATTTAAGTTTCATACCATCTTTTTCTCTAATTCCATCGGAACCAAGTTTCCATCCAGCTTCTTCTAATAATTCTACAGCCTTATCTGGATTGTATTCATATTTGTTCATCTTTTCAGCTAAAGTATCTGTATAAGCCCAAGATACTGGTGATAATGGTACATGGCATACTTGACCATGACCTTTAAAGAAGTTTGTTACAAAACTTTGACGGTCTAGTCCATAAACCAATGCTTGACGTACATTCTTATCTGCTAATCTTGGGTCTGAATGGTTTAATCCTATATAAGCATATCCATTGTTAGGAAATGCGTTAAGATGTACAAATCCCATAGCTTCCATAGTCTCTTTGTTTTCCACCGTATTGGTTACTGAATTTTGAACGTCAATAGTACCTTTTTCTAGCTCAGCCATGTAAGTTTCAGCAGTTGTAAATTTAAGTATTAAATTTTCAATTTTAGGTGCCCCTAAGAAATAATCCATATTTGCTTTTAATTCTATATATTGACCTGGTTCTAAATGTACAAAGGAATATCCGCCAGAGCCAAGTGGGTCCCGCATTTTAGCCTTTAATGCTTCAATATCTCCTTTTTCAAAATCATAATGATGTTTTGGCATTATATGCATATTACAATAAGTAAAGTTTGCAACTCGCGGCTCCTTAAATGTAAAGGATATTGTATAGTCATCATGTACTACAACACCAGATAGATTTTCAGCATTTCCTTCAGCATATTCTTCGTAGCCAACTAATCCATCTACATAAGCAAAATATCTGCCGTCATAGTTTGGATCTGCCATTGCTAAGTAAGTAAATTCAACATCATGGGCTGTAAGTGGTGTTCCATCTGCAAACTTAACATCATCTCTCAAATGGAAGGTATAGGTCAATTTATCATCCGATATCTCCCATTCTTTAGCCACATGGGGTATATACTCTCCAGCTTCGTCATTGGTAAATAATTGATCAAACATATAATCAACTACGTAGCCATCGTAGCCAGTACTATAATAAACTGGCATTAATTCACCTTTTGCTTCTGTCATACCAATTATTATAGTATTATCTGCACCCTCCCTGTCCTTAGCTGGGTTTTTTGCCCCTTCTTCAGGAGCTTCTGTTTCTGTTGGTTCGTCACTACCAACATCTGCAGGTTCTTCAGTTTTACCGCAGGCTGCTAAGAAAACTGATAATACTAACACTAGCGCTAGTAATAACGATAACTTTCTTTTCATTAAAATACTCCCCCTTTAATTCATTTTTTTGAATATTGTTAATATACTGTATTATACTACTATTAACTTATTTCTGTCAATAAAAGGTATAATACAATACTTTTATAAACTGAATAGAGTAAAAGCTGTAAACCTAGGACCGAGTTCATAAATGTTAAACCCTTTGTTCTATATGCTATACTTAAGACTATTCTACGCTCATTTAAATAATCCTTTAAATTTTTTGTGTCATATTTCGTCGAATTGTTTAACTATTTTGAATTTAGAATATCTTATCACTACTATAACATATACTATAGAAATATACTAAGTATGCATTTTTCTATTAATTTATTTTTATTATAATAAATTTCCATGTCCTGGTATAAATTATATTAATTTTTTGTAATATTCTAATTTTAATAAAGGATTTTTAAATCTTATATTTAATTTAAATAAGTATAAAGTATATGGGGTGGTGTTGTGGATAGAGTTAAATATGAATTATGTGAACTATGTACCGATTTTTTGTTGTTATTGGATACTTTAAGAAAGGCAGAGAAGATATCTCAAGTTGAGTATGAACTACATGTTAAGATTAAAAAACTATTTATCCACCAAGAAAAAAGAAGGGAACTCTCTATATAGAGAGTTCCCTCAGTTTGTAGACAAAACACGGTTTCCTTCTTTATGGAAACCGTGTTTCTTAATGAACAAATAATAAAACTATATAAATTTGATAAAAGACCATGCATATTAACGCATGGATTGGATGGATTTGGTCCATTTTTCCTGGACCTCCACATCCAATTCGCTATCTTCTTTAAATTCATGCAAGCAGCAATAAGCATCGCCTGCGCCTTAACTTTTTTTAAGCCCCGTAGGGTTGTCCAGCGCATGCCATGCTTCTCTTTCATATCTGCAAATACACGTTCTATTGTTTCCTTTCTCATATCGTATATTTCTTTATTAATGCTTGTATGCCTTAAATGCTCGACTCCCTCCATATAATTTTCCCATATATGACGGGTAACAACTTTAGTATGGTTTTTGCTATTTGTGCATTTGTTTATATCTGGGCAATTTATACATATTTTAGGATCTGATTTATACTCCCTATAGCCATCTCTATTGGTTGTACTATACTTTA
>NZ_AZSU01000001.1:96427-98041 GCF_000511955.1 [Clostridium] ultunense DSM 10521 | reverse complement strand
ATATTTGATTGTTCAGTTTGTAGACAAAACACGGTTTCCTTCTTTATGGAAACCGTGTTTCTTAATGAACAAATAATAAAACTATATAAATTTGATAAAAGACCATGCATATTAACGCATGGATTGGATGGATTTGGTCCATTTTTCCTGGACCTCCACATCCAATTCGCTATCTTCTTTAAATTCATGCAAGCAGCAATAAGCATCGCCTGCGCCTTAACTTTTTTTAAGCCCCGTAGGGTTGTCCAGCGCATGCCATGCTTCTCTTTCATATCTGCAAATACACGTTCTATTGTTTCCTTTCTCATATCGTATATTTCTTTATTAATGCTTGTATGCCTTAAATGCTCGACTCCCTCCATATAATTTTCCCATATATGACGGGTAACAACTTTAGTATGGTTTTTGCTATTTGTGCATTTGTTTATATCTGGGCAATTTATACATATTTTAGGATCTGATTTATACTCCCTATAGCCATCTCTATTGGTTGTACTATACTTTAATATTTGATTGTTTGGGCATATGTAACAGTCATAGTATTCATCATATACATATTCATGTTTTCTAAAAAATTCTTTCTTACCCCTAGGTCTTGTATAGGGCATTACTGGCCTAATTTCTTGATCTATTAACAATTTAGCTATATACGGAATTTTATATCCAGCATCTACTGCTACATACTTTGGTTTGCCTAAGTTTCTTTTAACCTTATCTAATATTGTTTTAAACATTGCACTATCATGGACATTAGCAGCAGTTACGTCTATTCCAAGTATAAACCCGTTCTTATCACAAGCTGTGTGGAAAGAATATGCGTAGCATTTTTCCTTCTCACTTTTATATAACATTCCACTATCTGGGTCGGTTTTACTTATCTTTACTTCCTTGTATTCTGTTTTTTTTTTACTCATATCAAGGGGCTTCTTGCCATGTATTTCTCTATCTTCATTTATTTCTTTGTCTAGTAATTCTTGGTAGCTACGCATTTTCTTTTCTAATTTAACTTTATTGTACTTCTTCTTATTGGCATTAGCTTTTACGTGGGTAGAATCTATGAAGACTGCATCTGTATCTATGAATCCTGCATCTATTGCTTGTTCTAGGATACGCATAAATATTTTTTCAAATACGTCTGTATCTTTAAATCTTCTAACATAGTTCTTTCCAAATGTAGTAAAGTGGGGTATCTTATCATGTAGACCATATCCTAGAAACCAGCGATAGGCTACATTAGTTTCTATTTCAGTTATAGTTTGCCTCATTGATTTTATCCCAAAGATATATTGGATGAAAACAATTTTAAATAAAACTACAGGGTCTATACTTGGTCTGCCGGTTTCAGTACTATACATGTCCTTTACTAAATCATAGATAAAGCTAAAATCTATGCAAGCATCAAGTTTTCTAACTAAATGATCTTTTGGGACCAATTGGTCAATAGATATGATTTCAACTTGATTTCTTTTATCAGATTTATTTATCGTTAGCATAACAACACCTCATTTAAAAATATGTTATATATTATATATTCTACAAAAAAGCAGAAAATCCTTTTTGCTTTCAAGGATTTTCTGCTTTTTTATAAAAAATTTATACTTTGTCTTCAGTCTG
>NZ_AZSU01000001.1:85432-95815 GCF_000511955.1 [Clostridium] ultunense DSM 10521 | reverse complement strand
CATCTATTGCTTGTTCTAGGATACGCATTAAATATTTTTTTCAAATACGTCTGTATCTTTAAATCTTCTAACATAGTTCTTTCCAAATGTAGTAAAGTGGGGTATCTTATCATGTAGACCATATCCTAGAAACCAGCGATAGGCTACATTAGTTTCTATTTCAGTTATAGTTTGCCTCATTGATTTTATCCCAAAGATATATTGGATGAAAACAATTTTAAATAAAACTACAGGGTCTATACTTGGTCTGCCGGTTTCAGTACTATACATGTCCTTTACTAAATCATAGATAAAGCTAAAATCTATGCAAGCATCAAGTTTTCTAACTAAATGATCTTTTGGGACCAATTGGTCAATAGATATGATTTCAACTTGATTTCTTTTATCAGATTTATTTATCGTTAGCATAACAACACCTCATTTAAAAATATGTTATATATTATATATTCTACAAAAAAGCAGAAAATCCTTTTTGCTTTCAAGGATTTTCTGCTTTTTTTATAAAAAATTTATACTTTGTCTTCAGTCTGAGGGAACTCTCTATATAGAGAGTTCCCTTTTTAAAAGGCTAAAATTATACCACCATCATCTGCATAGGCGGTACTTAATCCCGATGTTTCTACAATTATAATATCCTTGAAATTGTACTTTTTTTGTATCTCCTTCTTTAATTGTTCGGCCCTATCTAAGGCGTTACAATGGGCTATACCTAAAATTTTCTCCTCTAACTGCTCACCTTGTTCTCCTATAATATCTACCAATCTTTTAAAAGCCCTCTTGCTTCCCCTTACTTTTTCTACTAATCTTATGGTACCATCATCATTTGAGCCCATTACAGGCTTTATGGATAATTTAGTTGCTATTTGGCCTATAACCCTACCTATACGGCCTGCTTTAATCAAGTTATCCAAAGATTCTAATATGAAAAACGTCTTCATTTCCTTTATATATTCTTCAGTTTTAGCAACTATATCATTTCTATTATAATTTTTCTGGATTAAATCAAAAATTTTAATACTTACTAAAGTTTCTCCAATAGAAGCGCTTAGGGAATCAAATACGTGAATAAATTTGTTTCCTTTTTCAAGGGCAATATTCTTAGCTAATACTGCGTTGCTATAAGTACTGCTTAGTGCTGAAGATAGGGTAACAACAAATATATTATCAGCCTTTTCATATTCCTTTAAAAATTCTCCTGGAGAAGGGCTAGATGTCTTTATAGGATTTTTACTATTCTTCATTGCCATTAGCAATTCCCTTACATCTAAGGATTCATCATCGACAAAGGTATGCCCTTCTACATCTATCTTCAAAGGTACCAACCCTATATCCAATTTGCCTTTCAGGTCTTTATTTAAATCACAGCTACTGTCAGCAACTATTCTATACTCCATTTCATCACCTCAATTTACTATTGGCCTATTCTTTCCTCAATAAATTCTGCCAATTCTTTAGCAATATTCTCTATTTTTTTCCTATCTTTCCCTTCGATCATAACTCGAACAAGAGGTTCTGTCCCAGAAGGTCTAATAACAACTCGTCCTTCGCCATGAAACATTTTCTCTATCTTTTCTATTTCAGATTTTATTTCTTCATTTTTAAGATAGGAGTTTTTTAATTCATTTTTAACCTTTGCATTTACTAATACCTGAGGGTAGTTAGTCATAACCCTATTAAGGTCAGATAACTTACTTCCAGTTTCCTTCATTACTCGAATCAATTGGAGTCCTGTCAACAATCCATCACCTGTAGTATTATGTTCCAGAAATATTATATGGCCCGATTGTTCACCTCCCAAAACATAGTCATTAGCAAGCATCTCCTCAAGTACATATCTATCTCCAACAGAAGTTTTCACAATATCTATTCCTTTACTTTTCAAATATACATCTAATCCCATATTGGTCATTACTGTACCTACTACCGTATCATTTCTAAGCTTACCATTATTATGTAGGTAAGTACCACAGATAGCAAGTATATGGTCGCCATCTATGATATTGCCTTTTTCATCTACAGCAATAAGCCTATCCCCATCACCATCGAAGGATAAACCTACATCCGCCTTAGTTTCCAATACTAAGGATTGGATCATAGATGGATTAGTAGAACCACACTCAACATTTATATTGCTCCCATTTGGTTTATCATTAATTACAATTATTTCACCATATAATTCTTTTAGTAACTTAGGTGCAATTTTATATAAGGCCCCGTTACCACAGTCTACGGCCACCTTAATCCCCTTTAAATCTCCTTCTATGGTAGATTTTAAATGTTCAATATAATATCCACATCCTTCTCCTTCCACAATGGTTTGTCCAACTTCTTCCTTTATAGGTCTTAAAGGTATTTCTTCATTATTAAATATTAGTTTTTCAACTTCTTCTTCTATAGCATCATTTAATTTATAGCCATTACCATTAAAAAATTTAATTCCATTGTATTCTACTGGGTTATGGGAAGCAGATATAACAACTCCTGCTAGAGCATTATATTTTTTAGTCAAATAGGCAACTGCTGGTGTTGGCACTACTCCTAAGGATATTACATCTAATCCAGTAGAACAAATCCCAGCTGTCAATGCTGCTTCCAGCATATCCCCTGATTTCCTTGTATCCTTACCAAGGACTATTCTACCCTTCTTACCTTTAGACAGTATATATGCCCCTGCTCTCCCAACTTTAAAAGCTAACTCTGGAGTCAAATCTTTATTTGCAATTCCCCTTATTCCATCTGTTCCAAATAACTTCCCCATCTTATTACCTCCTAATTCAGACTATAACAGTTTAATAATATCATAACCTTTAGCAATGGACAATGGACAATTTCAAACAAGTCTATTTGAGATAGTATGAATGGTTATTACTATTTTAAAATAATAAATTTACTACTTTACAAGGCTGGGTGTATATTTCTCTAAAACTATCCTTTTCAATATTTCCTTATCATTTAACTCTGGTTTTTCCATTACTTTCTCCAATAAATATTCCAATATCTCACCAATTATAGGACCTTGTTCAAAGCCTAGCTCCATTAAATCTTTACCATTTATAGCTATCTGTTTTATGTCATAGGCTTCATCTTTTTCCAATATTTCTTTTATTTTATTTCTTCTTTCAATTATATGATCCATAGTTGCTTCTTTGTTAGAGCATTTAATATCGGCTATTTGAAGCTCAATTAGATTAAATACTTCTTTTTCTCCTAATCTTCTAATAAGCCTTTTTAATCCCTTTTCTTTAAATTTTGTATGATGATTCATATGCTCTTTTACAAGATTATATACTTCCTCTATAAGTTCATTTGGAGCTTTAAATCTTTTTAATACCTCTTTGGATATATCTGCTCCAAGTTCATCATGTCCATAAAAATGGCCTATTCTTTCTTCATCTATTGTTAAAGTATGGGGTTTTCCTATATCGTGAAATAATGCTGCTAACCTTATCTCAATAACAGACGGAACGCTGTCCAAAACACATAATATATGGTCATATACATCCATTTCATGATGAGGGTTTCTCTGTTTAAAATCTATGGCAGGAATTATTTCTGGTAAGATCACCTTCAATGCCCCCATTTTTTCTAATATTCTAATACCATAGGATGGAATATGGCTAAGAAGGATTTTATAAACCTCATTAAAAATCCTTTCCATACTGACTTTTTTAATATGAGAACTATATTGTTTCCCAGCCTGAAAGGTAGATTCATCAATTGTAAACTCAAGCTGTGATGCAAATCTTGCTGCCCTTAATATCCTAAGATAGTCCTCATTAAACCTTTCTTCTGGATTTCCCACCGTCTTTATTATCCGTCTTTTTAAATCTTCTCTACCATCAAAAGGATCTAAAATTCCTTTAGTCTTATTATATGCTATTGCATTAATAGTGAAATCCCTACGACTTAAATCATCTTTTACATCTGAAGAAAAGGATACCCATTCTGGTCTCCTTCCATCTAAATACTTACCTTCTCTTCTAAAAGTAGTTACCTCTACATCTCTTTTTTCTTGAGATACTATAATTGTTCCAAACTTTTTGCCTATATCAATAGTCTTAAAATCATAAAAAACAGACTCTATTTCATCAGGAGATGCGCTAGTAGCAATATCATAATCTGTAGGTGTTTTCCCTAAAAGCATATCTCTTACACTACCGCCAACTAAATATGCCTCATAGCCTTTTCTTTCTAATCTTTCAATTATTAATTTCACATAATCTGGAATATCCAATGTCATAATATCACTCCATGACCACCATATTATATCTAAGTATAACATAGTATAAGTTGAAGACAATAAGTTTATTCAATGAAAAATGTCCTAAGGGTTAAGCTATAGGTATACCCATTAAAATACATTAAGGTAGCGAAAGGTCTCAGGTTTGAGATCCTTCGCTACCACCTAGATAACAATATAATGTGTTTAATGCCCTCTCGATACTCGAAAGGTTTTTATTTATTCCATGTATTTTTTTAACAATATTGAAGCATTATGCCCTCCAAATCCTAAGGAATTGGATATTGCATATTTTATATCCCTTTTTATTAAAGTGTTTGGAGTATAGTTTAAATCACAGCTCTCATCTGGATTTTCATAGTTTATAGTAGGGGGTATTATCCCTTCCTTAATGGCTAATATAGTTGCTATAGCCTCTATTCCACCAGCAGCTCCCAATAAATGGCCAGTCATGGATTTAGTAGAGCTTATGGCTAGATTATAGGCATGTTCTTTAAACGCCTTCTTTATTGCCAAAGTTTCCAGTTTATCGTTATAATAGGTGCTTGTGCCATGGGCATTTATATAGTCTATATTACTAAAATGAATCTTACCATCTTTTAAAGCTAGTTCCATAGCTCTTTTAGCTCCTCCTGCTTCAGGATCAGGTGCAGTAATATGATAAGCATCAGAGGTGGCTCCATATCCAATAATTTCTCCATATATTGTTGCTCCTCTATCCAATGCATGGTTTAACTCTTCTAGTATGAGAATTCCTGCTCCTTCTCCTATTACAAAGCCATCCCTTTCCTTATCGAAAGGCCTACTAGCCTTAGTAGGCTCTTCATTCCTTGTAGATAAAGCCTTCATAGAATTAAATCCTGCTAACGAAATAGGTGTTATAGCTCCCTCACTACCTCCTGTAATAATTAGATCAGCTATACCTCTTTGTATCATCCTAAAGGATTCTCCAATAGCATGGGTACTTGAAGCACAAGCGGTAGTAATGGCGAAACTAGGACCTTTTATTCCATAGACCATGGAAATCTGTCCTGGTGCCATATTGGATATCATCATAGGGATGAATAAGGGGCTTACCCTTTTAGGCCCCCTTTCCAGCAGTTTAGAATGTTCCTTCTCTAGGGTCTCCATACCGCCTATACCAGAACCTATAACTACTCCTATTCTTTCCCTGTCTAATTTTTCTAGTTTGATATCTCCATCCTCTAATGCTAAAGATGTACCAGCCATAGCATATTGAGTAAATCTATCCATCCTTCTAGCTTCTTTTCTATCCATAAAATCTTCAGGAGAAAAATCCTTAATTTCCGCTCCGATCTTAGTATCATATTTTTCTGTATCGAATCTAGTGATATAATCTATGCCCGACTTGCCTCTAAAAAGGGAATTCCAATACTTATCTCTGCCTATGCCAATAGGTGTAACGGCCCCTAATCCCGTAATAACTACTCTTTTCAATTATAAGCCTCCCAACCAATAGGATCTTAATTAATTTTTTCTTCAATATATCGTACTATATCACCTATATTCTTGAATATCTCAGCATCTTCATCTGGTATTTCAATATCAAATTCATCTTCTAAAGCCATCATTACCTCTACTGCATCTAATGAATCTGCATCTAGATCGTCCATTATAGAAGTTCCCATAGTAATGCTTGCCACCTCATCTATCTCCAAAGTATTTATAATAATATTTTTTACTCTTTCAAAATTTGTCATTTTTCATCCTCCTTTAATCTACATAACCATTCCGCCATCAACATTTATTACTTGGCCAGTAATATAGTCAGATTTTTCACTAGCTAAAAATACTACAATGTTGGCAATATCTTCGGGTTTACCTATTCTCCCCATTGGAATACTTTTAACCAGTGAATCCCTAATATCATCCTTTAAGATTTCTGTCATATCTGTTCTTATGAAACCAGGTGCTACTGCGTTTACATTTATGCCTCTACTAGCTAACTCTTTAGCCATAGATTTTGTAAATCCAATAACTCCTGCCTTAGAAGCACTGTAGTTTCCCTGACCAAAATTTCCTGTAATCCCTACAATAGAAGCAATATTTATTATCTTTCCATACCTTTTCTTCATCATTCCCTTAACAAAGGATTTAGTACAAAGATAGGTACCTTTAAGATTTGTTTCTATTACATCATCCCATTCCTTAGTTTTCATGCGGATTATCAAATTATCCTTAGTTATTCCTGCATTGTTTACTAATATATCTATAGGACCCATTTCAGCATCAATATCTTTTGCCATGTTCAGCACATCCTCTTCTTTTGAGATATTAGCTTTCACTGCCATCCCTTTAACTCCATTTTTCTCTATTTCATATACCACCTCCTCAGCCTTCTCTTTATTATTAATATAGCTAATAGCTACATTAATACCATTTTTTGAAAGTTCAAGGGCAATGGCTTTGCCTATACCCCGAGAACCACCTGTCACTAAGGCATTCTTTCCTACTAAACTCAATTTGTCACCTCCTTTCCAAAGGAGTCTATGGTTTTTTTCAAAGTTTCTATACTGTTCACATTAAAGGTTTCTACTGGCTTATCTATTGATTTTCCAATTCTCTTTACAAAACTTGTAAGGGTTTTTCCTGGACCTATTTCAATGAAGGTATTTACTCCTTCCTTCATCATAAATTCTATACTATCTTGCCATAACACAGAACTACTTACTTGATTTACTAATTTTTCTTTTATCTCTTCCTTGCAGGTAACAGGCTTCCCATCTACATTGGAAACTAAATTTTTATTTAAATCCCATAACTTTACTTTGTCTAATTCTTCTTTCAATCTCTCACCAGCAGGTTTCAGTAAACTAGAGTGAAAAGGTGCGCTAACAGGTAGTGGAACAGCTTTTTTAGCTCCAAGTTTTATTGCCTCCTGGCAAGCCAATTGAATTCCCTCTTTTTCTCCAGAAATAACTATTTGCTCTGGGGAATTATAATTGGCTACTTCCACTATATTATGGTCTTTCACCTTTTCTATAGCCATTAACATCTTTTCTCTACTTAAACCTAGTATGGCCGCCATACCACCTATTCCTTCTGGCACTGCTTCTTGCATAAGCTTTCCTCTAACCCTTACAAGCCAAAGGGCATCTCGAAAGCCAACACCTTCAGATTTCACCAAGGCAGTATATTCTCCTAAACTTAGCCCTGCAGTAAATTCACAATCTATTCCTTCCTTTTCCAATGCTTTCATCATTGCAATGCTAGTTGCAAGTATGGCAGGTTGAGTATTTTCCGTCCTTATTAATTCTTCATCTCTTCCCTGGAAACAAATATCCCTTATATTCATCTTTAAACATTCATTTGCTTCTTCAAATACCTGCTTAGATTCGGGAAAAGCTTCATAAAAATCTTTTCCCATTCCTACATATTGGGAACCTTGGCCTGGAAAAATAAAGGCAACCTTTCTCATTGACCTCCGCCCCCCTTCATGGAGAGTAAACTATCCATTTGTTCTATGGCAGAGTCAATAATACCTTCTATTATATCTTTACAGGGCTTTACCTCATTTATAAGACCTGAAATCTGTCCTGCCATGACAGAACCTTTGGTAATATCCCCTTCTTTTACAGCTAACCTAAGTCTACCTGCACCGAAATCTTCTAACTCCTGAAAGGATAATCCTTTTTCCTCCAATTCTAAATATTCCTTAGTAAATCTATTCTTAAGAACCCGAACTGGATAGCCAGTAGTTCTTCCAGTAACTGTCGTCTGCCTATCCTTAGACTTTATTATCATTTCTTTAAAATTATCATGAACTGTACATTCAGTTGAACATACAAATCTAGTCCCTAGTTGGACCCCTTCTGCTCCTAGGGATAGTGAAGCCAAAAACCCTCTTCCGTCACCAATACCTCCTGCTGCTATAACAGGAATCCTAACTGCATCTACTACTTGAGGAACTAAAGCCATAGTAGTTAATTCTCCAATATGGCCACCAGCTTCCGTCCCCTCTACAATTAAGGCATCGACGCCTTCCCGCTCTAATCTTCTTGCTAAAGACACAGTAGGTACTACAGGTATTACTTTCACACCATATTCCTTAAATTTTTTAATGAATTTGGCTGGATTTCCTGCACCTGTAGTCACCACAGGAACCCTTTCTTCACAGATTATACCTACTATATCCTCAGCAAAAGGCGACATTAGCATTATATTTACTCCAAAAGGTTTGTCTGTTAACCTTCTTGCCTTTCTAATTTCGTCTCTTATTACCTCAGGTGGTGCATTACCTGCTGCAACAATTCCCAATCCTCCACCTTGAGAAACAGCTGCTGCCAATTCATGAGTAGCTACCCATGCCATGCCTCCTTGTATAATTGGGTATTTAATATTTAGTAGTTTACATACCCTTGTATCAAACATAATCACCCCTCCTATTTGTTCCATCTTAATAGGGTTGCCCCCCAAGTCAAGCCAGCGCCAAAGGCTACTAGCAATACTATATCTCCTTTACTAAAAAATTCCTTCTTATAGGCTTCATCTAATGCTACTGGAATAGAAGCTGAAGACATATTTCCATACTTATCTAAGTTTATATAAACTTTATTTTCTTCTAATTGGAGTTTTTTTATTGCAGATTGGATTATCCTCATATTAGCCTGATGAGGAATTAATAAATCTATCTGCTCCAAAGGTATATTGGCTTTCCTCAATACTTCTTTAGAAGATTTTTCTATTATCCTTACAGCGAATTTAAATACTTCCCTTCCATCCATCTTTATGGTGTGAAGTCTGTTTGATACAGTTTCATAACTTGCAGGTAGTCTTGAACCGCCAGCTGGTTGAATAAGTAGATGGCCATTATTTCCATCTGAACCTAGATCAAAGGTTAGAAAACCAAATCCTTCTTCACATCTTTCCAATATACAAGCCCCTGCTCCATCTCCGAATAGAACGCAAGTATTTCTATCTTCCCAGTTGACAATTTTAGATAATGTCTCTCCTCCGATTACTAATACCTTTCTATATGTCCCGGCTTTAATAAAATTGAAACCTATAGATAGACCATAGATAAATCCAGAACATCCTGCGGATATATCAAAAGCTGCTGCATTTATAGCCTGGATATTTTTCTGTACTATACATGCTGTTGAAGGAAAGGCCATATCTGGAGTTGCTGTTGCTACTATAATAAGATCTATTTCTTTAGGGTTTGTATTGCTATCTTCTAAGGCCTTATTAGCTGCAATAGTTCCAATATCTGATGTAGATAAACTTTGGTCTACAATCCTTCTTTCTTGTATGCCAGTTCTTTCTACTATCCATTCATTTGATGTATCCACTATTTCACATAAATCATAGTTAGTGATCACCTTTTCTGGTACATAACTACCTATGCCAGTTATACCGACTGAATATAGACTATTCAATTTTACACCTCCGTAAATATGTTTTTGGAGTTTTATCTTTTTATCCTCTCCCTTCTATTTTTACTATCCAGTTAAAACTAGTTGCTAAAAATTTCAAGTTTCTGTATTATATTTATATGGATAACAAAAACTTTATGAATTAGTATATAGCATTTTTGTAAAATGGTCAATATTATGATTTCTACTTAAAACGATGCTAAGAGGTGATATAGTGAAAAATATTTTAAATATTGATGATATAATGGAGATTATCCCCCATAGATATCCTTTTTTATTAGTTGACAAAGTTGAAATATTTATCAATGGCAAAAAGGGTATTGGATATAAAAATGTAACCATAAACGAGCCCTTTTTTCAAGGTCATTTCCCAAATATGCCTATAATGCCAGGAGTATTAATAATGGAAGCCATGGCTCAAGTTGGAGCAGTTGTTTTATTATCCGAAGAAAAACATAAAGGGAAAACCCCTTATTTTGCAGGGATAAATAAGGTTCGTTTTAAGAAAAAAGTTTTGCCTGGAGATATACTTAAAATGGATATAGAAATTATAAAGGTTAGAGGTTCTATTGGAATAGGGAAAGGAGCAGCTTTTGTAGATGATGAGATAGCTACGGAAGGAGAGTTTCTATTTGCTATGGAGTAAACAAAAACAAGTTGCCTATTAACCGTTAATAGGCAACTTGTTTTTGTTTGCTAATTCTCTTTCTTTTAGATATTTAATTTCAATTAATACATGGTAAAACT
>NZ_AZSU01000001.1:80634-84735 GCF_000511955.1 [Clostridium] ultunense DSM 10521 | reverse complement strand
GATGATGAGATAGCGTAACGGAAGGAGTAGTTTCTTATTTGACTAGTAGGAAGTAAAACAAAAACTAAGTTCGTCCTTATTAACCGTTAATAGGCAACTTGTTTTTGTTTGCTAATTCTCTTTCTTTTAGATATTTAATTTCAATTAATACATGGTAAAACTCATCTAATGTCAATTCTGTAAATTGCTCATTGTCTAAATACCAATTTCCTGATTTACAGTTTATTTTAAGAAAATCTTCTAAAAATGCTGATAGCGCTTGTTTGTCTTCTTTTCCTAATAGGGAATCTAAACTATCTGAATCTATTAAATTATGTAATATTCTTAAAATCTTTTGACTAATATCCTCTTTATCTATGCCAGAATACCTTATTTCATCGTATATATCTATTATGATATCCAATCCTCTGACAGAATTCATATTTTGCAAATAGTTTAAAGCCATTTTTACACATTCTTCCATTTTTTCACTATGTTCCCCCATTGAATACACCTCTGTTCCTTTATTAAATAGCTCTATTTAATTCTATGCCTATATGATAGTATTTTATGAGCCAATTTAATGGTTCATTAAAGAATATTTTTCCTAATTTAGTAGTATTTTGTCGATTTAATTAAACTATTTCCCAGGAAATTAATATTAAAATAGAAATAAGTCTTTATTCTCTATACCCAATTTTTATACCTTTTAAAAAATATGTCGTATATTCATTAAATTTGTAGGTACAAAGTCCTAATCATTATACCTATATAGTACTATATAATAATATATATTTCAAGAGAAAGAGAAGATTGAACAAAAAACAAGCTTGCTGTACAGCAAGCTTGTTTGGGAGTTCTAAAGGATAGTTAAATTTTCAATTCTTCCAAAATCCTTTCTAACCTTTCTTTCTCAGATATTATCCTTTTTTCCTTGTTATCGTAGGCATACATGGCACCACTTACTATCCTTGTATATAAACTTCCTCTACAAACTGGATTCCCTTTTAAATGGGGGGCATCCAATATACCCATTTTAACTGCCTTAGATAAGGTCTCAGGGTCTGTTAAAGGATCCCTTTCATTTGACCCTATGGATCTTATAGCCTCTATTATCATTTTAGATTCCCTTATCAATTCCCCTTTTCGTCTTTGAACATTTTCATCTTTCGTCATGTCAACTGAACCTAAGAATTCATTTTTCAATACTCCTCTAACTATCTTTGCCGACTCGATAATATCATCAGCAGTAGCTGCATGATGTGCTTCACAGTAACCGACTACATGGTAAATATGGGGTTTGATAGCCATTGCAAGATAAGCTGAAGCTGCCAATTGGCCTTTAGCTTGATATAAATCGGCTGGGAAACTAGCAAGGCCTGCTCTAGCCTGCCTATATACCCTAAAGTTTTCATCTTCTAAACTTTCTACTAGATGTATTTTTGCTAACATCTTTGCTAAATCCATTTCAGGGGAAATGAAAGCAGGCACATTAAACATATACTGGGCTACATAATTTTTAACCCCCATTTGTTTAGCATTATAGGCTACCAAATATGCATCTGCTACCCCTATAGCATCGTGAGCATCTCTTAAACTCCAATGATGAGGATCATTTACTTCTACAGGAATATTCCTCTCTCCATGCCATTTCATTACCTCTTGATTTTCTTTAATAGCATCTTTCAATTTTCTAGGTCCTCTTTTGTCCAGCTCACTATACCAAAACAGCGGTACTGCACACCAAGCATTATCTATGGTATCCTGTAACATTCCTGAAAATTTAATTATGTTTTTAGTTCCACTATAGGATCTAAGTAACGGATAATTCCCTCTCTGGGCTGCTTCGTATAATTTCCTAAAATCATCTTCTGTCCGTAATGGAACACCTCCAGCGCCATCTAACCTTTTATCCATTTTCCCTTGGTCAAAGAAAAACTCTTGAGCATTCTGATCTGGCGCTATGGATATGACGTCTAACACTTTAGACTCAGCTACCTTTTCAATGGCCTCCACCGTATCTTCTATAGTAGGTAGGCCAAGATGGTGTCTTAGAATAGGGTAAGGATATTTAGAATTTATCCTAGAAATAAGATCTTTAGGATATTCCTCATCTTCCGTATATTCTTTTCCTTTTAAATACCATATCACTTCATCAATATCCTCATATCCATAAAATATTTTATTAAATATTTCAGACCTTTCAGCTACCTTCCCTGTTGGCTCTGTACCTCCGAAGAGCCAAGTAATTTCCTCCAGCTTTTCTTCCCTAATTCTAGCTTTTAATTCTTCTAATATTTCCACTAAAGGTTCTGGCGTTAGTCGATAGCTTAATGCTACCATCTCTGGCTTTGTCATCTTTATATTTTTTATCAATTGATCAATAGAAATCCCTATGCCTAAAAACTCAGGATCGTATCCTTCTTTTTCAGCAAGAGATAAGAAGTTCATGGTTCCAGCAACATGAACACAGTTTCCAATAGTACATGCCAGAATTTTTCTCATGAAGCTACCACCTCTTTACCTTTTCTCAATATTCTACCTTTTTCTGCAAACTCATGGATTTCTTTCACAGATAAACCTTTTAATCCTAATCTTTCGACAGTTCTTCCTTCTTCAAAAAAGTCCACACCCGTTATTAATCCAGCTATTCTAATAATAGAGTCCATAGCTGGAGTTTCTATATTAAATTCCCTAGCTATAGATGACATAGGAATTAAACTATAGGGTACATCTTCATATATATATCTTATATTTAAGCCTTTAGGTGCTTGTAATCCCTTATAAGCTGGATTGTTTTGCACTGCCTCATACAGGTTTTCTCCTTTAGCTCCATAGGTTTCTTCTAACCAATCCCTAGCCGATAAGGTATTCACATTGAGCAATAATCCTATTTTCATTCTTTCTGCATCCATCTTTTCTAAAAAGTTTCCTATGGATGGAGTAATACCTTCTGTATAGTAATCAAAAGGAGCTCCCCTTTCTATATGTCCACTATTTAATAGTGTAGGACCTGGATGAAATATAGCCCCATAGTTATTTATACTGGTTTCAATTACATCCCTAGCAGCTATAAACTGAGGATAAGCTTCGTTAAGCATCTCTACAACATAGTTAGTCTTAATAGCTGGAATTGCCGCTAAAGTCACTTCCTTTTTCGATTTGAATATATGGGCACTAGTTTCTGATGTTTTTCTACAAGCATAAATGAAAGTCTGAGCTTCAGCTACTATGATATCCTTATTTGAACCACATTGTCTAATAGTAGCATAAACCTCTAAAGCTCCTCCTGTTCTACCAGGATTTAATACAATTATCTGGCCATCCTTTAAATGAGGAGCCATAGCTTTAGCTAAATGGTAATGTCCCATAGCTGGCACAGTCACCATTATAATATCAGCATCTTCAATAGCTTCTTCAATATTATTTGTCACTAAGTTTAATTTTCCTTTCCCTTCAACTTCACCTGTTAATCCAATTCTAGGTCTTTCAATTAACGGAAGAATATTATCCAAAGTTCTATTATATAGATTCACTTTGTAGCCTATTAAGCTTAAATATCCTGCCATTGCAACGCCTCCATTGCCTGCTCCAATCACTGCATAAACTAAATCTTTTTTCATACTATTACCTCCTATCCCATAATTTCCCTATTTGATTTTAAGTAAAATAAAAGACTATAGAGGGCTCCCCATAGTCGATAGATGACAATACACTACCAATCCCCCCTCCACGCTTGCGAGGTTAGCTGACGGGTTCGGGCTAAGGGATTTTGCCCGTCCAAAAAGGATTCACCCCAGTTAAATGGTTCCCCCGCTTCTTTCACAAGAATTCAGCGATAAATATTAAATTCTATTAGCAGTCAATAAAATAAAAATTTAAACTTAGTTGTTTAAAATAAAAGATTATGCTTAAATAATATTGTTTGAAATGAGTTATTTATTAATAAATCCTTGCTGGATAATTAATATACAAATTGAATAGAATAATATAGAAGTAAAGCTTAAGGATGAAAATAAGTACAATAACATCGAAAATAGTATATCACAAATCTCTGATAAATGCAAATATTTTAATTAATTTTTTTCCATAATGTATAATATAAACTAAAACCGATCTTCC
>NZ_AZSU01000001.1:59628-79841 GCF_000511955.1 [Clostridium] ultunense DSM 10521 | reverse complement strand
ATTTTTTTCCATAATGTATAATATAAACTAAAACCGATTCTTCCTAGGAAGAATCGGTTTTAGTTTATACCATTGCCTTTACTTGTCTTCTTGCAGTTTCCGCTCCCCTTTCTAGGGCATCTTTGTTTATAGGAATTAAATGGGCTCGATTTTCTCCAAATACCTTCGTAAAACCTTCAAGTATGGATTCTAAATCCACTATTTTTGTAACTTCCAAATAAGCCCCTAACATGACCATATTTGCAACTCTCATATTGCCTAATTCATCTGCTATTTCGTTGGCAGGAATATAATACACTTCTATATCTTCTCTTCCCGATTTTTGTTCTATTAGAGATGAATTAATAAACAATCTGCCTTCTGGATTTACTGTAGATTCAAATTTATCTAAGGACGGTTTATTCATAACTATAGCTGTTGTCGAATTGACTACCACTGGTGAACCTACTGGCTCACTAGATACAATTACACTACAATTTGCAGTACCTCCACGCATTTCTGGTCCATAGGAGGGTAGCCACGACACATGTTTCCCTTCTATCATTCCAGCATAGGTTAAAAGTTGACCTATTGCCATTACTCCTTGTCCGCCAAATCCTGCAATAGTTATTCTTTCTTCCATTTACTCCACCTCCTCTGGTTTTCTAAAATTTCCTAGAGGATAATAAGGAATCATATTGTCTTCTAACCATCTTAAAGCTTCTTCTGGTGTTAACCCCCAATTTGTAGGACAAGTAGATAATACCTCCACTATTCCAAAGCCTTTTCCTTCTATTTGAACTTTGAAACATTCCTTTATAGCCTTTTTAGCTTTTCTTACATGGCCTGGTGTAGTTACAGTTACTCTTTCAACAAACTTAGCTCCATCTATAGTTGCTAAAAGTTCTGACATTTTAATTGGCTTACCAGAATGAGCTTCACTTCTTCCTAAAGGTGCAGTTGTAGCTTTTTGCCCTATTAGAGTAGTAGGCGCCATTTGTCCTCCTGTCATTCCATAGATTGCATTATTTACAAATATGGTGGATATCTTTTCTCCTCTATGAGCTGCATGAACTATTTCTGCCGTTCCAATAGAAGCTAGGTCTCCATCACCTTGATAGGTAAATACAAAATTCTCTGGTCTAACTCTCTTTATCCCTGTAGCTACAGCTGGTGCTCTACCATGAGCTGCTTCATGCATATCACAATTAAAATATTTATAAGCAAGGACTGAGCAGCCTACTGGTGCTACACCAATGGCATTGTCTAGCACCCCTAATTCTTCTAACACTTCTCCTACTAATCTATGAATAATACCATGGGTACAGCCAGGACAATAGTGGGTAGAAACATCTGTTAGTCCTCTAGTCTTTTGAAATACTACTGCCATTATTTTTCACCTCCATAGACTTCTTTAACCTTTTCAATAATCTCGTTAGGTGTTGGAACCATACCACCAGTTCTACCATAGAAATATACTGAATATTTCCCTTTAACGGCTATTTTTACGTCATCTATCATTTGACCCGTATTCATTTCTACTGTTAATATACCTTTACAATTAGGATTTATTTTATCGAATTCACTATATGGATAAGGCCATAAGGTAATAGGTCTAATGAGTCCTACTTTATATCCTTCCTTTTCTAATTGGGATATAGCCGTTCTTGCAATTCTAGATGTGGTTCCATAAGCTGCTATAACTACATCTGCGTCTTCTATATTATAAGATTCAACTTTTACTTCATTTTCTTTTATCGTTTTATATTTAGCTTGAAGTTTAACATTATGCTCTTCTAATTCCTCTGGAGCTAAATATAAAGAGTTTATTATATTTGGCTTCCTATTTCCTCCAGTACCAGTAGTTGCCCAATCCTTTTCAGGTAATTCTCTTTGCTTTGGCTCTTTAAATTCCACCGGCTCCATCATCTGTCCTATCATTCCATCGCCTAAGATCATTACTGGATTTCTATATTGGTCTGCTATATCGAATCCTTCAATTATCAAATCCACTAATTCTTGGACATTAGCTGGTGCTAATACTACGAGCCTATAATCTCCATTTCCTCCACCTCTTGTTGCCTGAAAATAATCGGTTTGTGAAGGTTGTATACTTCCAAGGCCTGGTCCACCCCTCATTATATTGACTATTAGACAAGGTAATTCTGCTCCTGCAATATAGGATATACCTTCCTGTTTTAATGATATACCTGGACTAGATGAGGAAGTCATAACTCTAACTCCTGCTCCTGCCGCACCATATACCATATTGATTGCTGCTATTTCAGATTCTGCTTGTAGGAAAATCCCACCTATCTTTGGTAGTTCTCTAGCCATATATTCAGGTAATTCACTTTGTGGTGTAATGGGGTATCCAAAAAAATACTTACAACCTGCTTTTATAGCAGCAGCCCCTATAGCTTCGTTTCCCTTCATGAGAACTTTAGCCATCAATAACCCTCCTTAAAATTTTATTTATTTAACCTTTCCACAGTTATTACTAAATCTGGACACATAGTTGCACAGTTAGCACAAGCAATACATTTGTCCATCTCAACTATACCAGCTGGATGATAACCCTTTGCATTAATTCTGTCATTATCTAAGGATATGATTTTTACAGGACATACTGAAACACATAAACCACATCCTTTGCAAAGGTCTTCTTGGAATGTTACTTTTCCTTTCACTTTGGCCATAATAACCCTCCTTATGTTTCATATTGTTAGACCATCCACTCTTCCCTCATATATAAAGTCATCGGGAAAATTTCACCTTTTAAATTCTTTGGTAATTCTTTTGCAACCTTTTCTATAGCAGATATATATTTAATTGGAATATTGGTTTTTCGGGATACCTTTTCAGCTAATTCCTGCCCCTTTAATACATCTTCCACAGTAGTACTCTTTAGCATATGAGTATTATTTACTATACCCGTTACTTTAGCTCTAGCTGTATCTTCAATCTTTCTCAAATATTCTATGGATTTTTCTACTGTTTGAGTTTCAGGTCTATTGGCGTTTAATACAAAAAACATATCATATTCACCCTGGACAAAATATTTATTGTACATGCCTAGGGTTCTTGCCCCAGCAGGGTCACCCCCTACATCAATAATTGCTTCATAAGAAGCATCTTGCATAGGAGCTAGTATTTCAGCAGAAATAGCTGGTATATCTACAGCTGCTCCTTTTATTGAACTTCCAATAACTTTTATCCCAAGTTTCTCTAACAGATCAGTTTTTTCTCTACTTCTAAAATAGAGGTTAACCACATCTAAATCTGCAATAGCAACCTTTTTATCCTGTTTTACCAATTTTATCGCATAGTTAATACTAAATTCCGTCTTTCCACTACCATAATGGCCAATGATAAACCTTAATCTCTTATCCTTTAGCATATTTTCACCTAAATTCTAAATATATTCTTTAGCTTTTTCTTCTCCTTTTAAAACCCTTAATCCTCCTTCTGCTAATGCTGTCAATTCATCCTCTCCAGGATAAATATATACATCGGAAATAAACTTAACCCTTTCTTCTATCCATCCTGTAAACATCTTATCATGAGCTATACCACCAGTAATTAATATACCATCTACCTTGCCCTTCAAAGCCACTGCACAGCTACCTATTTCCTTAGCAACTTGATAAGCCATGGCATAATAGATTAGCCTAGCATATTCATCCCCTGAATTTATTCTTTCGCATACTTCTAATGCATTATTGGTATTTAAGTATGAAACCATTCCACCTTTTCCTTTTATCATATTTTTCATTTCTTCATAACTGTATTTCCCAGAATAACAGAGTTTAATTAAATCTCCAACGGGTAATCCTCCTGATCTCTCTGGTGAAAAAGGCCCATCACCATCCAATGCATTATTAACATCTATTACTTTTCCTTTCTGATGAGCACCTACCGAAATACCTCCTCCTAAATGAGCAACTATCAAGTTCATATCCTCATATTTTAAGTCCTTCGTCCTTGCATGTCTTCTTGCCACTGCCTTCTGATTTAATGGGTGGAATATACTTATTCTCTCTATCTCTCTTAATCCTGAAATTCTAGCTACGTCTGTTAATTCATCAACGACAACGGGGTCCACGATAAAAGCTTTAGCATTTGCTGTTTGACTAATTTCATAGGCTATAATACCACCAAGATTTGAAGCATGCTCTCCTAGCACTCCATTTTTTAAATCTTCTAGCATCTTTTCATTTACTTCATAGGTTCCACCTTCAATAGGTTTAAGTAATCCGCCCCGCCCAACAATGCCTGATAGAGAATCAATGGGAATCTGATTTTTTTCTAAAGTCTCCAAAATAATTTTTTTCCTAAACCCATATTGATCAAATATTTTTTCATATTTTGATAATTCTTCAACGGAATGTCTCAAAGTTTCTTCAAATATCATATTTTCGTCATCAAAAACTGCAATTTTTGTAGATGTTGAACCTGGATTAATTACAAGTAATCTATGCTTTACTGCCATTTACTAGCCTCCTCTATTTTGATGTTAATAATACTCCTAATACAATAGAATGTAGTTTCGCTTCCTGGTTGTCTGCCCTTGAAGTCAACACAATGGGAGCCTTTGCTCCTAATATTATTCCTGCACTTTTAGAACCAGCTAAAAAAGTTAATGATTTGTATAGAACATTACCTGCTTCAATATCTGGCATTAGCAATATATCTGCATCTCCGGCCACGTCGGATTGTATTCCTTTGTGTTCAGCGGCTTCTTTTGAGATAGCATTGTCCAAAGCAAAAGGCCCTTCAACTATGCAGCCTTTAATTTGGTTTTCCTTATTCATATCAGCCAATTCCTTTGCATGGACGGTGGCCTCCATCTTTGTGGAAACCTTTTCCTTTGCAGCGATTACTGCTACTTTAGGAATGTCAATTCCCAAGGAATGGGCCAATTCTACGGAATTTTCTATTATTTCCTTCTTTTGATTTAGATCTGGACTGATGTTCATGGCTGCATCCGTTACAAAAAATATCTTATGGTAAGTCTTGACATCAAATACAGCTACATGGCTAATTATCTTTCCGCATCTAAGGCCTATTTCCTTATCCAGTACATGTTTCATAATAATAGAAGTATCTATTAATCCCTTCATCAATACATCTGCCTTTTTACTACTTACCAATTCAGTAGCTTTTCTTGCTGCTAATGTTCCATCTTTTTCGTCAATTATCTCAACTTTAGATAAATCTAAGCCTATTTCTTTACCTATTTCCTCTATTTTTAGCTTGTCTCCTACTAAAATTGGTTGAACTATATTTAAATCTACTGCAGCTTTAACAGCTTCTAGTACCTGTATGTCCTCAGCTACTGCAACGGATAGTTTCTTTTTCCCTCTTTCTTGGGCTAAAGTTATTAAATCTGCAAAGGATTTTATCATTAAACCATCACCTCATCTTCATATATTTTTGGCTTTACCTCATTGCTTATGACCCTTAACACTCCTTTATTTAAAGCACCCATTTCATCTTCACCGGGATATACTATGATGTGGGCTATGAAGGATACCATTTCTTTTAAACCCTCTGCTAAATATTCGGAGTAGGCCAACCCTCCAGTTAATATTATATTGTCTACTTTACCTTTTAAGACTGTAGCCACTGCCCCTATTTCCTTTCCTATCTGATAAATCATTGCATCATATATTAGCTTTGCATACTCATCTCCCAAGATGATCCTATTTTCCACTTCTCTAGCATCTACAGTACCTAGATAGGACATAAGGCCACCTTTTCCCTTTATTTTTTTCTTCATATCCTCAAAACTGTATTCTCCAGAATAACACATTTTTACTAAATCTCCTACTGGTAAACTTCCAGTCCTCTCTGGTGAAAAGGGTCCCATCTCACTAGCATTGTTTACATCCATCATACACCCGCCTTGTACGGGGGCTATAGATATGCCCCCTCCCAAATGGGCTACTATAAAATTTAAATCCTTTAGATCTCTTTTTAGTTCCTCAGCTCTCCTACGGGCTACAGCCTTAATATTTAAAGCATGTATTAAAGATTTTCTTTCTATTAAATTTAAACCTGAAATTCTTGCTACTTCTTCAAATTCATCTACTGACACCGGGTCCACTATATAAGAACTAATATTTTCTTCATCCCCAATGCCTCTAGCTAAAACACCCCCTAAATTAGCTGCATGCTCTCCGCCCACACCTAATTTCAAGTCTTCCACCATCCTGTCTGTAACTAAATAGGTACCTCCTGGAATAGGTCTTAATAATCCGCCTCTACCTACTACTGCCTTTAAGCTCTTTCTATGGATATTTTTCTTTTCCAACCAGGCGTGAATTAAGTTTAATCTGTACTCATATTGGTCTGAAACCTTAGTGTATTTTTCTAATTCATCTCTACTATGCTCTATTTTATGTGATTCTACTTCGACTTCTCCATGATAGATAGCTACCTTGGTTGAGGTTGAACCAGGATTTATTACCAAAACATATTTCCTATCCATAACTACCTCCCTATTCCTTTGTTGTTAGTGTAATATTAAAGCTTTCGGGTAAAATATTTATTACCTCCATTCCTTCCTCTGCAATGACCTCTATGTTCACTCTATGGCTTCCTTCTCCCAAATCCTTTAAATCTAATTGCAGGCCTATATCTTCTTTTGACAATTGGTCTACTCTAGAGCTACTACCTTTTACGGTAATTGTAAAGGGTTTGTTCAGCTCATCTTCATCTATAACGAGTTCCGTATCCAAGTTTAAAATTTCTACATCTTTCAAAGTATAATCAAAAGTTCTAGTTCCACTTTCATCAATATTCAATGTTATGGTAACCCTTTTATTTGGATCCACTAGGCTAACACCTTCAGGTAATTCCAGCTCTATCGGTACATTCCAATTTCCTATTAAGGAATTTATATCTACAGGCTTAGTACTGATAGAATTTACTCCTACTAAATCTTCTTTCTTCCCTTTTATTTCAATAGTACTAGGATTAATCTTTATATCGACTATTTCATAATTATCTGGTAGTTGGTTTTCCGTTTGCAACTCTACTGGTACACTTTTCCTTTGATATACGGGGATGAATATATCCACTACATTTTGTTCCTTTGAAATACCCATTACATCATTCCCTTCATCATCTACAACCCTAATTGGAACTGTTGCTTTAATATCTTCAGTTTTGTCTGTAACATCTACAAAAGCTACAACTTTTGCAACAGAATTAATCCAAGTCCTTGGTCCTTCTATATATACGGATTGAGGTTTTATCTCCGGAGTTCCTAATATATATCCCTTAGGTAAATTACCCTGGGTTTCAACAGCTACCGGACTGTCTTTACGAAGGATTTTATCAAACCTAAATAGTATTTCTTTAGGACTATAATCTTCTATTCTTACATCACTTGGTACTTGGACATAAACGGGCACTTTCTTATTTCCTTCTGAATAACCGTTTAAATCTACCTGAGCTATTATATCTTTTTCAGATACCTGTAATACATCTGACCTTCTACCCGAAATAGATACTTTTATATTCACATTTTTTGGCTCCATAACTACTAATCTTTGTCTTTCTAGAGCTGATTCATTTATAAAATCCACATTTATATTCCTAAATTCTTTTGTAAAGGGTGGATTTACTTCACTCATAACATAGCTCCACAAAATGATAGCTATAATTAGAGCAAAGATTTTTAATGTTAGATCATTTCCCTTCTCTTTGCTCATATTTTCGCCTCCATTTTGTAATAAATGTTGGTTTCGGATCCTTAGGCTTATACATATCAACCAATATTTGCCTTAAGGTTTTTGTATCTAAATATCTAGCTAAACTGCCACTTTCTGCAATGGAAATGGCCCCTGTTTCTTCGGACACTACTATGGACAGACTATCGGATTTTTCAGAAATACCAAGGGCTGCCCTATGTCTAGTACCTAAATCTTTACTAAGGGATGTATTCTCCGTTAATGGCAGGAAACATCCAGCAGCCTTTACCATATCTTCTTTTATAATTACGGCGCCGTCATGGAGGGGAGTATTAGGGATGAATATATTTATAAGAAGATCACTAGAAACTTTACCATCTATTTTTGTTCCTGTCTCTACTACTTCGCTTAAACCTGTAGCCCTTTCCATAACTATAAGCGCTCCAATTTTCTGTCTAGAAAGGGAGGCTACAGCTTCTACAATCTCATCTACTACTTCGCTTAAACTTTCGCCCTTTATTTCTATAAATGATTTGGTAAAAAAGTTACTTCTGCCTATATACTCCAGAGCTCTTCTCAGTTCCGGTTGAAAAACTATAATAAGAGCTAAAATTCCTACAGTCATAGCCTTTTCCAAAATCCAATATACGGTATAAAGTTCTATCCACTCGCTCAGCTTTGTAAACAGAAATAGGGCTAGGATACCTTTAGTAAGCTGTTCAGCCCTAGTTTCTCTAATCAACAAAAATAGTTTGTAAAAGGCTAGAGCCACTATTAAAATATCTATAATATCTCTTACTCTTAGGTTTAAAAATAATTCTTTTAAAGATTGCAAGAGTTACCACACCTTTATCATGATTTCTTTTCATTATTATTATATAACAAATAAATAGTAATTTGAACTAAATAAACAGCAATTTAAAATATTAGTGTATTCAGAATTTAGTCAATTTTTAATCATTTTGTCTAAAGTATCATTATAAGATTCTTCTATTCTTTCTTTTTCTTTATCGTCTATTTTAGAATATAATTCTTTATACTCCAGAAAATCTCCAATAGGAAGTATTTCATATTTTAATCCATTATCCGTATATCTTCTAACCCAAGTTGGTATATAGGTAATATCAATAATATTCGTTTCGCCTTTAGAAAAATTTTTTTCCAATTGTATTTTAACCATTATACCATCCTCTGTATATTTATTATCCATATTCTCTTTTCGTTGATTAGAGAGAAAGTTTCCCATAGAGTATATTATAAAATTATCTTTTCCCCTGTAATTGATAATCTCTGATTTTTGCACCACATGGGGATGGCTACCTAGTATTATATTGGCACCCCATTCTACCATTTTATTTCCTAGTTCTAGCTGATATTCAGAAGGTTCTTTTTGATATTCATTTCCCCAATGAATAAACACTACTACTACATCTGCCTCTAAATCCTTTGCCCTATCTATATCCCCTCTAATCCTGTTTTCATCTATTCTATTTACCATATAGGATAATTCTTCTTCTGATAATGTGTAATCCAGTCCATTGAAACCATAAGAGTAGGATAAAAATGCAATTTTAATTTCATTTATTTCCTCTATCAATATGCCATTATTAGGTCCTTCATAGGTACCAATATTTTTCATACCTTCCTTTTCTATTACCCTTATAGTATTTAGTAATCCTTCTTTACCTTGGTCAAGGGCATGGTTATTAGCTGTACTAAGTATATCAAACCCCGCATACTTTACAGCTTTTAAAGTTTCTTCCGGAGAATTAAACCTGGGAAAACCGGAGAAACCCATTTCATTGCCAACCGTAACCGTTTCAAAATTTGCAATGGATAAGTCGGCAGAATCAATATGCTTTTTTACATATTTAAAGACATCCCTAAAATCATAGGTTTTACTATTGGAATCATAGGCTGCTCTTATTTGGGGCATATGAAACATTATATCGCCAGCTGCCAATAGGGTTGTAGTGGTCTTTTTCTCTTCTTCTATAGGTATAGGTTCTTCTAAGGGGGCCGAAGGCTCTATTTCTTCTTTTAGGCTTGTCCTATCATTTACAGTTATTGGATTGGATAAAAATCGATTGGCAATAAAAAAAGATGAAAGGCCTAACATTAATAATAATATTATAATACGAATCCTTTTCATAAATATCCTCATTTCACAAGTTATATTATCATTTTATAATTTATGAAAAGAATTTTCAACCTGGTTATTCTTCCCTTTCAATGTCTATAATTCTACTTCTAGAATCATAGATGAATTTGCTCAACTTTCGTTGGTTTATCCACCATATATAGATAACATAGGGGACAAATAATATACTAAGTTGAGGAATTCCAGACATTAATATGAAATTAAAGGTTCCATGAAGGAGCATAGGCATGTAAAGGGATCTTCTCATATTTTTTTTAGCTCTTCTATTATCTGTATCGAATCTTGCTAGAGATAGATAATAGCCCATAGTTATCCCAAAAACGGCATGAGCGGGAACGGAAAAAATACCTCTATATAATCCTACATGGGGATTGTTAGCGTATCTATATACTACATATACTATATTTTCCACAGTAGCAAAACCCATGGCAGAAAATACTCCATAGACTATGCCGTCTAATTTTTCATTAAAATATTTTGTCTTATATGGAACTTTCAATATAACTAGCCTTTTAAAATATTCCTCTGTAAATCCAGCTACAATAAAAGCTGTATAAAAAGCCTCTAATACCCCAGTGAAAATGTTAAAACTCAATAATAACTCTTCAACGATCAATATAGGTATTACTGCCAAAGCACCTAATAAATAGGTCAATATCAATAACTTTGCCGGTTCCCTATCATGTCTATCACTTAGATATATGCCAAATATTATAGCTATTGCTGGTGTTATAGCTATAACAAATAATCTAATATTCAAAATATCGCCTCCAATAATATAGTTAATTATATTATTGGTAAAGAACTAAATTTTAATCCTAAAATCGGAAAAAAAGAAAAGTTTCTAATAATAAAACCTATGTTCGCATAAATGCAAACATAGGTTTTAAAATCTAACTTATTATATTTTCATCTATAAATTTCTCCACATCTTCTGCTGTAGGTAAGCTCAATATTTCATCTAACATTGGCTCTATTTCCTTTTTAGATATATTATTGATTATATATCTTGCTTTCAATATAGAAGATGGGTTCATGCTAAATTCATCTAATCCCATGGCTAATAGTAGGGGGATTAATTTTTCATCTCATGCTGCCTCTCCACACATGCCAACCCATATACCTGCCTTATGACCGTTTTCTATAGTCATTTTTATTAGTTTTAGTACAGCTGGATGATATTGATTATATAAATAGGATATGTCTTGATTGCCTCTATCTACTGCTAATGTATATTGGATTAAATCATTAGTTCCAATACTGAAAAAATCAACTTCCTTTGCGAATATATCGGAGTGGACTGCTACTGATGGTATTTCTACCATTATACCTACTTCGATATCTTCATTAAAGGGAATATTTTCCTTCCTCAGTTCTTCTTTTACTTCTTCTAAAATCTTTTTCGCATCCCTTATTTCCTTTATACTGGATATCATAGGAAACATGATTTTTATATTCCCAAAGGCTGAAGCTCTTAATAATGCTCTTAATTGAGTTTCAAATATATCCACCCTATCTAAGCATAGTCTAATAGCTCTATAGCCTAAAAATGGATTCATTTCCTCTGGAAGGTTTAGATAAGGAATATCTTTGTCGCCACCAACGTCTAAAGTCCTAATTATAACTGGTTTTCCTTCTAGCCGTTCTGCTACTATTTTGTAGGATTCGAATTGTTCTTCTTCTGTAGGCAGTTTGTCACTATCCATGTAAAGGAATTCCGTTCTATATAATCCTACACCTTCACCATCGTTTTCTATAATCTTATCTACATCCTTAGGGGTGCCAATATTGGCAGCTATTTCAACTTTTATCCCATCTTTGGATATACTTTCTTTACCCTTCATTTCCCTTGTCTTCATTTTAAATGCTTCATATTCTTTTTTCTTCTTTTCATATTTTTTTATTTCTTCTTCAGAAGGGTTTAGTAATATTAATCCTTCTCCTCCATCTATTATCATGAAATCCCCATTTTTTGCTATTTGAGTTATATCCTTTACACCTGCTATTGCTGGTATTTCCAAAGTTCTAGCCATAATCGATGTATGAGAGGTTTTACCACCTAGTTCAGTTACTATACCTATAGCTTTTTCTTTATTCATTTGGGCTGTATCGGAAGGTATTAAATCTTCTGCTACTATAATTGACTCTTCTTTTATAGACCTTAAATCTGTCCCTTCTACTCCAGACAATATCCTTAATAACCTTTTAGATACATCCTTTAAATCTAAAGCTCTTTCTTTTAAATATTCATCTTCAATATTGCTAAATAACGATATATAATGGTCTGCTACTTCTTTAACTGCCCATTCCACATTTACCCTTTCTTCTTTTATTTTAGCTCTTATACCATCATTAAATTCTGGGTCTTCTATCATCATCTTATGGGCATTGAATATTCCAGCTTCCTTTTCTCCTACTGTTCTTAAAGTTTCCTCATATAATTCGTGAATCTCCTTAACACCTTGTCCAATAGCCTTATCTAGCCTTTCTAATTCTAGGTCTATATCTTCTACTTCTTTTTTTTCTATTATGATTTCTGGTTCTTTATATACTAATACTTTGCCTAAGGCAATTCCCGATGAGGTTCCTATGGCTTTCATTTGAAATGCCTCCTATTCATTAAAATTGTCATTGACTAATTTTACCAAAGATTTTACTGCTTCTTCAGCGTCACTACCTTCGGCCTGTATTAAAATAGTATCACCTTTTCCTGCTCCCATGCTTAATATACCCATGATGCTCTTTGCGTTATATTCTTTACCGTCTTTTTTTACAGTTATTTCGGATGTAAATCTAGCAGCCTCCTTTACAAATAAACTTGCTGGCCTAGCATGAAGACCTGTCTCATTTTTCAATGTAACTTCTTCTTTATACATAATTTATTCCTCCTTATTAAACCTTTTAATAAATAAAATAATATATTTATATTAAACATACTTAGTATGCTTATAATCATTTCCAATTATTTAAATATATTGTAAAACTTTGTCTTGATGAAAAGGTTTGCATAAAAAAGTAAGGTGCCACCTGGCACCTTACTAATATTCTTTAAATAATTCTTTTTTTGCATTACATAGTGGGCAATTATCTTCTTCACCAGTTAAACTGATGAACCCACATACTGGACATAATAATACGGTCTCTGCTTCTAAATCTCTGCCTTGATCTACGGCTTCTTTTGCTTTAGTAAATAATTCAGCATGAACTTTTTCTGCCTCAATTGCATATCTCATGGCCGAAATAGCTGCTTTTTCATTTTGCATTTCAGCAACAGCTATGTAAGCTGGATACATCTGTTCGACTTCAAACAGTTCTCCATCGATGGCTCCCTGAAGGTTTTCCGATGTGGAACCATAGCCAAATCCTCCACCTGAGGTTACAGAAAAGGAACCTTTTTCATCTTTTAAAGCTTTAAAATGCAAAGTAGCATGTACTTCTTCAGCATCGGAAGTTGCCATAAATAGCCTAGCTACTGTTGGGAAACCATCCTTTTCAGCTTTGTCACCCCAGATTCTGTATCTCATATGTGCTTGACTTTCTCCGCCATAAGCTGATCTTAAATTATCTGCTGTCATTGCATTCATATGTATTCCCCCTTTACAATATATTATGTATCAATAATATATATACCATATTATATCCTTTTTAAACTGATAAGTCTAGGGTAAGTCTTGAAATTTTTTTAATACTTTCTAGAATTAATCTAAACCTAAAGACAGAGAGGAACCTCTCTGTCTTTAATAAAACTTCTTTCTATTTAATTCATCTTGTACTATCATAAGAGCTTCTCCAAATCTTTGGAAATGGACTATTTCTCTTTCCCTTAAAAATCTTAAAGTGTCTGTTACTCCTGGATCATCGCTTATATTTATTAACCACTCATAGGTTGCCCTTGCCTTTTCTTCTGCTGCCATATCCTCATGAAGGTCTGCAACAGGGTCAGCCTTTGAGTTTATAAATGTAGCAGTCCAAGGAGATCCTGCAGCATTATGAGGAAAAGGGCTTTTACCATGATTTACATAATGGGCTTCAAAAGGGGTACCTTTAATTTGTTCTACTGTAGCATCTTTTACTAACCTCCAAACTAAAGTTCCTATTATCTCCCAATGTGCTAATTCTTCTGTGCCTATGTCCGTTAATAAGCCTTTAGCTTGATTGGTAGGCATAGTCCATCTCTGGGTTAAGTATCTAATCCCTGCTGATAATTCGCCATCGGCACCACCAAATTGTTCTATTATCATAGCTGCTAGGGTAGGATTAGTAGTGTCTACTCTAACAGGATATTGTAATTTTTTTTCATATATCCACATAATCTTCCCCCCTAAATCATATCAAAATTAATTTCCCAAGGCCAAGGTTCGTTAATATAAGACCAAGGGCAACCACTCATCCCAGTATATGTTAATAAGCCATATTTAGCTTCATATAAAGATTTTAATTCACTATATTTATGAGAATAGCTGTTATGAAGCCTTAAGGCCCTCTCATCATTTGGATGGGTGTCTAGATAAAGGTTTGTCTCTACTAGTACAAAACTCACTTCCATTATTTCTTTTAATAATCTTTTTTGTTCCTTATCCATAAAGCCTACCTCCATTTAAATTCATTCTTTCTTTTTTGTATGGCATATACAGCTCTGGAAATATTGTTCCTTTTTTTAGCGCTTCACTTGGACTAAATACTTGATTCATTATCTGGAAAGGTATATAGGCTCTAGCTAATTGTTTTTCCTTTCCTCTTTCATAATAATCTCCATTCACTTTCATACCTCCTATTAAATATATTTTTTGTTTAATACCATAGTACGTTTCATATACCTAATTGTTACAAATAAAAAAAGGCTTCTATGGAAGTATTATTAAGAAAGACTTTTTTTGAAACTCATTTACTAAAGGTTCTTTTAATTAATATTTTACAAGTGAGAACTTTCCTATTCGTAATAAAAATTGGAGAATTTTATACCAATCAATATCCTTATATATTTCAATTTAAAAATAAAAATTACAAATATAAATTTTATAAAATTTCTTTTTATGGATAAATTAGATATTCAATCCATAGATACATAAATTTACATGGTTTATCTTTTCTCTTTCTACACATAATACTAATACAAATTCATATTAAATATACAAAAATTAATTACCTACGAAGGGAGTGAATAGAATGGCAACTAATAACACTGGATCAAATAGGATTCTAGTACCTGAAGCACGACAAGCATTAGATCAAATGAAATTAGAAATTGCTTCTGAACTTGGTATGTCAAACTACAATTCAATAGATAAAGGTAATCTACCATCTAGGCAAAATGGATATGTTGGTGGATATATGACAAAAAGATTAGTTCATATGGCACAACAAAGTATGGGTGGAGGAACTACTACTAGATAAATTACAAAAGACAGGTCTTAGACCTGTCTTTTGACTTCATAGGTTTTATCATAAAGTTCTTTGCCCTAATTCCTTGTCCAGCATATAGATTCCAGCAAAATTTCCATCTATACGTTTTAATTTAGTTAAAATTGTCTCCATACTATTTTCTTCTTCTAATTGTTCATCAACAAACCATTGTAAAAAACTTACAGTTGGATAGCTATTCTCTTCATTAGCTAAATCTAATAATTTGTTAATCTTGCTTGTTACCAATTTTTCATGGGATAAGGCTACTTCAAAAACTTCTACTAAGGAACTATAGTCATTTTTTGGTTCTTCCATTGCTAATGTAGTAACCCTTCCACCCATGTCATTAATAAAATCAAAGAATTTCATAGCATGAGTATATTCTTCCTGAGCTTGAACTATGAAAAAATTCGCAAAGCCATTGTAATCTTCGCCGGTACAATAGGCTGCCATAGCCATATAATAGTACCCAGATAAAAGCTCAAAGTTGAATTGGTCGTTTAGTTCTTTTAATAATTTTTCAGATGCCATTTTCTAACCTCCTACAGTCAACAAATATTTAATTTTTAACCTTATGTATTATATATATCCAAAGTTTGTAATATTAATCACAATAAACTATTAATCCATAAGAATTATACCAAGTTTTTCATAGATCTGATGCCCTATTATGTCGGTTAATGGAAGATCATTGTTCTTTAAATATTGTATTAAAGAATATTTCATCCCTTCGCCATATATTCCGTCTAGGGCTCCTGTGTAATATCCTTTCATCTTTAGTCTTTTCTGCACTTCCATTACATCTGCACCTCTATCCCCTGGTCTTAAATTTCTAAAACCATGAGAAAAAGGTCCATAATCTCCATTTATTATAGCTACAATCGTATTATAATCTACAATGCTATAAAGTTCTTCTACATCCTTATTTCTCATCCTTATACAGCCTGCTGAAGCATTGAAACCTATGGAACCAGGCTTGTTAGTCCCATGTATTCCATATTTTCCCCAAGGTACATCTAATCCCATCCACCTTGAGCCAAAACCACCACCCCATCTAGCCTTCTCAATTATTTTAAAAGTTCCTAAGGGTGTAGGCGTGCCAGGTTTCCCAGTGGCAACTACATAGTTTTTTATTATTTTATTTGAGGACAAGTCTATAATTGAAAGTTGTTTTTTATCTACCTCAATTAATATAGACAGGTTATTCTTATCTATTTTTGAATAGGTATCCTTGTTCGGATAATTAATATCTCTTTTAGTTAAAAAAAGATGAATATAATTCCCTATTATTATTACTACCAATACTAAAATGAACAGTAGAAGAATAGTTTTTAATCTCTTACTCATCTTCTCATCCCCCCTATTTACTATTTATATGCTGATATAAAATAATTAAAACTTTATGAATTATTTTATATCAAAAATAAAAAAGGCTCCCTTTAAAGTTTTTTAGATTAAGGAAGCCTTTTTGATACCTATAAGGTCTAGCTCATATTAGGGGAGATTTTTAGTCTTCCATGGATTATGTACATATATGTAACCTCATAAGATTATAAAAAGGGAGCTTTCTAATTTTTCTATCCTTCTGGATTATAGGGTTGATATATTTCATATATGGCAAAATTTTCCTTGCTTAATAATTTTACCACAGCAGGTATTTGTTGGATACTAATATTTAGTTCGATCCCATTATACTTTAACACCATATCATCAGGTTCTACTATATTGGATTGGCGAATTACATCTATTAACCTATTTTCAGTATCAGGTACATTCATACCCCCAATCATAAAAAAAATCTTTTGTTTTTCATCAGAATAGTCTTGTGGGTCTAACCTATTAATCAATAGTATTTTATTCATATTCAAGCTCCTTGCATAATATTTTAGGCATATGCCTTTATAGCCAAGTATATACTCAATATGATAATTAATAATTACTTCTATTTGATTTATCTACCATGATTTACTATTTTGCTTACGTCATTACTAATCACTCCAGCCTGATCCATTCTTCAAATACCTCCACAGGTGAATTTAATATAATGAAAGTCACCTGCGGAGATGATAAATTAATCGAAATAAAATTATCTATAAAAGTCATTTATAAGTCTATTTACCCATTTTTAATAAAATATTCACTTTTTTAATAAATTTATTATATTTTTTTCAATTACTGGCCTAGTTATTGATTACTTAAATAGAATCTGTTGCTAGAAATTGTTCAATATATTAAAATGGATAATATATAGGATCTGATAGTTATGGAGGATATAGATGATGATAAATTATTTAGAACAATTATCAAAATGTGTTTTATTTAAAAATGTAAAGGAAAAAGAACTTATCCGTATATTAGAAAAAACACCTCATCAAATTATAGAATACGACAAAGATGAAGTAATAGCTATAGAGGGTGATGATTGTCATAGCCTTGGTGTTATTTTAAAAGGAAAAGTGGAAATTCAAAAAATATTTCCCTCTGGGCAAATTACCACCATTAATAATTTTAAAGAGGGAAATATATTTGGGGAATCCCTTGTGTTTTCAGATAGGCATACTTACCCTGCCACTATAACCGCTATTGAACCTTCTAAAATAATGTATATAGAGAAAACTGAAATAATAAATCTTTCAATATTAAATTCTAAAATACTAATTAATTTCGTTTCAGTTTTATCCGATAGAATATTGATGCTTAACGAAAGAATATCCAATTTATCTCAAGATAGTCTTAGGAAAAAAATCTCAAACTTCTTATTATCCGAATATAAAAAACAGAATAATATTATTTTAACCTTCCCCTATACAAGAAAAAAGATGGCTGAACTATTAAATATTCCAAGACCTTCTCTATCTCGAGAACTAATCAGAATGAGAAATGAAGGGATAATCAATTTTGATAGAAACACAATAAAGATATTAAAAATGAATTTATTAGAAGATTCTTTACTTGAATAAACAACGTAAATTCGGTAGCTTTTTTATTAAAAATAGTGTATCATATACAATGGTTGAAAATTAAGCCTTAAGGAGGGTAATAATGGATTATGATGTTATAATAGTTGGGGCTGGTCCATGCGGCATATTTACAGCATTGGAACTCAAAAAATTAAATCCTAACAAGAAAATTTTAATCCTAGAAAAAGGCAACTCTATGGATAAACGAATTTGTCCTAAGCGCAAAACAGGAATATGCGTTAATTGTAAACCTTGTAATATTACTACAGGTTTTGCAGGAGCAGGTGCCTATTCAGATGGTAAATTGTCCCTATCCCCAGATGTAGGAGGAAATCTACCTAAATATTTAGGATATGAAGAGACTCAAAAGCTAATAAATTATGTAGATAAGATATACCTGGATTTTGGCGCAGATGAAAAAATTTATGGTATTGATAATAAGGATGGAATTCAAGAAATAAGGAAAAAAGCTATTAGGAGCAATTTAAAATTGGTGGAATGTCCTATAAGGCATATGGGAACAGAAGAGGGTTATGCTATTTATAATAGAATAGAGAAATATTTAATGGAAATTGGTATAGATTTAAGTTTTAAAAACCCAGTAAAGGATATTATACTTGATAAAAATAGAAACATTAAAGGGATTATAGCAGATAGAGAATATTATTCCAATAAAATAGTTATATCCGTTGGTAGAGAAGGTTCAGATTGGCTAAGAAATCTTTGCATTAAACATGATATTGCTACTGAAACAGGAGATGTAGATATAGGTGTAAGGGTGGAAACTAGGAATGAAATAATGGAAGAGATAAATGAAGCCATGTATGAAAGCAAACTCATATATTACGCACCAACTTTTGATGATAAGGTAAGAACATTTTGTTCCAATCCTGCTGGAGAGGTTTCTACCGAATATTATGATGGAAATTTAGCCGTAGTCAATGGTCATAGCTATAAATCAGATGAGTTGAAAACTGATAATACTAACTTTGCCTTACTAGTAACAAAGCATTTTACTAAACCTTTCAATTCTCCAATAGAATATGGTATGCATATTGCCAAACTAGGTAATATGCTTTCTGGTAACAAAGTGTTAGTCCAAAGATATGGAGATTATAAACGAGGTAGAAGGACCACGGAAGAAAGGCTATATAGAAATAATATAATCCCTACCCTTAAAGATGCAGTGCCAGGAGATTTAAGCCTTGTACTGCCCTATAGGATTATGAAGAGTATTGATGATATGTTAATAGCTTTAGATAATGTATCTCCCGGTTTAGCTAGTGATGAAACCTTACTTTACGGTGTAGAAGTAAAGTTCTATTCCAATAGGGTAATAACCAATAAAGAATTTAAAACCAATATTCCTGGTCTATACGTTGGTGGAGATGGAGCTGGGATTACAAGAGGATTAATGCAGGCTAGTGTAAATGGGATTGTATTAGGGAGGATATTAAGCTAATTTTCAGGTAGTGTAAAATAATTTGTGCTTTTAGGAAATAAAATTCTCTTTTCTGGCAAGAATCTAAATAAGACCAAAACTAGAAAGGAGAATTTTTTATGGCAACTTTACCAAAGGAAGTTTTAAGAAATATGATAGTAGATGGAGATTTAAAAACAGTAAATGATCTCCACACATATCTTAAAGAAATGTTTAAAGATGCACTACAAGAGATGTTAGAGGCAGAATTAGAGGTAGAATTAGGATATGTAAAAGGAGATAAAAAGAACAAAAATACAGATAATCGTAGAAATGGTACTACGAAAAAGACTGTAAGCACTCGTTTTGGAGAAATTGAGTTAGATATACCAAGAGATAGAAATGGCGAATTTGAACCAGTAGTAGTTCCAAAACATACAAGGGATATATCAGGTATAGAAGAACAAATAATATCCCTTTATGCAAGAGGAATGTCAACTAGGGATATTCATGACCAGGTAAAGGATCTCTATGGAATTGAAGTATCAGCAGATATGGTTAGCAAAATAACAGATAAAATTATTCCACAA
>NZ_AZSU01000001.1:41761-58523 GCF_000511955.1 [Clostridium] ultunense DSM 10521 | reverse complement strand
TATCCTATTGAAATTAGAAAAATAATGTATACTACAAATATAATAGAAGGTTTGCATAGGCAATTTAGGAAAGTTACAAAGACTAAGTCTGTCTTTCCAACTGATTTATCCCTAGAAAAAATGCTATATCTAGCAAGTCAAAATGTTATGAAAAAGTGGACCCAGAGATATAGAAATTGGGACTCTATTCTAAATCAACTGATGATATTTTTTGAAGGAAGGGTAGAACAATATCTTTAAAATTGAAACAATGCACCCTAAATCTATAGAAAAACTTGGGGAATAGGATTTAACAGGTGGTTTCTAGGTAAATAATGGCCTAGGCCATTATTTACCTAGAAACCACCTAACTAAAAAAATGAACACATTTCTCCATGTTTAAAATTATTGCCAAAATTATAAGAATTTATGTATATTTCCCTATAATTTTGGCAAACTAAAACTAAAGTATCAAATTTGAAAAATTATTATCTAAATTAAATCTAAATTTTCTTGTCAGATCAGAGTAATCAAACTTACTTAAAGCACAAAATTTATTACAGTCTCAATTTTCATTTTATCTAAAGCCAGGCAATTTCTCAAAATTACCTGGCCTTATTTAAAATATCAAATCTTCAGTTCTCTTTTTATTAAATCTCCTAACATGATCCTATTTTCAGGTTTTCTGCTAGCAATAGAGGTATTCTCTATAACCCTTTTCACTTTAGCAGGTTTTTCTGTAAGTATAACTATTTTATCTCCTAAGTCCAACGCTTCCTGTATATCATGAGTTACTAAAATACATGTTCTTTTTTCTCTTATTCTTAAACTTTTAAAAATTTCTGTGACAATTTGTTTATTATTGACATCTAAGGATTTAAAGGGCTCATCCATTATAAGAAGTTTTGACGAATAAGCAAAGGCTCTTAAAATATTTATCCTTTGTCTCATTCCACCACTAAGATTATTTGGATAATAATATTTATATTGTTTTAAATTAGCTAATTTCAGATGTTTATCTATGGTATTTTCAATCTGCTTTCTATCCATTTTTCCTTTTAATACAAAACTTAAATTATCATATACATTTTTCCATTCAATCAGTCTATCATCCTGAAAAACGAAAGACATATCCTCATCCTGAAATCCTATTATTTCTCCAGAATCTTTCTCTGTAATCCCCCCTATAATATTTAAAAGAGTAGTTTTTCCACATCCAGAAGGCCCCAAAATGCATGTAGTCCTATTTGGGTCAAAATCAATAGTAATACCTTCTAATACCTTTAAATCACCATAACATTTAGTTATATTTTTTACTTTATATTTCAATTTATCACTTCCATCTATCTACATCCATTAAATATTTTACTCCGTTTATTAAATAATTAAATAATTTGGCAATTAGAAGGATAATAATAATCCAAGCAAAAACTCCTGAAGTGTTTAGATAGGTCTTTTGCAATTGGAGATTACTTCCTATGCCGTACTTGGGCTGGGCTAAAGCTTCTCCTGCAATTACCATCTTTAGATTGATACCTAAAGTAGATGTAAAAACAAGACTTAGATTTAAAAAAATGCTAGGTAAATAGATGTCTTTTATAATAGTTATTTTATCTACCTTATATAATTGTGCCATATCTACAATATCTTTATCTACATCTAATATACCATTCAATACCGTTTCATACAATATGGGAAATACCATAATAAATCCAACAAACATAGGAGCTAATTCATTACTTAACCATATAAGTGCTAGAATAATTATAGCCATAGTGGGTACTGAGCTTAGAAATTTTAATATGGGAACCATTATATTATAAATAATTTTAGAAATACTAGATAAAATCCCTGTTAGCATTGCCAAAGACAAAGATATTAAAAAACCTATTATGCTCCTTATCAAAGAATATTTTATAGTATTTAAGAAATTTGGTTCTTTAATGGTATCTATTAAACTAGCAAAGGTACTTTTGACTGTGGGAAAAATTATTTCGTTGTCAATAATTTTCGACAATAACATCCAAACCATTATTATTATAATCTTTGAAACAATAGATAGCTTTCTATTTTTCAAAATAAATTTCCTCATCAGGAATTTTTCCTCCTATATAATCTGGTGCAAAATCTAATATAGAATCATAATAAATCTCATATTCCTTTTTACTATCTTTTATTGGAAAAGAACCTATATTGATTCGCTCAATTCCTTGCATTATCACTTTTTTCTCTACTCCTAGTTCTAATTCCTCTGCATAATCTCCCAATTCTTCTGGATTTTCATTTGCCCATTCAATGCTTTTCTCATACAAGTCTATAAATTTTTCAACAAACTTTATATTATCTTCTATTAGGTCTGATTTAATTATTAAACTGGCTTGGGGATAGCCTTTATCCGTTCCAGTTATATTGCTCCATTCTTTGTTTAGATCAAATATTATTTTAGCATCATCTTTTTTCATCATTATATTTGTTGCTAAAGGCTCTGCTAAAAGGGCTATATTAGTTTTTCCGCTGATAAATGCAGGACCTACTTCAGATGCAGAATTTAAATAGGTAAGTTTTACATCCTCATCTGGATTAATGCCATTTTGCGAAAGTACAAACCTCAATACTAAATCTGGAGTAAGACCCTTTCCAAAGGCATATATTTCTTTATCCTTTAATTCTTCAAAGCTTTCTATATCTTCTGTAGATGCCAGATATATAGTTCCCCAGGTGGAAGTACCTATTAATTTATAAGAAAGGCCTTTATTAAAGGCTTGAGCCGCTAAATTAGAAGGGACAATTGCTATATCTGCCTCTTCCTTCAATATTTTACTCACTAATAAATCTGGGGATTTTTGCATCCCATAGTTTATAGTTATGTTTTCAGCAATTATTGGATCTTCTTTCATCAGTTTAGCCACAGTTAAAGCCGGAATCCCATCCCTAAAACAAAATTCAATAGTTTCAGGCCTTTTAACTTCTTTTGTCCCACAACTAGTTACTATTGAAAATATAATAATTAAATTAAATAAAAATAGATATTTCTTCTTCATTTTTATACACCTCTTATTGTTTATAGACGCTAATAGTAAAATACCTTATCTATAAAACCTCTAAGTATTAAAAGCCCACTTAGAGGTTTTATAATTATAATTTTTTAGGAGTTATGTTAAATTCCCAGGTACGGTGATCTGTATGAAGTAAACTATGTGCTCTACGAGATAAAGGTCTTTGTAAATAATCTTCATAACATTTAATAACCGAAGGATTTTCATGGGAGAAACGCATCTCATTTATTTTGTCTAAACCATAAAGTACATCAGACCTTTCCTCAGCTAACTCAACCCCATCTTCAATAGGCTGTCCTCCACCACCTGCACACCCTCCTGGGCATGCCATTATCTCAACAAAATCGTATTCCACAATTCCTTTCCTAATAGTTTCAATTAGTCTCCTAGTATTACCTAATCCACTGGCAATGGCAACTCTAATATTTGTTCCAGCTAAATCAAAACTTGCTTCTTTCCAACTGTTCTCTCTCTCCCTTACTTCTTTAAATGCATCTGGATCGGGATTTTCATTGGTAACTAGATAATAAGCAGAACGAAGAGCTGCCTCCATAACTCCCCCCGTTGTACCAAATATGACAGCAGCTCCAGAACTAACACCTAAGGGACTGTCAAATTCCTCCTCTTCTAATACTTCGGGTATAATATGTTCCGCTCTAATCATTCGTGCAACCTCTCTAGTAGTTAGAACAACGTCTACATCCTGCCCTGCACCTGCATCATTTAAAACCGAGACATCGCATTCATATTTTTTTGCTATACATGGCATAATGGATACACAAAATATTCTTTCTGGATCTACATGCAATAACTCTGCATAATAGGTTTTGGAAATTGCCCCAAACATCTGCTGCGGAGATTTGGCAGTTGATAATTGATCTATCATATCAGGATATTGAGATTTAATAAAGCGTATCCATCCCGGACAACAAGAAGTAAATAGCGGAAACTTTTCATTTTCTCTATTGTTGAGCTTTTCAACAAACTCATTTCCTTCTTCCATAATTGTTAAGTCAGCAGAAAAATTGGTATCAAATATATAGTCAAATCCCATCTTCCTTAAAGCTGCTACAAGTCTTTTAACAGTGGCAAATTCCCTGCTAATACCTAAATCTTCTCCCCAAGCTGCTCTTACTGCTGGTGCAATTTGAACTATAGTAATCTTATCTTTATCTGCCAATGCATCAAATACCCTTTGTGTGTCATCCCTTTCCCGTAATGATCCAACTGGACAATGGGTGATGCATTGACCACATAAAGCACAATCTGCTTCTTCAATCCTTCTGTTATACGAAACATCTACATTTGTTCTTGAACCCGTATTGGATAAATCCCATATATGGAGATCCTGTATTTTATCACATATTTGGATACATCGCATACATTTGATACATTTTTCATAATTCCTTACTAAAGGAAAACCTTCCGTCCATTTGGCATAGGGTAGATCTTCTTTATATGGAATATCAATAATCCCTAAATCATTAGCTATAGTTTGTAAACTACAATTTCCACTTCTAACACAGGCTGCACATCTTGCATCATGCTGAGAAAGAATTAGTTCTACATTTACCCGTCTAGTTTCTCGAACTTTAGGGCTATTTGTAAATACTACCATCCCTTCCTCTACTACATTATTACATGCAGTAACCAACCGATTAATCCCTTCTATCTCCACTACACAAACCCTACATGCGCCTATTTCATTTAACTCTTTAAGATAACAGAGATGTGGAATAGGTATATGGTTAACTGCAGCTGCATCTAAGATTGTTGTTCCCTCTGGAACTCTAACTTTTTTATTATCAATGATTAAGTTTACCATTGTTCAATCCTACCCCCTTTAAACACCCCAAAGCCGAAGTGATCACATCTCAAACATCTCCTAGATTCTTGTTGAGCTTCTTCAAGAGTCATTCCACATTCTACTAGATCAAAATCTTGGATTCTATCTGTCACATCTCTTTCCCTCATATTTACGCGTCCACAAGGTATTCTATCAGCCAAACGAGCTTCTGATATCTTAACATCTGTTTCAATAATATGATAGTATCCCAAATAGTTATCTATATTTGCAGCTGCTACCTTACCCGCTGCTATGGCATGAATTACTGTTGCAGGGCCTGATACACAATCACCACCAGCATAAACTCCTGGAACATTCTTGATTCCACCCCAATTCAGGGCATCGATTACTCCTTCTGTTACTGGAATACCCTCTCTCTCCAAAGGTTTTGATTCAATTCCCTGGCCTATAGCAAAAATCAACGAATCACATTCAATCCTTTCTGGATCCTTTTTTGCCTTTACTGGTATTGGCCTATCGCTTTTAATAGTGCTAACAATTTGAGGTTGTACCCACAGTGCTTCAATATGACCCTTGTCATCTATTTCAATTTTCCCTGGTGTATATAGATCATATATCTCACATCCTTCGGCAATAGCACCTTCTATTTCCTCTTTCAAAGCGGGCATATCTACTTTACGCCTACGATAAACAATGGTTACTTTTCTTGCTCTCAAACGGACAGCTGAACGAGCCACATCTATAGCTACATTTCCTCCACCTATAACAACAACGGATTTATCAGCAAGGTCTGGATATTCATCATCTCCTATTTGTCTTAACACTTCTACGGCGGAAACTACTCCTTCTGCCTCTTGCCCTTCTAGTCCAATTTTTTTATCAATATGTGCACCAATAGCAATATAAACAGCATCGAACCTTCGTTTTAAATCAATAATCGATAGTTCTTCACCTACTGTAACTCCAGTATGAACTTTGATTCCAGTCGCAAGAATTGTTTCAATTTCCCTATCTAAAACGTCTCGTGGTAACCTATAACTAGGTATTCCATACCTTAACATGCCACCTAATTTCTGTCTTTGCTCAAATATTTCCACATCATGTCCCATAATGGTCAGATAATAAGCTGCACTAAGACCGCTAGGCCCTCCTCCAACTATAGCTACCTTCTTTCCAGTAGTAGGAGCTTTTTCTTCCGCTAAAACTTCCCCTGCATTTTCCACTGCAAACCTTTTCAATCCTCTAATATTGATAGAATCATCAATCATATTCCTCCTACATCTAGTTTCACAAGGATGTTCACAAACTAAAGCACAAGTAGCTGGCATTGGATTGTCTTTTTTGATCAATCTTACTGCATCAGCATATCTGCCTTCAGCTATTAAGGCAATATAACCAGGTACATCTACTCCTGCTGGACATAGAGATACACAGGGAACCGGTTGATATAAACCAAAGGTGCATCTATTGCGCAATATATGCTCTTCAAAATCATCCCTAAATCCATTAATTCCTTTTAAAACCATATTGGCTGCTTCGTATCCTATAGCACAATCTGCTGAGTAATAAATACTTCTAGCCGTCTTTTCGATAAGTTTAATAGACTCTAGTTCCGCTTCACCATTTAGCACATCTTCTAATAACTTTTCTAACTGGCCTAAACCTATCCTACAGGGAACGCATTTTCCGCAGGTTTGTGCATGGCACATTTTTAAAAAGGAAGATGCCAGATCTATGGGGCATAATCCTGGTGGGCTTGCAATAATACGTCTCTCTAGATCTTTGTATAAGGTTTCAACAGTTGCCTGGGCCTTGTCTCTAGTAATAATACTAAGCCTACTCATCAATTCTTCTCTCCTTTCTTTATAATATTTTTATGCATTCTTTAGAACAAGTAAACTGACTGCTTGTCTAAAAATTCATAATCAAATTATCGAAATACAATTTTTAATATAAACTAAAGTATGTGGTATTTTTAACATTTAGAACTAATATTTTGGGATAAAATGATAGAATTGAAGTTTTAAAATATCTTTTTGGGATTATTATTCTATTCAAAGACAAGTGAATATTGCATAAAATGAAGAACTATCTCAAAAACGATCAGTAATAAGGACATATACATATATTTTGTTTGTAAATATTATATCATAAGTGTAATTTTTATCAAATATATAAACTTTAATTTTCACAATATTAAAACGACTTTATCTTATAAGATAAAGTCGTTAAAGCATTAAACTTATACTAAAAAAATACCCACTATAGTAGTAATAATTAACCCTATCATAACAGGTTTAAAATTCCTTCTAGTCAATTCAAAAGGGTCTACATTACATATAGCTGCAGCTGGTATTACTGCCCAAGGGATTAAAGTCCCACCTCCAACCCAAATGGCGGCAATCTGTCCTAAAGCAGTTAAAGTCTCTATACCTCTACCTATAGCCACTGCAAAAAGCTTGGCAACAGAACCAGTTAAAGCTAAACCGGAAAATCCAGAACCATCCAATCCTGTTATAGCTCCTACAGATGTCAACGTGACTGCACCTACACCTGCATTTAATGGGACTACACTAGCCAATGCTAAACCTAAATCATTAACGATTCCCCGAGAACCCTCAGGAAGCAAATCCCCTAATACAGCTGAAAATCCCTCGCCTCCTAAATAGAAGAATGCAGCTATGGGAATAATGGGCCCAAATATTTGGAATCCAAACTTAAGTCCTTCTACTAAATGTGCTGTTACCTGTTCTAAAATATTGGCTTTATAGGTCACAGCTGAAACTATTATGAGTATAAATACTGCTGTACCACCAATTAAAGCAGTAGCATCTCCTCCTTGTAATTTCATTATTAACATTATTACTACGTCTATGAAGAAAAGAAAAGGGACTAATATTGAAAAAAAACTTTTTATTTTACTAGGTAGTATGCTGTCTAGTTCTTCATTATTATTTTCTCTATTTACTCCAAGCTTCTCCTTCCCCTCGACTTTTAAGATACCTTTTTTCAAATCTCTTCTCAAAAATATATAGGCTGATATAGTAGTTACTAGCCCCATTATGAATACTAGGGGAATACTTGCAGACATAAGTTCTCCAACTGGAATTCCAGCTGCATCTGCCGTTAGTTTTGGTGCGCCTTGAATTATAAAATCACCAGATAGAGCTATCCCATGTCCAAACAAATTCATAGCCATAGCTACCCCAAGAGCTGGCAAACCAACTTCTACTGCTACGGGCAATAAAACTGCTCCCAATAATGCCACTGCAGGAGAAGGCCAAAAGAACCAAGATATAACCATCATTAAAAGTCCAATAATCCAATATGCCAAAGTAGGTGTTTTTATAAGCTTTGAAAAAGGTGATACCATAACTTGACTTATTCCAGTCTTAGTTAGTATTGAACTCATTCCAACTATAATAGAGATTATTAGTATTGTCCCTAGTAATTCCACTATAGCATAGATAAAACTGTTGAATATAGCCATGGTTGATTGAGATAAAGAATTTGTAGCGAAAAAGGATAACAAAAAAATCCCAATTATACATATAAGGCTGGTATCCCTTTTAGCAACCATAAAACCTAGAATCAGAAAGGTAAACACAAGATATAGCCAATGTAAAAGATTTAATTGAACAAACACAATACTCCCTCCTCATAAAATTTTCCTTATACTATCTAAATATGCAAGGAGAGAGTATTGGTTAATGATTATTTAAGAATTAATACTGATTTTATTGATGTATATGTAAATACTAAACCCACTATAAATCCCATTAATACATCGGTAGGCCAATGGACTCCTAAATAGACTCTACTAAAACCAATAATAGTAACGATCACAAAATTAGTGATGAATAAAATTATTCTAGAGCTCCTCTTCTTCCTACCTTTAGATATTAAATAGGTCATAGTAGTATAAAAACTCATAGAAACCATGGCATGACCACTGGGGAAACTATAACCACCTTGCTCAATTAAGAAGTATTCTAAAGGTCTTACTCTAATGAAGGTATTTTTAAAAATAAAATTTACCCCATAAGATCCCAAGGTAGATAGAATTAATAATACTATCCCATTTAAATCTTCATTATTTGCCATAAATAAGAAAATAATTATTCCTAGAGGAAATAAAAAATATGCAGAACCCAAGAAGGTTATTATCTTCATAATTTGAATTCCTTTAATAGATGTCTTGCTATGGACATAATTCATTACAGCCTCATCAAATAGAATTCCTTCTTTAGAATTTCTAACCCATATGCCTGTAACAAAAAATGTAATAATTAGTATTATATTAATTAATATTATTATTTTCTTTTTCATAGTTCCTCCAAAAATAGAATTAAAAAAGGCTTCTATGGAAAGGTTATAAGGAAGCCTTTTTTGAAACTCATGTAGGTCAAGTTCTTTTAAATTATTGTTTACAAGTAAGAACTTTACTATTGGTTATAAAAAGATAGCAGAAACCTGCTATCTTCTTCTTTTTCTTGGTGGTGCAATATGAATTGCCTTGTCCTCCAAACCGTGCACAGCTTCCATAAAAGCTTCACTTAAGGTTGGATGAGCATGTATCGTCCTTGTAATGCTATCAATATCCATATCGTTGGCTATAGCCAATGCCCCTTCATGGATTAAATCATTGGCATGAGGCCCTAATATGGTAACTCCTAAAACTTTATTATCATCCTTAGAAGCATATACCTTAATAAATCCTTCTCCTTCTCCTAAAGATAAGGCTTTTCCGTTAGCAGCAAATAAGAATTTACTTACTTTATAGTCTATTCCTTTTTCTTTTAATTCTTCTTCCGTTAGGCCCACAAAGGCTACTTCTGGCAATGTGAATACACAGTTTGGATAGATATCCAAGTTTATGTCTGGAGTTAATCCCATTATCTTCTCCATTACATATACACCTTGAGCTGAAGCAACATGGGCAAGTTGGATACCTAGATTATTAACATCTCCTATTGCATATATGCCTTCAACTGTGGTTTCGAAGTTTTTATCTACTTCAATACCTTTATGGTCATATTTAACTCCCACATTATCAAGGTTTAGTCCTTCTGTAACAGGTCCCCTACCAGAAGCGATTAAAACTTTATCTCCTACTACTTCAATTTCTTCATCTTTTTTCTTGTATCTAGCAACTACCCGTAGCTTGTCTCCTTCTTTAATTATCTCTTTTGCCCTTATATCTACATAGGTCTCCATTCCTTGTTTCCTGAAAAACATAGGCAATCTTCTAGCTATTTCCATATCTATATTCTTTAATATTCTAGAAGCAAGGAGAATTACTTGAGAACCAAGCTCCTGGTATATACTAGCAAATTCTAGACCTATAACACCTCCACCTATTACAATTAAGGTTTCTGGTATCTCTTCCATTTCTAAAAGATCATCGCTAGTAATAACTCCCTCAAGATCTACACCTTTTGTTTCCGTCATAGTAGGTTTAGAACCCGTAGCAATGACTATGTTGTCTACAGATATTTCTCGAGTTCCTCCATCTTTTAAATTTATTACTATAGTCTCATTATCCTTAATTTGGGCTCTTCCAGGGATAAATTCTATATTTTTGTAAGAGGATATTAGTTGCTCAATACCTTTAACCAATTGGTTTACTATTTTAGTCTTTCTATCCTGTAATGCTTTTCCATCTAACTTAAAATTATCTATTGTGATACCAAATTCTTCTGATTTTTTTAAGGTATGCATTATTTCTGCATTCCTAAAATAGGTTTTAGTGGGGATACAGCCTCGATTGAGGCATGTTCCCCCTACTTCTCTATCTTCAATTAAATATATATTTCCACCTAGTTGAGCTCCTCTTATTGCTGCTACATATCCTCCTGGACCTGCACCAATTACTGCAATATTTTTAGTCAACTATTGACACCTACCCTTCATATTTGAGTACAGGATTCCTTGCTGCCTGCGTTTCGTTCACCCTTCTTACAGGTGTATCATGTGGTGCTTCTTTTAATACCTCTGGATCCTCTTTTGCTTCTTCAGCTATTTTAATCAATGCATCTGCAAACTCATCCAAAGTTTCCTTGCTCTCTGATTCTGTTGGCTCTACCATCAAGGCTTCCCTAACGATCAATGGGAAATAAACAGTTGGTGGATGGTATCCAAAGTCCAACAATCTTTTAGCTACATCTAATGTAGTAACTTCGGATAGATTGCCCTTTAATCCAGCTAAAACAAATTCGTGTTTAAATATAGTGTCTTCTGGTAAATTGTAATGTTCTTTCAATCTATGTCCTAAATAATTGGCATTTAAGACTGCCATTTCACTTGCTTTCTTCAATCCATCTTTACCCATAGTTAAAATATATGAGTAGGCTCTAACCATTATGCTAAAGTGACCATAGAAGTCTTTCATCCTTCCTACCGTGTGAGGTATATCGTAGTTTAGATAATACCTATCTCCATCTTTTTCTACTGTTGGAGTTGGTAAGAAGTCTAATAAAATCTTTTTAACTCCTACTGGACCACTACCTGGCCCTCCTCCACCATGAGGAGTAGAAAATGTTTTATGGATATTAAAATGTACTACGTCAAATCCCATATCACCAGGTCTTGCTTGACCTAAAATAGCATTGGCATTTGCTCCATCGTAGTATAACAATCCGCCAGCTTCGTGTACTAAATCTGCTATTTCCTTAATTTCTCTTTCAAATAATCCTAAAGTATTTGGATTTGTTAGCATTAAACCAGCAACTTCATCGCTTAATGCCGCTTTTAAACTTTCTACATCTACAAGGCCTTCTTCCGTTGATTTAATCTCAATAGTATCGAAACCAGCCATTACAGCTGAAGCAGGGTTGGTACCATGAGCTGAATCTGGTACAATTATTTTAGTTCTCTTAGTGTCCCCTCTATTTTCATGGTAAGCCTTTATCAATGTCAATCCTGTAAGCTCACCATGAGCTCCTGCCGCTGGTTGTAATGTCATTTTATCCATACCGGCTATTTCGCATAGAGCCTTATCCAATTCATACATTAACTTTAGTGCACCTTGTACCGTTTCTTCTGATTGATAAGGATGAAGATTCTTAAAACCATCGAGATTTGCCATATCTTCATTTATCTTTGGATTATATTTCATCGTACAGGAACCTAAGGGATAGAATCCTGTGTCTACACCAAAGTTTTTATTTGAAAGGTTTGTATAATGCCTTATTATATCAACTTCACTAACTTCCGGAAGGTTTAGTTCATGATCATTTAAGTATTCTGCAGGAATTAATTCTTCTATTGCTACATCTTCCACATCATTTTCTGGAAGTCTGTATGCTTTTCTTCCTGACTTTGATAATTCAAATATTAATTTATTATACTTTCTCATTTTATCCCCTCCAATACAGAACTTAATTTATCAATTTCTTCTTTTGTCCTCTTCTCTGTAACTGCATAGAGTACTCCATTTTTATATTGGGGATAATCTTTTTCTAATGGGTATCCTCCCAGTATATTTTCATCTAATAGTCCTTTATTTATCTGGTCTACCTCTATATCGCTAGTAACTGCAAATTCTTTGAAAAATGGTTTGTCGAATAAAGGCTTAAACTTACCAGACTTAGTAATTTGATTAAAGGCATAATGGGCTTTTTGTGTTGCCTGAAGTGCTAATTCTCTTAAACCTTTTTTACCTAAAGTAGTAAGATATACTGCAGCAGCTAATGTATTTATACCTTGGTTAGAGCAAATATTGGAAGTAGCTTTCTCCCTTCTTATATGTTGCTCTCTTGCCTGTAATGTAAGTACAAAAGCTCTATTTCCATCTTCATCTACAGTTTCTCCAACGATCCTTCCTGGTAGTTTTCTCATATGAGCCTTGTTTACTGCAATAAATCCAAGGTATGGTCCACCAAATTGTAATGGAATACCCAATGGCTGACCTTCACCTACTACTATATCTGCCCCTAAAGAACCTGGAGATTTAAGTATTCCTAGGGATATTGGGTCTACAGATGTAATAAATAAAGTTCTCTTCTGGCTATGAACTATTTCTCCAATACCTTCTAAATCTTCTATTACGCCAAAAAAGTTTGGGCTTTGAACTATTACCGCAGCTGTTTTATCAGACAACTGTTCTCTTAATTGATCAGTATTAGTTACACCATCTTCACCCTCAATTTCGATTACTTCTATTCCTTGAAGATGGGCATAAGTTTTTAATACTTCTCTAGATTCTGGATTGACAGTTTTGGATACTAGTATCTGGTCTCTCCTAGTTATATTTGCTGCCATAAACGCTGCCTCGGCCACTGCAGTTCCTCCATCATATAGTGAAGCATTGGATACATCCATCCCTGTTAAATTAGCTATTAAAGTTTGATACTCAAATATATACTGTAAAGTACCCTGGCTTATCTCCGCTTGGTAGGGAGTATAGGATGTATAAAATTCGCTCCTTGAAGTAATATGCCCAACTATTGAAGGAATGTAATGGTCATATGCCCCAGCCCCTAAAAAACATGTCAATTGATTTGTAGAAATGTTTTGTCGAGATAATTCAATTAAGTATCTGGATACTTCTAATTCCGACATGGAAGGTTTCAGGTCTAATTCTCTTTTAAGTTTAACGTTTTCTGGTATATCGCTGAATAGGTCTTCCATCGAATCAAAGCCAATATATTCCAACATCCTCTTCTCATCATCTTTTGTATTTGGGATGTAAGGATACATACCTTTATACCTCCTCATCTAAAAACTTTTCGTATTCATCACTTGTCATCAATTCATCTAATTGGGATTTGTCAGTTAGTTCAATTTTTACAATCCAAGCTTCATATGGATCTTGGTTTATTAATGCTGGATCATCCAATAACTCTTCATTTACAGCCGTAACCTTACCATCAACTGGCATGAAAACATCAGCAGCTGCTTTTACTGATTCTACTGCAGAAAAAACTTCCTCTTTACCAAATTCATCGTCAACTTCTGGTAATTCTACATATACAATATCTCCTAATTGATCTTGTGCATAATCACTTAAACCAACATAAGCTTCATCCCCATCAACTTTTAACCACTCATGGTCATTTGTGTAATATAAACCTTGTACTACTTTCATTATTTAGCCCTCCTTAATTATCCTTATATTATTTATTTCTTTAAAAATTTTCTGCTGATTATTTTAGCCTTTACAGGCCTATTTCTAATCATTACATCTACTTCGTTTCCCAATTCTATTTCGTTAATATCTATTAAGGCATTTCCTATGCTTTTCTTTAAAGTTGGTGACATATAGCCCGTAGTTACGTGACCTATCTTTTTACCCTCTTTATATACTTCATAGCCTTCCCTTGGTATACCTCTTTCAAGCAATTCAAAACCAGCAACCTTCCTTGTTAAACCCTCTTTCCATTGCTTGTTAAGAGCTTCTTTTCCAATAAAATCTTCTTCTTTGTCTAATTTAACGAAGAATTTTAATCCACCTTCTAATGGTGTAATATCTTTGGAAATTTCATTTCCATATAAAGGCATTCCCGCTTCAAATCTAAGAGTATCCCTACATCCTAAACCTGTTGGCTTAATACCATCTTCTTTTCCTGCTTCTAGTATATCGTTCCAAATTTTTACAATACCTTCTGCTGGAGAATATACTTCAAACCCATCTTCTCCAGTATAGCCGGTACGGGAAACCATACATTCTATGCCTGATATATTAACTTTTCTATTGAAATGGAAAGGTTTAATACTTGACAAATCTGTATCGGTAAGTTTTTGTAATATTTTTTCTGATTTAGGACCTTGGATTGCCACTTCTCCTATCTGGTCCGATTTATTTTCAATAATAATATTGAAATCTTTTTTGTTGTCAATCATCCATTTGAAATCTTTGTCTGTATTAGCAGCATTGACTACAAGAAGATATTCTTCTTCACTATACTTATAGACTAGAAAATCGTCGACTACACCTCCATCAGGATAGCACATGAAAGTGTAAATTATTTGATCTGTTTCGATAGATGCAATATCATTTGTTAATAAGTACTGTAAATAAGCTAATGCGTCTTTACCCTTTACTACAATTTCCCCCATGTGTGATACATCAAATAATCCTGCTGCATTTCTTACTGCTTCGTGTTCTGGAATTAGACCTTCGTATTGTACTGGAAGGAACCACCCTGCATAATCAACTATTTTCCCCCCAAGCTTTACATGCTCATCATAAAGGGGAGTCTTCTTTGCTACCATTTTACCACTCCTTCCTAATTTTTACATTCACTTTGCACATATTATATGTTACCCAAAAAACCTTTTTTAAAACAAACAAACAATTTTAAAAAAGGTCTGTAAAAAATCTCATTGACTTTATTATACAAGAGAAGGATTAAGAATGCAATATTGTTATTTAAGAAACAATGGATTTTTGTTAATTATTTCACATGTATTTTATTTTATATATTTATATTTAGTCATTCAAAATTGAAAATATATTTTATCCACTTTATCCACATTATCCACAATTAGTAGTGGATAACTTATGTAAACTGTAGATTTAGCATAATATGAACCATAACACATTAGGAATTTACATAATATTTTTATATCCACATTCTTTTATATTATCCACAGACATTATCCACATTAAAAATTATATCCTCCACTTACTTGAGTAAAATATTTCATAATCCCTATATATATAGCCCAAGCTATTTTTTCTTGATATTCTTCCGTGTTAAGGAGCTTTTCTTCTCTAGGATTTGATAGAAAACCACATTCTATAAGGACAGACGGCATATTAATTTCATTAAGTAAAAATACATCCTCTTTTTCTTGAGGTAAACGATGATTGTTTATATCTAGAACATCCCTTAGTTCATCTTGAATATAAGTAGCCAATAGTTTACTATCTTCATCGTTTTTTCTGTAAAAAGTCTGAGCACCATAATATTGAGACTCTCTAAAGCTATTTAGATGGATGGTGACAAATATGTGACAGTTAGCATCTTCTACTATTTCCTTCCTATTATGAAGGTCTTCAGTTTTCATTTCCTTTAAATTTTTTGATTTTTTTGTATATAATCCATCCTTTGTCTCCCTGGTCATAATAACCCTACCGCCATTTTGTTCTATAAATCTCTTTAGTTTTATCCCTATTTTTAAATTTATCTCGTCTTCTTTAACGCCACTTACACCTATTGCCCCAGGATCAACGCCGCCATGACCTGGATCTATTCCCACTATTTTATCGGCTATAGGAATGTAGGATACAGGCTTTACCTTGTTATTGAACATAGCTAGTAAAATTGTTATTATTAAAAGGAAAAAAACAAAGATATAAATATATTTTTTATTAATAAGAATAATCATCACCTAATCCCCCCTTGTATTGAATATATTTAGCTCGTTGCAGAACCCTACAACTCGCATATTTACTACATTTATTTATATTGAAATGGCTAGGATCCCCCCATTTTGGGTATATATACAGTACTAAGATGTGTATAACTCAAAACAAATAGAAAGGAGAATCCTATGCCAGTTTCAGCTAAACAATTAAACTTTACTGATATTTCTACTGAATTTGATAAGTTTTACAATAAAAATCAAAACAATTTACTTGGTTTGTTAGACCAATTCATTAATATTAGTGATTTTATTCCATTTTCTTTTTACCAAAAATATTATTCTCATTTTGGTAGAAAAAGAAATTTCTCTTTAGAGTCTATGATTAACGCCTTTATTCTTAAAAATATTTTATCTCTTCCTTCTATCGATCTATTGATTTCATTACTTAATATTTCATCTGAAATGCGTCAATTTTGTGGATTTCTCAAGGTTCCTCATAAGTCTCAATTCTCTAGGTTTAAGGTTAATTTCTTTGATGCTTTAAACGACTTATTCAATAATCTTGTTGATGTAACTGAAGAAATTTCTAAGGATATCAATCCATTTT
>NZ_AZSU01000001.1:19744-40720 GCF_000511955.1 [Clostridium] ultunense DSM 10521 | reverse complement strand
CTAAGCTATATATTAAATTGTGAAAATCCTTGCACTAGTTCAAAATGCGGAAGAATTAAACAAATTACTATACATCATAATTATCGCTTTAATTCTTCTATCCCTCGTGATAGCTTAAAGTGGCAGAAACTATATAGACTTAGAACTATCTGCGAAAGATCCATTTGTCAAATTAAGAATTTCATTCAAATTAAATCATCAAGAGTTAGAAATACAGTATCTTTAAAATCAGATATTCTACTTGCCTGTATTTCTCAATTAATTGCTTTTATACTTATATTTAAGTCTAAAAATTATGATAAACCTCTTGCTATTAAATCTTTGATTGCTTAACTTTAATCTCTGAAACTAGATAACCAGTTTTTAAAAGGTTTCATTGAACCTTTGCTTTGCTATGCCTTTTTTGTGGATATCTGAAAACTTAAGATGTTTAAAAGCGTTTAATTGCCTATTTTCTCCTATTTTCTGTGGATAACTTTAAAATCATATTTTGCAACTATCTATTGAATATATTATTAATACTGCTATCTATATTCCTAATAAAAATGATTTAATAAAAAATAAGTTCTAAAAATGGTGCCAGGCACCATTTTTAGAACTTATTTATCAAATATGATATAGGACATAAAAAAAACACTGGGTAACCCAGCGTTTTTGTTCTATCTCTTTGAGAATTGTGGTGCTCTTCTTGCTTTCTTTAAACCGTATTTCTTTCTTTCTTTCATTCGTGGGTCTCTTGTTAAGAATCCTGCTTTTTTTAATACTGGCTTTAATTCTTCATCAGAATTTACTAAAGCTCTTGATATGCCGTGTCTTATAGCTCCAGCCTGCCCAGTAAAGCCACCACCTTGTACATTTACAAATACATCGTACTTGTCTATAGTATCAGTTATAACCAAAGGTTCTTTAACAAGAACTTTTAATGTATCAAAATCGAAATATTCTTCAATATCCCTTTTATTTATTGTAATATTACCAGAGCCTGGTAATAATCTAACCCTAGCTACTGAAGTCTTTCTTCTTCCTGTTCCTATATATTGTACATTAGCCACTTACAGTCCTCCCTTCTTAAGGCATAATTAAAATTCGTATATTTCTGGTTTTTGAGCTTCATGATTATGTTCAGGTCCGCTATATACCTTTAACTTTCTAAACATTTGCCTCCCTAAGCTGTTTTTTGGAAGCATTCCTTTCACAGCTAATTGAATAGCTTTTTCAGGATTTTTACTCATCATCCTTCTATAAGGTACAGATTTTAATCCACCTGGATAACCTGTATGATATCTATATTGTTTTTGATCTAACTTTTTCCCAGTCAATTTAACTTTATCTGCGTTTATTATTATTACAAAATCCCCAGTGTCAACATGAGGTGTGTATATAGGTTTGTTTTTACCTCTCAATATTGAAGCCACTTCTGAAGCCAATCTACCTAAGACCTTTCCTTCTGCATCGATTAGGTACCATTTTCTTTCAATTTCATTTGGTTTAGCCATATAGCTCTTCATCTTATTCCCTCCTTATTCCAGCGTTGAGTTATAAAAAGTTCCGGGGCTTTTTAAAAACACTCTTATATATTCTAATACAAGGTAATATCAATGTCAATACGTATTTTATTAATAAAAAACCTTTTCTAAATAGAGCCCTTCAGGGGGTGCAGTATATCCTGCAGCTTCTCTATTCTTCGAATGAATTATATAAGGAATGCTGTCACTCTTTAATTTCCCGCTGCCTATCTCTACTAAAGTGCCAATAATTATCCTTACCATATTGTATAAAAATCCATTTCCTTCAATGGAAAATATTATTAAATCTCCTGTTCTTTTAATAGTAAAAGTATAAATGGTTCTAATAGTAGTCTTTACATTACTATTAGATGCCATGAAGGATGAAAAATCATGGGATCCTAAAAAATATTTAGTTGCTTCTTCCATCTCTTTATAATTTAAAAAATAGGGCACATGGTATGCAAAATTTCTATATAAGGGGTTTCTAATTTTTTTATTATATATAATATATTGATATCTTTTTCTTATGGCATCAAATCTAGAATGAAACTTTTCATCTACCCTTCTAGAATCAATAATACTTATATCTCTAGGCAATTTGCTATTTAATGCAAATTTAAACCTATCCACTGGTATATTTGAATCAGTTAAAAAATTTGCCACCTGTCCTTTTGCGTGAACCCCACTATCTGTCCTTCCAGAGCCAATTAAATTTACCCTTTCACCTGTAATCAATTTAATAGCTCTTTCTATTTCTTCCTGGATGCTATTTCCATTTTTTTGTTTTTGCCAACCACAATAGGAGGTTCCATCGTATTGAATGGTAAGTTTGATATTAACCATATTATTGCCTCCTAGATAAACCCTGTATATCTGTTAATGATAATAAATCCAAAAAATATGGACATTAGTATAATAGCAAATATATCCTGTTTTTTTAGCTTCAATTCATTTAATCTGGTCCTATGTTCTCCACCACGATAACAGCGAGCTTCCATTGCTATTGCCAACTCATCTGCCCTTCTAAATGCGTTTATAAATAAAGGTACTAATAGGGGCACTAAATTCTTAGCCCTATTTATAATATTTCCAGATTCAAAATCTGCTCCCCTTGCCATTTGGGCTTTCATAATCTTATCTGTTTCCTCTAATAATGTAGGAATAAATCTTAATGCTATGGTCATCATCATTGCCAGTTCATGGGCTGGCAGGCCAACCCTTTTAAAAGGTGATAAAAGCTTTTCTATACCATCTGTTAACGATATAGGCGATGTTGTAAGGGTTAGCAAGGAAGTTCCAGTAATTAAAAATATAAGCCTTAAAGCCATAAAAACTGCTTGACTAAGTCCTTCTTTTGTTATGGTTAGCGGTCCTATTTCAAACAATACTTCTCCCTTAGTCAATAATACATTTATAACAAAAGTAATACCTATTATTATCATAAGTGGTTTTAACCCTTTTAATACGTATTTAAAGGGTACCTTTGATAACCAAATTGAGAATAGTATAAAGGCTAAAATAAGTAAATACGGTGGAAATGTTTTAATAAAAAACAAAGATGTTATAAACATTATTATTATTATTATTTTAATTCTAGGGTCCAACTTGTGTACGAAGGTATCCCCAGGAAAATATTGGCCTATTGTAATATCTTTAAGCATTTCCTTTTCTCCTTAAATAATTAATTAATTCATCCTTTGCCTCTTCCACCGTTAATACCGTATCTTCAATTTGATTTCCCTTAGATTTATATTCTTTCATGAAAGAGGTAATCTGAGGAATTCCTAAACCTAATTCTGCTAATTTTTCAGCTTCCTTAAAAATTTCTCTGGTCTTGTCCTCCATGGCGATCTTACCTCTATGCATTACCACAATTCTGTTTACCAACTTTGCTATATCCTCCATACTGTGAGAAACCAATATTATGGTTATTCCTTCCTGATATAAGGTTTCCAACCTTCCTAATATTTCATCTCTACCTCTTGGATCTAACCCTGCTGTAGGTTCATCTAATATTAGGACTTTTGGCTTCATAGCTAAAACTCCCGCTATAGCTACTCTTCTTTTTTGTCCTCCACTTAGTTCAAAAGGGGACCTATCTTTTAAAGTTTCAAAATCTAATTCTACTAGTTCCATAGCTTTTTTAACCCTTCTATGGACCTCATCTCTTTCTAATCCTAAGTTTTTAGGTCCAAAAGCTATATCCTTATAAACTGTTTCTTCAAATAACTGATGTTCTGGATATTGAAATACTAAACCTACCTTTTGCCTAACTTCTTTTAAATTGGCATCTTTAGAATTTATATCTACGCCATCTACGATTACTTTCCCCGAAGTAGGTTTCATAAGCCCATTTAAATGTTGGACTAAAGTAGATTTTCCAGAACCTGTATGGCCTATCAATCCAATAAAATCCCCTTCATTTATATTTAGACTTATATTGTCTAGGGCTTTCTTCTCGAAGGGAGTATTAGGGTTGTATACATAGTTTATATTTTCTAATTTAATGATCATAGAGCTTTCACCAATTCTTCTATAGTTAATATATCAACGGGAACATTAAAGCCTTCTCTCCTTAATTCGTAGGCCAGTTCCGTTACTTGAGGTACATCTAGCCCTAGATTTTTTACCTTTTCCACCTGACTAAATATTTCTCTAGGACTTCCTTCCATAACAATTTCTCCTTGTTCCATTACCAATATTCTATCAGCTTCTACAGCCTCATCCATAAAATGGGTTATATGGATTATGGTCTTTTTTTCTTCTTTGTTCAATTTTCTTATAGTATTTATTATCTCTATTCTCCCAGTAGGATCTAACATAGCTGTAGGCTCATCCAATATGATACATTCTGGTTTCATAGCCAATATACCAGCTATTGCTACTCTCTGTTTTTGGCCTCCCGAAAGTAGATGAGGAGCGTGTTTTTTATATTCCTCCATCTCAACTATCCTTAGGGCCTCATCTACTCTCTCTCTTATTTCCAAAGGTGGAACACCTTGATTTTCTGGACCAAAGGCTACATCTTCTTCTACTATGGTTGCTACTATTTGGTTATCTGGATTTTGAAATACCATACCGGCCGTTTCCCTTATATTCCATATTTTATCTTCATCTTTAGTATTCATATTATTTACATAAACATTTCCCCTAGTAGGTAATAATAACCCATTCATAAGCTTTGCCAATGTGGACTTACCTGAACCATTGTGACCAAGAATGACTAGATATTCACCTTTATCAATGGAAATATTTACATCTTTAATTGCCATTAACTGACTATCTTCTCCAATTGAACTGTATTCATATGTTACATTTTCTATTCTTATCATTTCATCTACCATTTTTATCCCCTAGCTTTCAGTTATTTACAATATCTAATATAACACAAAGATTTTCAATTGACAACTAAAACCAATTAACGATTGACTGCCATTTAGGTCTAGCCTTTTAGCTTTCTATCAGCTACAAATCGACCTACAAATGTAGTTTGTGGGTTCTTTATTCATGGATATATCCATTGAAAAAAAGGGACTAAGTAATCACCTTAAAAGACCAAAGGTCTTCTCTACTTAATCCCCTACTCTTTATACTAATTCTAAAATGGCCATTTCTGTGCCGTCTCCTCTGCGAGGACCTAATTTTAAAACCCTAGTATATCCGCCGTTTCTATCTGAATATCTTGGTGCAATTTCATCAAATAATTTTTTCACCACATCTTCATCATATATATATGCTAACGCCTGCCTTCTAGCATGTAAATCTCCCCTCTTCCCAAGAGTGATCATCTTTTCAGCCATTCTTCTAGTTTCTTTAGCTCTTGTAACGGTGGTTTCTATTCTTCCATGCTTCAATAGGCTTGTTACTTGATTTCTTAACATAGCTTTTCTATGATCTGTAGGGCGACCAAGTTTTCTTAATGTAGCCATATCTATCCCTCCTTCATGCCTTGCTATTCATCTATTTTCCTTAATGATAACTCTAGTTCTGCAAGCTTTTCCTGAATTTCTTCAAGAGATTTTTTACCTAGATTTCTTACCTTCATTAAATCATCTTCGGTTTTCTGAGTAAGCTCATCTACTGTGTTAATGCCAGCCCTTTTTAGACAATTATAGCTTCTTACTGACAAATCTAATTCTTCTACTGTCATCTCCAATACTTTTTCTTTTTTATCCTCTTCTTTTTCCACCATTATTTCCACATCATTTACATGATCTGTAAGACCTATAAATAGATTTAAATGCTCAGTAAGTATCTTAGCTCCTAAGGAAGTTGCCTCTTCAGGTTTCATAGTACCATTGGTCCATACTTCAAGAGTTAATTTATCATAATCTGTTATTTGTCCTACCCTTGTATTCTCTACTAAAAAGTTAACTTTCTTGACAGGGGTAAAAGAAGAGTCTATGGGTATTACCCCTACCGATTGACCTTCCCTTTTATTTCTTTCAGCAACATTATATCCTCTTCCCTTTATCATCTCAAGCTCCATATATAACTTACCATCTTCATTAACAGTGGCTATATAATGGTCCTTGTTTAAGATTTCCACATCAGGGCTAGTGATAATATCGCCTGCTGTTACTACTTGTGGTCCTTCAACTTCTAACCTCAAGGTGACAGGTTCATCAGAATACATCTTAGCAGCAATACCCTTAATATTTAAAATCATTTCTGGAACATCTTCTAATACACCTGGTACTATTGAAAACTCATGTAATACCCCTTGAATCTTTATAGAGGATATAGCTGCTCCTGGCAATGATGATAATAGTACACGTCTTAAGCCATTACCTAAGGTAGTACCATATCCCCTTTCAAGAGGTTCTACCACAAACTTTCCATAAGTGTTGTCTTCACTCACTTCAACAATCTCTATTCTTGGTTTTTCAATTTCTATCATTAACATTAACCCTCCTTATATATATTATTATCAAAGGACGAGGGTGACTAATTCTATTACAGATACTATTTAGAATATAACTCTACTATCAAGTGTTCTTCTATTGGAATATCAATATCATCTCTAGCTGGCTCAGCTACAATTCTACCCCTATATTCCTCAGGACTAACCTCTAACCATCTAACGGTATTACCTCTATGGTTTTCAACAAACTCCTTAAATTTAGGGCTGTTTTTACTTCTTTCTTTTACCTGAATAACATCTCCAACCTTTAAGATAGAAGATGGTATATCAACCTTATTTCCATTTACTGTGAAATGCCCGTGTCTAACAAGCTGCCTTGCTTCAGCTCTTGATGAGGCAAAGCCCAATCTATATACTACATTATCTAATCTAAGCTCCAACAATTTAAGCAGGTTCTCCCCTGTTATTCCTGCCATTCTATCTGCCCTATTGAAATACATCCTCATTTGCGATTCTTGTATTCCATAGAATCTACGAACTTTTTGTTTTTCTCTTAACTGTAGTCCATATTCAGTTACTTTCTTTCTTGACTGTCCATGTTGTCCTGGAGCATAATTTCTCTTTGAAACTGGACATTTATCTGTATAACATTTATCTCCTTTTAAATATAGTTTCTGTCCTTCCCTACGACATAATCTACATACTGGACCTGTATATCTAGCCATCTATTCACACCTCCTATATTAAACTCTTCTACGTTTTGGTGGTCTACAACCATTATGCGGAATTGGAGTAACATCCTTAATTAAATTTACTTCTAAACCTGTTGCTTGAAGAGATCTTATAGCTGCTTCTCTTCCTGAACCAGGTCCTTTAACATATACTTCAACAGATTTTAAGCCATGTTCCATGGCCTTCTTTGCTGCCTCTTCTGCTGCCTGTTGGGCTGCAAAGGGAGTGGATTTTCTTGAACCTCTAAACCCCAATTGCCCAGCACTTGCCCATGATATAACATTTCCTTGTAAATCCGTTAAAGTTACCATTGTATTATTAAAAGTTGATGAGATATGAGCTTGACCTCTCTCTATATTCTTACGTTCTCTTCTTCTAACACGAGTAGTTTTAGCCTTTTTAGCTGCCAATTGCCTTCCCTCCTTTATCTATTATTTATCTTTTCTTACCGATAATTCTCTTCGGACCTTTTCTTGTTCTTGCATTAGTCTTGGTTCTTTGTCCTCTTACTGGAAGTCCTCTTCTATGTCTAATTCCTCTATAACAGTTTATCTCTCTTAATCTCTTTAAATTCAATGCAATATCTCTTCTTAAATCTCCCTCTACGTGGTAATTATCAATAATATTTCTTATAGTATTAACTTCAGTTTCTGTTAAATCCTTTACTCTTGTATTTGGATCAACATTTGCTTGCCTTAATATTTCATTTGATCTAGACCTACCTATTCCGTAGATATAAGTTAAACCGATTTCTACTCTTTTATCTCTCGGTAAGTCAACACCTGCAATTCTGGCCATTCCTATTTACACCTCCTAATGGTATCAATTAATAAAGTTTGCAGCCGCGTTCTATATTAATTTTCTATAAACATAATATCTTTTTTAGCCTTGCTTTTGTTTATGTTTCGGATTCTCACAAATTACCATTACCCTTCCTTTTCTTCTAATAACTTTACACTTTTCACACATCTTCTTTACTGATGGTCTTACTTTCACTTAAATCCCTCCTATGCTACTTATTCCGCCAGGTTATTCTGCCCCTTGTTAGATCATAAGGTGATAGTTCGACTGTTACTTTATCTCCAGGAAGTATTCTAATATAATTCATCCTTAACTTTCCAGAAATATGGGCTAAAATTTCGTGACCATTTTCTAGCCTTACTTTAAATATAGCATTCGGTAAGGCATCTACTACCGTACCCTCAACTTCAATAACATCTTTTTTAGACATCCAGTTATCGAACCTCCTATTTAAACAATTTTAAAAACTTTTATTGAAAGGTTCTAACAATTTTCTAATATAAGCATTATTTATCTTCATATTATTATCTAGTTTATATTTTAATTCTGGTAATACCGTATTGTAAACAGTTAAATGCTTCGCCTTCTTTTTCTTGGGTCTATCTAGTTTTCTGAGATTTCCATCTACAATTAATACATGTTTATCGTCAACAACGCTTAATACCAAGAAAATATTACCTTTATCCCGACCAGCTCTTGACTTAACCACCTGTCCGACGGTTATGTCATTAGTTGAATCCATTGAGTTCACCTCTTTATCGATATAATAGATGAGCTGATTATTGAATTGAGAAAGGCCCCTGCCTTTCTCCAAATTAACCTTCTAAAGAATCTACTATATCTTGGAAAAGTAAATCTATTGGCTTAGAGCCATCTACATTTAATATTAACCCTTTTTTCGTATAATAATCAATTAAAGGTTTAGTTTGTTTAAGATATACTTGAATTCTTTGTTTTATAGTTTCTACCTTGTCGTCTTCCCTTTGGAATAATTGTCCACCACAATTATCGCATATATTTTCCTGTTTAGGAGGGCTGAATTTAATATGATAGGTAGAACCACAATCCTTACAAACTCTTCTTCCTATGGCTCTTTCTATTAATACTTCTTTTCCTACTTCTATATTTATTACCCTATTTAACTTTAATCCCATATCATTTAATTCTTCATCTAGAGCCTCTCCTTGACTAAGGGTTCTTGGAAATCCATCTAAAAGGAATCCTTTTTTACAATCTTCCTCCGTTAATCTATCCTTAACAATAGAAATTACTAATTCATCTGGAACTAATAGACCTTTATCCATATAGGTCTTTGCCTTAATTCCCAGTTCTGTCCCCATTTTAATATTTACTCTAAATATATCTCCTGTGGAGATATGGGGAATCCCATATTTCTTCACTATAGCTGATGCTTGAGTACCTTTGCCTGCACCAGGAGGCCCAAGTAAAATTAATCTCAATTAAATCATCCCCTATAGTTTATTTCAAGAATCCTTTATAATGCCTCATCAACATCTGTGATTCAATTTGTTTTACAGTTTCAAGAGCTACTCCAACTACTATTATTATAGCTGTTCCACCAAAGTTGACATTCATTCTAAACACATGAGACAAAATTATTGGCAATGAAGCTATTAAGGCTAAAGATACAGCACCTACAAAGGTTATTCTTGATATTACCTTGTTTAAATATTCTGAAGTAGGCCTTCCAGGTCTAATCCCTGGGATAAATCCACCGTATTGTTGCAAATTCTTGGCATATTCAACTGTATTAAATTGAACTGCCGTATAAAAATATGTGAAGAAAATAATCAAAAGTACATTGAGGATTGAATATACCCATATTCCTACGCTACCTTGAACTGTCAAATACTTGGTTATCCACGCTGATGGCTCTCCCTTAAAGAAAAGAGCAATTGTTTGTGGAAAAGCTAATAGTGAAGTAGAAAATATTACAGGAATAACTCCTGCCATAGATACCTTTAAAGGTATATGAGAGCTTTGTCCACCATACATCTTTCTACCTACAACCCTCTTTGCATATTGAACTGGTATTTTTCTTTCTCCTTCTTGGATAGCTATAACTATTGCAATTATTAATAGGGCAACTATTCCAAACAAAATTAATTTAATTAAACTTAATGCTCCAACTCTTACCAACTCAATAGATTTAATAAACTGAGAAGGAAGCCTTGATATAATACCAACAAAGATAATAAGGGAAATACCATTACCAATACCTCTATCAGTAATAAGGTCTCCTATCCACATTAAAAAGGTGGTACCTGCTGTCAAGGATATTATTACTATAGCTGTTTGCAGTGCACCTTGTGCAATAAGAGCCCTGTTAAAGAATCCAAAAGTAGTACCTATTGCTTGTATTATCGCTAATACTACAGCTCCATACTTGGTCCATTGAGCCATTTTCTTTCTACCTTCTTCCCCCTCTTTTGCTATTTCTTCTAATCTTGGAATAGCAATTGTTAGAAGCTGAATTATTATGGAAGCGGTAATATAAGGATAAATATTTAACGCAAAAATACTAAAATTACTAAAGGTTCCACCAGCCATTAAATCGAGAAACTCCAATACTCCTGCTTGACCTGCTTCAAATATCTGTCTAATAGCTACTTTATCCATATATGGTACTGGAATACTTGAGCCTAATCTAATGACTAGAAGCATTAGTATAGTAAAGATGATTCTTTTTCTAATATCTGGTATCCTCCAGGCATTTCTCAAGGTTGAAAGCATCTATATCACCTCTACCTTTCCCCCTGCAGCCTCAATCTTTTCAGCAGCCGTCTTGCTAAATTTATGGGCTTTTACAGTGAGTTTTTTATTTATATCTCCATCACCCAATACTTTTACACCATCTATAGCCTTACCCCTTTTAATTACACCTTCAACTATTAAAAGTTCTGGTGTAACAACTGTATTATCTTCAAATTTATTTAAATCTTCCACATTTATAATAGCATATTCCTTAGCGAATATGTTTGTAAATCCTCGTTTTGGTAACCTTCTAATTAATGGCATTTGACCTCCTTCAAATCCAGGTCTTACGCCACCACCAGATCTTGATTTTTGACCTTTATGTCCTCTTCCAGAAGTTTTACCATGGCCAGAGCTAGTACCCCTACCAACTCTTTTGCGCTTTTTGGTTCCTCCTCCAACTTGTGGTCTTAAATCGTTTAGTTTCATAGGTACACCTCCTCTAAAAATTATTCTATCACTTCAACCATGTAGTCTACTAGAGCTATCATACCTCTGATTTGAGGAGTATCTTCTTTTTCTACTACCTGGCCAACTTTTCTAAGTCCAAGAGCTTCTATAGTTTTTCTATGCTTTTCTGCCCTTCCGATAACGGATCTAACCAATTTAATTTTTATCTTAGCCACTATACTCCCCTCCTAACCTAATATTTCATCTACAGTTTTTCCTCTTAATTTGGCAACATCTTCTGCTCTTTTTAAATTGATTAAAGCTTCCATAGTTGCATTAACAACATTTCGTGGGTTATTCGAACCTAAAGACTTTGTTCTTATATCTCTAATACCGGCTAACTCGCAAACAGCACGCACTGCTCCACCAGCAATAACTCCTGTACCTTCTTTAGACGGTTTTAATAAAACTTTCCCAGCTCCAAAGATACCCACTATCTCATGTGGTATAGTCGTTCCTACAAGGGGAACTTCAATAATATGTTTCTTAGCATCTTGGATGGCCTTTCTTATAGCCTCCGGTACTTCGAGAGCTTTGGCCATACCTACACCCACATGACCGTTTTCATCTCCTACAACTACAAGAGCACTAAATCTAAAGTTTCTACCACCTTTTACAACCTTAGTTACACGATTAATACTTACAACTCTCTCTTTTAAATCTAATTCATTCGGATCTATATATGAACGTTCCATTTATTCCCCTCCTTCTCTTAAAATTTCAGACCAGCTTCACGAGCTCCTTCAGCAAGTTCCTTTATTCTTCCATGGTAGATATATCCGCCTCTATCAAATACCACTTTATCAATCCCTTTTTCAAGAGCCCTTTTCCCAACTAATTCACCTACAAGTTTAGCCGCTTCCTTGTTATGAGTTGAAGATAGCTTTTCTTTTAACTCTTTATCTAATGTTGAAGCTGATACTAAAGTATGACCCTCTACATCATCAATAACCTGAGCATATATATGGCTATTGCTTCTATATACATTTAATCTTGGTCTTTCAGGAGTTCCATAAACTTTTTGTCTAACCCTTATATGTCTTTTTTTCCTCATTTCATTCCTTTTAAATTTTTTTAGCAATCCTACTCACTCCCTTCTACTTACCAGTCTTACCAACCTTACGCCTTACATATTCATCGGAGTATCTAACTCCTTTGCCCTTATAAGGTTCTGGTTTTCTAAAGTCTCTAATTACTGCTGCATAATTGCCAACTTGTTGTTTATTAATACCTCTAACTATAATTTGATTAGCTGCAGGTACTTCTACTTCAATTCCCTCTGGATCTTCTAATTCTATAGGGTGAGAATATCCTAAGTTTAAAATTAATTTCTTCCCTTGCTTTTGCGCCCTATATCCAGTACCTTGAATTTCCAATTTTTTTGTGTAACCATTGGTTACTCCTTCAATCATATTGGCTATTAATGTCCTAGTTAATCCATGTAATGATTTATGTCTTTTATTTTCCGTTGGACGGCTAACAAGTATTTGATTTTCTTCAATTTTAATTTCCATTTCTGGGCTAAGCTGTTCCTTTACTACACCTTTAGGCCCTTTGACTTCTATATAATTATTGTCTTCTAACTTTATTTCTATTCCACTTGGGATATCTATTGGTTTCAATCCTATTCTTGACATAAGTGCACCTCCTGTTCCTGTAGATTAAGCTTTTTGTTACCATACATAACAAATAACCTCTCCACCTATACCTTCTTTTCTTGCATCCTTATCAGTCATTATACCTTTTGATGTTGAAAGGATTGCTATTCCAAGTCCACCTAATACCCTAGGTATCTCATCATTTTTTACATAAACTCTCAATCCCGGTTTAGATATTCTCTTAATTCCGCTTAAAACCTTCTCACTGTATTTACCATATTTTAATTCTACTCTGATAATCCCTTGTTTTCCATCCTCTATTACGTCAAATCCTTTTATAAATCCTTCATCTAATAAAATCTGTGCTAATTCCTTTTTTATATTTGAGGCAGGAATATCGACAGAATCATGCTTTGCATTGTTTCCATTCCTTATTCTCGTTAACATATCTGCAATTGGGTCAGTCATCATATTTAGCTACCTCCTTTCATAACCTTAATACTACCAACTTGCTTTTCTAACTCCAGGGATTTGGCCTTTATATGCTAATTCTCTAAAACAAATACGACATATACCGTATTTTCTCAAATATCCATGAGGTCTTCCACATATTTTACATCTATTATACTCTCTTGTGCTAAACTTGGCTTTTCTCTTTTGTTTAGCAATCATTGATTTTTTTGCCAAAATATTTTCCCTCCTTCTTTACTTTTTAAAGGGCATACCCATAAACTCTAAAAACGCCTTGGCTTCTTCATCTGTATTAGCCGTTGTAACTATTACTACATCTAACCCTCTAATGCTTTCTACCATATCGTAATCAATTTCTGGGAATATCAACTGCTCTTTTATACCTAATGCATAATTTCCCCTACCATCAAAAGAAGAACCATTCACTCCTCTAAAGTCTCTAACCCTCGGTAATGAAATGTTCATAAGCTTATCTAGAAAATCATACATTTTTTCTCCTCTTAAAGTTACCTTTACGCCTACATTCATTCCCTCACGTAATTTAAAATTAGCGATGGATTTCTTTGCTCGAGTTACTACTGGCTTTTGACCTGAAATAAGTTCCATTTCCTTTACAGCAGATTCTAAAGCTTTAGGATTATCTTTAGCTTCTCCTACACCCATATTTATTACTATCTTTTCTAGTTTTGGAACTTCCATAACATTTTTATACTGAAATCTTTCCATTAAAGCTGGTATAACTTCATTTTGGTATTTTTCTTTTAATCTGGAAGCCATTCCTATTACCTCCTTTCAATAGCCAATTATCTATCTAATATTTCTCCGCATTTTTTACATATTCTAACCTTTGAACCATCTTCTAAAAATTTATATCCTACCCTAACGCCGGTTTTATCCTTTTCACAGTAATACATTACCTTTGAAGCATTCATAGGCCCCTCTTTAGTAATTATTCCACCTTGCTGTGTTGGACCTTGGGCCTTCATATGTTTAGTAATCATATTTATTCCTTCAACAATTACTCTATTTTCCTTAGGAAATACTCTTAGTATCTTCCCTTTTTTGCCTTTATCTTTGCCAGAAATGACTATCACAGTATCTCCGCTCTTTACATGCATGCTCTACACCTCCTCTTATAGTACTTCTGGTGCTAAGGATATTATCTTCATGAAGTTTCCTCTTCTCAGCTCCCTAGTTACAGGACCAAATATACGGGTTCCTACAGGGTTATTATCGTCCTTTATAATAACAGCTGCATTGTCATCGAATTTAATATAAGAGCCATCATTTCTTCTTACGCCATGTTTCGTCCTTACAACTACAGCTTTAATTATTTCTCCTTTTTTAACAACTCCTCCAGGTGTTGCGCTTTTAACAGAGCAAACTACTATATCTCCAATATTAGCATACTTTTTATTAGTACCGCCTAATACCCTGATAACTAATAACTCTCTTGCACCTGAATTATCAGCAACTTTTATTCGGCTTTCGGTTTGAATCATTAGAATACCTCCTTTCCAGGCATAAGGACTATTTTGCTTTTTCTATTATATTTACAAGTCTCCAACGCTTATGTTTGCTTAATGGTCTAGTTTCCATTATCTTTACTACATCGCCAATTTTACACTCATTATTTTCATCATGAGCTTTGAATTTAGTAGTTCTTTTTATCTGTTTTTTATATAAAGGGTGGGTTACAAATGTTTCAACAGCAACAACAATGGTTTTATCCATTTTATCGCTTACAACATAACCTACTCTTGTTTTACGGTTTCCTCTGTCCATCTGAGGTTAAACCTCCTTTCCTATACCTAATTCTCGTTCTCTAACGATGGTTTTTACACGGGCAATATCTTTTCTAACTGCTTTTATTCTCATTGGGTTGTCTAATTGACCTGTGGCCAATTGAAATCGTAGATTAAATAATTCATTTTTCAAATCCAACAGTTTTGCATCTAGTTCTTGATCTGTCATTTGGCGAATTTCTTTAGCCTTCATCAGCTTCACCACCCTTTTCTTCTCCATCTTCACGAGTAACAAATTTAGTCTTTATAGGCAATTTATGTGCCGCCAATCTCATAGCTTCTCTCGCTACTTCTTCTGATACTCCACCCATTTCAAATAATATTCTTCCCGGTTTTACAACTGCTACCCAATACTCTGGGGATCCCTTACCAGAACCCATACGGGTTTCAGCTGGTTTTTCAGTAACTGGTTTGTCAGGAAATACTTTAATCCAAATATTACCGCCCCTTCTTATAGACCTTGTCATAGCACGTCTAGCTGCTTCTATTTGATTAGAAGTTATCCAGGCTGGCTCAAGAGCTTGCAGTCCATATTCACCATAGGTTATCTTATTACCTCTAGTAGCATTTCCTTTCATTCTTCCTCTATGAACTCTACGATATTTTACTCTTTTAGGCATTAACATTTTACCTTTCCTCCTTCCTACAAGCTATTTATAAACTACTTTGTTGATTTCTTTTCTCTAGTCTCGTCATCTTCTTCTACTTTTTTAGTAGGAAGAATCTCTCCCTTATATATCCATACTTTTACCCCTAGTTTTCCATAGGTAGTATCTGCTTCTGCAAATCCATAATCTATGTCTGCTCTCAGAGTTTGAAGAGGTATTGTTCCTTCACTATAACCTTCAGTTCTCGCCATATCCGCTCCCCCAAGCCTACCAGATACAGATGTTTTAATACCTTCAGCACCTGCTCTCATAGTCCTTTGTATGGCTTGCTTCATTGCCCTTCTGAAGGATACCCTTCTTTCAAGTTGGGCTGCAATATTTTCCGATACTAATTGAGCATCTAATTCTGGAACCTTTACTTCTTCCACATTTATTATTACATTTTTCTTAGTCATCTTTTCAATATCTTTCCTTAATGCTTCAACACCAGAACCACCCTTACCAATAACCATACCTGGTTTAGCAGTATAAATTGAAATCTTTAGTCTATTGGCAGCCCTTTCAATTTCTATCTTTGAAATCCCAGCAATAAATAATTTTTCCTTAATATATTCTCGGATTTCATAATCTTCTATTAAAAATTCATTAAAATTCTTTTTGTCAGCATACCATTTGGAATCCCAGTCCTTGATTATTCCAACTCTTAATCCATGTGGGTTAACCTTTTGACCCATTAACTATCCCTCCTTTTCTACTCTCTTTCTTTAACTACCACTCCAATATGACTAGTCCTTTTTAATATTGGATAAGCCATTCCTCTTGCACGAGGTCTCCATCTTTTAAGTTGAGGACCATCATTGGCATAGGCTTCTTTCACATATAAATTATCTCTATCTAAATTGAAATTATTTTCTGCATTGGCAATAGCAGAGTTTAATACTTTTTCAAGTTCTCTTGCACCTTTTTTAGGTGTAAATCTAAGGATTGTCAAAGCTTCATCTACTTGCTTGCCTCTAATCTCATTGCATATAAAGTTTACCTTTAAAGGTGAAATCCTTATATATTTAGCTACAGCTTTAGCTTCCATCCTAATCCCTCCTTCATCATCTATTTCAATGCTGTTGACCTTTCAGTCTTGTCACCGTGTCCTCTAAAAGTTCTAGTTGGAGCAAATTCGCCAAGTTTATGCCCTACCATATCTTCAGTAATATATATTGGTACATGTTTTCTGCCATCATGAACCGCTATAGTATGCCCTACCATTTGGGGAAATATGGTGGAACGACGAGACCAAGTCTTGATAACTTTTTTGTCATTTTTTTCGTTTAATTCTTCTACTTTTTTAAGAAGATGGTCATCACAAAAGGGACCTTTCTTCAATGATCTACCCATTATTATTCCTCCTTTCATGTAATGATATCAACTATTTCTTCCTTCTTCTTACAATATATCTATCGGATTTTTTATTCTTAGATCTTGTTTTATATCCTAATGTTGGTTTGCCCCATGGAGTTAATGGAGATGGCATACCAATAGGTGCTCTACCTTCACCACCACCATGTGGGTGATCAACTGGATTCATAGCACTACCTCTAACATGAGGTCTTCTGCCTCTATGTCTACTCTTACCAGCTTTTCCTAATGTTAAGTTTTCATGCTCAACATTTCCTACTTGACCTATAGTTGCACGACAATCTAATAATACAAGTCTAAATTCTCCCGATGGAAGCCTTAATTGAGCATATTTCCCCTCTTTAGCCATTAACTGAGCTTCAGAGCCTGCAGATCTAGCAAGTTGGCCTCCTTTTCCTGGATAAAGTTCTACATTATGAACTGTAGTACCTATAGGAATATTCCTAAGGGGTAAAGTATTACCTATTTTTATATCTGCATCTGCTCCAGATTCAATCATATCTCCGACTTTCAGTTTGTTTGGAGCAAGTATATATCTTTTTTCACCATCTACATAGTGAATTAATGCAATATTAGCAGTTCTATTTGGATCATACTCTATAGCTGCAACTTTTCCCGGTACTCCGTCTTTATTCCTTTTAAAATCAATAATCCTATATTTTCTCTTAGCACCGCCTCCTCTATGACGAGCTGTTATTTTACCTTGAGAATTTCTTCCGCCTTTTCTATTTAAACTAATTACTAAAGATTTTTCAGGTTCTTCCTTAGTAATCTCTTCAAACGTAGAAACGGTCATCTGACGAATTGCTGGGGAAGTTGCCTTGTATTTTTTGATACTCATTGTTGTTCCCTCCTTCTTTTGAAACTTAACTACATTCCTTCAAAGAATTCTATTTCTTTAGAATCTTCAGTTAAAGTTACTATTGCTTTTTTCCAGCTTGGTCTTCTACCAACATGTACTCCCATTCTTTTTTCTTTTCCTAACATATTAATAGTGTTTACTTTTTCAACTTTAACATCGAATATCTTTTCTACAGCTTTTTTTATCTCGGACTTATTGGCCCTTCTATCAACTTTAAAAGTGTATTTTTTATAGGCCATTTCATTCATACTTTCTTCTGTAATTATAGGTTTAATAATGATATCATGTGGAATACGCATTACGCAAACACCTCCTCCACTTTTCTTACCGCATCTTTAGTAATGATAAAGGAGTCAAATTTCAATATATCATAAACATTCAATGTATTAACAAATGTAGTTTCTACATTTGGGATATTTCTTGCGGATTTAATCACATTAATATTCTTTTTATCCATTACAATGAGAGCTTTTTTACTTGCTTTAATATTTTCTAATATTTTTGCCATTTCCTTTGTTTTAGGCTCTTCTAAGTTCAACTCTTCTAGTACTATTATTTCGTTATTTAAAACCTTCGAGCTTAAAGCGGATTTCATTGCAAGTCTTTTGACCTTCTTAGGAACTCTATAGCCATAATCCCTTGGCTTTGGTGCAAATGCAACTCCACCGCCAACCCAATGGGGTGCCCTTATACTTCCTTGACGAGCCCTACCAGTACCTTTTTGTCTCCAAGGTTTTCTTCCACCACCTCTTACTTCAGCTCTTGTTTTAACTGATTGAGTGCCTTGTCTGCTATTGGCAAGTTGATTTTTTACCACTTCATAAAGTACATGTTGGTTTACTTCAATACCAAAAACATCTTCGTTTAACTCTATTTCTCCTACTTGTTCACCTAATATATTGTAAACATTCACCTTAGGCATGCCAGATCCTCCTTTCTATCTGTTTCTTATCTTTTTATAACGGATTCTTTTATAATTAATAATCCACCCTTTGGTCCTGGAATAGCACCTTTTATCAATAATAGATTTCTATCCCCGTCAACCCTTACTATTTCAAGATTTTGGACTGTTACTCTTTCATTTCCCATTCTGCCAGCCATCTTTGAACCCTTGAATACTCTACCTGGATCAGCAGCTGCTGCTCTGGCTCCTCCACCTCTATGATATTTTGAGCCGTGACTTTCTGGTCCCCTCGAGTAATTATGTCTCTTTATAGGACCTTGAGTCCCTTTTCCTTTTGATGTTCCCGTAACATCTACCTTATCACCTACTTGGAATATATCTGCCTTGATCTCTTGACCTATTTCAAATTCTTCCGTATTCTCAACAGCAAATTCTTTAATATATCTTTTATATTCCACTCCTACTTTATCAAAATGCCCTTTTAATGGCCTATTAACTCTATTTTCCTTCTTATCTTTAAAACCTACTTGTATTGCACTATACCCATCATTCTCCATGGTTTTCTTTTGTATAACTTTTAATGGACCTGCTTCAACTACTGTTACAGGAATAACAACCCCATCTTCATTAAACACTTGGGTCATTCCTATTTTTTTCCCTAATATATTTTTCATTCTTACACCTCCTATTATCCTACAGCGGATTACCTTTAGTAATCATCCTAAGAAATTATAGCTTAATTTCGATATCAACACCAGCTGGTAAATTCAGTTTCATAAGTGAATCTACGGTTTTTTGATTTGGATTAAGGATATCGATTAATCTCTTATGGGTTCTTTGCTCAAATTGCTCCCTTGAATCTTTGTATTTATGGACCGCCCTTAAAATCGTGATAATTTCCTTGTCCGTTGGCAATGGCACTGGGCCAGATACATTTGCTCCAGTTCTTTTAGCAGTCTCCACTATTTTTTGAGCCGATGAATCCAAAAGCTCATGATCATAAGCCTTTAACCTAATCCTGATTTTTTGTTTACTATTATTTGACATTTAATTCCCTCCTTCTATCGCATGCTATTTTTCTTACATGCGACACGGAATTGCCGATACACTCCTCCGGGTGTGTTGTAATGTTTTTTTATATAAATGGCCTAAGCCATATAAGACAATTCCTGTCGCCCGATTTGTAACCGGACATTCTCAACAAAAATTCCCCCCGCACTCAATCCACTAAATAAATAATACGATTATACTATTTTATGGGATTGAAAAGTATTTTTTAGCATTAAAATTTATTTATAGGATTGAATGCGGGGCAACCTTTTGTATCATCGCAATGTCTAAAATTTTATGGATTTTAAAACACTACTATAGTTTATAGTATATTTTAGGAAAACTCAAGTCTTTTTTTCATTATTTTGCTATTATTTTATCTATAGGATATGAAAAGAAGGGAGCTATTAGAGTCCCCTTCTTTAATTTATGATAATTATCCAATAACTTTAGTAACAACTCCAGCGCCTACTGTTCTACCACCTTCACGGATAGCAAATCTTAAGCCTTCTTCCATAGCTATTGGAGTTATTAGTTCTATAGTAAACTTAGCATTGTCCCCTGGCATTACCATCTCTACGCCTTCTTGTAATTGGATATCTCCTGTTACGTCAGTAGTCCTAAAGTAGAATTGTGGCCTATACCCGTTAAAAAATGGTGTATGTCTTCCACCTTCTTCTTTAGTTAGTACATATACTTCTGCTTCGAATTTTGTATGTGGAGTAATAGTACCAGGTTTTGCTAATACTTGCCCTCTTTCAATTTCATCCCTTTGAACTCCTCTTAAAAGGGCTCCTATATTGTCTCCTGCTTGAGCTTCTTCTAGGATCTTTCTAAACATTTCTACTCCTGTTACTACTACTGTTCTAGATTCTTCTTGTAATCCTACTATCTCTACGTTGTCTCCAGTTTTTACTACTCCTCTTTCTACTCTTCCCGTTGCTACTGTTCCTCTTCCTGTTATACTGAATACGTCTTCTACTGGCATTAAGAATGGTTTGTCTGTTTCTCTTTCTGGTTCTGGTATATCATTATCTACTGCTGTCATTAATTCTACTATCTTATCTCCCCACTCTCCGTCTGGATCTTCTATTGCCTTTAATGCTGATCCTACTACGATGCTTGTATTGTCTCC
>NZ_AZSU01000001.1:7089-19123 GCF_000511955.1 [Clostridium] ultunense DSM 10521 | reverse complement strand
TGTCTCCATCGAATTCATATTCTGATAACAACTCTCTTACTTCCATTTCTACTAATTCGATTAATTCTTCATCGTCTACCATATCTGCTTTATTTAAGAATACTACTATCTTTGGTACTCCTACTTGTCTTGATAATAATATATGTTCTCTTGTTTGTGGCATTGGACCATCAGCTGCTGATACTACCAATATGGCTCCGTCCATTTGTGCTGCCCCTGTAATCATGTTCTTTACATAGTCAGCGTGACCTGGACAGTCTACGTGTGCATAGTGACGGTTTTCTGTTTCATATTCTACGTGGGATGTAGAGATTGTTATTCCTCTTTCTCTCTCTTCAGGTGCCTTATCTATATTGTCATAGCTCATTATTTCCCCTGAACCAAATCTTCTATTTAATACTGTAGTTATTGCTGCTGTTAATGTAGTCTTACCGTGGTCTACGTGACCTATTGTTCCTATATTTACGTGAGGTTTAGTCCTTTCAAATTTTGCTTTTCCCATTTCCTATTCCTCCTTAAGTAATTGTTGTTTTTGGTTATTTATGGCCTAAAATTTTTTCTGCAATGCTACTTGGCACTGGTTCATAGTGATCAAATTGCATTGAATAAACCGCTCTACCCTGAGTGTTGGAACGGAGATCTGTGGCATAACCAAACATTTCAGCCAGCGGTACATAACCTCTTACTACCTGAACGCCACTTCTTGGTTCCATTCCCTCTATTCTGCCTCGTCTTGAATTAATATCTCCTATTACATCACCCATATACTCTTCAGGCATAATGACCTCTACTTTCATTATTGGTTCTAATAAAATAGGTTTTGCCTTTTCCATAGCCTGTTTGAAGGCCATAGAACCTGCAATTTTAAATGCCATCTCTGAAGAGTCAACCTCATGGTATGATCCATCATATAGGGTGACTTTAACATCTACCACTGGATAGCCTCCAATAATACCCGATTGCATAGCTTCCTGAATTCCATTATCCACAGAAGGTATATACTCTTTTGGTATAACCCCTCCTACTATATTGTTAACAAATTCATAGCCTGCCCCAGGTTCTTGGGGCTCAATTCTAATTTTAACATGCCCATATTGACCACGACCGCCAGATTGTCTTACATATCTTGTATCGACTTCAGCGGAAGCTGATATGGATTCTTTGTAAGCTACTTGAGGATTACCCACATTGGCTTCTACCTTAAACTCTCTAAGAAGTCTATCTACAATTATTTCTAAATGTAGTTCCCCCATTCCAGCGATTATAATTTGGCCTGTTTCCTCATTGGTGAAAGTTCTAAATGTAGGGTCTTCTTCTGCTAGTTTTGCCAAAGCTATGCTCATCTTTTCTTGACTTGCTTTTGTCTTTGGTTCAATAGCTACTTCTATAACAGGTTCTGGGAATTCCATAGTTTCTAATATAATTGGATTGTCTATATCGCATAATGTATCTCCTGTAGAAGTATCCTTAAGTCCAACTGCTGCTGCAATATCCCCTGCATAAACTTCTTTGACTTCTTCTCTTTTATTAGCATGCATTAAAAGAATTCTACCTATTCTTTCTCTTTTGCCCTTTATAGGATTATATACATAAGATCCTGATTCAAGTGTACCTGAATACACTCTAAAATAAGCCAGCTTTCCTACATAAGGGTCTGTTACAATTTTAAATGCTAATGCAGAAAATGGTTCGTCATCAGAAGAACGTCTTTCTTCAGTCTCATCTGAATCCACAGCTAAGCCCTTTATTGAAGGTATATCTAATGGTGAAGGTAAATAATCTACTATTGCATCTAATAAAGGTTGGACTCCCTTGTTTTTGTAGGATGAACCACATAAAACTGGAGTAATTTCTACCTTAACTGTAGCAGTTCTTATTGCATTAATAATCTCTTCAGGGGTTATCTCTTCCCCTTCGAGATATTTAATCATTAAATCCTCATCATACTCTGCTATTTTTTCCAAAAGATTTTCCCTATATTCTTCTGCTAAATCTTTTAAATCTTCAGGTATATCTACTACATCTATATTTTCTCCAAGATCATCTCTATAGATTCTGGCATTCATATTTACCAAGTCTACAACTCCTACGAAATGGTCTTCTTTTCCAATGGGTAATTGTATGGGGACTGGATTGGCCTTTAATCTATCCTTAATCATATCTATTACTCTGAAAAAGTCTGCTCCAACGATATCCATCTTGTTGATGAAAGCCATTCGAGGAACCTGATATTTATCTGCCTGCCTCCAAACTGTTTCTGATTGAGGTTCTACTCCTCCTTTAGCGCAAAATACTGCTACTGCACCGTCTAACACCCTAAGGGATCTTTCTACTTCCACAGTAAAATCCACGTGTCCTGGCGTATCTATAACATTGATCCTATGATCTCTCCAATGGCATGTAGTAGCGGCAGATGTTATTGTAATCCCTCTTTCCTGCTCCTGTTCCATCCAATCCATTTGGGCGGCGCCTTCGTGAGTTTCTCCTACTTTATGAATTTTTCCAGTATAAAACAATATCCTCTCTGTGGTAGTTGTTTTTCCTGCATCTATATGGGCCATTATTCCTATATTTCGTGTTTTCTCTAATGGAAATTTTCTGGACACAATATTTCCTCCTTCCTGATTCTATGTCCCCCTCCACACGTTTACTGTTAACAGACTACCATCCGTAATCTACCATCTATAATGTGCGAATGCCTTGTTTGCTTCTGCCATCTTATGAGTTTCTTCTCTTTTCTTAACACTTGCACCAGTATTATTGGCTGCATCCATTATCTCTCTAGCTAATCTTTCTACCATAGTCTTTTCTCCTCTTGCTCTAGAGTATCGTACAAGCCAACGTAATCCTAGAGTTTCTCTTCTTTCTGGCCTTACTTCAACTGGAACTTGGTATGTTGCTCCACCAATACGTCTAGCTTTAACCTCTAATACTGGCATTATATTATTCATGGCTTTATAAAATACTTCTAAAGGGTCTTCACCAGTTTTTTCTGCTACATGTTCAAAGGCACCATATACAATACCTTGAGCAATTCCCTTTTTACCATCAAGCATGATATTGTTAATAAGTTTAGTCACTACTATATCATTGTATATAGGATCTGGTGCAACCTCTCTTTTAGCCACATATCCTTTTCTAGGCACTTTGCTTCCCTCCTTAACTATATGAAGTAAATTCATTGGTACTCGACAGATTTGTTCTGCCGCTGTGCGCTTAATGCATCTATAGATTAAATGGAATAATTCCATGCATCGTCAGCACAATTACTACTTTTTAGGCCTTTTAGCCCCATATTTGGATCTAGATTGCATTCTATCTTCTACTCCTGCAGTATCTAAAGTACCCCTAATTACATGGTACCTAACACCTGGAAGGTCTTTTACTCTTCCACCTCTAATTAAAACAACACTGTGTTCTTGTAGATTGTGACCAACTCCAGGTATATATGCATTTACTTCGACTCCATTTGTAAGTCTAACTCTTGCAACTTTTCTCAAAGCCGAGTTAGGTTTCTTAGGAGTAACAGTTCTAACCGCTGTACAAACTCCTCTTTTTTGTGGTGAATGGACTGTATTTGCTTCCTTTTTTAGTGAGTTAAAGTTGATACCCAATGCTGGAGATTTAGATTTATATACAACCTTTTTCCTACCTTTTCTAATCAATTGATTAATTGTTGGCATTATTCCACCTCCTTCTATGGATAATATTATTTTAGTAATGCAGCACTAGCTGCACTAACATCTATCTTACAATTTTTCCCCAACTCTTCCATAGTTTCAATATAAACTATTGGAATATGTTTTTCATTGCAAACAGTAGTTATTTCATTTTTTATTCTATCATCTGCATCTTTAGCTATATATACTGTTTTTGCTTTTCCACTCATCAATGCCCTTTTCACTTGTTTAGTTCCAACTACCTTTTTATCTGTGTTTAACTTGGATACCATAAGTTTCTTCCCCCTTTTTAAACACTTTAAAGATTATGTGGACATTAATGTCCACATAATCTGCATGTCATCAAAAGAGTCCACTTTAAATTTGCACACTTATATATTCTACCATCAGTTATTTTCAGTGTCAACAATATTTTCTTCTAAGTCCATTATTTCCTCTACATCTTCGTAGACTATATCTATATTTTTGTATCTTCTCATTCCTGTTCCTGCAGGAATCAATTTACCTATTATTACATTTTCCTTTAAGCCTATGAGATGGTCTTCCTTTCCTTTTATGGCCGCCTCCGTTAATACCCTTGTAGTCTCCTGGAAGGAAGCTGCAGATAGGAAAGATTCTGTAGCTAGTGAAGCTTTGGTTATACCTAGTAAAGTTCTTCTACCTACAGCAGGCGTCTCTCCATTTTCTATTGCTTTTCTATTAATATCTTCAAAATCATGAAGGCTTACTAAACTTCCAGGTAACAGTTCCGTATCCCCTGAGTCTTCGATTTTGACCTTTCCTAACATCTGTCTTACTATTATTTCAATATGTTTATCTGCTATATCTACCCCTTGGAGTCTATATACCCTTTGTACTTCTTTCACAAGATAGTTTTGTACTCCTTGAACACCTTTAATCTTCAATATATCATGAGGATTTACAGACCCCTCAGTGATTTCGTCTCCTGCCTCGATAAAGTCTCCAGGCCTTACCTTTAACCTAGAACCGTAATTTATACTATAAGCCTTACTTTCCCCATCTTTAGATGTAACTACTACTTCTTTTTTCTTTTTAGTTTCATTTATGCTTATCTCTCCTGATATTTCAGATATAATAGCAAGTCCTTTAGGCTTCCTAGCTTCAAATAATTCTTCAACTCTTGGTAAACCTTGAGTAATGTCAGCACCAGCTACTCCTCCGGTATGGAAAGTACGCATTGTAAGTTGGGTTCCCGGTTCTCCAATAGATTGGGCTGCTATAGTTCCTACAGCTTCTCCCACATTTACTGGATCTCCAGTAGCCAGATTTCTTCCATAACAGTGAGCACACACTCCATGGCGTGTCTTGCACCCTAGTACCGACCTTACCTTTACCTCTTCTATTCCTGCTTCTTCTATACTTTCAGCTATATCCTCAGTAATAATATTATCTTTTTTTACTATTATTTCATTAGTTTCAGGGTCTATTATGTCCTCCACTGAATACCTGCCAATTATTCTATCCTTTAGATCTTCTATTACTTCTTTTCCATCCTTAAAGGCTTTTGCAACTAGATATTGATCTGTGCCACATTCTTCTTCCCTAACTATGACATCCTGACTTACATCAACTAATCGCCTTGTCAAATAACCAGAGTCAGCAGTTCTTAGAGCTGTATCTGCCAGGCCCTTCCTTGAACCATGGGTTGATATAAAGAATTCTAACACATCTAACCCTTCCCTAAAATTAGATTTTATTGGTATTTCTATGGTTTTTCCTGAAGCACTAGCCATTAAACCTCTCATACCAGCCAACTGTCTAATCTGGTTCTTACTACCTCTTGCCCCTGAATGAGCCATTATAAAGATATTGTTCATATGATCTAGCTCATCCATTAATGCCTCTGTTATCTCTTCTGTAGTCCTATTCCATATCTCGATTACCTTTTCATACCTTTCTTCGTCTGAAATCAGTCCTCTTCTATAGGATTTTTCAAATTTGTCAACTTCTTCTTCAGCTTTTCCTAATAATTCCATCTTCTTCTCTGGCACAATAATATCCCCCATGCTTATGGTAATAGCACCTTTTGTTGAATAATGGAATCCCAGTTCTTTAATCCTATCTAGAACTGCAGCTGTTACCGTATTCCCATGTTTCCTATAGCATTTTTCAATTATATTCCCTAAGATTTTTTTGTCTACCAATCTATCGATCTCTAAAGAGTATTTATCTGTTCTCCTATCTACAAAGCCTAAGTTTTGCGGTATGCTGTCGTTAAATATAAATCTTCCTACTGTGCTTTCTACTAGTACACCTCTGTCATTTTCATCTATTTTTCTTCTTACCTTTACTCTAGCATGTACTCCTACATCTCCATTATAATATGCCTGTAACATTTCATCATAATCTTTAAATACCTTTCCTTCCCCTTTTTCTCCTGGATTTTCAACAGTTAAATAATAACTACCTAGAACCATGTCCTGGGTTGGGGTTGTTATTGGCTTTCCATCTTTTGGTGCCAAAATATTGTTTACAGATAACATTAAAAGCCTTGCCTCTGCTTGCGCCTCGGTAGATAAGGGCACGTGTACAGCCATTTGGTCTCCGTCAAAGTCTGCGTTATAAGCAGTACAGACAAGAGGATGTAGTTTTATAGCCTTCCCTTCTACCAGCACAGGTTCAAAGGCTTGAATACCTAATCTATGAAGGGTAGGTGCTCTGTTTAATAGTACAGGATGGTCCTTTATTACTTCATCCAAAACATCCCATACCACCGGTTTCATTCTCTCTACCATTCGCTTAGCAGATTTAATATTATGGGCATATCCTTCTTGAACCAATTTTTTCATTACAAAAGGTTTGAATAACTCCAATGCCATTTTTTTGGGTAAACCACATTGGTAAAACTTCAATTCTGGCCCTACCACTATAACAGAACGCCCAGAATAATCTACCCGTTTACCAAGTAAGTTTTGCCTAAATCTACCCTGTTTTCCTTTTAACATATCGGATAAGGATTTAAGAGGTCTATTCCCAGGTCCGGTTACTGGCCTGCCTCTACGTCCGTTGTCGATCAATGCATCTACTGCTTCTTGTAACATTCTCTTTTCATTTCTAACAATTATATCAGGCGCTCCTAAATCTAATAACCTTTTTAGTCGATTATTTCTATTAATAACCCTCCTGTATAGATCATTTAAATCTGAAGTGGCAAACCTACCTCCATCTAGTTGGACCATAGGTCTTAAATCTGGTGGTATAACAGGAATAACATCTAATATCATCCATTCTGGCCTATTACCAGAAGATCTAAATGCCTCTACAACTTCTAATCTTCTAATAATTCTTATTTTCTTTTGCCCTGTGGCAGATTTAAGCTGGAGCCTCAAATCCTTGGCCTCTTCATCTAAGTCTATCTTTGAAAGCAATTCTTTTATGGCTTCCGCACCCATTAATGCTCTAAATTTATTTCCATATTTCTCCTGGGCTTCCCTAAATTCTGGCTCCGACAATAATTGTTTCTCATATAAAGGAGTATCACCGCCATCTATAACTATATAGGATGCAAAATATAATACTTTTTCCAAAGATCTAGGTGACATATCTAAAATAAGCCCCATCCTACTTGGAATACCTTTAAAATACCAAATATGGGATACAGGGGCAGCCAACTCTATATGCCCCATTCTTTCTCTTCTAACCTTAGATTTAGTTACCTCAACTCCACACCTGTCACATACTACACCTTTATATCGAACTCTCTTATATTTACCACAATGACATTCCCAGTCCTTAGTAGGCCCAAATATTTTTTCACAAAAGAGCCCCTCTTTCTCAGGCTTTAAAGTTCTGTAATTTATAGTCTCTGGCTTTTTCACTTCCCCTTTTGACCATTGTCTAATCTTCTCAGGAGATGCCAAGCCAATTTTTATTGAATCAAATGTATTTAATTCAAACAAGGAGCTATCTCTCCTTTCTATAATAAAATAATAATGGAATATCCTTAAAAATCTTCATCTTCTTCATCTTCTTCATCTTCAATTATGAATCTACTATTTAATTCCCCTTCTTCTTCCTCTTCATTCAAAAACCTATCCTCGATTAAATCGTCACCCATCAATTCCAAATCTGCAATATCGTCATCAACGGATTCTTTTATCTCTATTTCGTCGTCTTCCTCAGATAATACCTTTACATCTAAAGCCAAACTCTGTAATTCCTTTATTAAAACCTTAAAGGATTCTGGAACACCTGGTTCAGGTATATTTTCTCCTTTTACAATGGCTTCATAAGTCTTTACTCTACCTACTACATCATCAGATTTGACCGTTAATATTTCTTGTAAAGTATGGGCTGCACCATAGGCTTCCAATGCCCAAACCTCCATTTCACCAAACCTTTGGCCTCCAAATTGAGCTTTTCCACCAAGAGGCTGTTGAGTAACTAAAGAGTAGGGACCTGTAGATCTAGCATGAATCTTATCGTCAACTAAATGGTGTAGCTTTAGCATATACATATATCCTACGGTTACAGGATTATTTAGAAAATCCCCTGTTCTTCCATCCCTTAACTCTATCTTGCCACTAGTAGGGTATTCTGCCATTTGAAGTGCATCAAGTATATCCTGATCACTTGCACCATCGAATACAGGTGTAGCTACATGCCATCCAAGCTTTTTAGCCGCTAATCCTAAATGCACCTCTAAAACTTGACCTAAGTTCATTCGTGAAGGCACCCCTAATGGATTTAATACTATTTCTACTGGTGTTCCATCGGGTAAATAAGGCATATCCTCTTCAGGGAGTATTCTAGATACAACACCTTTGTTTCCATGACGTCCACACATTTTGTCCCCTACGCTTATCTTTCGTTTCGTTGCCACATATACTCTTACCATTTGATTAACTCCCGGAGACAATTCATCACCGTTTTCCCTAGAAAATATCTTTACATCTACAACTATCCCAGCTTCTCCATGGGGTACTCTTAAAGATGTATCTCTAACTTCTCTTGCTTTTTCACCAAATATAGCCCTTAATAATCTTTCTTCTGCTGTTAACTCCGTCTCTCCTTTTGGTGTCACTTTTCCTACTAAAATATCCCCCGACTTAACTTCAGCACCTATCCTAATAATACCTTGTTCATCTAAATCCTTGAGCATGTCTTCTCCCACATTGGGAATATCTCTTGTAATCTCCTCTGGGCCTAGTTTTGTATCCCTTGCTTCTGATTCATATTCTTCAATATGGATAGATGTTAAAGTATCATCGATGACCAACTTCTCATTTATAAGTATGGCATCCTCATAGTTATAACCTTCCCAGGTCATAAAGGCAACTAATAGGTTTTTACCTAATGCAATTTCTCCTAAATCTGTACTCGGTCCATCAGCAATGACTTGGCCTTTTTCTACTCTTTCATCCCTTTTAACGATAGGTCTTTGATTTATTGTAGTCCCTTGATTAGAACGTTTGAACTTTAATAATTTATATTTATCAATCTGCCCATCTTCATCTCTCTTTATTAGTATTTCGCTAGAACTTACCTTTACTACAGTGCCTGGATTTCTAGCAATTACAACAACTCCCGAATCTCGTGCTGCTTTGTATTCTATACCAGTTCCAATTATGGGAGCCTCCGTCTTTAGCAATGGAACTGCCTGTCGTTGCATGTTGGCACCCATTAAGGCCCTGTTGGCGTCATCGTTTTCTAAGAAGGGGATCATGGCTGTACCTACAGACACGATCTGTTTAGGTGAAACATCCATATAATCCACTTCATTGCTTGGATATATGTCTATTACACCATCTTTTCCTCGCGCAATTATTCTTTTGTTTACAAATCTACTTTCCTCATCTAATAGTTCATTAGATTGAGCTATGATAAACTCATCTTCCACATCAGCAGTTAAATACTCAATTTCATCTAATACTACTCCCCTTTCCTTATCTACTTTTCTATAGGGCGCTTCTAGGAATCCATATTCATTTATCCTAGCATAGGTAGTTAAGGAAGTTATAAGACCAATATTGGGTCCTTCTGGAGTTTCAATAGGACACATTCTACCATAATGGGAATGGTGTACGTCCCTAACTTCGAATCCTGCCCTATCTCTGCTTAATCCACCTGGGCCTAGAGCTGACATTCTTCTTTTATGAGTCAGTTCAGCTAAAGGATTAGTTTGATCCATAAATTGGGATAATTGACTGCTGCCGAAAAATTCCTTGATAGAGGCTACTACTGGCCTTATATTTATCAAGGCTTGGGGAGTCGCCACATCTATATCCTGGATTGTCATCCTTTCCCTTACAACCCTTTCCATTCTAGACAATCCTATTCTAAATTGATTTTGCAAAAGCTCCCCTACTGAACGCAATCTCCTATTACCTAAATGATCTATATCGTCAGTCATACCTATACCATTAAATAAGTTGAATTCATAGTTTATACTTGCAATTATATCGTCACGAATTATATGTTTTGGGGAAATTTCTCTGATTCTTTCTTTAATAGCTTCCTTTAATTCGTCTGGATCCTCATAAGTTTCGATTAACTCTTTCATAACAGGATAATAAACCTTTTCTTTTAATCCTAATTCTTCCAAAGAAAATGGAAGGTTAAAAGCTTTCTTATCAACAAAGTGGTTACCTACAACTCGAATAACCTTCCCATCATCCAATATAATATCAACCTTGTTTATTCCACTATTTTCGATATCAATAGCTATTTGTCTTGTAATCTTTTCTCCTTTAGCTACAAACAATTCGCCAGTTTCTAAATCTTTAATGTCTTCTGCAGCTTTTTTCCCTACAATCCTATTATATAGGGCTAATTTCTTGTTAAACTTATATCTTCCAACCTTTGCCAAATCATATCTTTTGGGATCAAAAAATAAATTATTTAATAAAGACTTAGCATTTTCAACAGTTGGTGGTTCTCCTGGTCTCAGCCTTTTATATATTTCAATTAGAGCTTCTTCCTCTGTGCTAGTATTATCTTTCTCTAAAGTTCTTAAAGCTTGCTCTGTTTCTCCTAAAACTTCAATTATTTCGGCATTGGTGCTAATCTCTAATGCCCTTAATAATGTGGTAATAGTAAGTTTCCTCGTTCTATCAATTCTAACATAGACGATATCGTTAGAATCCGACTCATATTCAAGCCACGCACCTCTATTTGGAATAACTGTTGCAGAATAGAGCCTCTTTCCTACCTTGTCAATTTCCTCTGAATAATATACTCCTGGAGATCTAACCAATTGACTTACTACTACTCTTTCCGCACCATTGATAATAAATGTTCCCTTTTCTGTCATTAGGGGAAAGTCTCCCATAAAAACCTCTTGTTCTTTTACTTCTCCTGTTTCTTTATTTATGAGACGTACCTTTACTTTTAATGGTGCTGAAAAATTTGCATCCCTTTCTCTAGCTTCATCTTCGCTATATTTAGGTTCTTCATTAATGTAATAATCAACAAACTCCAAGATTAAATTTCCGGTATAGTCCTGTATAGGGGAAATATCTTCGAATACTTCCCTTAACCCCTCTTCTAGAAACCATTCATAGGAAGATCTTTGTACCTCTATTAAATCTGGTAAATCTAACACTTCATTAATACGGGAATAACTCATCCTGACTCGTTTTCCGTATGTAACAGGATGTACCATTAATAATTCACCCCTTATTAAACTAAAATAGCCAAAAGCAAATGGATACTTTTGGTAATGCTAACGTATAACAAATATATTATAATATTGACATATCTGCGATTATTTATACAACAAGACATATTTTCTCGAACATTATAGCATCTACATATACTACCATAGCATATTCAATATGTCAAGGAGTTTTATTTTTCATTTATATATTTTTTCTGGAGAAGTCAAACATATGTGACACAGACCTCTGAAAAATTTTCTCTGAATAATGCTGTGGTTTTAAAAAATTACTAATAATTATTTTGTCAAGGAGGAAAGCGATAGCGATCCTTGATTAAATAATTATTGGTAATATCATCTTAAGCAGCATTTTTAGAGAAATACTCTCCAACTATTTCATTTGGAGTCTTATAATTTAGGATTTTTCTTGCTATATTATTGTATCTTTTACTATATCTTATAAATGACTTTTCCATCTGCTTGTAACTTTTAAATCTTCTTCTACTGTAAAATAATTCATTATCTATTCTATGACTTCGCTCTACTATGCCATTTTGCCATGGTGAATATGGGCGTGTGCGCTTGTGTTTTATATCTAGTTTTTCTAAATACTTTTCGAATCTGGTCTTTTTATTTGTAATATCCTGATCGTTAACAAATTCGATTCCATTGTCTGTTTGTACTAGTTTAACTTTAAATCCTAATTTGTCTTCTAGTCGTTTTAAAAAATTAGATG
>NZ_AZSU01000001.1:1208-6327 GCF_000511955.1 [Clostridium] ultunense DSM 10521 | reverse complement strand
ATCTATCTGTACCCGCTCGCTGGATAGGTAGTCTGGGTTTTTACGTATACTTTAGATTTTAGGATTAGTCTTTTTCGTTTTTTTGGTGTATTTAGCTTCATTTTCCTTATTTGTCTGCACATGGAGTCGTAAGTTCTTGTATAACCAGCATCTCTTAATTTACGATATACTTGTGCCAGACCTTCATGGCGATGATAACGGTGCTTATATCGTATTAAGCCCAATTCCTCCTGTGTATGTTGATTAGGATGAGAATGGGGTCTTCTGCTTTTATTTGCCAAAGATTTTATGGTTCCATCATACTTTTTTCTCCAACGCCATACCTGTTGGCGGCTGGTATGATATCTTCTAGCTGCTTTTGCATTGTTATTATGTTTGATTGCATATTTAACTACCCTTTGACGAAATCTCATTTCTTCTGTTATAATTGTTTTCATAGGAAAGGATCCCTCCGATATTTGTTTTTTGTGGCGAATAACATTATATCAGAGGCCTTTCCTTTTTTCATATTTTCTTGTCACAAATGTATTATCTCATATCATTTTATTTTTCATTTATATATTTTTCTGCAGTTATAAAAAGGCTTCCATTAAAGTATTTTTAAATTATGGAAGCCTTTTTCCAAACTCATTAGTGTAAGTTTATGTATGGGTTGTAAAAAGGCTTTCGTTTTTGAAAGCCTTTTATAAAACCTAATTATTAAATACTATTTTAATTCTATACCTGCTCCTACTTCTTCTAACTTAGTCTTGATTTCTTCAGCTTCATCTTTAGAAACGCCTTCTTTAACAGCCTTTGGTGCATTGTCAACTAATTCTTTAGCTTCTTTTAATCCTAGACCAGTTATTTCTCTAACAGCTTTAATAACTTTGATTTTTTGTTGTCCTGCATCTGTTAAAACAACATCAAAGTCTGTCTTTTCCTCTGCCGCTTCTGCTGCTCCCGCTGCTGGAGCTGCTGCTACTGCTGCAACTGGTGCAGCTGCACTAACGCCAAATTCCTCTTCTAATGCTTTTACTAATTCTGATAATTCTAAAACAGTTAAATTTTTTACCTCTTCGATTAAGTTTAACACTTTTTCACTTGCCATTATTATATCCCTCCAAATATTTTCGAAATTTAAATTATGCTTCTACACCTTCTTGCTTTTCCCTTACCGCATTTAATCCATATACAAGGTTTCTAATGGTTCCTTGAAGTACATTAGCAAATCCTGCAATAGGTCCATTTAATCCAGCAAGAGTTTGTGCAATAAGAACTTCTTTTGATGGTAGATTTGCTAAGCTCTTGATTTCATCTATACCTATTATCTTACCATCAACTATACCAGCTTTAATTTCAAGCTTATCATGCTTCTTTGCAAATTCTTCAGTTATCTTAGCTGCCTGTACTGGATCATCAAAACCAAAGGCAATTGCATTTGGCCCTATTAAATACTGGTTGAACTCTTCAAAGCCAGCATCCTTAAAGGCAAATCTCATCATGGTGTTTTTATATACTTTGTAATCTACACCTGCTTCTTTATAGTTGCGTCTTAGTTGAGTTAGTTCTTCTACATTTAAGCCTCTGTAGTCTACTAAAACTACCCCTTGAGCTTTTTCCACCTTTTCTTTAATTTCTTCAACTATTTGCTTCTTTTCTTCCAAAACTTTATCCCTCAACAACTTCACCTCCTAAAGGCTAAACAAATAAAGGTCTCTCCGCAGACACGGAGAGACCCTAATCTCTATATAATATGATTAGTTTCCACTCTCACCTCGGTAGGAGATTTTTAAACCCATTGGGTTCCTACTGTCTACGGTAGCCTATTTATTTAACGTAATAGATTATACCAGCAAATATTATAGCTGTCAATAGAATACTATAAACTTTTAATCTTTCTTTGGAACAAATCTATCAACCAATTGCTGTGGATTTACCTTTACTCCAGGCCCCATCGTACTAGATAGTACAACGGATCTTAAATATCTTCCCTTTGCTGCAGCTGGCCTAGCTTTGATAATCTCTTCCATTATAGTAGCAAAGTTTTCTCTCAACTTTTCTGTTCCAAAGGATACCTTTCCTATTGGTACATGGATTATACTTGATTTATCTACCCTATATTCTACTTTACCAGCTTTAATTTCTTTTACAGCTTTCTCTATTTCAAATGTAACAGTTCCGGATTTTGGATTTGGCATCAATCCTTTAGGACCTAAGATCCTTCCTATTCGACCTACAACTCCCATCATGTCAGGAGTTGCAACTACCACATCAAAGTCAAGCCATCCTTCGTTTTGAATTTTTTGAACTAGCTCTTCGCCTCCAACAAAGTCTGCACCGGCGTCTTCAGCTTCTTTTACCTTTTCACCCTTAGCGAATACTAAAACTTTTCTCGTTCTCCCTGTACCGTGTGGCAATACTATTGCGCCTCTTACTTGTTGATCGGCATGTCTCGGATCTACACCTAATCTTACTGACAGTTCAACAGTTTCATCAAAATTAGCTTTGGCTGTCTGCTGAACTAACTCTATTGCCTCTACTGCATCGTATAAATGAGTTCTATCAACTAGTTTAAAACTTTCTTGATATTTTTTACCTCTCTTTTTCATTTCCTTACCTCCCTGTGGTGTTAACGGAATATCCTCCCACTTAAATATTATTCTTCAACAACAACTCCCATACTTCTTGCTGTTCCTGCTATCATTCTCATAGCAGACTCTATACTTCCTGCATTTAAATCAGGCATCTTTATTTCAGCTATTTCTTTAACTTTGTCTTTAGAAATAGTTGCTACTTTTGTCTTATTTGGTTCTCCTGAACCTAACTCAATTCCTACAGCTTTCTTTATCAATACTGAAACAGGTGGTGTTTTAGTAATGAATGTAAAGGATCTATCTTGATAAACTGTAAGAACAACTGGTATTATCATCCCAGCTTGATCTGCAGTCTTTGCATTGAACTCCTTTGTAAATTGCATAATATTTACTCCGTGAGGTCCTAATGCAGTTCCTACAGGTGGAGCTGGTGTAGCTTTACCGGCTGGTATTTGTAGTTTTACTACAGCTATGACTTTTTTTGCCATATTCCTTCCACCTCCTCAATTACTTTGTGGTTAGGCGGGATAATCCCTCCCACTTTTATAAATCTATTTAAAAAGCTTATTAGCTTTTGTAAGCATTATTTACAACTTTTCTATCTGGTCAAAATCCAATTCAACAAGGGTTTCCCTTCCAAACATAGATACAAATACCTTAACCTTCTTCTTCTCAAGATTGATGCTTTCAATAGTCCCCATAAAGTTCTCAAAGGGTCCAGTAGTTACTTTTATTACATCCTTCTCTTTTAAGTCAATAGATGGTAATGTTGTATCTTGTACACCTAAAGCTTTAACTTCTTCATCCGTTAAGGGAACTGGCTTAGAACCTGGCCCTACGAAGCCTGTAACCCCTCTTGTATTCCTTACAAGGTACCATGATACATCGTTTACTATCATCTTTACAAGAACATAACCAGGGAAAAGTTTTCTTTCTTTCAGTTTCTTTTTCCCGCCTTTAGTATCGATATATTCCTCCGTGGGTACCGCCACTTCAAATATATCATCAATCATACCTCTATTTTCTACCATTTTTTCAATATTAGCTTTTACTTTATTTTCATGGCCTGAATAAGTATGGACCACGTACCATTTGGCTCTTTTGGCCCTATCTGCTCTACTTTCAACCTTATCCGACATATATTTGAGGACCTAACTGGTCCTTCCCTCCTTCATGTTACTTTATAATTAGTGATAATATACGATGTATTCCTAAGTCTAGGACCCATACAACTAAACCTACAATAACACTAATAAAAATTACTACCCCCGTATAATTTATTAACTCTTTTCTACTAGGCCAAATAACCTTTCTCATTTCGGCCTTAACGCCTTTGAAATATGCGCTGATCTTACCCTTACCAGTGCTGGTTTGAGCTGACATAAACTCACATCCTTACGTAATTATATTTACCAATTATCTAGTTTCCTTATGAACAGTATGTGTTTTACAAAACTTACAATACTTTCTAAGTTCTATTCTTTCTGAGTTATTCTTTTTATTCTTAGTTGATGTATAATTTCTTTGTTTACAATCAGTACAAGCCAAGGTTATTCTATCTCTCATCTACTACACCTCCTACATGGAAAAGTATATATTTATTAATCTTGCCCCCGGGCACAATTACCCATTATTAACTTCATTACTTAATATAAACTATCACAAATTAAAATTTATGTCAATAAAAATAATTTCATCATTCCAAGTAATCTTTTATAATTTTATCCAATTCCAATTAGGATTATCCTAACATTATAATCTTAAAAAAGACTAGGCCTGAAAGACCTAGTCTTTTATATTGGTCTAATTATCCAATAACTTTAGTAACAACTCCAGCGCCTACTGTTCTACCACCTTCACGGATAGCAAATCTTAAGCCTTCTTCCATAGCTATTGGAGTTATTAGTTCTATAGTAAACTTAGCATTGTCTCCTGGCATTACCATCTCTACGCCTTCTTGTAATTGGATATCTCCTGTTACGTCAGTAGTCCTAAAGTAGAATTGTGGCCTATATCCGTTAAAAAATGGTGTATGTCTTCCACCTTCTTCTTTAGTTAGTACATATACTTCTGCTTCGAATTTTGTATGTGGAGTAATAGTACCAGGTTTTGCTAATACTTGCCCTCTTTCAATTTCATCCCTTTGAACTCCTCTTAAAAGGGCTCCTATATTGTCTCCTGCTTGAGCTTCTTCTAGGATCTTTCTAAACATTTCTACTCCTGTTACTACTACTGTTCTAGATTCTTCTTGTAATCCTACTATCTCTACGTTGTCTCCAGTTTTTACTACTCCTCTTTCTACTCTTCCCGTTGCTACTGTTCCTCTTCCTGTTATACTGAATACGTCTTCTACTGGCATTAAGAATGGTTTGTCTGTTTCTCTTTCTGGTTCTGGTATATCATTATCTACTGCTGTCATTAATTCTACTATCTTATCTCCCCACTCTCCGTCTGGATCTTCTATTGCCTTTAATGCTGATCCTACTACGATGCTTGTATTGTCTCCATCGAATTCATATTCTGATAACAACTCTCTTACTTCC
>NZ_AZSU01000001.1:0-984 GCF_000511955.1 [Clostridium] ultunense DSM 10521 | reverse complement strand
GTTAAAAAAATGGTGTATGTCTTCCACCTTCTTCTTTAGTTAGTACATATACTTCTGCTTCGAATTTTGTATGTGGAGTAATAGTACCAGGTTTTGCTAATACTTGCCCTCTTTCAATTTCATCCCTTTGAACTCCTCTTAAAAGGGCTCCTATATTGTCTCCTGCTTGAGCTTCTTCTAGGATCTTTCTAAACATTTCTACTCCTGTTACTACTACTGTTCTAGATTCTTCTTGTAATCCTACTATCTCTACGTTGTCTCCAGTTTTTACTACTCCTCTTTCTACTCTTCCCGTTGCTACTGTTCCTCTTCCTGTTATACTGAATACGTCTTCTACTGGCATTAAGAATGGTTTGTCTGTTTCTCTTTCTGGTTCTGGTATATCATTATCTACTGCTGTCATTAATTCTACTATCTTATCTCCCCACTCTCCGTCTGGATCTTCTATTGCCTTTAATGCTGATCCTACTACGATGCTTGTATTGTCTCCATCGAATTCATATTCTGATAACAACTCTCTTACTTCCATTTCTACTAATTCGATTAATTCTTCATCGTCTACCATATCTGCTTTATTTAAGAATACTACTATCTTTGGTACTCCTACTTGTCTTGATAATAATATATGTTCTCTTGTTTGTGGCATTGGACCATCAGCTGCTGATACTACCAATATGGCTCCGTCCATTTGTGCTGCCCCTGTAATCATGTTCTTTACATAGTCAGCGTGACCTGGACAGTCTACGTGTGCATAGTGACGGTTTTCTGTTTCATATTCTACGTGGGATGTAGAGATTGTTATTCCTCTTTCTCTCTCTTCAGGTGCCTTATCTATATTGTCATAGCTCATTATTTCCCCTGAACCAAATCTTCTATTTAATACTGTAGTTATTGCTGCTGTTAATGTAGTCTTACCGTGGTCTACGTGACCTATTGTTCCTATATTTACGTGAGGTTTAGTCCTTTCAAATTTTGCTTTTCCCA